>CAWGMT010000028.1:0-155413 GCA_963823675.1 uncultured Isosphaeraceae bacterium | reverse complement strand
GGAGAGGTGACAGAGTGGTCGATTGTGCGGCACTGGAAATGCCGTGTGCGGGTCAAACTGCACCGAGGGTTCGAATCCCTCCCTCTCCGCTTGTAAGATGGCCAGAGTCCGATGAGTGCGGAGCGTGTTCAGGACGGGAAGCACTTGCCGAAGGCGACGAGCAAGCGGGGCGACCCCTTGAGGCGGATCTTCCGCCGTCAGCAGCGCCCAGACGAGGCTCCGCTCCTTCCGCAGGAAGCCCAGCCACGCCTGACTGTCGGCCGTCACGCGCAGGTCCGGCGAGCCCACGTGCCCGTGCTCGACCCGGATCGTCTTGTCCCGGATCACGACGGTCGCGAGGGCGGGCTCTTGGCCCGTGAACGTGAAGTGGTAGGTCGCCGACAGCCCCTCGGACTGGTGCCGCTGGAAGACGAGCGGCATGCTCGCCAGGAAGCCGCGAATCGAGCCGGGCCGCAGCCCGTTGCCGACCGGCTTGGTCTTCTTGTGCGGGAACCGCTTCGCCGCATGGGCCTGGGCATCCGAGCCGGGAACCACGTAGAGCGTCTCCTCCTTCTCCTGCAACGGGTTGACCACGTCCTCGAGGAATCCCTTGCGGTCCTCGAGGAAGGGGCCGATCACGTCCTCGCCCGCCGGGCAGACCGCCAGGCAGTACGCCGCCTTGTAGTTCGGGCCGAAGCCGAGGCTCTGCCACATCGAAGCCGTCTCGCTGTCGCTGACCCGGCGGCGGTAATCGAGGGCGTCCCGGCTCTCGGCGACCGTTCTCGACCCAGTCGCCGAACCCGCCCAGGAACTCCCGGTAGTTGTGCGTGTAGCAGGCCGAGAAGTCGAAATGCCCGTCGGCGCCGATCGCTCCCACGGGACACGCCGCCACGCAGAGCTTGCACTCCAGGCACGGGTTGTAGTCGAGCCGCGAGCCTTCTTCGGAGATCTCGGCGTCGACCAGGACCGTGTCCAGCAGGATGAAGTTGCCGAACTTCGGGTGGATGACGTTGCGGTGGATGCCCATCTGCCCGAGCCCCGCCGCCACGGCGACCGGCTTGTGGGCGACCACCCAGATCTTGCCCGGGGACGCGGTCCATCTCCATCGGGAAGCCCATCGCCGGGTTGACCGCCCGGTGCCCTTCGGCCTCGAGGGCGGCGACGATCGTGCGGGCGACCTCGTTGATCCGCTCGCCCGTGTGGTGGAACTCGAGGTTGGCGACCGAGCGGGCCGGGCTGCGGATCGGCTCCCGGTTCATCCGGCAGACGATGCTCATCAGCCCCTTGGTCCAGGGGAACAGGCGCAGGATGTCCTCCCGCTGGTCGTCGAGCTCGGGTCGCCCGATCGACACGAACCCCACGTCGTCGGCCCCCGCGTCGAGGCAGAGGCGGCGGAGCCGCTCGGCGTCCAGAACCTTCGGCCGCGCTTCTTGCTGGACTCTGCCGGTGCCGGATCACGGTCGGATGTTCGTCGAGTTTTGGCATCGTCATCTCCTTGTTCGAATCCCCGTCACGCGGTCTCCGGACCGACCCTGATGCCCAGAATACAAGCCCAGATCGGAAGGAAACTAAGTTGTATATACAACACACGCACACGTTTTTCCTCGCGCCGACTGACCGGTACCTCAGGAAGCTGGCTCTCCGAATCCAAGCCGTGAGGCCATCTGGCGGAGAGCTGCCTCACCGTCATCGCCGATCAGCAGCTTTGCCTCTTCTTGTGCCTTTTCCCAGGAGGGCTGGATCTTGTCGAGGAGTTTCGTCCCCCGGGGGTAAGCCGGATCATCTGGTTACCGGCCACCGGCCGGCGGATCCGACTCCAACCAGCCCTTCTGCTTCATGAGTTCCACGTCCCGGCTGAGGGTCGACTTCTCGATCCGCAGCACCCGGGAGACAAGGGCGGGGCGAGCCTCGCCCATGTGGGCGACCGCCGCGAGGATGTTCGCCTGGCTGATCCGAAGCCCGAACGGTCGGAGGGCCTCGTCGTACAGAGCCGTGATCACCCGATTGATCAAACGGACCCGCACCGCGATGCACTCGCGCGCCATCCGATCAGCCGATTCGCATTTCGACGTCTGTCGTCCCATATCTAGATTGTATATACAACTAACGTGTCTGTCAAGAGGGTTGGCTTTTTTCAAGGCCCGCTCCTCCGTTGCGCCTTGGCTGCGGGGCGGGCCGCTCTCGCGTTAAGCGATGCTGGCCAGGCAACCGCGAGGCAAGCCCAGGATTCGCCCTGACGAACGACCCAAAAAACGGGCGCTCCCGGAACCAGTTCCTCCAGGCGGTCGCGCGTGCCACGGCCGTCGCACTCGCACTCTTTGGGCTGTTCCAAGACCGGAGCGCTGCAATTCAGACGTAAGACGCCGGGGCCGCAGGCGGGCGTAGGACGCCCCCGGCGGCGACGCAGCCCCTCCCAGCGTGCTTCCCCTCGTTTTCTCAATCGGCATCGCTTGCGGCATCCTGCGCGGTCCGGACCTCTCACCCGACCCCAATTTCAGCCGGTTTGAAGAGCGAAATCGCCAGGTGAAATGCTTCCGAGACCTGACGCGGTTCCAGATGTCACCCCCGGGCCCATAGATGCCACATCGGCTCAATAGATCTCATAGATGTCGTGCGCGGGCCGTGGCATCTATGGCATCTATTGGCGCCCAAACCGATGAGCGCCGGGGTTACCTGCGCAGCCCATACGACGCGCCCAATCGCTAAGACCGGATTTAGATGCAATCCCCACTTCCTTGCCGTTCGAGGGCATGCCGGCCAGCACCTGAGCCCGGGGCGTCAACCGTGGGCGGGGCAAAACGAAAAAAAACCCGGAATCCTCTCATCGGCTCTCATTGACTGCCATGCCCCGAGAAGATCGCAAGATCAAGGAATCAGCGAAGTTAGGCCCGCGGCCGGTCCGTCGGGCCTTGAGGGCTTCGCGCTGCCTGGACCGCTTACGTCTGAATTACAGCACCGGAGCGCCCGCCAACTGGCAAAGAGCGTCGAAACCAAAGCCAACGTTGATTTCGCCCGCCGGGATGATACGACAAGCGCTCAGGGCGGATCGTGACCGCCCGGGCTCCAGGGGTTACACCGCGCCAGTCGATACAAGCCCTTGGCCAGGCCCTTGAAAAGGCCGTATTTCCGCAGCGCTTCGACCATATATCGGCTGCACGTCGGCTCGAACCGGCACGCTGGGCCCAGGAGAGGGCTCAGCGTGAGCTGGTAGATCCGAATTGCCCCGATCAGTATCCCGATCGCCAGGCGGCGGGGCCAATGCAGCACCGACCGGAGCATCGTGATGGCGGTCGTCACGGAAACTTCCCGGAGGATGAAGGAACCTTGAGCCGTCGAGCGACGGCCCGAGCCAGGGCCGTTAGCGACTGACGGACGGCGCTCAAGTGGAGCTTATCATTGCGCGGCAGTACAATCAGATCGACGCCCGGCGGCAGTTCGGCCTTGCTCAGGCGGAATGCCTCGCGGATCAGACGCTTGACCCGGTTGCGCACGGTCGCGTCGCGGATTTTCTTCCGGGAGACGGAGATCCCCAAGCGCGGATGATCGCGGCCATTCTCGACCCCATAAACCACCAGGATACCATCTGATTCCGAGCGCCGCCGCTCGAAGGCCCGCCGGAAATCGTCCGGATGCTTGATTCGTTCATGCGGGCGGAAGGTCTGCCGGGCGTTCATGATGGTGGATCATCGTCGTCAGCGGGTATTTCGAGCAGCGAGACCTTGCGGGGCGGATTCAATCGCTCCCGGATCAACCGGCCACGCCGGATCAAGTGCCAGATGACGAGTGCTCCAATCGCGGCCAGGGCGACCAAGCTTGTGCCGAGCAAGACGGCGACGGCGCCGCCGACCCGAGCGCGCGCCTGGGGCTGCTCGTCGAGAATCTGACGCAGCCGGCTGCGGCGCGGTTCGGTGCCCGGAGCGCCCTCCTTGCTCGAAACCAGATCGCCTTGCACGACTTTATGGATCTCGGATATCGGGGTGCGACTTATCAACCTCGATCAATGCATCACCACAGTCCAGTCCGTGGATTGGAGGGATTGCGCTCGGCGAATTCCTGGATCAGCCGCCGGCTCGTGGCGTCGGCTGTCTTGGGAACGACGACCTTGAGGACGACATAGAGGTCCCCCTCCGGCTTACCGGCGGAGGCGGGGATCCCTTGCCCCTTGAGCCGCAGCTTCTGGCCGCTGGAACTGCCAGGCGGTATCGTTAGCGACTTCATACCATTCAGGGTGGGAACGTCAATCCTGGCGCCGAGGATGGCCTCGGACACGTTGAGCGGCACTTCCACCGAAAGGTTGCGTCCCTCGCGTGTGAAGTAAGGATGGGGTTCCACCTGGACCGTGATTGTCATATCACCCGGAGGCGAGCTTTTGGTTCCAGGCTCACCCTGGCCCTTGAGACGGAGCTTGGCGCCGGTATCGATGCCCGGTGGGATCTTGACCACCAGGCTCTCCGACTTCGCCGATCCGCGCTGGACCTGGATCGTCGTCTCGCCACCGCGGACGGCCGTCAAGAACGGAATGCTGAGATTGGCTTCCAGCCCGCGGCCGGCGGCGCGCTTCTGCCCGGAGCGGCCGGTTCGCACCCGGCCGAGCAGATCTTCGAAGATCCCCCCGCCGGCGGTCTCACCATGGGCGCCTCCGCCCAGATTGCCGAACAGGTCGGACAAGTCGATGGTTTCGTAGCCTGGCTCGCCGAAACGGCCCGTCCATTGCGAGGCGCCCGGTCTTGGTGCCGCCGCCGCCATGCCATCGAACGCCGCGTGACCGAACTGGTCATATCGCGCTCGCTTTTCCTGGTCCGACAGCACATCATAGGCCTGCTGCACTTCCTTGAAGCGCGATTCCGCCGTCTTGTCCCCGGGATTCACGTCGGGATGGAACTTTCGCGCCAGGCCGCGATATGCCTTCTTGATGGCGTCCGGCGTCGCATCGCGGGCGACTCCCAGGACTTCGTAGTAATCGCGTTTGGGCATCGTCCGACCGACCTCGCGGGCTCGCGCTGTGCTAGCCCAGTCTGATAGTTGCACCAGGAACAACCTGGACCCGCACCGCGCGGCTGGTTCCGGCGGTCCGCGAGGGAACTATCGTGTTCTCACTGCCATTGTTCGCCTTGATCATTACTGCCGTCAGCTCTAAATTCTACTCTGCGAGCGACCTGCGATTCAAGCGCGCCGGTTGTGCGAGGCCAGTCGCCAGCTCTCGAAGCAACGCCGGTTGGGAGATACAATGAACCCTCGTGATCGATCTCGGAGCTACTCTGCTTGTGATCAGGGCGGTCGAGAGGACAAGCTTTGACGCGCATCGCGGTGATTCTGCATGAACGGCTGGGGAACTGGGCGCGACAGCTACGCCCCCGGCTGTACGACCTGCCCATCCGCTGGTTTGAGACCCGCTCGATCGCGGACCTGGATCCGGTGCTAGCCGGAATGGCTTCTCCCGTCGTGCTGATCGATCTCGGATCGCGGCCCTCGGCGGGATTGCTCGGCCTCCGGGCAATTCTGCACCGGGCGTCGGACGCACGCATTCTGGTACTCGACCCGGAAGTTCACCAAGAGGCTGCCGGCCTGGCGCGCGAACTGGGCGCCACGCACGTGATTCCCGGCTTCGCACCCCCTCCGGAAGTCGCCTCGCTCTTGCGCCGCTGGGTCAAGCTGGCCCAAAGGCGGATCGAGCACCGTGGGTGGTCGAAAGCCCTGACCCCTGATCCCGAATCGGAGCCCTGGAGTTGGCTGGCGCCCTATCTCGCCGACCCCGCCAGGGCAAGTATGACCCAAAAGGATCCTCGCTGATGTTCGGCAAGACAAATTCGACGCTTACGGAACGAGACGTACTCGACGCATTGAAAGGAGTCAAGGACCCGGACCTTGGTCGCGACCTGGTCGACCTGGGCATGATCAAGGACATTCGGATCAATGACGGTACGGTCTCGCTGACGGTCAACCTGACCACTCCCGCCTGTCCTCTCAAGGCCCAGATCGAGCGCGACGTGCGCAATGCCCTGCAAAGCCGGCTCGCAGGCGAGTGGAACCTTCAGATCACCATGAGCGCCGAGGTGCGCGGCAAGGGCATCATGGAGTCGGGGGATATTCCCGGCATCAAGAACGTGATTGCGATCGGCTCGGGTAAGGGTGGGGTCGGTAAATCGACCATGGCTGCGGCCATCGCGTATGGACTGCGGGCCTATGGCGCCAGCGTCGGGTTGATGGATGCCGACGTCTACGGTCCCTCAATCCCCCACCTGGTCGGAGCATCAGGCCGGCCGATGGCGCGCGGCGAGCGGATCCAGCCGATCGAGACCGGCGGACTGAAGCTGATGTCGATGGGCTTCTTGCTCGAGCCCGAGCGCGCTGTCATCATGCGCGGGCCGATGCTCCACGGGATCATCCAGCAGTTCCTCCGCCAGGTCGATTGGGGGCCGCTCGACTATCTGGTGATCGACTTGCCCCCCGGAACCGGCGACGTACCCCTGACTCTATGTCAATCGTTGCCTCTGACCGGCGCGGTCGTGGTCTGCACGCCCCAGGAAGTGGCCCTGCTCGACGCGACCCGCGCCATCACGATGTTCCGTACACTCAAGGTGCCGGTGCTGGGCATGGTCGAAAACATGTCGTTCTTCGATGTTGTCGCCTACCTTCGCGATCGCGGCGGCCCCTCGGCACACAAGCTTATCGACTCCAAGGGCTTCTTCGACACTCCCGGCGACGAGCGGGTCTACATCTTCGGCCGCGGCGGCGCCAAGCGCAAGGCCGAGCAGATGGGCGTCCCATTCCTGGGCGAAGTGCCGCTGAACATCTTCCTCCGCGAAGTCGGCGACGAGGGCAAGATCGAGCAGGCACTGCAAAACGGGTCACCCGCCCGGCCCTACTTGCTCGGCGTCGTCGAACAGCTCGCCGCTCAGATTAGCATCCAGAACATCAAGACGCCCAAGATGCCCAAGCTGGAGGTGATCGGCTAGGTTGGTTCGTGGCCACTTGACCCGAGGAGGCTGTCGTGGATGCGAACGAGAGGCTGACTTTCGAGCAAATTTCGACACAACATGAGATTCTACGCCCGCCGCAGCGCGCGGCCGGGCGTTGCTCCCGTCGGCTTGCCGTTTTCCAGAACCAGGGTGCCATTGACCAGGACATGGTCAACCCCGTCGGCCAGTGATCGGCCAGCGGCGTAGGTTGACCGGGCGGTGACCGTGGCTGGGTCGAAGACGACGATGTCGGCGGCAAATCCTGGCCGGAGCAAGCCCCGGTCGGTCAGGCGAAATCGCCGAGCCGCGTGACACGATAGATGGGCCACCGCCTCAGGCCAGGAGTAATCGCCGAGCTCGCGCGTGTGGTAACCCAGATAGCGGGCAAAGGCCCCCCAGCCGCGCGGGTGGGGAAAGGCGCCGCAGAAAATGCCGTCGGAGCCCGCCATGTGCGCCGGATGACGGAGGATCGCCCGAACATCGGCCTCGGTCCGGTCGTTGGGGCGGAAGACGACGACCCCGACCGCCATTTCCGACGCCAGCAGAATCTCACAGACGAACTCGCCCGGATCGAGCCGCGCCTGTTCGGCGCCCGCCGTGACGGTTTGTCCTTCAGCCCACCGCCAGTCGGGATGAGCCGCCATGGCGATCGTCACGGTTTCCAGAGGGTAAGGCAGCACGGACGCGAACCATTCCGATTTGAGCCGGCTCCGGACGGCCGGAACTCGCAGGCGATTGAGCGTGGCTTCCACTCCCTGCTCCTGAACCCACGGGGGTAAGGCGATCATCCCCAGAATTGTGCTTCCTGCCAGGTACGGGTAAGAGTCATACGTCAGGTCGAGGCCCAGCGCGCGGCCTTCGTCCATCAAGGGAATCAGGAGGTCGGCCTTGCCGTTGTAATGCGAGACATGAGCGGCAACTCCGCTCGATCGTGCAATCTCGTAGACCTCGTTCATGCCGGCTGCGGCATTGCGCGCGTAGCCCCGCATGTGGGTGACGTAAACACCATTTTCCGACGCGACCGGCTCGCACAAGGCGGCGATCTCGCGTGCGTCGGCATACCGGCTCGGAATGTAATCCAGGCCGGTCGAAAGCCCGATCGCGCCGGCGTCCATCCCCTCGCGCACCAGCTTCTGCATGGCGGCAATCTCGTCAACGGAGGCGGGGCGAGGGTCAAGCCCCATGACTTCCATCCGGATGTTTCCGTTCGGGATCAGATAGGCCACATTGATCGCCACCCGGCGGTCGAACCGCCTCAGATAGTCGTCGATCGTCCGCCATTCATGATCGAGCCCGGGCGGATCGCCGTTGAACCCGGTAGTATAGCGCCGCATGTAGTCGAGCGTGGCCGGCGAAGCCGGCGCGAACGAACTGCCGTCCTGGCCAATGAGATAGGTTGTCACTCCCTGGCGCAATGCGGGTAAGTGGATCGGATCGGCCAGCAGCATCAGGTCGCCATGAACATGGGCATCGATGAAGCCGGGGACGACGTACCGGCCCGACACGTCGATCACCCGCGGCGCTACAGCGCCATCGAGCCGCGCGACCTCGCCGACCATGGTATCGATCACGCCGACGTCGGCCCGGAATGGCGGCCCTCCCGAGCCGTCGATCACCCAGCCGCCCTTCAAGACCAGGTCGAATGTCATGGTTTGGTTCGGTTTGTTTCCCGAGGGTTGATGGTAAGGTCTCAGAGAGACTTGCGCTTCCGCTTCGGCGATGCGCCTTCTTCGGCGACATCAGTGACCGCGGCAAGCCGTGCTGTGTTGAACCCTGCGCCAGATATACCAGCTCGCGATCGTGCGGTAGGGCCGCCAAAGTTCGGCCAGAGCGCAACACTCACGCGGCTTGGGCAGCTCCACGAGCCCGTGCCGATCCTTGAGGCCGGCCCGGATGCCCAGATCGCTGGCGGGCAGCACGTCGGGCCGGTTGAGCACAAAGATCAGAAACATCTCGGCCGTCCAGACCCCGATCCCTTTCACCGACGTGAGGGCCTCGACAATGGTCGGCTCATCCCAGGAGTCGTCGATCTCGTCGAGAGGCACTTGCCCGGAATCGACGGCCGCTGCCAGGTTGAGAACATAGCGGGCCTTGGCGCTCGAGAGGCCCACGCTCCGAAGCGAGGCCTCGCCGAGCTCGATCAATCGTCGCGGCCGGTGGGGCTCGCCGCCGATTGCCGTCAGCCGCTGGTTGATCGACGCCGCTGCCTTGGACGAAATCTGCTGGCTGATGATCGAGCGCACCAGAGCACCAAAGCGGTCCGGGTGGGGTTCCAGCCGGCACGGGCCGATCCGGTCGATGATCGCCCGCAAGTGAGGATCGGCCTGGCGCAGATGCCGCACGGCGGCCGCCCAGCGATCGGGTGCCAGAACAGGGAAGGGCATTTTTTCAGTACGCTGCCGCGAGCGCGGCGATTGGCGTCGGTTTGTGTCCATAATGCTCGTGACGATACGATTCTCGCTCGGCGAGCGTCAAGGGCCGGGGCGGGAAAAGGTGTCAGGAACTGATCGACCCTGAATCGGTTCCTGACTTGACCCGCTCGCTCGCACGCTCCTCGGCGCCTCGGGCACCTGGCATTCCAGAATGCTTAACGGCGTTGCCCCGCACCCTTGCCACCATCACCTGTCGGTCGAGGCAATCCCTGTCCAAGACCTCCGGCGCGGGTAGATCCTGACGCCCGCCGTCGTGTACGCAATCGAGCGTTTCCCGTCGGATTCACCGCGAAGGTACCCGACGATGAGATCGGACCAGCCATCACCGTCCCAGTCGCCCGTGCTGAGTCCGACGGCGATTTCCCGCTCCGGTAAGTTCAGCAACGATTGGGGCCCAGCCAGCCAGGGCTCGCTCCAGTCGTCGAGGCCGCGGTCCAGACGACCGCGGACTGGGAGGACAAGCAGATCAGGTCGAGCAGGCCGTCGCCGTCCCAATCGGTGATGCACGGTTGGTGGCGGAGATCTGCGGGGCTCCCGGACACCGGTCGGTTCGCGGTGACCTCGCCGCTCGGCGACCACGACCCATCGCTCGTGTACAGACCCGGCTTGGTCCCTTCGAGCGCGGCCACGACCTCGAGCCGTCCGTCGCCGTCCCAGTCGCTCAGGGCTGCGCGGAAGCGTGCCATGATCATTTCTTCCGAGCCCCGCACCTTCACTCGCACCTTCCGCCGTGCTTCGAAATGGCCGTCGGCCGTGCGCCGGAACCAGTAGAAGCCGGGTTCGCGGTCGCAGCAGTTATCGGAACCGGTCAGGAGATCGAGCCGTCCGTCGCCATCCACGTCCGCAAACTGCGGACAGAAATTCGCGCCCTTTCAGCCGACGGGAATCCGGCCGTTCGGGCAGAGCTCGTCGAACCAGACCGGCGGGGCGAACGCTGGGCGCTCGGTCGTGCTGATGTTGCGGCGAAACTGCATCCGGCCATTGCTGCCGCCGATCGGGAGGTCGGCACGACCATCACCGTCCAGGTCCCCGGTCGCAGGATAAATGCCCCATCCTGTTTCGCGAGGCACGAGCCGAACGGGCAGTTCCAATGCCTCGCCAAAACGAGTGGGCGCAAACTGCGTGAGTGGGTGGCGCCGCGAGAGTTTTTGCGCTCCCCGATTCCCGGAGACAAACCGCCCGAATCCCCAGATCGTGGAACTGAGTCCGACCACGGCGATCATGGCTAGGCGGCCCGGGAGTTGCAGACGGGGCAGTTGCATCGCGCGCCTTCGACGAACCTGGATCAAGGATGTTGAGACTCGTTCGAGCGAACCTCCTTCATATACGATCGAGGGGCGAGTAAATCAATTCTAATGGAATTCGTTTTTCGCCGGGAGATTACGAAACTCCCCCCATGTGACGACCTGCTTCGCGCCGACGCAGAGTGCGACCGTTGTCCGGCGACAGATACCACTCACAGCATTCACTGCAGGAATTCTGGAAGGGCGAGTCGGGTGGCCAACGCCGCCGACTCGCCCGCTGGAGAGCGCGGTTGTTGCTGCTTTAACGCCGTAGCGCGTCACGAAACACGGTCACCGAAGGGCTGGTGCCAACAAGGTACCACACCTTTTTCTCGGTGGCCTTGCCCGAGGCCATTCCCGGGCTGCTCAGAGAGAGCTTGACCTGGACGCGAAGGTTGGCGTCGTAGGCCTTGCCGTCGTCGACGATCTGGTAGTCGATCAGCTTGGCACCGGCCATCCAATCGAAGTCTTGAACGGTCATCGGCGTCGCGGACGACGCCACAGTCTCGATACTTCCTCCCGCTTTCCACTGGTCGAGCGCGGTCTTGAGCGCCTCTCGAGCGCGCGGCTCGTCAACGGCATGCGCACGGCTCGAACCGGAGCAGCCCGAAAAGAACAGCGTCGCCAACACGCCGAGACACGCGACGACAACCCAAAGGGTCCCGTACCAACTCGAGTCGGGCATGCTCAAATGGGGCATGCGTTCTCCCAGCACGGTCGTTTTCGTCGTGCCAATCATCGGTCACCTCCCGCTTTTTTAATTTGGTCGCCTCAGTAACTGTCGGCACTGATGACCTCGCCACCGGATCGGGTGCCCAAAGCACGCCAGATTGGCAGGTTGATCGAGTCCTTGATGAACTTGACCGACCCGTCGCCGAAAACCACGTTGACCCCGCCGGGATGGCGGCTCGACGGCGGCATCACGGCGCGGAGAGCGACAAAAAAACCGCACGAACGCGAGTTAGGCGGAGACACGTGGAGGAAGATGTGCTGGCCGCAGAGCCAGGGAGCCCCCATGAAGAGCGGAAACTGGTTGTTCAGGTCGTAGATATTGACGGCCAGGCACTGTTGCAAGGCGTCGTCGGGCGTCACGGGGAAGCCGGGTGAGAAGAAGACATCGGCGATCGGGCTCACGATCGCGTTGTTCCCGTCGGCAAGAACTCGCTCGCTGAAGAACGTCGTGTTGGACAGGCCGTCGGTGATGTCGGCGAATCGCGTGGCGCTGTCGCCATAAAAGACGCCGTTGGGCTGGGGCAACCCCACGTTCGGGCCGATTGCCGACTGCCAGACGATGCCGCTGCCCATGTTGGCCATGTAGTTGGTCTGCGCTCCCAGTGATGGAATCGCGTCCGGTAGGTCCGAGGGGCAAATGAAACCGTTGATGACGGTGTACATCGCCGTGGAGTTATTGGGATCCTGATAGGAAAAATCGAAGTTAATCGAGTTGTAGACGTTCGCCTGCTCGAGATACGGCAGGATGTTGGAGAGGGCCGATATTTCGGTGACGTTGAACACCATATCGGCACCGGGCAGGGACGTGCGCGACTCCTGGTAGTTATGCAGCGCCAGGCCGATCTGTTTGAGGTTGTTGACGCACTGGATCCGTCGCGCCGCCTCCCGAGCCGACTGCACGGCAGGGAGCAAGAGGGCGATAAGAACCGCGATGATCGCGATCACAACCAGAAGCTCGATCAAGGTGAATCCGGAACGACGATGGTTCATGAAAAGATCTCCTCTGAGCCGCGTGAAATGATCTGGATTAGTCTTGTATGAAGGAACCAATCACGATACGCCATCCCCGCGACTCGGTCCGCGACGGGCCGGCCTAAGGGATGGACGGAGCGTAGTGACGCGCACACACGACGGCGCACCGGTTTGGACAGAGCACGATCGGATGGCTTTGCCTCGCACTGTCGCAAGGGCCGATCTGCCTCACTGGCCCGAATCGGATTGTTCGATTGGTGAGGAGTCAGCGCAGATCATCGACGCCGTCACCCGGCGAGCCGAAGGCTCGCTTTGCCGGCGGGATCACCGTCCTCGCTGAGTTGCGAGCAGGCTGAGACGACCAAGTCTAGCGTCGCGTCACGCTCGGGGCGGGTGGAAGATGAAGGCGGCTTGACCGCTGGCACGTGAGCCCGGCTCATCGGACGGATGAGCGGACAGAGAAGGGCTCAGTACAACCGTAATCGTGGCCAACGCACCCCATTGATCTGAGCCTTCGGGTCCATGAGAAGCGGTTGAAACTGGCAAGGGGACACGGCCCGAGCAGCTCATACCCGTGCACGGCCTCTCGCGATTCGGCCCCTGTGAACCCCGAGCGAGGTCGTCCG
This sequence comes from uncultured Isosphaeraceae bacterium, assembly GCA_963823675.1. Classification (GTDB taxonomy): domain Bacteria; phylum Planctomycetota; class Planctomycetia; order Isosphaerales; family Isosphaeraceae; genus CAWGMT01. The sequence continues at coordinate 142,430 of CAWGMT010000028.1, read as the reverse complement.
AGGACCGAGCGATCGCATTCCCCTGAATGAGCTCGTCGAGCTGGTCGAATTTGAGGAAGGCGTCGGACCGCGAGCTGACAAGGTGGTTGCAACCCGCCCAAGCCGAGGGAAGCGCACCGACGCTGTGCACCAAAAGCAGCACCAGCGCTCCGGTTGCCAACCGCATCAGTCGCTTGGAACGGATAGACCCCATTGAACTCGATGTCGAGAGATGATGTTTCTAGACGTCCTGTCCAAATGTCAAATGCCGTAATAGAGTAACCCGTCGCGGGGCCGCATTGCAAGGGGACAAAAAAAGAGAGTTCGGTACGCGCACCACTCCGCTGCGTCGCTCCAGCAGACCACACCCAGACATGGCGTTTGGCCCACGGCACTCTCGCATCGCGACCGCCCCTCCCGTCATGTTCGTCCCCGTTCTCCCGGCCTCTCATTCAGGCTGGGGAATCCGCTTCCAGCTCAACCGCCGATACGATTCCGCGAACTCGGTGATCTCGATCCCCTGGTCGGCCGGAATGTCGCGAAATACCTGGGTTGTTCCGCTCGTCGGCCAGTGCACTTCCAGAACCGCGACCCGATCGGCCTTGCCCAGGCCGATCGTCTGCTCGAGCGGGTTGGCGCCGAAGCTGCTTCCCGACGATACATGGCGGTGAACGGTCAGCGGTTCTCGCCCGCCCGCTAGCACCTTGATCCGCGCTCCGATGGCTGCCCGGTTGGTCTTCCGGCCCACGAGCTTGACCGTCAGCGAGTGGTTCCCCTGTCCAGGATTCTGGAAAAGGATGTCGTGATACTTATCGCCGTTGACGACGCCGCCCATCTCGACGAACAGGTCGACGTCTCCGTCGCGGTCCCAGTCGCCGCAGGCCACGGCGTGCCCTTTTTGAAGATGGCCCGTCCCGGAGCTGCCCGTGATCTCCGCGAAGCGCTTGCCGTCGACGTTCTTGAACATGCGGTTGGGGACCAGAGTCGACAAGCTGGGGTCGCCGGTGCTCAGGTACATGTCCAGGAAGCCGTCGTTGTCGAAGTCGCCATAGTTGCTCCCCATCGTGGCGAAGACCATGTCCAGGCCCGCTTCACGGGTCACGTCATCGAAGCCCTTTCCCCCGGTGTTGCGGTAGAGGCTGTTGGGATAACGGCTGTGAGGCTGGCCCACGAGGCCCTTGACCACGTCCTCGAGCGTGCGGTCGTAAGACGTGGCGAAGATGTCCAGCCAGCCGTCGTTGTCATAATCCCAGGCCCAGCACGAGAACCCGCGATAGGGGCCCGCGATGCCCATCTGCGCCGTGACGTCCGTGAAGGTGCCGTCGCCGTTGTTGCGACGCAGCTCGGCCGGCCCGCTCAGGTTGTTGATGAACAGGTCGGGATCGTTGTCATTGTCGAAATCGATCCACGCCACTCCCTTGCAGAAGAGCCTCTGGTTCTCCCCTCTCACGCCGGCCTTCTCGGAGACATCCTCGAAGGTGCCGTCCCCGCGGTTATGATACAGGCGATTGGGCTGCTGCTCACAGCACATGAACAGGTCGAGCCAGCCGTCATTGTCGTAGTCGGCCCAGGCGGCACCGTTGGAATTGACCGGGCCCAAAAGCCCTGCTTCCCTGGTGACGTCCGTGAAGCCTTTGACGCCGTCATTTCGCAAGAGGGACGGACGAACCGGGTGTGGGAACCACGCCCCGCGCGGGATGAAGACATCCATGCGGCCGTCGTTATTGTAGTCGGTCTGATAGCAGACCATTCCGCCCAGTTGATCGGTTACTCCAGCCTCCTTCGACCGGTCCAGAAAGATCCCGTCGCCCCGGTTATGGAAGTAGGCCGCGCCTGTAGTGGCGTCGAAGCAGGTCACGAAAATGTCGAGCAGGCCGTCGTTGTCGAAATCGTCCATGATCGCGCCGCCGGCCTGGTTGAAACGGTCCACGCCCACGCGGTGGCCAACGTCGCGGAACCTGCCGATGTTGAATTCCGAGTTCCGGTATCGATCCAGCGATATCAGGAATCGCGGATCGACCTTGTCGGGATGCTCGCCGAGAGTCATGTGGGCCAGGTTGAGCAGCCAGCGGACTCCCAGGTCGTCTGGGAACCGCCGGAGGTACTCGGTGAAGTGCCGGATCGCCAGCCGCGATCCTTCCGGCTTGGTGTGAATTGCGGCCGGAGCGATCGGCAGGATGCACGAGCTCTCCCCCCGACACATGATGCAGTTGTCGTTCTCGCCGCAGCGCAGCGCGGTCACTCCCTGGAAATAGATAATCGTATAGAGCCATTCTGATGCCACTTTATCATCCGCCTCGGCCAGGGAACGTGCCTCCAGCCCGACCTCGTAGCTGCGTTCCGGCTCGCCCTCGTAGTTCAAGATCTGTGCCCTGGTCATGAGCAGGGCGACGATTTCGCGCGGGTCTTTGCGACTGCGGGCGTCATCGAGGGGCCCGGCTAATTCTGCGATGAGCTTGTAACCCGCACCTCTCCACGATTCACCGATCGTCTCCAGCGATGCATCGGGCTTCCATCGCTTGAGCGACGGTCCGACGACCGAAAACCCGCTGACGTCGATCGCCTCGTGCGGACGGAACGGGATCGTCCGGCGGCCATCCGTGATCGTCCCGGCCCGCGAACTCGAAGAACGGGCGAGACGCGGCTGGTGATCATTCGGCTTCGTCGGATCGCCGGAGGCACTTCGGGCGTACCGGAAGTAGGAGCTATAAGCCCCCGCGCCGAGTGCGGCCAGACCGGAGAGAATTGCCATCACGACCAGAACCCCAGTGCGCGTCATGGCAAGTTTGAGCTTTCCAATCATTTCAGGATCGTCCCGGCATCTCGGCGGCTCACTCGGGCTGGGGAATATGCTTCCAGCTCGACCGGCGATACGAATTCGCAAACTCCGTGATCTCGATCCCCTGGTCGGCGGCAATGTCGCGAAATACCTGGGTTCTCCCGCTCGTCGGCCAATGCACTTCCAGAACCGCGACCCGATCGGCCTTGCCCAGGCCGATTGTCTGTTCCAGCGGGTTGGCACCGAAGCTGCTTCCCGACGATACATGCCGGTGGACGGTCAGCGGTTCTCTCCCGCCCGTGACCAGCTTGATCCGTGCTCCAATCGCTGCCCGGTTGGTCTTCCGGCCCACGAGCTTGACCGTCAGTGAGTGGTTCCCCTGTCCAGGATTCTGGAAGAGGACGTCGTGATATCTGTCGCCGTTGACGGCGCCGCCCATCTCGACGAAGAGATCAACGTCGCCGTCTCTGTCCCAGTCGCCGCAGGCCACGCCGTGGCCCTTTTGAAGATGGCCTGTCCGCGAGCTGCCGGTGATCTCCGCGAAGCGCTTGCCGCCGACGTTCTTGAACATGCGGTTGGGGACCAGAGTGGCGAGGCTGGGCTCGCCGGTGCCCAGATACATGTCCAGGAACCCGTCGTTGTCAAAGTCGGCGTAGTTGCTTCCCATGGTGGCGAAGACCATGTTGAGGCCTGCTTCGCTGGTCACGTCCTCGAAACCCTTTCCTTGGGAGTTGTGATAGAGTTTGTTGGGATAAAGGCCGTGAGGCTGGCCCAGGAGGCCCTTGACCACGTCCTCGAGCGTGCGGTCGTAAGACGTGGCGAAGATGTCCAGCCAGCCGTCGTTGTCATAATCCCAGGCCCAGCACGAGAACCCCCGATAAGGGCCAGCGATGCCCATCTGCGCTGTGACGTCCGTGAAGGTGCCGTCGCCGTTGTTGCGACGCAGCTCGGCCGGCCCGCCCAGGTTGTTGATGAACAGGTCGGGATCGTCGTCATTGTCGAAATCGATCCACGCCACTCCCTTGCACAAAAGCTGCGGGTTCGGCCTCCACAAGCCGGCCTTCTCGGAGACCTCCTCGAAGGTGCCATCCCCGCGGTTGTGATACAGGCGGTTGGGCTGCTGCTCGCAGCAAACGAACAGGTCGAGCCAGCCGTCATTGTCGTAGTCGGCCCAGGCCGCGCCGTTGGAATTGACCGGGTCTAAAAGGTTCGCCTCCTTGGTGACGTCGGCAAATACGCCGGCACCCTTGTTTCTCAAGAGCGTGGCACGAATCGGGTGGAATGACCAGGCCCCGCGCGGGATGAAAACGTCCATCGAGCCGTCATTATCGTAATCGGTCTGATAACAGACCAACCCGCCCAGTTGATCTGTCACTCCAGCCTCCTTCGACCGGTCTGCGAAGGTACCATCGCCTTTGTTCTTGAAGTAGGTCATGGCTTGAGCGGGGTCGAACGAGCTCATGACGATGTCAAGCAGGCCGTCGTTGTCGAAATCCTCCATGATCGCGCCGCCGGCCTGATTGAAGCGATCGATACCGACCAAGTGTCCGACGTCGCGGAACCTGCCGATGTCGAATTCCGAGTTCCGAAATCGGTCCAGCGAGACCAGGAATCGGGGATCGACTTTGGCGGGATATTCGCCGAGAGTCATGTGGGCCAGGTTGAGCAGCCAGCGAACTCCGAGGTCGTCGGGGAACTGCTCTAGGTACTCGGTGAAATGCCGGATCGCCAGCCGGGATCCCTCCGGCTTGGTGTGCACGGCGGCCGGAGCAATCGGCAGGATGCACGAGCTCTCCCCCCGGCACATGATGCAGTTGTCATTCTCGCCGCGGCGCAGTGCGGTAACCCCCTGGAGATAGATGATTCCATAGAGCATTTCCCGCGCCGCGCGGTCATCGGACTCGACCAGGGACCGCGCCTCTTGCAAGACCTCGTAGCAGCGGTTTGGTTCACCCTCGTAATTGAAGAGAAGGGCCTTGGGCACCAGAAGGTTTGCGACTTCGCCGCGTTCTCCACGACTTCGGGCCTCGGCGAGGGTTCGCGCCAACTTTGCTATCAGCTTGTGACCCGCGTCTGTCCAGATTTCCCGGATCTGCTCCAGCGAGACGTCGGGTTCCCACGGCGGAAGCGCAGGCAAAACGATCCAAAAACCACTGCTATCGATCAGCCCGTGCGGGCGGAACGGGATCGTCCGGCGGCCATCCGTTCACGTTGAGTCGCCCGGCGAACTCAAACTGTGGGAAGACGGCTTGACGTGAGGCACGGCTCCTACGTGAAGGCGGACGGACTTCTTCGAGTACTGCTCGTACACGGTGCGGACGCCCGCGGCGAGTACGAGAACAACCGCGAAGGTCGCCAGTACGACCGCAACCTGGCTGCGCCGCATGGACATTGGATAAATTCTCAAATTTCGCGTCTCCTCGATATTCGTTTGAGTCTACTACGAAATCATTCGGTGTTGGAAGGCCACGCGAGCGGTCCGTGAGGGATTCCCGGTCGGCTGGTCAATTCGCCGACGAATGCGAGGGGCCCGCAGCGGTGCTCGGCAAGTCGCGGCGCGGCTGGCCGTTACTGCCTGACGATGAGACGTGGCTTGGTTTTCCCTGCACTGTCCCTTCCAGAAGCAGCATGACGAGTGATTGCTCCAGCTCGGCCGGTTTGAATAGATAGGGCCCGCGCCCGCTCTTGAAGGCGATCTTGCCGTCGCGGTCGATCAGGTAAAGGCGGCCGGGCATGCCGCTATAGCGCTGCCGACCGAATCGTCGATCGTGTCCACGAGCATCGGGAACCCGAGATTCAGGACCCGTCCGCATTTCTGAGCGACTTCGACCCGCTCGCCGTAGGTCCTGGGCTGGGAAGTCGTGGCTCCGATACGATCGTTGCTCTCCATGCGCCAGCCGTCGGTCGGATGGGCCTCGCGGACGTAGACCATCACGAAGCTCGCCCGATCCTTGTACCGGCGGTAAAGCTTCTCCATGTTGCCGGACTGGCTGCGGAATGGCCCGCACGTGAAGCTGCCGAAGACCAGCACGAGGGGCTTGGGACCGATCAACTTCGACAGGGTGATTTCGCCCTTGCCGTCATTGGTCTTGAGCGTGAAGTCCGGCGCGGTTTCATCGAGCCGCGGCCCGGCCTGAAGCGAGCCGATCTCCTGGCGGAACAGACCCCGGACCAGGGTCGCCTTCGACGGCAGGCCCGAGTTGCCCGAGGTTCTGGGAGGCTGATCGAAGACTTCCTGCATGTCGGCAAGCGAAAGAAAACCTTGGCCGCCGCTGTCCGCCGCTCGAAAAAATGCGTCCAGCTCGTCGCGCGTGATCTTGCCGTTGCCGTCGCGATCGACGCGCGAAAACACGAGCGCACCCGGGCTCGGAGCCAACGAGCTGGCCGAAAAGTCGAAGTCGGCGGCGGAAAGCGCCTTGTCGTGGTCGCGGTCGAGACGCGCGAAATCGGCGTCGCCGCCGGGGAATTCCTGGCGCGCGATCCGTCCGTTGCCATCGCGGTCGAAACGCTTGCGAGTCGACTCCCAGTCAAAACGGGTCTGAGCCACCGCGGTGCGAAACCAGCCGAATTTCGGGCTCATCGGCTCGTCGTCGAGGATCGCTGCCAGCATATCAACCCACTCGGGGTGATCGGGCCAGGCGTCGCGCAGTGCAAGGGCCACGTCCTCCGCTTCCCCTTTCTGGGCCGCTGCTGTTTTGCTTGGTGCTTGCCTGGGTTCGTCGGCCGCTACGAGAGCCGCACCGGCGGACGCGATGACGAACAACGTCGCGCGTTTCCAAAATGATGCTGTTACCATTTTCAGGGAACTCCTCAAGAGATCGATTGTCGGGTTGAGCTTATCACGTCTTCTCACTTCAGTTTTTCCTTGTCGGGCTGGTTGTCACGGAAAACGTTTTCGCGTTCCAGGGGGATCTGGAAGGCGTCGGCCACCCGGGTCATGTAGTGGCAGCGGCATGCCCACCAGAACGATGTCCAGCGTGCGTTCGGTTCCAAAATGATCCGTCAGCCGTTGCACATCCGCCGGCGTGATTGTCCAGGGTTCCTTGGCCTGTTTGCGCGTGAACAGGAAGGCGGCACGATCGCCTGGCGGGAAAGTCGACCAGTCCCCCCTGGCTAACCGTCGCGTCCGTTCATCGAGTGCTGTCTTGTCAAGGCCCGCGACCGCGAGCAGCATTTCGCAGTGCCCCATTCAGTAGAAACAATGAATCGTGCGAGTCACAATCCAGAACAAACTCTCTTCGAAGACCCGGTCCTGCTGAGCCTCCGCACCAAACGCACGCGTACAGGCCGACCAGGCCGCCGCCATTTCGGGCTGGTAGCCCATGGTCACAAGGCTCCATCGGATGCGAACCGGCTTCTCGGGCCTGGGCACCTCCAGAGGTAACACGCGCCGAACTTGCTCCCAGGTCGGGACGCGAATCCGCCCGGATCTGGCCCGTTGCTCCGTGAGCCGTTCCTGCAAGTCGCCGAACTCCAACGAAAGCCAGAATGGATCGTCGATTCGCTCCGGCTCCTTGGGAATCGGCCGCCCCCTGGGACGTTCCCGCGGCGGGACTGGCGGGGGCTTGGCTTTCCGATCGAACACGACCTCCGGCGCAGGCATCGGACCGCCCGCCTCGATCGGGATACCGAGCGTAAGGAGGATCCGGTCCTGGAAGTTGGCGTAGGCCAGTAACAAGACCATCGCCACGACCTTCTCTTCGCCATACCGAGTGATCAGGCGCGCGACCTCGTCATCGGTGACCTCGGAGGCATCCACGGTCATCCGATGAGCAAAGTCGAGCACGTCTCGCTCTGCATCAGGTACGTTCGCTCCGTCTCCTTTCAAGACCCGGAGTTCCGCGTCGCTCAAGCCCGCGCGTTTCAGGTCTGCCTCGGCGTACGCCATGCTGTAATCGCAATGGTTGGCTCGGGCAGCAACCCAGCGCATTTTGGCGCGGAGCAGCGGCCCGAGTGGGCTCTTCGTGCGGTGGATCCGGTCAAGATCGAGCATCGCCGCCGTCGTCCGCGGTAGGCTTCCGGCCAAGGCCCTCGCCCAGGCTGGCAGTCGTTGTCCTCCGCCCGAAACAACGGCGGGGAGCCGCTTCCAGGCATCGTCATCGCTCAAAAGAGGCACCCGCGCTCTTTCCGGTTCGAGCACCGACGCGTTACAACACCGTGGGTCGAGTACCGCTAGAATCGTCGCGAGCGTTAGAGCGAGTATCCCGAAGCTTGAAAACCGACTCACCATCTGTACCCTCCTCGGCGATGTTTCGTGCGCAAGCGGATTCATCCTGGGCGCGGGGCGAAGCCGCACGATCGGGGATTCGTCCTTTTCGGTCTTGTTCGTCCCGATTGACTCGTCGTGCGCAGTCGCGCGGCGATGAAATCGGCGAATCGCCGCTTCGAAAAATCATTGGTCTCACGCATGCCAGGCATTCCTGATCACCGTCGGATTCTCGGGAACCTCGTCGGAATCGTCGGCTCAGCAAGCCCCCACCGGACGGCCGCCGGTCATTTGCACGAGCCATCCCACGGCACAGTCGGGGCGCGCCATCGAACGCTCGGCGAGCGCCGGAACGAACTCCATGGGCTCGGCAGCGCACGCGTTGTTGCACCGTGCCCTGTCTCGCGACCTCGCACCACGTTGCCATCAACGGCGATCTATTGGGCCAGCCAGGATCACGACGCAGGCGCGACGAAGCGCGCTGCCTCGCAACCTGACAAGTACGCGAGACGGCGGAAAGATCGATCGGTCGCAGCCGAAAGCACCGAACGCTTCACGAGAGAGCACGCAGATCGGGATTGCGCGGAGGGCGCTCGATGCGAGAAGTGCTGTGCCCGGGACGGAACAAGCGATAGCCGTCGAACTTGTCAGCCGGCTCAGGTGCGTCCCAGCCCGGCGCCCGATTCGCGTAGCACCAGAGCTCGCTCGGCACCGACGATATCCGAACCGGCGCATCCGGCAATCCTCGTCCCCGTGAGCAGGAAGGCCCGGAACATGGCAGATTGCGCTGGGAATCGGAGTGTGTCGAGGAAGGTCGTTCCGCCTCGGCATAAACGAGGGACTCCACGCCGGACAGGTGCTTCGAGGTTGATCGGCTCGACGTTGACGTCACGCCGTGACCGCAGCCCGCCCTGGCATACGAAGGCGCAATCCCAGTGACCGCGAGGAGCACGCAGAATGCCCCGGCAGTACTTCGCTTCGCTTGCCCACGCGGAGAAGAAATCATTGTTGACAGAAAAGGATAAGGGAATTGGCGTTCAGAGTCGGCTAGAAATGCTACCTTGCAAAGGTCCGAAAAGCAAGGGACCGTGGAAAGCCCAAGGTCAGACTTCATTGCCAACCCGGTGAGTTGATTCCGGCCCAGCCATGAGACAGACTGAAAGCCCGGACGATGGATCGGACGTACAACCACGACACCGGCCGAGGAGAATTGACCGGCGACCGCGAGCTCAGGCGAGTACTCGAGGACTTCGTCGCCGGGTTGATCGCACTCCAGGACACCGACGGCGACCTCGGCCCTTTTCCGAAACAATACCGGCTGAGCGGACAAGCTCCGAATGCCGGCGAGCACGGCGGGCCGACCTGGGATGCCTGGGGACATTATCACGTCATGCTCGGCTTGGTTTTCCTCGGGTGAGCAAGCCCACGGCAACCCGTCAGCGTCAACGCCGCCCGCGGACTTGGATTGATCAGTGAATGGGCCGTGACGAGCGACAGGGACGGCGCCATCGACCTCTCGCTGGATTTCACTCCCCGTAACTGGGCCGGCGAGCGGGAATGCTCCGGACTTGCATCGATTTACAGGGGGCCAATTCTGCTGGCGTGCGATTCGACCACGTTGTTTCAAGCCCCTTCAGCCGCACGAACCCACGCCGCAGCAGCTCGGCGGCGGTTTTGAAATGATCAAGCCGTCGCATACGGCTGGCTGAGCATGTATTGGCGGTTCCCCTCCAGGTAGCGCCGGACGCGGTCGAGCCGTTCGAGTGCTTTGGGGAGAAACTCCATCGCCTGATCGATGCGTTCATCGGGCTCGGCGCAACTGAATCGCAAGAAGCCGCGACCGGCCTCGCCAAAGCATTCGCCGCCCAGGCATGCCACGCCGAAGTGATCGTCGGCCGCTTCCAGCAGGTAGAGCGCCAGGCCGTGGGAAGTGATTCCCAGGCGATTGCAAACCGCGCGGACGTCGGGAAAGACGTAAAACGTTCCGGCGGGGGGCACGACGCGAAAGCCGTCGACTCGCGACAGGCCCAGAGAGATCCGCTCGACCTTGGCGCGGAACCGGGCCATGTAGTCGTCGCGGGCCGGCGTGTCATGCTCCAGCGCGGCCGTGGCGGCCAACTGTGCCAGCGGCGGGCTGCACGAGGCGGTCGTATTGATCAGCTTGCCGATCACGTTGACGACCTCGGGCGCGGCCACCGCAAACCCGATTCGCCACCCGCTCATGCTGTACGACTTGCTGAAGGTGTAGGCGGCCACGGTGCGGTCCAGCATCCCCGGCTCGGCCAGGATCGATGCATGCCGGCCTCTCCAGACCATGTGGCAATAGGGCTCGTCGGAGAAGACCATCAAATCGCTGCCGCGCACAATTTCGGCGATCGCCGCCAGGTCGTCGCGGGTCGCCACGCCGCCGGTTGGGTTGTGCGGCGAGTTCAAAAAAATCGCCCGCGGCTGGGGGTCGGTGGCGAGAAACCGGCGGACTGCTTCGCAGGAAGGACGGAACTCATGCTCGACCGCCAGCGGCGCCAGAACGGCCCGGGCACCCCGGCGCTCGAGATTGGGTATGTAGGTCGGAAACTGCGGGCTGAAAACCAGCACGCCGTCGCCGCGGTCGAGCACCGCCTCGGCAAAGAACTGTTCAAAGGGCTTGGCCCCGGAAGCGACGACGACGTTCTCCGCCGTCACCGAGTAGCCAAATTCGGTCGAGACGAACCGGGCCGCCGCCGCGCGAAACTCGGGCAGCCCCAGACTGGGACAATAACCGGTCTGGTTATCTTCGATCGCGCGAATTCCCGCTTCCTTGGCGCTGGGCGTGGTCGGAAATGGGCTGTCGCCGATCTCGAGCTCGACGACGTGTTTGCCCCGAGCCTTGAGGGCGCGGGCAACGGCCAGCACGGTAAAGGCGGTCTCTGCCGTCAGGTTCCGCGCCAGCGAGCTGAGTCTGGGCATGCGCGTTCTCTCTAAAAGGATCCATCAAGTCAAGCATCTGCTACCCTATCGCGAGGCGATCACTTGCGCCAGAGGCCGGACGATCTTGGGGAGAATCGACCGCTGAATGATCTCCTCACCGACTTCCCGCTGGCGCCGCAGCGACTCCACAAAGGACATGTCGGGGCCTTTTCCCCAGTATTGCCGCACGGTGAAGTAAATGCTGATCTGGTCATCGCCAAACTCGCGGGTGCGCACCTGATAGGCATTGGTGCGGGTTTCGATCGCCAGCCGGCACTGGAGTTGGCACGAGTCGTTCAAGGCCAGCGTCAGCGAGGGCTCATAGTTGATCACCTGGGCCGAAGGAAGCTCGAACAGCCCCTCCAACCCATGCCCGACGCCGAGTGCCTCAGCCACGACCTCGTCGTGATTGCCCTCAAAATTGAAATCAAAGCCGTACATCACGTCGAGTGCTTCGCAGTCGAGCAAGCTGATCGTGAGCAGATGCGGCGCCAGATCCAGGACCAGGTCGTGCTGCCGGTAGGCATCCTCCAGCGTTTCCGGATTGAACTGCCCCGAGCACAGCCTGCGCGGTTCGATCGCCAGCCAGCGATAGGATTGCTGGTCCTTGTCTCCCTCCAGTACCAGGTCGCCATTCTCGCGACTGTAGAAATTTCGCAGCTCGGGAAATCCCTTCTTCATCTGCTCAAAAAAATGCAAGACCGTGTCACGATTCGTGGGCAGCTCCATCTCGGTGTTGAGGTGAAGGTTCACGTAAAACTCGTCCGCATCGCATATATAGCGATTCATCCGTGTGATCCTATCCATGTTTGAGACAGGACCTCGCCCGAAGCACGGCCCGAGAGCAACTCGCGCCGCGGTCGAGTGGGGTAGAACGTCGATGGGGTCACTCAAGGCCGCGAGTTTATCACATCCCGATCGGCGACGAAATGAATGGACGGGCTCCCGAGCCGATCGGCTGCACGCATGCGTGTTTAACACTGGTTAATCATCGTATAACCTTTTTGCATAAAAGAGCTTATGGCGACAAATCTGACCCGCGGTAGGGATTGCTTGATGATGGAATTCTGAGTCGAGCGCGCGCCTTCGCTGGCCCGGTTCAAACCCGCGTCGCGCCGGTCTCGGGGTGGCGAAGGCGAATCGGCGTAACGGAATCGGGTGGGGCGTTGGGGTCGGGGAATACACGCGCGCCGTAGTGCGAAAGCTTGACCGAGGCGCGGATCGGAAAGAGGGTGCCGTCGCGCCCGGCTGGAAACCGCGCTACGATCTGGCCGTCCTCGACCGACAGCGGCACGGTGCGGGGATGGGCCACCAGAACCATCGGCGGCACCGCCGTGCCGGGTGGCTCCGTGCGGAAGGTCACCGACCAGGGCAAGAAGGGCAGCCAGGGCCGTTTCAAGACGTATGAGACTGTCACCTCCGGATGAGGGCCGGGCAAGGTCGTGCTCGCGGTTGGATCCAGACCCGGCGAGACCGACGCGACTCCATCCAGGTCGGCGATACTGTAGACCCGGATGTGCCAGGGACCGCTCTCGGCTTGAGCCGATGCGACCTTGGACTCTTGACCGGTTGGGTGGGGAGCCTGGCTGCCCGTTTGATCGGGACGGGTAAGCGGCAGCGTCAGCGTCCAGCAGTCATGGCGATCGTAATCGAGGCGGAATACGGTCGCTGTGATTGCCGCGGGGTCGCTTGGCCCCTCCGGCGGCGCGCCTGGCGGGCGACGATCAGGGTCGCACTCGCTAGAGCCGCCCACTCCCAGCGTAAAGTGACGCGCACCCCGGCCGAGCCGTTGCTCAACCCACCGCTGGCTCGCGTCGCCCGCAGGCCCCAGGGATCGGCCACCTGGGAAAGCGCAACTCCATGCCCGATCGTCCACACACCTCCCCAGAGCGTCAGTGGCGTATAGTAGCACGGCCCATCCGACGGCGGGTCGGTGTCGTACGCATGTCCCGGGGTGACCGGCTCGATCCAGTGCCCGGAAAGCGACTCGGTCTCGGGGGCGGTGAGCCGGGTGCCGGCGGGATGAGCCCAGGGGTGAGCCGTGCGCACGATCGCGACCGAGCCGCGAACCGGCTCCGCCCAGTCGATGCGAACGCGCCCGCCCACGTCGCGTACGAGCCGCGGTGGATCGAGCGGCGAGACTTGCGGATCCTGCCGCGCCGAAACGACGACTCCCGGGGACGGGTAGAACCGTCCATCCGGCATCTTGTAAATCGCGTAGATGCCATAGTGATATACCTCATGAGGATCGAGGTTTCGGTCCAGCAAGTGGTCGATCGCGGTCGCGACCCGTTCACCATCGCGAGGTTCTCGCGGCGGCGACCCCGCCTTGCGCACCACGCGCACCTCCGAAACGCCCCGCGGCGGCGACCAGACCAGCTCGACTTCCTGATCGTGAAACTCGACACGCACGTCCTTGACATCAGACAGAAAGACCAGCGGGCCGAGCGAGATCGCCTTGATCGACTCGACACCCGCGCGCTTGCTCAAAACGGCATAGCCCACGGTGTCACCGGGTATAGCGTGCATGTCGTCATATTCGCTGGTGCTGATCTCGGCGACCCGCGTCCCGTCGGCGGGGTGCTGGAGCGCCCCGCCGCGCTTGCGGACGACCACAAAGGTGAGCGGTCCCAGTCCGTCGGGCGGAGGCGGTGTCCACGACAGGCGGACCCGATCGCCCAGCACCTGGGCATCGAGAGCCGTCGGCGGATCGGGAGGAGTGCGTTTCAGCCCGGCAATGGCCTCGGGCAGGTCCGCGGCGATTGCCAGGCTCTGGCGATACAACGACCGCGCCGCGGGCGGATCGGACCGCTCCAGATTCCGCGCCGTCGCGGCCAGGCTCTCGGCTTGCCCCAGGCTCTTGGAGAGATCCGCCCTGGCCGCCTGCACGTCGGCCGAGGCCGGATCAACCAGCCCGCACCAGGTCTCGAGCGCCGCACGGGCGGCGAAGAGGCGCCCGCCGGCGCGCGCTGTCTCGTAAGTCAATCGGACCCGCGCGATATCGGCCTGCCTTTGGCGGACCCGGTTGATGCCTTTGCGGGCTCCGGGAAGGTTCGGGACGAGCTCCAGAACCCGATCAAGATGCTCCTGGGCCCTGGCCAGATCGAAATTGCGAAACGCCTGGCGAGCGGCTTCGAAGTGTCGCTCGAGCGGTTCGCGGAGGACCAGACGAAACCCGCAGCCGCAGCGCCTCTGGTTGACCCAGTAATTCCGGCGGCAGATCGGACAATCCCACTTGAGCGATGCCCCGCAATGCCGGCAGCGGGCCGTGGCGGCCTTGCGGGCGATCGGAGAAAGCTCGGTGACTCCCGCGCAGTGCCGGCAGCGCACGAGGGTGTATTTCACGGCCCCGTTGACCGGCGCGCCTGCCGTAGGGGACGGCGCATCCGGGCTCGCAAGCGGCGCTACGGCCCCCAGCTCGCGCTCCACGCCCAGCCGCCGGCAGAGCTTGCGGATCAACCGATCGGCGCGGTCGGCGGCGATTCCCGCCGCGGCGGCTTCCTCGACCAATACGCCCAGCGTCCCCGGATCGAGCCGGCTGACGTCCTTGAGCGCAAAGGAGGCCAACACCTCGAAGGATTCCGCAGCCTCGAGCGCGAGGGTCCGGTCATAGCGGCCGCGGGCCTTGGCCGAGCTCAGGTGCGACTGGGCGTGGGCAATGACCTCGAGCCAGGCGGTTTTTTCGGCGGTTACCTGGGTCTTCTTCATCCACCGCTGGCGCTCCTCGTCAGCGCGGGCCGAGATGAAAGCGATTGAGCCATCGCGCGCAACGCCAAGGGCATCGTAGAGGTCGCGGCAGTTCAGATGCGCAAGTGCCACCTGGATCTGGCGGCGGGTCGATGGGTCGAGCACGTCGGCAAGCGGCTCGGGATCGAGCTCGGCGTCGCCATTGGGCAGCGCGGCCTCGACCAGGTTGGGAATGGGCCGGGTCAAGCCCAGCAACTCGTCCTCGCTCAGCCCGAGCCTGGCCGCTTCGTCGCCCAGGAGCTTGCGATCGCTTGCGCCCAGCCCCCCCTTGGCCGCCCGCAGCCGCACCCGGCGCTGCAATTCGTCGAGCAGCCGCTCGCGCTCGGCGGCGCGGACCATCGCCAGCTCGGCGTCATAGGCCGCGCGCGAAGCGGGATCGCCCAAGAGCGCCCGCCGCAACGCGGGAATCTCGTCAAGGAAAAGCTGGTTTGCGTGCCGGGTCTTGGGGTTGCGCGTTCCCATCGACCAGAGCGGCTGCTTCTTCTGAAGCGCAGCCTCGATCTCGGCCCGGTCGGCCCCGGGATCAACACCCAGCCTGGCATAGTAGTCGGGAACCATTGACGCGAAAGCACTCTCCGCGGGTGTCGTTCCGGCGTCCGCATGCAATGCCCAAGTCGCGGACGTTGCACCGCCTCAATTGTACAAGCCCGGACCAAAAGGCTCCAACGATCGGCTAGCCGCCGCACTCGCAAATGCAGGAACTGCGAATTTTGGCATGGTTCAAATGCAGGTAACACCTCAGGGGTGCCTGGGGTTGACGCCCGAAGGCGACGCCCCCAGGTCCGAGGCTTCCGCACTGGGGGCTCGCTGGCTTTTCGCCCGCTCGACCCCGGCCAACCAGCTCTTGCCACCTTCAAGCGTGCTGAAGTTGAACCATGCCCAACTGGCGGCACGGTTCAAAACCATTGCCGTTTTCGGCGGGGGTTCCCAACCCCCTCGCCGCCCGCGACGCGATCGATAAGCGATTCTGGATGAGAAAAAATGAGACAATCTGAGACGTTTTGGAAGGGTCCCCGTTCCATCTCGCAAGGTTCGCCAACGAAATCCCTCGGAGATCGGCGACGGAGTGGGTGCTCGTCATAAGTTGCTTGTCCATTGGTTCTTGTGCCGTCAAATTCGGCCGATTCCAGCACCTTTCAAGCCCCGCGAATCGGGCTGCTGAATCGCCTCGGCGCGACTCATCATCGATCGAGCTGTCTCACGTTCCTGCGCCGCAGACATGTGTTCCAGCGGAGGCGGTCAGGAGGACGGGAGTGCAAAGACCACGAAACAAAACGAAATTGGCTTCGTTCGGTGCATATTGACGACGGAGAACCGGCAACTGCGAACCGGCGGGCTCGCGACCGCGACCCGGCGCTCCCGCAAGCAAACTGGGCGCACACCCTATCTATGCTTCTTATTCTCCCTATATCTATAATGCGCTGATTTTGGAGTTTCATGAAAGCGCGCGCACCGTTTTGAGGGTCTAGCCCGATCGGTTGATCTTGTCCCGATTGGACTTAAATTTCTTCCCGAAATTCTTTTGGGCGTTCACTGCGCGCGCGGCAATCGCGGCCTGACGGATCAACGCCGCGGCAAGATGTGCTGGCGATATCGCATCGGCGTTTCCTGCCGGATCGCATGAGCGCGCGACCTGCATCGGTTGCAACGGCGCGCCGGACGTGTTGTATGGCGCGCGTTACGCGGCGGAAGAGAAGGCGCCCTCACCCGGCCTTCGGCTACCCTCTCCCTGGCGTTCCTCTCCCCGGTGACTCGACTCACGGCGCACCGGGATAGGCGATCAGCTTGGTGGCAAACGGCCCGGATTTTGAGTCCGGTACGTCTGCCATACTCGTGGTATTGGAAACACGTTGCAGTGATGATCAAAGGGCTTGATTTCAAGGCGATTACGATACCGCCTCGATCTGTGCATATTGTAGTCGCATTGGGCTAACATCGCCGGTCCTGTTCCCAATTTGTTCCCAAATCGGCCCGACTGAGCGATCTGTGAACAACCGGTTGAGATCGCGGTTCACGGGTTCCGCCACAATGATTGCTGGATTCCGGCCGCGAGATCGCTGACCGAACGCCTTACCCGAGCTGGCTGATGCCGGGGTTGGAGACCATGCTTCACTACTCTTTTGCGTGAGTTCTTTATGGTGTCCCCGGAACCCCAGCCATGAAGGGGCTGTGAGTAGCACTGGAACAGAAAACCGGCGTAAGCCCCAAGAACGCCAGGGTGACAGATAGGGTAAAGCCTTCTTGGCACAACATCTCGTCTCTTGAAACACCGCAATTCCCTCGCTCTTTCGCCTCGCTTCGAGCTGGGAGCCTATTTGGCACCTCGGTCATCGGAACGAAGGGCCCGCCCGTCCATCGATCGAGCCGTCGGGGATTGATCCTCACAACGAGGCCGGTGGCCCTACCGAAAATCCTGGGACTATTGTAAGATGATGTCGGTCATTCGGTGGAGGTCCCCAGTATGCGCCTCAACATCCCTTTGCTCCCGATACAAATCGATGTCCCATTCCATCTCGGTGTCCGATTCCGTCCCCTGCGGACGTTTCGGTTCTCGATTCGCGTCCTGATGCTCGTTCTGGGCATCACGGCCATCTTCTGCTCACTCTGGGTCTGGTTCCAGGATTACCAGGGACGACTCGCTCGTGCCAACAACTACCACGCAGATCAAGCATTCGACCCCTTCCTTCCGGGAGTCGTCGATCGGCCTTGGCACGCCAAAATGTACCACGAGTATCATGCCGCCCTTCTTCGGAATGCGATGATAGCAAGAACATTATTACGGACTTTATTATTATTTGTTCTAATTTTTATAATTGGTCGAGCGATGAACTGGGTATACCGACGACCACATCCGCCGCATCGGGTGTGATCGTCGGGCACATTCGGGGGGAGCTCGGCATTTCGCATGCTGCTTCCAGCCCGGGAAGACTTGTCGTAAGACCCTTAAGCCGGTTTCCTGTTCCAATGCTACTCACGCCCCTGAAGGGTTTGAGATATGGCCTTCCCGTAGGAGGCGGACCAAACAGACACTTAGGCCACCCGTCCTGATTCGGTTTGCCCGATGTGCAATCACGATCCCGTGCGTGATAGCTCTTGCCGGTCGTCGCGAATAGCCCGCCCGGCCCCGGTGCGACGTTCGTCGCAGCGCGGTACCATCTGAGGAGGGCGACGGCGCGGACTGTGGACATGTGACCACAACCGAAGAGGACGGCTTACAATTGTCCGATGTGTTAAGCCTGAATATCCCCCTCGCATCAACGAAATCCGAGGCGACGAGCAACAATTTACGTCAAATTCCGGGTGTAAAGCCTCGATTAGAGATCAAGCTTGGCCGGAGGCCGTCGAAGATGATGCGGAGCGCAGATTCCATTGAACCTTCCATTGAGACGTCCGGAGGAGCATCGACCGTCGTCGCGAGGGACGAAACTGAACGGCTCCGTACCTGCACTCGCTGGCGCTACGGCGGTCTTGCGATCGGCATTGGGCTGGGCTTCGCCTTAACCGCGGTGCAAGTAGCGAGTGCCGGTTACGCCATCCTCCCGTTTGAGTTCGTGTGGAACCTGATTTGGGCTCCCTTTCTGGGAGTTGTCATTGGACGTGCCCTGAGCCGCACCCAGCCCATCGGGCCTTCCGTTGAGACGTCCGGAGGAGGATCGACCGTCGTCGCGAGGGACGAAACTGAACGGCTCCGTACCCGCACTCGCTGGGGCTACGGCGGTCTTGCGATCGGCATTGGGCTGGGCTTCGCCTTAACCGCGGCGCAGGTAGCGAGTGCCGGTTACGCCATCCTCCCGTTTGAGTTCGTGTGGAACCTGATTTGGGCTCCCTTTCTGGGAGTTGTCATTGGACGTGCCCTGAGCCGCACCCAGCCCATCGAACCTTCCGTTGAGACGTCCGGAGGAGCATCGGCCGTCGTCGCGAGGGACGAAGCTGAACGGCTCCGTACCCGCACTCGCTGGGGCTACGGCGGTCTTGCGATCGGCATTGGGCTGGGCTTCGCCTTAACCGCGGTGCAAGTCGCACGTGCCGGTTACGCTATCCTCCTGTTTCATTTCGCCCGGAACATGACATGGGCCCCCTTTCTGGGACTTGTCATTGGGCGTGCCCTGAGCCCCACCCAGCCAAAGCAACTCCGCATCCATACCTTGATGGTGATCGTCGCCTACGTGGCGCTCCTCCTTGGCGTGAGCGTCTCGACGGCCAGGATAGGCTTTGCCGCTCAGCGGTACTTACAGGAGACAATCAACTGCGCTGAGAGGGTAAAAATCTACCGGGAAGAGGCACGAAAATGTGACGCTGAAGCCAAGTTGAAGCGTAAGAACGTCACGGAACTCCAAGCTGGGAGAATCCCCGAGGGCCTGCACCAAATCCAACGGGCGTTCCTGCAATCTCTGGAGGATAACGCGAAGGCGACGCCCGATTATCGAACCTACCGTCGCGGCATTATCACGGAGGGTGAAGAGCAGAACAGGATCAGGATGGAAAACAACGTGGTCGTCTTGCGTAGAATTGCGGAGCATTTCGAGAGGCTCGCCGCCAAATACGAATGGTTCCAATGGCACCCCTGGCTCCCCATCGAGCCCGATCCGCCCGTACCGAACTAACTGCGATGGGTGAAGTATGTGCGCCGCGGTAAGGCGCGGCACTCCCGTGTGTGCGATTACCAACGGGCATCTGTCATTCCTGCTGGAAGCAATTGGAGCGCCGGCGGAAGCGGATTCAAGCTGGAACGGGTGATCTATAAACGAGGCTTTACAAGCCCCCCTGACCCGTCTCGCCGATCATCAGCCGGGCCGGACTGACCTGCCAGAACTGTCAGGAGCGGCAAATGAGGGTGCCAGTTTTGCGCCCTTAGCGGGCCAGGGGCGCAATGACTCGATCGCGGCGAAGACCGAGCCGGTGTCCGGGCCATCGGTAGCGTGCTCGGGGTGCCGGCGATAAAGTAGTGCGGTCCGGTGGATGGCACGGGGACGGAAACTGGGACGCGGGACGGAAACTGGGACGCGATAAGTATTGTCGTCCGAGTGAAGTAGAGTCGAGGTGTGGCGCGGTAGCTTAAGGCTTGGCCTATCTGTTTGCCGGCCCTTTCGTCTGCCGGTGCCTCACTAGCTTCGCCATGCTCCGTTTCCACACCCCGCTCATCAAACCGGGCTTGCAGTTTTCCCGCACCCGGCTTTCGGACAAGGCTGTTTCTCATGCGATACGCACACGTTCGCACACGAACCGTTGCGGCTAGCTCCCGGCAAGCTGGTACAGGAGGGAAACTGGGACGCGATATGTATTGTCGTCCGAGTGAAACTAATCGCGTCCGAGTTTCCGTCCCTTGCCACCTTCAAGCATGCTGAAGTTGAACCATGCCCAACTGGCGGCACGGTTCAAAACCATTGCCGTTTTCGGCGGGGGTTCCCAACCCCCTCGCCGCCCGCGACGCGATCGATAAGCGATTCTGGATGAGAAAAAATGAGACAATCTGAGACGTTTTGGAAGGGTCCCCGTTCCATCTCGCAAGGTTCGCCAACGAAATCCCTCGGAGATCGGCGACGGAGTGGGTGCTCGTCATAAGTTGCTTGTCCATTGGTTCTTGTGCCGTCAAATTCGGCCGATTCCAGCACCTTTCAAGCCCCGCGAATCGGGCTGCTGAATCGCCTCGGCGCGACTCATCATCGATCGAGCTGTCTCACGTTCCTGCGCCGCAGACATGTGTTCCAGCGGAGGCGGTCAGGAGGACGGGAGTGCAAAGACCACGAAACAAAACGAAATTGGCTTCGTTCGGTGCATATTGACGACGGAGAACCGGCAACTGCGAACCGGCGGGCTCGCGACCGCGACCTGGCGCTCCCGCAAGCAAACTGGGCGCGCACCCTATCTATGCTTCTTATTCTCCCTATATCTATAATGCGCTGATTTTGGAGTTTCATGAAAGCGCGCGCGCCGTTTTGAGGGTCTAGCCCGATCGGTTGATCTTGTCCCGATTGGACTTAAATTTCTTCCCGAAATTCTTTTGGGCGTTCACTGCGCGCGGCAATCGCGGCCTGACGGATCAACGCCGCGGCAAGATGTGCTGGCGATATCACATCGGCGTTTCCTGCCGGATCGCATGAGCGCGCGACCTGCATCGGTTGCAACGGCGCGCCGGACGTGTTGTATGGCGCGCGTTACGCGGCGGAAGAGAAGGCGCCCTCACCCGGCCTTCGGCCACCCTCTCCCTGGCGTTCCTCTCCCCGGTGACTCGACTCGCGGCGCACCGGGATAGGCGATCAGCTTGGTGGCAAACGGCCCGGATTTTGAGTCCGGTACGTCTGCCGTCGCCGTCGCATTGGAAACAGGTTGCCGTGGTGCTTAAAGTCTGCGAATCCAAGGCTCGCACGTCACCACCTTGTCGTTTTCGCATTGTGGCCGCATCGGGCTGACGTTGCCAATACTGTTCCCAATTTGCTCCCAATCAGGCCACGTTTCCACATAGGGAATGGGGCTCACGCGTTGGGTAAGCCGTCGGTTTCAGGGCTCTGGCGTTGACGCCGATGGTCTGGATGGACGAGATTGCTTCGGAGTCCGTCTTGAACCAGGCCTTGTGCGTGGCCAAGATAATTGCTGCGAAATCGGCGATTCCTGAGCAAGTTAGCTGAGGCTGTTGAGAAAGCCCCCGTCCCATCGATTATCTTGAACCACGGTGCGTCATTTACTGTGGGCACACTCACAGAATGGTGGCCATGAATCAGTCGGGTGGAAGCGCGGGCTCCGAAACTCGCCCGCGCGGGTTCGCGACGACGCACTGGAGTCTCGTCGTGGCCGCCGCCGAGGGTGCGCCGGCCGATTCGCGCAACGCGCTCGCCGCGCTCTGCCGCACGTACTGGTATCCGCTCTACGCCTACCTGCGCTCGCATGGCCATGGGCAACACGACGCGGAGGACTTAACGCAAGAGTTTTTCGCCACACTGCTCGAGAAAGGGTATCTCCAGGCGGTGGACCACCGTCGGGGCCGGTTCCGGTCATTCCTCCTGACGGCATTCAAACGGTTCCTCGCCAAGGAGCAGGAGCGCGCCGAGCGCGGAAGCGTGGCGGTGGAAGAACCTTTTTCTCGCTCGACTTCCCATCCGGCGAGGAACGTTATCGCTGTGAGCCGTCCCACGACTGGACGGCGGAACGCCTCTTCGACCGGCGCTGGGCTCTGACGATTTTGGATCAGGTCGTGGCACGACTCGGTGCCCGGTACGCCGCCAGCCGGAACGGCCATCTTTGGGAACAGCTTCAGCCCTATCTGACGAGGACCACAGCCGCGCCGCCGTTGGCCACGGTCGCCGGCGCCCTGGGAATGACGGAAGGTGCGGTCAAGGTTGCCGTGCATCGGCTACGACAGAGGTATCGTGAGCTGCTTCGAGAACGCCGTCGCCCAAACGGTTGCCCAGCCGGAAGATATCGACGACGAGCTGACGGTCCTGCTGACGGCCTTGCGTGGTGGGAGTTCCTAACACTTTCTTCGGCGGTGTAACCTTCGGGCAGTTTTCCGTAAGCAGAAGAGTGGAAACACGACAATCGCGACGGGAGCTGCGCCATGGCGGAGTTACATCGTTGTCCGGAGTGCGGTGCCGATATGGCTGCCGACTTTGCGGAGGCTCTTTGCCCTGAATGCCTTCTGAGACAAGGCTTGTGCGGCGCAACCGGCGGTCCTGAGACGCCCGGTTCCGCATGGGCCGAGACCGGCTCCGGCACCGCAGGCGGAGTCGGGCCGACCGCCTCCTTCACCGCCTCCAGTCGCTTCGTTCCGCCTGAGCCTCGGGAGCTGGCCAGTTACTTTCCTCAGCTCGATATTCTCGAGTTGCTGGGCTCCGGCGGCATGGGGGCGGTATACCAGGCGCGCCAGCCGGCGCTCGATCGTCTGGTGGCGATCAAGATCCTACCCCCGGGGGTCGCCCGCGATCCTTCGTTCTCCGAACGATTTACCCGCGAGGCCCGTGTCCTCGCCCGGCTCAGCCATCAACACATCGTCAACATATTCGATTTTGGCTGGGCCGGTGATCTGTACTACTTCATCATGGAGTTTGTTGACGGGATGAATCTACGGCAATTGATCGCCGCTGGGAGGCTTGAGCCGAGCGCGGCTCTGGCGATTGTGCCCCAGATCTGTGAAGCCCTTCAGTACGCACATGACGAAGGGATCGTGCACCGCGACATCAAGCCGGAGAACATTCTGATCGACAAGAAGGGCCGGGTGAAGATCGCCGACTTTGGTCTGGCGAAGCTGCTCGATCGTGGTGCCGAGGGAGAACCGGCCTCACCTCGACCTTGGATGCTCACCGGCTCGCGGCAGGTCATGGGCACGCCGCACTACATGGCCCCGGAACAGATGGAGAGGCCGCTGGCCGTCGATCACCGCGCCGACATCTATTCGCTGGGCGTGGTCTTCTACGAAATGCTCACCGGCGAGCTGCCGATAGGCCGCTTCGCCCCCCCGTCGCGGAAGGTTCAGGTGGACATCCGGCTCGACGACGTCGTGCTGCGCTCGCTGGAGAAGGAGCCGGAGCGACGCTATCAACAGGCCGGCGAGGTGAAGACCGATCTGGAGAGCATATCGCGGTCGGATCCCACGCCGGCTGCTAGGTCCGCTCCTCGGCCGGTCGTCGGTCCGCTGGTCACGTCGGAAATCGAGGAGGCGCGCCGCCGAGTGGCTGGGCCAGCGATCGGGCTGATCGTGGCCGGCGTGCTGGCCGGTCTCCAGCCGATTGCGATGCTCGGATTCCTCTTCACCAGGCAGTTTTCCGACGAGCCCCACCTGCCCGGGTTCATGTTGTCCTCTTATTTCAGCCTCGCTCTCCTGGCTGTTCCCGTCGCCATGGTGGTCGGGGCCATGAAGATGTTGCGAATCCGATCCTACGTCTGGTCGAACACGGCCGGCGTGCTGGCTCTCTTGCCCCTTTCCGGACTATTCTGGCCGATCGGACTGCTGATCGGAATCTGGGCGCTCGTGGTCCTTGGCCGCGACGACGTCAAGGCCGCCTTCCGCAAGCAGCGGAAGCCCTTCGGCTCGCCCGATACGACCGCCAACGATATGGCGGAAGATCCGCGACTGTTTATCCAATCTGAAAAGGGTGTGGGCCCTCTTGTTGCTGCGCCGATGCCCCTCGTTCCGCCCGGATCATCCCTGAAAGAAGCCTCCTTTCCGTTCACGTCTCAACAGTCAGACTCCAAGCGACGATCGATCATCGGGCAGGAGAGACTCGGAATGGACTGGATTACCATTAACAGGCGGCTTGTCGAAGCTGATGCCTTGCCTCCTGTGTGCATGGCTTGCGGCGGTCCAGCAAGCTGTCGCATCAATAGGACCTTCTCGTTCACGCCGGAATGGGTCCAGTACCTCTACTTTGTCTTCTTTCTTCCGGGTGTGATCGCCGAGCATCTCTTGAAAAAAGAAATGAGAGTGGCTTGTCCTCTTTGCGACCACCACCGGAATCACTGGAGCAAGGTGGTCTGGACCGCCAGTATCGGCTGGCTCTGTGCCCCTTCTATAGCGGGCTTGAGCTACATGGTGGAGTCCGTCAATATCCTGCCGCTGTACCATGCCAGCGTCATTGGTCCGGCGCTTGGAGGGTGTCTTAGCCTCATTGCCTGGCTTGGTGTCGTGATCTATCTGGCGAGTACCCGCATTCACGCCACAAAAATAACTGATAATGACATCACGTTTGAGAGAGTGGCCGAGGGCTTTGTGACGGCGATGAAGATGCAAGAAGAGAGCACGGCGAAGAAAAACTACGAGATCCTCGAATAAAGATCTCCAGATTGAACTGTTTTCTTGGCTCGGGGGACGATGCTCCGACGCTGTGATTCGCCGCATTGTCGTTGCGGAACGCGACGGCTTGACCCGCGTTCAAGGCGAGCACGTGGGGCACAAGGAAGAAGTTCCCTTACCGTGTTCCGGGCACATCATACTCAATTCCGCAGGCCGCGTTCTGAGGGCGCCATACTCATTTCCGCAGGGCGGAATTGGTGTCCCTGGAACCCGAGGGCGATGCGCCCGCCCTTCGATGTGCCGGCTCTCAACGGAACTCGGGAATCGTGGAAGGGAGGCCCACGCGCATGAAGAACCGCGCGAAGGCTTGCGAAAAATGTTCCAGGAAAGGCGGCTTTAACCGCCAGCGCGCCCCAGGCGTTTCGCGTGATCCGCCAAGTAATCGTGGGGCAGGCTGAAGGTCTCCCGAAAATCGACCACAAGAGCCTGGCGATTCTCCTCTGGGGCGTTCGGCGAGGCGATCAAGTGCAGGCCCTCGATGCGACCCTTCAAGACCTCATTCCAGCGCCCCTTGCGGGCGAAGGCGGGATTGACGGCCTCGAATTCCGCGAGCGGAAAGATGGGGCAGCCGGCCACCAGCCTGACCTTCCGCTGCTCCAGGTCGCAACTCTGCGTGACGACGATCAAGTCGCCCTGATCAGTCCGGATTTCGTGCGGCTCGCCCACGACCGCGAAAGTCGGGCCGACGGCCGGGATCGAGCAGCCTGGCACGTAGTCTCCCTGACGAAGCTCTCCCTCATCGACCAGGAGCCAGAACGATTCCACCGTTACGGATTCTCCTCACCCAGGGAGTATGGCAGCGGTCTGAGACGATCGCCCGGCCGAAACCGCACCACGAGCGTTTGGGTATTCCGCGGCGGTACCGGCGCGTAATCGAGAAGCTCCTCCTGATCGGCCTCCGTCGGGCCTCCTGGGGGCTCCAGCGCATCCGAGGAATTGGCGTTCGACAGGCAAACCTGTTCGACAGGCACGGTAGGATCGGCGTCGCGCTGCATCATGTTCCACCTCCGCTCCTATTCTACCGACCGGAGCCACGCCGGTCAGCGCGCATCGAGCGAGGCATTCTGTAGCGACAAGCACAAGTCGGATGGCGGACTGGCGTTGGGGGGTCGCCGAAGTGTCCGCTCTAAACGCCTGCAAGAACTCGTACCACTGGATTGCGATCGTTTCAGTACCGAAGGTGGGACTTGAACCCACACGGGTGTTACCCCACCGGATTTTGAGTCCGGTACGTCTGCCATATCCATAGTTTCGCTTCCGCTGGGATCAAACTGACCACATGGGCAGAACGGAAACGCCGAGGGTGGGTCCTGTTTGGGGAAAAGTGGGACTGGTTGGGACGTTTTCGAAGGGTTTCAGTCCCATCCCACGATGTTCGGCGACAAGACGCCTCAGGGATCGGCGGCGCAGCAGCTACTCTCGGGTACTCTTCGGAAGTCGTTGAAGCATTGGTCTTTGTGTCGTCCAATCGGACCGACTCCAGGGCACGGAACATGCGCGATTGCCATCTTTAATGCCTGACGTGAAAATCCACCAGGAGCGGCAGGTGGTCCGAGGCGTCGCGGGCGAGTCGTGAGTGGACGATCCGCGCGTGGCGGACGACGAGCGGTCCGCGGACGAACGCCTTGTCGAGCGAGACGACCGGCCAGTAGGCCGGGAACGAGCGAAAGCGCGATCGGGGCGCGGTCACCTGCACGAAACCGTGGTGCGCCATCGGGCCTTTGGCCAGCGTATTGAGCCAGTCGTTGAAGTCGCCCACGATCAAGGTCGGCAAGTGGGCCGACTCGCGAAACAGGGCGTGGTCGAGCAACTGCCGGACCTGCCAGTGCCGCTCGCGCTCCGCGAGGCCTAAGTGCCAGTGGATGAGATGGACGAGCCCCTGAGGCGTCTCGACGACCACGATCTGGGCGCCACGGGGTTTTTTCCGTCTGAGGCGAAGAGAAACCTGGTGGCAGATTCGAAACGGCCAGCGGGATAGCACCAGATTGCCATATCCGCCCGCCTTGAAGCGCACGTTGAGCTGGTAGAGGTGGGCCGTTGCCTCCAGAGCCGCCGCCAACCGGTGCGGCTGGTCGTCGTGGCGCGACCGGGCGACGTGCCGGTCGACCTCCTGAAGGCAGACAAGATCGGGGTTCTCGTGGGCGACAACCTGCACGATCCGTTCGAGCGAATAGCGGCGATCGCGGCCGCCGATCCCTTTGTGGATGTTATAGCTGAGTAACCTCATGGTCACCTGTTTGTCTGCCTCCCGGATCGGGTTCGGCGGGTTGCGAGCGTGCGGCTTGGTGAGCGCTCAGCCCCCACCATGCCTCCGCCTCGGTGCACGCGACCGCGCCACATGCTCGTCGAGTCGCTCGCCTGAGCCCACGAGCGCCACATGCGTGGTCTTGCCTGCGTCATCGCGTTCGACTGGCATATCGAGTGATTCCCTGGAATGAAGCTCGGTCGGGACGCCGCCCTTGCCGACGCGGACCGTGCCCCAGACGACGAGCAGGTGGTGGACCGCCCGGTAAAGGAACCAGTAACCAATGATATTTGGACCGGGCAAGATCGCAAAAAGTACCGTAAACGGCGCGACCACACCATTGATGGTCAGCCAGACCAGATGCCGGTTGCGTTGTCGCAAGACGTAATTCTGCCAGATTGCGAGCACCTCGTCATCAGTCCGAGACGCCGGGTGATACAGCTCGATCAGTTTCGCCGACCGCAATTGCGAAAGCATCCACTCGTCGGGATGCGACCATGAGTGCAGCCAATCCCAACATCGCCGCAGCCAGTGGGTAACGCCCGATTCCGCCTCATGCCAGCTTTTCTTGAATTTGTCGAGCTGTTCGTGCAGCCAGCCGGCCAAGCCCGCGTGAGCCTTCAGGGCAGAATCGCCGCCGTCTTGCGGCTCGTGGGTTGCTTCCGACTCGTCGGAGTAGAAGAAAAACTGCTCGCGGTCGATCAGTAACAGGTAAATCTTCACGACGGACTCGGCCGGCACAGGGACTGTACCGGATCTGATTGCGCGTCCACATTGAAGGCGATCTCAGCAGGCGCGCGTGGATCGGTTCGCCCTCCCGATTGTAGCACTGGGTGTGGTCGTTGCTTAGACATTTCCTCGCAAACATCTCCGCACGATGCGCACATCTTGGGATCGCCGGACAGAGCCGGCTCCTACAAGAGGCCGACGCTGCGCGGCGATTTCTGTAGGAGGGGGCTCTGTCCCCCGATCTCTTGGTTGCGGCAACGCCGCGAAGGGCGCTGTGCGAAATCAAGTGTCGCCGTTCGCTTCCTTGGCAGCCAAGGCGGTCCCGGCGATCGTCGAGCGGCTTTACGGATTTGGCTCGGGCTCTCCTTTGGGTTTCATCTTGAGCGTAGGCAGCCTACCCTTGATCTCCCGGACGCCTTCGTGAATTTCTTTGACCAGCGCTCTCCCGCCGGCTTCGATCTTGGCACCGACGCCTTCAACGTTTTCGACGCCCGGATTGACCGAAGGCAGGAACGCGTAGGCAAGGACGACCAGGACGATGGGGATGCACGAGGTCGCCATGCGCCGCAGCGTGGGCTTCACCTGCCGCCAGCGCGTCGCCAGGAAGTACAACCCGTACGGCGGAAACAGGAACCCCAGACCGTGCAGAGGGCTTTCCCGGAACGGCCGGACGAAAAGCGCGAGCAAGTCGGTCCAGAAGCGGCCGTAGTTGACCAGGACAACCACCACGGCGCCGACATGTACCAGGGCCATGTTGGAGACGACGAGCGCAACGAAAAGCAGTACGAGGAACGGGACCGAGATCAGATAGGCCCAGTTGTCGATCCAGCGCAGGAGCTTGAGAACGAACGTGATGGTGCCTCTCCACTTCAAGTATAGCCACCTCGCCGGGCCAGAATGGCCGCGTCCTCGAAACGAGAAGAGACCGCGACCGCTCCGCGATTCGGCCAGCGAGTAGCCGCGGGGATCTCTGGCGAACTCGGCCATCTCGCGCAGTCCCCGCTCGATTTCGGGAGAAACGGGCATGGCCGTGCGGAAATCTTGGTCGTCGTCGATCAGCTCGATCTCGTAAGGGGGTTCATCCGCTGGCGGGGGCTGGGGAGGTCGAGGAGCCGCGACCTCTGCGTGACGATCGTGCGTGGGCGCAGGCGTCGGCGCCTCGAAATCCGGCGGGACCTGTCTCGCGTACGCGCGCGGCGACGGCTCGGGGGGGCTGAGCCGGAAGACGGGTGCTTCGGCCAGCGGCGCGGCTGGTTCGCCTGAGGTTGGTTTTTCGGCTACCTTTGCCGGGGCGGTCAATTTCACGGCGATCGTGGGAATTGTCATGATGTGGCCGCAGTCCTTGCACCGTCCCTTCCGGCCCTGATAGCGGTCGTCGACGCGAAATTCCTTGCCGCAGTTTTTGCACCAGAATATCAGCAACATCTGCGCCTCGGTCACAAGCGGTGCTCTTGATACGAGTCCCAGACGAGGATGCTGATTACCCAGGCGAGGGCGAGGAGCAGCACGAGGGCATAACCGGCGATTCCCACTCGCGAAAGGACCTTGGCGTCCGCCCCCTCGACCTTGGCCTCCTTCGCCAAAAAACTCCGGCGAAAACCCGCGTGGAGCATGAAGCCGAATATGAGCGTACCGACGACTCTCGTATAGTGATCCAATCGGCTCAACCAGAGCCAGGCAGAAACGGTCCCGATTAGAACCATCACCCGGAACAGTGTAATCCGCACGCGTGGGATCCGGATTCGTTTTCTGAGGAGTGGTCCACTGGTAGGCATCAGGGCGGCCACAAGCGTCAACAGGGCGACGGCAATGCTCGCGCCGGCTGGCCACCAGAACGCGATGAGCCCCGAAAGCGTGGGAGGTTGGAGAACGTAGACCGAAGTGACACGAGTCCGCCAATTCGACGTATGTCCAACGAAGCTCCCATCATACCTGTACGCTGTCCAATCCTGAAATAAAGGACTGCCGTCGCTCGAAACGCCGTTGATGTAGCCACTCTCATTGCCTGTCAGGACGAACCCCAACCAGGTCGCCGTGATCAGAAGCGCAACGATGCCGACCAGGCACCACACCGGAAGCTCGACCAAGCATCGCTTCATGACAGCTCCTTCGATTCGTGCGGTGGCTCTCTGGATCGCGCGAGCATCGGCGTCCTGGTTTTTCGGTCAGAAGCGGCGCTCTTGATACGAGACCCAGACGAGGATGCTGATCACCCAGGCGAGGGCAAGGAGCAGCACGAGGGCATAGCCGGCGATTCCCACTCGAGAAAGGACCTTGGCGTCCGCCCCGTCAACCTTGGCCTCCCGGGCCAGAAAACCTCTGCGGAAACCTGCGTAGAGCGTGAAGCCGAAGACAAGCGCACCGAGGATTCTTGTATAGGCATCGAGCCGTCCCAACCAGAGCCACGCGGAAACGGTTCCGATCACGACCATCATCCGGAACAGCGTCAGCCGCACGCGGGGGATCCGGATTCGCTTTCGGACGAGTGGTCCCGTGATAGGCAACAGGGCGACCAAAAGCGTCAAAAGGCCGGCGCCAATGCTCGCGATGGCTGGCCACCAGAACGCGATGAGCCCCCAAACCGTGCGAGACAAAATAACGTGTACTGGACTGCGCCAACTCGAAAAACGTACATATGCAACGAGGCTTCCATCGTACCTGTACCTTGCCCCATCACCAATCCAAGGAAAGCTGACGGCCAGTCCGCCCACGCTGTCGCGATTCACAGTGATTGTCAGGGCGTATCCCGCCCAGATCGCCGTGAGCAGAAGCGTCACAACGAGGCACCACACCGGCAGCTCGACCAAGTATCGCTTCATAACAGCTCCTTTGATCGGTGCGAATCATTTCCCTTTCCCCCCCTTGCGAAGGGGGGGCCAGGGGGGGTGGGGACCCACACGTCGGGCGTCGTGCTTGCGTTTGCCGTTCGCTCGCAATGGCGCTCATTGGCGACTCACGACAGATCGAGGAAGCCCCCGCGCGCACCCTGTAATTGGTTGCGCGAGGACCACCCCCTCTACCCCCCCTTTGCAAGGGGGGGAAAAGCGCGACCAAAGCCGAGGGCAATGCTCGCAGGCTCGAGCTCCAGGCTTTCAACATCCCACCCTCCGGCTGGTGGCAGAGGGCGCTCATGGTGCTTCAAACTCGACTTGTTCGTCCTTCGGCCGCCGCTACCGCCAATTCTACGCGATGATCTCGCGAATGACTTGCCCGAAATCGATCTCGAGCCGCTTGTGGCCGGGAACTTCGAGCCGGCGGGGATCGAGCCCGAGCTGATGGAGGATCGTGGCATGAATGTCGGTGACGTAATGGCGGTTAAGGGCGGCGTGGAAGCCGAGCTCGTCGGTCGCCCCATGGGCAATGCCCCCCTTAATGCCGCCGCCGGCCAGCCACACCGAGAAGCCGAAGGGATGGTGATCGCGGCCGTCGGCACCCTGCGAGCCGGGCGTCCGGCCAAACTCGGTTGCCCATACGACGATTGTTTCCTCCAGCAGCCCGCGCACTTTGAGGTCGCGGAGCAGCCCGGCGATCGGCCGGTCGACCGCGGCGCACTGTGCCGTGTGGTTCTGTCGCAAGGCGCCGTGAGCATCCCAGTTGCCCGCGCCGCCGTTGGAGCCGTGGAAGATCTGCACGAAACGGACTCCGCGCTCGACCAGCCGGCGGGCGGTCAGGCACATCTCGCCGAAGGGACGGGTTGCGTCATGGTCGAGCCCGTAAAGCCGGCGGCATGATTGCGTTTCGTCGTCAAACTTGACGACTTCCGGCACGGCGGTCTGCATCCGGAACGCCAGCTCGTACGCCTTGATCCGGGCCGTGAGCGCCGGGTCGTCCGGATATTTCAATGCCGAGAGCCGGTTCAGCCGGCCCAGCAGCTCGAACTCGCTGGTCTGTTCTTCGACGTAAACCTCGCGCGGCGGCGTGCCGAAGGGGAGCGGGTTTTTGGGATCGACCGCAAGCTGGACCCCGTCATGCTCGGGACCGAGGTAACTCGCCCCATGTCCCCCGACTCCGCCGCAACAGTCGGCGATGGGCGTGCCCAGGACCACGAACTGGGGAAGGTCGTCATTGAGCGAGCCCAGGCCGTAGTGCACCCAGGAGCCGATCGTGGGATACGTCCCTTCCAGCACGTGCCGGCCGGTGTGGAACTGCAACTGGGCGCCATGGTCGTTGTCGGTGGTCCACATCGAGCGGACCACCGCGATATCGTCGATGCACGAGCTCACGTGCGGCCAGAAGTCGCTGACCTCGATCCCGGACTGGCCCCGCTTGCCGTATCGCACCTGGAGGGGATAAAGAATCTGGCGGATGTGGCCGTTGGCATCGACCTCCGCCACCTTCCGGACGTTTTTGGTCAGTTTCGTGCGCAGTGCATCGGCAAATGGCGTCTCGGCGATCGACTTCCCCGCGTAGCGGTTCACGGCCGGCTTGGGGTCGAAGCTCTCCAGGTGGCTGGTGCCGCCGATCATGAAGAGCCAGATCACATTCTTGGCCTTGGGCGGAAAAAGCGGCTTGCCGTCAGGGGGAGCCCAGCCGCCCGTAAGTGTTCCATCCGCTCGCACGATTCCGTCGCGGTGCAGCATGGCGCCCAGAACCAAGCCGGTGAAGCCCATGCCCATATCGGCCAGGAATTCGCGGCGTGCCTGGCTGCGGGGTTGGGTGCTCATGAAAGAATTCCTCATCGGATGGTCACGAAATCGTTGTGATTCAGGAGCACGTGGACCAGGTCTTCGCGAGCGCGCTGGGCCGGGTCGGTCGCAGGCAGGACACTCGACGCCCGCCCCGCGGTAAACGGTGTGAGCCGGGATCGGTTCGATAACCGCCTGGCCTGGGCGATCAGATAGTCTGCGCAGGCGGCCTGTTCCTGCGACGTCGGCGATCGGCCCAGAACTCGCTCGAATGCCGCCCGCACAAAGGCGGCGTCTGGACCGTAACCGTTTGACCGGTGCTGCGCAGCAGTTCGCTCTGTATCATTCGTCAGGCTTCTGGCCAGGAGCCGTGCTTGCTCGAGACAGAGCGAGCTATTCGCCAGCGCCAGGGCCTGCTGCGGCACGACGCTCTCGCTCCGGCGGTAACAAGAGTTCACGTTAGCCGAGTCGAACAGCCGGAGAAACATCACCCGCTTCTCCTTGGCGTGCCGGAAATACAAGCTGCGGCGCGGGGTCTTGAGCCCGGCTTCCGGGTCGAGGTCGGGCCCACCCATCGTGCAGTCGAGATTGCCGGCAACCTGAAGCACGTTGTCGCGCACCGCCTCGGCTTCCATGCGCTTGGGATTCATTCGCCAGTAATAGGTATTCAAGGGGTCGCGTGCGCGGTTCTGGTCGCTCGGCCCGTCGCTGGTGGATTCCATCCGGTACAGGGCGCTGGTGACGATGAGCCGGTGAATCGGCTTCATCCGCCAGCCCCCGTCGCGCAGTTGCACGGCCAGCCAGTCGAGAAGCGCGGGCAACACGGGCTGCGCACCGTTGCGTCCGAAGTCGAAAACGGTGGCAACCAGCGGCGTGCCCAGGTGCCGCATCCAGATCTGGTTGATCGCCATCCGGGCCGCCAGGGGATTTCGGGGATCGGTGATCCAGCGCGCCAGCGCCAGCCGCCGGCCGGTGCTCGTGGCCGCATACACCGGCGTGAGCGGCGCATAGTCGGCGCCGTCTTCGAAAATTGCCTTGCGCGATGTCGGCGCTTTTGCGGACCGTGGCGAGCTTGGTCCGGGCAGCCGCTTCGAGCTTGACGGCGTCCAGATCGTGCGGGGCCTTGCGAACCGTCGTCGTCGCCAGGGCGTTGGCAATTTCGGCCTTGAGCACCGCCTCTTCGGCCTGGAGCAGGTCTCGCTTCCGCTCTAGCCGGGCGGCAGCGCGACCAAGAGCCGCGGCGTCAGGTCGCGGGACCGCGGCATACCGGGCGGTGTCGGCCGCGATTCTCGCCTCGAGCGCATTCTGGCCGGCTTCCGCGGCCCTGAGCGCTCGTTTCGCCAGGGCCAAGGCCTGGCCGGCCTCTAGGGCGGCGCTAACGCCGCGAGCCTCCGCGAAGGCCCGCTCGGCGCGAATGAGCTCGGCCCGCTTCGTCAGGACCTCGCGCTGCGACTGGGCGATGGCTTCCTCGCGCACGAACGGCCTCAAGCCAGGGTAGAAGGTCTCGGGCGGGAGGGCTACCGGCTTGATCGCGCCGAGCTCGGCCTGAAGCTGGAGAATCCGGGGCACACCCGGCGCTATGGGCTGGTCCTTGAGCGGCTTTTTATCGTCGCCCCGCTCGAAGCGATAGGTCGGCGCCGCCGGCTCGCTGTCAAAGACGCGCACCAGCCCGGCCTTGGCCGTATCGGGCTGGCCGGGTACCTGATCGGTGCGCACCGAATGAGGCTCGAAGAACGCCCGGAACGCGTAATACTCGCCCTGGGTGATCGGGTCGTACTTATGGTCATGACATTTCGCGCAGTTGATCGTGATTCCCAGGAACGCCTTGGAAGTATGCTCGACGGTGTTTTCCAACCAGACGTTGCGATTGAACTTGTACCAGTTGCGCACCAGGAAGCCCGTCGCGCGCAGTGCATCGTCGTCGCCGGGCCATGCCTCATCGGCCGCGAGCATGGCGACGATCATCTCGCTGTAGGGGGCATCGCGATTGAGCGATTCGACGATCCAGTCACGCCAGCGCCAGATATGAGGCTGGCTCTCGCGCACCTCGTTGACCCAGCCGTCCCAGTCGCTGTAGCGCCACACGTCCATCCAGTGCCGCGCCCAGCGTTCGCCATACTGCGGGCTGGCCAGCAGGCGGTCGACGATCGCCTCGTAAGCCTCGTTGCTGGGATCGGCCTCGAAAGCGCGGACAAGATCGGGGCCAGGCAAGAGCCCTGTCAAGTCGAGGTGGACTCGACGGATCAAGGTCGCCGGGTCGGCGGCAGGTCGGGGCGTAAGCCCGCGCTGGCGATGCTCGACCGCCAGAAACGCGTCGATCGGGTTGCGGACCCAGGCAGCCCGCGGGCCGAGAGCATCCGCCGTGGGGACTTCAGGCCGCCGGGGAGTTCGGAAAGCCCAATGAGCGCGCGGATCGGCCTGAGGTTGGTCGTCGGCCGGGGCAACGGCGCCCTGGTCGATCCAGGCTGTAAGCGCGGCAATCTCGGCACTCGACAGCGGCGAGCCTTCGCTCTCGGGCGGCATCCGCCAGCCGCTCTGGCCGCTGACCGCCTCGACGATCAAGCTCTCGCCGCTCTTGCCGGATACGACCGCCGGCCCGCTGTCGCCTCCTCGGTGAATCGAGGCCACCGTGTCCAACCGCAGGTTGGCCTTCTGTTTGACCGCGCCGTGGCACGCATAGCAGTGCTTGCCGAGGATCGACTTCACCTCGACGGCGTAGTCGGGCGCGCGTTTGCCGCGCGCCTCGCCGGCTGCGGGCAGGCCCGGCATCACGAGCACAACCCAGGGGATCAAGAGGAGCGACGTCATTCTCATGAACCTGACCTTCGCCGCGACGGCCAGTCTAGAGCAGCACCCGATCTATCGCCCCGATGTTAAACAATTCTCGGAACAGAAGCGATGCCTCTCCGCGCCGCTCTCCGGACGGCCGGTCATGGGGCATTGACACGAGTCGCGACGAGACCCGATAAAAGAACATGCGCTCTGAACATTCGTCACGGTGGAAGGTATTTGTCCGAGGTTGCGATGATTCGCGTTTGGTATTCGAATCAGCTTGAGAAGCTCTCAGAGCGACTGATCGAGAATCTCAAGCTCGGGGACGACGGCTTGGGCGGCTCTCTCTTCGCGATGCCGCCGGTCGTGGTGCCCAATCGGAACATCGAGACCTACTTGCGATATGAGATTGCGCGGGGCGGGGATCGCGGCGGGCTTGAATTTTTACGTCCCAGAGCGATTCCAGGACGAGCTCTTGTCGCGGTGCCAGGACCGGGAGCCCGAGCCCAGGCGGCTTCATTCTGCGGTGGTCCGCGCCTACTTTCTCGACCTGTTGTCGGATCAGCCCAGCAGGGACAGCTCGCGATCGCTGCCCGATGCGGTTCGATCGTATCTCGACGCTGCCGGCGATAACCGCGACGCCCGCGATCTCCATCGCTTTCAGCTTGCCGGGCGCCTGGCGCGGCTGATGCACCGGTACAACGACCATCGCCCTGACCTCCTTCGCGACTGGCGCACGCGCGGGGCGAGTTCTGTGGGCAAGGAGCTGGGCGCGACCGAGGAATGGCAGCGCTCGTTATGGCACCAGCTTGGCGCACTACTCTCCGAGGCTCGCCCCGATCAGCCGGCCCGCTGGATCTGGCCGCTTGAACTTCTCGACTTCCTTGGCGAGTGCGGAGTCAAGCTCCCCACCGAGATTCACGTCTTCGGCTTTTCGTATCTGTCACACGGCTTTCGTGAGATGATTGAGCGGCTTGGCCGCAATTCGGGGGTTGATCTCTACACATTCGCGCCGGTTGACTGGCGGGCCGTCGAGGCGGGAGATGCGGCGTCTGCCCAAAGAGTGGCGCGACGAGCGGGCCAGGGCCGCGTCCCGGCCGATCGTGCTGGTGACGACGACGAGTCGATTGCCATCCGATGGGGCCAGCCCGGCCGGCATCATTTTGCGCAGCTCGATCGGCTCGAGGGCGTCGAGCTCCGCCCTGAACTGGCTAGCGGCGAGGCGACCACGACGCTGGGCCGTCTTCAAGCGGAGATTCTCGGCGGCGGCGAGAGGCAAACGGACGAGGCATTCCAGCGTGACGAGAGCCTGGTGATTCTGGCTTGCCCCGGCATTCGCCGCGAGGCGGAGATCGTCGCCAATGAGATCTGGCGGCTGATCCGCGACGATGACTCGCGTCATGGGCGATCGTCCGATCGCTTGCGGTTTCCCGACGTTGCCGTCTTGGTGGCCGACTCGGCCAACCTGGCCGCCTATCAGGCGCACTTCCGCGCGGTCCTTGAGGAGCTGTACGACATCCCGTTCAACATGGTGGACCTGCCGCTGGCGGGCGAAAGCCGACTGCTGGAGGCTGTCCTCTTGCTCCTGGATCTGCCGCTGGGCGAGTTCACGCGTCCCGAGGTTTTGAAGATTCTGACCCATCCGGCCGTGCAAGCGCAGTTTTCCCCAGGCTGACGCCGAATCCTGGCGCTCCTGGTGCGTGGAGCTGGAGGTCGTGCACGGCGCGGACCGCGCCGATCATCGGGGGACCTACATCGATCGCGAGGTGTTTCACTGGGACCAGGGGCTGCGCCGGCTGGCGCTGGGGGCTTTGATGACCGGCCCGCGCGCCGGCGATGAGCGGGCCTTCGAGCTCGACGGTGCCGAGTACCTTCCCTTCGACGTCGCAGCAGACGCTCTTCCCGACGTAGCGCGGCTCTTGCTTCTGGTCCGCTCCCTGGCGGCCGACGCCCGGTTCGCGCGCTCGGCTCAATTGACCATGACCCAGTGGTCCCACTTCTTCACGGCGATGGTAGAAGCCTACCTTGCCGCCGAGCCGGACGGTGAGCAGCGAGTTCTCGCGATGTGCTTGCACGAAATTCGCCGCCTCCGGCAGCTTGACGTCACGGGCCAGAGAGTCAACTACCGGATCGCCCAGGCCAGCCTGCGCGAGGCGATCGAGGGACAGACCGCCGCGCGCGGCTACTACCTGGCCAACGGCGTCGTTGTTTCACCGCTACGGGAAATGCGGGCCTTGCCGTTCCGCGTGATTTTTCTCTGCGGGCTGGGCGAAGGGCGGTTTCCGGTCCGTGCCGATGTCGATCCTCTCGACCTGTCGGGAGTTGCACCGCGGCCCGGCGACGTCAGCCCTCGCGACCGCGACAAATACCTTTTTCTCGAAACGCTCGCCTGCGCGCGCGCGCCTTTACCTCTCGTACGTGGCGCACGACGCCCAGACCGGCGACGACCTCAGTCCGTCCCCCATGCTCGAGGAGCTGATGCGCGACCTTCACCGCGGCCGTTCGGGCGAGCCTGGGCCCGCCAAGTTCTGGGTGGACAAGCAGCCGCTGCGCCGCTTCGATGAAGGGTATTTTGATGGAAGTCAGCCAGCGGGCAAGCCTGCCTCGGCTAGTTTCTCCGCCGCCGCCCGCCAGGAGTGGCGAGCTCGCGAGCTGCGCCGGTCGCTCCCCGGCCACGGCAAGGCATTGCCGGAGATCAAGCGCGAGTCGTTACGCCAGCTTGACTCTGGGTTGGCAAGCCGGCTGGGCCTTTGTCCGCTCGATGGCTCCAAGAGCAGCGCCGGGTCCCGGCGCAGCGTGCCCGTCTCGCTGAGCGACATCCGAAAGTTCCTGGAGTGCCCCCTGCAGGGCTGGGCGCGGGTCATGCTCCGGCTGCACGAGGACGAGGAAGAAGACGAGAGCCAGCGCTTCGACGAGCACTTTGTCACCGGCAGGCTGCGCGAGACCGGCTTGCTTCGCGCGGTTTTCCTGGACGCCATCCAGAACAATTGCGAGGGGTCGATCCCGGAGGCCTTCCAACCATTCTATCGCAAGCGCGCCCAGGTTCTGGTGCACCAGGGCCTATTGCCTGTCGGCCTCTTCGGCGAAGTCGAAAAGCGCAAGCACCTCGACTGGTTAGCCGGCTGGCATCACTCGGCCAGCGAGCAAGACCTGCTGAGGGCGGGGCCGTTCGGGGTCTATCGGTTCGGCCGCGCCGCCGAAGCGGAGCGGGTCGAACGGGTCGAGCCTACATTGATGCTCGACGTGAAGCTGCCCGATGATGCTGAACCGTGGCGGGTCGAGATCTTTGGCCGCACCGAGATCGTCGCGGCCGCCTTACCCGGTTCGC
Source organism: uncultured Isosphaeraceae bacterium (assembly GCA_963823675.1). Lineage (GTDB taxonomy): Bacteria > Planctomycetota > Planctomycetia > Isosphaerales > Isosphaeraceae > CAWGMT01. The sequence continues at coordinate 104,290 of CAWGMT010000028.1, read as the reverse complement.
TGACTCCCGTCGGCCGCACTGCGGCCAAGGACAAGGACTTCCTCCGCGGCTTCCTCGATTCCGTGGTGTTGAGCCTCCTGCCCGGTCATCACGACCCCGCGGAGTATCACGCGCACGTCATTCCGCTGCCCACGATGGGCAAGAGCACCAAGGAGCCGGTCCGGACGTTTCGCAAGATCGATGAGTCGAGCGCCCGCGGGTTCCTTACGACCCTGCTTGCCGACCTCTTGGGCGGGCCGCACGCCTACCTGCTGCCATGCGAAGCGGTCTTCAATTATCTGAATCCCAAGAAGCAGCGGTCTATTGAAGAAACCGTCGAGGACATGAAGGAGAACGAACGGGCTCCGTGCAGCTCGCGTTACGGCCCCGTGCCGGATTTCGAGCGTTACGATCCGCCCGACGAAGACGAGGCGCACGCCATGATCGAGCGGCGATTCGGCCTGTTCCGCGACTCGGGCGGGATGGTCGCATGAGGCCACACTATCCCCGTCCTGCGATCCTCGACAAGATCGATCTCGACCGCCATGCCGTGATCGAGGCCTCGGCGGGGACCGGCAAGACCTTCACGATCGAGCATCTCGTGATCGAGATCCTGTTGCGCGAGCCAGTGAAGCTCGATCAGATCTTGGTTTTGACATTCACCGAGCGCGCGGCCGCGGAGCTGCGGCAGCGCATCCGGTCCACGATCGAGAACGTTCTCTATAGCCCCTGTCTCGAGGAGAATTGCGCCACCACAAGCGCGACGAGGTCTGGCCCGTCGACGATCAGGCCCGTCACAAGCTGAGCCAAGCCTTGTACGCTTTTGACGCGGCCGCGATCGGCACGATCCACGGCTTCTTCGGCCGGGTCTTGGCCGAGCACGCCTTTGCGATCGGTCGCAGCTTTGAAGGCGAGCTGGCTGATGGCCGCACGCTCTTCGGCCGCGCGTTCCGAACCGCCTTGCGGCGCTCGTTGGCGATCAAGCCCAGCGAGCCCGCCAGGCTGCTGGACATCTGGCTGGAACAGCATTCCGACACGGCGATCGAAGACTTGGAGACGCTGCTCTACGCTTGCCACAGAACGGGGCGCGAGATCGAGCCGGCCTTCTCGCTTCAGGCTCGCGAAGAGGAGATCGGGACCAATCTCCTCTTCAACACCGATCTGCACGCCCTGGCCGATCGTGTGAGCACCACGCTCAAGGCCGGCAAGATTCACGGCACCAAGGCTAAAGCCATTGTGAATCGGATCGTCACCCTCGCCGAGCTAATCGAAAGCTCCGGTCGCACCGTCGCCACGATTCTGGATGGTTCCTTTCGGCAAACGGTAAGCGAGCTCGGCGCGAGAGTTCGCGAAAGCGCCGCCGCAGCTCCGGGAATGGCCGATGTCGTCGCCGCCCTAGCGCGACTGGAGACGGGTCTGGTATCCCCCGAAGCCGCGCTCGTCCAGACCGCGTTGCCGACAGTGCGGCGGTTTCTCGCACGCGACAAGGCCACGACGGGCCAGTTCGACTACGACGACCTGATCGCGCGCGTCGTCGAAGCCCTTGACGGTCCACACGCCGGCTCACTGATCGACACCCTGAGGCGGCGATATCAATTCGCCCTCATCGATGAATTTCAGGATACCGACCAGGATCAGTGGAGATTCTTCAAGCGGATCTTCGTCGAGAGCAAAGCCGCGCACCGCGCCTATCTCATCGGCGATCCCAAGCAGGCGATCTACGGATTTCGCGGTGGCGACGTTCAAGCCTACCAGCGTGCATGTAAAGAGATCGACAGGGAAGCAAGCCCGCGCGTGCCGTTATCGGTGAACTGGCGATCCACAGCGGCATTGATCGAGGCCTACAACCGCATTTTCGAGCAAACGGCTCAACCTTCCTTCTTCCAGGGCGACATCAAATACGACCAGCCGGTCGAGGCAAAGCACGATTATGACGCCGAGGAGCCCAGAGGCAGCCGCACCCCGCCGATCTACTTGCTCAAGATCAAGCCCAGGGGAGAGACGCTCGGCATGGCCGAGCTGCGCCGGGGGCTGGCGCGTCAGATCGCGCGGGAGATCCGCAAGCTACTGCGAGACCCAGGGCTGTTTTTTCCCAGCAAAGAGGGCGATGTCAGAAAAATTGAGCGCAAGGATATTTACATTCTCACAGCGACGAACAAGGATGCCATCCAGGTCTCCCAGGCTCTGCGCGACGCGGGCGTCCCGTTTTCGTTTTACAAGCAGGAAGGTTTGTTCCAGACGCGCGAAGCTCGCGAGATGCGCGACCTCCTCGCCGCCGTGGACCAGCTCGCCGACGCTGGCCTGCGTGGCCGCGCCTGGATCACGCCGTTCTTCGACGTCCCGCTCAGTGTTCTGCCCGAGCTCGACGACCTGTCGCATAGGGACCCGCTCGTCGCGCATCTAAGAGCGTGGAATGAACTGGCGGGCGAGCGGCAGTTCGAGACACTCTTTGGCCGGATCCTCGACGAGAGCGGAGTAATCCGTCGCGAGCTCTTCCTCAAGGACGGCGAGCGCGCGCTTGCCAACTACCTCCACCTCTGTGAGATCCTGCTCGAAGAAGCCCGCAAAACCGGCTGCGCACTGGCTGACCTGGTCACGACCCTGACGGCCTACATCCAGAAAACCCGCAAGCCGCCCGGCGAGGACAGCGACGTTCAGCGCCTGGAAAGCGACCGCGACGCCGTCCAGATCATGACCATCCACAAGAGCAAGGGCCTGGAAGCCGCCGTCGTCTTTCTGTTCGGCGGGTACTTTCTCAAGACTAACAGCGAGTGGTATGAATATCATGATGCTGACGGCCGGCGCATACTCTACCTGGGCGATAACCTGGATGCGGAGCGGGCCGCTGCCACCGAAGCAGACCAGGAGCGGCAGCGCGTTTTCTACGTAGCCTTGACCCGCGCCAAGGCCCGGCTCTATCTGCCCATGATCGCCAGTGCATTCTGGCCGAATGCGTGGAAAGGCGGGTACAAGCGAGTCAATGACCGGCTCAACGCCCTCGAAGCGCAACTTAGCCCAAGCGACTTCGAGCGGCTTTTCCGGGTCATCGAATTTCGAGATGCGCCAGTTGGATCCGATCCCGACGACGAAGCGCAGCCGGCGGTGGACTTCAGCAAATGGCGTCCGCCGCGCGATCTGCTCACCGACCGTGACGAGACCCGAGACTTCGCGGATCTACGGAACCGTCACGGAGGCTACGAGGTTACCTCGTATTCTCGGATGAAGCGCCTCTGGGAGGCCGAGCTCATGGTCGGCGGTCAGGAGCACGGCCGCGAAACGGCGGTGGTCCGTCCGCCCGAGGGCGACCTTCCCGGCGGGACCGGCGCCGGCACATTCCTTCACGAGATCCTCGAGCTGGTCCCGCTCGAATCACTCCGTGAAGCCGCAGACAGCCAGGCCTGGATCGAGATCCCCGCCGTTGCCAGGATCATCGACGACGCCCTCGTTCAAAACGGGATTGACCGCGAGCACCGCGCAACCGCCGCTCTGATGGCCTACCGGGCTCTCACCTGGCCGATCGCCGTCGGCTCCGTCCGGTCGATCCCGGGCCTGGGATTCTGCCTGCAAAGCCTGCGCGAAATGGAATTCCTTTTCCCACTGCCGGAAGAGAGTCACCCTCGGCTCGATGCCTCACTGCTCCCGCGCGAGAAGCTTGTGGTGGAGCGCGGCTTCATCAAGGGCTTTGTCGATCTCGTCGTCGAGCATGAGGGACTGGTCTATTTCGCCGACTGGAAAAGCGACGTGCTCGAGTCCTACGATCCCGAACCTCTGAAGCAACATGTGAAAAAGCATTATGACCTTCAGGCCAAGCTCTATTCACTCGCGCTGGTCAGAGCGCTTGGCATTCATTCGGAGAGCCAGTACGGCACCCGGTTCGGCGGTCTGGTCTACGTATTCCTGCGCGGCTTGAAGGAGGCCGCTTCCGACCGGCCGGCGGTCTACTTTGAACGGCCGGCCTGGGGCGACATTCTGAAGTACGAAAAGGAAATCATCCGCCGCGGCACCGCGACGCGAGGATCACGCCCATGACCGTTCCGATTGAGCTCTCGCCTCTGGGCACCGCCCGCGCTGCGATTCTGGCAACCGATGCGACAATCGGCGCCGACCGGCAAGAAGCGGCCATGCTGGCCTGGCTCGGGCAGGTCCGGGAGCCACTCGAGACGGAGTACAACCTTGAGGGCGAGATTCCCGCAATCGCCTGGGAACTGGCTTGCTGGCAGCCGGGGCTCAGTCCGACCGAGCGTCAGGCACTGCTGCTCTTGATTCTGCTCGGGCTGGTTCAGGTGCGGCAGGGAAGTACGCGAATCGCCCTGCGCGGTCAGAAGGGAGGCGAGCTTCGGCTCGATTTTGCACGACGGGTGCTCGGGAAGGTTCAACCCGTCGACGATCTGCCAAAGCTCGATCCCTCCGCCGCGGCCACGCTGATGCAGGAGCTCATCGACTCGGGCAAAGTCGGCACGCTCGTCGGCACGCCGGGCGACTTCAAACCGCTCGTCGTTGCCGGAAATCACCTGTATCTCCAGAAGATGCTCCACCTGGAGAACCAGTTCGCGGCAGCGCTAGGGCGGAGGCTCGACAGCGTTGTCTCGGGTTGGTCCGACCGGGCCGTTGAAGAAGCTCTGAATGACGTACTCGCCCGCCCCCCAGAGACCAGGGGACAGCGGGTCGGTTTGAACAACGAGCAGTGCGCGGCCGTGGGCGCCTCGATGCGAAGTCCGATCACGATCATCTCGGGCGGCCCCGGCACGGGCAAGACGACGATCGTGGTGTCGATCTTGCGGGTGCTGCTTCGCCTGGGCGTCGCTCCTGGAGAGATTGCCCTGGCGGCCCCCACGGGCAAGGCGGCCAACCGGATGCTGGGCGCGATCGAAGAAGGCTCTCAAGGGATCGCCAATCCGACCGAGGCCGACCGCGTGGTCGCCGCTTGGCCCGAGCCGTGCAAGCCGCGCACCATGCACCGCCTGCTCGGCTATTCACACTCCAACGGCCGGTTCAATCATCATCAAAACAACCGGCTTGCCGAGAAAATCGTCATCGTCGACGAAGCATCAATGATTGACCTCGCCCTGATGGAGCGGCTCGTTCGTTCGCTCCCCGATGACGGAAGGCTCATTCTCCTGGGTGACGCTCGTCAACTTCCCTCGGTCGAGGCCGGCGCGGTTTTGCGCGACCTGTGCAAGGTGCATGCGGATGATCCGCACTGTGGCTTCGCCGTGGTTATCCTCCAGGAGAGCCATCGCGTGCGCAAAGATCCGCACGGGCTCAATCTGCTCAGGGTCGCCCACAAGATCGATCAGGGAGAGGCCCCCAGATTTGACTGCGAGCGCTCCGGCGACGACGTTGTGGTCGAGCGCGGCTCGGTTGACGCTTTGAAGTTCGAGGGAGTGGAATTCGTCGCGTCGCCGCCCGGGTCGCCCGTTCTGGATGAATTCCTAGAGCAGTGGGCCAAAGAAGGCGGCCAGGCACCACCGGGCCTGGACAAGCTGATTGACCGCGCGTACGTGCTTTCGGAAAACGGATTCAGCGGCGACGACCAGCAGAAGCTGAGCGCGATCTTTGCCTACTCGGGGAGCTTTCGCATTCTCTGCCTCACGCGCGTCCTGCCGACCGGTTCCGATCGGATCAACGAATCGTTGCACAGACGCGCCCTGGACCGGCTTGACTGGCACCCCGGCGACGATCAGTTTCTTGCCGGCGAGCCGGTAATGATGCAGGTCAACGACTACCAGCGGATGATTTTCAACGGCGATCAGGGCGTGATCTTGAATGTCGCCGACCGCGGCCGGGCGCGAGCCGCGCCGATGGCCGTCTTCCGCCGCTCGAACGGCTTCGCCGCGTTTCACCTCGAGTCGCTGCGGTCTTCGCTGGCGCTCTCCTATGCGATCACTGTCCACAAGGCCCAGGGCTCGGAATTTGACCGCGTGGCGCTCGTCTTGCCCGACCGCGACCTTCCGATCAACACCCGCGAGATCCTCTACACGGCGCTCACGCGCGCACGAAAAAGCGCGGTGATTGTCGGCGACCGTGAAATCCTCGAACTCGGAATCAAGAAGACCATCGAGCGCGATTCGGGCATCGTCGAAAAACTGCGCACCTGAAAACTGGGCCCCTTGGGTTGTCTCTGACAATTTTTCAACGTCCGGAATTGTAAATTCCACAACGACGACTATCGCTCTTGTATAGAGCGCACCGTCAGCTTCGCTACCACGCGCACGGTCGGAACGACGGGTCGGCAAAATCGCCGATTTTTGGTCACTTTTCCTGTTTGGCCCGCCACTTGCAGTACATCGCGGGCGTCGGCGGTTCAGCCGATGCTCGACTCGCGGGAGGCATCATTCCATCTTCATGGCCTCCCCATCATAGCTTTGTCCGATTGACCCGAGGTTCTCTCCCTGCGTTGCCCCAGGTCCACGGAAGGCGGGCGGTGATGGTGCTCCTTTGCGAGCCCCGATCGCTGTCTCCGCGCACCCACCATGGAACGGCGAGCGCACTGGCCGGTCGCTCAGGGTTTCCCACACGAAGACCATTCTCCGCGCGAGAAAGGGGAAATACCCATGACCAGCATGACACGGATCAGCTCAGTCGCAGTCGTCCTCGTAGCAGTGACATCTGCGTCGCGTGCACAGGACCAACAAGCGCCAGAGCCTGTGGCCCGAATTGCAATGACGACTTCGTCCCGCGTGCAGGAACGAACAGCGAAACGATGGGTTTGGCTCGCCAACCAAGGAGTCTGGGGCTACGGCTACGAGATCCAGGACGGCCCTCATCGCGGCCTCTGGCGAGTCGACCCCGACTCGAAACTGAAGCCCGAAGAGCTCGTGCCGGCGGCCGACCCCTATGGGTTCATGGCCCTCATCAATGCCTATCGCGCATTCGCGGGCTTGGGCCCCCTGGCTTACGACCCGGACCTCTCGGCATGGGCCGCCCATAACAACGTGGCGCAGACCAACCAGGGCCTCGGCCACCACGTGAATCCCAATTGCTGTCAGAATAGCGCCTGGAACGTGCACGACGCAGCCAGCGTGGCCGCAGCCTGGATGCAGTCGCCCGGCCATCGGGCCAACATGCTCAATCCCTCCATCAGCCGCTTCGGCATCGCCTACGGCCCCGGTCCGTACTGGACCATGAACGCTCAGTGACGACGGGGCCGTGCGGTCCGTCGCATCGACTTGGTGAGCTCCGCCCTCCCCGGCAGGACGACCGGGGTGGGCGGAGTGTCGGTTACCCGGCGACCGAGGCCGAAACGCCGCCACACATACGCCGTTCTGCTCGGTCCCGCTTCCATGCGGCCGAAACACAATTGCGGGCGCCGGTGCCCAGCGCTCTGGCCGGGACTGCCGAACAGGCTCTTTCCGACTCCCATCAATCCACTTCTGCCAATCGACGTCTGGCGGATCTCCCGCAGCCGCAACCGAGCCCAACGGCTGAACCGAACGAACGTGGGACGGCCGAATCGGGCCGCACACCGGGAGAATTGTGATCGTCATAGGGTGCCCTTTTCGCTGGAGGTGTTGCTAATTCAAGAGGCGCCTCGCTCCTCGCTCTTATTTATGCAACATAGTTTACGAAAGCGGCACAGAATTCCCGCATTTCGGCAACCGGCTATCGGGCCTGATCGTGATGACCACTACGTTCCATACATTCGCCCATGTCTTCCCTGCGGATACGTCGGGCCAATAGCTGGCAGGCTAAATGGCCTTGTACGATTCGGGGAGGGCGAACCTTTGTGTGAGCCGGCTAATTGCATGGCTCGGACGGAGCCTTGCCCTCCCAGGATCACGAAACCCCATTGAGCTCGTCCTGGTTGCCGGCAAAGTTCCTGCGGCTTTCCGACCGAAGAGGAATGAGGAGGCATCGGCCGCTGGTGGCTCGCTCTAAAACGACAGCGGTGACCGGGGGATATCTGCCGATCAGGCCAGAGCCGCTGACCTTGCCGAATCTGCGGTCTCCTCGGACTATGGCATTGCCCGAGCGGCTATGAAGATCCACGGCGCTTCTGGCTGCGAGGAGAGCGCGGGCGGGATGCCCGTGCGTGGGATGGAGCCCGTTCATGATTCGGACTGGATGGAACGGCATCGGGCGGTATGACTGGCTCGCTGGCGGGCTGCGGCCGGCCAGCCCGAAGAGTCGCTATCGCGGGCGCTTTAGCGTCCCGAGTGTCGAGCGGTTGGAACGGCGTGAGCTCCTCTCCTTCTACACGGGACCGTCCGCGAATCGGCCGGTTCTGGCCAGCGGCGGGGCGTTTCTGGTCCAGGTGGAGGGATCGGGGGTGGTGAAGGTCCACCCGGCGGGACATGGCGCGATCGACCTGGTTGCCTTCGGCACCGACACCGGCTCGACCATTACGATCACCCAGGCGCGCCCGCTCTGGCATTATGCCAACCGGCCGCTCGCGATCCACAAGCTGGTTATTGTCTCCGGTCAACTTGGCAGCCTGGAGGCTGCGCCCGCCGAGCTCACAGGCAAGATGTCGACGCTCAGTCAACCGATGAATACCCTGGAGCTGGGGGCCCTGGGCCCGGCCGCCCAAGTCAACGTGAGCGGCGGCGTCGACACCTTCGAGGTGACCACCGTGAACCTGGGACCAACCGGCCAGGTGGCGCTCACGCAAGGCGCGGGCAATTCGGGTGCGTCGGAGTCGTTCACGGTCGGCACGATGAATCTCGACGGCGGCCAGTTCGCGATCGGCGGCGATGCCGATGCGGCGCTCTCGATTCAGGGTAACCTGACCGCCAGCCACGATGGAGAGCTTTCGGTCGGCCGTGACATCGTGGGCGGGCTCACGGTGGGCGGCTCGGTCGAGCTTGCCACCGGCGGTCAGATCAGCATCGGCCGCAATGTGAGCGAGCTGGTGATCAACGGCAACCTGATCGTCAATCCCGCCAGTCCGGGTGTTCCCAGCGGCGCGGGCATTTCCGTGGGTGGCGAGCTTTCCAACTTCGTGGTGGGGGGTTACTTCCAGGGCCAGGGCGGCACGGCGACGCCGACGGCGTTTGACCTGGGAGTCGGGCTCGATGTGACCGGCCTCGCAATTCAAGGCGGCATCAGCGGCGTGGGCGGTCTGATCAATGCCAATATCCGCGCCGGCGGCACGATCAATTCGGAGAATATCCCCTACGGCATTGTCAACAGCACGATCCAGCCCAACACACCGCCGCCGACATGAGCGTCGAGAGCTCGGACAAGCAAGGCCGCGAAGGCAAACCGAACCAGTGGCGGACAGGGCCGTGTTCGCGTGCGATGACCCTTGGTTGGGTCTGTGAGATAAAGGAATACCGCATTCACGGCGAACCGATCGAGAAGATCGCCGAACAGTTCGAGCTGACACCGGCGGTGATAGCCGAGGTATTGGACTTCGCCGACCAGCACTGGGCCCAGGTCGGAGCCTACATGGCGGAGTATCAGGCCGAACTAGACCGCCAAGAGGCCGCCTACCAGCCCAGCCCAGCCGCGCTGCGCATCGGCCGGCTGGTCAAGGAAAGGCACGGAGCAGAGGCACCGCAGTCGGAATCCTGAACGATGCCCATCGCCTTTCTGCTGGATTCGCCAGCGCGCCACCGTGCCGGCGACCCTCGCGTGGCTTGAGCTCGTCGTGGCGGACGATCGCCCAGACCAGTGGCGCGATCAAGCTATCTACATTCCCTGAGACCGAGCTTCGCGTCACCTCGTCGTTAGGATGCCCGCGAACCTGACTCTGATTTCCCGATCGGTGTCACTCGCGCGACGGCTCTGTCGGTGGTTCGTGGAGGATGACGCCGATCGAGCGCTCGACCGCCGTGGCTTGGGGGTCGATTCGGGTCGCGATGAAGACGGCGTCGATCAGCCCGGCCAGGGCTTGCACCTGAGTCAAGTCGCGGTCCACGTCCGCGATGGGTCGATCCTGGCGCACGGCCAGGGACTGAACCAGGCGGTCGCGATGGCGGCTGGCCAGGCGGTTGATCGCTGCCAGATCGATGCAGCCGAAGGTCTGGCCGTTCGAGAAGCCCACGGCCTGAAATCGGCGGAGCCGCGCACCGGCCCGGAGGTCGGTCGCATGTTCCAGATAACGGGCGATGGCATCGGTTGAAGTGCTCAGGATCACCCGGCCCGAGCCGCGATCGATTGCGTAGGCGAAGGACACCGGGAAGTCGAGAGTGTGCATGGCCACGCCGGCGACCGCGCGGGTCGTGATTTTCGCCCGGCCTTGCATCCGCTCCGGGGCGAGGGCCAGCGCGGCCAGCAGCGTGCGCAGCGCGTTGTCGAGTGCGTCGGCGACGGTCGCCGCGTGGGCCTCCGCCGCGGCTGCGCCTTGGCGACGCTCCCCGGCCGGTGCGGGCTGGGCTCCCCTGCCCTCCATGCCGATAACCAGCACCAGCGGGAGCGGCGAGGGACGCGGCTGTTTCTGCTGAGAGTTGGCGGCGTCTTCCAGGATGTCGTCGGGGGCGTCGAGATAGGCGATCGCGCCCGGTCCCAGCCGGGGCAGGACGCGCGCCTGGATGTCCTGTCCCAGCAGCAATCCGCTCAGGATCGTCTCGAAATTCGCGAGCCTGGGCTGGTCCGGCTCCGGGACGAGCATTCGGATGGCTTCATGGAGGGCCGTCGCATCGACGTGCGCTGCGATCACGGCGAGGGCCGTCGGGGGCAACCGGTAGAGCAAGGGGTCAAACGGCCGCGAATCGCCCGCCCACCGCAGGATCCAGGGATCGAGCTTGGACGGATCGAGAGTCTCGACCATGTGCAGTTTGAGCGATCCATCGCTCCAGACCAGCGCGGCGCCGGCATAGTCGACCGCGGCGAGATAGCGCGAGCGCGGCCAGAATCTTACCTTCTGCCGGACTGCGCGGCCGGGCCGACGCCGCGATCAGCCGCGCGAGCGGCCGGGGATCGACCAGAAGCCTGGACAGCGCCCGCTCGGGCAAACGTCGCTGGACCGCCTGGAGCCTGGGCAGGCTGTCGAGGCCCGACTCGATTGTGCGGCCACGGTCACCGCCGGCCTTACGGGTGGCGCCCGCGCCCGAGGCGCCCGGCGGTTTCTTCGCCGTAGCTTTTCGGTCAATGACTTCCTGGATCAGGGCCTGGGAATTCGACAGGGCGAACGTACCGTCGGAGTAGGTCACATACCATTCGGGCAGCCGGTTTGCTCCGGCTGGAAACTCGCGGACGTGGTAGGTGATACCGGAACGGTCGAGGTCGCCGACCCGCGCCAGCTCGCCGCTCTCTTGCTGGGCCGTGTTGATCACGCGGATCAGCCGCATGAGCAGGGCCTGGTCCCGCGCCCGAATCAGGAGCAGCCCCGTTGCCTGGCTGGGCTCGGGAGGTCCATCAGCCGGTAGTCTCAAAGCCAGGACGACGGCATCACCTAAGAGCTCGTCGCGAATCTCGGCAAGGCTCGACCCGAGGAACGCCTCGATCCGCGCGCGACCGCTCGAATTGCCGATAGCGCTCGGAGTCGAGCCAGGCCCGCACGGCCGGCAACTGACGCAGCTCTTGGGCCAGTCGCGAGCCGCCAAATGCGCCGGCCTGATCGCGGAGGCCCTCGACGGTGACCACCACGGCCGCATCGGGCGGCACCAGCCGCAGCAAGACGTCGGCGGGACGCGCCGGCTGATCGGCCGCGCGGCCCGCTGACGCGATCGCCAGCAGATGCCCGAACGCCGCCAAGGCAAGGCCGGCGCAACCCGGCCAGCCAGGCCGAACTTTGGTGATTATCCGTTTCATCAGGCTCCCTTCGACGCTGGGGGCGTGTTGCGGCCCTCGAGTTTTGCGGGCGTCGGGCCCAGCAAGAAGCCGAAGGCATGGCGGGCAGTTCTCGACAGGGGCTTGGCGCCCGAGGCCAGTCGATCCCCGACCTCCTGGAGCATGGCTCTGGCGGCGGCTGGGTCCGGGGCCAGGGAGGTCAACGTCGGCATCGTCACGCTGACCTCGGCCGGGCGCCCGCGAATGGCCGAAGCGCCGGGCCCCGGTTCCGGCCCGGTCGCGGCATCGAGCATCTGGCGGCTGATCCGTGCGGCGGGCTCGGATGCCGATCGCGCCAGGTCCCAGGTCGCCTTGGTCGCCTCGGCCAGAGCATCGTTCAGCGCGTGTGCATCGGCCAGGCGCACGCCCGAGGGGCTCGTGACGGAGTGGAGTTCGTCCGCCGGGCCGACCGACGCCGTGGGCGGCATCGGCAGATCATGCAGCTTCCGCACGAGCCATGAATTCACGAGCCCGATCATGCACGCGGCCGCGGCGGCGACTCCCAAGGCCAGCACGATCGGCCAGAGCCGCTCGCGCTTTCGCTCCCCGACGACTGCCCAGGCCGATGCCGCCGGCGCGTCGAGTTTGGAGCCGGCCAGCAAGATGCGGTCAACCAGATCGGCCGGTGCGACGGGAGCTGAATTCCAGGCGTGCAGTGCCCTCCCCAGGATCTGATACCCCGCCGCGACCTCACGGCAAGCCGGACAGCGGGAGGCATGGTCGATCAAAGCACCCTCAAGGTCGGTCGCAACCAGTCGCGGACCAGTCGCGCTCGCTTCCCGCGTTCGCCCCAGGGCCTTGCCGCCGCCCTCGCCGTCAAGCAGCTCGTTGAATTTGCGTTCGAAATTCGCGACACGTCATGGCGAACCGTTCTCCGAGCGAGAATTCTTCAACTCACAACTGACAACTGACAACTTTCAACACCTAACTCCCCTGCGGCTGAGGTCCTGGGCCAACTGGGCTCGGGCTCGATGGAGCCAGGTCTTGACCGTCCCCACCGGGCGAGAGATGACCCTGGCAATCTCCTCGTACATCATATTCTGCTCGTGGAACAGGACGAACACGAGACGATAGTCGGGCCGGAGGCAGGAGAGCGCCCGCTCGAGCTCGCCCGCCAGGTCGTCGGGATCGGCGACCGCCGCCCGGGGGTCCGCGCGATCCGCAACCGACTCAGCCGGTGCCGGGATGGGCCGCCGGGACCGGCGAGCCAGCGCGGTGCGACAGCGGTTGGCCGCGATCCCCAACAGCCAGGGGCGAATCGGCCGGCGGGCGTCGAATCGTGCCATGGATCGCAGGGCGCGGATAAACGTCTCTTGCGCGACGTCCTCGGCGTCCTGCTGGTGGTTCATCATGCGATAGCACAGGCCGAAGACCACCCCTTGGAACCGCTCGACCAGCAGGCGGGGTGCCTGCGGATCGCCAGACCGGAGCGCCTCGACCAGCGCGGGGTCGTCCATCGGCATCTCGCTAGAGCGCCCTGCCGCCCTCCCGGCCGTCACCGACAGATCGGTTACGAACGATGATACTCCCACCGAGTATCCCCTGTTTCAGAATTCGCTGGCGCCGAGCCGAGATTCATGGTACGCAATCCGGTTCGAACTGGCGACCTCGCAAGGCATGGCGGCGGGAAATCCTTCGTCTCTCGAGCGGAGGGCATCCTGGTGTTGAAGTCGCGCCGCCTGCTGATAGCGGTCGGACGGTCGGAGGAGCACCCGTTTTGATCTTAGGCCGTGGGGTGCTGATTCGCCCCCACGTGGGTAAGGCTGAGCCGTTCGAGATAAACGACCGAGTCGGGTGTCCCGGCGTCGACACGCGTCGGGCTAATGCGAGCGAGTCGCTCGAGGGCTTTGGCCCGTTCCTGCGCCAGGAGGGGCGGGCTGATGCGCATGGCGGCGTCGGCGTGAGAGCGCGCCTTGAGTCGATCCAGGCCGACGATGGTAGCGATGCCGCGGCCCGTCCGCTTGACGTTATCAACGAACTCCAGAAGCAGCGTGGCGGTGGTGTGGTCGATGAGCGTCACCAGGTCGGTGACATGCAGGCACACGGTGGAAACTCCGCTGGTGACTCGCGACAGCTCCGATTCGAGCTGCATCGAGTTGAAGCAAACCAGCGGCCATCCGAAATAAATGTGGTACGTGTCGCCGACCGTTGCACATTCGCCGACCGGGTTTCGAACCAACTCGCCGGTCCCGCCCGCCACCCGCTTCATCACGAACCCCGGAGGCTCGCGCCCTTCAGGATCGCCGCGTTCCACCCGTGCGACGATCGCGAGCTCCAGGAGCAGTTTGGCCGCGATGCCCGCGGCGATGCCCCAGAGCAGATCGGTTGTCACGGTGACCAGCACCGTGGCGGCAAAAACGAAGAGCTGCTCGCTGCCGATATGCGCCATGTGTTTCCACACCATGGGCGCGCAGAGCTTGCAGCCGGTTAGGAGAGGATGGTCCGGGTCAAGGGCCCCGAAACGCCGGCCCCGCTGTGCGTCGGCGGCCATTGTCATGCGTACGCTTTGGCTGGCATTTGTGTCGAGCTGTGAATCGAGGCAAAGAGCAGTTGCTTGGCACTCGTCTTAAACCCGGAGTGTGAACCGCGGAGCACACTGAATTACCCGGAGTCAGACGAACCGGCATCCCGGCAGCGGGTCGGACGTTGGTCCAATCGGGCCCTACAGGGCGTTGCATAAAGAAGGTAACTCCGAGAGGCGGGCAGAGACGCCCGCCCCACTGAAAGCTCCCTGGATTCCACCAGTGGGGCGGGCCTCCGTGCCCGCCGATTTGGGCCAAGGGTTACCTTCTTTTTTATGCAACGCTCAGTAATTCTCTTTTTCGTAATTCGGTGTAGCCGGTATGCCGCACGGTGACATCGGTCCAGCGCACGGGCACATTGGCCCGCCGCTGGGCCGGCAGGATCTGTTCGTGAACGCGGCAAGTCCAGCGGACGTACTGGCGGAGGGGAAACAGCCGGATGTGGTCAACGACCGTATCGCCGCCGCTGCCGTCCTGTCCCGGATCGCAGGCACATTTCACCACGTAGGCAGCCGGTTCCGAGCAACGGCCCGACGACCCGGGAGTGCGAGGCTCCGCCCGAGCCGGATTCGGCCCAAGCTCACCCGGAGGTTCGCCGGCGCAAAATCGCGTGGGACCGGGAGTGCGAGGCTCCGCCCGAGCCGGATTCAGCCCAGGCTGACGCGGAGGTTCGCCCTCCCAAAATCGCGCGGGAGGAGGAAGGCCCTCCAGTATGGCCTCGAGTTTCGCGCGCTCGGGCGGATCAATCACGTCGTCGGCATCGAGCCAAACGGCATAATCGCCCGTGGCTCGTGCCAAAGCCGAATTCCTCGCCACGGCGAAATCATCGACCCACAGAAAATCGGGGGTAAAGAACGGAGAGACCTGCGGTCGGCGGCAGGGCGGCGACCCTTCGGGTGCCCGGAGACCCGCGCCCAACAGCCACCCAATCAAAGATTGACGGCCCGCTAGAGCCGCGCCCTCAACCCCGGTTCTGAAACACAACGTACAATCGAGCTGGCCGTATGGGGCCAGGACGACCTTCGCTTGACCCATCTGTTGGATCCGGAGCGCAAGCCGTCAGCCTAAATAAGGACGCAATTTCCCCCAACGAGGCCCCGTATAGGCCAATTATAACTGCACTTGCCTGATCACGCGCATCGTATCTATACATACGCTTACAGGCTGAAACTGGTCGCGGCTTGATCCGAAGAGGCCGGTCCGATAAGTTGAACTCGCCGGATGAAAGTCATTCGCGCCGGCGATCTGGGCCATCGGGCCAGCGTAAGGATCGGGGCACCAATAACTTCCCGGAAAAGTCGTCTTTCGCTCCGCGAAAGACGACACTTATTCTCGCGCAGTTCCCAAGCGGAATAGTGCATTTTCCAAGGTGGGAAGATGCCGGGGATTCCGACGATTCGCGGAGAGGATGATGTCACACAACGAATCGGGAGTGCGTCGAGCCGAGTTGGCCCGATCCGATCCCCTGCCCTCGGTTCAGCGGCCGAGGACCGCAGCCGCACCGATCGTCAAGCCGGGAGACGCGGTGGGGCAAGCTGTCAAGGCGGCTCTCGAATGCGCCGTGGCGCGGATTGGCGCGTGCGACGCCGACGCGCGGCGCGGGGACAGCGAAGGGATTCATCGCCTGCGTACGTCAACCCGCCGGCTGCGCAGCGAGCTGCGCGCCTTCCAGGATCTGGTCGAGCCGCAGTGGAGATTGCCGCTGGAGCGCGAGCTCAAGTGGCTGGCGGACCTGCTCGGCTCCGTCCGCGATCTGGATATTCTCATGGCGCGGCTGCGAAAGGCGGCTGCGAGCGAACCGGGGCGCGATGCTGCTGCTCTCGCGCCGTTATTTCGCTCACTCGAGGCCCGGCACGAGATCGCCGCGAGGGCGCTTCTCGAAGGCCTGCAGGACGAGCGGTATCGCAAGCTGCTTGTGCTGCTCGACCAGGCGATCGCGCGCCCGCAGTTGAAGGACGAAGCCTGGGAGCCGTGCCGCCGAATCCTGCCAGCCTTGGCGGCGGCCGCCTGGCGCCGGGTCCGTAAAGGGGCGCAAAGCTTGCGGCTGTCGGATCCCGACGCCGAGTTTCATGAACTGCGCAAACGTGCCAAACGCGCCCGCTACATCGCCGAGCTGATCGCGCCAATCATCACCGGCCGGAAAGACCCTTCGGCAAACCGGTTCATCCGGCTCATCACCCAGGTTCAGGACACGCTGGGTGAACACCAGGACGCGGTCGTCGCCGCCGCCGAAATCGAACGATGTCTGACCGAGAACGCCGCCGCCGCTCCCCTGGTCGAAGCCGCCGGCCGCCTGCTCGAAACCCAGCGCGAAGCCTCCCACGCGGCGAAGGCCGCGTTCTTCAAGGTCTGGGACAAGCTCGATCGCAAGAAGTCGACCCGCTGGCTCAAGGCTCATTCCAAGGCCCGGGCGTAGCCGCGCTCCCAACACCCGATGAACCCAGATGACCAGGCGCAGGCGTCGGCGCAGTTTCCGCTCGAGCTCACGATTCTCGATGCGGTCAAGGATCCCGTCTGCGGCATGACGGTCAACCCGAATCGAGCAGCCGCTTCGACCGAGTACGACGGCCAGACTTACTACTTCTGCTGCCATCACTGCCTGGAGAAATTCCGCCAGGATCCACAGCGATATCTCGCCCCGCAGGCCGAAGTCGCGACGCGGGAGGCATCAGCCGGCAGGTCGTCCGCAGCGCCCGCAACCGGCGCCCGGTACACCTGCCCCATGCACCCGGAGGTCGTGAGCGACCGCCCGGGCTCCTGTCCGATCTGCGGCATGGCCCTCGAGCCGGTCGTGGTTTCCGCCGATGCCGACGTCGATCCCGAACTGGCGGACATGAGCCGGCGGTTCACGATCTGCCTGATTCTCACCGTCCCGCTCCTCTTGCTATCGATGGGGGAGATGCTGCCAGGCATCGCGCAGCGCGTGAAGTCGCCGGCCGCCTCTGGATCTGGTTTCAGCTTGCGCTGGCGACGCCGGTGGTTGTCTGGGGCGGACTTCCCTTCTTCAAGCGCGGCTGGGCATCGATCGCCGCCCGCAGTCTCAACATGTTCACCTTGATCGCAATGGGGACCGGGACAGCCTTTGTTTTCAGCGTGGTCGCGACCTTCATTCCGGGCATTTTCCCCGACTCGTTTCGCGACCACCACGGTGAAGTCGCGGTGTATTTCGAGCCCGCCGCGGTGATCACCACGCTCGTTCTCCTGGGACAGGTCCTCGAGCTCCGCGCGCGACGCCAGACCGGCAGCGCGATCAAGGCCCTGCTCGGGCTCAGCCCCAAAACCGCGCGGCGGCTGCGCGACGACGATCGCGAGGAGGATGTCGCGATCGACCAGGTCGTTCCCGGCGACCGGCTGCGAATTCGCCCGGGGGAGAAGGTGCCTGTCGATGGAACCGTCGGGGAGGGCCGTAGCGCCATCGACGAATCGATGATCACGGGCGAACCCATGCCCGTGGCCAAAGGACCCGGCGACCGGGTCATCGGCGGTACGGTCAACGGAACCGGCGGACTGGTGATGCGTGCCGAGCGGGTGGGGGCGGACACGATGCTCGCGCAGATCGTGCGCATGGTGAGCCTGGCGCACCGGACCCGGGCCCCGATCCAGCGGCTGGCCGATCGCGTTTCGGCCTTTTTCGTCCCGAGCGTGGTCGCGGCCGCGTTTTTGACGTTCCTGGTCTGGGGCCTTCTGGGGCCGGAGCCGCGCATGGCGCATGCCCTGGTCAATGCCGTCGCCGTCCTGATCATCGCCTGCCCCTGCGCGCTGGGTCTGGCGACGCCGATGTCGATCATGGTCGCCACCGGCCGCGGAGCGGCCGCGGGCGTTCTGGTCAAGAACGCCGAGGCGCTCGAGATCCTGGAGCGTGTCGACACCTTGGTGGTCGACAAGACCGGCACGCTTACCGAGGGCAAGCCCCGGGTGGTGACCGTGAGTTCGGCGTCCGGCTGGGACGAGTCGGAGTGGCTGCGCCTGGCCGCCAGCCTCGAGCAAGGCAGCGAGCATCCGCTGGCCGCGGCCATCACGCGTTGCGCCCTGGAAAAGGGGCTCACGCTGAGCCGGGCCGAGGCATTCCAATCGCAAACCGGCCTGGGAATCGAGGGCAAAGTCGACGGGCGGATGGTGGCAGTCGGGAATCTGGCCGTGGTGGAGAAGGTCGGCGTCCAGCCCGACGCGCTCGTGAAACGAGCCGAGGACCTACGTGGCGATGGGCAGACCATTGTTTTTGTCGTCGTAGACGGCCGTCCGGCCGGATTGCTGGGCATCGCCGACCCCATCAAGGACTCGGCCGCCGCGGCGGTGAGCGACCTGAAGCGCGACGGACTGCGCGTGATCATGGTGACGGGCGATGGCCGCACGACCGCCCTTACCGTCGCGCGCGGCTCGGCCTCGACGAGGTCCGCGCCGAAGTACTGCCCGACCAGAAGGCCAAGGAAATCGAGCGGCTTCAGGCGGAAGGACGGGTCGTCGCCATGGCGGGCGACGGCATCAACGACGCACCGGCCCTTTCGCAGGCCCAGGTCGGCATCGCCATGGGCACGGGCACCGACGTCGCGATCGAGAGCGCCGGCATCACGCTGATCAAAGGCGACCTGCGCGGCATCGTCCGCGCCCGCCGGCTGAGCCGGGCGACGATGAGCAACATCCGCCAGAACCTGGCCTTCGCATTTCTGTACAACACGCTGGGCGTTCCGATCGCGGCGGGCGTGCTTTATCCTTTCTTCGGGATTCTGCTCAGTCCGATGTTCGCGAGCCTGGCGATGACGTTCAGCTCGGTTTCGGTGATTTTGAATGCGCTGCGGCTGCGGAGAGTGCGTCTCTGACGGCTTTCGCTTTCGGAGGAGCCTCATTCGTTGTTCGGCCGTTGCTCCCGCGCAGTCCAAGCATTTTCGTGGACAGCCAGGCCTGGACCTGAAATAATCCGGTCCGCAGCGCGATTATTCGAACACTCGTCGCGATACGCCACGCGGCGCCGTCGGTTGAAAACATGTCAAGCCAACCGTGTCGCCTCCGCTTCGCTCAGGTGAGCCGGCAGGTTAGCTGGAACGTCAGGCTCCGTGAGGGGGCGCTCATGGCCCGTCCGATGACCGCGGCCGAGAAGCAGAGGTTCCGCGGTAACTTCCCGAGCTTGGATGCCGACCGAGCAGTCGTGACCGGCGACACTTCGACCGTCTATAATTGTATAGCCTGGACGGTCGGCTACACCGACCGTTGGTTGTGGCCCGGGAGCTCCATCTCCAACTTCGATAGTTTCTACAAGGGTTTTGGCTTCGTCCGAGGAAGTGACGGACCGGTCGCTTCCTGGGGGCATTCGACCTCGAACATGACGCACGGTTGCATCGCCGGACCAAGCCACGGCCCGCGCTGGGAATCGAAGTGCTGGGGCGACCTGCGCATCCAGCACGGCCTGAACGAATTGGTCGGGAGCAGTTACGGTCGCGTGGTTGCGTTCTACCGCCGCAGCCGCTTGGTTGACGACCCATATACGACCATCATGGAGGCGGACATGAATGAAAGAACTCCCAAATCGTCGCTGACAGTAGCCCAGAAAAAAGTTCTTCGCGAGCAGCGCGGTGGCGTGCCCGCCGATCTACGGGCCGCCTTTGACGCGGCGTTCAACGCCTGGAAAGACACTTGGTTCAGCGGTGGGTTGGGGATCAGCTCCGACCCACACACCCGCGCGGTCGGCAAGGAGTTTGATGCTCTGATTGCCTTCGGCCCGCAGATCTTGCCGCTCGTCGTCGACAAGCTCGCGGACGCTGACAACTTTCTCGCCTTGCAGCTTTATGACGCCATCCAGCCGGATGAGCGGCTGGTCGTTCAGTACGGCCCAGACGACGAACGCATCCTCGAGGGGGAACAGGGGCGTGCGCGTCACGTCGTCCAGGCGTGGCTCACCAACCGGTGAGCACTCTTCTGATTTTCGCAACATATTCGATGCGGAACCGCCCTTTCCTCTTCGGAAACAGTCGCTCGACCTGTTTCCGGAGACCGACTGATGGAGGCCCACCCAATGCTGCATCCGACCGACCACACCCTCGGCTCATAAAGCTTGGGCGAGCTCGACGACGTCTCGGCTCAGCCGGTCATCAAACACCTGAAGTCATGCCTGGACAGGCGGTCCTCCCTTCCAGGCCAACAGTCTCTACGAGCTGCTGCAGGCGCACCAATCGATGGACGCGATGCCGCTGAACCTGGCACGCCCGGAGGTGCCGGTCGAGGTGGCCGCGATCGTTGCCAAGATGATGGCCAAAGAGCCGGAGCACCGGTTCCAGACGCCAGCCGAGGTGGCTCGTGCTCTGACGCGGTTCTTCAACAAGGCGAATTTGGGCGCACGGGTCGCGAGTTCGCAGGCGACCCAGCCAAGCACTCATGAAGCACTGATGGAACACGCCGTGACGAGGTACAATCCAGAGGCGACCCCCGATGATCAAAGAAGCCGCCGCTCTTAACTTAGAGGACAAGCATGAATCGAATGGTTTTTCATTCGCGAGTCGGCGTGGATGGTATCCTGCAACTGACCGTGCCGATTGGCGAGGGCGAAGCCGGCCGCGAGGTGCAGGTAACCATCGATCCGGTCGGCCCCCCGCGCATGACACGGGAGCAGTGGCGCGACTTTATCGCGTTGACTGCGGGCAGCATCACCGATCCGTCGCTCGTAAGGCATGAGCAAGGTGAGTACGAGCGCCGCGGCGCTTAGCCACAAGGAACAAGTATACTCCCCGTGGAGTCAGGCGAGCTTCCGATGCGCGGTAAGAACTTCGGGGGGTAAAGCTCACCGAGTGGACGCCCGCGAGGTGTGGCGGGACGACCGGTCATGCTTCGTGTGCGCACGAACCACATCCCGTAGCCGGAGACCTGCCGCGTGGAGTTCAACCGCTTCGACGTTTCGACCAAGGAGTTGATCTGGGACGATCCGGCCGCGTGGTTGGATCGATTGGGGATTGGTCCGCCCGGTCGCATCGACGTGATCGACTCGGCCATCACCACCCTCACCGCCGCGGCTGACAAGGTCATCCGGGTGCAAGGGGAGTTCCCTTACCTGGTCGTCATCGAGCCCCATTCGTACCATGACGTTGACCTCGTCGAAACGCTCTGGTTCCGTCAGGCGGCACTCTTTCACCGGCACCGGCTGCCGGTGCTCACCGTGTCACAGAAGAGGCGCTGCCCGGTCTGGTGCCACGCATCGCCGAGCGGATCAATGCCGAATCGGATCGTCGGGCAGCGAAGCTCTGGACGGCGACATACCTGCTTATGGGGTTACGCTTCGAGGGATCGTTCGCGTCGCAGTTATTGGAAGGAGTGGAAAACATGCGGGAATCGACCACCTATCAGGCGATCTTGAAAGAGGGCCGCAACGAGGGCCGCATCAGCGAGGCCCGACGGCTGTTGCTCATCCAAGGGGAGATTCGCTTCGGAGCCCCGAACGAAACAACGCGAGCCGCCGTCGAGGCCATTCGAGATCTCGATCGCCTCGAGCGGCTGAGCGGGCGTGTTGTTGACACGAAGAACACCGACTGGGACGCCTTACTCAGCACGCCCTAATTAACTCGCCGAACCTCACGGGGACCTATGAGCGGCATTTGCCAGACGGCTGGCTCACAAGTCGGTACAATTACCGGGTAGCGCGGCTCTGGACCGAGGACCCCGAACCGTACCTGAGCGGGGGGATCGCTCTGACAACCCTGGCGCCCTTGACCAACTTGCCAGAAGCGGCCTTGCCGCGCGTCTTACGCCGGATGGCCGACTGGATCAATAAGGTGGCACCATGAAGCTCTTCAATGCGATCGGGCGGCAGATCACGAACCCTCTGTTCGCAGTCATCGTTTGCGCTGGGGGCGCCTGCGCCATCTGGTTCGGCCTCGGGCGGGTGCCGGAAAGTGCGCCGAAGGCACACCTGGCTGGCGCAGGCGCACCGATCACCCGGCAGTCAAGGATGGTCAGACAGGGGCCGACGAAGGCGGAAAGTCGCTCGCGACGAAAACGGACGGAGCCCCGGAGTCCCCCAAGGCGCCCAGCGGCATCGCAGCCCGGAGGCCCCGCCAGCCGAGAATGTCGATCGGTGAGGGGAAGGCCGACGTGATAGTATTCGAGGCGACGAACGAGCCGGTACCTTTTCCTCCGGCTGTCGGTGCCATCGATCATCGCCAAGCCACCGGCCAGGAAAGCGTGCCGGCATTAACCGCGGAAACGATCGGCCCGCGCGATCCTCGAGCCAAGGCCATGAGCGCGTACCAATTGAGGAACGTCGCAGTTCCCGACGATGTGATGTCCCAGAAGCGAATGGCCAACTGGTGTGACGAACAGGGCCTCTGGGACGCGGCCAAGACCCACTGGGAGGCCGTACTCCGGCTTGTTCCGAATCAGGATGAGGCGCGAAAACGGTTGGGCTTCCGCTGGCGCGGCGGAAAGTGGGTCTTTGACGCGGCGAGTGCCGACGAGATCGCGCAGAGGAAGGCCAATGCCTACTGGGAGAAGGAGCTCAAGAAGCTTCACACCGCCATGCGGTGCAGAACCAGAACTGCCGTTCCTGCCCGCGCCCTTGCTGTTGCTCAGGTCGAATCCGTCGGGGACCCGCTCGCCGCCGGTGCCATCTGGAACGTCTTTGCCGCGGATGCCGGCCACCATGGGATGATGGCCGGGATACTGAGGCGGTTCAATACCCGCAAGGCTTCGCAGATGCTGGCCGCCCTGGCCGTCTACAGCCCGGACAGAAAGGCCCAAGTCGCAGCCGTCGCGGCGCTGCACGGCCGCGGTCCAGCCGACTACGGCGAGCGGCTTGTCGCTCTGATGCACGCTCCGCTCCGCGTCGAGGAGCGCCAGGTGCTCGTTTCCGGCGGGGCGCCGGCGCGGCAGCTCTTTGTCGAGGGCGATTCGGCGAATTATCGTTTGCTCTTCATGCAGGCGCTCGCGCCGGCGTCTCAATCTTTCGGAGGCCCCTTCCAGCCGAGAATCAGCGCAAGTCAGATTGCAATGGCTCGGCAATTCAACGGAAACCAGGCCACGGTGGCGAAGCAGGCCGTTGACCAGCAGGTCGAGCTGGCGAAGCAGACGATCGCCAGGTACAACGAATCGATCAACGCCCTGAACGAGCGCGTAGTGCGCGTCCTCAACGAGGCGTGCGGCGCTGGAATCAGGCCCGAGCCCGAGGACGGGCGGCGGTGGCTTGCGCTGGCGCTCGGAACCCAGTACCAGTCGGCGGCCGACCGTCCCAAACCGACGTTTACCGAGGTCGTGGCGCCGCTCTACAACCCGACGTTCCTGCCGGTACCCGTGGCGTGTTGAGGGCGCTGATGACCCGACGCCCGGTCCGGGCGTCTTTGCCAGTGAGCAGAGCAAACCGCGCGGCGGATAGTTAAACGGAACGTCGAGGATTGGAAGACCAACCTTGCAGTCGGTGTGAAACGAGGGAATCGCCTCCTGGTCGGAAACGAGGAATGCCCGCTATGAGAAACGTTGAAGTGACGCAGGCCACCGATTCGCTGGGCCAGTCCGTGCGGAATCTCGAGGGTGAGCCGTTGGTCGTGACCGAAGACGGCGTCCCGATCGCGGCGCTCGTGCCGATCGATGAGCTCGACCTGGAGTCGCTGGCCCTGGGCAGCCATCCCCGGTTCATGGCGATCCTCGAGGAGGCCCGCGCCCAATGCAGGCAAGGACTCGGGTTCTCGTCCGAGGCCGTGCGGCGGGAGCTGGGCCTTCATTAAACCGAAACGCCGGGACCGTGACGCTGATACTCGCGCGATTTTTCGCACGAAGAGCAGCAGCCGATCATGAACGTAACTTCCGTCAGCCTGCTCGAGCGGCTCAAGAACGCCGGGCCGGACGCCTCCGACTGGCATCGCCTGCACGGCATTTACCTGCCGCTCATCGAGCGCTGGCTGGGCCGCATTCCCGGGCTCGGCGGCGAGGCCGCGGACCTTGCCCAGGAGGTATTCGTGGTCATGGTCCGCGAGCTGCCCCGGTTCGAGCGGCAGCGCGAAGGGTCGTTCCGCGCGTGGCTGCGGCAAGTGACCGTCAACAAGGTGCGGTCGCACCGCAAGCGCCGCAAGCGGCAGAACTTCGTCGCGCTCGACCCCGCCGAAAGGTTCCTCGAACAGCTTGCCGACCCGGGCGGAGACCTCGCGCGAGAGTGGGACCTGGAGCACGACCGCCACGTCTTCCAGAAGCTGCTGGCGATCGTTCAGCCCGATTTCAACGCGGCGACCTGGGACGCGTTTCGCCGCTTCGCCCTCGACGACGTTCCCGCGGCACAGGTCGCCGCGGAGCTGGGCCTGAGCGTCAACGGCGTGCTCCAGGCCAAGTCGCGTGTTTTGAAACGGTTGCGAGAAGAGGCCGGGGAATTCCTTGCGTGAAAGTAAGTCATGATCTGCTAAAACGTTACGAGAGAGGGTCGGAAATCCTCTCCGTTTCTACCGATTTTCGTGGCAGGTACGCCCTGCAACCGGCCTTTCTAATGAGTAGTGTTAAACGATCGGCCCGCTGAGGGGCCAGGCTGCCCAGGTCGGGAGACGATCCGATGGATGCCTATGACTCAAGCCACCCATCTGACCAGACATTGCGAGCATACGGCGTCGGTAAGCTTTACGGCGATCTAGCCGACTCCGTTCATTCCCATCTCGGCTCCTGTGCCGACTGCCGCCAGCGGGTAGCCGGGGTCTCGGCCGACACGTTCCTGGGCCGGCTTCGAGATGCCAAGGTCCGGCCTGAATCGCCGGCGCCGGCAGCGCCGTCGTTTGCCGATCTCCCGAGAGTGAGTGACGCGCCTGGCCGTTCGCCGCACCCG
The DNA here is from genome assembly GCA_963823675.1 of uncultured Isosphaeraceae bacterium. GTDB lineage: Bacteria > Planctomycetota > Planctomycetia > Isosphaerales > Isosphaeraceae > CAWGMT01. The sequence goes on along the minus strand of CAWGMT010000028.1, from coordinate 79,297 downwards.
GTCGGCTCGATTCCGCAAGATCTCGCCGATCACGCCGACTTCGAGATCCTGGGTGAGCTGGGTCGCGGAGGGATGGGCGTGGTTTATCTGGCTCAGAACAAGCTGATGGGCCGCAAGGAGGTGCTCAAGGTCGTCAGCCGCGAGCTGATGGACCGCCGGGGCGTGCTCGAGCGGTTCCTCCGCGAGATCCGGAGCGCAGCACTGCTTCATCACGCCAATATTGTGACCGCTTACTCCGCTTTCCGAGCCGGCGAGAGCATCGTCTTCGCGATGGAGTACGTCGACGGCCAGGATCTTGCCAGTTACGTCAAGGCTCAAGGCCCGCTGCCGGTGGTGCATGCCGCCTACTTCATCTCCCAGGCGGCGCTGGGGCTGCAATATGCCCATGAGAAAGGGCTGGTGCACCGGGACATCAAGCCGAGCAACCTGATCCTGGCCCGCGAGGGGCGGCGTGCGGTGGTGAAGGTGCTCGATTTTGGTCTGGCGAAGGCGACGCGCGAAGGGCCCGTCGAAACGGGTTTGACCCGCGAAGGGCAGATGCTGGGCACGCCCGATTACATCGCCCCGGAGCAGTCGCTGGACGCGGCCAAGGCCGACATCCGCGCCGACATCTACAGCCTGGGCTGCACGCTTCACTACGTTTTGACCGGTGCCCCGCCGTTCCAGGGAGCGAGCCTCTACGAGATCTTGCAGGCGCACCACTCGATGGAGTCGAAGCCGCTGAACTTGCTGCGTCCGGACGTGCCGTGGGAGCTTGCGGCGGTCGTGGCCAAGATGATGGCCAAGGACCCCGATCGTCGCTATCAGACGCCCAGCGAGGTGGCCATGGCGCTCAAGCCGTTCTACAAGCCCGGTGAATCGGACTCGAATGCGGGCAAGGCCGAGCTGTCCCAGGCTGGCCCGCCGCCGCCGGTCGAGTGCTCGGTACCGGCAGCCCTAGCAAAGGTGGCACCGTCCTTGCCCACGCCGGCGGGCAGTGAGCAGGTCAAACCGGCCCGGCCCGTTTCGATTTGGCAGAGCTTGGTCGGGCTCGACAGCGCGAAACGCAAATGGGCACTCCTCGACGGCGCCGCGCCGTTACGAGTCTGGCCGCCTCCGCCTTGGGTTTGGCCAGTCGTGGCTGGCGTCCTGTTGCTCGGGCTCATTATCTGGTGGGCTCCCGGCGTTTTGAAACTGAAGACCAGCGATGGCGTGATCGTGGTGGAGAACGTGCCGGAAAGTGCGGTGGTGGAAGTGGACGGTCAAAAGGTACCCGTGATTTGGGTGAAAGGCGAGCCCGTCAGGATCGAGGCGCCGCCGGGCAAGCATCACGTCCTCGTCAAGAGAGGTCGGGACCTGCTATTGGACGAGCCGGTGACCCTGGAATCGGGAAAACCGTACGCTCTGAGCGTGCGCAGGATTCCGGCAAAGGACGCGCTGCTTGTGCTGGAGAACGTGCCGGCCAAAGCCACGGTCGAGCTGGACGGCGAGAACGTGCCGGTCGCTCCGACCGCCGGGCGGCCGCTGAAGATTGCCGCCTACCCGGGCAGGCACGGCGTGCTTGTGAGGCAAGGCGCCGAGGTGCTGCTGGCTCAAGGCGTGACGCTGGAATCGGGCCGCGAGGTCAAGCGTTCGGTGGCGCTCAAGGAGCGGGCGGCGACGCAGGCGCCCGCGGTAGCGGCGCCGATATCCGTGAGCTCGCCCAGTTCCGGCGTGCAGCGCGCGAACCGGCCGCCCGCATCAAAGGCGCCGGCGCCGTCCGAGCCACCCGCCCAGTGGACCAGCCAGTCCACTGGGATGACCTTGATCCGCATCAAAGGCGGCGAGTTCATGATGGGCTCGCCCGAAGACGACAAGGAGGCCCAGAACGACGAAAAGCCGCAACACAAAGTGCGAATCAGCCCGTTTTACTTGGGAGTCACCGAGGTCACGCAGGAGCAATACCAGATGGTGACGGGGGTTAACCCAAGCTGGTTTTCTTCGACCGGCGGCGGGAAAAAACGGGGTGCGGGCGGGTCGACCGGCCGGCTGCCGGTGGAGCAGGTCTCATGGCTCGACGCGGTCCGTTTCTGCAACGCCTTGAGCAATAAGGATAAGCTCGCCGCATATTACAAGATTGTGGGCGACAACGTCCGGGTTTCCGACCCGAAGGGTTCCGGGTATCGGCTGCCGACGGAGGCGGAATGGGAATATGCGTGCCGGGCGGGTGCGGCGACGAAGTACTCCTTCGGAGACGATTCCTCCGAGCTGAGAGATTCTGCTTGGTACTCGCGGAACGCGGGTGGTACGACGCATCCGGTCGGCCAGAAGCGAGCTAATGCCTTCGGGCTGTATGACATGCACGGCAATGTTTGGGAGTGGTGCTGGGATTGGTACAGTGATTCGTATTACAAGGAGCCGATTGTGGACGACCCGCGGGGGCCTTCGGGGGCCTCGATCCGGGTGTTCCGGGGCGGAGCCCAGCCGGCCGAGGCCGAAGCATACCCGGCGGAGCGGGTGGGGGCGGAGTGCGGTATTTCGGACCCAAATTCACGCACAGTGCATGCACTCATGCTATATCAGATATTTGTTGTGCCGGTGCACGATGAAGGATCGGTGATCGCCGAGTTGGACGGTTGCTTTGTGCACTCGTCCCGGCGGCCCCATTAGAGAGTGGGCGTACGGTTTTATTCCCTGCGAAGGCGTCATCCGAATACGAGCCCGAAGCGCCAGCGAGTGGGTGCATGAGTTTAGGTGAGTTTGCCAGGAAGTGAGTGCACGAGTTTGGGTGAAAGGCGCACACACTTGCTGGCGCTTCGGGCTAGTATTCGGGGGGTTGGCCAGGCCGAGCCACCATCCGGGCGCCGAGCGCCGGGGAGAATTCGCAGGCCCGAACGGCCGACAGCGCCGCCAGCAACCCGCGATCGACCAGTTGCGGAGTGCGGCTCGTAGCTCCGGCAGAATGGCTCGGTCATTGGCCGCCGCTCGTCCCGGTTGGTCGCGGCCGACCGATTGTGCCGATTGCGGGTTTAAGAAAAGCCCGACTTTTTGAGGTAACACGACGGACGGTATCTATACCCCTGTCTCGATTCCGGTCTGCGTCAAGGCGATCGGATTCGTGCAGTTTCACCCGGTTCTGCCGATCATGGCGGAAGTCACGGACGCGAGGGTTAGGACGGCAGCCGGGCCGAGAGCGGTTGTTGCGATCTGGCAGGAATGGCGAGCCGGACGGGTTATTCCGTCGTCAAACCGCATTCTCGGCACATACTCGGCATACTGGGCGCGCGCAGAAGCGTGCCCAGTATGCCGAGTATGTGCCCAGTACGTCTCGGGCATGACAGCCTTCGATGCACAAGTCGATGTACCTTTCAACGGTGCAGACGGCGTGGAGAAGCACGCCGATGAGCTGAGCGGGACGGACGAGATCGGCAAAATGCGCCGAACGAAGCCAATTTCGCTGAATCCATGAGCATCGTGGAAGCACAAGATCCGATTCAAGTTACGGCAAATTCCCGCGCTCGTTCGCGACTTGACAAGCAGGGCGGCGCAGCCTGGCCTGTTGAGAATCAGTTGATGACGCAGACAGCGAGGGGTTACGCGCTCGAGCCGTTCTTGGTCGCCCGGACCGCCTTCGCTGGAACGCAGCAAGTCTGCGGCGCAGGAACGTGAGACATCTCGATCGATGATGAGTCGCGCCGAGGCGATTCAGCAGCCCGATTCGCGGGGCTCGAGAGGGGCTGGAATCGACCGAATTTGACGACACAAAAACGAATGGACAAGCAACTTATGACGAGCACCCACTCCGCCACCGATCTCCGAGGGATTTCGTTGGCGGACGTTGCGAGATGGGACGGGGGCCCTTCGAAAACGTCTCAGATTGTCTCATTTTTTCTCATCGAGAGTTGGTTATCGATCGATCGCGTCGCGGGCGGCGAGGGGGTTGGGAACCCCCGCCGAAAACTGCAATGTTTGTTCCATTCCTCCAGGAGACACCACCATTGACCACGTGAGTCCTCGACCTCCGCCTTGTGTCGTAGGTGGAAGCCAACTCGCCGAACCTCAAAGGGACCTACGAACGGCAGGCGCCAGACGGGTCGGTGATTAATCGTTATACTTACCGCGTGGTCCTTGAGCCGAACGCCCGGGGTTGGGACGAGCTCTTGGGGACACCGTGATCGGCCCAGCCGCTCTCGGACTCGAACGGCCGCCGGCTGCGATCAGCCGAAAGTTTTTTGCCGATTTTCCGATTTTTCGCGACATGTCTGCTGCTGGAACGGCCTTTCTCTTATTGGCGAGCAGTAATTCTCGACGGAACTTCTCGCGGCGTCCTCTTTTCTTGCGGATTTCCCAATCATGCCCCAGCCTCCCCAACCGCCCAAACCAGGTGTGCCGAATCCCGTTCCGCAACGGCAGTCCACCATGATCGAAGCCGGCGCCGGCCCCCCCCTGCCCGACCGGCGTTCCGCTCAGGGCCCGCCCGTCGAACGCTCCGGCACGATCATCGAGTCGGACGAAGACGAACAACTTGCAGTGCCCTTTGTCGGGCGGGGGCGGCCTCAGGCCGCGGGGGCCGAGGCCCATCCTGTTGCCGCGATGATCCCCCGCCCGGGCCGGTCGGTGAGCCCTTATCGCCCCATGGCCCGCCCGCCGGTCGCCATGCTCACCGTTTACGACGACGGCAAGCTGGAAGGCGAAGTCGTGCGCATCCGCGACACGCATTTCACGATCGGCCGGACCGAGGGCGACCTGCGCATCCCGATCGACGGCTTGATCTCGTCGCGCCACCTCGAGATCACCTGCCAGCAGATCGGCGGCATGTATCGCTGGGTGATCACTGACCTTCAGAGCACCAACGGGCTCTTTGTCCGGGTCAGCAAGACGCCCCTGGCCGATAAGGCTGAGTTCCTAGTCGGAAATGGCCGCTATCGGTTCGACGGCCTCCACGTCGACGCGGGAGCGACCGCCGACATCGCTTCGGGCGGCTCAGCCACCGGCCAGACTCGGGGGTGGGGCGACGGCACCAATCAAGTCCGGCCGCCGGCGTTGACCGAGCTGATCGGACCGGACATCGGCAACCGGACCCTGCTCGTCAAGAACGAGTACTGGATCGGGTCGGACCCCGCCTGCCCGATCTGCCGGTCGGACGACCCCTTCTGTGAGCCGTGGCACGCGCGCGTCCATCGCGGCTCCAAGGGCAACTGGCACGTCGAGCACAACAAGACCCACAATGGCCTGTGGCTGCGGATGCCGCAGATCACCGTCGATTCGCTGGTCCAGTTCCAGATCGGCGAACAGCGGTTCCGGCTCAAGATTTCATGAGGGCGGTGAAGTCAGAATTGTGTTCCCATGGTGAGACTTGAACTCGAGGTCGCTCGGCCAAAGAATTCAGCAGTTCCCGGTATGGCGCCAGTCCGAGAGTGGGTAGGATAGAGACGCTGCTCGGAGCGTCACGCCGGGCTCCCAAATGCCAACGAGAGGTGGTGATTCATGGCGAAGATGACAACGTTACGAGCTTGCGTCGGCATTCTGATTACACTCGGCGCGCTGGGAACGACCGCCCACGGCCAGTACATCGGCCTGGGGGCCGGCTCGACCCTCGGCGGCGACTACCTGCGCGGGGTGGGCGTCGCGGCCTGGGGAATGGGGCTTTACAATCTCAATACCGCCCAGGCGAATTCGATCAACACCGATACATACATTCGCTGGAACGAGTATGTCCAGAACGCCTACAAGCTCATGAGCAAAGAGTATAACGAGCGCAACCGGGCCATCATGGCCAAGAGCACGGATGCCTTGAACAAGAGACGCACGCGCATGCTGGAAACGCCGGAGGAGCTGGACCTCATGAAGGGCGACACGCTCAATATGATCATGGAGAAACTGGTCGATCCCAGGATTTCCGAATCGTCCTATCGCGCCGCCAGCGTGCCCCTCTCGGTCAACCTGATTCGCCGCATTCCGTTCAAGCTCGCCGATCGCAACGAGAAGTTCTCGATGGAGCGGCTTTCGCCCCGCGGCAAGGGGAAGTGGCCGGTGGCACTCCAGGACCCGCGGTTCGATCTGTATCGCCGCGCTTACGAGCGAGCCGTGGATAAGGCCCTCGAACAGGCCATCGAGGGAAAGGCTCAGATCGCCACGATCGAGGCGATCGATAAGGCCGTCAACGACCTGGCGTACAGGCTCAGCGAGCTGGTCCGCGCCGACGACCAGCGCCTTCAATCCGAAGCCCTCAAGCGCCTGGCCGATCTGAAGGCGACCGTCCGCCTCTTCCAGACACAAAACGTTCAGCGGGCGCTCGGTGATATCGACAAGTACTCAGGAACGACCGTGAACGATCTGAAGTCCTTCATGCAGAAATACAATTTACGCTTCGCCGTGGCCGAAACGCCGGAGGAGCGGAGGCTCTATCCCGACCTGTACACCTTGCTGGAAGAACAGCGAACCAAGGTCGCGTCTCCGGCAATCATGCCGGATAAGTAGTTGGAGACCGATCCGATATGGTCCGATACATTGTTGCCGCGGTCCTGGGCTGTCTCTACGTCGCCGGGTCGGTTTTGATCGTTCGCAACGAAGGCGAGTCGTACCGGGATGCGCTCCGCCTCGGGAAAAGCGCGGCCGGCCCGCCGCTGAAGCCCGACACCAAGGAGGCAGCAGTCACCGGGAGCGGACAGCCGGCGGAAGGACGAACGGCTGCCCCTTCCACCGCGCCCGGCGCGGTTGCGCAGCCCGTGCTCGCTGATCGAGGCGCCGCACGGGCGGCGCCGGGCCCGGAGCACGAACAGGCGGCGCTGAAGCGGCGGCCCGAAAGCAGCGACAGGCCTTCCTCCCCTGCGGTGAAGCACGCTCGGACGAAATCGACGCCGCGGCCCGCTCATTCGGCGAACGAGCCGGCCGCCAAGGCGCCGGCAGCGGCCGAAATGGTGGCAAAAGTCGAAGCGTTCTGGGATCAGCCCTATTTGAAAAAAGCGTGGGACATCGATGCGGTTGGAAGGGACGCCCAAATGGAGATGGATCTGGGACGTGAGCTTCACGACGTGATCGTGCAGCTCAACCCCACGGTGGAAGACAGCTTGCTGCGCCGGGTCGAGGAGACCGCCGAGCCCCTGATCAAGACGGTCACGCGCAAGGACATTCGCTACACATTCACGGTCCTCGACTCCCTCACCGTCAACGCCTTTTCGCATCCGGGCGGTTTCATCTACGTCAGCCGCGGCCTTTTTAACATGGTTGGCGAAGACGAAGATTATGCCCTTGAGTTCGTCCTGGGCCACGAGATCGCGCACGTGGACCTCAAGCACGCGCTCAAATGCTTGCAAGACAGCGGAGTCAAGAAGATACCGTGGGGAACCTTGCAGAAGCTCTACTGCTTGATCATCCCGGCTGCTTTTCTGGATGACCAGGAGTACGAGGCCGACAAATGGGTATTCGGCCGGATGAGAACGCTCGGCCGGACCAATCGCGAGTGTCTCGCATTTCTCAACAAGCTCGACGGCTACGCCAAGATTCACGGCTTCGAGAACGGCCGCGCCAAGCCGAGCCCGGATTCATCGTTTGTCGACAACCACTTGCCTGCCCATACGGCCGCTTACAAGCGATTGAAGCGGTTGAAAGAGCTCAGGGACCAGGTTTCGACACCCCGGAAATGAATGCGGCGCCCGCGGCCAGGCCGATGAACATGAACGCCAAAGCGAGCGCATCGGCTCGCGGGCCCATGCGCTCGGAAGCCGCCGGGAAGAGGGCCTCGGCGAGGTCGCTGTTCTGGTCAGAGCTCGATTCTGGAGCAAACATCGAATCGTGACGATCAGACTCCAGCAAGAGCAGCCCCTCAAGCGCCCACCGCGATGGCAATGCGTTGGCGATGATCCGGCTGATGGGAGACTTCCAGAGCTGAGTCGTGGGTGAGCCGAATACCCAGAGAATGATGACGGCGCCGGCAACCACTGCCCAGGCTACTGGACGCCCCGGCGCAGGGAGACGATCAAGAATCCCAGCGCCAGCCCCACGGCCGAAGCCAGAGTCAAGAGGCCGATCGCCTGGGCCGAAGGTGCCTCGAGCCCCGCCATGCTGGCGGCGACGAGCCATGCGAGGGCGCACTGTAGCCCGCCGAGAACGATCAGGACGAGCACCCGTGCGATCAGCCTGCTGGCACCGTCGACACTCAATCCGGCCTGGATGCTCGCTCGATCGAGGAGATTCCCGAGAAGCGCGTTGGAAAGACCAAACCAGATGGCTGCCAGGCTGATCCAGAACATGATGGACGCCACGGCTGCGGTTGCAACCTTGAGGACCGCGACAATCACGATGGCCAGGAGAATTGCCGAAATGAGCAGGGCGGGCAGTCGCCATGGGGGCTTCAAGGCATCGCCGAGTTCTGGTGAAAGCGCGGCCACCGGCGGCTTTGCTTCAGCCGGAGCGCCGACGGAGAGCGCCGGCACGGGGGGCGGTTCCAGAGCCGCGGTTGGGATCGGCGCCGGGATGGCGGCAGGTGATTCAACGGCCAGTGCAAGCGTATGACTGCCCAGACCGATCAAGTCACCATTATAGACCGTCATCTCGCCTTCGATCCGCCGGCTGTTGACGAACGTTCCGTTGGATGAGCCAAGGTCTTTGATCAGGACTTGTCCGTCACGCGGCGTGAGCAGGGCGTGGCGGCTGGAGACCATGGGCAGATCGATCACCCGATCGCAAGCCGGATCGCGGCCGACGACCATACTCTGGCCGCGAAAGGCCAGGGTCGGTGTCATTGGCGGCGATCGATCGATCCGCGCCAGGATCTCGGCCGCGGGAACACCATAGCTACCCAGGTAGATCGTATCGGAGGCGGTGAAGGCGGACCGCGTGATCTTCTGGTCGGGCGATCCCACCGCGGTACCGTTCGATGAGCCGAGGTCCTCGATCGTGGCTTTGCCCGGCTCGCCGGTCCAGATGACCCGGGCGTGGTGGCCCGAGACCATGAGCAGGTCGATCACGTAGTCGTTATCCGGCTCGCGGCCGATGCTCAAGACCGCGGTCCGGGGCCGCGGATCCGCCGGCCAAGGTAAGGGAGCGGCCAGCCCCAGGGTGATCGTGTCGCTCCGCGTGACGCGGCAGCTCGTGGTGATCCGCATGGCGTTGACGTGGGTTCCATTGGTCGAGCCCAGGTCCTCGAGGATGTAACCGTCGGGCGTGCTGGTCAGCCGGCAATGCCGGCCCGAGACACCGGGTGAGTCGACCACGATGTCGCATTGTGTGTCACTGCCGATGATCCAGGTCTGCATGGCTCGTTCCGCGAGAAGGGACCGCGAACTAAAGGGGCACCAAAGCGGCTACCTGATGAGTCGCGTACTCGGCGAACGGCCGCCTGTTGCACGGACCCGACGCGCCAGCGAGGGTTCCCGCGGGCTGGTCCCCTCGCTGGCGCGTCGGGTTGGTATGGCCGGTGCACCCCCGAGTGTCAACTCCTCAAGCGTCGCGAGGGTCATTATCCCTGCGATCGGCGCCCTTGCCAACAACTATCCGGTTCGACAATTGCACTGTGCTTATGTCTCCGGGTGCCGTGCTCTCCGTGATGGTGTTGAAACCTCGAGAGCGCATTACAACATCGCAGGCGACAACGTCCGGATACCCAACCCGAAGGGGATTCACTCCCGCACCATCGCCCCCAGCACCTCATCGAGCGACACCGTTGCGAAGGTGCTGGCGAAGTCGGACATGGCATAGGGGATGATCAGCTCGCGGTTATGGAGCAGGCCGCCGCAACTGTAGACAACGTTGGGGACATAGCCCTCGCGCTCGTTGGCGTCGGGCTCCAGCAAGGGGACTTCGAGCCGGCCGATGACGCAGGATGGCTCGTCGCGGTCGAGGAGAAACGCCCCCAGCGCGTACTTTCTCATGGGTCCGACGCCATGCGTCAAGACCAGCCAGCCGGCCTCGGTTTCGATGGGCGATCCGCAATTGCCGAGCTGGACAAACTCCCAGGCGTAAGTCGGCTTGGCGATCAGCTCCTTGGTATACCAGAAGTGGAGCATGTCCGAGTACATCAGGTAGATGTTCTCGTTGTCCTGCCGCGAGAGCATGGCATAGAGGCCGTTGACCTTCCGCGGGAAAAGCGCGAACCCCTTGTTGCTGACTTCGGGGCCGTTCAAGGTGCTGATCTTGAAGTGCAGGAAATCGTCGGTTTCGAGGATCTGAGGCAAGACCACCTTGCCGTCGAAGGCCGTGTAGGTCGCGTAGTAGCGGATCGAGCCGTCGTCTTCGTGGAACTGGACGAACCGCGCGTCCTCGATGCCGTTGGCTTCGGTCGGTGACGAGGGGAAAACGACCCGCTCCGAAATGTTCTGCTCGGGCGAGTAGCTGATCTCATAGTTGGACTTGGCCAGGGTGAGCATGCCCTGGATGATCGTATCATGTTCGTGGCGGTGCGGACGGGTCTGGTGGGTCGCGTTGCGGATTGCGGCCTGGAGCTCCCCCAGGGTGAATTGCTCGTTGAGCGTGGAGAGAACCAGGTTGGCGAACGGGCCGTCGACCCCCAGCTCGACCAGCTTGCGGAAGAATAAGTTCTTGTCGTAGAGCGTATTCGGGACCAGCTCCGGGGCCGTCACGAACCGCGTCGGCTCGTCCATCCAGATGCGATTGCCGGCGTCGACGGTCCCGCTGCGAAAGGTGATGGACGAGATGTGCCCCTCGCCGGTGGCTCGCAGGCTCAGCAGGAACCGCCGAGCGTCCGGCGCCAGGCCCGACTGATCGGGGTGCCAGACCATCGAGGGATTGAACAAGGCGGCCGACTCGAGCGCATACTCCTGGGTGAAGTACGAGCCGATCAGCATCCGGCGGTTCTCGCTCAAGTGCTGGTTTGTCAGCAGGTGATGCTTGACCTGTTCAAACCGATGCAGGAAGACGTCGAGGGTCCGCTGATGGCGGTTGCGAAACTCGCGCATCACGCCTTCGAGCAGGCATTCGACGTCCTGATCGGAGAGCGACATGATGCGGGCGATAATCCGCTCCTTTCGATTTCCGCTGGTCGGCTCGAAGGGGCGAATCACGACGCGGCTATTGTTGGGTCTCAGGACAATCCCGGTCCGCCGAACCTTGATGGGTCCACGACGAGGGGAGGGTCGATCACGCGCGTCCGTCGTGGCCAGGCCCGAACTTGATACGGGCGAAACCGTCGATCCGTTCGCATCCATGGAGGTTGGCTCCCGACCTCGGTGTCAAGAGAATTCAGTTAACCTGCACCAGCCGGAAGGTGGCCAGGGTGCTTTCGAGCAACTTCATCTCACCCAATGCGAGCAGAAAAGCCAAGGTCGATTCCGCTCCCTGGTTGAGATTGAGACGATCTTCCTGCAGGCCGTCGCAGCACCCGCCTGATTTGGCGTCGTAAAGGTCCTCGCCCAGGTCGTTTCTTCCCAGGAACCACTCGAAAGCGAGCCGAGCCTCGTGGAGCCAGCTCGTGTCGTCGGTCGCATGGTAAGCCTCGACGCAGGCCGAGACCGTCGCATGGGCCTCGATCGGCTGCTGGTCGAACTGGGCCCGCTCGTGGCCCCGGACATAAAAGCCGGTGGATCCGATCGGGCGGAAATAACCCGTCGGCGACTTCTGCTGATTGACCAGCCAGCGCAGGGCCTCCAGGCCCAAGCCAGTCGCCCGGGAGCTGCCGCCGGACCGCCCGCTGGCGATCAGGGCGTGCGGCAGCTTCGCGTTGTCGTAGCTGAGCACGCTCTCGAACCAGGGCCAGTCGGGCGCCGAGTTGTTCTCGAGGCATTCGATCAGCCGTTCGGTCAAGGCGTCGCGCACCTGGCTTGCCGGACGCGCGCCGCCGAATCGCTGCAAGTAATGGGAGATGCCGATCAAGCCGAACGCCCAGGCCCGAGGCGAGGACGTATCGCTCACTGTCGGCAGCGCCAGGTCGAAGAGCTGGGACGCCCAGAATTGCAAATCACGTCGCTTCGAGCGGCCGACACAGGCCCCCAGCACCCAGAGCGCCCGGCCATGGCAATCGTCCGAGCCCAGTTCTTCGCGCCACTGGCGATCGAAGCCGAGGAAGTTGCGGAAGCGGCCCCGCTCGCGATCGAACGCACAATTCAGGAACGCCGCATACGTTGTTGCAAGACGGTGGACCTGTGGCGAGCTCTGACCGAGCTGCTCCAGGAGAACAGTCAAGAGCAGAGCGCGGGCGTTGTCGTCGGTACAGTAGCCTTCCTCGAAATTGGGAATGGTGTAGCTGGCGTGCTGCAACATGCCGGCCGAGTCGGTCATGCGGACGAGGTGCTCCAGCCGCCAGCCGGGCAGATCCATGGGTTGCTCGGCGAGGGTGCGTACCGCCAGCGGTTTGTACGGAACGTCCAGCCGGCTCCGTCGTGCGCGCTGGAAAGACTCCATGTAGAGGTGCGCGATGTGGCTCCAGATCATCTCCCGCCCCAGAAGATACGCCTTCTTCCGCATGGCGTGCCGCCGCGGTTCGTCCCGGAGTAATTCGCAGATTTCCCGCGCGAGCGCCGCCGAATCGCCGAACGGGACCAGCACCCCCCGCGACTCGGCCAGCAGCTCCTCCGCGTACCAGTAGGGCGTGGAAATCACGGCCTTGCCGCACCCGAACGCGTAGGCCAGTGTTCCCGAGGTGATCTGGGCCGGATTGAGGTAGGGCGTGATGTAGATGTCGGCCATGCCGATGAATTCGATCAGCTCGTCGATCTCGACGAACCGGTTGTAGAAGCTCACATTCGGCTTGATGCCCAGGTCCTTGGCCAGCCGCTCCAGACTGAGGCGGTAGCGTTCGCCTTGCTCGCGCAGCAGGTTGGGATGGGTCGCGCCCAAGACGATGTAGACGAAGTTGGGATACTCCCGCAAGATCGCGGGCATCGCCTTGAGCATCTGCTCGATGCCTTTATTCGGCGAGAGCAGCCCGAATGTCAGTGCCACGAACTTCCCCTCGACGCCGAACTGATCCTTGTAGAAATTGGGGTTGACAAACGGCATGTCGGGGATGCCGTGTGCGATCAGGTCGATCTTGGCGTCGGGAACGTCGTAGATGTCGTGGAGGAACTTCCTGGCCCGCTCGGACATCACGACCAGCCGGGCGGAAATCTCGGCGATCTGGGTCAGCACCCGCCTCTGGTCGGGCGTGGGATCGCGCAGCACGGTGTGCAGCGTGGTCACGATGGGCATTCGCAGGTCGCGCAACAGCCGGACGATATAACTGCCGGCCGGCCCGCCGAAGATCCCATATTCGTGCTGAAGGCACAGGATGTCGGTGTTGGCAAAATTGAGGAAGTCGGCCGCCCGCAGGTACGACTCGACATCCTCCTCCTCGATCTCGAACCGGACTTCCGCCGGGTACTGATATCCCTGGGGGATGTCGTTAATCGGGACTACGAAGCAATCGGAGCCTGGATACTGGGTGGCGACCGACGTGCACAGGTCGTAGGTAAAAGTCGCAATGCCGCACTTCCTCGGCAAATAATCACCGATGAATGCGATCTTCTGAATCTCGCTGTTTCGCTTCATGAATTCAGGTCATCGGTGGTGACCCATGCCGGCTATGATCCCGCCGCGGCTGCATGTACAGATATGTCCCACAAATTGTGTGGCCGTGAGCGTCACCGGCTGCTGGAATGCCACGCCTGGCCGCATTGTGGGGAAGTAGGTGCGTGACCGCGTCCGTACGGTGGGGGGAGGAGTCTCGTCGGGGGGCAGCGGCTCTTGCCGCCAGGTCGACGATCGTGGTACACCCGCCTCGGGGTCCCTGGCCCGCTCGAGGGCCATATCGCTATATGCATGAAGGGAATCGGCCCGAAAGGCCGATCTCGTCGCGGCAGCGGCGTATCCGTAGCCACTCCCACGCCCAGCCGAGCCTCGCGACGACGCCTCCGAGATCACTTCCCGGCTCGATGTCGTCACGCGACCGTAATATCCCCTTCCCTGGGCAAAAACCCTCGTGCCGACACCGAGCAACATAAATGCGAGAAGCAAGGCCGTTTTCTGGTTACATCTCATGGTGTGGATGCTCCCCAATCACGCTGTCTTTTGTTCAGGGCCAGACGCGCATGCTCGCACTGACCGGCCCCCTCGGGTCGACTCTCACTGGTCCATTATGCTCATGAGCGACTCAAACACAAGTCCGGAGCGGGAAATCTCCTGAACACTCGCAATCCGCCGTCGATTGAGCCACAATAGCAGGATGTCGTCGCGGGTCCAAGCAGAGAAGACCAGCCTGCCTACCTGAGAGATGTCTTCCGCCCACCCGCTGGCACGCGGATTCCGTCGCGCGTGTAGCAATCGAATCCTAGGAGCATTATCGATGAATTGTATCACGAACCGTCGGTCGTTCTTGTTCGGTGCGTCGGTCGCCGGCTTCGGAATCCTGGCCCAGGGCCGAAGGAGCTGCGCATTCGGGGTCGGACCGAACGAAACGCTCAACATCGCCTGCATCGGGGTTGGTGGCAAAGGCAAGAGCGACACCGAGCAGGCCGCGCACCATGGCCGGATTGTCGCGATCTGCGATATTGATGAACAACGTCTCGATGCGATGGCCCAGAGGCACAAGGACGCGAAGAAATACGTCGATTATCGCGAGCTGCTCCATGAGCTCGACTCCAAGCTTGACGCCGTCGTGGTCTCGACGCCCGACCACTCTCACGCCCCGGCCGCGATCCGGGCGATGCGCCTGGGCAAGCACGTCTATTGCCAGAAACCGCTGACCCACTCGGTCTGGGAGGCCCGCCTGATGCGTGAGACCGCCCGGCAGAAGGGAGTCTGCACGCAGATGGGCAACCAGGGGACGGCCAACCCGGGATTCCGGCGCGGAGCCGAGCTCGTGCGGGCCGGGGCCTTGGGCGAGGTGCGCGAGGTTCACGTCTGGACCAATCGCCCGTTCAAGTACTGGAAACAGGCGCCCGATATCGTGGCCCGGCCGACCGAAACACCGCCCGTTCCGGCGTACGTGCACTGGGACCTTTTCCTGGGGCCGGCACCCGAGCGCCCCTATAATCCCATCTATCACCCGCATAACTGGCGCGGCTGGTGGGATTTCGGCACGGGCTCGCTGGGCGATATGGCCTGCCACACCGCCAATCTGACCTTCATGGCGCTGCGGCTGGGCCTGCCGGTGCGGGTTTCGGCCGAGAGCGGTGAGATCAATCCGGAGACTTATCCGGCCTGGGCGACGATCACCTACGAATTTCCTGCCCGCGGCAGCCTGCCCCCGGTCAAGCTCACCTGGTACGAAGGGGCCAAGAACGGCGAACGCAATCTACCTCCCACGTCTCTGTTCCCGGACGGGTTCAAGCCCTCCGACAGCGGATCGCTCTTGATTGGGTCGGAGGGCCAGATGTACTCGCCCAGTGATTACGGGGCCGAGCAGGTCCTCTGGCCGCCCGCCAAGTTCACGGGCACCTTGCTGCCGCGCATCGGCCGGGAGCGCGACGACGACGACAACCAGAAACGGGAGTGGGTCCAGGCGATCCGGGCCGGCAAGTCGCAGATTGCGCTCTCAAACTTCGATTACGCGTCGAATCTGACGGAATCGATGCTACTGGGTAACGTCGCCGTCCGCTCGGGAGAGGCGATCGACTACCAGCCCGAATCGGGCCAGATTTCCAATAGCTCAACAGCATCTCATTACCTCAAGCCGTATTTTCGCAAGGGATGGGAGATCTGATCTCCCTGAGATGCGGACCGGAGTCACCCCGAAGCGCGCTGGAGCGGAATCCCGTGTTAACCGTCGAGGAGGTGTATCACCAGGCGTGGGGTAAGCTCGGCGGAGCCGCGAGACTCCGCCGGACCTCCTCTCTCTTTTCCGAGATGTGGCGGATGCTCGAGCTCCAGATCGCGAAGCAACATCCAAGCCTGGGCGATCACGAAATCAGACGCCTGACGGCGAAGCGCATGTATCTCTCTGATGCCTCCGCGCAGCTTCTGCTCGAACGCCCATGGAGACAAGATTCGGTGGAACATGACCTCCAGGAGACGTTGAAGCGGGTATTGGACATCTTGTCCCAGCTTGGAGCGCGGTTCCATCTGACGGGCGGCCTTGCGTCTTCGTACTATGGCGATCCCAGATTCACCCAAGACATCGATCTGGTGATCGAGCTGTCAGAAGATCGACCCGAAGCCAAGGCACTCCTCGCGCGGCTATCGTCGGGCTATTTCGTCAACGAGCAGGTCGCGATGGAGGCCATCCGGCAAAATGGTCTCTTTCAAGCGATCGACGAGGCATCGCTGATCAAGATTGACTTCCATGTCGGAGAGAAGATTCCAGGGGAGTTAGCACGAAGCGCTTGCTGCGAGATCTTTCCGGGACTGGTGGCCCCGATCGTGTCCCAGGAAGACGCTATCCTCTCCAAGCTGCTCTGGATAAAGCTCGGCAGCCACAAGGCGAGCCACGACGTGAAGATGATGCTGAAACGCAGTGAGGACCTGGATGCGGCGCTCCTCCGCGAGCGGGCCGCCTCACTGGGACTTGACGGTCTCTTGGGGGCGATCGAGGCAGAATACGGCTCCGACTGAACGGCGGTTTGCGATCGCCATCACTCGAAGGGCGCGGTAGGGCCGCTCGGCTCAAATGTTCGTGCTCACCGCCGCCGCAGGGCGCGATCCATGTCGCGCTTGGCTTCTTGCTGCTTGATCGCCTCGCGCTTGTCGAAGGTCTTGCGGCCACGGGCCACGCAGAGCTCGACCTTGGCGATGCCCTTTTTGAAATAAATGGAGAGCGGGACGAGCGTCATCCCCTTTTCGCCAACCCTCGTTCCCAACTTGTTGATCTCGCGGCGGTGCAGGAGGAGCTTTCGCGGCCGCTTGGGGGCGTGGTTCATCCGATTGGCCTGGAGATACTCGGGGATGTCGCATCCCAAGAGCCAGACCTCGGCACCATCGATCTCGGCGTAAGCGTCCTCCAGACTGGCCCTGCCGTTGCGCAAGCTCTTGACCTCCGTTCCAGTCAGGACGAGCCCGGCCTCGACTTTTTCCAGAAGCTCGAAGTCATGGCGCGGCGCCGGTTCCGCGCGACGGTCTTGATCGCCGGCTCGGCGGCCTTGGCGGTCGTTCTTTCTTTGCCCGAGTTCTTCTTGGCCATGTCGGAAGCACGTACGTTGGGGCTACTCGCCGGACTTGCAAGCCGGTCCGATCGTGTCTGAGCGAATGATATAGGGAGTCGGCCGCACCGACAAGGAGACGCGCTTAGCGTTTCTCTTAATTCGGTTCTCGGCCGAGGTCCAAGAGGAGTTCCGCAATCGTCCGTTTCGACACCGGCTCGACCGCATGAGGTGCGATCTCGGCCAGCGGTTCCAGAACGAAGCGCCGGCTCGCCAATCGCGGGTGAGGGACTTTCAATTCGGGCGTGTCAATAATCCTATCTTGGTAGAGCAGCAGGTCGAGATCCAGCGTGCGTGCCCCCCACCGGACCGTTCGCAAGCGGCCGAACCGGGCCTCGATCTGCTGGAGAGCGCGCAAGAGCTCAAATGGGTCGAGCCTCGTCTCCAGCGCCGCGGCGGCGTTGAGATACATCCCCTGACCCGCCGGGCCGCCGACCGGTTCGGTTTCGCGGAAGGAGCTGACCCGGTGCACGATGATCCCCGGCACATCACCCAGCGCGCGGATCGCGGCCTCCAGGGTTTCCCGGCGATCGCCCAGGTTGCTGCCCAGACCGATCATCACGCGTGAAGACATCGTTCGAACACATCGCGCACTCAGAGGATGCCGCGTCAGTTGCCGCCGTCGCCGGCCGGAGACGCGGCGAGCAGCTCTTTCCAGCTCTGCACGTCATTCAAGCGTACCAGGAACTGTTCGAGCCGGAGCCGGTCCTTGATTCGCTTGATCCTTTTCACGTGTGAGGCACTCGGAATACCCAACCGTTTACGGCCGACCCTGATCAGGAGGTCCCTGGCTTCCTGAAGCTTGCCTTCTTCTCGCCCTTCTTTGCGCCCTCATCCAGAACCGCCGGAAACGTCACAGATTCTTTCATATTCAGAGCTCACCGTAACAAAGCGCCAGTCTGCTCGACGCCGTAACGCAAGCCTATCTTATAGTCTCAGCTTGCCGATTCGCTCGACGGCCTCGAGTAACCGTGGGGTTTCGACGGTCAGAGCGGCCCGAATGTAGCCCTCGCCGCTCTGGCCGAAGCCGATTCCCGGTGTGGTCACGACGTCGGCTAGATCGAGCAGCCGCGAGCACAGCTCGGTCGAGGTAAACGGCTTGGGGCAAGGGATCCACACGTAAAACGTCGCGCCGGGCGTCGGCACGTTCCAACCGATGCGGCGCAAGGCGCCAACAAATGCATCGCGACGGTCCTTGTAGAGTGCACGGATCGGAGGTGTCAGGTGCTGATAATTGTCCAGGGCTGTCTTACCAGCGGACTGGATCGCCGTGAAAACACCCGAATCGACGTTTGCCTTGACCTGACCCAGGGCGGCGATCCAGGGCGCGCCGCCGATCGCAAAACCGATCCGCCAGCCGGTCATGTTGAAGGTTTTCGATAGGCTGTGAAACTCGATCGCGACGTCCTTCGCTCCGGCGATCTGCATGATGCTGGGCGCTGGCTCGTCGTAGTACATCTCGTTATAGGCGGCATCCTGAGCCACCAAGAAGTGTTGCGACCTGGCCAGCCTCACCACTTTCTCGAAGAAAGCGAGGTCCGCGGTGCCTCCGGTCGGATTGTTGGGATAGTTGAGGAACATCAATCGGGACAGGGCCAGAACGTCGGCGGGAATGATGTCCAGATCGGGGCGAAACCCCAGTCGGGGCTCGAGCGGCATAGTGTAGACGTCGGCGCCGGCAAACATACTGCTGGAGCGATACACGGGGTAGCAAGGGTCGGGGACCAGGCTGATCTCGCCCGGGTTGAGCGCCGCCAGGGGGAGATGCGCCAGCCCTTCCTTGGAGCCGATCAGAGCCAGGACCTCGGTCTCCGGATCGACGTCGATGCCGTATCGCTTCTTGCAGAAGACAGCGATCGACTGCCGCAGCTCGGGAGCACCCTGGTCGAGGGCGTACTGATGGAATGCCGGGTTCTCGGCGTGGTGCTGGAGACTGCGGACGATCTCATCCGGCGTCGGGCGATCCGGGTCGCCGACGCCGAGGTTGATGACGTCCCTGCCGGCGGCGAGAGCGGCTTTCTTTTTCTTGTCGATCTCGGCGAACAGATAAGGAGGGAGCTTCCGCAACCGTTCCGACTTCGCGAGTGGCGTTGTCCCCATCTCAGGGTTATTCCTCGGGAATGTTGTCATTAGCGTAGACGTTCTGGACGTCGTCGTTTTCTTCGAGCAATTCTCTGAGCTTGCGCATCTTCTTGCCGTTCTCGACGTCGAGGTCGACATAGTTAGTCGGCAAATAGCTGGTCTCGGCGCTCTCGGTGGGGACCCGCGCTTCTTCGAGCGCCTTGCGTACGATCTCGAAAAACTTGGGGTCGCAGGTGACCTCGAAATAGCCGTCGACGAGCTCTACATCCTCTGCCCCGGCCTCGAGGGCGATTTCCATCAGGCGGTCCTCGGCGATGTGCTTCGCGTCGATCACGAACAATCCCTTGAAATTGAAGAGGTAACCGACGCAGCCGCTGGCGCCCAGATTGCCCCCGGCCGCCTCGAAGAGCCGCCGCAGCTCGCTGGCCGTGCGGTTACGATTGTCGGTCAAGGCCTCGCAGAGGACAGCCACGCCTCCGGGGCCATAGCCTTCGTAGACGACTTCCACGAAATTCTCGGCACCTAGCTCGCCGGTTGCCTTCTTGATCGAGCGCTCGATGTTTTCCTTGGGAACGCTGAACGACCTTGCCTTGTCGATCGCGTACCGCAGTCGCATGTTGGCCGCCGGATCGCCCCCTCCGGTCCGGGCGGCGACGTAGACCGCGCGGCACAGCTTTGTGAAAAGCTGACCGCGCTTGGCGTCCACCAGCCCCTTGCGGTGGGCAATGTTGGCTGAATGGGAATGTCCTGCCATCTCTCTTCAAAGCTCCTGCGATCGAGTGTGCGACGGAAGCCCTGTCCCAGGGCTCGGACTGGAGGGTCCGGTTCAAGAAGCTGGATGCTTCCGCGGGTTGCGGCGTGCCCGCGTCAGGGTGTTCGGCTCGTCGTGGGCTTGGAGATCGAGCCGAGTTTTTCCAACGAATCCAGTTTCTTGCGGATTTCCACCAGCCGCTTGTCGGGTGGTACAGCCTGTTCGGCGGCCAGGGCCGCCTCTTTCCAGACATCGACCGCCTTGTCAACATCGTGAAGCTGGAAATACACGTCGCCTAGATGCTCGAGGACCGTGGCGTCGGCATTGCCGCCTTGTTCAACCTCCGACTTCATCCGCTCGACGGCCCGCTGCATCGGTTCCAGGGCTTCCTTGGCCTTGCCGCGCTTGAACAAAACCCAACCGAGGCTGTCAAGATATGCCATCCGGTTGGGATCTTCACTCAGGGCCTTGCGAATCATCGACTCGGCTTTTTCCAGGTTCTTCCCCTGTTCGGCGTAGAGATATCCCAGGTCGTTGTTGGGCCCGGGGTCGTCGGGGAATCGCTGCAGAAGGATTTCGAGCTCGGCCTCGCCCTTGGCGAAATTGCCCTGGTTGACATAGGCGATCGACAGGCTTTGGCGCACCAGCTTGACAACGTCGTCGTTATCGGGAAAGCGCTCGAGCAGCTTCTCGAGAAGCTTGATCGCCTCCGCGTCCTGGCCGAATTTGCTGAGCAGGCCCGCCAGGGTGGCGTCATAGCTCCAGTTAGTTGGCTCGCGCTTGCTCGCCTCCCGGAGAACCTTCGCCGCACCGTCGAGCTGGCCGATGTCGCTCAGCAGGTAGGCGAGCTTGATTTGCGAATCGCCGTCGGCGGGCTCGAGCTTGAGCGCTTCGTTGACGGTTTGCTTGAGGGCCTCGTTATGGCCGGCCTTGCGGTGGAAATCCGCCAGAAAGGAGAGGACGCGGGCTGTCTTCTCGTGGGGATACTTGGCGATCATCTCGAGTACGGTGTTCGCGGCTTCGGCAAACCTGCCCAAGCGGTTCTGGGCGTCGGCGATCTCGCTATAGACCACGGGGCTGGGAGATTGCTCCAGTTGCAAGCGGCGCAGCTTGACGAGCTTTTCAATCCCGCGGTTCCGGTGGGCCGCGCCCCGATTCCAGTTGGCGACGAGAGCGAGAACCTCGAACGCGGACTTGGCCGGCAGCCGCGGAGGATTGGACGCGAGTTGATCGAGCCCGCTCTCGAGCATCGCCTCGGCGATAGCGTTATCGCTGGCGGCCGCTTTGAGCTGGGGGGCCACCGCTTCCGATTCGGGGCTTCCGGGTCGTTTGAACGCCTCGGCAAACACCCGCAACAAATCGGCTGCCTTCTTTCGCTTCAAGAGCGACGACGCCAGCGCGCCGTAAGTCTGCGGGGTCGGTTGCGAAGTCAGCAGCTCTTTGTAGAGTGTTTCGGCCTTTTCGGCCTGGCCGGTCTCCCGGTAGCGGTCGGCCAGCACGTACTGGAGCGGGATGTTCTTCGAATCGCGCCGGGCCGCCACTTCGAGCCGCGGCGTGATCTCTTTCTCTCGCTTCAGGGCCGTCAACACCCTGGCCAGGAGCTCGTATGACTCGACCCCTTGCGGCTGACGCTGGATCGATCGCTCGACCAGGCCCAAGGCGCGCTCACCCTGATTCAGCTTCAAGAGCGTATCGGCCATGAGCAACGAGATCTGCGGGTTGTCTTCGTCGTAAACCAGCCCGCGCTCGAAGGCCTTGACGGCCGGCTCGAGCCGCTTGGCCGCCAGAAAGATCAAGCCGAACTTGAGGTAGGATGTGGCCGGATCGTTGCCCAGCACGCGGAGCTGATCCCGCCCCGTCAGCCGGTTGGCCGACTTGTCGTCGAGCGCGTCGATGACTTTGGCGAACGCGTCGGCCGCCTTGCCGACATCATGGAGCGGGCCTGCATAAAGACTGCCTAGCTCGAACTGGGCCATCAAACGCCCGGGCCCGTGGGCGTCGAGCTTGGGATTGGCCAGCACGTCCTGGATGAGCGCAAGTGCACTGGCCGGATCGCTCCTCCTCTGGTTATAAAAATCGACCAGCCGCGTCAGTGTGTCGGAATCATCCGGCTCGGCAGCCAGAACCCGCTTGCTATATTGAACCGCCAGATCAGGACGCCCTAACGCCCCCACGTAGATCCGGCTCAAGCGCCGCGCGATGGCGACCGAATCCGGATCGATCTTGAGCGCTTCCTGGAGCAGCGCCGCCGCGTCCGACCAGTGTCGCCGATCCTCCAGCGCGCGCTGCGCCGAAGAGGCGCAGCACCTCGGTGCGCCGCCGATCCTCGACCGTCGCGGGACGCAAAGGCACAAACGGCTTGACCGTGTCGTCTCCAAGCTGCGCGAACGTCGCGAGAACCTCGGCCCGAGACTCGGCGACCTGACCCGGCTTGCTCGAAGCGGCTTCCCGTTTCTGATCCTTGGGAGGCTCCGACGCCTCTCTTGCCCTGGGTTGATCGTCGCCAGCCAGCGCTCCCGCCAAAAACGCGCCTGACGCAGCAATCAACGACAGGAATGCGAGGGTCACTCGAACCCGTCGAATCGACCCCACCATGGTCACTTCTCCCCATTCAATAGCGATTCTTATCGGCGCTCTGCACGACATGCACGAACCTCCCCCGACGCCGGCAATGTGTAAGGCATCAATACCAGTGTCAACGGGTCGAACGTTCCCTCGTCTGAATCTTAGGCCGGAATTCCCACGAAGTTAAGACATCGTACCACGACTCGCCGCGGGCTGCCAAGCCCTCCGCATGCCTCGGCTCCCGCCTTCCGGCCGATGATACACACCCATAGATGAGTGAAAGCCGCCCGCGCTAATGGAGTCATGCTCGCAAGCCATTTAGGATGGACCACTGTCCGAGCGCCGGCTGAGGACGCACTTCGTCGAGTTGTCCGTGATGACGTTTCTCGACCGGCACCCAGCCACCAATAAGCAGCCCAACGGCAGCCCAGCCGCCTTCTGCGGTGCTCCGACCGGCACTTTCGGCCAAATGAGCGTGCTGGTGCCAATTCCGGTCACGACCCAGGGACTAGCGGACGCCAGCGTCGCCAGCGGCTCGAACATGTCCAACTCCGGGCTACTCGCGGTATAATGACGATACCGTCTCGTCAGAATGCCACGTGGTGTGCCTCCGGACGCGAGACGTTTTCGATGCTCGCACTTCACCCTTGCGACGAACGGAATTACCCATGAAGATCGACCCGAGCTTGAAGGGAAACCTCCCTCGCGTCGAGCCGCCGACCCCATTTCAAAGCCCCGACGGCCAGTTCCGAGGCTGGAAGGTTGCCATCCCCGGGGGACATACGCTCGCCACACCGACCGTGGTGGACGGCCGTGTTTTTTTGGGCGGCGGCTTCGGCAGCTTCGACTTCTACGCCCTGGACGCGGCCGACGGGAGCGTCGCCTGGCAGTACCAGACCTCCGATGACGGTCCCACTGCGGCGGTCGTTGACGAGGGATACGTTGTGTTCAATACCGAAAGCTGCGAGCTGGAGGTGCTGACAGTCGAGGGGGCACCGGTCTGGAAACACTGGCTGGGCGACCCGCTGATGAGCATGCCGGCCGTCGGCCAGGGGCGGATCTACATGGCATACCCCGACAGCAAGGCCGACGGTCAGCATCACCTCGCCTGCTTCGACCTGCGGACCGGCCAGGAATTCTGGAAACAGCCGATCGAGGGTGAGGTCATCACGGCCCCCGTCCTGGCCGAAGGGCACGTCCACTTCGCGACCCTGGGCGGCACGCTCTATCGTGTTCGCCAGGACAACGGCCAGGTCGAGTGGAAGGAGCCGCGTAACGCGACCTCCTCGCCGGTGGTCTGGGAGGGGGAGTGCTACTTCAGCCAGCGTCGGGCGGTAGTCGCCGGCGGCGCCGCAGCAGGGGCCGTCAACCAGTGGGAGCACCTGGCCGCGCGTAATGTGGGGAATGAGGCGGCCTACCGCCAGTATGCGGGGACATCCCGCAAGGCCGACTACCTCGACCACGCCAAGCGGATGCGCGGTTCGAGTTTGTACGCGGCCAGCGCCCACAGGGACGCCAAGGTCGGGTTTGCTCACTCCAAGGGCGACGCCAAGATGGAACAGGCGATGGCCAACATGGGCCTCGGCCATGTACACGCGGTGTGGGCCTATCAGGGCTCGAAGCCGTTCGTCTCGCGGTCGCGGCTCTACGCCGCGCATGGCGACTCCGTCAGCTCCGCCGACCCGCGCTCAGATCGCGTCTACTGGAAGAAGACGGTCGGCCAGTCGGTCG
This sequence comes from uncultured Isosphaeraceae bacterium, assembly GCA_963823675.1. Lineage (GTDB taxonomy): Bacteria > Planctomycetota > Planctomycetia > Isosphaerales > Isosphaeraceae > CAWGMT01. The sequence continues at coordinate 55,144 of CAWGMT010000028.1, read as the reverse complement.
GCGAGGGCGAAGATCTTCTCGACAGCCCGCTGACGCCGCCGGCCGTCGTCAACGGCAAACTGTTCTTCGGGACGGTCAACGGGGATGTTCATTGCCTGTCGGCTGCGACCGGCGCAGAGCTGTGGAGCGTCAAGATCGGAGAGCCCATCCTCTTTCAGCCGGCGGTCGCCCGCGGCCGCCTCTATGTCGGGACCGATTCGGGCAGCCTCTTCTGCCTCGAGACCGGTGATCCGGCCGATGACGGATGGCTGATGTGGGGCGCCGACGCCACCCATAACGGCCGATTCGACTGAGGGGAAGTCCTGATGGCCGCACGATCGCTCACGCAGCGGACCTTGCCGTTCGTTGACAGAAGCCACCGCCGCGAGCGATTGTTCAAGAGAATGATCGTGAGCGGCACGGTCCTGGTAGTGGCCGTCTTGTGCGGCGCCATGCCCGCGGGGCGGTTTCACCTTTTTCTGTGGTCAACCCGGGCTCGCGAGTTCTTCACGCGCGGCCTGTTTGGGCTCGGGCCTGAGCGTGCCGATATCGACGCCGAGTGGCGGTTGCGCCGCCAGCGTGGCGTCCTTGCGACCCGCAAGAATCTCGAGAGCTTTTGTCGGCGCACGACCGAGGAAATGCGGGAGCTTTTTCGGGTCGTCGGCATGGATCCCGAATACGGACTGATCCGTTGCGGGCGCGCAGACGAAGCCTTCGTGATCTCCTCGCAAGTCTTCGAGCCGGACGAGCATGGCCGCTCCTACCGGTTCCGCCCGAATACCCGCTCGATCTGGCTGCGGCAGGTTACCCTTCGCAACGGTCCTTTCGGTATGTTCCAGGTCTTGGATACGCCAAAGCACCGCACCGCCGCGGCCCGCGCCGGAGCAATCGTCGATCTTGGCTCCGTGCAGCACACCAACTCGTGGGGCCTGCGAGGGCCCGAGCCGGACCTGTCGGTCCCCATCCGCGGAATCGTCCTGGGCGACTCGTTCATGCAGGGAATGTTCAACGGCGATGATGATACTCCGCCGGCTCAGCTCGAACACTATCTGCGAGCCGCCTGGAAAATGCCGGTCTCGATCCTCAATACGGGGCACATCGGTTACTCGCCCGAGCAGTACTATTTCACGCTTTGCGAATACGGCGAGCGCATGCGGCCCCAGTTCGTGGTTGTGAGCGTTTGCCCCAACGATTTCGGCGACGGCTCCGCCGTCCTTGAGGGCAAGGGAGATTGGTTCGGCGAAGCAGGATACTGGCTTGAGCAAATTCGTGTGTGGTGTAGTTCCCACGCGGCTATTTGCGTCCTCGTACCCGTTCCCACCCGTGCTCAGATCGAAAGCATTCGCGTAGACGACATTTATCCAGGGCAGGTGTGCAGGATCTTCCACACAACTTCCGGGCGTTACTGCGACCCGCTCAACGACTTCGTTGACGAACATATGAAGCTAGCCAGGATCGATTACAAGAACGGGCAGTGGTCTGTGCACAGCGCGCTCTACAACCGCATGATCAACGACGACCACTTCTCTCCCCGCGGCGCGGCGCTCTGGGCCGAGGTTGTGGGCCGGCGGCTGACGCGAATTCTCGACCCTTCTTCGCCGGAATGGCCTGTGGCAAGGCCGCCGGGTTTCACCCCGCCTCCCGCCGCGCCCGGGCCGAATCGCCCTCGATAAGCTTTTTTGTTCAGAATACTGGACAAATGAGTAGTCGCTCTTCATACTACTTCCGGATCAAACCGATTTCTCTCTACACGAAAGGACCATGTGATGAGCCAGATGATTCGGAGCTTTGTGGGTCTGGTGGTATGCCTTGGGTGGATGGGCGCGGCGGAATCGGCTCGCGGGCAAGAGGGCCAGCCGATACCCACGCCCACGGCCGAGCACAAGGCGCTTGCCAAGGATGTGGGCACCTGGGACGCGACGATCAAGAGCTGGATGCGCGGGCCCGATTCCGAGGCGGCGGTTTCCCAAGGCGTCGAAGTGGTGAAGCTGATGCCTGGCGGCCTGTGGCTCCAGAGCGAATTTGACGGCAAGTTCGGCGACCAAGAGTTTCACGGCTGCGGCCAGACGGGATACAACGCCGCGAAGCGCAAATTTGTCGGCACCTGGGTCGACTCGATGTCGACGGAGATCATGATGATGGAGGGTGAGTACGACCCCGCAACCCGCACGGTGACCTTTTACGCCAAGGGGACGGGCCCGTCCGGCAAGCCGTACGAGTCGAAAATGACGAGCAAGCACGAGGGAGATGACGCCCGCGTGTTCACGATGTCGATGAAGTCGGACGACACGAAGGGCGAATACGTCAAGGTCATGGAGATCACGTACAAGCGGCGGGCGAAATGACCAATCCTGGGAGTCGCTCGCATCCGGGCGTCTCGGCGACCACCTGGCGGCTCAACGCTCGCGGCCCGGTGGTCACCGCGGCCCTGGGCTCGTGAAAGGTTGCTCCTGCGGCACGGCAGCGTTCGATATTTCAAGAGCGCTGCCCAACTCCCCAAAAGTTTCCCGTTTCAGCCAGAACGTCCCGCGCAATGCGCCGCGCACGGCGGCTGGGTCGGCTCCGGCTGGGGGGACCGCGCCCTCAGGAAAAGTGCCTGGTCGCGATGGCGAGCGTCGTGGGTGTGGCCGTCCGTCGCTTAGCTGCGGAATTCCCTTCGGGCCGGGCCTCCGTGCCCGGCGGTCGCTTGCCAAAAATTTGCCGTGCTGGCGCAACGATGAGTAATTGCCGCGGAATCTTGTTCCTGAGCTGGTGGCTCGCTTGTTCTTTTGGAATCTAAAATCCGAAAACTGGAATTCGCTTTCTTGAAAAACTCCGCGCGACGTTGACTCTCCCCCAAGGGGAGGCCCTATGCTTCTGGGGTCGTCGCGATTTACGGCCGTGGAGGCCGGATCTGGCCAGTCGGAGGGGCTCGTGTTTTCGATCGGCGACTTCTCCAAGATCACCGGTCTCACGGTCAAGACGCTTCGGTACTACCACGAACAGGGGCTCCTGATCCCGACCTGCGTGGACGAACAGACCGGCTATCGCTACTACGACCGCGCCAAGATCGAGACGGCTCGGATCATCGCCCACCTCCGCAGCCTTGATCTGTCGATCGACGAGGTCCGTGGCATCCTGCGCGTACCGGTGGAGGATGCCGATCTGCGGCCCGTCTTGGAGCGGCAGAAGGCGCTCCTCGAAAGCAAGATCAGGCGCGACCGGCAAATCGTGCGTTCCATTCACGCCTTCCTGACGCAAGAAGAGGAGATCGAGCGAATCATGGCCCAAGCGTCATTCCAGGTCGAAGAAAAGACGGTAGATGCCATTCAGGTCGCCGGCATTCGGATGAAGGGCCGCTATTCAGACTGCGGCGCGGCGTTTGCGCGGATCGGCAGGCGATTCGGCCGATACCTTCGCGGGAAGCCCATGCTGCTGCACCACGATAACGAGTATCGCGAAGACGACGCGGATTTTGAAGCCTGCATGCCGATCCGCGGAGGCAACACCACAGACGGCATCACCACGCGCGAGCTTGCCGGCGGGCGCTGCGTGGCACTGTTGCACCTTGGACCGTATGATCAGCTCGGACGGTCCTACGCCAAGATCCTCGAGTACGTCCGCAACAAGGGCTACGAGGTTTTGAGTCCAACGCGGGAGGTCTATCTCAAAGGCCCGGGAATGATTTTCCGCGGCAATCCCCAGAATTATCTGACCGAGATCCAGATGCTGATCAAAGAGTGAGAGGAACCATCCGGTGCGCGACATTCGCGTGGCAGCGGCCCAGTACGAGCATCGCAACAACGACAAGGCGTACAACCTGACGCGAATCAGGGAGCTGACCAGGCAGGCCGTCGAACAGGGGGCGGAAATCGTCAGCTTCCACGAGTGCGCAATCAGCGGCTACACGTTCTTGCAGCACCTCGATCGCGCCGGGCTCACGGAAGTCGCCGAACCGGTTCCCGCCGGGCCCGCGACGCGGGCTCTCCAGGCGATCGCTCGTGAATATGGAGCCGTGGTCATGGCAGGTCTGCTCGAGACCGATGCCGCAGGGCGGTTCTTCAATTGCTACGTGACGGTCGGCCCGGAGGGGTTTATCACCAAGTTCCGGAAGCTGCACACATTTATCAATCCGGCTCTGAGCCCGGGCGATTCCTACCGGGTGATCGATCTGCTCGGGATCAAGGCCGGCTTCCTGATCTGTTACGACAACAACCTGCCCGAGAACGTGCGGATCACGACGATGCTGGGGGCCGAAATCATCTTCATGCCGCACGTGACCGGCTGCCTTCCGTCGCCGATGCCCGGACGTGGGACTGTTGACCGCGCACTGTGGGAAAATCGCGACCGCGACCCGGCGCGGCTGCGGCGGGAATTCCAAGGTCCCAAGGGCCGCGGCTGGCTCATGCGATGGCTGCCCGCCCGTGCCTGGGAAAACGGTATTTACGCCATCTTCAGCAATGCCGTCGGCGTCAACGACGATACGATCAAGCCGGGCCTCGCCATGATTCTGGACCCATTCGGAGAAGTCCTGGTCGAGAGTCGGGCGCTGGGAGATGATGTCGTGGTGGCTCTCCTGACTCCGGAGAAGCTGGAGCTCTCGTCAGGCCGGCGCTACTTGCGGGCGCGTCGCCCCGAGCTCTACGGAAAGTTGGTCGAGCCGCCTCCTGCCGGGCACGAGCCGGTCTCACTTCCGGGCTGGACTGTAGGCCGCGCGAAACGGCCGTAAGACGAACCCTCAACTGGGGATTTCGCAATGGAGCTCCTGGGCATTCTCGAGGCTGATGGTTGTCGTGAAACCAATTTCGAAGACGCTCGATTGCACACCGACGTACAATCCGCCCAACGCAACAAAAGCCGGATACGGAAGAGCGCGTTTCAAAGACGCAAGGACAGCCGCGTTGGTCAGAATCGCACATATCAACTTCAGAGCGACGGCGATCTTCCAGAGCCCCGCGCCGATCCAGAACCAGCGGGCCTGCGGGCGAGCGGTGCGATAGCAAAAAACCACGGCGAGCACAGCCACCAGGATCCTGCCGAGGCCGGGCAAAAGGAGGATCAGCTTTTCGGAGTGCATCTTGGTATATTCTCCCACGTGGGTACGTCGAACCGATTTCCTCATCGATTTCGGTCGTGACCGATCGGTGAAGGTAGCACGCGGCTGGTGAGCAGCCAAGGACTCTGGAGAAATGTCGAGCGAGCTGGAACCGCGACCGCTCCCCCAGGAGACGGTCACTGGACTGCGCCCGCCCCTCGACGGGTTTCCCTACTTCGCAGATGCGGACTTCTTCCGGTTTCAACCGGAGGCAACCGAGTATTCGTCGATCAACGCCTGGTGGCTGGCCGACGCCTCGTATCTCGCTTACGGCGACGCGGCATTCATCGAGGACGCCATTGCCAGCTCGCCGCTCCCCATGCTGGGATTTGCCAAGCCCGATTGGCTGGGGACGCGGGACGATAATCGGGGCATGGTCCTCGCCAACGACGAGACGCTCATCGTTGTGTTCCGGGGAACGCGGCTTCAGGTTCACACGGTACTCGACGTGGCCGAGCTGGTTCTGATCAACCAGCGAGACCTGCTGACCGACAGCAACCTTCTTCCGGCCGCGTTTGCCGCCGGGGGGCGAGTGCACGCCGGGTTTCTGAGTGCCTTCAAGGAGGTGAGCGACCAGCTCGACGCGCTGGTGCGCGCCAAGGCGCCGGAGCAGCGACTCTGGCTGACCGGTCATAGTCTGGGCGGGGCGCTGGCCACCTTGGCTGCGGCCCACCTCGGCTCGTCGGTAGTCCAGGGGCTGTCGACATACGGCTGCCCGAGGGTCGGCGATGCGGCGTTCGCAAGCGTCTTGCCGACGCGGGCGTATATCCGTTTCGTCCATCGGGACAACTGGGTCGCCACGGTCCCGCCCGAAATCCTGCGCTACGTCCACGCGGGGACCCCGCGAGTCGTGCCGGGCAGCTCGCCCCGAAGCTTCTGGCGTGACCTGGTGACCGGGGCCGAGAGCCTGACGGCAGCCGTCAAGGCAATGGCAGCAGAGCTGCGCCTGGACGCCGGGCAGCTTCCGTTCTCGGTCGCCGGTCTGGCCGATCACGCGCCAGTCTACTACGCTACCCTGCTCTGGAACGCGTTGCTCGCCGGCGTGGATGGCCCCTGACCGCCTTAACTCAGAATACCCCACCTTCGACCTGGAGAAGCTCATTCAGACTGCTCCGGAATACAGGCTCGAGATCAGGCTGCCGCCTTTGCGATCGCTCCAGGACTTCCATTTTTTCCTCGGCCGGGATCATGGATACTCAGGCTGGGCAAGGTGAAGGCCATCTGAACATTCGTCTACAGCGCCAAAGACACTCTCAGTCTGGGGAAAATTATCAAGCGATTCGGTCTCATCTGGGAAATCTATGAACCCGAGGAAATGATCAACCGCCTGGAGTTCCTCGAGCGCGAATCCAAGGGCAGGGTAGATCTGTGGGAAGAATCACGCATCCACTTTTCTGACGTGACAACGGTGCCTGAGAATTTCCACGGACTTGGTGGCCGAATCTTTTTTTCGCTCCCGCCCGTCGAGGCCGATCATCCCCGATTTTGGCCTCTTGCAAGTCCGATCAAGCCCGGGGCGCTGCGACGTTGATCGAGTTGATTAATTCTCGCTCACAGCCACCTTTACATTGGCCTATCCAACGCATCTAATGCCATCCGGTGTAATCAAAGCTGGCATTCCGCGATTCCCGATGTCGCAATTCCTCTTCCTATCCCGCACATCGGCCGATTTGGCGAGGGTAGTCCCACATCATGACGACACCGGTTCCCCCGGACGGACCGCCGCCGGATCCTGCCCAGCCGAAGACCGAGCCCCCGGCGCCGTTGCGGGCCGTTCACACACCGAACTTCCCGGCGCTGTTGCGGCAGTTCGGTGCGTCGCTCTTGGTCACCACCTACCAGGCCGGCAAGCTTGTGATGGTCCGCGATGAAGGGGACCACCTCAACACCCACTTCCGCGCCTTCCAGGCGCCGATGGGGATGGCCATTTCCGGCGACCGGCTGGCCTTCGGCACCACGATCCAGGTCTGGGAATTCGTCAACGTCCCGGCCGTCGCCGCCCGGCTGGAGCCGCCCGGCCGGCACGACGCCTGCTTCCTGCCCCGCTCGAGCCACATCACGGGCAACATCCAGATCCACGAGATGGCCTGGGGCGCAGGCGCCGCGCTCTGGGTCGTCAACACCCGATTTTCCTGCCTCTGCACGATCGACGGGTCGGCCAGCTTCACGCCCCAGTGGCGGCCCCCCTTTGTCTCGGCGCTCGAGCCCACCGACCGCTGCCATTTGAACGGCTTGGGGATGGTTGATGGCCGCCCGCGATACGTTACGGCGCTGGGCGAAACCGACGAGCCGGCCGGCTGGCGGGCGAACAAGGCCAAGGGGGGCATCCTGCTCGACGTGGCCTCGGGCGAGGTGATCACCCGCGGGCTGTCGATGCCCCACTCGCCGCGGTGGTACGCCGGCCGGCTCTGGGTCTGCGAGTCGGGCGCGGGCACGTTCGGGTTCATCGACCCGCACACCGGCAAGTACGCACCGATCGCCGAGGTGCCGGGCTTCACCCGCGGGCTCGATTTCGCCGGGAGCCTCGCGTTCGTCGGGTTGTCGCAGGTGCGCGAGAGCGCGGTCTTCAGCGGCATCCCGATTACCGAGCGGCTCAACGAGGACCAGCGGACCTGCGGCGTATGCGCGATCGACTTGAGGTCCGGCCAGGTCGTCGCGCTCTTGCGATTCGAGACCGCCGTCCAGGAGGTCTTTGCCGTGACGGTACTGCCGGGCCGGCGCTACCCGGAGTTGATCAACGACGATGAGAAGCTGCTGGAGAACTCGTTCGTGGTGCCCGACGCGGCCCTGGCCGACGTCCCGGCGGCGCTGCGAGGGCCCGCCGACCCGACCCGCGGCGCCACGCGGCCGGCCCAGCGAGAATGAGCCGCGGACGAAGAGGATCAGGAACATTGCGAAATACCGCCGTAGTTTGGCCAGGCATAAGCATCTCCCTGGTGGTCGCACCGGTTTAGCCTTCGCGGATTGCCTGCCTTTTTTGTCTGGGACCCGGACATTCGTCCATTTTCCGCAGACAACCTTGCAAATCTAGAGGCTCTCTCTACAATTGCAAGGATGATTGAGAGGCGCATTCACACCCAGCTTGTGGAGATGATCGGTCGCTACCCGGCGGTGGCCTTGCTCGGACCGCGCCAGGTTGGCAAGACGACTCTGGCTCTGAGCGTCGCCGCCACTCGACCGTCCTTGTATCTCGATCTGGAGTCGCCCGGCGACCTGGCCAAGTTGACCGTTCCCGAGTTGTACCTTGGCGAACATGAAGACGAGTTGGTGATCTTGGACGAGGTTCATCGGCGGCCCGAACTGCTCCAGCCTTTGCGCGGTCTGATCGACGTAGGCCGGCGGGGAGGACGGGGCACTGGACGTTTTCTACTTTTGGGTTCGGCGTCGATGGACCTGCTCAAGCAGTCCGGAGAAACCCTGGCCGGTCGTATTTCTTATGTGGAACTGGATCCGTTCGACATCCTGGAGTTGGGGAGAGAGAGCATTGATCACCTCTGGATACGCGGCGGTTTTCCGGGATCGGTCCTGGCGGAAGATGACGCGATGAGCCTGAGGTGGCGTCGCGATTTCATTCGCACCTACCTGGAACGCGATATCCCCCAGTTCGGAGTGCGCATTCCGGCGGAGACGCTCCGGCGGTTCTGGATCATGCTCGCGCACAACCAGGGTGGGGTACTGAATGCGGCGCAGTTGGCGCGCGGCATTGGTGTGACCGGCAGCACGGTTGCCCATTATCTCGACCTGCTGGTCGACTTGTTATTGGTTCGCCGGCTTCAACCCTGGCATCGCAACGTCGGCAAACGCCTGGTAAAGTCGCCCAAGATTTACGTTCGAGATAGCGGGCTGGTTCACGCGCTACTCGGGCTGGGGACCAAAGAGGACCTGTTGAGCCATCCGATCGCCGGCGATAGCTGGGAGGGGTATGTCATCGAAACACTGCTCGGTGTGGCGCCGCCGGGAACGGAAGCCAGCTTCTACAGGACCGCAGCCGGAGCCGAAATGGATCTGGTGCTGGCGTTACCGGGCGGCCGCGTCTGGACGATCGAGGTCAAACGGGGTGTGGCCCCCAAGCTGGAGCGCGGGTTTCATCACGCGATCGCCGACTTGGCTCCCGACAAGAGCTTCGTCGTTTACAACGGCCAGGAGCGATTTCCGCTCAGTGAGCACACCGACGCGATCGGTCTCGTCGACCTCGCTCGGGCATTACAGGCTTGACCGGGTCGCTCCGCGGTGCTGGAATCTCTACCGGCTGACCACGGACAGGACCGGACCGCTTATTCTGGTCGCTCATCGGAGAAATGTCGGCACATACCCTCTCAAGGCCACCGCAGCCGAGTCAGCCCATTGCCGAGCTTGTACCTGGAACCAATCATGACCGTAATCCACCAACGCATCGTGATCGTTGTCGCTCTGGTTTCAACGACATGCTCGGCGCAAGAATCGAAGAAAGCTGTGGACAGTCAGCGTGACAAGGTCACCGCGCATTCGCGAGGGCTTCATGGATACATCGGATTCACGGCGTCCCGGCCGCCGGCGCGGTCCGAGTACAGCGCGGGGATGGGGTTCTATTCCGCGGTCTGGCCGTTGATCGATCAGCCGATCGCGGATTTTCAGATCGGCCTGGCGAGCGCCTGGATCACGCCGGACAACTCGGATAACAAGGACAAGCCGCTCGCACCCGAGGGGACTCTTGCCCGGAGATGGCCGGAGCGGGGACCGACGTGGGACAGCGTTTTCCAGACCGTGGAGGGCGGCCTGGGCTACTGGGCGGGCAACCATTTTCGTTATGGACCGCCCAAGTTCAGCATGAATGCAACGCCTCAATGCTACGACTATGAAATTGGATCGCCGGGCTGGTCGTTTTTTTACAGCAACCAGGCTCTGCCCGATCATCGCCTCGGCATCGCCCAGTTGAGCAACCGGCTGCTGATTCCGCCGGACGCCTTGCCGTTTCACGGAAATCCCCACGGCGAATTTCTGGGCTATACCTGGATGGCGCTGCCGTTCACTGATCCCACGACCACCGATCCGCCCACCGGCGACCAGAGCTGGACATGCTTTCTCAGCACAGCCAACTTCAAAGGCCCGATCGCCTATTACATCCCCGAAACCTGGAGCAAGATCGGCAAGTTATTCAATTATCCCTTCATCTTTGGCCGCGGGCTCGACGCCAGGCCGGGGGTCATGGGCGGCGGTGCCATGGAGATCAACACCGTGCCGCGATTCGACAGCCATGATAACCGCGGCGAAATCTACTCGAAGATCCCCAAGCTGCAATTTCCCGTCGACGAGCAGGGTCGTGCCTACCTGGTCCAGGACGTAACTTATTACTCCAGGGCCGCCCTTCACGACCAGTTCAAGGCGTGGCGGAAAGGTGGCCGCCCAATATCGGGTCAATTCGACGCGAGGGGTGCGTGGAAGTCGTCGCTGACGACTCATACGACCCGCTACGACCAGGACGGCAAGCGAATCGCCCGCGTCGAGAAGGTCTTCGATACCAAGGTCTTCGAAGGCAACGTCTGGGGATTGCAGTGGTTCGCGAGCGACATCAGTCCCAGGGGGACGTTCCCGCAGTATTACAAACAGATCGGTCAAGAACGCGTCGCCGTGCCGGCGTCGGAGGTGCCCGCGGAAACGCAGTTGCATGGGCGGGAGTTTTCGCACGCCAGAATGGGGGCGGCCTATACCTCGCCGGCGACCGGTGCCTGGCTCCGGCCTGGTCCCAAGACAGGCCCGTTCAAGGCCACGCTCGCCGACGGCTCCGTGGCGACCTATTCGTGGTATCGCTTCGTCGACCAGCCCTCGTTCCAGCAATACAACTGGGACTCTTCGAAGAAGGCGGCCCTGCAAGCCTTTGTGGAAAAGATCCACGCGACCTGGCCGATCGACCGCGATTACATGCCGCCTCCCAGCCGCGGGACTCTCGTGAAACTTGACCCCGCCCTGCTCGTGACGCCGCCGGAGGGCCTGGAGACCGGCTATGTACCCATCGTGACGCATCAAGAAAAACTCATCACCGCACGTTAGCGGTTCATCCCCGAAAACGCCTTCTGCACAGAGTCGGCGCCGGCTGCGGCCACTAGGTTCGTGGCGTCGCCGATCGCCACCTCGTCCGCACCCCCTTCGAGGGACTTTGAGAAGCTACCGCCGATCCCCCGTCGATCCGTTCCCGGTGCGTGCACGGAAATCCGACCGTTTCTTCCCCACCTTGTGCGTGTTGGGAATCCCTATCCTGGCTGCCCCGGGCGAGTAGGGAAATCGTACCGGATCGATGCGCGACAGGGCGATGCCGGCAGCTTCGCGAACCCTGGCGTCACCGTCTTGCTCCTCCGCCTTCTGGAGCGCGGGGATGGCATCGTTGGCTTGTTCTTTGAACTCGCCAAGTTTGAGGGCGGAGCTGCGGCGGACGTCGCTGCCCCTATGCGTGAGGGCCTCGATCAACGCCGGAACGACCTTTGCCGCGTCGTCCTTTCCGCGCGGCAAGGTGCGCGCCGCGATAACCCCCTCGATCTCTTTGTCCGACTTCAGATCCGCGATCAATTCGTCGGTCGATTTCTGCTGGCTGCAGCCGACGCACGCCAGCAAGCAAAGCAACAGAACCAAACCCGTGTGCATGCGCATGACTCAACGCCTCCGTCTGAATAGCGGCGAAGAACAAGGCGAACGGCCAGCATCCGCCGGCTGGTGCGGCGCGGCCCGCGGCAATCAATAGGAATCTCCGGAGATGATCTCGCCACCGCCTCTGGTCATTAGGTATTGATACGAGCCCGGGGAGATGCCGGTCTTGAGGAAACGCACCGAGCCGTCGCCGAACAGCATATTATCTCCACCTGGGTGCATGCTCCAAAACACATCGGGGTCGAATACCGGGTTGTCGCTGTTGGGCTTGTGCGTGGCGTTGCCGTGGCCGAGGCACAAGGCTTCGTCGAAGTCCGACTGGTCGTAGGCGGTGCCATTTCCGGTATTCGGGCACTGGGCGGGAGGAGTATTGGGGGTTGTCCAGGGCGTGGTACACATCCACGCGGGGCATCTTGCTCCCGTCACTGCGCCGACCCAGGTGGTTGGGGAGTGGGCGGTGCAGCGCTCGCCGATGCAGTTCGTGTTGCTCAGTCCGTCAGTGACGGCGGAAATGCGCGTGTTACTGTTGCGCCAGAACATGCCGATGCCGGCCGCGCCAAACCCACAGGTAATGCCGCTGTTGCTGCCATAGATGCCGTCCGTGGGGTCTCCGTCGAGGTCGTTGCCGTCGTATTGGTTGGGGTAGTACCATAGGGGGTTTCCGGTGGCGTTCATAAAGCATTCCTCCCAGCCGCAGACAGCGACGTAGTTGGAGTGCGCCACCGTGGCGATGGGGTTGGTGAACGTGCTGTCGTAGAGGATGCAGGGCTGCGGGTTGTAACCATCCGAAGGACACTGGAAGACGGTCAACGACGTCAGCACGGCCGTGCCGTTGGCTGCGCTGGCCGGATTGCTCACGACTGTTATTCCCAGGCTGAAATTGATCGAGTTATACAGGGGCTGCTGTTCCAGCATGGGCAGTATCATGGCCGCCCAGCCCCAGCCCGGTCCCATGTCCAGGTCGGGAGTATTGGCGGAGTTGTTTTGGTAATCGATGTAGCCAGGAGGAAACGTGCCGACACTGTTCTCGTAATTGAACAGCGCGACGCCGATCTGCTTGAGGTTGTTGACGCACTGGGCCCGGCGAGCTGCTTCACGAGCTGCCTGAACCGCGGGCAGGAGCAGGGCGATCAGGACCCCGATTATTGAGATCACGACCAGCACCTCAATGAGGGTGAATCCCTTGTCATCAGTTTGTAGTTGACTGCGCTTCATAAATCTCTCTCCGATAAAAACAGACACGATGAATGATGAGTGAAAACCGCGAGGTGGACCCGATCGAAAAGGTCGTTGACCAAATAACCCACGTGACGAGGTACACACCGCCCGCCACAATCAAGCGGGGACCGAGCCGGACTGTGGAGCCCAAGCCGAGTGTGATCTAGCTAGCGCGCCGCGACGGATTCTGTCGGCGACGATCAAGATGATTGCCGCGCTCTGATCCCAAAGGTGACGGGAGCGGGGCCATACCAGCGGCGGTCGCGGGCCTGTTCGCGCGTGACGAGCAAGGCTCAAACGGCGGAAAACGCCGGTGAGTGGGCAGCGTGAGACCGCGGAGGCGACAGACCGCGCGTACGATCACGACAACGTGAAATTGGCAATCGGCGGTGCACGTGGGAATGACGAAAGGGGTACGGAGACCGGGTGTGATAGGGCGGCAACGCGCGGCACCAACTCGTTCATTTGATCGAACGAGGTCGCGGTGAAGACTTCAGCGAGTAGTTGCCCTTGCGCGACAAACTGGCAAATCAGGCAGTTATCCGCTCCGTCACGGCGCGATTGAGCGGGGTGGTCGGTATGCTGCGACTTCGAGGTCGCCCCAAGCTCGTGCGATGACCCCGGCAGCGCGTGCAAGCACGGGCCACACAGCGTAACCGCCGCGTGACATGCGAAAACCAAAGCAAACAGGAGACGTCGCGCGATGTGCCGCATCACAGTCACTTGGTGTGCCACGCATGAATAAAGTAACCGAACAAGTAGTGTGAACAAGGCATCCGGGTTCGTCAATACCTTTTTGAAAAGACGATTCTGCGCCGTGCGCTCTGGCTGCTGGTTTTCGATACCGTTTGACTGTCGAGCGAAGGCACGAGCGAGCATAGGGAGCCAGCTTGACCTTGCGTGAGCGACGCGATCTTGGAATTCTATCCCGGGTTGGCGAGTTGTCGAGGAAAAGGCATGAACTGAAATCGCACCCCCGCATGTCGGAGAGCCGGGACACGTGGAACACTTCGACGTGCTCATCGTGGGCGCAGGGCTTTCCGGAATCGGCGCGGCCTATCACCTTCAGACGAAATGTCCGGCCAAAACATACGCGATTCTGGACGGCCGAAGCGCGATCGGCGGAACTTGGGACCTGTTCCGCTATCCGGGAGTACGCTCCGATTCCGACATGCATACGCTCGGCTATCCCTTTCGTCCCTGGCGAGACAGAAAAGCGATCGCCGACGGGTCGAGCATCCGCAAATACATCGCGGAAACGGCACAAGAATATGGCATCGATCGCAAGATTCGGTTTGGCCATCAGGTCACGCTTGCGTCGTGGACGTCGCGGGACGCCGCGTGGACGGTTGACGCGACGGGCCCCGAAGGGAAGACCGTCCAGTTCGCGTGCAGCTTCATTTGCATGTGTAGCGGCTACTATGACTACGCCGAAGGCTATCTGCCAGGCTGGCCGGGCATTGATCGGTACCAGGGCCGCATCGTGCACCCGCAGAGCTGGCCCGAGGATCTTGACTACGAAGGCAAGCGAATTGTCGTGATCGGCAGTGGCGCGACCGCGGTGACACTCGTGCCGGCACTGGCCAGGACCGCCGCGCACGTGGCCATGCTCCAGCGCTCGCCGACTTACATCGTCGCACGCCCATCGGACGATGTGGCGGCCGACTGGATCCGCCGATTGCTGCCCGTCGGGCTCGCGCTCCGCGTCATCCGTTGGAAGAACTTGCTCCTGGGGATGTACTTTTATCACCTCTCGCGGCGAAAGCCGGAACGGGTGAAACAAGAGATCCTGCGTCTCGTGCGAGAACAACTCGGCCCAGATTACGACGTCGAAAAGCACTTTACGCCTCGTTACAACCCGTGGGACCAGCGCCTTTGCGTGGCTCCCGACGCCGACTTATTTGTTGCCATCCGGTCGGGCAAGGCGTCGGTCGTCACCGACGAGATCGAGACTTTTACCGAACGAGGCATACGGCTCAAGTCAGGCGATCTACTGCAAGCCGACATCATCGTTACGGCCACGGGTTTAAGGCTGAAGTGCCTGGGCGGGATGCAGGTTGCGCTCGACGGTACTCCAATCAATGCGGCCGGAAGATTAAGCTACAGAGGAATGATGCTGCGCGGCGTCCCGAACCTCTCCTTCACCATCGGTTACAGCAATGCCTCGTGGACGCTCAAGTGTAATCTGGTGGCCGAATATGTCTGCCGGCTGCTGAATCACATGATCGCGCACGGTTATGATTGCGCCACCCCGGTTGGACATGAGCCAGTCATGGTGGATAAGCCGGCAATCAACCTGAATTCGGGCTATATCCGCAGGGGGATCGAGTTTCTGCCGAAACAGGGGCCCAGGAGGCCGTGGAAGTTTCACCAGAACTACTTGCTGGATATGCTCGACCTCAGGTTCAGCGCCGTTGACGACGGCACGATGGAATTCACTCGTGTCCCGAATGGGCGGCGGATGGTTTGATCCGCGATTGATACTCCGAAATAAAGTGAGCTTATACCTGCTCGCTCGCTACTTTCGACTGCGTTTTTTTCCTTGGGTCGGCGTTACCGAGTGGTGGGCTCGCCTCCATCGCCCCGGCAGACGGCGAGGCGGCGACGCAAGAATTCTCGTTCGGCGCGGGCAGTGGTAAAGCGAAGGGCTTCCCGCCAGGCGCGCTCGCCGGCGGAGTGTCGGCCGAGGCGGAAGAGGTCAAGCCGGCGCACGCCGAGTGACCGGGTCAGCACGGCGACAAGCCGGCCGAACTCGTGGCGAAGAAAGTGGTCCACCAGCGCGCGCGATTCGCTCATGCGTAGCCGGCCATTTCAAGGATCTTGATCGCCATGTCGGCCGCCGCATCGATTCATCCGGCAGACAGCGGCACAGGTCAGTTTGAGCCGTTGCTTGTGCCCTTACTTCGTGACCTTCAGCACAACTTGGGCTCCGTCGGGCAGGTCCTTGATCTGGTTGTGGATTGAACCGTACGCTCCGTAATGCTCGGCGATTGGCAGCGCGCAGGTATTCTCAATGGTGTAATCGCCACCCAGAACCGGCAGCTGCTTGTAGCTGTAACACTCGCCTGCTTTTAGTGTCATACCTTCGGCCACAAGCTGATCGACCAACGGAATCATGAACCAATCGTTTGCATTATCCTCTTCATCGACCTTAGCCTGAAACTCTTCACGACTGTTCGCGACTTGTTCGAGGGAGCCCCTGCCAACGTCAAGCATGTGAACTGAGCCGTCCTCGCAAACGAGAAAGAGGTCGCCGAAGCGATTCATAAGCCACACAGTGAGCTTGTTCGGGACCAGCCATGTCCATTCAGCGAAAAGGGACGGCCAATCGAACCCACGGTGATCGATTAGGTAGTCATGAATAGACATCGCGCACCAAAGGCATAACGGGTTCCTCAGTCCTCAGCTCACCGCTTTCTTCACGAGCGCGCTGATCCTTGCCTCTTCGGCGGCATTCAACCCTATCAGCGCGAAGGCGACCGGCCACATGGCGCCTTCGTCGAGGTTCGCCGCGTGCTGGAAGCCGAACGTGGCGTACCGCGTCTTGAATTTGGCCGCGCTCTGGAAGAAGCAGACGACCTTGCCGTCCCTGGCATACGCGGGCATCCCGTACCAGAGTCTCGGCGAAAGGGCTGGCGCGCTGGCTTTGATGATCGCATGGAGCCGCTCGCCCAAGGCGCGATCCGGTCCCGGCATCGCGGCGATCTGCGCGAGCACGGCGCTTTCCGTGTCCGCCTTGTCCGCGCGCGGTCCGCGGCGCCCCTCCGCCTTCAGCTCTTGGAGCCGCTCCCTCATCGCGACACGTTCATCGTCCGTGAACCCCTTGGACGTCTTGCGGATCGCGCTACTGCTCTTGGCGGACTTCCGCGTGCCATTCTTTGCAGTCATTTATCGTTCCTTTTCGTTACTTCAATCCGTCGCCTCCGGGCAAAATCGCCGAGCTGAATTCTTGCGTCCATGCGTTCCAGGCCGCCTGCAAAGCCTGCATTTCCTCAGGAGACGGCTGGGCACGGCTCACGGTGGTTTCGCGATAGATGAACAGAAACTTCGCCGTGATGGTACTCCAGACGGTTCAGGATCCGCGGGCGGAGGCCTGTCCCCCCCTTGTGTGTGTGAACACAACGAACAAGCTGCAACCGTTCGGACACCGGCGCGGATTAAAGAATTTGTGATCATCCAATAAGAACGCGTAGAGAATACAGGGCCGGCATGGGCTCGTCAATTACCGAACTTCTAACAGGATCACTTGGATGACTAGGTTGCTCAAGGAAGAGAAGTTCAAAGACATGCGCAACCGTCTCCTGTAGACGGCAGCGGATTTCTACGGGTAGCTGAGCGCACTCTTGGGCACGGAGACCGACATTGCCTCGCGGCGTGCGCTGGGGGAGTCGAACTTTGAGCTGGCCAAGCTGGTCGGAAAGGTGGGGCGAAAAGACGACACCCCGGCGGCGCATCGGGCGGTGTTGGCCGAGGGCTTCCCGTCATTATCCGTTGACTGCAAATTCAGCGAAGAACTGAAGGCGGCGGGAAACAAACCCGCATCCTAACGTGTAAGGATTCGGTCGCGTACATCAAGCATGTAGGCTCCGGCGTACAGTTCAACGAGCAGGATCGTCAGCATCGAGAGTCAGCCAGACGCTCGTTATGAACCATGCATCCGACGAGGCGACCGTCCTGCCGCATCGCGCGATCCATGGACAGCCCAAGCCCTTCGACCCAGAAGCGCAGACTCTTCTCCAGATCGGCGCTGGGTATGACCGGAATGCACGAGTCTACTAGCATCTACGACTCCGTGCCGCCTAACTTGTCATTATCCAACAAGATCCGTTACTCGGGAGAGTCGCCAACTACGGGGCTGCGAATCGTGGCACCCATTTCAGCCGCCCCTATCTCCCTACGCAGACGACTGTTGGGTCGTCGCGGCAGCGGTCACAGGGCGGGCTGGTACATCTGGTCAACCGATGCCGCCGCGACCCCGAGTTCGGTGGCGACCGCGTTGACCGCGCGCTGGGCGACGTTGAGGTCTACCCGACCGTCGGAGGTGAAGTATGGGCCGATGTAGCGCTCGTAGTATCGCTGAACTTCATCACGGGTCAGCCGGCTGAGGAACGAGGCGATGTAGTCGACGGCCAACTGGGGCTGTTCGGCGATCGTGCGAAGGGCTCGCTGGTTGGCCCGCACCAGCGCCTGCAGCGCCGGGCTGTCGAGCGGGATACGAGCGGGGTCCACGGCGATTCCCACGGTGGGGATCTGGAAATGGTCGCCGACCCAGGACAGGACCGAAAATCCCTCCTCGCCCGCGACCTGTTCGGGCCCTAACGTGCTGCCCACGTAGGCCGCATCGATCGAACCGTCGCGAAGTTGCCGCAGATCCATCTGGTAGTCACCCGGGGCTCGTACGACGCACTGCAGGTCGCGATCGGGGTCGAGACCGTGCCGGCGCAGCACGATTCGCGCGAAACAGCCGGGTGCGGTGCGGGGTGGGTGGACCGCCAGTCGGCGCCCGCGAAGATCATCCATGGATTTCACCTCGCCGCGCCCGATGAACCAGAACAGCGGACAATGGGTGTTGACGACTAGCACATTCCATGGGATGCCGTCGGTCAGCCGCGACAACAAGGCCCGGCCCAAACCGATGGTTGCACCACCGCGCAGGCGCTCGGTCTCCCACTTGATTCCGTCGCGGACGGCGATGTGGACACCTTCATCCTCAAAGAATCCCTCCTGATCGGCCACATACGCGATCAGTTCTTCGTGGATACCACGCCCTACGTAGGTCAGGTCGATCGTGTGCATCGGCGGAATAGCCTTTCTCACAATCTCGGACAGCGCACTCGCGCTCGCTGCGTTCAGTCCATCGCAAGGCCCCCGTTGACCGGAAGGTAGTGGCCGGTGGTGAAACCGGAATCCTCACTTGCCAAGAACGCCACGGTCTGGGCGACATTGTCGGGACTGGGCAGCCGTCGCATTGGCGTGGTCGCGGCTAACTCGCGCATCCGCTCGGCTGTGAATTGCTCGGTCACCCTGGTTCCCTCCACCGTCGACGGTGCAACGAGGTTGGCGGTGATCCCGTGCGGTGCCAGCTCCAAAGCGACGTACCGCACGAACTGGTCCAGGGCCGCCTTGGCGGTGCCCAGCGTGATCATCCCATCACGCGCACGACGCGACAGCCCGGTACTCAGATAGATCAGCCGACCGTATCCGCGCGAAACCATTCCCGGCACAACGGCCTTCGTTGTCAGGAACGCGGCACGCAGCTCGCTGTCCAGCTTGCCGCCGAGCTGCTCCCAGCTCAGCTCGGCGAACGAGGTGATGGCAAACGGCGTCATCGCGTTGTGCACGAGCACGTCCGTCCCGCCCCACCGCCGATCGATTTCATCGACCATGGCGGTGACGTCGTTCGGCACGGTGACGTCGGCTTTAATCGCCACCGCTTCGCCGCCGGCCGCGGCGATGGTCGCCACCACCTCCTCGGCCTGTGGTGCGCTGGCGCGGTGGTTCACGACCACCCGGTACCCGTGTTCGGCCAGCACCAACGCGGTTGCCGCACCGATTCCCCGGCTCGCTCCTGTGATCAGGGCGACTCGTACCATCGTCCTTACCTCCCCTTAGACTGGCCTCTGTTCTGTCGGGGCCGCGCCGTCTGCTAAGTGAGGGTCGACGTCACGCCGATTGGAATAGCCACTCTGACAAGCGCCGCAAATCCGATGCCTGACTGCTAAATAAATACGGAGGCCACCGAACGAAGCGGCGATTACCGTCTCGCCGAGAAGTCTGCGCGTCCGGCAGGTGTAGTTCTCCAATGATGCCTGTGTCAACTGTCCAGCATGCGATCCCGGCCAAACAAGTTCAATAGCCGTCCAATTGCCCCGATTTTATTTCGAGTGGAAGCCCTTCGACGCATCTTTTTGAAAGGCTTTTTCACCGGATGATTTCGGGATGTTGGATTCTCAAGGCTAGCCAGCGGAACGACGATGTGAGTTCGATCATCATGGCCGTTACGCAAGAGACCGAGCGGGGCTGCCGCTCGAGGCGGTGCAAATGGCCGCTGCTCGGCAAGTTGTGCCCGGCCTGTTCGTGATCCCGACCGGGATTGTCAGTACCTTCCTGATCGACGCCCCCGGCGGATGTGCTAGCTTTGTTTCCCTTCGCCTTGCTGTGCTTCGCTCGAACCTCGTGCGATGCCCCAGTTTGGTGACGTCTCCCGATTCAACAGCTTCAAGATCTCCACTCCCACTGAATCAACCGATTTCGCCGAATTCGCAAGCACCACGACAGCAGCTTCCGTCTCGAGAATGAAGCCCACGAAGCTCGCATAGCCACCGGTGCGGCCATTGTGCCAGACCAAGCGTGGGCCGCGCTTAAACGGATGGAATACGTGCCGCGCCGCGCTAACCCATACGTTTCGCGCGTCGATGCCGACACCGAGCTGGTAGAGTCGTTGATATTGCCAGCCGAGCATGACTCTCCGATTGCGCAAGCGGGGACTACGCAAGGCGAAACCTCCTGATAACGCTATCACGATCGCGCCGCCGAATACCCACAAGCTGAAGTTGTCGCTGTGTTGCAGAAAATAAGTGCCGGCCACCGTCGTTGCCGTGGCAAGCAATCCTGGAGCCAGTCCCAACCACGAAGTGGCGAAAAGAATTGGCCAGGACACCGCCAGCACGATGAGCGGATCGCTGGGAGCCAGTCTGAACTGCCATTGCGCGAAAACACCCAATCCGCTGAAAAGCAGAGCAAGGGCGTAGTCCTTCCAGGACGGTAAGGCTTTGCGAGTCTTGGGATAAAGGCGCTGACAGAGCCGCGCCGCCTCGGCGAGGGGACCGGTCGCGCGGTTCATGCTCGCCGCCACGAAGCGGAGTACGTCGCCGGCAGTCGAGCGCAATGCGCCGGCGCCGGCCAAGGTAGGGAGATCCCAATTCGCCGTCACCTTGCCCCTCGAGGTGTGCCCCGGCGCCAGCCGCCCCTGCTGGTCGGGACTGAGTGTGATCGACGTGTGGTTCATCCCGAGCGGTCGCAGGATACGTTCGCTGACCAATTCTTCGTAACTCTTGCCGGCCGCGAGTCCGAGGATGTGGCCCAGAAGCCCCATGCCGAGGTTCGAGTATTCCACACCGCTGCCGATTGGACGCTTCAACTTGTAACCGGACAGAAACTCGTACATGTCGCTGACTTGATAATTGGCGTACGGATTGGCTAGGTCCTTCATCGTCTTCCACAGGTTGCGTGGCAGCCGCGGCAGCGAGGAGGTATGCGTTGCCAGGTGTAAGAGCGTGATTTCCTGGCCCCTCCACTTCGGCATCTGAAGGGTGCAGGGGAGGTATTCTTGCGCTGGGTCGTCGAGGGCAACCTCGCCGCGCAGGACCATCTCCGCGAGCACCAGGGTCGTGAATACTTTGGTGACGGAGCCGATCTCAAAGATAGCATCCTCATCGGGCGGTTGCTGCCCCGCGTCGAAACTCCCGTACCCAGCCACCCACTGGTCGCCGCCTCGCAGGATCCCGACGACAATTCCAGCGTGCTTGCCAAGCCCCGCGGTTGCCAGGTCGCGAATCTTACTCTGGAATGGGTTCAGGGTGTTGATCGCCGCCATGGCTAACCTCTGGGGATTTCTTCTGTCGACCGACACATTTCTACGCTGGTCTTCCTGGCCATTGTATCTTTCGGCCATCGTTCGCATCTTGGCAGGTCTGTCTCAACCAGAAAAGTTCAAATACCATTAATCTCATTTCATCCACCAAGCCGAGCCTGAGAAAACTCTGGCACAACATCGTCATCCAAGTTTTGCTCGCACCCTCATGTCCAGGTAAGCCGCCTGGATCAGGGCCGTAAGAGATGAGGAATCGATTTCGAAGCCGGGCTTCAGCTTTACGTGCCGCATCCGCTTGCCAGTTCCTTCCAACAAGCTCGCGGGATCTTTCAGGACCGCACCATTGAAGAAGCCGACATTGACATGTGACCTGAAGGTGTTGACGTACCCAAATGGCGCATCGTGTACACACGCGACGGGACATCCGTCGTGCATTAGCTCTCGGACGTCGTCGCCGCACACTCGCATCTGCGCGAACCACTTGCGTGCAATCGAACGCAAAACGTCCGGCGGCGAGTTCAGCCAGACTTCGATGGCGGAATCTCGCTCGACGGCGCCTGAAAGCCGCAGTATTGCATTCATGACGATGTCCGTCAATTCTACCGCATGATGGCCGCCGGCATTTTTGAAGACCAGAAGGTCGAGCTGGTCGCGGGGAAGATTTATCCAATGACCGACCTGCCACCGCATACCTTGTTGGTCTCAAGGGCCCTGACACGCTCATCGAAGTCTGGACGGGACCAACCGGGCAGGGCAAGGCGGCCCGCTACATGGATGTGGTTCGCGACTGCGCACGCGCCGGCGAGTCGGTCCCCATCCCGCTAGACGGCAGCGATCACGGTCAGGTTGCGGTCGTTGATCTGGTCGCCCCGCAGGCTTAAACTCACTCCAGCAACTGCGTCCACCAGGTCGGCCAAGAACTCGTTGTCCCAAGCTCAATAAATCAGGCAACATACAACTCATCAACGTGCCGGGCTTCAGTTCAGTCAGGAATCCCTCCTTGACCCACACGACGATTCGGGAATTCCCGCCGGAACGGAGGTGCCGCGACTCGGCGACGATTTCGAAATTCGTGAACGCCTTCTGCGTGCGAATCATCATTCTGGACGGCTTCGATCAACATCGAGCCCCGACATTCGGGCCGGTCGCTGAAGGCGCGCTCGAACCCGGCTTGGCCTCGCCGTGGGCAACACTGATCCCCTCTCCGGACGCTTTCCGCGACGGCCGTTGGCCTATCGCTCTTGTAGTCGTGCGGGCGCATCGAGCTTGCGGACTTCGATCCGTTGGAACTCCGAGCGGGTTCTGTGATCGCTGTCACCGCTGCCCAAAAGGATGCGGGTCGGGGTCACCTCCCAATCGAAGGTCACGGGAGCGCAGATCTGGACGTTATTGACGAGAATCTCAACCTGGCGCTTTTTCGAGCGGATCTCGAGCGCGTTGTACTGGTTTCCGGGCCGGATGGCCGCATGCACGATCGGGCCGATTCGAGGATCCTCAGGGTAGAAGTCTGCGCTATACGCAAGCGGCGCCAGGAAGAGTTCTCCGTTGCGGTTGATGTTGACCTGGAACCCTCTGGGCTTCCCCTGTCTGCTTTCGCGTGGGTCTTTCGTCTCACACATGACGTACCAGGATCCGGGTGTTCCCGACCCTTGCCCCAGGACGCGGGCGACGACGTGGAGGCTGTTGCCGGCATCCAGAACAGGGCGATCTTCTGGGCGCCAGCAGTAAAATGCCCCTGCGTCTGTCTCGATGTAGTAAACACCGTCCGAGTAACCGTGGCGGTGGTCCGTCTTGTCGTCGCGGGGCCAGCCGCTATTCGGGTCGTTGAATTCGTTAACGTACAAGACGCGTGGGCGCTCCAGCGTTCCGGGTTTTGTCGCGGGTTCGCGGGTCTCGAGCGGGCTGTCGCCCGCGCTGGTCGCGGGGGACGAGGCGAGCTCACGGATCTCGATGCGATCGAACTCCGCGCGGATGTTCGGGACCTTGCAATCGATGCCTAATGACAGGTTCGCCGGAGTCACGTCCCAATCCAGGTTCACCGGGTCATAGACCTGCACCCCGTTGATGAAGATCTCGACCCGGCGTTTCCTCACGTTGAGGACGAATTTGTTGAAGTCATTGGGCCCTGTCTTGATCGCGGAGTGACGACGCACGCCCAGATTCTTCCACCCCTCGGCACTCCGGTCCCTCCTGAGGACAAAGATACGACCGTCCGCGTGAAGACCGACCTGGAGGCCGTTCGGTCCCTCGAGGCCGATTCCGATGAGCAGTTTGCCGAAGCTATCGGGCTTGTCGCCGTAGACCCTTGCCACAACGTTACAGGTGAATTCAGAAAACGCCCCTTTAGGAAACCGCCAAAACCACCACGCTGGTCCAGTGTAGGCGTCGATGCAGTATAGGCCGTCGACATACCCGTGGTACTCGTCGCCCTTCTTGAACCGTTGCTCGGCGGGTTCCTCGTCCCAGCCGCTCGTGCGGTCGTTGAACTCGTCCACGTAAAGCACGCTGCCAGTTCGCGGGGTAGCAGGTGCCTCGGTCGTTGGAGGGAGTGATTTGGGCGCGGTCGTGGCCGCCTCCTGAATGATGGGTTTGCTACGTGGCAGCAGCACGTACGCAACGATGGCCATCCCGATCAAGGCAAGCCCGATCAGCCCATACGGCACTGAAGATCGCCGACGGCGGACCCGCTTCGGGATCTGCCGGGAGACGATCGGCGGCAGCCTCTCCTCGGTCAGCGGTCCGGGCCGCTCCTCATCTCGAAGGTCCATCACGACGTCTTCAAATCGGACGTCGGGATCCCATTGCAGGCCTTCCGTCTTGGGGCGGCGGGCGAAGATGGATGCGTCGGGGCCGCGATCGCGGCCTCGTGGCACGGCTCGCTTGAATGCCCTCTTGGCGAAGGCCGTCAGACCGGACCGTGCTTCATCCTCGTTATCGGGAGACGTACGACAAGCCTCCAGGTGATCAATCACGTCGGCCATCGAGTCGGGGCGCTCCGCTGGCAGCTTGGCCATCATCTGGAGATAGGCCGCTTCGAGTTTCTCGGACGCTTCGGGCCGCGGCCCGAAGCGAGGGGGCCGGCCGCTCCTGGTGAGCCATCAACCGCTTCAAAACCGTGTCGGCCAGGAACGGCGGGCGGCCGGTGAGGAGGAAGTAGAGCGTGCAACCCAGGCTGTAGATGTCGGCGCGGTGGTCAACATTTCTGGGGTCGTCGGCCTGCTCCGGGGCCATGAAGTCCACCGTTCCCATGTAAGCACCGCTTTGAGTCAGGGAGCCAACCGGGGACCCGCCGATCAGATTGCCTGCTTCCACGACGCGCGCCAGGCCCAGGTCGAGGACCCGGACCGAGCCCATTTCATCGAGCATCACATTGGCGGGCTTGACATCGCGGTGGATGATCCCCTGGGCGTGAGCGGCGGCCAGGCCCCGCGCTGCGTGGATCGTGCAGTGCAGAGCGAGGTCAATCGGCAGGGGCCCGCCGTCGGCCGCCAGGCGGTCGAGGTCGTAACCGCTGATGTATTCCATGGTCAGGAAGTACACACCCTGGACCTCGCTGGCGTCAAGGGCCGCGACGAGGTTGGGGTGGTCCAGCCGCGATGCGATCTCGACCTCGCGACGGAACCGCTGCACCGCCGCGCGGTCGCGGCCGAACGACGGCGGCAAGACCTTCATCGCGACGACATGGCCCGTCGGACGATGCCGCGCCTTGAAGACGACCCCCATTCCCCCCTGTCCCAGCTTGTCCAGGACAAGATAGTCACCAATCAGAAGTCCTTTGGTTTTTCCTTGAGCGAGCGCGGCCGCCTGGTAAGCCGTCAACCTCCCTGCCCGTATCAAGGCACCGGCCAGGCGTGAGACCTGATCGGGCGCCACGACGAACCGCGCTAGCTCCTCGGCGTCGATCAGCCCGATCTCGACGATCGAGCGCTGGAATTTGGCGAGGTCGACGACGCATCTGCTGGCCGGCGGACCGGCGGCCTCAGGTCTCGCCGCCGGCCAGTGCGTGACCGTCTTGGACACCCCCGCACCCATAAAACACTTCGGGCAGAGTCCCTGCGGTGCATTGGCTGCAAGGCTCGCGCCACATTCGATACAGGATCGCCGATCGCTCACGGGAGATACTCCGCGGGATTCCGGACGGACACAGACTCTTATGGGGGAAGTGCACCAAGCCGACATGACAAGACAGCCAAGATCCAAGATGCATATTAAGTGAGATGGATCATGGCCAGAGCCAAAGCGACTTCGCAGTCGCGTGCATCGTACCACTTCCCTGCCAATCCAGAAACCAGCCAACTCGCAGGTCGTCGTCGATCCCATCGAATTTCGACGAACCGTCTGTGAGTCATTCCGAAGCGATGCCAGCACGGATTCCGATCAAGGCTGCCAACGCACTTCCGGCCTTCGGCAGGGCGCCAACGCAATCGCGCCCGGTGAGAACCTACCTTGGACTGCCTTCTGCGCATTGCCTGGCGCCCTTCACGCCACTTTGCCTTCTGGCGCGATTCCTCGAGACGATGGGTAAGCAGATGCCCGGGGTTCGCCGAGGCCCAGCGGTCCGGCAGAAGGCGTGCCAACGACTCCGGACTCGCGCTGCGGATCGTGCGGGTTGGCAGGTACTCGTCAGGGTACTCGCGGACCAGGCGCTCGGACGTCCGCAGGCAGCACCGGACCACACTCATCACCTGGACTGCCACCCCGGCGTGTCGAAGGGCCTGGGCGATGTCGCCGCCGATCTTAGCCGCCGCCCGAGGGACCGCGTTTCCGCCGACGCAGATTCACAAAACCCCTCCAGACCGTTTGCCGCCTGCCGGACCGACTGCCACACTCCCGACGAGTCCCCGCACCGCCTCTACGCTCCGGCGCAGAGTCTCCCTCTCCACTCGTCCCTCGCCCCGACACCGACCGCTGGCTTGCGCTCCCGGCGACGCAGCGGTTCGCTCCCGCTTGTCTGCCTGGCTACCGCACGGGAACTCGGGCAAGACGGAAGCCGAGGTTCATGCCCTGGACTGTCGGCGGGAGCTCGAAGCGTTCCCCCGCCCGGCAGCTACGGCTGGAGTCGCGCCAACTGCCGCCCCGGTCCACCCGGTCCGAGCGCCGCGCCGTGTCGGTCCATTGCCACACATTGCCGTGCATGTCGCACAGACCCAATCTGTTCGAGGGATAGGCCCCCGCCCGTGTCGGCCGCGTGAGCCATGGCCCCGTCGGTGCCTTGCCGAACGGCTCGTTGCCGTTGAAGTTCGCCTTTTCTGACGACAGGTCGTTAGTTGGCCTATCGAAGTAGAAGTGGTACGAGCATTCTTCCTCAGAAGTGGCCCCGCCTCGACAGGCGTATTCCCATTCCGCCTCACTTGGCATGCGGTACAAATAACCACGCCCGCGCTCTTTTTCATTCAGCTTCTTGATAAACTGCTGGGCGTCATACCAGGACACATTTTCGACCGGAAACAGCTTCAGCTCTTCATCGGAGACGTCCAGAACCCAGTTCCTGCCGCCGTTCGTACGAGAGAACCAGCTCGGGTTGTTGCCCATGATCGCCTCCCACTGCCCCTGCGTCACGTTATGGAGCGCAATCTCGAAATCCTCTTTGATCTCCGTCTCTTTCGCCGAACCCGGCTTCCCGTCCCAGCCCATGTAGAAGCTCCCCTTCGGCAGACGTACGAACGTCATCAGCACGCTGTCGTCCCGCTCCCTCGCTGCGGCGGCCGGTGAACAGCCCTTGCGGCCGATGGTCGCCTCCCGGCCCGGTTGCAGCCGTTCCTTGTGTAGGTCGGACAGAAAGACGAGCTGCACGTTGGCATCCGCGGCCAGGTTCAGGCGGTCGTCGGGATAGAGCAGCGTTTGCGGCACTGGCCGGGCGCTGCCGCCGCGGGGGGTGTGCAGCTTGACGGCGCCACGTGCCTCCAGGATCATGGCGGCGGGAATAGTCCGGTCCAGATTGAGGTTCACATTTTCGATGGCCGCCAGCAGCTCGTCGCGCAGCTCCTGTTGATCGGCAAACTCCATGGGGATGCGCTGTTCGGCTTCGTTGAGGATCTGCCGGGCGGTGGTCGTGTTGCCCGCCTGAATGTCTTTGATGCGGAAGATTCGCACCAGGAAGTCGCGCGCCTTCGTGGCCTTGTCCGCTTCCCGGTGCGCCTTCTGCTCGCGGTCCAGCGCAATCACGGACAGAGCCGACAGGCCGACCATCGCCAGCAGTACCACGCCCAGAAGCGCCGTGAGCGCCGGCCGCCGCCGCGCCCATTTCCAGGTGCGCTCCGCCGTCCCGACCGGACGCGCCCGGATCGGCTCGCCAGCCTGGAACAGCCGCAGGTCGTTGGCCAGCTCCTCGGCGCTGGCGAAACGCCGAGCCGGCTCCTTGCTCAGGCACTTCAAGCAGATCGTCTCCAGGTCGCGCGGCACCCTTACCCCCCGGCGCGACGGCGGCAGCGGCTCTCGCTCCAGCACTTGCTGCATCGTCTCGAGGGCCGTTTCTGCATAGAACGGCGGCTGGTCCGTCAGGCACTCATACAAGAGCGCCCCCAGGCCGTACACGTCGGCCGCCGGTCCGGTGTCGTGGACCTTGCCAGCCGCCTGCTCGGGCGCCATGTACGATGCTGTGCCCATGATCGCGCCCGACTGGCTCACGTCGCGGGCCTCGGCGTCGATGCGCTTGGCCAGACCGAAGTCGGCGATCTTCGCCACCCGCTCCGGCCCGGCCAGCAGCACGTTGCCCGGCTTCAAGTCGCGATGGACCACCCCACGCAGATGCGCGTAGTGCATCGCCCGCGCCAGCGTCTCGATCAACCCGGCGGCCTCCCGCGGGGAGGGCCGCTGCTTCTTCCACTGCTGGGCGAGCGTGCCGCCGTCGCAGAACTCCAGCGAGAAGAACGGCTGGCCACCCACCTCGCCTGCCTCGTACAGTTGCACGATATGCGTGTGTTGCAGGCGGGCCACCGCGTCCGTTTCGATCTGGAACCGCAGCCTTTCTGTTGAGCCGGCGTGCTCAATGGCGCGGATCATCTTCAGCGCCACGATGCGGTTGGGCTGGAGCTGCCGGGCCTGGTAAACGACCGCCATGCCGCCGCGGCCCAACTCGCCCAGGATCTCGTAGCCGGGCACTGCGGGCAAGGCGCTCTGGGGAGCGGCACCTTCGGATCGCGGCGCCGAGCGGGGGCAGGTCCGGCGTCGGTTCCGTCCTTCGCTGCATTGCGTCCCGGCAGTCGGGGCACTGCCAAAGATGGGCGTCGGCCTGAACCAGTTCGTCGTCGGGCAGTGTGCCGCTCAGGAGCCGGCTGATCTGCTCGTCGCACAGGTGCGTGCTCATGGGAGGGTACCTTTTCCGACGGAGGGGGCGGGCTCGGCCTGCCCTTCCTCTTCCAGCAGCCGGCGGACCCGGTCGCGGGCCTTGTACACGCCCGAGAGCGTCAGGCCGAGGTCGCGGGCAACCTCGCGGATCTCCTGGCCCTGAAGGTACGTCCGCGTGAAGGCCTCCCAGGTGTGCGGTTGCACGCGGCCGCGGACGCGGACACAGATCTGCTCGGCGCGCTCGCAGTCGGCCCGTAACTCTAGGTCGAGTTCGCCGGCCAGCTCGTCAACGCTGACGGGGTCGGGCCAGCACGAGAGGACGTCGCCGGCCGGCTGGCCGGGGCGCTGCCGGCGGAGAAAATCCACGACCTCGTTGCCGACCACCCGGCGCAGCCAGCCGCGGAAAGTGCCAGGGGCGTGCCGCCGGTACACCCCGCGGGCCAGCCCGACGACCAGCTTGTGCAGCACGCGCGAAGCGACCTCCTCGGCATCGTCTGCTTGCAGCCGTCGGCACCAGTGGAGAATGCGCGGCCGGTAACGTAAGACGAAGACCCGCCACGCTTCCTCGTTGCCGCCCTTGGCCAGGTAGGGCAGCAACTGCGTGGTCGCCAGTTCCGTGGGGCCGGGGGCTTCGCTCATCGATTGCCCGCCTTCGAAGCTCCTTGGTAAGTACTTCGCGCACCTGCCACGATAGCACACCGTTTGTCGGCGCGTCCAACGGTTTCGTTCTAAGAGTAGCGGACCCGCGTGGGCCACGCAACTGGATGCAAGAGTGTCTGTGGCCGGCCCGCGGCTGCACAGTTCGCAGCGGCGGCAGCAATCAGACCCTTACCGTCAACGTCGCGGGCGCCACCGATATCCGAATTGTCCTGCCACACATCGCATCCGCCCGGGGAGTCTCGTGCCGGGTTTTGGGGAATCCTATCATTGCACCCATCAGGTGAGTTAACCATGATCAAGCCAAAGCGAAGTCGCCGGGGTTTCACACTGATCGAATTGCTCGTTGTCATCGCGATCATCGCCGTTCTGATCGCACTGCTTTTGCCTGCGGTCCAGTCCGCCCGCGAGGCGGCGCGGCGCATCCAGTGCGTTAACAATCTCAAGCAGATCGGGCTGGGCCTGCATAACTACCACCAGGCGCTCGGGAGCTTCCCGATGGGCTCGTCGGCGAACTTGCAGATATCGCCTAATACCTATTCGGGGCCTCACGGTCTCAGTGCCCAAGCCCAGATGCTCGGGTTCATGGAGCTGACGACGCTCTACAACTCAATCAACTTCAACTTCGGCGTGTCTACGGCACAAGTTGTAGCGGGCCCTATCCAATCAACCGCCTACAATACCAAAGTGGCAATATTCATGTGTCCGTCCGATCCCAACGTGGGCGTCGCGACGAACCCGGGGGGCGGGGCGCTCCTGAACAGCTACTTCGATTCCTTCGGCACGACCACGACCCCATCCACCGTTCAGGTCACAACCGGCAGTACGGGGCTGTTCACCTGGTGGAGATCCTACGGCATTCAGAACTGTATTGACGGTACGTCGAATACGATCGCCTTCTCGGAGGGGCTAGTCGGCGATGGCTCGACCGCCAATGTGAACCGGGCCACGGGTGTTTTCGGTGTTACTCTCGCCGCGGCGGAGGTTTACGACGCCTCGGCGAGTTGGCCCGCGGTCCAGGCTGGAATGCAGCTCTGCAACGCGGCCTATAATTCGGCAACCAACATCAACAACATCAGCGGCAATTACTGGATGCGCGGCGGGGCGGCCGACACGTTGTTCAACACCGTGGCGACGCCGAACTCCCAGGTGAATCCCTGGTCCTGGTGCACCGACGCCCCGACCCCAAACGGCGAGTGCGAGTTCTCCAAGGCCGGGAGCTACCACCCCGGCGGCGTGAACATACTCATGGCCGACGGCAGCGTCCGGTTTGCCAAGGATTCGATCAACCAGGCCACGTGGTGGGCCCTCGGCACCAAGGCCAATGGCGAGGTCATCAGCGCGGACAGCTACTGATTCCACCATGGCGCATGACGAAACCAGCCTAGATTCCATCTTCTGCGGCGCGATCGGGATCGCCTCGGGCGAGGAACGGGCCGCGTTCATCGCCCAAACCTGCGGCTCGGACGATGAGCTGCGTCGCCGGGTCGAGAGGCTGATCGACGCACACTTTCAGGCCGGGAACTTCCTCGAATCTCCGGCCGCATCGGCCACTCGCGCGGTGGGCTCGGCTCCTGCCACCGAGGACGCTGGTGCGGACATCGGCCCGTACAGGCTCTTACAGGCCATCGGCGAAGGAGGCATGGGCACCGTCTTCATGGCCGAGCAAACCCGGCCAATGAGGCGAACCGTTGCACTGAAGATTATCAAGGCCGGGATGGACAGCCGCCAGGTGCTCGCCCGGTTCGCCGCCGAGCGCCAAGCCCTGGCGCTCATGGACCATCCCAACATCGCCAAGGTCCTCGACGCCGGCACGACCGACTCGCGTCGCCCCTACTTTGTCATGGAGCTGGTCAAGGGCATCCCCATCACCCGGTTCTGCGACAAAAGCCGGCTGACGCTCCGCGAACGGCTCGAGCTGTTCATCCCGGTCTGCCAGGCCGTGCAGCACGCGCACCAGAATTGGAGGTGCTGCGGGTGATTCGCGAGGAGGAATCACCGCGGCCAAGCCTGCGGCTCTCGACGACCGAGGAGCTGCCCTCGATCGCGGCCTGCCGGCACGTCGAGCCGCAGAAGCTGCGCGGGCTGGTGCGGGGAGAGCTGGACTGGATCGTGATGAAGGCGCTCGAGAAGGACCGCAACCGACGCTATGAGACGGCCAACGGGCTGGCGGCGGATCTGCGCCGGTACCTGGAGGACGGGCCGGTGCAGGCGTGCCCGCCGTCGGCCGCCTATCGGATGCGCCGACTTATCAGGCGCAACAAGTTAGCGATCTCGACGGTTCTCCTGGTGGCTGCCGCGCTCGTTGTCGGGATCGTGGTCAGTACCTGGCAAGCCATGCGGGCTCGGGATGCCGAACGGCTTGCGGAGAATCGATTGGGAGCCGAGAAGAGCGCACGCAGCCAGGCCGAGGCCGCACGAGCGGAAGAAGGGAAACAGCGTGGCCTGGCCGAGCAACGCCGGGCCGAGTCCGAAGAGTCCCGGCGCTCGCTGGCAAGCACGCTGGCCGACATGTACACGGCACAGGGCCTCATGGCCGCCGAGCGCGACCAACCGGCCCAGGCCGTCCTCTGGTTCGCGAGCGCACCGCGAGTCGCACCGTCCGATGCCCGGCGCTCCCGCTTCAACACGACTCGGGCGCGCGCCTGGAGCCGAACGATCTCACAGCCCGTGGCTGCCCTTCATTTCGCAACAAGCCTACCCTTGCATAAGGACGGCGACCCCCGTCGTCACTACGCACCACGGTTGCAGAACCTCGCGTTTCATCCACGTGAACCCCACCTGCTGGCCGTGAATTCCTCCTTTGAGTGCATCTTATGGGACATCATGCGGGATGAGGCCATCCCACTCCCGGGTGAACTGGCCACTGCGACGAGCGCGGCCTGGAGCCCGGACGGGAAGCGGCTCGCAATCGGCCGGAAATCCGGCGAAGTCGAGGTTTTCGAGTACGCACGATGGAATCGTGTCGCTCGCATCGCCCACCGCGGGACGATTCGCGCCGTCACCTTCAATAAGGATGGCAGGTATCTTGCGTTCGCCAGCGAAATCGTACGCGTCTGGGATTGTCAAGAGAGCCGATTTGTCACCCCCGAGCTGGTCCATCCACAACCGGTGGAGTTACTGACCTTCAACTCGCGCTCCGATCGGATCGTCACCACGTGCGGCGACGGTAACGCCCGCGTCTTTGCGATCGGTCGCAACGGCGGCAGAGACCAGCCCCTCTTCGATCCCGTGCCGCACCTTCACCATTCGAAGTCGGCCCAAGGCCAGCTCTACGCTCCCGTTTATGCCGATCACGACAGAGCCCTGATTACGACCGACTTCAAGCTCGAGCGTGGACTCCGGTTACTCTGGCGTGACGCCGAGACAGGAGGTGTCCTTCGGGTCCTACAGGACGGTATGGATCTCTGTCTCGGATCGGAGCAGCATATCTTCCTGGGCGGCCTTATCCCGTACTCCCTGCTCGTCGATGCCGCGAGCGGGCTGGAGAGCGGCTCCAAGCTGCACCACGCCCACGCGGTTCTGACGGCTGCATTCAGCGCGGACGGGCGACGGCTCCTGACCGGCGGTATGGATGGGATAACCCGTCTCTGGTCCGTCCCCGATGGCAAACTGCTCGATCAGCGTGGCCTTCACGAGAATGTGACGAACGTGGCACTCTCCTCAGACGGCCGCTTCCAGGCCGAGGCGACCGGCGGCTTGATCCGAGTGTGGATCCGCCCCTCGAGAGGACTCGAGAGATTCCGCATGCCGATTGGAGATCCCTCCCTCGTGAGCTTCTCCACGATCCAACCCGGGACAATCGTCGGGGCCTCCCTCGCGATCTTCAGCCCGGATGGACGTCATGTCCTCCCAACCGGCGCGCGCGGCCGGCTCTGCAAGAGCACGTCGATTCGTGTCTATGACGCGGCCACGGAACAGCCGGCCAGTCCGCCGCTGCGACCCGGCGGAGTGATCCTGAGCGCGGCGTTCACGCCGGATGGGCGAAACCTCGCCGTACAACTCGCCCCCGGAGCGGGCGGCTGCTGGAACACGCTCGGTGTGGCGCAGTACCGAAGGGGTGACTGGAAGGCGGCGATCGAGGCCCTGACGAAGTCGACGGAGCTCAGCAAAGGTGGCGATGGGATCAATTGGTTCTTCCTGGCCATGGCGCATTGGCGACTCGGGGATAAGTCGGCAGCACGCTCCTGGTACGACAAGGCCGTCCGATGGACAGACAAGAACAGGCCCAAGGATGAGGAACTCAGCCGGTTCCGTGGTGAAGCCGCGGCCTTGCTCGAGGTGACCGAAAAATCGCACTGACCCTTGAAGTCCGGGGCCACGCTCCGATGGACTTGGGTGGGCTCTATTGAACGTGCACTGATCAGTCGATCAGGAATTGCGCTAAGGGTTGGAGGCGGCGGGAAACCTACCCGCGTCCCTTGAAGACGTAAGCGTCTGCGGCCAAACGACTTGTAACACAAGAAGTGGAGGCGGCGGGAATTGCACCCGCGTCCCGAATTCCACAACGCAATGTCCTGTACTCAGCGACGCCTACGAATACCAGGTGTATGAGGTCCGGAATGCTGGAATCGGACCGCACGATGAGCTAGCATGGATGGCTCAAGCACGCTTCGGGTTTGCTCGACATCGGCGAAGAAAGCCGCTAGGCACAGGCAGCTTGGGGATCACGGGCTGAACGACAGGACGCAATTCGCATGATCGGCACAACGGTTGGCCACTATCGCATCACCGCCCGGCTCGGCGCGGGCGGGATGGGTGAAGTGTTCGTAGCGGATGATACACGTCTCGACCGGAAGGCGGCGATCAAGTTCTTGCCAGCCGACGTGGCGGGCGATCCGGCACGCAGGCAGAGGTTCTTGACGGAGGCCAAAGCCGCTTCGGCGCTGAATCATCCCCATGTCTGCGTCGTTTACGATGTCGGCGAGACCGAAGACGCGCTGCCGTTTATCGCCATGGAGTTCGTGGAAGGCCAGTCGCTGGGCGCGCTGGTGAATCAGGGACCGCTGGAGATTTCCAGGGTCATCCAGATCGCTGCTCAAGTCGCCGATGCGCTCGACGCCGCCCACTCGCGCGGGATCGTGCATCGTGACATCAAGCCCGAAAACATCGGCTTGACCGAGCGCGGTGTGGTAAAGGTCCTCGACTTCGGCCTGGCCAAGCGCGTGCAGCAGGAATCCTGGGATACTCCGGGACCGACGGCCGCCCCACATCAAACTCAGGAAGGACAACTTCTGGGAACGCCCCGGTACATGAGCCCCGAACAAGCCCTCGGCAAGACCGTCGATAAACGCAGTGATCTGTTCAGTCTGGGCTCCGTCATCTACTTTATGCTCACGGGCCGCCCGCCGTTTGTCGGGGTCAATATGGGTGAAGTCCTGGACAATGTGGTCCACAAACAACCCGAAGCCATCGCCCGTTTCAATTACGAAGTTCCAGCCGAGCTGGAACGCATCACGCTGAAGCTCCTGGCAAAACAGGTTGAGCGGCGGTACCAGTCGGCCCGCGATCTGCTGGTGGACCTCAAGAACCTGGAGCGCGACCTCGATGACACGGGGCCCCGCCGCTCGACCGTGGCGGCCCTGCCCGATCCGCACGAGATCGCCCAGAGCGATATCGTGATCACGTACGCGAGCCTGGACGACCAACCGGTCGTGTCGGGGCGTCAGGGCTGGGTTTCCCAGTTGGAGCAAAATCTCCAGTTGCGCGTGGCGCAGCTTTCCGGTAAGCAGGTGGCCGTCGTCAAGCAGCCAGACGCGTCGGATTCTACCGAGATCGAGTCCGCGGTCCTCCAGCAGATGCCCCAGGCCAAAACGGTGGTCTCGGTCCTCTCGCCCCCATTCGCACGTTCGAACGGGTGCCATCGGATCGTGGAATCGTTCTGGAAAAGTGCGACGGATTCTGGACGGTTCGAGGTCGACAATCGCAGCCGGCTGTTGAACGTCATCAAGACGCCAGTGGACGCCGACGAGCTGCCCCCCGACCTTCGTGCGCTGTACACCGGCCTAGTGCCCTACGAGTTCTTCGAGCGCGACCCGGTTTCGGGCCGGTTGCGGGAATTCGACGAGGCGTTTGGGAACACCGCGCTGCAACGCTTCCACGAGCGGGTGTATGACGTCGCCTACGATATCTCCCAGGTCCTCAAGTACCTGGGAGACCCTGCTCACTCGAGTGAAAAGCGAACCGCCAATCCGAAAACCATCTTCCTGGCCGCCACGACTTCGGACCTCGAACCTCAGCGGGACCAGTTGCGGCGCGAGCTGGTCGAACTGGGGCACACCGTTGTCCCGAAGCAGCCGTTGCCGCTGGTCGCCAGCGAGCTGGTGGCAGTGGTGCAAAGTTGCCTGGCGCAGGCCGACGTCGCCATCCATTTCGTCGGCGAGCATTTCGGACTCGTGCCCGAGGCGACCGATCTGTCGATGGTCGCCCTGCAAAACCAGGTGGCGGCCAGATTCTGCGACAATTCTGCGCTGAAGCGACTGATCTGGATTCCCAAAGGACTAGAGCCCAGGGACGACCGCCAGACCTCGTTCATTCGTCTACTCAAGTCTGATCCCCGTACGGTCACGGGTGCCGAGGTGATCGCCGATACGCTGGAAAACCTCAAGGTGTTACTGCGGACACGCTGGGAGCGCGAGCAGGCCGAGCGTGACAAGCCGCCGCCAAAGCCCACAACCGGCGCGGCGCCGCGGGTGTACCTGATTTGCGATCAGCAGGATGAGGCCGCCCTCGAGCCGCTGGAAGATCTTTTCTACGACCAAGGAGTTGAAGTCAGCTTGCCGGGTTTCGAGGCGGAAGAATCCGAGGTTCAGCAGATCCACATCCAGAACCTGCGCGATTGTGACGCGGCGTTGATTTATTACGGCGCTGCCGGCATGCACTGGGTGGACTTCAAGATTCGGGATCTACAGAAAGCCGCCGGCTACCGGGATTCGCGACCCATTCCGAAGAGCGCGGTCTACGTGGCGCCTCCCTTTAATCACCGCAAGGAACGCTTCAAGAGCGTCTCGACGGAAGTGATCCGGCAGACCAAAGACTCATTTGACCCGGGATTGCTCACGGACTTTGTCGCGGCCATCCGGCGACCGAAGGAGGCCGACTGATGAAGACCGTGGACTCCCCGCTGACTAACCCGTTTCCGGGCCTGCGTCCGTTTCGCAGCGACGAGCACCACCTGTTCTTCGGCCGCGAGGAGCAGACTGCGGCGCTCTTGCAACTGCTGCGAACGAACCGTTTCCTCGCGGTGGTCGGCACCTCGGGCAGCGGCAAGTCCTCGCTGGTGCGGGCCGGCATGATCGCCGAGCTGCACGGCGGCACCATGACCCGGGCCGGCTCAACCTGGGAAGTCATGCTTCTGCGCCCCGGCGGCAGCCCTATCGAGAACCTCGCGCGGGCCTTCGTCGACGCCGATCTCTACGATCCGGTGGATCCCAGCACCCTTCCCCGTCTGCTCGCCACGCTCAACCGCAGCCGCTTCGGTCTGGTCGAAGCGAGGAAACAGTGCGAGCTGTTCGAGCAGGGCACGAACCTGCTCGTCGTGGTCGACCAGTTCGAGGAGTTGTTCCGCTTCCGCCAACAGGGCGTGGATTCCGAGGAAACGGCAGCCGCATTCGTGAACCTGCTGCTGACCGCCAGCGAACAGGTGGAATGCCCGATCTACGTCACCATCACGATGCGCTCCGACTATCTGGGCGACTGTTCCGAGATCCCCGGCCTGGCCGAAGCGGTGAACGACGGCGAGTACTTGATTCCCCGCTTGCTCCGCGATCAGAAGCGGGACGCGATCGAGAAGCCGGTCGGCGTTGGCGGGGCGAAGATCGCGCCGATGCTCGTCCAGCGACTCTTGAATGACGTGGGCGACGACCCCGACCAGCTTCCGGTCTTGCAGCACGCCTTGATGCGGATGTGGGACGCCTGGTCAGCGGCCGACGACCACCACCGTCCCATCGACTTTGCCGACTTCGAGGCGACCGGCGGATTGGGGGCGGCGCTGTCCAACCACGCCGATGAGATTTACGACGCTTTGCCCGACGACCGCCATCGTGCCGCGTGCGAGAAGATCTTCAAGACGCTCACAGAGAAAGGGGACGACAACCGCGGGATCCGCCGGCCCAGACGCGTGGCACAACTGCAGGCCATCGCCGCTTCGGATCGCGACACGATGACGACGGTGCTGGAAGCATATCGCGGCGCCGGCGTCACGTTTGTGATGCCCGGCACGGAGGTCGAGCTAGCAGACCGGACGGTGCTCGACCTCTCGCACGAGAGCCTGATGCGGGGCTGGCAGCGGCTGCGCGGCTGGGTGGAAGACGAGGCGCAATCGGCGCGGATCTTCCGCCGGCTGCTCGACACCGCCCGGCTTTGGAGCGATGGGAGAGCCGGTCTGTTCCGCGATCCCGATTTACAGATCGCGATCAGTTGGCGTGAGCAGGAAGCACCGAATGCCGAATGGGCCGAGCAATACGGCGGCCACTTCGCGACGGCGATGGGTTTTCTGGAAACCAGCAACACGGAGGTTGAAGCCGAACGGCAAGCCAGGGAAGCGGCCCGGCAGCGGGAGCTGGAACAGGCCCGGCAGTTGGCCGAGGCCCAGCACCTGCGGCTCCAGCAGCAACAGCGAGCGGCGCGGCGGCTACGCGTGATGATCGCCGGCCTCGCCGCCGTCGCGCTGATTGCGGTCCTGGCCTGCGTCGCCGCGCTCTTCGCCAACCAGCGGGCCATCACGCTGGCGGTCGCGGCCCGACAAAACGAGGAGAAGGCCCGACAAAACGAGGCGAAGGCCAACCAAAACGCGAAGCGAGCGGAGCAATCTCAGCACGAGACGGCAAGCGCCCTCGCCGTCGTCGCATCGCAGAAGGCGCAAGTCGAAGGAAGCCTGTCCAAGGCCGAGGCGGCCGAGCGGTTGGCTCGAACCGCCGAGGCGGCGGGCCGCAAGCTGCTCTACACGACCGATATGCAACTTGCCCCGTTTGTCTGGCGCGACGATCGCAGCACGGCCGAACAGCTCCGCGTCCTGCTGGCGAAACACGTTCCCGAGAGCAAGGCCGAGACGCTCGGCGCGGGTCTCCCGACCCTGCCGTCCGCCGCCCTGAAGTCCGATCTGCGCGGCTTTGAGTGGTACTACTACCAGCACTTGCTGGAGCAGAGCGCGGCGGTTTTCTCCGGGCACGGTGTCGCCGTCGTCGGCGGTGCACTGACCTCCGATGGTCAACTGGTGACGCTCGATCAGGACGGCCAGGTGAGGCGTTGGGACCTGGGCTCTCAGGCCGAAGACAAAGCGAGCCGCCGCGACCTGCCCGGCGGCCCCATCGCTCAGGTCCGAGTCCTGTCAACCAACGGACGCCTGGCCGCCCTCGCCGAAGGCAACAAGGCTCACGTTTTTGACACCTCGACGGGCAAAGAGACGTTCCAGATCGATTCCGCCAATGTTCCAACCCGCGGCCTGATCTTCTCACGGGACGAGTGTAGCTTGGTCATCGTTGACGACAAGATTCGGTGGGTGAGCGCCATGAGCGGCGAGGTGATCACATCGGTCAATCGGAAATTCGAGCGCGTCGCAAATCTCGCCTTGTCTCCCGATGGTCTGACGCTGGCCGTCGCCGGCTCCGGTGTCCTCGGCAACCAGTTTTCGATCTTCCGCCTGGATGCGACCAAGAAGACTGTGATTCCGCTGGCAACGGACGTTGATTCCTCATCGTCGAGTGCCTCCGCGTTGAGTCCGGATGGCCAACGGATCGCTGTCGGCGCGAGCTTGTCCGGAGAGGTGTTCGTTTACGACACAGCTACAGGCGGTGCGATCGCGGAGCATCGGGCCGCTCACGCGTCGGCCATCTCGGCGATCGCTTTTTCTGGCGACGGCGCGAAGCTGGCCACGGCCGATGCCGAAGGGACGATCAAGATCTGGGCGGACGCTCGGAAGCTGAACTCGAAGAGCACGGCGCTCGTGACGCTCAAGGGCCACCACGGGGCGATCAATACCCTCGGTTTTTCGAGCGATGGCAAGCGGCTCGCCAGTACCTGCGTGGACAAAACGGCCGAAGTCTGGGATCTGGAAAATGCCGGCGCGGCCATTCGGCGATTGGAACGTACTTCCCGCTTTATGTCATTCATGGCACGTTTTTCGTCCGATGGGCAATGGATTGCTGCCGACAACGGCAGCAGCGTGCGCCTGTGGGACGCCGCGACGGGCCGACCCGTGCGGGATTTGTCGGCCGGCGGCAAGAGCTTTACCGGCAGTGTCGCATTCTCGCCCAACGACCCCCGCCTGCTGGCTGTGGGGTGCAGCTTACCAGCAGACGTTTCTTATGTCGCGCTGTGGGACATCGATGCCGGCACGGAACTTGCGCGGTTGCCGGTTGACGAGCGCCCGGGCGTCGGTGAGCTGGCGTTTTCGCCCGATGGGAAATATCTGGTCGCCGGTTTCGGCCGAAAGTGGCAGTTTAAGTCATCAAGTTCTCCCAATCCGCTCACGGTCTGGGACGTCGCCACGCGCCGGCTGATCCGCCGCCTGAATGGACACACGGGCTACTGTGTTTCTCTCGACTTCTCCAGGGATGGAAAGTTGCTGGCCAGCGGTAGCGGCGACGGGACGGCAATCATCTGGTCCACAGAGACCTGGAATAGGGCGCGGACCCTCCGGAATCCCGATCCGCCCGGTCAGATCAGCCAAGGACGGAGCCAGGTCGCGGGTGTGGCCTTTTCGCCGGACGGCAAGACCCTGGCCGTGGCCAGTATTGGGGGGACCGTGCAGTTGTGGGACGTCGCCACCGGAGAATTGCGGGAATCGCTCAAGGGGCACTCCAGTGCGGTCACTGCCGTGGCGTTTTCGCCGGATGGTCGCACCCTGGCGTCGGGCAGCGTTGACCAGACGGTCCGCCTCTGGAATGTTGCGACCCGGCGACCGCTGATGCAATTGGATCCCGGCAGCGTCGGGATGGGCCTGGAGTATACACTCGCGTTTTCCCCCGACGGCAAGCACTTGTTGGCCGCAGGACACAGTACTGCCTTCTGGTCCGCCACGCCGATCGTCTGGAACGATGCCGACCGAGCCGCCGATAAACTGCGCCTTCTGCTGCAATCGAACGCCAACTTCCAGACCCGCATCCGGATGTTGTCCGAGAACCTCCGGCTGCACGAGGCGCTGGCAAAGCTCGACGCGAAAGATGTGCGTATGCAAGCCGCCCTGGCCGCCACGCAAGCCAACTGGCATGCCTCGCGCCAGGCCTGGCCGGAGGCCGCCCTGGCGTTTGATCGGTTGCTGGCCGCCGATCCAACCGAACTCCAGGCCTGGCTGCGCACGCCGGGGTTGTTGCGAGTGGCGACGGCCCTGTTGCATCAGGATCGGCCTGACGACGCGGCCATGCTGTTGCAAGGAGGCGCAAAGTGGCGTGCCCAGGATCCGGCAATGTTTCGGCAGCCTGGATTGGGCTTCCTTTGGGCCCCTGAGGGCGGCTTCCGTCTTCGCGATGTGTTTCCAGGTTCTCCCGCAGCACGCGGCAATTTGCTCCCCGGCGACGTCGTTGTGAAAGTGAATGGCATCGACACAGCCAATTCGACCATGCTGGATGTCCAAAGGATGATCGCGGGGGGCGTGGGGACGAAGGTTCGCCTGACAGTGCGGCATCCGGGCAGAACGGAGACGCAAGACGTTGAGCTGGTGAAAGCGAATAATCTTCAGGACGAAGCGACCGCCAGGTTGTTTGACCAACTGCTGGCGGCGCTCGAAAAACGGCTGGCCAATGACCCCAGGGACGCGGGGCTGCTCGAGCTGCGCGCCGAGCTCGCCGGACAGGAGTCCGATTTTCCCAGGCAGGTGGCCGACTGCACCGCGGCGATCAAGATCCTCCTGGAACGACCGGCCGGGGCGGTGTCCGCTCCCCTGCGGCGACTCTATCGCAGCCGCGGCGACGCGTACGCCAGCTTGGAAAAATGGCCGGAAGCCGTTGCCGATTACGCCCGTGTCGTCACGGCGGCAACCACGGATGATGCGCTCTTGTCCAATCAGGCGCTGGCGCAGGCGAATCTGATTCTGGAGCGAGAAGCACCGCGACATGGACGGTGCTCCAGCCGACGGAGATGAAATCCAAAGGCGGTGCGACACTCTCGAAGCTTCCCGACGATTCCATCCTGGCAAGCGGACAAAACTCGAATGGGGATGCCTATACGATTGTTGCCCAGACCAAAGTGGCTCAAGTCAGTGTGATTCGACTGGAAGCTTTGACTCACGAATCGCTCCCGGATCAGGGGCCGGGTCGTGACGACGCGGGTAACTTCGCCATGGACAAGTTTACGATCACGGCTCACGTCCCAGGGAGGCAGCCTCGTCTGATTGATGTGAGCCGGGTCGCCGCCGACCATTTCATCTTCGGCCTATCGACAGGCAACTGGAATATCGGAGGGGGCGAATCGCGGCCGCACACGGCCGTCTATCTGGCCAAGCAGCCTGTCGATTGCCAAGAAGGCGCGCAACTGCAGTTCCAGATGCAGTTTTCGGAGAGTTCGGAGTGGCCGCGCCACAACCTCGGTCGTTTCCGTCTGTCGGTGTCCAGTGATCCTGCTGCGTTCGACCGGGAACAGAAGCTCTTCCCCGTCATGAACCTCGGCGATCCCTGGCAAAGGCTGGCGGGGGCCTACCGCATCCTGGGCAGTGAGGCAGCCATCGATCAACTGGTCCAGCGACGTCCGAAGTTGGCGGGCCCGATCGGCGACCTGTTCACCCAGGGGAAGGACGAAGGCAAGGACTGGCGGCGCGCGATCTCCCTGTACAGCAAGGCCATCACGGCGGTGAATACCGATGTCAACCTGCTCTCGAAGCGGGCTCGCGCTAGTGAGGCGCTGAAGAATTGGGATGCCGCCGCGGCCGACTGGTCGCGGGCCGCGATCGGGAATCCGGATGCGGCAAAACTCCTCGCCGAGTTCGCCAGGCGCCTTGCAGCCGGCGGCCAGGTTCCTAGGGCGACGGCTCACTTTGAAAAGTCCCGAGCTCTTTACGAACGAGCGCTGGAGGCGGAACCTGAAAATGACCTGGTCGTTCCAGAACTGGCTCAAGCGCTCTGGGATAGGCACGAAAATGAGAACCGCGCTCGGTGGACGATCCTCAAGCCGACCGAGATGAAATCCGCAGGCGGTGCCACGCTGACAGAGTTGGAAGATCATTCGATTCTGGCCGGCGGCGCCAATCCGCCGTCTGACAAGTACACCGTTGTGTTCATCGTCCCCGAGAGAACAGACATTCAGTCGATTCGTCTCGAGACATTGCCGCACGATTCGTTGCCAGGAAAGGGTCCGGGCCGCTCGACAAAAGGTGTCGTAGGAGCGTTTACGTTGAACCGCTGGGATTGGACCGCGAAAGGCCCAGACGCCGCGGATTCGCCGCGCTCATTGAGTTTCCGCGCTGCGTGCGCCGACTATTCCTGGAATGACGCTCCTTTAGGGTTGAATGGCGAATGGAATATCAGCTTCGGTAGCGCGAGGGAGCACACTTCGGTTTGGGGCCTGCCTCACCCGGTCACGTTGGAAGCCGGCACCGAATTGCGTTCTCAACTGCACTTCGCCACGAGCCCGGATTGGTCGGATCAGAATCTTGGCCGATTTCGAATATCAGTGTCGAGTGATCCTGCGGCGTTCGACCGGGAACTGTCACGCTTCGCGGCGATGAATCTCGCCGATCCCTGGTCAAGACTGGCGGCCGCTTACGCCGTGAACGGTCGCACTGATCAAGCGTCGCAATACTTCAGAAGAGCACTCGAGCGTGCCGACGGTCACGAGGCGAGGAAGCCGATTGTCGAGGTCGCTGCGTGGTCCGACGAGGTCCTTTCCGCCCTGATCAAACGACAGCCTGATGATCCGCAGTTGCAGTTGGCTTTCGCTCGGAAACTGGCGGAGCACGGCAAGAAGCATCTCGCCGAGAAGCAGCCTGCGAGGGCACAAGCCGAGTTGGAGAAGTCCCGCGAGATGATCACGCGGCTACGCGAAAAAGCACCGGAGCCGCAGTGGACCGTGCTGAAACCGATGGAATTGAAGTCGGCGCGAGGAACGACGCTGGGGCTGCAAAGCGATGGTTCGATCATGGCCAGTGGCAAGAATCCCGATCAGGACACCTATACGCTGACTGCCCCTGTTGCCGGCGGGCCCATCGGCGGCCTGCGGCTGGAAACGATCCCCGATGAAAGGCTCGATGGGGGCGCCAGTTTCTTGAACGGCGCGTTTTTCTTGACGGAAATCGAAGCGGCAGTCGAGGCCGGGGA
This sequence comes from uncultured Isosphaeraceae bacterium, assembly GCA_963823675.1. Classification (GTDB taxonomy): domain Bacteria; phylum Planctomycetota; class Planctomycetia; order Isosphaerales; family Isosphaeraceae; genus CAWGMT01. The sequence continues at coordinate 11,472 of CAWGMT010000028.1, read as the reverse complement.
CGGGGGCACGGATCGGCTGCTGGCGATCAAGGATGGTATCGCCGACTTTGCCCACGACGATCAACCCGTATCGCGCGCCTTCGACCACGATCCTTGGACCTCCTGGGTCACTTGGCCTCGGGTTTCCGAACCTCACACCGCTGTTTTCGAGTTTCAACCTTTGTCGGCGGCGGAAGACGGCAGTCAGCGTTTGAAAGTCCGCCTGGAGTCGGGCTCTCGCATCTTTCCTCAGCGGAATCTCCGCCGCTTCCGACTCTCCGTGACGAATCGTGGCGCAGGCCTCATGGCGGCGGCCCAGGTGCGCAACGCTTTCAACGATAGCGATGTCGTGGACCTGAACGTTGCGCTGGCGAAAGCCCATGCCCAGCAAGGCCACACGAGCGAGGCCGTCGCCTCGTTCACCGAGGCGCTCACTCTTGCCGCCGACCGCGCCGGCAAAGCCACGATCATCGCGGCGGCCGCGCCGCTGACAGGCGTGTTCGAGAAACTCGCCGAGCGTGCCGCGGGCGATGGGCTGTTCCAGGCCGAGCTGGCCCGGCATTTTGCCGAGCGCGGCAATGCGCCGTTGGCAGCTACGGCCCAAACAAGAGCCCGCGCCTCGTTCGAGCGGCAACTCGATGCAATACCCTCGAGCACGGTGTTGGCGAGCAATCTTGCCGATATTTTGGTGCAACCGATCGACGCGAAGACGCTGGTGCCAACTTCAGAGAATGAAGGGATCACATGGCGTTATTCCACGGAGCAACCACCTGACAATTGGATGAAAAAGGAGTTTGACGATTCTGCCTGGAGCTCTGGCCCAGGCAGTTTCGGGGGAGCGTGCCCGCCGGGTGCGGTGCTTCGTACTCCGTGGACGACCAAGGACATCTGGCTGCGACATTCGTTCAATTGGCAACCGGACCCGGCGGCGCACGCGCTGTTGCTGCGGATCCGCCACGATGAAGGATTTGAGTTGTTTATCAACGGCCAACCGGTGTACAGCTTGGCGAGCGATACGACCGGCTACGTGTTTTATCCGCTGGATGCAAAGGTTCTGAGCGTGCTCAAGAACGGCCCTAACACGATGGCGGTGCATTGCCACGGTACCGGGGGGAACCAGTACATCGATGTCGGCATCAACGCCGTGCCGTCCGATCCGAGCGCGCTAGGGCGCCGTCTCGCCGCGATGAAAATCGCACTGGACGCTGATCCATGGGGGAAACTGGCGGCAGCGTATCACGCCATCGGCGACCAGCGGGCAGTCGACAAGCTGCTCAAAGAGCACCCGGCCGCGGTTGTCGTCATCGGCGATCTGTACGCGGCCGATCAGGATTGGGAGCGGGCGATCGCCGAATATCGCAAACGGGTTACCGACCAACCGGCCGACGTCGCCTTGTTGACCAAGCTAGCCGCGGCCTACCAGTCGGCCGGCCGCACGCGCGAGGCGGTTCCGCTTCTGGCGACGGCGTACGCCGCCAATCCGAAGGACACGATCCTCTCCCTGAAGGTTTCCGCTCTCCAGGTGTGGTTCGGGCAGGACAACGATTTCGCCGCCACCCGCCGGCTGATCCTTTCGTCTGCAAAGGGTACCCACGAGGAGGGCCCGGCCAACGCGGCAGCCAAGGCGTGCAGTATCCTTCCGTTCACCGACAAGGCGGAGTGCGAAGCGACGCTCGCGCTTGGCCGCACAGCGGTGAGGGCCGGTAATGGTGGAGAGTGGAACCTTCTGGCCCGCGGCATGGCGGAATACCGCGGCGGTGATTATGCCGCCGCCGACAAGTCCCTGCTCGCCGTGGCGGAGGCCGGCCCGAACAACCCCCAGGCGACGGGCATTTCGGCATTCTACCGCGCGATGAACGCGTGTCGGCAGGGCAAGGCGGAGGAAGCTCGCAAGCTCGCCGTCGCGGCCACGTCGAAGATGAAGCCGCTGCCCAAGGATGAGAAGAATCCTCTGGCTGGCGGCCCATTCGCCGACGACCTGATCCTCTGGCTGGCCTACAAGGAAGCCAAGGCCCTGATCCAGTTCGACCCGCCCCCCGCCGCCCCGGCATCGCCCGACGGAAAATGACCGCTCACCGGGATCCGATCCGCTTCCCACGTTTCGGCATCATCGGCATCTCCCAAAGAAACGTCCCTCCTTCGGGAAACGCGGACGACCCCGGCGGGCTCGTCTTCGAAGGACAACAACGAATTGTCTGCAATTCATCGCGATGCCATTGCGTTTCAGGAAACGCCATTTGAAGCGGCGGGAAACAAGCCCGCGTCTCTCGGTGACATAAGTCATTTTGTACAAACGATTTATGGACTTGAAAATGGAGGCGGCGGGAATTGCACCCGCGTCCCATCTGACGCAAGCCGCTATTCAGATTGTATTTGTGAAAATTGCACCCATGGGCTGTCGGAAGGGTGTCGGGACTGCGTGGCACTTCAGGAGGTTGTCGCGTGCTGGCACCGCCTGACGCCTTCTGTCAGGAGCATCATCGTGGAACTGGCACGGGGCGGTTGAGTCCGCAGGAAGCGGTGCGAAGAAACGTAGGACACAAGTTCCTGGCTTGCGACTGGAGCAGACGCCAACGATTGCGCTCCTCGAACCCGTACGCCGTCCTTCAGTTGTCGTCGAACCCAAGCGGCGAATGCAAGAGTGCGGTTGTGCGTGATTGCAACGCGCAGATCTCTTTAGATGTGAGACATACGCTGACCTGAACCTAGCCGCTAAGCGTTGAGGAGATACTGGCCTGACGTTGTTAATGCGTTGCCGTTCCTCAGGATCCGCCGAATTCACACGGCAAGCTCCTTGAACCAGAAGAGGAGTGTCCATATTTCTTGTCCGCTCGGTGACCCGCCAAGCAATATCATATTCAGGAACACGAACCGGACGGCCGCAAGGTTCGGCGGTCTCGCGGCTGAGCCAGATCTGCCCGACCGCTGATCAGCCAAGACCTTCGCCGTTGGGAGCGTTGTACCCGCACTGAGCCCGTTGCATCCTCCGCCGATCACGGCTGCCCTGTTCGCAGGCGGCCGACGCGCTGCCGCCGCGCCCAACGTGATGGCACCAACTTCCGCGATCGCACCGCCAGCGCGATCGACCGGCCAACCCGCGCGCCGCTGGTGACTCGTATCGAGATGCCTTTGAAACTGCATTTATGAGTGGAGACCCGCACCATGTTGCCCGGTGGCTTGAAGCCGACGGACGGATCACAGCTCAGTGATGGTCGGAGGCATTGGCGGAAGCGGCAGAAAGCCGCGGGGGGACTGCCACGCCGACGCGTCACCCACCGGTTCCTACCTGGCGACTACAACCAGGGTTTTGAGCGGCTCGAATCGCGCCAGCTCCTCTCGGGCGATTTGACCCAGGAGATCGCGGGCCTGCTGGACAACGGAACCACGACCGGCTCGGTCACTTTGAACGACGTCACCCTGGGCAGCTTCCTCTCGTCGAGCTCAGTCACGGTTTCATTCCAGAACATCAGCCAGTCGGGCTCGGACTGGTCGGGGACGATCTCGGTCTCCGCGTCATCGGCTTCGCTCGCGATCGGTTCGGCCGTCTCGGCACAGATCAACGGCGAGAACGGAGGTCCTGGAATCACGGGCAGCTACACTCTGACTGACCAGCCCGCCGGTCAGGGAGCGTATGCGCTCTCGGCCAGTCAGTTCGACCTTACATTGTCTAACCTGCTGACCGCCCAAGCTTCGGACATCAACATCGACTACAGCCCGACGGCAGCCGCCGGCCAAGAGCTGGCGCAGATCGGTAGCCTCTCGGCCACTCTCCTTCCGTTCGATAACGCGACGGCGATCGTTGACAACCTCGACATCTCCGATAATGGCTTCACCCTTGGCGACGGGTCCGTTACCGCCAGTTCGATCACGTTGGGGAACATCCTGACGATCGATCAACCTTCATTGATGTTGAGCGGTGTCGGCTATACCGGCGGCGAATTCACTGGCACGATCGGACTGAGTGCGTCTTCGACATCACTGTTCCCCGGCCAGAGCAACTTCACGGCGACCGCCACTAATCCCAGCGGCACGTATACCGTCGCGAGCCAGACGCTGGCGCTCACGGCCAGCAGCTTTGACCTCAAGGTCGGCAACATCTTCGAGGCGACCAGCACTCCGACGCCCACGAGCACACCCGCGCTCAGCTTCACGCTCAACGACTCGCAATCGCCCCCTGCGGCCACGTTCAATGCCCAGAACCTCACGCTCAAATCGGCCGACTTCCCCAATGCCACCGGCACGCTTACCGACCTGTCCGCCAGCAACGCGGGGTTCACGATTGGCTCGGCGACATTGGCCGATACCGGCGACGCCATGCTGGGCAATATCCTCGACCTCACCAATCCCAGCCTCAACGTCAACAGCTTCGCGTACACAGTCGGTTCCGGCGGCGCGATCACCGTCGGCGGCACCATCAGCGTCGGTGCCGACTCGGTCACCATGTTTCCTGGCCAGACGTCGTTCACGACGACTGTCGGCGGGTTCAATGCCAGCTACGACATCGACAGCAAAGTGTTCGCGGTGTCGGCGACCAGCTTTGACCTCAAGGCTGGCAACATCTTCGAGGCGACCAGCACGCCCACGTCCACGAACACCCCCGTGCTCAGCTTCACGCTCGACGACTCGCAATCGCCTCCCGCGGTCACCTTCGATGCCCAGAACCTCACGCTCAAATCGGCCGACTTCCCCAATGCCACTGGCACGCTTACGGACCTATCCGCCAGCAACGCGGGGTTCACGATTGGCTCGGCGACATTGGCCTATACCGGCGACGCCATGCTGGGCAATATCCTCGACCTCACCAATCCCAGCCTCAACGTCAACAGCTTCGCGTACACAGTCGGTTCCGGCGGCGCGATCACCGTCGGCGGCACCATCAGCGTCGGTGCCGACTCGGTCACCATGTTTCCTGGCCAGACGTCGTTCACGACGACTGTCGGCGGCTTCAATGCCAGCTACGACATCGACAGCAAAGTGTTTGCGGTGTCGGCGACCAGCTTTGACCTCAAGGCTGGCAACATCTTCGAGGCGACCAGCACGCCCACGTCCACGAACACCCCCGTGCTCAGCTTCACGCTCGACGACTCGCAATCGCCTCCCGCGGTCACATTCGACGCCCAGAACCTCACGCTCAAATCGGCCGACTTCCCCAATGCCACCGGCACGCTTACCGACCTGTCCGCCAGCAATGCCGGGTTCTCAATCGGCTCGGCCTCCCTGAGCTACTCCGGCGCCATCAGCCTCGGCGGCGTGTTGTCGATCACCGGATTGAGCCTCGGCGTGGAGAACTTTTCTTACACGACCGCCACGGACGGTGCCTCCCCCGCGGTCGGCGGCACGATCACTTTCAGCGCACAGTCGGTCTCGCTCTTCGCGGGCCAGTCGGCGTTCACCGCGACGATCAGCGACCCGACCGGGCAGTCGCCCAGCGGCTTGAGCGGCAGCTACGACATCAACACGCAGGTGTCTACTCTGCAGCTCGACGAGGTGGACATCAAGGTCAGTGATCTCCTGGACGTGACCGCAGATAACGTCGCATTGAACATCGCGCCGGGTAGCTTCTCGATGACCGTTGGCTCCGCCATGGCGAGCGTGCCGAAGCTCGCCGGCTTCCAGGGTTCGGTCCAAAACCTCGCGATCACCTCGGACGGTTTCACGATCGGGAGCGCGACTTTGGGCTTCATGGGCACCATCACGCTTGGTAGCGTGCTCACGATCAGCGACCCGAGCGCGACGATCAGCGGGCTCAGCTATAGCATCCAGAGCGGAGCGCAGTTCAACGGCGACGTCAGCTTCGGTCTTTCCGCTAGCCTGAATGTGGGTAAAGTGGCCAGTGCGTCGGTATCCGGCCTGGAGGTGACGCTCGGGCTGACGCAGCAAGACTATGGCCAGTTCCTGGTGACCGCCGACTCGGCCTCGTTCACGCTGGGGAGCTACCTCACGCTCACGGCGACCAGCACGGCGTCGACGCCGCTCGAGTTCAACACGGCGGCCACCTCGGGTCAAGACATCGTGCAATTCGGGACGGTGACCGCCCAGCTCAATGCCGGTCCGTTGTCGGTCTCCGCGACGGGGCAGGACTTCGGCATCGACTCGAGTGGCAACTTCGTCGCGCTGCCGGGCTTTGGCATCCAGCTCTCGGGGAAAGCCGCTCCTGGGTTCGATGCGAACAGCCAGTTGCTGTGGCCCAACCTCGTGCCGATCACGCTCAATGAACTCTCGCTTTCCTGGCCGGACTTCAACGCGGACCCGACCAATTTCTCGATCGACGTTTCGGCGTATATCAAAACGAGCCTGGCGGGACTGACGCTCAGCGGCAATGTCCAGAATGCGGTCTTCAACGTCGGTGACCTGGCCAGCAACCAGTTCGCACTGACATCGCTCAGCGGCGCGGGATTCCAGGTCGGCGGCACGTTCGCCGGTGTGACCTTTGACGCTGGGGGGTTCCTGGCCACGACCACAGACCCGGATGGCCAAACGATCCTCTACGGCGGGATCGACGGCGGCGTCTCCATCGCGGGGCTCGCCGGGTTCCAGATCATGCTGGGCCTGTCGTCGCTCGGGCCGCTGGACATCTATGCGATGGTCGATGCCCCGATCATCCTCGATCCCGACACCGGACTGGCCATCACCGGTCTGAGCGCCGGCATCAATTTCGGCGGCGGGCTCACGACGCCCGACTCGGCCAAGGACCTGACCCAGGTCGCCCAGAGCGTTTTCGCCCCGACTCTCTCGCAGTGGGAGTCGCAACTGGCCACCGACGTGGCCGACCAGATCAGCTCCGGGGCCACGTGGGCGAACCCGCCGACCCTCCTGACGATCCAGGGTGGTGCCACCCTGTTCGACGCCTATGCCTCCCCCGATGCCTTCGAGCTCACCGGCAACATCGCCTTCGACACCACCGGCAAGCTGCTGGCCAGCGGGACCGTGACCCTGGGAAGCGAGATCAAGGTGGAGGGCTCGGTCTTCATCGACCTGTCCCAGGTCGCCTCGGGGAAGGCCGAGCTCCTGATGAACGTGACGGCTCCGGCCGATACACCGATCGTGACGGCCTACGGTTCGGTCAACTTCGAGTTCGACGGCCCGGTGTTCAACGCGACGCAGGTCCCGACCGGTTCGTCAACGCCCCAACTGGGCGATGGACTGGTGCTCGACGGCAGCACGGGCTACGGCTCGGCCCCGAACATCGACCTGAACAACACCTCGTACACGGTCGAGTTCTGGGCACAGCGGAGCGCGGTCGGACAGGAGGAGTATGTGATCGGCCAGGCGCGTCAACCTCGACGACCGGGCTCTCGATCGGGTTCGATACCAACAACGACTTCGTAGTGAATTCCGGCGGCACGACGCTGAGCTTCCCGGCGGGCCAGGACACCTCGTGGCATCAGTGGGCGGTCACGTTCGACGCGACGACCGGCACGCGCTCGATCTACCGCGATGGCGTCCTGGAGGCGAGCGACACCGCCGCGCCGATCCAGGGGGCTAGCGAAACGCTCCTCCTGGGCAAGTCGGGCTCGATCTATTTTGGCGGCGGCGTCACCGCGGTACGCGTCTGGACCGTCGCCCGCACGGCCGCCCAGATCGAGGACAACCTGGCGCTCCAGACCCCATCCCCCACAACCGGCCTGCTCGCCGACTGGTCGTTCAGTAAAGGTCAAGGGACCACGGCGGCCGACAGCTCGGGCAACGGCAACACCATGACGCTCACGGGAGGCGTGACCTGGGCGCCGGTCGTCATCGCAGGCACAGCCAGATGCCCGCGGGGCCGACTTCCGCGCCCAGCGCCCTCCAGCTCGATGGCACCGATGCCTACGCGTCGGCCAGCGGGATCAACCTGAACGACAGCTCGTTCACGATCGAGTTCTGGGCCAAGCAGAACGACACCAACCGGCTGGAATACATTATCAACCAGGGCGACCCTCCGGCCTCCGGCGGCCTTCAGATCGGCTTCGACGCCAGCAACAACTTCTTTGTCTCGTTCGGCGGCACCACGCTGAGCACCCCGACCAACGACAACAACTGGCACGAGTGGGCCGTCACCTTCGGCGCCACGAGCGGTCAGCTCATGATCTACCAGGACGGTGCCCTGGCTGCCAGCACGACGGCCAATCCGATTTCGATCTCGGGTCAGACTCCGGCCTTCTTGATCGGCAAGTCCGGCTCGTACTACTTCGATGGGGACATCACCCAGGTTCGGGTTTGGACGGTCGTCCGCACCGAGACCGACATCAATAGCGACATGGCTTCGAGCACCCCCACGTAAACAATCGGCCTCTTGGCCGCCTGGAACTTCAGCGAGGGGACGGGAACCACGGCCGCCGACAGCTCGGGCAACGGACACGACGCCACGATCACCGGCGGCGCCCTGTGGATCATGGCGGACCTTCCCCTCACGCCCACCCCGCCGTTCGAGGGCTTCACGATCACGATCATCGGCGGCCTCGACCTGACCGTCCCCGACGTTCCCGGCGGCCTCGAGATCACCGGCACGGCGAGCTTCCGCGTCAACGCCTCTGCCGGCAGTCTCCAGCTCAATGTCAACGGCATGGTCAACCTCGCCCCCCTCGGAAACGCCCTCGATCTCGAAGGGGTGGTGCACTTCGACCTGGGCCCCGAACCGTACACCGACCCCACGCCCGAGTTCTATGGCATCTTCGTGCTCCAGACCGGCCAGCTCTTCAACACGCTCTCCAGCATTGGCTTGAATGTCAACGGCCTGGCCGTGCTCCGCTTCAACACCACGACGAGCAACATCCCAATCGACCTGCCGATCCCCAACAGCGACCCGACCCAGCCGGAGACGCTCCAGAGCTTCGTGATCGATGCGACGTCCGTCAGCCTGGAGATTCAAGGCGACATCAACTTCCAGCTCCTGGGAACTCAGTGGTTCGGGCTCGACGGCACCTTTGACGCGATCTTCCAGGACCCGAACAATCAGCCCGAGCTGGACGTCCTCTTGAATGGCCAATTGATCATCGGACCGCCGAGCGCACCGATCGTCGAGTTCGACACCACCGGCTTCCTCAGGCTCTGGAGCGGCGGGGTTCGGCAATTCCTGATCACCTTCGACGCCAGCGAGAGCGGTCCTGGAGAACGCCGGCCTCAATTTGACCGCGCCGATCAACCCGCTCACGGGCAAGCCGGTCAACAACCAGTTTCTGTTCGAGCTGAACACCTCGGGGCAGGCGGTCAGCTTCACCGCGCCGGTCCTGACCTCGTCGGACCCGGGCCTCACGGCGATTTCCTCGGGCTTGACGATCAACATCCCGGCGGGTGCGCCAGAGCCCAACGGCAGTACGGCGCCCGCGGGGTCGTACATGGTGGTCGAAGGCAGCGGCGGGTTCGAGCTCGACAATAGCTTCGCCGTGATCGGCTCGTTCTACCTGGAGGTCACCCCGAGCCAGCTCCTGCTCGAAACGGATGCGCAGGTGTTCCTCCAGGTCGAGGGCAACACCCTCCTGAACCTCCAGGCCATTGGTGGGATCGACATCACCAGCCAGGGGATCTATGGCGCCATCCAGCTCACGGTGAACACAGGGCTTCCCACCGGCTACGGCTTCACCCTGAACGCCGGGTTCCTGCTCGAGGTCAACACCACCACCCAGACACAGACGATCACGGGCATCACAGTCCCCCAGGGACCATTCGCCGAAATCCAGGCCACCGGCAACCTCGTGGTCGGTCCCATCGACGTCAACGGCACGTTCGATTTCACGGCCAGTGCCACTCAAGAAGAGCGCGTCCATCGCGGCCAACGGCAACGTGACGCTCGGCCCGCTGGGCTCGCTCAATGTCGGCGGCACGATCAATATCCTCGCGTCACCGACTGCTGGGCCGACGGGTGTGGTCGGGCTGCTTCAAACGAACCTCAGCACCGGCACCGCGCTGTCGGGCACCGGGTTCGCCTTCAACGCGGACTTCCAGTTCGAGATCAACACGACCGGATCGAGTCAACAGGTGACGGGGTTCGTTCCCCAGGTCGTGAACAACACCTACACGGGCAACGTGACCCCGAACCAGACGATCGCGATCCAGCCCGGCGTGATGCTGGAGATCGGCGGCACTCTGACGCTGGTCAACCTCATCAACATCGCGGGCGAATTCAACGTGACCATCGCGCCGACGAGCCTCCTGGTGACGATGTACGCTCACATTTCCGGCACTCTGGGTCTGAACATCAACGTCGGCAGTACCCAGAGCCCGGCGACGTTCGCGATCGACGGCAACGATAGCCTCGGCCGGGGGGCATCGTCATCGATGTTCCGCTGGCCTACAGCACCGGGATCGGCTCACAGCTCTTCTCGATCAGTGCCAATCCCGTCCTGGTCGTCAACACGAGCCCTGTGGCACGGGGCGGGATCTCGGCCAGCACGTACGAGCTCGAGCTCAACAATGCCCCGCTGAGCACCCTGGGTTTCACGCTCACCGGCACGCTGGACGCGGAATACAGCGACGGCCAGTTCGTGCTGAACGTGCCGCAAAGCGATCCCCTGACGCTGAGCTTCTTCAGCATCGGCAACACCGTGTTTACGGCTACCTGGATTCCGACGGCCAGTTCAGCCTGACCGGCTCGATCGGTTTCAACCTCAATGACGGACTTGGCGACAGCATCTACGGCTCGTTCTCCATCACGCTCAGCAACCAGGGCTTCTCCGCGTCGGCCTGGGGCGGCGCGACGACCGGACATCAATCTCGCCTCGGTGTACGGCACGGTGGACATCGAGGGAACTGGCGTTTACCTGGACGCGACGGTTTATGTGCTGACGAGCAAGCTTCAACTTCAATATCCAGTTCGGCTCGATCGGCTCGCAGCATCCCGCGAACCAGATCTACTGGTACAGCGTGCCCACTCAAGCACTGGAAGGGGGCCAGGTCCAGCTCGCCGCCGCCGCCACCAATCCTTACGGTAACAACGTCAACAATTACGTCTGGCAGATCAACGGTCCCACCAACTTCTCCGAGACCCTCAACGGTGCTGAACCGACGCTCACCCTGGGGGATCCCGGTACCTACTTCGTCACGCTACACGGCGGGCTCGGGTTTCACCCGCAGCTCCACCATCAATGCGATCAATGTCCCGCCGACGATCCAGAGCCTGCATCTCCTGCAGGCGTACGCGGACGGCGTGGCAACACACCATCACCCCCACCGTGACCGACCCGGGCCCCTCGGATGAGGATGGCGGCCTGAAGTACGCCTGGGCCCTCACCCGCAACGGCCAGCCTTATGCACCCGCGGGTGTGAACCTGTCCGCCAGCTCGCTGGTCTTCACGCCGCCGCCGCTGGCCTCGACCAACGGTAACCCGGACATCTACACCGTCAGCCTGACGGTCACCGACACTTCGGGTGCCACGGCGACGGCCAGCGGTACCTTCGCCACCCTCGACCCCGCCAATGACGTGGTCACCACGGCTCAGGACACGGAGAATCTCACCCAGGGCGTCTCGCTGCGAGGCCATCGACGTCAATACACGTCGGAGCAGTCCGGCTATT
>CAWGMT010000027.1:0-20905 GCA_963823675.1 uncultured Isosphaeraceae bacterium | reverse complement strand
TTTCAAGACAAACCTGCGCCAGCGCAATATGGGCGGGTCGCGCCGCGAGTGTCAAGGTCCCAGCGCGGACTGCCGGCCTTGATCAACAGCTTGTCAGATTGTCGCCTTTCGCTCCGCCAAAGGACGTTCGTTCGCGAAGCCAAACACGACTCTTCCGGCAAGTTATCTTCGCGCGGTTCCTCGGTCGTTCGTGGCTCGTTGTTCTGAAGAGCCGTGCCCTCGAGATCCGGCGCGTGCGGCAACCCTCAATCGCTCGGCGGAGCCGGCACGACCGGCACAGATTACCTTGGCTTTGTTTTGCGCGCGCGGTTCGTTCTTCATGTTACGATGCTCGTGATCGGATCGCGGATCATCGGTCGCTCTTGCGGCAGTGGGTTCGATTCGCATTTCCGCGGCGGCGGGGCCGACGTCGGGTCAATCGTAGTTCCGGCCAGCCCGGGACCCAGGCTGGCCGGCACGCCCTCGTGGGAAAGGCAAATGACGATGAGAAAAAATGAGACTGGGTGAGACGTTTTCGAAGGGTCCCGGTCCGATCTCGCAAGATTTGACAACGAAGCGCTTCGGAGTTGACCGTGCCGCGGTCGCGCGTCGTAAGTTGTTTATCCATTGGCGATTGTATCGTTCAATTCGGCCGATTCCAGTCCCTCTCGAGCCCCTGAATCGGGCTGTCGAGCCGCATTCGGGCGTCTCATCATCGATCACGGTGTCTCACGTTCCAGCGATGCGGATTTGCGACCGAAATGGAAGCCGAAATGCGATGGATCACGCCAGCGGCGGGCTGGCGGCCGGTGAAGAAGCCGAAGCGCGCACATTTCCTACATTCTCTATATACAATATGCGCTGATTTTCAGATTTCATTAATGCACCTACGCCGTTTGGTGCACAGAATCGGAACGGATCACTCTGTGCCGATTGGACTTAAAATTTTCGCAAAATTTTTTGGGGGTGTTCACTGCGCGCACAGCAATCACCGCCTGACGGGACGGCGCCGCGGCAAGACGTGCCGGTCATTCAAGGTCAATGTCGCATCACTACAGGGGCCGTTGCTTGGCCGCCGTCGACCTCTTCGTGACAGCCGGCGAGTGGACATCCCGAGGGAATCGCCTCGGCAAACCTCTCGAACCTGCAGGCAGTGCGGAACCGATGGTCGAGAGCATGACGCCAACCCAGTGGTCACCCTGTCTGTGACATGCTCGACCGCATCATGCCAGGTTGGAACCGCGACCGCGACCAAGGTCAACGCTCGCACGACCGCCACCACGCTTGGCTGTAGTGCTACCGAGCCCCAGCGTTGCTGGCGAACTTCTCACTCCAGCAGCCGACCAGGGCGCGGAAAATCCGAGGCTGGCACGCGCCCCGACGGTCGCAACCAGCGCCACAATCTCGACCGTTGGACCAACCTCGCAGTGCCCCTGCTGATGGAAACGAAGGGGCCTATCAGAATCCACCACCCCCGATCATCCAGCCTCGTCACGATGTCGGCGTTGGCCCCAGGAACTTCCTCCGCCAAGGGCGAGTCGTTGGCGGACGATAGGCGCCCGCGGCGTGTTGGCGGTCGTGCTCGCGACCGGATCGGGCTCCGTGCCCGTGTGACCCGAGCAGTCCTTGGTCAGCGGTACGGTTGACGAGCGAGGCTCGGCGGCGGCTTGACTTTCGTCGCTGCCGCTTTGTTGCCGAGGTTGCGATGAACCCCCGAGCTTCGGGGGCAGAGGCCCCAAGTCGGTGTACGACAGGTAGCGATCGCCGAACCGGATCGCCAGGCTGCCATCCAACCGCTGTTCGACGACGGCCCGTCCCTGCCGGAGACCAGGCCAGGCCGGCTTGTGCAACTGGATTTGCTCGCGGAGTTTGACGTTCAACTGCCGATTCGATGATCGACCGCGCAAGTGATGAACGACCGCGCCGTCACCCTCGGCCTCCAGGCGTCGCTGAATGCGACGCACTTGCCGCTCGCTCAAGCGGAGCAGCCTTCCGGCCTCCTGCTGCCTCCGTTCGCCTTGAAGGACGCCTTTCATAACCACGAGGACGTCTCGTTCGTGTTGACTCATATCGATCCGGCCTTCCATCGATCCCTCCTTGGCGTGGTGCCTCGAAGGGGCAATTGGAACCGGACATCTCTATTGCGTTAAGACCGGACATTTCTATTGCAGTACGACAGGCCATCACCAAGAGTCTTGCAACCCCCTGATTCTTCCCCTTAGACTGCCAGATTGATCCAGGTCGGCTTCAATGGAATGCAGGTTGATCCTTACTTCAAAATCGACCTCAAGTGGCTAATCCGCATGAAGGCGGTCGGGCGGGCCTACCGTCGATCCACCTCGCGGCCCCGCGAGCGAGAGGGTACAATTCTGGAGGGTCAAGGGTTGGCCCGGATTCACCCCGTTTCGATCATCGACCCGAAAGACATCAGGCCTAACCGATCATTGATCTGCAACCGGCGGGCAAACGGCTATGGATCTTACATTGACGATTCCTGATGAACTCGCAACCCGCCTTCGCACGGTCGAGGACCGACTGCCCGAGATTCTGGAGTTCGGGCTGCGGGAGTTGCTTTCGAGCCCGCCGGGCTATGCCGGCCTGAACGACCTGCTGGAGACGCTGGCCCGTCTTCCCTCGCCGGAGGAGGTCCTTGCCCTCAGGCCCGCGACGGTTCTTCAGGACCGAATCGAAGAATTGCTCGCCAAGAACCGCGCCGGCGGACTGTCGGACGAGGAACGAAGGGAATGGCAGCACTATGAGTACATCGAGCACCTCATCCGTCTGGCCAAGGCCCGGGCCACTCAGCGGCAGACGCACGGGTGAGTGACGGTGAGCACGACGTACGTTCCCATCGCCCTGCGTCGGCAGGTCCGCGAACAAGCAGCGGGATGCTGTGAGTACTGTCTGATTCCCGAATCGATGACCTGGGCCTTACATACCATTGACCACATCATCGCCGAAAAACATGGCGGCACCACCGCAGCCGACAATCTGGCGCTAGCCTGTGCGCTCTGTAATTCCCGAAAGGGAAGTGATTGCGCGTCGGTTGACGAGCGAACCGGGTTCATCGAGCCGTTATTTCACCCCCGTCGGGACCGCTGGTCCGACCATTTTCAACTCGCGGGCGGCCGCATCGAACCGCGCACCGCCGCGGGCCGTGCCACGACGCGACTGCTCCGTTTCAACGACATAGACCGCGTGCAGGAGCGAGAACTGCTCGTGGCCATCGGATCGATCCGACCGGCTTACCTGGCTCAGCGGACGGATTGAACTCGGGCCAGGCGAAAGCCCAGGTCGGCATTGCGGTGCTCCGACCCGCTGTTGCCCCGGTTGGCGGATCGCGCAGCGGGGCTCGAAGATCCAGCCGCCGCCGCGGTTCACACGGATTGACACCCAATCCAGTCCCGGCGGATCTTGCACTGGTGGACCCTTGTAGTACTCGGCCGCATACCCGTCCGCACACCACTCCCAGACGTTCCCGTGCACATCGAATAGACCCCAGGCGTTCGGCTTGTAGCGACCGACCGGCGCTGTGTAGACGCAACCGTCCCGCGCTGCGATCGTCCGCCGCTCAGGATATCTCTCCTTCGCCGTCCCGTCCGCCACGTTACCGGCCATCGCCAGGAACTCGGGATCGTCGCCGAAGGAGTAGCGGCGGGTTGTCCCGGCCCGGCAGGCGTATTCCCATTCCGCCTCGGTCGGTAGCCGGTATCCCTTTCCCCCCAGAATTGTGACATTGTTCACATCCGCTATGTCATAGTACGGCGCGAGCTCCTCGGGCTCGCTGAGCTTGTTGCAGAAGGTGACCGCATCAATCCAGGTTACATCGTTGACCGGATTCTTGGGCCGCCCCGAGAAGTGACTTGGATTGTTCTTCATGATCCGCTCATACTGCTCTTGAGTGACCTCGTAGGCACCTAGGTAGAAGGGCCGGCTAATTAGCACCAGGTGGGGAGGACCGTCGATCACGCCTCCGTTTGCATAGCCCATTACGAATTCCCCGGAGGGGATGAGCACAAGCGTCATTCCGATCGAATTCTTGACGCGTTTCCGGGCGGAGTCAGAAGATGCGATGGGTGGCACTTCTGGCTCGGCAGACCCTGGCAGCGGATCGATCCGCACAACGAACAGTGTCACCCCTCCCGATTCAACGCTCACCTCTGCGCCCTTCACTCGAACCCCGTTCACCGTGACCTGGACCGAGTGTTTGCCGGGCGGGATCGTGATCTGCGCGTGACCCTTGCCTTTGCCGTCCGGCCATTCGACGGTGAACGTGTCGCCGTCGGCGGTGACGACCGCCTGCTCCGGGAGGTTCTCGAAAACGATCGTCCCGTTCTTGGTCCTGAAGATCAGCACCGAGGCGACGAGAAGCGCAAAGAGCAATACGCCGGTCGCGGCCGACGCCCAGAGCCACGGACGGCGAAACACCGGAGCCGATTTGAGTGCGGCCCTCGGTTCTTCCGCGGTGGTCCGAGGCTCCGTCTCCTCGAATTCGATTGTGGTCTGGCACGCCGCCTCGTGCGGCTTCGGCTCCGACGGGGCCGATGCGGAGGGTGAGGCGGCGTTGAGGGTCGCCAGTTGCGCCGGTGAGGACACATCGCCGAAACGCTCAGAAGATAAAGCCGCCTGACCGACGCGGAAGATGTTAGCACTCGATCCAAACCCTCGGTTCGCGCCCGGCTCGAGGAACGGCGTCAGCGCCTCGGCCACTTGGGCGGGCGCCGGGAACCGCCGCTCCGGCTCTTTGGCCATCATCTTGGCCACTAGCGCCGCCAGCTCAACCGGCACCTCCGGGCGCACCAGGTAGAGCGGCGCCGCCTCCACCGAGTGGTGCGCCTGGAGCGTATCGTAGCGGCTGGTATCCTGAAACGGCGGGCCGCCGGTCAGGAGGTAATACAGGGTAGCACCGAGGCTGTAGATATCGGCGCGGATGTCGGCGTGCCGCGCGTCGCGGATTTGTTCCGGAGCGATGTTCGTGCGCATGCTGCAATCCCAGCGCTGCCTGGCGCACGTAATTGCAGGCGATCGACACAGGCAGCGGCCCCCGTGCCTTGACAATCCGGGAAAGATCGAGGCCGTCAACGTACTCCATCGCGAATACGATGCTCTCGCCGAGCCGGACGGCGTGGTACGCCGTGACGATGTCGGGATGGCTGAGCTTCGCGACGGCCCGGATCTCGCGGAGGAAGCGTTCGAGTACTTCGGGGCGTTCCATGATCTGCCGCCCCATCACCTTGAGCACTTCGTGTCGCCCCATGAGCCGATTCTCTGCCAGGTAGACAACGCCCATCCCGCCCCGGCCAAGTTCCCGCTTGATCACGTAATCGGGGTGCTCGGCCAAGCCGGGCGGCGGCGCGGCCGCCGGGATCGGCGTTTCGGCGTTCGTTTCTTCCAGGCTTGGCGGCAAGGAGAACCCGGAATTGCCGTCATTCGACCTGTCATGTCGCTCTGCGTCCCGTTCCGTCGGCGCCGGGGTCGCCAGGAAGCGATCCCGCTCCGCCTCCGCGTCCTGGGCGAGAAGCCGCTCGACTTCGGCGCCCAGTTGGGGGTCGTCGCCCGACAGCTCCTTGATCAGGGCTACGCGCCTGCGCGGATCGCAATTCAAAACCGCCTCGAAGAGGGCATAAACCCGCTCGCCGCGTGCGGGAGTCATTGTTCCGATCCTCCAAGCTGGCCGCGAGGCCGGCGCGCGCGAACCGCCAGTCGCTCTCAACGGTCGTGTCCGAGACCCCCAGGGTCTCGACAACCTCGGGGGTGGAAAGCCCGCCGAAGAAACGCATTGTCACGACCTCCGCCTGGCGCGGATACGCCTGGGCCAGGCGTTCGAGAGCCTGGTGCAGATCGATCACGTCCAACCCCCGCGCTTCGAAGGTCGCCAGGACATCGTCGAGGGGCACCCGGGCGCGTTGGCCCTCGCGCTTGCGAGCGTTGCGCCGGCGGGCATGGTCGACGAGCACCTGGCGCATCGCCTGAGCCGCAGCGGCGCGGAGGTTGCGCCGTCAGAGATCTCGGCCAAGGCATCTCCGCCGAGGAGACGCAGCACAGCCTCATGGACCAGGGCGCCAGGGTCAAGCGTGTGGTCGCGGCGCTCGTGCCGCATCAGTCCTTGGGCCGTGCGCAGCAACTCACCGTAGATGGCCCGGATCAGACGATCCTTGGCGTCGGGACACCCCGCGCGGACTTCGCTGAGCATGGCGGTCAGTTCACCCCGCTCTGCGGCGCTCATCCTTCTTCCCCCGCAACTCGGCTGGAGAATCGGCTTAGTTCGTGTTTCGCAATTTTGACTTAGGGGATTGCCTGGAGTTTTCGCATACCGATGGGGCGAATGCAAGGTTCAGGACCGAAAAGTGAACCAACGCCGATGAACTCTGGCGACGAAAGGAGCAACTCGATGAAACGAATCCAGTTGATGATGACTCTCAGCCTTTTGGTCTTTCCGCTTCCGGAACTCAAGGCCGGCAGCACCTATAACGCCGTCGCCGATTTTTCCCTCTCCGGCAACCCGAATGGTCAGTGGAGCTATTTGTACGATACCGGCTCGGGACCTCAGTTGCTGACTCATGCCCGGCATAACGTCCTTGCCCAAGGTGTAGATAGCTGGTGGGATGGGCTCTTCACCCCCGACAGTGTCAACACCTTCAAGAACACGACTGCCAGCACGGTCTCGTTCGCGACCATTGTTCTGCCGCTAAACCTGCTGGGTATGGATCCACAGGTCCAGAAATCCGACATCACCCGCTGGACGGCCCCGAGTGCCGGGATGTGGTCGATCACCGGCCTCTTCCAGGGGATCGATACCTTCGGAAAACAGCCACACCGTCGAGATCCTGGAAAACTCAGCCACGAAGCTGCTGGCACCCACGACCATCAGCTCTTTCGGTCAGACGGTGGACTTCAGCTTCGACGTCTCCCTGGCGAAGGGCGACACCATCGACTTCATGGTCAACGGCGCCACCAATTACAACAACCTTTCAACTGGGTTGTCCGCCACGGTCCAGTCCGCGAGCGTTCCCGAGCCGTCGTCACTCGTCCTGGGCATCATCGCGAGTGTGGCGTGCGGCTCGCTGTATTGGCAGCCGCACCGAAGTCGTTTCGCAAGCGTCGGCAGGCAAAAGGTGGCAGGAACGGGTTGTCTGCAGAACGGTCGTTAAGCGGTTCCCGACACGTTTTCGTTCGGACACCTTACCCTCCCGGATCTCAGGAGCATTCCGATGCAGAAGCAAATGAAATGGTTAGTACTGGCGCTTATTGTGCAGGTGATGTGGGCTCGGCCCTCACACGCCGGCAGTTTTGCGTTGCACCAGGGCGCTAATGACCCCACGACCGAAGGATTCGGTTTTGAAAGCCTTTTCGGCTCGTCGAGTGTCGGACCCGTCCATGACGACATGGGATACGACGCCTGGAACATCACCGCGCTGAGCGACGGGACACAGGCCTACTACATCCAAAACTTCACGGCCGCTCAGAATCACGAACTCGCCACGGTAGGATTCACGATGACCTTGCTCGCCCGTGTCCCCGGCGGTCCCATGAACGCACCGGGAGCGAACTTCTACCCGAGCGTCGACGATACCGTCAACTTCGGTAATGGAAGGCGATTTGACCTCGCCTTGGGGCTGAATACCAACGGCGACACCGTTGCCTACCTCGCCACTTCCTACGCTGGAAACGGCCACGGCCATTTCTATATCGAGGGCCCTTCCTACACGTTGACCGGCTCCGGCACGAGTTATCAGCTCTACCAGCTCGTTTACGACGCAACCACGATGACGGCGGACCTGTATATCGACGGAGTAGTCCGGATCAGCGGTTATCAGGGAGAAACTCAATTCCCCGACGCAGGAGGCGCTCATTTTGGCTCGGACAACGCGGGCCAAGGCAACACAAGCCTCTTCGAGGTCCAGTCCGGCACGATTCCCGAACCCCAGGCGCTGACGCTGGCGGCCATCGCCGTGGTCTTCGGCCTCGCCACCTGCTGCTCCAGAATTCGAAAGCCGTTCGGTGACAGGCAAAAGTGAGCGATCAGATCGGTCGAGATTATCTTCGCGAATTCAGTGTCAGTTGATCATTCTTGCCCGAAATGATGAAATGATAATGGATTACTCTCGAAATGATGAGCTGACACTGGATCACGCTCGCGACAGCCAGCACTGCGGCATGCTGCACCTCCGCACTCGATCGAAACTGACCCGGACCATTGACCAGAATGCAGGATGTACCCAAACCGGAACGTTGTCCTCGATTGGCCGCCGGTCCGTTTGAGGGTGCGAGTGGGACACTTCGGCGGGAGGGAGAATTCTCGTCGCCCTCAATTCGACGCTCCGCAATGCACGATATCGCAGCGACGAACCAGTCGCCTGTGGGGTTGGGACCCAATACGGCACGGTGGCCTAGCCCCCTTTGGGATCGACGAGTCGGAGTGGCGCGATGATCCGGAAAGCTCTTGTCTGGCGAATTCAGCCGGGGATGAGCAGTCCCGGGTCCACCTTGAAATACTCGGCCAGGTCGCGGATATACTTAACCCCCAGCTTCCGCTTTCCCGCCAGGATCTCGGAGAGCGTCGATTCCGCGATGCCCGCCTCGGCCGCGACACGGGCCTGGGGGATGCCTTTCGACTCGATGAGAAAGCGCAACATTGGGACGCCGGTGACCACCGGAATCGGATGGTGTTCGTCTTCGTAGTCCTCGATGAGCCCGGCAAGAACGAGCAAGTAGTCGTGCTCGTCCGGAGACAACGTTGCTCGGTCGCTCAGGCTGTCGACCATGGCGATCGCTCTGTCCAACTCGGCCTCCGAGCGGATCGGCCGGAGCGGCAATTCCCGGACCAGGTCCAAGTAGTCTAGGGCGCGTGCGCTTTCCGCCGCGCGACGTGGTAGTGCCTTTCCCGGCCATCGCAATACCTCCCCTGGCCACCGATGACGAACTCGGGCGATGAATCCAATCTCGAAGCGCACCGGCCTCGACGCGAAACCGGCCCTCACGGTTACAACTCGGTCTTCCAATGGCCCCGCCTATACTCTTTATGGGTCAATACGTGTCGAATTAAGATCACAGCGTCTTCGTAGAAGATACGGGCGATCAGGCGGTACTTGTTGCCTCCAATATTGAAGACGATGAAGTGGCCGACCTGGTCGGCGCTGCCGAACGTGGCCCGCAGATCGGAGTAGTTCCGCCATCGGGCCTTGCGGGTGGTGTTGTACCAGTGGTCCAAAGCCTCCTTCGCATCGTGATGATCCTGAGAGAATTCGCGCAGCTTCCTGCGCGAGATGATATGCATGCGCTTCGGCTTGCCCCCGGCGATGCCGTCAGCCGCCGCCTTGGCCATGACGCTCTCCGGCGTGACCCAATCGCTCAACAACTCTCATGATACTTCACAAATCCGGAAGATCAAGGTGGTGGGGGCAGCGTATCGACCAGCCCGCATCTGACAACGACGAGGGCTCCCCACGAAGATTAATTTCGGGGCTGGATCGCACAGCGCTTGAAACGGTCAATTCGGGCTCACGGGGGCGACTGCTCCATCGCCACGCGAAAGCCCACGTGGCCTATCTGATAATTCGGTCGCTCCCGGTGGCGGCCGGCCGAGCGAACGTCCATGGGTCTATCGACCCAACCGCCGCCGCGGAACGCCCGGATTGAGGCTGGCGAACCAGAAGGGTCTACGCCGGGCGAATGCCTGTAGTACTTCTCGTCGTACCCGTCGCTGCACCACTCATGGACGTTGCCGTGCATGTCGTACAGCCCGAAGTTGTTCGGCTTGAATTGACCGACCGGCGCGGTGTAGCCGAAGCCGTCCTTCGCCGCGATCATCTCCCTCAAGCCCGGATACATTCCGCATAAAGTGCCGTCCCGTACGTTCGCGACTGCCGCGAGTGTCTCAGGGTCGTTCCCGCAAAAAAACCTGGTTGTCGTCCCTGCTCGACAGGCATATTCCCATTCCGCTTCGGTCGGCAACCGATAGGTCTTGCCCTCGGTCCGGCTTAGCCACTTACAAAACTCCACCGCGTCGTTCCAGCTTACGATGACCGCCGGATGCTCGTCGGTTTGCTCGAATCCGGGGTTGAGCCATGTGTATCTCGGGCTTGGCTCGAAGCGAGCGCTTCGACTCCAGCCCCAGCCACCTTCGGGGTCCTTCTCGGCGTCGGTTCGGTAACCCGTCTTCTCGGCGAACTGGCGAAATCGGCCTCGCGTGACTTCGTGGATTCCCAGGTAGAACGCCTTACTGATCCGAACCGGATGTTGGGGCCTTTCGTCGGGAAGAGCGTCGACGTCGTTATCTGGCGAGCCCATCGCGAAATCGCCCGCTGGAATCAGCGTCAACTCCATCCCGATCGTGTTCACGATCGTCTCCGGGGTCGACCGCGGATGGGAACTCCCGCCAAGCGGTAGCGCTCGTGCCTTACCCCTGGACGTGCGAGCCGGGCTTTCGGCACAGATGATGGGTAAGCCATCCGTGCCGCCTGCGGCGACGCGGAAACCAAAATCGTGATTTGGGGATGTTCTCCCGGGCCTTTCGTAGTGACGCCACGACGGACGACAAGATCGATGATCGCCGTTATACCAGCCGTTGCCGTGCAGGACGCGCACCGTCCCGGTATCCGGACCTTTGGGATCGGTCAGCACGTGCGTCGGATAATCCCCCAACCAATCCCAGCACCATTCCCAAACGTTGCCATACATGTCGTAGAGGCCGAACGAGTTAGCCGCCTTTTCGCCAACGGCGTGGGTCGTTCCAACGCTGTTAGTCATCATCCAGGCAAATTGACCCAGATGGGCGTCGTCGTCGAACGGGCGGTTATTGGGATCTCCTGCCCGGCAGGCATATTCCCACTCCGCCTCGGTGGGTAATCGGTACCCGATCCCACCCCGAATTGTAACCTTGTCCCGATCAGCGATGCGGTAATACTCGGGAAGGTTCTCGCGCTGACTGAGCCTATTGCAAAAGGTCACAGCGTTGACCCAAGTCACACTGTTCACAGGGTTCCTGGGCTGGCCCAAGAATCGACTCGGATTGTTCCCCATGATCGTCTGATACTGCTCTTGAGTGACTTCACAGGCACCCAAGTAAAACGGCTGGCTGATTCGCACCCGGTGGGGCGGCGCGTCGTTTGCGCCGCAGTCGGGACAGCCCATGACAAACTGCCCAGCGGGGATGACCACCAATGACATCCCGATCGAGTTCTTGGCGCGAATCATTTGGGTGTCAGACGGACCGCTGGGCGGAAGCGGTGGCTCGGCGATCACTGGTATTTGAGCCATCCTGACTACAAACCGTCTAAGCCCCCCCGCCTCGACATCCACCTCTTCGCCACTCACTCGAACGCCATTGACCTTGACCGCGATTGAGCGTTTGCCAGGCGAGATACTGATCTGTGCGCGACCCTTGCCTTTCCCGTCCGGCCATTCGACCGTGAGAATTTCGCCGTCCACGGTGACAACCGACTGCTCCGGCAGGTTCTCAAAAACGATCGTCCCGTTCCGGGTCCTGATGATCAGCACCGAGGCGGCGACGACCATGAAGAGCAGCGTGGCCGCCGTCGCCCAGACCCAAGGAGGGCGAGACACTGCAGCCGGCGTGGGCGTAACCTTCGGGCTCGGTTTCACTCCCGCGGGCGGACGCTCCGTCCCCATCGAGCTCGATGCGGACTCTGGGTGCGTGCCCGCGTCGAGGAATGGCGTCAGTGCCTCGGCCACCTCGGCGGGCGACTGGAATCGCTGCTCCGGATCTTTCGCCATCATCTTGCCCACTAATGCCGCCAGCTCCCCGGGCACCTCCGCACGCACCAGGTTCAGAGGCGTCGCCTCCACCGAGTGGTGCGCCTGGAGGATGTCGTAAAGGCTGGTCCCCCCGAACGGCGGGCGGCCGGTCAGGAGGAAATACAGGGTACATCCCAGACTGTAGATGTCGGCGCGAATGTCGGCCCGGCCCGCGTCGCTGATTTGCTCGGGCGCGATGAAGTCGGGCGTGCCGAGCATCTGGCCCTCGTGGGTCAGCGTCCAGTCTGTCGGCCCGTTGCTTCTGATCTTGCCCAATCCGAAGTCGAGCACCTTGACCACGTCGCGGTTGCATTGGCGGGCGAGCATGAGGTTGCTGGGCTTGATATCCCGGTGGACCATGCCTCGCTCGTGGGCGTGCTCGAGGCCCAGCGCCGCCTGATGGATGTAGCTGCAAGCGTTGGCCACCGGTAGCGGCCCGCGCGCCTTGACGATCCGGGACAGGTCGAGCCCGTTGACGTACTCCATCGCGAGTACGATGCTCTCGCCAAGCCGGACGGCATGGTAGGCCGTAACGATGTTGGGGTGATGGAGCTTCGCGACGGCCCGGATCTCGCGAAGGAAGCGTTCGAGCATCTCGGGGCGCGGCGTGATCTGCCAGCCGATCACCTTGAGCGCCTCGTGCCGCCCCATCAGCCGATTCTCGGCCAGGTAGACAACGCCCATTCCCCCCCAGCCGAGTTCCCGCTTGATCGCGTAATCGGGGTGTTCGGCCAACCCCGGTGGCAGCGCGGTCGCCGGAATCGGCTTCTCCGTGCTCGTTCCTTCCGGGCTTTGCTCCGAGTCGAAGTCGGATTTGCCATGAGAAGACTCATCGCGTCGTGGTGCGTCCCGGTCCGTCGAGGCCGGGTCTGCCATGAAGCGATCCCGCTCCGCCTCCGCGTCCTGGGTAAGGAGTCGCTCGACTTCGGCGGCCAGTTGTGGGTCGTCGCCAGACAGCTCCTTGATCAGGGCCGCACGACCGGCCTGACCGCATTTGAGGGCCGCCTCAAAGACCGCATAGACCCGCTGGCCGCATTCGGGAGTCATTGTTCCGAGCCTCCAAGCTGGCCGCGCAGCCAGGCACGCGCGAACCGCCAGTCGCTCTCAACGGTCGTGTCCGAGACCCCCAGGGTCTCGACAACGTCGGGGGTGGAAAGCCCGCCGAAGAAACGCAGTGTCACGACCTCCGCCTGGCGCGGGTACGCCTGGGCCAAGCGCTCGAGCGCCTGGTGCAGATCGATCACGTCCAACCCCCGCGCTTCGAAGGTCGCCAGGACATCGTCGAGGGGCACCCGGGCGCGTTGGCCCTCGCGCTTGCGAGCGTTGCGCCGCCGGGCATGGTCGACGAGCACCTGGCGCATCGCCTGAGCCGCAGCGGCGCGGAAGCTTGCGCCCGTCAGAGATCTCGGCCAGGGCATCTCCGCCGAGGAGACGCAGCACAGCCTCATGGACCAGGGCGCCAGGCTCAAGCGTGTGGTCGCGGCGCTCGTGCCGCATCAGTCCTTGGGCCGTGCGCAGCAACTCACCGTAGATGGCCCGGATCAGACGATCCTTGGCGTCGGGACATCCCGCGCGGACTTCGCTGAGCATGGCGGTCAGTTCACCCCGCTCTGCGGTGCTCATCCTTCTTCCCCCGCAACTCGGCTGGAGAATCGGCTTAGTTCGTGTTTCGCAATTTTGACTTAGGGGATTCCCTGGGATTTTCGCATACCTATGAGATGAATGGAAGTGTGAAGCTCGAATCTGCCAATGTGGGGTTCGGATCGGTCCTCGTCGTCTTTCGGTTCGGGTTTGCGATCGACCGCGGTGGGTTTGCGGCAGCGATTGGCCAATCTTCCGATGCCCATCTTTCTTTCTTCGGTCACCGCCCGAGGGCGTCGAACAGGTCGCGGATCTCGGATCTCAGTCCCCGGGGGAATGTTTTGGAGGCGACTTGCGGTACGATCGGTTCATGGCTAGCGACGTCACACCATCTCCTGGCTCCGCTATCCTCGATCTGGCCGGATTGCCGGAGCCGATTGTCAAGAGCATCAAGCAACTCGTCGAATCGCTTCGCGAGGGGATCGCGAGCAAGGGGTGCCCACCGGCGAAGGATCAGCCTCGCCCCCTCCGGGGCTGTTTCGCCGACCTCAACCTTGCGATCCTGAAGGAGGATCTCGACGA
This sequence comes from uncultured Isosphaeraceae bacterium, assembly GCA_963823675.1. Classification (GTDB taxonomy): domain Bacteria; phylum Planctomycetota; class Planctomycetia; order Isosphaerales; family Isosphaeraceae; genus CAWGMT01. The sequence continues at coordinate 7,006 of CAWGMT010000027.1, read as the reverse complement.
GGCCCAGGCAGAGGCTTGGCAAAACTTCCCTCGCGAGTTCCCCGAACAGGGTCAGTCATGAGCGACGTCCTAGCCGATACGCACTCGATCGTGTGGTTCCTGTTCGACACGGCACGGCTCTCCCCCACTGCGGACGCCGCCCTCACCACCGCCGGACAATCAGGCAAGCTCTACATTTCGGCGATAACTCTGGTCGAAGTGAACTAAGAGCGACCGGTGCGCACCAAAGTCCGCAAGGACATGATCCAGTGGGACGCGGGCGGGTTGGCCCTCGCGCTTGCCGGTGTTGCGCCGCCGGCCTTGATCGACCAACACCTGGCGCATCGGCTGGGCCGCCGCGGCGCGGAGGTTGCGCCCGTCGGAGATCTCCGCCAAGCCCTCTCCGCTGAACAGACGCACCAAAGCCTCGTTGACCAGCGCACCCGCGTCCAGCGTGTGGTCGCGGCGCGCGCGAAGCATCATTCCCCGGTCCGTGCGCAGCAGTTCGCCGTAGATGGCCTGGACCAGTCGGTCTTTGGCGTCCGGAGAGCCGGCACGGATCTCGCTGGGCATCGCGGTCAAGTCACCGCGTTTTTCGGCGCTCGTCGTTCTTCTCCCACGGTTGAAGAATCGACCTAAGTGCACCCACAGAACGGTTTACGCAGATGTAGGTCAGGCTTTCGAGCCTGACTCTTTTCGAATGTCAGGCTGGAAAGACTGACCTACAGCATACGGTTGGCTGCGGATCCACATTAGTTCCGGTTTCGCGATTTTCAGTTATGGGGATTGCCCGGAATTCCCGCATACAGATGGGACGAATGGAAGATTGAAGCGCGAATCTGCCAATGAGAAGGAGAAAGTCGGCTGGATTGCGATGCCAGCAAACGCCTGGCGCCAAGTACCGGCGGACGCGGACGAGGTTTTGCCGCCGCGGTTGTCTGACAGAGCAATCGAAGACGGCCCGCTTCACGAGGTCTTGCTCGGCCGGCCGTGCTTCTCCTGCCAGACCTCTTCGCGAACTTCCTCGAAGAAGTCCCCCACCTCGTCATCCGTCATACCGCTTTCCTCGACTTGGCGGCGGAAGGTGGCGAGAGCCTGGTCGACTGCGGCCGGTTCCTGGATGTCACGCTCGATGAGCAGACGAACGTAGTCGGCCACGTCGCGGCCGTTGCGTGCGGCCCGCTCGGCGAGCCGCCGCTGTTCATGTTCCGACAGCCTTATCGTGATGGTCATGTGGTGCGTCGCTCCGCAATTCATCTCCATGCTCTTCCGTGCAGGATCAGCCGATCCTTGGCGTCAGGACAGCCGGCCGGGACCTTGCTGAGCATGGCGGTCAGGTCTCCCCGCTTTCGCGGGGCTCATCATTATGCATCTGCAGCTCGGCTGGAGAATTGGCTTTCGTTCGGGTTTTGCAATTTCGACTTAGGGGATTAACCCGAATTTTCGCATACCGATGGGACGAACGGAAGTGTGAAGCCCGGATCTGCGAATCAGAATCCCTCTTTCGATGTGGAGCATTGAGACATGTCAAGATCGTTGGCCGACCGCATTCGGTTCAGGTCCTCACGCCCGAAGGCTGATCGGCAGTCGGGAAAACCGGTTGGCCGACGCGACGCTAGACCGTGCGTTGAGGGCCTGGAGCGCCGAGCGCTCCTGGCAAGTATCACCGAATACCCGATTCCCGCCGGCAGCACGTCCCTTGGCAACGGCCTCTTTGGAATCACGGCTGGGCCTGACGGGAACGTCTATTTCACCGACACGCTCGATAATGCGATCGCTCAGATCACGCCTTCGGGCGTGATCACCAAGCTGCCCCTGCCGCCCTACAGTGGAGGGGCCTTCTACAAGAACGGGCTCGACGGCATCATACTCGGGGCCGACGGTAAGCTGGCGTTCACCGAGTCGACTGATGGCGCCATCGCCAAGATCACGACGACCGGGGCATACACTTCGTATCCAATCGGTTCGTCGGGCTCGCTGGGCGGCCAGGGGCCCGACCAGATCACCAAAACCAGCGACGGAACGCTCTGGTGGACCGAGGACGGGTCAAACGCGATCGGCGAGCTGACGCCGGGCGGGATCTTCAAGCAGTACGCCGTCCCGAATGCCTACAGCGGAGGCATCATCGGGCCGAGCATGAAGGGAATCACTGTTGGATCCGACGGCAACGTCTGGTTCACGAACTGGGGCCCGCTCGGCGACTTCATCGGCCAAATGACCCCGTCAGGTGTCGTCACCGAGTACACGTTGCCGGGTAATACGTCTCCTGTAGGAATCGTCGGCGGCCCCGACGGCAATCTCTGGTTCGCGGCGTACGGCACGAACACGATCGATGTGATGTTCAACATCGGGCGCGATGCTCCACCAGTATCCGGTGACTGTCCCTGTCGGCGAGGGTGGACTTGCGTCGCTGGAGTACATCACTGTCGGCTCGGATAAGAACTTTTACTTCACCGCGCAAGACGGCTACATCGGCGAGATCACCACCAGCGGCGCTCGTCACGAGCACTTCCGTACCAACCGTGCCCGGCTCAAGCGGTCCGAAGCCGCTGGCGATCACGAGCGGTCCCGACGGCAACATCTGGTTCACCGACCCCTGGACGGACAGCATCGGCGTGCTCAGAATTGCCGCGAGTGGCCTCCCTACCATGACGGCGCGAGCGCCTCGACCGCTTCGGCGTCCCTCGGACAATCGGTCACGTTCAGCGCGACCGTCAGCGACCTGTCTCCGGGCGGGGCCACGCCGAACGGCGGGACGGTCACCTTCAGCGACCAGAATGGACCGCTGGACAGCGAGCCGCTCGTGGACGGCGCGGCGGCGTTCACGACCTCGAGCCTGGCGGCGGACACGTACACCGTCACCGCCTCCTACAGCGGGACCCCGGACTTCGCCCCGAGCTCCACGGGCACGCCGGTGGCCGTCACCATTAGCAACGCCGGGGCGGTCGTTCAGTGGCCCATCGCGTCGGGCGGAAACGGGCACTACTACGAGCTCGTCTTGCCGACTGACTCCAATGGAGGTTACTCCTGGACTCAGGCAGACGCCGCCGCCAGCGCGATGACTCACGATGGATCGACAGGTTACCTCGCCACTGTCACTTCGGCCGCTGAAAACGACTTTCTGGCTTCGCAATTTCAGAGCTCGCTACCGACCGACGTTCCCGCTTGGATCGGTCTGGAAGACGACGGCCGGATTGGCGACTGGACATGGGTTACCGGGGAGCCGTTTTCGTACTCGAACTGGGCTGATGGGGAACCCAACAACCCGGGTAGCGAGGACTGGGTCGGGTACACCAATGGGGAATCGCCTGCTTGGAGCTGGAATAATTTTAATATCGACAACTTCGGGTCCGATGGTTACGGCTTTGTCGTCGAGTTCGATCCGCCGAGCCTCTCCACCACGATAGCGCTCGGCGCCTCGACCACAGGGGCGGCGGTCGGTCAGTCGGTTGCGTTCACCGCCACTGTCAGCGACCTGTCCGCTGGCGGGGCGACTCCGACGGGCGGCACGGTCACTTTCACCGACCAGAACGGAGCGCTCGACAGCGAGCCGCTGGTGGGCGGCGTGGCGACATTTACGACCTCGAGCCTGGCGGCGGGCACGCACACCGTCACGGCCTCCTACGGCGGGACCGCGGACTTCGCCGCGAGCAGCACCGTAAATGCGCCGACCGTGACCATTGGCGCCACTCTGTCGGTCGTCCAGTGGACCACGGCCTCGGGCGGAAACGGGCACTACTACGAGCTCGTCTTCCCGGCTGACCCCTCCGAAAACTATTCATGGACGCAAGCGAACGCTGCCGCCAGTTCAATGACTTATAACGGGTCGCAGGGCTACCTTGCGACTGTCACGTCAGCCGCAGAAAACGCCTTCCTGGCCTCGCAGTTTCAGAGCTCGCTGCCGGCTACCGGATCCGCTTGGATCGGCCTGGCTGACGATAGCCGCATCGGCGACTGGACATGGGTAACCGGAGAACCGTTTTCGTACTCGAACTGGGCCGCTGGGGAACCAAACAACCCGGGTATCGAGGACTGGGCCGGCTACACCAATGGCGAGACGCCTGCCTGGAGCTGGAACAATTTTGAGATCAACAATTTCGGAGCGGGTGCTCTGTACGGTTTCATCGTCGAGTTCAATCCGCCGAGCGCCCTACCCACCGCCACGGCGCTGAGCGCCTCGACCACTTCGGCGGCCCTGGGACAGTCGGTCACGTTCACCGCGACCGTCAGCGACTTGTCCGCGGGCGGGCCGACTCCGAACGCGGGGACTGTCACCTTCAGCGACCAGAACGGAGCGATGGACATCGAGACGCTGGCGGGCGGCGCGGCGACGTTCACGACATCGAGCCTGCCGCCGGGCACGTACACCGTCACGGCCTCCTACAGCGGCACCGCGGACTTCGCCCCGAGCTCCACGGGCACGATGGGGGTAACCGTCACGATCAGCAAAGGCGCACCCGTGATCACCTGGGCCAGTCCTGCCGACATCATCTACGGCACCGCACTCGGGACCGCGCAACTCGATGCCACCGCATCCGTTCCCGGCGCACTCAGCTACGCTCCATCGGCCGATACGGTCCTCAGCGCGGGCGACAACCAAACGCTCACCGTAACCTTCACACCCACGGACAGCACCGACTACACGGCCGCTTCCAAGACGGTGAAAATCAACGTGAATCGGGCTGTGCCAGTGGCGAGCCTCAGCCCGGTGGTCCTGGCCTACGGCACGCCGCTCTCCAACAGTCAACTCACTGGCACCGCCGTCTGGACGGTAGGCGGCACGGCGGTCACCGTCCCCGGCTCATGGTCCTACACGTCCGCTACGGGGACGGTGCCGGGCACCGGCGACGATCAGAGCGAGTCGGTCACCTTTACCCCGACGGACTCTGCCGACTATAGCACCGTCGTTGCCAGCGCGGTGATCAACGTAAGCCCCGCGCCGCTCACGATCACCGCCGACAACCAGACCAAGCCCTACGGCAGTGCGATTACGTTTGCCGGAACCGAGTTCACGACCAGCGGGCTAGTAAACGGCGACAAGGTAACCGGCGTGACTCTGGGCAGTACCGGTGCCGCGGCGACTGCCCATGTGTCGGGCTCACCGTATCCGATAACAGCCGGCGCGGCGGTAGGCACGGGTCTGAGCAATTACACGATCACCTACGACAACGGCAGCCTGACGGTGACTCCATTGGCTATCGCCTACGCAATCGGCCCCGACCGCCAGACCTACGGCACGGCGGCCAACCTGCCGGCCGATCTCGGGACGACTATCAACACCGGCGTCAACGGCCAGAATCTGGCCATCGCGTACAGCAGCACTGGAGATACGAATGCTGCGAATGTTGGCTCGTATGCCATCACGGGCACGCTTTCAAGCGGTACAGGCCAGCTTTCTGACTATGACGTGACATTGATGAACGGGAATCTCACGGTCAATCAGGCTACGCCGGTGATCTCCGTCACCCGTGCCGCGTCGTCAATCAATCCTTCGGCTTACGGTCTGAGCGTCACATTCGACGTCATCGTCGGGTTCGGCGTCGGCAGCGCGGTTGCGCCGACGGGAACGGTGACGTTTTACGACGGCAACCCGAGCATCCGGGGCTCGAAGATCGGATCGCCCCAGGCAGTCTCGGGAGGCCGCGCGAGCATGACCACGAAGGCGCTCGCCGTATCCGGCACGCCGCATGCGATCTATGCGGTCTATTCGCCCGCGCCGGCGCTGTCGGCCAACGTGAACAGCGTGACATCTTCACCGCTGCAACAGAGGGTCGATGCCGATCAAACCGCGATCAGCGTGATCTCGTCAGCCAATCCGGCAAAAAAGGGCAAGGCCGTGACATTCACGGTGGGCGTGTCCAACAAGAGCGTTCCGGGCGGCGGCGTTCCCATGGGAACGGTCGTCTTTGAAGTCGATGGCCGCCCCGAAGGCCGCCCCATCGTGCTCTCGGCAAGCGGCAAGGCCGCACTCTCCCAATTGAAACTGGCCGTCGGTACACACACGATCACCGTGCTCTACACTCCCGCCAGCGTGGACTTTGCCGCCAGCCACGGCATTCTGATCGGCGGCCAGATGGTAAAGCGTCAGCCGGCTACGAGGCCGGGCCGGCCCAGCAGTTCCGCCGCCTCGCTCTACGCACTGGGGTAGCGGATCAGTGTCTCGTCAGGAAACTTCTGGCCGAAGAACGACGGGCACGGAGGCCCGCCCCACTGGGCAAATCCGGATTCTCCTGCGAAAAGTGCCAATTTCGCTCGCTACCTTAGGAACCTTGGCCGAGCCGCCGGATCGCCTCTTCCAGCTCGCGGACCCGCGCCTCGGCCTGTTGACGGGCGCCGGCCTCGGCTTGGGCTTTGGCCTCGGCCTGCGTGCGGGCCTCGGCTTCGGCGTGAACCCGCGCCTCGGCCTCTTCGCGGACCCTGGCCTCGGCTTGGGCGCCGGCCTCGGCCTGTTGACGGGCTCTCGCCTCGGCTTGGGCTTGGGCCTCGGCCTGCGTGCGGGCGCCGGGTTCGGCGTGAACTCGCGCCTCGGCAGCCTCGCGGGCTAGGATCTCGGCTTGGGCGCCGGCCTCGGCCTGAGCTTGCGCCGCCGTGGCAGCCGCCAGCGCCTGGCTGATCGCCTGGTAATCCCCGATTTCCTCGCCGGAGTCCGCGTCGAAACAGGCCAGACGGTCACAGCCCAGCCGCGGGTCTTGCACCACGCCCAGCCAAAGCCCCAGCGGATCCAGCCAGATCCAACCCCGGGCATCCGGCGCGATTCGCTCGTAGCCGGCCGGCGCGTACCGGTAGCCGATCAGCTCGAGGCGCCTTGTCTCCTCGTCTTCTTCCAGCACGTCGGCGATCACGTAGAGCGGCACCTTTTTTGCGCGATGATAGAAGTCGGGCTTGTTCTCCAAGTCGTTCTGGCGCATGCCGGTTGACATGCGCAAAACCTCCGGACAACAATCTCGATGGGCATCCGATCCGATCCAGCCACCCCAATCGTAGCCGCACCGGCAGAATCCGTCAGCCCGACCTCATGCCGCGACTT
>CAWGMT010000026.1:0-243516 GCA_963823675.1 uncultured Isosphaeraceae bacterium | reverse complement strand
GAACGGTGGTATTCGAGGGGACGTTCAATAATACCGGGAACACCCTGGCCCTGAACGACCCGTCGCTGAGTTACCTGCTCGAGCTAGGCACGATCAAGGGCGGTGTGGTGGCGGTGGCGAGCGGGGACACGCTGATTGGCACGTACAACCGGTACACCAGCGGCGGCACGCTCTCCGGGGTGACCCTCGATGGCACGCTCGACCTGGCGACCAACGCCGAGGCCAATGTGACGGTCACCGGCGGCTTGACGCTGAACGGTACGATCAACATCGGCAATGCGAGCGGCACCACCAGCGGCCAGCTCAACTTCGTCGGGGCTCAGACCCTGGGCGGCACTGGCTCGATCGTCTTCGGCGGCAGCGGCAATCAGATCAACACGGCGGCCAGCAATGGCGACTCGGGCGCACTCACGATTGGCTCGGGCATCACGATCCAGGGCAAGAACGGCACGATCAGCTACAACTCGACCTCGAGGCCGGCCGGGTGCGCTGACTCCCTGATCAACCAAGGGACCATCGACGATGACGTCAAGGGAGGTGCGATCAATGTCTATGGCACCAATTGGACGAATACCGGCGCACTCGAGGCGACGAGCGGAGGAGCCCTTGGCCTGAACAACACCTGGAGCGGCACTGGCCCCATCACGGCCGACGGCGGCGAGGTCGTACCCGATGGCACCTGGACGGACGACGGCCCCATCACCGTGTCCGACTCGGGCACTCTCGCACTCGAGGGACCGGCAGCCTGGGGGGAGGCGCCAGCATTGGGGGCAATGGAGGAACGGTGGTATTCGAGGGGACGTTCAATAATACCGGGAACACCCTGGCCCTGAACGACCCGTCGCTGAGTTACCTGCTCGAGCTAGGCACGATCAAGGGCGGTGTGGTGGCGGTGGCGAGCGGGGACACGCTGATTGGCACGTACAACCGGTACACCAGCGGCGGCACGCTCTCCGGGGTGACCCTCGATGGCACGCTCGACCTGGCGACCAACGCCGAGGCCAATGTGACGGTCACCGGCGGCTTGACGCTGAACGGTACGATCAACATCGGCAATGCGAGCAGACACACAAGCGGCCAGCTCAACTTCGTCGGGGCTCAGACCCTGGGCGGCACTGGCTCGATCGTCTTCGGCGGCAGCGGCAATCAGATCAACACGGCGGCCAGCAATGGCAACTCAGGCACACTCACGATTGGCTCGGGCATCACGATCCAGGGCAAGAACGGCACGATCGGCTACAACTCGACCTCGAGCCAGCCGGGTGCATGACTCCCTGATCAACCAAGGGACCATCGACGATGACGTCAAGGGAGGTGCGATCAATGTCTATGGCACCAATTGGACGAATACCGGCGCCCTCGAGGCGACGAGCGGAGGAGCCCTTGGCCTGAACAACACCTGGAGCGGCACTGGCCCCATCACGGCCGACGGCGGCGAGGTCGTACCCGATGGCACCTGGACGGACGACGGCCCCATCACCGTGTCCGACTCGGGCACTCTCGCACTCGAGGGGACCGGCAGCCTGGGGGGAGGCGCCAGCATTGGGGGCAATGGAGGAACGGTGGTATTCGAGGGGACGTTCAATAATACCGGGAACACCCTGGCCCTGAACGACCCGTCGCTGAGTTACCTGCTCGAGCTAGGCACGATCAAGGGCGGTGTGGTGGCGGTGGCGAGCGGGGACACGCTGATTGGCACGTACAACCGGTACACCAGCGGCGGCACGCTCTCCGGGGTGACCCTCGATGGCACGCTCGACCTGGCGACCAACGCCGAGGCCAATGTGACGGTCACCGGCGGCTTGACGCTGAACGGTACGATCAACATCGGCAATGCGAGCGGCTCGACCTACGACTGTGCACTCAATTTCGTCAGTGCGCAAGCCTAAGCGGCGCCGATCCTTTCGGGAGCAACGTCAACCAGATCAACACGGCGGCCAGCAACGGCGATTCGGGGACGTTGACGATTGGCTCGGGGATCACAATCCAGGCAAGAACGGCACGATTGGCTACAACGGGACCAACCAGGGACAGGACGCGACGCCTTTGGTCAATCAGGGGACCATCGCCAACGACGTCAAGGGGGGCGTGATCAACGTCTACGGTTCCAACTGGAGCAATTCGGGAACCCTGGAGGCGACCAACGGCGGCGAGCTCGGGCTCAACGGCACGTGGACCAACACCGCCCCGATCACGGCCGACGGCGGCAGCGTGGAACCGGCGGGCACGTCGACCGAGACCGGGCCGATGACCGTCTCCGACGCCGGCACCTTGGCGTTGGTGGGTGCCTAGGCCTTCGCGCTGGCGCCGGCATCGGGGGCAGCGGCGGCACGGTGTATCTCGCGGGGACGTTCAACAACACCGGAACCACCCTGGCACTGAATGATCCCTCTTCCCGACCTACCTTCTCTACGGCGGCACCATAAGCGGCGGCACCGTCGCAATCAGCAACGGCGCGGTACTAGTTGGCACGTTTAGCAGCGGCAACGACGGTACGTTAAATGGTGTGGTCTTCGATGGCACGCTCGATCTGGCAACCAACTACAAGGCCAACGTCACCGTCATGGGCGGCTTGACCCTGAACGGCACCATCGAGATCGGCAATGCCAGCAGCACGTCGAGCTACGGCGTGCTCAACTTCGTCGGCGCTCGGCGCTCTCCGGTACCGGCACGATCGTCTTCAGCGGGCAGAATTTACCACCAACCAGATCAACACAGCCAGTTACTACTTCGACTCCGGCGAACTGACCATCGGGCCTGGAATCACGATTCACGGCCAGAACGGGTCGATCGGCTACAACGGTGACGGCACCCAGACACCCTTGATCAACCAGGGAATTATCGCCGCCGACGTCAGCCGCGGCGGCCTGGCATCTACGCCAGCTCTCTCGGACTGGCACGCTCCAGGCCAGCAATGGAGGTTCGCTGACCTTTAGCGGCGGACCGCTTGCTTGCCCGGGGAGCATCAGCGTCGGAGCAGGGAGCACCTTCGACGTCGCGGGCAGTTTCGCGGAGTCGGCGACCAGCACTCTGAGCGTCCAGCTCGGCGGAACGTCGTCGAGCGGCCAGTTTGGTCGTTTGATTGTGGGTGGCGCGGCCACGCTCGCCGGCACTCTCGACATCGCCGTGACCAGTGGTTATGTACCCAGCGCTGGTGACCAGTTTGCGGTTGTGAATTATCCCAGCGAGACCGGAACGTTCGCCTCGATCACCGGGCTCTCGGCGGGCCGAAATCAGCTTTTGCAGGCCGTCGTCGGGTCGGCAGTGTAGTTGTTGACTCCCTGATCAACGCCGCCGATCTGGCGATGGGAAATATCACCATCCCGGCCAGCGGCGTCGCCGGTCAAGACGTGACCATCAGCTACACAGTCACCAACAACGCGGCCAACCCCACGTTTGCGAGCTCCTGGGTGAACTCGGTTTACTTGACGTTGGGCACGACGCTCGATCCATTCGCCCTCTTGATCGGGCGCATCCCAGCACTCAGGCGTGGTCGGCGCCCACGCGAGTTACTCCGGGACGCTCACCGCTCCGCTGCCGGGAATTGTACCGGGAAGTTACCACGTGATTGTCCTGGCTGACAGCGAAGGGTTCGTGCCCGACGTGAACCGGGCCAATAACAGCGTCGTGGCCAGCACGCCGATCGCGGTCGAGGTTCCGACGCTCACACCCGGCGTCACGTTCTCGGGCACGATCGCCAACGGCCAGGACGAGTACTTCAGCGTCAACCTCCCCGCGGGGCCCGTGGCGAAGATTACGGCCGGCTTCTCGGCAGCGGCGGGAGGTGCCCTCTACGAACAATTCCAGAGCGTTCCCGACGAGGGGACCTACGACCAGCTCGCCTTCAACTCGACGACGCAAACGCAGCAGATGATTTTGACCGGCACTCATGCCGGCGGCGAGTACTACATTCTGGTCCAGAGCCGCGCAGGGTCAGGAACAGGGCCAGCCGTTCTCGATCACCGTCAACGAGCTGGGCTTGCAAGTTCTCGCCATCGCGCCCAACCAGGGGAGCAACAGCGGGCAGAACACAGTGACGGTGTCAGGGTCCGGCTTTTACACCGAATACGATCGTCAGCCTCGTGGGCCCGGACGGAACCGAACGGACCGCGATCAGGGTCGATCTCATCAATACGACTTTGATGGAGTCGCCGCTCGTCCTTCCGCCCGGACTGTTAGCGACCTTCGACCTCACCGGGCTTGAGCCCGGCACGTATGACGTCCGTGTGACCGACGGTACTTCGACGAGCGAGTTGCCGAGCGGCCTCGCCCGTGACGGCGAGTTCCCAGGGCCAGATCACATACAACATATATGGTCCGGGCGTGATTCGACCCCACCAGCCTGGTACCTACATCACTTTCGAGTACAGAAGAACACCGGCGGCACCAGCGTGCCGGCGCCGAGAGGTCACCATCGAGGCGCAGAAAAACGCACTCCTGGGAACGCCGATACCCGGGGTGAATCTGCCCTCACCGCCGCCAATACCATATTCCGGCGGTGGGGGTGGCGGCGGTGGCGGCGGCTTCGTCATCGTTCCCTATCAACCCATGGGCTCACCATCGGTAACGTTCGTTGCTGCCGGCCCCGACGGGCAAAACGGCACGATTCCCCCGGCTTTGACGGGTTTTACACGATACCTTTCGAGCCATTAACGTTCGGCGCCACATCACGAGCAGATTTCGAGTCTTCTGGTACCTCCGCAGGCCGACACGCCGATCGACTGGAGCTCCCAGGAAGCCAGCCTCCGGCCGAGCTCGATTCCAGCCGATGCCTGGAACGCGATCTTCGCCAATTTCGTTTCCCAGGTCGGCGATACGTACGGCCAGCTCCAGCAGGTCATGCAGGACGACGCCAATTATCTCAGTGCAATAGGAGAACCCACGCCCGATCCGTCCCAGTTGCTCGCCTTCGAGCTGGAACAGGATGAAGATTCGTTGCCGATGCCCACGCTGGCCAGCGTCACCGACGCGAGCCGCTGCCGGGCGCCGGGCTTACCGCTGACGTTCGGCCGCGTGTTCGTTCAGTCGATCGCCGGCCGCTACCAGCTTGGCCCGTTCGGCCGGGGCTGGGCCGACACGTGGGACATGACGGCGACGGCGGATGAATCGGGAAACGTCACGATTCAGGGGGCAGGAAGCCTACAATTCTTCACGCTCGAACCGGACGGTAGCTACCAGGCTGCCGCGGGGGTCTACAACACTTTATCGCTGCAAAACGGCGCATACACCCTCCGCGACAACGATGGCACGATTGATGTTTTCCTTCCAGCCCGACGGCCAGTTGAGTTACGAGCAAGATACGAACGGCAATCGCATCACCGCGACCTACAACAACGACGAGCTCACCCAGTTGACCGACTCGGACGGCCAGAGCTTTACCTTCGCCTACAACGCCCAGGGCCTGATCAGCCAGCTCACCGATGCAGCCGGCCAGGCGACGACTTACTCGTACGACCTCTCGAACGAAGAGCTGCTGAGCGTCACGGGGCCGGACGGGACGACCAGCTATACGTACGACACGGGCAGCAACATCGAAACCCTGCACGCGTATCCATCACGAACCCCGACGGTACCCACCTCTACTTCACCTACGACTCGCAGGGGCGGCTGATCGGCCAGCAACAGGACGGCGGCGCGGACGCCATCACCTATGCGTACGACATCGGCCCCGGCGGCTATCGCGAGATCGACGCGACGGGCGCTTCGACGACGGTGCTCCTCAACGAAGCGGGGGAGACCGCCCAGGTCATTGATCCGCTAGGCCGGGTCACCGACTTCAGCTACGACGCGAATTTCAACCTCGTCCAGGTCGTGGCCCCGACCGGCCTCACCACAACCTACAAATACGACGCCGAGGGCAACGTGATTCACGAAATCGATCCCCTCGGCAATACGGTGAACTTCACTTATGACCCGACCTTCAATCGCCTGACCAGCCTCACGGATGCCGACGGCAACACGACCAACTACAGCTATGACAGCCAGGGCAACCTGCTGGATATCACCTACCCGGATAGCACCGTCCAGCAATTCACCTACGACCCGCTGGGCAATCTGACCGAAACGATCGACCAGAACGGAGACCCGATCGACTATACCTACAACTCCCGGGGCTCGTGACGCAGGAAACCTTCGCCGACGGCACGGAGGAGACTTTCACCTACGACGCCGAGGGCAACATGCTGACGGCCACCGATGCCAGCGGCACGATCACGATGCAGTATGACTCGGCCGGCGACCTCACCCAGATCTCGTACCCCAGCGGGCTCTCGTTGAGCTTCACTTACGCGCCGGGCGGGCGCAGGACCCAGATGGTCGATCAGACCGGATTCACCGTCAATTACAACTATGACGCGGCCGGCCGATTGGCCGAATTGACCGACGGGAGCGGCAACCTGATCGTTGCCTACACCTATGACGCAACCGGCCGATTGATTCAGAAGGACATGGGAAACGGCACGCGCACGGTCTACGCCTACGATGCCGATGGCGAGGTCCTCTCGATCACGAATTCCGCGCCCGATCACTTCACGGTCAACTCCTTCGATGATTATACCTATGACGAGCTAGGGAATATGTTGACGGACACCAACCAGGACGGCGAGTGGACTTACTCCTACGACGCCGACAGTCAGTTGATTCACGCAGTGTTCCTGCCCAATGTCTCTGACCCCGATGGGCTCACGGCTCAGGACCTTCAGTATGCCTACGAACCGGCGGGAAATCGGATCTCGGAGACCGTCAACGGCGTGACCACGACCTATGTAACCAACAACGTCAACGAGTACACAAGCTCAACGACCGGCGGCATCACGACGAATTATCAATGGGATGCCAACGGCAACCTGATCGAGCAGATTACCGGCGGCACCACGACACCTACACGTACAGCGATCTAGAACCAACTGACTGCCGCGGTAACGCCGAGTGGAACTTCGACCTATCAGTATGACCCGCTGGGCAATCTGGTGGCGACTGCCAGCAACGGTCAACTGACCCAGTATCTGGTTGATCCGACGGGATTAGGAAACGTTGTGGGCGAGTTCGATGGCTCTGGCAACCTGATTGCTCATTACACCAACGGGTTAGGCCTGACAAGTCGCGTGGACGCAAGCGGGGCGGCTGAGTACTACGACTTCAATGCGGCGGGCTCAACGCTCGCACTGACCGCGCCGCGGAACTTATGCCAACACTTACAGCTACGCTCCGTTTGGCGAGCAACTTTCAGCCAAAACGACAATTCAAAATCCTTTCACCTTCATCGGAGAATGGGGTGTCCGGCTGTCGGCGAACGGGCTTGAGCTCATGGGGGCGAGAACCTACTCCACGGTTGCAGGGGCATTCATTCAACCAGATCCGCTCAGTGCGATCAGCACCGTCAGCCTGTACGACTACGCCGGCAATAACCCAGTAGCATACGTCGATCCGGCCGGCCTCGATAAAACATACGCCGAACAGCAAATTGATAACCTCGATCGCGAGTTTATTCAAGCACGCGGGCAGTATATGCAGATCCAAGCGAGGATCCAGCAGACTAACGCAGAGATCAAAAAGACGGAGACCGATATTGAGATGCTGGATCTCGACTTCGAAGTGTTCCTCCACATCCCAGAGGAGATCGCGATCCACATCGTCAAAGAGTTCGTTCCACCGATCGGAAATGCGCGTCGAGATAGCCGATCTCCTTCATTTGGCGTATGAATGGTTCACCGAACAACGCACCCCCGGCGACCCCAACGACATCACCGGCCCGGGCGGCTACGGCTCAGCCGGTTTCGTGCCCACCAACCAGGCGTATCCCTACACGATCCAGTTTCAGAACGAGCCCAGCGCCACGGCCCCCGCCCAGGTCGTCCAGGTCACCGAAACCCTCGATCCCAACCTCGACTGGAGCACCTTCCAGCTCGGCGATTTCGGCTTCGGCGACATCGAGGTCGTCGTGCCGCCCGGCCTGAGCTCCTACAGCACGCACCTCGACCTCCGTTCCACGTTGGGCATTTTCGTCGACGTCTCGGCCGGCCTCAACCTGAGCACGGGCGTCGTGACCTGGACTTTTACCTCGATCGATCCCAGCACACTGGACCTGCCGTCGGATATTCTCACGGGCTTCCTGCCGCCGGATGTGAATCCGCCCGAAGGCGAAGCGTTCGTCAACTACATGGTGCGGCCCAAGGCGACGGATCCAACCGGCACGGTGATCAACGCCCAGGCCACGGTGGTGTTCGACCTCGGACTCCCCGACCAGAGCTCGCTGGCCACCGCGCCGATCTCAACACGATCGACTCCGTCCCGCCGACCAGCAGCGTCGGCCCGTTGCCTCGCACCGAGACGTCGAGCAGCTTCACCGTCACCTGGTCCGGCCAGGACGACCCTGGCGGCTCGGGCATCGCGTTTTACAACATCTATGACTCCGAAGACGGCGGGCCGTACTCGCTCTGGCAGTCCGACACCACGGACACCTCGGCCACTTTCACCGGCCAGCCCGGCCACACGTACGCGTTCTACAGCGTCGCCACCGACAACGTCGGCAACGTCCAGCCCACGCCCGCCTCGGCCCAGCAAACCGTCCAGGTCCTTCAGGCCCCGACCACGACGACCGTCACGCCGGGTACGGCGTCCGTCGGCTTCGGCCAGTCGGCCCCCTTCACGGCCACCGTCTCGTCCGCCAGCGGCGCGCCGCCAGACGGTGCGGTGCAGTTCCTGGTCAACGGCGCGGCTTACGGCAGCCCGGTGGCCCTCAGCAGCGGCACGGCGCAGCTTGCGATCACCGAGCCGGCGGGCAGCTACGCGGTCGCGGCGCAGTACATGGGCGACGCCAACTACGCCGCGACCGTTGCGGCCGCGGAGACCATGGGCACTCTCACCGTCAATCAGCCGATGGCTCCTGCCACGAACCTCGCAATCAGTCCGAACACCGGCATCTCCGCCGGCCTTACCGACACGGGCGCGGTTACCTTCACCGGCAGCCTCTCCGCGGCCGGCATGACGGTGGATGTGTTCGATACGAGCACCAACACCGACCTGCGCAACGCTACGGTGACGGGGACCTCGTTCAGCCTGGCCCTGAACCTCGCGGAAGGCAGTCACGTCCTCCGCGCGCGGGCCTCGCTCGACGGCACGTATGCCGATGCGTTCTTTACAGTCCTCGTGGACCTTACCCCTCCCACGAGCCACGTCGTCAACTCGCTCGGCTCGTCGCAGAGCAGCGATACCTTCACGGTTTCGGTCGCCTACAGCGACCCGGCCGGTTCCGGGGCGCGCCGGCATCCGGAGTATCGTCGGTGGATTTGTACGACTCGGTCAATAACGGGCCATTCAGCCTGTACCAAACCCAAGCTCTTACCAGTCCCACCACATCCGGCACCGTGGCCTTCACCTTCGTCGGGCAGGACCGCAATCTCTATGCCTTCCACAGCGTCGCCCATGACGCCGCGGGCAACACCGAGAACAAGAGCAACGGCACGAGCGAAGCGACCACCAGCGTGCCGGACCTGAATCCGCCCGTGACGCACATCCTGGCGACCAATCCGTCGTACTCATGGAACCCGTTCCCATCGTCCGAGTTCAGCGGCCTGACTCCGTCGTCGTACAACAACGGCGTCTTCACGATCAACTGGGCCGGGGCCGACCCGGACGCGAACACCGGCACTCCCGCGGGCTCAATCGCCCTGGTGAATATCTACGTTCAGGTCGATGGCGGCGCACCCGTGCTGATTGGCCAGCCCACCGGAGGCACGCCAAATGGCAGCGGCGTGTACAGCGGTTCGATCACTTACAGCGCCCTGGCCGACGGCCTGTCGCACACGTACAGTTTCTACAGCGTCGGCGTCGATGACGAGCAACTGAAGCAGTACGCTCCGCAGGCAGGGCCGGCCGCGCCCGACGTGACATTCAGCAACGTCACGTATACCGCCGCGCTGGGCATTCAGAATCTCGTGGTCGAGAAGAATATCGCGGAGCGATCGTTCATCCAGTATCTCGACGTCGATTTCAACCAGAGCCTCGCGACGAGCCCGGCCCTTAAGAGTCTGGCAGCGGGGCTTACCGGCAGCAGTCGCAACTCGTTCGTGGAGCTCGTGTGGTACGGCGAGAACCTCACATCGAGCAGCGCGCCCCAGGGCAGTGTCAACCTTTTCAACGCCGGAACCACCGCGTCGCTGGCCCTGACCGGCAACGATCTCTCGATCAATTTCGGGGCGAATGGCATCACCAGCTTGCTGACCGAGACCGGCGTGTCGGGGACGGGCAGTCCGACCAGCTCGTTCGGCGATGGCTGGTACGCGCTGGGGATCGATCCCAACGGCAATCCGAGTAAGGGGCAGGTCTTCTGGGTATCGTTCTTCCGGTTGCTGGGGGATACCAATGGCGATGGCGTGGTGACCGGCCCCTACACGACGGCCGGCACGGATGCCTACACCGTCTACCACGCCGAAGGGCAATCGGGCTCGCTGCTGAATGCGGATGTCAATGGCGACGGGGCCGTCAACAGCAAGGACCTCACCGAGACGGTCGGTGCCAACGGCCACGCAGTCGGTGCGACGCCCCCCGGGAAATTCCCACAGTTCCAGTTGTTCGTGGGCCCAGCGGGTCGGCCCGGCGCAGTGACAACGGCGGTCACGCAAGCGCAGGTACAGGCTCTGCTGTCCGAGGCGATCGCCGCCTGGCAATCGGCGGGCCTTGATCCGGCCGACGTGCGGCGGCTCGAAAGCGTGCAGGTCCAGGTCGGAAACCTGGGCACGAGCATCCTGGGTCTGGAAGCGGGCGATGTGATCACGATCAACCAAACCGCCGCGGGCAACAACTGGTACGTGAATGCGAGCGCCGGCTCGAGTCGAGCGTTCGGCCTGATCGGGCCGGCAGGCGAAGAACTCGCGGAGCCTGGCAGCCCGGCGGCGGGCGAGGTCGATCTCTTGACGGTGCTCGAGCACGAGCTGGGCCACGTGATCGGCCTGTCCGACAATGCCCAGGCCGGCGATCTCATGGATATCACGATCGGGACCGGAGTCCGGCGGGCGCCGACGGCGGCCGATCTGGGGCCGATCGCCCAGCCGAAAAGCATCGCGGTCACGGCGCCCGTGCCCGCCGTCGTTTCCGCCAGCGATCCACAACCGGTCCTGGTCAACGGCTCGGTCTCGGTCCGGACTGTGACGGTCGACGCGGCCCTGGCGTCGATCTCAACCGCGGCCGCCGGCGACGACGAGGGCCAGGGCCTGACCGCAAGCGCGGGCTCGCCGGCATGGTCCGTGGTCCGGATTGCCGCGCTTGCCGCGAGGCCTGGGCGCAAAGACCGGAGTCCCCAGTCCGCTCTCGCATATCGCCACCTTCCGAGTTCCCTGTTTCCACAGATGATCCGTCGCCAGTACGTAGCAGCCCGCGCCAGTATCAGGCCCACCGCCAGGGAGCGAGGCAACCAATGATTGGTTTTGACGAGGCCGTTCCGGGTCGGAGGTTCGAGGGTTCCGCGCGGGTCGAAGGTGACCAAGTCGGTCGCAAGCGCGAACCGAGCCGTTGGTTCGAGCTGTCTCACTCACGACATCCGATCACCGTCAATTGCCAGACTCACCGCGCCGGGATATCATGCGTTTGTTCGGATCAGAGACTCGACGGCACCGGCGGGAGTATTGTTCATGAGCGAGATCATCTTTCTCGTAGAAGAGTCGCACGAAGGGGGCTACACGGCACGGGCGCTTGGAGCGTCGATCTTCACGGAAGCCGATGACTGGCACGAGCTCCAGGCCAATGTCCGCGACGCCGTAAGCTGCCACTTCGAAAGCAGCGAGGCGCCGCGCTCATTCGGCTCCACTTCGTACGCGAGGAATTGCTCACGTTATGAAGCTTCCCCGCGACCTTTCCGGAGAGCAGCTCGCCAAGTCGCTCGAAAGATTGGGCTACCAGGTCACGCGCCAGACCGGGTCACACCTAAGGCTAACCACGACCCAGCCGTCCGAGCACCACATCACGATCCCAAACCATGACTCCCTTCGGGTCGGGACCCTGGCCGCGGTCCTGCGGGACGTCGCCGACTTTCGGGGCCTTAGCCGTGACGAACTGCTGGAGCTTTTGTTCTCGTAATCAGCCCCCTGGATGGCACGAGAAGCGACTGCGGACGTGAATGCGAGCGCCGGCTCGAGTCGCGCACTCGGCCTGGTCGGGCGAGAGCAACTGGTCGACTTTCACATTACTCTGGGTTGCACCGCTGACGCAATCAGATTAACCACGAAACACACGAAACACACGAAAGATCAGACCATCCTGATCGACCGGTCGAAGCGGGCGCGGCGGACCTGATCTGCATGTACGAATCAGATTCTTCCCCTTTCGTGTGTTTCGTGTGTTTCGTGGTTAATATCCGCGTTTTCCGTGGCCATCTGGTTGCGGCTCGGCCGCGCTGGGCGTTCCGTGGTTGAACTCTTTTTCCTGTGGTCACACTGGAGTTTTGTACCACGGAGGGCACGGAAGGGGAGCAAGCCGTCTATTCTTCCCTGTCGGTCCGCGTGTTGGGTGCCTGAACCTTTCTTACACCGGAACGGGCCCCGCGAGCCGGGGCCTTCAAGACGGTCACTCTGACCAGTCTCTGCTAGCCCAAGTCGGATCATGGCTTCGAGATCGAGTGGGAATCCTCCTGCAATGCAAGTCCACCCGGGGCAAGGCTTGCAGGTTTCCCTGCGACCTGTGTTGCGAGTAGAATAACGTGGAGTCTTTGCATGAACTGAGGGCTTGAACCATGCTTGAAGCGAAGATCATCAAGAGCGGCCGCGGGCCCGAGATCGCGGGGACACGGATCACTGTGTACGACGTCCTCGAATATCACACGGCGGGCTGGCACCGTGACATGATCGCGGACACGTTGGAACTCAGCTCGGGTCAGGTCGAAGTCGCGATTCGCTATATCGAAGATCATCGCGAGGAGGTTATGGCGGCTTACGAGAAAAACATGGAGCGCATCAACCGAGGGAACCCGCCTGAGCTCCAGGCGAAACTCGACGCCGGACACGAGCGATTCCTGGCCATGGTCCGAGAGCTGCGCGATGCCAAAAGCCGGGAGGCCGGCGATGCGCGGCATTCTGGCGGACATTAACGTGGGAAAGCAACGGCGGGCTATCCTGGGGATCTGGGCCTCGGACACCTGGCGCGATCTTTGGAACAACCTCGGGTTATCCGTGGTGAGCTTCCCCGCTGTGGGTCTGTCCTACGATTCGCCTGATACTGTGATCTGGAGGACGTGTCAACGAGAGCAGCTTGTGTTGATCACGGGCAACAGAAACGACGACGGACCTGACTCCCTGGAGGCGGTGATCCGGGACGAGAATCAGCCGGACAGCCTGCCCGTGATCACCTTCGCGAATCCGAACCGCGTGCTCCAGGATCGTGTCTATGCCGAGGAAGTCGCCGAGCGGTTGCTCGATTATCTGATGCGGATCAATGAGGTCCGCGGCGCGGGACGGCTTTACGTTCCCTGACCGGAAAAATCGCGACATACTGACCGTCGAGCGAATCCCGCAGCGCCGGCAACAACCCGCGAAACGCTTGGCGCTCACGCTCCCAGCCGGTTTCCGGGGGCGTAACGAGCGAAAGGTCCGACGCGGGATAGGTGATAACCTCACCCATGGCTTTCCACCCCGTCGATTTGGAAATGCGCGCTCATCACAGTCGAGCAGAAAGTTGCTTTTGAAATGAGCCAAGGGTGCGGCAAGTGGCGGCGAGCTTGACCAGCTCTTTCAAGCGTGCTTCGTCGCCGATCGTCTTCAGCTCGGCCTCCAACGCCTCGGCCTTGGGGCCGAAGCGGGCGACCAGGACATCCATAAGCGTTTCGCGCGTGCGCTCCGCGATGAGTTCCTGCACCAGTGGTGATTCGATCATGGCCTTGCGTCCTCCCAAGATTTGGAATAGCTGCGGGTCATTATACCGCAAGCGGATCAGAAACTGGGTCACGGCCAGCAGATTTTCGTGCTCGTTGGCCGGCGCGTCGCGATCGATGCGGGCGCGGCACTCGCGCACGACCGGCTCGGGCGCGCCGTCAAATCCACTCAGCGGCACCCAGGGAATCAGGCCAATATCGCCCGCCGCCAAAAGATGCTCGGCGGAGACCTCCCACAGCTTGACCGCGATGGGACCAATTCAGCCTGGAGCGGACGCCAGGCGATGATGTCGCGCACTCCGGCCAGCCGCAGGATCGAATCGCCGTGATGCTGGATCAGCCACTTGCTGCTCTTGTCGTACTCGTGCATCGAATATCCCCGGCAGAGTTCAAGGATCGGTGCTAACCAAACCCACGCGGCGCGAGGCTGAGGCTTCCAGTGTGCCGTCAATCGTCAATTGGCATGTTGTTGGGCGCGGGTCTCCTGACCCCGCCCTGGGCTGGACCGAAGGTCTCCATGATTTTACCCGCCAATCGAAGAAAGTCGGACAGTGCCTTGACTTGGAGGTCGACTTCGGGTCCCGCATCGAGGCCTGTTTCACTCCTGTACCTCCTGTCCTCCTTGTGGATAGACATTCTGTCTCGATCTGCTGCTCCTTCCCACCCACATCGGACACGGGACGAACCCCGCTGGCCTATCTTCACATGCCGCTGCACCCCATCCTCAACGAGGACAGGAGGTACAGGAGGCAGAAAACCCTGGGCTTTCAGCTTCAGCCACGTTGGTGAACGCTGGGAATTCTGCATTGCGCGATCGCGACAAACAGGCCGTCGTGCGGCGCCCGCAGAGCCGGCAACAACTCCCGGAACGCGCGACGTTAAGCAGCAATGGATTCCCGCGGTCGAGTCTGGCAGGCGCTTTCTCCCCAGCCCAACGACGTCGATTCCTCGGTCTACGGCCAGGTGCTCGACCAATACGGCTCCATCGCGTTGACGCCGGCTTTGGCCCCTTTCGGTCGCACATGTCGCACATGATGTAGCGGAGGGCCGCGAGGTGGCAACGACGCTTGGATTCCACTTGCCATTTCGCCGACGCGATGCTAGTCTAGTCTGAACATTCTGGTCAGATCGGAGGCTGCCTTATGACGGCGATCGGTGTCTACGATGCCAAGACTCAGCTCCCGAAACTTCTGGAGCGGGTGAGCCGCGGGGAGCACTTTCTGATAACCAAGCATGGACGACCCGTGGCGCAACTCGTACCTGCCGTGGTGGAAGCAGTCGTAGCCGTAGAGGACATCATCCAAGAGATGGAGGAATGGCAGCAGCGGGAAGGACCAACGCTGGGGCCAGGCCTGACCATTCGGAAGCTGCGGGAGGAAGGTAGGCGATTTTAGGTGCAGCCGCCGATGGGAATTGTGCGGATGTGGGTGCGCCTTTCCAGTCCGCCTTCGGCGGATCAAGCTGGAACGCCTGACATGCGGCACGAGGGAATCTGCGGGCCCACCGCATAGGTCCGGCAACGCGAAGGGAGGCGCACCGTGGCGAAGAAATCGGGCAAGAAGAGGGCGCCCGAGTTTGTTCTGGACTGCTCGGTTACGATGGCTTGGTATTTCAAGGACGAGGCCAATGCCTATGCGAACGACGTTCGCAGGTCGCTCAGCAAGGCCAGCGCCGTGGTGACCGCGCTCTGGCCCCTTGAGGTCGCCAATATCCTGATCATGGGGGAACGCCGGAAGAGGAGCACAGAGGCCGAGGCCAGCAGGTGGCTCCGGTATTTGCAGTTGTTACCAATCCGTCTCGACGATGAGACCGCGACGCGAGCGTGGTCGAGTACTCTGCACGTCGCGCGGTCGTACCACCTCTCTGCTTACGATGCCGCGTATCTCGAACTGGCGATCCGATTGGGGCTGCCGCTCGCCTCGATCGATGACGAGCTGAAAAGAGCGGCAGCCACGGCCGGCGTAGTCGACTTCGAGCCGTGAATCCCGTTGCGCCGACTGAAGTTCTTCTCGCCTCGAAGCCTCACAACATGTCCAGGTAGGCCGGAACCTCCGCGCGTGAATTGCGTCGCCTACCCGCGACCGCGGTGAGAGACCTGCAAGGGCGCCGCCGAGCATACCAGGGGCTCGCCGGCATGGTCCGTGGTCCGAATTGCGTCGATTGCCGCGAGGCCTGGGCGCAAAGACCGGAGTCCCCAGTCCTCTCTCGCATCCCGACACCTTCCGAGCTCCCTGTTTGCCCAGCTCATTCGCCGGCCGGTTGTGGCGACGGGCTCCGGTTTGAAGCCTTTGGGAAGGGACCGAGAGAATTGATGATTTTTCACAACAAGCCGGTCCGGAGTCCCGGCACGCGTCGCGAGTTTCACACAGGCGCCCTACGGCGAGAATCAGGCTGCGAACTGGCGGTTTGCGGTCGCTTGCGACCCCAGGGGCCGGCTGAAAAGATTAACAATCCACTCACTTTTTATTTGCAAAACAGTTTGCGCTCGTTATGATCGGGCGCGACCTCTTATACGGACGGAAGGAACGCCGAACATGAGACGTTTGATCCAAGCATTCGCCGTTGCCATTGTTTTCCTCGGCCTGGCGGCGGACCGTGCCCGAGCGGACCTGATCATTGGCCTGGGCGACATCACGCTGGGGGCGGACAACATCGGGACAATGGACATCACCGCCTCGACCAGCACTGGCTTTACGCTGTCGCAGTTCGGCCTGGAATTGCTGATAACGTCGATCGGGTCGCCAATGACTCAACTGCAATTCGAGTCGCCTCAGCCCGATTCCGCGTTCATTTACAGCAATTCGAACTACGCGTTCGCGGGCCAGAGTTTTAACGCGGCCAACGGTGATCTCCCGTTCTGGAACCTTCCGACTCCGGGCTTCGCTCCCGTTGACATCGTGGGCGGAGATGCAGTGGCCAGCATTTTTGGATCGCCGCCGGGCTTCGTGACGATTCCCGGAGGGACCACGGTGTACCTGGCCACGGTGGATCTCTATGTGCCGCAGGGCACGCAGTTGAATCAGTTTCAGGTTTCCCTCGTCAATGGTCCCAACACGTATTTCGATGACGGGAACGGTAACCCGCTGCCATACACAACCGGAGTACCAGAACCGTCCTCATTGACGCTGATCACACTCTCCGGTTTGTGCGGTCTGTTGTGGTGTTACCGGCGCGGTGGGAAGCGGGGCCCGTTGAGGAATTCGCCCCGGGCCATTGGAATCGAGCCTCGTTGAGTGCGCGGTTGTTCCCGAACCCGTGAGACGACACGCCGTCCGTGAGCGTCACCCGCACTTCCCGATAGACGACCGATGACGGTGCGAGTTGACTCTCGCCGCTCAACCTGGAAATCTCCTTTTGGGAACGCCGTTCCCATGACGCCGCCGACGGCCAGATCGCCCACGCACTCCGAAATCAGTGAACAGCCCGAAAAATTTTCCACTTTTTTTTTCGCTCAGCAGCATAAGACGTTGCGGCAAAAAAATCGGCGGATTGTAAATTCTGCGTTAACGAAATTTCGAGATCAGCGCATTTTATATATAGAGAACTGGGCGGAGACTGCGTATTCAACATGTCCACGAGCGGGTTCACCCCGAACGCGTCCTGATCGCGCTGACTACGACGCAGTTCGACCACAAATCACACGAATCTGACGAAGAGACACGAATGACTGGATTCTCGAGCGAGTGTCCGGACCTGTCGGCACGACGAGGTTGTGGCGTGATACGCAGAATCAAAAGACGCCTCTACCATTCGTAACACTCGTGCTGTTCGTGGTTAACATCAAGTCCTCATTTCCTTGCCCCTCGAGGGCGCGCCGGCCAGCCCTATGCCCGGGGCTGAGAACCGTGGGAGGGCAAAACGGAAAAAAACCAGTGGATTCCTCTCACTGGCTCTCATTGGCTACCATTCCCGGAAAACATCGCGAGAGTAAGAAGGCCCAGCTCGGCCTTTCACCGAACCATTGCCCGCTGGCGGGGTTGCGCCCTGAGGGCTGCGCGCTGCCCTTTGATTGGCAACGCCCGGGCCACTCATGGCGTCGTGGCATTGTACGCGGAGTTTGCGAAGAACGCGGAATGATTCAAGAGAGATGCCCCGAATTGCCGATTTTCACTCACACGGCACTCGCGGAAGGTGAGCGCGCCGGCGGCACAGATGACATCCGGTTCCGCATCTCTGGGTGATGTGGGGGAGCGATCAGGAGGATCGATCCTTCGTTGATGGGGCCTTCAACGAATCGCGCCGCGCTTCTTGCTAAGGAGGAGATCGCGCCATGCGCATCCCTAGATTGACGCATTGCCTCCTCGCCCTGGTTTGCACTTTGGCAGGATGCACGCAGACAGCGGGGTTCCGGTCGAGCGCTGTCGGAAACTCCAGCCCGAGTTCCAACATTCGCACCGTCGCCTCGATCGGGGATAAGCCCATCCCGATCGTCACGGGCGAGCCGGGCTTATCCCAGCGGCCGGAGACCGAGGAAATCGACCTGCCGGCATCCACGGGCGCGAGGATTTCCGGTCGCGTCTACGACGACCGCGGCAGGCCCGTGCCCAACGTCAAGGTGCGTCTGGCCGTCGGTGGCTCGCCCAGCGGGAAGGCCAGCTATGCCACGACCGATCGTTCGGGCGCTTTCACGCTCCGCGGTCTGCGCGCGGGCTCCTATTACACGGTGATTGCGGAATACCAGGCTCAGAGTGGTGCACTGTCCGGGCGAATCGAGGCGAGAGCCCCCGATACGAACGTCCGGATCAGTCTTCGCTCGGGCGATTCGGATTCGGATCAGGCACACGCGACGATCCGCCCGGCCAAGTCGCGGTTGAGCGCGAGCCTGGAAGACGACGAGGACGAGACCACGGAGGTTCGCACGCGAACCGATCGGTTTAACTCCGAGGACCTGGAGCCGCCCGCCGCGGAAGCGACGTCCATGCTGCCGGGTCAGCGCCGCAATGCGTCGCGACTCTCTGCCGGCGACAGTCTGCCGCCGATCCGTGCGGGATGGAACCCGCGTCAGCGACCGCAGGACGACGGTACTGGTTCCCAGCCGCGGTCCAATCGCACGAGCGCCGGCCCCGGATCGAGCAATTCGCGAAATTCGAGGATCGAGCCCGTGGATGAAGACGATGATGAGGGGCCCAATCCGTTGCCCCCCGCGCTCGACTCCAAACAAGTTGGATCAACCTTTCCTGGCGACTCGGGCGACGATCCTCCGCTGAAAATCGCGGCGGGGCGGCCGAGACCGTCGTCGCGGGCGAGCCGGCCGATGGGCCCTGCCGCTCGCGAGTCGGATGACCCGGCGTCGAGTCGGGGCGACGAGCGGCTGCCCGATCGCGAGCCGCGGCCGATGCCCGATGGAATCGTGCCGAACACTCGGGAGATGCGTCCTGATTCCTTCGCGCCGATTCGGGGCACGGCTCCCGCCGATCCGGACAACCGCCAGAGCCGTTCGGCGTCCCGTGCCCGTCGCGGGGCGGCGGCGGCCCCCGCCCAAGCGCGCGCATCGGACTCGGACTCATCCGATGAACCGAGCGCGGCCGATTCACGGCCCGGCGACGAAGCGGCTTCACGGCCCGCGGATGAGTCCGCTTCGCGGGCGGCCCCTGACGCCGCCCCCCGACGACCGACCTGGCGCGATCTGACACTCAACCTGAGCGACGCGCCGGTCGACGAATCGGTTCAACTTGCCGCCAATCTTACCGATGACAAGGCGCCGCAGGTCGTCACACCGACGGGCTCGACCAGCCCGATCAGGCGCACGCTGTTTCAACGATTCGGTGGGTCGAAGCCCGCGATTGCAACCGCCGAGGTTAGCCAGAGCGTCTGCCGCGTCGATCCCACCGATCGCCGTCTGGTCAACCTGCGCCTGCCCGGCCTGGACGGAAAGATCGTCTCGTTCAAGGACATGGACGCGGACCTCGTCCTCCTCGACTTCTGGGGAAGCTGGTGCAAGGAATGCAGGCGGTCGATCCCGCATCTCTCCGAGCTACAAGCCAAATACGGCAAAGATCGGCTCCGCGTGGTCGGGGTCGCCTGCGAGCGCGGCTCGACGCTGCAAGAACGCCAGGCCAGTGCAGCCAAGGCGGCTCGGGGCCTGAAGATCAGTTATTCGGTCGTCGTCTCCAGCATGGACGGCTCCTGCCCGGTCCAGAAGGGCATGCAGATTCAGTTTTATCCCACGATGGTGCTGATCGACCGCACCGGACACATCCTCCAGCGCGAACAGGGAGCCACCGACACCACCCTCGCTCGAATCGACCGTGCCGTCGCCAACGCTCTGAAATAGGGGTTTGATGTTGGTGGGCGATTTGATTTCCGCCTCTTTCCCGGGGAGTTGCCCTGGGCTACTCTGGAGTTGCCGCTTCGGGAAGTGCAGAGGGCGCAACATCAAGAATCAAGATTGCCGCGCCCGGTTGGTATCCTCGGCGACGGCGGACCAGTTATACTGACGGGATGTGCGAGCGAGGGAACGCGCGATTGCACCCCCACGCTGGCGCGTCGGGTTGGTATCGTGCGTACGCCGATTCTGGGCCGGATGGCGCTCGAACCATCAGGAAGCATCGCTGCGGCCCGTATTCTCCCTGAGAGTGACACCATGAGATCGCTGGACCGATTATGCCGCACGTTGCCGGCGGCCATCGCTTTGTTGGTACTACCGGCTGGCGCGCGCCGCCGACCGTCAGCCGCACGTGCCCGACTTGAAAGTCGAGAAGTATACACTGCCCAACGGCCTCGACGTCGTCATGCTTGAGGACCACGGCACGCCGGTCGTGGGAGTGAATATCTGGTACAAGGTCGGCTCGAAGAACGAGAAACCGGGGCGCACGGGCTTTGCCCACCTGTTCGAGCACTTGATGTTCCAGGGTTCGCAGCATCACGACAAGGAGTATTTCGGACCGATCGAAAAGCTGGTGCGCAGATCAATGGCAGCACGAACACCGATCGGACCAACTACTTCGAGACCCTGCCGTCCAACGGACTGGAGCTGGCTCTTTGGCTCGAGGCGGACCGGATGGGCTTCCTCCTTCCCGCCTTGACCCAGCAGAAGCTCGACAATCAGCGCGACGTGGTCAAGAACGAGCGGCGGCAGCGCGTTGACAATGTGCCGTACGGGCAGTCGATGGAAAAGATGCTCGATGCGATGTATCCGGCCGACCATCCCTACCATCACAGCGTGATCGGCTCGATGGCCGATCTGTCGGCGGCCAGCCGCGACGATGTCTCGGCATTCTTTCGCACGTATTACACGCCCAGTAACGCCAGCCTGGCGATCGTCGGCGACTTCCAGCCCGACCAGGCCAGGAAGCTGGTCGATAAGTACTTCGGGCCGATCCCCGCCGGACCGAAGGTTGCCAGGCTCGCGCCGCGAGCGGCCAAGCTCGATGGGCCCAAGCACATCACGCTCTCCGACGACGTGCGGCGGGCTCGCGTGCAGCTTGAGTGGCCCACGGTCGAGCGGGGCGATCCCGACGAGCAGCCGCTGCACGTGCTGGCCGCGGTGCTCGGGCAGCTTCCGCGCCAGAACCGCCTCTACCGTGCGCTGGAAGTCGAGAAACAGCAGGCCGTGCTGTCCAGAGCGATGAACCGTGCCAGCGAGCTGGCCGGGTCGTTCGCCGTGTCGATCACCGCGGCGCCGGGCCGCACGCTTGACGAATTGGTCCAGATCGCCGATCGCGAGATCGAGCGGCTCAAGAAAGAAGGCCCGACCGAGGACGAAGTGGTCAAGGCCCAGAACGCCGACGAGTCGGGGCAGATCTTCAGCCTGGAGTCGGCGACCCGGCTGGCCGACTTCCTCAACGGCAACAACGTCGAATTCGGCGACCCCAGGGCTTACATCACCCGGATGAAAAAGCTGTTCGCCGTCACGCCCGAGGACGTCAAGCGCGTGGCGAACACATACCTCACGGCCAGCCGCATCCGGCTGGACGTCAACCCGGGCCATCCCACCCCCAGGGCCCCTGAGACGCCCGTCGATCGCGAGAGCCAGCCAGGCAGCGAATCAGTGCCGATTGTGCAGATCAAGGATACGTTCGATCGAAGCAAGATGCCCGAGGTCACCGGCAACCCGCCGTTCACACCGCCGCCGGTCGTCAGGCGCAAGCTTTCCAACGGTCTCGATATACTGATCGCCGAACGGCACAAGCTGCCGATCGTCACCATGCGCCTCGAGTTTCGCGGCGGTGACAATCTCGCACCCAAGGGCAAGGAAGGCCTGGCCGACATGACCGCCAGCCTGCTCACCGAGGGAACCGAATCGCGCGACTCGCTCAAGCTGGCGGGCGAGCTATCCGAGATCGGTGCGACGATGAATTGCGCGAGCGCGCTCGAGGAAACCAGCCTTTCGATCTCGACGTTGACCCGGCACGAAGCGAAGGCGCTCGACCTCTTCGTCGATGTGCTCACACACCCTTCCTTTCCCGCCCTGGACATGGAGCGGCTACGCCGGCAGCGTCTGGCCGCCCTCTCTAGCCGCCGCGACAGCCCGACCCGGATCGCCAGTCTCGTCTTTCCCAAGCTGCTCTACGGCGTGGACCACCCTTACGGTCGCATCGACACGGTCGCATCCGTGAAAGACATTACCCGCGACGACGTGGTCGCGCAGTACAAGAAGATCTTCATGCCGAACAATGCGGCGCTGATCGTCGTCGGCGACGCGAAGCCGGATGTGATCGCGGACAAGCTCGAGAAGGCGCTGCACGACTGGAAGCCGGGCGATAGACCCGAAATCAAATACCCCGAGCCTCCTGCTCCTCCCAAGCAGATGACGGTCTACCTGGTCAACAGGCCCGCGGCCGCCCAGTCGGTCCTGACGGTCGGGCAAGTGGGCGTGCCCCGCATGACGCCGGACTACTTCGCCCTCCTGGTCTTGAATGGCGCACTCGGTGGACAGTTCTCCAGCCGGATCAATCTCAACCTGCGGGAGGACAAGGGCTATACCTATGGCGCTCGCTCGAGTTTCGCTTTTCGGCACGGCCCCGGGCCGTTTCAGGCCGGCGGATCGGTTCAGACGGCCGTCACCAAGGAGGCGCTTGCCGAACTGGTCAAGGAGATCAAGGAAATCACCGGCTCCCGCCCGCTTACCGACGACGAGCTCGGCTTTGCCAGGGACCGGCTGATCAAGGGCTTTCCATCTCGGTTCGAAACCACGATGGGTCAGGCGGGAGCGCTTTCCGAACTGGTCCAGTTCCACCTGCCCGATGATTATTTCACGACATACCAGGCGAAGATCCAGGGAGTCACCCAGGACGATGTCGCGCGGGCGGCGCAGGAGTACCTCCACCCCGACCACATGACGATTCTGGTGGTCGGCGATCGACCGGTGATCGAGCCGAAGTTGAAGGAACTGCCGTACGCCAGCACGATCCACCTGCTTGACCCGGAGGGCAATCCGGCGTCCAGGACGGAAGCGGCACGGCCGGCCGCGGCCCTGTTCATCGAGGACTGAGCGGGTCGGTCTGCACTGTCGACTGGGGACCGCGAGAATCTTGCCATCATGGGAATCCATCTTGCTCCGGCACATCGAGCGGGTCGCGGCGCAAGTGCACAGAGTCTTGCGCCGCCCGGCGGAGCGTCCCCCGCTGGCGATTGACGACGACGGCGACTTCGGCGGCGCAGCGGATCCGGAAGCCGCGGAGGCGCTGTGGGATGAAGCGTTCAAGCACAACCGTCGTCAGCAGGAACGGATGCAGCGAGCCATTTCAAGCGCTTGGATGCTCTTGTCCCTGACGAGGGCCCCCGTCTTTCCCCTGCGCTGGCCACCCTCTATCACGGCGCCGGTGAAGCAATGGGCGGCCTGGCGCAGCGCTGACAGATCGTGACCACGACGCCCTGGATTTTGGCCTACGCGTAGTACAGCTCAAGCGTGCCCTGCGCGGCGCTGCGTTTGCCAAGGGCGCCCTCTTTCCGCTTCGATCGACCGTTGGCGCGGAACAGTCTGATGAGTTGTTCCGCACGCTAAAGCAGATGGAGACAGACATTCTTTCGGCGCTGGGCAGGCTTCGATCCGAGCACAGCGGAGAGTGTCACGGCTGATTAGTATCGACGGGCGTTGGGATAAACGGCTCTAACCAGGCTTGCGTCCTTCGATGAGCAGCGTGTGCGGGCAGTCCGGCGTCGTTTCGGGCTCCATTGCCAGCACGGTTTGATCGATCCATTGAGGATAGCTCGTCTCGGTTCCGGGCCGACATTGTTTGACGTTGACAAAGCCGGATTCGGCGGCCAGCTCGGCAAGCCACGAATAGGTGAGAATGGTCAGGTGTTCTTGCCGGCAAAAGATGAAGTTCTCGAACCGGCCGCCCAGGCTGTGGCGCGAGTCGGGGAAGTCGACGAACCAGCTCGCGTCCCCTTCCTGAAACTTGCGGATCGCCATATCGCCATTCGGACCGCCGATCCGGAAGCAGCCGCCCGGCTTGAGACAGCGATACAACTCGTGAAAGTGGAATGCGAGGTCAGGCAGATGCTCGATCGTGTGGTGCGAATAAAAGACGTCGATGGTGGCGTCGCGAAACGGCAGCTTGAAGCGCAGATCGGCCCAAACGTCGCACTTGCCGGTAAACATGTTGGCGTCGACATTGATCCAGCCGGGCATGTAGTTCTTCTGTCCCGGTCCGAGCTGGACCTTGATACTGCCGGTGCGCGGGGCCAGAAGCGAGCGATAAACCAACCCGTTGGCCCGCATGAGAGGTGCGGCCACGACGTAAAAAAGGGCCTTGGTTCGTCGCGCAAGCATGCAATCCTCCTGTTGCTAAGTCCTTGGTGCCCATTCACATGGGCGGCTCGAGCCCAAACTCGGTGGCTCGAACGGACCGCTATCATAGCCTTTCCGGCTTTGAGGGCCAGAGCAAATGTGCGTTCGGGCCCAGCCGCCGAGGCTGGAACCCGGCTTGACCGACTGGAAGGGTTTGGTGATACTGCCGCGACCCGGATGCCCTCGCCTGGGACGGATTCTTGGGATCGAGTTGCACCCGCACGAGTCACGGAAGACGAGCTAATCGGTGATTTCCAACGCCTACCTCATGATCTTCGCCGTGGCGATGATGGGTTGCGTCCTCACGACGCCGCTGGTCACCTGGATTGCAAACTGGGTCGGTGCGATCGATCGGCCCGATCAGTTTCGACGTATCCATCACGGGGCAATCCCGCGCCTGGGCGGGCTGGCCCTCGCCCTGGGTGTGGTGGCGGGTACGGTCCTGCCTCACCTGCACGAATCGCTCGGGTCCCGCGCGATGGGGCCGATGGCCGCCTATCACCATTGGCCGGTGCTCCTGGCGGCCGTGATCATTTTGACTTTGGGGTTCATCGACGACACCCGGTCGCTGGGCCCGCGCATCAAGCTGCTCGGTCAGGTCGTTGCCGTTCTGGCGCTTTACCTGGGCGGCATCCGGATCCAGAGAATCGAGGTCTTGAGCCTGAACCTCGATCTGGGGATTTCCAGCGTGCGGTTCGGCGTGTTCGGCTTTCCCGTCGATCTGGCGCTTCCCAGCCTGCTCGTCACGATGTTCTGGTTCCTGGGCTGCATGAACATCTGGAACCTGATCGACGGCATGGACGGACTGGCTTCCGGCGTGGGTTTACTGGTGAGCGGGACACTGACCTTGGTGGC
Organism: uncultured Isosphaeraceae bacterium; assembly: GCA_963823675.1. Lineage (GTDB taxonomy): Bacteria > Planctomycetota > Planctomycetia > Isosphaerales > Isosphaeraceae > CAWGMT01. Next base: position 218,068 of record CAWGMT010000026.1, on the reverse strand, counting down.
AATTCACAATGAGAATTTCGGAGCGGCGGTTCTCTCGGTCGCGCTCGCCGGAAGCCTGGCGGGATTCTTGCTTTTCAACTGGCACCCTGCCTGCATCTTTCTGGGAGACAGCGGCAGCATGCTCATCGGTCTTTTGATCGGCGTGATCGGAGTGCAGGGCTCCATCGAGGGGCCGTCGGCGATTTCGATTCTCTTTCCGATCCTGGCAATGGGGCTGCCGATCTCGGACACCGCGATGGCAATCTTCCGTCGCTGGGTGCGCAACCTTCCCTTGAGCGCGGCCGACCGGCGCCACGTTCATCACCTGCTGATCGGGTTGGGACTGAACCCGCGCCAGGCGGCGCTCATGCTCTACTGCTTCTCGGGGTTCCTCTGCGGCGTCGTGATGCTGGGGGTCGCGCTTCAGAACGAGTACTTGACCCTGGTGCTGGGAATCTCGGGGTGTCTCGTGTTCTTGCTGGTCGTGACCAGCCGCCGGGACGAACTCGCCAACCTGCGCGGGGACCTGCACGACCGGTTCGCGCGGGGACGTCAAGAACGCGAAGCCGCCCAGGTAGCCTGGGAGGCCATTCAGCGAATCGAGCTCTGTACCGGGCCGTCGACTGCATACGAGATCGTCGATCGAGCCGCTCGAGCGCTCGGCTGCGACCTGGTGCAGATTTCGTGCCGGAGCCAGGATTCAGCGCTTGGCGATTCCGCGCTGAGGCTGGATCCGGCTGCGATGGGCTCGACCGGGATGTCGCGATCTTCGGCCATCTTTCGACTCTCCTGTGGTTCCGGTCTTTGGATCACGGTAGGCGTGGCTTTGCCGGCGGATTCACGAGTGGCGGCGGATATCGTCTTCCGCTACTTGCAGCGCATGGGGCAGGCGCTGGCCGAAAGGCTGGGGCGGCTGCATTCGGGCGGCTCGGTCGCGGCCGCCGCGGCGAGTGTTTCGAGCGAACCGCTGGCGCGTTGCCCTAGCGAGTCGTCTGGTCCTGCGGCGCGGCCCGCGGGCTTCGGCGCGGTGGGTGTGGTGATGTCGCGCTGGCTCGGCGGAGGCGCCTGGCTGCTCTCAAGATCCGGCCGGCCGCGCCCCTGAATGATCCCGGTCCGGCTGCGGCCGACGTTTTGCGGCCGGCTGCGGCCGATGGGCTGGCGAGCCCTTCACCGCGGCCTCGCGGTTGAATACACAATCGTAGAGGAGGCGGCCATGGACGAAATTCAACACGTTCGGAGTAATCCCGCTCCTGGCGGCATTTCACCTCGGCAGGCGACCGCTCCCGCTCCAGCCCCACTCTTGGTCAACCCCGCCGCGGTCAAGACGACCTCCAACTATCTCCGGGCGCTGCGGCGGAGATTCTGGATGGTGCTTGCGATCAGCGTGCCAATGGCGATTGGCGCTGCGATCCTCGTTCTGAAGATGCCGCCGGTCTACCTCGCCACGACCGAAATCGAGATCAATCCTCCCGAGATCGACCCGGCGCTGTCGGCGCTCGTCACGCACGACATCGGACGGCGCGACTCGGCGAGCGCGGCCCTGTACGTGCCGATTCGCGAGGGCTGGCTGCGGAGCAAGTGGCTGCACGAACGGGTCGTCAGCGATCCCGGCATCGTTCCCGAAGCGAACCAGTCCGGCGATTCCGCAATCGAGCTTTTCAAGAGCCTGGTCGTTACCCAGTGGAAGAAGACCAACAGGTTCATCGTCAGCCTCGAGTCCAACGATCCGGCGCGCGCCAAGAAGCTACTCGATACGCTTCTGGACAAATTCAAGGAGGAAGTGACCGAGGACAATTCCAAGAAGCTGGTGGCGACCACTCAGTTTGCCCAGGACAGTTTGAAGAAGCTCAGAGGCGGCTTGGCGGAGCTCGATTCACTGGTCGACGAGTCCCTCCGGAAGACGCGGACTCTCGGTCCTGGGGGCAGAAGCATCCTTGAGGAAAAATATGTAAATCTAGGAACGATCCTCCAGCAAAAGACCGCGAAGCTGGACGAGATTCAGCAGCAGAAGCTCTATGCTGAGATGTTTCCCAAGTTTCAGCCCGATCCGCGGGCGGACGCCAGGGAAGGCCGGATCGCCCAGCTCGAGGCGCAGGCAAAAAAGCACCACAACTTCCTGCTGCACATGAAAAGAACGATTCGCAACTTCAACAGCGATCCCGCGGTCCAGGTTTGGGCCAAGAGCCTTGATGATATCCTCGACGAGCTCGAAGCCCTGCGCTCGATCAAGACCGAGATGGCGGCGTCTCCGACGGAGATGCTGATCGAGCAATACAACCGTGAAATCGAGAATGACCGCATCGAGCATGAAAAGCTGCTGGGCAAGATGCAGGATTCGATTCCCGAGCATCAGCGCGTTTTGGCCCTTTTGCGGGATCGCGAGGAGAAGGCCAGACAGGTGGCGCGCGCCGAGGAGAAGCTCGCTGATTTCGAGATTTTGAAACGGTCGGTCGTGAGCAGTGATTGCGTTCGGATCCCTCCCAGCGGCGTGGCCGAGCCGACCGCTCCCACCAAGCCCAACCGCCCGATGCTGATCGTCCTGGGTCTCTTGGGTAGTTTCCTCCTGGGGATCGGCCTGGTCTGTCTGCTCGAGCACGTCGATCACTCGGTCAAGGTTCCCGAGCACGTGGCGCACGGCCTGACTCTTGCCCTCCTGGGGGTAGTCCCACGGATCCGGCGCACGGCCCTGACCCAGCGCGGGGGCCACCTGTGGACTTCGGGCACGCCCGACTCGATTGAAGCCGACGCCTATCGCAACGTTCGGGCCAGCCTGCTGGGGATCACCGATAAGCGTGGGCCGATCGTCACCTTGCTGGTGACCAGCGCCAAGGCCGGCGAAGGCAAGAGCACGACCGCACTCAACCTCGCGGCCACCTGCGCCGGGCGGGCGAGCGGACCTTGCTCCTGGATGTCGACTTGCGCAGGCCCAGCCTGGCCGAGGTTTTTATCGACGACCAACCGCCCGGGGAAGTCCACGGATTGGTCGACGTGCTGCGCGGCGAGCTGCCCTGGCAGAGGACGGTACGGCACACCGAGATCCCCAATCTTGACTTCATCCCGACGGGCGAAACCCGCGCGATTCCGATCGAGATCCTGGGAACCCGCGAGCTGCGCCAGGTGCTCTTGGCCGTGTCGCACCACTATGACCGCGTGATCCTCGATGGACCGGCGGTGCTGGGACTGGCGGACTGCCGCGTGCTCGGTCGAATCGTCGACGCCGCGCTACTGGTCGTGCGGTCCGGCTCGCATCAATTGATGACCCTGCACCGAGCCAAGACCATGCTCGAGCAGTCTCATGTGGTCATCGCGGGCGTTGTCTTCAACGGCCTCACCGAGGACATGGACAACTGGTCAAGCTACGGATACGAGCCGTTGCCGGCAGCGGGAATAGAGCGTGATCCTTGGGGGCAAGAGCGGCGACGCTCCTCGGGCATCGAGATGGAGCAAAGCGACGAGAGCTCGGTGGCGATGGCCGGATCAGTCGAGACTTGATTTGCAAGCATCGACCTTTCAAGATACCTGCGAGAGAGGCTCAGCTTGGACTTGCGGCAAAGGATTGAACGCACGATCGACCGTCTGCTCGCCGCCACCGTGCTGGCGCTCCTCCTGGGCAGCGCCTTCTTCTTCGGCGGTGCCGTCTGGTGGTTTCGTCCGGCGCTCGCTTTCCTGGCCTTCCTGCTCGTCGTTCTCAAGGTGGCGCAGCTCTTGATTCGGGGCCGGGTGCCATTCTTGAAAAGTCCGTTGACCATGTTGGGATTACTCGTCCTGGCGCTGGGGATCGTCCAGCTTGTGCCGCTGCCGGAGTCCTTGGCTCGACGTCTTTCCGGCGGGGCGCACGAGATCTACGCCTCGGGCGGGATTCCGCGACTGGCCCGGTCCGATGATCCCGCCGCCCCGGTCGTCGAGCCGGCCCGGGTTCGCTCGCCGGCAACGCTCGACCGCGCCGCAACCTTGCGTGCGCTGGTCGGGGCCGCCGCCTGCCTGGGCATCTTCTGGAGCGTCTCGCACTTTGCCGACCGCCTGCGCCGGCTTTATCTGGTATCAGGATGCGTCGTCGCGGCGTTCCTGCTCAATGGTGCTTTGGGGCTCGTCCAGATGACTTGCCACGTCGAAGGGCTCTTCGGCGTGTATCTGCCGGGGAGCGCTCCGGTGTGGGGGCCGTCGCGCGACGATCTGCTCGAGTCGCCGACTGTCGCGCTCATGAAGCGATTGGACGATCCCGAGCCGGCCGCGAGCTCGGGCCGGGAGCGGGTCGCCCTCGTTCCCGAGCGGCCGTTCCTGTTCGGGACGCTCATGGGAGGGCCAGGCGCGTTCCTCGCGTTCGGGTCGCTGGCCATGCCGCTGGCGCTGGCGATCGTGCTTCATTTGATCTCACCGCGCGGCAGTCGCGAGAGCCTTTCGGTCCGCTTGAGGCAGACCGGGCACGGCAGTCTGCTGGCTTTGCTCGTTGTCCTGTTGTCCACCAGTTCCGCGCTGGTGGGCTTCCTGGCCGGACCCTGGTTCTGGATGCCGTTCGCCCTGGGGGTTGTCGCCGTCGGATTACCGTCGGCCTTCACGCCGCCATCGCGCTGGCCCGCGCTTTGGCTGACCGGGCTGCTGCTGGCGTGTTTGGGGGCCGGTGCGGTGCTGGCAAGGGCGTGGCCGGCCCTGGTGGGAGGCTCGCCGCCCTTGCAGCCGATTTCCTGGGAATCGACCAAGCTGGTCTGGCAGGAGAGCCTGCCGATTTTCAAGGACTTTCCGCTGGTCGGTACGGGCCTCGGGAGCTTCCGATCGATTCACCCCTATTACAAAACCCACGACGCCACGGCCACCACGGCGATGAGCAGCTTGCTTCAGTACGGACTGGAATCGGGAGCGGTCGGGCTGGGTGTCGCCCTGTTGGCCGTCCTTTGGAGTCTTTGCCGGCTGCCCTGGTGTGTGAAAGCCGTGGGTACGGCCGACCGCACGCTCAGTTACGGCTTGATCGGGGCGGCCTTGAGCTTTAGTCTATGGTCTTCCGTTCATTGGACCACCGAACTGCCGGCCGTCGCCATCTCGGCCAGTGCGCTCGGTGGGGCCTGGAATCGCTGGCTGGCCGGCGGTACCGATTTATTTGTCGAACGTGGGTGAACCATTCCGATCCCGGAATGGCTCAAGGAGGAGTCGATCCCACCATGACGAAGTCCACTTGTCTCCACATCCAAGATCGTGAATCGGGACCGGTTCGCGCGGTGGAGATTCCCTGGATTTCGGTCCGGATCGGCCGTGCGGCCTACTGCGAGGTCCGGCTGTCCGAGCACGATCTCGCCGAGATCGCCTGCCAGCTCAAGCGCCGGGGCAATTCGTGGTACCTGGTTCCGGTCGCGACTGCGAGCCCCGTTCGGTTCGAGGGCCGGCCGGTGGATGGTCCCTGTCTCTTACCCTTCGACGTGCCATTTCACGTCGGCGGCTACTGCCTTACTCTGCGCCAGGATCGGACCGCCGAACCCGACTGGGGCCTGTACGGGACGCCCAAACCCCGGGCGTTCGAGGAAGTCAGGCCCGTCGATAAGCCGGAAACGACGCCGGTCCCAGCTTCTGGAAACGCGACCGCCGCCGATTTACTGCCGGAAGATCGGACGAGCGAGCCAGTCTCGCCCCGCGCGACCGAGGAACCGGATCCAAGCACTGTGCCCGATCCGTCGCCGGCGGATATCCTCAAGCACCGCTGGGAGTCGCGCTGGAGAGCGGCCGGAGCCGAGATCAAATCTCGTGCCGAGCGGTACAACCCTGCCAGAGAACCCGCTCGACCGGCATACGGCGCCGGTTTTGAGTCGGTCCCGCTCAAGGAACCGCCGACCCCACGCTCCAGTCCCATCGTTCCACCGCGGACCAAGATAACCGACGGAACGGATCGCGCAGTTGTAGGTCAACACTCTTCCGCGATTCCACTCATTCCGTGCGATCGCGCGGCCCCGATGGGGGATGTTCCGCCGATCGACCTACCGCGGGACCGCTCGGCGTGCGACGCACCAGATCCGCGCGGCGCTCCCGCATCGTTTTGGGATCACTGGGCACCGACTGACGAGATCGTCGATTCGCTCGCGCAGGAATCCCCGCCACCCCACGACGGAGGCGCGCTTACAGAGCCTCTGGCGGCTTTCGACGTTCCTGCGCCGCAACGCCCGCTAGCTACGGAAACTCCAAGTGAAGAAGTCCGAGGCGACCAGCCTTCCGTTGAATCGATGACCGCTGAGACGTTAGAAGAACATCGAGGCGGCCAAGGTTCCGCTCTAACAGCGACTGCTCTGGCGGCCGCCGCCCTACTGGAAGCCGCGGCTGACGAGGGCATCCGACCCTCACCTCCCCTTCCCGCCGAGGGGAAACTCGTCGGGAAGAGCGCTCAGCAACAAAGCGAGCCGCGAGCCGCGCGCTCGGTCTCGACGGCCAGACCCAACGATTCACGAACGCACCACGCCTCGTCGTCCGCCGAATCGCATCAGACGCCAGATGGTCTCCTTTACGCCGCTCCACTGATTGGGACCCGTGGGGCCGTTGCGCGTAGTGCTGATCGCAAGAGCGAGGGTCAGTACACCGATCCGGACGACTTGCAGTGGCCGTCGGCCAGGGAGATTTTGGCGGCGCACCAAGCCGCTCGACGTTCCCGAACACAGCCTGCGGTGCGCCAGCAGACCCGATCCGGCGAGTTGCCGACTGTCTCGCGCGCGCCAGGGCAGTGGTTGTTGCCGGCCTGGCTGACGGGGCCGCCGATCGCGCTTCTTGTGCTCGTGTGCGGGACCGCAGGCTGCATTCTGTCCTTGGCGTGGGCTGGTGATTCCTATTCGGCCTCGATCATGACCGAGCGGCTGCTGAGTGCCAGAACCGGCGGACCCAAGCGGCCGCTGCCCGACGGAGTTGCGCCGTCCGAGGGCACCTGGGTGCGAACGACAGCGCAACACCTCGCCCACTGGGGCCTTTACAACAGCCGCTCGGGCGACGCGGACGCGGGCCCGACGTCGCCCGACGTCAAGGCGCTCTTTGAGCAAGCCATGCAGGTGTCACCCATCAATCCGACGGCGCGGCTGGGGCTCGCACAGCTCGATCGAGGAGAGGGAGCCGCGGTTGTTTCGATCGACAAGCTGGGCTTGAGCCGCGACGGACTGAGCCTGGCCACGAGCGCTCGCTGGCTGCTCGCAGCGGGCAGGAAGGACGCCGCTCTGGAGACGTACCGCAAGGCTCTGGAAATCGCGTCCCACCGCGAGCTCTCGGGCTACGGCGCCCCGCGGTTCAGCGACGATCCCGCGGCGCCGCGCTACTTGCTTCCTGGAGAAGACGCCGTCCGCGAGGTCGTGCGTGCTGTGATCTCCCAGCGCGAGTGGACATTCGCGGATTGGTCCCGCATCCTGCCGATGGACTCGAACGTTCCCCTGGTCGCCGCACGGTTGCTGGCGCAGAGCGGCGGCACGACGCGGAGGAACTGATGGTTCTCTTCCTGCGAGCAGACGAGCATCGCACACGGAAGCGGGCCGACGATCCCGTGCTCGCCGCCGCGCGAGCCGAGGCCCACGCGCTCTTATCGCACTGGAAAGAAGCCGAGCAAGAGTACCACCAGGCCATCGACCTGATCGACGACGACACGATCAGGCGTTCCTGGTGGTTCAACCTGGCCGATATCGCGTTGCGTCTTGAGGACGACGGGCAGCGGCAGACCGCGCTTCGGGCCGCGCTCGCGGTCCAGACCAGCGACGACATCAGCCGGCGAGCAACCGAAAGTCAGCGATCGGCTGGCCAGCGGGCGCGGCTACGCTCGACCGGGACCAGGGCAAATTGAGTGAGAGACCAAGCGATCTTCCGATTCAGTTGCAAGTCTACCAGGGATGGAATTAAGGACGACCAGCCATGACGGTCATATTGCAATCACCCCCGCCTCGTGCTGGGAAAGCCGTGGAAATCGACACCGCGGGATCGCGCACGCTCAGCTTTTCAGGGCTCGGGAAGCCCGGTGAACTCCGCTACGGGATCGGGATCGTCGTCTGTCTGGTTCTCTTCGTCAGGCTGTTCTGGGACAGTTTCGGCCATTTCTACTACCACTGGACCAACGACGAGAACTACAGCCACGGGTTTCTGGTGCCCCTGATCAGCATCTACTTCGCCAGCCTGGTCTTTCGGCGCGGCACCATTCCGATTCGCGGGGGAGCCAAGCTGGGCTGCCTGCTCTTTTCGGTCGCCCTGGCGGTGCGGCTCTTTACCGTGGTTGTGCCGATTCCGTTCGTGGCCGATCTGGCGCTTCTGATGGCGATGTCAGGCCTGTTCGTCGTCCTGTTCGGAAGCCTGGCGCTGAGGCGATACTGGTTTGCGTTCTTCTTTCTGATTTTCATGATTCCGCTGCCGGTGGCGCTCTACTCGAGGATCGCCTCGCCGCTCCAGTTGCTCGCCAGCCGGGTGGCCGCGACCGCGATGAACGCCTCGGGAGTTCCGGTCCTCCGCGAGGGGAACAAGATGACCCTGCCCGGCGGGACGCAGTTGTTCGTCGCCGAGGCGTGCAGCGGCGTCAGACAGTTGACCGGGTTCCTCGCCTTGACCACCGCCGTCGCCTATCTCAGCATACGCCCGATCTGGTATCGAGTCGTCGTCATCCTGTCGGCTTTCCCGATCGCGCTCTCGGCCAATATCGCGCGGGTGGTACTGACGGGCTACGTCATGCACTTTCTCAATCCGCAGTACGCGTCGGGCGCCTTTCATACGCTGGAGGGCTTGCTGATGATGGGATTCGGGCTGCTGCTTCTCAATCTGGAGTGTTGGGTGTTACATCAATTGATTCCCACAAATCGACCGGCGGAAACCATTGCGCTTCCGGTTTGACCCGAGCTGGGAGGGACTCTGATGACACGAATCAAACGGACAGTGCTTTGCGGCGTCTTGCTCTCGACCGGGCTCGCGGCTCAGGCGACGCTGGTCCGGCTGACCCGGACGGAGCGGCCGCCCTTGCTGCGCCCGCTGGCGTCCCTTCCCAAGGAACTGGGCGAGTGGATCGGCAAGGATCAGCCGGTCAACCCCGACATCGTCGAGCGATCCCAGACCACGTGGTATCTGAACCGCGCCTATGAAAGCCCGAAGCATCCCGGTTTGACGATGCGACTTTGGATCAACTACTCGCGAGAGGGAACCAACCTGCGGCACACGCCCGAGATCTGCTTACCCTCGGGCGGATGGACCAAGGTCGAGTCGCAGACTCGCGAGCTTGAAATCGACATGGGAGATGGACGCGTCATTCCCGTGACGCGGCTGGGCTATACGCGAGGAGATCTGGTCGAGCATGTCGGATTCTGGTACTACATTTTTGGAGAAGGGAAACTCGAAAACTACGTCAGGCGCCTCCCGATCACCAGCCGGAGCGCTTATGGGCAGGCGACGCGGGGATCGTCGATGACGGTCGAGACGTTTTACCCCGGCGAGAACGACCCGGAAGGCGAGATTCTTCAGGAGTTCGCCCAGAAATTGATGAGGGCGCTGGACCCGATTCTGCCCCGCGACCGGGCCAACTACTACATCCCGTGACCGCAGTCGAACAGTCAAACCGGAAATCGCTTCCATGAAACGCGCATTGATCACCGGGATCACCGGTCAAGACGGCTCATACCTGGCCGAGTTGCTTCTGAGCAAGCAGGACTACGAGGTCCATGGTCTGGTGCGCCGCTCGAGCAGTCTCAACCGCCAGCGAATCGACCACCTCTTTTCGCGTGATGCTCCGGGCGGCGAGCGGTTGCAACTTCATTACGCCGATCTTTCCGATGCGTCCAGCCTGGCCCTGGTCATGGAGCAAATCCGCCCCGACGAAATCTACAATCTCGGCGCTCAGAGCCATGTCCGTGTGTCTTTCGACCAACCACTCTACACGGCGGACGTCGTCGGCCTTGGCAGCTTGCGGCTTCTGGAAGCGGCCAGGCATTTGAATCGTTCGATGCCGGTGAGATTCTATCAGGCATCGAGCTCCGAGATGTATGGCTCGGCCCCGCCGCCCCAGGGGCCTGCCACGCCGTTTCATCCCCGCAGCCCCTATGCCTGCGCCAAGCTCTACGCCCACTGGCAGACCATCAATTATCGGGAAGCCTACGGGCTTTTCGCCTGTTCGGGGATCCTGTTCAATCACGAGAGCCCGCGCCGTGGCGAGTCGTTTGTCACCCGCAAGGTCACGCTGGGGGCCTCCCGCATCAAGGAGGGCCTGCAGAAGAAGCTCGTGATGGGCAACCTCGAGGCCAAGCGCGATTGGGGCTTCGCCGGCGACTATGTCCGGGCCATGTGGCTGATGCTCAAACAGGAGAAGGCCGGCGATTACGTCGTGGCCACCGGCGAGTCCCATTCGGTGCGCGAGCTGCTCGAACTCTCCTTTTCGCTGGTGGATCTCGACTATCGAGACTTCGTCGAATTTGACCCGCGCTATACCCGGCCGTCCGAGGTCGACGTGCTGGAGGGCGACGCTTCCAAGGCGCGGCAGGTGCTCGGCTGGGCGCCGGAAGTCGACTTTCGCGGACTGGTCAAGATGATGGTGGAGCACGACCTCGAGCTGGCTCGGCGGGAAAAATTCGCCAGAACTTATCATGCAACACTCTAAAATCAAATGGCGAGTCCTGGTCGCCTGCCCCGACGCCCGGCCTCCGGCCTACCAGGCCGCCGTGGGCATGAGCCGCTCCGGCCTGCTCGGCGGTTTCGTTACAGCCTCTTACTACAACCCCAGAGGAGCATTTGCCGGTCTGTTGCGTCGCATCGCCGGCCGGCGATTCGCACGGATCGAGCGAGTCCTGCTACGCCGCCATGACCCAGAGATTCCTTCAGGCCGCGTCCAGCCGATGCCCAGCTTTGACCTGGCACTGCGGCTGGAAGGCTTCCTGGCCCGCAAGAGCCCGCGTCTGAAGCGCGCGGTGGCGCAGTGGCGCACCGCGCGATTTGACGCCGCGGTGGCGCGGGTCATTCGCCGCGATCGGCCGGATGCTGTCGTGGTCTTCAGTGACGTCGGCTCCGAGAAGACGCTGCCCCTGTGTAAGAAACTTGGAATTCCGACCATCCTGAGCATGGTCCACGGCGACGTGCGCGAAGAAGCGGAGCTGCTTGAGACTGAAGCCTCGGCCGCGGCCGATTTCATGCCCATCTATCTCGGCGACGGGGCGCTCGATCGCGACGAGCTCGCCTGGCTGCACCGGAGGCGGCTCCAGGATATCGAGCTGGCCGATCGCGTGTTGGTCCCGTCCGAGCACATCGCGAACACCCTTGCGCGCCAAGGGATGCCGCGGGATCGCATCTTGGTGATTCCGTATGCCGCCGACTGCCGTCGCTTTCGTCCTGTTTCCAGGGCCGAGCAATCAAGCTGTACGTTTCTGTTCGCGGGCGGCATTACTCAGCGCAAAGGCATCAAATACCTCCTCGAAGCGTGGCTGCGGATCCGCCGGAGCGGCTGGACGCTCCAGCTTCTGGGGCCGTTGCCCCGCGCGGCCTCGCCACTGGCGCCTTATCTCGACCTGGTCGAGCCGCTGGGCCGCGTGTCTCATGCCGAGATGCCAGAACGTATGGCGGCAGCCGACGTGTTTGTATTTCCATCGCTTTTTGAAGGCTCGGCCGTCGTCACCTACGAGGCCCTGGCCTGCGGCTTGCCCAGCGTGGTCACTCCCGGCGCGGGGTCAGTCGTCCGCGACGGCGTGGAAGGGTTCATCGTTCCACCTCGGGACGTCGATGCCCTGGCCGAGCGGATGGAACGGCTAGGTTGCGATCCCGCGCTTCGTGCCCGCATGGCCCGCGCCGCCCGCGCCGCGCTCTCGAATTTGACTGGCCCCGGTATCACGCGAGCTTGATCACGGTTGTCGATGATCTGGTTTCATCGACGCGTAAGCAAAAACTTCATCGATCGAGGCAGTGCGGATCCCACCGCCTGGCCGAGACGGGACAAACGGTTCCGACATACTCCTGAACCGACGAGGCGCACGGATGCAACGCGTCAAGGAACTCGATTCGATGCGCGGGCTCGCCGCCATCGCCATCGTTGTCTATCACCTCTGGTTCATCAAGATTACCGTGCTGGGCGCTGCCGTTAACCTCTTCTTTGTCCTATCGGGATACCTGATCACGTCGATCCTGCTCAACAATCCACCGAGCGAGCGATTCTTGCTTTCTTTTTACGCTCGCCGCGGCCTCAGAATCTGGCCGATCTATTACCTTGCGCTGGCCGCGCTCGTGATTCTCAACCCCTATTTGGCAAATCCCGGTCCGCTCGATGCGCTGCCCTACTACCTCAGTTTCACCCAGAACGTGAGCCATTACTGGTCAGGCCCCGTACTTTCGTTCATTCCAGCATTCCGACACACCTGGAGCCTGGCGGTCGAGGAGCAGTTCTACATCATCTGGCCGGCGTTGCTCCTGGTTCTGGGTCGCAGGTGGCTCACGCCGGCGGCACTGGTTTTTGTCGGATTGGCTCTCGCGATGCGGGCGCTCGGATTCAACCGGTGGGTGCTCGCCACCAACTGCGACGGCCTCGCGCTGGGAGCACTCCTGGCTGGGCTATTGAGCCGGCGGTCGCCGGAGCTGGCGCCCTTGGGCCACAGTCGGCTTGTCGGCGTCGGTCTGGCGTCGGCGCTCTACTGGCTGGCAAGCGCCGCCGTCGCTCGGCTCCTCCATCTCGCGACCGATGGCCACCTCTATGCGGCCATCGCGAGCAGTCGGGTCCTGAGCCTGAACCTGGTCTTCTTCGCAGTCGTCGGCCTTTCTGTGCTGCACGCCGGCCATCGCTGCCTGGGCGTGCTGCGCGATGGGAGGCTGGTCTATCTGGGGCAGATCAGTTATGGCCTTTATCTCTACCATCATATCGTTTTCGTCTTGTGGGACGATTACGCCGCCCAGCATCGGCTGGGCAGCAACATCGGATTCGACTTCTTGAAGCTGGCCGCGAGCTTCGCGATCGCGGGCCTCTCGTATCGGTACATCGAACGCCCCATCCTGACGCTCAAGGACCGCTTCGGGTACCAGACGGCCCACGCTCCCCGGCGCGAGCCGGCCGGCGACCTCATCCCGGTGATTGGAGTCGAGAGCCAGTGAGTGTCATGGACGAGCTAACCCCAGTTTATGCGACCTGCGCGGTAGTCGGGCTCTACTTCATCGTGCAATGGGCGACGCGGAAGTTCGATCCGTTCGCTCCGGTCTGGCTGTTTCTCGTGGGATATGTCCAGGTCTACATCATCCAGGCCATCAGCTACCACGATTGGGCGGTGGCCGCTCGAGGCAAGGGGCTGGTCGAGGCGGCCAACCTGAGGGCGTTCTGGGCGCTTTTGTGGTTCCTGACCGTCTATCACATCGGCCTTGGGAGGCTGGCCGTGCCGCTCTTGCCGCGGCCTCCCCTGGGGTGGCCGGTGAAGTTCATCGCCTTTCTCAGCCCGATTCTGATCGCGTGGGGACTGGTCTGCGCGGGAATCATGCTCCGCAGCGGAGCGGGCTCGGACACGACGATGTCGGCCGAGGAATCGCTGTTTCGCTCTTTCCCGTTCGTCATGATGGTTGCCGCGGTGCTGTTGATCGTGACCGGCCGAACGATCTTTGCACCCCGCCCCAAATTCCTGACGGCGGGACTGGCAGTGGGAGTGTTGTATGTACTGATCTGGATGTTTAATGGCAAGCGATCGCACTCCCTGATCGGCGTGCTGGCGACGGTCTGTGCCTTTTACATCACGAGGCTGAAGCGGCCCTCGTGGCCGGTCTTGATCGCCACGTCCTTCGCCGGAGCACTTGTCGTCGCGATCGCGATCGGCTGGCGGAACAGCCCCGATTACGAACGGTCGCTTGCCGGATTCACCCATTTTCTCGGCGGCTTCAAGCTGGAAACGATCCTGGAGAGCCTCAACGTCAGCGAGGGCGAAGACGACGGCGGGCCCAAGTCTCACGAGACCGACGAGTATGGCGGCTTCCTGCTCATGATGGACACGGTCCCCGAGAAATCCGACTACGACTATGGCGCCAATTACCTACGGATGTTTTCCACTTACATTCCCCGATTCCTCTGGCCCGAGAAACCGATCTACGGCCGCAATCAGTGGATCGAGGCATGGATCGCCGGGTCGGAAATGGAGCGCGAGCCTGACTTCACTGGACCGGCGATCGGCGTCCTGGGGGCGACTCAGCTTAACGGCGGTGCGATCGCGACCCTGATCGTCCTGGCCGCGCTGGCGATTCTGCTGCGCGCTGCCTACGAGTACTTCCGTCTCCACCAGCACGTCCCCTGGGTTCAGTTCTGGTGGGCGATCAGTTCATTCAATGCGTGGTTCATGGTCGTCAACGACGACCCGCTGGTATGGTTTTACTACAACTGGGGCTACACGACATTTCCCATCGTGGTCTTGATGTGGTGGGCAGCGAGATGGAGCAAACCCGCGGTACCCCAGAGCGCGGGCGTCGAGCTTGCGATGGGCTGATCTCCAAGGATGTGATTGATGATTTTCGCCGTCTGTTTCACCAATTTCGGGCCCTATCATCTGGCCCGGCTGCGCGCGCTGGCGTCGCGGCTGGCGGGAAGAGGAGACCGGTTGATCGCCTATGAGGTCGCCGGCAGCGAGCGAACTTACCCGTGGGCGCGCAGCGAGCGCGACGAACCCTTCACGGCGACGACTCTGTTTCCAAAGCGGGTCCTCGAGACGCTCGAGCCGTTCGTCTGCCGCAAAGCCATGACGGCGGCGCTCGATCGCGATCGGCCCGACGCCCTCGGCATCGTCGGATATGCGCGCCCCGAATCCATGGCGGCAGCGCATTGGGCCTGGCGCCACGGGCGGCCCGCGATACTCATGTCCGAAAGCCAGGCCAACGACCGGCCCCGCGTCTGGTGGAAAGAAATGATCAAGCGACGGCGCGTCGGCTGGTTCGACAGCGCGCTCGTCGGCGGTCCGCGCCACCGCCACTACTTGATACAGTTGGGGATGCCGGCCGATAAGATTGCGCTGGGCTACAACGCCGTTGACAACGACTACTTCGAAAGCGAGGCCCGCCGAGCCCGCGAGTCGCGCACGGCCCGGTCGGGATTGCCCCGATCACCCTACTTCTTGACGGTCTGCCGCCTGGTGCCCGAGAAAAACTTGAATCGGCTCATCGAGGCATTTGCCCATTATCGCGAGCAGAGCGACGCGCGGACAGCGTGGGACCTGGTCATCTGCGGGGACGGGCTCGGCGCGGCGAACGTCAACGACGCGGTTTCCCGGAGCGGCTGCGCGCATGCCATCCACCTGCCGGGCTTCCTTCAGGTTCACGAACTGCCGCGCTGGTATGCGCATGCCGGTGCTTTCGTGCTGCCGAGTCTCTCGGAGCCTTGGGGACTGGTCGCCAACGAAGCGGCCGCTTGCGGCTTGCCGCTTCTGATCTCAAACCGCGCCGGCTGCGTCGACACACTCGTCCCCCAGCCCGAGGGATTGACGGGCGGTCGGTTCGACCCGTACGACCTCGAGGAAATGACGACCAAGCTGTCCTGGATGGCGACTTGCCCTGACGAAGAGCGCCTCGCGATAGGCCGCCGCGCCGCGGAAACCGTCGCGAGCTGGAACCCCGACCGATTTGCCCGCGGCTTTCTCGAAGCACTCGAATTGGCCCGACAACCACAGCGGCAACGCCAGCGAACGGCTGTTGGTCGTTAGTGTACCTTATGAAAGCGAGTTAAGTCGATGATAGGAACACAGCCTGATCCGGCCACAGCCATTCTGCAACACCGGCGGCTTCGCGAGCGACCCACCGGGCGCGGCGGCTGGGTGCACATTTGCAACGGGCTTGACCCCGTGCGCGACGGAGGCATGGTCCCCAGCATCCTGGGGATGACGACGGCCTTGGGATCGATCGGTGGCGCGGTCACCATCGTGACTCCGACGCCGTCGCGGCTCGATCTTGGAACGCTCGGCACAGGCGTGACCCTCAAAGGACCGGAGACCGACCTCGAGGAGGCTGTCCGCACCGCCGAGGTCGTCCACCTGCACGGTCTCTGGCAAGCGCATACGCGCCGGGGCGCTTCTGCGGCCCGCACTGGCCGCATCCCCTATCTGATCGCGGCCCACGGAATGGCCGAACCCTGGGCCCTGCGGCACAAGCGCTGGAAGAAGCGGATTTATCTTGCTCTGGTTGAGGCGAGAAACCTGCGACGCGCAGCCTGCCTGCACGCTCTGTCACGGCCCGAGATCGATCACCTGCGCAAGGTCGCGCCCTGGACGCCGATCTGCTTCGTTCCCAACGGCGTCGATCTTTCGTTCTTCGACTGCTTGCCCGCGCGGGCCTTCCTGGAAGCCGATCATCCCGAGCTCGCGGGCAAGTTTGTCGTGTTGTTCTTCGGGCGGGTGCATGTCAAGAAAGGGCTCGACCTTCTTGCCGGGGCCATGGGCCGGCTGGCCCCGTCCTATCCCGAGCTTCATCTCTTGGTCGCCGGCAACGACGATGGAGCCTTGCGCCCGTTTCGTGACACGATCAGGGATCTCGGCCTTGCTGACCGCATGACCTATCTCGGGCATGTGGTCGGAGAGAAGGCGCGCCAGGTCTGGGCGGCCGCCGATGCTTTCGTGCTGCCCAGTTATAGTGAGGGCTTCAGCATGGCGGTGCTCGAAGCCATGGCGTGCCGCTTGCCGACGGTCATCACAACGGCGTGCCACTTTCCCGAGGCCAAAGCGGCCGCGGCGAGCATTGTCGTCGCACCGGACGTCGATTCCGTGACCCAGGGCCTGCGCGATCTGCTCGACCGAACTCCGGCCGAACGCCGTCGACTGGGAGAATCGGGCCGCCGGCTGGTCGAGGCGCACTACACCTGGGACCGGCAGGCTCTTGGCCTGGCCTCGGTCTACGCCTGGTTGTGCGGCGGCGGCACTCCCCCCGAAGTCGTGGTCATCTGACAATCAGGAAGCCGAATTGAAACAACAGCCGTCTCGCAAAGCGCCCGTGAGCGTGATCGTGCCGGTCAAGAACGAGGCCGAAAACCTGGCGCGCTGCCTGCCCGCGCTCGCCTGGGCCGACGAGGTCTTCGTCGTTGACAGCCAGAGCACCGACGGCACCGAGGACGTGGCCGCCGAATCCGGCGCGACGATCGTGCAGTTTCATTTCAACGGAACATACCCCAAGAAGAAGAACTGGGCGCTGGACAATCTGCCGTTGCGCAATGCCTGGGTGCTGATCGTCGACGCCGACGAAATCGTTTTGCCCGCTCTGGCCGCCGAGATCGCCGCTCGGATCAAAAGCGACGAAGCCGATGGCTACTACCTCAACTCGCAGTACTACTTTCTGGGACGGCGTATTCGCCACTGCGGTTATTCGGAGTGCTGGAACCTCCGGCTCTTCAAGCACCGCTGGGGGCGATACGAGAAAATGCCCGACGACACGGGAGGCCGCGCGGGCGATAACGAGGCTCATGAGCACGTCGAGCTCGATGGGCGCGTGCGCCGGCTGCGCAACGAGCTGGAACACCATGCGTACCCGACGGTCGCGGTATGGGTCGAGAAGCACAACCGCTATGCGATCTGGGAGGCCGCCCTCCACGAGCGCTTCCTGTCGGAGCCCGCACCGGGCAATATCGGCCGCGCCAAGCGGTGGAAACGGCGGCTCAAGAAGCTCGTCTTGCGTCTGCCGCTCCGCCCGCTCATCCGATTCGTCTACGCCTATTTCTTGAGGCTGGGGTTCCTCGACGGTAAGCCGGGTTTCTACTTCTGCGGGCTCTTGGCCTTCTACGACTTCCTCGCGCAGGCGAACCTGTTCGAGCGGCGAGCCCGCGAAGCGCGCGACACGTCGGATCGAGGAGACGAGAGCGCTCCGACCCAGCGGCAGGACGCGAACGAATTCGTCGCCGCGACGCAGCCTGCACCGACGTGCTGAGGCCCCGCGAGCTCCGATGCCGATCGGCATCTCATTCAGCCGGCATTCCGTCACTCGGGATTGCGTTATCCCTCTCGTCGCCCGGGAACTCGGCGGGGAGGCTCTTGAGGTAGCGTCCAACGAGCGCCTCGGGTGTGGGCGGATCGGTCCCGTGGTCGCGGCGATAGAGCTGCGCGCCCAGGAGGATAAGCAGGTCCCGGCGGTTCGCACACTCATTGATTCGGAGTTTGTTCAGGTCGAGAATGCGGAGCAACACCTGGGCGTCGTGCGTGGAATCGAGCCACTGGCCCAGGGCCTCGGGCGACAAGACGCGAGCCTCGGCCGGCGCCTCGGGCCCGAACAAGTAGAAGTCAAACGCGGAAGTTACGTTCGGGTCGAGCTTCGGGCGATCCTTGGGAGGCAGATCGAAATAGGCCAGCCAGTTGGCCAGGACTAGTCGGATCACGCGCCGGCTCCGCTCCGGTTCGCGGCGCCACGCTCGCCACAGATCGGAGGCCGGCTCCAACTCTGACGGCGTCAGAATACCGAGGAGCGGCCGCACGGACGGCCGAGATGCGAAGCGCATCCACCAGGCGGGAGGCGTCTGAGCACCGGGCCCCTTCGGGTCGTCGAGCATCCGGTCCAGATCCAGGTACTCGGCGCGGAGCATGTAGGATTCGGAAACACCAAGCAACTCGCACGCAACTGCGTCGTCGAGAGCTTGTCGAATCAGGGCGGGGCTCGTCCTGGGATCGGCGGCCCACGAAGCCAGCCGATCGCGAAGTTGTCGATCCCAGCGCTGCACAACGCGCCATCTGAAAACCGTGCTGTGCATGCCGATATGCCGGTTGGCGCGGAGCGCCGCCCGGTACCAGCCCCACGCCGCGGCCATTTCGCTTTGCGCCTCGGCCCGCGAGCCTGCGAGCAGGGCCAGGACATGGAGATCATTCATGGGCGGCCACAGGTCCCACGCATCATTAAGTCCTTGCGTGAACACAGGGACTCGATCGAGCGCATCGGGTCGCTCGGTACCGTGCCGATACAGGGCCAGTGCCTCACGGTTCTCGTCGGACCACCGGCGTATCTCCGGGGCGGCCTTGGACCAGCGAGCGTTTTTGTCAACGTTCTTGTTGGTCGAGGACTGCCGGTCCTGACTCCACGGCCTGAGTAAGCCCGCCGCTTGACGGTAGAGCACGAACGCGTTGCGGTCGTCCGGGATCGTCATCGCCCGGAACGCCTTGACGTCGAACGGGTCGCCGATGTCGGGCAATCCCAGCAATTGCGTCGCCCACCACAGCGGAGGGCCGGCGATCATCGCCAGCAGCATCAATCCCGCGACACAGAGCCGTCGCCGGCTCTTGCCGATCCATCGGAACGGCGCAGCCAGCAACCTTAAAGTCGGAAAGCTGCGCCGCAAGGTCGTAAGACGCGTCATCTCCATTCCTCCCGCTTGGCCCTCGATCCCGCTCCAAGGCGCCAGCGTAATAGCCAACGCCCAGGCACGTCAATGACGTCTGTCACACGTCGGAAAAGCGCGGCGACCGCTCTAATCAGGGAGTCGGTGAACGTCGTGATGCCCAGGAAAAGGGACCGGAAACGTTCGTTCCCACCTTATCCCTTTGTCACCTCTTGCGACAATTGTCGTAGAGGTTGATAATGAGTCCTGGCATCGCGCTCTTCTCGTGCCCCCTTCTTGTGTGAGAGGACGATCGTCCTCGAGCCGGTGCCGGGTCGCGACACGTCATGGGAACGGCCCCAACTCTCTATCGGTTTTCCAGGTCGAGGAGGTGTACCTTGGAGACTTTGAGCGATTCGCGGGATTGCTCCGGCGACCCGCGCCCGGCGGCGCCCGCCGGACAGGGTCATGAATCGAGCGAGGCAGCTCGCCCTCTCTTGGCGCGGCCGGCTCGCGGCTTCGTCCGGTTCTTGTACTCGAGCAACCCGTTCTACATTCTGAGCGCCGACCTCGTGTTCGTCGGCCTGAGGATCTCGTTCGGCTCGGGCAGTCCGGCGTCTCATTCGTGGGCGCTGGCGATCGGCCTTGCCGGTTACACGCTACTCCTGGCCACGACGGCATGCTTTCTGATCCGCGTCGGCAAGCTCTGGGACGACCTGCGCAGCTTGCTGATCTTGATCGCGTTGATATTCTTGGCGATGGCCACGAGTTTTGACGACACGATGGCAGCCGACCCGTGGAGAGGATCGCAGGGTTACCTGGGCGGGTTCGCATTCGCGGTCGTCGTTTCCGAGGTGGTTCTGCGTACAATCCGGCTTCGCCTCCGCGGGTGGTATCGCGCCGCGTATTACGCGATCCTCGCCGTCGTGTTTCTTTATCCCATTGTGCTTGTGCCTGTTCTGAGCCAGCCGGAGAGCCCGCGCTTGCAGTGGGCGCTCTTCGGCTTTTCACCGCTGGCCGCCCTGGCGCTCTTGCTTCTGGTGCCGGCAGCGCGCGGCGGGCCCGAGTATGTCGCCGACAACGGCAGCCCATGGCGCTGGCCGCTTTTCCCCTGGTCGCTTTTCTTAGTGATGGCAGGGGGTGTCGGCCTTCGGTGTTACTCGCTATGCCTCTCGTTTCACTATGTGGAGGGAAGCCGAACAATCTTCGGTCCTTATTTCCTGATCCCGATCGGGCTGGCGGCTGCTCAGGTCTGGCTCGAGATCGCGATCGCCGCGCGGCGCCGCGGCGTGATGGTCATGGCCTCGATGGTGCCGCTGGCGCTTGTTCTGCTGGCACCGGCAGGGTTTCGATACGAGCCGGTATACCTGCACTTTCTGGACTTGTTCCGCGAGACCCTGGGTGGGTCGCCCTTTTTCGTGGCGCTGGTCGCGGCGGCGGTTTTCCATGCGTATGCGATCGTGCGACGGGTGCCGATCGCGTGGGAATTGCTGACCGTCGATCTGGCCGTGCTTGCGGTAGTCGGTCCCAAGACGAACGCACTGCATGAAATCGCCGGTCTGCGGCCGCTGCCGCTGGCTGCGGCTGGTCTCGTGCTGGGAATCGTCGCGTGGCGCGGCCGGCGCTCGGGCCGAGCCATGGTTGCCGCCAGCCTGATTGCGGTCGCCATGGCCCAGGGCTGTGCAGACATCTGGCCGATTGCCGATGGCGCGCCGATCGCCCTTCATTTGGTCATCGTCGCGTTTTTGATAGTCGGGGCGTTGTTCGACGATTGGCTGGGCCGGCTCGCGCGGATTTCGGCATGCGTCGCCCTCTTGCTGCTGGGGGTCTTCGCTACGGTCCATCTTCCTTCGATCAATGGTCTATTGCCGGCGAAGCTGATCCCCTGGTACCCGCTGTGCATCGTGGCCGCGACGTCGGCCTACGCGCTCTTCGGTGCGCAATCCCTACCTTCTGCCGACGCCGGGTTGCGTCCTGGCGATCTGGGCCTTTTATTCGGTCTTGGAGAATTACGCACAGTTTCGCCGTGTTCTGACAGGCCTCGATCAGATCGTCTTGGGGCTGGTATTCTTCCTGATCGCGGCGGCGATCAGTTTGAGGAAGGCTGGGCTGTGGCCGCGATCAGGCGGCCCGATCGGGGAGCAGTTACGCGGTTCGCTGCCCGAAACCATCCGGGCCACCGCGGCGGGCGGGGGAATTGCAGGGGACAATGAGTCGCGCGAGCGAGTATAATCCATAAGCACTCCGGGAGGGGGATATGGGACGAAGAAAGCCGAAGCGCCGTCGACATGCCGGTAAATCCAGTGAGTACAACCTCGTCCTGACAGCCCCTCCAAACGAATCCATACAGTGCCTCGGGGTCGTGACAACGATCTCGGAAGGACGCAATGATCTGCCGAGCACGGACTCCGGTTGGGCAGGCACCGTGTTCGACGACGACGGGGCTTGAAAACGATCCGGAAAGACTTCCTTTTACAGGTCGCAGTGATGACTGGCACCCGCCTCCGGCTCCGCTCGCCCTATCGGGAGCATATCGCTCAAGCGCTTGCTCGGTTCGTGATGAGGGTCGGAACTCCGTACAACGGCGGTTAGTTCGAGACAGAAGGGGATGTAGAAGGACTTGTAGCGTTCCCCGATACCTCGATCCCCGCTTCATTTACACAGAGCACCATGAACAGCCAGCCCGCAGCCTGCCCCAATTGCGGTTCATCCGAGGTTCACTTCCGCAAGTCCCGAGAAGATTGGACCTGCCTGGACTGCAAGCACGATTGGCGGCCCGAGGAGGCTGAAGCAGCGGCCGCGGAGCCGGCGCCCGGCCTGCGCGTGAAGCTCTTTCTCAGCTACGGCCGGGGCGATGCCGCCGAGTTGGCCGACCGGCTCGAGCAGGATCTCTCGCTGTTTGGATACGAAGTCTGGCGCGACCTGCGGAAGATCCGCTCGGGCAAGGCGTGGGAAGAAGAGATCGTCGACGGCCTGCGGAGCACCCAGCTCGTCGTGGCCCTGCTCAGCCCGCACGCCGTTCGCCGAAGCGGCGATCCCAACAGCCCGGACGACGCCGACAGCGTTCTGCCTGGATGAGCTGTCCTTCGCCCGGTTTGCCTGCAAGACGCCGATCGTGCCCGTCATGGCCATCCCCTGCAAGCCGCCGTTTGTCGTCTTCCGGCTCGATTACGTCGAATAGCTCCAGTGGCAGGACTTCGGTGACGCGTATCAGCGCGGCTTGCGACGCCTGCTCGCGGCGATCGAGGCGGGCCTCCGCGGCAAGGTACAATACCGGCCCTGGGAGGATCGCTTGCAGCCGTTCGACTTCGCCGACTACCTCTTCACCAAGCGGCGCGACTTCTGCGGGCGGGAGTGGCTCTTCCAGGAAATCGAGCACTGGCGGTCCGAGGCCGGGCGCCAACGGGCCTTATTGATCGTCGGCGACCCGGGCATCGGCAAGTCGGCGATCGTCGCTCAGCTCATTCACGCCAACCCCGGCGGCCAGGTGCTGGCGCATCATTGCTGCCAGTTCCGGAGCCGCGAGACGCTCCGGCCCGGCCGGTTCATCCGCAGCCTGGCAGCCCAGATCGCCAGCCAGCTCGAGGGCTACGCCGCCAGCCTCGACGACCCCAAGGTCGAGGCCGCGCTGGGCGCGGGCCGCTGCCAGGAGGACCCCTTCAGCGCCTTCGAGGAAGGGATTCTCGGCCCCCTGCACGGCTTGCACGCTCCGGCCGGCGGCGCCCGTTACATCCTGATCGACGCCCTGGACGAGGCCCTGACGCTTCCCGAGGGACCGTCGCTGGTGGCTCTCTTGGCCGCACGGCTCGACCGGCTGCCCGGCTGGTTGCGGGTGGTGGCAACGGCGCGGAAGGACCCGGAGGTGTTGCGGCAGCTCAGCGGCCTGCGCGCCGAGGAGATCCGGGCGGACGATCCCCGCAACCTCGACGACATTGAGCAGTTCCTCGCCCACCGGCTGGGGCAGCCGGTTTTGCGGGACCGGCTGGCTCAGAGCGGTTTGCCGCCCGAAGAGGCCATCCGCCGACTGCGCGACCAGAGCGGCGGCAACTTCCTCTGGGTCGAGCAGGCGCTCCTGGGTCTGGAATCGGGCGCGTATGACTTCACCCGGCTGGATGCCCTGCCGCCCGGCCTGACCGGCTTGTACACGGCGTTTTTCGAGCGCCACTTTCCCGACGAGGCGGCCTACTCGCCGGCGCGGCAGGTGCTGGAGGTCATCGTGGCCGCGCTCGAGCCGCTCTCCAACGCCGAAATCGCCGCCGCGACCGGCCTCGACCTCGATTATACGCTGGGACCGCTGCTCGACCGCCTGGCCGCGTACGTTCCCGAACGCGACGGCCGGCGGATCGTCTTCCACAAGTCATTCGCCGACTGGCTGACCGAGACCAAACTCCCGCGCCCCGCCGGCCGGTTCTTCGCCAGCCCGCGCCGCGGGCATGAGCGCCTGGCCGCGTGGTGCTGGTCCGACTACCAGCGCGGGCCGGCTCGGATGGCGCGACTATTGCCTGCGGCACGTGCCCACGCACCTGGCCGAATCGGTCCGCTGGGACGACCTGGCCAACCTGCTGCGCGACCTGCCTTACCTCGAGGCCAAGGCCGAAGCCGGTCAGGTGTTTGACCTGGCGCTCGATTTCACGCGAGCCGTCGAGCGCACGCCCGACGATCACTCGGCTCGCCGTCACATGCGGCTGATCGAGCAGGCGCTGCGGTTCGATCTCCACTTTCTGGCCCGGCACCCGTCGACGCTCTTCCAGTGCCTCTGGAACCGCTGCTGGTGGTACGACTGCCCCGAAGCGGCGAATCATTACGATCCGCCTGCCAGGGGCTGGCCTGCGGAGGGACCGCCCTGGGCCCGGCCCGCGGCTGAGCGGCTCTCGACGCTCCTGGAGGTATGGCGGGCGGCGCGGGAGCGTCAGAGTGTGGGATCGATGTGGGTCCGCTCGTTGCGCCCTCCCGAGCTGGCCCTTGGTAGTCCTCAGCTCGCCTGCTTCCGCGGGCACGACGACCGGGTCACGAGCGTGGCGTATTCGCCCGACGGCCGCCGCATCGTCAGCGGGTCGTTTGACAAGACGGTGCGTGTATGGGACGCGCACAGCGGTGCCGAGCTGGCCTGCCTCCGCAGGCACGAGGGCCCGGTCGAGGGCGTGGCGTACTCGCCCGACAGCCGCCGCATCGTCAGCGGGTCGTGGGACAAGACGGTGCAGGTGTGGGACGCGGAAAGCGGTGCCGAGCTGGCCTGTCTACGCGGGCACGAGGACTGGGTGATGAGCGTGGCATATTCGCCCGACGGCCGCCGCATCGTCACCGGGTCGAACGACCAGACGGTGCGGGTGTGGGACGCGCACAGCGGTGCCGAGCTGGCCTGCCTCCGCGGGCACGAGGGGTGGGTCACGAGCGCGGCGTATTCGCGCGACGGCGGCAGCATCGTCAGTGGGTCGTCGGACCAGACGGTGCGGGTGTGGGACGCGCAAAGCGGCGCCGAGCTGGCCTGCCTCCGCGGGCACGAGGGGTGGGTCACGAGCGTGGCGTACTCGCCCGATGGCCGCCGCATCGTCAGCGGGTCGCGGGACAAGACGGTGCGCGTGTGGGACGCGGACCGTGCCGCGGAGCTGGCCTGCCTACGTGGGCACGAGGGCGTAGTCACGAGCGTCGCGTGTTCGCCCGACGGCCGCCGCGTCGTAACCGGGTCGAATGACGACAAGACGGTGCGGGTGTGGGACGCACAGAGCGGCGCCGAACTGGCGTGCCTCCGCGGGCACGAGAACCGGGTCGAGAGCGTAGCGTTCGACCGGGAGAGTAGACGCATCGTCAGCGGGTCGTGGGACAACACGGTGCAGGTGTGGGACGCGCACAGCGGTGCCGAGCTGGCCTGCCTTCGCAGGCAGACGTGGCCGGTGATCGGCCTGACGAATTCGCCCCACGGCCGCTTCATCATCAGCGGGTCGTCGGACAAGACAGTGCGGGTGTGGGACGGGCAAACCTGTGAATGGCTGGAGATCCTTGAACGGTCCGAGGACGTCGCGGCGATCGCAGTTCTCGCAGAAGCATCCCCGTGGCGTGCGGCACACCGAGGGTCGGAGACAGCGATCGAGCCGGCGCGTCGCGGGGATCCCATCGCCTGGTTTCCGACCGGTCTCTACGGTATCGCCGCGCATCCGTCCGGAAGGATCTGGGCCGGGTCCGCCCGAAATCACGTGTATCTCATTGAGCTAGAAGGCGAACGCGAAGACCGATAAGCCAGGTCCGGTAGCCCACAACCGATCGCCAAGGCTACCCCGAAACATCGCGCGCCACATCAAATCGATCAAAGGTGTCCGCAAGGATCACGACCAGCCCGATTCCACCTGCCGCCAGGGTCAGCCAGGCCGCAATGAGAGCCGCGGAGGCGCGCTGGCCGAACAGGAAATAGGCTGCGGCCGAAACCAGCGACGTTGCGACGACGGCCGCGCTGTAGCCCGCCAGTCTCAGGAACGGATGGACCAGGACACGGCCCAGCACCTCGAAAGGCTCTGGCTTCGCGCCCGGTGTGTGGCGCACGGGGAACCAGAGCGTGGGTAGGTTCTCGATCGCCATCAGGACCACGCTGACCGGCAGGACGAAGGCGGCCGCCACCCAGAGCGCCGCGGGAACGCTCCCGAATGCGATCGCCATGACCGCAAGCGCCAGCCACTGCATGACGGCGGCGACCATCACGGGCACCACGAGCTGGCCGGCCGTCAGGACGAGCGGCTCGATGGGAAACGCTTTCAACACGTCGATCTGGCCCATGTCGCCGCGGAAATCGAACGAGAGCCCCGTCGCAATGAACATCGATAGCACGATTACGAAGGTACCGAAGACGCGGGCACCCACGGGATTGATCTCGCGGTGGCCATCAAGGGTCGGCAGAAAGAGGATTGCCGTGCTGCCGTGAGCCAGCACGAAGAGCAGGAATATCAAGATGCCATACATCAACATTGCGATGCTGATCTGTTGCGGCCTGCGAAATGCGCTGATGCTCTGCCGCCAGGCGATTGGGCCCAGGCCGTGGCAGCGCGCGAAGAGAGGCAACGCCCATGGCACGCGTTGCGAGACGTGACGTCCGGGATCTTCGCGGGCGGCACGTCTGTCGTCCTCCTGGGCCCGCCTTTCGAGCCGAGCGTCGAGTACGTGGACCGTCGCGAACAAAAGGCCGTTCATGAGCAGGCAAAGCGATGACCACACGATCAGATCCGGCCAGAGCCGATTGGCGAGAACGACCTCGACGAAACATCGAAGTGGTGAACTCGCGGCCATCGCAATGGGGGAACCGGCAACCTGTCGAACAAACTTCGATCGGGTTCTCGATGTCAACGCTCTGTCCGGAGCGAACCCACAAAACCGCCAGCGCGGGGCAAACGAACACCATCATGATCGCGAGCCGGCGAATACCACGCGGATCGTGGAGGCCCAGCGTTGCCCCCAACGAGCCCGCAACCACCGTGAGAAGATGAACGAAGCCTAACAGCAGCAAAGATCCCACAAAAGCCGCTACGGGCCCGGACACCACCATTCCCGCGGGCGCTACCAGAATTGAAATCAAAACCTGACCGGACAACGCGGCGCCGAGCTTAAAATTCACGAGCTCGCGACGACGGAAGGGCCCCGCGCAGAGGAAGTCCACTTCGGTCGGGCTGAACCGGAAGGGTTTCTCGAACAGAGTAAGGAGCCCCGTCAAGAGGAGGAACAGGAGTAACGGCAGCGGCGCCAGGCGCGCCGCATCGCGGACGGCGGACAAGAGCCATGCCGTCACCGGATCATCCTGTTTTAAATTGAAGCTGTACCAGACGCCAGACACCCAGCCTATCGCCGCGCCAAGCAGGATCGCGAGGATCCAGAGCTTCCCCAGCAACGCAACCGGGGACCCGCGCCCGCTCCGCCAGAAGGTGCGATAGCCGGCGACTTCGCGGAGCCCGATCAACAAGACGAGGGCGCGGCTCAACGGGCCCCTCCCGAGGCCCCATCAAGGGCCCCCGCGGGCTCGGGCGTGTCGAGAAGGCGGAAGAAGACCTCCTCGAGGGATTCCTCGCGCACCTCCGCGAGGAATTGCCGGCGCAGGTCGGCAATCTTGCCGCTCCCCAGGGGACGGCCACGGTCCATGATCAGGACGCTCGTGCACAAACCCTCGACGACCGCGAGCAGGTGCGAGCTGATGATGAAGGCCGCTCCGGCCCGTGCTTCCTCCAGGATCGAGTCCTTCATCGTGCGAATCGCGCGCGGGTCGAGCCCGGTCAGCGGCTCGTCAAGGAGCACCGCACGCGGCCGATGGAGGTAGCCGCAGCAAATGGCCACCTTCTGGCGCATCCCACGCGAGAGCTCTCCCGCGAGGGCGTGACGCTTGGAACCCAGCTCGAACTGTTCCAGCAGCGACTCGGCACGATCTTTCCAGTCGTGCAGGCCGTATGCGGAGGCGACGAACCGGAGATGCTCCCAGACCGTGAGCTGATCGAAAAGCTTCGGCTCGTCGGGAATATACGCCGTCGCTCTCTTGGCGGCCACCGGCTCGAGTGCGAGGTCATGCCCATCGATCATCAATCGCCCCCGAGTCGGCCGCAGGATTCCGGCCAGCGCGCGGAGCGTCGTCGTTTTGCCGGCCCCGTTGGGACCGATCAAACCCAGAACCTCCCCGGGCTCGACCCGAAACGAAAGCCCGCGCACCGCGGCGAACGATCCATAGCTCTTGTGATAGTCCTCGACCACGATCGACACGATTGCCGCCTTCCCCACGCGAGTGCCCGTTCGGGCGTCTGACACCTGTCCTATGTTTGGTTATTAGACGATTTTCATCGCTCTCTTGCAAGGCTTTGCTGGAAAGGTGGGCTCGCGGCCCCAAACCTTCGCTGGCCGTCGCGTCTGATCGGACCGATCCGTCAGATCTGTCGCGACGGCCGCCCTGCCCAGTTTTTTAAGCGGGCACACATATCTCAACGGTACTGGGGGTGAGGCTCCGAATCGCGTCTACTTCACCGGATTGCCTTCCAGCGCCAGGTCGGGGCCGCGGTGTAATCGAGGCGGACGCGATCGCCAGGGTTCAGCACGAACGACTGGCCGGAAAAAAGCGGCCCCGCAAATTCGGTCGACCGACCGTCAGCCGTTGTTTCGGACCATGTGCGCACTTGGCCGGGTGTGAGTATCCGAACCTCGACTGGCGATGACGCTCGATTGCGGCAGGCCTCGCCCGACGCCGGGACGGGAACCTGGATCGCGCCCTTCTCCGCGCCGGCGGCGGCGATGATGCGATTCGTTCGATCGGGCGATGCGTCAGCCGCAAAAAACGGCGATTGCTGGATCACAACGTTCTGCCTGGCCGACTCTTCGAAGCGGATGTCCAGACCGCCCACAAACGGACGGCTGCTGAGTGTCAGAAGATTGCGCGAGCCGAAGATGCTCGCGCCCGAGGATGGGTCGATTCCAGAGTAGTCCATGAACGCGTCGATCCGATTGTCGCTGGGCTTGGCGTCATCGGCACCGCCGATGCGGATGTGGTCGCGACAAAGGTGGATGTTCGTTTCCTCGATCGTGTTTCGCGTGACTGCGCCGGTCAGTTGCAAGCCGACACCACAGCCGACGGTTTCGATGACGGTGATCTTGTTCGCGTCGATCGCTCCCTCTTGCCCGTCGAGCCAGAGCCCGGTTCCGACCCAGCGCCGCGATTTATCGAGCTCGGTTTTGTAAGCTTCGCCTCCCGGCCACGCTCCACCGCCACCGACAAGTGCATTGAAGACGAATTCCGTGGACGTGATGACCCGGAATCGATCGGGGCCCGGAGTGGTTGGCTTCATGCGGACCACTGCGCCGGCGGAGTTCGAGACGATCAATCCAAATCGGTAATAGCAGCTCATCTGGCTGTCGAACACGACGGCGTCACCGGTCCGGGGAGTGTAGTTCAGGACACAATGGCCGCTGTCGAGGCGGAAGTTTTGCATCCAGGGAACGCGCAGCGTCTCGTGAAGGTGATAGACCACAGGCGTGGTTTTGTCGGCGGTCCAGCTCCCGCCCGCCAGGTAGACGTCCTTGGCCCGCGCCTTCGCCGCGTCGAGCGCCTCCTGGAGTCCCGACGTCTTGGTATTGGGCGTCTGTGGCCCGAAGTCGCCGCCGTCGGCTGGACCGTTGGGTGAAACGACAATCTGATTGCGGCCGTCAGGGACCCTCTCCGCAGGAGCCGCAGAAGCCATCATCACCACAGAGATCGTGGCAAGCTGTTTCAACATGTTGTGCATCGCCCTTATCAGAGAGATTAGTCGTCCAGCGCATCAGGCTCCAAGTAGAACGGGCAAGAGTGGAATCCCGCCTGGCACACCGCAAGAAGGCCGCGAAGCCGGCGACCGATTCCCTCCGCAAGGAGACCGAGGAAATCGAAGAAACGCTCGCTGGCCTGCTCGCTCAGGAGAAAGTTATCGACACGGAGCTGAAGCAAATCGGTGACGCGATTCAGAAAGTTGCAAACCCGAAATTGGATCTGGAGGCGCTCAAGACCGACATCGCCCTGATGGAAGACACTTATCGAAAAGTCGCCGCCGAAGTCGAGGCGCTCACCGTCGAGCTCGGGGCTCGTCCCCGCATCCGCGCGATCGAGCATGCTGTTCCACCCTTGACAAGGGTTGCCGTCACCAACTGGGGATTTTAGTGCCCGCTGGATTGTGCACGCAACACGAACTGTCAGGCGAGATTCAGCCTCTGCCGACGAACGGCATCTTGGTCGCCATCACGGTCATGAAGAGGACGTTGGCATCGAGGGGAAGGCTCGCCATGTAGACAATCGCCGCGGCGACGTGGCCCACGTCGATCGTCGGCTCCGGAGCGAGCGAGCCGTCCGCTTGCAAGACGCCGGCTTTCATCCGGGCTGTCATGTCGGTGTCCGCATTGCCGATATCGATCTGGCCGGCGGCGATGTCGTACTTCCGGCCGTCGAGGGCGACGGATCTGGTGAGGCCCGTGATCGCGTGCTTTGTTGCCGTGTAGGGCGCGGAGTTCGGGCGCGGCACGTAAGCCGAGATCGACCCGTTGTTGATGATC
Source organism: uncultured Isosphaeraceae bacterium (assembly GCA_963823675.1). Lineage (GTDB taxonomy): Bacteria > Planctomycetota > Planctomycetia > Isosphaerales > Isosphaeraceae > CAWGMT01. Next base: position 187,866 of record CAWGMT010000026.1, on the reverse strand, counting down.
CGCCCGCCCCGCGGCGACTGGTCTTTCATCAGGCGGAACGCCTCGCGGATGCAGAGGAACGCCCCCGTCAGATTGACGTCGACGACGCGCCGCCAGTCTTCGACCGTAAGCTCTTCGAGCGGGACCGCTCTGGCGCCTGTCCCGGCGTTGTTGAACAAGAGGTCGAGCCGCCCGAATGCGTGCTTCGCGGCCTCGAAGAGGGCGGCGACGGACGCAGGATCGGCCACGTCGGTGGGAACGACAAGGGCCTGGTCACGATAAAGGCCAGCCTGATCGGCTGTCGCGGCGAGCGCCTCGGGCCTCCTGCCGGCCAGAACGACCGAGTAGCCTTCGCGGAGCAGAGCAAGCGCCGCAGCCCGGCCAATTCCCGATCCCGCGCCAGTGACAATTGCCGTTTTCACGAAAGGGCTCGCTCAGTCACTATTACCCTGGGGCCGGGAAGGCGGGGCTGCCGCGTCACTGGGGATGACAACTTCCAGGATCAATGTCAGATTGATCCAGTGCGCTCGGTAACCGTCGCTGTTCCGCACATCGGCATAGTGTAACGGCTCGACCGGAATTCCACAAACGGCGCTGGCCCGCGAGCACGTCAATCGTCGAGACGCTGGGCGGGTTAAGATCCCACGCTTTCAGGATGAACACGGACATTCGTTCGGACGGCACCGCCAATCTGTTGTCTTCATCGATTGGTTTTCTCCAGCCACCGTGCAGCCGCCTCCGCGACCGTGTCCCGCCCTTGGGCGAGATCCTCGGCATTGCATCGCACCTCGACGTCGGGTTCGATCCCCCGCCGTTCGATCGGCCGGTCGAGGAAGCCCGTATACGCCTTCACGGGTATGACGACTTTGTACAGGCCATTCGTGAGGGCGTACGTCTCTTTGCGGGAGGAAGCACCGGCCGTCGTCGTGCCGAACAGGCGAGCCCGCTTCTTGGCGACGAACCATGATGTCCAGCCCTCGCCGGCGCTGATGCAACGCTCGTCGATCAAGAGCGCGATCGGGCCGTCGTAGTGAGGGCTTTGGCGCTTGGCCTCCGCGCCCTTTGCCTCCGCGCCCTTTGCCTGGTCGAAATTCTGGAACGCGGTGCTCGGGTCGAAGCCGCCGCCGCTATTGCCCCGTACGTCGATGATCAGTCCCCGGATGTCGCCCAGACTGTTGAGCGCCTGGTCCAGCGAGACCTCGAGCCGTTGCCGTATGCGCCGCACGTGGATGTAGCCGATCCCGCGCTCCAGCTTGACCCATTGCACGTCGGCGCCGCCGTCCTCGATTCCCATTCTGGGCACGGGGAGCCGAGGGATGTACCAGCCCCGGTAGTCGGACGACAGGGTGACGACCAATCTCCGGCCGGTCAGGTCCTCCAGCTCGAGCCTCACCGTGTCGCCGCGATTCTGCTGTCTGTGGAAAAATCGCGCCGCGTCGTATCGCAGATACCGCTCGCTGGAGTAACCGACGTACGTTCGCTGGCGATTCATCCAACGCTTCATCTCCTCCTCCGCGGAGACGCCGTTGACCGAGACGACCGTCATCCCAACCCTCACGCCGGCCTTCCAGGCGGGTATCCTCTCCGACACGCAATACACAACCGGCCGTCCTCGATCGTCGATCAGGCAGGCACCCAAGCCATCCCATTCGGGCATGCCTGGGTTCGGCGGCGTGGCCGTTCCCTCGAGAACGAGGGCATGGCTATCCTCCAGCCGCGCCACCAGTTCCTCCACCAGCAGACCGAATTGCTTCTCGGTTTCCACAGCCTCCACACGGGGCAGTAGCTCCCGGCCGACTTTCTCCCAGTCGATTGCCTTGAGCGCGAAGTTGGGATAAACCTGCCCCAGGTGGGCATGCAGGTCATGACACGCTCTGACGTATGCCTTGCGAGTTTCCGGATCACTCTTGCCGATCTGCGGCGGACTTTGCCCGGTCAGTTGCTTGTAAATGGCCTTGGCCGCCAGAGCCCGCGCCGGATCGCTCCCACGGACAAGCTCGCTCAGGACCTTCGCGGCCTCGGACTGCTCCTGGCTCAACCCCCACGCGATCCGCTGGACGAGAGAGGACCCCGTGGAGGATTTATCCGCTGCGACGGCCAGGGTCACGAGCCGTCGGACAACAACTTCGCGCCTCTCCTGCGGGACGGGTGTCAGCCCCTGATCCACGGCGTAAAAACGAACCTCCGCGTTCTCGTCTTCGCTGAGGCGAAGGAGGAGGTCGATGACTTTGGCTGCCGATCCTGGTGCAAACGTACGTTGGGCCATCCCCAGGACTCTCGTCAGCTCCCTGCGCACCGCCGCGTCCTTGTCCGAGGCACACAACCCAAAGGCCTCGACGAACGAGTCGTCCATGATCTGGTTGAGCTCCTCGGCGAGCGTTAGCTCGATGGCTTCGAGCCGGTCGCGCGAGCTGCCTTTCCGGAATGCCTCCTTGACGGAGGGCAGGCGCTGCCCCGACTTGGCCCGAACGGATTTTTTGATCCACGCGGACTGCGCCTCCCACCGGTCAGGAGTGTCCCCGAGGACTTTGGCCAGCATCGCCGCCTTGTCTCGGGTCGCTTCGTCTTTGGATTCAAGATAAGGCTTCAAATACAAGAGCAGCTCGGCCCGCTGTGCCGCCGCGCCCCAGGCGATCCGACCCCAGTTGCTCCGGTTGCTCGACTGCATGCACAATTCCACGGAGGCGCGAAGAACGGCAGCCGGCTTCGGTTGGATCACGGAAAGACCGTAATACACGGGAGCGGAATCCCCGAAATCGCCGACCGGGCCGCGGGTGTCGGCCGCATGGTAAATGATCTCGATCGCGTCGGGGTTCTGGGAGGCCGCGTTCCAGATGTACGTGCTGCCGATATCTCTCACGATCTCATCCCGATCCAGGCTTGTTCGGCGCAGCCCCTGGCGGACGATGCGCAGGATCTCTGCAACAGGTTGCCTGGTCACGTTCTCTTCGTTCCAGAACGCGTCCAGTTTTTTCCCTCCGGCGGGATCGTCGGGGAAGAAGCGATTGAAGTCGGGCGGCTGGTAGTTGTCGTTGCTGCGCCACGCGTAGGGGGCGAACAACTCCTCCTGCGCCGGCGCTTCGGCCCGCTCTTGTCCGTAGAGACTTTTGCCGGCTGCGCCGCGGGATCTTGGAACCCGATCGAATTTTCTACGGCCGGCTTTCCGGGCCCAGCCCGAAGCACCGCTGCTCCGGTTACGACGCCGCCCAGCAACAAGGCCAGCGCCGTCGCGCTGATTTTCACCCTGGCGAGCAACATGGTCCGGAAGACTTCGCGGGCCAGGGTGCCAACGGCCGCCGGGACCGCTCCGCGTGTGGTCCCCACGCCCATTGCGCCGAACTTCACGGTCGATGAGACGAGGGTCGGCGGCATCGCGCTAGCGGTCGGCTTCGCCCAGAGCCCGGCAAGGGCCGCGGCCGAGAGAGTCGCGCCGCGCCGCACCAGCCGATCGCGGAGCAGGCTGCGGCCGCGCGCCAGCCGGCTGGAAAGCGTCCCTTCGGCGAGCCCGAGCCGGACGGCGGCCTCGCGTCGTGACAACCCTTCCAGCTCGCAGAGCAAGAGTGCGGCGCGGTAGCGCTCTGGCAGCCGATCCAGCTCCTCGTCAAGGAGCCTGAGCAGCTCGTCCCGGTTGTCGCTCGCGCTCCTGGTCAGACCATTCTGGGGTCGGGATGCGTGCAGCAGTTGCTGCTCCCGGGCTCGCAGCCGCCGGTCGCGTCGCCGCACCTCGCTGGCGGTCCGCACGGCCACGCTGTAAAGCCAGTTCGCGAGCTGTCCTCTGCGCACGATCGAGCCGGCCCGGCGCGCGAGTACAAGAAACGCCGCCTGGAAGGCATCTTCCGCATCATGAGAAGACGGAAGCATTCTGCGGCAGACGCCCCAGACCATGGGCCCGTGCCGCTGCACCAAGCCCGCGAACGCGTCATTCGAGTCGGCACCGGTTGTTGCGAGAAATCGCTCGAGCAACTGCGAATCGGTCATCCCTACGAGCGTTCCGTGCGAGTAGAGGGACCCGATCTGCCGAGCGGCCACGTGAGCTGAACTCTTCCCCATCGCAGGGCTCCCGCCGGTTTTTGTTCGACCATCCAGTAATAGAGTGGCCGAGCGGGTGCCTGCACAGTCCAGAAAATCGATCCTCGCATTTGACACGATGGGCTCAAATGCCCAGCGCCTTGCGGCGCAGCAGGCCGTAGCCGATCATCCCGATCGCGCCCACGCCGGCGAGCACGCAGGCCAAGGGCTCGGGAACCAGGTTCGCCGAGAACGTGCCCGATCCGCTCGCTGTGAAGCCCGAGATCGTCGCCCCGACGAGGGATAAGCTGGGACTCAGATCGGAGAAGATGAACGTCAACGTGCTTGGCGGATCGAGCGCCGTGATCACGGAGGAAGTGAATGTGATCGTCGCGGTCGGGTCGCTAGCCGTCAACGTGGCCCCGGTACCGCCAATCAACCCGCTCAACTGGGAGTCGAAAGCCACGTTCGTGAAGGTTCCCGACAGGTAGTTCGTGCCGGTACCATTCGCGTTCGCAGTGATGGTGAAGCTGCCGTCAAAGTTTTGATAGAGCGACCCGTGAAAGGACGTCGCCGGTCCGACCGATGTGGCCGACAGATCGAGGTAGGCACTGATTGAATCCGCGGTGCCGTTGAGCAGCGTGATGGTCACCGGTTGGCCGCCACCGCCAGCGATCGGCGTAGTCGTCACACTGGTGGAGATGCCGCCGGTTTCCGTTGCCGTTATCGAATCACTGTTGTTCATGCCGAAGTTGAGGATGTTCCCGGCATGAACGGCCGTGGCCTGCGCGGCCACGAAGAAGATGGCCGCCAGCGAGGCAACCGTCAGGGTCGATAGTCGTGATCTCATTCGGTTTCGTTCCAGTTGTCAATTACTCGGGAAGGAACAAGATTCAGGGCCATCCGAGCAACCCGACATCTCGCGGTTCGACCAGAAACCGAATCGGTTCCAGCCGCTCCTCCTCCGCGATCCCCGATGCATTCGAGCCAGTGTGCATCCTTGCCTGATTACATTTCTAGCAGGAAGCCCCGGGCGGTCAACGATCTGTTGAGAACTTTCAACAAGGAATCGCACGTGACCTCGTGCTCCAGCAGCGGGCGTCGGGGGGAGAAAACTCGCAAGAGTCCAGGTTTCATCACCCTATCCCCGCGCGGTCTCGAGACCCGCACCGGACCGCCGTCAAGGTCACCGTCTGGACGATCGAGCCAGGCGACCGCACAATGTAGAACGGACCACCGATTACCCGCGACCACGAGATTTGCTCCCATGTCACGAATCTGGACCCTCACGCTCGTATTCCTGGCAGCTCAGTCCATCACTGGCCGCGGCGATGAGAAGTCGGGACGCGCTGCGCCCCTGCCGCTCAATGTCCTGTTTCTTGGCGATCGCGGGCACCACAGCCCCGCGGACCGAGCCGCGCAGCTCATACCGGTGCTCGCCGGACGGGGCATCAACGTCACTTACACCGAGCGGCTTGGCGACCTCAATCGCGATTACCTCGAGCATTTCGCTGCCCTGGTCATCTACGCCAATATCAACGACATCCAGCCCGCCCAGGAGCAGGCCCTGCTCGACTACGTCGAAGCGGGCGGCGGTCTTGTGCCGCTGCACTGCGCGTCTTATTGCTTCCTCAATTCGCCCCGGTACGCCGCGCTCGTCGGCGCCCAGTTTCAGCGGCATGGCATGGCGGAGTTTGACACCAGGATCGTCAACCCTTCGCACCCGATCATGAAAGGGTTCCAGCCGTTTCACACCTGGGACGAGACCTACGTGCACCACAAACACAACCCCGCGGGGCGGCACGTGCTGCAAGTGCGGGCCGAGGGACAGTCGGAGGAGCCGTGGACGTGGGTTCGGACGCAAGGCAAGGGCCGCGTCTTCTACACGGCCTACGGACATGACGCGCGGACCTGGCAGGAGCCCGGCTTTCACGATCTGGTCGAGCGCGGCATCCGCTGGGCCGCCGGCAAGGGCGAGGTCTTCGACAGCCGCCCTCGCGTGTCGCAGGGCTTGAAGCCCTTCTCCTACGAGGAGACGACAGTCGAACGTTCCCAACTACTTGCCGGGGCGTCAGTGGGGCACTCAGGGCGAGCCGATCCGCCGGATGCAGGAGCCGGTTGCGCCCGCCGAATCGATGCGGCACATGGTCGTACCGGCCGGATTCGAGGTGCAGCTCTACGCCGCCGAGCCCGAGATTTACAAGCCGCTCTGCATGGCCTGGGACCACCGGGGCAGGCTCTTTATCGCCGAGAGCACCGACTATCCCAACACCAAGCGTCGAACTGGCGCCGGCCGCGACCGGATCACGATCTGCGAGGACACCAATGGCGACGGCCGGGCCGATTCGTTCAAGGTATTCGCCGAAGGCTTGAATATTCCCACCAGCATGCTCTGCGCCAGCGGCGGGCTGATCGTGTTGCAAGCGCCGGACACCCTGTTCTTGAAAGACACCAACGGCGACGACCGGGCCGACGAGCGAAAAGTGCTCTTCACCGGCTGGGGCATCTCCGACACGCACGCCGGGCCCAGCAATCTGCGCTGGGGGCTGGACAACTGGGTCTGGGGAATTGTGGGATACTCGGCGTTCGCCGGCACCGTGGGGGGCGAGCGGCATCGTTTCGGCCAGGGGCTCTACCGGTTCAAGCCGGACGGGTCGAAGCTCGAGTTCGTGCGCAGCACGAGCAACAACTCGTGGGGGGTGGGGTTCAGCGAGGACGGGCTTGTCTTCGGGTCTACGGCCAACGGCTGCCCGAGTGTGTATCTGCCCATCCCCAACCGCTATTACGAATCGGTCCGCGGCATGTCGCCGCATGCCCTGGCGAGCATTGCCGCGTCGAACCGCTTCTATCCGGTCACCGACAAGGTGCGCCAGGTCAACTTCCACGGCGGCTTCACCGCCGCCGCCGGCCATGCTCTTTACACCGCGCGAACCTACCCGCGGCATTACTGGAACCAGACCGCGTTCGTGGCCGAGCCGACGGGCCACCTGGTCGCCACGTTCACACTGGAGCGGAAAGGGAGCAACGTCGTCGACTATTACGGCTGGAACTTGCTGGCCAGCGATGACGAGTGGACCGCGCCGATCTGCGCCGAGATCGGGCCCGACGGGAATGTGTGGGTGATCGACTGGTACAACTACATTGTCCAGCACAACCCCACGCCCCACGGCTTTCAGACCGGCCGCGGCAGTGCGTACGAAACCCCGCTGCGGGACAAGACCCACGGGCGAATCTATCGCGTCGTCTTCAAGGACGGACGGCCATCACGGCCGCCGGCCCTCGATCCCGACCGGCCCGAGACGCTCGTGGCCGCGCTCTCGAATGACAACCAGTTCTGGCGGATGCACGCCCAGCGGCTCCTGGTCGAGCACATGAAGCCGGCGCGACTCCCGCGTCGGATCAGGCGATCGGCGCCTTGATCGAGCTCGCGAGAGATAAGTCGGTGGATGCGATCGGGCTGAATGCCCCGGCGATCCACGCGCTCTGGACGTTGAAAGGCATCGGTGCTTTCGACGGCGCGAACCCGACGGACGTCGCCAAGACGGGCGCACTGACGCACTCTTCGGCGGGCGTGCGCCGCAATGCGGTGCAAGTCATGCCGCGCGATGCGCGATCGAGCGGTGCGATCCTGGCCGCTGGCCTCTTGCACGATCCGGACGCGCAGGTGCGGTTGGAAACTCTGCTCTGCCTGGCCGATTCGGTGCCGGCGGAGCCGGTCGCTTGGGCGCTTGCCGATTCACTGCGCGGCGGCTTGGCTCGCGACGATCGCTGGCTTGCCGACGCGGCGACGGCAGCAGCGGCCAGGAACGACGTGGCTTTCCTGAAGGCGGTGGCAATCCGGAAAGAGGGCAGAAACGCGGGGCCCGAGGTTTTGACGATTGCCGCTCGGGTGGCCGAACACTGGGCGCGAGGCGGGCCCAGCGACCAGGCCGGCGAGTTGCTGGCGGGCCTCTCGGGGGGCCAGCCGGCGATCACGGAAGCGATCCTGCGCGGAATGGCACGCGGCTGGCCCAAGGACCGGAAGGTCGAGGTCGATCGCGCGACCGAAGAGGTCCTCAAGCGATTGATCGTCGAGCTTGACGCCGCGGCGCGCGGGCAACTGGTCCGGTTGGTGGGCCAGTGGGGGAGCCGGGCGCTCGATCGGGCGGGGGCCGAGATCGCGGCTTCGCTCCTGGCCGCGACCCGAGACGAGAGCCAGTCGGAGTCGCGTCGCCGCGACGCGGCGCGTCAGCTCATCGAGCTGCGTCCCCAGGATGACGACCTGGCCCGCCAACTGCTTGGCCTCTTGAGCCCCCGCACATCGCCCGACCTGGCTCTGGGCCTGGTTGAGGCCGTGGCCGCCAGCAAGGCGCCGGCGGTCGGCAAGTCCCTGATCGAGGCCCTGCCCGCTCTGGCTCCCGGCACGCGGGCCGTGGCGCTGCGGACATTGCTAGGCCGATCCGACTGGATACCGGCGTTCGTGGGTGCGCTCGAAGCCGGTCAAGCCCGCCTCTCCGAGCTGGCGCTCGACCAGAAGCAGGCCTTGGCGGCCTATCCCAACCGCGAGATCGCCGAGCGGGTCAAACGGCTGCTGGCCCAGGGAGGCGGGCTGCCCGATCCCGATCGCCAGAAGGTGATCGATCGTCTCACGCCCGAGCTGAGCAAAGGCGGCGACCCGGCGCGGGGGAAGCTGGTCTTCCAGCAGCAATGCGCCAAGTGCCACCGGCACGGCAACGAGGGAGGCCAGGTCGGTCCGGACCTATCGGGGACGGCCGCCTTGCCTCGAACCGAGCTCTTGATCCACATCCTCGACCCCAGCCGGAGCGTCGAGGGCAACTTCGTCCAGTACACCGTGGCGACGGTCGACGGCCGGATGATCGCCGGGCTCCTGGCGTCGGAGACCAGGACCACGGTCGAGCTGCTCGACGCCGAAGCCAAGCGCCACGTTGTCGTGCGCGAGGACATCGAGCAGATGACCGCGTCGAAGAAGTCGCTCATGCCCGAGGGCTTCGAGAAACAAGTCTCATCCAGGGACTTGAACGACCTGCTCGCCTTCCTTACCCAGCAGGGCAAGTACCTCCCGCTCGACCTGCGCAAGGTGGCGACGATGGTCAGCACGCAGGGCATGTTTTATGATTCGAGCTCCGAGCTCGAGCGCCTTACGTTCGGCGACTGGTCGCCCAAGATGGTGGAGGGAGTGCCCTTCGTGCTGGTCGACCCGCAGGGATCGCGGGTTCCCAACGTGATTCTTCTTTACGGTCCCCAAGGCGCGTTTCCGCCGCGGATGCCCCGATCGATCGAGCTGCCGTGTCATGCGACCGCCCGGGCCGTCCACCTTTTGAGCGGCGTCAGCGGCTGGGGTTATCCCGGCGGCCGGAAGGGCAGCGTGTCGCTCATCGTGCGCCTGCATTACGCCGGCGGCTCGACCGAAGACCACCCGCTGGAAAACGGGGTCCATTTCGCCGACTACATTCGCGAGGTGAACGTACCCGGCTCGAAGCTCGCCTTCAAGCTCAAGGGGCAACAGCAAATTCGCTACCTGACGGTGACGCCCCAGAGGAAAGAGCCGATCGAGCGGATCGAGCTCATCAAGGGCCCAGACCGGACGGCGCCCCTGGTGCTGGCGGTCACGGTCGAAGTGGCGGGGGGCCAGTAATACAGCCGGGCCGTGCCGCAGCCGCGGTGCTCGTTAACCCGGAGCCAACGGCGACGGCGTTCTCTGCACCAGGCTAAACGGCGCCGTCGCCGTTGGCTCCGGGTTAAACAACGTTTGCCCCGCGCAACTCGCGCAAGGCGCGACGAATCGGAGCGCAAGCAGAACAGCGGCCGCGGGTGACCGGTTGACGGGGGCCGGATTACGCCGGAAAATGTGCAGTTTGACCACCACTGCGTCACCACGGTAGACCCCCACCAGGAGCGTGCTCATGTCATTCGCCGGTCGTTCGTGGCTTGTGGCCTCGTCCGTTTTTCTGACACTCGCCGGAGGTTTTTCGCGCCCGGCCAGGGCGTGCTCGATGGACGACGCCCTGGCGCCAGCCCAAGCGATCGATCCGAGCTGGCAAGACGATGGCTTCGGCACGCCGCCGGAAGATCCGTGGTACGAGCCTCCGCAACCGCAGGTGCAGCCGGGATCACGCTCCCGGCCGGGCGACGGTCTCGTGTTCAAAACGCGCATCACGCCCCACTGGTTCGACCACGACTCGTGCTTCTGGTATCGCAACGACCTGGCAGGGGGCACCCGGGAGTTCATCGTCGTCGATGCGGCCAAGGGCACGCGCGGGCCGGCGTTCGACCATTCGCGGCTCGCCGCGGCACTCTCCAGGGCTGCGGGCGCAGTTTACCAGGCCAACAAGCTGCCGATCGACGGCATCACGTTCGAGGCCGCCCCGAAGGCGGTGGTATTCACAGTTAATAGCACGACTTGGCGGTGCAACCTGGCAACGTACGAGTGCTCGAAGACGCAGGCTGCGCCGTCGTCGAGCGCTCGACCCGCGGGCAACCTGGCCCCCAGCCAGCCCGAGCGTCCGCGCCGTCGGGCCGAAGGCGAGGAGTGCGCGAGTCGTCCCTCGGGGGGCCGCTCACCCGACGGTAAGTGGACGGCCTTTTTGCAGGATCACAACGTGTTCATCCGCCGCGCGGGCGAGTCGCGGGCGATTCGGCTCAGTGACGACGGCAAAGCGGGGCTGGCGTACGGGCTCCTGTCCTGGGCCCCCGATTCCAGGGCCCTGGCGGCCTTCCGGATCGAGCCCGGCGACAACAAGGAGGTCTATCTGATTCAATCGTCGCCGCCGGGCGGAGGCCGCGCGAAGCTGCAAAAGCGCCCTTATCCCTTGCCCGGCGATAAGCTCGCGGCCTTTGAGCTGAATCTCTTCGACATCGAGAGCCGCAAGCAGTCCAAGCCCAAGGTCGAGCGCGTCGATTACGACACGCCGCGGCTGCGGTGGGCCAAGGACTCGAGCCACGTGATCTATCAGAAGATCGACCGGGGCCATCAGCGCTTTCGCCTGATCGCCGTCGACGTCCATTCGGGAGCCGCCCGCAATATCATCGACGAGCAGAGCCGGACCTTTATCTGGACGACCCACCGCGAGAGCGTGGGACTGCGCACGGTCTACTGGCTGGACCGCAGCGGCGAGCTGATCTACGTCTCGGAGCGCGACGGCTGGCGGCACCTCTACCTGGTCGACGCCGACACCGGGACGATCAAGAAACGGATTACCCAGGGCCCCTATGTCGTGCGCGGAATCGACCGCGTTGACGAGGAGAATCGGCAGGTCTGGTTCCATGCCAGCGGGAAAAGCCCCGGCCAGGACCCGTACTTCGTCCAGTATTACCGGGTCGGCTTCGACGGCGCCGGGCTCGTCGCCCTCACGGACGGAGACGGCAGCCATTCCGTTCAGTATTCGCCCGATCACAGGTATCTGATCGACACCTTCAGCCGGGTGGACATGGCGCCCCGCCACGAGCTGCGCAGGGCTTCCGACGGCAAGCTCGTCTGCAAGCTGGAGGAAGCCGACATCAAGGCGCTTCTGGCGACGGGATGGCGGCCGCCCGAGGTCTTCGCCGCCAAGGGGCGTGACGGCGCAACCGACATCTGGGGAGTGATCGTCCGGCCCAGGAACTTCGACCCGAGCCGGAAGTACCCGGTGATCGAGGAGATTTACGCCGGGCCGCAGGGCTCGTTCGTGCCCAAGACCTTCAGCCCGAGCTCGAGGTTTGCCTCGCTGGCCGACCTGGGTTTCATCGTCGTGCAAATGGACGGCATGGGCACGGCCAATCGGTCGAAGGCCTTTCACGACGTATGCTGGCACAACCTCAAAGACGCCGGCTTTCCCGACCGCATTCTCTGGCACCAGGCCGTCGCGCGCCGGTACCCCTACTACGACATCAGCCGCGTGGGGATTCACGGTACCTCGGCCGGCGGCCAGAACGCCACTGCGGGAGTGCTCTTTCATCCGGACTTCTACAAGGCGGCGGTCTCGGCCTGCGGTTGTCACGACAATCGCATGGACAAAGCCTCATGGAACGAGCAGTGGATGGGATACCCCGTGGGTCCGTGGTATTCCGCGTCGTCCAACATCGAAAACGCCCACCGCTTGCAGGGCAAGCTGCTCTTGATCGTCGGCGAGATGGATACCAACGTCCCGCCCGAGTCGACCTTGCGGCTGGCCGATGCGCTCATCAAGGCCGGCAAGGATTTCGAGCTGGTGGTCGTGCCCAATGCCGGGCACGGCATGGGGGGCGCTTACGGCCAGAAGAAAATGCGTGACTTCTTCGTGCGGCACTTGCTCGGAGTCGAATCGCCAGAGAAGAGCTCATTGGCGTCGAAAAGCGAGCCGCGGCCGTCCGGCGGCGCAGCGCGGCGATGAGGGTGCTGGCCTCGAGCGACGGTTCCCGTTCGTCCGCCGGTGCGAGCGCAGCCGCAACCGACCGGTCCGGGCCGCCTCCTGGGCGGGCCCGATCGGGATCGTCGCCTGGAAACGATCAATCGACGTTCGACATGGCCGACCTGAATAACGATCGAAGCGAGCTCCGCGGCGTGATCCTTCGTTTCATGGTCGACCGTGTGACCCAGCAAAACACGCTGCCTCAAGGATCGCGCGAGCGCGACGAGCGGGCGCATGAGTTCAACGCCCAGTGGCTCGAACGGCTCGGCAAGCTTGACTTCGACTATCTGAGCCAGGATGGCAAGGTCGATTACTTGCTGCTCAAGAACTATCTGTCCCACCAGCAGCGCCAGCACGAGATCCGCGCCCGCGAGCGGAAGGAGGCCGAGCGGCTCGTTCCCTTTGCGCCGACGATTGCCGATCTCGAAAAGGCTCGGCGCGAGCTCCGGCCGATGGAGTGGTCGAAGGTGGCCGACACGGTAAGCGGCATGTCGAAATCGATCGATGAAGCGCGACGATCTCTCGAGCGCGAGGGACGAGGCCGCAGCAGCATTCCGCGTCTCGTGGCCAATCGTGCGCTGGCGGACGTCGAGAGCCTGCGCGGCAATCTCCGCGAATGGTTCGGCTTCTACGACGGCTATGATCCCCTCTTCACCTGGTGGTTACAGGAACCGTACAAGGCGGCCGACTTAGCGCTCCAGGGTTATGCGTCGTTCCTGCAGCAGCGACTGGGCGCGGTGACGACCGGCATGGGAGACGGCGGCGGTTTCCGGCGTGGCGGCGGTGGGGGCTTTGGCGGAGGCGGAGGCGGTCGCGGCGGCGCCGTGCGCCGGGCGGCGGCGGATTCGGCGGTGCCCGCGTCGGCGGAGCACAGGTGGGCGGCGCCGGTGGCGCAGGCGCGCCGGTGCTGCGGGTGGCGGCGGAGCGGTTGGCGGCGGCGGTACCGGTGCTGGCGCTGGCGCTGCGCACCGGGCGCGGCCGGCCGCGGCGGCGATCAGCAGGGCCGCGACGGGCAGCCGCCGCGTGCTCAGTCCGGCTCAGACCGGGATATTGTCGGCAACCCCATCGGCCGCGAAGCTCTCCAGAGCGACCTCGACTTCGAGATGATCGCCTACACGCCGGAAGAGCTGCTCGAGCTGGCCGCGACCGAGATGAAGTGGTGTGAGGCGGAGATGAAGAAAGCCAGCCGCGAGATGGGTTTCGGCGACGACTGGCACAAAGCGCTCGAAAAGGTCAAGTCAGAGCACGTCGAGCCTGGCAAGCAGCCCGCCTTGATCCGCGACCTCGCTCTGGAGGCCGTCGAGTATCTCGATCGCCACAACCTGATCACGATTCCCCAGCTTGCTCGCGACGCGTGGCGGATGGCAATGATGTCGCCCGAAGCCCAGCTCACGAGCCCGTTCTTCCTGGGCGGCGAATCGATCATCGTTTCCTTCCCGACCGTGAGCATGTCGCACGAGGCCAAATTGATGAGCATGCGGGGAAACAATATCCATTTCTGCCGCGCGACCGTTTTTCACGAGCTGATTCCTGGACACAATCTTCAGCAATTCATGACGTCGCGCTACAAGACCTACCGGCGTCTCTTCGGCACGCCGTTCTGGACCGAAGGGTGGGCGCTCTACTGGGAGCTGCTCCTCTGGGACCGTGGCTTCGCCAGGTCGCCCGAGAATCGGATCGGCATGCTCTTCTGGCACATGCACCGCTGCGCCCGGATCACGTTCTCACTGAGCTTCCACCTCGAGAAGATGACCCCGCAGCAGTGCGTCGACCTTCTGGTCAATCAGGTTGGTCACGAGCGCGACAACGCCACGGCCGAAGTGCGCCGATCGTTCGCCGGCACGTATGGACCGCTCTATCAGGCCGCCTATCTGCTGGGAGGCCTGCAACTTCGCGCCCTGCACCGCGAAGTCGTCGAAACGGGCAAGATGACCGATCGCGATTTCCATGACATGATCCTCAAGGAAAACTCGATTCCGATCGACATGGTGCGCGCGCTCGTGACCGGCCGGAAGCTCACGCCCAGTTACAAGCCGGACTGGAAGTTCTACGGCCCGATCGCCGTCAAGCACGAGCCGGCCGCTGCGAAGAGCGGCGTGGTGGCAGCGAGAAACGAGGCGGGCGCCACGAAGACCGAGGCCAAAGCCGCGACGTACGGCTCGGGCGCCGCGAAGAGCGGCCCGAGCTCGCCGAAAAGCAGCACCGGCCCACCCCGCGCGAGCGCTCTTCCCGAGCTTCTCAAGGGCGCGGCACACCGGGGCGCAGCGAAGGATAAAACGCCGGAGAAGAAATAAGATTGTGATGCAGGCGTCTCACCGGCGCATGCGGAAACCCAGGCGCGGAGCCTGCAACACAAGTGCACTCCGCACGGCTTGTTCCTTTTCAGTCCGAACGGCTCGAGCGCTGAAGGGAGACGCGCGGCAATCTCATCGCGCGGTTTACGATCGTTCTCTTGATCCGGGGAGAAGGCGATGCATCTGTCGCGACGGACGGCTTTGCGGGGGATTGCGGCTTCAGGTGTCGCTTCCCTTTGCGCGACCGGCGGCCAGAGCGCGATCGAACCAGGTTTCCAGGTTGCCGGACGCCGGATCGAACTGGCATTCACGCCCATCGGTTCGAGCATCGTCCGGATCTCGATCGTACCGCTGGAAGCGGGGCGTGTGGCGTCGATTCCCGACGATGGATCGTTCCAGGAACAGAATTGGGGTGCACCGACGGCTCGCTTGTCATCGCTCCTGGCTCGCCGGGCCATCGATTGCGGCGCGGTGCGCGTCGAGGTATCGGCCGATCCGCTCACGATTCGCGTTCTCGCCAAGGATGCGCGATTGGTCCAGGAGCTTCGTTTCGAGGCTCGAACCGCTTCGTTCACCTTCCGCATCGGTGACGGTCCTGTTTTCGGCCTTGGCGAAGGTGGGCCGCAATTCGATCGCCGCGGCTCGGCCGATCGGATGCGTAATGGCCAGGGAGGTTATCGGCTCCGGACTCACGGCGGCCGCGTGGGGGTGCCGTGGCTCATCGGCACAGCTGGCTGGGCGATGTTCGTGCATCAACCGTACGGCTGGTTCGACCTGACCGCAGCCGAGGGGAGGTTCACGCCGGCGCGAGCGGCGTCGGCCCTTCCCCTGGACATCCTGGTGGTGACGGTGCGCGAGCCGGCCGCGGTGATGGCCGAGTTTGCACGGTTGACCGGTCACCCGGCCATGCCGCCGCTTTGGGCTCTCGGCTATCAGCAATCGCATCGCACGCTGGCCGATCGGGATGAGGTGCTCTCGATCGCGCGGACGTTCCGTGAGAAGAAACTGCCGTGCGATGCGCTCATTTACCTCGGAACAGGCTTCTGCCCGTCGGGTTGGAATACCGGGCACGGATCGTTCACGTTCAATCCCGCGGTGTTCCCCGACCCGCAGGCGATGATCACCCAGATGCACGCCCTGCATTTTCACGTTGTGCCACATGTGGTGATCCGCGCCCGGTCGCTTGCCGGCAAGGTCAGCGATCCGTTCAAAGAGGGGCAAATCGACGAAAAAAATGCCGCCAGCTACTGGAATTCGCATCGAGGTGTCTTTGCGCTCGGTGTTGACGGCTGGTGGCCCGACGAAGGCGATGCGCTCGACGTTGCCTCGCGGCTGGCTCGAATCCGGATGTACGACGAAGGTCCGCGCTCGGATCGGCCCGATGTTCGTCCCTATGCCTTGCACCGCAACGGCTACGCCGGCATGCAGCGCTACGGGGCGTTCCTCTGGTCGGGAGACGTCTACTCGACGTGGGAGACGCTGAAAACCCATGTGCCGATCGCGATCAACACCGCTCTTACGGGCATTCCCTACTGGGGAACCGACACGGGGGGCTTCGTTCCGACCAACGAACTCACCGGAGAGCTTTACGTGCGCTGGTTTCAATTCAGCGCGTTCTGTCCGCTCTTCCGCTCGCACGGCCGAACGTGGAAGCTGCGGTTGCCCTGGGGATGGAATACTGGAGGGCTAGGACCCAACGAGATCCGCACGTACGGCGACGCGGCCAACCCCGGCCCCGATGAATTGCACAATGCGGCCGTCGAGCCGATCTGCCAAAAGTATCTGGAGCTGCGCTACCGCCTCTTGCCGTATCTTTACAGCGTGGTCCGCGAATGCTCTCAGACGGGCCTTCCGATCATCCGAGCTCTCTGGCTGCACTATCCGGACGACCGGACGGCCTCGGGCCGCGGCGATCAATACCTGTTCGGTCCTTCGATCCTGGTGGCTCCGGTGACGGAGAAAGGTGCCACGTCCCGGCGGCTCTATCTGCCCCGCGGAGTTTGGTACGACTTCTGGACGGGTGAGTCGGTGGAGGGGGGCAAGGAGATCAGCCGGCCAGTGGACCTGGCGACGCTGCCTCTCTATGTTCGCGCCGGGTCGATCCTGCCACTCGGGCCGGTCAAGCAATACACTGATGAGCCAGTTGACGGGCCGCTCTCCCTGCGCATCTATCCCGGTGCTTCCGGCGCTTTTCAGCTCTACGAAGATGATGGCGTCAGTTATTCGTACACCAAGGGCGACTGGATGGGAATTGACCTGGTTTGGGATGATCGCAGAGGCGTCCTGAGTTTGCGCCTGACGGACGGCTCGCGCATGCGACCGCCCTTGGAGCGGCGGATCCAGATCGAGAAGGCGGGTGAGAAGGAAAGTCGGCCCGTCACCTTTTCGGGACAGCCGGTTGAGGTAGGCTTGTAAATGCAGGAGTGCTTCGTTTATCGGTTATTGCCGTCCTGACGGTGATCGTCTTCCTGTTGTCGGAGGGAACGGAGATTCACGGCCGCCGTGCCAGATACACGTTCGATTTGGGAGGCCGGTGCGGTATGATCACTGAGGAGTGGGATAATTACCCGGCTCGATCGCGCTTGCTGGCGGGTACGGTGGCCCGTGAGCGCTTCGCCATCCACCCGACGGGGCGCGTCAGCCGCGATAACGGCATTCGCTCCGATCGCTGATACTGGCGAGACCCGGGCGGGCGGGCACAAGGAATCGCTTCGAGCAGCCTGCAAAACCTAACGTTTCGCATGGGTAGATTAACAGTGGGTGGTCCTGCGTGAACCGCTTTTTGCTGCGAATTTCGATCGTGCTATTCGGCATGTTGGTCTGGTCGCCGGCATCATCTGCCGACACCTATCCACGCCAAGGCGGCATCGACGTGCTGCACTATCTCTTCAAGCTCGATCTCGCCGACGCCAGCGACGTGATCACGGGCGAAGCGACGATCGAAGTGCGTCTCGTCGCTGATGGCACAACCAGCGTCACGCTGGACCTTGCTTCTCCCTCGTCGGACAAGGGGATGAACGTGACCGGCGTGACCTCGTCGGGCAAGACCTGTCCTCATGAACACAAGGAGAGCCGCCTGCGCGTTTGCCTCGAATCGACGCCCAAGGCCGGCGAACACCGATCGTTCACGGTCTCCTATCGCGGCGTGCCTCGAGCGGGCTTGCGGATCGGTAAGAACCGGCACGGCGAGCGAACGTTTTTCAGCGAAAACTGGCCCGACAACGCCCGGCAGTGGCTGCCGATGGTCGACCATCCATACGACAAGGCGACGAGTGAGTTCCTGGTCACGGCACCCGCGCGCTACCAGGTCATCTCGAACGGACTGTTGCAAGAGGAGCGCGACCTCGGGAACGGCCGCCGGCTGACGCACTGGAAACAGTCGGTGCCGATCGCTTCGTGGGTCAATGCCATCGGCGTTGCCGAGTTTGCCGCGCACCAGGCGGGCCTGGTCAAAGGGGTGCCGCTTTCGAGCTGGGTCTATCCCCAGGATCGCGAAAGGGTCGCCACGGTGCTCGAAGCACCGGCCCGCCGCTCGATCGAGTTCTACTCGGAGCGCGTCGGGCCATTCCCGTTCGAGAAGCTGGCCAACGTGCAAGCCGCCGGGCTTGGCGGCGGCATGGAGCTGGCGAGCGCGATCTTCTACGGCGAAAGGTCCGTTTTGGGCCGCGACGTCGATGGTCTGGTCGCTCACGAGGTCGCCCACCAGTGGTTCGGCGACTCCGTGACCGAACGCGACTGGGACGACATCTGGCTCAGCGAAGGGTTCGCCACCTATTTCGCCCTCTTGTTTCTGGAGCACGATCGCGGACGCGACGCCTTTGTGAAAGGGCTCAAACAGAGCCGGGAAATCGTCTTCGCCGTCGAGAAACGAAATCCCCAGCTCGCGGTGATTCACGACAACCTCTCCGACACGCGCAAGATTCTGAACGGCCTCGTCTATCAAAAGGGAGGCTGGGCCCTGCACATGCTGCGCAAGCAGATCGGCACCGAAGCCTTCTGGTCCGGCATTCGCGGCTATTATGAGCGCCACCGGAATGCGAACGTCACGACGGAAGATTTTCGCCAGGCAATGGAAGCAAGCTCCGGAAAGACGCTTGGTTGGTTCTTCCAGCAATGGCTCAAGCGCCCGGGCACGCCCACGATCGAGGGCCACTGGCAGTATCAGGCGGACGCGAAGCGGCTCGATATCGACCTGTCGCAATCGCAAGCGGGCGAGCCTTATCGCCTTCCCATCGAGGTGGGAATCCAGCTTGAAGGAGCTACTGAGCCTCGCATCGAGACGATCGAAGTGACCGAGAAGAAACAACGCTTCGAGCTCAAGCTCGACAAGCCGCCGCAATCGGTCGCGCTCGACCCCGACTGCTGGGTTCTCATGAAATCTCGCCTCGAAAAGCGGCATGACAATTGACCTCCTGGGCAGAATGCCTGTACTGGTGGTTTCCGATCGCTTGGTGGTCGCGCCGCCAGCTTGTCCGGGCCGAGGAGGAGTGCTGCGATGCCTCGGTACTTTGGGCGCAGCCGGCTTCCGCCGGGGCTTATGCCGAAGCGCTGGTCGCCAAGGCGGCGTTGTTGTCGGGGCTCCCTCTGCTCTTGCCTGCGGGCGCAACAGGGGCGGGGCGGGCAATGCCGATCAAGAGGAGATTGAACAGATACCGAGCGAGGTTACCAGGCGGGCGCGACTCCGCGGGCCCTGCTCGTCTTCGGAGCTCTCGCCTTGCCGCTTCTGCCCGCTTTGACCTTGGGCCAGTCGAAGTCCGCGGCTCCCCAAGATGTGACGAAATCGGCCCGACATAAGGAAAAGCCCGCTCGTGCCGAGCCCAAGGCCCCGCCGCTGGATTCCGAAAAAAAGCCGCTCAAAGTCCGCATCTGTCAAGCGATCGAACGTGAAGTCAGCGATTACGAGAATTTGAACGCGTGGATCGAGCCGATGCAGGTCGTGCAAATCCGAGCCCGCGTAAGCGGCTATGTCGTCAGTGTCTATGACCGTCCGGGCCGGATCGTCCAGCAAGGAGACACTCTCTTTCAGATCGATCCTCGGTCGTATCGGCTGGAATTGGACAAAGCCGAGGCCGAGGTTCGGCGCGCTCAATCCCGCCTCGAGCCGCTGTCGATTCAACTGGAGGAGGCGCGGACAACCAGCCAGCGACAGCGCGCAACCCCAAAGCAACAACAGCGCGCCACCGCCAAGTTCGTGGCGGACTTGGAGGAAGCCGAAGCGTCCCTCCAGGCAGCAAGAGCCGATCGCGATCTGGCCCAGCTCGGTCTCGACTACGCCAAGGTGACCGCGCCCTTCACGGGCAAGGTCGGCGGTCCTCGAGTTTCTCCCGGCGATGTCGTGGTCGCGGACAAGACCGTTCTGGCCACAGTGACGAAGATCGATCCACTATCTGTCGGGTTCAACGTCAGCGAAGCGACCTTTCTCCGGATCAACCGATTGAAGCGCGAAGGGAAGCTGAAATTCGGGGTCGAGCCGGACTTGCTTGTCCAGGTCGGGCTCGGAGACGAGCCGGGTTTCAGACTGACGGGAAAGGTATACTCAGTGGCTAATCAGGTCGATTCGGGCACGAACGGCGTACAGTGTGCGGCTTCGATTCCGAACGCTGACGGACTTCTTCTGCCGGGGATGTCGGCCCGCGTGCACCTGGAAACCAGCGTGCCTCGAAGGTCGGTCCTCGTTCCTTCAAGCGCACTTATGTATCCCGACGTATTCTATGCGCCGGGAGAACAGCCACTCCCCAGCGTCGTTGTCGTGACGGACCGAAACGCGCGCGAGCTGCGAAGCGTGAAAATTGGATTGGCCCATGGCGAGTCGCAAGTTGTTACCGAAGGCGTCAAGGCCGGCGAATGGATCGTGATTGACCGCGACCAACTCCGGCATCTGTCGGGCCGCGGAGCGGCGATCGAATTCGACAAGGTGCCCTGGCCGGCCACCGGTTCGACCTCTGAAGCCGAGGGCTCGACGCGTTGATCTGCGTGTCGAGCTCGCAGTCGCGGCAAACGCCGAAAGGCCATTCATGTCGATTCCGTCCCGCCGTTTTCCCCCCCGTGCGAAGGGGGGGCGAGGGCGGCGCGGTGAAAAGTTGGGGTTGTCGCCTACGCTCGCTCCCCTCGGATTTGTCCTGCTCTTTTTCCCCCCCTTGCGAAGGGGGGGTTAGGGGGGGTGGGCCGGACACGATCAGTCACTGGGGGTTTGCATACTCTCTCCTTCTGAGGACCTCCCTCCCAATCATTTCCAGCACCCCATCGAGGTTGTCATAAACCTCCGTATTAAGAATCCGCACAATTCTGATCCCGAAAGACTCAATGAATTGCTGGCGGGCCCGGTCGTATTCCGGTGCGCCCGATTGAAAATGGCTGTCCCCATCCAGCTCGATACCGAGCCTGATCTCGACTGAGAAAAAATCGATCACGAATGCGCCAACGCTATATTGACGGCGAAACTTGCAGCCGAGCAATTGACGTCCCTTGAGCCGCGACCAGAGAATGACCTCCGCCTCGGGCATCGAGCCGCGAAGCTGCCGGCGTTTCTCTGTTTCACTTTCACGGTTAAAGAACTCGTTCATCTTCTCTCACTTTACTCCCGCTGCATCCCGCTCGGGTGGCGGGAAGGGTCGTTTCCGATATCCCAGGCTCTCGCCCCACCCCCCCTGGCCCCCCCTTCGCAAGGGGGGGAAAGGATCGGCCGCTCGCGCCTCCGATCAGAGCTTCATTCCTTCGATCACGCTGACTTCGGTGATTGTCGGCACGATCTTCGTGAGGCGAAACCCAGCCGTGTCGAACAGCCGCTCAAACTCCTCGGCCGAGCGCTCCAGTCCGCCGTGAAGGATCAGCATGTTCAGGTCGGCAAATTTGCCGTAGGACGGCTCGTTCCCCGGCGGGATGATCCGCTCCACCACCACGAGCTTCGAATCGCCTGCCATCGCCTGGTGAATGTTGGCGAGGATCACGGCGGCGCGCTCGTCATCCCAGTTGTGAATGATGTGGCGAAGCAAGTAGATGTCGGCGCCTGGCGGGACTTGCTCGAAAAAGCTGCCGCTAACGATCCGGCAGCGATCGGTAACGTCGGACCGCTCCAGATCGACTTTCGCCCGATCGACGACGCTGGGCAGGTCGAAGAGGATGCCGGTCATCGCGGGATAGCGCTTCAGGATCCGCAAAAGCGCGCTGCCGTTGCCGCCGCCCACATCGGCCAGGATCCTGACATCCGCCAGGTCGTAGGCATCGAGAAACGCTGTTGTCTTCCGGTCGTTGAGCGCTGTCATGGCGGCGTCGAAGATCCGCGCCTGGGCGGGGTTGGCGGTGAGGTGGTCAAAGAACGACATCCCATTGCGCATCTTGAACGCCGGCTCGCCGCTCTTGATGCTGCTTTCAAGGCCGCCCCAGGCGTCGTAAAATTGTCCGACCATCATCAGAACGGCCGCCAACTGCGAGTTGGCCGCGTCGCTTCTCAGGCAGTTGGATAGCGGAGTTGCCCGGAAGTGATGGCCGGCATCCTCGACAAACACACCGACGCTCGCGAGGGCTCGGAGCAGACGATAAAGTGATTGCGGCTGGGCACCTGTTCGATCGGCGAGCTCAAGGGCCGTCATCGCCGAGTCGCCAAGGCGGTCGGCGATCCGCAATTCGGCGGCGACGTAGATCGCCTGCGAAATCCAGTAACCCGAGACCATGCGAAACAACTGGTCTTGTGGGGAGGGATTGTCCATGTTCGGTTGTCTGAGGACTCTACCTTCATGCAACGTAGATAGTGCAAAGTGAAAAGTGAAAAATGAAAAGTGCAAAATCCCAACCAGGGCTCACCCTCATGGGCACGACACGCCGGGACAATGACGCGCTGGACGATCGAATGCTGAACTTTGGGGCTGGCTATGGTAGGGCGGTCAACGCCCTGCCCGAAACGCGCATTTCACTTTTCACTTTTCACTGGCTCTATTGGGTTCGCCATGCCGCCGGGAACGCACTGCCGCACATGACACCAACTCCGCTGGAGCCCAGTTGTCCAAGCTGGCCGTTCATTGATAGACCTGGAGCGCTGGCATCGCCTGCCGGACCGCCTTCACACCTGCTGGTGTTACTCTTGTCCCGTCAACCAGCAGGAGCCGCAATTCGCGCAATCCCTCAAGGTGAATCAGTCCGGCGTCCGTGATGCCCGTGTTCGAGAGGTCGAGAAACACCAGCGTCTTGAGCCCGGATAGATGGGCAAGCCCTACGTCGGTGACGCGGGTTCGTCCCAGTCTGAGATTCTTGATCCCGGTCAATTTGCTGAGGTGCGATAGGCCGTCGTCGCCAATCGATGTATTCCAGAGGCTCAGGTCTTCGAGGTTGCCGAGCCTCGCGACGTACGCCAGTCCGGCGTCGTCAACGCGCGTCTCGGAAAGATAGAGCGCGCGCAGCGACCTACACTCGTCGAGATGCGTCAGGCCCGCGTTGTCGAGGCCAGTCTCGCGCAGCTCGAGGATCTCAAGGTTCGTAAGCCCCCGCAGATGAGCCATCCCCCTGGCGGTAATCGGTGTTCCGTTGAGATAAAGCCGGCGCAGGCTCGCGATTCCCTCGAACTGTTTCAGGTCCTCGTCGGCAACCCGCGTACCGTCGAGGTTCACCACAGTGAGACCGTGGGCAACGTGCGGACCGACCGTATCGTCGAACCACCCGGTGACGTCAATCCGTGACGGTTGGGGCGCTGGCGATTCGGGATTGTGCTCGTCATCAAGCTGCACGACCCCGGCAACGCGCTTCGTGATGGCAATCGCCCTGCCCCGTCTCCGCGCCTGATCGGTCAGCCAGCAAACCGCCACGACGGCGATCGCCATCCCGATCAAGAGTGTGCGCATGGCCACTTGCCTGCGTCTCATCCCATGCCCTCCGCCCCGCGAACCCCACGGGCTACGTCGCTTCGCCCCAGCTTGGCAGAGCCCGCTACGCCATTTTGATATCGTATCCAGGCTCGTCGATCTTATCCATCTCGGATCCTTGACCTGGAGTTAAATTCTTGTTGAACTAACTTTGGGCCGAAAGATTACGAGGAGTCGTCGCGCGCCGCGTGACGTTCGTCCATCACACGGAGCGTGATGACTACATAATGTGGACCGCTCTTGCCGGCGGAGAATGATGCCTTTGGGCGCACATCTAAGCTTTCGTACAGTCTCCGCAGCGGTCGTGCTGGCCGCTGTCTGGTGCGGAAGAGCTTGCGCCCAACTGGCCGAGAGCTTGGATCGGCCGCCAACGTTTTCGGCCGAGCAGACATCCTTTTTTGACAAGGACGTGCAGCCGATCCTCAGGGCGCGGTGCTTGAAGTGTCATGGTGGGGGCCCCAAGATCAAGGGAGGGCTTCGGGTCGACAGCCGGGCCGCAATCCTGCGCGGCGGCGAGCTCGGACCGGCCGTTTCGCTCGGCGAGCCGGCCGGGAGCCTCATCTTGCGCGCGATCCGCTATGACGAGCTTGAGATGCCGCCCGGCGGCAAGCTGCCGGCTCGGGAGATCGCGGTCCTGACGCGATGGGTCGAGCAAGGACTTCCGTGGACGTCGGCAAAGTCACGCGTAACGACGGCCGCCGTTCCTGAACGCCGCCCCGCCCAGCCCGCCCGTGCGAAAGCGAAGGCCAAGGACTCCTGGTCGTACCAGCCGGAATCGCGGCCGCCGGTTCCCGCGGTCAAGAACCAGGGCTGGTGCCGGACGCCCATCGACGCTTTCGTGCTGGCGCACCTCGAGGCGGAAGGACTGGCGCCAGCGCACCCTGCCGATCACGTCCAGCTCATCCGGCGGCTCCGCTTCGACTTGACCGGTCTTCCTCCAACGCCCGAAGAGGTTGACGAGTTCGTCGCCGATCGAGCGGCCGATGCCTACGAACGGCTGGTCAACCGGCTGCTGGAATCGCCCCAGCATGGCGAAGCGTGGGGCCGCCACTGGCTCGACCTGGTGCGCTATGGCGAAACCAACGGTTATGAACGCGACTCGGCCAAACCGCTCGCCTGGCGCTATCGCGATTACGTCATCGATGCCCTGAATCACGACAAGCCCTACGACCGATTTGTCCGCGAGCAAATCGCGGGCGACGAGATCGCGCCGGGCGAGCCCGAGCCGTTGATCGCGACCGGCTTTTACCGGCTGGGAATCTGGGATGACGAGCCGGCCGACCGGGCACTGGCGCATTACGACGGGCTCGATAACGTGCTCTCGACGGCCGGCCAGGTTTTCCTGGGGATGTCGATCAATTGTGCGCGCTGTCACGATCACAAGGTCGACCCGATCTCGCAGCGCGAGTACTACCAGCTTCTGGCATTCTTCGCCGACGTCACCGACCAGGATGGCAAGAACCTCAAGAGAGCGGTCGATCGCACCGGCCGGCGGATCGACGTCATGTGCGTCTCGGACCGCGGCCGGGCCGATACCCACGTCTTGCTTCGCGGCAATCCCAACCTGCGGGGCGATGCCGTCGAGCCCGGAGTTCCCGCGGTCCTGGCCGATCATGCTCCGGCTTTCGCCGACGGGCCCGGCAAGCGGCGTGCCCTGGCGGAGTGGTTAACCGATCCCCGGAACCCACGCACCG
The DNA here is from genome assembly GCA_963823675.1 of uncultured Isosphaeraceae bacterium. Taxonomy (GTDB): domain Bacteria; phylum Planctomycetota; class Planctomycetia; order Isosphaerales; family Isosphaeraceae; genus CAWGMT01. The sequence continues at coordinate 162,673 of CAWGMT010000026.1, read as the reverse complement.
CACGGGCCTTCGTCAACCGGCTCTGGCAGTATCATTTCGGCCGGGGCATCGTCCCGACCTCCAATGATTTTGGAGGGCTCGGAGAGCGCCCAAGTCATCCCGAGCTGCTCGACTGGCTGGCCGCCGAATTCATGGCAGGCGGCTGGAGCATCAAGAGGATTCATCGGCTCATCGTGCTCTCCAGCACCTACCGGATGTCGTCGCGCGGCTCGACTGAGGGACTGGCGGTCGATCCCTCCAACCGCTGGATGTGGCGGTTCCCGATGCGCCGGCTCGGCGCCGAGGAGATCCGCAACGCGGTCCTCTGCGCCAGCGGCACGCTCAACCTCAAGGCCGGCGGCCCGAGCATCTATCCGCCAATCCCTCGCGCGGTTCTTGCCGGCCAGTCGGTGCCCGGCCAGGGATGGAAGACGTCGCCGCCGGCGGAGGCCTCGCGGCGCAGCGTGTATGTCCACATCAAACGGTCGCTCCTCGTCCCCATCCTGGCGGTTCATGACGCAGCCGACACCGACACCAGTTGCCCTGTGCGGTACACAACGACGGTCCCGACTCAGGCGCTCGGATTTCTCAACGGCGAATTCTCCAATGAACAGGCCGCGCACCTGGCTCTGCGCATCCGGCGTGAAGCTCCCGGCGGCGTCGAAGCGCAGGTTCGCCGCGCCATCCGGCTCACGACGGCTCGCGAGCCCAGCTCCGACGAGGTTCGCGCCGACGCCGATTTCATCCGGAGGCTGATGACAAACGCTCGGCTCGAGCCCCAGGCTGCGCTCAAGCAGTACTGTCTCTTACTACTCAATGCCAACGAGTTTGTTTATCTCGATTGATGGGAAGGCTGGTCATGCACGATTCACCCAACCAGAACCACGCGTCGAGCCGATCGCCCGGAAGTTCGTTCTGCGGGCGGACGCGCCGCGAGTTTCTCTGGGAGATCGGCGGCGGCTTCGGGTCAGTGGCGCTCGCGGGATTACTCGGCCCCGACGGCTTTCTTGGCCGCCAATGTGTTGCCGCGGACGGCGTCACGCCGTTCGTCAATCCCCTGGCGCCTAAGCGGCCTCTGCTCCCGGCCAAGGCCAAGAGCGTCATCTTCCTCTTCATGTACGGCGGCCCCAGCCACGTCGACACGTTCGACTACAAGCCCAAGCTTTATCCGCTCGACGGCAAGACGATTGCCGTCAAGACATTCGGCCGCGGGGGCAAGAAGAACGAAGGCCGGATCGTGGGCCCGAAGTGGACTTTTCGTCAGTTTGGCCAGTGCGGCAAGTGGGTATCGAGCCTTTTCCCGCATCTCGCCGCCTGCGTCAACGACATCGCGTTTGTCCACTCCCTGTATGCCGAATCTCCGATCCATGGCTCGGCCATGCTGATGATGAATTCGGGACGGCTGCTGAGCGGAAATCCATGTCTCGGCTCGTGGGTCACCTACGGACTGGGCAGCGAAAACGAAAATCTTCCCGGCTTCGTCGTGATGCTCGACCGGACGGGTGGTCCGATCAGCGGGGCCAAGAACTGGTCGAGCGGCTACATGCCGGCTTCCTATCAGGCGACGGTCATCCGGGCCGACCGCGTGCCGATCCATGACCTGGATTCGCCCGATGGCACCGAGCGGGCCGCCCGCCGGCTGGTCCTCGATCACCTGCGCCAGAAGAACGAGGCTCATCTGGCGGACCGGCCCGACAATTCCGAGCTGACCGCGCGAATCGCCAGCTACGAGCTCGCCTTCAAGATGCAGCAGTCAGCCCCCGAGGCCGTCGATCTCGCGCGCGAATCGCCGGAGACCTTGGCTCTTTATGGCATCGACCAGCCCTCAACGGCCGATTTTGGCCGCAAGTGCCTGATCGCGCGGCGCTTGGTCGAGCGCGGGGTCCGATTCGTGCAGATCTATTCCGGCGGTTCGCACAACGACCACAACTGGGACGCCCATGCCGACCTGGTCGCCAACCATTCCATGCACGCCGGCCATACCGACAAGCCGATCGCCGGGCTGCTCCAGGACCTCAAGCGGCGGGGCCTGCTCGACGAGACATTGATCATCTGGGGCGGCGAATTCGGCCGCCAGCCAACGGCGGAATTTGCCCATGGGACCGGTCGCGACCATAACGCGTATGGCTTCACAATGTGGCTGGCCGGCGGTGGAATCAAAGGAGGCACGAGCATCGGCAGGACCGATGACATCGGCAGCGCGGCCGTCGAAGACCGGTTCCACGTCAAGCACCTGCATGCTACAATCTTGACCCAGCTCGGTCTGGACCCCAACCAGCTTAACTACTTCTACGGCGGCTTGCACCACAAGCTCGTCGGAGTCGAAGGGGCCGAGCCAATCCGGCAGATCATCTAGCGTTCACAGCGTTCGTGTTCGGCGCGGGTCTCATGACCCCGCCGTCGGCTCGATCGAAGGTCTCCCGCGCGGGCGGGCCTCCGGGGAGCTCGGTGAATGCAAAACTCTCGCAAGAAATCGAGGTGAGCGATGCGCTTGACTTGCAACCGCCGCGGTTTTATGGGCGCCCTCTCGGCCGCCGGTGCCGCATTCGGGCTGGTGGAAAGGACTGCGTCGGCCCGCGCCGATGAGCCCCTCGCCCTGCTCGGCGGCAAGCCGGTGCGCGATCGCCCCTTCCCTTCGTGGCCCATCATCGCCGAAAACGACGAGCGCGCCTGGATGGACGTCCTGCGCAAGAGGCACTGGTGCCGGCTGGATGGCGATTACGCCAACCGGTTCGAAGCGGCCTGGGCCCAGACGCTGGGGGCGAAACACTGCCTGGCGGTCGCCAATGGGACCAGCGCGCTCATCACCTCGCTCGCGGCCCTCGGCGTCGGGCCAGGCGACGAGGTCATCGTGCCCCCCTACACCTTCGTGGCCACGATCAATGCCGTCCTCTTGCACCACGCCATCCCGATCTTTGTCGATACCGATCCCGAGACGTTTCAGATCGACGCACCCAAGCTCGAATCGGCGCTGACGGAGCACACCGCCTGCATAATCCCGGTCCATCTGGGCGGGTCGGCGGCCGACATGGATACCATCCTGGCCGTCGCCGCCAAGCACAAGGTGCCCGTCGTCGAGGACGCCTGCCAGGCTCATCTGGCCGAGTGGCGCAACAAGAAAGTCAGCACGCTCGGCGATCTGGGTTGCTTCAGCTTCCAGGCTTCCAAGAACCTCAATTCCGGCGAGGGGGGCGCGATCCTGACCAGTAGCGACAAGCTCTACGAAGAATGCCGCAGCTTCCAGAACAACGGCCGCAGCGCGCCCGGCAGCGGCTTTGCCTACGGCCGCAACGGGGCCAACCTCCGGATGACCGAGTTCCAGGCGGCCCTGATCATGCAGCAGCTCACCCGCCTCGATCAGCAGTCGCAAAAGCGCGAGCAGAACGCGGCTTATCTCACCGGCCTCCTCCGCGAAATCCCCGGCATCTCACCCGCCCGGATGTACGAAGGTTGCACGCGCAACGCGTATCATCTTTATATGTTGCGTTACGACTCAGCGGCTTTTGAAGGTCTGCCTCGGGCCAAGTTCTTGCAGGCGATGCACGCCGAGGGAATTCCCTGTTCCGGCGGCTACCAGCCGCTCTACCGCGAGCCGTTCCTGAAAAATACGCTCGAATCGCGTGGCTACCAGGCGATTTATCCCTCGAAGCGCATCTCGACGTACCTGGAATCGATCGATTGCCCCGCCAATGACAGGCTCTGCGAGTCGGCCGTCTGGTTCACGCAAACAATGCTGCTTGGGCCTCGCTCCGACATGGACCAGATCGCCGATGCCGTGCGGAAGGTCCAGAATAATGCCGGGAAGGTGGTCAAGGCGTAAGCGGCGGGTCATCAGAAATAGCGTGCTGAACTGACGTGATAGGCTGGGGCGGTCTCCTCCGGCCTTTCAGGCCGTCGCACGGTGACGGGCGCCGGGCTCTGATGCCCGCGGTTTTCCCTTGCCCTGGGTTCCTGCGGCCCGTCAGGCCGCCGGGCCGTGGGAATCGCTGCGGTCTCATCCCCAGGGCTTCACCCTGGGCTGGGTTCCTCCGGCCTTTCAGGCCGGTGCCTTCGCTCGATTGCCCAGAATACGCCTCCTCCGATGATCGCGGCCCCCAGGATGAACATCTCGTGGAGGATCCGCAGGCGCTCGAGATACCGTATAACCGCCGGCCCGACCCGCGATCCGCGCGTCCAAGAATCCATGATTAGCGCCGGGAGAAAGCTCACGATGCTCTGCGAGGAAAGAGACGTAAAACGCGCCATGGCGTCAAGGAGGAGAACGTAGTATGCCCAGCCGAACAGTGCGAACCCAAACCACCAGGCTCCCTCGCCGCCCGTTCGATAACGGGCCAGGCATGTCGCCGCCACCAAGAAAATGATGGTCAAGAGCCGCGTAATATCGACGGCAACTCCTGTGCCCCAGTTCAGCGCCGCCAGTTCAACGGACACGACCACGATGAGAGCCATCGGGGCGGCAACGGACAGACGATCGCGCTGCATGCTTCTCGCCTCCGACAGAATGACACCGTCCGCAGACGCGCAGGATCGAGCGGAACCGGCCGCATCGATGCGACCGCAGAATGAGGTTCGCCGTAGGAAAGGCTTTCCAGCCTGACGTCAGCCGGTCATGGCCGATCTACGCTCGCTCCGTCCAGTTCGGCAATCAATTTTGGATCGGAACGCAGATGACTTCCCAGAAAAAGTCGTCCTTCGCTCCGCGAAAGAAATACCTTTCGCGGAGCGAAAGGCGACAATGATTTCTTAGACATCACACAACGCCACTGCTTGCCTCAGGCCCTCGAGTGGGTCGCGCGTAGGGATGAACTCCTGCCCGACGTGCCCGTGGTAGCCGATCTCGACTAAAGCCTCCATGATCGGCGGGTAATTGATCTCCTGCTTGTTGTCGAGCTCGCCCCGGCCGGGATTGCCCGCAGTGTGCACATGCGCGATGAATTCGCGGTGCTGACGGACCCGGCTGACGATGTCGCCGTCCATGATCTGCACGTGATAGATGTCAAAAAGCAGCTTCAAATTCGGCGAGCCCACCCGCTTGATGATGTCGACGCAATACTCGGTGTGATCGCCCTGATAACCCGGGTGGCCCTTCATCGGATGACTGCTGACACGCGAATTGAGCATCTCGAGGCAGAGCGTCACCCCCTTCTTCTCCGCATGACTCATGATCTGCTTGAAGCCTTCCACACAATTGTCGGCTCCGACGTCATCGGGAATTCCCTCGCGCATCCCGGTGAAGCAGATCACGTTCTTGGTGCCGAAATCCGCGCAGGCGTCGATCGCGTCGCGCGTTGCCTTCAGCACCTTCTCGCGATACTTGGGATTGTTAAACCCCTTGACGAACGGCGGGTCGGGACTCATGTCAACCGTGCCGATCGCGCAGCCTAGCCCGTGCTGCTTGAGCACGGCAAAATTGCTGGGCGCGACCAGCTCGATGCTCTCGCAACCGAGCTGGTTGGCCACCTTCGCCGCCTGTTCCATGTTCCAGTACTTCTCGAAACACCAGTAGACGATCGATTGCCTGATCCGCCCGTTCTTGACGGCTCGTTCCGCCGAAGACGGCTCCTGAGCGGGACTCGAGCTATGGAGCGCCGTCACGCCCAGCACCGCCGCGCCGGCCGTGCGCCGCAGCATCCCCCTTCGACTGCTTCGTCTCGACCCGCCCGACTTTCCTGTTCCTGGCTCGCGACTCATGACCTGTGCCTTCCCACCTGGAGGGAGTTTGTCGAAGTAAAGCTTGCCACTGCCAACACGATACGTCAGGCCGGCCCTTTTTTCGAGAAGCTGCTCCCCCGCGATCCCAATTCATTCCCTTGGTGTCCAAGCCGGCAAACCCGTTACAATGTCCTCCCAACAGGCCGATGGCCAGGGCCATTCAATCCGAAGAGGAAATATGGGTAAAATGAGTCGAGTCGCCGAGTCGAATGGAGACGTTGGAGAACACGGCACCGAGCATTCTGCGGTGGCGGGGCGCCGTATGGTGACGGCCGCGCTGATCGTGGCGATGACGGTCACGGCGATGGAGCAACTGGTCGTATCTCCGGCGATGCCCACGATCATCGCGCAGCTCAAAGGCTTCGAGATCTATCCCTGGGTGATCTCGGCCTATCTGCTGGCCGCGACGGTGAGCACGCCGATCTACGGCAAGCTTGCCGACCTCTTCGGCCGCAAGCGCGTGCTTCTCTTCGGCCTCACGCTTTTCAGCCTCGGGTCGATTCTCTCGGGCACGTCGATGAGCATGGGCCAGTTGATCGCGATGCGGACGATTCAGGGTTTGGGGGCCGGGGCGGTCGGGCCGATCGTGCTCACGATGGTCGGCGACCTGTTCTCGCTCGAGGAACGTGCGCGGGTCCAGAGTCTCTTCAGCGCGGTGTGGGGATTGTCGAGCGTGGCCGGCCCGCTGATTGGCGGTTATCTCACCGATCATGTCGGCTGGCGCTGGGTGTTTCTCGTGAGCGTTCCCTTCGCGATGGTGGCGATCATCATGCTGGCCTTTTTCGTCAAGGAGCCCTTGAGGCATCGTGTTGTGGCTCCGATCGACTGGGCGGGCGCGGCGCTCTTGACGGCCGGCATGACGGTGCTGCTGTGGATCGTGCTGGATGGCTCGCATCACTCGTCGGCGTTCGACCTGGTGTTTCTGGGTGTCTCCGCCGGGCTGTTGGTGCTCTTTGTGATCCGCGAGCGACAGGCCGCCGACCCGATTCTGCCGCTGGACCTGATGACGCGGCCGGCGATCCTCGCGTCGCTCTTGGGTAGCTTTCTGATCGGTGGGATTCTGTTCGGTCTGGACACCTATGTACCGCTTTTCATCCAGGGAGCGCGGGGCGGCGACGCGACCCACGCGGGGCGGGCGTTAATGCCGCTCTTCATCGCGTGGGCGGTGAGCGTGGCCCTGGCCGCCCGCGCCGTGGTTCACTGGGGCTTTCGCCGCGGGGGATTGATCGGCTCGGCCCTGATCACGCTGGGCAACCTGGTCCTGGTGCTGGGTGCGGCGTTGCCCGACTGGTCGCGTCCGTGCCTGCTTGTGGGGCTGGCGATCGTGGGGATGGGAATGGGCCCGACGTCGCTCAGCTTCATCCTGGCGGTTCAGCATTCCGTCACGTGGGGCCAGCGCGGAGTGGCGACTGGCGCGGTGATCTTCCTCCGCACGATCGGCGGTGCGATTGGCGTCGGCCTCCTGGGCGCCGCGCTCGCCTGGGAGCTCGCCTTGCGCCTGGCCCAGGCGGGCAAAAGCGGAATCGACATCGCCTCGGCATTGCGCCCCGAAACCCACGCCCTCTTGCGGCCCGAACAACTCGCCGCGGTACGGATCAACCTCGGGCTGACCCTCCGCGACGTTTTCCTCCAGATGGCGGTGCTGGGCGTCGCGTCGGTCGTCTGTGCGCTCTGGCTGCCCAACAAACACTCGACGCTGGAAAACTCGTCGATGCACGAGCGCGCCATCCGTCGTGACGATGAGAACCTGGCCGCCGCGCTCTCCGAGGACGTTGTGAGCGGCTGACTTGAGAGCCCCCAATACGGCGGCGGCAGGACGTAGCCTCAGAACTCCTGACCTGGCGGGAGATCTGGTTTGGCGGGTATAGCCGTCATCTGCTTACGGACACGGTGTGCCGAACAACCGTCAAAGGCAGCACGATTGGTTGACCTAACGCATCCCGGAAGGGGGGCCGGTGCCGGACGTAGTAAAGTGGGTATTTCATCGTCACCATCGTCACCAGCGTCACGCCCTTAGCAGGCAACGATTTACGTCGGCAGTTTTTGACCGGCCATCGTCACGCCATCGTCACGGTCTGCGTCACACCCGCCGATCGTCGCGTTCCGGTCTTAAAACCCGGTGGGTCTCCTGGCGTGGTCCCGCACAATCCTTGCACGCGGCGAAACCGCGCCAGGCGGGGGGGGCCGAAGCGGGATTCCTGCAAGATCCGGCCAACCGTGACCATGCCAGAACGGGCCCGGACCTGGCGACTCTCGCCACTCGTTGCGGGTTCCAAATGCTCGTCAATCACCCGGAAACGAAGCATCGAGTGACGATTTGTCGGCGCGCGCGGCGATGGGTTCGACATGATGAGGGAATCCTCGGAGTTCGCGTGCTGGGTTGGTCGATCCCAGCCGAGCCGATCGAGGCCGTCGCGCGACCCACGCGTCAGCGACCCCGTCTTGAACGCAGAGCCAAAAGTCCGTACGATGCCAACGGTAGGACGTGTTCAGCCTGCCATGATCTTGGGGATTGGTGTAACGGTAGCACGACTGACTCTGGATCAGTTAGTCTAGGTTCGAATCCTAGATCCCCAGCTTAAGTCCTTACCCTGCAAGGATTTATGGCGATAATCTCGCGTCGTGCAACGGTCCTAGCTTCTTTCTTTTCACAGTCCTTTCATCTCAACTTCGCAAACAGGTTACGAGCGCTGCTGCCTCCTGTTGGCGAATACATAGCGCCTCGGCAGTTCGGACGCGAGGGCCAGCCACAGTCGCAGCAGACGAGCCGCACCTGAATAGCTGGGCCTCGGGCGATGAAATCTGCATGGTGTTTGCGAAGGTCAAGCCCGCGGGAGTCCCCGACAACCGCCCGTCGCCTCGGCAATCCGGATGGCAGGCACTTCACACTCGGAGACATAGAAGCGATGCCCGATCGGGGTGAGTGGCCGCGGGATAGGCGTGGTGTCCCCCGAACTCCCGGAACTCCAGCGGTTATCTGGTCGAGATGCTCAGAACCGGCGGCTGAGGGGGGAACGCATGACAGGCCTACGGGGAGATACCGTGAATGGCTAATGTGAAAGAAGTAATCGTCGGCTCGGGGAACGCGCCTCCTGAGGATCCGGATCGTGGCTGGTGCCTATGCCTGTCAGGCGGTGGTTTCCGGGCCACGCTCTTTCACCTCGGCGCGATTCATCGTCTGAACGAGTTGGGCGTCCTGGCCAAGCTGTCCACCATTACTAGCGTATCCGGGGGCAGCATCCTCAGCGGGGTGCTGGCCACGCGCTGGTCCCGGCTGCGTTTCGACCCGGCCGTGGGGGCGTTTACCAACGTCCAGGAGGAGATCGCCCAGCCGGTCCGCGACTTCTGCTCGCGGGACCTGCGGACCAAGGTGCTGCTCGGGACCCGGCTCAACCCGGCCAACCTCGGAGCGCTGATCCGTGACTGGTTCTCGGTGTCGGCGAAGTTCCTGGCCGATGGCTACGAGCCGCTGTTCAACGGCTGCCGCCTCTCCGCGATCCCCAAACCCGGGCCCCAAGTGCCCCGTTTCGTCTTCTGCTCGACGAACGTCCGGACCGGGGCCTGCTGGCACTTCCACGGCGGACCCCGTGCCCGTATGGGCGACTTCTACGTGGGCTACAGTGACGCCTGCTGCGTGCGGGTCAGCGACGCTGTTGCCGCGTCTTCGGCATTCCCGCCCGGCTTCAGCGCCTTCCGCTTGAAGATGTCCCCCGCCGACAAGTTCACCCGCATCGACCCCTGGGGGGAGGAGCGGGACATTCCCGCCAAGAGGCAGGAGGAGCGCGCCCCTTGTCGAATCCGATTCTCTTGACCGACGGCGGTGTATACGACAACCTCGGCGTTGAGCCGGTCTGGAACAGGTACAATACGCTGCTCGTGTCGGACGCCGGCCGGCCATTCGAGTCGGTCCCGGAGAGCGGGCAGGGAATTCTCACTCGCCTGAAGCGCAGCTTCCGAAATCAGCATGGAGCAGGTGTCGGCTGTGCGTCGACGATGGCTCGTGGCCGATTTCTTGGTGGGAAAGCGGACCGGCGCGATCTGGACTTTGAGTACCCGTCTGGAGGATTTCAAGCTCGCGGACTCCGTCGGGTATGGAGATGGCGTCCGCAAGCTGCTTCATCGTGTCCGTACGGATCTCGACGCCTTTTCCGAGGGCGAGATGGCGTGCCTGGAGAACCACGGCTATTCCCTCGCCGACGCCGCCCTCCGGTCTCGCGCGAAGGCGCTCTGCCCAAACCCTACCACTCCGTTCCGATGGCCCCACCAGGCCTGTTCAGACGACGGCAAGGCGTCGGAAGCATTGGCCGACAGCGGCAGGAGGAAGATTCGGAAGGGACCTGTGGCTGTACTTAACCGGCCGGCTCACTTGACGGCCCTCGCCCGCGTCCCGGCTGCCGCGTAGCGGGGCGCCGAACCCATGCCGATTGCTTCGGGATCGACATGGCATTCAGCGGCATCGAGATCGATATGATGTCCCTGGGGGCACCGACTGCATGCTGGTTACACACTTGAATAACTACATGTTTAAGGATTGACGGTGCCTATACCAAGAACGCGCCGACCATCGAGAAATTCCTCGCCGAGCGGAACGTCGATGCGAACGATCACCTCGTCAGCACGCGTTTCCACGACGACCACATCCACGGCCTGTTGAAACTCGGTCAGAACGACAAGCTCAAGATAGGCAGCGTGTGGATGCACCTGCCAGAACGACACATTTACATTGTCACGATGAATCAGGCACTGGAAAAGACCGCGGCGCTGAAGGAATCGCGCCTGGTCACTGCCTCCGTGCAGGCCGAGCAAGACCTGTTCCAGGCCCCTGACGAGAGAGAAATCGTCATCTTCGAGCCGTTTCAGGGTCAGAGATCGGTCCGGTCCTGGTGTGCGGCCCTTCCAAGGAATTCTTCGAGGGGCTGCTTTCGCGATACGAAGAAGCAGATAAGATCCAACAGCTCCAGGAGATTTTGAGCAGACAGAAGGCGGAGGCGGACATCAGCCGTTACTCGGCCCCACCGGCGGCAAGTTGCTGACGGACCCCAAGACGCAGCCGGAAAACCGCAGCAGAATCATGTTTAGGGCGAGAACCTGCTCGTGGAGGTGATCTACCGTGATCTCGGCGTTGGGCTTTATCGCTTGGTAGTGGCTCTCGACGTAGCGGCGAAGTTCCTTCTTGCCACGCCTCGTGTCGAATTCAGGACCGCTTTCAGCGGACTTCACCAGCTTGTAAGAGCTCACGACCGGCGAGTAATTGGCAAGCACGTCGAAAACGAAGCCTTCCTAGATCGCTTGCTTGGACTTGCCGTAACATCCGGACCAAGAACGGCGCTGAGGCGCGACCCAATTAAAGAACAGGATTCGGGAGGGTCATTGGCCCGCTCGTTCGGGTCGTCGAAAAGCCGTTCTTGGGCTCGATTTCCTGGACTTGGGCATGACACTACGGTCTTAACGCTGCAAAGTGTCCATCTACTCTGGGAGGGTCAGTTTGAACGGCCCTTGCGCGCGTAGAACCACGAGATTCCGGCGCCGATCGCCTCTGTATCGCGGGCCCCGCCTCTTTACGCATTTTTTGGCCACGTCCTCATTGCAATCGTAACTGCGCCCGTTAAACTGGCGCAATAATCCGCGAAAGCTCTCAAAACCCCACAAACAAGCAAGCGATCATGGAATTCACCGAGCAGCAACGGGGGGGCGCGGCCTGGGTACTCGGAAATGCACTTGGTGCCGAAGATGGAGACTCGGTGCTGGTGATCCATGACGACGCGAATGCGGCCACCTCCCGCTGCTTCAAAACCGTGGCCCGCGCCAGGAAGATCAGCCTCAACACCTTGCTCGTTCCCACCGCCGAGCAGGAGGCGTACTCGCGGCGATCGAACCCGCAACTGGACGGGGCAGTCCGGGACGAGATTGACAAGGTTACCCGAATCGTCGTGCTCCAAGAGTGGCGCCACGCTGTCACGCGTTTCCGTTTCGACGTCCTCAATTACGGCACCAGAGATCGTGGAAAGCGCGTCGCCTCCATGCCCGGCGTGTCGCTCCAGACGCTGCACTTTTGCTCGGGAGACCTCGATTACCTCACGTCGGTTTGCCGCCTCTATGCCGAGCGCCTGATGTGGGGCAGCGAGATCACGCTAGAGACCGGCGACGACCACGGCACCGGCACGGCTCGTCATCCCGATCGGCGTCCACACCCCTGAGACTAGCACCGGCCGCGTGCCCCTCTGGTGCTGGTGCAACGTCCCCTCCGGCGAGACCTTCATCGTCCCTGATGTCGGCAAGGCCGAGGGGACCGTCTTCGTCACCGGAAGCATCCCCAACTTTCCGATCCCGCCCGGGCACTGGCTCCGCCTCGACGTGGCAGGCGGCAGGGTGCCGCACCCCCATCACTTGCAGTGACCACGCTCCGCTCCGCACCGCGGCCGACATGTACATGTTCGATTCCAGCGGCCGCGAAGCCGCCCTGAACTGCACCGTCGTCTCCGAGCTCGGCATCGGGCTCAATCCATGGATCAACACGTTCACTGGTCTGCCGATTTTTGACGAGAAAATCGCGGGGACCGTTCACATCGGCTTCGGCAGCAGCGTCCAGTTCGGCGGGCCGACTCAGTCCCTCATGCACAACGATTTCGTCATCCGCGACCCCTCGGTCTGGATCGATTCCTGCCAGATCATCGACGCCGGCAAGCTCCGCCTCCAGGAATCGGATGTCTTCCCCTCCTGGTCGGCCGTACCCGCACGGGCTCGACTCCGCCAGGAAGGTCGTCCGCACGGGCGAAGCCTGGGAAGAGGATAGGAAACCCGGAAACAAGATACTCGCCCGCCGCAAGTGGATCTCCGAGCGGTCGGAAGGCCACACCAGCACTCAAGTCGGTGACGAAGACACCGCAGACATCGCTCGAAAGATCCTCTGGGCATCGATAAAAAGCCGCCTCAGTCCATCCTGGAACTCCGTGCCAGCGTCCCGGACGCAATCCCGGCGGGCGCCATCGAGCGAGTCCTCGAGCTCTTGCTCTGCTCGCACTGGTCAAGCAAGAGTGACTGTTCATGACGCGGTTCGACTCCATCCCCGACATCCTCTGCCAGCCTCCCTACCAGGCGGATTTGCTCGACGCTGGCGTCCCGGGCGTCAAGTGGATGAAGCTCCCTCTGTCACACTGCTTCGAGCACTCCGACCAGCTGATGTACGTGATCTGCATCTCCAGCGCCTATACCGAGCGCAACCCCAACGATTCGGCCGGAGGCCTCCACCACCTCGCGCAGAGGATGGGCGAAAAGAAGGTCGTGCTCGTCGTCAGCGAATCGCGCAAGTGGCGGCCCGAAGACGGAGCCGCCGGCTGGATCACCGTGAACCAGGAACAATTCGTCAGCGCGATAGCCCGCCCTCCTGCCGGCGAGTTCTGCGATCTGCTCAAGGACCGTGTCCCCCCCGGCTGCTCAATCCCTACCAGTCGGACAGACCCGTCGTCGCATCAATGTTCCACGGCCGCCGCCCGGCGTTATCCGACCTCCGCGACACCAGCCACAGCTTCGCGGTCTTCGGCGCGCACCGCATCGGCAAGACCTCCCTCTCGCAACGCGTTCACCGCGAGCTGGCGGCGCATGACACATTCCGCCACGCGACTGGAGGCCCCCGGTCCGATCCATGGACCTCGATCGCTTACATGGACATGCAACAGCTCGCGTCGATCGACGACCTGTGGGTGGCCATCCTCAAGAAGATGGGGTTCGCCCCCAGCGACCTCAGGGTCGGTGCCAAGTTCCGCGCCAGTCTGAAAGAGAAAGGTCAGGCCGTCCCCATCGACGAGCTGGAAATCCTTCGCCGCATCCTCAAGAGATCGAAGTACAACCTGTTCCTGCTTGACGAGGTCGACCGCGCCATCGACCTGGACGCAGAAAACCATTACCGGGTCTTCGCGCACCTCCAGAGCTTGAGAGACGACGAAGCGTGCAACCTGCGCGTGGTGCTCTTCGGGTACGAACGGTTGCTGCACGCCTATCACACCCACGACTTCCCCTTGAATCGCACGAGGCTCAAACCCATAAACCTGGGTCCGCTCACCGCCGCCGAAGTGGGCGAGCTGATCGAGAAGCCGATGCAGCGAATCGGGGTCCAGATCGAGAACATCGCGGCGTCGCGCCACTCAGTCCGCCTCGCCACAGGCGGCATGCCCAACTTGGTGCAGGACCTGTGCGATCGCCTCCTCGACTTCGATTCCGTGAACCAGACGCGCCGGGTCACCGAGATCGACATCCAGAACGTGATCCAGGACCCGAAATTCCTCGACCGGATCGACTCCCAGTTCAAGCAGATCGAGAAGAGCCTGCCCCGCCTGGTGGCTTACCTGATGTCCGATCGCGATCAGTTCACACTAGCCAAGGTCCTGGACGAAATCAGCAAACACCGCCTGGGCGTCAACGACCGCCAGATCGAGGACGCGCTCGAGCAGTTGAAGCTGTACAGCATCCTGGCGGAGGCAGGCCAGAACGTATACGTCTTTGCCAGCGAAGTGCTGCAGTCGCAGGTCAGAAAAAAGAAGTCGGACACGATCCTTGGGCTGCTCAAGCAGAGCATTGTCGCGCAGCTTCGCGGGAGAAACTGATGACCATCGATATGCTCGTGCCGGCGCAGCCTGTGTTCGAGTTCAGCCGCCCCTTGCTCTTCACCGACGCAGGATTCGTGCCCAGGGTCTATCAACAGAAAGGCGAAGCCCTGGACGACTTGCGGCTCTTGGCGGCGCTGACATCCTTTCAGCCCCTCACCGTCGCCGCGCCCAAAGCCCAGGGGAAAGGCACACTGGTGTCGTTCCTGGAGGTCTTGGTCGGCCGCCATCCTGTCGCCCGCTGGCTCCGTTTCCACGCGCGGGACGCCACCTGCCCGACCGCATCGGCACTGCTCGCCCGCCTCGCAGACCACCTCGAATGCCCGCCGCGACCCATCACGCTGGCCGAGGCACTCGCCGGCTCCCGAGTTCTCGCCCAGCTCCGCCAGGACGGCCTGACGTCGGTCCTCCTCCTCGACCTGGCAAGCTGCCACGCCCCCGACGTGACCGAATGGCTCATGGCTAGTATCATCGACATCAACCGCGAGCTCGACTTGCTCGCCATGCGAATTCAAATCCTCCTCGTCACGGGGCACTCCCAGCTCGATCCTTCGCGCGCGCCGCACCTTAGCGACGGTACAACCGAGATCACTATCGCCAACTTCACCGCAGCTCAGTCCGCGGAATTGCTCCGAAAGGGAGCGTACGGCATCCCCGCCATCGAATTCGACGAAACCGCACGCGGTGCCGTCTTCCTCCACGCCCGCGGCGACAAGTATTTCACCCATTTCCTCGCGGCTTTCTGCGGGCGTGTCGCGCAGGGGTTCGCCAGCATGGCAGACCGTCTCGTTGTCAAGGAACCCGTAGTGCATTCCGCGGCCGGCTTGATCGCGGGCGGCATGGCCGGCGATTCGCAGATTCTGCCCGACTTCGTCCGCGCCGTCGCCGAGCGCCGGCAAGTCGCGGATGCCCTGGATATGCTATGCCAGCGCCAGGGCGACGGCGGACGCGAGGGAACGGGCGAGGCGTGGGCCGAGCTCCTCCCCCGCCAGCGTGCGGCCCTCGAAGAGCTTGGCGTCATCGGCGCGGAATGGGAGCACCCCCACCACCCGCGACCGACCGCCTGGCGGAAACCGGGCGTGCGCACGCTGCGTAACCCCATGGTCGCCGAACTCGCGCGGTTCCTGCTTGCGAACCGGAGGTCGCACGAAACTGTCTTCCTCGAGGAGCCTCCCAGACGCCCGGACGTGAAAATTGAGCCCCCGCGGCAGGATTCTAGCGCGCCGGACGTGACGATAGGCCCGATCGACGACTTGCGCGTCGGCGATACCGAATACGTGTTCCGGCCGCCGCTCACGGCTCTCTATTCGCCCGCGCTTAAGCTTTTGAAGGTCCCCGGCCGCGAGGTCCTCCCCACCGGCCACGGCGACTCGGCGGCCGAGGCGCTTCGGGACTGGGCGTCCCGGTTCCACCTTCAGTACCAGAAAATCGCTTGTAAGCCCACGTCGGAGATGAGCCGCCGGGATAAACGGGCGATCCGTGCGATCCAGACGCTTTTCGATATGCCATTAATGGAAAGGGAACGCATGTTCACAATCCGTCAAATCGGCATGATCAAGCGGGTGAACGACGCCGGCGTCACCTTCACCTGGGAAGACAAGGAGCGGGACACCGTCCCTCTCGACCGCCTTCCCGCGGAATGCCTGTCTTACCCGCCCGGCCAGCGGGTCGAAGCGATCGTGCAGCGGCTCGAGTCGTCCTTCGAGGTCGTACGGGTCCTGCACACGCAGTCCTTGCCTCCGCTGCGGCGCCTGACTGACCGCGAGGCAGACGAACTGTGGGAATCGCTGCCCGGGTCAAGCACCCGGCCAGCGGATTCGTGGGATTAGCATCCGGCCGCCGGCGGTCTTCCGCCCGGCCTGTTTCCACCATCGGAGCGACGACGTGGACCTTTACTGCGTGGACGTCGGGCAAGGTACCTGTAACGTCCTGGTGCTGCCGGGCGGGCGGGCCGTCGTGGTCGACTGCGGGCCCCGCGGCAAGGAAATCATCACGCTCCTGAAACGGTGCCGCGTCAGCCGCATCGAGCGCCTGATCCTCTCGCACAATGACTCTGATCACATCGGCGGCGCCGCCATTGTTCTGGAGGAGTACCGGAACGCGATCGGCGAGATCTGGTTTCTCAGAGACAGCCGGCTCTTCAAGTCCAAGCCGAGCTTCTGGGACAAGATCGACGAGCACCTCAAAAAGGGTTATCTCAGGGACGATCAACTGGTCCGGCTCGAGCTTCTGCCCGGCAACCAACCGCGTCGAATCTTCGAGGACAGTGCCGCGTCCGTGACGGTGAAGCTTTTCGCACCGTCGTACGTGAACAACCTGAGGGCCGATCGCCAGAAATCACCGAATTCCACCAGCGGAATCGTGGTCCTCACAAAGGGTTCGCGCCGCGTCGTATTCTCGGGTGACGCCGGCATTACCGAATGGAGGGGCGTGTACGAGGCCCGCAAGTCCACGTATGTCTGTGACGTGCTGGCCGTCCCCCATCACGGTGGCAAGGCGGGCGAGGGGAAGCAGATCGCGTGGTTGTACCAAAACGCGGTCTCGGCCCACTACGCCGTGATTTCCGTCGGTAGCGCGAACCAGCATCGCCATCCCCGAAAGGACGTGGTCTCCACACTCACGGGCGCCGGTGCGTGCGTCATGTGCACCCAGATTACCGAAAGGTGCTGCAACAACCTGGAGGCCTTCCGGCGGGAGGGCGACGAGACGGTCCAAGCCGGGCGCTCGCTGATCCAACCCTCGAGCACGGATAAGGGCCGCAGCCAACACGTGGCTTGTGCGGGAACGGTCGTCATCAGGTTCCACGGCGATCGTCTGATCGTTCAACGCTTGCGCCGGCACCGAAGCCTGGTTGATAAGCTGAGATCGGAGCCCGTCTTCAGAGGCCATCCGCTCTGCCGACTACAGGTTCGCACGACGCGGGCGAACCTTGCCTTGCCGCAGCATCCGGACCAAGAGCAACTCTCAGGCGGACCTCAATAAAAGGACGGGACATCGGGGGATCCAGGGACACCATAATTAGCGCGGATGGTTGCCCCTTGGCTCCCGGGCTCTGGCGTCTTAAAACCCGGCCCGCATTCTCCCTCCAGCTTTTCGAGGAAACCACGGACGACTCGGAGGCCCGAGTGCGCAGGCGATGTCCCTTTTGGGTGCAAATTGGGTGCAGGATTGGAAGTGCGACGCCTATGCCGCTACAATGCCAATGAAGCCTGGTTTGGGGCATAAGGCGTGGGAACACGTGGGGTTGCAATGCCATCGCATTGCCGCCCCAATGCGAGCGAAGTGGATTTAAGCTAGGTTCGAATCCTAGATCCCCAGCTTAACTCCTTGTCCCGCAAGGATTTATGGCGACAACATCGCGTTCCGCTCCAATCCTGGATTCAGCCTTCTCACATTCCCTCATCTCAATATCTGCAAAGGGCCGGCCGACGGCGACATTCTCGAATCAATCGAGCGTCTTGGGGCGTTCGCCCGTGGGCGCGGTTCGGGCCGGTACCACATCGACGAGCACTCTCTCGCGCCATTCGCCGGAACAAAGGTCTCGGCCAGGGCCTGGTGCAAGGTAATCCATAACAAGGACGGCCACCTCGTCATCGACCCGACTCCCTGGCCGCCATGAGGAGCGATACGGTCGATTATGCAGCGAACCTTAGTACGATCGGCGGGGTCTATCGACAGCCGATATCGACGTTCTTGGACCTGACCGATGAGACCGATACCTGCCACTGTCTCCGGAAAACTCGAGGCCTTACAGGGTAAGATCCGCGACCACGTTGAACTTGCCCAACTTTGCATGGAGGCTGACGGTGGCAACGTTCATACTCCAGACCTGTGGATAAACGCTGGGATTAGACGATCCATGCAGATTCTGGATGGGTTCACCGCGATGGTGCGTGCCCGGAATATTTCCTGCGCCGGAGCTTTGCTTCGCGTCCAAATCGACACTGCGCTCCGTCTATTTGCGTGTACACTCGTGAATCCCGACGACTTCACCGTCGCGGCGCTGAAAGGAGAAAGACTCGATCGGCTGACGGACCAGACCGGCAAGCGGCTAACCGACGCGTATCTTGTCGATAAACTCAGTAAAGTGACGCCCAGATTCGCTTGGCTTAGGGACGTTTACGAGCGCACGTCCGGGTTCATCCACATGAGCGGGAATCACATGCTGGTCATGGCCGAGGTGGGCCAGGACATGGCCGTGACATTTGAGATTAGTCTGTCAGATGACCGGTGGCCAGAGGGTGAAATGGCGAGAGCGGCCGATACGTTCAGTGATGCTACAGATATAGTGCTCTGGCTTGTAACCACGTGGCTCGATCAAAAATCGACGTATCTTGCCGTCAGACAAGCTGCACCCCGAGAATGGCCGATCCACCCATAAGCCGCCCGACGCTTGAGAAAGTCCTATTCGTGTTGACCGAATTACGTATAGTGTCCCCCGAACCCCGACGCAAGGGTAAGGAGGAATAGTGCCGAGGCTTGCTCGTCGCCATTGGTGCGCCTCGGCGAACTGCGGCGAAAGCGTTGCATGTCTGGATTACTTACGATCCACCGGCGACCCGAGATCATTCCACTGACCGGCTGTTGTGTTGTTGCGGATCCAACAGTGCCCCGTCGCCGTATCGGTCAAGATGACCAAATCTTTGAAACCGCCGTCGGTAGGAGCCGTCAGTTGATACCGCCATACCGCCGCCACCTGGCCCGCCGGCTGCGGCGCTGGTGGCTGCCCGGAAGACGTGCGATTTAAGCTGGATGCCAAGAGGTAACCGAGCAAAAGTGACAAACTGACGGTGAGGATCTGGCGATTCCGCATGGCTCGCTCCTTTGGAGAGGATCGGGATCGGATCTGGCGGTCACAGCGCTATGGCAAACAAGCAATCGTCGCCAAGTTCGCGCCGATTTCCAAGCTGTTCTCGGCTGTTTCGCGCCGGTGAACGGTTCCAGCGGGACGGCGGCCGGACGAGCCGGCGACCTCGCCATTTGCGTCTCCGATATGCTTCCAGGTGATCCAGTTCACGATCTTGCAGATCGTCCGGGTGCACACCCCGTGCTCGGCTGCGAGCGAGCGCACAGTCTCCCCACGAGCCGCGGCTGCTCGTATCTCCAGAACTCGAGGCTCATCGAGTTTCGCGCTCGGGTGGCGCGTTCCGCGGGCGGCGTGGGCGCCCTTCCCGTTGGAGATGGGGCCACCGAGGTCTCGGTAGGTCTTGCCCTTGACGCAGGCGACGACGGTGTGGGGATTGACGCCGAGCTCGGCAGCTAGTTCCCTGGCGGTCCTGCCGGCGGCGTAGGCTTCGCGGATTTGGGGGACGATCTCGTCGGCGAGCATGGCGCCCGTGCCGCGGCCGCCTGGGGGTCTTCCTGTCCGGGGCATCGCTATTGCTTCTCCGTAGCTTCGGGCTCTAGGTCACGCCGGAAAACCACTGGCATCTCGTGTGAGGCGGGCGTCCTGAGTCGGGATCGCGCCTCGGCCGGCCGAGGTCAAAGCCTAGCTGGGTCCAATGGCTCGTCAACGAGAGCACCAGCGAAGGCTGCCCGGCCCGACAGTTCCGCCTCGTCGCGCGGCTGGGTTGATTCCATGGTCCGGGATGGCGCGATGGTTTTCAAGCGGGATGGGGAAGGCTGGGTGCTGGCGCGGCAGGCCGATGGTGAAGAGGTCGAGGCGGCTCGTTGGCGGATCGTCGGCGGGGGCTTTCTTGTGCGCGGCATCGGGCGCGCGGCTGGCGATGGTGCTCAATGAGGCGTTCCCCGAGCGATATCCACCGCGGCTCGCCGACTTCGTTGCGCCGCCGGGCTTCTAGAACACCGATTGGAGGTCCGACTTCGCTAACTCCAATCCATCATGTTTGGGCACGGCTCTTATCTCACCTTGATCGGCCCTAGCACTTCGTGACCTGTCGACTCAAAGAAGCTGCCGCCAACAAAGCACCACGGCTGCTGCTCTAGGAACTGTCTCGCAGCGTTCGCTGACAATCGATCAGATTGTTCGGGCGGGAGAGGCACTCTCCACCAGCGCCCAGACCGGCTGAACTGGGGTTCTTCGATCAGATAATTGAGCCATACAAGCCCGCAAGCCTTACAGGTATTCAGCGACACTTCTGCGCCAAAGGCATCTTCGCCGATTTCGATTCTTTCGAAGTCTCCAAAGTAGAAGGGAGGCTTCCTGCACTTGCAGCTAGGTTCCATCTTGAGCATCCTAACGACCAAGCTCAGCGGACCAGGCCGCCGACCATCGCCTATCATCATAACCTAACCGCGACCCTGGCAAGAGTGCCGAGGCAGGCCCCAATTTCCAAGACCGCCTCGGCTGGCGGAGTTAATGGTCTAGCAAGCGCGAAAAGCCCAAACATCAAATGCGCATGCAAGGCCGCCCAGCCCGACACTCCCGCCTCGTCGGGCGGCTGGGCTTGATTGAGTTTGCCAGAGCGGATCGCTGGCGTCGATGAGGAAGCCCCGACGTTGCCCGCAGAGAAGCGCGACACACCCGCTCCAATCCTATCCGGTCCCGTTTCCGCGGCCGCTTCCACGGTCACCAATTCGAGCTTGACGACCGCGAAGTGTACTCGTATACAGTAATGGCATGGAACGCCCTCGCCTCACCATCAAGCAAGCCGAAGCGCTCCGGGACAGAATTCGGCCGATGCTTCACTTTCTTCACCGCTGCCGGCGGCGACTCGACGCGCTGGGGTTTGACCGGCAAGGCATGATCTACCAGGCAATCGACAAAGCGTATTGCGCAATGCACGAGTTGCATATTGAGCTCCATTACGAGTCGTGTGGTCGCGGAGTCGGAATCGGCAGTGACGAGCGACCAGAAATCACACCTCCCACGGGCGAGGCTCAAGCTCCACCGAGCCCTCCGATCGCCTGATCGCGACTCCCCCGCGTCTCAAAATCCCACCATCATCGGTCGGATTCATCCCTCAGCCGTCGCTGACATTAATCGAACGCCCCATCGGAGAACATCAACCTGGAGCGCTCGAGCAGATCATCCCAGGACGACTGCGCCGGCCATTTTCGTTCGCGTTCTAACGGTTCTAATTGGATAGCTACTTGCGGAGGCGACCCACTTCGCTGCGCACAACTCAGCCAGACCCACTTGTTCACCAGATCAACCTGCTGGCCAGCCACGCCAGGATGAGAGTAATAAACGCCAGAGCGGTGTACGCGACGGTCCGCACAATTCGGGCGATCCGCCGCATTTGCGACCGGAACTCGACGGAGTCGTTCAGGTGGGGGAAAGGCTTGCCCTGCGGGACGGGGACGCCCAGAAACGCGCAGAGCGGCCCCCAGCCCTCCTGGACTTCATATACCAGCAGTCGATCAGCCGGAACGACACGCCGGACCTGTTCGTTGTGCAGGTTGAAGACTTCGATGGCGAATGGCTTGTCCTCGAACCTCCCACGGAACATACCGTCCCAGATCACCCGATCGAGCATGCGGGTGAAGAGGCGCACGCGGGGCACGAACGGCCCCACCCAGCTCGGGAACGCGTGGCGAGAGTAATAGATGGTCTGTCGCGCGCTCTCGTACCACCGCTCGGGGTCCCGCACGCTCAGAATGACCTTCGCATCGGGATATCGCTTCATGAACTCCTCGTAGAAGTTGCAGCCGGGCCAGTCGACGGTCGCCTGATACCCCCGAAACAGCGTCTCCCAATCGACGGACTCCCCGCAGGTAGCGGCGTCCCAGAGCGCCGCGTGCTCGAGATGGGCGAGCACTTCGGTCATGTGGTAGCACCTGGCGAAGCCAAGCTCCTCCAATGCGGCTTTCAGCGAGAGCGTTCCCGTTCGTCCCAGGCCGGCCCCAATCACGCTTAATGGCATGGCACCCCTGCAATGAAAAGCCTTGGTCTCCTCAGCTTTGGTAACAGGGCCAACCCGCCCCGCCGGTTCCGGCACTGGATCGAGCCGGTACGCGGCTGCCCCAGGCTGATCCTGCCCATGATAACCATCGCGCGCGATGCCCAGGATGGGGTTCACCGGACAGATATGTTCATTGCGAGTCGCGAATGAATAGAGCTACGACAGAGCCTTCATCCGCCCTGTTTCCGCTTCCTCGCGGAATCCACCCGCTTGACAAGGTTCGCGGCCGAGACGTCGAGCGCGTCGCAGATCAGGAACAGCGTGTTAAGGAGGCACTGAAGGACAGGCAGATGTCATTGTGCCGTTGCCGCTGGTGGAGACCGACCTTCCTTTGGTCGGTCTGCGACGGCCCACGGAGCCCAGCCAATGGATCGCAGCGGCGGAATCGCCGGCAAATTCCGGTCTACCGCAGAAGAATCCAGGCCACCCGGGCGTGCGCCCCGCCGATCAGCGCGGGGAATCAACCAGCGGGTTCAAAAAAGTGGCTGACCTGAGGGCCTCGTGCCCGCCTCAGGTAACCAGGCAACCGCCCAGGTTGACTGCCCGGCGCAGACCCAACCGCTCGGCGACCTCTCTGAGCCGCTGGCGGCTTGCCGCCAGAAACCGGCCCAGGAGGCGGCCTTCGCTCAGTTTCGCCAGTCGGGCCTGCCAGGTCTCGGCGGTCGTGCCCAATCGCTCGAAGATCTGGGCCACTTCCCGCGAAATCATCGCCTTGCCTTCGCGTAAGAGACGCCCGCTGTAATCCACCAAGAGCAGGTAACTGCCCAGCGAAAAGCCTTCCAGCATCCCTTCACGCCTCGAATCAATTCGGCGACGGTCTTCAATGGGACACAGCCAGTGCGATTCCTCGAGTCCGGCCGACGCCTTCGATCCGGCCACGCTCCCCTCGGGGGCGGCCTTCATGTCCTCAGTCCGTCCCTGGGCTTTGACGTGATCGACTCGCTGCTTGACCGAGGTGTGCTCGCTGGTCTCGGGGACCTCCGCAATTCCGGCTGCCACCGGGTTCAGATCAATGTAGGCACACGTCGCCAGCAGCGATTCCTCATCGAGGACGGCCACCGATTTGAACCGCCCCTCGAAGAAAAATCCCCGCGTCTTGTCCTGACGGTTGGCCAGCCGCGCAAGCGGTTCCTTCAGGCATTTCATGAACCAACTGAGGCTTTGCAGCCGCTCGCGGGCCTTGACCACCCAGGCGGCATCGTTGAGCCGCCACTCCACCCACGCGTTGGAGACGGGCAACGGCTTCCGTGACTTGTCGCGCGGCGGAAACAGCCGCCCCCAGCGCCGCACGACTTCTTCATCCGACCAGGCCGCCGCAACGTCCGGATCCAGCCGGACCAGCAGATGCAAGTGGTTATCCAGCACTGAGAACCCGCCAACGGCGATCGAGAAGATGCCAGCAAGTTCCTGCAGGCGAATGTCGATCCAGAGTTTGCGGTCGCCCTCACCTTCGCCGAGCAAGAAAGCGCGGCGGACACAGCGGGTGATGCAGTGGTACCAACGGGTGACGGCGGGGTCCACCAAATGCGCGCGTGCAATCGTCATGACTGGCATCCCCGGAGTGGTGCGACTTGTTGCGACTTGCTGGGGGATCTCCGACAGTCTGCCCAATTTACGAAGTCGCAGCCGATGCTGTCAAGTCCGCGCTGCCTGTCCTCATCGTACACGCGGGAGGCAACGAAGGGATAGCGAGGCGGATTTCAGTGCTTGCCACGGATCGCGCGCGCCGCGTACTTGCCCCGTTTTCCGTGGAGGCGCACGAGCCTTTCTTTAGCGTTGACATTGTAAGGAAAATAGGCTATTTTTCCTTACATGATACATCGCGTTAGATCGCCGCAAAGCGTTGATGCCAGAATACTTTATTCCATTCGTGGTAAAGGTCGTGGTTCAGTCTTCGTCCCGGCGGAATTCCTCGACCTTGGCAGCCGCGAGGCGGTCGATGTTTCACTGCATCGACTCGCCCGCAAAGGCACGATTCGCCGCCTCGCACGAGGCGTGTACGACTTCCCCAAAGAACATCCGGCGCTGGGGCCGCTTCAACCGTCCGCCGAGGCCGTAGCCAAGGCGCTCGCGGGCCGCGACCGCACGCGCCTGCAACCCGCCGGGGCTTACGCCACGAACGTCCTGGGGCTCTCTGAGCAGGTGCCGGCCAAGGCCGTGTTCCTCACCGACGGGCCGAGCCGGACAGTGAAGATCGGACCGATGACCATCCAACTGCGGCAGACCACCGCTAAGAACATGGCGGCGGCAGGGCGGCTGAGCGGTCTTCTGATCCAAGCCCTTCGCGAGCTGGGCAGGGAACACGTGACCCCGGAGCGGCGCGAACACCTGAAACGCACGCTCCCCGCCGAACAGCGCCGGGAACTCATCAAGGACATCAAGCTCGCCCCGGCCTGGATGCACCCGATCTTCCGTGACCTCGCCGAGGACGAGCGCATGAAACTGGCGTTTCTCGAACTGCCTCCTGACGAACGCGGCCTCTACATCCAGCAAGCGGCGGCGAGGCGCAATCTGTCTCCGGTGATCATCGAGAAAGACTTCTGGGTCTGCTGGCTGCTTGAGATTCTCTTCGAGTCACCGTTTGCCGAGCATCTCGTGTTCAAGGGCGGCACGTCGCTATCCAAAGTGTTCGGCGTAATCGATCGGTTCTCTGAGGATATCGACCTGTCGCTCTCGCCCGCTTTCCTGGGGCTGCCCAAGCCGGGCAGAAGCCGGAATCAGGCGAACAAGTGGATGGCCCAAGCCGAAGCAGCCTGCGGCGTTATTGCGGAAAGCCTGATCCGAGCAACGCTGGAGTCGTCAGTGACGGAAGCGCTCGGCAGCCGTGAAGAGTGCTGGTTTGAGTTCCTGACGGACGCGAACACTCACTCCCCCGTGCTGCTGTTTCATTACCCGTCATCGCAGCCGGCCGGATTCGACTATCTCAAGCGTTCGGTGAAGCTCGAATTCGGCTCCCTGACCGACCAGCAACCGACGGGCCTGCACGCGATCCGGCCGTGGATCGCCGATGTCCTGCCTGATGCATTCCCCGACTGGCGCTGCGACGTTGTCGCCTTGGAGCTTGAGCGGAGCTTTTGGGAAAAGGCAACAATCCTGCACGCCGAATATCACCGGCCAAGTGACAAAGCGACGCCGGACCGGTTCTCGCGCCATTACGCGGATGTGGCGGCGATGGCAAAATACCCGACCGTGAGCAATGCGATACGCCAACACGATCTTCGCAACCGGGTCGTCGAATGGAAGAGTCAGTTTTTCGGCAGTTCGTGGGCGAACTATGACGATGCCAAACCCGGTACTTTTCGTCTTGTGCCTCCCGCTTCGCGCCAGCCGGCGCTCCGCCGTGATTACCAGGCGATGAGGGATATGTACCTGACCGAGCCCGCCACTTTCCACGACATTCTCGCGATCTTGACCGACCTGGAGAATCGCATCAATCACGCGGGCGGATAAGGCACATCCGAGTAGACCACAGCCGAGACAGAGCATCGCCCCGCCGGATCACCACCCCGCCCAAAAAATGGGGGCAAATTGGGGGCAGTATTGCCCGCGTGAACGCCACGTCGGTAAAATTGTGATCGCAACGTGGTTTTTCTTCAACGTTTGGTGTTTCAATGAGTTGCGACGTGAATGCAACGTGGGATGAATGCCAGCGAAACACCACCTATTTAGGTTCGAATCCTAGATTCCCAGTTTCTTCATACTCGCGGGTGCTCGATTGCATTGCGAGTGGAGCGAGACGCGGAGATCGAGTCAGAGGAGCACATCGTCGTTGAACTGGATGTCACCGCGTGGTCCGTTCAACGATATGCTCTCAGCCTGGAATCGCTGGAGCGCAGAGTTCTGCCGCATTTGTCCTCCTGAAAACTCGGTCGTCTTCCAAATCCGACTGGTGCAGCGCGCATGACAGGCCTCGATTTTCTTGCGGTGGCCAGGCAACTTGCCGCCGTCGGGACGGAAGCGGAGTGGCGCTCCGCGATCAGCCGGGCGTACTACGCCGCGTTCCACGTCGGCAACGGCACCTCCAAGTAGTGCCACGGCCCGCTCTCGCGAAAATCGAGGCGCTGCGCGAGGTGAAGCTCGTTATGAAGGGCGGGACGCTTTACACGCGGCCGTGAGCCGTTAGTCTAGCAGCTCACTCTACTTACAGGAAATGAGCAGTTTCGCGCTTTTCATGTCGATCCCGGCGATCGTCGTTCGACTAAAGAGCGGTGTGAGATCATCGGTCTCAACGAACGTATCAACGAGAACTGTCTTCGAGGAGCAACGAAAATGGTGCGACGCTTCGTAGTGTGCGGGGTTTTGCTGACCCTTTCGCTGGCAAGCTTCGGCGGCGACAAGCCCGGGGCCAAGCTGCCGCCTCCACCCACCAACGCGGGCCTGGAGAAGATGAAAAAGTTGGCCGGAACATGGCTGGCCGCCGACAGTGACGGCAAGCCGACCGACCAAGTTGTGTCGGTTATCAAAGTGACCGCGGGCGGCAGCGCGGTTCACGAGACGCACTTCCCTGGCCAGCCCCACGAAATGGTCTCGATCTACACGGTGAATGGGCCGGACTTGATCATGACGCATTACTGCGTGTTGGGCAACCAGCCATGCCTCAAGGCCGACCCGAAGTCGCCGTCGAACCAGATCGTCTTCCAATTCACCGGCGGCGGCAACCTCGATCCGACCAAGGACAAACACATGCACGAAGTGACCCTCACCATCGTCGACGACGACCATATTGAGGTGAACGGCACCGGCTGGGAAAACGGTGCGCCCGCGAAGGAGATGTGCTGTGGGATGAAGCTCGTTCGGAAAAAATAGGAAGGACGAGCGAGTTTGCGGCCCCCCTGCTCTTCGAGCCGCTCGGCGCCGGGCACCCCTGATCCGAGCGGCTCGGCAGCCCAGTTGGAGTCGGCGTCGCCGTCGGTTCGGTCAGCCGCGACCGCTCGCGTCCGCAACGGCAAGCCGTTGACCACCGACGGCCCGTTCGCCGACACGAAGGAGCTTCTGGGCGGGTTCACGCTGATCGATGCCTACTTCGCACCCCCAACGCGGCATAGCCGCAACCAACAGATCGGGGGACAGAGCCCCCTCCTACAACGGCGCAGCGGCACGTGCTTTTGTCGGAGCCGGCTCCGTCCGGCGATCGCAAGATGCGCGCATCTTGCGTAGAAGTTCAGGGGAATGAATCTAACCCGACTCGGCGGAGCACCAATGAGATACCTCTGCATGGTCTGCTACGACCAGAAGACGCTCGACAAACTTTCCAAGCCCGAATTTGACGCGCTCGTGGCCGAATCGCTCGCGTACGACGACGAGCTCCGCAAAGGGGGACATTACCTCTACTCGGGCGCATTGCAATCGGTGGAGACAGCAACGATCCTTCGCATTCAGTCGGGCAAGGTGTTGGCCACCGACGGCCCATTCGCCGAGACGAAAGAACATCTCGGCGGCTTTATTGTTATCGAAGCGCGCGACGTCAATGAGGCGATCCGGCTTTCTTCGAAAATCCCGCCGGCACGCCTCGGGTCCATCGAGATCCGTCCGATCCAGGAGCTGGAACCGCGCCGAGACGAACCCCAGCTTCACGGCCAGTAGACCGAACACGGAATTCGGTCCATGAAATGCGACGCTTGACTTCCAATTGAAAAGAACTTCCGCGCCTGGCCTGCCGCTCGACATCGACGTGATGATCGCCAGAATCGTGTCGTGGCGGATCGGGTTCAGCATGTCCGACTGCACAACGAGCGACGGGCGGACCTTGCTTCCGGTCCGGTCACTGAAAGGGAAATCGATGATCACCACGTCTCCGCGGTTCATGGCTTGCGGCGGGGATCGGGCTCGTTGTACACGTCCATCCGAGGGTCGTCCCAGCCCACTCTCTCGCCGATGTGCGCGATCATCGCTTTCTGCTCTTCGATGGACAGCGGCACCGCCTCCAGTACCGACTGCAGGCGTTCGTACACCGCCGCCTTGACAACCACATAGGCGCCGTCGTCGATCGAAACGTGGCCGTTCGACTCGATTGCTTGCCGTTGCTCTGGGGACAGCGTACTCATGGATGTCTCCGATGGCCGATTGTACCGCGCCGCCGGCGGCGGGAAAACCCAACTGAACGCCGCCGAATGGGCAAACGCCGCTCAGTGTTGACCCTTCGGACTGCCCTGGGCCACTGCGGTGTCTGCTTTGGGTGCAAATTGGGTGCAGCATTGGAAGTGCGATCACCACGCCGCTACAATGCCAATGAAGCCTGGTTTGGGGCATAAGGCGTGAAAGGAGCCGGGGTTGCAATACCATCGCATTGCCACCGCAATTTGAGCGATAGGCGTGTAAGGTCTGCCCCTGAGGGAATTCGCGGCCCTGATTGGTCAACCGCAGGAGGGTGTGCTCCGCGGCGCACCGCGCCACGCGACGGTCGTGATTTCACCGTGGGGTCTCCAAACCGAATATCCTGAAATGCATCTAGTCCGGGACGTGGCCGTCGCATTGAATTCGGCTGTCACTCTTGATGCTGAGATCGAGCAGCACAAGGATGTACTCACAAGCGGGCAGGCGAGCATTCTTGACAAGGTGGTCAAGGTCCCCGAGATCGTCACTGGCAAGAGTCCTGGCCCCCTCACGCAGGACAAGGACCCAATGAAGACCTTCGAAGTCGAAAGACTGCGTTGAGGCGGAGCCGCCCGGGGGCAGCCGGCTAACCGGTCGTGCCAACAGAGGGGCGCCGCGCGGCACGTTGCTCGTGGTTGGTCGGCTCAGCGCGCGGCCATTGCTCCTGAATTTCATTGTTCGGCTCCCAGCGGCGGACCGCTCCCGGTGCGCGCACTGCGCCATGCGCGGCTCGCGGTGCTCGCCGCGGAGGTCGATGCGCGAGGCGCGAACGTTTTCCTGGCTGACGACATTCCTGACAGCCGTCAGCCCGGGTACGATAGATTAAAGGAGGACCGCCCATGAATGTCGTTGAAGAGACGATCGACGCGACGCTGGACTCGAACGGACAACTGCGACTCACACACCAGCCGCGGCTGCCGCCCGGCCCCGTGCGGGTCACGATCCGTGTCGCCGCGGCGGTTGGGCCACAACGCGGCTTGGCGGACGTGATCCGAGAGATCGCCGCCGAGCAGCGCTCCCGCGGCTTTCCCGGCCGGTCGTCCGAAGACTTGAGTTCCGAAGATGACGCGCGGCTGGCCGAGGACGCCGAGCGGGATCTGGAACTGGACGCCGCCCGTCGCGGGTCGTCGTCGGGGGGACCGTGAGTGCTGTACGACCTGGACACCGTGATCGTTATCTACGCGGTCGAGGGCAACCCGGCGGACCAGGAACGTGTGTTAAATCACCTGGCAGCGCTCGAGCAGGCCGGCCATCGATTCGCGATAAACGAGTTGACCCTCACGGAATGTTTGGTCCCGGTCCTTGGCCCGGGCGACGGCCAACGGCTGTCGGACTTTTTCCGGTTCTTCAACGGGCCGAACCTGCGGACGCTAGGATTGACTGCCGCGACATACGCCCGGGCCAGCGCCATCCGAGGCGGCCACACATACCCGACGATTCCGCCCGCTCTGCCGAAGCGTTATGGGCTGGCCGACGCCCTCCATCTTGCCACTGCGATCGAGTTCGGCTGTGACGTGTTTCTGACCAACGACAACCAGTTGGCAAACTTCCCGAACATCACAGTCGAGGAACTGCCATGACCGCGACCGACGCCGCATCGCCGAACCAGGCGCTGCACGTGACTGGGGACAGTACTGGTTTCGCGCGACATAAAGCTCTTGCAGCGGCCCCGGCAGGTGAGCTTGCTGCTTAGCCGCGAGGAATTGGTCAGCGCCGGGTTGAGTCTGCTGGCGGCGCGGGCCGGTTGCGACGTTGGCTGAGGTAGAGTTGTCCAATGATCCCTTGGGACTCTGATTTACACGAATTACACCGAACGGTCGAAGGGCGCTTTCCCGAGCTTTGCGATGACACTGTGCTGTGCATCCAACTCGGCGGGAGGAACGCTTCAAGGTTGTACGTCTGTCGCCGTGGCAGGAGCCGAGTATACGCAGCCTACTGGATGTCGCAAGAGGTCCAGCAAGCCGACGCGAATCAGCGATCGAACCAAAAAGGACTGTGACATGAAGCTGCTCACCCCGGAAGAGAGCCGGTTCCTGGATGTCTTCCTCCATGAGGCCACGACTGCGCCGTTCGCCGGTCCGGCCACGAAGGCCCTCCACAAAATTGGCGTCGAGTACGGCGACATCTCGTACATTACGTGGGCTCATGAGCGAGAGTTCCCCCGGACCGGCTTCGCGATGGGTCACGCCGCCGACGTGGCGCCGCCGCTCCCTTGGCCGAACCGACAAACTGCACTCCTGCGAGACGGGGAAATCCAGCGGATTTTGGAGCGGCGACAACACGCAGGCCACGAGTCTGCGGGAAAGAGTGAAGGTGAGCGAGACGCGGGCTTGGCCGGCGAAGTGGGCACTCAAGGTCATCGAGGAGGTGCGACCTCTCGGTAGCGGATTTGGCAACAAATTGGCAACAGCACTGCCCGTCGGACCGCAACGCGACTACACCAAACAGCCGCACGCTTGAAACGCGCCATCGGATCCGTGCGGTTTCACCCGGTTCTGCTGATCATGTCGGAAGTTGCAGACGCGAGGGTTAAGACGGCAGCCGGGGCGAGAGCGGTTGTTGCGATCCGGCAGGAATGGTGACTTGGACAGGTTATTCCGTCAACCAACCGCATACTCGGAACATACTTGGCATACTTGGCACGCGCCAGAACCTGCCAAGTAAGCCAAGTATGTGCCAAGTATGTGTCGGGGATCGTGGCGCACGATGCGCGACTGGATGCACCTTCAACTGCCATTAGAATCGCGATCCCGGCCCGAACCCGTCCCGATAGCCAAGATGCGTTGGACGGGCGAAATCGGCGAAAATGCGCCGAACGAAGCCAATTTCGCTGAATCCATGAGCATCGTGGAAGCACAAGATCCGATTCAAGTTACGGCAAATCCCCGCGCTCGTTCGCGACTTGACAAGCAGGGCGGCGCAGCCTGGCCTGTTGAGAATCATCGGAACTGGGGTAAACGAGCTCCAAATCTGAAAATCAGCGCATATTATATGTAGGTAGAGCAAGTAAAATAGGGTGACTGCCCGCCCGGTTTGCTTCAGGCGCTGGCAGGTCATTGGCACGATCTTATTTCGTTGCGAGTTTGGCGTTTTCAATCGCCGGTTGCCGGCTGTGCGTCGTCAACGAAACGGAGTTGATGACGCAGACAGCGAGGGGTTACGCGCTCGAGCCGTTCTTGGTCGCCCGGACCGCATTCGCTGGAACGCAGCAAGTCTGCGGCGCAGGAACGTGAGACATCTCGATCGATGATGAGTCGCGCCGAGGCGATTCAGCGGCCCGATTCGCGGGGCTCGAGAGGGGCTGGAATCGACCGAATTTGACGACACAACACCGAATGGACAAGCAACTTATGACGAGCACCCACTCCGCCGCCGATCTCCGAGGGATTTCGTTGGCGAACGATGCGAGATGGGACGGGGGCCCTTCGAAAACGTCTCAGATTGTCTCATTTTTTCTCATCGAGAGTTGGTTATCGATCGATCGCGTCGCGGGTGGCGAGGGGGTTGGGAACCCCCGCCGAAAACTGCAATGTTTGTTCCATTCCTCCCAGAGACACCACCATTGACCACGTGAGTCCTCGACCTCCGCCTTGTGTCGTAGGTAGTAGTGGCGTGTCAATTTGCGATTGACGGGTGGGACATGTGGAGACCTTCGGTCTGGCGGAGGGCGGGGTCAGGAGACCCGCGCCCAACAACCCGTCAATCGGAGATTGACGAGACACTCGCTCGGAGGGAGTTTGCAACACGCCAGGCGCAGCTAGGGGGGGCAGCACGCCGCGTGAAGTTGCCCGAGTTGCCGCGGAGGGCGGTAAACGAGCTGCGCCGCTTAGCTCCCCAACCTGGGCGCACGGCATGAGCGTCGCCTTCAGCAAAATCCAGCAATCGCGCATGTTCCGGGTCCGGCATGGTTCAACTTCAGCATGCTCGAAGGTGGCAAGAGCTGGGTGGCTGTGGTCGAGCGGGCGAAAGCCAGCGAGCCCCTAGTGCGGAAGCCTCGGACCTGGGGACGTCGCCCTTCGGTCGTCGACCCCAGCCTCCCCTGAGGTGTTACCTGCATTTGAACCATGCCTCGTTCGGCATGGTTCAAAGTCGTCACGTGGCGGGCGACAATCGATGGGTGGCTGGGGTCGAGGCCGGTACCAGCCAACGAGCCCCCAGAGCGTCGGCCCCGGATCTGGGGCTTCATCGCGATGGAATCGATCGGCCACAGCTTCGGTCCGGTCGCCTGTAGCCCGCGCCAGGACGATCCGATGGGCAATGCCCTAGCGCCCGCCGCGCCTGCGCTGTGGTTCCGGTTGACCCTCGATGACTACCCACTCGTAGACGCCGATGCACATCTCATCGCTCGTCCCCTCGCCCCACCTGACGACCTTGGGAGGTTTGTTCTGGTTGGCTGGGTTCGCGTCGGAGTTATCGAAATGAGCCTCCACCTCAAACCACGAACCCTTCGGTATGCGGATCGGTTCCTTGAATGCGTAGGTCCCCTGCCAGTTGAAGTTCCAGTGGTCGATCTTGATCAGCGGAAGGCGGGTCTTGCCGTCGGGCAGGACCGCGGCGAAGGTGAAATCCTTGCCGAGCCAGTGCATGTGGGGCATCACCGAAGTGAGAAGAATGTCACGGTCGAGAGCACGGGCCATCACACTGGCGCCGGGCTTGGTCGATGCTTTGACTTCATAGTTAGCCGCACCGGCCGGAATCACCATGGCGTCCACGGCGCGGAGCAACTCGAGGATTCCAAATCCCTTTCCCGCCTTCTGGGCTTCCTGAACCTTGGCCCGGGCGGCCATCGCCTGGCTGATCGTGAGGTTGGGAAAGACGAAGCCGGTATGAACGTGGCGTGGCAACGGCTTCTTGGAGAGATACAGGCCCATGCTCGTGGCATCGGTCTCGGGCTTGCCGGTCTTGTGGTAGTGGACCTGGATCAAAATGTCGGCACCCTTGGGCAACGTGTAACCCGTGCCGTCGAGACAATACCGCGGCTTGGCGCCGGGGGTCCAGATCGGCAAAAAGGCGGTGATGGGCACCCCATCGCCGAACCCTCCCAGGTCGTAATAACCAGGCCCAGGGTCAGCCGCATCGAGCTCGCGACCCCGGCCCGACGGATCGACCCCTGCGATAATGTGATGCACCACGGAGCGATTGCCCGGGTGAAAATCGACGGCCCGGATCCAACGATCTTCGGCAAAATCCGTCTTGAGAACGAAAACGCGGAAGTCGTCACTGCCCGTGGCTGCCACGTGGTAAGACTCGGGCATCGTCAGGACGACATCGGGCTTGCCGAGCACCAGTCCGAAGAGAACGTCCGCGGCTGGGGCGCGTCCTTGGGGTCGCCTTCGGGGCAACCGGAATCAGCCCACGACTGGAGCGTGGCGATCTCGTCCCCGGTCAATACCCGCACATCACGGAACGGACCACCGAAACTCGAAGAGGCAGGCCAAGGGGGCATGATCCGCTCGCCGGTCACGTGCGCCAGGTCCCCGGCGCGCTGCGCGCCTGCTCATACGTGAGCAAGGAAAACGGCGCCACCTGATTGGGACGATGGCAATCCTGGCAGTTCTTCTGAAGGATCCGCACCACGTCTTTATGGTAAGTCGGCGCTGGCTTCTCGGCCGCCGCCGAGGTCGTGCTCGACGCCAGGGCCACCACACCGAAGAGAACGCTCAATCTCTGCATCGAATGGCAAGCCAAGACTCTGCTCCTTTTTCGGTGTTTCTTATCAATGATCGGTCTCGCTCGACTTCATCTTGACCTTGAACTGTTCCGGCCGGTCGGTGACGACTCGCTTGAGCCATTCCTGAGAGTAGCCGACTCCGCGCGCTCGGCCCTGAGCGCTCTTCACATACCCATCGACATGCTTGACCAGGATTGACTCGGCCACGCCCTGCCAGTTGCGGAAGACCGCTTCACCGGTCGAGACCGAGTAATTGGTCAGGAACTCGCGCATCAAGGCAGGATCGGTTGACCCCAGCTTCGCGGCGGCTTCCTCGATCACGGGCTGCATCTTGAGCAGGTCGGCCTCGCGGCGGGATTGGGCGGCCTGTACGTCGGGGGCGATGCGCGACCAGCGGTCGTAACAGAGGTTCGAGACCAGGTTCGACACCCACCACGCCGAGTCCCACTCGAACTTTCTGTAGTCGCCCTTCAAATACGGGGCCGGCAAGGCCGTGATTCCGCAGTAGAACGGAGTGAAACACGAGGTCGAAGCGTCGTCAGGCGTGAACCAGGTCACGCCCCCCACGCCGTCCGGCATTCCCTTGCGGCTCTGGCTCACGGTCACGAAACCCGCCTGCTGAGTGGAGATCGGCCGCTCCCACATATAGGTCGCTCCATCCACCTTGAAGGGAAGCTCCCGGTAGCGGTACGGCGTGCCGAACGGGCCGGCGTCGAGCCCCTTGGTCATGTCGTAGGGCGTGCCTTCGTAGTGGTCGCGCATCAAGGACATCACGTCGGATACAGCCAGCGGAGCGTCGGGCTTGATGAAGAGCGGGTAGTCTACGGCGCCTTCTTGCCCTCGGAAGAACGCAGCGGAAAACTCCTGGGATTTCGCGGCGCGGCGGTAGATGCTCCAGACGCGCCCGGCGCAGGCACGCTGCTGCGACTGGCCGATGCCGGGATGATAGGCATCGCGATAACTGAACGGCTTCTGGGAATCCGTGGCATAAAACTTCTTGTCGATCGCGAATGTGATCGCGTCCTCGGAATAGAGCCAGTTAGTGGGATCGTCGAGCGGGAAGGTGGTGATCCGGCTCATATTGGCGTGTGCGGTGATCATCCCATCGGGAACCCGGGCGGCGACCCAGACGATCCCCTTCTGGTCGGGCCCCTTGCCGATCAATTCCATGATCCAGGCTTCGTTCGGGTCGGCGATCGAGAAGGTCTCGCCGGACGATTTATAGCCATACTCGCGAGCGAGTGCGTCGACCGTCTTGATCGCCTCGCGTGCAGTCCGGGCGCGCTGTAGGGTCAAGAGCATCAAGGCGTCGTAATCGAGCTTTCCCTTGGGATCGCGCAGCTCACGGCGACCCCCCGTCGTCGTCTCGCCGAGGGAAAGCTGGTGTTCATTCATCAGGCCGACGACCGAATACGTGTTTGCCGCCTGCCTCACCGGTCCGCAGAGCCGATCATCCTCCCACGCTCGGACCTGGATCAGCTCCCCGGCCTCGTGTTTCCCGCCGGGCACATAGAGGAGCTTGGGCATGAACGGGGCGTCGGCCGAGTATGTGACCATCACCGAGCCATCCTTGGACGCTCCCCGACTCACCACGATGCTCGTGCAGGCCCGGGCGATCGAGCCCCACCCAAAGAGGATGACCAGAGCGATTGCGCCCACCGATCGACGAGGTCTCGACATGCGGAATCTCCTTGTACGTTCCAGCGTCAGGCTCCCGAGGCCGCTCCAAATCGCCTTGCACAATCCGGGAGGGCGAGCCTCCCGGCGAGTTCTCCAAGGCGGCACGGACGGGGCCTCGCCTGCCCAGGATCACGCGAGCCCATTTAGCATACCGCGAAGCGGTGGGCGGGTGAAGCACCGGATCGGAGTGGCCCGCTCTCTGAAAACTGATCCAGCCGAAATGCGAACCTCTCGGTATAGTAAGGGACCGCGCGGAAATAACTTTGGCAATTGTGGTGCAGGCGTCCCGCCTGCCGGCACGGGGAATGCAGGCGAGACGCCTGCACCACAACGATGAAGTCGCCGAACTTATTCTCGCGCAGCGCCTAACTGCTGAAGCGACCCACGGGAGGGCGGAGGGCTACGACAATAGGACGCCATGGCCGTGGTGGCGATACATCGAACGGGACGGATGGAATCACCTGTCCCTGGGCTGGACGTGGATTTGAAGACGAACGCTCAACGTAAGCCAGCGAAGGTGGGTTATGGCAGACGCGAACAAACCGGTCGGCTCGGACGATCCGCATGACCTCGGCCGCTTCGTGAAGGCGCAAGCGGATGACTACGATCGAGCGCTCGCCGAGATCAGGAGCGGGCGGAAGCGCTCGCACTGGATGTGGTACATCTTTCCGCAGTTCGACGGGCTGGGGTTCAGCTCGACGTCCAGGCGATACGCGATCAAGAGCGTCGCGGAGGCAGAGGCGTACTTGCGACACCCGGTCCTCGGGCCGCGGCTCATCGAGTGCGTGGAGGCTGTCCTGGGCGTCGAAGGGCGGTCCGCGTTCGAGATATTCGGTTCCCCCGACGACATGAAGCTGAGGTCGTGCGCCACACTGTTCGCTTGTTTGTCGCCCGCGGGATCGGTGTTCGACCGCCTGCTCGATCAGTACTTCCCGAGCGGGCGTGACGGCAAGACGCTTCGTTTGATGGGTATCGCACCGCAGGCGGAGTAGACCTCCGAAGGCGACTTTTGGATGAAAAACTCGCTCAACCAATCCAGATCAACCCATGGAGAATCGAACGATGAGTGCAAGCACCGTCCCCAAGGTTGACGTCGTGGTCGCGCTGATCATGGACCATGATCTGCGGCTGCTCTGGACCTGGAATGAGAAGTGGGGCGCCTTCGCCCTGCCGATGACCAAGCTGCGCAAGGGAGAAGGGATCGTCGAACCACCCGAGCACGCCGCGGCGCGGGCCGGCGCCGAGGCCCTGGGCGTGCCGGTCAAGGTGGGTGTTCGCTGGAGGGCAATCCCCGAGCTGAAAGTTTCCGACCGGGACTATGCCACCCGGCTGTATGCCTATGACGTCTTCCGCGTGGAAGCCGAGCCGCGGTTCGCTCCCCAGGCCCGGCTCGCCGAGCCGCACCTTTGGCTCTCCATCGGCGATGCGCTCTCTGACCGGTACCAGCCACTCTCAGAGTCGAGCACCGATATCTGCCAGGATCTCGTCACGCACGGACTGTTACCCCAGCGAAGTCAGCACACCAGCACCCTGGTCGTTGCCCGTGACGACGGTGGGACGCGCCGTTACCTGCTCCGCTGGGATGGAGACTGGGGCTTTGCCCTGCCGACTGAGAGCCGAGAGCCCCGAGATGATGCTTTGGAGGCTGCCAGGCGTGTCGCGGTCGAGGAACTCGAGCTCACCCCCGATCGCGACATCAAGATCGAACGGGCGCGAGTCGAATCGTACACGACCCACGGATCATCGGCGAGCCGTGTGGTTCCGACCTTTTACCTTCACGCCCTGTTCGACGGGACATTGCTGGGTGGCGCCGAGCCGAAGTCGAATCGTCCGCTAGCATGGGCGAGCATCCACGAGATCCGGCGGGGCCGGGTGGATCAGCACATCGACGTGCGCTCGACCGGTCTCGCCTCACCTGGGGAGATCTCCTGGACCGCGATCGAGATCCTGGCGGCGCGGGACGCTTGAACCCCGGATGTCGAACTGATATCGAATGCTCGCGGCACCACGAACGGGAAGTCGACGCGACACGCCACCGTACCCACCGAGGAATAACTTTTCATCATGAGCGCACCGACGATCCACCGAGCGTACAACGATGTGGTTGCGTCGCATTATGATCTCGATCCTCAGGGAGTGATCGGCAGATCTCTCGATCGCGCGGTCGAGCAGTTGCAGAAAGCCGACATTTTGGGCGCGGCCACCGAGTCGCTGTGCGTCCTCGATATCGGCATGGGTACGGGTCTATTTCTTGGCAAGCTCAAGGACCTGGCCGGCGATCGGATCGTGCCGTTTGGCGTCGATCTTGCCGAGAACATGGTGGAGAACGCACGCAAGAGGATTCCGGACCTGGCGGCTGTGGTTGGAGATGCCGCCGCCTTGGACGATTACTTTCCAGGCCAGCAATTCGACTGCATTTGCACGCACTTTATCACGGGATACGTGCCGATGCGCGTCCTCGCGCCCAAGATCGCCAGCCGGCTCAAGGCGGGCGGGTGCTGGTCCCTGGTCGGCGGCACCAAGGCGGCATATCCGAGCCTGCAAGCCCTGGGGGACTCGAAACTCCTTCGCTGGCTGAGCGGCGCCGGTTCGCGGAAAATGGATGACACCGTGCTCAACCCGGCAAACTTGCAGGAGGTCGCCGACACGATGAAAGCACATGGGCTGGAGGTTTGCGCGGGCGAGACCATTGAACCAGTGATCAAGTTTAATGACTTTGACCAGTTCATGCAATTCGCCTATCGCGGCGGATGGCTTACCCCGCTCATTGAATCGATCGGCCTTGCACAGGGCCAGCGCGGTGAAGCACTGGCTGCTCGACCGTCTGGTCTTCCCGCTCAAAGATTCGCACAACATCGTGATTGCCTTGGGCCGCAAGCAAGAAGCGCGATGAAGCGGAATCGAATCCCGCCGCGGATTCCACCGCGCGGAACGGGGAGCTTGTCAGCGTCTCCAGTCCTTTCGGCTGAAAATCAGATAATTCAGGCATATCGGTACCTCGTAGATGAGCAAGATGGAAGTGAGCGCGCGGCCTGGCGGGAATCGCCTGTTGAATTCCGTCATGTCTGCGGCGATGTTCCAGATCTTATGGGTCCAGGCCTGAAGTTTGTAGAAGACCGGAACCATGAGGACGAATGGCAGGATCGACCAGCTTGGCAGCCTGGGCAGAGCGAGGACGCTTGCGGCGAAGAATGCCAGCAAAACCGCGGTCGCAATAGAGACGCGGTAAGGGGCGTTGATGGCGACGAAGGCGAGATAGGTGGCAGCCAGGGCCACGATGACCAGCCAACCCGCGGGAATGTCCAGGAGCAGCACCGTCTGGTAGATCGCGGCGTAGACGCCGAACCAGAGCCCGTACAGGGCCGCGAGATGGGCGACGTTGATACCGAACTGGGAGTGGCGGCCAAGGTGTCTGGCGTAAAGGTCGTCGAAGTCAACGTGCAGCAGGCTCAAGGGCTGAGTCGTTTCCGTGCTCATCGTTTCGTCTCCCAGCAGAGGATGAACTGATCAGGCCGCCCAGGCCGGCGGCGAGCACCTTGCGGAGCGGCCGCCGCAGCACATCGACAATTGTGGCACAAGCCTGCCGGATCTCATCGGGGCTGGCATTGAGCGGGGGCGTGATCTTGAGGACGTTCGGTTCATACTGACAAAAACCGGCCAGTACGGGACAGTGTTGGTGGCGAAGCATGCTGAACAGGTAGAACGAGGAGAGACGCTTGCGCAGCCAGCGGTGCGGCCAGCGCCGGGTGTCGAGTTCGATTCCGATCAAGAGGCCGAAGACGCGCACTTCGCGCACGATCTTACTAGAAGCCAGGCCTGCCTTCAGCAGGTCGGCGAACAGTGCTCCCGCCAGGGCGACCCGGCCGGATGTGCCGCGCTCCTCGCTCTGGCGAAGGACGTTGACGACCGTCTTGTAGCCGTGTTCGTAGCCGTAACGCTGCTTGATCGAATCTATCAGATCCGAGCCGTGCCGGTCGAGCATGGCCTGGACTGTTGCGGAATAAAGCGTCAGGGCGAACGGGAACATCATATCCGAGGTGGCCTTGCCCAGGAGCAAAATATCCGGCGTAACGTTGATTGACTGCGAGAAAATGAACGGCCCTGTTCGGTACATGCCGGTCTGCACTTCATCGACCAAGAGCAAGTAGCCCCAGCGTTTTCTGCCCGCGTCAAGCTGGCGGATCACGTTTTCCGGAA
The DNA here is from genome assembly GCA_963823675.1 of uncultured Isosphaeraceae bacterium. GTDB lineage: Bacteria > Planctomycetota > Planctomycetia > Isosphaerales > Isosphaeraceae > CAWGMT01. Next base: position 122,876 of record CAWGMT010000026.1, on the reverse strand, counting down.
TGCGGCGCACGCCGCCGACGCCCTGAATCAATTCCACCTGCACGACCGCGAATTCATATGTTTCCAGAAGTGACTCGATCTGTGCAAGGGCATCCGGGGCGAAGGCATCGACGTAATGAACATCGGCGTAAAGGGGATCGATGTGCTCTTTGTAGGAAGGATTGGCGGTACCTGTCAGCGCAAGCAAAGTCTTGCCGCCGAATCCCGCCTTGAGAGCCAGGATGTGGCGTTTCGGAAACTGAGCGACGAGAGCGACCTTGAGGGCGTTCTCAACGGCGGTCGCGCCGCTGACGGCGGGCACGAAGAATTCGAGGCCAGTAAGGTCGAACAGTCGGCTGCGAAGTTCGGCTACGGTGGCGGAGTTCGGGTCCGCCGATTGCGCTGCCTGCCCCCGGTTTTCCTGTGGCGGAACGATGTCGAGCGTCTTCAGCTCAAGACCGTAGGTCGCGGGATTGTGGCCGCGGAAGCTGCAAGCGACACCGCTGACCGCATCGAAGATGGGGCGGCCGTTGACAACGACGAATGAACCAGCGGCGCGAATGTCGCCGGTGTCGAACCCCGTCGTGCGAATGAGCCGGTACAGTGAGGGGTTGTAATAGCGCCTGAACCATTCGCCCCGCCGGGACAGGTCGGTGAGTAATTCTGCGAAAACGTCGCGATAACGGTGGTGGAAGTCGGGATCAGCCTGGGCCAGACAACGCATGAAGTGCAGGGTCGAAATCGTGTTGGGCTGGAAGGTCGTCGAATGAAAGGTGGCTTTGCCGGGTCGATTCCAGCAAGCGAAGAGCGACTTCCGGGCCGTGAACGCGCTCCAGGGAACGGCATGGTCCGCGAAGGATTCGTCGAAGACCACGATGTCCGGGACAATTTCGTGAAGGATGCCACTCGACCCGCCACGAAGCGCAGCCAGGCTCACGCGGTCAACGCATGTGATCACAAGCGGCGTATTTTGCCGCACGACCCGGCGGATGGATTCGCGCGTGCATTTCGAGAAGGTGAAGGGCGCCCGCGACCAGTACAAGCGGATCGACGCCCGCGGCGCCGATCTCGGTTTGACCATTTTCCGCCAGAGTTTCGAGAGAGAGGGTGCCCGGCTCACGGCCGAGCTGGTTCTTGCCGACGATGCAAAGACCCGGCAAGAACTGGGCAATGCAGCCTCCCGCCAACTCCGCTCTGGCGAAGCCGGTAAGCCGGTCGGCGGGGTCGAGGATAAGACCGGTCGAAGCGGGCTGAGCCGCCCGATTGTTGTAGCGCGCGAGTTTGATGGCACCACTGAGCGCTTCTTCGAATCCGTTGGCGAGGAAGGATTGGCAATCCTCGGCACGCGCGTGCTTGTGCCGGGTCAAAGCCGGCGCCTCCGGCCACGTCGTGCGTACGTACCGGTCGAGACAGAAACACGTCTGGGCAACGTGAGGATTCAGATAGAGCCGGAGGAAATTCGGCTCCTGTTCGCGCAGGATCTGCTCACAGGTCTCGGCAAGTGACGGTGGCTGGTGCATGCGATCCTTAAGCGCGCCTCAAAAGTGAGTGTCGCCTTTCGCTCCGCCAACGGATGTTCTTTCGCTGAGCGAAAGTCGACTTTACCAGAAGGTTATTCGCGTCTCGATCCTTAACTGCTGTGTTTGCCTGGGTTGGTTCGGACCGTCGAGAACGTATTCTTGAGATACTCCAGGAACCGGGACTTGTGCCTGCGAAACAGGAACAGGTCGACCGAGATGCAGTCCTCGTCGCGGAAGGGCGAATGGGGCATACCGTCGCGGCGGATATACCGAAGCTGGATCTTGCGCAAGGGGAGCCGGTCGTGCGTTCGCCAGAAAAGGTCAAACTCCGACGGCGTGAAGAAAAATTCGGTATGCCAGGCCACGTGTCTGCTCAGGGCGTGCATCAGATAGGACGTGACCGGGTTTTCCTCCAGGCGATCCCATAGCCTGCCAATTGCGTCGCGGGGAAGTTCGAGTGCGGGCGCGGAGGTCTCGCCAAGACTCGTGTAATACTTGGCAACTGTGACCCTGGCGCTCGCGGCCTGGGACTGGCGAATCTCGACATTCGTGGCGTGGCGATCGCGCAGGGCGCTCACGAGGTCGCCGGCGGAGGGACTTGCAACCGTCTCGCGATGGACGAAGTAGCTCGCCTTCGGCTTGGCAAGCATGTAGAGGCGCAAAACCACGACACGAGATTGCGCATTGTAGAGATTTTCACGGAAGGAGATGTCGTCTCTCGCGGCTGAGATGATACGATCGCTCGCCGGGTCGTAGAGGACCACTCTGCAAATCGTGTCCGCCAGCGTGGAGTAGTCGACCGCCGATCCGTGAATCGGCACGAAGAAGGAAGTGCCCAAACACACGTAGGAGTAGTTTGGAACGACGTACAGTTCCTGATTGGTTTTGGCCAGGAAGTCCAGGGCATTACGCACCGTCGTGCCGCAATCGGCCTTGAGCGTGTGCGGGCCGGCTTGAGCCATCCGGCGGCAACGGACCGTGGAGACGACTGTCTTCTGCGGGTAGCGATGGCCGAAGTGGACGACGCCATTGTTGTAGCCCACGACCTTCACATTGCCGATGTTGTGTCGATGGCAAAGCGACAGCAGTTCATGCAGGGATCGAGGCCAGAGCGTATGAACGTTCGATTGCCTTAGCCATGGAAGGCGCCTTGCCGAGAGCGTCAAGACCACAGCAATCACCTGGCCGACCAAGAGCCAGGAGAGAAGCCTGCTCATTGCTGTCGTCAGGAATTGTCCGGGGCGCCTCACTCGATGACAAGAGAGCATGTCGCGCCAGGGTCGATTCGATCCCAGGAGTGTGTATGCCCGGTTCTTGGCAGCTGACTGCACGACCAAGGGGCGAAGGGATCGGCGTCTCAAGATCGCTCTGCCATTGGGCAGGAGCACCAGCCGGTCGTTCGGTTTCCAGGCGCTGGTTTTCAATCGCGGCGAAGAATTCCGTTCCCTCAATGAAGCAAGAGCACAGCCGTCTGGGAATCAAAGGATAAAAGCGAGCGAAGCGCTCGAGAAACCTGCCCGTCCTGGAGTGCTCGCTCAGCACGTGACCGGGACGAAAGACGACGATGCGAGCCAACAAGCCGCTCGCCTTGGCCAGGACGTAGTTCTCGACCTCCGTGATATCCGGATCGTCGAGATGGAACCGAAAGCTGCTGATGATGCCGACAAATCGGGTTTGCCAGCGATGCGCGAATTCCAGGAGGTCGTTCAGGTCATGGCGTTCGCGCGCGGAGAGACGTGAGTTAATGAACAGAATGAGGCTTGATACCCGGTCGTTTTCGCCAGGGAACTCTGGCCTCGACTGCAAGAACTCGTCGATCGAGAACGATCGAACGGGCGCCTGTACCAGCCGAAGGAGTTCTTGATCGGCGATCAAGACGGCATCGCCGTGGGAACTCCGGCTCACGAAAAGAGCGTAGTCGGCCGCCACGGCGTTGCCGAAACTGGCGATCATCACGACCTCTGCCCGGGCCGACCTTCCCGTGCTCGCGACTGTCTGGCAGAGGTCTCCAGTCTCACCCTCCGGGTCGGAGAGGACGGTTGGCTGAGGTGAACCTGAGGACGGGCTGTCCATAGTGGACCTTCTCGTTGGGGGAAACCAGAGGCGTCGTCTCCAGTGCTGACGACGTGATCAGCACAACTGATGATCCGAGCTCGAATGTCGCGATCCAGTCTCCACGTTTGACGGTGCGGGTCGAAACCCAGCGGAAGAATTCCAGCCGGTTCGACCTGGGTTGAAACTTGGCGCAAAGGGCAACGTGATGCTTCCCACACCCCAGCCGGCGACCATGACGACCACGCACGAGCCCAATTCCGTGGAGAGACGCAGGATCATGCGCTCGTTCAAGGTGTAGACCGGGTACTCCGGACGCTGGAAGGGCGGATGGACGAGCAAGCGGGCGCCCGGAACATGCACGACTTCCTCCAGGCACCCGTCCTGGGGACTGAACACACGATGGCAATCAATCGGTGATAGAAAAATGATCGCGAACTGGCCGCCCTCGAACGGCCGGATGTCAGTGTCAGGAAGCAGGGAATCCATCACATATTCAATCCCTTTTACAGTCAACAGTCTACCCCGTTCCACGCGGCCCACATCCTGGACCGTGCCGTCGCAAGGGCTGAGGATTTCCGGCGCGCCGGCATTGATGGGCCGGTACTCCGGTTTCAGGCCACGTGTGAACACCGCGTTGAACGACCGATAGGATTCGAGAGGCTTCTCCGCTTCCTGTTCATCGAGCCCCGGCGGATACCTCCTGGCGTAGAGGTCCCGAAAGAGCCGCAGCCGAAGACGCTGCGAGGGGATGGGGAGGCGCGACAACTTGACGGCGAGGAGCGCGCAGCAGAACTGGAGTAGGCCGCCGTGAATTCCGCGAGCTTGGCGAAATTGTTCGAACGCGATCGACATGCGGCGTTTGATCTTGCTGATAACGGCTCTCCCGCTCTCAAATCTCGGCCACCACTTTGGTCGCCACGCGCAAGGCATTTGCCATGATCGTGAGGCCCGGGCCGACGCCCAGCGACGTGGGCAGAAAGCTGCCGTCCACGGCGAAGACGCTGGGGTTGGCGTACATACGGCAATCCGGGTCGAGCACCGCGTGGTCAGGGTCATTGCCGAACCGGAGAGTGCCGCATTGATGGGCCACGTGCTCATCGCAAGAATACCGGCGAGACTGGTGGGAAAGACAGTACACCGCACCGGATCTCTTGAGGATTTTCGCGATATGGGGCCTCAGACGCCTGCGCCTGGCGAAGTCGTACTTGCCAAAGCGGTGCGTCAACTTCGCTTCGCCATTCGGTCCCAGGGTTACGCGATTGGAGGGGTCGGGCAGGTCTTCGATAATGCCGGCGAGCGGCAGCATGCGCTGGCGGAGAAACCGTCGAACCGGAGCCGGAACGAACGGGGACATCTTGGCCGCCATGAGCGGGCCGGGTACCGGCAGCGATTGCACGATGCCCATTTTGTGTGGGTAGTCGCGCGTACCGAAGTAAAAATCGGCGAAGCCGACCTGTTTGACGAAAGACGACTCCGTACAACTCGCATGAGAATAGATGCCGACGACGATCGAGGACAGATGCATCATGTAATGTCTGCCGATCAGCGGATTCTCCAGACCGGAACGGAGCAAGAGCAGCGACGATCCGATCGCGCCGCGCCCAGTGCATACCGGCGAGCCCGATAGGTCGAGCGTCGACCGGACGTTCGGTCGAGCACGGAGATCACTGTGGATTCGTTGCCACGTGCGGCAACCAATCGCTCCACTTCGACTTCAGTTTGGATCTTGAGCGCGAGCCCTTCAGCGATTGCCTGCTCGAGCAATTGAGCCGCTGAGCTGCGCGCCCGTGGGACAGATGTAACCTGCGCAAACACCGCAACGCAGGCAGCGGGAGGAGTCGATCGCGAGCGGCAAACGAAAAGGATGCAAGCCATGGGTTCGATTGGCGGCGATGAGCCTTTGATTGAGGGGATGGAGAGGCAGAGGGTCTCCTGGATAGCCGGCGGCGGGTTTTTGTAGAGGGCCAAAATCCTCCTCACCGCGGCCGGCCACTCCGTAAAGTCGCTCGGCCTCGGTGTAGTGCGGCTCGAGGTCCGCGTAGGAGATCGGCCAATCCCAGATTGCGCGGGGAATGCGTTTGCCATAGTGCCTCCCCGGCTGAAAATCCTGCTCACTGGGCCGGACCAGGGCCCCGCCATAAAGACTCGTGCCGCCGCCGAGTACGCCCCCCATGTAGAGGCGCTTCGCTTTGCCGTTGACGTCGACCTCACGGTCGTCGTACGGCCGCTTCTCGATCAGCATCGCCTTTTCGTCGTGAGCGGGGCTGTTCGTTGCGTACCGGCTGCCTCGCTCCAGAACGAGGACCGACTTGCCTGAGCGCGCACAAGCGTAGGCGAACGTGGCCCCCCCGGCACCACCTCCCACAACGATCACGTCGAAATCGTACTGCAATCGGGCCTCCAGGCGCAGATCCGGGGAAGCAATGCCTTGGCGGCCGCACCCCCATCCATTGCTCGGCTATGATTGCGCTGAAGGCGAATCGCATTCAAGCATCACACGCAGAATTCACCAAAGTTTCATCATTGATTAACCTGGATTCAGCTCAATCTTGCCGAATCTAACCGCTCACAACTGACGCCGTAGCCCGCAACATGCTGTATAATCCTTCTCTATCGTCGCAGGCCGAGAAGGGTGCATCGTGGGAAACGTGCGAGTTGCCTTCGGGCTGAAAGCTCACTGCGGTTGGTCCGCTGTCGTCGTTCTTGGTGCAATGGATGCCGGTTATCAGGTAATTGACCGCCGCCGCATCGAACTCGTCGAAGTGGGAATGGCGTCGTGGGCACGCCAGCCTTATCATGCGGCACAGCGCTTGGACCCGGATGGAGCGCGAGACATCGTCAGACGCGGCATCGACGCGGCAAGGAGGGCTGCTGTTCGGGAAATGCAAGCGACCGTGAAGCGGTCGCGCGCGTTGCAGCACGAGATCGTCGCGTGTGCCTTGCTTGTGCCCGAGCCCATGCCCGACTGGAGCACGGAGGAAATCCTGGCGGTGCATTTCCGCATGCACAAGGCCGAGGGAGTGTTGTTCACGGACGCAATCGCCAGGGCCGCCGCTCGGTGCGGGCTACATGTCATCGCAGTGCGCGAAAAGCGTCTCTGGGAGGCGGCTGAAAAAGAGCTGGCGACAGCACGCGGTGCTTTGATGAAAACGATCGCTGAACTCGGAAAGGCCGCGGGACCACCTTGGGCAAAGGACCAGAAGAGCGCGGCACTCGCGGCCATGATTGCGTTGGGGAAGTCGCCCGGCAATGACTGAGGTGTGGGTCTAGGGCTTTGGTCTCCAAAGATTTCCCCCCCCTTGCGAAGGGGCGGCAAAGGGGGGTGGCGACGCACACCTCGGGCATGGTACGTGGGTCTGGCGTTCGCTTGCAAAGGGTCAGATATAAGACCGCATCCCCATCGAACGGCGGGTGGAAGGTTCTCGTCGCGCCGCCGCTGATCTTCGCACCCGCGCTCTTGACACCAGTTGCGGGGTTCATCCATTCAACCGCGAACAGTCCGCTGCTGTTCGAGAGATTCACGGTAAAATCGCCGCCGGAAGGAGCATAGAAAAGAAACTCAGGATTCGCCGAGTTGGCGCTGGCAAGAGCATGACCAGTCGAGGATAGCTTCCCCTGTGGAGTCATCGCGGCCAGATTCATGCGATCGGCGTAACCGCGGATATAACCCATGGTATCGCGCACGTTATTCCAACGCCCATCCGGCCCCGAGCCAATTCCGTTGTGCGGAGCTGGGCAGAGATTGCGCTTCTCGCGGGGATAATAGACGACATAGGGGTCCATGAACAGCGTTTGATTTCCGTTGGTGAAGTTGATCCAGAAATAATTTTGATTGGCCCGTGGGGAGTCGTTCCACATGCCGAAGTAGCTGTGGTCGGAATCGTTGATGTTGACTTTACACCGCGGATGGCCGCTACCACAGCTCGTCGTTGGAGAGATTCTCGCGCTGGGAGCAATCCAGTCGGCGTCGCTGTTGATGATCGTGGCATCATTGTTATCCTCAAGCACTCCATAGCCGATGGGGTGTTGCAACGGTTTGCCGGCCTCATAGTTGCGGGTGAGGGCGATCAAGTGGCTGTTCCACCAACTTGAGTCTCGAGGCGCTTCTTGGGAAACGATCCAGAGAACATTCGGCAGATCGTTCAGCGTGTCGATCACTTTTTTCACATAGGCGTCCTGAATCGCGGTAATTGCGTTAGGCGCGGTCATCGTCACGGAGTTGGTTCCACCGCCATCGTCGATTCCATTCACATTGTTTGATCCGGTAAGGGGATATCCGTCGCCCGAAACGCGAAACCGCAGGAGGAATTCGCCGGAGAAAAGATAAACGCCGGCGTAAACACCGGCCGCTCTTAATTGCTGTACACGGTCGCGGAGCCGGTCGAAATACGCCTGATTGAATCTTGTCAAATCGAATTTCAATTTCCCGTCCGATGCGTTGCCCGGGCCTGTGCGCTGCCACGGCTGTGGCGTTACGCTAAAATCCGGCGGAGAACTCGCCGTCGTCGGCAATCCATGGAATTTCGGCAGTTCTGTGGCCCATAACAAGGTGAAATTATGGTTATGTGCAACGAGCGTCTTCACATACGCGGGAAAGTCCAAAGGCTGGATCGAGTCATTGGTCCCCCAATCCTGGAGGTTGTTCCAGGTGTGGGACCCCGTCAAATAGATCGCTTTGCCGGTGCCATCCGTAAAGTAGTTGGGATTTGTCGCCAGGGCCTTGAGGGGCCTCGTGATTGGCTTTGACGTGGGGGCGCGAGTGCCAAGGGGCGGTGGCGGGGCGCCCCAGGCCAGGCCGCAGAACAGGGTCACGGCGGAGAATACAACCCTCATCCGGTGCGGAATGGTCGCTTTGAAAACGTCGAGCCGCTCATCCTCGTAAGGCCGCCGGCAATCGTTCATCGTCACCCCCAGACCGCAGAGTGAATCACCGAGATCAACACTGGCCAGCCTACGCTTTCGCGAAGCCCGGTGCCAGGCATGAGGCCATCCGGGACGGGTTGAGGATCGTCTGGGTGCGCATCCAGGCGTCGGCTTCTTCGACGAGCTTGCGGCCTTCGTCGCCTCCGCGCAGTTGACCGAGGTGACGTCGTGCCGAGGCCGCGAAGAGCCCCATATCGACTGACTCGAATCGCAAGGCGGCATCGGCCAGCAGCCGCTCGGCGCGGGCGGCGTCGCCCCGGACCGATGCCGCGCCGGCCTTGATCAGTTGGGCGAGCGCGCTGGTCCAGGGCAATTGCTGGCGATCAAGGCGCCGCGCCGATTTCTGCGCCGACGCGTAAGAGCGGCCCGGGATCCGCAGAGACTGCTGCCATGGCCAGGGCACAACGGCCCGTATGCTGGAGCACGTCGGCTCGGACCTGCTGGATCCGTAACAGGAGCGACGACTGCAAAAGCGGCTCGGTTTCCGTGATGCGCCGCCAGGCGGCGGCCGCATCGCCGGCGTACAAGTCAATGTAAAGACTCCCATAATAGAAATTGAGATGCTGAATGTGAAAGCCTTGATGCGACCATTGTCCGAGCGCCTGCGCGCGAAGCGGCGCGCGCCCTCGACGTCGTCCTCGGTCAGACGGACGACGGTTCCGACGAAGGGGCCGGGCGTCGCGACCATGTAGCGGTCGCCGCGATTGTGCGCCTCTTGAAAGATGTCGTGGCAGCGGATGCCGAGCTCGGCCAGGCGCCCCAGGTAGAACAGCGACCACAAGCAGAAGATCCGGGCGGTGTCGAGCTCCCAGATGACGCCCGTGCACCGTTCCTGGAAGATCGACTCGGCGCGGTTGAGCGACTCGAGCCCGTAGCGGTACCGGCCGATCAGAAACTCGGCTGCGCCGGCCGAGAGGCTGGCCATGCCCAGTGCGTGAGGATGCCCCAGCCGTTCTGCCAGGCCGCCGGCGGCCGCGACCAGGCGCTCGGTTCGCCGCCAGGACGGTCGTCCCTCGCAGGCGACGTGCACGGCTTCCCAACCGAGTGCCAGCGCAATCCGCAGCGGCTCGCCGGCGTCGAGCGCCAGCAGCAGGCTCCTCGTCTGGTAATCCGCCCCGCGGATCACGTCCACGATGCTGATGCCGACGGCTACCGATCGGTAGATGTCGATCAGCTCGAGCTTTTCTCTGGGCACCTGGTCCGCAAGGCGCTCGTGGAACTTCAAGCCGCGGATCCGGAGGCGGGCCCGGGAGAGGAGCAAACGCCAGAATGCACGCCGCGGCGTGCGCGGTAGGGAGAGCCCCACGGGGTCGAGGATCGCTCCGAAGGCCGAAAGCCCTTCATCGATGTGTCCGCTCACCAGGAACTGGTACGCTGCGCGGCGCCTGGAGCTCCAAGAGCTCGAGCTGATCGGCGTCTTCCGCTGCCTCCTGGTAGGCCCGCGCCGCCTCGACGCTGCGGCCGACGTTGGCCAGGGCATCACCCAACCGAGCGCGGATCCGCCGCGACTCGGCCGCATCGCCCTGGCCCAGCTCCAGTGCGCGGCGATACAGCTTGACGGCCCGCTCAAAGGCCAGCGCTGCGCTGGCCTCGTCCGCTGAGAGCGCGTAGTAGTGGCCGGCCTTCGCGAGCTCGCCGGCCCCTTCAAAATGCACGCCCAGCGTCTCGGGATCGGCCCCTCCGGCCTGCTCGAGCTCGACGGCCAACCGCCCGTTCAATTCGCGGCGGCGGTCGGCGCCCAGATGGTTGATGACCGTTTCCCGGATCCGGTCGTGGTAGGTTTCCACCTCGCCGAGCGATCCCAGGCCGGTGCCCCGGACCAGATGCTGGGCCCGTAACAGGGCGAGCCCGGCAAAACCCGCGGCGCCCAGATCGGCGGCCTTGCAGGCGATCGCCTGGCGCAGCGGCTGGCCCGCGACGGCCAGGACCTCCAGCAGGCTGACGGCTTCGGCCGGCAGCTTGCCGATCCGGCGCCCCAGCACGCTGTCCAGGCTGATCTGGCTTGACAGGCTGCCGCCTTCGCCCAGCTCGCCTCCCTCCTTGAGATATTCCACCAGCTCGTAGACGAAATAGGGACTGCCCCCAGACTCGCGGACGATCGTCTCGGCGAGCGCCACCGCCGCGGGATCGTCTTGACCGATCAACTGGAGTGCCAGCTCGCGCCCCTCGCTGAGTGTGAGCGGCTCCAAGGGGACGTCGCGATGATCGCGTGGGCGGGATTCGTCGTTCTCGGGATGGAGCAGCACGCGCAGAAACGGGCTGAACGTGGCGTATTCGCTCCGGTACGAGCCAACCAGGAGGAGCACCGGGGCGTCGGGCGGGCGCAATAAGTCCGACAGCAGGAGGGCACTGTCCATGTCGCCCCATTGGAGATCGTCGATGGCCAAGACGAGCGGCCGCCGGTCGCCGATGCGCGCGAGCAGCTCGCGCAACGCCGCGAAAGCCCGCCGCCGCAGCTCGAGCTGGTCCAGAACGACGTGAGGACGGATCGGGGCTTCCGCCACGGCCTCGACTCGCCGCAGCACCGGAAAAACCTGCGCCAGCGTCGACACATCCCGAGGAATCAAGGCGTCCGCCTCTTGCCGGGACAGCCGCCGCAGATATCGCGAGAGCGAGTCGATCAAAGTGTCAACGGCCTTGTACGCGACCGACTCCTGTTCGTAGCACCGCCCGGCCAGTATGACGGCGCCGTCGCGCTCGAACAGGCCCTCCAGAAATCGCTGGATGAGCGAGCTCTTGCCGACCCCCGAGCGGCCGTGAACGAACACGGCCACCGTCCGGCCCTGGCACATGTCCTTGAACGCCCCATCGAGGGTGGCAAGCTGGGACTCACGGCCCACGAACAAGCGGCGCTGGGCGGCGATTCGAGACGCATCGCCGGCCGCGCCACCCAAGCGTGCCAGGATCTCGTCACCGGAGGGCCGCTTGGCGGGGTCTCGCTCCAGCAGATCCATGCACAGCCGGTCCAGGTCTTCGGGGACCCCCTGGAACATTGCCGCCGGACGCGGCGGGTCCGACCGCTGCTTCTCCATCAATATGTGCAATACGCGGCCCTCGTGCGGCAAGCGGCCCGTCAGTGCCCGATAGAGCATCACGCCCACCGCGTACCAGTCGCTGGCCGCGGTCACCGGGCAGCCCCCAGCCTGCTCCGGAGCCATGTAGGTCGCCGTTCCGACGATGTGTCCGTCGGTCGTCTCCGGGTCTGCCCGCGCATCCACGTCCGTGGACAGGCCGAAGTCCAGAAGGACCACACGCCCCTGCCGCGTCACCAGCACGTTCGAGGGCTTGATGTCCCGATGCAGCCGCCCCTGCGTGTGCAGCTCGTTGAGCACCTCGGCCAACTGCCGCAATGCCGCCCGCAGACGCGAGTCGTCCGGCCGCCGAATGGCGGGCTGCCCTGGCTCAGCCGCGCGGATGGGCGCCATCGGCTCGACCGCCGTGCTCGGCACGGGGGAATCCGATCCCGAGCCGCGGACCGTCGACTCGGCGCGGCCGATGGTGGTGCAGGCGCCGGGGCGTCGCGATCGACATCGGTCGAGCCGAGGCGCAACGCCCCGAGGGCGATGGGATCGGTTCGCTCCAAAGTCGCCTCGAGCCCGGCGTCGGTCGGGTCGGTCGAACCGAGGCGAGGGGCCGAGTCGGCATCGGTTGGTGCCGGCGGGGGTTTCGGCCTGTCGGCCGGCGAGCTTTCGGGCGCCGAGTCCCGCTCAGTCGATCGGTCCGCGGCGCCAAGATCCGGCAGGTCGAGCGTGTCGTCGGGCGGCAGGGTCGGATCGGGGCAGACGAAATCCAAAAAATCGACCCCTTCGATCAGCTCCATCGTGAAGAACCACTGGTTCTTCTCCGAAAAGAGCTCATGGAGCCGCACCAATCCACGATGGGTCAGGTCGGCCAATGCGCGGAACTCGTTCTTGAATCGGTAGAGCGACGAGGCATCCAGCCGGCGGATGGTCTTGAGCGCTACCCGCTCGTCGCGCTCGCGGTCGTATGCCTCATACACGACCCCCATGCCGCCCGCGCCCGAGCGCCGGCGGACCGCAAACCTTTCGGTGCCCGAGAATGTGTCGAGAGGGTTCATTTTCGACGGACTTGACCCGAGGCCAGGAAAGCGCGGGACAGCGAGCGGCTCAGAGGGGAGTCTCGCTCGGTTGGTCGTCGAGGTTGACGCGGATGTCGCCCTTGACCAGCTCGCAAACGATCGGCTGGAGGACCGGCGCCCAGTGCAGCGGGTCGAGCTCGGAGGCGCCTGAGAGCTGACACGAGCCGGGACCGGTCCACACTTCGCTGCAGTTGATCGTCCAGTGCGTCTCCAGGAGCTCGACCAGTGTCGGCGGCTGGTTGCGCTGGGGACTGGGGAAAAGCCGGAGCGTCAAGTAATTGAGCACCAGCGGAGCTGGCGGACCGGCCGTTTTCTGCGGGTCGGGGCTGGAGATCTGCCGCACTTCCGGGCGCATCGTCCCGGTGCAGATTCGCAGCCCGCTCGGGCGCTCCATCACCGCCGTCCGGTCCGGGCCGGAGAGAAACTCGATCCGCGCGATCTTCTTGGGATACCCCCCCATCTCGCGGCCGGCTGCCATCGCCGCGTCCGTCGTGACATACAGAAACGCGCCGAACTGAAGCGGCCGCCCCTTGAAGACGACGTCGAGGAAGAGCACCACCTCATCGTAGGGGCCAAGGTTGCTCGACGGATATGACGCAAAGACCAGCCCCGCCGTCGGCGGGTCGGCAAGCTCGACCATGTCCGGAACCATCCGTGCCGCCGACACGTCAGTGACATACTTGAATATCATCAGGGTCGCATTGCTGTAAAAATACGGCGGTTTCGGAAAGAGCGGGGCGTAAGGCGGCATCGAGAAACCAAGCTGCTCTTTCGTGAGACTGCCGCGCACGGGCATGACTTACTCCTCTGGCAAATTGTCCAGCAGGCCGACCGCTTTTCCCCACGCTTTTTACCGGAATACCTGCGCACCTGTTGCCAAGGATATCTTATAGAGAATTAATCCTTGACCGCAACGAAAAAACCCATATCCCATATACTGTTTGGACAAACGCGGCGGAATCGGGCACGCCGCGGGACACCTGGGCTGGCCGGTGGGATCGGCGAAGAGCCGATTGACCTGGCCTCGCGAGCGACTTGAATTGATGCTGGGCTCGGGCTAGGCAACCGGGGGCTAAGGAACTGGCTGAGAATTACTGCCGGGAGTGTCGCCTTTCGCTCCGCGAAAGGCGACACTTATTTCCGGCTAGCGCCCGACGCGACGGAGCCGCAACCAAGGGATCGGGGGACAGAGCCCCCTCCTACACAGATTCTCGCTGCGTCCCGCCCGTCACAGCGTCTTGAGATACTCCACGAGCTGCCACCGCTCGTCATCGGTAAACTCAGGTCCCAGCACCCCCTTGATCGGCTGGCCCAGCGGACTCGAAAGAGCCTTGCGCGACGCCTTCCGGGTCAGCTCCCAGCGCTCTGCCGGCGACATCGTGCTGTAGCGCCGGCGGTCGACTCCCAGGACCGACGCCCAGCGCTCCTCGCGGCTTGCGCGGCCCGTCCCGGTTCTTCCTTGCTTTGCTTCCAGCTCTTCCAGGGTAAGGTTGCGGAATTCGTGCCCGGTGTTACGGTTGCCGGACTTGGTCGTGTCCATCTCGAAGGCGCCTGGGAACTGGTGCGTCTCGTAACCGACATGCTTCGGGTCAAACCGGGTTGATCCCAGGTAAAACTTCGTGAAGCGGCGAATCGCAGGCACGAGCATCTGATAGAGGTTGGGGACCGAGCTGTTGTGGAGGTAGGGCGGGACGTGCCCAGATTCCGGCCAGCGGGCGTGCCTTGTAGCCGAGATTGGCGACGATGAACTGGTCCATGTCCTGTGCGCTCAGGATCGCGGCCGCATCGCCGAAATCGAGCTCCGGGGCGACGGACCGGTAGCGGTCGTACTGGAGCCGCTTCTTCTTCAGGGCCGGATCGTCATCCGCCTTTTGGCGCTCGGCAGGCGGAAGATCGGGTGAGACGAGTAGCCCCAATTCCTGATACTTCTTGCTGCGGATGAACGAGGTGATCTGGAACAAACCGGTCGCGCCGGAGATCGTCGCCGACCAGGGCTCACCCGGGTAGCCCGCCTTGACCCAGTCCGAGCCGTACCAGATCGATCCGTATTGCACCGCGCTTCGCCCCTTGACTTTCGGCTCTGGCGCCACGGCGTGGCGCTGGAAGAAATTGATCGCCTGGTTCGGGTCGGTGCCGATGACGTTCAACTCGACGACCTTGACCTTGAGAAACCTCTTGCCGCTCGCCGGATCGGGGTCGGTGAAGTTCGTGATGGACTTGCCGCCGAGCTCGGCCTTCAGAAGAGGCCTGGGGGGCAGGTGACAGAACTGGCAGTGTCTGGCGTAGAGAATTCCCCCAGCGCGGACCCGTTCCGGTTGAATTGCGAAGTCCCCGGGCGCGGCGGACGTTCCACCGAAGACTGCCTGCACCATGTCGTGCCATCGCGGTGGCTGGAGTCCGTCGAAGGGGTTCTCGCCGCCGAGCAGGTCTTCCATCCAGTGGAGCCCGTTGACGTTCACGGTCGAGTCGTAAAGCCCGAGCTGCGGGTCTTTGAGATTGATAACCGCGCCGACGCCGAGCGCTTCGCCGATGTTTCTCGACATCGGCGTCCGTACCGAGGCGTTGTACTGGACCCAGTCGAACCACGGAGTATCCCAGAGATGTGGGAAATTGACCGGTGCGTCGGTCTTGATCAGGTTGTCATCGTGGATATCGCCGAAGACGCGATTGCCGATCCTGGCGAGGGCGTCGGTCCGGGAGAACCCTCCGGCCAGCCGGCCAAATTTCAGCTCCTCCAGGGCGCAGCTTGTTTACAACCCGCACGGCGGCGTCCAGCTCACTCTTGAGCTTCTGCTTGCGCGGATCGTCGTCAGGTAGGTCGGCGCCCAGGACATTGTTGGCAAACCGAGCGAAGCGCGTGGGAAAGAGCCACGTGTAACCGAGGGCCTTGCCGACGGCGTCCTCCAAGGAGCCGAGGTCGATCATTCCCGATCCGCCCTCGATCAGCACCCCCTTGCGGCGCCCGTCCGGGCCCTGGATGTCGAGTCGGTTGGTGTGGCAGGCGGCGCAGGTCAGCCCGACCATCTTCGTCGGCGCATCCACCGGCGGGTCGTCATATTTTGCGACGTAGTTCGGTTCGATCGCCCAGCCGATCGGTAGATCGGGCTCGCCGGTCGCCGGCTGATCGCATTCGTAGAGGAACCCGTACCTGGCCAGGTAATCGCGCGCGGCGAACCGGCCCACGGGCAAGGGCGTGAAGACCGGCTGTTCCAGGACCACGAGCCAATCGAGCGGCATGATCTTGCACCCCTGGCTCTGGCGGTGGAAACGCTTCGTCACGGCGTCGTCCCATCCCCGTGGAAGCTGGACGACCGTCGGCAGCTCGGCGCGGGGAACCGAGACGCCGCCGATCTCGAAGTAAGGCGCAGCAAGTGCGTAAAGACCGGCAGCCCCGATCAACGCGGCGACAGTCCAGAGCAGGGATCGTACCAGGGTACCTGTCCAGGTTCGACGTCTCATGAGCTCAGCCCTCCGACTCAGTTTTGGCCGCCCCGGTCCACCGCTCGACGACCGCTGCGAAAAGCTGAGGAACGTATTCGGCGTGGGATTGCCGCGCGAGATCGGGGAACCTCGCGCCGAGCCGGGATACGACGTCGCCGAAGACGACGCCGGCGGCGTGGTTGCCAAGGTAACGGTAGCGCTCGAACTGGCGGTCGTCGAACGCATCGCTAAAGCTAATTCTCTCGTTACGAGACCGCGGCTCGTTCCGCGCCTCCCGCGGGATGTCGGGCGAGTCGTCGCCGGTCATTTCCAGCGTGATGTAGACGAGCACACCGGGCATCCCGCCCGGGTCGACGTCGCCGTAATGGACCTGGCCGATGGCCACGCCGGCGCTCGAAAGGCCGTCGGGGCCCGGCTGCTCGAGCGCCGGGTGTCGATCTCGATGCGGACGCCGAACTCGATCCGGCAACGTCGGATCAAGGTCGCGAGGCCCGGTTCGGTCGCGGCACGGCCGTCGCCCCCGTCGACGGCGACGATGTAGCGGCAGCGGCGGCGGATCAATTCGTAAACGCCGAGCCGCTCGAATTCCGCTCCACCTGACAGATAGACGAAATCGTCGCCGCCGGCGAGGCCCAACGACGCCGGAACCGACAGGTCAGAGAACCGGGGACTGGCCGCGGCCCAGCCGTCGGACTTGGGCTTCTCGATCCACGAGCCGCCTCGGGCACTGAAGAGGGTTAACAGGGCCGTGAGCCGACCAATCGTGTGCGAGCCAATGCACAGGCCCGCGGCCGTCCCGGAAATGGCCATGGCCCGGCCCAGCGACAGGTTCGCGTCAACCGCGCCGGCCGGCTTCGAATTCTCGGTGCGCGCATAGCCACAACTCCGCGACCCGCAGTAGAGCGGCGAGAGCAGAAACGACTCGCCGTCGACGGTACGCCAGCCGGTCCCGCTGTGGTTCTGCGTGCGCTGGGTCGTGCAAACGAGCAGGTGCGGCCCCCAGTAAGTGCGGTCGCTGTCGCTCTTCTGGCCAATGCGGAGGGCGCTCAGCTCGATATCGTCCCGAGGTTCCATTCCGGTCAAGGGGCTCGGGTTTCGAAGCGGGAGCACCGGCTCGCGCCCGGGGTCGGCAAGCGAAGGCGCCCCGACGCTCTCGCGCTGGTCGCGCGGCTGCGACCACCGCCGCTGCCAGGCCGCGATCGGCCGCGAGGCGCCCAGGTGAGCTCGCGTCAGCCGCGCGGCGTCGAGTGCATCGAGCGAGAACAGGTTGACATCGATGAGCCGCCGTGCCAGGGTGCCCAGAATACCGGCGCCGAGGGCGATCATCAGTAAGGTCAGGATCGATGTCCCCTCGATCCCTCGGAGGTAATAGGCGAACGGCCCGTCGTCGTCGCCGCCGGGAGCAGTCAGGGCGGGCATGTTGGCGAAGAACGAGACAATGAGAGCCGTCGCGCCCAGCAGTCCTGCGAAAAAGACCAGGGCCGAGACTGACGCGAGCCACGTCAGCCAGGCGGAGCGCGCGCTCTCGTCCCTGGTCAGGACGTGGCGGCCGACGATGACGCCGAGCGCCGCGCCGAGCCACGCCGCCGCGCCAGCCGCTCGCGTGATGCCGCCGGCCGCGAACACGACGCCGGGGAGATACAGGATCGTCGCCATCCCGGCGACCCAGTAGATTGCCAGTTTCGTCAAGAGGGCGCTGACACCCGCCCACCACGCGCGCTCCGCGTCGCCCGCGGCACGCCCGAGCGCCGCGACTTCCACGACCATCGCAGCCACGACGATCAGAAGCGCCAGCGCGGGGACGAACGTCGCCACCAGGTCCGGCCGCCCGATTTGCTCGAACCAGCGATCGAGCCCCTCGAGGAGGACGATCAAGAGACCGCCCGTCGCGCCCGCCGCGAACGACGCCCCACGAAGCGTCTTCCTCCGCGGCGTTTCCTGGCCCGCCGAGCGTCGCGACGTCCACCAGGCCAGCACCCCGCCGATCAAGAAGGCGTGCGCCAGAAAGTTGGGCCAACCGAGAAGCGTGAAGTGAGCGAGCACGACGTCGGCGATCGTTCGCAAGGAGAACAAGCCGCCCGAGTCCGGCAGGAACGACAGGTTGCCGACCAGCTCGCGCAGCCCCTGCCCGATCGGCGGAACGCAGAGACTCAACAAGAGTGCCGCGGCGAGCAGACGGGTCACGATTCGATTCTGCACCAGGGCGACGGGATCGCTCGTGTCAGGCTCGGCGCGCAGCCGGAATTCGGCCCCGCGAACCTCGTGCAATGACCTGGCGATCGCCGAGAACGCCAGGCCCAGAGCGAGGGCACCCGCCAGAAGTATGAGCCCCAGAGCCAGGACACCCAGGACAAACACCGGCCCGCCCAGCCGGCTGTCGAACTGGGCCGCGAGCTGGTCGATCTGCATCAGCCGGCCGAGCAGTCCGTAGAGCGCGACGATGAGCCTCGCACCGGCGGCGACGAGCACCAAAAGCAGAACGAGCACGAATAAATGAATCATGACGTTTCGCGCCCAGCTCGGGATGCTGGTGCCGGCGTCGGTCGCAAGGATGCCCGCGCGGTGTTCGAGCGAGCGGGCATGGGATCGCAGGTGGCGCAGGGGCTGGGGCTCCTCGTCAACGACTTCGCCCGTGGCGAGGTATTGCCGCGGTGCCCGTGCCTGCTCGATGCGACTGGGGGCGAGCTGTCGCTCGACGTTGGCGGGATCACCACCTTCTCGTTTGAGCCAGGCGGCGAGCCATGCCGCCGCATGTCCGCCGCCCGATACGGCCGAGAGGTAATCCAGCCGCCGTATCAGGCCGAGCGACGCCAGGCCCTGAAGGAGGCCGACCGCGAACGCTGCGCTCTTGGCCCCCTGCCCTGCCAGTGCCAGGCCTGTGGTGTGCTCGTTCAAAGCCCGCAGACGTACCTGCCTGGTCAAGCTGTCCACATCGTGCGCCACAGCGCGGCCGCCGGCAGTGGCGGCTGGATCGGAAGTGCCGTCGATCGCAAGCTCGGCTTGCTCGGCCGAGCCGGCTTCGGGCGGGCGCCCTTGCTCGCCATCGCCGCCCTCCGCGGAGGGACCTTCAATTTGCCGGCGCCGCTGTCGGATCAGGTCGAGCTCATCCCGGAGGACGTGGCAGAACGCCGACGAGTCATCCCCCCACCGCGGCGGCATGTTGGCCGGATCGGGATCGGTGGCGGCCGGCTCGACCTCGGCAACCCCGTTCAGGCGGTGGCGCAGGGCGGAAAGCTTGGAGTAAACGACCTTGCGCACCGCGTTGATCTCGCCTAAGGGCTCATGCGCGAAGATCGCATGCCAGGGAGTGAACGACAGGTTCTCGCCGAAGGCCATCCGACCCGGTGTGTCGAAGACTTGCCTGGGGATCCAGATCCGGGCCACGGTCTGAAAAGGCGCGGCGTCCTCGGGCCATTCGACGGTTGGGTCGTCGATCGGGGTTGTCTTGTCGTCCCTGAAGAGCTGGACCTGGAAGAGGAAGACGGCCCCTCGCAAGGCGAGCGTGCGCGCCAGCGCGTCGCGGAGGTAATCGCGGGAGCCACCCTTTGGCGGTGTGTTCACAAGTAAGGCGGCGACGGCCGGACGGAGGAAATCGGCCAGCGCGGTGTAAGAGTCATCGCCGGGCCCCTCGGCCGGCGGGCCTCCGGGGAGTTCGGCCGGCACTGCCGAGAATTTCATGCAGGTATCGCCAAACTTGTAGGGCGTCGTGCTCCAGTACCGGGTTGTGACCGGGTTGGCGATCCGCTTGCTCGCGAACCGGATCAACCGCAGAAACGTGAACAGCCTCCCCTGCAAAAGGGAAAGCACCAAGAGCGTCAAGAGCCCCCGGAGCGGTCCGCTCACCAAGAGCCCCAGCGCGTTGTACAGGCTCGATGGCTCCTTCCCCTTGGCCTTGAGCAGGAGTTGCGAGTACCGGCTGTATTCCACGGCGCCGCGCAGGAAGAACGTCGGGTTATCGACCATCACGAAGTCCTGGGTCGAGGCGTCCCGCTCGCTGGCGAGGACCTTGGGTCCCTCGACACCCATCAGCTTCACGGCCATTCCGTGGGCGTCGGGCTTGCGGTCATCCCACTGGCTGCCGTTGGAGAGCCTGATCCAGGCCTCATAGACCTTCTCTTCTTGAAACAACCCCTGCCGATAAGGATCGCCGAGATTCTTGGCGACGATGAACCGGGCACGGACGCACCCGTGCTGCTTGGGGTGCTGGTCGCGTCGGACCGGCCGCTCGTCCGTGTCCAGGAATTTCCGGCTCGCCTCGACGACCTCGTTGACGGCTTCCCTGGCCTCGTACTCGTGCGCGGTATTGCCTGGCATCAGTCAGAGACCTCACCGTATGTGTTCCTTGTGCCAGGACGACGCGTCCGGCACCGCGGCTGCGCGGAAGAATGGAAAGAGGGAAATGCTCTGGCCTGGATGCCCCCTGATCCATACCATGATAGCCGCGGTCCGGGTGACCGAGCAACGGGCTGACGCTGAGAATTTGTGACATTGGCCTGACAGTCTCTTTCTGGGTCGGAGTCCCGGCTTTAGCCGGCCTGTAAGGTGCGGCGCGAAAGCCAGCGTCGCCTTTCGCTCCGCGAAAGCCGAGTTTACCAGGAACTTATCGCGTCCCGAGCCCAACGCGACGTGGCCGCAACCAACCGATCGGGGGACAGAGCCCCCTCCCATAGCACCGCGGCGCATCAGCACGTAGTCTTGCACGAGCCGGCCCCTCCGGCGATGCCAAGATGCGCGCATCGTGCGGAACTGTCTCCTAGGAAGAATCCACAGTTCTTGCATGCTGCCTGTCCCTCGTTTGGGTTCAGTCCTCGGGAACGCGCCGCCGTGGGTTCGTTCCGCGAGATCGCCCCCCATTGGGTTCGTTCCGCGGGATCGTGCCGCAGTGGGTTCGTTCCGCGGGATCCTGTCGCAATGGGTTCGTTCCGCGGGAACACGCCGGAAAGGGTTCGTTCCGCGGGATCGTGCGGCAATGGGTTCGGTCCGTTCCTTGCCTGGCAGGTATCCCTCAGCTCGCTTCGCCAACCGAGCCGATCCCGTATTCATCCTTCATCCTTCATCCTTTCCCCCGTTCCCCTTCGGTGTCGGGCTTTTTGCGTCATTTGCGTCAACAGCGTCACCGCCTTGTCAGTTAAAGGGTTACGACGACGGTTTTTGAATGATTTGCCTCTACTTATGCGTCACGGCCGTTGGTTGCGGGTTTGCGGGTCATGCCGGGAGCGTCACGACCGGCAAAAGCAGAACAACGCGCCTCAGTCGAGCGGCTGGGAGTGTAGAGTCGGTAGCAGTGCGCGGGGAGCGGTCAGGAGTCGGCGGCTAGCGGCCCGATCAACATCGTACCCGGCGCGCTCCAAGCGAAGTTGCCAGCGCTCACGCAGCCGCTGCCACTCGTGTTCGACGTTCACCGTCGCAGCCAGATGATCGGTAGCCTCTCCCCGGCGCTCGTGTTCAGTCACGCCCGTACCGATAGGGGAATCCCGGACGGGTCCGATGATGTCAGGTCAACCGAGTTCCTACCTGCCCGTATCGCCAATACCGACACCGTCCCCGTTCCGTTCACTGGGTTCTCAGAGCTTGGACGACTGAGGAACCTTGAGATTCCGGATTTGAGCCGTAAGATGGACGAGAGTCGGGCCTGATATCGGTGTCGGCGCTCGGCCTCTCCCGCGCGGTGCCGACTGACCGGCTTGGTCGCTACCTGCCGCAACATGTGAAGGACACCATGCCACTCGACTTACTCGTCATCTACGGCTCGGTCCGGCGCGCTCGCCAGGGCATCAAGGCTGCCCGATTCATCGCCGAGGCTTGTCGCGGGCGCGGACATAAAGCGACCCTCATTGATCCCGCCGAGGAGCGGCTCCCATTGCTCGATCTGATGTACAAGGAGTATCCAGCAGGACAGGCTCCCGAGACTCTCGAGCGCCTGGCGGGGCAGATCCGGCAGGCGGATGCCTTCATCATCGTCTCGGGCGAATACAACCATAGCATCCCGCCGGCGCTATCGAACCTGCTCGACCACTTCCTGGAAGAGTACTTCTGGCGGCCCTCGGCGATCGTCTGCTACTCGGCCGGCGCATTTGGCGGCGTGCGGGCCGCGATGCAACTGCGGGCCATTCTCTGCGAGCTCGGCACTCCCAGCATCCCGTCGCTCCTGCCGGTGCCGCGCGTGCAGGACGCGTTCGATGACAGCGGCCGTCCGCACGATGAGGGGTATCATGCTCGAGCCGCCCGCTTCCTCGCCGAGCTGGAGTGGTACGCGAACGCGATGAAGGCCGCTCGCGCGGCCGGTGTGCCGTATTGACTTACAGTGGATCGGACTGCGCCGTTTATCATGAGGGCGTCGGCCACTCCGTCGGGTTGGTCGGGGTCAGCCAGCAGGCACCTCCTGAGAGACTCAACGGGCACTAATGACCTGGCGGGCCCATTCCTGGTCCGCCGGGCTCAGAGGCGGCTCTGGCGTCTCAGCGAAGATGTACTTGCCATAGCCTGCAGCGTCGTACACATGATGAAGCGCGTCCTGGAGGTCGAAGAGAACAGGTGGATCCGGCGGCGCCAGCGGAATCGGGATGACAGGCAGGCGATCGCGTAGGCCTACCGGCCAGAAATCCACGTGTGGCCACGATTCGGAGCGACTGACCAAGATGTAATAGGCACACTCAGGCAGTTCAGGAGGCTGAGGACGTGTGCCGCCCCGGCGCAGGTCAATTTCCACCAAGTTCGTGTGAAAACCAAGGATTTGGGCGCGCTTGGCAAGGTATTCGTCTCGGTCGGGCCCCGGCGTCTTGTTTGTGGGGCTAAGAAGCTCGATCGTGGTTATGAGTCGCCGATTACGGCGGTCGCGAATCTCCAAAGACGAATGCCTTTCGGCATCTACAGCCGGCAGCGTAAGCTGCATTGGGCCGGCCAGCCCTGAGGCGGCCGCTGAACCTTGCGGCGCACCGGGAGGCCGCGTGATCGCCGCGTCGGCCCGGCCAAAATACCTGCGTTCTTCGGCGGACAGCTCGTGCAAGTAGAGTCGAACTTCGACCTTTACAAGATAGTTGGGTCCCACTTGCCCGTTAAGAATGTCTCGCGCATGGATGAGGAAACTCTGATGGAAGTCCTCCCATGTGTCGTTTTGTTCAAGATAGGGGTTCATTCCTGGGAAGGGGGACGGCATGGCCACTCCCGGCGTTACCTGCCTGAAGGGGAAGCAGATCTCTCACATTACTCTCGCCATTCTAGTCCCCGATTGGTAGGCTGCAAAGTCCGGACCCACCGTTCGGGGCGAACGGTCTTATTGCTTTGCGAGGGCAACATGGCGGGTGCATCGAAACCCGTGGAAGTGTCCACGAAACAACAACGGATCGCGGCCGCCCCGTAGCGAGCTCATGACACGAAGAGCCGGATACCTGAGAGGGCACGTACGGGTCTGTGGGAGCCCTCGCGGAGCAATCCCCTGGGTCCACCCGGCCCGGAACCCAGGCAGATCCGGCGGGCGGATGCCTTCATCATCGTCTCTGGGGAATACAATCCTGAAGGAGGCGGCCGTGAGGATTCGGTTTACCAGGGTAAGCAGGGTCGAGGTTCTTGTCCTGGCGCTGGTGTTGACCTCTTTCGCCGATGTCACGAAGGCACCGGCCCAGGAGGGGGGCGCTCCGGTTTGGCCCAACACGCTTCGATTCCAGCCGCTGCGCGACGGCAGCAGGGGCCGCGATATCATCAAGCTACGCCAATATGACCATATCGGCTCTCCCTCGTGCTCCCGGGACGGTGAGTGGGTCGCCTTCGACGCGTACAAGGTCGCTTCCGGCGAAATGGTCAGCACGCCGGAATGTTGGGTGGTGCGTGTCGATGGGACAGGTCTCAGAAAGTTCGCGGAAGGGTCGGTGCCCCGCTGGTCGCCCGACGGCAAGCGCCTCCTCTTCATGCGCGAGGGCCAGCGCGAGCCGGACAAGGACCTCGGCATCTTCATGATCGACCGCGGTGGGACCGGCGAGCGCCGCATCGGTCCGGGCCGGTGGCCCGACTGGTCTCCCGACGGAAAGCGGATCGCTTTCTCGATCGGCGGGGCTGCCGGCGGTGGTGCGCGGGAGATGGCGCGGATCTACGTATCCCAGGTTGATGGCTCAGACCGCAGGTCGGTCTGCGACGGGGATTGCCCGAGCTGGTCGCCGGATGGGGAGAAGATCGCCTGCTGCCTCGTGGACCGCGCCCATGCGGCGCCCCAGATCCGGGTCGTCGAGCTCGGCACCGGGCGGAATGTGATCGTTGGCGCCGGCTGGTTCCGGCCGGTCTGGTCGCCCGACGGCAATACACTGGTCTGCAATGGGATCGCCGATCAAAAAGAGGGGATGGTCCGCCTCTCCGTGGACGAGCCCAAGCGGAAACCGGAAGCCCTGAGTGGCGGGTCGCCACGAGGAACTTCGCCGTGCTATGGCGGCAAGGGCGATGCCATCATCTTCGTTCAGGACCAACCGCGAAGAAAGAGCGGCGATCCGCCGTGTACGTTCGATGGGAGATACGAGATCGGGTCGATTGACTTGACCGTCGTGTACTTCGTGCCCAAGGACCGTAAGCCGCTCTTCGATTGGCGTGAGCGGGTCGATTATTTCTGCAAACGCCTGGTTTTGTTCCAGCGCCGGGAGTCCGGGGGAAGATCGGCGCTGCATATTCATGTCCACCCGGACCCCTTGATCGTGGCGAAGTCATCCGAGGAAATTCGGGGCAAGAACGCGGGCGAGACGTTCGACAACTCAATCGGTGCAGCTCGCTCGCAATTGAAATGGCCTGCAAAGGGGGACGGGTTCACGATCCTGCTCTTGCTCAGCGACATCAATTGGCGCGAGCTCGACGACTTCCACCGCACGATCCGCGTCGACGGCGTGCCGAAGTTTGAAGGCTCGGTCGATTCTGAAGGCAGGCACTTTCCGGGGGCACCGTCGGGCGGCTCGAGGGCCTCGTACGTGGCGGATGAGGCGCTGGGCGTCGGCCTCGTCAGCGGCGACGGCTGGCGTGTCCCTTACAGTGGGTCAGACTGCGCCGTCTACCATGAGGGCGTCGGCCACCCCATCGGTCTGCCCCATCCAGAGCCGCTCGACGATTCCGTGATGGGCGCCGCCCAGTACAAATACTGGATCAACCAGACGTGGGTGGATCGGTCGCAGAAGCAAGCCTTGGGCTGGGACGACGACGGCGGTGACGGGATTGCGAATCGCGCCGAGAGGAAGCCAGCAAGCGACCTGTTCACGGCCTTCACCGCCCTGCCGACTCCCACCATTCCGAAGCCGAACGAGCCGGTGAAACTGAGATTCACGTGGCCCGAGAGGTCGAAACTCCGCGAAATCAGAATTCGCGTGCAGACCGACCTATCCGGTCCGTGGCAAACCGTGCCGGTGAGTGGCGCTGGATCGCCCCCCGCGTCGCTGCCGCTCGGCTCGTTCGACCGCCCGACACCCGTAAGCTACCGGGTCGACGCGGTGCTCGAGGACGGCCAAGCTGCGGAACTCTGGGGTTATTTCCAGGTCGGCAAACCCGAGTGACTTCCAAACTGTCTTACTTCTGAAATGTTACTTCGTAATGGATCCCATTGGTCCAGGAATTGGCGGCCGCCGCAATAGCTGGCTCGGTTTCCTCGCTGGGGGGCGGGCTGCCGCGGAGATGCGCCGTGGTGCCGCTGACTTCGTAGCGGAACGGCTTGCCGGTGAAGGGGTCGGCCGGCAGCGGCACAGGGGTGTCGGTCAGTTTCGCGGGCAGTGTGCCCTGGTGCTCCACCGCGTAGAGGCGCAGCGCCTCGACATGCCGCAAGAGCGCAATCCGCTGGTCGAGTCGCGCCTGCGGCAGACGGACGCCGGAGACGCCCTCAAGCAGGGCAACCTCGAAAAGAGCGGGTTCCCGGGCCACCTTGGCCTGAGCGGCCAGTGCTTCCCCTTGCCAGGCGGGCAAGGACATCATTTTCATGATGTCGTCGCGGCGAACCTCGTACTCGCGCTTCTCGTCCAGGAGGATCACCTGCTCGGCCGGGAACCGCACCAGCCGGTCCTCGACCAAGCCGCTCTCGACAAGACGGCGCCGAGCGGCGCTGACTTTCGCCTCGTCCTTGGTCCGAGCGTCGAGCCATGCCTGCACGCCTTTCTTCGGCTCGAGGGGTTTCCCAGCTCCCAGCAGCGTGTCAATGTAGGCGATGAACCTCTTGAGCTGGTCGGCGCTCATCGGGGCGGTTGGGTCCAGTTCGCGGAACTCGGCCAAGACCAAGGCCCGCTCGCCTTCGATCCCCTTCTCGAGGCGGACCAGCGGACTGGGCAGGTTCGTCAGCGCCCAGTAGAGGTTGGGGCAACCGGGTTGCTGGAGCATTTCCTCCAGGACTCCGATCGCCATATTCGCGATGGTGCAGCCGACCAGGTTGCCGACCAGCGTCGGGTGTTCGCCCAGGTGGCGAGCCATGGCAAACATCGTCTTGGCGGTTCGGATCGCGTCGTCGAACCGCCCGAGCGCGACCTCGGCCCGAAATCGCACCTTCAGAGCGCTCGCCAACGGCCGTATCTGCTGGACTTCAGGGATCAACATGCTGACGCCGTCGGTCTTGACCTTGAGCAGGATCTGCCAGTCGGGCGTATCGAGCCGGGCGGCCCAGTCGGCCTGGCGCAGGGCAAAGCCGCCGTAAGTTCGCAGCTCTGTCGCGGGCAACTCCGCAAGCGGCATGACCAGCAGTTTCTCACGGCGCTCGACGGACTCCTTGTCGAAGAAGAATTTCTGCTGCTCCATGAAACACTTGAAGTAGTTCTGGATCGGGTTGCCGGGGTTCATTTCGTTGAGCTCAGGCAGCAGCAGGTATCGGAGCGCCGGCCTGGGTGCCGGCGCGGGCTGAACGCTCAGCCGGATGAGCGTTTCCGGCGGCGAGGCTGTCTGCTGGGCCTGGCAGGGAATTGCCAAGGTACAAAGGGCGGTGACGCAGAAAAGGGCTGTGCGCATGGGATGGCTCCTGAGAAAAGAAAAGGATCCAAAGTTCTGGCTGGTGAGCTGGCTCAGTTCAGCAGCGACTGCGGGATCGGTCCCGAGGCCCGTAAAGGCGGCCCGCTGTCGACGAAGTTCACGTTCGCGGCAGGACGATCTTCGGATTCCGGCTGCGCCAGCAGGCGCGCGAGACGACAGGACGGTGGGGCTTGCCCACGCGTCGAAGGCCCGCGGCTCGAGCGCTGTCGGACGTGTGGACGCCGGTTCGACAGCCATGTTCGGCGTCCTTCCAGGCGAAGTCGGATTCACAACCTCGTGCGGCCAAAGAACGACCAAGGACAGCACCTGGGTGGCGGCCAGAAGAGAGGCCAGGGTCCTCCAGCCGCGGTGCGGGCGGACCGAACTGCGGCCGGCCGCGAACAGCAAGGCGTCGCGGTCCAGCCTGCCGGCATCCGGCGTGAACCGGCTCAGGCGTTCGAGGAACGGTTCGGACATACCACCCCCAGTTGCTCGCGTAGCTCGTCGATGCCGGCGGTGTAGCGCCGGAAAGCCGTGCTCGCCGAACAGCCAACGACCTCGGCGATCTGTTCAAAACTCAACCCGCCCCAGTGGCGGGCCACGATGACCTCGCGACCTTCGGGCGCGAGCTTTTCCAAAGCAGCCACAGCGGTTTCGGCATCGAGGCCGTCGACCTCGGGCTCGACGAACCAGCGGACCGAGCGGGCTGCCGCCGACTCACGCTGATATCGCCGCCGGGCCATCTTGGCGGCATCGAGAGCGCCGTTGCGCACCACGCGGTAGAGCCAGGCGGCCGGGTCTCGGGGCGGCCGGGCCTGGCGGACGAGCTTCAGGAAAGCTTCCTGGACCACGTCCTCGGGCGCACCGCACCATTGCCGTGCGTACAGCACGAGCGCGCCGGCGTGGGCGTCGATCAGCGCTGTCAGGTCGGTTAGGCTCATTTGCTTGTAAGACGACGCGACGGCGAACGCATTCCGTGGAAAATCCTCGAAAGGCCTGATCGGCATCATACCCGCGAGTCGATTCGCGTGCGTCTTTGCATGGATTGACACAATCGAGAGGCTCACTGATGATAAAACTGATGACACAGCCACAGCCAACTTCCGAACCGCCTCGTGCCGGGCATTTTCCGACGACCCGCTGGAGCCGGGTGATCGCGGCCGGGGATCGCGATGCGCCCGAAGCCCGCGAGGCACTCGCTACGCTCTGTGGCGCCTACTGGTACCCGATTTACGCCTACATCCGGCGCCAGGGCTATGCCCCTGATGACGCCCAGGACTTGACCCAGGACTTCTTCGCCTACGTCCTGGAGCGGGGCGTGCTGGCCAAGGCCGACCCCGATCGCGGCCGCTTCCGCGCATTCTTGCGAACTGTCTGCGCCCGGCGGCTCAGCGGGCAGTGCGACCGGGCAAACGCCTACAAACGGGGGGGCGGCCGGCGCATCCTGCCGATCGACGTGCTCGATGCCGAGGGGCGGTACGCCCGCGAGCCGGCGCACGAGCTGACGCCCGAGCGGATCTTCGACCGGAGCTGGGCCGTGACCTTGCTGGCCCGGGTCTACGACGAGCTGCGCCGGGAGTACGACGACGCAGGCCGGGCTGGCACGTTCGAGGAGCTGCGGGCCGTATTGACCGGCGGCGCCCGGGCCGCTCCCTACGCGTCAATCGCCGAGCGCCTGGGCAGCACCGAGGGAGCGGTCCGTGTTGCCGTTCATCGACTCCGCCGCCGCTACGGCATGCTGCTTCGCCAGGAGATCGCCGCCACCGTCGACGATCCGGCGCAGGTCGATGACGAAATCCGTTCCCTGTTTGCCGCCCTGGAAGACTAAAAAATCGGGAGCCCTGGTAACATCTGGCGCCATGATCCCAATACTTATTTCAGAGGGCAGCGCGCGGCCTGGCATCGTCTGGAAATCAATGAGTTCTGGGAAAGGACTGGGGATGACGGTCGAGGGAGCCTGTCCCGAATGCGGCGCGAACCAGCCGGCCAACCTCCCCGAGGGGCTGTGCCCGCAATGCCTGCTGCGGCTGGGCCTGGAAGCCGAGAACGCGACTGGCGCAGGCGATGACGAGACCGGTCAGTTCGTCAATCGGCAATGTGGCGGAGACCGGGATTTCGTGCGGGCTTCCTGCGGGCCGACAGGGGCCGGCCCGGTCTCGGGCGTCTTGAGGAGCCTCGACGAATCGCTCGGCCCGGTTCCCCGGGTGCTGCTGCGCGACTGCTCGGCCGATGACGTCTGGCCGGTCCGGCCCCGTTCCGAGGAGATGCCCGACGTCAAGGGCGACCCCGGCCGCTATCAACTGATCGGCGAGCTGGCCCGCGGCGGCATGGGAGTCATCCTCAAGGGCCGCGACGTCGACCTGGGCCGCGACCTGGCCGTCAAGGTCATCCTCGAAGAGCACCGCGACCATCCCGAGATGATTCGCCGGTTCGTGGAGGAGGCACAGATCGGCGGGCAGCTCCAGCACCCAGGGATTGTCCCGGTGCACGAGATCGGCCGATTCGCCGACGGCCGGCTCTACATCGCCATGAAACTGGTCAAGGGTTGCACCCTGGCCGCGCTCCTCGAGGATCGCAAGGAGCCGTCCGCGGACCGCACGCGGTTCCTGTCGATCTTCGAACAGGTCTGCCAGACGATGGCCTACGCCCATTCGCGGGGCGTGGTCCATCGCGACTTGAAGCCGTCGAATGTGATGGTGGGCAGCTTCGGCGAAGTGCAGGTCATGGACTGGGGGCTGGCCAAGGTGCTCGAGCAAGGGGGCGTGGCCGACGAGAAGAAGGCGATGCAAAGGCATGAGGAGAAAAGCGCCATCCGCACCCTGCGCAGCGGCTCGGCCGGCGATGAGTCGCAAGCCGGCTCGGTGCTGGGGACGCCGGCCTACATGGCTCCCGAGCAGGCTCGGGGCGCACTCGACACGATCGACGAACGGGCCGACGTCTTTGGCCTCGGCTCGATCCTCTGCGAGATCCTCACCGGCCTGCCGGCCTACTCGGGCCGTTCCACCGCCGAGCTCTACCGCATGGCCGAGCGCGCGGACCTCTGCGACGCCCTGGCCCGGCTCGACTTGTGTGGGGCCAGCGTCGAGCTGGTCGCGCTCGCCAGGTCGTGCCTGGCTGCCACCGCGAAGGAACGCCCGCGGGATGCGAGCGTCGTGCTCGCCGCGCTTACGGCCTATCTCGCGGGCGCCGAGCAGCGGGTACGGGAGGCGGGGCTGGCGCGTGCCAGGGCCGAGGCATTCGCGGCCGCCGAGCGCAAGCGCCGCGTTCTCGCGGTAGCCCTGGCCGCGTCGGTGCTCGCCACCGGGCTCCTGGCGGCCGGTGCGTGGACGTGGGTGAGCCGTGAGCGGCTGAAGCAAGCCGAAGCGGTGAGCTTCCAGGTTAACAGTGC
Organism: uncultured Isosphaeraceae bacterium; assembly: GCA_963823675.1. Taxonomy (GTDB): domain Bacteria; phylum Planctomycetota; class Planctomycetia; order Isosphaerales; family Isosphaeraceae; genus CAWGMT01. The sequence continues at coordinate 92,524 of CAWGMT010000026.1, read as the reverse complement.
GCTCGATGCCGCCAGCGCCAGGCGGGAGCAGGCCCGATCGGCGACCGACGGTGAGGCGACCCTGTGGGTCGAGGCGATCGAGGCCGCCCGGCGAGCGGAGTCTCTACTGACGGGGCGTGAGGTGAAATCCGCGCTGCGCGATCGCGTGCGGGCCGTCCTGGCGGGCATCGAGCGCGAGCGCGACCTGGCCGACGCGGCCGAAAAGGACCGCCGCATGGTCGAGCGGCTCGCCGGGATTCACAACGACCTCGGCGTCCACGGCGACGACCGGCAGGCCGACGCTGAGTATTTGGCGGCGTTTCGTGGTTACGGGGTCGACGTCAACGCGCTCGATCCGGCCGATGCCGGGGCCCGGCTGTCCGCCAGCCCGGTCGCGGCGCAACTTGCCAACGCTCTTGACCAGTGGGCCTTTATCCGCAGGATGCGCAGGCAGCGTGATGCGGCCGGGTCGCAGCGGCTCGTCGCCATCGCCAAGGCCGCCGACCCCGACCCCTGGCGGAACAAGCTGCGCGACACCCTCGGCCGGCAGGACGTCCACCCGGTGAAGAAGCTCGACACGCTGATTCGGCTCGCCGGCACCGCCATTGTGGAGCGCCTTCCGGAGGCCAGCGTGACCCGGCTTGCCTTCTCACTGGCGACGGCGGGCAAGCGGGACATCGCCGTGGGGCTGCTCCGGCGCGCGCAGCGCGCCCACCCTGACGATTTCTGGGTGAACGCCGACCTCGGCCGGGAGCTCTTGATTTCGGGAAAGCCGGACCAGGCGGCGAGGTTCTTTGCCGTCGCCGTGGCCATCCGGCCCGAGAGCGGCCTCGCTCTCAGGGAGCTGGGCAAGTCACTGCAACAGAGCGGTCAATTCGAGGAAGCGGCCGACACCTTCCGCCAGTGGATGGGGCTTCGTCCCGGCGAGGCGCATGCGCACGTTTCGCTCGGTGCCGTTCTCTTGACGCTCGGCGAGCGTCAGGAAGCCGAAGACGAGTTCAGCGAGGCGAAACGACTCAAGCCCGACGATGGGATGGTCCGCGGCCTCATTGCCAGAGCCTGGTCGGACTGGGGTGATTGGGAGGCGGCGATCGCCGAGTGTCGCGAGGCGATCCGCCAGAATCCTTCGTGTGTCTTCGGCTGCGACGCGCTCGGCAACGCGCTCGTCTACGCCGGCCGCAGCGACGAGGCCATCGCCGTATTTCGGCAGGCGATCCGGCTCGATCCTCGATTCCCTCCGCTCCATGTCGGCCTCGGTCGGGCGCTCCTGGCTGGCGGCCAATTCGAAGCGGCCCTCGACGCCGCCAGTCAATCGGACGCCCCGGCGCCCTGGCCCCAACGTGATACCGACCGGGCCTCGCTGGTCCGCACGGCGGAGCGGATGATTGCCCTGGCGGCCCGGCTTCCCGCGCTCTTGCGGGGCGATGACCGGCCGGTTAACGCCGAGGAACATGCCGATTTTGCCCGTCTCTGCTCATTCAGGCAGCTCTACGCGAGCTCGGCGCGTCTTTGGTCCGAAGCATTCGCGGCACAGCCGGATCTCGCTGACCTGGCGGGCGCGGAGAACCGCTACCAGGCCGCCTGCGCGGCCGCTCTGGCCGGCTGCGGCCGCGGCCACGACGCAGTCCCTCCTGACTCCGTCGCCCGGAAGCGTCTACGCGGCCAGGCGGCTCACTGGATCAAGACGGCGCTTACGGATTGCGCCGTCCGCCTCGAGAAGGCCACGCCGGTGGAACGCTTCGAGGTTGCAAAACGCCTCGGGCGCTGGCGAGTCGACCCAGCCTTGGCCGGCCTGCGTGATGAGTCAGCCCTGGCCGCTCTTGACGCAGTCGAACGACAGACGCTCCGAGACTTATGGGACGGGATCGAGGCCCTCCAGGAGCAGGCTCGCCGCCGTCCTGCCGCGGGTGCGGCCGTTCGACAATCTTACTGAGCGCCGCCCCACCCCGATTCTCATCGCCGGCCACCCCGATCATAAAACATCCCGGTAACGTTCCGCGGCTTATTCCTAATTCCTTGGTAGACGACGCCAGGAATTCGTTGGGAGGAAGAAGCATGTCGAAGAGAGTACTTTGGGCTCGCCACCGTCCCGGCCGGTTCTCAGCGTGCGCTGGATGGCTGCTGTTACTGGCAGCACTCTGCGCAATCTTCCGCTCCGTGCCCGGGTCGGGCGATGATCTCGGGATGCAGCCCGACGAGAAGGATCGACCATTCGCGCAGGCCGCCCGCGACGACTGCGGTTCACCAGTCTGGTCGCTCACCTTTTCCCCCGATGACGCCCGACTCGCGTCAACCACGATCTCGGGCGACGTCTGGGTCAAGGATGTTCTGGGCGGGCAGCAGAACTTGATCGATGAAGAGTCGGTCGGAACCGCGCGGTCAGTGGCATTCTCTTCCGACGGAAAGACTCTGGCGGTAGGGGGACTCTGGAATGCTGTGAGGCTCTGGAACGTGCCATCCGGCGAGGAACTCGGCGCCGTGCGGCCCGACGGCCAGAACAATGCCATGCTCGTCGCATTTTCTCGAGACGGCAGGCTCCTGGCCGCGGGCGGGATCGCCGGGCCGGTCACGCTCTGGGATTGGCGCAGCCGGCGTCAGTTGGCCGTGCTGGGCGGGCATCACGGGGGCGTCACCGGCCTGGAATTCTCCCCGGATGGGTCAACGGTAGCAGTCGCCGACTCGGCGGGGATGGTGACACTCTGGGACGTGGAGTGCAGGAAAAAGCGGACAACCTTCCGCGCGCACTCGGCTGGAAACGGTGTATCGGCAATGGCGTATTCGCCGGACGGAGCACTGCTCGCGACGACCAGCTATCTCGAATGCACCGTACGGCTCTGGGACGCCGCCAGCGGTCGACCTCAATGCACGCTGCCCGTGGCACGTTTTGGAGTGCGAGCACTTGCGTTTTCACCCGACGGCGATCTCCTGGCCCTGGCCCGGGCGGACGGCACTGCCGCGCTCTGGGGGGTCGCCCTTGGCCGCGAAGTGGGTTCGGTCAGGGCGAATGAGATGAGCCTTCAATCAGTCGCCTTCTCGGGCGACGGCCGAATGCTCGCGACAGGCGGCGCCGACGGCAGCGTGCGCATCTGGGACATGGCTCTTGCCCTGGCGCGACCATCGTACGGCTGGAGAAACTCACGATCCTGAGGTCCCGTCAAGATCCAACGTCAGTAAAGTAATGTCATCCTGATAAGTCGAAGAGCCCGAGAAGGCCGCGACTTCCGAGAGCAGGCCGTCGAGCAGGTCTTTGCCGCGGCGATCCCGGCGCATCATCGACGAGACGAGCCGCTCCTGGCCAAACAGCCCGGTCGCCCCGTGAGCCTCCGTGACACCGTCGGTGTAAAGAAGGAGTGAGTCACCGGGGCCCAGCTCGACGGTGACTTGCTCATACGGCAGGTCGCTCAAAGCGGACGTCAAGAGCGGGCCGGTGGGCGCAAGCAAGATGGGTTGTGCGGAGCTGGTGCGGGCGATCGGCTCAGGATGGCCGGCGTTGACGTAAGTCAGCTCCCGGCGCCCGGAGTTCACGCGAGCGCAACACAGCGTGACGAACCGGCTCGCGTCGAAGTCGCGAATGCCCTCACGAACGCGCTCGACCACGGCCCGCGGCTCGAAGCGGTCGACGTGGGACGCCCGGAACGCCGCCTTGACGACCCCGGTCATCATCGCCGCGGACGTCCCGTGGCCGACGACGTCGGCGATCAGAAGCGCGACGGCGCCATCGCCGGCTTCCACGTAGTCGTAAATGTCGCCGGCCAGCTCGTTGCAGGCTTTGTAGTGGGCGTGGATGGAAATGCCCCCGAGGTTGAAGTGGGGGGAGGCAACAGGCTGAGCTGAAACTGGCGCGCCTCTTCGAGCTCCCGCTTCGACGCGCCGCAGGAACATCTCCCGTTCCTCTCGCAGCCTGCGCAGCTCGAGGCATCGATTCACGAGCGCCAGGAGCACCCGGCGGTCGAAGGGCTTCTGGATGAAGTAAAAGGCCCCCTCGTCGATGGCCTTGATCAGGTTGTCATCGGGCTCCTCGGCGTTGCCGGTCATGAGGATGACGTCCACGTCGCGGAGGGTCGTCTTGAGGCGCTCGAGTGACCTCGAAACCGGTCATCTCGGGCAGGCGGATGTCGACGATCGCGAGGTCTGGCCGCAGGCGCTTCGCCTCCTCGATGGCCGCGGGCCCGGTCGCGACGCAGGTCACGTGGTGACGGCGGCCGAGGATGCGGGACACGGCGTGGAGAATGCCAGGGTCATCGTCGACGACCAGGATGCGGGCGCCTTGAGGATCGAGGCTCATGCCATGCCCTCCGCGGCGACGGGCAACGACGCCCAGACGCGCGTGCCGCAGCCGGGAGTGCTGTCGATCTGGAACTGCCCGCGCATCTCCGCGACGATGGAACGGCAGATCGCCAGGCCAAGCCCGTGGCCATTGGCCTTGGTCGTGAAGAAGGGCTCCTGAATTCGGACCAGATGCTCCCGGGGCATGCCGCACCCCGTATCCTCGACGAGAAGCTCGATCGTCGCACCGTCGCTCTTAGCCCGAATGGCCAGTTGGTCGCCCGCCTTCGTCGCGTCTCGGGCATTGCTGACGAGGTTCAAGCAGGAGCTGCTCGACATCCGCCTGAACGCCGCTTAACGGCGGCAGATCGTGCGGGACCTCGACGACCAGGCGGACCCCGCGCCGGTTGAGGCCCTCGCGGAGGATCGCCAGCGCGCTGTCGGCGGCGTGACGCAGCGACACCGCGCTGGCAGTCTCGGGCAGCTGCCCCGGGCGATGTTGAGCATCCCGCCGAAGATCCGCCGGCAAACCTGGATCGAGTGCTCGATCTGGGCGAGATCCTCCGCGACGACCGTTGCCTCGAGCGAGCCCGCTTCGATCTCTGCGCGCAACTGCTGCACGAGCGGGAGCACCGCCCCCAGAGCGTTATTCACGTCGTGGGAGACTCCCCGGGCAAGGTCGGCCATCGCGTGCTTGCGCTCGGCGATCAGCACGCGCTGCTCGAGCGATTCGGCCCGACGCGCGTTTTGAAGGGCGACGGCTGCCTGGGGGAGGAACTGCGAGACCAGCTCGACCTCGTACTGGCTGAACGTCCCGGCGCGGATTGCCGCGACCTTCAGGACCCCCAGGAGCCCGGCGCGGGTGACCAGCGGGGCGCAGAGAATCGCACCCTCGCGCGGTGAGGGCACGCCCGCCGCTCCCTGGCCGTCGAAGTCGAGGAGCTCCGCAAGGGCCGTCGCGTCTGTTTCGGTCCAGTCGTCCCAGGTCCGCCCGGCCCGGTCAAAGCCGTAGACCACGGGCCGGCACAGCCGATCGAACAGAGGCTGCGAGAGCGGCAGCTTCCGGCCCACGTTCTGGCCCTTTGCCTTTTGCCAGGCGATCTGTTCGGCGACGACCTCGAGCGCATCCAGCTCGTCGTCGTAGGTCAAGAGCGCGGCCGAATGGTCGTAAGCCGTCAGCGACCGGATGCCGTGGAGCACCTCGTAGAAAAGGTGCTTGGGCTGGCTCTGCTCCATGACTTTGCGATCGACCCGGGCGCGAACCTCGCGCACCCGGTCGCGGTCGATCTGGTCGATCAGCTCGTTGGCCAGGGCGCCGAGCGACGAAAAGGCCTGCCGCTCTTCCCAGTGATAGTTGCCACCCGGCAGTCGTACGGCGAGTGCTCCCCACATTCGCCCGTGCCGGCGGATGCGGGCCAGCATGAGCTCGGGGGGAACACGGACCTTGTCGCCTCGGAGGAAGCCCGCGAGCATCGAGCGGTCCCACCAACTTTCCGGCGGCGCCGGCAAGAGGATCTTCGCCTCGGACCCTCCCGGCTGGACCGTGGCGACGCAGCCCTCCTGCGCGGCGAAGAAGTCGAGGGCGAGCCGCAGGGCGAAGCGCAGGACCTTCTCCGCGTCGCGCCCGTCCCGGAAGAGCGTGCGGAATCGCCACAGGTGCGGCAAGAGATCGGCCGAAATCCCGTGTACCAACGGTCCATCCGGGTCGCCGTCCTCCTCCGGCCGCTCCGATTCCATACTCTTACGTGATCGCGGCTTGCTCACAAAGTGATCCGATCAGTGTGGCATCTCGAGCTTACGTTTCTTGTTCTTTGTTCGCCTGATCTTGCGTTTCCGCCAGGTTCGGCTGGGGCGCCGCCTGGTCGCTCATAGTCACCCGTCAACAAAGTTGACGGGTGACTATGATTTCGGCCTCTTCCAGACGACCTCCATCCATCCGTTTTGCAACACGTCTTGCTCGAAGCCGGGGTTCACGAGGAATCGCTGATAGTCCAGCACGCCCGTGGCCTGCACCTTGAACTCGCGCTCCAGAGTCTGTCGGTCGTCAGCCCGGATCGCCCATCGCTACGGCGCCTCAGATCTCGCGTTTGCCATCGTCCACGGAAGCCGGCGGATTTTCAAGGATTCTCTCTGCCCGACATCAATTGTTGACAATCTCGACGCCGATTATACTCTTTGCGCACGCGGAACATATCGTGCAAGTGTGCGTCAGGCTTTCCGGCCTGGCATTCCCAGGAGTCAGGCTGGAAAGCCAGACCTCCAGCATACCGCTTTCTGCCGTTACGCCGAGTTCCATGCAAGACAAGAGGACGAGGCCCAAAGACGAGATCGTCGTTTTCGAGGTGGTTCGCCCCACCGCGTGTTCCGAGTGCGGCGAAGAGCTGGGGAAGGGCCGCCTGCTGCGGTTGGAGCGGGAAAAGGCTCTCTGTATGGCCTGTGCCGATCTCGACCGCCTGGAGTTTTTGCCCAGCGGCGATCAAGCGGTCACGCGCCGGGCCAGCAAGTACTCGACGCTCCGAGCCGTGGTCGTGCGCTGGTCGCGGCGCGCAAACGCTATGAGCGTCAAGGAGTCCTCGTCGAGCCGGAAGCCATCCGCCGCGCCGAGGAGGAATCACTGGCCGACGCGGAGATTCGAGCCCGCCGCCAGGCACGAGCCGCCGAGCAGCGGATGCTCCAGGATCAAGAGTTCGTGGCCGCGTTTGCACGCGCGATTCGCGCCCTTTATCCCGGGTGCCCCGCGCGAGAAGAGATCGAGATCGCCGAACATGCCTGTCGCAAGTACAGCGGCCGCATCGGCCGCAGCGCGGCCGCCAAAGAATTCAGCCAGGAGGCGATTCGGCTCGCTGTGATCGCCCACGTCCGTCATGCTCACACCAACTACGACGAGCTCCTGGATAGGTACGCCGATCGCGAACTCGCACGGGACCACATCCGCGACCAGGTTTCGACCATCGTCAACAAATGGCGGCTGACGCGAGGATCAGGTTGAACGAACGTGGCTCACCTGTGAACCCTCACCCTCTGGCCTCCGATGAGCTGGCCCTGGCTGGCTGTGAAGCTGGAATTGAGCGGGATGTAAGCGACCGTAACGGTATGCGTGCCGGCCGCCAGCTTGATTCCTTTGAGGACGGCTTTGCCATTCGATAGCACGACGGAGGCCCTCGTCTGGCCGTCGATCGTAAACACCACCGTACCGAGAGGTATCACCGTGCCCAGCGGGCTCTGATCGGCCAGCACGGTCGCCGAGAAAGTCACGGCTCCGCCTCTTCTCACCGGGTTGGCCGATGAGGTCACGAAAGTTGCCGTGGCGCTGGGGATGTTCGTCTGTCCCAGAGCCACCAATCCCTGGACTTGCATGGTCGAAAGGACCTCCGCCGAATCCGGAGTGATCCACGTCACATCGCTGACCGGCAAGGTGTGGTTCGCGAGCGCAGCAAGCTCGGCCTGGTATGTGGGACCGATCACGGCGTTCACGCTTGACGACGATATCGAAGTCGAGTTGTCCACTCCGTCAAGCTCGAAGTTGGTGCCGAATTCCGTTCGCCAGATCGCGGCTTGAAGGGCATCTTGCAGACCGGCCGAATTTGCCGAGGGCCCGTAGGTCCCGAGCAGCCAGGCGATGCTGCCCGCGTTCGGTACGGCGGCCCCGTAAGTCGTGCCGTTGTTATTCTCGCTGGCGGAGTAGTAGGTAGAGCCTACGTTGATGCCGAGCTGCGGGCTGAGGCCGTAGCTGGAGGAGAGCGCGGTCGTGTTGTACGTCCCCAGGAAGTTGCCACCCGAAACGGGCACGTGTGCATAGGTGTTGGCGCCGGCGGGCCCCGGCAATGTCAGTGTGATCGTGAAGGTCGGCAGGCTGGTGATCGGAAGTGTGAGAATCGCCGGCACCTTTCGATCCTCCAACGAATCAAAACGCGGCGTTCGGGCGATCGCGATGCGACGGTGGGAACGGGTCCCTCTGCCCGATGCGAATTTTTGAAAAAGGCTAGCCAGCATTGCAATCTCCATGAATCAATCCCGGAACGACGATATCTGCGCCCCTCACGATTGCGTCAACGCCAGAAGCGGCAGGAACGAGCGAGGACGGCTCCACGTCAGCATGCATTCATCATGGCAGAGAAGCTGTTTCCTGGCAAGCCGTCAACAGAGATTTTACAACATGAACCGACTCGGCCCCCAGAAACCGCAGTTGATTGTCCTGGGACGGTGATGAACCCCCAGAGCGGCCGTGCTCGATTATTCTTTGACGATCTCGCCGCCGGTGAGCTGGCCGTGGCTGGTTGCGAAGTTGGGGCTCATCGGTGTGTAGAGCACGGTGACCGTGTGCGTGCCGGCGGCCAGCTTCAGTCCCTTGAGTACGGCCTTGCCGCTCGAGAGCGTGATGGCGGGTTTGGCCTTGCCGTCGATCGTGAGCACCACCGTGCCGAGAGGGATCGCAGTGCTTTGGGGGCTCTCGTTGGCCACCGTCACCGAGAGACTCACCGCTTTGTTCTTCGTCGTGGGGTTGGCCGAAGAGCTCACGAAGACCGCCGTGACATCGGGTGTGATCTTCTGAGTGTCATTGGGCCCATTGAGCGACGTGCTGGTTGTGAAGTTGCCGGTAGGGATATAGACCGCGTCGATCTTGTGCGACCCGACGCCCAGGGTTGCGTCATTGATGGCGGCCGTGCCGCCTGCGCTCAGCCGGACCGGTTTCCCGTAATTCGCTGAGTCGATCTGGAACTGGACCGAGCCGGTGGGCGTGCCGCCTGTGCCGGTCGTATTGGTCACCGCCGCGCTGAAGGTCACCGTCCGGCCGAACGCGGCTGGCGTTACCGACAATGACACGGTGGTCTTGGTCTGCGCGATGACCAGCGGCAGGGCCACCAAGCCCTGGTCTTGATTGGCTTGTTCGTTCGCCTCGATCGGACTGATCCAGTCGACGCTGCCGACCGGAGCGGTGTGCGTTCCCAGCGCCGATAGGTCATTATGGTAGTCGGCGATAAGCGTCGCGTCGTTGCCTTCGGGATTGCTGTTGTTGACGCCATCGAGCTGGAAGTTGGGCGTGCCATTAACCGGGGGGTACTCTTCGTACCAGATTGCGGCCTGGAGGGCATCCTCTTGGTCACCCGTCGTTGCTGTCGGCCCGAGGTTTGTCACGAGCCAGGCGATCGCTCCGGCATTCGGCACGATGTCGCCGTAGACCGCGCCGTAGCTCGTCACGGTCGCGTTGAAGCTGCCGGGAATGCTGATGCCGCTGTTGATCGTAACGCAGTACGTTGCCGACAGATGCGTGGTGCCGTTGAGAGTTCCCATGAAATTCCCGCCCGAGGCTGATTCGTAATTGGTTTCACCGCTCTTGGGATCCACGTACGTGTAACTGAAATAGGGGACGCTGGTATCGGGCAGCGCGAGCGGTTCGGCCTGGCCGACCTGCACGGCCACCAGGCCATCCACCGGGCCCGCGCCGTCCTGGTAAGTCGGGCTGATCCAGTCGACGCTGCTGACACTAGCGGTGTTGGTCCCGAGCTCGCTCAGATCGTCCCTGTAGTCGGTGATGAGCGTCGGGTCGTTATCTCCAGGAGCGTTGGAGTTGTCGGCGCCATCAAGCTGGAAGCCGGTCGTTCCGTACTCCTCATGCCAGATTGCAGCCTGAAGCGCACCCTGCGCGTCGGCTGAGCCAGCCTTCTGCGCGAGGTTCGTCATCAGCCAGGCGATGGCGCCCGCATTCGACACGGGATTTGCGAAGGTCGTGCCGTCGGTCGTCACGACTGCGTTGTAGGTACCGGCGAAGGGGACGCTGCCTGTGAGGTCAACGGAGTAAGTGGCGAGTGCCGTGGTGCCGTCGAGAGTGCCCAGGAAGTCCCCGCCGTATGCAGTATTTCCAGGATAAAACCCAACATTGGTAATGGTGTAGGAGGCCGTGAGCGTCGATCCGTCCGACGAAGGGAGCACGAGGGTCAACAGCAGCTCGCGCTTTTCGAGCGAATCCCAGGAGGGCTTTCGGGCGGTCGGGTTGCGCGGTCGGGAACCGGCGATTCTGCGGAGCGCGGCATCGCGGAAGAGGTTAACCAGCATTGCAGTCTCCTCAATCGATCCGGGCATGGAGCACTTTGCACGTTGACGACCGGATCATGGATGGAAAGGACGGGAGGTTCGACGTCGGCCCGTATCCGTCCATCACGGCGAAGAAGTTGCTTGCTGTCAACCCGCTGTGAAAATGAGGTGGGTTTTTTTCAACGCCGCGAAATCGCTCGAAGCCACCGATCCGGTGCAAGGTGTCAGGATCGTTTGCTGACACCTTTTATCGGTCCACACCGGCCACCCGCTGACGCGCGGAACGAGCCGCAGCGGCCGGTTGCGGGAACGGCCAGAGCCTGGGCTCTCCCAGAATCGGCGACAGCCGGTCGGGGATGATTGCCCCGACGATCTGGCGCACCCAATCGTTGGGCAAGAAGGCCGCGTTGCCGACCAGCATGATCAGGCCAAACGTCCACATTCCCAGGCAGGCGCCGATGCCGACATGCGTGATGACCGCCGCCAGCAGCATGAGCGGGCGCGCCAGCCGGTTCCAGATCAGCACGCAGTAGGAGATTTCCCAGAGAATCGTGATGTGAGTGATCGCATTGACGATCCAGGGGTGCCAGGCCAGCCAGGTCATGTCCATCGACTGGTATTCGAGGTTGGCGAATGCCCGCCACATGGCCTCGCCGTTCCACCATGAGGGCCCTTGCAGCTTGCTCAAGCCGGCGAACAGATAAATGACGGCCATGTGGACCTGGATCAGCCGCTGCGCCAGGTTGGCGGCCATGCTCGGCGCGGGCGGGGGTACGTTCTCCCCTTTCCCGCGGCAAACCAGCCAGCGATCGACCGAGAGCACCCGTCCGCTCGAACCGATCGCGAGGTAGAGGGTCAGCATGATGTTGATCTGGTCGAGACCGAAGAGGGCGGCGGGAGCCCGGTTCACGTACGAGATCGCCGCGGCCAGCGCGAGGACCGAAGTGACTCGCGTCCAGAGGCCGATCGTGAAGCACAAGAAGACGAGCATCGAGGCCGCATAGGCGTACCACATCGCCTGCGGAGGCACGACCCACCAGAAGGAGTACGTGTACTGCTGGCTCTGCAGGCCACGGACGAGGTCGGGGCCGAGCCAGCTCTGCCGCCCGAAAAAGTCGTCGAGGGCGAGCCCCCACACCGCGTGGGTGTACAGAAGCATCAAACCCGTGGCGATGCGTATGAGCGCGAGCAGCGTGGGATCGGCCGGCGTGAACCAGAACTGATCCCACTGGCGCGACACCGACTGCGTCAGATCCTTCAGATAATCGGAAATCGGGTCGATTATTCGCCGCACTGGAATTCTCCCAACCGCTGATACTCGAAGCTCTCGGGATTATGAAGGCTGATCCCACCCCGGACCATCTCCATCGTGGGCAGATAATGAAGCTGGCGCGTCAGTGTGACCTTCGTGGCGCCGTATTTGTGGCCGATGTGTTCCGCGTACGAGCGATACCACGGCTCTTCGAGGTCGGGTGGCCCGGAATTCATCTGCTCGGTCAGCATGAAGTGACGGTGGTAAAGTAATCGCGGGACGATCTGACGATTGGGAATGCGCCCCTCGATGACGGTGCCGTCGGCGCGCTCGGCTTTGTAGGCCAGCAGAGTGCTTTCGGCCGGCTCGGGCACAAAAAGTGATATCCGTTGTTGAGATAGAGAACCTGAAGGTAGGGCTGGAACACCAGCCAGACCGATTGGACCAGCGAGGATGCCGGACTCACCGATGCGGGCGCGATGATGATCGCCGAGAGGTGGTAGACGAGCCAGAAGCTGATGGCCCAGCGAATGAGCCGCTGGCGGCCCGGTGACAGGTTGGGCGACCTGGCAGGCGCGATCGGTTGGCGGTTGGGCGGCGTGACCACGATGAACGCTCCGGTGAACACGAGTCCGTCGAGACAATCAAAGAAAAATGCTGAGGAAGACGGGTCCCTCCGTCTTGCCTCAGCGTGAAGAAGCACTGCCGGTCCGCTCCAGCCGCTCCGTCGGGCGTACTTGCTCGACTTCAGCGGCTGGCGAGCTGCGCCACGGTTGCGACCAGCTCCTTGTCGTTGCGAGCGTCCAGCTTGACGGAAACCGCGATCTCCTGGCCGGCCAGGATGGCCGCCTGGGTGGTCTTGGTGATGGTCTTGCCGTTTCGTTCGACTTCGACCTTCACGGTGTAAACGTGCTGGCTTCCCAACGGAAGCTGTGGGCTGACGAAGCGGCGATCGGTGCCGCCGAGCGTCATCAGCTTGTTCTCGAGATAAACCTTGGCATCGGCCGGAACGTTCACGTTCAGGTAGGCCACGCCGGTGGTGGGGGTGCTGGCCTGGGTGGTCGAAGCGACATAGTAGCCGCTCGCGGGGACGGTCGAAGCGACATAGTAGCCGCCGGCCGAGCCGTACGAACCGCCGCTCGAACCGCCGCTGGAACCATACGAACCGCCGCTCGAGCCACCGCTGGAGCCGTACGAAGCGTACGATCCACCACTCGACCCGCCGCTGGAGCCGTGCGATCCACCGCTGGAGTGGAAATGCTGGATCACATGCTGGATGAACCCGTGAATCCCGTGCGATCCACCGCTGGAGCCGTGCGATCCACCGCTGGAGCCGCCGCTCGAGCCATAGGAGCCGCCGCTGGAGCCGCCGCTGGAGCCGTGGGATCCACCGCTCGAGCCGTGGCTGCCCCAGGAGTGCGCCATCGCGGGGTTAGTACCGACCAGCGCGAACGCGAGCGCGCCTGCCGAAAGACCCGCAAAGGTCAACCAACGAAACTTGATCATGTCGTAGTACCTCTCTTGTTGCAAATCGCTCAGTTGTTAGACCCGATGCCGACGCAAGTAGACCCTCAGACTGCCTCACACTGACACTTTCCACCGCCCCGATTCCAAATCTGCGCTTGAACTGCACGCCCCAGCGAGACCATCTCCCGGCGCGGTCAACGAACCAACTCGGTGATCGTTATCTCACCGAGTCACCCACCAAACAACCCAATCTACCCTGTTTGACAGAGCTGCCCGAGTAGAGCACCGCTTTCGCTTTGACTCGGAACAAGGGTTAACCATCACGCTCGTGTCAAAATGCGGGTTTTGCGAATACTGCTGTGATTGAGAATAATAGGTAATCTGAATAAAGTCAAACGGTTTGCCTGGAGTTTGGCGATTTTTTTTTTGCCCAGAAGGTGGTCTTTGGCTCGCAACGTCAGCGTGTGGGACTAGGTGGGAAAGGTATTCGTTTTGCGTAACGAAGAATGGTCATATCAACTTAACAGGGGTGACATGACCTTCATGAGAACCGTCAAGGTCTTTTGGGTGTTTTTGCCGTCACTGCCTCGCGGATGCTGCAAATTTGCCTTGTCAGATTCTTTCCATTGCTTCCAGGGAGCGGACGAATGAGACGATTCATTTTTGCAATCTCGGCGGCGGTACTGGTTGTGGGCTACACGGGCTGTGCCAAGGACAAGGCGTGTGGGAGGCGATATGCCCCCGCCTATTACCCCGGTGCGCCGTGTGGTTGCGACGGAGCGGCAGCGCCGTTCGACGGCTTCGTCGGGCCGGGGCCGGGCCCGGTCGCGGTCTCGGCGCCATTGGTCGGACCGGTTGCGGGGCCCTCAGGCCAGACGATTACTTCCACACCGATCCACGCTGGGGCCGGGTACTGACCTGCGCCGGGCGGATCGCCAGATCCGGACGCGGCGGTCGGGTGGGAGCGAGAGCGTGTAAAGCCCTTGCCGAAGTGAGGATTGATCGTCGTGACCGCGTCGTCAACCGCGATCTACATCGGGCTGGCGGTCCGGGGCTGGGACGGCTGGTGCGCGCTCATGGCAAACCCCGCGCGGGCCGGTGCGGTCGTCGCAATCGTGGTCATCTCGGTCGCGGCGCTGTTCACGAGCGGCAACATCTCGAGCGGCCGGCGGGAGGACACCAAGAATCGCGTGATCCGCCATCCCAGCTACCTTAGCTTGCTTTTGGGCCTCTTCGGTTGGGCCCAGCTTTTCCGCAGCGGGATCGGCCTCCTCGTCTCGCTCCTCTTGCTCCCGCCGCTTGTCGCGCGCATGAATTCCGAGGAGGCCCTGCTCGAGTCCGAGTTCGGCGAGGCGTACTCCGACTATCGTCGGCGCACCTGGCGGCTGATTCCGTTTGTTTATTGAAGTAAGGGGCCGGTTGAGACTGGGGATCGCACTTGAACAAAAAACAAAGCTTGACACTGCGAAGCCCCACAAACGACTCGAGGACGTGAAGCGATCGGGTTGGGATGGAATCAGGGCGGGCGCACGGCAATAATCGGGCTTGAACTTGGCGGGGGGTACGCGATGGCAACTGCGGAGATGCTCAAACTGATGACGGCCGAGGAATTCGGCAAGCGGCCTGATCCCGGCTATCCCGAGGAATTGGTCCGCGGGAGGGTCGTGGCGATGTCGGTGCCCGATAAAAGGCATGGATACGTTTGCCTCAGGGCCGGCCGGATACTGGGCGACTTCGTGGACGAGCACGACCTTGGCCGTGTAATGAGCAACAATTCGGGCGTGATCACGGATCGCGAGCCGGACACGGTGCGGGGCGCGGATGTTTCGTACTACAGCTTTAGCCGGCTACCCCGGGGACCGCTGGCGGAGGACTATGGAAACGAAATCCCCGAACTCATCGTCGAAGTCCGTTCGCCGGGCGATCGCTGGCGCGATATCCAAAAGAAAATTACCGAATACCTCCAGGCGGGCGTTTTGGCGGTCGTCGTACTCGACCCTGGGCCAAGAACCGCCCACGTTTTCAGCGCCGATGACCCACCCAAGACGCTCGGTGCCGAGGATGAGCTGACTCTTCCCGGGATTCTCGATCGCTTCCGCGTGCGCGTGGGGGCGTTTCTTTGAGTAGACTAGAAGGAACCGCGAAAGAATAAGTTGACCAAATTGGCGAATGCATGACTCCGAATGTGGGACAGCCGCCCTCGGCTGTCCGGACAGATGGCAGCCGAGGGCGGCTGTCCAACAAGAAAGAAATTACCCAATTTGTTTTTTCGCCCTGCCTCACGACGGTCCCGGTCCGATTCGTAGCCCTTGGTGGCGCCGGATGCGCGTCAGCCTGCGCACGTGGATTCTGATGGTGGGCGTCGTCGGGGTCGTCGTTGGAACCCAGTCGCGCCGCGAGTTCATCAGCCGCCGGAACGTCGCGAGCCTGGCGCCTGTCGGCGAACTGGCCAAGAATGACATCTGGGCGATCGCCTGGAGCCGGGACCGCGACCGCATGGCAGTCGTGGGCTGGGAGACGCCGGTCGAGGTCAGGGACTCCGTTTCACTCAAGCTGCTGGAGACGATCGGTGACGGGAAGAAGATCATCCACTTCGCCTTCGGCCCGAACGAGGACATTGTCGCTTACGCGAAGAACGACCGATCCCAGACCGCGAAGATCCTCGATCTTAGCTCCGGCAAGACGATCACCTTGTACGCGGCGGCCGACCAGCCTGATGTCGTCTTCAGCCCGGACGGCTCACTTCTGGCGACGGGCGGTTATGCCGCGGCAGTCCGGCTCTGGTCGGTTGCCGACGGCCGGCTCGTCAGGCAGTTCGACGTCGGCCCCGTGATGGGCGGACTGACCCCGGAGTTCAGCCCCGACGGACGCGTGCTCGCCGTCGGCAACCGGAACTCGACAACCACGCTCTTCGAGACGGCGACGGGGAAAGCCCTGTGCGTCCTGCCGAAACCGATGACGCAGGAGCTCCAATTCGATCGTACGGGCCAGACGTTGGCCGTCGCGTACGTCGATGGCAGCGTGGCGCTATGGCGTGTCGCGGACGGCAAGCTGCTCGCCGAGCGGAAAACTCAAGCCGAGGAGCTTTATACAGTCGACTGGTCACCTGACGGGGCGCTCCTGGCGACGGCAGGCCTCAAGGGGAAAATCACGCTGTGGGACCCGCGCGACCTTTCATTGATCCGTGAGCTGGCAGCCCCGGAATGGGTGGTCCGGGTCAAGTTCAGTCCCGACGGGCTGAACCTGCACTATGCGGGAGGAGCGATCGGGCCCGGCGCCAGCGCCGCCTCGGAGTATTTGGCATCGAGGGTTCGCTCTACTCGCTCTTGAACCGGCCCCGGTGAAGCGGTCATCACGGCAATCGTAGGTCGCAAGGTAGGCAACTCGCTCGTCGTCGAAGGTCAGGAGTTCCATGGACACCAAAGTGATCCCGCTGAGTGAGCTCCAAGCTGACCCGGAAGCGGTGCTAAGGAAGTGTTTCGACGCTGGTGAGACCCTGGTTGTCGCGTTGCCGAATCGAGGTCTGGTCTCGATCCAGCCGATCGAGCCAGATGACGACCTGGTCAACGACCTGATTGAGCACAACGCCGCGTTTCGAGCGCTGCTGGTAAAGTCACTGGCCAGTCCGCGCGAGTCGTTCCCGTTCGTCGGTTCGGAGTAGCAACGGTTGACGGCTGGCGGCGGAGCCTTGCGATTAGATTCGTCCTCCGGAGCCTCTCTGCGCAATGCGCGCATCTTGAGATCGCCGGACCGAGCCGGCTCCAACAAGGACTTGACCCCGTAAGGGATCTTTGTAGGAGGGGGCTCTGTCCCCCGAACTCCTTCTTGCTTTCCGGTAGCGTCCGGTCTCGCTCCGCGAAAAAACGTCCTTGCGCGGAGCGAAAGGCGACACTTACTTTCACACCCCGCCTTACAGGCTCGGGTTCGAGAATTCCTTGAGTGGTAACGCCACGGGCATCTGGTGGCGCGAGCTCCGCGCCACGGCCTCGGTGAACTGCATGTACGCCACGCCGGTGGCAAAGTCGGTGCGGGTCACCGGCCGTTCGCCGCGAATGGCGGCGATGAAGTCGGACTCGACCTGCCATCCGGCCCGCAGCGCTTTGGGTACCGGCATCGGTCTCAGCGCCGGATCCGAGCGCTTGGCGCCACGGATCTCGTCGCGCAAGAGATCGTAAACGAGCGTGCCGCCGCTGCCATAAAGGGCGATCTCGTGCCGCGCATCGTGCCAGACGACTCCGCTCAAGCGGAACGAGCCGCGCGCGTCGTTTTCGTGGGTCGTCAGCACGTCAACGCAGTCGGGCGTACCGACCCGGACCTTCTTGCCGCTCTCGGGGTCGAAGCGCACGGGTACGAGCTTGGACGCGAAGGCCAGCACACGATTCGCCGGGCTCACCCACCGCAGCAGGGTCTCGTAGACGATCCCCAGGGTCAGCATGTTGAAGCCAGAGTAACGCGTCAACTGGCGCCAGGTGATCGGCGTCTCCGGGTCGGCGAGCTGGTCGTTGAGCGATACGACGTGAACTTCACGCAGATCGCCCAGGAACCCCGAGTCGATGAGCGACCGGACATAGGCGTCGCCGGAGAGCCCGTAGGGACTCGGCACGATCATGGCCGTCAGGTCGGGCAGCTCGCGCGACCGGTCGTGCATGCGCTGGGCCTCGCGGGCGTTCATCGCCATGCGCGCCTGGGTCAGCACGTGCTTGCCGGCGTCAAAGGCGGCCAGGGTCACGGAACAGTGCAGGTAGGGCCACGCACCGATCAGGACCGCGTCGACATCGGCGTCGGCGACCAGATCCTCCCAGTTGTTGTAGACCTTGGGGATCTCGAACTCTCGGGCCGTTCGAGTCGCCGTCTCGCGGCGGCGATTGCATACAGCAGTAACGCGCACCCCGGGAATCGCTCGCAGACCCGGCAGGTGGCGCGTGCGCGTGATCTGGCCCGCACCGACGATTCCGACGCGAATTTCGCCCGAACTCATCGATAGCACCGACTTCGCGAATACGAGATGCACGGCAGTTTCGGGAAGCTTTCATTTAATTCTAAATGCCAGGCGGCTCGATAGCGACCTGGAATTCCAGAAAAACGAGAACGCACGCGGTTCGGTGCGATGGAATCGCTGTCGAAACGCCGTTCACGGTCCTACCGCCTCCCGGGTCGCTCTCGGAATCACCACGATGAGTTACTCGGTTTGCCAGGAGCCCTCGCTGACGGTAACGGCCGGCGGTCCAGCCGGCGGTGCGGGCGGCGGCTCCGGCGTCAATACCGGCGCTCTCACGGGTGCGGGGCCCGGTACCCCGTAGACGGGCCTGGCGCCCAGCGGTTCGTAGTTGGCACCCGCGTAGCCGCTGATGAAGAACGGCCTGGCACCGTCCGCGTAAGCCGGTCGATTGACGACGTACGGCGACGCGACGTTGGGACCTCGCAACCAAGGCGCCGTAAACCCATCGGGCCCGCACGCAGGCGCCGCCACCAGAATTGCCGCGATCGCCACCCAGGATGCCCGTCGTCGCCACGCCGCGATTACCATCACAGGACTCCTTCCCGCGACCACTCGCGCGAGCCTGCCGGCGGGGCTCGCAGCCCGGTTCGATCTGAGCGCTTCGAGACCGGTCTTTTCATTATCGGAGGAACAGACCTCGTGCATTGGCGATTCCAAGCGCCGTAAGATATCCGAGAGGTAAGGAACGCTCCGTCTCCCAACAGAGGTATCGAGATGCCGCGCGCGATTGCTTTCTTGATGGGTATCGTCGTTGCTTGCACGGTTGGTGGTACGCTACGGGCCGAGCATGCGAAGATCAATCTGGAGGTGTCGGCGCCGACGGGGCAAGTAAGTGCGTCGGCTGACCAGACTCCGCCGGATTGGGGTAAGAATCCCCGGCCGGTGCTCAAGGCGAAGGTCAACGACCCGATCCGCATCAACTTCCTGCTCACCAACGTCTATCCCCACAAGAAGCTTGAAAACGTGGTCGTCCACTTTTACATCGCGCTGGAGAAGAAGGCCGGCCAGCACGACCTTCCGGACCTCAATCATGACGTGTTCACGCAGACCGCGTTCGAGATGGATTTCAAGCCGGGTGGAAAAGCAGGCCAGCGCAGCACATTTCGGATTGACAAGCCGGGAATCTATCTCGTGCGGGTGGAGACGCGGAATACCCAGTCCGATCACGAACATTTCGCGGCGATCGATCTTGTGATTGCAGATTGAGTTGCGGCCAAGGGCCGCGCTGGCCGCTGCATGGCGTCATTTTCTTGGGGCTCGAGTCAAGGCCATGCGTGGCGAACTGCCTGGCGCGGCGGAAAATCCTTAAGTTTTGGCAATCTTCTCGTCGCCGGCCATCTCCGCCTAATCGATTCAAGCCGACGAACGTCGCCGGCCGATCGAAAGTCTGTTGCGGTCATCCGTACCGTCACCGGTCGGGACCGCGGGGCAAATGGGGTCACCAGTCGGCGGAAACACGGCATGCAGTTCGCTCTTCGCCAGCGACGCCTCCCTGGGTCTCTGCTCTGGATCGGAGCGGCCGGCTTGGTGCTGATCCACGGCGGCGGCTGGATCGGGAGCGGAAAGCCCGCCGACAGCAAGGGCGACTGGCGAGTCGGCTCGGCCGTGTCCATCGGCGTCCAAGACGGATCCGCGCGGTTCCGCGTTCCCACACCCGGGCCGACCTCCGAGGTCCTCGTGGTGGTTTCCGCCCTTTCGCGCAACTGTGGTCCTTTTCCGATGCGGCTCGCTGTGCGGGCAGCGCAGGAATCGTCGCGGTTGGTGCGTGCCGACGACGGGCCGCGACGCTCTCCCGCCTTCGTGCGGCCCGCCCGCCTTGATCCGGCTGGCCCGTCGCCGCCCGATGGGATGCCGCCTTCGAGTCGCTCGTTTTACTTGATGGTCAAGGACGGCGATGTCGCCAGCGCGAGCAATTACACCGCCGTAACGGGTGTGCTCAAGGGTGTCGGCCGCCGAGTGCAGGTATACGTCGCGCTCGAGGACGTCGGGGCTGTCATGGGCGAGACGATCAAGGACGTGATCTCCAGCTTTGACGACCGCATTTACCCGGTTGCGGCCGGACGATTCGGCATCGCGAACGACGTCGACGGCGACGGGCGGTTCACCGTCTTGATCTCGAGCTGGCTCGGTCACCTGGGAGGGGGGCGATACTCGGTCGACGGATTTGTCAGGGTCGCCGACATGGACCCCGCGTTCCGGTCGCCATTCGGCAATCATTGCGACATGATGTACCTGAGCTCGGGGCTGAAGCCTGGTGCCCACTTGCGCACGATCATGGCTCACGAGTACATGCACGCGGTGGTGTATAGCTGCAAGTCGCGCTGCCGGCGCCACGACCGGAGCTGCCCGATCGAGGAAGAGGGGTGGCTCGACGAGGCGATGGCCCACCTTGCCGAAGACCTGCACGGCTTCTCGACGACGAACATTGATTACCGCGTCAATGCGTTTCTCAACCAGCCCGAGCACTATCAGCTCGTCGTCGATGATTATTATGCGGCCGACCTGTTTCGCAGCCATGGCAACCGCGGGAGCACGTACCTGTTTCTGCGGTGGTGCGCCGACCGCTACGGCCCTGATCTGCTACCGACCCTGGCTGGCTCGAGCCTGCGCGGAATCGCCAATCTCCAGGCGAGCAGCGGCGCGACCTTCGCCGACCTGTTTCGCCGGTGGTCGGTCGCGCTCTATTCTGGCGGTCTGGCACTGACGGATTCGCCGCCGGGATCACCGGCGAAGACCGATGCTGTCGCTCACAACGAGCTGCGCGCCCCGAACGAAGACTGGGAGCTGGTGGGACCGCGGTTCACCCGGCTGACGCCGGGAAGTCCCGCCCACGAGTGGTCGTCGCTGGGGACGGCCGCTCATTACGTGGTCGTCGATGGCTCGCGGTCGCCATACATCGAGATCGAGGTCTCCGGCCCGCGCGAGGCGGAGCTTCAAGTGACCTGCATGCCGCTGGGCCCCGATCTGGCCCGGCTCGATCTGGCGATCGAGCGGAGTCATTCACCGGCGAGCGGTCTGTGTTTTCGAGCCCGCGTCCGCGAGGGTCATGGCATCCCGGTCCGGCTGTCGGCACTTTCGTGGGAGCCCTTGACACCCTCCGCCGATCCGGCCATCAGTATGGGCCGATGCGGGCGGCTCGATGCGCTCGGAGTTGCCGCCACGTTCGGCACGACTGCGATACCAGGCCACGGCGAGCTCCTCTCGCGTCCCATCCCCGTGACCGGCATCTCGCCTGGATGTGGTCCGCTCGTCGTGAAGGTCGTCGGCACCGATGCCAGCGGCCGGCGGGTCGTGGGATGGGCGCAGCTTGACCTCGAGTCTTGGCTCGGTACGGGCGACCTCTGAGACGGGCACCAGGAATAGCCACCCAGGCTCGGCCCAGCGGCATGATTGACCGCATGGCAGCCGGCTCGACGAATCCTCGGCAAAATTGAGTTGACCGCCGTTCGGGTTGGCAATAGAGTAAGCCTACCTTTATGAAGTCAATCACCGAGTATCTCACGTTCAACATTCCTGCCCGGATGGACTTCATCAACATCACGCGGCAGGTCGAGGAAATTGTGCGGAGGAGCGGGGTCAAGGAGGGCCTCCTTCTCTGCAACGCGATGCACATCACGGCCAGTGTGTTCATCAACGACAACGAGCCGGGCCTGCACGAAGACTACAAGAAGTGGCTGGAGGGCCTCGCCCCGTTCGATCCTTCCCCGGCGCGATACAAGCACAACCGCACCGGCGAGGACAATGCCGACGCCCACATGAAGCGCCAGGTGATGGGCCGGGAAGTGGTCGTGGCGATCACGCAGGGAAAACTCGACTTCGGGCCCTGGGAGCAGATCTTCTACGGCGAGTTCGACGGGCGGCGGCCCAAGCGGGTGCTGGTGAAAGTGATCGGGGAATAGGCGGCGGCGTGATGAAGCGTTGGGTTCGAGCCTCCTTGAGCGACGCTTTAGTGGCGCTTCGCGGTGTCAAACTTTGTTTTTGATTTTCGCGCGTCGCTTGATGGCGTCGGGATTCGGTGAGTTGGATAGAAAACAAGAAAGCCTGGCACCGCGAAGCGCCCTGTCCCTGCGAAGCCCACCGGATCCGTTCGCCGCGAGCCGTCCATGAAAGCCATTGATCGTCCCTTCACGAAAATCATCAACGGCGCGACCCAGCTCGTGATCCCCGTTTTCCAGTGGCATTACCGCTGGTTTACCATTCCGACCAGATTGTTATGCCGCACCACCTCGCCACTGTCCGCATCATCTTGGGCCAAAAGCGACTGATGGACTCTGATGCGTTTGACGATTTCGTTGCCTCGGCCTCCGCAGCCCAATCCGCCTCGTGATCACCGACGAAGTACATCAGCACCCCGGTTCCGAGGGTCAGCCGTGTACTCCCTGACACTGACGGCTGAGGAACGGCGGGCGATTGATTGGGTGGGCGACAGGTATAATTCCGGCAAGGGCGTCGGCCTAGTCCTCGATTGCAACCCAGCGGATCGAGCGTGGAGCGACGACGGCGACATCACGTTCCCGATCTCCGAGCACGTGGCGTCGGAAGATCGTGACGAAACTATAGTTCGATGGGACTCTTCGAATGAGAGGCGGCCCATGGCCAACCGATACGCAGTCGCGTTGCGAGTAACTGTCTGGTTGATGGATTTGAGGATGTCGGAATCGATGTCGGTGTCGAGCAGGGCCTTATTCAACGCCGCTCAGCCACCAAGGCCGCTCCTCGCGGACCTTCATGGCGTGCTCGACGGCCTAGTCGAGCAAATCGGCATCGTCACGCATCGCACCGATCGAACCGAGGGCGGGTGTGGCAGCGTCGGTTGCCGCGTGCGCCAGGCGGCCCAACTCGCGTAGCAACAGGCGTGCGGCCTCGGCCATGGCGTCATCAACGGAAGCGAACCGTCCGTTGCGGACGACGGCTTCGATGGAGAGTTCCGGCTCGTTGGGTAATTGCTGACTTCACGGCGCCCGAGCCGTCGGGCCGTCAAATCGCTCGAGAGTGCTTTTACATAAGACCAGTCGGCCGGATTTGCAAAACGGTCGTCGGGCGGCGAGACATCGGGGCACACCGCCAATCGAAAGTGGGTGTCTGGGAGTCTCGGATCTGCGCCCGCCGGGGTAGCACTGAAGACGCCAAGCCGAAGAGGAGGCCGCGTAAAATGAAACCAGACAACGGGCGCGAGGAGGAATCATGACCGAGTCACTGCATGGCAGAGTCCGCGGCAAGACCGTCGAACTCCACGAAGACCCCGCCTTGGCCGAGGGCCAGGAAGTCGAGGTCCAAGTGACGATCGTCCCACTCGCCCGGAAATGGGGCGAGGGCATTTTGCAGACGGCCGAAGCCCTCGCTGACGCCCCCGAGTGGGATACAATCATGGAGCAGATTCACCAAGAACGCAAAGGGGGCATGCGATGACCAAAGTCTTGCACGGAATTGTCCACGGCAAATTCATCGAGGTGACGGAAGACCTTGGCCTGTTAGACGGCCAAGCTGTGGAACTGATTGTAATGGCTTCGCCCGCACCAGTTCCATGCGATGAGGAGATCGGGCCGCGTAAATCACCCAAGAAACTCCCGGGACCACCACCCGGATGGCAGCCCGGTTCCAAGCGAACGGCCGCGGGGATGTTGGCGGATTCGTGGACGGAGGAGGATGATCGTATTCTGGAAGAGATCTATCGGGATCGCAAGCTAGAAACTCGGCGCGAGGTCCCTGAATGAGCTTTCTCCTGGACACCAATATCCTTTCCGTTCACTTGCGCCGCCCCTCGGGCTTGGCCCATCGCTTCTTTTGGCGTTCGTCCGGTTTCGATTGATGAAGGCGCCAAGCCTCCGAGTGTTCGGCGCGGGTCTCACGACCCCGCCGGGATACCTGACCGAAGGTCTCCCGATCTCGTCATAAGCCCTGTATCCAAAGGCATGCGCGCTCTCAAAGCACACTCCGAAGTACGGAGACCTTCGGTCGGGCACTCGTGCGGGGTCAGGAGACCCGCGCACAACAAACGCGACCTCGAAGCGCAACAAAAGCTGCGCGTGGCCAAAGGTTCTCAGGAGCCGTGCAAGCCCAACTTTTCGCCGCGCCACCCTCGCCCCTCCTTCACAAGGGGGGGAGATGGCTCGCGACTTAACGGGGACGCACCCAGTCACGAGGCTGTCCCAACTGTTCATCGCGCGAGGCTCCCGCTCCGGTTATTGAGCAGCCCCAATTGCCGCTGCATGATCAGATCAAACATCCGCTGGCCCACCGCGGCCGCCCAGACCTCGCACCCCTGGGCCGAAAAGTGGCCGTCCCCGATCCGTCCGTGAAACAAGGGGCTGGCCGAGAGCGGGCTCCCGTTCCGCGCGGCTTCGTTGCACGCGGCCAGGTGGGCATCGACAAAGGCGTCGAACGGGTCAAGGTACTTCATCCCGGACACGTCCAGCCTATTCGAAGCCATCCCGGGATAAAACCCGGGCTGCACCACGCCGTCGATCTGATTGACCCACGGAGCCGGAACAAACAGGCAGAGCATCGCCCTGGCATTGCAGAACTGAAAGATCTGGTTCAGCCAGTAAGCACTTTCCTCCCAGTCCCCCCTGCCCTCCAATACCTCGAAGAGATCGCCGAAATCGTTGGCAAAGAAGCTGACGACAACAAACTGGGATGGGAATCGGTCGGCGTACGCCTTCAGGGTGTAGTAGTACTGTTCGGGCGAGTAGCCGAGGTGGCCCGTATTGAGGATTTCGACCTCGGCTTCGAGCCTTTTTTTGAGGTCGCGCTTCAAGCACTCGGTCGGGGTTTGGTCATCGCCCACGAAGAGGCCCTGCATGTAAGAATCGCCCAGGACGATGCCGCGCCAGGGCGCGTCCGGATTCGGCTCAGGGCCGCGCAGGCCCCATGAGTTGGTCGTCTGGATCGAGCCGTCGACGACCATCGCGCCGGTCCCCGAAATCAGCTCCGCGACGGCCGGCGTGGCGGGTACCTGGAAATACGCCTTGACATCTCCCTTCATGGGGAAGTTGCTCACCCAGATCGAACGCACGTTGGGCCGGAAACGGTAGGACCGCCCTGAGTCATCAGCCTCGAAGACCGTCGATGGCAAGAGGACCGTGCGGTTGAAGTTTCCCCAGCGGATCAGGACGTGGTCCGGGTCCAGCCCCGCGAGCCGCAGGACACGTTGACCGGCCTCGTCATACTCGGCGAAGCTGCTGGCGAGCTTCGACTGGGACGCCGCGATGTCGAAGAGCCGCTTGCGCCGCCAGTCGTCATCGATTTCGCTTCGATCTGGTTCCAGACCGATCGACCGCAGGGCCAGCCACCGCGCGTGCACGGCCGCCCAGCTCGCCAGGTAGCGGCCCGGCGCCGGCGCCGCAAGCAGGATCGCCACGAGTGCGATCGTGCCGGCGGCGATTCCCATCTTGAACCAGCGATCGAGCCGCCGCGCTCGGCGGTAAAAGCCAAGCTCCCCCTGCCGATCGCGCTTCGGCCGCCGCCACTTGAGGCGTGCCCAGGCAAGACCTGGCCGCCCTTGCCTCCGGCTCGTTGCCTGGGTCCCGAGTCGATCGCGTTCGATCAAGGTGGTCATGGGAAGGATCAGTTGTGGGTTTGCCCTTTACCGACGCTCGCGTTGGTGAGGGTGCTCAGGCGTTTCCGTTCCAGGAGAAGCGTCAATCGCCGTCCCACGGCCGCCGCCCACACCTGGGAGCCGAGCGCTGAAAAGTGACCGTCATGGATCTCGACGTTGAACAACGGACACCCAGGCGGCCGCCGGCCCAGCCGCTCCCCTTCATTGACGATTTCCAGATGAGCATTGACGAATTCCTCCACCGGATTCATGTACTCCGTGCCGCTGACTTGCAACATATTCGTTATCCGACCGGGGTAGAACTCGGTCTTGCGCTTGGCGAACATCTGGGTTTCCAGGGGAACGGCGACGAAAAGCTGCATCAGTTGCCGCGACCGGCAGAACTCGACGATCTTATCGAGCCAGTAAGCGCCTTCCTCCCAGTCGCCGCGCCCCTGCGGGACCTCGAACACGTCGCCGAAGTCGTTGGCGAAGATGCTCACGACGACGAACTGCGGACGGAACCGCTCGGCGAAGGCCAAGAGCGAGTAGTAATACTGCTCGCACGAGTAGCCGAGGTGGCCGGTGTTCAGGATCGAGACGCGCGTCTTGAGCTGGGTTTCGAGATAGCGCCGCAGCGATTCCGGCGGCGTCTGGTCGTCGCCGATGAACAATCCCTGCATGAATGAGTCACCCAGCACGAGGCCCCGCAGGGGTGCCTCCAGGTCGGGCTCCGGCCCGCGCAGGCCCCAGGAGTTGGTCGTTTGTTGCGATCCTTCGACCTTGATCCCCGACGTTCCCTTCACGGCCTCGGCCAGGCCGGGCTCATCCGGGACGAGGAAGAACATGAGAACTCCTGACCGCAGCGTCAAGTTGCGGACCCAGACCGACCGCACACAGGGCCGCAGCCGGTATGACCGCCCGGAGTCGTCCGGTTCGAAGACTTTGGAAGGCAGGAGCAGGGTCCGGTCGTAATTCCCCCATCGCAAGAGGCCATGCTCAGGGTCAAGCCCCGAATACCGCATCAGCCGCCGGTACGGTTCATCGACGTCCAGGTACATGGCCTGATGCGCGCGCCGGGAATCTTCGATCCCTTGAAGCCGAGAGCGCCGCCAGCGATCGTTGACCTCGGATCGCGGAACCGGCACGCCGATCGTGGCCAGCGCGGCCTGGCGCGCCTCCGAGGACAACGACGCCACCACGTATCGTCCCCTCGGCAGGACCACAAGAAGCGCCGCGATCACAAGGCCGGTGACTACGAGGATCGCGCGTTTGAACCACCGATCCCGGCGCCTGCTTCGATCAAGGAATGGGAAGAGGCGCTGGCGCTCGGCGCTCGATCGCTTCATCCTGAACAGAGTTTTCATCGGTATCTCATCTCGTGCATACCGCTCTGGGCGGCGTGACTCGTTCAGGCGCCATTCGGGATGGTTCGCTCGTTGCTGCTGTGAGTCGGGCTTTGGAGTTACAGGCTCGGGGCCGAGCAGCCCGCTCGGTGAGCGGGGCGCGCCGCCCTTGGCCTCGGCGCATGACTCCATTCTGGTGTCCTGACCGCGGCTGATCAACCGGAAGCCGGAGGCGTTCCGGCCGAGCTTTGCCCGCCACTGCGTGGCGGTGTGCACTTTTCCCAGGCTTCCTTTTCCGGCAGAACGGCAACGGCGGCTCCGATCCATGGTGCGTCGCGCGTGCGTCCGTTGGCGTTGTTGCTCGGTTTCGTCCATCCGCATAGAATCCAATCAGCGGGAAAAAGCATCGATGGGCGAGTGGAAGGAGGAGGGCGATGCCAGCCAAAGGAGCCAACGGCGTGGGACGCTTTAGCGTCGAGATCGAGGTTGCCAACAACGATGACCTTGCCCTGGTGCGCCGAGGTCTGTTGCCGCCGGACCAGGTGCGTCGGGAGACAATTCAGGGCGTGGTCAACTCCGGCGCGACCAAGCTGGTGCTGCCGGAGGCTTTCGTGAAACGACTGGGACTGCCACTGGGTGATAAAACCAAGGTGCGTTACGCCGACGGCCGGAGAGTCCAACGGCGGGAAGCCGAGGGTGCCTACGTCAAGCTCCTTGGGCGTCACGACACATTCTCCGCGATCGTGGAACCCAGGCGCGACACCGCCCTGATCGGTGCCATGGTCCTGGAAGGCCTCGATCTGCTCGTTGACTGCACGGCCCAGCGGGTGGTTCCTCGCGATCCCCGCGGGGCCATCTATGAGATTGAATGAACCGCGCAGGGGCCCCCTCGCCAGCTTCGAGGTCATCCCCACGGCGCATGCCCGTTTCCTCACTCCAGCTCGCCACCTGGATGGCCTCACTCACCGGGCGTAGACCTCCGACCGTCGGGCTGAATCGTCTCGCGGATCGCCAGGCATTCGCTAAGGATGGAAATGACGTTGAGCCTGGAGGGCAGAGTCAGCCATAGGCCCGCGGCCGGTCCGTCGGGCCCTGAGGGCTGGGCGCTGCCTGGGCCGCTTTCGTCGGAATTGCAGCGCCAGGGCAGCACTCTGCCAATCGCAGGTCGGTTTTTGGTAGAATGTTCAACATCCACGTGGTCCGCCGTCGAAACGCGGTGATGACAGGCAACGCGCTGGCAGAAAGCGTATGACGTCATGGCTTCCTCCCAAAACATTGTCCCCACGCTACAGATCATCGCCGGTCCCCTGACCGGGCGGACGTTCAAGCTGGACCGCGAGTTCATGCTGATCGGGCGCAATCCCGACTGCGATATCGTGTTGCCGCCCAAGTCGGTCTCCCGAAAACATTGCGCCATCGTGCGGCGCTGTGGGGGGTTCGAGCTCAAGGACATGGGCAGCACCCGGGGGACGTTTGTGGATTCGCGGCGGTTGACCCAGCCGGCGTTTCTTGAGAACGGCAACGTCATTCAGGTCGGGGACGTCATTCTCTCCTTCAGCAGCACCGTGGTTCGAATCGATGACAGCGACGAGCAATCGACGGTCTACGCGGCGATCGACCTGGCGCAGCAGAGCGACCGTTCCACCCCCCTGATCAAACCCGAAGCCAAGCTGCGCGCGCTGCGCCTGATCGGGGAAGAGCTGGGCAGCACCTTGGTCCTCGGCGAAGTTCTCGAGCGGATCTTCAAATCGCTCTTCGAGATCTTTCCCCGCGCCGAGCGCGGCTTCATCCTGATCAAAGACCCCGCGACCGGCACGCTGGTTCCCGAGTCGGTGCATTCCCGCATCGGCGAGACGGGCGAGCTTCGGATCAGCAAGACGATCCTCAACCGGGTCATGAACAACGGCCAGGCCATACTCAGCAAGGATGTGCTCAAGGAATTTCCCGAAAGCGAAAGCGTTTCGGTCAGTCTGATCCGCTCGCTGATGTGCGCGCCGCTTTTGGATCAAGCTCGAAAACCGACGGGGATCATCCAGATCGACACCAAGGACGGCAAGGGACGCTTCGAGCAAGACGATCTCGACATGCTGGCGACCGTCGCGAACCAGATCAGCGTGGCCGTGCAGCTCGCGCAGTTGCACAAAGCGCTGCTCAATCAGCGCGAGATCGAACAGGAGCTGCGATTTGCCCGGCTCGTGATGCAATCTCTCTTGCCGGACCGGCCGGCTTCGCTGCCGGGCTATGAATTCTGGACCTACTACGAGCCCGCGCGGCACGTCGGCGGCGATTACTACGGTTTCATTCCCATCGGCCAGGTCGGATCGATCACCAATACGACCGCGACCCGTTGGGCGATCGCCGTAGGCGACGTGGTCGGCAAGGGCATGCCCGCCGCCCTGCTGGCCGCCAAACTTTCGGGCGAGGTCAAGCTGCTCCTGCGCGGAGACCCCGACCCGGCTCGCCTGGTCGAACAGCTCAACCGGCAATTCGAAGAGGGGATCGGAGCCGGGCTCGACCTTTATATCACGTTCCTCCTGGTCTATCTCGATATCGAACACCACCGGCTTTCCGTCGTCAACGCCGGCCACCCGTGCCCGCTGATCAAGCGCCGCGACGGCCGGATCGAGGAATTCGGCAAGTCGTCCTCCGGCTTGCCCCTGGCCATCCTGACCGATTACCAGTACGAGACCGCCGAAACCCACATCGAGCCCGGGGAGACCGTCATTCTCTACACCGACGGCGTCCCCGATGCGATGAATGCGGCGGGCGACCGCGTGGGCGAGCCGGGGATACGCCGGTTGCTCCAATCGGCCCCCAAGGGCGCTTCGGCCGCGGGCGAGACGATCGTCAAGGCGGTCGGACAGCACGTCCTGGACCACCCCCAGTTTGATGACATCACCCTGGTCTGCCTTGCCCGAGCCTGATACGCCATGGGCGACGAACTCCTCGCGCGGGCAATCTCCCTGCATCTCCAGAAGCGCTCAGGCGACGCCGAAGCGGTCTACCGCGAGATCCTCTGCCGCGAGCCGGACCATCCCCTGGCGCTCGAGGGCCTGGGAGGGCTCATGTTCGAGCGCGGCCACCTCGACCAGGCGAGGCAATTCTTCGCGCACGCGCTCACCGGTCGGCCGCGTTCCGCACTGTTGCATGGCAACCTCGGGGAGGTCCTGCGCCTGATGGGGAGCAAGGACGATGCCGATCGCCACTTGAAGCTGGCCGTGGCAATCGATCCCCGCTCCCCCGCGGCCTGGAACAGCATCGGCTTACTGGCCCACGATAAGGCGCGTTACGCCGAAGCCGAATCGGCCTATCGCGAGGCCCTGCGGCTTCAACCGCGGTTCCCGCCAGCCTTGATCAATCTCGCCAACGCGCTGCAAGCGCTCGACCGGCGGCGCGAGGCCGCTCTGGCCCTCCAAGCCGCCCTTCGAATCGAGCCCGACAATCCGATCGCCCTGACCAATCTCGGGCAAGTCCTGACGGAAATCGGCGATCCGGGCCTGCTTGATCTTGCCGAGGCTCACTGCCGCCGCGCCCTCTCGGTCGGCCCGATGCGGCCCCACGCGATCAACAACCTGGGCAACGTGTTGCAGCTGCAAGGTCGATTCGACGAGGCCGCCAGCGCGTTCCATCAGGCCCTGGCGCGCGATCGGGGCCTTGCCGCGGCGCATCACGGCCTGGGCCTGACGCTCCTGGAGATGGGCCGGCTTGATGAGGCCGAACCCTGTTTCCGCGAAGCGCTCCGCATCGATCCCGCGCACGCCGTTTCCTGGATGGCGCTCGCGCGGCTCCTGGGCGAGCGGGGCGAGCTCGAATCGTCGTGCCAGTCGTACCGCACCGCCCTGGAAATTCGTCCCAGTCTCGCGGAGGCCTACTGGCGGTTGGCACTATTGCTCAAGGCCCGCATGCCCGCAGACGAAGTATCGCGGATGCGCCAGCTTCTCGACGCCCAGGACCTGCCGGACGACCAGCGTGCCCTGGCTCATTTTGGCTTGGCGGCCGTGCTCGACGACCGCGGCCTGTACGCCGAAGCCGCTGCGCACCTCGAATCGGCGAACCGGCTCCAGGCGGCAGCCGACGCCGCGGGCGGCAGGAGCTACGATCCCGACTCGCATTCGCGCTACATCGACCTCATGATCGAGCGGTTCACTTCGGAATTCCTCGCCGAGCGCCGGGGCTGGGGCGTTGCCGATCCACGACCGGTCTTCGTCCTGGGCCTGCCGCGATCGGGGACAACCCTGGTCGAGCAGATCCTCGCCTCGCATCCCCGGATTCACGGCGCGGGCGAGCTCAAGGAGGTCGATCGCTTGTTTCAAAGCCTGCCCGACCGCGCCTGCCAGCCGGACTTAAACGCGTTCGACGCGCTCGGCCAGCTCACGAAGGACTCGGTCCAGACGGCGGCCCGCCGGTACCTGGAGCGGCTGGAATCACTCGCCCCAGCTTCGGCATGCCGCGTCGTTAACAAGATGCCCGACAACTTTCGCATGATCGGCTTCATCGCGCTACTCTGGCCTGCCGCCCGCGTGATCATCTGCCGCCGCGATCCGCGCGATATCGCGGTATCTTGCTGGCAGAACGGGTTCCGGAGCTTGCCCTGGTCCAACAACTGGGAATCCATGGCCCGGCGCTTCGCCGATTACGAGCGACTGATGTCACACTGGCGTCGCATAACCCCCATCGAGTGCATCGAGGTCCACTACGAGAGCCTGGTCGCGGATATCGAGACGCACTCTCGCCGGCTGATCGAGTTCGTCGGGCTCGAGTGGGCGGAAGGGTGTCTCGACTTCAATTCGACGCGCCGTGTGGTGCGCACGGCCAGCCAGGTCCAGGTCCGACAGCCCGCGCACACCCGCTCGATTGGACGCTGGCGCCGTTACCAGGCCCAACTGGCGCCCTTGTTGCAATTCCTGGAGCAATACCAGGTGCCGATCGAGCGCGAGAGCGAGGCGGTGGGCGGCGAGGGAAGTAGCCGTCACGCTCCGCGTGACGGAAAATCACCCGGAGCGTGATGACCGCGCAGAAACGCCAGCGTCTCGCTGATCGCTCGATCGCGCTGGCAGTCGAGTGCGACGAGATGGTCGGATTGGTCAAGATAGACGAGCCGCTTGTGCGCCGACCCCAGGTTGTGATGGAGCCAGCCGGCGTGGGCCGGCTCGACGACCGTGTCTCGCTCGCCCTGAATGATCAAAGTCGGAGTTTGAATCCGGGAGATTTCGGGCAAGAGCTCGTCGATCAGCTCGAGAGCGGAGAGCGCGGCCGGCACGCTGAACGTGCGGTAGACGTTCGCCTCAGATGCCTGGCCGCGCATCTCCCGATCGCGAACGGCCGGGGCCCTGCGGGGAAGGTCGGGAACCAGCCGCGCCAGCCACCGCAGATAGGCGGCGGGGCGCAGCGGAATCAAGCCGGCATACCGAATTGCGAGAAACGGCGCGAGCAAGACCAGGCGCTCGACGGGGCGCCGCGTCGCCAGGTGAAGTGCGACGGTTGCTCCCGTCGAGAAGCCGACGACCGCGACCTTGCTTCCGGAGGCAGCCAACTCGTCGAAGCCGGTTTCCGCCGCCGCCGCCCACTCGTCCCAACGCGACGCCGGCATGACCGGCCCCGGGCCGTCGTGTCCCGGCAAGACCGGGCACTTGACCGTGAGGCCGTCGGTCTGGAGCGCGCCCAGGAGGGGCGCCAGCTCGTAAGGACCGCCGCCCAAGCCATGCAGCACCAGGCATGCGGGCCGCTCGTCAGCCTGCTCATTCAAGACGTTGGGGGCTTCTTCCGACATCGCGAGCGTCAGCATTCCACAAAACTTCGCCGCCCCTGGGCACGGCCGAGATCACCGGGACGCAAGAGTGGCAGCAATGTGGAGCGGACCTGGCGGAAACTCGACCCCTGGCCACGGCCAAACGGCCGCTCGAGCAACGGAAGGGACCGACCGCCCAGGTCCTCGTCCCGTATACAAAGCGGCAGGTAAATCTGGATGATGACGCCGTGGCAGGCAACGAACGCGATCATGTAGGGCATGGGAGCGTCGTCGTCGATTCTTCGCGCCAGGCTCGCCCACGGCCCGTCGTCGGGGCCCTCGGCAACGTAAGCGCGACAAGACGCCTCGGCGAAAAGCTGCTCGTCCGCGTCTCGATCGGGGTTGCCGATCCACTCGAGCGCATCAAGAAAGTATGGTATTTCCCGATCGGGCAACATCAATAATGCGCTGGTAACGAGCGACTTGTACGCGCCGAGCGAGAAGCCGCCGCTCGCGCGAATCCGCGCGGTTATCGCGCGTGGCCTTGTCGGACCGTAGCGACTCCCAGAACCGCGCCAGGTCGTCCATCAAGGGCTCGCGGCATTCCGCCTGGCATTCCTGGCAGATCTGGGCGCTCAAGAGCGACGAGCTCGGGAGAATCGGGATGACCGGAGTTGCCGGGCCGAAGTTGGCCCGTTTCGAGTTTCGCTCGCAGATTCGACAGACGCGCAAGGGCTGCGTACCGAGGACGCGAGGCACCGGCTCCCAAAGCCCATATTCCTCAATCGGTTCGTAGTTCAGGTTGTAGATCAACAACTTCTCGGCGGCTTCCCAGTCTTCGCGGTCGCGCCCGTGGAGACGGCCTTGTCGCTCCCAGAGGTGATATGCCGCAACTTCGATCTGCTGGCTGGTCGGGAGCATCGGTTGAGCCCAGAGGTTCCAGGTTCGGCGACGATCCACACCGTGGCTCCGTCCCACGGCGTCGCGCTTGAGCGATTCTATCGCGGCCCGGTCGGACGAGCCAGGGCAGCTCATGGGTAGGACCTCGCAAAGAATTGGCTGGCGTTCGCTCGGGACTTGACGCGGGTGGGTCTCGGGGTGTAGGTTCTTACCATAACAATTTGGTGCGCATCTTATCCAGAGTGGCTGAGGGAAGGGCCCGATGACGCCACAGCAACCGGTTCACCGCCATGGTGAATGCTGGTGCTAACTCCCGCCCAGCGTGTTCATGCCGGAATTGGAATTGGCTCAGTGCCGATTTTCTCTTCTGGAGAATCTCGCCGATGGGGCAGATAAGATGGTTAATGGCGACCTGCTCCGCGCGAAGTCGCCGTTTGCCCTCCTTATCCTCATCAATCCCTTCCCGCCCGAGACGGTCAAACGGTCGCTCTGGATTGGGTCGCGCCATTGGGCCGTGTGGCGCTCCGTCTTCAGGCGGTGCCGCCGGCAGGCCCGTCGACTCGAAGTCGTCGAGAATGGAGCGACACCAGGCTGAAACGGCCGTCGCGTGACGGCATAGCTTGAATAGAGCCGGCCCGGTCGGCGAATAACATGTTGTTTCGTGTCATGGAGATACACCGGTGCCTGTTGAAACTGTTCGCGGTCTGAAATGCCGCCTGTGCGGCAAACCGTATCCCAGGGAAGCGCTCAACTTCTGTACCGACGACTTCGGTCCGCTCGAGGTCGATTATGACTACGAGGAAGTCGCTCTGACCATGAGCCGCGCCACGATTGCGTCGCGATCGCGGTCGATGTGGCGCTACCGCGAATTACTGCCCTTGGACGGCGATCCCACGGTGGGCCAGCACGTTGGCTGCACCCCGCTGGTCCGGGCCGATCGGCTCGCCCGCGCGCTGGGCGTCTCCGAGCTTTACATCAAGAACGACGCGGTGAACTACCCCACACTGTCCTTCAAGGATCGCGTGGTTGCGGTCGCGCTGTCCAAGGCCGTCGAGTTTGGCTTCCAGACGGTGGGATGCGCGTTGACGGGCAACCTGGCCAACAGCGTGGCGGCCAACGCCGCCGCGGCGGGCCTGGATGCTTACGTCCTCATCCCCGATGGTCTCGAACAGGGCAAGGTGCTCGGCGCGACGATCTATGGCGCCAAGGTGATCGCCATCGACGGCAACTACGACCAGGTGAACCGGCTTTGTTCGCAGATTGCGTTCCGGTTCGGCTGGGGCTTTGTCAACGTAAACTTGCGCCCGTTCTATGCCGAAGGTTCAAAGTCGGTCGGTTTCGAGATCGCCGAGGACCTGGGCTGGCGCGCACCCGATCACGTGGTGGTGCCCATGGCGGGTGGCAGCCTGATCGGCAAGATTTACAAGGCATTCAAGGAATTCGAGATCCTGGGCCTGCTCGGCGGGCCGGTCGCCACCAAGATTCACGGCGCTCAGGCGACGGGCTGCAACCCGATCTCGGCGGCGGTCAAGACCGGCGCGAGCAAGGTCAAGCCGATCCGCAATCCCCGGACGATCGCCAAGAGCCTCGCGATCGGCGATCCGGCCGACGGTTACTTCGCATCGCAGCTCATTCGCCAGACCGGTGGATGGAGCGACGACGTGGACGACGAGGCGATCGTGGACGCGATGAAGTTGCTCGCCGAGACCGAGGGCATCTGGACCGAGACCGCCGGCGGGGTGACCGTGGCGGTCGCGCAGAAACTCATCGAACAAGGCCGGATCGACCGCGACGAATCGATCGTCATCTGCATCACGGGCAACGGACTGAAGACCCAGGAGCCTCTTCTTGAGCGAATGCCCAAACCCGTGGTCATCAGACCGACGCTCGAAGCGTTCGAGGCGATCGTCGAGAGCTACAGTCCGGCCCTGGTCGCAAGCGGGGCGTAAAGGCGCGTGCGAGCAGTCCGGCGGGCGGCGAGCACCAGTGAATCAGTATCGAAGACAGTCGCGAAGCGGCACTGAAGCAACGGCTCAGTTGTAAAGAAGGGTTTTATCATGGCAGTCGTACGCATTCCCACTCCCCTGCGACCCCATGCCGGCGGCCTCGATCGGGTCGAGGCTTCCGGCACCACAATCGGCGAGATCCTCGCCGATCTCGGCAGCCAGCACCCTGCGCTGCGGGATCGGCTCTTCGACGGCGGCGAGCTGCGACGGTTTGTCAACGTCTATCTCAACAACGAAGACATTCGCTACCTTGAAGACCTGGCAACGCCGGTCGCCGCCAATGACGAGGTCAGCATCATCCCGGCCGTCGCCGGCGGCTAAGAGACCGCGCGGAGATATTTTTGCCAATTGTGGTGCAGGCGTCCCGCCTGCCGGCACAAGGAATGCAGGCGGGACGCCTGCACCACAATGATAAATTCGCCAAACTTATTCTCGCGCGGCGCCAAAGGAACAACGATGACCGACGAATCGCTCGATCGATACAGCCGCCAGGTCCGGTTCCCCCCGCTCGGCGAAGCCGGCCAGCGCGCGCTCCTGAAAAGCCGGGTGACCCTCTGCGGTTGCGGAGCGCTCGGGACGGTGCTGGCCAATCACCTCGCCCGCGCCGGGGTGGGATCGATCCGGATCATCGATCGCGACTTCATCGAGACGCACAATCTTCAGCGCCAGGTGCTCTTCGACGAGGACGACGTCGCCCAGAACCTGCCCAAGGCCGAGGCAGCCGCCCGCAAGATTCGGGCCATCAACAGCACGATCAACGTCGAGGCGGTCGTCACCGACATCGACCACACCAACATCATCGATCTGGTCGCCGACGCCGACGTGATCCTGGATGGGACCGACAACTTCGAGACGCGATACCTGATCAATGACGCGGCCGTCAAACTTGGCAAGCCGTGGATTTTTGGCGGAGTGATCGGCAGTGAAGGCCAGACGATGACAATCATACCCGGCAAGACTCCGTGTCTGCGCTGTCTGATCGAGACGGCTCCCCCGCCGGGCATGACGCCGACTTGCGAAACCGCGGGGGTCCTCGGGCCGGCGGTGGCCGTGATCGCATCGTTCGAAGCGGTCGAGGCCATCAAGCTGCTCGCCGGCGCCTGGGACGCACTGAACTCAGACCTGATCATGATCGACGTCTGGAACTGGGCCTTCCGGCAGCTCAAGGTGGCAGGCCTTTTGGGCAAGGTGAATTGCCCCTGTTGTCGGGAGCGGCGATTCGAGTGGCTTGACGGTGGCCTGGGCTCGCACACGACGACCCTGTGCGGCCGCAACGCCGTCCAGGTCGCCGCCCGCAGGTCCGAACCGCTCGATTTTCGCGAGCTGGCCTCGCGCCTCAGAGGGCTGGGAGAGGTCCGCTACAACAACTTCATGCTTCGGTTTGGCACCGACGGCTATGAATTCACCGTCTTTCCGGACGGCCGGGCAATCATCAAGGGAACCAACGACGTCGCCAAGGCCCGCACGCTTTACGCGCAGTTTGTGGGGAGCTAAACCCTCGGAGTTTGCAGTTTGTGATAGTCATTTGTATTTTGAATTTTGTTATTCGGGATTTTCCATGATTTATCTCGACAACGCCGCGACCAGCTTCCCCAAGCCCGAGGCGGTCTACCAGGCGCTCGACCGCTTTGCCAGGACAAGCCTGGCCAATCCCGGGCGGGCCGGACACCGGATGGCCGTTGACGCCGAACGAATGCTTGACGCCACGCGCCATTCCCTGAACCAGTTCTTCGCAGGCGAAGCCCCCGAGCGCTGGGTTCTCACTCACAACTGCACGGACGCTCTGAACCTTGCGATCAAGGGCATCGTTCTGGCGGGCGATCATGTCGTCACCACCGACCTCGAGCACAACTCGGTCAGCCGGCCGCTCTGTGCCCTCGAGAAGGCTGGCGTGATCACGCTTGACCGCGTCGCATCCGACTCAGGTTACATCGATCCCGACGCGATCCGGCGGGCATTGACGGCGCGGACGACGCTCGTGGTGATGACCCACGCGGCGAACGTGCTCGGAACCGTGCAGCCCATCGCGGCGGTCGGGGCAATCGTGCGTGAGGCGGGCGCGCTCTTTCTGGTCGATGCGGCGCAGTCGGCCGGCGTCGTGCCGATCAACCTCCGCCAGATCGCCGTCGACATGCTGGCCTTTCCGGGGCACAAGGCGTTGTATGGTCCCACCGGCACCGGCGCGCTCTACGTGGGCCCGCGCCGAGCGGAAGATTCGCCCCTGGCGCGAAGGGGGAACCGGAGGCGACTCGTCGCGGCCGACTCAGCCGCTCGACCTCCCTTATCGACTCGAAGGCGGCACGCCCAACGTGCTCGGCGCCGCCGGACTGGCCGCGGGGATCACCTGGGTCAATGAGCGCGGGCCCGAACGCTTGCGCGCCCACGAGGTCAGCCTGCTCCAGCATGTCGTCGATTGGGCGCTGGCGTCTGGCGACTGGCAGGTCGCGGCCCGCTGGGACCCGGAGAGCCACGTCGGAGCGCTCTCCCTGGTCGTCCCGCCGCCATTCACGCCTCAGGACCTGGGCGCAATTCTCGACACCAGCTTCGACATCGCCGTTCGGCCCGGCCTCCATTGCGCGCCTTATATTCACCGAGCGCTGGGCACATTTCCCGACGGAACGCTGCGGATCAGCCCCGGGGCGTTCTCGACCTCGGCTGACGTCGCGGCTTTCACAGCGGCCCTTGCCGAGATCACGGCGGAAGTGGTCTGAGCCTGCCTCACGGTCGCGGTTCGCCGCACCGAATTCGGAGGCGCGCAAGAACGCCCTTGAACACGCGCTTGATCCGAAACTTGATCCGAGCGGTGAGCTCCAGCCGCGCGAACAGGACAGCCGGCGAAATCGATGTCACATTGAGACGGCCGACGTGCAACGGGTCGAAGGGATCGTTGTCACCCTCCACCTCCATCAGCGTCGCGTAACCCGCTTCGACGGCAATCCGCAAAGTCGCGTCGTCGTTAACGCCAAACGGATAGGCGAGCGAGTCAACCGATCCCGGCAAGTCCTGAATCAGCCGGCGAGCACGATCGATCTCGTCCCGGCACTCGGGCGTGCTGAGCCTGGGAAGCACCGCATGGGACGCAGAGTGGCTGCCGAATGTGAATCCCTGCCGGGCCATTTCTTCGATCTCGGCCCGATCCAGGAACAGCCGCTTTTCCCCAGGAGTCCCATCCGCCACGGGCCCCAGCTTGACGCGCAATTCCGCCAGGAGATCGGCGATCTTCTCGGGATCGTACTGGTTGATCACCGCCTGGACCAGCGCTCGAATCGAACAGAACCGGCTCCCGCCAAAACGACGCGCCAAGAGCGGCCGGGCGATCGCGCGATGGCGCTGAAGGTACCAGTTCAGCTCGAGGACCCAGATCGACGACTTTCGATCGATCACGTCCGTGACCAGATAGCAGGTCGCGGGCAGGTTCCTCGCCCTGAGCAAGGGCAGCGCCATTTCGTGGACCGAGCGGAAACCGTCGTCGAATGTGATGACAACCGCACGGTCCGGCAACGCGCCATCGGTCAGCGACGCCAGAGGTACGACCCGATAGTGCTTCTGGAGAAAATCCAGTTGCGCAGCCAAGTGCGCGGGAGTCGTGTTGATCGACAACCCGCGGGTGAAATCGGTGTCGCTTTCCTGGCAGGCGTGGTACATGAGCACGCGCGGCGCACGGCGAAACGCGCCAATGACCACGCCGGCCAAGCCGCAATGGTAAAGCAAGACCCCCGCAAAAGTGACCAGACTCTCGCAGGAGCCTCGCACAAATCTCAGCAAGTCTGCGTAGGCGGTGGGATTCGACCTCGTTGAACGGGGCGTCGGCCATGATGACGTTCGCGGAGATTATCGGGTATACTCGCCGCTGCAAACTCCGAACAATAGGGTTCTTTTCCAACGAACAAACACTGAAGTCTAGCGGTCAGTCGGCCGTTCGGCTACGAAGACGAGTGCTTGACAAAGCGCATCATTGCACGATATAAGTCATAACTGCGTAGTTTGAGCATATTGAGGCACTGTCAGGATTGATTTCGTTCGTTGCCCTGAGCAAGCCTTCTTTTACAGCATGCATCGCCGCAAGTAAAGCACCGCGGGCTTCGAGATCGGTTGCGGACAAACCCGGTGGAACGCTGGGATTTGAGCGCGGAGATTCCGCGCACGCGAGGACGGTCCATGTACTTCCGGACCATGTTCGACATTGCTGTCGTCGCCTCTTATTTTGTCCTGTTTCCATTTACATCGTACCTTCTGACGACTTCGATCGCCGCCTTGATCGCCCGTAGCGCTTGCCGGCTCGTTGGCGGACGGGCGAATCTGGTCCCTCCGCGCAAGCGGTTCGTGATCGCGATCCCGGCTCACGACGAGGCGGCAGGAATCGTTACGACCGTTCGAAGCTGCCTGGCCCTTGACTATCCGGCGAGTCTCTACGAGGTTGTGGTCATCGCTGACAACTGCTCCGATCAGACGGCCTCGCTCGCTAAAGCGGCG
This sequence comes from uncultured Isosphaeraceae bacterium, assembly GCA_963823675.1. GTDB lineage: Bacteria > Planctomycetota > Planctomycetia > Isosphaerales > Isosphaeraceae > CAWGMT01. Next base: position 52,538 of record CAWGMT010000026.1, on the reverse strand, counting down.
GGCGCGCGGGTCGTCGAACGCTTCGAGCCGACGAAGAAGAGCAAGGGACACGCGATGGCGTACCTCATCGATAAGCTGTCCCAGCAGGGTGAGCTCGACACGCTCGATGCGCTGGTCGTCGTCGATGCCGACTCCACGGCCGATCCGTTACTGCTCGAGCGTTTCGCCCAGAGCCTCGAGCGCGGCGACGACTGGATCCAGTGTTACGATACCGTCGGCAACGCCGGCCAGTCCTGGCGAACGCGTTTGATGGCATACGGCTTCTCACTGATCAACGGCGTGATGCTTCGGGGGCAGTCGGCCTTGGGGCTCAGCGCCGGCTTTCGCGGCAATGGCATGTGTCTTTCAACGCGAGGCTTGCGGCGAGTGCCCTGGACCAGTTACGGCCTGACGGAGGATCTCGAGTACTCGTGGTCGCTGCGGATCGCCGGGGGACGAATTGCCTATGTCGATGACGTGGCCGTTTACGCCACAATGCTCAGCCAGGGGGGTAAACCCGCAGTAGCCCAACGATCGCGCTGGGAACATGGAAGGCAATTGCTCAAGCGGCGGATGATCCGGCCGCTCTTGAACTCGCCTTCGCTCTCCTGGCCCGAAAAGATCGCTGCCACGATCGAATTGGCGATGCCCACGATCTCGTTCCTATCTTGCTCTTACCTCCTCTTGGCGCTCTTGACCCTCATTTCACTGTCCGATCTTGATACTCAACGATACCGCCCCATCTTTTGGTATGGAATCGGGTTGTGTTACTTGATCACGACCCTGGGCCTGCTGGTCCATGCCGCCAGCCCTTTCTTCCTTGGGCTGATTCCTTTAAAGTACGTGTTGAGCTTGTTTTACGTACCGTACTACGTTGCTTGGAAGGCGGCGATCTGGTTCCAGGGCAGGCCAACGACGTGGACGCGCACCAAACGAGAGATCACGCCGCCGACGCACATGTCTGCCAGCAATCGGACGGACAGGGCATCACATGGCGCGAATTGTTAGAAATGCGGAAGATGTCGCTCGCCTGGGACGCTATACTTCCATCATCTCATCACGTTGATGGTTGGTTGTGCGGCATTCGGTTGGCGCGGGACCGACGGCAAGGGACTGCAACTCGGCACCCGGGACCCATTGCCGATCATTTCTGCAAAGCGACAGCCGAAGCATCTTGCGGCGTGTCGGTGCCTTGGGGGGGGCTGGTAATGCTCGCGTCTTGGATTCCGACGGCTCTGCTCGTCGTGGTGAATCTGGCGATGCTTCCCTATTTTGTCTTGCTGATGACGATCTCGCTGGCTTCCGTCTTCAGGACACGGCGGAAGGAGCAGAGCACACGCAAGCCGCAGTCGCGGTTTGCCATCGTGATTCCCGCTCATAACGAAGCGGTGGGGATCGCCGACACGGTCGAAAGCTGCCTGGACATCGATTATCCGCGCTCGCTCTTTTGCGTCATCGTCATCGCCGACAACTGCACCGACCAGACCGCCGCAATCGCGGTCAAAGCCGGGGCCGCTGTGGTCGAACGATTTGACCCGGCCAAGAAAAGCAAGGGGTACGCGCTGGAGTATCTGTTCAAGACCCTCGCCAACAGGGGGCGGCTCGATGCACTGGACGCCGTGGTTATCATCGACGCCGACACCACGGTCGATCGTACGCTCCTCCTGGATTTCGACCGCGAGCTCGGGGCCGGGCTCGACTGGATGCAATGCTACTACACGGTTGCCGACCCCGACCGCACCTGGCGATCGCGGCTGATGAACTATGCTTTCAGCCTGTTCAACGGCGTGGCCCTCAAGGGCCAGAATGCCATCGGCGCCAGCGCCTGCTTTCGCGGTAATGGAATGTGCTTCTCTGTCCGCGGACTGAGGCGCAGGCCCTGGAAGTCGTACGGTCTCGTCGAGGACCTGGACTACTCGTGGTCGATCCGCATCGCGGGCGAGTACATCAAGTTCGTTTCCGGGTCGCGGGTCTACGGAACGATGCCAGCGACCCTGGACTCCGCCGCCGCCAACCAGCGGCGGCGCTGGGAGTTTGGACGTCAAGAGACGCGGCGCAAGTTTATCTGGCCGCTTCTTCTGTCGCGCGATCTTGGCGTGAAGCAAAAAGTGGTATCATTTCTGCAACTGACGATTCCTTCGCTGGGCTGGCTGGTGATTCTCTATCTTCTGGTCGTGACTCTGAGCGGCTGCGCACTTGTCTCGGGAGCGATTCCCGTCCAGGGCGGCCTGGTCTGGTCGCTCGTGGCCGCGAGCCTCTTCATGGCGGCAGCACTCGTCGTCTACGCCCTCTCTCCATTTCTGGCGGTGAAACTGCCCTGGAAATACGCGTCTTGCATGGTCTTTTTTCCCACGTACCTGATCTGGAAGCTGCTCGTGGTCGCCCGGGGCCGGCCGCGACATTGGGTCCGAACCGCTCGAGAGCCGCGAGTCAGCCAGAACGTCTGATTAGAAATTCGTCCGCCCATGTGTTACTCTACCGGGAGCGTCGCGAGACGGCACCGGGTTCAACTCGACGCGCTCCAGGCTCAAACGAGGAGTTACACCGTGGCAGTACGTATTGGAATCAATGGATTTGGGCGGATCGGCCGACTGGTTTTTCGCGTTCTGGCTCAGCGGCCGTCGGATTTCGACGTCGTGGCGATCAACGACCTGTCCGACCCCAAGCACCTGGCGCTCTTGCTCAAATATGACAGCACGCAGGGCCGTTTTTCCGGGACGGTAGATTCGCGCGAGCACAGCATCGTCGTCAACGGCAAGGAAATCCCGATCACGACCGAGAAAGACCCCGCGGGGCTCCCCTGGAAGAAGCTGGGATGCCAGATCGTGCTGGAATCGACGGGGCGGTTCACCGACCGGGCCAGCCTGGAGCGGCACATCCAAGCGGGCGCTGAGCGAGTGGTTTTCAGCGCCCAGCCAAAGACGCGCTCGATGCGACGATCGTGATGGGAGTCAACGACAAGATTCTCACCAAGAACCACCGGTTCATCTCCAACGCCTCCTGTACGACCAATTGCCTGGCCCCGATGGCCAAGGTGCTGCATGACACGTTCGGGATCGAGCGCGGGCTCATGACGACCGTGCACGCCTACACGAACGACCAGCGGGTCGCCGACCAGGTTCACGAAGACCCCTACCGAGCCCGCGCGGCCGCGGTGAACATCATCCCGTCCAAGACCGGCGCGGCCAAGGCCGTGGGAGAGGTTATCCCCGAGCTGAAAGGCAAGCTGACCGGCTTTGCGTTGCGGGTTCCGGTCCCGGACGGCTCGGTCACCGACCTCACCGCCAGCTTGAAAACCGCCGCGACCAGGGACCAGGTCAACGCCGCGCTCAAATCGGCCGCCGAAGGCGCCCTCAAGGGAATCATCGAATACGCGACCGACCCGCTGGTCTCGAGCGATATCATCGGCAACCCCCATTCGTGCATCTTCGTGCCCGACCAGACTCTCGCCATCGACAACCTGGTCAAGGTGATCGGCTGGTACGACAACGAGTGGGGATATTCCAACCGCACCGCCGAGCTCATGACCAGGATGGCGTCACTCTGAGCATTTCAGGACTACTCTCATGGCGAAACAGACTGTTCGCGACCTCGACGTGACGGGCCGCAAGGTCCTGGTCCGCGTCGATTTCAACGTTCCCCAGGCGAAGGATGGCGCCGTCGCCGACGACCGCCGGATCAAAAGCGCATTGCCCACCTTGAGCGCGATTCTCGACCGCGGCGGCAGCCTGATCCTCGTAAGCCATCTGGGCCGGCCCACCGGAGACCCCGTGGCCGACGCACCGTTCCGCATGGACCGGGTGGCCGCTCGACTCCAGGAATTGATCGGCCGGCCCGTCGTCAAGGCAGACGATACCGTCGGTCCGCAAGCGCAGGCCGCTTGCAAGGCGCTCGAGCCCGGCGGCATCGTCATGCTGGAAAACGTTCGCTTCAACAAGGGCGAAAAGAAAGGCGATCCCGCGTTCGCCAAGACGCTGGCCGGGCTCGCCGACTGCTACGTCAACGACGCCTTCGGCACTTGCCACCGGGACGAAGCCTCGATGGTCGCCGTCCCGGAGCAATTCCCACCCGAGCGGCGCAATCGGGTTCCTGGTCGAAAAGGAGCTGAAGATCCTCGACTCGCTGCTTCGGAACCCCAGACGCCCGTGCGTCGCGGTCATGGGAGGCGCCAAGGTTTCGGATAAGATTGGCGTCATCGAAAACCTGCTCGCGCGCGTCGACCGCCTGCTGGTCGGCGGCGCGATGACTTACACCTTTCTCAAGGCGCAGGGGCACTCGATCGGCCAGAGCAAGGTGGAGGCCGACAAGCTCGACGTTGCCGCCCGGCTCATTCAGCTCGCCGGCGACAAGCTGGTCCTGCCCAAGGACCATCTGGCGGCGTCGAAACCAGAAGCCGGGGCCGAGACCAGGATCGTGGAAGGCCCGGACATTCCGGACGGCTGGTTCGGCATGGACATCGGCCCGGCCACGATCGCCCTTTACGCCGCCATCATCCAACAGGCCGCGACGGTGGTCTGGAACGGCCCGATGGGCAAATTCGAGGTCGAGGCCTTCTCGCGCGGCACCCGGGCGATCGCCGAAGCCCTGGCGGCATCGCCGGGCGTGACGGCCGTCGGCGGGGGCGAGTCGGCCGAGGCCGTCGAGAAATTTGGGCTGGCCAGTCGCGTCAGCCACGTCTCGACCGGCGGCGGCGCATTCCTCGAGGCGCTCGAGGGCAAGGCGTTCAACTCACTGGAGGTCATTCCCGAAAAGGGCTGAGGTTAGAACCGCGGCTCCGGAGACGCACCTACCACGATTTGCTTGACCTCGTAAAAGAACCCCACGGGAACTCCCACGAACGTGGCGGCACCGACCTTCACAAGAGTGTTGTTCCCCGCCGTGTCGTAGTAGTCGCGAGGTTTGTAAAACAGCGGGTGGCGGTCGACCCAGGTGACCTGCTTCGGGGGCGCGACTTCACGGGTTCCGTCGGTCACGGCGACGCCGTCGGTCTCGGCGGGGCCGGACAAGGCGGGCTCCGGGGTGACGACTGTACGGCTGGGACCGTAGCTCTTGCACCCGATTCCCCCGCTCAGCACGGAGACAATCACTGCGATCCCTAACCAACGATATATACGCATAGTCCCACCGCCCTTCCTTCGACAACTGCCAGCGACGTCTTCTTGACGTTCAAACATACCTGATGAACGCAAGTCAAACCGTCAATTAGCTGCGGGTGGGAAGTCCGAAAGTGACGCACCAATAGCGCTTGCCGTCCGACGCGGTTGCGCAAGCGACGCCAATCTGCGAAAAACTGCCGAGGATGTTCTTCTTGTGATGCGGGCTATCCATCCAACCTTTCATCAACCGCTCAGTGGTGAAGTAGCCGACGGCAACGTTTTCGCCGGCGCGACGGTACTTGTACCCCTGGGCCACGATGCGATCGAAGGGGCTGGAGCCGTCGCTGCCCGTGTGGGACATCTTGCCGCGCTTGGCCATGTCGCGCGCGTGGGCCTGGGCGGCTGCTTGGAGCCTGGGACTGACCGAGAGTGCAGGCAGCCTGGCATCGGCCCGGATCCGGTTATGGGCCATGACGACTCGCTCGCAGAGCACGGCAGAGTCGACGGCTTTTTCCGAATCCGCAGCCTGCGCCGCCAACGCCGGCGTCGCCCAGCCGGGATAATCGGGCCAGGCCGGCGCAACCGCCCAACCGGCCAGGCTCAAGACCCAGGCGGCCAGGAAGGGGAACGAAGGATTGTTTCTGGCTGGCGGGAACATGCTGGCATTTTTTGGAAGCGGCTGGCATTGGTCAAGTGCATCGCTTCGATGTTTCCCAGGCGATGGGGCGAATTCTTGCATGGAACGGAATTCAATTCGCCGGTTTGGCGTGACCGCCGGGAACGGCGCAGGGCAATGAGGTTGATCGCCTTGCTTCGAGTCGCTAAAGTGAGTGCGTCGCTGTTGTCGGACTCTTTGGGGGTTCACGTTCATGCTCGCGGCCCTATTCCTTACCGTGATCGCCGTCGCCTGCCGACTTTTGCCGCCCTACCTATCCGCGGCATGGAACCTCGATGTCTGGAACTTCGTCCCGATGGGGGCAGTGGCGTTGTACGCCGGCTCGCGATTGCCGCGCCGCTGGGCGTGGCTGGTCCCCGTGGCCGCAATGATGCTGTCCGACGCCGTGCTGGACTACGGAAGGCACCGGCCCCTTTTTGAGCTGTCGCGGTGGGTGATCTACGCCACGTTCGGGGCGACGGCCTTGCTCGGACTGGCCGCGAATCAACCGCGAAGTAAAGTCTGGCTCCTTCCCGCGCTTTCGCTCGGCGCCTCGACGCTCTTCTTCTTGACCAGCAACTTCGCGGTCTGGGCCGAAGGCCGGCTCTACCCGCTCTCGCCGGCGGGGCTTGCCGCGTGCTACTGGGCGGCGATCCCCTTCTTCGGACGAACAGTCGTGGCCGACCTGATCGGCACTGGGCTGCTCTTCGGTCTGGGCCCCATCTTTGAACGCGCGGCCCGACGATTGAGCCGGCCCCGACGGGCCGAAGTTTCCGGATTTGCCCCGAAGGGGCCGTAACAAACCAACCCAGAGCAACGCCCTGGGTACGGGGGCGCCTACCAAAGCGCCGGAGCCCTGAAAGGGCGAAACAACCGTTCGATTGTGCCGCCCGTTCAGGGCTCGAGTTTCATTTGATAAGTGATGGGTTGGCGTACCGCCTACTTGCGGATGGGACCGGCTGAAGCCGGGACTGCAACTTCTTCCAGTAATTCCCGACAGATCATCCAGTGGCCAAGTTGCTGGTGAGCGTCCGTTCGGCGATCGAAGCGCGGGCCGCGGTCGCGGGCGGCGCAGCAATTATCGACGTCAAGGAGCCGTCGCACGGTCCGCTCGGCCGGGCTGACGCCGACGTATTGCGCCAGGTCCGATCCGCGGTCGACGAGCGCGTGCCCGTGAGCGCCGCCCTGGGCGAGCTCAACGAATGGTTCCTGCCCGGAACGCCGGCGCTCATTCCATGGGCCGGCGCCGGTTTCGCGTACGTAAAGCTCGGCCTGTCCGACGCGAGGCCGGGCTGGCAAGAGCGGTGGCGGGTACTCCGTGACCAGTTCGCAGCCGCCGGCTTGAGCGCGCCGTCGTGGGTTGCCGTAGTCTATGCCGACTGGCAAATCGCCCGCGCGCCGCACCCGGCCGAGGTGATTCGCGAAGCTGTTGGAGTCGACGAGTGCCAAGGCGTTCTGTTCGACACCTGGGACAAGTCGGCGCCGTCCCCGCTCGACGCGAGCTGGAAGGAACTGACCGATCGCGTGCGGGGAGGGGGCCGGTTCCTGGCGCTGGCGGGGAGAATCGACGTCGGGGCGATCGAACGATTGGCGGCGCTGCAACCGGAGATCATCGCGGTCCGCGGTGCGGCCTGCATTGGGGGCGATCGGCAAGGCGCCGTCCACATCGAGCGCGTGGCCCGGCTCGCCGAAGCGGCGGCGCGCATCGGCAGCGCCGCGGGCAGAACCAACCTCGATCACAGTACAACTCCGCGTTGAGGTGTGGAAAGGTGTCAGGAACCGCTTCGCGGCCCGACCGGCTCAATGTAATCGGTTCCTGACACCTTTGGATCGCTCACTTCAAACCGCACACCCTGCGCCAGGGGCAGGTCGCGGCCAAAGTTGATCGTGCAGGTCTGGCGCCTCATGTAGGCTTTCCAGGCGTCCGAGCCGGCCTCGCGCCCGCCGCCGGTGGCCTTTTCACCACCGAACGCCCCGCCAATCTCGGCTCCCGAGGTTCCGATATTCACGTTGGCAATCCCACAATCCGACCCTTCGGCGGCAAGAAACCACTCGGCTTCCCGCAGGTCGTTGGTGAAAATGGCCGACGTCAAGCCTTGCTCAACCTGGTTCTGAATCGCGATCGCCTCGTCGATCGACCGGTATCGCATCACATACAGAATCGGCGCGAACGTCTCCTCGCCCACGATCGCCATCTCCGGGCGCGCCTTGACCAGCGCTGGCTCGACGAAAAAACCCGGCCGATTCAGCCGCTTGCCGCCGCGCACGATCTCGCCGCCTTGCACTTTCGCCGCGCCCAAGGCCGCCATCATCGCCTGGATCGACTGCTCGCTGATCAAAGGCCCCATCAAGACCGAGTCGTCCCAGGGATCGCCGATCTTGACGCGCTCGTAAGCCCCAGCGAGCCGCTTGAGCACGACGTCATGAATCGACTCGTGCACGATCAGCCGCCGCGCCGTCGTGCAGCGCTGGCCGGCCGTGCCGACCGCGGCGAAGACGGTCGCTCGGATCGCCAGCTCGAGATCGGCACTCGGCGTGATGATGATCGCGTTGTTGCCTCCAAGCTCCAGGAGCACGCGGCCCAGGCGGCAGCCGACGACCTCAGCCACACTTCGGCCCATCCGGCAACTCCCTGTCGCCGAGATCAGCGGGAGCCTTTGGTCCTCGATCATGCGCGCACCGACATCGCCGGCATCCCCGACGCACAGGTTGAAGACACCCTCGCAGCCATTCGCCCGCGCGACCTCATCGACGATGTGTTGAACGGCGATCGCACAAAGTGGGGTGAGCGGGGAGGGCTTCCAGATCATGGTGTCGCCGCAAACCGCAGCGACCATGGCGTTCCAGGCCCAGACGGCGACAGGAAAGTTGAACGCGGTGATGATTCCGATCGGTCCTAGCGGCAGCCACTGCTCGATCATCCGGTGCTGGCTGCGCTCGCTGGCCAAGGTCAAGCCGTACAATTGCCGCGACAGGCCGACGGCGAAGTCGCACATGTCGATCATTTCCTGTACTTCGCCTCCGCCCTCCGAGCGAATCTTGCCTGTTTCGAGGGTGACCAGCAGGCCCAGGTCGGCCTTGTGCGCGCGCAGAGCGATACCGATCTGGCGGACGATCTCGCCCCGGCGCGGAGGCGGCACCGCGCGCCACGTCCGAAAAGCCTCGCCAGCCTGGCACACGATTCGTTCGTAATCGGCCGTTGAAGCGGTCCGCACCGCCGGCAGCGGCTGACCGGTCGCCGGGTTGATCGATTGAATCATCGCGCCGGTGCTGGGTTCGTGGCCGTCGAGCCCCGAAACACCGCTGTTGATCGCAGCGATCCCGAGCCGACTGAAGAGTTGGTCGAACATGGTATGTAGCCCTTCCCAGGGATGTCAGGCTGGAAAGCCGGACGTTTACTTGCGCGATCCGTTACGCCGGGGCTAATGCACAGTCGACTGCACAGATGCCTTCTCAGGGTTGACGTCCCAGCTCCGTGGCGAGTCACTCCGCGTCGTCCCATGATACCACAACGCCACCGCGGCGGGACGGGCCCGCCCTCGATGTGCATTCGTCTCAGTAAATGTTCCGTGGCGGCCCGGGAGCTGGAAGGCGACCTCGGCGCACCTAAGCCTCGGGCTTTCCAGTCAGGCCGCAAATCAAGATCCCCGCCGCCACGGCGACATTCAGCGAGCTGGCGCCGGGCCGCATGGGGATCGTCACCAGCCGATGACATCTCTGGATCCATTCGGCCTCGATTCCGCGATCCTCCTCCCCCAGGACCAAGCCCAGGCGCTCCGGCCGGGTGTGTCGGTCGAACGGCTGTGCGGCGGGGTCGGCCACGGCGGCCCAGTATTCCACGCCATGTTCGGCGGCGAGCCTGTCAGCCTCTTTCATGAGCTGTTGCGAGACGACCAGGGGAAGCCTCAGGACCGCACCCATCGAAACTCGCAGGACCCGGCGCGAGAGCGGGTCGGGACACTCGGGGCCAGCGATGAGAGCGTCGATTCCGAAGACGTCGCCGATCCGAGCGATCGTTCCCAGGTTGTCCGGGTTTGATAGCTTGGGACAGATCACCAGCGTGAGCCGGCCGGCGCGGGCGGCGAGAATCTCGCCGATCGCGGGCCACGGCCGTCGTTCCCCGCAGGCCAGCGCGCCGCGGTGGAACCGGAACCCGACCAGCTCGTCGACCCACGCGTGCGGCAAAACGTAGACCGGCACTTGATCGGGCACCCGCGTCTCCAGACGCGGCTCACGGCGGTCGGTCACCAAGAGCGATACGACCGGGAACGAACTGGACAGAAGGCGCTCGACCAGCCGCTCGCCCTCGACCACGAACTGCCCGAGCCAGCGGGTTTGGTTGCTCGCCTTGAGTGAGCGGTAGACGGCGATGCGGGGATCATCGAGATCGGTGATGGGGATGCGCACCATGCGGCATGACCTCTGTACTCGTTTAACCCGGAGCCGACGGCGACGGCGTTTACTCACCGCTCCAGCCTACACGGTCGCCGTCGCCGTTGGCTCCGGGTTCAACGACGTTTTGTGGCTCGCGCGGAGCGAGACTTCCCGTTCGATCAGTTTGTAGTAAGATGGTCAAAGGGGTAATCTCCCGCGAACAGGTCGTGAGACTTTTGGATCAGGTTGCTATCGTGACTGACACCGGCTGGGCGATCGGCGAGACCGTGAGAATTACGTGGTCGCGATTCTGGCGAGAATAACCGTGCGAAGAATACGCTTTACAATCGAAGCGATGTGCTTGGGGATCGCACTCCTGGCGATCGACATCGTGATCTGGAGGACGGATTTATCAGGTTACGGCGTTTGGATGATCGTCGGAATGAGAGGGACGCTGGTCGCATCCAGCGTCTTCGCGTTCACCCTCGCTTGCCTGCTGAGCCGCCGGGGGAGTCGCCCGTTCCTATTCGGATTCCTCGCCGCTGGGCTCTCCGCCGGTCTCGCCTACTGGCTCTGCTGCTGGCTGGCACCGTGGCAGGTTCTCGCTTACGCGCAGAACCCGGTCGATCAGGCGGTGTTCGGTTTATACCTCGACGGCATCGCAGGACTGGAACAGGCGCTCCTGAAAGGATCGCCGTATGCAAGATTTTTCTTCGATATGACGTGCTTCCCCCTGATTGTCACGATCAACTCGCTGCCATTGCTGCTAGTGGCGGTGGTGGGAGGCCGGGTGTCGAAGAAACGTGCCGCCAGGTGTCAGACGCCTCGAGCAGCGGCGACCTGATGAGCGCGGTTCAGGAGAGTTCCGTCGAGCTGCGCAAGCGCCATTCTCAGAATCTGCTGGTCGTTGCGCGGCAAAAGAAGCTCCCGATGCGGGCAGGGACGCCCGCTCCACTAGGAATCTCCTCAGTTTTCCCAGTGGTCCGGGCCTCCGTGCCCGGCGGTCGCTTGGCAAGAATTGGCCTTACTGGCGCAACGCTCGGTCAGAACCAACCGTGACACGACGTAAACCAGGCATCCGGCGGCCACCAGCGCCAGGCCGAAGGCCAGAGCGCTCACCGGCCCGACGCGCTCGTTGCCGTTGCGAATCAAGGCCAGGACGATCAACGTCGTCGGAGCGACGCCCAGCAGGGCCGCGCCCGCGAGCCCGCCAGGGACGCGGTAGGGTCTCGGAAGAGCGGGCTCGCGAATGCGCAGCACGAAAAGCGCGACGAATTCGAGGATGAGGCTCAAGCCGTACAGGAGCAGGTCGAGCTCGATCAGGCGCTCGAAGCCCAGGTTGAGGGCGAGCCCCCAGCCGATGGCGCAGACGACGATCGAGACCGTGGGAGCGCCGGTCCGGGCGTTTCTGCGGGCAAAGATCGCCGGCAGGTAACCGTCCTGTGCCAGGGCCGGTGGGATTCGCGTGTATGACAGGATCAAGGCATTGAGCATGCCGAGCGCGCTCAACATGCCGCCGACGATGATACCGATCTCCAGCCACGGGCCGGCGACCGCGCGAGCCACGCCGGCCCAGGAGCCGGTCGACCACTCCGACGGGGCAATCCCGAGGTGGCGCACAGCCAGGATCGGGAGCACATACGTGAGGGCGACCAGGACCACCGCGACCGTCATCGCTAGCGGGTAGGTCCGCTCAGGCCGATCCACCTCGCCCGCGACCGTAGACGAATTGTCCCATCCCATGTAATTCCACATGGCGATGAGAATGCCGCCGAGCAAGTCGAGGTTGCCAGCGGCCGCTGCACGCGCCGGCACGGCGGGCAGCCACCAGGCTTTCCAGATCACGACGGCGAACGGGCTCAAGAGGGCCAGAGTGAAGAAGACCGAGGAAATCCCCACCGCCCCTGCCCCGCGGAGGTTGACCGCTGCGCAGACGGCGATCACGCAACCGCCGGCGACAATCGGCATGGTCCCTTCGCCCAGGGCCGGAAAGAGGCGCGCCAGATAGAGCGTGAAGAGCGTCGGATAGATCGCCATGTCGAAGACGCTGGCGAGCAGGGAAAGCCACGCCTCCTGGAAGCCCCAGAACGGCCCCAGAGCGCGTTTCACCCACGCGTAATACCCACCCGATTCCGGCAGGGCGCTCGAGAGCTCACTGACCAAGAGCGCCGTGGGCATGCTCCAGATGAGTGGGGTCAGAAGCAGGATCAGGATTGCTCCGGTGTAGCCGGCCTGTCCGACGATTTCCTCGAGGCCGTAAGGACCGCCCGCGACCATCAGGTAGGTCGCCGCGACGAGTTGCGGCAGCGTGATCTTGCGCGTGCGCAGCCGACGAATCGACCGCTCGATCGTCGTTACCTGTGCTTCAGTTCGGATCGCAGTCATGGCCCACCTGCTTTCGAGATGACGACGCCAATCGCCAGCCGTCACGAACCCGCGCTAAGCTCATCACCTCCGCGGGCCAGAACCCGACACGTGTTTTGATCGTTCGCGGGAGGTGTGGTATCATCCAGCCTGGAAAGGTCGCCGCTGGCGTCACCCGAGAACAAGCAAGGGCACCCACGATGGACACGCCGGGATCGGTCACCAGGCTGATCGAGCTACTGCGGTCGGACGACTCGGTAGTGCGCGACGAAGCGGCGCGCCGAGTGTGGGAGCGCTATGTGCCCGCGCTCTTGAACCTGGCTCGGCATCACCTCGACCATCGGCTGCTCCACCGGGAAGATGAGGAGGACGTGCTCCAGAGCATGTACGCGAGCTTTTGCCTGCGGCAGCAGCGCGGAAGCTTCGAGCTATTCGGTCGCGACGACCTCTGGAAGCTGCTGGTCACGGTAACGCTGCGCAAGGCTCGGAACACGGCCAGGCGCCACCGCCAGCAGGCTCGCGACTACCGCCGCGAATGCGCCAGCCCGCCAGCCCGGATTCGGACGCCAACGGGTGGGTTCTCGAAGAGCTGGATGCCTCCGAGCCTACGCCCGACGATGCGGCGGCCTTGAACGAGGCGCTCGAAAATCGCCTTCGCGCCTTGGGCGACCCGGTCCTGCGGCAAATTGCCTTGCGCAAGCTCGAAGGTTACACGAACAAGGAGATCGCACGGGAGCTGGACGACTGCACCGAGCGCACGATCGAGCGCAAGCTGGAGCGCATCCGGGCCAGGTGGGCTCGATACGACGACGCGGCCGATTAGTGGCAGCCTTTCATTGGCGGGCTGCTCGGCGCGGGTCTCCGGGCACGCGTAGGGCCGCCGCCCTGCCCGCGACGGAAGGTCTCCCCGCTCGCTACCCCTCAATCGAAGGTTGACGACACAGTAGTCTTGATCGGGATTTGGTTTCGCGCGGGGGGCCGGCATGAGCGATGGACCGAACGGCGAATCAAGCGAGATCGACCTGGTGGCCGACCGGTTCGAGCGCGCCTGGAAAGCCGGGCAGGCGCCCGCGATTGAAGATTATCTGGCTGGCGCGACCGGCGAAACGCGCGGGCGGCTCTTCGAGGAGCTCCTGATCGTCGAGCGGGAGTTACGCAGTCGCCATGGCGAGATTCCGGATGTGGAGGCATATCGCCGCCGTTTCCCCGACTTGATCGACGTCATCGACCGCAACTTCACGGGGCCGCCCGGCTCGCCGGCGACCGAATTTTATGCGGGCGGCGCGCCCACGAGCTGCGGTGCCGCTCTGTCTCGCCCAGTGACGGATGGGACGACGCCGGCGCCCAAGGCGCACGATCCGCGGTTTCGCGTGCTGCGCCACCATGCCGACGGCGGTATCGGGCGGGTCAGCGTCGCGCTGGACCTCGAGCTGCACCGCCAGGTGGCGTTGAAAGAACTGAAGGACCAGTTCGCGGACGATCCGGAATTTCGCCAGCGGTTTTTGCGGGAGGTCGAGGTCACCGGGCGGCTGGAGCATCCGGGCGTCATTCCCGTCTACAGCCTGGGCCGGGACGAGCGCGGCCGGCCCTTCTATGCGATGCGCTTCATCGAGGGCGAAGATCTCGAAGAAGCGATCACGAGCTTTCACGCGGCCGATTTGCGCCCTGCCCGCGAGCCGGGAGAGCGGGCGCTGGCATTGCGCCGGCTCCTCCGCCGGTTCATTGACGTTTGCAACGTCGTCGCCTACGCCCACAGTCGGGGCGTTCTCCACCGCGACCTCAAGCCGCGCAACATTCTGCTCGGGCCGTACGGCGAGACGCTGGTCGTCGATTGGGGCATGGCCAAGCGCGCGGGCGGCCTGGCGACAGCGGCCGAGACTCCGGGTGATCCCGTCGTTCGGGGCCCAGAAGAGTCGTGCCAAGAGACCCAGCACGGCATGATACTGGGAACAATTCCTTACATGAGCCCCGAGCAAGCGGAGGGCGGCTCGGTGGGAACGAAGAGCGACGTCTACGGCCTGGGGGCGACGCTCTACCACATCGTCACGGGCCGGCCGCCGATCGCCAGGGGCGACAGGTACACGATGCTGATGCACGCCCGCCAGGGAGAATTCCCACCGCCGCGCCAGGTAAACCAGCGCGTTCCCGCCGCGCTTGCGGCCATCTGCCAGAAAGCGCAGAGCCGTGCTCCCGACGATCGGTACGCGTCGCCGCGTGCCCTGGCCGACGAGATCGAGCACTGGTTGGCCGACGAGCCCATTTCCGCCTGGAGGGAGCCCTGGCCGGTTCGGGCTCGGAGGTGGGTGGCGCGGCATCGGACGCCGGTTGCAGCCGCGGCCGCCGCGCTGGCGGTTGCCGTCGTCGCAATCGGGTATCTGCTCTTCGATTACCAGCTCCGGATTGCCGAACAACGGGGGTTTCGGGCCGACGCCCTGGTCGCCGCGCTCCGGACGGCCGCAGTGAAGGAGGTCGGACCGATCGCCGGTTAACTTCGTCCTCTGCGTGCGCTGGTACTCGAGCGGCTCAGATCCATGGCGAACCCGCGTTCACCGGAATCTGGCACGGCCCGTCGCAACGCCGCCCTGGCCCTCCTGATCGTTGACCCCGCGAACGTGGAATACCTGGCGGAATTGATCGGCGACGCCAGCCCGGACGACTTCCTGGAGATCCGCCGCGCTCTGGGCGATCCCCGGAAGGCCGCGCCTGTCCTGCTGGCGGAGATTGACAGAGCGGCCCCGCCCACTGAAGGCCATGCGCGCCGCCGCGGGCGTATCGCGGCCGCCCTGATCGTCCTGGGGCCCGCGGATCGCGCCTGGCCGTTACTCGGGCGCGGCCATTCTCTTGACCCGGGCGTCCGGACCGAGCTGATCCACACCCTCGCGGCTTATGGCGTCGAGCCACGTGATCTGGCTGCCCGTCTCGTGGTCGAGACGGACGCCGCCGTGCGTCGCGCGCTCGTGCTGGCGTTCGGAGAATACTTGCCCGCGAGCGTGCCGAGCGCGGTTCGCCGCAGCGTGGCGGAGCGACTGCTGCAACTCTATGCACGCGACGCAGACCCAGGGCTCCACTCGGCCATTGACTGGCTCTTGCGCCGGAAGTGGGACCTGGGCCCGGAGCTCGATTCGCTCGACGACTCATGGCGCGGGCGAGCGATCCCGGCCGGCCGGAACTGGTTTGTCAATTCCCAGGGCGTGACCATGGCCGTCGTCGTCGTTGCGAATCCGGTCGAGTTCGAGATGGGCTCGCCCGACGACGAGTATGGCCACGAATCAGACGAGCGGATCCATCGCGTTTGGCTTGACCGCTCATTCGCGATCGCGACTCGCGAGGTGACCGAGGCGCAGTTCGCGCGATTTCTTGCATCCGACCGGAACGTTCGCCGATCCGGCGCGGGCAGCGCGTCCTCATCATGCGCTCAATGTCCTGTCCTGGGCGTCAACTGGCCGTCCGCGGCCGCTTATTGCAATTGGCTCAGCCGGAGCGAGAAGCTCGAGCCGTATTACCTCATCCGGGGAAGGCAGCTTGCGGTCCCTCATCCGGACGGGCTGGGCTACCGGCTGCCCTCGGAGCGCGAGTGGGAATACGCGTGCCGCGCCGATTCGCGGGCGCCACGGCCGTACGGCGCCTCGGATCGTATGCTGGAAAGGTACGCGTGGTTCCTCGGCAACGGCGCCCAGAACGCCCATCCCGTCGGCCAGTTGAAGCCGAACGACCTGGGCCTCTTCGACATGCTCGGCAACGCGTTCGAGTGGACCGAAGATCGCTACGCCCGTGAGAGCCGTGGCGTGAGCGCGGCATCGGTCGGCGAGGGTGCGAAAAGCGCGGCTCCGGAAGCGGAGGTCGTCCTGCGGGGCGGCGCGTTCAACAGTCCGGCGACCGCGCTCCGCTCGGCCTACCGCGACCGCAGCGCGCCGTCGCAGCCGCTCGAGACCTATGGATTCCGGTACGTACGTACGCTCCGTTCGGCTCGCGCTCCTGAGGGCGGCGGCCGGTGAGCGATAACGTGCGGCTTCACCAGAGACGAATCACGCCGTACGCGTCAAATTGGGAGTCGTTACTCACGACGGGAATTCCCTCGGCCGCCGCCTGGGCAACCAGGAGGCGGTCGAACGGGTCGCGGTGATGAAGCGGCATCGATTCCACGGAAGTTGCGTGGGTCACCGAGATTGGTAGAACCTCAAAACCCGTTCGGGAGAGAGCGCTGGGGAGGTAGGTGGCACTGGATTCGCCCAGCTTCAGTTTGCCGAGCCCAGCTTTGATGGCGATCTCCCAGCAACTCGCCACGCTAACAACTTTCCGGTTCCCGGCGTCTTCAATCAACGCCCTTGCCTTCGTACTCAACAACGGGTCGTCCTGGCAGAACCACAGGAAGGCGTGGGTGTCGAGGAGCAGCGTCACTCCATATACTCCTTGAAGTCGTCCAGCGGGGAGTCGAAGTCGGGAGCCATCCAGAACTCGGCTTTACGGTAACTGCCTGCCTCGCACGGCCAGGATGTTCGCGCGACTTTCTTGACTTGGGCCAGCGGGTTCCCCTGATGAGTAATCAGAATCTCCTCGCCGGGCTGAAGGTTCGCGATCAGTTCATCGAGGTGAGCCTTGGCCTCCTCGAGCGTGGCTGTGGGCATTGTGGTCACTCTCCGAATAAGAAATTCCGTCGGCTTCGTCAAGTTGCGGGCATCCACGATCTCATTCTACCCAAACACTCGCTTGTGCGACGATGGTTTCGGCGTTCTCAAGCACGAGTCGATCGGAAGTCATTACGCTCACATTATACGCGAAGTGCCCGACTTCGGTGATACGATTGTCACTGACGTGGCGGAGTGGCTGGGCGTGTTCGCCTCCTCAATGAAACGACCGCCCTTCCAGCGCCTCGATCGCCTGGCGAAGCGCCTGCGGTATGGGATGCGACTTTTCCTTGTGATAATCAAAGACGACCAGCGTCGATTTTCCCTCGGCGGCGATGACTCCGTGTCCCCGGCTGGCGGCGGCGTGTTCCATGCCGAAGCTGCTGCGGCCGATGCGCGTGACCCGCGCACCAACCAGAACCGTGTCCGGGTAAGTTACCGGGCGGCGATAGTCGCAGGCAACCGCTGCCAGGATCGGCCCGACATTCTCCGCCTCGTGCAATTCCATCATGCCGACGCGCTCGAGGTAGACGATCCGGGCCGATTCGAACCAGCGCAGGTAGATCGTATTGTTGACATGTCCGAAGGCGTCCTGATCGCCCCACTGGACCGGAATCGAGATCACGATCTTGAATTGAGCCAGCAATGATTCGGCGCTCGCCTGCGCACTCATGAAGGTCCATCCCCTCGTTTCCACGGCCCCAACGCAGGGCGAAAAGGTCAATCGAGCAATTTCTTGTTTGTGGGACAGCCGCCCTCGCTGTCATCTGAAGTGCGCCCCTGAGGTTGGATCAACTCGGGGCAGACGTTATGGTACGACGACAAGAACGGCCTGACGACAGCAAACGCGTGGAATTCTTGCGCCTGGGCACGCGGACTGTGCGTTTCCAGGCCCGGAAAGCCCCAGTACCCCGTAGCCGGAGAGCGTTGACAATAAGCCTGACGGGTACTTAGGATCGGGTTAGTATCCGCTCGTGACGGGCGGGCGCTGATGGCTATGGCGGCCCCACCAGGCGAACCGTCGCGTGGGGGGCTTTTTTCATGCGCATCGACGAGGGGGCATCGGGCGACGGTCAAGGGCGCTGCCCTTGGGAGTGTCAACATGGCGACGACGACAGAGGGCGATCGGCAACCTCCGCGAGCCGATCAGGGCGTTCGACAGCCAGATCCGCCAGCGGGGGAGGTCCCCGCCGCCTTGGGCCGGCCTCCCGTACAGGCGGCCGTCCGGACCGCCGAGAAGACTGGGGCTGGCCCGCGGAAACGAGGTTGGGCGCGGGCCATTGGGAGATTTCTAGGCGGCATCGTGCTGATCGCGATTGCGGGCCTGGCGTACCTCCTATGGCTGTCCTCCCAGCCCGAGAAACTCCCGCCGGGATTTGCAAGCAGCAACGGGCGCATCGAGGCGACGGAGGTCGATGTCGATACGAAGTTAGCGGGAAAAATCGTCGATATTCTGGTGGACGAAGCGGACTTCGTCAACGCCAATCAGGTCGTCGCCCGTATGGACACCGCAAACCTTGAAGCCCAGCTCCGGGAAGCGCAGGCGAAACACCGCGAGGCGAAAAGCGGCGTCGAGAGCGCCAAGAGCACGGTGGCGCAGCGCCAAAGCGAGAAGGCAGCCGCGCAGTCCAAGGTGCGGCAGCGTGAGGCCGAGTACGACCTCGCCACCAAGAATCTCGCCCGCGGGCAGGAGCTGGTTAAGACGGGGGCCATGTCGAAGGAGGACCTCGACACACGCCGTTCCGGCCTCTACAGCGCCCAGGCAGCCGTCGATTCCGCTAAAGCGGACGTGGCGGCCGCGGACGCCGCGATCGCCACCGCTAAATCGTTCGTCATCACGGCGGAAGAGCATGTCGAAGCGGCGCAGGCGACGATTGAACGAGTCCGGGCGGACCTCAACGATAGCGTGCTCAAGGCGCCGCGCGACGGTCGCGTGCAGTATCGCGTCTCACAGCCCGGCGAGGTGCTTTACGCGGGCGGCAAAGTGCTCAACATGGTCGACCTGAGCGATGTGTACATGACCTTCTTCCTGCCCACGGATGATGCCGGTCGCGTCCGGATGGGGGCCGATGTCCACCTCGTACTCGACGCCCTTCCGCAGTTCGTCATCCCGGCCAAAGTGACCTTCGTCGCAGACGTCGCCCAGTTTACACCCAAGACGGTGGAGACGGCTGTCGAGCGGCAGAAGCTGACGTTCCGGATCAAGGCGCACATCGATCCGGAGCTGCTCAAGAAGCACATCCACGACGTCAAGACCGGTTTGCCGGGCGTGGCCTACGTGCAGCTCGATCCTCAGGTCCAGTGGCCTGCCCGTTTGCAGGTAAGGCTTCCGGAATGACCAACTGCGACCCCATCGACATCGCGGGCTCTTCCACTTCGGCGCCGGTGGCGCGGCTCACCGACGTAAGCTTGCAATACGGCAAGACGCGCGCCGTCGATGCGATCACCCTCGATCTGCCGGCCGGGTGCATGGTCGGGCTGATTGGCCCGGACGGTGTAGGCAAGTCCAGCCTGTTGTCGCTCGTCGCCGGTGCCCGCCGGATCCAGGGCGGGTCGGTCGAGGTGCTCGGCGGTGACATGGCGGATGCGGGCTTTCGCCGGGCGGCCTGTCCGCGGATCGCCTACATGCCGCAAGGGCTGGGCAAGAACCTTTATCCGACGTTGTCGGTCTTCGAGAACACCGACTTCTTCGCCCGGCTGTTCGGCCAGGGCCGGGCGGAGCGTCAGCGCCGCATCGCCGAGCTCCTCGACAGTATCGGGCTGGGGCCCTTCCCCGACCGGCCGGCCGGCAAGCTGTCCGGCGGCATGAAGCAGAAACTCTGCCTGTGCTGCGCCCTGATCCACGACCCCGACCTCTTGATCCTCGACGAGCCGACGACCGGCGTCGATCCCCTGTCGCGCCGCCAGTTCTGGGAGCTGGTCGACCGCATCCGGGCCAGCCGGCTGGGCATGAGCGTCCTGGTGGCGACTGCCTACATGGAGGAGGCCGCCCGCTTCGACTGGCTGGTGGCGATGGACGCCGGCCACGTGCTCGGCACCGGAACGCCGGCAGAGCTGCTCGAGCGCACCGGGGCCAAGGACCTGGACTCAGCCTTCATCGCCTTGCTGCCGGAGGAGAAACGCCGCGGCCACCAGGAGATCGTCATCCCCCCGCGCCCGCCGGACAATGAGGTGGTCATCGAGGCGCACGGCTTGACTCAGCGGTTCGGCACTTTTACGGCGGTCGATCACGTCAACTTCCGGATCGAGCGGGGGGAGATCTACGGCTTCTTCGGCGCCAACGGCTGCGGCAAGTCGACGACGATGAAGATGCTGTGCGGCCTGCTGCCGCCCACCGAGGGGGAGGCCTGGCTGTTCGGCGAGCCGGTCGATGCCAATGACCTCGCCATCCGCCGCAAGGTCGGCTACATGTCGCAGGCCTTCTCGCTGTACTCCGAGCTGACGGTGCGGCAGAACTTGGTCCTGCACGCCCAGCTCTTTGATGTGCCCAAGGCCGAGATTCCGGAGCGGGTCGAACAAACGGCCAGGCGGTTCGGCCTCGAGCCGATCATGGAGGTGCTGCCCGACTCGCTCCCGCTGGGCCAACGGCAGCGCCTGCAGCTCGCCGTGGCGCTGATCCACGGGCCCGACCTGCTGATCCTCGACGAGCCGACCTCGGGCGTGGACCCGGTTGCCCGCGACGGCTTCTGGGAGCACCTGATCGAGCTGTCCCGCCGCGACAAGGTCACGATCTTCGTCTCCACCCACTTCATCAACGAGGCCGGGCGGTGCGACCGCATCTCGCTGATGAGCGCCGGTAAAGTGCTGGTTATCGACACGCCGGACGGGGTGGTCAAGGGGCGGCAGGCGGGGACGTTGGAAGATGCGTTCATCGGCTACCTGGAAGAGGCGGAGGCGAAAAAAAAGGCCGCCGAGGCGGCGCCGGCGGCGCAAGCCACGCCGGCCGAGGCGGGTGGGGCCTCGAAGTCCGACCACGGCCCGGCCAGCACCGGCTCCTGGTTCAGCCTCCAGCGGATGCTGGCTTGCAGCTACCGCGAGCTGGTGGAGCTGACCCGCGACCCGATCCGCATGACGATGGCCGGCCTGGGCACCGTGCTCTTGATGTTCATCATGGGCTACGGCATCAGCCTGGACGTGGAACACCTGAAATTCGCCGTGCTGGACCGCGACCAGACGAACGTCAGCACCGACTACGCGCTCAACATCGTCGGCTCGAGCCGCTACTTCACCGAGCGGCCGCCGATCACCGACTACGAGGAGCTCGACCGGCGCATGCGGTCGGGGGAACTCAGCATGGCCCTCGAGATCCCTCCCCACTTCGGCCGCGACGTGGAGAACGGCAGGCCGGTGCGCGTCGGCGTCTGGATCGACGGCTCCATGCCGACCCGCGGCGAAACGATCCGGGGCTACGTGCAGCAGATGCACCTCCTCTGGCTCCAGGACGTCTTGCGGCGTCGACTCGGCCAGCGCCAACAACTCGGTGTGGGCCAGCGCCAACTGGTCACCCCCGCCAACATCGAGCTGCGCTACCGCTACAACCCCGACGTCAAGAGCCTGCCGGCGATGGTGCCAGCCGTGATCCCGATCTTGCTGCTCCTGATTCCGGCCATGCTGGCGACGCTCTCGGTGGTCCGCGAGAAGGACCTCGGCTCGATCATCAACTTTTACGTCACGCCGACAACGCGCCTGGAGTTCCTGCTGGGCAAGCAGCTCCCCTACGTGGTCCTGGGGATGCTCAACTTCCTGATGATGACGGCGCTCGCGGTGACCATCATGGGCGTGCCGCTGAAGGGGGATTTCTGGGCCGCGGTTGCCGGCGCTCTGCTCTACGTCAGTTGCACCACCGGGATCGGGCTGTTCGTCTCGACCCTCACGCGCACCCAGGTGGCGGCCTTGTTCGCGACGACCGTCATCACACTGATCCCCGCCTCGAATTTTTGCGGCCTCATCGACCCGGTTTCCTCGCTGGAGGGCTTCGGTCGTCTGACCGGGGAGATTTACCCCACCAGCTATTACATCACGATCTCCCGCGGCACCTTCAACAAGGCGCTGGGCTTTGCCGGCCTGTACGCCTCGTACCTCCCCCTGCTGATCGCCATACCGGTGCTGACCGGGCTGAGTGCGGCCTTTCTGAAGAAACAGGAGAACTGAGCCATGCGCGCCAGTAACATCCTGCACCTGGGCGTCAAGGAATTGTGGAGCCTGGCCCGCGACCCCATCATGCTGGTGCTGATCGCCTTCGCCTTCACCGTCGTGATCTATTCGTGCGCGACCGGGTTGCCGGACACGCTCCACAAAGCCCCCATCTCCATCGTGGACGAGGACCAGTCACCCCTGTCGCTGCGGATCGTCAACGCCTTCCAGCCGCCGCTATTTGTGCCGCCGAAGCTGGTGACGCGGGAGGAGATGGACGCCCGGATGGACGCCGGGCAGGACACCTTCGCCCTCAACATCCCCCCCAGGTTCCAGGAGTACGTGCTGGCGGGGCGCGCGCCACGATCCAGCTCAACACCGACGCGACCCGCGTCGGCCAGGCGTTCAGCGGCAGCGGCTACGTGCAGACGATTGTGATGGGCGAGGTACAGGCATGGCTGCAGCGCTATCGGAGCAACTTCAGTCCGCCGGTGAACATCGAAGAGCGGGTGCGGTTCAACGCCAACCTGAGCCGGTCCTGGTTCGGCGCCGTGATCTCGCTGATCGACCAGATCACCATGCTGGGGGTCCTGCTCACCGGCGCCGCGC
Source organism: uncultured Isosphaeraceae bacterium (assembly GCA_963823675.1). Taxonomy (GTDB): domain Bacteria; phylum Planctomycetota; class Planctomycetia; order Isosphaerales; family Isosphaeraceae; genus CAWGMT01. The sequence goes on along the minus strand of CAWGMT010000026.1, from coordinate 29,703 downwards.
TGATCCGCGAGCGCGAGCGGGGCACTGTCGAGCACCTGCTGGTGATGCCGGTGACCCCCTTCGAGATCATGACGAGCAAGATCTGGTCGATGGGGCTGGTGGTGCTGGTCGCCTCCGCTCTCTCTATGAGGTTCGTCGTGCAGGACTGGCTGGTGGTCCCGATCCAGGGTTCAATCCCCTTGTTCGTATGCGGCGCAGCGCTTCACCTGTTCGCCGTCACCTCGCTGGGCATGTTCCTGGCCACCTTTGCCCGCACGATGCCGCAGTTCGCCCTGCTGATGATCATGGTGCTGCTGCCCTTGCAGGTGCTCGACGGCGGCATGACCCCGCGCGAGAGCATGCCCGAGTTCGTTCAGCAGATCATGCTGGGGGCGCCCACCACCCATTTCGTGATGATCGCCCAGGGCATCCTGTATCGCGGGGCGGGCCTGGAGGCCGTCTGGCCGCAGTTCCTCGCGCTCGCCCTGATCGGTACAACGCTGTTCAACATCGCCGTGGTCCGCTTCCGCAGGACGATCGGGTCAATGGCGTGAAGCGCTGCCAGGGCTAAGACTGGAGGCATCATGCAAAAGCTAAACCCGAATAGCGAAGGAAAGTCGATGGCCGAGCCGCGCAGACCGCACGTCGGACTTGCCCTCGGCAGCGGCAGCGCCCGCGGCTGGGCGCACATAGGGGTCATCCGCGCGCTGGAACAGGCGGGCATTCGCCCGGACCTGGTGTGTGGAACATCCATCGGCGCGCTCGTCGGCGCCGCCTACGCGGCGGGCGAGCTGGATCGCCTTGAACAATGGGTGCTGGGATTGGGGATCAAGGACGTCCTGGCGTTCATGGACTTGAGCTTGAGCAGCGGACTGGTCAGGGGCGAGCGTCTCATGGGTTTCTTCCGGCGCAACTTCGTCGACCGCCCTATCGAGGAGTTACCCATGCCATTCGCCGCGGTAGCCACTTCGCTGCAGACCGGAGCGGAAGTTTGGCTGCGCAGTGGCTCGACGCTCGACGCGGTGCGCGCTTCCATCGCCGTGCCCGGATTATTCACGCCGGTGCTGCGCGAGGGATCGGTGCTGGTCGATGGCGGGCTCGTCAACCCCGTGCCCGTATCGCTGGCGCGCGCGATGGGTGCCGATCTGGTGATCGCGGTCGACCTTTCCTCTGACATCTTGGGTCGTCACCTGCGCACTGATACCGCACTTGAAGCGCCGGCCGGCGCCATCGGCGATTGGATACGCAAAGTGCGGGACAACGTGGGCGCGGTTCTCCCCGGACAGTTGCGCGACGAGCCGGCGATGCCGTCCATGCTCGAAGTGCTGGCCTCCAGCATTAACATCATGCAAGTGCGGATTGCGCAGCCGCATGGCGGGCGAGCCAGCAGACCTGATCGTGGCGCCGCGGTTGGCTCACCTTGGCCTGCTCGACTTTCACCGGGCACAGGAAGCAATCGAGGAAGGTCGTTGCGCGGTGGAGCGAGTCGCGCACAGTGTTGCCGTGCTCGACAATCGGATGAGGACCTGAAACTCCTCGGCGTGCACATCATGGGCGAGCAGGCCACCGAGGTCGTCGACGTCGGGATGATGGCCATGCTCGCGGGCGCCACGGCTGACGTCTCCGATGAAGCGTGCTTCAATCTCCCTACACTCGGCGGCGAGACTTACAAGCTCGCTACCTTCGATGCAATACTCCGCGCCTCACCCCCCGGAGACACTTCCGCCCGCGTGCAGGGGCGTGAGCCGGCATGAGACGAGAGGAGCAGGGTGCACACGACCCGGCCCGGAAAGGGTCGGCATCCGCCCAGGGCGCGAGTTTATAGAATGTTTTCGGGAACGGCCTTTCGGTCGCGTGTGGGACGGCCGCCGGCCCTCGGTCAACTCCCGGCTTGGGCCGTTCTGGGGACTGGCGGGCAGTCGCGGCTGCTGGATGGAAAGCAAATTATCTCGGGCAAACGGCAGGGCGAGAAAAACTTCCGGATTTCCGTTGACACTGAAGGCGGCTTCTGATCTAATGAACATATTCAATCGGCACGCTGACGAACGGCGTGGCCGGAATGGGTCGAGTTGGCCCCGACGTGCAGGGTTGGTCCTGTGCGGCGGGGTTTTTTGTTTTTGGAGTCGACGTGCGGGTTCGGGGGCTAACGTCAGTGCTGTCCTCAAGTTCGGTGCGCAGGCATTTTGAAGGCTGGAGAATCTCGGGGACACTTGACCCCGCGACCATGGCTTGCAGATCGATCGCCCCAGGGTCCCTGTTCACCGCCGGCAACGCCGGGACCCGCCGACGTGTTCGGGCGCGACGCGAAGCCGGCATGACGAATTGAGGAGCTGCTAGCACTTACCCCAAAGGAGGATACCGATGAGTGCGAGAACCGACCAGTTCTGTGGCACCCTGCGAGATCGTCTCAGCAAAGTCGAGGGACAGCTCAAAACCATGGGAACGAATATTCAGGCTTTGCCCGAGCAGGGTGAGAAAGCTCTGCGCGAGAAAGTGGATGAAACCCGCCGCAAGCTCCAGGCCGAGAAGGACCGCGTCAACACGATCCGGAGCAATATCAAGGCTCGAGCCGAGGAAAAGATGCACGAGACGAAGGAGGCGGTCAGCGAGTGGAAGACGAAGCGAGAGATCCGAAAGTTGAACGCTCGCGCGGATCGGGACGAAGCGTATGCGGCCGACGCGACTGACTTTGCCGTCGCCAGCATCGCCGAAGCCGAGCTGGCCGTTCTCGACGCTGTGGTGGCTCGGCTCGACGCCGACGCGGCGCAGTCGCCAGCTCCGGCGGCCCATTGAGAAATCGAAGCCGCCGGGACCGTCCCGGCGGCATCTCGAACGTTATGTTCCTGCTGACGGGCGTCTTCTACGCCGTCACCGGCTTGTTGATGGTATTGTACCCACTGGCGGCCGCGGAGGCGCTCACCCTCATGCTCGCGGCAGCGTTCCTGGTGGGCGGGACGCTCCGCATCGTCGTCGCCGTGAGCGAGCGATTCCCCTCGTGGGGCTGGGTGCTCTGCAACGGCATCGTCACTGTGCTCTTGGGCTTCGCCATTTACCAGCAGTGGTCGGCGTCCGGATTGTGGGTGCTTGGCCTGTTCGTTGGCATCGAGCTCGTCGCGAACGGCGTCACCTGGTCGGTGCTGGCCGCTGGCATGCGACACGGGCTCACACAGTTAATCGGTCAGCGGACCAAAACCCCGGAGTTCCACTTCTGATCGGAAGGAGATCGCTCATGCTCGCGAGATACCCGACCCGTCGGTCTTGGATCGTGGGGGCCTTTGTGATTGCGGCGGTGATGGCCGCCACCAGATTCGCCGTCAATGACACGGCGACGGCCACTGAACAGGCAACCGCGATTACGAAAACGGAGCAGCTCCGCGACAACCTGCAAAAGGCGCTCGACGCCGCGGAGGCGCAGCTCAAGCCCCTGAGGGCAAACGTTCAGGCCCTGCCCGGACAAGCCGAGAAATCGTTGCGCGAGAAACTCGATGATGCCCGCCGCCAGCTCGAGGCTCAGAAGGGACGCGTCGACCGAACCCGTGCCAATCTCAAGGCCCGGGCCGAGCAGAAGTTGACCGAGACCAAGGAAGCGGTCAGCGAGTGGAAGGCGAAGCGCGAGATCCGTAAGTTGAACGCCCGCGCGGAACGTGCAGAAGCCTATGCTGCCGACGCAATTGACTTCGCTGCCGCCGCGATCACCCAAGCCGAGGAAGCCGTTCTCGAGGCTGCGGTGGCTCGGATCGACGCCGACTTAGCGCAATCGTCCGAACCGGGCTCGCCCTGAGGCTGCGCAGTCCCGCTTCTTCCCGCCCGGACATCGACCGGACGCCCCCGCGTTCGGCCCCGGCTAGGGGCAGGTCCTGGCCTTGGAGCGATTGGCGGTCATGCGCCGGGTCTGGGCGGAGCTCTGCAAGTCACCAAACGAGGACTTTTCGCAGAAGAAAGGGCGAATCATGTTCGACATCGTCAAACAGGCTGTCTTCACCGGTCTTGGCCTGGCTAGCCTGACGCGGGAAAAAGCGGAACAACTTGCTGCCGAGGTCGCGCGGCGAGCCAAGCTATCTGAAGAGGAGTCGAAAGCCTTTCAAAACGAGCTCGCCGCCCGGACCGCACAGGCCCACCAGGAACTCGAGGCCGAGATCGATCGCCGAATCGATCATGCCTTCATCCAGTTGGGCATCATCAAGGCCGGCGCGAAGAAGGAGGGCGAGGCAGCTCAAGCAGCGCTTCGTTCTGCCATCGACGCGCGAGTCGAGGACGCAATCCAGCGGCTGGGTCTGGCCCGTGCCGACGACCTGCAAGCCCTCACCATTCGCTTCGACGCCCTGGAGAGGAAGCTGGCCGCCAAGTAGCCGGATCGCGCCGCAGTGAAAATCGAGCGCGGGCGCACGTTCATCGCGTGCGGTCCGCGCGATGCTCGTCCAATAGCAGATGGCTCGTCCGGTCCGACAAACAACCACGGTGGTGGCAAACCATGGACCTTTTGGGTCTAGCCCAGCGTCGCGACCAGTTGAAGCGGATCACGGAGATCGCTCGCACCCTTCGCCGGTACGATCTGGCCGATTGGATCCAGAAGATCCCGTCGGGAGAAATCCGCGATCTGCTCACCAGCCATGAAACGCGGGCGCTGGCAGAACGACCCTGGGAAGAACGGGTTCGACTGGCGCTCACAGAGCTAGGGACCACGTTCATCAAGCTGGGTCAGATACTCAGCACCCGCGCGGACCTGGTTGAGCCCGGCTTGGCGGCCGAACTTAGCAAGCTGCAATCGCGTACGCCCCCCGATCCTCCCGAGGTCGCTGGGCGCACGATTGAGATGGAGTTGGGGCAGCGACCCGAACGACTTTACACCGAGTGGGAGTCGAACGCCTTCGCGTCGGCCTCCATCGCCCAGGTCCATCGGGCGACACTATCCTCGGGGCAGTTGGTAGTCGTGAAAGTCCAGCACGACGGAATCGAAGAACGGATTCGCTCGGACCTCGGCCTTCTCACGGCACTGGCGCAGTTGCTCGAAAATCACATCCCGCGGGCCCGAGCTTACCAACCTGTCCCCACCGTGAGCGAGTTTCGAAGGACGCTTCTCCATGAACTGGACTTCTCCGCGGAGATGCGAAACGCGGAGGAGTTCACGCGAAACTTCGCCGGTGACGGCACAGTCCACTTCCCGGTGGTATACCCGAAGCTGTGCAGTCGTCGCGTGCTAACCATGGAAATGATGGAGGGCATTCCTGGCTCGAAGCAAGTGGAGCTACATCAGTCCGGCGCTGATCTGGAAGAGTTCGCGCACCGGGCGGCTAACATGTATTTGAACATGATTTGCCGCGACGGGTTTTACCATGCCGACCAGCATCCCGGGAATTACATGCTGCTGCCCGGCACGATCGTGGGAGTGCTCGACTGCGGAATGGTCGGGCGAATCGACGACGAGCTGAGGGAAATCTTTGAAGATCTGCTGGTGGCTCTCTCACAGCGGGATAGCGAAAAGCTGTGCGAACTCCTCCTGCTTGTGTGCTCGGCGCCCCCGGACATCGCCGAGGCCGCGTTCCGCGCGGACGTCACCGATTTCCTCGGAGAGTACGCCAACCAATCGATCAAGGAGTTTGATCTCGGCGGTGCGCTCAATCAAATGACCGCGATCATCCGCGGCCATCACCTGGTGCTGCCATCGAGCGTCTCGCTGATACTCAAAACGCTCATTGTCCTCGAAGGAACGGCCCGACAGCTCAGCCCGAATTTCAGTCTGATGGAACTCGTGGTGCCGTTTCAGGATCATCTGATGCGCGAGCGCCTCAAGCCGAAGTACTGGCTGGCCAAGTTGCGCCGCAGCCGCCGTGACGTGGACCGTTTACTCAGCAATGGGCCAAAGGACCTAATCAGGTTGTTGGACCGGCTGCGGTCGGGCCAGTTTGAGATCGAGCTTGAGCATCGCCATTTGCAGACTGCTGTCAACCGTCTCGTGGCAGGGCTGCTGGCAGCGGCGTTATTTCTCGGATCTGCCCAGCTCTACAGTCAGAGTACGCCGCCGGTGGCATTCCGTGTTTCGGTTCCCGGCGCGTCTGGCTGCATCGTTGCCCTTGTGATGGGAACACTCCTCTTGCGAAACATCGTGCGCGGGGATGCCTGACCGGGATCTCATCCGCGCCCTGCCGTGGGCACCCGAGCAAGTCTCGAGCGGTCCAGGGCACTGAAACAATTGAAAGGCGCATCAAATGAGCCTGTTCTGGCTTTTCCTCATGCTAGCCTGGATTCCCATGGTACCGGAATTTGCTAACAAAATAGCGCAAAGATTGCACTCATGTAATTGCGGTGATGTTAGGTTTCCACTTTACACCACGCCCGGCCGAAGTGCCAGAATGAGGTCAACCGAAGACCAGCCGGAGCCGCTTGCGGCCCAGCCAAGGCACCACTTCGTCCGTCTTGTCGAACCCGGCCGCCAGCAGCAATGGGTTGTGGGCACGCTTCTGGAACCGCACGACGATTTCGCCCTCGGTGATCGAGATTTCCGCCGAGGCGTCGACGAAATCGCGGAAGAGATGCCGGGACTTCGCGACCTCGTAACGATTCCCGACGCGAACCGCCAGCAGGCGATAGAGGCTGCTGGCCATGAGCGTCAGTTGCAAATCGCAGTTGACCGTCATGGCAACGGCCGAAGAGAGAGCATCCATGTGGAAGAAATCGATCCCGTCCTCGATGTTATTCTCGATGAGCATTCGCTGAGCATACCGACCGATGAGGTGGGAAGCGGTACGGCTGAGTTGGTTGGTCAGGAGCAGGGTCGGTTCCTCGTGTCCCAGCTCGGCGATAGTCAATTGACGGAGCGGGCCGTCGTAGTTGCTCAGGGTGATCCGCTGATCCAAGATGCGCGGGGTCTTGTATGCCCGAGAGCAACTCTCCAGTTCGATCCGTCGCCAAGCCGACGCCGGTGTATGCGCCGTCGCGTCGAGGAGCTTCTTGGATCGTCGCCGCAAGGTGATGAACTGGATTCCCATCCGGTTCAACTTGTGCAGGTTGGCATAGGTCGTCAGCTTGGAGTCGAAGATGAGTTCCTCGGGCAGATGGCCGGTCCGTTGCTTCCAAAACTCGACGAAGCGGAGGATCTCATCGTTCTGCTCGTCCTTGCCCAGCTCTCCGTTGGCATAGCAGAAGACGCGGGTATCGGCGTCCTGGGCCAGAAACGCCAGCATTCCCTTTTGCCTGCGACTCCGCTTCGAGACATAGTGTTTCTCGACCAAGGCGTCATTGCCGTGGAAGGGGATCGTATGGAAGTCGAGGTCGAACGACGTCCCCCATCTCAGACCCAGACGGCTGACCGTGCCGAACCAGTCGCGCATCAAGATTGGATAGCACGCCGGCTCGATCCGGCAACTGTACTCGGTCAGGAACGACCGTTTGGGAACGACATTCAAGCCGGCGAACAGAGCCAAACCCTCGTCGAGCACGGAGCTCATCACATGACTGTGGCGTGCATTCCCGAAGAGCTTCAGTGCCAACAGCGATCGTACCGCGCAGGCGGCCGGGACCATCTTCGACCCGGGGAATCCAGCCCGGGCGAGGAGCTTGTCCAGGCCGGCGGACTTCAGCCATGGGAGGAACAGGAACAGGCCGCCGAACGTGGTGCGGAAACTGCGCGGCGTCAGGTCGAGCTCGCGGACGTCGGCGATTTCGGCAATCACGGGGCGGGACTGGTCGGGACGTTCGTCGTCGAACCGCCGCGGCAACTTGGCGAAGCCCTCCACCTTCAAAATCGCGGCGATGGCTGCCGGACTCAAGGACTCGCCGTCACGGGCGAGTGCGCGGCTGATGTCGTGGACGGATAGGTTCTGCTTGCGCAGCGCGATGACCTGTTCCCGCAGCCTGTTCTGCTTGCCAGGGGGTCGACCGACTCGTGCGGCCTGGATGAAGAAGTCGCGTTCGGGCTGATTGCGAAACTCATGCACCAGGACGCGAAAGCTGCCGGGCGTGTAGCCGAATCGACTGGCCACTTCGGCGGAGGGGATACCCTCCACGAAGAAGGCTCGGAGGGCTTCGTATTGCCGATGAGTGGAGTTGGCGGGCTCCAAGAAGCGGCGAGCCAGCGTTAGGCGATCTCTGGAATTATAGTTCATGCTTCCACGGTGTCATCCTGACTCGATATCTCATGCAGATTCGTCAATGAATATCGGAAAACCCTTCAAACAAAGGCCAAAACGCGTCTCATAGTCGGGTCTGCATAGGTTGACTGTTTAGGTTAACGTTTTGGTAAAGGTGGTTATCATCCTTGACTATGGCTAACGGTCTCAATCGCCAAGCGCCTAGATTCTAAGCGATTTCGCGATCTGTTCAAGTCGAATTGTTAGCAAATTCCGGTACCATGGGAATCCAGGCTAGTGACCCTACAGCCGGCCGTGCAGAGGAAGTTTCTGGAGCTGTCTCGGAGATGGATGATCGCAAGCATCGAACGCCGACGGGGGTCGCGTGTGATCCTCCTGGTGCATCGCCAGGAAACGATGAGCCTTCTTGGGTTTCCCGTCGTCCGCTACATTGACATCAACGACAGCGAGGAACTGCTCCGGGCCCTCGACCTGACCGACCCCGACGTGCCGATCGATCTCGTGTTGCACACACCCGGGGGGCTTGTGCTGGCGGCGGTCCAGATCGCCCGCGCAATCCACCGGCGCACGGGCAAGGTCACGGTGGTTGTCCCCCACTACGCAATGTCGGGGGGGACCCTGATCGCCCTGGCCGCCGACCAGATCTTGATGAGCCCCAACGCCGTGCTCGGGCCAGTCAACCCGCAGCTCGGCGAGTATCGGGCGGCATCGCTGCGGAAGGTGCTGAAAGAGAAGCCAATCGCCAGGGTTGACGACGAGACGCTGATCCTGGCCGACCAGGCCGATAAGGCTGTTGCCCAGGTGCGGGAGTTCGTCCAATGGCTCCTCGCCGGCAAGGGTGCCCCCGATCGGGCAGAGCAGCTCGCCACAAAACTCACCGAAGGGGGCTGGACCCACGACCACCCGATCGTGTTCGAGGATGCCAAGGCCCTCGGCCTGCCTGTTAGCGATCAGATCCCCCGCGAGTTCATGCTTCTCTTGGGCCTCTACCCACAGCCCATGCAGACTAACCGTTCGGTGGAATACCTCCCCGGCCCCTATCGGTCGGCACCGACAAAACTCGCCCGGATCCCCTGACTTTTCTCAAACCAGAGCCTGCGAAGGAGATGACCCATGATTGCGAAAGTGGAACGATTCAGTGACATCGTGAGACGCAGAATCGCTCACGCCTGGCTTGTGGGCGTATTCGTTTGAAGAAGAACGTGAAGATCACCGGCGAAGTGGCCTACGGGTACGACGTCATTCTGCTGGGCGAATTGAGCATTACGACCGCCGAAGACAAAGCCGAGTCGCTTCCGATCGCCTGCCATATCCGTTTCAACCCGAAGGGCAAGATCGAGAAGCCTGTTGGTGGCAGGCGTGGATACTCGGCCACTGCTGCAAGCCTTCCGGAGGTGAATGAAGTCATCCCCCCTTTTGTTAATTCCGGCTCGACAGGTCTAGTGCTCTGTCAACGTTGTGATTTCGGCTTTTAATCTCAGTCCGACGCCTCAAAACGCAGGCGATGCGATCTGTGGCGACCCGGAAATGCAAGTTTGACGGAGCACGAGGGCGGCGGGGTCAAAGTGTTTCGAAGTCATGACCGAGCGCACTGGTCACTAGGATTCGCTCGCGCCCTGCGGCTGGGAGCTATCGTGGGCGAGTGTCGCGAGCCGCGCCACGATATCATAGGCCGCTCGCGGGCGTGCGAGCCGATGGGCGTTTGCCCGCAGGGCAGCGAGCCGCTGGGGATCGTCGAGCAAGCGGTCGACTTTGTAGGCGAGCACTGGAAGGTTGTTGCAGCGGATCGCTGCCCCCTCTTCCAGCAGATGGTCTGCGTTGCGCTCTTCCTGGCCGGGGATCGGACTCACAATGACGAAGACCAGCCCGCGCGCCAGCGCCTCGGAGGTGGTCATGCCGCCCGGCTTGCCCACCACGAGGTCCGATGCGGCCATGTACTCGTCCATCGCGGCGGTATAGCCCACGACCTTGACCGAGACATGGGAGTCTCGCGAGAGGCGAGCCGCCAGTTGTTCGAGCCGGACCTTCAACTCCTCATTGCGGCCGCAGATCGCGACGATCTGCGCCGGGTGCTGGAGCCGAGAGAGCGCGGTCATGAGGGGCTCGACGTTGCCCACGCCAAAGCCGCCCGCCGAGATCAGGATCACGACACCATCGCGCCTAAGTCCGTGCTTCGCGCGCATCGCGTCTCGCTCCTTCGGCTCGGCGAAGGCCGGATCGATCGGGATGCCGGAGATCGTGACGTTGGCCACGGGGATCCCCAGTTCCTCGAGGTGCTCGCGAGTCTCATCCAGGGGCACAAAGTAGTGCTCGCAGTTTGCGCAGAGCCACTGGGCGTGGATATCGAAGTCCGTGACGACGATGGCCTGTCGGGTCGTTACCCGGCCCCTGGCCCTGAGCCAGGAGATGATCTCGGCCGGGAGAAAGTGCGTGCAGACCGCGATCTCGGGCTGGTATTGCTCGATGAGCTTGACGAACGGGAGGGTATTGAGCTTTTCGAACGCCTGCTGAAGCCGATCGTTGTACCCTGGCCGATCGCGGTAATCGTAGAGCCAGCCGAGGACCTCGGGCATTTTATTCACCATCTCGATATAAGCTTTAGAGTAAAGAGTGCGGAAGAGCGGGTTGGTGTACTCGAGGGTGTCGATGTGACGAAACGATTGGGCGACTCCCGCGATGGTGAAGGCCCGCTCGATCGCCTGGGCCGCGCGGATGTGGCCCGCGCCCGCCGACGCCGAAAGAATGAGGACATTCCGTAGCATGTGACGCTCCTAGCGTTGGCCGACCTGATGCGTGACCGACTCCCTGGACCGGGGTCGGACGTTGGAGCATGATCGAGACGCACCAGATGCATCTCGTTCCCGTTCACAAGGCGTCAGTCTTTCAGGATCGATGGTACCTCTACGCTACCCCCGTGAGGCGGCCGCAAACAGGCCTCAGTGCTCCGCAGGTAGACATGGCGCGGATATTGAACCAATGATCGAGCAGTCCAGTCACGGTCGAGAGCCCAATGCGTTCTGGTCGCTTCCCCCGGAGGACCTGCTACGGCAACTCCAGACGCGAGTCGGAGGTCTCACGTCGGAGCAGGCCCGCCGGACGCTCTTCGATCTCGCCTCCGGTGCCCGCAGAGCCGATCGAGGAACGCATCCCGCTGCTCTCCTGCTAGCCCAGTTCACAAGCCCGATCATCCTGATTCTGCTCGTCGCCGCACTCCTCTCCTTTTTCCTCCGGGACGCGACGGACGCATTGATAATCATGGCGATCGTCCTGGTCAGCGGAGTGCTCAGCTTCTGGCAGGAGTGGAACGCCGCTGACGCCGTGGCCAAGCTGCTGGCGCTCGTCCAGGTTCAAGCCGCCGTGCTGCGCGATGGCCAGCTCATGGAAGTGCCCGTCGCGCAGGTTGTGCCGGGCGACGTGGTCGCCTTGAACGCCGGCGACATCATCCCTGGCGATGGCCGCATCCTGGCGGCCCGAGACCTCTTCGTCAACGAGGCGAGCCTCACCGGCGAGACGTTTCCGATCGAGAAGACCGTCGGCACCATGGACCCGGAGACACCGTTGGCTCGGCGCACCAACTGCCTGTTCCAGGGCACGAGCGTGCAGAGCGGCACGGCGAGGCTCCTCGTCGTCCACACAGGTCGCCAGACCGAGTTCGGCAGAATATCCGAAGGGCTGAGACGCGGGCCGCCGGAGACCGAGTTCGAGCGGGGCATCCGCCACTTCGGCTACTTACTGCTAGAAGTCACGCTGCTGCTGGTCCTGGCGATCTTCGCGATCAACGTCTTCATGGCTCGGCCGGTTCTCGACTCGTTTCTCTTCGCCCTGGCGATCGCCGTGGGGCTGACCCCCCAACTGCTCCCGGCGGTCATCACCATCAACCTGTCCCACGGTGCGCGTCAGATGGCCCAGAAGCGGGTGATCGTCCGCCGCCTGGCCTCCATAGAAGACCTTGGCAGCATGGACATCCTCTGTTGCGACAAGACGGGGACACTGACGGAGGGCAAGGTTCGATTCCACGCGGCCGTCGACATCGATGGCCTACCCAGTGAGAACGCCCGCCTCTTCGCCACTCTCAACGCGGCCTTCCAGGCGGGCTACTCCAATCCGATCGACGCGGCGATCCTCGCTGAGAGCCGAACGGATCTCGCGGGCTTCCAGAAGTTGGATGAAGAGCCCTACGATTTCGTCCGCAAGCGGCTGAGCATCCTCGTGCGCAGATGGTCGGAACCTGATGATCACCAAGGGGGCGCTCGACCGAGTTCTCGAGGTCTGCACGACCGCGCAGACGGGATCGAGCAATCCGGACGAGGTTGCGGCCCTACGTCCACGGATCGAGCATCGCTTCGGCGAATTCAGCGAACAGGGCTATCGTGTGCTGGGGATCGCCTATCGAGATGTCGGGGCCAAGACGGGTATCGATAAGATTGATGAAAGGGAAATGACCTTGCTGGGGCTCTTGGTGTTCGATGATCCTCTCAAGTCCGGGATAGTCGACACGCTCCGGGAGCTGCGCGAGCTGGGCATCGTGGTAAAAGTGATCACCGGGGACAACCGGATTGTCGCGGCTCACGTTGCCAGCCAGGCAGGGCTGCGGGAGTCGCGAATCCTCAGTGGCCCGGACCTTCTGCGAATGAGCGACGAGGCCCTCAGCCGCCAGACGGAAGCCGTCGGAGTGTTCGCCGAGGTTGAGCCGAATCAGAAGGAGCGAATTATCCTGGCCCTAAACAGGGCCGGTCACGTCGTCGGCTACATGGGCGACGGGATCAACGATGCGACGGCCCTGCACGCTGCAGATGTAGGGATCTCGGTCGCGGATGCCGTTGACGTGGCGCGGGAGTCGGCAGAGATTGTCTTGCTGGAAAAAAGCCTGGCGGTCCTGGGGCAAGGGGTCCGGGACGGGCGACGAACTTTTGCCAACACGCTCAAGTACGTCTTCATGGCCACCAGCGCCAACTTCGGTAATATGTTTAGCATGGCCGTCGCTTCGCTGTTCCTGCCCTTCCTGCCGCTCTTGCCCAAGCAAGTTCTTCTCACCAACCTGCTCACCGACCTTCCCGAGATGACTATCGCCACCGACCGCGTGGACGCGGACATGGTCGACGCACCCCACCGCTGGGACATCGGCTTTCTCCGCCGCTTCATGGTTGTTTTCGGGGTGATCAGTTCGGCTTTCGACCTCCTGACGTTCGGGATGCTGGTTGCGGTCTTCCGAGCCACGTCCGCAGAGTTCCGCACGGCCTGGTTCGTCGAATCCGTGGTCTCGGCCGCGCTGATCGTGCTGGTGATGCGAACGCGGCGACGGGTCTTCCGGAGCCGGCCGGGCCAAGCCCTGATCATCGCCACGGTTTCGGTGGTAGGACTCACGCTGCTTCTGCCCTTCACTCCGCTGGCGTCTCCGCTCGGTTTCGTGGCCCTGCGGCCCTTGGTCCTCATGGCGATGGCCTTGATCGTGATGATCTACGTGGTGTCGGCCGAAGTGGCCAAGATCGCCTTTTACCGACGAGAAGAGCGGGCGCGGAGGCAGCCGGAAAGAAGTAGGTTGTGCAGGTGCCCTTCGGCACCCTGATCCCACGCGAGCACATGTCCGCCTTCGGCATCGCGGTCCGGGCGATCCGGCAGCAGCGCGTGATCCCCTCGTGGCCTGTGCGCTGAAACGAGACCTCGTTCGTCGCGGCATTTCGGGGTTTTTGACGAGTTATCCTCGAATAGACGCCGGGGTCGTACCGATACTGCAGGTTGTACGGATCGTGCGCGATTTACCAGGCGGAAGGGTTTCGCCAACGGAACTGCGCGCTTGAACACGATGGAATCACAGGGATGGGATACCATCGACTCCACGCGAAAGCCAACCCGGCGATTCGAAATAGCCGGCCGCGCTGGGCGATGCTCGCGGTCATCGTTTTCCCCGCGCTCTTTTCCAGCGGTTGCATCATCACACGCCCCAGCCAGTGGCTGCATAACGGCCTCAAAGTCGGTCCGAATTACGGCGAGCCGCCCGCGGCGGTGGCACCGCAATGGATCCAGGCCGGCGATCCTCGCGTGCTCGAAGTCCAGTTGCCAGGCGCCGCCTGGTGGGACGTGTTCCAAGATCCCACTCTGGTTGATCTCATACATGCATCCTACGCGCAGAACCCGAATATCAGGGTAGCGGGTGCGCGCGTGCTCGAGGCCAGGGCTGGCCAGGCGATTTCGGTCGGCAACATGTTCCCGCAGCAGCAGCAGATGCAAGGGAACTACAGCCGAGTCAACCTCAACCCGAACATGCCCGTGATCAACAAACTGGCCAACGTTCCACAACTTGGGAGCGCCATTCCGCTGTCATTCGACAACTGGTTCTATGGTTTCAATCTGAGCTGGGAGCTCGATTTGTGGGGCCGGATCCGCCGCAACATCGAGTTGACGAACGCCAACCTGGATGCATCCGTCGAAGACTACGATGCGGCGCTCGTAACCCTGTTTGGCGACATCGCCACAAATTACGTCCAGTACAGGGTCGCTCAGCAGCGGATCAAAATCGCGCGTGACAACGTCCGGATTCAGGAAGGCATCCTCGCGCTCGCTTCGGAGAAATTGCGGGTGGGCACGGGGAACCGGCTCGACGTGGAGCAAGCACGCACTGTGCTCGAGCAGACTCGTTCGACCATTCCCGCTCAGGAAATCCTGATGGGGCAGGCCAACGACTCCTTGTGCATCCTGACGGGCTGCCCGCCACGAGACCTGGAGCCCGAGTTGGGACCTGGACCGATGCTTGGCAGTTCTCCCATGCCAAAGACGCCCCTCTGGGTCGCCACGGGCATCCCCGCCGACCTCTTGCGCCGCCGGCCCGACGTTCGGAACGCCGAGCGGCTCGTGGCTGCGCAGAGTGCCCAGATCGGCGTCGCTGAAGCCGATTTGTATCCGACAATCTACATTAACGGCACGCTCGGCTGGGACGCTGCGGATTTCTCGCAGGCGTTTTCCAACAAGAGCTTTTTTGGCTACATCCTGCCGGGCTTCCGGTGGAACATCCTGAATTACGGGCGGATCAAGAATAACGTGCACCTTCAGGAAGCCAAGACCCAAGAGCTGATTGCCGCTTATCAGAACCAGGCACTCGTCGCCGGCCGGGAAGTGCAGGTCGCCCTGCGGGGCTTTCTGAAGTCACAGGAACGGACCGACGATCTGGCCCGCAGCGTCGAAGCCGCCAAGGCAGCCACGGATGTAGGCGTCGCGCAGTATCGCGCCGGCACCATCGATTTCAACCGCGTGTTCAACTTGGAGACCACGCAAGTGCAACAGCAGGACCAGCTCGCCAGTGCCCAGGGCGATATCGCGCTCAACTTGATCGCCGTGTATCGAGCACTCGGCGGCGGGTGGGAGCTGCGTTTGCGCGAGGACCATCCCCCCGCAGCGGTGGCCGCCGTATCGCCGCCGGGGGAGGCTCCGGCGCAAGCGGAGCCTGCGCCGCCGCCTCGTGCAGTTCCCGGGCCAGGCGAAGCCGCACCGCGTGGTCTGCCGGCGATCCCGGGGCCGGGCCAGCCAACTCCGGCTCAGCCTAATCGGTGAGGCCACCGACAGACGATCTTTGAAGCAGGAGGACGGTTACGATGAGATCCTTCACGGCGGCGTGGGTGGTGCTCGGGGTGGCCATGATGACGGGCGCCCCGGCACAGGCGGGAGAGCAGGAGTACTGCCCGCCTCCCGAGGGGCACTTTCTGGATCGTTTTCATCCTGTTGGAGGCTGGAACCCCGGCGGCGGTCTATTCCACTGGTGGGATTCGCATTGCTTCCCCCGCTGTTGCGGCCCCAATACTTACTGCCGCAAGCCGATTCCCAGACTTTGCTGGCCGCACTACCCGCCTTACTACATCTGGGCGGCGCCCGAAATCTGTCCTCCCCCGAGCGACATTTACGGCGGTGGCAACAAGCCGCACTGAGAAAGGTCCCGGAAACGAATTCGCTTTTCCGTGGGACGATGCCGTTTGATTGACCGCGTGGCATTCCGTCTCATATTTTAGCGGTCCAGGCTTCCCGGAAGGCTCGGCAACGCTTGGCCTCCGGACTCTTGACCCGGCGCAGATGTTTCGTTACAATCAAGATATCTGGACCGCTCGCGACGGGCGGAATTGCGCGACGGCCATGGCGGCCGAGTCGGGGACAAATCGGTCAGTCTACTCCCGACGGGTAGCGCGTCTCAACGGTCATGGTGGCCGAGTCAATCGCACGTTTCTCTTGCACGGTTCTTTAAGGCCGGCGCAGGAACGGACCGCGACCGGCGAGGGCTACCGACATGACTGCTGCAAACGAGCCAAATCTCTACGCACTGCCGCTTCAGCTCCTTGAGAGCTGGTCGCAATATCTGGTGGACTCAGCGGAGCGCACCGTCCTGTTCTGGGACGTGATGCGCAAGCATGGCAACACCTTCCTTAAGAACGCCGAGCGGGGCGAGCCGCCGGTGCTGACCTTCGGTTACGACGTCCTGATCGACGGCCGGACCCTGGAACGCCCGTGCAACTACGCGCTCATGTCGATCCGGTCCCCGCAGGACGTCACCGTCGACCCGGCGAAGCGCCCGGTCGTGGTGGTCGACCCCCGGGCCGGCCAGGGGGCCGGGGTCGGGGGCTTCAAGCTCGATTCCGAGATCGGCTTCGCCCTCCGCGCCGGCCACCCGGTCTACTTTATCGGGTTCTACCTCGAGCCGGTCCCCGGCCAAACCCTGGTGGACATTGGAATGGCCGAATCCCGGTTCCTCGAGGAGGTCATCCGCCGGCACCCCGGGGCCGAGAACAAACCCTTCGTCATCGGCAATTGCCAGGCCGGCTGGGCGGTGGCAGGGCTGGCCGCAGTCCGGCCCGAGCTGACCGGACCCGTCGCGTTCATCGGCGCGCCCCTGTCCTACTGGGCGGGGGCCGATAGCCAGAACCCGATGCGCTACAACGGTGGGATCTGCGGCGGCACCTGGCCGGGGAGCCTCCTGGCCGACCTGGGCGGCGGGATCATCGACGGCGCCTGGTTCGTTCAGAACTTCGAGCACCTCGACCCGGCCAACACGTTCTGGAAGAAGCCGTATAACCTCTACTGCCGGGTCGACACCGACGAAGAGCGCTTCCTCGACTTCGAGCGCTGGTGGGGCGGGTTTTACCTGATGACGAAGCAGGAGTACCGGCAAATCGTCGACAACCTGTTCGCCGGCAACCGGTTGGCCCGGGGGATTAAGCTGCCCAAGGGACCAAAAATCGACCTCAAGAACATCACATCGCCGGTGGTCGTCTTTGCCTCGTGGGGCGACAACATCTCGCCGCCCCAGCAGGCGCTCAACTGGATCGAGGACGTCTACGGCCACGAGGACAGGATCGTCGCCCTGGGCCGCGTGATCGTGTACTTGCTCGCGGAGGACGTGGGGCACCTGAGCATCTTCGTCGGGGGTAAGGTCGCCAGGAAGGAGCACCGCGAGCTGATCAGCGTGATGGACATGCTCGGTCTTCTGCCCCCCGGCCTGTACGAGATGGTCATCGACGAGCGGCCCAAGCACGCAGTGCCCCTCGACGTCGAACGGGATACGTACACCGTGCGCTTCGAGACGCGGACCGTGGACGATATCCGCGCACTCAACCCCGACCGCCGCCGCGGGGAGGCGATCTTCAGCACAGTCAACCAGGTTTCCGAGAGGAATGAACGGCTGTACGAATCGCTCTACGGACCGGTCGTGCGCGCCATGTCGAGCCAAGTCACGGCGCAACTCTCTACGCGGGCTGCACCCACTGCGGCTCCGACAGTACGTGGTCTCGGACCACAACCCGTCGCTCGTGATGCTGCCCCTGGTCGCCGAGCAAGTGCGGCAGCACCGACATCCTGCCTCCGAGGACAACGCCTTCTTGGGGCTCGAGCACGCTGATCTCGAAGCAGATCGTCGGCGGGTTGAACTACTATCGCGACCTGCGCGATAGCTGGGTCGAGGAGATGGTCAAGGCCGCCTACGGTCCATTGTGCCTCGGAGCTATCTTCCCGCCCGAGCCGCCGCCGGAGGCCCAGGCCGAGAAGACGGCCGGCGAGCAGGCGAAGGCGGAGCTCGCCGCCCTGCGGGGCGAGTTCGAGCGGGGCGGCTTCCCCGAGGCGGTCGCCCGGATGCTGATCGCCGTGATGAAGAAGCGTGGCGCCATCGACCGCCGCTCGTTCATGATCGCCCAAGAAATCAGCGAACACGTGCCCGACCGGGCTACGCTCTCCGAGGCCGACCTGCGCGGTCCTACTGGCCGAGCAGACGGTGCTCATGCAGCTTGATCCGGAGGCCGCGCTCGAGGCACTGCCCCGGCTGCTGCCAGTCGCAGGCCGACCGCGAGCAGGCCGTCGCGATCGTGGCGCGGGTCATGATGCTGGAGCCTGACCTGTCCGACCCCGACTCGCCCGCGGCGAGGATGGCCCGGAAATACCTCGACCTCGACCCGGACTGGCACATGACCCCGGCCCTGGTCGCGAAAGCGGGGACGTCATGAGCGAAGATTATCTCGAAAACCGGACCTTCGACGAGATCCGCGTCGCCGACGCTGCGAGCCTGGTCCGGACCCTGACCGACCAGGACCTCCGCCTGTTCGCGGCGGTCTCGGGCGATGTCAACCCGACGCATGTCGACGCGGAGTACGCGCGCCGCTTCCTCTCGGGCCGGCTGATCGGCCACAGCCTCTGGAGCGGCGCGCTGATCTCGGGCGTGCTCGGGACCAAGCTTCCCGGTCCGGGCACCGTCTACGTGTCCCAGGACCTGCGGTTCCTCGGCCCGGTGCGCATCGGCGACACGATCACGGCGACCGTCAAGGCCCGCGCGAAGCGCGCCGACGGCCGCATCGTGGAGTTCGAATGCCGGTGCGTCAACCAGCACAGCGAGGCCGTGGCCGAGGGCGTCGCCGTCGTCCGCGCGCCGGCCGAGCGCGTCCGCGCTCCCTGCCCGGAGCCACTGGAAGTGGCCGTCCAGGCGCACAGCAAGTACGAGGCGCTGCTCGAGCGCTGTCGCGGGCTGCCGCCGGCACCCGCTGCCGTGGCCTACCCGTGCGATGAGGTGTCGCTGGCGGCCGCCCTCGAGGCGGCCGAGGCCGGGCTTATCCAGCCGATCCTGGTCGGGCCTCCGCGCCGGATCGCCGAGGTCGCCGCCAGGCACGGCTTGAACATCGCTGCTTTTCGAGTCGTCGACGCCGACGACGATCACCAGGCGGCCGCCAGGGCAGTCGAACTGGTCCGCAAGGGCGAGGCCGAGATGCTGATGAAGGGCGCGCTGCACACCGACGTGCTCCTCCACGAGGTGGTCCAGCGCGAGACCGGCCTGCGCACCGAGCGGCGGCTCAGCCACGCCTACATCATGGACGTGCCGACGTACCACAAGCCGCTTTTGCTCACCGACTGCGCGATCAATATCTACCCGACCCTGGAGGACAAGGTCTCGATCTGCCAGAACGCGATCGACCTCTGCCACACCCTCGGGGTCGCCCGCCCCAGGGTCGCCGTCCTTTCGGCGGTCGAGACGGTCAATCCCAAGATCACCGCCACGCTCGAGGCCGCCGCCCTGTGCAAGATGGCCGACCGCGGCCAGATCACCGGCGGGATCGTCGATGGACCGCTGGCGATGGACAACGCGATCAGCAAGACCGCCGCGGATGTCAAGCACATCGAGTCTGCGGTCGCTGGCGACGCCGATGTACTCCTGGTTCCTGACCTCGAGGCCGGCAACATGCTGGCCAAGCAACTGACCTTCATGGCCAACGCAGACGCCGCAGGCATCGTCCTCGGGGCCCGCGTGCCGGTCATCCTGACCAGCCGCTCCGACAACGTCCGGACTCGCCTAGCCTCGTGTGGCATCGGCCTGCTTGCGGCCCACGCCCGGCGCACTGGCGTTTCGGGCGGTGTTCAGGTCCAGGCCCCAGACTCGAAGGTGGCGCGATGACCCAGGTAATCGGCGTCTTGAACGCCGGATCGTCGAGCGTGAAGTTCTCCGTGCTCGCGGTCGCCGGCGCGGACTTGCACTTGCTGTACCGCGGCGAGCTCGAAGGGATCGGCACCGCCCCCCGCTTCTTGGCGACCGAGGGGGGCGTCCGCATCATCGATGCGCACTTCTCCAAAGAAGAAGTCGCGACACAGGAAGACGCGGTGCACCAGATCTTCACCTGGGTCGAGTCCCACAGGGCCGGTCTGGAGCTCATGGGGGTCGGCCACCGCGTCGTTCATGGCGGGCCGATCTACTCCGAGCCGGTCGTCGTCGACGGGCCCACACTCGATGCCCTGGCTGCCTTTGTGCCCCTTGCCCCGTCCCACCAGCCGCACAACCTCGCTCCTATCCGCGCGATAGAGAGGCTCCGCCCCGGGCTGATTCAGGTGGCGTGCTTCGACACGGCATTCCACCGGACCGCCCCCCTGGTTGCCGATCTCTACGCGCTTTCCCGAGAGTACCTCGACGCGGGCGTTCGGCGCTACGGCTTTCACGGAACGTCGTTCGAGTACGTCATCGGCGCCTTGCGGGCGCTCGATCCCCTCGCTGCGGCGGGGCGGGTCGTGATCGCCCACCTGGGCAGCGGATGCAGCATGGCCGCGCTCCTGGCGGGTAAGAGCCTCGGCAACACGATGGGCTTCACGGCGCTCGACGGCTTGCCCATGGGCACCCGGTGCGGCCAGATCGATCCTGGTGTTTTGATTTATTTGCTGCGGCAACGGGGCATGTCGGTCGACCAGTTGGAGGACCTTCTCTACAACCACTCGGGCCTGAAGGGGCTGTCGGGCGTGTCCAACGACATGCGCGAACTCTTAGCCAGCGACACTCCGGAAGCCCGGCTCGCAATCGATTACTTTGTCGACCGCATAGGCCGTGAGCTCGGCTCGCTCGCCGCGGTCTTGAAAGGGCTGGACGCCCTGGTGTTCACCGCCGGCATCGGCGAGCATGCCGCCGAGATCCGCGACCGGGTCTGTCGCGACGCGGCCTGGCTGGGCCTCACCCTCGACGACAAAGCCAATAAGCTGGGCGGACCTCGTATTTCCACCCAAGGGTGCTCCCCCTCGGCCTGGGTCATCCCCACCGATGAGGAATTGATGATCGCTCGACATACTCTCCGGCTCGTGAAGGCCCAGGCGGCCGCCAGGACCAGCGGCCGAGTCCCGGCTGGTCGGGCACCCGGCTGGGCCGAAAGGAGGAGCTTGCGATGAATACTTCGCCGAACCGTGCTCTCGAAGGCCGCAAGGGGCTGGTCCTGGGGATCGCCAACGCCCACTCGATCGCCTACGGCTGCGCCCGGTCCTTCCGGCAGATCGGCGCCGAGCTGGCGGTCACGTATCTCAACGACAAGGCCAAGCCTTACGTCGAGCCGCTCGCACAGGAGCTGGAGGCCCCCATCTTCCTGCCATGCGACGTGCAGGACGACAAGCAGCTCGACGCCCTGTTCGCGGCGATCCGCCAGCGCTGGGGCCGGCTCGACTTCGCCCTGCACGCCGCCGCCTTCGCGCCCAAACCGGACCTCCAGGGCCGGCTGACCGACTCGTCGCGCGAGGGGTTCCTGATGGCGATGGATATCTCCTGCCACTCCTTCATCCGGATGGCGCGGCGCGCCGAGCCGCTGATGACCGCCGGCGGGACCCTCCTGACGCTCAGCTTCGCCGGGGCCGAGCGCGTGGTCCGCAACTACGACCTGATGGGCCCGGTCAAAGCGGCGCTGGAGTGTGCGGTCCGGTACCTGGCCTACGAGCTCGGCCCCAAGGGCATCCGCGTGCATGCCCTCTCCCCCGGCCCGATCCACACCCGCGCGGCCTCCGGACTCAAGGAATTCGACGCCCTCCTCGTCGAGGAGCAGCGCAAGGCACCCTTGGGCCGCCTGGCCGAGATCGACGATGTGGGCGCGATGGCCGCCTTCCTGACCACCCCGGCGGCCAGTGCGATCACCGGGATGACCCTCTACGTGGACGGAGGATATCACATCATGGGATGACGCCAGCCGGACGAGGCGAGCCGCATCGTCCCGGACCGTGACACTCGCGGTTGCGGCCGGCCGCCTGCCGAATCCAATCCGTTCCGCGTAGCTCGCTCGCGAGGTCGTCAACCCGGCTCTTGAGCGACGACAACCCCGAGGACAGTCATGAAAACAGCGACGAAACTCGAAGGTGCGATCGCCATGATCCCCAACGGTGCCACGGTCATGATCGGGGGATTCATCGGAGTTGGCTCCCCGCGCCGCCTGCTCGAGGGCCTGGCCTCCGCCCGGCGCACGGGGTTGACGGTGATCGCCAACGACACGGCCGTCCCGGGCGTCGGGGTCGGCAAGCTGATCGGCGCCCGGGCGGTGAGGCATCTGATTGCCTCGCACATCGGCACCAATCCAGAGACCCAGCGACAGATGCTCGCCGGTGAACTCGACGTCGAGCTGGTCCCCCAGGGGACGCTCGCCGAGCGGATCCGGGCGGGCGCCTACGGCCTGGGAGGCGTGTTGACCAAGACCGGCCTGGGCACGATCGTCGAGCGGGACAAGCCCATTGTCAAGGTTGATGGCGAGACCTGGCTGCTGGAGAAGCCGCTCCGCGCCGACTTCGCGCTCATCGGCGCCTGGCAGGCCGACTACCTCGGCAACCTGACTTACCTGCTCACCGCCCAGAACTTCAACCCGGTGATGGCGATGGCCGCGGGCACCGTGATCGCCGAGGCAGATCAGATCGTGCCCGTGGGCACTCTCCCGCCGGACTCGGTCCGGACGCCCGGGACTCTCGTGGATTACTTACTGGAGCGCCTCTCATGACCACATCACCCAAGGAGCTGATCGCCCGGAGGGTCGCGAAGGAGGTGCGGCCAGGCTCGCTCGTGAACCTCGGCATCGGCCTACCGACCTCGGTAGTCGCCTACTTGCCGCCGGAGGTGAATGCCTTCTTCCTCGCGGAGGACGGCCTGATCGGCGTGGGGCCGCCGCCCCCCCCGGGGATGGAGAACCCGGACCTCGTCGACGCCGGGGGCGGGCTCGTCTCGGCCGTGCCGGGTGCGGCGAGCCTGGATAGCACCCTGGTCTTCGGCCTGATCCGCGGGGGGCACCTCGACCTGACCGTCCTCGGCGGCCTCCAGGTCGACGCCCGGGGGCGCCTGGCCAACTGGATGATCCCGGGGAAGCTCGTTCCGGGGATGGGCGGGGCGATGGACCTCGTGACCGGCGCCCGCCGCGTCATCGTCGCGATGATCCATACCGCCAAGGGTGCGGCGAAGGTCGTCGAGGAGTGCACGATACCGCTGACCTCGGTCCGCCCGGTGAACCTGGTCGTCACCGACATGGCCGTGATCGAGCCGACTACCGAAGGACTCGTGCTGCGCGAGCGTGCCCCGGGGGTCTCGGTCGCCGATGTCGTGAGCGTAACAGCCGCCAAGCTGATCATCCCTCCGACCGTTCCGGAGTTCGCGCTGTAAGGAATCAGCTCGGCCGCCCGCTCGCCGGATACAGGATTGAGGAGTGAAGCCATGTCGCGTCTGGATGGAAAGCTCGCCATTGTGACGGGATCAGCCAGTGGGATCGGCCGGCAGATCGCACTCCGCTTCGCGCGCGAGGGCGCGAAGGTCGCTGTCGCCGACCTCAACCTCGGCGCCGCCCAAGAGGTTGCCGGCGAGATCACGCGCGGCGGGAGTACCGCGATCGCGGTCGCGATGGATGTCGCCAACGAGGCGCAGGTCGAGGCTGGAGTCGACGAGGTCGCTGCTCGACTCGGCGGTGTCGACATCCTGGTCAGCAACGCCGGGATCCAGCACATCGCGCCCTTGGTCGACCTCCCGCTCGCCGACTGGCGGAAGGTGCTGGGTGTGCACCTGGACGGGGCCTTCCTGACGACACGGGCGTGCTTGCGGCACATGATCCGGCAGGGCCGCGGCGGTGTCTTCCTGTACGTCGGTTCGGTCCATTCGGTCGAGGCGTCGCCCCTGAAGGCGCCCTACGTCGCGGCCAAACACGGCCTGATGGGACTGGCCCGGCTCGTCGCCAAGGAGGGGGCTGCTCACGGCGTGCGGGCCAACGTGATCTGCCCGGGCTTCGTCCGCACGCCGCTGGTCGATCGGCAGATCCCGGAGCAGGCCCGCGAACTGGGCCTGACCGAGGATGAGGTCGTCAAGAAGGTCATGCTGCGGGAGACGGTCAACGGCGCGTTCACGACGGCGGAGGACATCGCGGAGGTGGCCGTCTTCTTCGCGGCCTTCCCCTCGCTGGCGTTGACAGGGCAATCGCTGGTCGTCAGCCACGGGTGGCACATGCAGTGACGCGGGATTCGTCCACCGCTCAGGAAAGAAGGTGCCCGGCAGGTATGCTCACGTTGAATGGCCTCTCCGACGCTTACCGACTACGACCCGGACAATGTCCCATTGTTCGTCGGCCTGGCGGTGGTCCCCTACGTGTTTCCAAAGCTACACGGCTCTCGGTTATGGCGAGGTCCTGCTGTCCGAACGGTGGCGGTTACTCGGCCCCCTCGAGGCCATCAACGGCCTCCTGTTCTTTGGACTGTCAACGGCCGTGTTGTTCGCGATCATGAGCCAGATGATCGCCCATCGCCTACGCACCGAAACCGGGTACCAGAGCGGGGCAGCCGGGAACCAAGCGTCTCTTTCGGGGGCCGGCGACGCATGAGCAAGTATGGTTCGTGTGTACACAAGACATGTCCCATTAACCCTGCAAAACCGGTGACGGGAGCCAGTCCCGACCCCGCCGCGGATTAGACCGTAGGTCTCCTCCCCAGGGCCGCGCCGAACCGCGGTCGCGAAGATGGTGGAGACCCTACGGGTGCCCGCAGGGTTTTCCCTAGATCGGGCACGGCGGTCCTGCCGATATTGTGATCTGTGCAGATCGTGCTCGATCTGCCGCGCGCAACGACTTCGCCACCTGAAATGGGTGGTCTGGCACTATGGAGCCTGGTCCGTGGAACGGCGAAGCCCCAATCGGCCTGACGTTCCGCTGCCAGCAGCTCGAGCTCGCTTGCCGCGATGGGTCACCGTCGCCATCCTTGCTCTCCCGGTGCTGTTCTCCAGCGGCTGCGTCCTCACGCGTCCCAGCCAATGGCTGCATAATGGACTGAAGGTCGGTCCCAATTACGGCCAGCCGCCAGCCGCGGTGGCGCCGGAGTGGATCCAGGCCGGCGATCCCCATGTGCTCGACGTCCAGGTGCCAGGGGGCGCGTGGTGGGATGTCTTCGAGGATCCCATGCTGACCGACATCATCCATGCATCTTATGCGCAAAACCCGAATCTGAGAGTGGCGGGCACGCGCGTGCTCGAAGCTCGAGCCGGCCAGGCGATTTCGGTCGGCAACATGTTCCCGCAGCAGCAGCAGATGCAAGGGAACTACAGCCGGGTCAATCTGAACCCGAACATGCCCGTGCTCGACAAGCTGGTCAAGACGCCGTTCGGGAAAACCCTGCCGCTATCCTTCTCCAATTGGTTCTATGGCTTCAATCTGAGCTGGGAGCTCGATCTCTGGGGCCGGATCAGGCGCAACATTGAGTCGTCCAACGCCAACCTGGATGCGTCGGTGGAAGACTACGACGCAGCGCTCGTGACGCTGTTTGCCGATGTCGCCACGAATTACGTCCAGTACCGGGTCGCACAGCAGCGGATCAAGATCGCGCGTGACAATGTCCGGATTCAGCAAGGCGTACTGGCGATCGCGTCGGACAAACTCCGAGTTGGAACGGCAACCCGGCTCGACGTCGAGCAAGCACGAACCGTGCTCGAGCAGACCCGTTCCACGATCCCCGCGCAGGAAATCCTGATGGGGCAGGCGAACGACTCGCTCTGCATCCTCGTGGGCTCACCGCCGCGGAACCTGGAAGCAGAACTCGGAGCGGGGCCGGACCTCGGCAACTCGCCGATGCCAAGAACGCCGCTCTGGGTCGCCACCGGTATCCCCGCCGATCTCCTGCGCCGACGGCCCGATGTTCGGAACGCCGAGCGGCTCGTTGCCGCCCAGAGCGCCCAGATCGGTGTTGCCGAAGCCGATTTGTATCCGACCATTTTCATCAACGGCACTCTCGGCTGGGACGCGGAGAATTTCTCGCAGGCGTTCTCCCAGAGGAGCTTTTTCGGGCTCCTCACACCGGGCTTCCGCTGGAACATCCTGAACTACGGGCGGATCGTCAACAATGTGCACCTTCAGGAAGCCAAAACCCAGGAGCTGATCGCCGCCTATCAGAACCAGGTGCTCACGGCCGGCCGCGAAGTGCAGGTCGCCCTGCGCGGCTTCCTGAAATCTCAAGAGCGGGCCGAAGATCTAGCCCGCAGTGTGGATGCCGCCAAGGCCGCGACCGACGTTGGCGTCGCGCAGTACCGCGCCGGAACCATCGATTTCAACCGCGTCTTCAACCTGGAGACAACGCTTGTGCAACAGCAGGACCAACTTGCCAGCGCGCAGGGCGATATCGCGCTGAATTTGGTCGCGGTCTATAGAGGGATCGGAGGGGGCTGGGAGCTGCGTTTGCAACAGGATCGCGACGCCGCAGCAGTGCCGGCGATGGCGCCGAATCTGGCGCCAACGGGCGCCGCACCGGCGCCCCCTGCGGAGACTGCACCGCCGCCCCGCGCCCTGCCGGAGCCGGGCGGAGCCGCGCCGAGCGGTCTGCCGGCGACCCCCGGTCCGGGCCAGTTAACGCCTGCCCAGCCGGGTCGTTGAGACCGCGGCTGGTATGCGAGCTTCGACTGTGCCCCTGCGGGCTGGGAAAGTGAGGAATGGCTGCAGGACGGATTGGCAATCCGTCCCACGAGGTTGTCGATTTGTGCTAGAGCGGGCTCGGGAATAAGGCGGTGGGCCCCGGGACGTTCGACGAATCCCAGTTTATGCCCGCGCGGGCGTGACGACGATGCTCTGATCATTGTTTCCGCGGTCCTGAGCAGTCGTCACGCTCTGCGTGACGACCACTCCCTTTTTTCTTTTCCGTCAAGCTCAGACTGCTGTTATGCTGGATTCCCGGCTGCCGTCGCAGCAAATTCCAGAACGTGCAGCCCAGTTCGAGCGAGACGATTGCCGATGATCCGGATCCGCGACCTGCGCGTTGATTACGACAACCTGTGTGCGGTTCGCGACCTGTCGCTCGATGTGGAGCCGGGTGAAGTCTGCGGCCTGATCGGGCCCAATGGTGCCGGCAAGACCACCACGATGCGGGCCATGCTCGGCCTGATCGAGCCGACATATGGCGAGATCGAGGTGATGGGCGTCGACGTGCGCGAGCGGCCCCAGGACGTGTGCCGCGTCGTCGGCTTCATGCCCGATTTCCCGCCGGTTTACGAGGACCTGTTGGTCTGGGAATTCCTCGACCTGTTCGCGGCCAGCTACGGGGTGCCCCGGCATCGCCGGCCGGTGGAAGTCGACCGCTATCTCGAGGTGGTGGGCTTGAGCGAGAAACGGACCGCCTCGGTCATCGAGTTATCACGCGGGATGCGGCAGCGGTTGATGCTGGCCAAGACCTTGATCCCCGAGCCCAGGGTGCTCTTGCTCGACGAGCCGTCCAGCGGCGTCGATCCCCAAGGCAGGATCGCACTCAAGCAGATCCTCCGCCGCCTGGCCGAAGAGCGCAGGACCGTTCTGATCTCGTCGCACATCCTGGTCGAGATGAACGAATTCTGTACGTCGGTTGCGATCATGGAGCGCGGCGAGCTCAAGATCAGCGGCCGGATCGATGACGTCCACCGCCAAGTCATGGGCGACCAGCTCCTCTCGATCGAGGTCCTGGGGGGAGAGGACGCGCTTCTGGCGCAGATCGGCGGCGACGAGCGGGCCGGGCCGATCGAGCGCACCGGCAACACCTTTGAATTTCGTTTCCGCGGCGACGCGCTCGCCGCGAGCGACCTGCTGGCCGGCTTGATCGGCCAGGGAGTGCGGGTCTCCGCCTTCCAGCGCCGCAAGGACAACCTCGAAGAGCTTTTCCTCAAAGTCGGGTCCAAGGAGCTGTCGTGATGGACTGGGATCGTCTCTTCGACTGGCTCGACAATCCGATCCTGGTCAAGCACGTTCGTTCGCGGCTGCGGCGCCAGCCCGTTGTTTCATCGCTGGTCGTCATCCAGACTCTCTGCCTGTGCGTCCTCTGGGCCGGCTTTCAGCTCAACATCTTCATCACCGGCGGCGCGTTTGAGTTACTGGTTCTCCTTCAGGCGATCATTCTGATCGTGATGGGCAGCTCGCAGGTCTCCTCCGCCGTCAATGGCGCCCGGGCTACGGGCGTCCTGGACTTCCATCGCGTCTCGCCGCTTTCTCCCACAGAGTTGACTCTGGGTTTCTTTTTCGGAGCGCCGATCCGCGAGTACATACTTTTTGCGAGCACGCTTCCCTACGCGGCCATCTGCCTGGCGGTCGGCGCCCCCACTTTTCGCGGGCTGGTCCAGATGGTGATCCTGCTCTTGACGACCGCCTGGATCTTGCAGGGACTTGCCCTGCTGAATGCTCTGATCGCCAAGCCGAGGGCCAACACGCGGGGCGCGGTGGGGTTGGTCATATTCTTTCTGGTCATGTACATCAATGCCCTGCGAATGGGCCGCTTCGGCCCGTCAGCCGCTCTGTTGGATGGCGACCTTCGATCGAGCTTTTTCGGGTTCTCATTGCCCTGGCTGGTGGTCGTCCTCTTCTTCGAGGCGCCGCTCTTGTTCTTCATTTTCATCGCCGCCAGCCGCAAGATGGAGTCGGAGCGGCTTCATCCCTTCACCAAGCCGCAGGCATCAGCCGCGCTGGCCATCCTTGGTTTTCTGACGCTGGGCGCCATCTGGCGCCAGGGCGGCTACGACCTGCTGGAGGTCGGTGCGCTCTATGTGTTGGTGATCGTCGCCATCTTGCTGACCATCACGGTGACGCCGAGCCGGGCCGAGTATCACAAGGGCCTCTGGCGCGGCGCAAACAGGGCGCACCCATCTGCCCTGGTGGAACGACCTCGCGCTCAATCGCGTCGCTGTGTACCTCGCCTGTTTCCTGGTCCTGGCGAGCGCAAACATGGCCTGGAGCCAGGCAGGCAAGGAACAATTCGCGTACAACTCGATGGCGCCGGCGTTCCCGTTGGCCACCGCCACCGGCGTGCTCGTCGTCGCGTATTTCGGGCTCGCCATGCAGTTTTTCCTGCTTCGGTTCGCGGTGCGCGGCACGACCTACTTTTGTCTCTTCTTGTTCGTCGCCTGGCTCGTGCCCCTGGTGGCTGGGACGATCCTGGCGATGGCGACTGCGCCCATGGTCAACGAGGCGGGAAGTCAAGCGCTCTTGAGCTTGAGCCCGGTGGTCGGAATCGGCATGATCGCATCGGCGGCCCGCACCGGTTCCATGACCGCCGCGACCATCGTCCAGGCGGCCGCGATCACGCCGCCGCTCTTATTTGCGTTCCTTTTCAATAGTCTCTTGATCGCCGCCCGCCGGCGCACCCACATGGCATTCGAA
The DNA here is from genome assembly GCA_963823675.1 of uncultured Isosphaeraceae bacterium. GTDB lineage: Bacteria > Planctomycetota > Planctomycetia > Isosphaerales > Isosphaeraceae > CAWGMT01. The sequence continues at coordinate 275 of CAWGMT010000026.1, read as the reverse complement.
GCATCGGCCGCGCAACTTGCTAATCCGGTCCTGCGCGACGAGCCGGAGGTCGCCGGACCATCGGTCGCGATCGCCGGATCGGCCGCTCCAGCCGAATGAGGGCACCATGAATTTCGGTATGCGACAGATCGCGCGTCTTATCCTGGCGAGTGCGTTTCTAAGGGCGCCGGTCATTGCGAGCGCGGGGGAGCCTGTGCAGCGTAGCAGTGGAGACGCCGCGCGCGTTTTGGTGTTGCGCTCGTTGCCCGCCCCGAAGGGGCAACCACATCTGAACC
>CAWGMT010000025.1:0-694076 GCA_963823675.1 uncultured Isosphaeraceae bacterium | reverse complement strand
CGGGCAAGCCGGTGAACGAGGCCGTCGGTGCAACATTGGTCACCGTGACTGACGAAGTGACCGCCGCGCTGGTCAGTCCGTTGAGCTTGTCGGTGACGGTCAGGCTCACGGTGTACGAGCCGCCGAACTCGGGCGTACGGGCCGGTTACGCTCCACTTAAAGGTATATCCGGCGGCATTGTCGGCCGTGCTCGGGTCGGTGGCCGAACCGGTCAGCGTGATCGCCGTGCCGGCCGGGTCGGTGGAACGGCCCGCGGACGCAGGCCGTGGGGGCGACATTGGTAACTGTCACCGACGACGTGACCGCCGCGCTGGTCAGTCCGTTGAGCTTGTCGGTCGCGGTCAGGCTGACGGTGTACGAGCCGCCGTACTCGGGTGTAAAGCTGAAGGGGGAACCCGTGCCTGTCAGATTTGTGCCCGGGCCAGTGATGGTCCAGTTGAACGTGAAGCCCGCGGCGACGTCGGCGGTGCTCGGGTCGGTGGCCGAACCGGTCAACGTGATCGCCGTGCCGGCCGTGTCGGTCGCGGGCAACCCGGTGAACGAGGCCGTCGGGGCGACATTGGTCACCGTGACTGACGACGTGGCCGCCGCGCTGGTCAGTCCGTTAAGCTTGTCAGTCGCGGTCAGGCTGACGGTGTACGAGCCGCCGTACTCGGGTGTAAAGCTGAAGGGTGAACCCGTGCCTGTCAGATTCGTGCTCGGGCCGGTTACGCTCCACTTAAAGGTATATCCGGCGGCATTGACGGCCGTGCTCGGGTCGGTGGCCGAACCGGTCAGCGTGATCGCCGTTCCGGCCGGGTCGGTCGCGGGCAAGCCGGTGAACGAGGCCGTCGGTGCAACATTGGTCACCGTGACTGACGAAGTGACCGCCGCGCTGGTCAGTCCGTTGAGCTTGTCGGTCGCGGTCAGGCTCACGGTGTACGAGCCGCCGAACTCGGGCGTAAAGCTGAAGGGGGAACCCGTGCCTGTCAGGTTTGTGCTCGGGCCGGTTACGCTCCAGTTAAAGGTATATCCGGCATTGTCGGCCGTGCTCGGGTCGGAGGCCGAACCGGTCAGCGTGATCGCCGTGCCGGCCGGGTCGGTCGCGGGTAACCCCGTGATCGAGGCCGTCGGGGCGACATTGTTGACGACGATCGTCTGTGCCGGCGAAACGCCGACGCTGCCGCTGGCATCCGTGGTGGCGAGGCTGATCGCGTAGGAGCCGTCGAGCGTGGGGGCGAAGACGAGGCTCGGACCGCTGGTCAATGGGTTGCCCGGGAGAGTGTAGGGCAATCCGTTGCGGAGCACGCTCCAGGCGTAGGCGTAGCCGGCGGCCGTCTCGGCCTGGCTCTGGTCGGTCACGCTGCTGTTCAGAGTCACGGATGACCCCGCGTTCATCGAAGCCGGCGCACCCTGAATCTCGGGCGAGGGTGCCACCGGGACCACCGTCGTCGTGAACGACTCGGAGCCGGACAGGCCGTAAATGTCGATCACCGTGACTGTGACCTGGTAGCTGCCGGGCAGTTCGTAGGCGTGGGCCTCGAGCCCGAGCGAGCCCTGCGACGAGATCTGGAACGAGGTCTCGGGCGTGCCGTCGCCCCAGTTCACGGTGACAAACCCGATGCCATTGTCGAGGCCGGGGCCCTGCACGCTGCCCAGGTTGTATTCGGTTACCGTCGCCTGCTGCGGCGGCTGTGCTGTGGGCGAAGCCGACGGCGTCACGATTGGAGCGGTGTCGACGGCCGTGAGGATCTGAGTCATCGTGGATGAGATGCCCTCGGCATCCGTGGCCGTCAGCGCCACGGAATAACTGCCGACGGAGCCCAGCGTGACGTTGAGCGCCGGGCCGTAGTAGGGGCCGTAAGTCGCCCCGCCGAACTGGATGGTCCAGGACTCAGAGAAACTCGCGCTCTCGAGCACGGCACTGGGGTTCGTGACATCGCTGCCCAGAGCAACCGTCGTGCCCGCGGCAACCCTGCCGGACGGTAGACCTGTGATCGTCACGACAGGGGCAACGGCGGCGACCGTGACCGTCTCGGTGGCAGCCACGCTGGTGATCCCGTGATAGTCGGTGACCGAGAGAGACACGATGTAGATCCCCGCCTGGCCTGGCGTGAAGCGGAAGCTGGTGGGGTTGGTCGCGGGGGTCGTCGGGGCGACGTAAGTGTAGCCGCCGAGCGTCACGCTCCAGGTGTAGAAGAACCCCTCGGCCGTGGTGACGCTGCTCGGGCTGCTCGCCGCGCCCGTGAATGCAAGGCACGTGCCCTCGGTGGTTGTCGCTCCCGACGGCCCGCCGGAAATCGTCGCCGTCGGGGCGACCCCGATCGAGATGATCTGCTGGGAGGTCGACACAACGACCTGGCCGCTGGCATCGAGCAGGTTAAGCGTGACGGTGTAAGACCCGAGATCGTCGGGCGTGTAGGTCACGCTCGGGCCCGTGACGGTATAGGGCGCCTCGGAGCCATCGCCGGCCGTGACCGTCCACGATTCGGTGAGGTTTTCCGGCGTCGGATTGTCGACGATGCCGGCTAAGGAGAAGGCGTATCCTTCGGGCACGTATTCGTATTCCGGCACGCCGACGATCTCGGCCGTTGGGGCCACGAACGGGACGAAGACCGTGACAGTCGACACCGAGACATCCCCGGCGGAGTCGGTCGCGGTCACGGTCACGGTGTAGTTTCCAGCGACAGCCGGCGTGAACGCGTAGGAAGAGTCAGAGCCCTGCGCGGGAGTCGTCGCCCCTGTCGGGACCGCGACGACCCAGGAGTACGACGTGACGGGGTACGAGCCCGTGGGCGTCGCGGTCAAGGTGACCGGCGTGCCGAGAGTCCCCGCGATCTCGCTGGCACCCGTCCCGATCTGGGTCGTCAAGGGGGTGATTGTCCCGACCGTCTCGGCGAGTGTCGCCTGGTTGACGCCGCCGTAGCCGTCGGTGATCGTGAGCGTGACGGTAAAAACGCCGGCAGCCGTCGGGGTGAACTGATACGAGGTCGTCCCCATGCCGCTATTTACCGCGGCCGTGCCGCTGCCGTCGGCAACCATCTGACCGTTGCTGCTGGTCACGTGCCAGTCGTACGTGTAGGACATGCCCGGGTTCGATGCCACAAAGCTGCCCGTGAAGGCAAGCGGGCTTCCCAACTGAGCAGGCGGGTCGGTGATCGTGATGTTGTACGGGAGCGTGTCGATCGTGCTCGCACCCGAGCCGGCGATGACGGAATCGCCCGGCACGACCTCGATCAGGTCGTCCGCCGAGCTGCCCACGAGGGTGTCATCGCCCGAGCCGCCGACCAGCGTATCGCCATTTGCGGGCGGCAAAGTGCCGGTAGCCGTGGTGTCGGATGAGTTGGTGCCGGTAGGCGTCGTGCCCGATGGCGTGGCGGCGAAGCTGTACATGAACAGCTCATAGTCGCCGACCTCGGAGTTATGCAGGATGCCGAACGAGTCCGTGACGGAGTAGGTACTCACCTTGACGTAATAGGTGCCCGTGTACGGCATCGTGACGTCGATCAGGACGGCGTTGGTGTCCTGGAAGCCGCCTTCGGCGAACGCCCCCTCGGAGCTGCCGTAGTACGGAACCACGGTCTTGCCATCGGCTTCGTAGATCGTCAGCACCGAATCGATCGCGTCGCCGTTGTCGCGGGTCAAGGACTGCGACCGCATCTGGAAATTGAGCAGCTCGCCGGCGGTCGCGGTGATGGCGTAGTAGCCGGCATTGCTCTGGCCATTGGCGCCGAGCTCGATCGAGCCGACGACATCGGCAGCCGTGACGTCGAAGGTGTCGCCGGTTCCCTGGCCAATCAAGAGCGTGTTGGGCACGCTCAGGGGCAAGAGGGTCACGGGCTGCGCCGTTGCGACCGAGGTATTGGGGTCGCCGGGTGTCTCGTTGGTCGTCGTGCCCGAGTCGGCGAACGCCAGGGAAATGTCGTCGCGCTCGCCGAAGAACGTCGTGCTGGCCGCGTCGAAGAGCGAGGTGCCGACCGACGCGGGCGACGCGATCACGTCATACTCGGTGTCGACGGCGTTTGTCGGACCGGGGTACGGTGGGGTGTAGCCGTCCAAGTACGGGTTGTCGGCGAGGTTCGCGTAGATCCCAGCGCCGATCGGGCCGAACGCGTCGCCGTGGATCAGGCCGGAGAGGTGCCCGAGCTCGTGGGCGCCGACCTCCGCCGACATGTTGATGATATTCGTCACGGTATCGGCCGGGTAGTCGGGCAAGCCAAGGGTCACGGACCCCACCGTCGCGGCCGACGTGAGGAGTTGGCTGATGTCGATCACGGCCGAGCCGGGCAGGTCGAGGTTGCGCCAGTTGAGCTCCGTCGCCTCGCCGGCAATGAGGCTGCCGCCGGGTACGTTGTAATAGAGCGTGTAGTACAGCCCGCTCGTCGGCTGGGTCTGCGTGAAGGTGTAATTGAACGCCGAATAGATCGCGCCGAAGCGGGCCTCGATCGCGTCGCGAATGGGCTGCGTGTAGTCGATGACGCCAGGCAGGAAGTCGAGATAGACAACCGTCGTCTTGTAGCCTTCGATCAGCGCGGCGCCGCCGCGGGCATTCAGGTAGTCGGCGCCGCCGTTGCCGATCAGGGTGTCGTTGCGGCCGTTGCCCATGATCGTGTCGGGGTACGACGTGCCGAGGACCTGGTTGATGCTCTGCGGGTTGGTGAGCGTCAGGTTCAAGAGTCCCGGGCTCACGGCCTGCGGCCCCACGGCCTCGAGATCGAGATTGATGCCCGCGCCCAAGAGCGAGAAGTCGAGCGTGTTGTTCGTGGCCGACCCATCATTCACCGTAACGTTACCCTGCGTCAGCGGGCCGAAGACATAGGTGTCATTGCCGCCGCCGCCGACCAGTGAGTCGGTGCCCGACCCGGCGTACAGCGTGTCGTCGCCCGGGCCCGCCAGGATGGTGTCGTCACCCGCGCCGGCGACCAGTGCCAGCGGCGTGGTGTTCTGACGGGCGTCGAGCACGAGCTTGCCGTCGCCCAGCCCGACGACGACGTTGGTGATGCCGCTGATCGTTTCGGTCCCGTAACCCGGCATGGTGAGCGTCGAGTTGGTCAATGTCACGGTGATGGGAGTCACCGTGTTGCCGAGCGGGTCGGTCTCGACCAGCCAGTCGTTGGGACCTCCAGATATGATGTCGTCGCCGCCGCCGCCTGAGAGCGTGTTAAAGCCCGTGCCGCCGACAATCGAGTCGTCGCCAGGCCCGCCAAAGATGATGTCCGCGCCGCCGCCGCCGCTAATCGTCGCGTTCCCCGTGCCGCCGTAGATCGAATCGTCGCCCGATGCCGTGCCAAAAATGATGTCATTGCCGCCGCCGCCGACAATCGTCGCGTTGCCCGTCCCGCCCACGATCGAGTCGTTGCCCGATGACGTCCCAAAGATGATGTCGTTACCACCGCCGCCGGTGATCGTCGCGTTGCCCGTCCCGCCCACGATCGAATCGTTGCCCGATGACGTGCCGAAGATGATGTCATTGCCGCCGCCACCGACGATCGTCGCGTTACCCGTGCCGCCCACGATCGAGTCGTTGCCCGACGACGTGCCGAAGATGATGTCGTTACCGCCGCCGCCAGTGATCGTCGCATTCCCCGTCCCGCCCACGATCGAGTCGTTGCCCGATGACGTGCCGAAGATGATGTCATTACCGCCGCCGCCGGTGATCGTCGCATTCCCCGTGCCGCCCACGATCGAGTCGTTGCCTGATGACGTGCCGAAGATGATGTCGTTACCGCCGCCGCCCGTGATCGTCGCATTCCCCGTCCCGCCCACGATCGAGTCGTTGCCCGACGACGTGCCAAAGATGATGTCGTTGCCGCCGCCGCCGGTGATCGTGGCGTTGCCAGTCCCGCCCACGATCGAGTCGTTGCCCGATGACGTACCAAAGATGATGTCATTACCGCCGCCGCCCGTGATCGTGGCGTTGCCAGTCCCGCCCACGATCGAGTCGTTGCCCGACGACGTGCCAAAGATGATGTCGTTGCCGCCGCCGCCAGTGATCGTCGCATTCCCCGTCCCGCCCACGATCGAGTCGTTGCCCGATGACGTGCCGAAGATGATGTCGTTACCGCCGCCCCCGGTGATCGTCGCGTTACCCGTTCCGCCCACGATCGAGTCGTTGCCCGACGACGTACCAAAGATGATGTCGTTGCCGCCGCCGCCGGTGATCGTTGCGTTGCCCGTCCCGCCCACGATCGAATCGTTGCCCGACGACGTGCCAAAAATGATGTCATTGCCCCCGCCGCCCGTGATCGTCGCATTACCCGTGCCGCCCACGATCGAGTCGTTACCCGACGACGTCCCGAAGATGATGTCGTTGCCGCCGCCGCCCGTGATCGTCGCATTACCCGTGCCGCCCACGATCGAGTCGTTGCCCGACGACGTGCCAAAGATGATGTCGTTACCGCCCCCACCGACGATCGTCGCGTTACCCGTCCCGCCCACGATCGAGTCATTGCCTGATGACGTACCAAAGATGATGTCATTACCGCCGCCCCCGGTAATCGTCGCATTCCCCGTGCCGCCCACGATCGAATCGTTGCCCGATGACGTGCCGAAGATGATGTCATTGCCGCCGCCACCGACGATCGTCGCGTTACCCGTGCCGCCCACGATCGAGTCGTTGCCCGACGACGTGCCGAAGATGATGTCGTTGCCGCCGCCGCCGGTGATCGTCGCGTTGCCCGTCCCGCCCACAATCGAATCGTTGCCCGATGACGTGCCGAAGATGATGTCGTTGCCCGAGCCGCCGATCAGGGAGCTGTTCACGCCGTTGGCCGCGGTGAGGGTATCGTTGCCGGCGCCCGCGATCACGTTCTGGAATGTGCCCTCCAAGAGCACGATGTCCCCGGCCGAGTCCACGGTCTGAACCGTCTGGCTGCCGAGGTTGAGCGTGACGTTCTGGGGCGTCTGGCTGAGGTCGATGGTGTTGATGCCCGTCGAGGCCACCAGTGTGGGGTCGTGGCCCAGGATGAGCACGAAATCGGTGTTGCCCGTGGTCCCTTCGAGGTAGTCGTTGCCCATGACGCTGACCAGCGTGTCGTTGCCGGCGCCGCCGATCAGCGTGTTCGTTCCGCCGGTGCTGCCGACCAGCTCGATTGGCGTCGTCAGGTTCGGGGCGGCCTCGACGAAGTTGGTCGCGCCCGCGCGTAATAGATGATCCCGTTGCCGGGTGCGAACGGGCTGGAGGTCGCGCCATTGGCCGTGAGCGTAACCAGCCCGCCGGCCGCCGGATTGAAAATCACCGTGTTATTGGCGGTCGCTGGGCCGACGACTACCTGCGAGCTGGCCTGCCCGGTCGCGCCGTCCTGATCGGTGACCACCACCCCCACGGTGTAAACTCCGCCGCTGATCGAGTCAAACGACATGGTCTGGCCGGTCCCCGTTGCGTAGAGGGACCCGTTTGCAGTGATCGTCCACTGGTAGGTGAGCGTGTTGAGCGTTCCCGGTTCGCTCGCGTTGGCCAGCAGCGAGACCAGCGAGCCCGTGCTCGAAAGCGGCAGGCTCTCGATCTGCACGACCGGCGACACATCGACGATGGTGACGGCCGGCGGAGCCACGGCGCCGCCGCCGACGAGGTTGCTGTTGACGACCGTCACGTCGATCGGGTAAGCGCCGGTGAGCGCGTCGCCCGGAGTGCTCTCGTACGTGTGCGAGCTCGCGAACGCCATGTCGCCGGGCGGCAAGACCAGGGTGGTCGCGGCGGATGCGTCGCCCCACTGGATCGTCACCGTGTGCGAGACAGTCGGGTCGGGGTTGACGATCGTCCCCGAGAGCGTGACCGAGCCGCCGACGTTGACGGTCGATTGGTTGAGGGTCAGCCCGGCGACCGTGGGCGACTGCTGGAAAACCGTCAGCAGAGCCGACGTCGATCCGCTTGAGCCGCCAACGTCGAATGTGGGCGTCGGCGTGAGGGGGCCGATGGGAGACGGCTGGGGCGACGCTGCGGGGTTGGAGGCGTCGGTAACGGTCGCCGTGATCGTCGCCGTCGTCGCACCGCCGGCAAGCGGCGAGCTATAGTCGTGCGCGGCCGAGAAGGTCGTGCTCCCCGCGGGCGAATGAAGGGTCGTGGGGCTTGAGCCGTCACCCCAGTCGAGGACGACGGTCTCGAGGTCGGGCGTCGGGTCGTCGATCGTGCCGCTCAAATTGAGTGTGTCGCCGACCGCGACCGACGCCGGCAGCGGGCTGATGGCGATCGTCGGCGGCACCTTGTCGATCGTCAGGATGTCGATGTTGCTTTCGATCCCGCCGTGGCCGTCATTGACGATCAGGGTGACGACGTAGGTCCCGTCGTAATCGTACTCGTGCGTCTCGGTCGGGGTCGTGGTGGTGACCGGAGCAGTCCCGTCGTTGAAATCCCAGGTGTAGGAGAGCGCGTCGCCGTCGGGGCTGTACGAGCCGGAGCCGTCGAAGGTGATGGCCTGGCCCTCGTTGAAGGTGGTTGCCGGAGAGCCCGCCGGGCTCGGCCGCGCGACCAGGGCGGCAATCGGGGGCGTGTCTTCGGCAGCGTCGAGCGAGAACTCCGACGTGTTTCCCGGGTCGGTCGCCGTCGCCGTGACGATCGCGTTGCGCGGGAGGGACGTGGCCAGGTAGGTAAACGAGGCGTTGCCGTCGCCGGTCGTGTTGACGGTCACGCTGCCGATAAAAGTCTGGCCCTGGCCGTAGCCATTGAGAGCCTCCACGGCGTCGGTATAGAGGTTGACGTAGACAGTCGTATTCGGCGCCGTGTTGATGTTGCCGGCGATCGTCGTGCCAGTGCCGGGGGTATAGCTCACGATGGTGAGTACCGGGTAGTTCTCGTCGTCGTTCGGCCCGCTCGTCGATCCGCCCAGGATGTTGGTCGAGGGCACTCCACTTGTGCCAAGCTCGATGCCGAGGAGGCCGTTGCCGAAGATCGAATTGCCTCGAATGGCGTTGCCGGTCGTGCCGTCACCGACGACCTGGACGCCGTCGTTTGTGTTGAAGTCGATCGTGTTGCCGGCCCCGGCTGTCGTGGCGCCGATGATGTTGTTGGAGGCGCCCGAGTCGATCTCGACGCCGTCGCCGCCATTGGCGATGGCGGTCGTGCCTGTCGGGTCGGTGCCGATGAAATTGCCGGCGACGGTCGTGTCTTGAGTGCCGCTGCCTCCCAGGTCGGTGCCCTGGCCCGCATTGGCGTAAATCTGGGCGATCACGTCGGCCGGGAGCGGGCTGATGGTGAATGAGAGCTCGTCGATCAGGCCGTCGAAGAGGTTGGGGCCGTTCGCGAGGCCGCCGATATCGAGGTCGCCGGTGGCCGTGATATCGAGCGGGACGGGCATCGCGGACGAGCCGACGGCCACGCCGTTCACGTAAAACGTGACCGTCGAATCGTCGGTAGTGACGGCGACTTGCTGGAACGTACCGAGCCGCGAGCCAAGGTTCGCGCTCGTGGAGGTCAGTGTGTGGAACGCGCCTTGAGAATACCACTCGAAGACGAGCTGTCCGCCGGAGTTCACGTAAAGACCGTAGGTCTCCGAGGTGGACGAATACGCCTGCGACGCGATGACGTAAGGGGTCGCTCCGGGCAGGCTGTTCAGGTTGATCCAGGCGGAGAGAGTGAGGCCGTTCTGGTCGTCATACGCCGTGCCGCCGGGAACGACGACACGCTCGCCGGGGGTGTCGTGGAACTCGAAGGCCTCTCCGGTGATTCCCGGGCCGTAAGTCACGCCACCGACGATCGAGCCGTTGCCGACAGTATCACCACCGAGCGCGATATTGGTGTTGGTTGTGTTGCCGTCGGCTTTGAGATAAAGGGGGGTAACGCTGGGCGGACCGGTGCCGTCGATGACGACGCCGTTGCCGGCATTTCCGCTGATGACATTGGCCGCGCCCGCCGTGGTGCCGCCGATTGTTGTGTTCAGGGCCGTGGCGGTGACGTCGATCCCGGTACCGGTGTTGGGCAACGGACCGTTGCCGTTGGCATTTATGCCGATGTAATTCCCTTCGATCGTGTTGTCTTGGGTTACGCCGTCGTAGTTGACCGGGCGGCTCGACCCGCCCACGAAGAGAGGGAAGCCGCTGACCAGGATTCCAGCCCCATACGTACCGCTGATGACGTTGCGGGCGGCGGCCGTCGTGCCGCCGATGGTGATGTCTGAGGCACCGTTTCCGAGGATCACCGCTCCCGGGCCGACGCTACCGGCTGGGCCTGTGCCACCGCCAGGGGCAAACCAACCGTCGTTGGGAATGGCGAGCATGCCGGTGGCGTCGGTACCGATGAGGTTGCCCTCGATCGTGCCGCCCGTGGTCGTGTCGATGGCGATGGCGCTCTCGAGGTTTCCCGAGATCAAATTGCCCGCGCCGGGGGCTGTGCCGCCGATCAGGAAACCGTCACAGCCGGCGACGTAGATGCCGGCGTTATTGGGGATTGCGGCGGTCCCCGCGGCGTTCGTGCCGATCTTGTTTCCCTGGATGACCACGCCCGACGAGCTGAAGACACTAACCCCGAACGCATCGGTATACGCAGCGGGGAAACCATCCACGATGAGGTTGCCTGCACCCGGTAACCCGATTGAAATGTTCGAGGCCCCTGAAACAATGAAGTCGGCGTAGCCGATGCCGTTGCTTTGTCCGATGTGCTCCAATCCGATCGTTCCGGTGATGTCGGAGCCGATGTAATTGTTCAGAATCTGGAGGCCGATCCCTCCGCCGCCAAAAACGATATATGCGCCAGTCATCACGTTGCGATCGTTCGGGCTCATGCCGCCGACGAGGTTGTTCGTGCCGGCCGCGCTAACATCATACGATGTGCCGGGAAAGAGCGGTGCGGTCCCTGTCGCGTTGAGGCCGAGCAGGTTACCGGCGAGGACCTCGGACGTGCCATAGAGGTCCACGTTTTGCACGTTGGCCCCGATGACGTTGCCGGGGGCGGTCCCTGGCGCGGGGTTGCCGTGGCCGTCGTTGGTCGCGCCACCGACGACGTCGGAGATGCCTCGGCTGAACAGTCCGAAATTGGTATTGCCGATGGCGGTCATGCCCGTCAGGTCGGTGCCGATGTAGTCGCCTTGAACGTAAGTGCCGGTGGCTCCGCTGAGGAGTTCGACGCCATTGTAGTTGGCGGAGATGATGTTGCGAGAGCTTGCCGTTGTCCCGCCGATCGTGTTTGCAGACGCCGAGTTCTCGAGTTCAACACCGTCGCCGAGATTGCCCAACGCGCTTGTACCTGTGGCATTCAAACCGATGATGTTCCCATCGACGACGTTACCCGACGTCCCGGAGCCCGTAATCTCGACGCCATCTTGGGTGTTGCCGCTGATGACATTGCCCAGGCCGGTGCCGGGAGTGCTCGTCAGACCGCCAATCGTGTTGCCCGACGAGCCGTTGTCGAGGACGACGCCCTCAGCATTGGGCACCGCGAGCTTGCCGGTGATATCGGTGCCGATCAGGTTGCCTTCGACGAGGACGCCGGAGCTGCCGTTGATCTCGATCCCGTCGTTGGTGTTGCCCGAGATGACGTTCTGGTCCTGAGCGTTGGGACCACCGATCTGGACGCCGGCGCCCTCGGTGCCGCCGACTTCGATGCCATCGCCCCTGTTGGCGGGCGAGGTGCCCCCTCCGGGCAGTGCGACGACGCCGATCGCGTTGCCCTCGACCACGTCGCCGTCACCCTGGCCGGTAGAGATGCCTCTACCCTGGTTGCCCGCGATGAGGTTGCCCGCCCCGGTCCCGGGCGTGGAGGTCGCCCCGCCGATCGTGTTGTCGCCGGGCGATCCTTCGTCCCCTTCTTGGAAACCAGTCCCATTGGGCAGGGCCAGAGTGCCCGTCTTGTCCGTGCCGATGTAGTTGCCCCCGACGACGCTTTCGGACGTGCCTGCTCCGAAATAGATTCCGGCTTGACTGGCCCCGGAGATGATGTTCCGGGCGCCGGTGGTCGTGCCGCCGATGGTATCCTGCACGGTGGATTCGGTGTTGATATCAACCAAATCGGCGGTGCCGTTCGGCCCCGGGCCGATCGCGATTGTCCCGGTCGTGTCGGTGCCGATGTAGTTCCCCTCGATCAGATTGTACGAGCCGCCCTGGAGGATGATGTTACTCTGGTTGCCCGAGATCACGTTCCTCGCGGCGGCCGTCACCCCACCGATCGTGTTATGGCTCCCGATGAAGTTCTGCCCGCCGGTCTGGAACGACACGCCCGCGTTGAGATCGCCGACGGGGACCGTGACGATGTCGCCATCGGCGCCGAGACCGATGAGGTTTCCCTCGACCAGGTTGTCATTGCCCGGGATGTAGATCTGCGCACCGATATAAGCGGACCCGTCGTTATTCCCCGAGATCACGTTCCCCGAGCCGGCGACGGTGCCGCCGATGGTGTTGTCGTCCGAACCGACATAGACCCCGATTTCGTTGGGAACCGAGTTGTTCCCGCTCATGTCGAGGCCGATGTAGTCGCCCTCGACGAGGTTGTGGTTCGAGCCGTCGTTGGCGAGATAAATGGCGTCGGAGGTATTGCCGGAGATGACGTTGTGGGCGGCGGCTGTGGTACCACCGATGGTATTGGCAGATGCGCCGCTGTCGATTTCGACGCCCGTACCGTTGGCAATGGCCGTCGTGCCGGTCATGTCGGTGCCAATGTAGTCGCCCGCCACCACGTTGCCCGTCGCGCCTGTACCCGTGATCTCGACGCCGTCGCCCGTGTTGCCCGAAATGATGTTGCTGGGAGCGCCCGCGGTTCCGCCGATCGTGTTGTTGAACGCGTCATTGATCTCGACGCCGTCGCCACCATTGGCGATGGCGGTCGTGCCTGTCGGGTCGGTGCCGATGAAATTGCCGGCGACGGTCGTGTCTTGAGTGCCGCTGCCTCCCAGGTCGGTGCCCTGGCCCGCATTGGCGTAAATCTGGGCGATCACGTCGGCCGGGAGCGGGCTGATGGTGAATGAGAGGTCGTCGATCAGGCCGTCGAAGAGGTTGGGGCCGTTCGCGAGGCCGCCGATATCGAGGTCGCCGGTGGCCGTGATATCGAGCGGGACGGGCATCGCGGACGAGCCGACGGCCACGCCGTTCACGTAAAACGTGACCGTCGAATCGTCGGTAGTGACGGCGACCTGCTGGAACGTACCGAGCCGCGAGCCAAGGTTCGCGCTCGTGGAGGTCAGTGTGTGGAACGCGCCTTGAGAATACCACTCGAAGACGAGCTGTCCGCCGGAGTTCACGTAAAGACCGTAGGTCTCCGAGGTGGACGAATACGCCTGCGACGCGATGACGTAAGGGGTCGCTCCGGGCAGGCTGTTCAGGTTGATCCAGGCGGAGAGTGTGAGGCCGGTCTGATCCAGGTAGGCCGTCCCACCGGGAACGACGACACGCTCACCGGGGGTGTCGTGGAACTCGAAGGCCTCTCCGGTGATTCCCGTGCCGTAAGTCACGCCGCCGACGATCGAGCCGTTGCCGACAGTATCCCCACTGATCGCGACGTTGGTGTTGGTCGCGTCGCCGTCGGCTTTGAGATAAAGGGGGGTAACGCTGGGCGGGCCGGTGCCGTCGATCAAGACGCCGTTACCGGCATTTCCGCTGATGACGTTGGCCGCGCCCGCCGCGGTGCCGCCGATCGTAGTGTTCAGGGCCGACCCGGCGACGTAGATCCCGGTACCCGCGTTGGGCAACGCGCCGCTGCCGTCGGCCTTGATGCCGATGTAGTTTCCTTCGACCGTGTTGTCTTGATTCACGCCGTCGTTAGACGGGCGGTTCCCACCTACGAAGAGATAGCCGGCACTGACCAGGATTCCATCCCCATCGTTGCCGCTGATGATGTTGCGAGCGGCGGCCGTCGTGCCGCCGATGGTGATGTCGGAGGCACCGTTAGCGAGGATCACCGCGGCCGGGTTCGCGAAATAGTAATAGGTGTCGTTGGGAATGGCGAGCGTCCCGGTGACGTCGGTACCGATCTTGTTGCCCTCGATCGTGCCACCCGTGGTTGTGACGACGGTTATGGCGCTGAGAACGCTCCCTGAGATCAAATTGCCGTCGCCAGGGGACGTGCCGCCAATCAGGAAGCCGTCACATCCGGCGACGTAGATGCCGCCGGCGTTGGGGATTGCGGCCGTGCCCGCGGCGTTCGTGCCGATCTTGTTACCCTGGATGACCAACCCCGACGACTCTTCTGCGAAAATCGCGAATGCGTTATAGTAGGTAGAGGGAAAGCTGTCCACAACAAGGTTGCCGGCCCCCGGCGCGCCGAAGACGATATTCGCGCCGTCTAAAATTAAGATGGCGTTCCAGCCAGCGGACAAACTTTGGCCGATGTGGTCCAGCCCAATGGTCCCGGTGATATCGGTGCCGAAATAATTGTTCAGAATCTGGTCGCCAGATCCACTGATGCCCATTTCATAAAAGTCACCTGTGATGACGTTCCGGTCATTCGGGCTCAGGCCCCCGACGGTGTCGTCTCCACCGTTCAGGCCGACGCATGCCTCACCGCCCGTGTTCAGCGATGCCGTTCCGGTCGCATTGAGTCCGATCAAATTGCCGGCGGCGACTTCGGATGTGCCGAGGATGAGATTGTATTCCGTGTTGCGAGGCTCTTGCGCGCTGCCGTTGCCGGAGATGACGTTGCCCGGCGCGGTTCCGGGCGAAGGATTGCCCTGGCCGTCGTTGGTCGCCCCGCCGATGATGTCGGAGGTTCCCTGGCTATACAACCCGTCAATGAGGTTGCCGATAGCCACCATACCTGTGAGATCGGTGCCGATGTAGTCGCTCTGGACGGTATTGCCGCTGGCTCCGCCGATGATCTCAAGGCCGTTCAAATTGGCGGAGATGACATTACGCGCGCTCGCCGTCGGGCCGCCGATCGTGTTGCCCGAGGCCGAAGTATCAATCTGGACCCCGCTGCCGGCGTTGCCCAGCGCGCTGTTTCCGGAAGCGTTCAGGCCAATGATGTTACCCGCGACTACGTTCTCGCTTGTGCCCGAGCCGGTGATCTCGGCGCCGTCATTGGTGTTGCCGCTAATGACGTTGCCCAGGCCGGTGCCGGGCGTGCTCGTGACGCCGCCGATCGTGTTGTTCGTGGCACCCGCTTCGATCAAAACGCCGTCGTCGCCGTTGCCCAGCGAGGCGGTGCCGGCGCCGTTGGTGCCGATGAGATTGCCGGCCACCAGGTTGTCGGTCGGGCCGGAGTCGGTGTTTTGCAGGGTGAATAGCACGCCGTCATCGGTGTTGCCCGAGATCACGTTGCCGGCGCCGGTCCCCGGGGTCGTCGTGCGGCCCCCGATCGTGTTATTCGAGGCGCCATCGGAGATGACGACGCCCTCCCTGTTGGCGATCGCCAGCATCCCCGTGATGTCGGTGCCGATGAGGTTGCCCGCGACCAGGTTGGCGGTCGTACTCGAGAGGTCGATATACACGCCGATCACACTGTTGCCCGAGATCAAGTTCCCCGCTCCGGCCGCCGTGCCGCCGACCGTGACCAGGCTGACGTCACCGAGAGTGACGCCCCAATTGCGATTCGGGACCGCGTGCTCGCCGGTCGCGTCGGCGCCGATGATATTGCCTTCGATGACGGTCGTGGAGCCCGCCGTATAGTTGGCCACGGAAATGCCAGCGACGCCATTGCCCGAGATGACGTTGCCCGGTCCCGTGCCCGGTGTGGGTGTGAGTCCACCGACGACGTACGACCCGAACTGGAGAACGACGCCGTAATACGTCGTGGTGGAGAGCGCGACGGTGCCGGTGATGTCGGTGCCGATGATGTTGCTCTGGACGGCGCTCCCGGTCGAATAACTCAGGTTGACGTTGGCGCCGTTAACGGTGCCGAGGCCGTTGCCTGCGATCACATTGCCGCCGCCCGGCTCACCCACGGTGGTGTCGGGCGAGTATTGGACTGTGACGCCAAACCCCCCGGAGGGGTTCCCGTAATTGGAGTCGTTTCCGAGAGCAACGGACCCCGTAACATTGGTGCCGATCAGGTTGCCGGCCACCAGGTTGTTCGGGCCCGCGTTATACATCGACACACCCGCGTAGGTGTTGCCCGAGATCAGGTTCCCCGCGCTGGTGCCCGGGGTTGCGGTGAGGCCGCCGATGGTGTTGCCGGAGGCGTCATTGCCGAGGAAGACACCACCGGCGAATTCGCCGAGCCCATCGGCCTTGCCTATCACGTTGTTGCCCAGCGCGACCGTCCCGGTCACATCGGTGCCGATAAAGTCGCCCTCGACGACGTTGTCGTTTGCGTCGTCGATCTCCACGCCGGAATACGCGTTGGCGGAGATGACGTTGCGGGCGGCGGCCGTGGTGCCGCCGATGGTGTTGTCCGAGGCACTCGCGTCGATCAACACGCCGTCGAGGCCGTTGCCCAGCGCGGCCGTGCCCGTCACATCGGTGCCGATGTAATTGCCCGCGACGAGGTTCCCCGTCGCGGAGGCGGTCTCGATGAGCACGCCGTAATTCGAGTTGCCGCTGATCAGGTTGCTAACGCCAGCGGCCGCGCCGCCGATCGTGTTGTTGGCGGATGCGACGTCGATGCCCGCGTTCGCGAAGTTCTCGATCATCAGTCCGAGGACCTGGCTCCCAGCGGATCCCGCCGCCAGCGACAGGCCGTCGGCTCCGGCACCCGCGCTTGTGCCATCGAGATCGATCACCGGCGTGGTGGAATACCCCGTCTGACTCGTGCCGTCGATCGTCACCGGCACGGAGATGCTCGGCAACGCCGACAAAAGCGAGATCGTCCAGACCCCACTTGACGAGTCGTATCCCGGGTCCGACATGGGGATGTCGAAGTCGATCGTGTTTGGGCCCGGGCCCGTGGCGTTGGATTGGGCGATCTCACCCCGGAGCGAGCCGGGGCCCGAATCGAGCGTGTTGGTGACGACGAGAGTCGCCATCAGCCACCGGTCTTCGAGATGAAGGAATCCCGGCTGGAAAAACGGGCGCCTCGGCCGGCTTCCGCCCCGCCTTCGGCGGCCCAATACCCTCTGATGCCAGCCCTTACGGCGCACGCGGAAGCCCGAGTCATGGAAGTTCGACATGATGAATCTCTGGGACATCGATGGTGAGCGCTCTCCCTGCACACGAGGTAAAGGACTGCGCGCGGGGGGGCTTTCTGGACAGGAATTCGGCAAGAATTGCCAAAGAGATGGGTGCAACGATCAGGACGCGGGCGCGAAGACGTTTTCGGGCAACATCGTCTGATTCGCGCCAAATAAGGCGCGTGCTTCGCGGAGCAAGAGGTGCATGAGGATCGCGTCTCTCCACATCCAGTTTTCGGGGACGGCTCGATCGACTCCGCCCGGCCGCCCTGTCAACCGGACCGCGACCCAGCGCCTCGGCCCGCTCCAGCCAGAGTCGGGCATCTTCGGATCGGCCGAGCCGCTGATTGGCCATGGACAGGACCAGCCAGTCCAGGACGTGGTCATCCCGTCTGGGGTCACGGTCGAGGAAGCTCCGCAGCCGCGTATCGGCCTCGGCGAACCGTCCGGCACGGTAGAGGGCCAGCCCGAGCACCTGCTCGGACGACGCCGGGTGCGTCGCCTGGGCCCACCTCGTGGCGAGTTGCAAGGCCTGCGCCGCCTGGCGCGGCTCGCCGGGGGCCAGGGCCAGTGTGTGAGCGGTGTAGCCGTGCCAGTTGTTCACGTAAGCCGGATCCTCGAGCCCCGCTGGTTGAAATCTCTTCAAGATATTGAACCGATCGACCATGCGCTGGCAGCTCTGACGGTATCCCGCGGCGTCGCCCACCGCCAGGCGAAGGATCGCCTGTTCGAGCCAACGCTCCGCCTGGTCCAGGACCCCTTCATTGAAGGCCCGCGCATAGGCGCTGGCCGCCTCGTCCCATCGACCCTCGCGGGCCAGGGCGGCTCCCTCGGCGATCCCGTCTCCCTGGTAGCGGACTTGCACGGAGGTTAACGGGGGCGCCGATGGGTCAGTCGGGTCGTCCGCGGAATAGGCGGGCGCATCCCAATCGAGGCCCATCCCGGCCAGTTGCTTCCGGATGGCCCGCAGGTCCCAGACATGCACGGCCGGGCCGTCGTTTGTGCTCACGACCAGCCGTGACCCGTCCGGGCTGAAAGTCGGCACGACGGGGCAGAGGTCAGGGCTCTCGAGCCGCGCCAGCGTGCGACCGGTTTCCGTCTCCACCAGGCGGATCAGCTTGTTACCTTGCTGGACTACCAGCAACCGGCCGTCCGGGGAGAAGCAGCCGGCCACGTCACCAATCCGTCGCACCTCGCGCCACGTGCCGACTTCCCAGAGCCGGCAGGGAGAAGCCGTGGTCAAGAGCCATTTCCCATCGGGGCTGAAGAGGACCACGGTACCATAATCGATGGGCAGGTCAGCGACTTTGGTGAGGTCAGAGATGCGCCAAACCTGGGCCCCGTGACTCGCGACGTGAGTGCCGGTTGCCAGCCATTGCCCGTCCGGGCTGACGGCGACAGAACGGCAGTCGTTCAGAGAGCTCAAACGGCGCGTCCCCTCCGGAGTGGCCACGTAGGCAAAGCCATGGTCGGCCTTGGCCACGATCCGACCCGACGAGTCCTCGGCAATGCCGCAATTCAACCCCGGTACCGGAAGCAGGCGTGGCGGACCGATGCGGACCTCGCCGCGGCGAGCGTTCAACCTGGATCGGCCACCGATTCACGCCCAGAGGGCCGCTGGTGATCAGGTCGCCCGACTCCTCAAACATCAGGTGCCAGGCGACCTGGATCGGCATGTAGGCGAGCTCGGTGCCACGGGCCAGGTCCCAAAGTAACACGCCTGCATCGGTCCCGACGGCGAGCATCCGGCCGTCATTTCGTACGGTCAGCCCATCAAAATGGGTCGGCTTAACGAGGGGATAGACGAACGACCGATACTCCCTGGCGGGGTTGACTTCATGGATGATCAGCTTGTCCTCGTTGGAGACGTCGATCCTTCCGTCCGCACTGAAGTCGGGTCCGGAGCCGCTCGTCACGTCCAGCAGGGGCCGGCCCATGATCGGGTCCCACAGCCGGAGACGACTTTCAAAGCCATTGCTGGCCAGCAGCGTACCAGCCGGATGGAAGGACGTGCGCAATCCCAGATTGCCAAGACCTAGAAGAGTCGCCCTGCGCGTGCCGGTCGCGACATCCCACAGGTCGATCTTGGACTCCGAAATGCGCGTCGTCGTGGCCAGCATGGTGCCGTCGGGGTTCCAGGCGACATCACCAACGAGAACCCGCAAGGGGAACGCCCGGACCTGCCGGCCGGATTCGGCGTCCAGGATCCTACAGCTCGGAGGCTTTGATTGGTCGTCAATGACCGCGATCTGGGTCCCGTCCGGACGGAAGGCCAGGCCGCTATAACTCCCGGGCCAGCGGCGGCTGGGCCGGCCAGTTGTCAGGTCGTAGACAGCAAGCTCTCCACGTAGGGCCACGGCGATCGAACGGCTGTCCGGGCTGAAGCGCGCCGCCAGGGGGATGGGGTCCGGATCGCCCACGGCGACGACGCGCCGATCGACATCCCAGACCGTCTGGGCTCCGCCGGGAAAATGGGTGGCCGCCAGGTAACGGCCGTCGGGGCTGAAGTAGATCCCGACGTCGCGATCGCCCCGGGCCCGGAACGGGGCGATCTCCCGGTCGTCGGCGACGCGGCGGACCGAGATCGTCCCATTGCGGAACCGCAGCGCGTAGCGGGACATCGTGGAATCGAACGCGGTACAGATCACGCGGGATGGGCGCGCGATGACCTGGCCGGTCGGCCTGAGGTCGGGCAAGGCCAGCGCGGCAATCGCCAGGTCGCGGAGCTCGTCGCGCCGGGAGGCGGTATCCGGCGCCGGCGGGAGGCTGTCGAGCAGCTTCACGGCTTGCTTCACCGCATCGAGAGTCTCGAAGCGCTGCCCGGGGCGGCGGCTGAACCGGCCGGCTCGGGCTTGGGCCGTATACGCGTTGACCGCCCGTCGGCTGGCATCGAGCGACGCCCCATCCGAGCGATTCCGCTCCACCCGCAGCGCCTCGGCCTGGTTGCGATAGACGATCGCCGCGGCCATCGACCCGAGGGCCAGCAAGAACGTTACGGCTACTGCGGCGATGCTCGCACCGGCCAGCCAGGGGTCGCGCTTGCACCAGCGCCAGAACTGCTCGGGGACCGACACCGGCCGCGATCGGATCGGCCGCCCGTCGATGAACCGCCGCAATTCCTCGGCCAGGGCTCCCGCTGAGCTGAATCGGTCCTTCGGGTCCTTGGCCAGCGCCTTCTGGAGGATGGTCTCCAGGTCGCGCGGGAGTTTCCGGTCGAGCTGCCGCGGCGACGGCGGGGCGTCGTTCCGGATGCGCTCCATCAGCCGGATCTCGTCGGCCTCCTCGAAGGGCGGGCGCAGGGCCACCATCTCGTACAGGGTCGCCCCCAGGGAATACACGTCGCTGCGACGGTCCGACTTGCCGCGGAGCCGCTCGGGCGCCATGTAGCGGAGTGTCCCCAGCAGCTCGCGCGACTGGGTCAGGTCGGCGCCATCCCCGAACCGCGACAGGCCGAAGTCGGTCACCCAGACGTTGCCCTGGGCGTCGAGCAGCAGGTTCGACGGCTTGATGTCGCGATGGACGATGCGGCGGTGGTGAGCGTATTCCAGGGCGTCGGCCACCTGGGCGCCAATCCGCGCGATCTCGCGGTAGTAGCGCAGCTCACCCGAGGGGCCCAGCGTTGACGATCCGAGTGACGACGGCCGATCCGACGGCAGGTCGGCCGGCTCCATCGCCTCCGCGCCCATCTCGAAGGATCCCGTTCCTTCCGGATCGCTGACCCCGATCGGGAGGGTGGCATCCGCGACCGCGTTGGCCGTCATGGCCACGGCGAAGCGCCCGGTCAAGAGCCCCCGCGCGGCGGCCGAGCCGGCTGCCGGCGTGATCCCCAGGCCGCTGGAGCCGCTCTCAGGATCGCCCTGCTGCGAACCCTCGCGCAACAGACGGATGTCGGACAGGACGCGGTCTAAGGGCTGCCCCTCGATCAACTGCATCGCGTAATAGCAGACCCCGTCCTGCTCGCCGTAGTCGAAGATGCCGACGATGTTTGTGTGGTGCAGCCCGGCCGCCAGGCTGGCCTCGCTCTGGAACCGCCGCAAGTATCTCGGGTCGTCCCGCAGACGCGGGAGCATGACCTTGAGCGCCACGCTCCGCCTTAGCGCCACGTGCTCGGCCTCATAGACCACGCCCATCCCGCCGCCGCCGATCCGGCGGAGGATGCGATAGTCGCCCAACCGCTCGGGCGACGGGCCCTCATCCCGGGTGATGGCCGAGGCCGCTGTGTGCTTCGCGGACCCACCCGGTCCGCGGGGCGAGCCCGCGAGCTGCTCCAGGTCCACGAGCGCGGGGACCAGCTCGCGGATTTGACCGGCGAGCTCGGGGTGTCGTGCCATAAGCTCAGTGAGCGACGGCCGCTCTCCGCGACGGAACCGACCCACGAAGGACTCGAGAATCGGCCCCAGGAGATCGTCGTCCGGCGCCGGCGTTGATCCAGCGCTCATGGCCAGACCTCCTTCTCTCCGCCCGGCAGGGCGGCGAGTATCGCCTTGAGCCGTCTCAAGGCCCGGATATAGCGCTTGTTGGCCGCCGACTCGGAGAGACCCAGCACCCGCGCCACTCGCCGTTGCCGAGCTGCTCGAAGTGCCGTAGCACCAGCACTTCCCGGTCGATGGCGTCCATCCCCTCGAGGGCCCCCTGGAGCCGCTGCGTCCGCTCAGCGCGGATGGCCGCCTCGCTGGCGCGGGTGTCGTGGCCCAAGAGCCGCGCCGCCAGTGCGGCCGAGCTCGCCGCCGGAAAGGGCTTACCGTGGATCGACACCTCGCGCGCGGCGTCCCGGGCCCGGGTCCCGAGGTGCTGGCGATGCACGAGCTGCAACCGCTGGAGCGTCAGGAACCGCAGCCACAAGAACGGCGGCATGGGATCCGGCTGGCGCTCGTACTCAGACTGTCGCTCGACGACCTCCAGGAACGCCTCCTGGATCACGTCCGACGGGTCGATCCGGCCGCGCAGCCGCTGATCGAGCCGCAGGGCCACCATGCGCCGCAGGCGGTCGCGATGGGCCGAGAGGAACTGGCCCCAGTCCACGCGATCGGCTCCGGGCGCAAGAACCCGAGCGCGACCCAGGCCATCTCGCGAGTTTTCCTCCACTTCGTTGGTATCCATAAGAACTTAGACTGCGCGCCGCTGCCAATTCTGGACAGGAATCGACTTTCCGTGTTACGTGGCCGGGGGTGCATTCTAAACGGAACTGCGCGCGGACGACCATTCGGGACCGGAAAAAGCACAACAATCAGGGTGGTGTTCGGCGTCCCAGTCGAGAAGGCGAGCAGACAGTCCGCCGAGATTTTGCGTGACATCGACGCCGTTTCCGGCCCTATGATCGATGGGAGGATGTCTTTTGACAGCTACGGTGCAACCCGTCAAGGAAATAACCGCAGATGGCCGAGCCCGACGCGATCGCAGACGAGCCTCTGACCACCGGCCCCGACGAGTTGGAGGAGGCGCCGACGCCCAACTCTGCCGGGGAGCTGGCGAGCATTCTGGACAACTACATGGCCGCACTCCAGGCGGGTCGGGCCCCCGATCGCCGCCTGCTTGTGCAGACCCATCCCGAGCTGGCGACGCAGCTCGAAGCCTGTCTTGCCGGCATCGAGTTCATCCACCAAGCGACAGGCCCGGCGACCGATCTACCGGCGACGTTGGGCGAGTTCCGGATCATCCGTGAGGTGGGCCGCGGCGGGATGGGTGTCGTTTACGAGGCCGAGCAGACTTCGCTCCGCCGTGTGGTCGCGCTCAAGGTGCTGCGATTTGGCGTCGTGGCCGATCAAGAAGCGATGCAGCGCTTTCAGCGCGAGGCCGAGACGGTCGCGCGGTTGCACCACACCAACATCGTGCCGATCTTCGCCGTCGGCTGCGAGCGCGGCGTGCACTATTACGCCATGCAGTATATCGCGGGACGAAGCTTGGCCGACGTTCTGGCTGAATCCCAGCGATCGGGCAAGCCGCTCTCGTGCGACCTAGTTGCCGCGTGGGGCCTCCAAGCCGCCGAGGCGTTGGCGCATGCCCACCAGCGCGGGGTGATCCACCGCGACATTAAGCCGTCGAACCTGCTGCTCGATGGTGACGGCGTGGTGTGGCTGACCGATTTTGGCCTGGCCAAGCGGATGGATGAGGCGACCCTGACCGTTTACGGCACACTGATGGGCACGCCGCGGTACATGAGCCCTGAGCAAGCGGCGTCGCTCCAGCAGCCGGTCGACCGCCGCACCGACATTTACAGCCTGGGCGCGACCCTCTATGAATTAGCGACGGCCCGGCCGCTGTTCGGGCCGGCTGAGCCGCAGCTCGTCATCGTTCAGATCCTGACCGAAGAGCCCGCGCGGCCGAGACAGCTTCGGGCTGGCCTGCCGCGAGACCTCGAGACGGTGATCCTGACGTGCCTGGCCAAGGAGCCGCTCAAGCGTTATCAGAATGCGCAGGCGCTGGCGAGCGACCTGCGGGCTGTTATCGAACGGCGGCCAATCCAGGCGCGCCGGACGCCTGTCGTCGAGCGGATCGTACGTTACGTCCGCCAGCGGAAGAAGACGCTGGCCGGCGCCGGCGTCGCCGCGGCGGCCACGGTGCTGCTCATGGCGGCCGCGCTTGTAAGCTGGCGCTACTATGCGGAATGGCGGCTTGGCCGGGTGGAGCTCACTGCGGATGGCCCGCCGCTTGCGGCTGAAGTGCTGCCCGAGTCTGGGAGCGATCAGCCCATCACCGACCCATTCGACGTCGGTGCTCGCGCCGTCATCACCTTGCCGGCCGGCGATTACCGCCTGCGCGTTCGGGGAGCGGGGCTGCTCGGCCAAACCTATAGGGTCGCATTCCATCGCGGCGAAACGCGAGCTCACCACCTGACGCTGGATGAGAACCGCTTGCTGGGAGCCGAGTCCATCCCATTTTCATCAGTCACCGAATCTGTCACGTTCAGGCCGGGCAAGGCCGACTTCATCGAGTGGAATGGCGAGACTTTGATTCGGCGTGATGGATCGACGGGCAAGCCGATCTGGGACGCCGCGCGGCCCGCGCGGCCGTGGAGTCCCGAGCGCGACCCGGTTGCCGCGCTGCGCCGGCTGTCTCATTTCGGGGATAAAAAACGACCGGGTGAGCTGGTCCAGCCCACGCCCGATCTCGATGGCGACGGTACGGCCGACCTCGTCTGGGCCATTCGCGGGACGCCTTCTTTTTTGGCTCTGTCGGGCGAGGATGGCGCGCTGCTCTGGACGTACTCGGCCGATCCCGGCGAACCGGGGACGCCGCGTTCGGCCGATGACGTCCGTCTGCCTGGCCGGATCGTGGGCGCGCCGGCCACGGTCGATGTTGATGGCGACGGCACGATGGACCTGATCGCGGAATTCGCCCTTTTCGAAGATCCCGCAGCGCTCGTAACCCAGCCGAGCCAGAATAGGGGATGGAGTACGCCAATCTATCGACTTCTCACAGGCCGGCGCATTGTCGTGGCCGTGTCCGGCAGGTCGGGCAAGGAGCTTTGGAATTACGCGATCGACCCAAAGTTCACGGACCTTACGGGTGAGAGCTTTGACCATGGCATCAAGTACGTCTTCCAGCCGAAACGCCCGTTCGTGGCCCTGGTCGATCGATCGAAGTGGATCGGCCTCGACCCTGCGACCGGCCGGGTGACGACTCCGGCACTCGAACTGGGCTTCACGCCGGTCGGGCCAATCCAGTTTGCGGACCTCGACGGCGACGGTGTCATGGAAGTTCTCGCACTCGAGCACAGCAAGCCTCCTGTCCAGGAGCCCTTCATCAAGCCGACGCTGGTGGCGTTCTCGACGGCGCGGCGAGAACGTGTGTGGGCCAAGACGCTGGATGCCTGGTACAGGCCCAAGCCGGCCGTGGCAGTGAGAGACTGGCCTCTGGCGGCCGACCTCGACAACGATGGTCGCGCCGAGATCGTGGTTCCCGACTTCGTTCACAATCCCGATACGCTTGGGCCGCTTGGGTGGCCGCGCTACGGCGGTATTCGCATGTTCGATGGCGCGACGGGCGAGCCCCGGTGGGACTGTCCACTCTGGCCCATCATGGAGGGTGGTCCTTGGGATGGCTTGATTCACTTGCTGGCCGCACCCGATCTCGATGCCGACGGGGTACGTGACGTCGTGGTCATCTCGCGTTGTAGCGTTGAGCGCCCGCATGAGGCTCGTCCAGGTCAGTTGCCGGAGCCGAGCCGAATCTATGTCGATGCGGTTTCCGGTAAGGGGGGGCACAGACTCTGGCACTGGCGCACCGAGCTCACCAATGCCGACACCACGCCGACAGGTTCCGCGTTCTGGTGGGGCCTCGGATCGGACGGCTGGCCGATGCTGGCGCTGCCGATCGGTGGAAAACAGGAGTCCGGAGCAGACCCGGACTATCGCTGGTTCCCGCCGGACACGCCGGTAGTCCATCTACTTGCGGCTGCCACGGGCATCGAAGAGCACACCGTCCCCGGCCTGACTTCGCCCAAGGTCGCCGACCTGACCGGCGACGGCCTCGCCGATTTATGGGGCGCGGTCGACGGCAAGCTGGTGGCGATCCGTGCCGAGCCGGCCGAAGCTTGGCGGGCGCTCGACGGACTGCACGCAGCGGGGGATTTTGACGGCGATGGGATCAGCGACCTCTTGAGCAACGACTTCGAGGCTCCTCCGATCTGGCCTCTTCGGCCGGTGGATCGCCAGACAGCTCTCGCCCGTTCGGGCCGAGATGGCCGCCTGATCTGGCAAACGCGGCTCGACGCGTGGGAGAAACGGGTTTACGGGCTGGGGCGCACAATGGGGTGTCGCTTCATGGCTTTGGCCCTTCCCGGAGGCGACCTCGACGGTGATGGAGTCGCGGATTTCGTCGTCAGTAAGAGGGTGGCCCCGCCGCCCGGAAAGACCGACGACACGCTGCCGCTGGATGCACTTTCAGGCCGCACGGGCAAGTGGCTCTGGTCGACAGCGGTTTCGCCGACGATGGGCGCGCGGATACTTGCCGGGCGGGACATCGAAGGAATCGATGGCCGGGCGTGCAATCCCGGCGGCTCGCCCGATGTATTCCTGATGTACGTCCTCTGGCTTCACCTTCCTGGGTTTCCGGGGCCCGTCGATAGTCAGCACCGATTGGCCCGGATTTCCGGACGCGACGGCCGCGTGGTTTGGGACGTTCTCCTTGCCGACTACCAACGGGGCGCAAACAGGCCCGTTGGCTTCATCCACGAGATCGCGGACCTTGACGGTAGCGGTGATCGGCAAATCGTCGTGCTGCTCCGCGCTAAGGCCCGCCTAGGGACGAGCTCGCCTGAGCTGCGGGTCTTGTCGCTCACGGACGGCCACACCCGCTGGGTTCATGCGTTCGATC
Organism: uncultured Isosphaeraceae bacterium; assembly: GCA_963823675.1. Taxonomy (GTDB): domain Bacteria; phylum Planctomycetota; class Planctomycetia; order Isosphaerales; family Isosphaeraceae; genus CAWGMT01. The sequence continues at coordinate 667,818 of CAWGMT010000025.1, read as the reverse complement.
CGAATGCGGCGGCGCCGCCGGTTTTCGCCGTCGGCGATATCGATGGCAATGGACGCTTGGACGTTGTCGTGAGCGAGAATCCGCCGAAAGGTGCAAGCGGCGTGACCGAGGTCACGGCGCTTGATGGCCAGTCGGGCAAGCCGCTCTGGTCATGGCGGTGCGGCGCCGCTCAAGATGAACCTGACAACGTTCCACGGCTTCACCTCGGCAATTTCGATGGCACGGGACGCAGGGACGTGTGCACCAGTTTCGGCGCCGCGGCGGGGCGGCGGCGCGTTGCGATCCTCGATGCACAGGGCCACGAACGGACCGGCCGCGATTTAGAAAAAGGCTCGCTGCCTGGGCTCTGGGTCGCAGACCTCGACGGCGACGGCCACGACGAGCTGCTCTTTCACGACGGCAGTTCTTTGCGCGCATGCCGGCGCGACTTGAGCGAGCTGTGGTCGCTGCCGACCCGTGAGGCGGTTCGCGAGCTATTGCCCGTGCGCGGGGACGTCCTGCGAGCGTGGTCATCAACCCATCGCTGGGCATTGACGGTGCAACCGGGCGCCCAATGTGGACGCTCGGCCCGGCCCGCGCGATCTTGAAAACAAGGGACGATTCGAACCTGACCCGCGCGCTCGCTGGCCCCGATGGCACGACGATTTGCCGTGTGGCCATGCCGACCTCGGCCGATGGCCGTTATCGCGTGGCGCCGGGTGTCACGGCCCGGCCGCCGACGCTCGACGACGACCCGCGCCGGGAGCGGCGGCTTCCCTGGGTTCGACCAAACCCGATCTATGACGATCCGCTGATCCACGCGGCAATGGGTGCGACAGTCGTCAACGTCTGCTTTCCAGTAATGCTACTGTGGTTGGCGACGCGCCGGCGTTTTTGGAGCATGCGGCTCCTCATCGCGCTGCCGGTAGTGGTCGCTGTGAGCATGGCCGGCTCTTCAACGGTGATTTCGCTCATTCCCGATTATCTGCAACCGTGGCCGCTACATGAGTGGGGTTTTGTGCTCCGCATGGCCTTGCTTTCCATTAGCGGCCTGCCGGTCGTTGCGTACACGGTTGCGTTCGTTTTGGCCCTCGTCCAAGGGCGGTGGAAGAAAATCGGTGTGCTCGTCGCGGGCGCCGTGCTCGTGGCCGTCCTGATCTTGACGCTCACGCTCTGGGGGGCTAGCCACGCAAAGCCTGCGATCGAGCATTACAATTGGTCTGGATGGCACCAGGCGCTCATTTGGGGAGCGTATGTCGCCGGCGTACTGATGCTGGCGGCCCGCGCTGCGCGGGCCGCTGGCCGGTTCGTGTTGTCGCTGGCCCGCACGCGCCGCCGTGGACGATTTCAGCTCACATGAAGACGACGGACCCAGCAGCGGATGCCCGGTTTGATCCCGTCTTACCCGAGGCACTCGAGCGCTATCGAAGCTGGCTGGGCCTGCTGGCCCGCCTTCAGGTTGAACCACGATTCCGGGCGAAATTCGACGCGTCGGATATCGTGCAGCAGACCATGCTCGAGGCCGTGCGCGACTGGCCGAAGTTTCGCGGCGGCACCGAGGCCGAGCTGGCGGCTTGGCTGCGGCAGATCTTAGGGCGTGTCTTGCTCCACGAGCGGCGGCGCTTCGGCGGCGCGCAGCGGCGCGATCTCGGCCGCGAGGTCTCACTGGAGCAGGCCCTGGCCGAATCGTCGCGCCGACTGGGCGATCTGCTCCCGGCGCCTGACACGTCCCCCAGCGAGCGCGCCGGCCGCCACGAGCTCGAACTTCGCCTGGCCGATGCAATGGCCAAGCTCCCGGCTGATTATGCCGAGGTCATCCTCTGGCGCAACATCGAGGGGCTCTCGCACGACGAGATCGCCCGGCGCATGGGGCGAGGCTCGGGCGCCGTGCGAATGCTGTGGGTGCGAGCGTTGGCGCGGCTGCGGCAGGAGCTGGACTTGGCGGAACACTAGCTTGGTAATCGGCGCGACGAAGCGGTTTATCGATTCTTCAGTTGATGTCTGCGTAATGCCTGCTATCTCGCCGACGAATTGTCTTGCCACATGATGCTTGCGTCGACCACGGGTGCCAGTGGTTGCACTATGTCTGCACTGACGCGGCGCTACAGGAGCTTGTCGCGAACTGGCACCGCCTGACCCCTTCCGTCATGGCCGCCATCATGGATCTCGCGCGGCTCGCCTGATTCTCGGAACCCGGATCGGACGTTCGAGGCTTCCAACCTCCTCTGAGCGACAAGTGGAGGCGCTGACTTGAATGATCCCTGCGCGTGGAGTCGATTCACGGAAGACCGAGCGCGACCCTCAGGCAGTCGTCGATCTGAGCCATAGTCGCGGCCGAGAGCGATCCCAAGACGCGTAGGACATCGCTCTGATGCATCGTGAGCAGGTTTCTTGCGATGAGCGCCGAATCCCTCGCGAGCCCACATCCTGGCTCAGCCGCCAGCTCGATCAGATGCTGCGTGGCCTCGTTTACGCGAGCTGTGTTGCCGGAGATTTGGGCGACGATCGTGTTCATCATCCGAGCGTTGTCTCGGTCATTTTGAACGACCAGCGCGGGCGCACCTTGGCACCACCCGTCGTGAACGGGTAATCGACCAGCACGACGTCACCGCGACTCACCCTCATCGGCGGGGGTCGAGAACGTTGTATTCATCCATTTGGGGATCGTCCCAACCGTCTTGTCGGAAGACCTTCATTGCGAGGGGATACGCGGACCTCGTATCAAAAGACAAAGCGCAAATACGGTCGTAGACATCGGCCTTGATGATGACGTATTCGGTTTGTGTCTCGGGATCGGCGAGTCGAACAGGCTCCTCGCCTGCCCTCTCGATCGCTTGCCGCTGTTCGGGGGTGAGAGTGGCCATATGGGCGCTCCTTCTGTAGTTCTACTGTATCCTCAGGTTCTGAGGTGGTTCTTCAAAGGTGGTAAGATGTTACGTGAACGATAACGGTAAAAGCGTGCTTGTTCGTTGCGCTGTAACCAGCGCGTGCTCCGACGACAAAGAGATGCGTGCTCGTTCGTCTTGAGGTGTGAATCGATCAGTCCGGCGATCAACTGCCGCAGTTGCCGATTCGTCAGCGCGGGAGTCTGTATTTTTTCCCCGCCGCGTCTCCTTGTTCAGGAACCACGCGGCTAGCAGCGACAGGGCTTGGTGATGATGCCAGCCTATCCAGTTCCTCACCTGATAGTCCGCCAAGCCAGCTTCCCCTTTGGCTCGCTGGACACACTCTTCGACGCGATGAGCCGCCTTGGCCACCCAGGCGAATTCCTCCAGCGGCACGCTGGCGGCCGCATTGGACAAATAATAATCAACCTTGTGTGTGTTATCCGCTTGACGTTCGCGAGTCACAAACAACACCTCGTCCGGACCGGTGCCACCTTTCTCGGTCCGTGCCTGAACCCGACGTTTCACGGCTTCGATCACCAGCGGCCCTTTCTCCCCGTCACGCACATCGATCGTGATCCAGCCATCCTCAGGCTGTTTCTTGCACCAAGCGTCTACCCGTATGAAAGGACTGCGCGGACGTGGTCCTCGTCCCGAGTACTCCGGTGGTGGTGCCTCGAGGTCGCGAATGAGCGTGTTCGAGGGAACCGCCAGCAGATACCGCTTGCGGAGGTGACGCAATTGCAGCCGAAAACCCGAGGGACGGCCCATTTCGTCGTCACCCGCGATCCAAGTGTGTGGCAGTACCCCTCCGCATTCCTCCAACATCTCCAACGCCAGTTGATGGCGAGTACGAAACTCGACCGATCGGGGCACCCCCGCTTCCGCACGACGCCAACGGTCTTTGGCCCACTCTTGAGGAAGATAAGGGTTGCAGACACCCAGGGGTTGCAGACACCCAGGGTTGCAGACACCCAGGCAGTGCCGGCTCCATGATGGAGAGAACCACGCGGTGAGCACAGGGTCATCCATTCGCGCAGCCAGCGCGCGGCATCCGGATGTCGATTGAGTGCGCGACCCACGAAGGCCCGCGAACGGAATCAGCCAGGCGTTCTCGGCACTGGCCGCCTGTTCCGGCGGATCGCAGTACGGCGCGATCCACACAATCGCTGGCAGGCGTCCCGCGCGTGGTGACGCCTCGAGACGCTTAAACGCAGCCGGCCCTGAGCTCGGATCGGCCGCCACGCGGAATCAATCCGCTTGCTTAGACAAAAGCGGCTTGAGCGGCCGCCTTTCCCTGAAACCAACGTCGCGAGCAACCCGGCGCGGCCCGCGCGAGCGAACTCGCGCGACCGGCTGCTTGCTTGAACATGCGGCCGAATTCGCGCACCGTCTTCACCCAATTCGATCGATCGAGCCCCAGCCGGTCGAGGATCGGAGCCAGGTTGTCCGGGATTGCCCCGCACTTGTTCTCACGGATCTCCCGGCCGGTCCAATCGAGCAGCATGATGTACTTTTGGGTGTCGATCGGCAGAAACCCCTGATCCGATGCACGAGCACGCAGACCTCCGCCTGATCGAGCGACGAGCGGGATAGGCGGCAGGGCGTCGCCGGAAGCGAAAGGCGCCGCACAAACTTCTGGCTCGTGACGACTGGGAATTGTTGGGTCCGCTGCTGGAGCCGTTTCTCGTGGTGAAGACAGCGAGTGCTCGGCGCGCGGCACTGCGGATACCGCGTCCGTCTCTTGCAGTGTCAATTCGCAAAGCCAGGGTTCGGGAGGACCGCAAGCGTCGATACCGCTCACCCCGCGCGATGATGACGGAGATGCGGCCGTATGTTCGGCCAGGCTATGGATGCGGTCGAAGCCCGACGTGAATTGCGATTCCTCGGGAGTGGCCGCGATCCCGGCCCGGACCGGGTTGAGATCGACGTAGACACTACAAGCCAGTAGCGCAGACTCATCGAGCAAGGGCTGCGATTTGAACCGGCCGGCCCAGAATCTTCCGAACGAGCCCTCCTCGTGATTGGCCTTGCGGGCGACCCATTCGCACCAGCACCGCATGAACCAGGAAAGGCTCGCGAGCCGCGAGCGCAGAATCGCCAGACGATCGGCATCGGCGGTGAGCATGGCCACGTCGTGGCGGTCCGGCTCACGCGGCTCGCCAGTCAGCTCGTCGCGCTGGGGAAAGAGCTTGCGCCATCGGATCGCGACCTCATCGTCGGACCACTGTCGGGCGACGTCGGGTCGATTGCGAAGTACGATGTGTAAGTGGTTGCTCATTATGGCATAATCGCAAACCTCAACGCCGAAAAGCCCCGCAAGCTGGCGAAGCCGGTCGAGAACCCAAGCCTTCCGGTGGCCATAATCCCGCCCTTTGTACGAGTCGGTACCGCAGAGGAACGCTCCTCGAACGCAGCGAGCGATGCAGTGGTAAACGCCAACACGGTCTTCATCGACGATATCGCGGCGGGCGTACGCAGGCATGGGCGGCCCCGTGTGAGCAGTTGCGCGACACAAGCGTTGTATTCGTATCAACAGCAGTGGACAAAATAGCACAAACGTCCGGATTGTCAAGCGTCCGGAGGGAGAAATCCTTGGCCCAAGTTGCGGTACCAAGGGCGAGTCCATACGCCGGCGCGAACGAACGCGCGTCCCAACCGCGCTGGCCGCATCGCCGTGGCCATGGTCCCGTCAGGGGGACATGAACAGTGGGTGTCTGCCTTCCCGGGCGATAATACGTCGCCGCAACCGGATCGGATCGCACGTCTGCCATTGGAGATCTCCTCTCCTAAACTATCGAAAAAACATCAATCCCTCGGCGCTAGGTTTCCCGCGTTCCAGGCGGAGTCCTCGACGCCAAGCTGCCATCGGAGCTTGTTCAACAGGTGCGCCTCTTCCTCGGTCACTGTTCCATCCGCGAGCGCATCGGAAACGGCTTGGTGATAGCGAGCCGCTTTCGCCTCGGACTCGATGCGGTCGGCCCTGGCAGCGTCCATCGCCAGGGCTTTGGCCAAAGCCTTTAGCTTCGTACGCTCCTTCTCAGTGATAACCCCGTCCTGCGCGTATCGGTCGGCGACCTTTCGGAACATGTTGTCAGCCACCTCATTCGCAGCCCGGCGCGAAATGCCGCTGGCAGCACGAAGTTCAGAGAAACTCACCTCCTCCAGCCGGCGGCTTTTCAGTTCGTTGCCAAGAATAGCGCGGAAGCGCGACTTCGCTGCTGCCGCTGCTGCCGCCTTGTCTTGGCTGCTTCGGCGAAGATGCGAGTAAACGAGGATTCCTATCCCGGTACCGGCCAGGGTGAAGGAGGAACACAGGAATGCGTTCGCCGCCGGACCGCCTCGTGCAAACCAGACGATGATGGATACCGGCGGAAGAGCGAATAGGATGCCCCACATGGCTAGGGTTGCCCAGTCGGGCAGCCAATCGAGCCACTTAAAACGAACGAGCGCGTCCAACGCCTGGATGACCTTTGCCCCCGGCAGATACAGCGGTGGCGGATCTTCGGCGAAGCTGGGCAAGGATTCCAGCGTCGGAGTGCCGGCCCGCCGGGATTCGAGATCGCGAACGGCAGCCTGGATGACGCGCAGGAACTCCACGGAAGAGCCTGCCAGCCCCTCAGCGGACGTTTGGAGGCTGAGGCGCATGCCGGAGGGCGCAGAAACATCGATCGTGCCGTAGAGCACGATGGGAATCTGGTAGTTGTTGTTGAAGCGGCGATCGGGCCCGCCGTCCTTGTTCACATATCGCCAGGTGGTGCCCATTACCTTGGCATCTCGGGGCACCCCACCTTCCTCCCGAAACTGCACTCTGCCCGCTTCGAGGTTCAGGTCGGCGTAACGAACCGCACTAACCCCTCCGCTCCCAAAAATCAGCAACCTGTCGGGAAAGAAAAACAGCCTGATTCCATCGACGTTCAGAAAACCGACTCGCGCATTCGTCTCAATAAACGAGGGAGCCCCCCATCCGACGTGAACTAGTCGCCGGCCCACCGACGTTCCAGCCCCGGCGTTTCGTTTCCAATCGCCGTGCACATCCTCATGGTGTACGGCCCATATCGCATGCGCGCGCTCGAACGCCGCGAGCAAACGCTCCAATCCCTCCTGGACTTTCTCCCCAAGGGGATCGAAGACATAGTGCAAGCGCACAAGGCGTGCTCGTCGGTCAGACCACATTGCCCAGGGCAGGGAAAGCAGTCCAAGCAGTCCGATTGCAAAAACTGCGCATGTCGCCCAGGGCGATGCCTGAGCGCCGAGCATGAGCAGGGAAAGAACGAAAACGGCGACCGAAACAACGAGGGCTACGGGCGCTAGGCCGGTAATTTGTTCTTTTCGCCGGATTTCCTCCAGAAGTTCGTCGGGACTCGAATCAGCGAGGCAAGCCGGGTCCAGCACTTGAACGGTGCGCCCCGGAGTGATCGGCTGGGCTGGGGAGCAAGCAGGCTGTTGGCGAGGCGAACTGGGTGGGGAACCGCCACGCGGAGCATCGATCCGCCGGGAGTACCGAAAGCCACCCGCGCCGACGTGGACGTAAGTGCCGCGGGGACCTACCGAGACCCGGGCGCCCCTGACACCCACGGACATTCCAACTCCGGCGCTGGAGAAGTTGAGCCGGACCGGCCCTAACAACGCGCTTCGCCGCCACGTCCATCCCACTGGCAACCTCGCTTTCGGCGCTGTGTTCCGTTGTCAGGCGTCGTGCATCTATGAATGCACAGACAGACGTAAGTTGTTAGTGTATCCGGCGGGGTCATCCATTGGGAGAGGGTCGCAGTCGGCGGGGCCGATGAGCGGGAACCACAAGTGCCGGGAGGTAGGCTGGTCCGAGGAGGTTGCCATGAGCGGCGACGAAATTGTGTGGACAGCGTTGCGACAACTGGCGGCGAACTTCCGTAGCGGTCGAATTGTGACCCGCGACCGGTACGGCGCGCGATCCGGCGGTCCGCCCGGTCCCATTTTTTCCCGCATACCCTTGGTTCTGTGCTCGCGATGAATTATCATCGGTTAGTGTTTCGCCATCGTTGCCGAGAAAGGCCGACGTAGGTTCAATTCCCATGAGTGAGCAGATCGAATACCCCGGTTTCGAAGCGGCCGAATTCGCGGATAATCCGGAGCCTCGCGTCCCGTGCGTTCTACTTTTGGACGTGTCCGGGTCGATGTCAGGCCAGCCGATCGCGGAATTGAATGAAGGGCTGGTCACCCTGAAGGATACGCTGTCTGCCGATTCGCTAGCCAGCAAGCGGGCCGAAATAGCGATCGTGACGTTTGGCGGTACGGTTAACGTCGTCCAGGACTTCGTCTCTGCGGCGAACTTTCAGCCGCCTCACCTGAGCGCTTCCGGTGGCACGCCGATGGGCCAGGCGATCGTCACGGGCCTCGACATGATCGCTTCGCGAAAGAACACCTATCGCGCAAACGGGATCTCCTACTACCGCCCGTGGGCCTTCCTCATCACAGACGGCGGCCCGGATGATGGTTGGCAGGCTGCCGCCGAGATGGTGAAGCAGGGCGAAGCCGCGAAGTCATTCGCGTTTTTCACGGTGGGTGTCGAGGGCTCGAACTTTCACGTACTAGCCAAGATTGCCGCACGGGCGCCCGTGAAGCTCAAAGGACTGAACTTCCGCGACCTCTTCCTCTGGCTGTCGCAATCGATGCAATCAGTGTCGCAATCCTCGCCCGGGGACAAGGTGTCGCTCCCGCCTGCGGGATGGGCCGACGTCTGAGCGGAAGACGCCATGTGGAAGCTGGTTTACGGCAGTGTGCGGGGGACGTCTCATGTCCAATCGGGCCAGCCCTGCCAGGATTCTTGCGTCGGTCGCGTCGTCGGGACGACAGTTATCGCGGCTTGTTCCGATGGGGCCGGCAGCGCCGAACTGTCTCACCTGGGCTCTGGCTGTGCTGTCGAGTGTTTCTTGGAAGAAGTTACGCGAGCTCTGAATCCGGCGTCCCCGGAGCGGGCGGTGATCGAGTCCTGGGTGGATCGCACCCGTGAACGCGTCTTCGAAGAAGCCGCTGCTCAAGGAGTGCCGTCGCGCCAACTCGCTTGCACGCTGCTCGGGGCTGTTGTCGGCGACGACTGGGCGGCCTTTATCCAAATCGGAGATGGGATCATCGTGTTTGACGCCGGGAGTGGCTGTGAACTCGCTTTCTGGCCGGACAACGGCGAGTTCGCGAACACCACTCGGTTTATAACCGACGAGGATTACCGGAAGCACATTCGCATCAACATCGTGAGCCGAAGGCTCTCGGAGCTCGCTGTCCTCACTGATGGCCTGCAAATGCTGGCGCTCGATTTCGCGAACGCACGCGTTCATGACCGCTTTTTCGCGCCTCTGTTCCGAACCGTGCGAAATGGTCCGGACGAGGAGACGCTGCGGTCGTCGCTATTGGATTTCTTGGACTCCAAGCGCGTAAACGACCGGACCGACGACGACAAGACTCTCCTCCTCGCGACGCGTAATGCTGCCGATGTCACGCCCAGCCTACCCGACGCAACTGCGTGATCACCAAGGGAACGAAGTCCACCTCGCGCTAAGGCCGTTCGCTGTTGGCGGCGAGGGCGCAGTCTTCGATGTCGAGGGCCGTCCCGATATCGTCGCAAAGCTCTACAGCAAGCCCCAGAGTAAGGAGCGCTGTGAGAAGCTCAGGGCCATGGCCGCGCTTTGTAGCCCCGACCTGTTGAAAATCGCAGCCTGGCCCACGGGCACCTTAAGCGCGGGAAAGCCAGCGGTTGTCGACGGAATTCTGATGCCGAGAATCTCTGGCTATCTTGAGATCCATCACCTGTATAGCGTCGCCCAGCGAAAGAAGGACTTTCCCGAGGCGGACTGGGGGTTCCTACTCCACACGGCCCGAAACTGTGCAATTGCGTTCGAGTCGGTCCATGCGCATGGCCACGTAGTTGGCGACGTCAATCAGAAAAACGTGATGGTCTCCAAGAAAGGCATCGTCGCGTTTGTAGACTGCGACTCGTTCCAGGTGACTCAGGGCGCGCGAATCTTCCGTTGCGCAGTCGGTGTCCCCGAGTATACGCCGCCCGAGTTGCACGGGAAGAATTTCGCGAACCTTGATCGTACTGCGAACCACGACCAGTTCGGGCTTGCGGTGCTCATCTTTCACCTGTTGATGATGGGCCGGCACCCGTTTTCGGGCGTGCCCCTTGTAAATGCTGACATCCCGATCGAGAAGGCGATCCAAGGCGGCGACTACGCTTACTCGCGGAACACGGGAAAGGCTCGGCTCAAGCCGCCGCCGCACGTGCCGCCCGCGACGATGCTCGATCCGTCTGTGCTCGCCCTTTTCGAGCGGGCCTTCGGCACAGCACACCGCCCCACAGCCAGCGAGTGGCGAACGTCGTTAGATGCCGCGATGAGGCAGCTTGTCCGTTGCAAAAACGACCTCAAGCACTCCTATCTGGCGGCAGCGGGCGAATGCCCGTGGTGCGATCTAATCGCGGTGGCGAGGCTGATGTTCTTCCTGCCTGGCAAGGGTGCTGCTGCGGCGCCCATTAGACTGGAGGACCTTCAACAAACGATACAGAAACTCGCCGGGATGGAGCTCTTGTTCTCTACGTACGTACGGCCGAGTGCATTATCTCCGATTCGCGCTGCACTCCCCACGGGCCTGCGAACTCCTGGACCCACGCCCGTGCCAACTCCGCATCCGCGTCCGGCCGTGATCCCCTCCGTCGCACCGACCACGCCTTATCCTCTGACCCCGACTTATCCTCCAAGCCCGAAACTCAAGTCCCGTCCGCCACCACCGGAGCTGCCGCCTCCGCCGCAGCTCGGTCCTCCCGACCCGTTTCTGCCAAGACTCTGCATTGCTGGGATGATCGCCGGTTTCTTTATTATTTTCATTGCAAGGCCAGTCGGCTTTGTCTTGATCTCGGTATTCGCCGTCTGGTGGCTGCTCATGCGGATCACGTTAGACCATAGACGAGAGAGGCTGCTCGCGGCGTTGCAGCGCGAGCATCGGTTCGAGTGCGAGCGCATGCGAGAGGCCCACTCGGAACTCTGCAAGCCGATTGAAGAGGTCAACGAACGGCGCCTGGCCGCATGGCGAGACGCTAAAGCGGCGCTGGACAGGGACTACAAGCGACTATGCAATGAAGTTGATGAGGCGAATGGCCGTCAGCTCGCTGCATGGCAGGCGCTAAAAGCAACGCGCGAATCCGAGCATCAGTGCGCATGCAAAGAAGTCGAAGCTGCGAATCGACGGGTGATTGCGGCGTGGGAAGCCGCGAACGCGCCTTGGCTTGAGGAAGAGCAGCGATGGCTGCAACGGCTGGTGGACGCCGAGGCCGAGCTACAGAGACTGGAAGCCGCGCTGTTTTCACATCGCTCCGCAAGCAAGGCAGACTTTGAGGCAAGAAAAAAAGCTGCCGAGGAGATCGCCTCGACGTATCACAAGGCCAGGCGAGAGTATGAACAGGAACTGCGGAAAGCCGAACACGATGCGACGAAGTTCCAGATGGACGAGCATTTGGACAAGGCCCTGATCCGCCAGGCGAAGCTCAAAGGCATCACCAACGATCGTGTTCTCGCCTTAGAGTCCTTTGGGATCGAGACCGCCAAGGATGTCCTGATGTTGAAGACGCAGAAGGTTCCAGGGATCGGGCCTGTCCTTAGCGGCAGACTTTTCGCCTGGCGGGTCAGCGTTGAGGCGACATTCGTTTGCAAGCAAGTGCTGCCAGAATCGGAGAGAAACCGGGTCGCCAGCCGCTTCGCTCCGGTGTTGCTGCCGCTCGGCCAGGCGCTCCAAACGGCGATCTGGGATTTGGAAGGAATCGCCGGTTCGCACAGGGCGCGCGAACGCGACATGGTCAAGGCCATCGGTTTAGCCGTCCAAAATATCGCCAGAGCCGAAGCCTATCTCGGCGAGTTGAAGAACTTGCCTTAACGGCGCCGCACTGTGCGTGGCAATTTGCGCGGATGTACGCGCATGGCTTCCCGAACCTTCTTCAGCCGCCACAGGGGACTGCGGCTTCACGATCGAAACTGGCTCCGAATCGGCGATCGTTAATACCCCAATTTTGAAAACCAATCGTTTTTGACAAGTCGCTTGCTAACCAGCCAACGGTTTCTGTATTTTTTAGAATCTAGCACCGTCGGGGCTGCGAAAAAATCGCGCTCGGCCCCAAATCTCTGCGGCATGGAATGACCCAATCGATCGGGAGAAGACTGATTTGGGGGCTCATCCCTCACTCTCATGGAAGAAGTCGTTCGAGACCTCCCTGATCCTGTAGGTCTTGGTCGTCGTCGGACCGAGCCCGTACTCGATCATGAGAACCGCGAGCTGCTCGCCGTCGATTAGCACGACCTTCTTGCCCTCGATTCGTTCCACGAAGTCAACGGCGTCCTTGGTGAACGTCGAAGTCGTGATAATGACGCCCTTCTTGGCTCGTATGTAATCCATGCTGCCAACGAACCCCTGAATCACCGGACGACCGACCGGACCATCCCACCGTTTTGCCTGGATACAAACCACGTCCAGCCCGAGCTTGTCCTGCTTGATCACACCGTCGATGCCACCGTCACCCGATTTTCCAATGACGGTCCCTTGCCCAGCTACACCGCCATATCCCATCGCCATGAGCAGCCTGACGACCACCGACTCAAAGAACGCCGGGGAGCAGGCTTTGAATTTGGATAGAAGATCCTCGGCAGTCGCCTGCCGCAACGAGCGGTAGGACGCGTCGATCAGTTCGAGGGGCGTTCTGCTCTCCTCGACCGGCGATGCTTCGCCTTCTGTCCCCTGTTCTTCGTTCGTCGGTGGTACAGACTTGCCGAGGAACTCGCAGTAGGCGGGAAACCGCTTGAGGAATTTCACGTTAATTGCCGGTGGTTTCTCGGCGAGCACTTTGCGACCAAGGTCGGAGATCCGAACCCGCCCACGAACTGGGTTTTCGAGCAGTCCCGCCGCTTTCAGATGTGACTTTGCCCACGCTACCCGGTTGCTGAAGATGCTCTGCTGCCCACTGGGAAGCAGTTCCAGCCGCTCCTGCTCGGTCAGTTGGAAGGACTCAGCCAGCTTCTCGGTCACCTCGCGCATGGTACGCTCTTGCCCGTCACCGAGGATCTTGACCAGGGGGAGCATCACGGATTGGAAGTCGGGGATCGCCATCGATTCGTCCCTTTGCCCATCAAGTGACTCGAAGCGGCATAGCTGCTATCATCAGATCATGAATAGCCGGCGGTGGAAAGAGCGTTCCGGAAGGGAGGGATAGGCTGAGACAAGAGGTTGTTGGAGCGTTTATGCCGCTCCATCCTTTCTCTGCGGACCGATTGTCAATGGACCTGAAATCTGGGAATCGGCAATGAGCACTTCACAGGTTTGGTGGAAAGAAGAGGCACCGAGATTCTTGGGAAGTGCGCTGGCGCATATCAACCAATCGAGGTGTCGCGAGGAACCCGTCGATCGTTGTGAGGATCTCTGCAAGGCGTTGAATAAGACCTGGAGCGCCTACTACCTCTTTCGCAAACGACATGGAACTCTGACTGAGAAAGAGATTTCAGACGGTGAAACATCGGAATCTCAGGCGTTCAACCAGCTTCTGCTCATGGGACTCGAAGATGGTGTTGCCCAAAAGCTGTGCCAACGCGAGAGCGTGGCCGCCCTCGCCGAGTTTTCGCCACAGGTCATGAATCACATTACGCTCATGAAGCGGGACTACGATCCGAGGAACTTAACCGACGAATTAAGGAGGGAAGCCTGCGATGAACACCGGCAACTGCTTAATGCCTTTAGAAGGTACTCCGCTGGTCAGGGAGGTAGGGAACCACGAGAAGCGTTGCTAAAAAAACTAAAGCAACTGATCTATATCATCCGGTGCAACATCGCCCATTCGGAGAAAACTCCGAGGGGACCCGATCTCTCCAAGAACGAGCGCGATCGAACGGTGAGCAATGTGGCGTCGGCTGTGATCGATGATATTCTCGACCTGCTGCTGGAGTTGCCCTCTCAGCGCCTGGCTGTCTACGGGACCCTTGCACCAGGTGGAGCGAATGAGTCCATCCTGGCAGGTATCCAGGGTGAGTGGACGGACGGCGTCGTCCAAGGTGAAATCAGTGAGAACGCGGGGCTGCTGTTTTTCCGGTGGCGTGAGTCCGGTCAAGAAGTTGCTGTAAAGCTGCTCACGTCGAACGATCTACCGAATCACCTGCTGAGAATCGACCGGTTCGAGGGCAAAAAATACACCAGGATTTTGGTCCCCGTCACATGTGAATCGGACCTGATAGTTGCGAACATATACGAAGCCGCTTGAACCAATCTGCGAAAGAGCGAGGCGGTGGTCCGGTAAAGCACGATCCGATCAACGAAGTCAACGACATCCAGATTCCTCCGGATGATGGGACCGACGGCACGAGAACAGCCGAGCGCCGTGCCAAGAATTCTCATTATGCGCAAATTGGCCCGTTCACTCGAAGATCTCGATCATCAGGCGGCTTGACCGCGGCAACGCACGCAGCAACGGCCGGGTTTTCGCCAGTTTCCCGTGGTCCCCGAAACCACCACGACCCGCCGTCACTTCGATTGGCCCCACTGCAAGTTCAGAACCTTCGACAACCAGGAAGCGAGCTGACCGCAAGTCGTCGGTACGTTTCCTTCTGGATGCAGTTGAGGTCTGGGTTGGCAGTGCTGCTGACGGAGCCAGGACTGAGTCAGGTATTACGGCAGCCGCTTCCGAAATGCTCAGGACAACAGCAATGAGCACGATCTGAACTCAACTGCCGACCTACAGATGACGGTCCAGCAAGCCAGTGGCAAAAAAATTGACCGATCGATTTGACGTTCACGCGCAAGTTCTAAGCTTCTGGTAGGCCAAAGGGCCGTTGAGGAATATCCGTTGGTGCCGGCGCAGGCCGGGGGTTCTATCCGGGGTTCAGCCGATAAAAGCTCCGGGTGATGGGGATTAAGCGAAAGCCAATTCTTGTGTCAGCCAGGAAGGCGTTAGCCGTTTTCTTGCGTGAGCTAGAAAAGCGTAAGCCACTCCCCCATGGAAGGGCATCGGGTTAAAACCTCCCCGAGTGGTGCAGGCCGATTAGGGCGGCCTAATGGGACGCGGTGAAACGGGCGTTACCTCCGATGTGGCGAACGACCATGGAGGGTTATCCAGGCAACGGGCAGGTAGTCGATCCTGCGATAGGCCATACGTCCTGGTCCGCACGTGATAAGCAGCTAGACGAATGCAAACCGAAGTTGGCTTCGACTATGCTGCTCCAACAACCCCGGTATAAGCCGTACCCAGCACCTGCAAAGCTAAGCCACCAACGGATCACGAATAGCACGCTTAACCCAGTGACCATCTATAGAGATCACTAGGGAATGGCCGAAGTATGCGCTGCGGTCAGTCTGCTCTTTTCAGAATTCCAGCTTCCTTCAGTTGCTCCGAATCGAAGCAATCCAGGATTCCCGCTTCGCGAAGGAAGCAGAGTCGGAAGTCCCGAAGGTCGATCGATTGTGTTCCAAAAATCATGTCGTCCGGGAAGCCCTCGTCCTTTCCTCGGTATTCCTTGTAGTAGTGGCCCGAACGGTGCGAAACGGAGCCGCGAATTTTCGCTTCAAGCCGGACCCAAAGCTGCCGAAGATGAAATGCCGTGACCGCCCCCTCGAATTCTCGTTCGCCCAACCAATAGTCCAGCGCCTGCACACAACCGCAAATCGCGTCTCCCACGTGGAAAATGAGTCCGCCGAACTTAATTCTCCAGTCATTGTCAGAACCGTACCCGCACGACTCCGAATCCTGACCTTCGAGTTTCCGCTTAAATTTAGGCGCTCGTCTAGGTGTTCCAGATGGGTGATATAGCCACCAAGTAGATTCTTGGACAAACTTGGCGGCCGTGGACCATTCGACATGGTCCCCATCACACATAGACTCCAGCCTCGCGCTGATCATGCTGATTTTTTGGCGGAGTTCCGCCTTTGTCGCATCCGCCTCGACAAACTTTGTCTGTTCTTCCATTTGTTTTGATGCTCCTAGTATTCCCGGCAATTCACGAACGTCGCTCGCGCCTCCGTGCTCGCGCGCACGGTGAGCACGGCCACCTTCGCGACGGCGATCTCGGCCTGGATGGCAGACCGGATTTACGCGAGGTCAACGGAGTAAGAGAACGACCGCGACTTTTCGGGCTGGCGTTCTCGCCCTCCGCTCTGATTACAGTGCGGCCCCTACGTGTAAACTATAGGTTACCGACAATCCGATCGTCGTCGGCTAGTCTTCCAGCCCATGATGGGCGAGGAATTGCGGAAGGCACGCGAGCTGGCCGGACTCACGCAGGAACAGCTTTCATTTGAAGCCAAGCTGTCACGCCCCTACATCAGCCAGCTTGAGCGGAACCTCAAATCGCCGACCGTGGACACGCTGTTTCGGCTCTGCGACGCGCTCGACATCTCGGCGGCGGACCTTGTCAGGCGGGTGGACGCCGCGAGGAAGCGGAAGCCGAACCGCTAATGGCTTTGTCGGAACCGGGTAGATAACGAATTTCGGTGTCAGCCGCGTATACCGGTTCGGCGGTGGAGCCTTGAATATCACAGGGAGCCGCTGGCCCGAGAACCGCGCCGGCCGGCGCGTTGAATCCTTTGACCGGCCTCGGCACTCTTGCCAAGAGTGCGGTTCGGGTATGATCATGGGCGAGGCTCGGCGCGTCGATCCGCTGACCTTGGGCGTTAGCTGGATTATGATCATGGCAGCGAATGAAGCAGGAACCAACCGGGTCGATGGGTTTGGTCGGGCTTTCGCTGGGAGTCAGCTACAAACGCAGATCTACGTCGCGCGGCGCCAGGATCAACTGAGCTTGGCGGTGCAGCGAGCCTTGTCAGAAGCCGGCGCACGTACCACCGCGATCGAATGGACGGCGCCTTTGGAATCTCGTCGATTTCAGGAACCTGTCGACAACGCGTTCTTGGACGCACTGAGGCTGGCTGATCATCACCGCGCACTCCGAGAGTTCTGGCCGAGAGGCGGGCCGAACTGGGATGCGCTCGCGATTCTCGGCAACACCAGTCGGCCGGGAGCTATGTTGGTCGAGTCAAAAAGCTACCCGGCAGAGGTCTACGGACCCGGGTGTAGGGCAAAGAGTCAGCAGTCGAAGGAGCTGATTCAATCGTCGCTTGCTCGAACACAGAAGTGGCTTGGGGTCACGAGCACTGTCAACTGGCTCGGCAGGCTTTACCAGTATGGCAACCGTCTTGCTCACCTATACTTCCTGCGTGAGGTGCTCGACGTCGATACGTGGCTTGTAAACCTTTGCTTCACGAACGACGTCACACGAATACCAGTGACTGAAGACGAATGGCGATCGGCCCTCCCGACTTTCAAACGCAACCTCGGATTCGCCATCGACCGGATTCCCTGGGTGGTCAACGTCTTTTTGCCGGGCCGCCCCCGTTCGGAGATATCTGGGGATGTCGCCGGCTAAACATAGGGTGCGGAGTCGCGAGTCTGTGGCCAATGAATGCTCCTTGCGAATTGATGCCTTGACACAGGAAGAGGCCCATCATAAAAGCTCTTCGCGTCGTGTTCCGGCTGGGGCTGCTGATCGGTTTAGGGCTCGCGATGCCGGCTATCCCCGCTAAGGCACAGACCACGCCACCGAAGGGAGATCAACCCCCCGCGCCGGGACTGATCAAACTGACCGGCGATGGCGGCAGGAGTGGCAAGGGAGTTGTAGAGTCTGGAGCGATTGATTGAGGAGGTCGGCTCATTATAGATTAAAGCCAACGGCAGCGTGCCTACGACCACGGTGCCGACACCGAACAACGCGGGACTTCAGTCCCCCGCTTCAACGTCCCGTGCCGGAGAGTCGTAGCTCTGGTGCGGGGCGTTTTCATTGCTGGTACCCTATGGGTTTCCTTGATGCTCGCCCCGACCTTACAGGCAAAGTCTTTTCGGATGAGGATCTCCGTCACGCGCAAAAAGAATTGGGTTCGTACCTGAGTACCCATCACCCTAATTGGCTCCAATCGCCACGTGGCATCCTCGCCGAACGATGGAATTCCGAAGACGCATATAACGCATGTTACTTTATCGAGTTATTCAGGATTCTGGGAACTCTTTCCCAGAAGCTTGACCGAAACTCAAAGGTTATCTTGTTCGAGAAATTTGAAGAACTTTTGGAGGCGACTGAGGAAACTCAGTTCGAAGCGACATTAAGCGAACTGCAGTTCGGAAGCTTTCTCGCCGCGCATGACCTGCATATCGAGTATGAGCCTCCGATCAAGAAACGATCTGGAGAGACTGGCAAGCCCGATTTCAGAATTCACTCTAGCGGGGTTGATATCTTCGTCGATGTGACCAGATTCCGTTATCGGGTGCTTATCCAGTGGGAAAAAACGATGAAACAATGGGTTGATCTGCTCCTTGAACGTCTCGGCTTCGCCGCAGCCGGGAAGAACGTGAACATTGTCCTCCCACTAGAAGCCCGAGGACTGCCATTACCCGATGAGACAGCCATCTTCTTAGCATCGAAAATCATGTCTCACGAATCGGGCGACCTATCTCATCCAGGACCAGAAGGTAGTATAGCCCATGTAGTCTGGCGGTCCGTTCCTGTAATTTTAGATCAGTCTCCAGGAGAGAAGGTAATACGTGCCACAATCTCTGCGAATAATCTCGTCATAACCGCAATCCCAGAAGGATTTAGTGCCGTAGTGGGCGCGTCGCTGCCCGAAGTCCAAGCAACCAACTTGCTTCTCAAGGCAATCAGACAACGCCTCGACGAGAAGCGCCAGCAGTTTACGACCGAGGCGCCCTTCTTGGTGTGTCTCCGGACGGGCCACATCCAGGAGTTCACACAATCTATCCTCGAACTTGCGGGGCAACGGCTTTGGCCAAATCAGCAATATCGCCGCGTCTCTGGCCTGCTTGTCTTCTTTCCCAGGATGACGTTTGAGGCTGAGCAGGGTGCGGGAAAACCGCCCTATGCTTACCGGAACCTGAATCCAAACGCAGTCCATCCAGTTCCGACATCACTCAGGAAGGTGATGGGGTTGGCGACATAGAGTCATCGTTTCGATGGTTCGGTTCCCCATCGTCACCTGCACTCCGCCAGCGCAATTCGAATCCCTGTCCAGCGCCTGCGGAGGCCAACTCAGAAACGTCACCATCATCGTACCGCCCCGCTATGGCATTCCGCCGATAGAGGGGATCATCGGGAACGAGCGTTTTGAACCTGAAATTAGCTAGTCGATTAACGGGCATCCAGACGTTGATCCATCGCCCACCACGGGAGCGGACCAGAATCCTCGGCCGACCGTGGCCAAGTTGCGGCACGTAGGCCAGTGCACCCCTTGAACATTCAGTTAGAGTGACGGCGATATTGCACGCAATCACGCGCTTGTCTCGTGACGGTTCACTCATTTGCTGCCGCCAAAGAATTTCAAATTAGGACACCACCCGATCGTGAGATCCCTCGATCGTGCGGAATCCGCTGATCAACATCCCCGCTCGCCTTCGTGATCCCGCTTGAAAATGACAGGGCCATCCCGGACTATGGAACCAACCCAGCCGCGCGACGAGGCGGAAGTGTCGGGCTGGGTGGCCTTGCGTGCGCTTTCGACCGGACTGAGCCTTTCGCGCGTGCGAGTCCCATAACTCCGCCAGCCGGGGCGGGCTTTGAAATCGGGTCCGGCCTCGGCATTTATTCGCCCGTACACGTTTGAACAGAAACCACCTGAACCGACCTCTTGCAGTGCGTATAAGGCGCGATATCATGAGGGTTGTAGCGAAAGTGACCGATGTTGTGATACGGGCGTCGTAGCCTCGCCGCGAGCGACCAGCCAACGTCGAGGCTCAAGACCGCGATGTCATTAGCCGAAGCAGGGGAGGCAATTTCCGAGCCTCGCGGAAGCGATCAGTACTGACGTCACGCCCGGACGACGACGCCTGCCACTGCTCTCGGTACTTCGTTCAAGGATGGGTTGGTTTCACCTTCCCGCGTGAATGGTCCGTCAGGGACGCCATCCATGCCTCTCGCGACATCATTGCAATGTCCGCACTGCGGGTTTTCGACCCAAACCAACAAGCTAATCTTGCCGGGCGCGAAAATTCGATGCCCGCGCTGCAGATCGATCTTCCATATACTTCCGTCGGTGTTCCGGGGACACCATATCTAACTCGGGTCGGGCTACCGATGCGCGCCCGGGAATGGAGGCTGCTCGGCAGTGCGACTCCCGACTGGCGGAAGGTAGTTCGTTATCAAGCTGAACCTTTGCCGAGCGAGTCGAACGAAACCGAGCTATGTTCGGCTTCCCAGCATTAAGGATCGACCGTCATCGGATATTGGCCGGGAGTTCGGCGGCGATACCCCGTAATTGGGACGAGAATCAAATCAGCGCCGTTCTGAGAACACCGACTCAAATTATTCTTAGCGAGACGCTTACGATCGATATTGGCAACCTAATGTTTTCAAGGCGGCGGGTTACTTACCCGCGTCCCTTGTTGACGTAAGTCGTTGCATTTAAAATTGTTATAGCATAAGAACTGGAGGCGGCGGGAATTGCACCCGCGTCCCAGATTCCGCAAGTCCTTTCGTTGCATGATACTTGCGTCGAACAGGGATGCCAGTGGTTGCACTATGTCTGCACTGACGCGACACTCGCCGAACTGCTGGCCAGTTGGCCCACTTTGCCTTCCCACATTATCCAGGCTATCATGACTCTGGTCGAGACTTCGCAAGGGTGATGGAGCGGACGTCTCGGCGGTAGCGGAGGCCAGCTCCGCGTCACCAAGCCCAGGCTTCAGAAGAAGGCTGCGAAGCCCGGCGAGACAAGCGAGGTCGAGATCCCCAGCTTGAAATAACGAACTGCCCTAAGTTGGGACGGATGGAAGACACGACGGACGGAAGAGACTTGACAAGGCGACGTCGCCGAAGACAATTACGTTCCAGCCCTTATGCCGCCTGCGGCGCCCTGAAAAACCATGAAAATGTCTGGCTGCTACTGAACGCGTGCCCAGGAAAGTTAGTCGTTTTCAGGGTATGAAATCACAACTCGGATGCGACAAGGAGACGGACATGGCAATCGAGTTCCGCATTGAAGGCAAGGACAGTGATCTCGTTGCAGAAGAACTGAAGGTCCACGTGAAAACACTGTTTGGCGTGGAGGCGACGATTCGCAGCCAGCCGAAGCGCCCGGTCAGAGGTGGGCTAGTCGAGCTCGTAGTCCTAATACTGCACGTTGCAATCACCGCGCACGCCGCCTACGAGAAGTATGTCCAACAGCCTTACGATAACGCTGTGGCGAAATGGCGGGACCTGGTGTTTTTCGCGAAAGAGAAGCGGCCAACCATGATTTCCGCAATCATCGGCAAGAAGGAGATCCCTCTGGACCAAGGCGACCCTGAAGAACTGCACAAATTAACCCGAAGCGCGCTGGATAGCGCAACAGTAACCACGGAGTAAGCTCCCGTCCGGAGCGCGCGGTTTCTTCTGCCGACGAGTGCAATTGCCCTCACCAATTACGAGTACTGGTATTCCCGGAATCAGGTTCCCCGGAAGATCGCCAGTAACGCTTGTAACAATGTGGATCAGATCGCGGCGATGCAGCTGCTGAACTAGAACCACGTTCGCTATATTGGGCCATGCACGACAACTGATCCCTATACGCCCTAGGTACACGCAAGAGCGAGCCGCAAGGCACGCGCCACAGTCGCACCGTAAGATCAACACCGCTGCTGGCAGGTGTCCGGCCACAAGGAAGATTGTTAACCGAGTGAACCAATCCTGCGTGCCCCGAAAGTAGAGCTGTTACCGAGCGGGTCGCCACGTCCCATCCGCGTACTATATGCTCACGACTTCCTGTGGCCATGATCCTCCAGTTGGGCGTGAACGCACCTACCAAAATCGCGCGGTACAATTCAACCATCTCGCGCCATCCGTCCTCGGCCGCCACCGCTTGCAGGGTGGCAACATATAGTCCTCGATAACCGCAAAAATGTCGATCGGCCCCAGTCCGTCAATGCCTAGCCGCGCCTGGAGACACTCAAAGTCGGTCAACATGTGGCGGAGCTTGTCGCACATGGCTCAGGTCTCCTTGCTGGCTTCGAGGAGATGATGGGGCAAATGCCGCAAGGCATAAAGTCGAGAGTAGCCTTCCAGCGTGCGCCAGCCCAAACAGTACTCGGCCCAGCGCCGGTGGAATCCCGCCAGGCGGCCGCGCAGGCGCTCTTCGACGAATTCCCGGAGCGAATCGTAGAAGATTTTGAAGCCGGCGGTGTCGCCGATCTGGGGCGAAACGCCGAGGAAGCGACGCACGTGCGCCAGGATCAGCCGGCATTGAAAATCGGGGCGGCCCACCAATCCAGCCAGCTGCTCGATCGACACCGGATCGCGGGAGGTCAGCAAGAGGCCCATGAAATCGTCTACGCGGTCGTATTCCACGGCGTCTACTCGCTCCTGGATTTGCCGCCAGACGTAGCGAAAAACGTCTGGCAACGTGCCGATGTCCGCAAAGATCTTGAGAGCGTCATCCTTACTCGCATTTGAAGACAGCAGATCACAGACGAGCTTGAGAATTAGGAAATTCCCTTTGACCTGTAGTGCTATCTTTCTGCACTCTTCCGGCGGCAGGGGATCGGTCCAGAACCGCAGTTTTTTGCCCAGGTAGTTCGTTGCGTCGTCGAGATTGTCAGGACTTTCGGGATCGAGTGCGTAGCGATGGTAGGCGAACGGCAAGGATGCCTTCTCGAGCCATTCCGGACGCGCTGAAAGGAGCACGAACACGCCGTTCGGGAGTTTGGCGGGCAGCGGCACAGCGTCGGCTGGTTTGCCTCCGACGGCCTCGTCCAGACCGTCCAGAATTAGGACTTTGCTTTCCCGCAGCTTTCCGAGTAAAGCGCCCAATTTTTCGGGGGCCTGGTCCAGGATGTTGGGAGGATCTAAGCGAAAATCGGCAGGAAGATCCTCGCCGTGGTGCTCTTGCAGCATGGCATAAATGGTCTGGGCGCACTGTATGGGCTGGTCGTGGCCGCCATATCGATAAAAGAAACAAGCACGCTTTTTGTGGTCTTTCTCCCATTTTAGAAGAAAAGCGGTTTTGCCCAGGCCTGCCGGAGCGGTGAGGATAAAATAACCCGATTTGTTCGACTTGAGGAAACGGTCCACTTCCCCCCTCAAGTGCTTGCGGCCGACGAATTCCTCTTCGTTGTAATGTGCACTCAGCTCCGATAGCTGATCGACGTACTTGGGTGCGTCTTTGGCTTTGAACACGCGCGTGTTCGGAGAGGAGGAATAGAGGACGGGGATGCCCCACAAACCATCACCGTCGGGATGAGCGTAGTAATGATCCGAGCGAAACTGCTGCAAGGCGAACTCGAAGGAATTGCCGCACGTGATTTGCCAGTAAATACATTGTGCCAGGAGCAATGCCGTAGTTTGTGGCAGCTGGCACTGCATGCCCACGACGACAGGGACGCCCGAGCCGGCAATTGGGCATGCAAGAGGCCGGATCAAACCTTCCACGTTTTGATCAACGTAGCCACTCCAGCAACAGTTCAAAACAACGACGCGAACCCCCGTCTCCTGACACAAGGAAGCGAAACGTGCGGCGAGGACGTAATCTGCGACGCGACGGGACGCCGTATGTTCTCCTTCCAGGACCAGGGCGGCCTCCTGTAACTCATTATGAGCACCTGGGATGTCCCCATGCCCGATGTAATGCACGATCTTGGGTTGAAACGCCTGCATTTTTTCTTGGAGGCGGCTAATCGTGGCGCTTTCGAGGATATCGACGTTTCGCGCACCGAGCTTTCGTTCGAGTAGATTCAGGACTGCCTTGGCTTCCTCTTCAACGCCGGCAATGTTGCGCATGGGATCGGCCCAGACAATCAGCACCTTGACCTGGCCCAACGGTTCGGATCCTGTCTCCACCAGTTCCGCTCCAAGCTGCCTCAATAGATGGATGTTGGGGTTCAGGGCGAGGAAGGTTTCCGGATAGGGAATCGGCAGTTCTTGCTTCTCGCACATGGACCGAGCCTGATCGGTCATGTGCAGGAATTCCCAGGGCAAGCCGGCGATAGTTGGGGAATCGGCGCGCATCCAGAGTCGCAAGGGGGTGCGCGCCGAAGCGCCAGACAGCGCTCGCGCGAACGCCGCATTGCTTTCGGGCGTCGGAAATGCGAGAGCCCATAAACGAAGCCCCAGTTCCCTCAAAAAACCCGCATCGGTGTTGAACGCTCGAAACCGCGCCAACTCATGGGCGAAAGCGCTCGCCGTTTTCACGGGATCAGAGGGAATGACCGTGATGAAATGGTCGAGGTTTGAATGAAGCGTAGGCATGAGGAACCTCATCGGGAATTTCGGTGGTCTAATTCCTCTGCTTCGACGAATTCTTGCGACTACGGCGTTCAAAGTGGGAATGCCCAGCAGCAGCGACCGTCGGGGATGTGGCGAGCCGCAACCAGCTGGTGAGGGTAGCTGGGGCGACGGCCAGTAGCTTCGGATCGTCAACCGTCAGCTTAACCAGCAAATCGCGTTCAAGATCCACGAGCAGCCTCCCACGCGAATCACGACTAAGTTGCTTTCAAATCGCCATTTACGATGCGAAGCATGCGGATATTCGGCCGCCCAGTGCCGGCCCCGGCGTCGGCAACACGCAGTTCGCAGCCATCGCGAGAGAACCAAAGAGCTAGCACCCGGTCCTCGGTCGGCAGCAAAGTAAGCTGTTGGCCCGTGGCCACATTCCACAGCCGCAAAGTCTGATCCCAGCTGCTACTGGCCAACAGATCGCCCTGCGGGGAGATGCTCACGGAGATAACGCCCGCAGTGTGCCCGGTCAGCACATGCGGTTCACTCCGCCCTGCCACGTCCCACAGGCGCACAGTCCTATCCGAACTGCCGCTAGCGAGCAGATTACCCTGAGAGGAAAAACTCAGGGTTGTGACCAAGTCTGTGTGCCCGGTGAGAATGCGCGGTGCACTATGCCCGTCCACAGGCCACAGCCGTACCGTACGGTCCCAACTGCCACTGGCCAGCAGATCCCCATGCGGTGAGAAGGTCACACACTTCACTCCATCGGTATGCCCGGTGAAAATACGCAACTCACACCGCCCTGCCACGTCCCACAGCCGCACGGCCTTGTCGGCAACGCCAAGGCTGCGGGCCAGCAGATCGCCTTGTGGGGAAAAGCTGACTGAATAAACGTCCTCGGTGTGGCTGGTCAGGCAGTACGGCTCACTCTGTCCCGTCACGTCCCACAACTGCGCTGTCCACTCTTCACCACCGCTGGCCAGCAGATTGCCCTGAGGGGAAATGCTCACGGATTTAACGCCCCCTCTGTGCCCGCTGAAGACTCTCGGCTCACGCTTCCCATCGACAGCCCACAGCAATACTGTGCCGTCTTCACCGCCGCTTGCCAGTAAATCGCCCTGCGCGGAAAAGCTCGCGCAATCAACACCCCCCCAATAATGTCCAAATATAAGGTTCCGCCGCCCAAGGCGACGTGCTATGTCCCACAGCCGCACCGTCCCGTCCCAGCTTCCGCTGGCCAGCAAATCGCCTTCTGGGGAGAAACGCACGCAGGTAACGGGCCAGTGGTGCCCGATCAGGACGGCCTCGTCTCCCTGTCCCGCCACATCCCACAGCCAAACCAATTTGTCCCCACTGGCACCGGCCAGCAAATTGCCCCGCGAAGAGAAGCTCACGGAAGATACATGTGCGGTGGGCCCAGTCAGGACGCGCGGCTCCCGGTGCCCCGCTAGATCCCATAGCCGCACCGTGTGATCCAAGCCACCGCCACTGGCCAACAGATCCCCTTTGGGAGAAAAGTCCAGGGAAGATACCCCCTCGGTGTGCCCAGTCAGGACGCGCAGCTCACGCTGGCCCGTCACATCCCACAGGCGCACCCTCTTGTCCTCACTTCCGCTGGCCAGTAGATCCCCCGTGGGGGAAAAGCGGACGGAAGAAACGGTTCCGATGCACCCGGTCAGGACACTCAACTCGCGCTGCCCGGCCACGTCCCATAGCCGAATTGTCTCGTCCACACTTCCGCTGGCCAACAGATCGCCCTGAGGCGAAAAATCTATAGCACAAACGTCCAATATGTGCCCGCTCATGGCGCAAAGCTCGCACTTGCGTGCCACATCCCACAGCTGCACTATCCCTTCATCACCGCCACTGGCCAGAAAGTCGCCGTTTGGCGAAAAGCTTAGGGACAATACTGCATCGCGGAAAGATACGCCCGGGGTTGGGTGTGGCCGGTTTCGCAGGACACATAGTTGCTTTCCAGTTCGTACATCCCATAGGCGAATGCAACCGTCGTTGTCTCCCGAGGCCAGGGACTTTCGATCCGGCGAAAAGGCGACGCAGTTAACGGTATTCTCATGTCCTGTGAGGGTCCGCAGCCACTGGCGGGGCGTGAGCGGTCCCTTCAGCCACACACCGCGATACTCGGATACCATCTGCCGTATCCGCCGGCCTAACGGCGTGGACTCAGGGAAGCCGTCTGCCAAGGCGTTGAAGAGTTGCTGAAGTAAAATACTGCTGTCTAGTCTCAGCACGTGGGAATCGCCATCGAGAACCCGATACAATTCGGTTACATCTTTCCAGTCCATCGCTTTGTCGGTTTCGACCGTGGCGATGTAGTCTTCAAGGACCTCGAAAATGTCGCTCGCTGCCGGCTCTTCTCGAAGACCGTTCGGGGAGCCCAGACGGGCTTGCAGGTACTCGATGTCGGTCAGCACGTCGCGCAACTTGTCCAACACGGCTTAGGGCTCCTCTTTGGATATCGCCATCTCCGGTTGCACCAGCGTTTTCAACTTTTCAGCGTTCCCTGAGAGACTTCGAGCGTCCTGGCGAAATCGACGAGCGTCCTTGACAGAGGCGTTAACGACGTTATCACCTCCAGCTCGTAAACCTGCGGGACATGCGGCATTGCTGGTCCACGATCCGCAACGAGGAGGTGCATCGGCGCAGGGCCCCACATGATTGCCTGCATGTGATCTGCAAATGGTATCCGTGCCAGAAGCTGGCCCGTGGCGGCATCCCACAGCCGCAATCCGTCGGTAAGCCATTGCCGTCCACTCCCCACTCCCGCTGGTGTGGCGGATGATGTCCGGGCCGTAGTGAAAGGTTGAAAAATCGGTGGCGGCTCCGGCGTTCGATGATGCCGTATCATCGGGTTGTCGTGAGTCCCTTGCACAGGAGCCACCACCGATGACTCAACGCTACCACGTCGTTCGCATGCCGGACAGCCAGTCGGCGCTTGATCCCAAGCACCTCGCCCAAGTCTTGGCCCAGGATGGCCAACTTCACCTCCCGATGCTCGACCTGATCGCCAACGACCAAGTCGCCATCGACAACCTCATCGACGTGACGGGACGGACCACCATCGAGGCCGTCCTTCAGATGAGCGCCGGTCAGGTCGCCGGCCCGAAGCAGCAGGGGAAGAAGACCGACCGGGACATCGACTACCATGGCTCCCAGGCCGGCCGTATCGCCCTCAAGGAACGCCAGCTCCGCGTCACCAAGCCCAGGCTTCGGAAGAAGGCTGCGAAGCCCGGCGAGACGGGCGAGGTCGAGATCCCCGCCTACGAGGCGCTGCGTAAGGATGGCCGGCTTGCTGATCGGATGCTCGACACCCTGATCGCGGGCGTCTCCACACGGCGCTACCAGCACGTTCTGCCCGAGATGGCCGAGACCGTCGGCGTCTCCAAGTGCGAGGTCTCCCGCGAGACCATCGAGGCCGGCGAGCGGCTCCTGAAGGAACTGACCGAGCGCGACCTGTCGGGCCTGGAGCTCCTGGCCGTCTGGATCGATGGCATCCAGCTCGGCCGGTACCACGTCATCTGCGCGATGGGTGTCGACAGCGCTGGGGACAAGCACGTCCTGGGGTTGCGGGAAGGGGCCGCGGAGAATGCCGTGGTGGCCCAGGCCCTTTTGGATGCTCAAGGCCGCCCTGGACGAGCCCGCCAAGGATCGGTCGCTTGCCCAGCAGGCGGCCGCTGGATAACCTCGATACCTAGACGGGCCGCCACATCTTTCTACTGGCCCTGGGACATCGTGTGGCGTTTGCCGTAGGGGCCGAAAGCCGCGCTGGTAGGGGGGAGTTTGTGCCCCGTGATGGTGAGCAGTTCCTGGCCGCTCTCCGCGGCCTACACCTTCACCGTCTTATCATGAGAGTGCTGGCGATGCGCTTGCCATCGGGCCTGAGGGCCACGCTGGTGACAGTGTTCGTTTTGTACGGTGAGGGTCTGCAGGCAGATTCAGTGCTCCCAAAACTTCGTCGGATTCATGGCGTCCATCCGGCACATCGATGGGCATGACCGGATTCCTTTCCATGTCCAGGGCTCCTTTCACATGTCAGCAAGCTGCAACTCCAGCCTGCATCGTCATGTACTACGATTACCGTGCGTCCCGGACAGGCTGTCCAAAAAACTGCTCTTCTTTGTTGCCGCGTTAATAGCGACATCCCACAGACAGGCCTTCCTATCCCGAGTCAGACTAGCGAGCGTGCGGCCGTCCGGTGCGAACCCGAGTGCAGAGACTTCGTCGGCGAATCCGGGCTCGGCCCCGCGTAGGGCGAGAAGGCTAGCCGGTGCCGCGGGCAGCACGCTGGGGGCAAACGTGTTGCGTCACCGGACCGACCGCGGTATCCTGAACATTCACATCCGTCCTCGGTATCCTGAACATTCACGCCCGTCGCAGTATTTTGCAGCGATTTAATCGATGTCTACGAAGTTATCGGATGCCGTAAACATGTCCCGGCACATGGGGAGAGTGCGCTATGGCCAAAAAAATGTGGCCTGCCCCCCGCCGAGCTTGGCGTCTCGGAGTCGTGCATGCGCGAGGTCGTCGCTCACGAGAGAAAGGCGCACAAGCCAGAGACGAAATAGCGCTGCGGCGCAGGCCTAGGGTGGACAATGTGGCAGCAGCTGTACGACGTGCTGACGGACTTCGAGTATCTCCAGGCACGGCTCGGTTCCCTGCCGGGGCAAGACCCGCAGCAGCCGCCGGGGAGCGTGTATGACCTTTTGCATGACTTTGTGGACGCGCTGGAGGCCTGGCCGGCACGTGATGCCTACCGCCGGGATTTGGAGGCGTTGCACCGGGTTCTCGATGCTAACTCGCACTTCTTAAAGGTGGCGCCGCGCCAGTTGATGCAGCACCTTGTGAACGCCGGTGCCTGGGACGGCACGAGGGTGGGCGGACGCGTCGTCGAGGCCGAGCAGCGCTGCCGGTGGCCACGCTTGCGATTGCTCGGCCCGAAGCGGCGAACGAGGGACCCCTCACTCCTTCGTGTCCTCACGGGGCACGAAGGAGAAGTTCTGGACGTGGCGTGGTCGCCGGACGGGCGGCTCTTGGCGAGCCGCGGGCTGAACGGCACGGTGCGGTTGTGGGACGCGGTGACCGGCGCCCCCCGGCAGCCCCTCACCCGGCCTAGCGATGCCGCGAGGTGCATGGCCTGGTCGCCTGACCCGAAGGGGCATGCGCTGGCCACCGGCGGCGCCGATGGAGCAGTGTGGCTATGGGATACGGACAGCGGCTGCGACCGGCACATTCTCACCGGACACACAAAGTCGGTGGCGTGCGTGGCGTGGTCGCCGGACGGGCGGGCGCTGGCCAGCGGTGACTGGGCCGGCACGATACGGCTGTGGGACACGGCCACAGGCGCCGCCGGCCACGTTCTCATTGGACACGCATGGTACGTGACCAGTATGGCCTGGTCGCCGAACGGACTGGCGCTAGCCAGCGCCGGGGCAGACTCGACGGTGCGGCTATGGGACACCGCCAGCGGCGCCGCCCAGCACACCCTCAAGGGGCACAGGGACTCCGTGATGTGTCTCGCCTGGTCGCCGGACGGGGCGGCGCTGGCGAGCGCGGGCTCAGACGGGACGGTGCGGCTGTGGGACGCGGCCTCCGGTACCCCCCGGCACACCCTCACCGGCCACAAGAGCATCGTGTTTTGCGTGGCCTGGTCGCCGGATGGGCGAAGCTTAGCCAGCAGCGGCAACGACAAGACGGTGCGGCTTTGGGACGTGGCCATCGGCGCCGCCCGGCACACCCTCACTGGACACGGAGATTCCGTGTACGAAGTATGCTGGTCGTCGGACGGGCGGAAGTTAGCGAGCGGCGGCGACAAGACGGTTCGGCTGTGGGACACGGCCACGGGCGCCGCCAAGGGCGCCTTCGACGGGCACAGGGAGGACGTAAGGTGCGTCGTCTGGTCGCCGGACGGGCGGGTGTTGGCCAGCGGTAGCAAGGACGGCACGGTACGGCTGTGGGATGCCGTGGCCAGCGCGGTTGCCAGCGCAGCCCGAACCACCGTCAGCCCAGGAGAGAAGACCGATATATGGTCCGTGGCGTGGTCGCCGGACGGGCGGTCGCTGGCCACGGGCACTTGGGGGGAAGGTGCGGTTCGGCTGTGGGACGCGGTGTCCGGCACCGCCCGGCACACCCTCACCGGACACGAGTCGACTGTCGCGTGCCTAGCGTGGTCGCCGGACGGGCGGTGGCTGGCCACCGGCGGCGCCGACAAGATGGTTCGGCTGTGGGACGCGGTGTCCGGCACCACCCGGCACACCCTCACCGGACACACGGAGACCGTCAATTGTGTGGCGTGGTCACCGGATGGGCGAGTCCTGGCCAGCGGCGGCACTGACCACACCGTGCGGTTGTGGGACGCCGTGACCGGCGCGGTGCTCAGTGCCGGACGGCACACCGGCAGAGACACAGTGGGCGTGAGGTGCCTGGCCTGGTCGCCCGACGGGCGGGCGCTGGCCAGCGGCTGCGTTGACACGGTGCAACTGTGGGAGGCGGCCTCCGGCACTGTCCTTCACAGCCTTACCGGACACACGGACACCGTTCTTTTGCGTCGCGTGGTCGCCGGATGGGCGGGTGCTGGCCAGCGGCGACGGGGACGGCACGGTGCGGCTGTGGGACGCGGTGACGGGTGCCGCCGACCGCGCCCTCAGCGGACATCGGCGCCTCGTGCATTGGGTGAGTTGGTCGCCGGACGGGCGCGCGCTGGCGAGTCAGGACATGGACGGCACGGTGCAACTCTGTGACATGGACACGGGCGCCGCCCGGTACGCCCTCAGTGATTGCAGGGATTCCGTAGAGTGCGTGGCGTGGTCGCCGGATGGGCGGGTGCTGGCCATCGGTTGCAACGACAGGACGGTGCGGTTGTGGGATGCTAAGGATGGGAGCCTTCTCGCCCTCTTCCCTTGTCGGTATTACGTTCTAGCCCTTTGGATCGACCGAACCGCACGATTCCTTCATATCGCGGATTTCGGTAGCGGGTGGGGACCACCCTGCATTTACCGCATGGAAATGGTGGATTGCTGTTAGAGGGCGTTTTGCAATTGACTTCGCCGGCCCTGTCATGAGACCTTTTCGTACTTTGGAATCTGTGAAATAGCATCCTCTTTGTGAAGAAGCGGTTCGATGATGTCCCGGCCGTAGTGGAAGGTTGAAAAATCGATGGCGGCTCCGGCGCTCGATGATGCCGTATCATCGGGTTGTCGTGAGTCCGTTGCACAGGAGCCACCACCGATGACTCAACGCCACCACGTCGTTCGCATGCCGGACAGCCCTTCGGCGCTCGATCCCAAGCACCTCGCCCAGGTCTTGGCCCAGGATGGCCAACTTCTCCTCCCGTTGGTGTCCGTTCGAACGACTTCGAGCTGGCAATCGCGGTCGCGGTCTTCGGCATCAACTCGGGGGCCGCGTTCGCGGCGGTGATCGGGCCGCTCATGCTCCGGCTCTACGGCAGCGACGACCTGTTCCCGGATAACCCCCGCGAGGCGCACCGGCCTTTCGAGACCGTGAATTACGTCACGTGCCACGACGGCTTCACCCTCTACGACGCCGTCTCCTACAACGAGAAACGCAACTGGTCCAACGGCCACGGCAACACCGACGGGGCCGCGGACAACATGAGCTGGAACTGCGGTTGGGAGGGTGACGAGGATGTGCCCGCTACGGTGATGGACCTGCGCGAGCGCCAGGCGAAGAACTTCTTCTGCGTCCTGATGCTGGCCAACGGGGTGCCGATGTTCGCCGCCGGCGATGAGTTCCTGCGGACGCAGCGCGGCAACAACAATCCCTACAACCAGGACAACGAAACGTCCTGGCTCGACTGGTCGCGCATCGAGCGGCATGCCGGCTTTCACCGTTTCGCGAAGCGGATGATCGCCTTCCGCAAGGCTCATCCGAGTCTCGGCCGCCCGTGCTTCTGGCGCGAGGATGTCCACTGGTACGGCGTCGGGCCGGATGTTCAACCTGTCGTTCCAATCACAAAGCCTTGCCTATTATTTGCACGGCGCGTCCCGGGGTGACCGCGACCTCTACGTCATGATCAATGCGTACCACGAGCCGCTAAATTTTCAGATCCATGAGAGCCCGGCAGGTGGCTGGCGGCGGGCGATCGACACGGGACTGGAGAGCCCCCTCGACATCGCCGAACCGGGAGCGGAGCCGCCGGTCGTGTCGCTGCAATATGGGGTCCTGCCCCGCTCGGTGGTCGTCCTGGTGGAGTGTCGGTCATCCCCAACGTGTACTACAAAGAGCGGCCGACCGGGCCCAACGCCGGGGCCGTCTTGAAACCACTGGCCCCGCGACGGACGGGTCCGAGGGACGCCACGCTCTTACCCGCATCCGGCGCGACGCGTAAGTGAGGACTGATGAAAATGGGGTTCCCTCGGATGCTGATGTCCTTCATAGTCGCCGCTGTCCTGATTTTCAGCAGTCTGCTGGTCTACGGCACGGCGATGCACCTCGTTGTGCGGGTGGTGGTCAGGCTGGTTCCGGGGACACCATATCTAACTCGGGTCGGGCTACCGATGCGCGCCTGGGAATGGAGGCTGCTCGGCAGTGCGACTCCCGGTGTTCCGGGGACACCATATCTAACTCGGGTCGGGCTACCGATGCGCGCCCGGGAATGGAGGCTGCTCGGCAGTGCGACTCCCGACTGGCGGAAGGTAGTTCGTTATCAAGCTGAACCTTTGCCGAGCGAGTCGAACGAAACCGAGCTATGTTCGGCTTCCCAGCATTAAGGATCGACCGTCATCGGATATTGGCCGGGAGTTCGGCGGCGATACCCCGTAATTGGGACGAGAATCAAATCAGCGCCGTTCTGAGAACACCGACTCAAATTATTCTTAGCGAGACGCTTACGATCGATATTGGCAACCTAATGTTTTCAAGGCGGCGGGTTACTTACCCGCGTCCCTTGTTAACGTAAGTCGTTGCATTTAAAATTGTTATAGCATAAGAACTGGAGGCGGCGGGAATTGCACCCGCGTCCCGGGAAGCGTCGGCGACGGCCTTGATATGCGCGGCGTATTCGGCCCGTTCGAGTCGCGTGACCTCTTCCCTTCGGGTCGACTGTTCCGATCGCTGCCGGACGCGTTTCCGCAGATCCGGGTCGGCGAGTATCCTACGCTCTTCCGGGGAGAAAGGTGAAATAACCGGCACACTCATTACAGGCCCACCGACTCCAGGTGAAGTCGTCTTCCAACCGACGCGCAAAACGCCCGCCCGCGGCGAAATCAGTGAACAGCCCGAAAGATTTTCCACTTTTTTTTTCGCTTGGCAGCATAAGAGGTTGCGCCAAAAAAATCGGCGAATTGTAAATCTTGCGTTAACGAGATTTTGAGATCAGCGCATTTTATATATAGAGAACTGGGCGCAGACTGCGTATTCAACATGTCCACCAGCGGGTTCACCCCCGAGCGCGTACCCATCGCGCTGATCGCGGCGGGCGATTGCGAGGCGTGAGATCGTAGACCGCTACGGCGCGTAGACGCTGCGCGGGCGCGGTAGGGGGCTGATCGGAAACCCGGACCGCGGTCGACCACGAAAAACGCGAATTTCACGAATCCAGACGGAAGACTGGACCATCCAGTGACTGTCAGGACCTGTAACCGACGAGGTTGCGGGGCGATACCTGGAAGACGGCTCTCCCATTCGTAAGATTCGCGTTATTCGTGGTTTAGATGCGGTCCCCACTTCCTTGTCCATCGAGGGCAGGCCGGCCAACCCCTTGCCCCGGGGCTGCGAACCGCGGGGGGCCAAAACGGAAAAAAACCAGTGGATTCCTCTCACTGGCTCTCATTTACTCTCACGTCCGGAGAAGATCCCGAGTGCAAGCAAGCCCAGTTCGCCCTTTCACCGAACTCTGGCCTGCGGCCGGTGTTGCGTCATGAGGGCTTCGCGCTGCCTGAGCCGCTCAGGCGACCGGCAGATCCCAATTCACCGGGACGGATTGCCAATCCGTCCTACAATCGCTCGGTCATGGGTAAGTTTCCATCAGCCGGTCGCCTAAGAGTTGTCTGACTTCGCCGATTGGCTGACGCTGAGATACCGAAGGTGGGACTTGAACCCGCACCCCCTTTACCGGTACCTCATTTTGAGTCCGG
This sequence comes from uncultured Isosphaeraceae bacterium, assembly GCA_963823675.1. Classification (GTDB taxonomy): domain Bacteria; phylum Planctomycetota; class Planctomycetia; order Isosphaerales; family Isosphaeraceae; genus CAWGMT01. The sequence continues at coordinate 633,600 of CAWGMT010000025.1, read as the reverse complement.
GGCGTCTGCCACGACGGCGCAACCAGTCTCAGGTTGGCAGATCGACCAGGTCCTTCCCGACGTGGATCTATCGGCGCAGGGCTGCGTTGCCGTAGCTTAAACGAATGGCCGGCATGGATGGCTGAATAGCGTATCGAGGGTGACGAGGGCGCGGAACGATGCGACCGACCGCTCGCGACGACATCCGCCGGATCGAGGACCACCGCGATTACCTCCTGCTGCTCGTCCGGCTTCAGATCGGCCCACGCCTGCGCGCGAAGCTCGATGCCTCCGACGTCGTCCAGCAGGCGATCCTGCAGGCCCACGAGAGGCGGGACCAGTTCCGGGGCCGGACCGAAGGCGAGTGGCTGGCCTGGCTCCGCGCCATCCTGGCGAACGCGCTGGCGGCAGCGGCCCGGCGGTTCGAGACCCAGGCGCGCGATCCCGGCCGGGAGCGATCCCTGGAGGCCGAGCTGGAGCGCTCGGCGTCCCGGCTGGAGGACCTGCTCGCGGCCGACCAGACCTCGCCGAGCGAGCGAGCCGTCCGCGGCGAGGAGCTGCTGCGGCTCGCCCAGGCCCTCGCCCGTCTGCCGGAGGACCAGCGGCGGGTCGTCGAGCTGCACTACCTGAAGGGGCTTCCGGTGGCCGAAGTGGCGGAGAAGATCGGCCGCACGCGCCCGGCCGCCGTCGGCCTGCTCTTCCGCGGGCTGAAGCGGCTCCGCGAGCTGCTCCGCGAGCCGGGGGAGTCGGGCGATGGCACATGACCTCACCGACGACCCCGACCGCGAGGACCGGCGGAACCGGGTCCTCCTGGCCTACGTCGAGGCACTCGAGGAGGGCCGCGAACCCGACCGCGGCCGACTGCTGGCGGCGCACCCCGACCTCCGGCCCGACCTGGAGGCATTCCTCGCCGGCCACGACGAGATGGCGCGGCTCACGGCGCCCCTTCGCGCCGCGACGGAGGGCGACGCTCACGGGCTGATCGCAGGCGCCCCGCGATGAGCCGGGTGATCCCCCCGCGGGCCTCGGCGAGCTCGGCGACTTTCGCCTCCTGCGCGAGGTGGGCCGGGGCGGGATGGGGGTCGTCTACGAGGCCGAGCAGATCTCGCTGCGGAGGCGGGTCGCGCTCAAGGTCCTCCCGTTCGCCGCGGCCATCGACCCCCGGCGCCTCCAGCGCTTCAAGACCGAGGCCCTCGCGGCGGCCCACGTGCAGCACGAGAAGATCGTGCCGGTGCACGCGGTCGGCTGCGAGCGCGGCGTCCACTATTACGCCATGCAGTTCATCGACGGGCAGAGCCTCGCCGCGCTGATCGAAGAGTTGCGTGTTCTTCGCGACGTGCGGCGTGACGGTGCGGCGGTCACCGAGGCGGCCATCGGAGCGCCCCGAGTCACCTTCAGGGGCTGGGGCGATATCCGCCGCGACGACGATCTCGCGCGAGCGATCCGCGGACCACCGCCGGTACTTCGAGCCGCGTGGCCGGGCTGGGCCGACAGGCGGCCCTGGCGCTCGAGCACGCCCACCAGGCGGGGATCGTGCATCGCGACGTCAAGCCGGGGAACTTGCTGCTGGACCTCCGCGGGCAGCTCTGGGTCACCGACTTCGGCCTGGCCCAGGTCACGGGGGATGTCGGGCTCACGATCACGGGGGAGATGCTCGGCACGCTGCGCTACGCCAGCCCGGAGCAGGTCCTCGCCCGGCGCGGGATCGTCGATCACCGCAGCGACGTCTATTCGCTCGGCGCCACGCTCTACGAGCTGCTCACGCTCCGGCCCCCGTTCGACGGGCGCGATCGAAACGCCCTGATCCGGCAGATCGCCGACGACGAGCCCGCGTCCCCTCGTTCTCTGGAGCCGTCGATCCCCGTGGAGCTGGAGACCATCGTCCTGAAGGCGCTCCGCAAGGAGCCGGCCGACCGCTACGCGACGGCGCAGGAAATGGCCGACGACCTGCAGCGGTTCCTGCGACGGCCGGCCGATCCTCGCTCGCCGGCCGACCCCTCCGGAGCGTTTGCGGGCCTGGTCGCGGCGGCACCCTGCGATCGTCGGGTCCGGCGTGGCGGCGCTCTGATCCTCCTCTCGGCTGCGTCCCTGGTCAGCACGGCCGTCGTCCGCCGCGAGCAGGCGAAGACGCTCGCCGAGCAGAAGAAGGCCGAAGCGGCCTACCGCCGCGAGCATCAGCGCGCGGACGAAGCCGAGGCGCGGTTCCGCCTCGCCCGTCGGGCCGTCGACGAGCTGATCCGGGCCAGCGAGGAGGAGCTCGCCCACCGGCCGGGCATGGAGGGACTCCGCAAGCGGCTCCTCGGCTCGGCGCTGGCCTACTATCGCGAGTTCATCGACGAGCGGCGGAGCGACCCGGATGCGCAGGCCGAGCTGCGCGACACCACGCGGCGGGTCGAGACGATCCTCGCCGACCTGGCGGTTCTCCGCGCCGCCGGGCAGCTCTATCTGCTCATCCAGCCGACCGCCCTCGACGATCTACGGCTCGACGAAGGCCAGAGGACGAGGGTGGCCGAGCTCTCCGCGCGTGCCGCCGCGCGCTGGACGGACGCCTTCGGCGACCCCGCCCGCCTCCCTCCCCGGTCCGAGCGCATCCGGATCGGCCTGGAGCAGGCCCGCGCCAACGAGGCGGAGGTGGACGCGATCCTGACGCCCCCGCAGCGCGTCCGGCTCCGCCAGATCGCCCTCCAGTCGGAGGGGCCGGCAGCCTTTCGGGAACCAGAGGTCGTCGAGGCGCTCGGCCTGACGCCCGGGCAGCGCGAGCGGATCCGCGCGATCGAGGACGAGGCCCTTTTCGGTCAGATCCGCGAGATGCAATCGGGAAAGCCCCTCGAAGACGCCGGCAAGCCGGCGATGGAGCGCATCCTCGCCGTCCTCACCGCGGAGCAGGTCCGACGCTGGAACGAGCTGGCCGGCGATCCGATCCGAGGCCCGCTGAGCGCCTTCCCCATCCCGTTCCGGCCGCATCGCGAGCCGAGGCGGGCGCCCCGCTGACCGCGCGACCGAACGATAAGCTGTGCAAAGTGTTGCGGGACTGTCACAAAAAAACCGCACGACTGGCGCGCGACACGCATCCGCGGATCGCATCTCTTACTGATAGGGGCGTCTTCGGCGGCCGGATGGCTCCGATGCACGAGAGAGGACGGCCCCTCATCCGCACGGCGGTCATCGCCTCGTGAGGTCACGCAATGCGTCGACGAGCCCTCGCCGCAACCACGGCCTTGATCTGCTCCGCGATCCTCCTCGCTGGCACGATGTTGCCGCTGTCGGGAGCCGCGGATGACGGCGACGCCAAGGGGAAGGCCACCGGCCCTGGCCTCTTCGGTCTGACCAAGGTCGTGCCTCTCCATATCGAGATCCCGGCGGAAGAGTACCAGGCCATGCAGCCCCCGGCTCCCGCCGGCGTTCGGCGGCCCCCCGCCGGCCCCGCGACCGAAGAAGCCGGGCGAGCGGGAGAGCGAGCGGAACCTCTTCGGCGTCGAGTTCCCCTGGGCGCGCGGGGCCGTGACGGCGGAGGGCAAGACGTTCCAGGGCGTCGGCACTCCGCTACGCGGGGAACGCCTCCTACATGGCATCCGCCGGGGGCCTGAAGCGTTCGCTTCTTGGTCGATCTGGACCGCGCCGATCACGCACGAGTTCCACGGGCTGCACGCGATCCAGCTCCAGAGCGGGGCGCTCGATCCCACGAAGGCGCGCGAGGCCCTCGCCTTCGCCCTCTTCCGCGAGGCGGGCGTTCCCGCGCCGCGCACGGCGCTGGCCGAGGTGACGCTCACCGTGCCCGGCGAGCACGACAAGGCCTACCTCGGCCTCTACACCCTGGTCGAGCCCGTCGACCGGGCCTTCCTCAACGATCGCTTCCACACCGAGACGGGCCTGCTCCTGAGGCCGCAGGGGCTGCGCGGCCTCGACTTCCTCGGCGACGACTGGGAGAAATACCGCGGCCCGTACCGGCCCCTGGCCGAGCCGACGCCCGACGCAGGCGAGGCGCTTGATCGAGTTCGTCCGCCTCGTCCAGCGGGGCGACGACGAGCGGTTCCGCAAGGAGATCGCCTCGTACCTCGACGTGGACAAGTTCCTGCGGTTCATGGCCGTCCAGGCGCTGATCGCGAACGCCGACGGCTTCTTCACGCTCGCGTTACAACTACTCCTTATTCCTCGACCCGAACACGAATCGGTTCGTCTTCATCCCGGGCGATCAGGAGCTCTCCTTCGCGAATTTCCTGATGATGGGGTCCGCCGATCAGCTCATGGACATGAGCCTCGCCCGTCCGTACGGGGGCCAGAACCGTCTGGCCGACCGGCTGCTCGCCATCAAGGATGTGAGCGAGGCCCATCAGAAGATCGTCAAGGATCTCGCGACGACCGTCTTCCGCAAGGATCGCCTCCTGGCCGATGCCGCGGCGTTCGAGGGCGCCACGAAAGCCATCCTCGAACGAGAGGCCGCGGCGCGGGCCGAGCGTGGCGGAGCCGCCCGTCGGCTTCGGCCCGCCGGGGGCTCCGGCGGCCCCCGACCTGCGGACCTTCGCCGAGAAGCGGTCCGCCTCGATCGCCGATCAGCTCGCCGGGAAGAAGGACGGCTATCGCCCGCAATTCAACTTCGGGCCGCCGGGCGGCGGTGCCCCGCCGAAGCCGGTCGATGACAAGACGATCGGCGAGGTCGTCAAGGCGCCTCCGGGTTTCAAGGTGAGCCTGTTCGCGGCGCCGCCCATGGTGAGCTATCCGGTGGCCCTGTCCGTCGCGCCGGATGGCGCGGTGTACGTGGCCGTGGACGAGCAGGGATCGCTCGGAAGGACGCCCGGAGGTGGTCGGGTCGTCCGCTGCATCGACGAGAACGGCGACGGCAAGGCCGACCGCGTGAACGTGTTCGCCAAGATGGAGCATCCGCGTGGCGTGATCGCGCAGGACGGGAAGGTCTGGGTCCTGCACCCGCCGTTCCTGAGCGTCTTCCGCGACGAGGACGGCGACGGCACGTCCGACCGGCAGGACGTGCTGGTCTCCGGGCTGACGACCAGCCTGATCGACGAGCGGGGCGGCGACCACACGACCAACGGCATCCGCATGGGGCTCGACGGCTGGATCTACATCGCCGTCGGCGATTACGGGTTCCACGGCGCCAAGGGGAAGGACGGCACCACGCTGTCGCAGCGGGGCGGCGGCATCCTCCGCGTGCGGCCCGACGGCACCGAGCTGGAAGTCTTCGCCATCGGCCTGCGCAACCCGTTCGCCATCGCGATCGACCCGTATCTGAACCTCTTCACGCGCGACAACACCAACGACGGCGCCGGCTGGGACGTCCGCGTGAGCCACCTGATCCAGACCGCCGACTACGGTTATTCGCAGCGGTTCGCCAACTTCCCCGACGAGATCATGCCGCCCCTCGGGGCCTACGGCCAGGGAGGCGGGACCGGCGCGCTGTCGCTGCACGATGAGCGCTGGCCCGCAGCCTATCGCGGCGCCCTCCTCACGGGCGACTGGGGCCGCAGCGAGGTCTACCGGCACGATCTGAAGCCCGCCGGGGCCTCGTTCCGCGCCAATCAGAGCGTCTTCCTCACCATCCCCCGGCCGACGGGCATGGACATGGGCGCGGACGGCCGGCTCTACGTGGCGAGCTGGCGCGGGGGCGAGGCGAGCGTCTACGTCGGCCCGCAGGTCGGCTTCCTCGCGTGCGTGGCGCCCCCCGGCTGGAGCCCGGCCTCGCCCGTCGATCCGAAAGGGCTCGCGCTGGCCGAGCTGATCGACGGCTTGTGCGGTCCCGACGCCGCCTCGCGCTTCCACTGCCAGCGCGAGATCCTGCGCCGTGGTCCGTCGCCGGAGACGACCCGAGCCCTCACCGATCTCGCGTCCGACGTATCCAGCCCCCTCTACGGGCGCGTCGCGGCGCTCTTCGCGCTCAAGCAGATCGACGGCGCCGGGTCGCATGGCGTCCTGCGCAAGCTCGCGGGAGACGTGGCCGTCCGCGAGTTCGCGCTCCGGGCGCTGGCCGACCGCAAGACGGAGCTGGACGGCGCCCTTGCCGCGCCTTTCCGCGCGGCGCTGGCCGACCCCTCGCCTCGCGTCCGGGCGCAGGCCGTGATCGCGCTCGGGCGATTGGGAGATGCTCGGGGCGGCCCCCGGCATCATCCCCCTGACCTCTCGCCCCGAGGGCTCGACGATGCCGACGACGAGGCCCGTGCAAGCCCAGCCCGACCCGGATCGAGCCGTGCCTCACCTGGCCATCCGGGCTCTGGTCTCGCTCCGCGCGGTCGATGCCTGTCTCGACGCGATCGACGGACCGCATCGCGAGGGGGCCCTCCGCGCCCTGCGGTCGATGCACGATCCGAAGGCCGTCCTGGGGCTCATCAAGAAGCTGTCCACGGCCCGTTCCCCCGAGGCGCGCCGCGACATCCTGGCCACGCTGGTGCGCCTCTATCACCGCGAGGCCGATTATGACGGGAGCTGGTGGGGCATCCGGCCCGACACGACCGGCCCGTATTTCGACCCGCGGGAGTGGGAGAGCAGCGGCCGGATCGCCTCGGTGCTCAAGGCGGCCGTCATCGACGGCGACGCCGAGACCGCGACGTTCCTGCGCAGCGAGCTCGCCCGGAGGCGTGTCCGCCTGAAGGGGTTGGCGGCCGATGCAACGACCGACCGGCCGAAGATCGAGGAGGAGGTCCGCGTTCTCCTCGCCAAGGCCGACCCGAACAACCCGGACCAGATCGGCAACATGAGTTATGAAGCTGCGGCGCGGCGCGTGCTTCAGGCGACCGGAGACGCTGGGCGAGGCAGAGCCCTGTTCACTTCGCAGTCGTGCCGCGCCTGCCACACCGACGCCGACGGCCAGATCCCCAAGGGGCCGCACCTTGTGGACATCGGCAAGCGCTACAGCGCCGCCGAGCTCGTGGAGTCGATCTTGAAGCCGAGCTCCAAGATCGCGCAGGGGTACGAGGCGTACACCTTCGCGATGACCGACGGACGTGTCTTCACGGGCTTCGTCGTGAGCGAGGGGGCAAGGACCGTGCAGGTCCGCGAGTCGTCGGGCGCCCTGCGCGAGCTGAAGCGGCCAGACATCGAGGAGCGGCGGAGGCAGGAGACGTCGGCGATGCCGGAGGGCATCGCCGCGACACTGACGCCCGCGGGGCTGGCCGACCTCGTTGCTTACCTCCAGTCGTTGGATTCGAGCAGGGAAATCCGCACGGATCGATGACGGCTCGCCGTCTCTCGACACCCGCGCCGCGGTTCCGTTCCGTAAGCACCGAGGCTAAAAATCACATGAGATTTCTCGGATCCGTACGATCCCGAAGGGAGGCAGCCGAAATGACCGGATTGCCGCGGCGAGGTATCCTGGTACTCATCCTGCTCCTTGCAGGCCGGGCTGCGGCCCAGCGCTTCCCGGCCTTCGACCCGGAGCGGATCTTCGCCTTTGGCGACACCGACCTCGACGGCAGGCTCTCGCTCGAGGAATACCGGGAACAGCTCCGCGCCTCGCCCCGCATGAAGAACGCCGCGGCCACGATCGAGCCGCTCTTCCGCCGGCTCGACAGCGGATCGCGACGGGTTCCTCTCGCTGCCGGAATATCGCCTGGCCTTCCCGCGGCGGCCCGGTGGGCCGGCCACGAAGCCAGGCACTTCGAAGGAGAAGCGGCCGGACGCGGACGCTCCCAGGGCCGATCTATCCCCCAAGCGTCCGATCACGCTCGAAGAAGAGAGGTTCTTCGAGGCAAAGATCCGGCCCGTGCTGGCGACGCAATGCGGCAAGTGCCATGCGAGCACGGCCGCGAAACTCCGGGGCGGCCTTCGCGTCGACAGCCGGGAGGGCCTCCGCAAGGGCGGCGACTCGGGCGCGGCGATCGTGCCCGGCAACCCCGACGAGAGCCTGCTGATCCGGGCGATCCGCTACCGCGACGAGGAGCTCAAGATGCCCCCCAAGGCGAAGCTCGAGACGCGGTCGTCGCCGACTTCGAGGCTTGGGTCAAGATGGGCGCGCCCGATCCGAGAACCGGGCCGGCCGCCGTCGCGGCGCGTCCCCCGGTCGATCATGCGAAAGGCAGGGAGTTCTGGTCCTTCCGCCCGCCGAGGAGGTCCCTGCCGCCGCCGGTGAAGCGGGCGGACTGGCCTCGCGGCGACATCGACCGCTTCCTGCTCGCGGCGCTCGAGGCCCGCGGGCTCATCCCGGTCGCCGACGCCGAGCGGTCGAGGCTCCTCCGCCGGGTGACCTTCGACCTGAGCGGCCTTCCCCCCACGCCCGAGGAGATCGACGCGTTCCTCGCGGACCGCTCGCCCGACGCCTTCGCCATCGCGGTCGACCGCCTGCTCGCCTCGCCCCGGTTCGGCGAGCGCTGGGGGCGGTACTGGCTCGACGTGGCCCGGTTCGCCGAGTCGAGCGGCAAGACCAACTTCCTTTATCCCCAGGCCTGGCGGTATCGCGACTGGGTGATCGCGTCATTCAACGCCGGCAAGCCGTACGATCGATTCGTCCGCGAGCAGATCGCCGGCGATCTCCTCCCGGCGGAGGATGACCGCAGCGCGCCGACCAGCTCATCGCAACGGGCTTCCTCGCGTTGGGCAGCAAGGCCCACGACGCCGAGAACCACGGACAGTTCGTGCTGGACGTGATCGACGAGCAGATCGAGGCGACCACGCGCGCCTTCCTCGCGCTCACGGTCGCCTGCGCCCGCTGCCACGACCACAAGATGGACCCGATCTCCCAGCGCGACTACTACGCCCTCTCGGGCATCTTGCGCAGCACGCGCACCTGCTCGGGCACGCTTCCGGGCGTCTTCCCCAACTTCAACGCATCGCCGCTGCTCGAGCTCCCGAGCGCCGCCGGCGCGACGTCGGCGCTCTTGCCACTGCCGCCCGCACAGCGTGCCGCCATGGAGGAGCGCCTCGCCGACCTGATCCGTCAGCGCGATTCCATCCCCCCGGGCGAGGCCAACCGCGACCGGCTCCGGCGGACGAACTCGATTCTGGCGATGGTCCGCTACCGCCTGGCCGTCGACCGCAAGGATGGCGCTCTCCGCACGTTCGCGATGGGGGCCCGCGACCGCGACGAAGCCGTCGACAGCCCGCTCTATGTGCGCGGTGAGCTCGACCAGCCCGGTGAGGTCGTTCCTCGCGGGCTTGTCCGGGTCCTTTGCAACGGACCGCCCGATACGATCGCGGCGGGCAGCGGCCGCCGCGATCTCGCCAACTGGCTCGCGTCGTCCGCAAACCCGCTGACCGCCCGCGTCTTCGTCAACCGAGTCTGGCTGCACCTGTTCGGGCGCGGCCTCGTGCCCACCCCCGACAATTTCGGGGCCGCCGGCCAGCCGCCCAGCCACCCGGAGTTGCTCGACACCCTGGCGGTTGATTTCATGGCCGACGGCTGGTCGATCAAGCGACTGATCCGCCGGATCGTCCTCAGCCGGGCCTACCGGCTTGACTCGGCCCACGACCCGCACAACTTCGACGTCGACCCCGACGACGCCCTCGTCTGGCGGATGAGCCCGCGCAGGCTCGAGGCCGAGGCGATACGGGACGCGATGCTGTTTGTCGGCGGCCGGCTCGCCCCGGATCCCCCGGTTGGCTCGGCCGTGGCTCGCGCCGGCGAGGGCCTGGCGCTGTTCGTCCGGACCGCCGGCCTCGACGCATCGGACGCCCATCGATCGGTCTACCTGCCGGTGATCCGGGACCGCCTGCTCGAGCCGCTCGCGCTCTTCGACTTCGCCGACCCGAGCATCGTGACCGGCGAGCGGGCCACGACGACCGGACCGGCCCAGGCACTCTACTTCCGCAACGGCCCGTTCGTCATCCGGCAGGCCGAAGCGCTGGCCGAACGGCTCCGGGCCGTCGAGGGCGGCGGCCCTTCCAGGATCGACCGGGCCTATCGGCTCGCCTTCGCTCGGACGCCGACGGACGCGGAACGCGAGCGCGCCCTTGCCTTCCTCCGCGACTTCGCCGTGCGCACGAAGGCGCCCGACCCGGCGCGTGAGGCGATGACGGCGTTCTGCCAGGCGCTCTTCGCCGCCGCCGAGTTCCGGTACATTGATTGAGCACGTGTGACCCCATCGAGCGAGGACCGTCCCGATGTATCCGCCCAATTTCTCGCGCCGCGACCTGCTGAAGAGCGTCTCCTCGGGGTTCGGCTACCTGGCCTTCGCCGGCTTATCGTCGATGGCGGCGGCTGGCTCGGAGGGCTCGCCGCTCTCGCGAAAGGCCCCGCATTTCCCGGCCCGCGCCCGGCACGTGATCTTCCTCTGCATGAACGGCGCTCCCTCGCACGTCGACACGTTCGACTACAAGCCGAAGCTCTCGGCCGATTCCGGCAAGCCTTCGGATCGCCCGGGCCGGATCCCCGGGGCGAAGTTGATGGGCTCGCCGTGGAAGTTCCAAAAGCGCGGCGAGAGCGGACTCTGGATCTCCGAGCTGTTCCCCGAGGTCGCCACGCTCGCCGACGAGCTGTGCGTGATCCGGAGCATGCAAACCGACCTGCCGGCGCACCCCGAGGCCTACCTGATGCTGCACACCGGGAGCTCGCAGTTCATCCGCCCCTCGCTGGGGGCATGGACGCTCTACGGCCTCGGCACCGAGAGCGACGACCTGCCCGGGTTCATCGCCGTGAAGCCGACCTCGCGCAACGGCGGCGCGCAGAACTACGGCAGCGCCTTCCTCCCGGCGGCCTGCCAGGCGACCAGGATCGGCGACGAGGCCATGCCGATCGCGCAGGCCTCGGTCGGCAACATCAAGAACCCGCGGCTCGACGTCGCCGCCCAGCGCCTCCAGCTCGACCTCGTCCAGTCGATGAACCGCGCGATGCTCAAGCGAGAGCGGGTCCACCCCGGGGTAGAGGGGGTCATCGAGGCCTACGAGCTTTCCTTCCGCATGCAGGGGCGCTCCCCGGGGTCATGGACCTTGCGGGCGAATCGCCGGCGACAAGGAGCCTGTACGGCCTCGACGATCCGGCAACCGCCGACTTCGGCCGCCAGTGCCTCCTGGCGCGGCGCTTCGTCGAGGCTGGCGTTCGTTTCGTCGAGCTGACGCACGGCGACTGGGACCAGCACCGCGGCCTCAAGGCCGGCCACCTCCGCAATGCCCGCGCCGTCGATCGGCCCATCGCCGGCCTGCTCAGGGACCTGCGCGCCCGGGGCCTCCTGGGCGAGACCCTGGTCATCTGGGGCGGAGAGTTCGGCCGCACGCCGCACGGCCAGAACTCCGACGGCCGGGACCACAACAACAAGGGATACTCACTCTGGCTGGCCGGAGGGGGCGTGAAACCCGGAATCGCCTACGGGCGGACCGACGACCACGGCTACGAGGCCGTCGAGAACCCGATGCACGTGCACGACCTGCACGCCACGATCCTTCACCTGCTCGGGCTCGATCACGAGCGCCTGACCTATCGCTACGCCGGACGCGATATGCGGCTGACGGATATCAAGGGGGTCGTCCACAAGGGAATTCTTGCGTGACTTTTCCAAGCTCGGGGGCCGACCGCTTCCCCCGGCCTGCGCGGGGTGCTACAAATTTGCGTCCTGATCCTCTGCATCCGTTCTCGCCTTTAATTCGTTCCTCGGTCCAGGGGTACACTCTCATGCGAAGGGCTATCACTGCCGCTGCCATCTTCTCCGTGTTCGCCTCCTCGGCCGCCGCCCAGGAAACGAAGCCGGCCGACCCCGCTCCGCTCCAGTTGACCGCCCAGCAGGATCACAAGCTGATGATGGAGGCGCTCGAAGATCAGCGCTCTGCGCCCGGGCGCCAACGGCATGAATCCCAGGGCGCCGACGCCGCCAACTACGACGAGTCGCTGGCCAACCCCTATCCGAACCTGCCCGACCCCCTGATCCTGAAGAACGGGGAAAAGGTCACGACCGCCGAGACATGGTGGAGCAAACGACGCCCGGAGATCGTTGAGGACTTCGACCGAGAAGTCTATGGACGGGTCCCGAGCGACGTGCCCAAGGTGGCCTGGGAGGTGACGGGGACCACCCGGGAGAAGGTCGGAGACATCGCGGTCGTCACCAAGCGGCTCGTGGGCCACGTCGATAACGCGCGGTGCCCGCAGATCAAGGTCGACATCCAGCTCACCCTGACGACGCCGGCCGACGCGAAGAGCCCGGTCCCCGTGATGATGGAGTTCGGCTTCGGCGGTTTCGGCCCGGGACGGGGCGGGCCCGGTGCCGCGGCCAAGAAGGCGATGCCCAAGCCGGCGACGAAAAAAAGCGGTGGCAGGGCCTTCGGGCCCTTCGGACCGCCGTGGCAACCCCTGGTCCTGGCCAAGGGCTGGGGCTATGCCATCATCGTCCCCAATAGCATCCAGGCCGACAACGGCGCCGGGCTCACGCGGGGCATCATCGGCCTGTGCAACAGAGGGCAGCCCCGCAAGCCCGACGACTGGGGGGCGCTCTGCGCCTGGGCGTGGGGGGCCAGCCGCGCGCTCGATTACTTCGAGACCGACAAGGCCGTGGATGCTAAGCAGGTCGGGATCGAGGGCCTGTCGCGCTACGGCAAGGCGGCGCTCGTGGCGATGGCGTATGACGAGCGCTTCGCCATCGGCTTCATCGGCTCCTCGGGCGAGGGCGGGGCCAAGCTGCACCGCCGCCACTTCGGCGAGCTGGTCGAGAACCTCACCGGCTCGGGCGAATACCACTGGATGGCCGGCAACTTCCTCAAGTACGGCGGCCCGCTGACGCCGGGCGACCTGCCGGTGGACGCCCACGAATTGATCGCCCTGTGCGCCCCGAGGCCCACATTCATCAGCTACGGCGCCTCCACCGGCCCGGGGGCCGAGGGACAGTGGGTGGACCAGCGGGGGAGCTTCATGGCGGCCGTGGCGGCCGGCCCGGTCTTCCGGCTGCTGGGCAAGAAGGACCTCGGCACGTCGGAATTCCCCGAGGTGGAGACCGGCATCACAGACGGTGAGCTCGCCTTCCGGCAGCACAAGGGGGGCCACACCACCGGCCCGAACTGGCCGACGTTCCTCGCCTTTGCCGACCGCTACATCAAGCTCCAGAGACACTGACGCGGTCGACCGCACGGTCAAGGGCGCCTGGATCGTCAATCTCGCGTCACCCCGATGCAAAGCGGATTGCGGCTGCTTCCGTGCCATCAACCGATTCCGACGCTCAGTGAGAACTCTCCTTCGCTCGGCTGTTCTTTCGTGTCCTGCTTCGCTTTTTGCTTCTGCCAGCGTTCTCCGTCTCAACTTCTTTCCAGAAGGTTTCATGGGGAATACCGGCTCCCGCGCGAAACCGCTTCCGCGCGGCTTCCAGAATCGTCTGGAGCTTTGGTGAGTGGCCCATGAGCAGGCGTTCCAAGTCTTCTTGGCTCCCCGTCCGGAGCAAGACCGCTACAGGTTCGCCGTCACGCGTCACGACGATGGGACCCTGTTCGCTTGCCTTCAGATAAACGGCAAAATCCGACGCAACTTCTGTCTCGGAAGCAACCCTCACAGTTTTACCTCCTCTCCAGCGACGAACAATCGAGCGCCTTTTTTGACGCCGATCGCCTGGATTTGGACTTCTTGACGCGCGTGATCAATGCCGTAAAGCACGCGGAAACGATTATCCGGGCCGAACCGGAGCTCCCAGGTTGCCTCGAAAGGTACCGGCTGCTGAAGAGGCTTACGATTTCGGGTTTCACTTTCCGGCTCGAAACGCAACTGCTCCTCGACGACCCTCCGAATGAGCGAGTGATACTTCGCTGGGATGGCCCGCAATTGCTCCTTCGTCGCGTGGTCGTAGCTGAGCTCAAATGGCTGCTTGCGTGCCATAAGCTCATTGTGGAACAATCGCAAATCGTTGTCAAAGGCACGGCGCGTTTTGAGCGCCGTCCTGAATCAAAGCACCGACGCGTTACCAGAGCGGTTAACCGGGTTCCCTCGTCTTATGTCGTTTGCCTGTGTTATCGGCTGGGGTGCAACGGCGGCATAAGCCCGGCAAGTAGCGGACACCGAAAAAAGCGCCAGCGCTGGATTGACCAGCGGCTTGGAATGCCGGCCCCGGCGTGGCACACTGCGGGTTGGCACAAACTGCAAGGTCGGAGACGCCGGAGACCTCGATCATGAAGCTCGTCTTGAAAAGCGTGGCAAATGTCGTCCTGTCCGTGATCTTGCCCGCCATCGCGGCGGCTGCCGAACCGCCCGGGCGCGAGACGCTGGCAATCGGTTCCCAGGCCCCCGACTTCCAGCTTCCTGGAGTCGATGGCAAAACCTACAGCCTCGCCGACTTTTCTCAGGCGAAGGTCCTGGTCGTCGTCTTCACCTGCAATCACTGTCCGACAGCCCAGGCCTACGAGGGCCGGCTTGCCCGGCTGCACGCGGATTATCGCGATCGCGGCGTTGCCGTCGTCGCAATCTCGCCCAACGACCCCAAGGCCGTGCGGCTTGACGAGCTCGGCTACACCGACCTGGGCGACTCGTTCGATGAGATGAAGATCCGGGCCAAGGACCACGGTTTTCTTTACCCTTACCTGTACGACGGCGAAACCCAGGCAACTGCCAAGGCCTATGGCGTGCTCGCCACTCCGCATGTCTTCATCTTCGACAGCGAGCGCAAGCTTCGTTACGTCGGCCGGTTCGACGACTCCGAGGTCAAGACCGTCAAATCACACGAGGCCAAGAACGCCGTCGAAGCCCTGCTCGCAGGCCGGGAGGTCGCGGTGCCGACGACCCGCGTCGTCGGCTGCTCGACCAAGTGGGCCGAGAAGGCGGCCGACGCCCAGAAATCGCTCGCCCGCTGGAACGCCGAGCCGGTCAACCTCGAGCCGATCGACATCGCCGAGGTCGCCAAGCTCGCCGCCAACGACACCAAAAAGTTGCTGCTGGTGAATCTCTGGGCGAGCTGGTGCGGCCCGTGCGTCGCCGAATTGCCCGAGTTTGTGACGATGAACCGGATGTATCGCGGACGCAACTTCCAGCTCGTGACGATCAGCCTCGACGACATCGGGAAGAAAGAAGATGCCGTCAAGGTGTTGAAGGAGAATCACGTCGCGGCGCTCAACTACATCTGGAACGGCGACGACCGCGACAAGTTTGCCGAGGCACTCGATCGCCAGTGGCCAGGCCCGGTTCCCTACACTCTGGTGATCGCACCCGGCGGCAAGATCCTCTATCGCAAGACCGGTGCGATTGATCCTCTTGAACTGAAGCGGGCGATCGTGGGCTACCTCGGGCGAACTTATTAGCAGGTAGGACGTCTCAAGCCTTTCTGTTCACTCTACCTCCACCACATTCTTGGAGATCAAGACCACGGCGTCGCTCCCGGCCGGGCCGTTAGCGGCGCCGGCTATATACTGGCCCACGGCATCTTGGAGACCGGACGGGGACGTTCCGTTGATCTCGAGCTGCAATGCCTGGGACTTGAGCGCGAATGGCCTCCTCGGGGTGAGGGTCACGCTGTCCGTCGCCGCGCTGTACACCGCCGAGCGGAGTTTGACGACGACCGCGTTCCTGGCCGTATAAGAGCCTTTCTTGTTGGGAAAGGCCAGATGATAGATCCCGGTCTCGTCGGCCTCCGTGGCGTTGACTTGCCCGCTGAAAGTCACATCGATTTGCGACACCATGTGCCTCTGGTTCGTGGCCAGCGAGACGTTCTGGACGGATACCACCGGCGGTGGCGCGGAGACGGCGAGCGTGACCGTGGCGGGGTTGCTGGTCGCCGGGGCGGCCGACGTGTTGGGACCGGTCGCCGTCACCACGTACTGAAACGTGTCAGCACCCAAGTACCCTGGGTCCGGCGTGTAGGTCAATGTGCCCGTTGCAGCATTGAAGTTGCTGATGGTGCCGTGGCTCGGCTGCGAGATCAAGTCGTAACTTAGCGGCGCCGGGACGGTGGTGTCGGGGTAAGTGCTCTGACCTGACAACTGAATCTGGTTCGCGACGTTGTCATAGGCGGCCGCCGCGACCGGACTCGCATACGGCTTGAAGTTGACATTACCGATCGTCGAAGAGGTCGTCGGCCCGATGTACGGTCCGACCAGGACGTTGAATGACTGAGATGTCGTCGTGCCGTCAACTGGGTCGGTCGCCTTGACGGTGATGGTAGCCGTTTCGCCTGGCTTTGCCTGCGTGGTGTCGAGGATGACCACGCCGTCGGGACTCGTGGAAGAGAGCGACGCCGATGTGATTTTCAAGGGGTTGACCGGCTCGGAATGTTCCTTGCTGACGGGATTGTCCTGGACGGGTATAGAGGCCATCTTGGCCAGTGTGGCCTGGCCGGAGACAAGCTGGCCAAAGACCGTGTAGTTGTATCCCAGGGCGTCGGCCGGTCCGGTGTTGATGAAGAACTGCGTATTATTCGAGTCCGTCCCGCCGGAGTTCGCTAGCGCCAGTTGATCGACGCCAGTGAGTGCCAGTTGCTGAACGTTTTCATTGGCAAAGGGTGTATTGGGCTCACCGCCGGTACCGGTGCCGTCCTGCGTGGTCGAGCCTCCCTGGATGACGGTCGTTGTGGGCGAGTCGAAGTCGCTCACGACCCGGGGAAAATAGTAGCCGGAGTTCACGTAGAACTCATCGTTGGTGAACTGGGTGATCATGTTGACGGTATTCGGCGTCAAGGTCTGGAAGAGCTGGAAGGTCAACGATCCCGTGAAGCTTTGCGATGCGTTCGTCGAGTCGTCGTAGGAAACGCCCAGGGTCCAGAATGGGCCCTGAGCCACCGACGCGGCGATGTCCGGGTTGCTGGACGTGACCGTGAAGGTCTGGGCGTCGGTGGTGCCGCTGTTGGCGAGCAAGGGGACGGTATATCCCTGGAGAGCCGGGACGGTTACGGCCGGAATGGCTTGCAGAGACGCCGTCATCAACTGGCGGTTTTCCAGAACGTCGAGCGCGGGCTCGCATGACACCCGGCGCACCGGCCTCGTGCTCGCGCCACGATACCGAACGGCCATCTGCAAGCGGCGTCCGCGATTACGGTTCCACATAGAACACCTTCCGTGGCTCGTGGTTTTCGGCGGCCGTTTTATCGGAGCTCAATTCCGGACGACCGACGTTGAGCGACTGTCCGCACGACGGACCGCTTCTTGATGCGTTCTGGTCATCACCAGAATCGCCCTGAAGTGTGACTCGCAGAGAGGGGAAACTGACCTGAGAACCGAAGGAAAACCCGGCGGAATCGCGGGGTTAAGATTCTAGATGGGGCATTGTAGCATCGGCAAGGCATTCTGAGAATGCGGAATTCCAGGCATTTTGGCAGGGTCCAGCACGACAGGATCATCGGTTGTTATGGTGCCTGGTCCTGGCCAGGAGTTCTGCCAGTGCGGCGTCCAGTTCCTGACCCCGCACATTCTTGAAACGGATGGTTCCTTCCCGGTCGATCACAAACACCGTCGGGAATGATACAATATGCCAGGTGTCACAAATCGGGCCGGTCGTGCTGCGGTCCCACCAGCAGCGCCAGGTTACCTCGCCGCGCTTGATCGCGTCTTGCAAGGTTTCCTTCTTTTCGTCGGTGTTGACACTCAGGAGCGCAAAGTGCTCTCCCTTCATGCGCTCCACCAGCGCCCGCTCGTGCGGGTACATCGCTCGGCAAGGACCGCACCAGTTGCCGGAGAATGTCAAGACAACGATCTTGCCGCGAAAGTCGCTGAGACGGAACACTTTCCCATCCACGTCTTGACCTTCGATTTGCGGTGCGGTACGGCCTACCGCAAGATCCCTGATCGCATGCAACTGCACGCGGGCTGCTTCGCCGATTCGGTCAGATCCGTCTCCTCGGGTGGTGACATCGTCAAACTGGCTCGATGCGCGTTCAAAGAGGGACTCAGCCTCCTTGGTCAGTTGATTCGGGTCTTTTCCCTTGAGTCGTTTGAGGGCATCCTCACCCCATCGTCTTGCGACGATCAACGGAACGCGGCGAGCCTCCGGCACGTCTTTCCAGTCGGCATCAGGTCGCGAGAGCTCGCGACCCCAGTCGGCTTGCTCCAGCAGATAGCACCCGAGCCAGTAGCAGGCCCGCCCGCGGACAGCGCGGTGCGGGCTTTGGGACAAAGCCTCGCGGTACAGCATTTCAGCACCCTCGGATCCACTGGCGAGCACCATCGCCCCCGCGAATGCCAGTGCCAGCCGTTCGCTTCCGAGGTGTTGGCTCGCCAGCATCCTCCTGGCTTCTTCGGCGTCTGAGGTCGCCGGCCGCGTGGGTGGCCACGGGCTGAACCTGCTGATCCATACCAGGGCATCGACAGCTTCGGGATCTCGCGGCCGGCCCCGCGACAGTTTCATGAAACGTGCGATCGTCTCCGCGTGCGTCGCCTCCTGGAGAAGCTTCTTGCTCGCGTCATCGCTGGCGCTCATCTCCACGATTTCGTGGAGCGCGTGTGTGAATCTCGATCGAAGCCAAGCGTATTCCTGATCGTCGCGACGAGCGTCGCGTTCGCCCAGCGCGGCGCCTTGCGACGATTGAGCCAACACCAGGGAAACGATCAGGACGAGATTCACGGTTGGCTCCTCTCAGTATCGCAGAAAGCCGGTGCGCATTGTTGCGACGATCGACATCCTACCACAATCGTAAGGGGAAAACGCCAATCCTCCCTCGCGCAATCCCTGCAAATTTTCGGCATGCTGGTTACGAGGCACCTCAGCCGTGTTCCCCACCGCTGAGTTCGCGGAGGATCGCGCCCACGAATGCGCGGGCGTCGCCGAAGAGCATCAGGGTCCGGTCGAGGTAATAGAGGGGGTTGTCGATTCCGGCGAAGCCGGGGCTCATGCTCCGCTTGATGACCATGACCGTGCGTGCCTTGTCGACATCGAGAATCGGCATTCCGTAGATCGGGCTGGAGGGATCGGTCCGCGCCGCCGGGTTGGTCACATCGTTGGCGCCGATCACGAGCGCGACGTCCGTCTGAGGGAAGTCGCCATTGACCTCGTCCATGTCGAGAAGCTTGTCATACGGGATGTCGGCCTCGGCCAGAAGCACATTCATGTGGCCGGGCATCCGGCCGGCGACGGGGTGGATGCCAAACTTGACATCCACGCCCCGCTTGGTGAGGGCGTCATAGAGCTCTCTCACCTTGTGCTGCGCCTGCGCGACCGCCATGCCGTAACCGGGCACGATCACCACTTTGTTGGCCGCCGATAAGATGGCCGCGGCTTCCTCGGCCGTCGCACTGCGGACCGGCCGCGCCTCCTGGACGCCCGGGCCAGCGGCTTGCTCCTGACCGAACGCCCCGAACAGAACGTTCGAGAACGACCGGTTCATGGCCTTGGACATATTGACAGACAGGATAAAACCCGAGGCGCCGTCGAGCGCTCCGGCGACGATCAAGAGCTTGCTGTCCAGCACGAATCCCATCGCGGCGGCGGAAAGGCCGGCGTAGGAGTTCAAGAGCGAGATCACCGTCGGCATGTCGGCGCCGCCGATGGGGATGATCATGAACACGCCAAAAATTAGCGGGACCACCACGAGGAAGGGAAAAAGCCAGGTCCGACCCGGGTCATAGACCAGATAGGCCGCGGCGCCGAGTGCGAGCCCCAGGAGGAACAGGTTGTAAACGTTCTGGCGCTTGAATGTGATCGGCCGCTGCGGCAACAGTTCTTGCAGCTTGCCGGCGGCCATCAAGCTGCCGGTGAAGGTGAGGGAGCCGAGGATGACTTCCAGCGCGAGTACGGCCATCGTGAAAGTCGGCACGTCGGGTGCCTGGAGGTAATACTCGGCCGTGCCGACCAGGGTCACGCAGAGCGCCCCGAAGGCGTGGGAAAGCGCCGTCCGCTGGGGCACGGCCGTCATCTGCACCAGACCCAGCGGCACGCCAATGATCGACCCCAAGACGAGCGCAATGAAGATGAAGCGCCACTCGACGATGCCCTGGTGAAAGAGCGTCCCGACGATGGCGAGCAACATGCCCACCTCACCCGCCCTGACGCCTCGACGTGCCGTGACCGGCGAGCTCATCCATTTCAACGAAAGAATGAAAAGAGCCGTGGCGACGAGGTAGGCGATTTCGATCGTGTAGTCTCTGCCGGTCATCGCGTTTCCTATTTTCTCGGGCCGCTCGTCTTGAACATCTTGAGCATCCGGTCGGTGATGACGAACCCGCCCACGACGTTGCTCGTGGCCGCGACGATTGCGATCATGCCGAGCACCGTCGCCATCGTGCCCCGATGCGCGCCCGCGAGAATGATGGCACCCACCACGGCGATCGCATCGAGCGCGTTGGTGAGCGACATGAGCGGCGTATGGAGTAACGGCGAGACGCGGCGGATCACTTCGAACCCGATAAATGCCGCGAGCATGAACACATAGAGGCTACTGATCACGTCCAGCTTCATCATTTGGTCCCCTGGGCCGGCGCCGGCAACGAGAAAAACTCCCGCACCCGGGCATTGACGATCTCGCCCCCTTTGGTCAGCATCGTCTCGCGGATGATCTCATCGCTCGGATCCAGCTTGAGCTTTCCCTCGCGCACGAGATGGAGCAAGAACGCGCACATGTTTCGCGCGTACATCTGGCTCGCGTGGTAGGGCACCGTGCTGGCGAGGTTGGGCAAGCCGATGATGGTGACGCCGTGCTTGACAACTTCGGCGCCGGGTACGGTCAGCTCGCAGTTGCCGCCGCGCTCCGCCGCGAGATCGACGATCACCGACCCAGGCGCCATGCTTTCCACCATGTCGCGCGTGACCAGGACGGGCGATTTCTTGCCCGGAATCACCGCGGCCGTGATCACGACGTCGCTCTCGGCCACCACCTTGGCAAGCAGCGCGCGCTGGCGGTCGTAGAACGTCTCGTCCTGCGCGCGGGCGTATCCGCGCGCGTCTTCCGCATTTTGGGCTTCGATGGGCAGCTCGACGAAGCGTCCGCCCAGGCTCTGGACTTGCTCCTTGGCGGCCGGCCTCATGTCGTAGGCGGAGGCGACCGCGCCCAGCCGCCGCGCCGTGGCGATCGCCTGCAAGCCCGCCACGCCGGCCCCGATCACCAGCACCCGCGCGGGCGTGATCGTGCCCGCCGCGGTGGTCAGCATGGGGAAGAGCCGCGGCAGGGTGTCGGCGGCCAGCACGGCCGCCTTGTAACCGCAGACCGTCGCCATCGACGACAGCGCGTCCATGCTCTGCGCACGAGTGGTCCGCGGCATCAGCTCGACGGAGAACGACGTGACTCCGGTGGCCGCGAGCTCGCGAACGGTGTCGAGCGTTCCGAGCGGCCGCAGGAACCCGATCACCACCAGGTCGCGGCGCATGAGGGGAAGATCGTCGCGGCCGCTCTGGTCGTTCGAGCCGTGACACAGCACCTGGAGCACGATATCGGAGGAGTGAAAGACAAGCGCGCGATCGGTCAGGATCTTGGCGCCGCGAGCCGTATAATCCGCATCTGGGTAGCCGGCCTCCAAGCCGGCGCCCGCTTCCAACACGACCTCGAGGCCCGCCTTCAGAAGATTCGGAATCACGCTCGGAACGAGAGCGACGCGCCGTTCGCCCGGAAAGCTCTCTCGAGGCACGCCGACGATCATGAACCTTCCTCACAAAGACTCGATCCGCTTACGCGACGCTCGGAACTCAATATGGTATCCCCAAATCCGCGAAAGTCCACCCTGAGCAGTCCGCGAACGAACATTGAAAGGCGGAAAGGAAACGCAGCCGCGTTGCCGTGCTACTCTCGCAAGTAGGGATGTCTCGGCTACGATGAAATGAGGGGAGGGTCCACCATGCCGCTGCGCGACTTGCCGAAACTTGCGCATTCCATAAGGCTTTCTCAGCCCGCTTCGAGAACGGTCCGCCATCGCCTCGGCACGGCTTGGAAAGCAATCCGATAGGTCTCTTCGAGCGGCACCGCGACATGGCGGCCGCGCTCGAGGAAGAGCGGCATGTCGATCAGCGTGTCGCCCACGCTGATTGGTTCGATGAAGGCTCGCACAACCGCTCCCGACTCATAGGCGGCGAGCGTTAACGGTTTGTCGACGGGCCGGTTGTACTCCTCGCCGGCGACCTCATCCCAGATCGCGCCGTGGATTCCCTGGGGATCGCGTGGGCCTGTTGGCTGCAAGTCGATGATGAGCAAGTGGACTTCGTGGTGCAAAAACTCAGTTGCCTTGCGAACGAAGTCCTCGAATACCTTGCGGCCCGACTTATTCCCTTTCGAGATACTCTCGACGACTGCGACGAGCCGGTCGCCCGAGACGTGCCGAACGGCCGCGACGTTTTGTTTGCGGCGGTAGAAGTCCAGGTCCGATTCGGCCGTGATGCGGACGCGTGGTTCCGCCAAGAGCAACCCTCGGGAGACCTCATTCCCCTCTCCATCTCCCGTGCGGTGTGTCAACGGAGGTTCGCTGTCTTCGTTCGATGACTCGGTCTGTTCGCTCGACTTCAGCGTCCGAACGTCGGGCTCGAATCCCGCGCCCTGCTGTTCATTGAGCGCGTAGTACTGACGCGGAAGCAATCGCTCGTTGAGCAGATCTGTGATCGCGCTGATCCAGCGCTGATGAAAGTGGTGGAAGATTCCTGCGTCAACGCGTGTCCAGTCATGGATTGGCATGATCGTACCCTTGATTCCGACCAGGCGGCGCCCCATCACGCGCCTCTCTCTCACTCCATGATACGGGTGAGCAACGCTTCCGGGAAGTTTGCCGCCTGTGCCAATGCCCGCTGCGGGGGTCGTTGGGTACCGTCCCGCGAGTGGTTCTATCCCTCGACCAGCGCCCGAATTCGCGCCAGCCCGCGCTCTACGACCCCCAGTGGGTCTTCGGCCCACAACTTGCGGTTGAAAAGCTCGAGTGAAAGCGGGCCCTGGTATTTGATCGCACGCAGGTTCGCAATCACGCGCGGCAAGTCGGCAATACCGTCGCCGACCATGACGCGGTCCTCGTCCTTCTGAATCAGCGGGTCCGGTTGTGCCGGCAAGTCGTTGATGTGGAAGCAAGCCAGGCGATCGCCGGGGATTGTCAGCAAGTCGTCGATGGAACCGCCCCCACGCATCATGTGGAAGACGTCGGCGACAACCGTGGCGCGCGCGTTTCCGGTGCCGGAGGCGATCGCCCAGGCACTGGCGACGTTTTTGATCCCGGCGACGAACCCGAGGAATTCCATGGACGGCATGACGCCAAGCTCCGAGCCGAGCGCAATCAACTCGGCAAAACGGTCGGTGGCGCGCTTGAGGTCGACGATCTCCTGGGGAGGACTGGCGACGATGTAGGGGCTTCCCAGGGCGGCGGCCTGTTCCATCCGGCGGCGACTGTCGCCCAGGACGCGCCTGTACTCGGCACCCTCCGCGGTGATCCAACCGTGCAGCGCGATCACGCTCACAACCTTCAAGCCGGCGTCCGCGATCGCCCGCTTGAGCTCGGGCATGGTACCGCCCTGGCCCAGGTAGTCGGTGATCTCGTCATTCCAGGGCTCGATCGCGTTGTACCCGGCCTTGCCGGCGATCGCGATCTTCTCGAGGAGCGGTGTGGGCCGGATGGTGCTCGTGTTCAAACAGAAGAGGAACTCGCTCATCATCAATGCTCCCATCAGTCCGTCGGCATTCCATCAGTGTTCTTCAATGCGTTGTTGGTAGGGAGGGCGGCTGCGATCGGGCAGATATACCATCCCGGCGTCGTCGGCGATCTGCAATCCGGCGTCGAGGTACAAGATGACGCCGTTGATCTTGCGGCCCGCCGGCGATGCCAGATAGACGACGGCCGCTCCGATCTCCTCGGGCGTGGTGAGGTTGCGGATCCCTGCCGGAAAATCGGGCCGGCCATACTGAGCTTGAATCCGCCGTTCGTTCGGCGTGTCGACCCATCCCGGCGCGATCATGTTGCACGTGATCCCGTCCACCAGGTACTCGACCGCGACTTGCTGGGTCAATCCCCACAGGCCAGCCTTGCTGACGACATAGGAGAACAAACCCGGCATGGGTCTAGTCGCCCGGGTCGAACCGATGTTGACGATCGCGCCTCGCCCTTGCCGCAGACTCGGAATCGACGCCTTGACTCCCAGCCAGGCGCCTTTGAGGTTGATTGCGAGCGTGCGATCCCAGAGTGCCTCATCGGTCGACTCCGCCGTTCCCCGTGGGCTGATTCCAGCACAGTTAACCAGAACGTCCAGTCTTCCCCAGCGCTCGGTCAAGGCCCGCACGCCCTTGTCCCACTCGCCGGAATTGGTGACATCCAGTTTCTGCCCAATCGCTTCGTGCCCATCGGCCTGGAGGCTGGCGGCCGCGGTCTGCACCAGCGCTTCCTCGACGTCCACGAGCATGACCTTGTACGAAGCCGAGGCCAGGGACCGGGCGATTCCCAGTCCGATCCCCTGAGCCGCGCCCGTGACCAGTGCCGTCGTCCGTTTGGGAGGTTCGATCACGCTCACGCTGCGCACCCGCAAGTGAAAGCCGAAGTCTTGAAGGATTCCGACCCATGCAAGAGGCACCCGGTCGAGCCAGTTGTGAGGCGGTTCAGCAGACTTCGCACCGCGCCATGATGAACACGCCGGGGCGTGGCGTCAATCACCCGGAACCGTCGGGTTGCGGCGCCTCGGGAGTGCTGCGGGCAGTCCGTCCTCTCACAAGTGTCTGGGTACGACCCTCTTGCACCAGGTGTCCATCTTGGTTCAAAATGCGCTTGTGCCAGGTGACGACGCCTCGCCGGCCGCCAGCAGTCGATTCCAGCGCCAGGATCGTCGATACGACGTGGATCGTGTCCCCAAAGAGGATGGGACGGTGAAATTTCCATTCCAGGATGGCCAGGAACGCCAGGGTGTCGAGTCGCGGCGCATGGCTCGCAAGACCCGTGGCGATGGCCAAACCCAGAAGCCCGTGGGCGACTGGGCGGCCGAAGGGGTTGCCGACCTGCGAAGAATGGTCGACGTGGAGGGGATTGAAATCACCCGAGATACCCGCGAAGCCCACGACGTCCGCCTCGGTCACAGTCCGGCGCGGACTTTCCCACTCGTCGCCCACGACGAGATCGTCAAACGATTGGACCGACCACAGATGTCGCGTCACGTTCGGCGGGCTCCGCCGTAGTAGTAAGCTTGAGGAGAGAGAGGGCAAGGAAAGTCAGTGTACGACCGAGCCAAGTTTTCAGGAGGAGTATTGGCGATGACGGTCAGACCGTCAATATCGTTACGTAGCGCGCGGTGCATCATGAGAACGCGGTCCCAGCCAGCGATGACTGATTGCGCACTGACTTGCGGGCTTATGTTCCCCACGTCGTCCGTCGCGGTATTCGACAGACCCAGAGACACGAAGTCGGCACCGATTCGCGTGAACTGATCAGCATCTTCTTGAGATTCTCCGGAGGGGATTTTGGCGATGACTCAGCCTTATCGTGTTGTGGTTGCGGACGACGAAAAGCCAGTCGCCGTCGGCCTACAAAACCAACTGGAATCGCTGGGATATGACGTCGTCTCCGTCGTCAACGATGGACAACGCGCTGTCGAAATGTGTCGGCGGACACTCCCGGACGCGGTTTTTTTGGACATCGAGATGCCGGGTCTCGACGGGCTTTCCGCGGCCCGGCAGATTGCCGATGACCCAGGGACGCCCGTGATCATCCTGACTGCCCACGGACATCCCAACTTGATCGACCAGGCGGTCGAGGACGGTGTGATCTCCTACTTGCTCAAGCCGGCAACCAACTCGAGCTTGCACGCCGCCGTTCAGGTTTCGGTCGCGCGAGCGCGCGAGCTCAAAGCGCTTCAGGAAGACGTCGATCAGCTCAAATCTACCTTGCGGGAGCGGAAGCTCATCGAGCGGGCCAAGGGAATTCTCATGTCCCGGCTCCATCTCAACGAGAGCGAAGCCTTCCGGAGGCTTCAGCGCCAAAGTCAAGATCGCCGCATACCCATGGCAAAACTCGCCGAGTCCATCATTCAGGCCGACGAGTTATACGAGGGTAATAATCCGCCGGCCCCGGCCCCGGCGCGACCGGTGCGGCGTTCCTACGAAATGCCGCATGGGGAATAATGTTTGACGACCGGCAGTTCGCTCGCTAGTCTTGAGGGCATCCTCTGCGCCTGATGCCGATTTTCGGGCGTTTCATTCCGAGTACCGTCCACAGGAGCAAAGCGTTCTCATTGCCGGTTGGGATCACGGATGGTGCGAGCGACTCGTAAGCCGGCAGGCTTGGGGTTGAATCTCGTTCCCAGGTCTCGAGAGATCAAACGTCGAGACGAAAACTCCCAATCTACCAGCTCGGCGGCGCTCCACATCAAAGCGTCGCCCCAGCCGTGACGCTCATCAAGCGGGAGTCTGGCATGCCGTTCTACCAAGCCACGTCGGATCTTGATCGCCTCGGACTCGGCAAAAACCACCAAGAACTTGCCCAGTTCATCGAGGGCCACATCAATCGGGTCGCGAACGGCCGGATTCGCGACCTTCACGTCGTTTATTCGGATGACGCGATTATCCTCCAGGGGCGATCTCGTACCTATCACGCCAAGCAACTGGCGCATCAAGCCGTGCTTGACCTGACCGACGGCCATCCTCTTCTGGCGAATCAGATCGTCGTCTCCTGATCGACGCATGCTGTCGCGGCTGGGGGGCACGCCCACCACGACACCAGCAACGCCTCCTTGGAAGACGGTCGAACCGCAAACCTCGGAGCCTATCCGCGCAATCGAGCATGACTGCCAGGAGTCTTCCGCCAAGGACGCGCAAATGACCTCGATCCATTCAAGGCCCCAGAGCGAAGGAAACGCTCAGCTCTCCATCGATCAGACCGAGCTCAGGTCGATTCTCTCGAATCTGAGCCATGAGCTCTCTAGACCGCTGATCTCGCTTCGAGCAGGTTTTGACCTGCTCCTGGGCGAATCGCCTCCCACGATCAGCCACGACCAGCGCGGCCACCTCTTGACGATGGTCTCGCTCTGCGATGACGTCTTGCAACTGACTCGTAGTTATCTTGACTACGCGGGAATCGTTCAGGGTTCGCGGCCCGTCTGTCTTGGTTCGTTCACGATCGGGGCCCTGACCGACGAGATCAACCGCCAATTCGCGCCGATTGCTTCCGCCCGCTTGCTCGACTGGGAATCGCAGGCCGACGCACCGGACATCGTGGTTGTCACCGACGCTTCGCGCTGCCAGCAGATTTTCGGCAACCTCGTCTCCAACGCCTTGAAGTACACCCCAATGGGGGGGACGGTCCGCCTGTCTGCCAGGGGGGAAAGCAGTTCTTGGAGCGTGACGGTTGCGGACACCGGCCCCGGCATTCCACCCGATTCCCTCGAACGAGTCTTCGAACCGTTCTTTCGCCTGGCCCGCGACGAGCATTCCGGCATCGAGGGGAGCGGACTGGGACTGGCGATCTGTCGCGAGCTGGTCTATCAGCTCAACGGTGAAATCACCCTCGACTCGGAGCTTGGAAGCGGCACGTCGATTTCCGTTCGGTTTCCTCTGTCCCAAGCACCGGCAGCGATTCCACCGGCCTCGAAAGAGCGTGCAAGCCGGGCGGCCCAGGCGAGAAGTCCGCGCCGATCGAGCACGGCGTAGGCCCGATGGCGGAAACCAATTCACCGGAGGACGAATCGGCAACCCGTCCTCCAATCATTCGGTCCTGCCTATGTTCCCACCCGCCGGTTGCGGAGAAAGCCTTTTTTCAGCGCACCCGCGATAGTCCATCGTCGTTCGATGCGGCGACCGGAAGCCAGGCGCGCGGGCTGGTCCGCGACGCGTGATGATCCAGGTCGTCGCCCGAGCGGCTGCGCCGCCGCTCGGACTGCGAAGGGCGCCCTTCCTGTGTCGAATCGGAGTCATCGTCATCCTGGGATCTGGGCAGGTCGTCGAGACGGCCGGGTATTCGAGCGAACGGGGGTTTGCGGCGCTTGCGCGACGACTGAGCGGCAGGCAAAGTGTGAACACCGCCGTCGTCGTCACCGCCGGAATAACCCCGCGATTCTCCCTCGGTCCGATGGGAACCCAGCCGGGTGTCCGCGTCGATCCCGCGATCCCTGAGCAAGTTTCGCGCATCGTCCAGGCGGGCCGCGAGATCGCCGTTGTCGACCTGCTCTTGAACCAGGCGATCCTCCAGACCGCGGCTATCCTGTTCGAGCTTCGCAACCTGACGCTTCAGTTGGTCGTTTTCGTACTCCAGATGGCTCAGACTCGTCTTGAGCTGCCCCACCGAGGGACCGCCCGTCAAGAAGGTGTTCTGACCCGAGCAGCCGCAAAAGGCACCAAAAACCACGCAGCTTGCCGCCTTGCATGCTGCCCAGGCCAGCCATACCAAGCCAGAACGAAGGCGCGCACCCAGATTCGATTCTGGCTCAAGCCATTGGTCCGAAACGATTTGGGCATTCAATCGCGAGCGGAAGCTCAAAATCTTGCCCCGCAAGTGCACGATAACGGAAAAGTGATCTGGCCTGAGTTATTTTCGTCAATTTGACCACTGAGCGTTTGAAAACCCTTCGGTGGTTTTCGCGGCGTAGTCGGGCGGGGGCCGATCGCCCGGCTTTTCGGTGCGATGAGCCGACTCCGGTGCGGAGTGCGGACCGCGAATGCGCTTGAGCGCAAAGATCAGGGTCACCACCAGAATGGTCGCAACCGAACTGACAAGAGCGGTCAAGAGCATTACGACGCCGACCGTGCTGGTGTATTCTCCCAGACCGAACGGGAACGTCACGATCGCCGGGCGGGAATTGGCCCACATAAACCAGAGCATCACTCCCAGGAGAGCGGCTGTGGCAATCAACCGTCGGTAGACCCATAAATTACGCACAATCGCCAGTTTGCGCCGTTTGTATTGGTAGGCCATGTTATCTCACTTAGACGTTAATTCCCCAGAACCACCAGAATAGCATGTGAAGCGTCTGGAACAGGCCTTTTGCCCAGTTCCGCCACAGCCAGGGCCAGGCCAAGAGAACCGCCACGGCCGCCATGCTCAGATAAGGCCCGTAGGCAAGTTCGCGATCCGAACCGGATAATTGGCCGCCGCTTAGCCACTTCCTGATCAGCTTCAACAGTTTCCATGCCGCGTGTGCCAGTCCAAAGAATGGGGCGATGAAGAAGGTGAGAACTGCGGCCTGCCAGCCGAGGAACGCGCCGATCATTCCCATCAGGGTCACGTCGCCATCGCCCATCGCCTCGCGACGCAGGATGAACCCGAAACTCAGCCGCACGGCCTGCGTCAAACCGGCGCCGACTACGAGACCCAGCAATCCGATCCCGAACCCTCCCAGGTGAGTCGCCGCGTCCGCCGGTGCGGGCCGAATTTGCGGCCAGAGCGTACCCAGCCCGATGCCCAGGATCCATCCGGTCCTCGTGATCGCGTCCGGAATGATCATCAGGTCGTAGTCGATGAACGTGGCCGCGACGAGCAATGCGATCAGGATATCGTGGTAAGCCGTAACTGCAAGCTGAAATGGAGAGACCTGTTCCCAGGGCCCGCGCGGCCCGTTCAGCATATCGATAAAAAAGGTCCCCAGAAACAACATCCCGACCAGGCTTTCCACCAGCAGATAGCGAATCGGGATTTTTACCCCGCAACTGCGGCACTCGCCCCGAAGCGCGATCCAACTGATCACCGGAATGTTGTCGCGAGCCGCGATGTCGTTGAAACAGATCGGACAGCGCGAGCCCGGCCAGATCACGCTCTTCTGCCAGGGAATCCGGTAAATGCAGACATTCAGGAAGCTTCCGACCACGGTGCCGATCAGGAAGACTCCCAGGCCAAGCGCAACCAAGAGCGGCCATGTCACGAACATGAAGGTCTCCGCTCAGTAGAGGCCCACAAGCCAGCGATCGATCAAGGCGGACGCGACCCAATCGGCGCTCTTCCCCTCGGTCTCGACCGTCGCGTCGGCCAGTTCCCGATAAATTGGAGCCCGGACCGCCAGGACCTGGGCAATCTCGCCGAGTGTCCCCGCGTGGGTCAGCGCCGGTCGACTCGTTGGGCTTCGTGGGTCGGTCTCGAGCCGGCGCGCCAGTTCCTCGGGCGGGGCCTGGAGCCAGGCGACGAAGCCGAAATCGCGAATTCGGCGGCGATTCGCCTCACGGAGCACCACGCCGCCGCCCGTCGCGAGCACCGCCTCGGGAAACTCGCCGGCGAGTTCCGCGAGCGTCCGCTCTTCCCAGTCGCGAAATGACGGCTCAGCCTCCTCGGCAAAGATGGCGGCGATCGATCGGCCGCTCCGCGCCTCGATCTCGAGGTCGGTATCGCGGAAGGGCCGGCCGAGTCGATCGGCGACGATCTTGCCGACCGTCGATTTTCCGCTGCCGCGGTAGCCGATCAAGGTCAACCCCCGGCCGGCTCGTTGGGAAAGATGGGCACTTGCGGTCATTCGTCGCGTAGCGGCCTGAGCTTGCGTTGGAGCACTTCGTGGAAAAGCGCCAGAGGCGCCGGCTGCCCCGTGTAGAGCTGAAACTGGATCGCCGCCTGACGAATAAACATATCGACGCCGGTAACCACCTTGCAGCCACGCTCGCGCGCCAGCTTCAACATCATGGTGTTCTCGGGGTGATACACCGTGTCGAAGACCACTGTGTTCGACCGGGTGAACGCCGCCGGCGGCAGCGGCGTGTCATCGACGTTGGGGTGCATGCCGACGGGAGTCGCATTGATGACGACGTCGACGATATTGGTGGCTCTCTGCCCCCAGTTGATCGTACGGCACCCGACTTCCTCGGCCAATCGGGTCGCGCGTTCATCGTTGCGATTGGAGATCGTCACGTGCGCCGCGCCGCGCCAGGCCAAACGCAATCGATCGCGCGACGCCCCCCGCGCCCAGGATCAAAGCATGCTTGTCCAGAAGCGGGCTGCCGGACTCTTCGCCGCTACCGCTGCCGCCGCCCATGGCCGCCTCGAGCGAATCCATCGCGGCGCGGTAGTCGGTGTTGTAGCCGACCCGCGCGCCGCCCTCCTGGATGACCACCGTATTGCATGACCCGGTCCGCTCGACGGACCCTTCCTTCTGTTGCAAGAGAGGCAGGATCGCTTCCTTGTGGGGAATCGTCACGCTGATGCCCTTGATGTCGAGCCAGAGCAATTCGGTCAGGAACGCCGGCAGCTCACCGTTGGGAACAAGGAATGGGACCATGACCTTGTTGAGCCCGAGCTGACGGAAGCCGGCGTTGTGGATCGCCGGGCTCAGACTTTGTTCAATCGGATCGCCGATGACGCCATAGACCTCGGTTTGCCGGTTGATTTCGTCGTACGCGAAGTCTTTTCTCAGGACCGAGAAGGGGACCATGCCCGCGGCGAAAACCCGCTCCGGATTGAAGCCCGCATACGTGAACGGGGCGCCATACTTGGGCCCCAAGATCCGCGTGAATACGCCCAGCTCACCAATGGCAATGGATATCGTCGGCGACTTACTGGTGGCGCCCACGTGCAGCACGCGAGACGCTTCGGCGAGGGTCGAGGCGGAGGTGGCCACCTTGACGATGTCCGGGTCGAAAGTCGCGCACTGCTCGGCGATGTCTTGCAGATCGACCGGCGTGGTCTTGAGGTTGTGGTAGCTGACGATGCGCTTGGTCTTGCCGAAACGGCGGATCTTGGACGCGATGTCCGACTCCAGGTCGATGTAATCAACCCCGAGCGCGACGGCCTCGCGCAAGATCTGCTGCCGCTTCTCTTCGTTGCCCCGCCACAGGCCTCCATCGACTCCGCGGCGGATCGTGAAGATCGCCGGCGTGGGGCGGTCCTTGAGAATTCGCTTGAGGTCGGGATCGCGGCGGAGGCAGTCGATCCGCAATTCGACCATGTTGACGCCGGCCTCGGCCGCCGCCTTCCACTCTTCGGCCAGCGAAGAGTGTCGTCCCCGCCCGATCGTTCCGCATATCATCAGCCCCACGCCCCCGCGTCGGGGGCGCCCTCGACATCACGCGCAGCGTGATGACTGCCGCAGCTACTGTTGCGCCCGCACCCCCGCTGCGGGGCGCCCTGGATATCACGCCGAGCGTGATGACTACCAATATCTTACGCGAAGCGCACTGGCCGATGAAAGAGGTCGATCGACCGGTAAAGCGCCCAAAAGGATGATCGCTGCCCGGTCAAGCTCACGTTCGCCCGAATTGCTTTTCCAGGTCAGCCTTGGTGAATATGAGCGCAGTCGGCCGGCCATGCGGACAGTGATGGGAGTCGGCAACCAGGTGCCGGCGCTCCAGAAGCGCGTCGATTTCCTGGGGCGAAAGCGGCTGGCCGGCCTTGACGGCCGCCTTGCACGCGATCATGTGCAAAAGTTCGGCCAAGAGTCCATCACGAGTCGGAGGCAGCGGCTGGGTGCGGAGCTGCTCGGCGAGGTCGCGGACCAGTCGCTCGGGCACGACGTGCCGCAGCATCGCCGGGATGCTGCGCACGAGCACCGTGTCGCCGCCGAACGCTTCGACCTCCAGCCCGAGCTGAGCCAGGAGCTCCCCATGCTCCAGGACCAGCGGCACCTCGGCCGCGCTCAGATCCACCGTCTCGGGAACGAGGAGTCGTTGCGACTCGACCTGGCCGGCCGCGACTCGGCCCCTCATCTCCTCGTACAAGATCCGTTCATGAAGTGCGTGCTGGTCGATGACCACCATGCCGTCGCCGGTCTCGGCGATCAGATAGCTCTCGTGAACCTGGATCGCTTTGACCGGCCCCATGCCGGGGTCTCGATGCCGGTTCGGTCCCTCGAAGCCGTCGCCGCGCGCAGGCGTCGCCCCGCCGTCGAACGGTCCGCTCGGGGATGTGCCCTCGAGGTCTGGATACGTTGCGCCCGGGGGCAGGGGGGGCGTGGCGGAAGCTGGGCCCCCAGCCGCCGGCTGCGCGAGTAATGGCCCGCCGCCAGCCGCGCCTTCCGTCTCGGGACCGTCACCGCCTGGCGCCACCCGGGAACGCTCGCCGGCCGCCGAGAATTCGTCGAACGACTCGCCGGGACCGGCCGCATACCCCAAAGGCAGCGACTGAGCCCACGCGGGCGCCTTCGGCTGGCCGATCGATTCCGGAATGCGGGGCTTGGCGCCACTCGGCTCGAACCACGACGCCACGGTCTGCCGATCGGATGGGCTGCCCGTCAGCTCGAATTGACCGGTGTCGGCGCTCCTGGAGGGCCCCGTCAGGAAATGGGCCGTGCCGGCAAGATCGGCCGGTCGAGCCGCCGCCTCCTTCTCGGTTGCCTCCGCTGCCTCCTGGCCGGCTTGCAGTCGCGCGTGCAGGTCGCTTTTGAGGAACGTCTGGCGCAGG
The DNA here is from genome assembly GCA_963823675.1 of uncultured Isosphaeraceae bacterium. Lineage (GTDB taxonomy): Bacteria > Planctomycetota > Planctomycetia > Isosphaerales > Isosphaeraceae > CAWGMT01. The sequence goes on along the minus strand of CAWGMT010000025.1, from coordinate 600,618 downwards.
GTGGAGAGCAGTTGACTGTAGACGCGCTGGGAATCGCGGAAGCGGACCTCGATCTTCGTGGGGTGAACGTTGACATCCACGTCCTCGGGAGGGATCTCGAGATGGAGAAATGCCACCGGCATCCTGCCGGTCATCAGCAACCCGCGATAAGCCTCATTGAGCGCGTGCGAAAGCGAACGGTCGCGCACGTACCGGCCGCCCAGAAAGAGAAACTGACCCTTGGCGGTGGAACGGCTCTGCGAGGGATGGGCCACGTAGCCCCAGAGGTGCATGTCGTCGAACTGGCCTTCGACCCAGAGCAGCGATTCGGCCAGCTCGCGGCCGAAGAAGGTCGCGATCCGCTCGCGGGTCCCGGTCGTCGCCGGCAAATCATGAACGATCTTGCCGCCGGAACGAAAAGTGAGGTGCACGTTCGGATGAGCCAGCGCGATTCGCTGGAACATCTCGGCGACATGGCCGCTTTCGGTCACGTCAGACTTCAGGAACGTGCGGCGCACCGGGATGTTGTAGAACAGGTTGCGGACTTCGATCACGGTCCCGGTCGGGCAGCCGCATTTCTTGACCGGCCCGAAGACGCCTCCCTCGATCGAGAGCTCGGAGCCCTGGTTCGCCTCGGGCTGGCGGGTCTGGCAGCGAATCTTCGCGACCTCGGCGATCGCCGCCAGGGCCTCGCCGCGAAAGCCGAGAGTTTTAACCTTATGCAGCTCGTCGGCCAGGGCGAGCTTGCTGGTCGCGTGCTGCTGAAATGCCGGCACCAGGTCGTCCGGCGCCATGCCGGTCCCGTTGTCCGCGACCCGCACCAGGTCCTTGCCGCCGCGTTCCACCGAGAGATCGATCCGCGTCGCCTGGGCGTCGATGGCGTTCTCGAGCAATTCTTTCACCGCGCTCGCCGGCCGCTCGACCACCTCGCCCGCGGCGATCTGGTTGACGACTGTCTCTGGCAAACGCTTGATTATTCCCATCACCGCGATCTCCTGAGGCGATGCACCCAGGGTATTATATCAAGTGATCTTGCGTTCAGAAAGTCAATCGGGGCGGTGACCAAGCCGAGGCCGTCAACAAACGCATGATGCAACGGCACAAGCGGCGAGACGTGGGATTCCGCTGCCGGCCCCGGCCCCGGCCGCTTTTGCCAAGACCTGGCGTTCGAGTTAAGCTGGAAGGAACCGATGATCGCCCCAAACCCGAAGGGCGGCCGAGACTCGAAGGAGGCTCCTCACCATGGAAATCCATCTGCCCGAAGAACTCGAACGCTTCGTCCATGACCAGGTCCGCACCGGGCGTTTTCATTCCGAGGACCAAGTGGTACGCGAGGCTCTTTGGCAGTTCCAGAAAGTCCAAGAGTCTGCCACCACGCAGCCGACACCGGATCCCTGGCTGGGCTCGATGCGTGAGGATGCCGAGTTGCTTGATGAGATCGTCGAGCAGGCGATGAAGATTCGCGAGGAGCGGCCCTGGAGGCTGCCCCCCGGTGAATAAGGCTCTCATCGATACCGACATCTTCTCCGAACTTGGCAAGGGCGTGAACCAGACCGTTGCCGGAAACGGCGCCGCCTACCGAGCGGCCTTTGGACGGTACACCGTCTCGGTCATCACCGTTATGGAGATCGTCCGGGGTTTTCAGAAGAAACAGAGCCCACGGCGGTTGCAGGCGTTCCTCACCAACATCGCCTCTGAAGAAGTTCTGGCTTTCGACCAAGCCGCGGCTGAGCTAGCCGGTCGGATCATAGGGGAACTGGAACGCCTCGGGCAGCCCATCGGGCGGGCTGACCCGATGATCGCAGCCACCGCCCTGCAGGCCGGCCTAGAGCTCGTCACTGGAAACACGGCCCACTATCAGCGAATCCAGCAGCTTGGACATCATCTTGTGCTCGTCAACTGGCGAATCTGAACCATCCTGACGCCCTGCACGAGGGCCCCGCCAGGTCGTCACCGTCGTCACCCCACTTTCTTCAGTTGCAATTGAACGGAGGATCCACCGATGACTATCACTTTCGAGATACCGGAGGACATCGAGCAATAGATCCGCGCAACGGGGCGGACCTCGAGCGCAAGGCGAGGGAGGCGTTCCTTGTGGAACTGTATCGCGAGCAGAAGATTACGCAGCACCAGCTTGGCGAAGCGTTAGGGCTGGATGACTATGAGACCGATGGCGTCCTCAAGCGATACGGCGTGGGATACGACCTGTCGCTTACGGAGTTCGAGGAACAACGGGCCTTTTTGCGTGCGGGCCGGCCCAGATGATTAATCGAAGACCCCGGTCATCGCTATAATCATCGGATCGGGCTGGGAGAAGGTGATCTATGGGGAGGGTATTCATGGGATCACTCAAGGATTTTATCGCGGAGCAGGCCGAGAAGCTCCGGACCGAGGAGCCCGAAGCGGTTCGGAAGCGTGATGAGTGGGTCGCCGCCGTCAACCGCCTCAACCATCAGATCGAGGAATGGCTCGCGCAGGCCGACCCGGATCATAAAGTCCTTCTGGTGCGCGAGCGCCCATACCAACTCCGAGAGGAGGGCATCGGCACTTATGAAGCTCGCGGACTCTCGATCAGTCTGGGACGGAGGGAGGTCCGTGTGGTGCCGATAGCCCGAAATGTCGCCGGCCCCCTTTCCGCAACCGGTGTCATCCACGTGAATCGGGCGTACGGTCGAGTCAACCTGTCGGACGGTTTGAAGAAATTCATGATCTTCAGGGTGGAAAAAGACTCGGAAGATCGCTGGAACATCATCGAGCAGGATGGCTTTCGCATGCAAGCCCTCGATCAGGCCGCATTCGAGGAAGCTTTCAAAAGCCTGTTGGAATAATGAACCTCGATGATGCTTGGAACTGGTATGTCACAACCCGAAGTCAGCTCCAGTTGTTCGGCAGACTCGGCGGTAAGCATCGGGATAGCCTCCCTTGGGAGCGCTCGCTCGGCAAGGACGACAAGCTGAAGGAGCTTGAATCCGGCGCGATCGTCACCGGCTCGGAGTTTTGCCTGGAACACCCTGACGACTTCGCCGTCCTGGTCCTCTTTTCCGTATTCGAGTCCATCGTCCGGGATCAGGTCCTCTCGGACGTCGAGGCAGAGAAGAGTCTGTTGAGCCACGCGCTGATCGTTTAGATGGTGGAGGACGCCGTAGGGCAGATCGAGCACGGGAGCGTCCACTGGGTGCTTGAGGTCTTCAAGCCGTATGGCGCGGGACTCGTCGAGGAGGTCAATCAAGTGCGCAAGTATCGCAATTGGGTCGCGCACGGACGCCGACCGAAAGGCCGGATGCCGTTTCGACTGAAGCAGCACACCTGGGAGAATCCTGAAGGGGGAGATCAAAAGGGAGATTGCAATATATGGTAGTAGCCCGGGCAATTCAGCGAGGTAACATTCGCCAGATCGCGTATCTTATCTCATGGATTAGCAATGTCCACTTTCGACACCGATCGAGATCGAGCGCCGGCGGGAGGAGTCGGGACTCCAGTCGTCGCTTAAGAACGCGCCGGCTTACGTTCGCCCAGACCGGTATTTGAAGTCACGCCAGCATTCGCTCGATCTCACAGTTGACCCCGCGTCGATTTTGTCAACCAGTCCCGCGCGCTGACTGCGTCAGACCGGCAGAAATGGAACAAGGTGCGGAATCAAAGAGGCCGGCCGAGAACCGGCAAAGGGTTCAAAAGAGTGTCCGTGAGTCTCGAACAGGGGTTGCTCATGCGAGTGACCGCACTTGCCAAGAGGCGTCGGATCAGTCGCTCGTGGCTCATCGCACGCGCACTGGAGCATGTCTTGACTGCCGAAGAATGATCGAGAAGACCCGGGCCAGCTCCGCGCCAAGCCTCACCCCACCTGATATTCCTTGAGCTTGCGATACAGCGTCCGCTCACCGATGCCGAGCAATCTTGCCGCTTCTTCGCGGTTGCCTTCCGTGAGCTTGAGGGTTTCGGTGATGTAGTGCCGTTCGATTTCCTCGAGCGATTTGCCGATCAGGGAATCGACGCCGGGGTGTCCGTTGCCGCCGCCGGGCGCGGTGGCGGCCTGGAGGTCCTCGGTCAGATCATCGACATCCAGCACGCCGTTGCAGTCGATGACGATCATGCTTTCGATGGTGTTCTTGAGCTCGCGGACGTTGCCCGGCCAGGTGTGGGCCAGAAATGTCTTGCGAACCGCCGGCGTTACCCCCGTGATCGCCTTGCCGTGGGCGGCCGAGAGGTCCCTGAGGAAATGCTCGATCAAGAGCGGGATGTCCTCGCGCCGCTCCCGCAAGGGGGGCAATTTCACGCTCACGACCTTGAGCCGGTGAAACAGGTCCTGGCGGAACTTTCCCTCGGCGATCGCGTCAGCTAAGTCGCGGTGGGTGGCCGAAATCATCCGAACGTTGACCTTGGTCGGCTCGTTGGTGCCGACCCGCACGATCTCGCCGGTCTCGAGCACGCGGAGCAGCTTGATCTGGATTGAGATGGGCATGTCGCCGATCTCGTCCAGGAATAGCGTGCCGCCGTTGGCGTACTGGAACCGGCCGATCCGATCGCGATCCGCGCCGGTGAAGGCCCCCTTGACGTGGCCGAAGAGCTCGCTTTCGAGCACGTGCTCGCTCAGCTCGGCGCAGTTGAGCGGCACGAACGGCTTGTTGTGCCGGGGGCTGTTGACGTGCAGCGCCTTGGCCACCAGCTCCTTGCCCGTCCCGCTCTCGCCCGTGATCAAGACCGAGGCCGAAGTCGGCGCGATCTGCCTCAGCTTGGCGACCACCGCGTGCATCGCGGGCGAGTTGCCGATGACCCCTTCGAAGCCGAATCGCTCGTGAAGCTGCTTGCGGAGCTCGATGTTGGAGCGTTGCAGCCGTTGCGACTGGGATGCCTTGTCGGCGACCGTGCGCAGCTCGTTGATGTCCAGCGGCTTGGTCAGGTACGTGGACGCGCCGGCCTGCATTGCGGTCACGGCGGTCTTGATCGTGCTGTGGCCCGTGAGGATGACCACCTCGGCATCGGGCAGCTCGCGCTTGGCCTTCGAGAGGACCTCGAGCCCCCCCACGCCCTCCATGATCAGGTCGGTGATGATGATGTCGAAGACCTGTTCTTCGATCAGACGGAGTCCCTCGCTGCCGCTGGTGGCGACGACGCAGTCATAGCCGACGCGCTCGAGGCTTTCGGCCACGGCCACGGCGTGAGGCTCGTCGTCATCGACCACCAAGACGCGGATCTGCTGGTCCATCGCCTGTCTCGTACAAGGGCAGCCGGATCGAGAACTGCGAGCCTTTGCCCGGCTCGCTGCGCACCAGGATCACGCCGCCGTGGGCCTCAACGATTTTCCGGGTGGTCGGCAATCCCAGGCCGCTTCCCCCCGGTCGTGTCGAGAAGAACGCATTGAAGATCTGTTCGCGGACCTCGTCGGTCATGCCCAGACCGGTATCGATCACGTCCAGGACCGCCCAGGGGCCGTCGCGGTGGGTCTTCAGAATGAGGTCGCCGCCGGCGGGCATGGCGTGCTGGGCATTGAGCATCAGGTTGAGCAGGGCCTGCTTGAAGAGGTCGGCGTCGAGCCGGACCGGCGGCAAGTCCTGGGCAAACTGGGTGCGGATCACGATCCCGTGGGTTGCGGCCTGTGGTTCGTAGAAATCGCGCATCTCATCGGCAATCGCGTTCAAATCGGCCGGCTGGAGCTTGAGGTCCTGGATCTTGGCGAACCGGAGGAAACTCTCGACAATGCCCTGCAGCCGGTTGACCTCGTGGCGCAGCCGTTCAATCCGCTGGAGCGCCCGCCGCTCGCGCGACGTCTCCGCGCTCTGAAAGTCCTCGGCAAGGAGATCGAGGTTCAACGACAAAGTCGAGAGCGGATTGCGGATCTCGTGCGCCAGGCCGCCTGCGAGCTGGGATATCTCGGCATACTGCGCGCGAAAACTTCGGGTCAGCTCCGCTTCGTCAAGGGTGAGGTGCTCGGTGCGTGGCGCGGCGGCCCCCACGTTCGCGGCCGCCGGAGCGCGCTCTACGCTGGATTCAGGCAGCGCGCCACTAGCCGGCCGAAAAACCCCGTCCGCGGCGCTGCACGCCCGCCCTTGAGGTTTGATCGGATCGTCCGAAACCGTGCTCGTCGCGAATTTGGCCATGGATGACCTCGCGGTTGCGGGCCCCACCGGAAGCGGTTTTTCTGACAGAAGCCAGCGGCCGCGGGCCACGCCGGAGCACAGCAGCGGCCGATCGACGGGTTCCGGCTCCCTCTCCCAGGCGGGAGGGCTGTGGTGAGGGGCGATCGGCACCCGGAGCCTCTGGAGACAGAACCCGTGTCCTCGCTTTGATTCTCGCCGGTCGTCGTTCGCTGATCAACCGGCCCTCACTTTGGCTCTCTTCCCCCTGAGAGGGAACTCCAGCCTGATGCGCTGATTTCAGGGCCGCCCGGGGCCGCGCGGGCCGCCACGATCACCCCCATAGCCGCCGCGATCGCGATCTCGGTCACGATCGCGGTCCGGTCCGCCGGAACGGCGTGGCGGAGGGCCGCCCGGTCCGCGCGGCTCGCCGCCGCCGGAGGGCGCGGGTCGCGGCCGGCTGGCCAGCTCGTCGACCTGGCCGCGCTCGGCCAGTGCCGCCTTGCGTGATAACTTGACGCGATCCTGGTCGTCGATCGCGATGGCCTTGACCAGCATGGGATCGCCCACCCGGCAGACCTCGGTCACGCTCGAGACATATCCGTCGGACAGCTCGCTGATGTGAACGAGGCCATCCTTGCCGGGAAGGATCTCCACGAAGGCCCCGAATTCCTTGATCGAGGTCACGCGGCCCTCGTAGATCCGGCCGAGCTGGACTCCCTCGGTCATGGCCACGATCTTGTCGCGGGCGGCCTCGGCGCCGGCGGCTTCCTGGCTGGAAAGGGTCACGACGCCGGTGTCGTCGATGTCGATCTTGGCGCCGGTCTCCTCTTGCAGCCGGCGAATCGTCTTGCCGCCCGGCCCGATCACCAGGCCGATCTTCTCGGGGTTGATCTGGATCTGGATCAAACGGGGGGCGTTGGACGAGATCTCGTCGCGCGGGCGCTTGATCGCTCGCAGCATGGCACGAAGGATTTCCAGCCGCGCCTCGTGAGCCTGCCCGAGGGTCTCGCGAATGATCTGCTCGGTGATGCCTTTATTTTTCAGATCAAGCTGGATGCCGGTGACCCCGCGCTGGGTGCCGGCGACCTTGAAGTCCATGTCGCCGAAATGGTCCTCGTCGCCGACGATGTCGGTCAAGAGGATGTGCCGGCCGCTGGCTTCGTCCTGCACCAGTCCGATCGAGATTCCCCCGACCGGATCGCTGATCGGCACACCAGCGTCCATCAGGCTCAGCGTGGCGCCGCAGACCGAGGCCATCGAGCTGGAACCGTTCGATTCCAGGATGTCGGAAACCACGCGGATCGTATACGGAAATTGCGTCGAGTCCGGCAGGATCGGCGCGACGCACCGCTCGGCCAGGGCGCCATGGCCGATCTCGCGGCGGCCCGGGCCGCGAATGGGCCGCACCTCGCCGACGGCGAAGGGCGGCATGTTGTAGTCGAGCATGAATTTCTTGCTGTATTCATCCATGATGCCGTCGACGCGCTGCTCGTCGGCGCCGGTGCCGAGCACGGTCGTCACCAGGGCCTGGGTCTCGCCCCGCTGGAAGAGGGCCGAGCCGTGGGCGCGGGGCAAGAGCCCGACCTCGCAGCGGATCGCCCTCAAGTCCTTGGGCCCGCGGCCGTCGGGCCGCTTGCCGTCGAGGATCAGCTCGCGGACGATCCGCTCCTCGACCGACGCGAAGGCCGCCTTGACCCGGCCCGGCGTCACCGGCTCGGCCGCGGGCGCCGGCCCGCCGTCAGGTTCTCCGCCATGCTCGGGTGCCGCCGACGGAGCGCTGGCCGGAACGAGTTCCTTGACGACCGTCTCCAGAAGCGTGCGCGTCGCGCCGTTGCGATCGGCCTTGAGCGCGATTTGCTTGGCCTGGCGGAACGGCTCGCCATAACGCTCGTAAATCGTCTGGCGCAGCGGTTCATCGGGCACGACCGGAGTCTCGAACGGAGGCAAGCCGACCTCGGCGAGCAGTTCTTTCTGGAGGGCGATCAGCTCCTGGTTGAGCCGATGGGCCTCCATGATGGCATCAGCCATCTCGGGGTCGGGCAGTTCTTCGCCAAACCCCTCGATCATGACGATCGCCTTCTCGGTGCTGGCGACGATCAGGTCGAGATCGCTATCTTCGAGCTCCTCGGCGGTCGGCAGCGCGACCAACCGCCCGTCGATGCGGCCCAGCCGGATGGAGCCCACCGGCCCCCAGAAGGGCACCCGCGCCAGCATGAGGGCCGCCGAGGCGCCGATCATCGAGGGAACATCGGGATCGTTCTGGCGATCGGCCGAAATCGGGCCGGCCTGGATCTGGACTTCCTCGCGATACCACTCGGGAAAGAGCGGCCGGATCGGGCGGTCGATCAGGCGCGAGGTGAGGATCTCCTTGGTGGTGGGCCGCCCCTCGCGCTTGATGAAGCCGCCCGGGAACTTGCCGGCGGCGTAGGTCTTTTCACGGTAATCGACCGTGAGTGGAAAGAAATCGAGCCCTTCGCGGCCCGGTTCGGCCACGACGGCTACAAGTGTCATGGTGTCGCCGATCCGGACGACGACGGCACCACTGGCCTGCTTGGCGAGATGACCCGTCTCGATGCTCAACAGCTTGCCGCCGACGGTGCGCTCGACAAGCCTGCGCGGAATCAGAATGCTGGACATGGACTGTACCCACGAAGCCGCATGGGCTGGGGCAATTGGAAGGCGATGGGAGCAGCTTCGGGTTTACTTGCGAATTCCCAGGCGGTTGATCACTTCAAGATACTTCTTCCGATCGTGGAGCCGCAGATATTTCAGCAGGCTCGACCTCTTGGAAACCATCATCAGCAGCCCGCGGCGGCTGGCGTGGTCCTTGGCGTGCGTCTTGAAGTGCTCGGTAAGATCGTTGATCCTTGCCGTCAGCAAGGCGACTTGCACTTCGGGTGATCCGGTATCCTGTCCGTCCCGGTGGAATGTCCCGATGATCTCCTGCTTCTTCTCCTTCGTGATCGCCATCTCACGCCCCAATACCACCGGCTTGCTCAAAGCCGTTTCGGAAATAACTCGTACACTTTAAGTTATGTAGCATAGGCGAGAACGGCCCCGATTTCAATCCCCTTGCGTAACACATAGGCTCGCTTTGTCTTCCGGCAGGCCGCAGCCAAAGTCATCGAACGCGCCCGTCAGACCGGAACGCCGGTGATCCTCTGGGAAAACGGCCAGGTGGTCGAGCGGACCTGGGAGGAACTGACGAACCAACCACCGGAGGCACGAAACGAAATTAGCACAAATCCGATCATCCGCTCGGAGAATAACTAATGAGAACTGTGATCTGGCTCGGTGTGGTGGGAATCGCGATCGCGGGAGGCACGGCCTGGTGCACCATCCACTGTAAAGGTCTGCCGCGGTTGGAGATCGCGATGCTCGTCAACGGGCGTCAGCCGGGTGGCGCCGAGGCTCGCCTTGAACGGCCGCCGCGGTTGGAGATTGCGACCGATTACAGATTTCCAGAGCTGGAATCCCGGCTTGTATCGCTGGCGCGCCCGTTAGAGCCGCCGCGCCCGGGTGAATGGCTGTACGAGCACAAGGAGCCGGGTCAATCGTTCGACGAGTATCGTCAGGCCACGCCGGTGCGCCGCAGCCGTCTCTGGAATCGCATCTACCTTTGTTTGATCGGCGAGTTCACCGCAAGACAGCAGACAGTCCTGGACAGGACACGCGAGTACCTGGAGAGTTTTTTCGATGCCCCGGTCGCGATCCGGAGGCGCGTGCGGCTCGAGGACATCCCCATCAGTGCCCGTCGCAGGCACCCCACCTGGGGAGACGCGCAAATCCTGACGACTTACGTCCTGGACGAGTTGCTGAAGCCTGATCGACCGGACGACGCCCTCGCCTACCTGGCGTTCACCGCCAGCGACCTGTGGCCGGGTGAAAACTGGAATTTCGTCTTCGGCCAGGCGAGCCTGCACCAGAGGACGGGGGTCTGGTCAATTTATCGCAACGGCGACCCCGCGGCAGGTCAGGCGCCATTCAGACTTTGCCTGAGAAGAACGCTCGGAACCGCTGCCCACGAGACTGGGCACATCCTGTCGATGCCGCACTGCAAAACGCATGAATGCATCATGAACGGCAGCAATAGCCAGGGGGAGTCGGATAGTCGCCCGCTTTACCTCTGCCCGGTGTGTCTTCGCAAGCTGTGCTGGAATCTCCAGATTGAACCAGCGGCGTACCTGGAGCGGCTCCGCGGCTTTTGCCAGCACAACGGCTTGCTCGAGGAAGCCGAATGGTATCGGCAGGCGCTGGGCGCCTTGAAGAGGTAACAGCTTCGACGAACCCGGTGAAGGCTCGTCGGGTGCGAGCCGCGATTGCGGCGACAGAACGTAGGCTGGTGGCGTAAGCCCCAGGCCTTCTGTCACCCCCGTTCAGGGCTCGTGAGCGCTCACGGCTGTGCACGCCAGAGGCGGACCGAACCGTCGTGGGCCAATCCGAATTGCCGCAATCGCCGCGAAGCCTGGGCGCAGGGACGAGAGTCCCCCGTCCGCTCTTTCACACCGCCACCTTCCGAGTTCCCTCTTTCCCCAGGTCATTCGGCGGCAGGGCGTCGGAGCGGCCTCCGGTTCGACGCCTCTTGAAAGGGACCGAAACAATGGATGAGGGCTCGTGAGCGGCCCCAATACGGGTTTCGATGACCAGAACGGTAATCCGCTAATACTCAGTGAGCGGTACTCCCTTGACCAGCTCCATGACGAAGAACGGCTGGTCGGCCGGGGTAAGGCCGTAGTCGTAGATGCGGGAGATGTTGGGGTGGTCCATGAGCGCGAGGGCCGGCCGCTCGGCGTCGAAACGCGCCAGCACGCCCCGCGAATCCATCCCCGTCTTGATCAGCTTGAGCGCCACCTGCCGCTTGACGGGTTCGGTCTGGCTCGCGAGATACACCGAGCCCATGCCTCCCTCGTCGCTTCGTCGGGCTGGTGCTCCCCGCTCGCGATCGGGGTCGGCAGGTCGGCGGTCGCCGTGGGCCCGGCCGGAACGGCCGGCGGCCGGTCGAGCGGACTGCCGCCAAGTGCGTGCACGGCGAGCAACTCCTCCAGCCGGCGGCGCAGCTCCGGATTTCCGGCGCACTCCTCGTCGAGGAACGCAGCTCGCTCGGCCGGTTCGGTCCGGTTCAGGGCTTCGGTGAGGAGGTCGAGTTCATTCATGGGAGGCTCCAATGAGGTGGTTCGTCCCACCAATGCGGTATCGGCCGCGAGATCGCGCAGTCGATTCTGAGCCTTATTTACCTGCGGGACAAGTCGGCCGCCTGCCAGGCCCGCGCGTAGTCCCACCAAGTGTCGGCGGTCCGGGGGGCGATGCCCAGATCCTCGGCCGCTTCGTGGAGGGTTCGACCGCCGAAGTATCGCGCAGTTGCGCCGCGGCTCGGCGGTCACCCGTGGCGGCGGCATCAAGCAGGCGGATCACATCCGACATCGCACATTCGCCGTCCTCCGTGCGGAGAGTCGTCCACCTGCGTCGCCGATGGGAATCGCTTCACGCGATCCCGAGTATTCGACAGGTTTCTTCGTAGCTGGTCTCGAGCGGGAGCATGACGCGGAGGTCGGGGGTGAGCCAAATCGGTAGTGTCGGTAGCGGTTGTCCGACGATCATGGGGTAGAACCAAGCGTCGAGCAAATGTCTCCGTTTGGGCGGCTTGCGGGAGCGGAGCGTCACGGCATACAGGTACGGCGTCGTGGTGCCGAGCGCGGGATCGGCGCGGCCGAGTAGCTTCAGGAGGTCGGCGTAAAAGTTAGCCTGCCGAACGCTGACCAGATCGACCAGCGAAACGCATACGCCCTGTTGCAGCAGGGACGCCACCTTGACGACGAACAGCTCGCGGGTGTCCGGACGGTCTTTGTTCGACGGGCTGACGATTTCGATGGCGGCGACCAGTTGCCGGCCCCTCGCCGCATCGTAGATGCGCACCTCGTACTCGTCCTGTTCCGACAGGTCCGCTTCGACGCTGAGGGTGGGTGACAAGGCGGTCAACGTACCGGTGCCGCCGTCGCCAGTATCCGCGTTCGTGTCCGGATTGCGGGAGTCGAGATCGTAGGTGCTGACATCTACCTCAAAGGGTGAGCCGAGGTGGACTTTCGGCGCGGCCCGGAACCCGGCCGGCAGGATGGTGGTCAAGTGACGGACGATCTCACCCGGCCACTGTCCATGGACCTCGTCCCAGGAATGAGTATCGTTCACCGGCGAACGGAAATGGTCGCGTAACGGCATGATTGGAGTCTCCTCGCTCCCATTATATCCGAACTCGGTCGGGGTCCAACCACAAGCGATTCAAGGCCCTCTTGCACCAGGCGATCGGCATCCGCTGACCTACTCGCACTGGTTTGACTTGCGGAAAACGAGCCAGTAGCAGTGCTGGCGCCGGGCGTGGTGAGCGGTCTTCCATTTCGGGTCGAGAATCGGGCCTTTGCGCACTTTGACGATGCAGTCACACGCGCAAAAGCCAGCCTCGACGGCTGCCTGAACGACCTCGATGTGCGCCCACTGATAACGATGGTTGTGAATGTAGTCGGCGATCTTGCAGAAGAGCACGCCTTCCCGTCCCAGAACCCGAAACGCCTCACGGAGAAACGGCGGATAGAGATGCGTGAAGTTATAACCATTCTCCGCGGACGATTTGAGAACCAGCCCGAATCGCGTGTTGAAATCCTTCGACTTATCGGACCCCTGGTTCGGGATATGGGGCGGGTCGTAGACCACTACATCGAAGCAACAGTCCTCGAAAGGTTGCCGCCGATTGTCAGCGACCACATCCGGCCGAAACTTGGGGTTGATGTCCAGACCGATGACGTCGCGATCGCTGCCCGCCCAGAATCGGCCTGCGTTGATGGTCGCATCGAGGATGCGCTTGGGACGCTCGCGAGGATAGAAGTCGAGCATCATTTCGAGAAGCTCGGCGTCGGTCCCATCCCAGATCGACGTGAGAGGCTTGTACGTACCAGGCGCGGGATTACTCCCTGAATCCTCGAACAGCTTCGCCTGTCCGTTCGCCCGGTCGCGCGCCATGGTGGCGTTCCTCCAATTCCCGAGCGAGCATACTAGCACCTGTTCAGTAAGTCCATAGCCTTCCGCAGCCACGGACAGAACGGCGATGATGGAGGCGGTTCTCGCAGCCCAGGAAGAGCCCTTTCTTGCCCGTCGATCACGCCATGACAATGAATTGCTGGCACTGAATGCCGTTGAGGCCCGAGCGCTGCGCGAACGGGCGTGGGTCGGGCTGGGCGAAGCCGTTCTTGTCGACCGTGCGGACGCGGAATTCGTAGCCGCCTGGCTTCAGGCCATCCAGTTTCGCCGACCAGAGCGCCACGCTGAATCGCATCGGCCATTCCTTGGGCTTGCCGTCGGGGCCGAAGCCCCAGACCTGGCTGGGCTTGACGTCTTCGGGCAGCCCGCCGCCCCAGTCGTCCGGCGGAGGCTCGATCGTACACGGGCGCCACACCGCGGTTTGCCAGGCGGGATCGTCATCGGCGAGGACGCCATGGCGCCCGACTCGGGCCGCAGCCAGTATTCCACGCGGTCCAGCCCTGGCCAGCCCACCATCGCGGTTCCGTAAATCAACACCGGCTGGCCGGCGCGATGGGTCGTTGCCTCACGATCGTCGAGATACGCGGCCGTCTTGAGGTAAGATTCCGGGTCGTTGTTCTGAAGTGCGTAAGTGTCGTTCGCGTGGTAATCATTGGTGAGCACGATATTTTGCAGCCACTTGATCGACTTGAAGCCGTGTGCCCAGGGAACGACCATCCGCACGGGGCCGCCACGCTCCAGGGGAATCGGCTGGCCATTGAGGCGGTAAGCGACAAACGGCGGCAATTCGCCCGGCGGCGTGTCCAGCACTTGGTTGATGGCGAGCGAGGAGCGGAACATCTGGGCCGGGTCGTTGTTGTGGAAGCCCCAGTAATAGACGCGCCGGACGTTGCTCATCTTGCCCGTGGCACCGAGCAGCACGCGCAACGGCACGCCCTCCCACAGTCCCTGGCCCAGTGGCAGCGCGATGTTATTGCATTGCATCGCCTTGAGGAACTTGACACCATGTTTCTCGCCGAGAGCCAGGAGTGCCGGCAGGTCGAGCGCGGTCTTGTCGGCGAGGCGGCGGGGCTTGTCGATCTTGGCGCCCTCCTGGGCCTCGATCTCGAGCCGCCAGGTATCGGGCGTCAGCCGCGCGCTCACAATCGCCGCACCCTTGAGCGTGTGCGGGATGGGTTTGCCCCGGCTCACGTCGGAGAAGTCTTCGGGATGGGTCAGGAACGGGCGGCGGTCGGTCATGATTCCTCCAAGCGCCTGCGGAGCACGAGAACTGAGCCCGATGATCATTCTAAATCGCCTTGCACGGTTTCGGGAGGGCGAGCCACTCTTCCAGGCGCCTCGGACTCCCAGGATCACGAAAGCCCATTCAGTCGATCATACCCGGTAAAACGATCCAGGAGCATGCGGAAAGGTTAGCGGGCCATGGCATTGAACCTCAAGCTGATCCTTCACGCTGTTCTGGAAGAGTACGATCTTCCCTGGACCGGTTATCATGGCGTGGCGCACTGGGCGCGGGTGCTGGAGAATGGACTCCATCTGGCCGCAGAGACAGGGGCCGACGTCGAGGTCGTGCAGCTCTTCGCGCTCTTGCACGACTCGAGGCGAATCAGCGAGGGCTGGGACCCCGATCATGGCCCGCGGGCCGCCGACTACGCCGCGGAGCTTCACGGCGGGTTGTTCCACCTGCGCGATTCGCAATTCGGTCTGTTACGCCGCGCGTGTGCGGGACACACGCACGAGAAGACTCACGCGGACATCACGATTCAAACGTGCTGGGACGCCGATCGTCTCGACCTGGGGCGCGTCGGGATCAGGCCGGACCCCACGTACCTCGGAACGACAGCCGCCAGAAGGCCCGATACGATCTCGTGGGCCGACGCCAGGGCTTGGGCCGCTGTTGTTCCCGAGTTCGTCAAGCGCGACTGGGGGATCGACCTGGCCGACTGGCCGCGCCATCAAACCGATCCGGCCGCCGGATGGGCCCACGGGGAGCGGTAAGGACGGGTCAAGAGCCGGTTGGCCTCGTCGTCTCCCACGACCCGTCCCGCTGTCGGGTCCCAGGTCAGAGTGCGGCCCAACTGGAGGGCGAGGTTGGCCATGATGCAGCTTGCCGTCGAGATATAGCCCTGCTCGATGTCGGCCACCGGCCGGCCCCGCGAGGCAATCGCAGCCAGGAAGTCCTTCATGTGTCCCCGGATTGCCGGAGCGCAGTGCCGTTCCAGGTCTTTTTCGGTCTTGTCCTCGGGAAACTGCTCGAGCTCGTAGGTGACTTTACGGTGAATCGCTTTCCCTCCATTCTGGGGCACGAAATCGTAGCCCATCACGCTGGCCTTGAGCGTTCCCTTGTCGCCATAGAGGGTGGCTCCCCAGGGATAGTTGGGATCGACCGGCTCGCCCCAGGTCCGATGCTGCCAGACCACCGTCAGGTCGCCGAAATCAAACGTCGCCGTCTGGGTGTCGGGGATGTTGGACTTGCTCGACTTCTGCACCAGAATGCCCCCGCTCGAGCTGATCCGCCTGGGCCAGCCCAGTTCGAGCATCCAGCGCACCATGTCGAGCATGTGGATGCACATGTCGCCGACAATCCCGTTGCCGTATTCGGTGAACGCGCGCCAGCCCCGTGGGTGCACGAGCCGGTTATAGGGCCGCAACGGCGCCGGGCCGGTCCACATCTCCCAGTCGAGGTTTTCGGGCGGGTTGGTGTCGGCAGGATTGGAGGTATTACGCATATGATAGTAACAGTATACCTCGACGAGACCGACCTTGCCCAGTTTGCCGGCCTTGATGATCTGGTCGCGGGCTTCGATCAGGTGAGGGGTACTGCGGCGCTGGGTGCCGACCTGGACAACCCGATTGTGCTTGCGTGCGGCGGCGAGCATGGCCTGGCCTTCGGTCACGTTGACGCTGATGGGCTTTTGCACGTAGACGTCGGCCCCCGATTCGACGGCGGCGATCATCGCCAGGGCATGCCAGTGGTCGGGGGTGCCGATCAGGACGATGTCGAGGTCTTTTTCCTTGAGCATCTCCCGGTAGTCGCCGTACGTTCGCGGGACCTTCTTGGAGGATTGGCGGGTGGCAACCAGTTGCGCGGCGTCGGCGAGCATCTTCTTGTCGACGTCGCAGAGCGAAACGACCTCCACCGGGGCGACCTGGATCAGCCGGAGCAGGTCGCACTTGCCGTACCATCCGGTGCCGAACAGCCCGACCCGCTTGGCCTCTTGACCAGGAAAGGCTGACGCCCGCCCGCCCGCGATCGAAAAGGCCAATCCGGCGCCTGAGCTCGCCTTGAGGAACCGTCGACGATTCATGAGAATGTGCCTCGTGTGGAATTGCGGTTGCGATGGGGGTGCCACGACAGCCAGAGATTACTCGGTGCGAATGCCATTGTCCACGACGCCGTCTCCGCGAACCTCAAATCAACGACACTCTGCAAGGACATGACGTTAATGAGCTCCATCACGGAGTTTTCGACGAACGGTAGCGCGCGGTCCACCCGGCGGTTTCGGTCGGGACGAGGGCGGCTTCTGGCGCTCGGCGTGATTCTGGCACTCGTCGCGATTGTGTCGGTCGCGGTCTGGCGTTTACGGAGCCGGGAGGAAATACCCGATGTGGGCGATCCATTCGATGTCGCCGTTGCGCGGCAGAGGATCGAGGTCCCTGACGACGCCAACGCTTTCGTCGCCTACCATGAAGCCCACCAGAAGCTAGTCGCGCTCAAGGCCGCAATGTTGAAGGTCGATTTCCTGGCCCTGAGCTGGTCGGAGGCCGCTGCCCCGGTCCGTGAGTTCCTGGAGCAGAATCGGGCCGCCCTCGAGTTGTGGCGCGCGGGGAGTGAGCGGCCGGATGCGCTTTATCATCAACCGGGGCTGATGGCCATCGATACGCTGCTCCCCTTGGTTCAGGACCTGGTGACATTCAGACGGCTGGCCCTGCTGGAAGGCTCGCGGCTGGAAGAAAAAGGGAAGTTGGATCAGGCGTGGACCTGGTACCGCGCGCTCCTGCGATCAAGCCGGCTCGTCGGCAGGCACGGCGTGATCCTCGAACGATTGGTCGGCGCGACTCTTCACGAGTGGGCTGCGAAACGCATCTTCCGCTGGGCTGCCGATCCGCGCGTGGATGCCAAACTGCTCCGGCGGGCGCTCGATGACGTGCTCGCCGCCGACGCGCTGACACCTTCCCTATCCGACGCCTTGAAGCTCGAGTATTTGATCAATCTGCGCGACCTCGAGGAAATGCGCGTTTTGGTCACCGAAATCCCGATGCCGGGAGGCCGGGGGGGCCTCCTCGATCACTGGGCGACGTCGGCGGGCGTGCGGACCCAGTTCCAGCGGTTCCGGCTGCGAGCGACGAACGACGTGGATCGCAGCCGGCGCGCGTTGCGGCTGCTTTATGCCAACTGGTTAGCCCAGGTTGACAAGCCGGCCTCCGAACGCGCCAACCTCGCGACCGACCAGCCGATACCGATCTACGCTTCCGATCCAACCGCGCCGGCGGCCTGCCGCGCTGTCGCCCCGGAAATCCTCGCCAAAGCCATCGACGGCACGGTGCTGGTTCGCGTCATATTTCGGCCCGACGAATTCGGTCTTGGTAGTTCTTTTCGCTCGTCATTATCCTGGGAAGGGAATGGTCCGCTGGCCCGCGAGCCGCTGTGCCGGGCGAATCTGATCGTGAAGGCGGCCGCGGAGCTGTACCATCGCGAGCATGGGGCGCCGCCAGCCAAAGCCGGCGCGCTCCTCGGCTCTTACCTCAAGGTCCTTCCTGACGGAATCCATTCCGACGACACGATTCCCTCTGCGGCCGACTGAGGAACCGCGAAAGACTGAGAGATCGGGGGACAAAGCCTCCTCCTACAACAACGCGGCGCGTCCGAACGTATTTGTAGGAGCCGGCTCCGTCCGGCGATCCGAACGATGCGCACATCGGGCGGAGATGTCTCCGACGAAGGATCTCACGCGATCTCAAGCTGACTGAACGGGCTCGAGACCAATGGCTATACACCGTGCATTTCGAGGTCTTCTGCAACCGCCGATTCGGAAAGAGCTCGTGGCTCGCGACTGGCTCCTCGGGCGATCGACGCCGAGGGTAGCGAGCGTTCGGCCAGGTCGACGCAGGCCGCGAGCAGCCACAGACCGACGGGCAGGGATGCGAAGTGGGCATAGCTATCCGCCGCGCCCAAGACCCAGGTCTGCACGGGGAGGAGGAGCACGACGGCGTAGGCAGCCGCTGTGAGCAACGAAGCGGCGACGCCGGCCATCGCGAGCGCGACGAGCAGGTGGCCGCCTTGCGCCGCCAGGAGGCGGACATAGCCGTGGAACGCGTCCCGGAGCGTGCCCCGGCTCCAGGCAACGGCCCCGGCGAGTCCGACGAACACGATCGCGACGGCCTGAAGGTCCGTCAATCCCCATCCGAGCTGCCAGCGGATGTAGCGCCCAATTTCGGTCGCGTGGACCGAGGTCGGCAAATGCAGCGAAGTCAGCCACACGGTCGTCGCCACGTATCGCGCGGGCAGGACCAGGGCGCACACCAGGGCAGCCCCGGGCATGAGGGCGATCGCCTGCCGCACGTCGAGCCGGTCTTCGCCCCTCTCCTCAAAGCCGGCGTTGCGCAGCTCGCTCAGGATCCATGCCAGCAAGATCCCGTCGGATACCAGCATCAAGAGCGGGACGAGCACGACCTCGACCACGAGGCAGCCACCCAGCGGCAGGTCGATGCTCCCGACCGTCTTGGCCACGACTCGATAAATGGCGTAAAGGGACGTGCTTCCCCAGATCAGCGTCGTCCAGCCCGACGGCGGTCCATGCGCGCTCGAATCCCCGGGGGGAAGACCAAACCGCGCACTCGTTGGCTCGAAGGAAACGCGAAAAACCAAGGTCGCGGCAATGATGACCAGAAGCAGGTTGTCTCCGAGCCCGGCCAGGTCGCGGATCGGGGTCAGACCGGCGAAGATTCCGTGCTCGATTGCGATTTCACCCAGGCCGCGCGTTTTCACCAGGAGCTGAAGATCGGTCTTGCCGCTGTCCCGCGCAAAGACCAGGGCCTGCCCGGCAGTCCAGGCCAGCACGGTGAAGCCGATCGCGACGGCCACCAGCCGGCCTGACCGCCAGACGCGCCGGGTGCCGCGCCGGATCAGACTCACGTGGCCGGGCAGATCGAATACCTGCTTCAAAGCGCCGGTGGGGCCCTGAATGAAGACGACCAGGAAGAACAGGGCCGCGAGGGCCCCCAGGAAGCTCCAGAGAGCATACAAACTGGGGGCCGTTTGAGGCGAAAATAGCGTCAGACTCGAGCACCAGCGCTTCAGCGCCAGGAGAGCCATCGAATTCGCATTCGCGCCGGCCGGCTGAGCCTGAGCCCAGACCAAGGGCAGCATCGACATCTCGATCAAATGTGCTCTCCCTGAAGTCGCAGACGAGCCTTCAGACCGGCACGATCGGTTGGGACTGTCAGTCAAATTGCTCGAGTGGCTTCGATTCGGCCCGATTCTTGATGTAGTCCCTCAGGTAGCGCAGGAACGTGGGCAAACCGCCTTCATCCCACGCGAGCTCGATGGCTTCCTTGATCCGCTGATTCTCGGCTTGAAGCCCGCGAAAGGCCTGAGCATCCACTCCGCCGAGCTCGAAACCGGCGACCTGATCGTGCGTGTTCACCGACAGCATGAAACCCGCATCATTGGGCCATGGTTGGATTTGCAGCTTCATGTGGGGATAACGGTAGTTTCCCAGCCGCAGCGCATAAATCGCGGCCGCACGGCCCGGCGCCTTACCGACTCGCTCGAAAGGCGGTGCTTTCAACAACTCTTCCGCCTCACAGCCGTCGCGCCAAAGAAGCCGGCGCTGCACGACTTCCGGAATCACACCGGTAGGATAGGCAAGCTGCAAATAAATCTCAGCCGCGCGCCGCAGCAAATCGAGCCGCAACCCGCCAAGGTCGCGACATTCCTCACTCATGCTCGACTCCATGAGCGATTCCTTGGCTACATTCACAGGAAGCCCCTGTTCTTTATAATCTGGCTCTCATGCTCTTCTAAGAGTTTCGACGCTTATCCCTTTGTCTTTGTTCGAAATCCCCTATTATTCGCGAATGGCCGTCCTTCTTTACCGTAGGCACTCGACGGTCACCCGAGCAGCGGGCGCATTGCCACCCTTATCGATTATTACGTTTTCTGCCGGTGGGACAACTGTCACAAACTGACCGGAATCATCGATCAGGTGGATTCGTGGAAACTGGGATTGACGATAACATCCATGTGATTTAGCAAGAGACCAATCTGAAAAAACTCGCTTGACCAGACAATCGTTGACTGCTATGATGGATTGACTGGTAGACGCAGTGGCGATATGACGCGTTTACAGGAAGTTATTCTGGTGAGTTTCGCGAGGAGATTTGTCGGATGGAAGCCGAAATGGTTGTTTCGGGCGCGATCGTCGATTCGTGGGTAGAGCCTGCAGATTCTTCGCTGGATCGCTCACGCCTTGTACTCCAGGTCGCTCCTCGCGGCCGGCCCAAGGATCTTGTGATTGTCGAGGCGGAACCGTCGCTCGTTCCCGACCGGTTCTGGCTTGAAGACCTCAGCGAAAACCTCTGCCATGGCAGCCCGGTCCAGGCCGTGGGGCACCGACTGTTCAATGGCTTCGTCTCCGCGACTCGGCTTCAGTTGGCGCGTTAAGCCGGGCTCCCGAGCGAGATCCGTACGCGATTCCCGACTCGCCGCCAGAGTCGGACGTGGCGAGAAATCACCAGGTAACAATGCCAACCGAGTAGAAGGTTGGGCAAACTGCTGAGCGTAGTGGATTGGGGTAAACTCCGAAGGCGGGCAGTTGCGCCGCTCCACTCGAATTTTGCTCAGTTATCCCAGTCGTCCGGCTCCAGTGGCCCGGGCGCAGTGGTCTGGGCCTCCGTGCCCGGCGGTCGAAGGCGGGACTGGCACGATCGTCTCGCTTGGATTCTGGAGCGCGCCGGCAGGCAGTCGTTGTTCGAGGCTGGACCGGTATTCTAGAATCGGCTGAGTCTTTATATCGAACCGGAAGTGCACATCGGTCGCGGGCGACGGCCACGAATCAAGAATCCCGCGACCGGGCGGATCCGATGCGGCTTGCGCGGTCGCGAGTTCCAGCGACCTGCGAGGCGACGGCGTTGTCAAGGAATCGTGTCCCATGCGAGAGCGAATCGAACGCGCGGCGGCGGATCGACCAGGACGTTTTTGTACACGATGGGCCTGGCTCCCTGTTGTGGTATGGACTTGCGCGCTCGCTCGTCCAATCTGGGGACAGGAGCCGCCCTCGGTTGCTGGGAATCTTGCCTTGGCTCGCCGGGTTGAGTCCGTCCTGGCCACTCCCGGCTTTCAGAATGGACATTGGGGCATCTTGGTTGTTGACCGCAAGACAGGCCAGACCGTTTTCGAGCGCAACCCCGATCAGCTTTTCGCCCCGGCATCGGTTACGAAGCTTTTCACGACCGCAGCAGCGCTTGTCGAGCTGGGACCGAACCACCGCTTTGGCACTCCTCTGGTTCGCCGCGGCGAAATCGATTCCAAGGGAGTTCTCCGCGGCGACTTGATCATGCTGGCGCAGGGCGATCTGTGCATGGGAGGCCGAACGGGGCGGGACGGCACACTGCTGTTCCGGGACGACGATCACACCTACGCGGCTGGAAACCTGGATAGTCAGATCACGCCGACCGACCCGCTGGCCGGACTCGACCACCTGGCGCGCGAGGTTCAAGCGGCGGGAATTCGGGAGATCGCCGGCGAGGTGATCGTTGACGACCGGCTGTTTGCTCACGCTTCGACCACGGGCAGCGGCCCGCGGCGCGTCAGCCCGATCGTGATCAACGACAACGTGATCGATATCCTGGCACAACCGGCGGCGAAAGCCGGCGCCTCGGCCGTTGTGGTTTTTCAGCCGGCAACTCAGTTCGTGACGATGGATGCCCGGGTTTCGACTGTCGCGGCCGGCCAGCAGCCTTCGCTTGAAGTTCACGTTGTCGGACCGCATCGGATTGCGGTACGGGGCGAGCTGCCCCTTGGCCACGCCCGGACCGTCAAGATCCACGAGGTCGAAGACCCGGCGTCGTTCGCCCGGGCCCTTTTGATCGAGGCACTCCAGCGGCGCGGCGTGCGGGTTGACGTCTCGCCCCTGGCCGCCAACGTGACAGCCGACTTGCCCTCACAAGCCGATGTCGCCAAGCTACCGAAGGTTGCGGAATATACGTCCCCTCCCTTCAGTGAGTTTATCAAAGTGATTTTGAAGGTCAGCCACAACCTGTATGCCAGCACCCTGCCCCTGTTGCTGGCAGCGCGGCATGGCGAGCGAACGCTGGGCGCGGGCTTGAAAAGAGAAGGCGAGATTCTCAAGAGCCTGGGCGTGGACCCGAGTGGGATCTCGTTTGGCGGCGGTGCCGGCGGCGATCGCGCCGATCTGGCGACGCCGCGGGCGACCGTCGCTTTGCTCCGCGCCATGGCCAGTCGACCCGAGTTTGCCACCTACGACGCGGCGCTGCCCGTACTCGGCCGCGACGGAACGCTCGCCAAGTCCGTGAGCAAGGACAGCCCGGCCCGGGGACACGCCCATGCCAAGACGGGCACCTATTTCGTCGAAAACAAGCTCACCGGGACCGTGGTTCTGACCAGCAAGGCGCTTGCCGGTTACCTCGAGACCGCGGCCGGCCGCAGCCTGATCTTCGCCGCTTTCGTCAACGACGTTCCGCTCGATGCGCCCCAACCCAATCGGTCCATCTCCGCAGCGACGGCCGCGGCCGGCCGCGTGCTGGGGAAACTGTGCGAAGCGCTCTATGCTGACTCGGGAGCGTCGGCGGATAGCCCGGCCAAGGCCGCGACCCAAAACGCGCGCGAACCGGCTCATTGAATCTCTATTCGATCGGTCTCAGTGTGTGGAGTCCGTGAGCATCAGATCCGGTCTCCGGAGGGCCAGGGCCTCATCGTCAATCCGCCGCATCGTCTCGCGAAATCGTGCTAGCAAAGGCTGGGCTCCAGGTGTATTGCTCAGGTCGTGAGACTCGGTCGGGTCCCTCACGATATCGTAGATCTCCTCGTGGCCGTCCTTGCCGCGAATGTAGATTCTCCCCTCGGCCGCGAGTGCCCTGGCGGGCTTTGTGCCGGCAGGCGGAGGGACCGCTTCGTTGACCGTTTCCGTCAACAGCAGCTCGTCGGGCTGGGCGGCGTCGGCCGGTGCCGCCGACCAGTGCCGGGCAAGCGAACGGCCCGGGAACGGCGAGGTCCGCGCCAGGCCGGCCAGATCCACGACCGTCGCCGGAATGTCGCGCAAGCTGACGGGGGCGGCGATCACGCGCCCGGCTGGAATTCGTCGCGGGGCAACAATCAGGAGTGGCACCTCGGCGACCTCACGGTACAGGCTCTGGCCGTGGCCAAAGCTCTGGTGCTCGCCCAGAAGCTCTCCGTGGTCGGAAGTGACGACGACGAGCGTGTTGTCGAGAAGTCCCGTCGAATCGAGCTGCGCCAACAGCCGGCCAAGCTGGCCGTCGAGGTAAAGAATGCAGTCGTCGTAGCAGTCACGCGCCATCGTGAGGGTGCGCTCCGGCAGATCGGGTCTCGCAGCGCGCTGCCAGTCTCGCAGCGTCTCGATCTCTGCCACGTCATGAGGCGCGAGGCCGAAGTGGCCGGTTGCTTCCGCCGGAACGAGGTACGGGTCGTGGGCGTCGTAATAATTCAAGAATGCGAAGAATGGCCGCCCTTTGGGCCGTCTTGACAGCCAGGTGAGAAAGTCTTGGTTGATCGTCGCGGCGTCCTTGCGGTTGAAGTAGGCATTGGGCCGGTCGCGGCACGACGCTGAAGGGAAAAACTTCCGGGTCACGCACCGGCCCAGATGAGAGCTGCGCAGGATCTCGACCGGTGTGATCGCAACATCTTCGTAGTGGAGGAAGCCGCGGTCCAGTCCAAACCAGGAGGTGCAGAAGATGGTATTCGCGGCGAACCCGGCCGTATCGTAGCCGTGATCCTTGAGATACTCGGCAAGAGTGGGATAAACCCCATCCAGCGGCCGGTTGAGGCGAGTCGACAGCTCGTACGCCCATCGCCCAGTAAACATGCTAGCGTGCGACGGTAGTGTCCAGGCGGCGGCTGTTCGTGCGTGATCGAAGCGGGCGCCGTGCTTGGCCAATGCAGCCAGGTGTGGCGAGGTCTGGCGCTTGTAGCCATAAACGCTCAGGCTTTTCGTTCGGACGGTGTTGAGCACGATCAAGAGGACGTTGGGCGACCCCGGCGGCGCCTTCGACAGCCGAAGTTCGCCGAGCTCTTCGCGGCCGTAGTTGAGGCCGAACAGGAGGGCGACCAGCCCGATCAGTCTCGGAAGACCGTGCCGCACGATTTGCCCTTGCCGCTTGGCCATCGCGACGATTCGCGGTGTTGCCCAGCACGCGATGCCGGCGGCAAGCGCCGAGTACGCGATGGACGTCAGCCCTCGGTAGACGAAAAGAAGAGCGGTCGCCGCCAGAAAACAAAGCCCGAACACGCCCACCGCGACGACGAGCCGCCTGGGTAAAAGCCGGGCCATGCCCCCGATGACCGCCCCGCAGGCCGCGAAGATCAGCCCGTTGGAAATGGGCACCATCCAGAGTGCATGCCGATTGAGTTGAAGGGCCCCCGGCGCAGCCGAATTGACGAGATGCCGGCGAGCGAATTGCAGACCAAGCTCCAGCAAACCGGTCGCCAATCCCAACCAGACCGCGAGAAGGAAGATCATTCCGGGTTTCAAAATCGGTTGAATTCGCTCGGGATTCGAACGGGCTTGGACTTGCCGCTGCATCATGAAGCGCGCCTGGCGTTTCAGGCGAGATGTCGCGAGCCGGATCATCGCGCGTTCCTCCTGGTTTGCCTCGTCAAGCACAGGCAGGCGAGGTTTGTCCTTTTCAGCGGCGAAAGACGCGATACGTCTCCTCCTCGCGCAATCGGAAGTGAGGCTGGCTGGTCTCTGCGAGTTTCGATGTCACTCGCAGCGAGCGCCGACAGCACCGAATCAGAAACCGCAACGAACCTCGTCCCAGAATCATCCCGATGCCGGCGATCGTGGCAATGACTGATGTGGCGGGTAAGAGCGTCTCGGGCGAAAGATACGCCAAGAAAAGCGCATGAATGAATCATATATGAGTTCCTAGTTATGCGATTATATAATTGATAGAATAGCCGGTTTGCCAAGAAGGCAGCGAACAGCGAGCCCGCATCAAGGTCGGGGCTGCGTTCCGCGGATTACCGGGCCAGGATGCACAGACAGTAGCACCGCGTCGTACGACGAACGCCCACGTCGCGGATGCGCGCGTGAGTCGCCTTGCCGGTGGGAATGGTCAATCACTCAGCAATTGCGCTTGCAGAGATTCTCGAGAGAGCATGCCGGTTGCGCGAAACGGCTCATTGTCGTGGTCGCTCGCAGCGCTTGAGATGCGAAGTCCGGGGCGTGAAGCGCCGTGGGCGACTGGACGGATTGCTGGGAGTGGTGAAATGCTTCGATTTGGCGAAGCATAATGCCCGAATCGCAATTAGCCGGTCCGCTCGCGTCGTCGGGCGTTCCGTCATCCGTTGAACCGGGTGAAATGAGCGAAGCAGGGCAAAAGAGGCGAAGTGCATTCAGGGAAGTTAGATCCTGGGGATCGGGCGTAATCCCCTGGATCGCGGTGGCGATCAAGATCAGAGGAAGGAATATCGATCGAAAGTGCCTTTGAGAGTACATGATCGCGACCCACCATGATCGCGCCGCACGTCTGGTGCGGCTAATCTGGCTAACGACTTCATTGTTATCGGTATGGCTGTTTGCTCCGTTCAGTCAAAATATGCCGCTATGCATTTTCGTCGCGAATCAAGACCACGGGCCGAGTGGCGGCAATTAAACCGTGGGGTGCAGGGGGGTTTGGGGAAGCGGGGTCGAATCGGTGCGACAAAGCCGGATCCTGGCGGCTGGTAACCAGGGCCTGGGTCAGGCCTTCGGGAACCCGGCTTACGAGCAGCTCCTGAGTTGGAAGCGGAATGTTGATCTGTTCGCGTGAGAACCGGCGCTGAATTTCGGCGCAGAGGCGATGACGCACGGTGCCGACCAAACCAGGGTCGGGCACGAACGCCGAGAGGGAGAAGAGCAGCGCCGAGTCGCCGAACCCTTCCAGGGCTGCCCCCGGCGCGGGATCGATCAGCACGTCGGGGTCGTCGCCGGCAATGGCCAGAAGGAGCGTGACGACTCGGTCCGGATCGGTGCCGTAGGCAACCCCGACCTTGATCGCAACGCGCATGATCTTGTCCTTGTGGGTCCAGTTCACGAGGTTGCCGGTAATGAACTCGCGGTTAGGGACAATCATGCACTGATTGTCCGAATTCACGATCGTGGTGGCGCGAATGTTGATCCGATCGACCTTGCCGGTACTGCCCGCGACCGTGACGACGTTGCCGATGCGGATTGGCCGCTCGAGCAAGAGGATGATGCCGCAGACGAAGTTGGAAACGATTTCCTGAAGGCCGAACCCCAGACCGACGCCCAGAGCCGCCAGCACGACTCCGATCTTGGTCAGGTCGAGATGAATGGCCCCGAGCGCGATGATGGTCGTCACAGCCAGGACGGCATATCGACAGAGCGTGAGCACGGCGAACCTCACACCCGGGTCGTCAGGCATTCGAGGAAAGATCGTCAGGGCGAACAGTGTCTTCATGTAGCGCCAGGCGAGCACGCCCAAGAGGACGACTGCGGTGGCCTGGGTCACGTCGCCAAGCGTGACCTGTGTCGTGGGATCGATCGGCCAGAGGGGCTGGCTCATCAGAAAGCGCACAAGCGCCAGGTCGAGATCCCAGATCAAGGCGGCGAATAGCGATGCCAGGAGGGTCAAGGCGTAAGCGCAAAGCCTCCGCAAGCCGGTCGCGAGGTCGTCATGCAGGTCGGAGTCATCGGCGGTCTCGGAAGGTTGATTGGGCGTGAGTGTCGAATCCGAGCCGAAACCAGCCATACGTGTTCGCACCGCGGGCGCAGAGCCACCGCCGATGTCAATCTCCGTGCCCAGGATCGATCGGGCCGCGCCCACCGCCCCGCGTTTTGATCGATTGCCCGCGCTGCGAGGTGATAGACCGAAACGGCCAGGGCGAAAACCAGTGCCGTCTGCGAGCCACCCACGGCCAGCCGGCGAGCCGTGAAGCTGTAGCCGCGCACGTCCAGGATGATGATCGAGGCGAAGGCTGCCAGCAGTGTCCAGGCCGCGATCCGGCGGTGCCGGCCGAGCCAGGCCAGACTGGCGCGTAGCCGCGAGCCGATCGCGGTCGGTCGACCGCGCGGATTCTCGGCCGCAAGCCCCGAGCTCATCGCTGAATCGAGGAGCGGCTCGGCAGCGGGCTCGACCGGATCGACTGGCGCAAACCAGGCCATCAGCGGCGAACGAGCTCGCAGCAGCCGGATGCACGTCGCCCAGACGACCAGCTCGAAGGCCAGCACCAGGATCCGGCCGAGAGCCGGAGCCGCGATGGGCCGGCCTTCCGGTGCGATCAAACCGTGAGTCAAGAGGAAGACGGGGAAAAGAAGCGATACAGCGGCAATGATCAGGAAGCGGCTCGCGCGGCCGACTTGTCGAGTGACCGGCCTGGGAACGTCCAGGTAGTGCTCCGCCCATCCCGATGGCTGGGCCAGCCAGCCGAGCAATTCAGAAACAAGGGTCGCGATCGCCAGCACGGAGAGACACGCCGAAACGACGGTGCCCAGACTGCGCGGCCACGGCGCCAGCCGCGCGGTGTATGCCGCCAGGAGCAGGTACGACGGCCAGATGACGGCCCGCAACAATTCCAGCGCCAGGGATCGCAAAGCTTGCATGGTGGAATCTTTGTTCCGTGCAGAGCTCGGCGTGTGAGCCGGCGAACTGGGCGGCTCGGACTCGAGCAAGGAGCGGATCGCCCGTCTCAGCCGGATCAGGGCGAGCGGAAGTACGAATACAAGGGCGAAGATGGCCAGGAACTCGCCGGAGGGCCGCGCCCAGAGTTTGGGCTTGACGCTTTCCTGGGCCAGACGGAGACAGCCCTTGATGAGCGACTGGATTTCCCGCCCTCCCTGACTGAGCGCCCCCAAACCGAGCGGTTCTTGATCGCGCACCCAGAAGATATGGGTTCGGATGAAGCCATATTCCTCGTCGAGGATTGCTAGCCGCCGCACGACCTGCTGATGGGTCTGTGAAGCACGGTCGCAGAGTTTCTCCAGGACATCACGCCGGCGCACCAACAGATCGCGCTGCTTCCGCTCGAGCTCCCCCAGGATCGCTTCGCCTTCTGACCATCTTGACTGGGGCAGCCGCTCGCGGAGCAGATCATGGTCGAAACGGCCGTTTGGCGAGTCCGAGAGCAGCTCGATCTCGGTACTGGTCAGGGCCTCTTCATAGTACTGAAGGTGGGCCTCGACCGCGGCCATCTCGTTCTTGACGAGACGTTCGCGCTCGAGCGCGATGCGGCGAAAATCATTGTTGAGCCGCACCGCGTCCAGCCGGCTCACGTCGCCGTCGTCGAGCAGTTGCTTGATCTGCGCGAAATCGGCCTCGGCCCGGTCCGCGAGATCGCGCTCTTCGTGCAGCGAGGGGGAAGGCGTCGTCGCCAGGGCTTGCTCGCTCCTGAGCACCTGGGCTTCGAGCGAGAGGATCTCAGCGGTGCGCCGTGCCTTGAATCGAACCAGCGGGTCAAGGCTGCCGCGGGCCTTGGTTTCCTCACTCGCCGCGGCCTGACTCAATTCTTGTTCCTGCCGCTCGACAACCGCTTTGTACAGCGCCTCCATCCGATTGCGGCGTTTTCCCACGATCTGTGCCTGTGCCTGGCAGATCTGGAGGTTCAAGTCGCGGACGCCGGCCATTTTTCGCTCGAGGGCAAGCTGGGCTTCAATCAACCGGAGCCGCAGGCTTTCCACCCGCGACTCCCACTCGAAATTGACCAGCTTCTCCTGGGCGAGCTGTCGCGCTTCCGCCGTCACGGCTGTCGTGACTGGGCCTTCGAACTCGGAGCTCTTGGCCTCGAGCGTCGCCACGCGCTGGAACACCTTATCGCGCTCGCTCTGCCGCGCGTTCCGCGAACTCTCCGCTTTGGCGATCTCCAGCCGCAGGCTCTCGATCTTGGCCTTCCACTCTTTCAAATCGTTACGCTCTGCGTCGAGGGCATTTCGCATCTCCGTGGCGAGAGCATTCACGTCATTCGGTCGCGGATTGCGAAAGACCGCGGGCAGGAGGGCGTCGGCTGTGGCGGCACCTTCGTGCAGGATCTCTTGCAGCCGGAGCAACTCCGCCTTCGCCTGGGTCCGCTGTGCTTCGGGACTGGGATCGGGGCTGGTGGCCTTCCGAAGGGCTTCCGTCGCTCGTTCGTACTCTTCAAGCCACCGAAGACGGATCTCAAGCAGTTCGCGCAGCGGTTTGTCGGTAGTTTGCTCCAGCACGGACGATGGGGTAGCCGAGGCCGTCTGGGCGATCCCTGCCCCGCGCGGCAAGCCCGCTGCCGAACCCGCCGGAGGCCCAGCGTTACTGGCTCCGGACGCTCCCGGCGCGCCGTGGGTGGACGGCGCTTCGAGCCCGCGGATGCGCTCCAGCAATTCGGAACGCGACGCGGCGACATCGACGCTGGAGAGGTCGGAAAGATACGTCCGGACGGCTGGCGCACCGACATCTCCACTGGCCCGCGGCTTTTGGGGTTCCAACCTTTGACCCCAGGTCTTCGCGCTCAAGCTCAACGTGACGAACGCAACCAGGAAGAAAGAGCATGCGCACTTGCCAGCACCCGGCCGCCAGCGCCGCCCGGTGGCGCGGATTCCCACGGTCGTCAGCGACCCGCGTGCGTGTATCCACGATCGGCGCATGGTCCGCGCTCCCTCCCCGCAAGATCTCGAGTCGTTCGCGTCGCGGTCGATGTGAGGCCGGTAAAGTAGCCCGTGGACCAGCCCGCCGCAAGCCGAATCCGTCAGGACCAGCGATTTATCTTTTCTCGGAGCGGTGCGTCATATCCGTTCAGTCATTCCGTTCCGGGAAAGCTACTTGACGTCCACTCGCTGAGCTCTATCATTAGGGACGGTCGGGCTGAATGGTGCGACCAATTCGGCCACCATTCTCATCAGGCTCGTTCCTCTCTCTCTACTCTTTCTTCACATGCTGGTTGGTGATCGCATGTTCCCCAAGCATTTCCATGCGGGGCGAGCATCGAAGCATCTTGTTCGGAATGCCGTGATTTCGTTGGTGCCGAGGTACAGGGCGGGTTGAGCGTGGAACGTGGTCGAGGTATGAAGCGAGTCTAGGAACACGGGACAGGGGACGGAACGGATTGCGACGTTGATTCGGTGGATCGTGGAACGGGCATGATGGAATTTCCGCGTCTGGCACTTGCAACCCCCGCGGCGGGTCCCGAACCGTCGGTGGCCTGTTTGGCGATGCTCGCTGGTCTGACTAGACAGCGATGGCGAGTTCAGCATTTTCGTACGCGGGCATGTCCCACGGCGACCGAGGCTGTGGGACAGGTGACGGGCCTCCCCGGCCGCCACCTCGATTCCTGGCTGATGCCGGTCGAGGTTTGTCGAGGTTTGTTCGCCCGGGCGGCTCTCACCTCGGAGATCGCCGTGGTGGAAGGGACGCTCGATGATCCGCTGCCTTACACCTCGATCACGTCCTGCGATTGTCCCGGTGTCTTGAAGCCGATTGCCGAGGCCCTCGACCTGCCGATCGCCGCCGTGGTGTCGTGTCGAGAGGGCGCCGGTGATCTGTTCCATCTTCCCAGGCTGCCGGAGGGCGTCGACGCCGTCCTGCTCGACCTGGTGGACAATGCCGCAACGATCCCGCAACTGAAGCGGCTCATCGAGCTGGCCACAGGGCTGCCGGTGATCGGTGCGATCGAGAGCATGCCCGGAATTCGCAG
The DNA here is from genome assembly GCA_963823675.1 of uncultured Isosphaeraceae bacterium. Taxonomy (GTDB): domain Bacteria; phylum Planctomycetota; class Planctomycetia; order Isosphaerales; family Isosphaeraceae; genus CAWGMT01. Next base: position 569,679 of record CAWGMT010000025.1, on the reverse strand, counting down.
CGCGCTCGAGAGCCTGCCGCGCGATGGTCGCTTGCCAGACGACTTGATCGACGCGCTCGGCTGTGCATTCCTGGAACACGCCGAGATCGATGCCATCGAGAGACTGGCCCGTGCCCGCCTTTTCCCGGAGCCGATGGAACTCTCCTGGCTGCCTCCACGCGAGCGGAGCCCACGTGGTTTTCGGGTCGCCTACGCCCGCGATCTTGCATTCGGCCGCTACTTTCCCGACACGCTGGAAGCGCTCGAAGCCCTGGGCGCCGATTTCGTCGAGTTCTCCCCCCTACGTGACGAGTCCCTGCCGGAAGGAGTCGATCTGGTGATGATCGGCTGCGGTCTACCCGACGAGCACGCGGATGAGCTGGCCGCCAACCTGAGCATGATCGCCGCGCTGCGTGCCCACGTTTGCCTGGGAAGGCGAATCTATTCCGAAGGGGGTGGTACGGCCTATCTTGGCCGGCGCATGCTGATCAAGGGGCGCCCGGTCCCGGGGGCGGGTATCTTTCCGTTCGACGCGGAGCTTCAAGCCGAGCTCAAACCGCCCACGCCTGTCACACGAATGCTGCTCTACGACTCATGGCTGGGTGCGCGGGGGACCATCGTACGCGGCTACAGGAGCAACCGCTGGAATCTCATTCCCAGCGTTGAGCGCTTTGAGTGCCCCGCCTGCTTCGGCAAGCTTTCCGCCGAAGGAGACTGGTTCTATCACCATCATGCAGTCGGCAGCCTGCTCCACCTTCACTTAGTCGCGCTGCCGCAGGTCGTGTCGGCGTTCGCGGGGCCGCATCCTCCATCGCTGCGCAGGCCGTCGGCCAGCGGTCTCGCGGAGCGTGGGTTCGAACGCTCCTCCGACTGCGACGATTGAGGCAAAACACGCTCACCTCGATCCATCGGCTTCAATCGCTGCCTCGAGGCTATTGACCAAGTTGCGCAGCGAGTCGTTGTGCGGCCGAAGCTTGAGAGCCCTGCGGAGAGATTTCAGAGCGTCGTGCGGCCGGTCCAGGCCAAGCTGACACTTGGCCAGGCCCTCGATGGCCCCGATGTGCCAGGGGTTTCGAGTCAGCACCCGCTGGCAATCGGCAGCGCTTTCCGCCAGCCGTCCCTCCAGGAAATAGGCGAAGGCCCGCTGGTTATATGCCTCGGCGAAGTTAGGGGCGTTCGCGATCAACCGGGTCGCCAGAGCTTCGGCTTGCTGGAGCTGCTGGCGGCCGATCAGCACGCGGACGCGGTTGAGCATTTCGTTGTTCTCGCGAGTGTCGGCCCGGAACCAGATCGCCCAGAGAGCATCCTCGGCCATCGCCCTGGCGATCGGATCGCTGTCGGCCAGGGCCCGGCCCAGGACTGGATTGCTGCCTTCAAAACTTCCCACGAGGCCGAGCGACAAGACCGCGGCGCGCTGCGCCGTCACGGTGCGAGAGCGGGAAAGGATCCGGGCCAGCGTTCCTTCGGTGTACCGCGCTGCCACACGACTCTTGAACGTCTCAAGGTCCTGGTCCTCGAGAAACGCCCTGAAATAATCAACCAAGAGCGATCCGCCGTATTCGTCCCGCATGCCGGAGACTCCTGTTGCCAGACCTCGCGTATCGGAACAGAGCTCGGCTCGCGCGTGAGATTCCCACGCCCCGCAGGCGGCCAAGAGCCACAAAGCGGCTCCGGTGATTGCCGCGCTGCGCCGCCGGAACGTTGGGATGCGGGCTGCACGGGCTTTCCTCATGCCATTCACACGCGCGGCCGAAAGTTCGGCGAGTTGCAGCTTGCGCCGAGACATGATTCCGATGCTCCCTCAGTGACTGGTAGCTTTAACTGCCGTTATCGCGGGTCGGCTCGCTGTCGGTTCCAAGCTGGCGCATGGACGCGATTCTCGTTCTCTCCGGTCTCATCTTACCGGATCTGCACTCGAGTCGCCATCGATGCGCACCGATTCGAGCGGATGCCTATGCCTCAAGGGCCAGAACATCCGCCGGAGGGAAGATTACCCTCCGGGTGCCGGTTGTCGCTTCTTTTCCCGGACCGTGGCTCGTCTCGATTTCCAGGGACAAGCCGAGGATCAAGTCGATGTTGACGAGGCGGCCGGTCACGGAGCCTGCCACAGTGGCGACGCTGACGATTCGGCCGAGGTGCTCGCTGAATTCGCGCCAGGGAAGGTTCAAAACATCGGGACCGGCCGTGCGGCTCAAGTCGTACCAGTGGTCCAGCCGGCGAATCAAGTCGCGACAGAGCTCCGAGCGGTCGACGGAATCGCCGCCGCGCTCGATCTGGAGCGAAGTCGCCCTGGAGCGCAGGTCATCGGGAAACGCATCGGCGTCAAGGTTCACATTCAACCCGATCCCGATCACGACGCCCCGGACGGGCCGGGACGGCATCGCGGATCGCGGCGGCGGCGCAGGCGGCCGTGCAGCGAGTCCGCGCTCGACCAGGATTCCCGCGATCTTGCGGCCGCCGACCCGCACGTCGTTCGGCCACTTGATCGTGACCTCGCGATCGGTCCAGGTTGCGACGGCCTCGGCGGTTGCGACCGCCCCGAGCGCAGTCAGCCAGGGGCAGCCAAACGCCGACTCGGGGACCGCTCCAGCCAGATGCGGCGGCGGGAAAAGCAGCACCGACATCAAGATCGACGATCGCGGCGGGGACACCCACGACCGGCCGAGGCGCCCCGGCCGGCCATCTGCTCCTCAGCCAGAACGACCAGACCGTCGTTGGCAAGAGAAGCGCCTGCTCGCGACGCCAGGTCGTTGGTGCTCTTGACCCGGCTCCAGATCGCGATTCGCCGGCCGATCCAGCGCGTCGCCAGATCGTGCTCGATCTGGTCGGGACAAAGCTGTTGCGCCGGCCCACGATAGGCCGCCCCCCGGTAGGGGTGCTGCTCGATCGCGAACCCGAACGCGACCAGGCCATCAAGATCGCGTCGCACCTGCTCGATGTTCGGGCCCAGCTCGCGCAGCACGAGATAATCTCCACCGGCCAGGCGAAGGCGGTGGAGGAGCGGGATGTTCAAACTCGGAGTTGAGGGCGGAGTCGCGGCCACGTTCGCGCTTCAAATCAACGATTGGCGTGGGCGGAAAGGCCCGCGCTCGCGTCGATTCGTCCCAGTACCTTACCGATTTCGTAATCAAGGGCGATGTCAAGAGCGGGGGCCGAGTGGGTCAAGGCGCCGACGCTGATGCGATCAACACCGGTGCGGGCCAGCACGGCTACGCTTTCAAGATTGACTCCTCCCGAAGCTTCGAGCTTGACGGCCGGAGCCACGGCGTCGCGACGACGAACGGCGACAGCCAGCGACTCCGGGCCGAAATTGTCGACCAGAATGATATCCGGAGCGCACCCGAGCGCACATTCAAGCTGGTCGAGCGAATCAACCTCGATTTCAATGACGGTCCCGGGCGGAGCACTGGCGCGTGCCGCCCTGATTGACGCCGCGATCGCCTGGGACACCCCCGAGCCCATCACCGATTGCAGCCAGGCCAGGTGATTGTCCTTGATGAGTACGGCGTCAGAAAGGCCGAAGCGATGATTGACGCCGCCGCCGCAGCGTACCGCGTATTTCTCCAGGGCCCGCCATCCGGGCGTGGTCTTGCGCGTATCCATGATCAGAGCCCGCGTGCCGGCGACGGCAGCCACAAACCGATCCGTAAGAGTGGCAATTCCGCTCATGTGCTGGAGAAAATTGAGCGCCGGGCGCTCGAGAGAGAGCAGCGATCGCATCGGACCTGAAAACCGCGCGATCACTGCGCCCGGCTCGAGACGATCGCCATCGCTTCGCTCGGGATGCCAGTGTGCTTCGAGTTCAAGACCGGCCACGAGCCGCTCCACGACCGACAAACCGGCCAGCACGCCAATCGAGCGAGCCACGACCCGGACCGAGCCTGTGGCATCGCTCGGAATGAGTGCCGCGGAAGTGATGTCTCCGAGGTCGCCCAGGTCTTCATCGATCGCCAGGCGAATCAGGATCTCTGCGATGTTGCTCTCGATCGCTCCGAAGCCGAACCCTGGCCGATTCATCGAGCAATCCTTTCCCTGGTCCCCGCAAGCAGTGTCCACGATCCGGAGACTTCAATCAGCCGGCTGCCTTTCTGGGGACACCCGGCGCCTCGCCACGACGTTTGGGCACGCCCGTGCCTGGGCGTGAATCGTGAAAGTTGACAGGCATGTCGATGTGTTGGGGCACGTCCTTGCCCTGGCCCGCCGAAGCCGCCGCCGTGATCGCCTTGCGGATCAGCCGCGTCGAATTGAACTCGGCCAGCGCGGCGATATCGCCGTTCATGGTGAACGGAATTAATCGATCATCCGAAACGTAGCCGGCCACTACCAAGGGACGGTCTGCGAGGTCGGGTTCCGACGTCGTCTGCCGAATCGCTGGAATACATTGCGAGTCGATCCCGAAAACCATCACGGCCTTGCTATTCGCTTTGAGCCGCTCGGCGATGATCTTGTTGGCAAGATCAGCCTTGTAAGCGAAGCGGATCTCGTCGATGGCGTCGATGCCGGCATTCCGGAGTGCTTCGCGCAGCGCGGTCGCGCGGTCACCGGCAAACGCGTCGCTCACCGTATTGACCACCAGAATCGCCCCTCGCTTGGGATCGAGGCCGCCCTTCTTGGCGTTGCGGATCGCCGACTCGACCAGCAGCTTGGCCGACTCACCGAAAGCGGGCGCCCCTACCAGGACCGGCGGCTTTGAGATCTGCGCGCTACGCGGCGGCGCGGCGCTCGTGGCGGCGGATGGCTGCGAGTCCACGAGGGCTGCGGATAAAGGCCGATAGAGGAAGAAAACGGGAACCCCCTGCCGCTCGGCTTCGGATACCGCCTGGGCCAGACGCTTATCCTCCGTGTCGGCCGGCTCCAGAATCAAGGCAAGCGGATTGCGCCAGCGCCTCGTGCACCAAGCCGGCCTGCTGCGCGGGAAGGTCCTGGTCTTCGAGCATCGTGATGTCGAGCTTTACCTTGTCGTAGCCCGCCTGGGTTCGCGCGGCCGACTTGACGATCTCGGCATCATCGGGATCGTGCCGGGCCAGAACAAGCGCGATTGCCTTGGCCCCCGCCCGAGGCGGCAACAGGACGTCCGACGCGGCTGGGGGAGCAAGGAACTTCGGAGGCGCGCCCCCAGGCGCGGTTTGAATCTCATCAGGTGGCGGAGGCGCGAACGACGCCGAGTCGCACCCGCCTGCCGGCCAGACGAAAAGCACCAGGACAGCCAGCACTGCAAGGCCGCGCAGCCACTCACCCGGCTTTTCCACCCGCCGCTTTTGAGACCCCGGCATCCAGCGACCGCCTGGGGTGCTCAAACGAGACCAAACTGACATGTATGCCTCCCCGAAATGATGAATTGATCATAGATGCGAAAAACAGGTCACAATCTGCAATCGAGGCGATCCGGCTCCAAGCGGCCCCACGCCGCGGGAACCGGCTACTGTCTTTTTCTGCCTCCCCTGGCCTTGGCTTTGCGGCGAGTGCCCTGGGCTTGAGGAGACGCGACGGGCCGCCCGGGCCCGTCGCCGCCGGCGGCACGCATGGCGAGAATCTTGTCGCGAAGAGCGGCTGCCCGCTCAAATTCGAGATTCTCCGCAGCCTCCAGCATCTCGGCCTCGAGCGCGCTGGCGTATTCAAGGGTGGCGTCGCCGAGCTCGTCGCGCCCGACTGCCGATCGGGCGATTGCCCGAGCCGAGGTCTCCTCCTCGATCCCACGCCGGATCGCCTTGACGATCGTCTCCGGAGTAATGTCGTGCTCGCGATTGTACTCGAGCTGCAGCTTACGGCGCCTTTGAGTCTCGTCGATGGCCCGCTGCATCGACAGAGTGATCTTGTCGGCGTAGAGGACCACCTCGGCATTGACGTGCCGGGCCGACCGGCCGATTGTCTGGATCAATGAAGTTTCGCTGCGCAGGAACCCCTCCTTGTCTGCGTCCAGGATGCAGACCATCGACACCTCCGGCAGGTCAAGCCCTTCCCGCAACAGATTGACGCCCACCAGGGCGTCGAAGGCTCCCTCCCGGAGCTCGCGCAAAATGGTGACCCGTTCGATCGCGTCGAGCTCCGAGTGCAGCCATTTGCACCGGAGTCCCTGTTCCTTCAAGTAAAGCGTCAGGTCTTCGGCCAGCCGTTTGGTCAATGTCGTGATCAGAACGCGCTCACGACGCGCCGCCCGCGACTTGGCCTCCGCGAGCAACGCGGGCACCTGTCCTCGCGCCGGCTCGACCCGCACCACCGGGTCTACCAGCCCGGTGGGCCTGATCACCTGCTCGATCACCTCACCACCTGACATCGCCAGCTCGTACTCGGCCGGCGTCGCCGAGACAAAAAGATGCCGGTCGAATTTCTTTTCCCACTCGTCGAACCGCAAGGGGCGGTTGTCGAGCGCGCTCGGCAGGCGGAACCCGTGCTCGACCAAGGTGCTCTTCCGGCTGAAATCGCCGGCGAACATCCCTCGAATCTGCGGAACCGTCACGTGCGATTCGTCGAGGAACATGAGACTATCCGGCGGGAAGAAGTCGAGGAGCGTCGTGGGGGTCTCTCCCGGCTGTCGGCCCGAGAGATGGCGCGAGTAATTCTCGATCCCCGAGCAGTAGCCCACCTCCAGGAGCATCTCCATATCGTAGCGCATGCGCGCAGCGAGCCGTTGCGCTTCCAGGAGCTTGCCCTGTTCCTTCAGCTCCTTGAGCCTTCCTTCGAGCTCGACGCTGATGCCCTCGACGGCCCCCTGGATCCGTTCCTCGGGCAGCACGAAGTGTTTGGCGGGATAGACGTACATCTCCTGGTGTGTCTCCAGCACGCCGCCCGTCACCGGATCGATGGTGGCCAGCCGCTCGACCTCGTCGCCGAAGAGCTCGATGCGGTAGCCGATCTCCTCGTAAGCCGGACAGAGCTCGATCACATCGCCCCGCACCCGGAATTTCCCGCGCTCGAACGCAACGTCGTTGCGGTCGTACTGAATCTCCACAAACTTGAGCAAAAGCTCATCCCGGTCGACGACGTCGCCCAAGCGGAGCCGGACCATCATCTTGCGGTAGTCTTCGGGCGATCCCAGCCCATAAATGCAGGAGACGCTCGCCACGACCAAGACGTCGTCGCGCGAGACAAGCGCGCTCGTGCACGCCAGCCGCAGCCGCTCGATCTCCTCGTTGATCGAGGCATCCTTCTCGATGTAGATGTCGCGCTGGGGAATGTAAGCCTCGGGCTGATAATAGTCGTAGTAGCTGACGAAGTACCGGACCGCGTTCTTGGGAAAGAACGCCTTGAACTCGGCGTAAAGCTGGGCGGCCAACGTCTTGTTGTGCGACATGACGAGAGTCGGACGTCCATATTGTGCGACCACGTTGGCCATCGTGAAGGTCTTGCCCGAGCCGGTGACACCCATCAAAGTCTGGTTCTTCCGGCCCATGCGCAGGCCCTCGACCAACCGCTTGATCGCCTGGGGCTGATCCCCGGCGGGTTCGAACGGGCTTTCAAGTTGAAACGAGGGCATGGGTCTACCTGACACGCTGGTCGATCGTATTCGATGGTATTCAATACTGGCCCGTGACAGGCCGTGTTTGACTTCAGTTAACACCTCGTCCGCCTAAGGGCGCTTTGTTCAACGAACCAGTGTCGCTTTCTTCTTTGCCTCGTTCTCGGCTTCTTCCGCCAGGGATTTGCGACGTTCCTCGAGCCGATCATTGAGGTTCAAACACGCCAATTTCCCCGGATCTGCGCCCTGAGCAACCGCCGGGCTTCTTCTCTGATCGTCAGCTTGGTATCCGGAGCCTGTTCGACGGCGACCACATGATCGCCATGTACGCCCTCCTCGAATTCGTGGACGATGATCGCGTCCTGACGGACCGAAGCTCGGCTTTTTGCATAAAGCGATGATACCTCCGGCGGCATCTCTTCGGCAAGCAAATGGGGTATGAATATGCCGGCATCCAAGTTGATGCGCCCCGTCTGATGATGCACCTCTCCGATGCCAAGGTGCTCGACCTGCTACTCACGCCGAGGCTCGTCGGCTGCGGCTGCGGCGTGCGACCAGGGCGGTCGTGACCGCGAGCGCCCACATGGCCCACGTCGCCGGCTCGGGGGCGGGCGTCACCGATGGATTCAAGGCCTGTGCACCCAGGTAGCCGGAGTTACCGGTCTCGTTCTGAATGGCCTGGAGCAGCGCCTGAGAGGCTCCCGGGCTGAAGGTCGCGTTCGGATTCACCATCATGGACCAGTTCGCGAGCTTGGAATCGACGTAGTTTCCTGTCTGGTCGTAATTCTCGGGCACGCCCAGAGCGAGCATGAGCTCGTGGGAAATATTGTGCGCCACGATCCACTCGAGCTGGTCGAGATTCTGGGCTGACTTGGTGATTTGATCGATGAAGCTGAAGCCGTTGGATCCCACCTGGGTCATCCCGATCGCGCTACTGAGCGATGCGCTCCCGGTATTCGAGACCAGGCTAATGGTATGGTGTGCGGCCACGCTCGGGTCGGACGTCAAAGAGATCGATACACCACTCTGGGCGAACGTCTGCTGAACGCGCGAGAGAACGGTGCTGTCGAAGCTCTGCTGCTGCGACGCGGTCGGCTGACCCCCGAAGAAACTGCTGATCTGGGAGCTGTTGTACCAGGGCTGCGCACCGCCAATCGTGATGAGAGCCGCGTCGGGATAGGGGCCGCTTCCCATGTTGATGAAAGCGTCAACCGGCGGAGACGAGGTTGAGGAATTCGAGGAGGAAGCCGCCGCCGCACTGAAGGGCGAAGCCGTACTCGTGGTCGCCGGCACGTTGGAAATGACCGTGGTTTGAGCGGTCGTCGTCACTGGGACAGCCGAAGCTGACGGGGCCGCGGGCGTTGGAATCGCCGCCCAATAATTGTTGAAGGAAATGGAATTAGAGCTGCTGCTGCCGGACCCCGAGGCAACGAAAACCGCCCAGTTGTCCGGTGTGCTATTCGGCCAGGTGAGCACATTGGCTCGCACGCCGGCGGCGATGACTCCCCAGACGAAGATTCCCAGGACAAGCGATTTCAGCGAGGACATCATGAACCTCCTGTTCGAGCCGTGATGGAAATCGCCGTCGTGACGATCCCCGCCGCGACGTGGCAGTCTATCCAACTGCACACTTCTTCCTTGGTTGCAGCAAGCCTCGGCAAGGGGCCCGGTGGCTTCATCTGTGCGTGAGTCCGACGTGATCCGGCGTGCACTGCGAAGGGATCGATTGAAGAGCTTTCCGTACGTGAGCAATCGGTATGCCATGCGTGTGCTTCACCAGAAGGCCTGGTGCATTTCGTGTGATATCCGAGCGGCGTTCTGACTGAAGTTAAAATCCGCTAGAGGTTTACGGTTTCCGTTCATTCGTGCTTCGCCTCGGAACCGCCAGTGAATGAGGCTGGGCAGGTTTTACCAGTCGTGGTGGTTCTTACAATTCGCCGGGATCTTCGCCGACGCCGAGAATACTGCAACCCCGGATCACGCTCAACCCGAGTTCCGTGGCGCGATGCAACAGTTCCGGGGATTCGGTACCCGGATTGAGCCATAACTCTCGGGCCCGCTTCCGCGCCGCTTGATCGAGAACTTGGATTCCCACCTCTGCGGGGACGTAAAGACTGACTTGGTCGAGTTCGGTAACGGGGAGCGCGTCCAGACTGGGATAGGCCTCCAATCCCTCGACCTTCTTCAGTTTGGGGTGAACGGGATAGACCATCCACCCGGCGTGTTGAAATGCGCGGACCGCCTTGTTGCCATACTTGGATCGATCGGCGCTCGCGCCGACGATTGCGACTGTCTTCCGGGCCATGGCTTGATCGGCTCCTGCCAGAATTTCGATGTAAGCCGGGACTTGACGAATCCGATGAAGTCGTTCAAGATGAATTCCGTCGCTGTCGGATCTCCTAAGATCATATTCACATGTTTCGACTATTTCGACATTTCCTGCTGGGCTCTCTGCTGGCGTGCCACATGCTGGTCACGCTGTGCGGGCCTTGCTTGCACGGGCTGCCCGGGTCGTCCCACGATCTGAGCGCGGCGTCGAAATCGGATCGCGGCGACGATGCCTCCCAATCGCGTCGTGACTCGGCCGATCAATGCTTGATCTGCCATTTCTTTGCTCAGGGGCAGCTTCCGTTTGATCTGTCTTGCGACCTTCCCCTGGACGTCGCGCTCGAGCCTGCCTTTCCCGCACCGGCCGCGCCTTGCCCAGTAGCTCACTATATCCCATCGAGCCCGCGCGCTCCACCGCTCTGGTCCCTCACCATTTCTTGATCGACCCCAAGGCATCGCTTGAAGCCTCGGGACATCCTGCAATCGCCCGCGCTCTTTCTCCACCGCCGTCAGCTTGCGGTGGCGAGTACATCGGACGACGGGCCGCGCATATCGCGCACCCGGTCCGTGTCGCTTCGCGGATTCACCGGTCATTCCGAAAGTAACGTGAGTTCACGCGAACGACGTCCGGCTTGCCCCGATCCGAGAGCGCGCGGGCATCGGATGTTTTGAAGATGCTGCCAGGGCCGAAAAGGGTAGTTTCGCGCCGCCAAGGCCGGAGATCCCGCGCTTGATTGCTGGTGACCTCCGCGCCGTAAGAAATCCTGGGCAAGTGTTCCCGGAAATGCCGCGCCCGGGTTCTATCGAGTCCAACTCCGTTCCAATCCGTCAGAACACCAACAATCTCCGCTGACTCGTATTGATCAACCAATCCATGATGCAAGGAGACTTTTCGATGAGACGTCGTGAACTTCTTGGCGTTATCGGGGCCGGCTTCGCCAGCGCCACACTGGGCGCAACCAGATCGAGCGCGCAACATCCGCACCACCACGACAAGCTTCATGGCGAATGCCTGAAGGCATGCGAGGCTTGCTCCACGATTTGCAACGAGACGTTCCACCACTGCTTCGAAAAAGTCAAGGACGGCCATGCCGACCATCAACGCACGGCCGTCATGACGATCGACTGCCAGGAATTCTGCAAGCTTTCAGCGGAACTGATGGCTCGTGAGAGTCCTCTGATCGCGACGGCGTGCCTGGCCTGCGCGGAGGCGTGCAGTCTCTGCGCGATCGAGTGTGGCCGTCATGACGATCCGCAGATGAAGGAGTGTGTCGCCGCCTGCAAGAAATGCGAGGAAACGTGCCGCGCGATGGCCAAGGCCATCGCAACCGCCCCTGCCGGCGCCGCCGAGGAAAAAGCATCGGACAAATAGCGCTTCGATCATTGAGCTGACTCGGCGCCGAGCTGACCGTGCATGGCAAGTGTACCGATTCCCCGGCGCTCAATCTGACAGGTTTTCCGCTCCATGCAAATGCGTGATTCAAAGCAGACGCTGAAATGCTCGCGGCCCCCGCAGGGGTGGTTCGCGCGCTTGGGCGACTATTTGACCAGGGAGCATGCTTCACGGCTTGAATCTTGTCTCCGGTGGGGTCGCAATCCGCTGGCTGTGATCGTGGCGGCGCTCTGTGCGTCGATCCTGTGCGGCCTCGGCCTCGGCCCCCAAGGCTTCATTGCGGCCCTTGTCCTGCTGGTGGTTCTCATTCTTGGTGTAGCCTGGCCCTGGCTGATCATCCGGGGGGTGCTGGGCTCGTTCACGTACCAGCGGTCGAGGGCGCGGGAGGGAGAGGCGGTTCCCGTGAGCGTGACGATCCGCAATCGCTGGCCTTTGAACGTCTGGGGCCTGGCGGTTACGAGCGACCTCGGGGAAAGCCCGGATTCGTCTCCACGCGGCATCGAAGGGCACCTCGCGTTCTCGCGAGTGGCCGGCCGGGGAATGACTGCAACGTCCTGGGAGTTCACGCCGTCCTGTCGAGGTGTGTATCCACGATCCGCCCCGCGGATCGCGACCGGGTTCCCTTTCGGGCTCGTATCGGCATCACGGGTGCTCGCGGTTCCCGCTTCGCTTCTGGTGTGGCCCAGAACCTTTCCGGTCGGTCCTATTCCGCACACCGCCGGGGCAAGGTGTTCGACGGGCTTGACGCTTCGCGATCGGGCAGGTCATTCCGGTGACCTGGTTGGCGTCAGGACGTATCGTCGTGGGGACCCATTGCGGCGCATCCACTGGCCGCAGACAGCGCGCAGCGGGGAGCTCGTCATCTGCGAGCTGGAGGAGAGCGCTGTCCCCAGCTTCCAGGTGGTTCTGGACACGGATTGGGGCGTTCATTCCGGATCTGGCCCGAGCTGCTCGCGCGAATGGGCGATCCGCATCGCGGCCAGTTTTCTCGAGGACTGGATCGGCCAGGGGGCCGACGCCGAGCTTCTCTTCGCCGGTCGCGTGCTGGCTCTGCGAGACGGCTCCGTCCGCTCCAGAAGGGTTCGCGCCCTCGATGCGCTGGCCCGCCTTGGCGAGGGCGAGACCGGCACGCTCGCCGGCCTTTTCGATTTGCCAGCGTGCAAGGATCCCGGTCCGGGCCTGCGGGTCGTGATCACCACCGACAAGGGCCTCTTGAGCCTACCCGCGAAGCGGTCTTCACGCATTCCGGAATGGTACATCGTGCTCACGGCGGCATCCTGCACCGGACGGGAAGAAACGACGACCGCTCCGCCATTGCGAGCCCGGCGGTCGATCACGCTCGACCAACCCGACAGAATCCCGCAACACCTCCGAGTTGCCTGGAAGGAGGTGGCGCATGGCTCTTGAGGTTCCTCTAGGTCGCCTGGCACGTCTCGCGACGCTGGCCCTGGCGGGCCTCGCCACCGCGGCCGTCGAGCTGGCCATCGCCGAGCCCGAACGCTCGCAGCTCGCCGCGCTCGCGGGGGCCAGTGTGTTCTTGATGCCAGTTCTGGCCGTGGCTTGGTATCGCGCCCGGTGGGTCGTTACGGAAACACACGTCGAGCGAAGTGCTATGAGTGCGCAAAACCAGGGGGAAACGGGCGGCGTCGGCGCGTTCTGGGTTGTGCTCCTCCTCTTGGTCTTCATCGCTCCGTTTCTGTCCGATATCGTTCGCATCGCCCGGTTCGGGCGGGGACAGATGCTGGAGATTCTCCTCTTGTCAACGGTCCGCAACCTTGGGCTGGGACTGGCAGCCCTATCGGATCGCGCGCATTTCGCCAGGCTGGGCGCGCTTACCAGCCTCTTCCTGGTCTCGGTGTCGTCGGCGATGGTCGAGGGCGCCCTCATGATCGTGGTCGTCAGCCTTTATGCGGCGGCCGGCTGCGTCTGGCTCATGTTGTTCTACTGGGAAAGGCTGCGACTTCCCGGATCGGCCGACTCACGTCCGTCGCTTCCGATCGGAAGCGTGGGGTTCCTTCTGGTGGTGCTCGCAACGGTGCTCTTCATGGCTGCGATCGGGCCGAGCCGAGCCGCGACGCTCCTGGCGGGATTGATGCCGACTTCGGGAGGCACGTGGTGGGATGATCCCGAGGCGAGAGGCGGCGTCAACGACGGGGACAACGAGGTCGCCGCCAGCGAAAAGCCGGAGAGCGTCGGATTCACCGAGAGCGAGCTCTACATGGAAACGGATCGCCCCAGTTTGTACGACGCCTACAACGAGCGGTATGGCGAGCCGTTCAAGCCGAAGAAGCAAGAGCGCATGATCGCGCTCGCTCAAAAAGACATCAACAAGCAGCACGAACGGCCGGCGGAAAACCTGCAGGCTGGCCGTCAATTTCCCCTGACGCGCAAAAGGCCTGCGCAGCCAGGTGCACGGCCTGGTGAGCGGAAAGCCAGGTCGCTCCTTTTCGTCAAGGGGCCGACGCCGCTCCACCTCCCACTCGCGGCCTACGACGAGTTCGACGGCGTGGCTTGGGCCCGGCAACCCGCGAACGGATCGAGCTCTTTTCTCGAGCTGGAGCCAGGCACCGCCTGGTTCCGCGTCGCCGCCACCCGGCCGCGGATTTTCGCCGGCACGGTGGCACACCAGATCAAGGTCGGCAGTCTCGACTCGAGCTGCGCTTCCGGTACCCTCGCACCTTGCTCGATTCCGGGTGGGAAGCGTCAATCGTCCGGACTTTTTCTGCTGGGCCCAGCCGGGGATTCTGGCCATGGACAACCGCACGGTTCCGGCCGGCACCGTCATCGTGACCGAAGCCCTGACGGTCGACCCCGCCCGGCTGACGCAATCGGAGCCGACCGAGTTGATTCCATCCCACCCGTACCGGTATTCGAACCCCGATGGGCAATATAGGGTCTCTCCCGCGGTGGTCGCTCTCGCGTCGTCGTGGACCGCGGGAGCGGCTCGAGGCTATGGTCAAATCGCCGCCGTGGTCGCATCCCTCCGCCGCGACTTTACCCTCGACAATTCCGCTCTTGTTCCAGCCGATTGCCGGGATGCCGTGGCCTACTTCTTGCTCAATTCCCGGCGCGGCGACGACTACCTTTTTGCCACCTCCGCGGCTGTTGTCCTGCGCACGCTGGGGTATTCCACGCGCGTCGTGAGCGGCTTCTACGTGTCTCCCGCCAAATACGACGCGCGCACCCATCATACTCACGTTGATCGCGAGGACGTCCACTTCTGGGCGGAGGTGCGGTTCTCGGGCTCCTGGGTCGCGATCGAGCCGACACCCGGCTACCGGCTGATGGGGCCGTCGCACTCCTGGCTTGAGCGGATTGCCGGCCTGATCGGTGCGACCTGGCTCTGGTTGGTCGGGCATCCGCTGCCGGTCGCTTTGCTGGCGGCCGCGGGATGCGGGGCGATCCAGATTCGCGGCCGCCTGCTCGACTGGGTGACGACGCTGGTCTGGTTGTTGTCCCGCCGCCGGACCTCCCGGCGATGGATCTTGCAAACCTTGCGACTCATCGACCATCGGGCGCGGTGGGCGGGCCGGCCCCGGCCTCCCCAGTTAACTCCCCAGCGATGGTACGGGGCGCTTGCAGCCACGGAGCCTGCCGAGACTCGTCGTGAGCTCGAGCGGCTCGTTCGGCTGGCGGATTGGGCGCTCTACTGCCCGGGGCCGTCGGCCGCGCCAACCTCCTGGTCCAGCCGCGACATCGAGTCAACCTGCTGGCGTGCAGTCCGTATCTGGACGCTAAGCCGATTTCAGTCGGTCGCACGTTCCGCATGAAAGGAGCCATGGGCCGATGAGTGCCTCGTTGAGCTTGGCGAATCGGGCATCGCTGGAAACTGACCACAATACAATCTCGGGAGTCCGCGCGGCGCTCAATGACGCGCTGCGGGGCAAGGCTGAAGTGGTCGAGCACGTCCTGGCGTGCCTGCTCGCGCGCGGCCACATCCTGATCGAGGACCTCCCAGGCCTGGGCAAGACGACGCTGGCCAAGGCCCTGGCCCGCGCACTCGGTGGCAAGTTTGCCCGCGTCCAATGTACGCCGGACTTGTTGCCCGGCGACATCACGGGGTTCCGCGTGTTCGACCAGAAAACGCGCGAGTTCCAGTTCGTGCCGGGCCCGGTCTTTGCCGACATCCTTCTGGCCGACGAGATCAATCGGACGACGCCCCGGACCCAGAGCGCGCTTCTTGAAGCCATGGCCGAGCGGCAAGTGACGGTCGACAACGTGCGCCATGTCCTCAGCGACACGTTCCTGGTCATCGCGACTCAAAACCCGGTCGAGCAGCACGGCACGTACCCCTTGCCGGAAGCTCAGCTCGACCGATTCGCGATGAAGCTGCGGATCGGCTACCCCGATCGGGGTCATGAATCGGCCATGCTCGAAGCGGCCGTCGGAGACAGCTTCGACGCCGCGGAGAACGATGCCCCAGCCCTGGGCCACGGCCAGCTTCGTGCCCTGCAAGAGCGCATGGCGCGGATCGCCGTGGGAGTCGTGGTTCGCGACTATCTGATCAGTCTGGCGCACGCCAGCCGTAATCACCGCCAGGTTACCCTCGGTCTCAGCCCGCGCGGCCTCCTGGTGTGGCAGCGCCTGGCCCAGGCGAAGGCATTTCTCGACGGCCGCGACTTCGTCACGCCGGATGACATCCAGGAGGCGGCCTACCCCGTCCTGAGCGTCCGCCTCGGCATCGAGCCGGAGGCATCGCACCACGTTATCAACGAGATCATGGGCGCCGTGCCCGTTCCTGCCTACAAGGTCTAGGTTACCCAACCGGATCATTCACCGATGCGCAACACTCAGAACCCGATCCTGAATCTGCCGTCCGCTGCTCTTGTTCTCTGCCGGGCGGTCGTCATGACGAGCCTTTGCCTCTTGCCGGCTTGCGGCTGCAAGTCCCAATCCGCGTCGGCAATGGAGGACGATAACGACCATGACCATGACCATGCGGGCCATCACGCTCCCGCCCATAAGCCGAAGGACCTGCCCGAGGCTGTCAAACGGCTGCGCGAGCTCAACCACAAGATCGAGCTCATGGTCGCTCGCGGAAAACGGCAGTCGCTCGTCGAGGACCGAACGTTGCCGATCGCGCTCGACATCGCGACCTGGCTGCCGGAGATCGCGGCCGACAGCGACTTGCCCGAGCCTCTGTGGAACGCGGTCAACAGACAGTCCGAAATCATCGTGGCCAATTATCGGCAAGTCGTCAACTCGGCGGAGGAGGCGCCGAGCGCCCCCATGAATTCGGCCGTCGCGGCGAACGATCAACCGATCACCGTGCTGGAGAAGCTTCTCACCGAAGCCGATCCGCGCTGGTTCAAGCGGGGCCTGGGGCTGTGAAAAGTGGGGGTTGACCGTACTGGATCTTGAGGCGTGGACGGGCAAGCCAAGAGCCGCCGCCGCGCGATACGAAGGGTGGTCAAGCGATGTTTGAAGTCATCTTCTGGGGCGCAGTTCTGCGCGTCGCCCAAGCAGCGATCATGGCAGCCCCAACAATTCTCGTGGGGCTCGTCGTGGCCGCCGTTTTCCACCGTCTCTTGGGTCAGCACAATACGCGTCGGCTGTTTGGCTGCGGAACCTGGCGCGAGTTACCCCAGGCGTGGCTGGTCGGGATGCTGTTGCCCGTCTGCTCGCTGGGCGTCATTCCGATTGTCCGTCAGATGCGCCGTTCGGGCGTGTCGGTCGGCGCGATTCTGGCTTTCGCCATGACCGCGCCGCTCTTCAACCCGCTATCAATGTTGTACGGGCTGACCCTCTCCGAGCCGTTTGTGATCCTCACCTTCGCGTTTTGTTCAATGATCATCGTCACGGGCGTCGGTGCCGTCTTGAACCGGTTGTTCCCGGAGACCGCGCACCAGGAACCGGCGCCACCAGCGGTTGCGTATGGAGTGAGACGAATGGCCGCGATGGGGTCCTTTGCCGCGCGGGAGATTACCGGCGCATCTCTGGGCTACATCTTCGTTGGCTTGCTTGGCGTCGCGCTCCTGAGCGCGGTCCTCCCACCGGGCTCGCTTCAAATGACGATGGAGCACAAAAACCGCTACGCGCCCTTGGCAATGGCCGGTGTGGCGATTCCGGCCTACGCGTCGCCGATGGTGGCGATGTCACAGCTCGGCTCGATGTTCCAGCACGCAAACTCGGTCGGGGCGGCCTTTGTCCTCTTGACCCTCGGCGCGGGGGTCAACCTCGGGCTCATCGCCTGGATGCTCCGCAAGTACGGCGTCGCGAGGGCGATCGTCTGGCTCGCGCTCTTGGTGGCGAGCATTCTCGGCTTCGCCTATGGGGTCGAGAACGCTCTTTACCCCTCGGAAATCACGCCCCCCGGCCACACGCATGCCTTCGATATGTACTGCAACCCGTTCAGCCCGCACGATTCGTACTTGCCCCAGACCGTCGTGACCAAGTTGCGCGAGGGAATACAGCCCTTCGAGCGCGTCAGCCTCATCGTCGTGGCTTCCTTGGCCGGTGCCGGGCTGTTCCTTCGTGTTTACGGACGGCGCTTTCGCGTCGAGGAGTGGATCGAACGACAGCCCGAGCCGACAGACCAACCGGCGGGCTGGGCCGATATCAGGGTCCCGGCGCCCGTGCTGGGCTTGATCGCGCTATTGGGCCTGGTCGCCTTCAGCGTGATCGCCTGCTTTGCCTATTACCCGGAAGCGAAGGAGGTCTTCGAGGAGATGACCATCCTCAAGGGCGAAGTTCTCACCGCCGCCTCGTCCGGCGACAGGAAGCACGCGGAGCACTTCATCCCCGTCTGGGATGACTGGACTCGCAGACTCCAGGTCGGCGTCTTCCTCCGCGAGTGGGATCTCGACCCCTACCGGCGCATGAAGGCGAAAATCTTCCGCGACCGGCTCGAGGTGCTCAAGCACGCCATCCAGGAAAACGACCGTGAAGAAGTTCACGAGCTGATCGGCCAGGTCACCATGGCTTACGGCCGCATGCGACGAGCCTACTTGAAAAAGGAGTGACGCCTGGCGGCGATTCGGCTCACGATGGCGGAAGGAATCTTTCGTGGGCTGGGTTCCGGGGACACCATACCGGGGTTCCGGGGACACCATACCGAATTATTGACGACTTGCAGGACATCGACAGTCCTTCGTCATGCCTCGACTGGCGCGTGTTGTCGGGTTCCGGGGACACCATACCGAATTATTGACGACTTGCAGGACATCGACAGTCCTTCGTCATGCCTCGACTGGCGCGTGTTGTCGCACCTGGAAAGCCCCACCACATCACCAAGGGGGGAAACCGCCGGCAGCCGACGTTCTTGTGCGACGACGCTTACCGGACTTACCGCGAACGGGCTCGCGACGGCGCAAGCCTCCCGCGCGAATGAGGTATGGTGTCCCACGAACCCGCCCGGCGTTTAACCGCGGCCCCCTTTCGGCTGGCGCTTGGAATGGCGGGCTGCCGTGCGCGATGCCGCTGGGATTCCCAATCGCTTTCGCACTTCCTCACTGGACAGTCCTCCCTCCGATTCCAGCCGAGTTCGCGACCGCTCTAAGATCGCGCCGAACCTGGGATTGATGCTGAGAAGCATGCTTTCCGCATCCTCCTCGTTGGCGGGGACAATTGTCGCAACCACGCGTCCATGATCAGTGAGCAGCAAAGGCTCAGAGCTGCCCGGCTTGACATGTGGCGCCAAGGCGGAAACCTGGGATATTTCAATGGCTTTCACAGGTCGATTCTCTCCTTTCCGATCCACAATTCATTATGCCGCTTAAACCCCACGGCCGCTACAATGACTCGATGTTCTGGCTGTTCTTCGACCGCGTAGAAGACGCGAAGATCGCCCAATCGCAGCTCCCATGGCGCGACGGGATTGGGTTGCAGCACCTTCCGTTTCCGTGTGGGCAGCGCAGGTTCGTGTGTGAGTTGGATTTCTACTTGATTCAACACCAGCCTCTGAGAGGCCTTCGGGAGCGCCGCGAGGTGGTCAACCGCCTCCGGGGAATAAATGATCGCGAAAGGCATTACCGACCCCATCCGTGTGTCGATCGCACGTCAACCGCTTTTTGCGCCCCATCACACTCGTAGAAGCCCGTATTTTGGAGAATCCTTTCGGCGGAACGCATTGAGAATAACCGCGCGGACTTGCGCCGACGTCAAATTTAGCATGGGACTGGATTAGACTTCAACTCGCGAGTTAGCCGCACGACGGAACACCGGCTGTCCCATGACCTATGCGCTGGCTCACGTCGGGGATTCAGACACCCAAGAACTGCGCAGGGCGAGGCTCGCCCGGAGCCACAACTGGCCCGGACGTCGATCGGGTGCAGGTTTCGGTGCCGTGGGGCTCGGTCCCGGCGGAGAAGGAAACGGTTACGCGGTTAGTTGTTACCGGAGCCGCAGGACTGAAGCGGGGGACGGGGCACGGAAGCGGGCCGGGCAGACCGGAGTGGTCGGCCGCGCGGACAGACTGCCGCATATCCGGGCTTGCGCGTCAGAGCAGTAACGGCCAGGCGTAGCAATGATGAGGTAATGATGGCCAGGCATAAAACCTGCCGAGTCTGCGTGATCTTGGCCGGTAATCGAGAGCCGAGCAAGTGCCGCGCCGATGCATTTTCCTCGGTTCGGCGTGGCCGAGGGCGCCAACCTGGCGGCTAACTCGTGGATTCGTGCGGTTTCACCCGGTTCTGACGATCATCGCAGAACTCCCATGCGCACGGGTTGGCACGGAAGGCTGCGCGAGAGCGGTTCTTTCGATCTGACAGGAATGGTGAGTTTGACCGGTTATTCCGGCGTCCGACCGCATACTCGGCACATACTCGGCAAAATTCGGCACGCGCCAGGGTGTGCCCACTATGCCGAGTATGTGCCAAGTATGTGTCGAGCATGGCACCGTACGAGAGTGACGCCGTCGGCCGGTCTGCTGTGTCATCTGCGCCAGCACGGCTGACGGCGAATCGGAAACTCAGACAGAGGTCAACCACCAATAACACGAAAATCGCGAATCCAGACGGAAGACTGGACCATCCAGTGACTGTCAGGACCTGTAACCGACGGGGTCATGGGGCGATACCTAGAAGACGGTTCTCCCATTCGTAAGATTCGCGTTGGTCCTGGTTTAGATGCAATCCCCACCTCCTTGCTTCTCGAGGGGGTGCTGGCCAGCTCCTTGGACCGGGGCTGAGCACCGCGGGGGCCAAAACGGAAAAAAACCAGCGGATTACTCCCACTGGCTCCCATTTACTACCATTCCCGGAGAAGATCGCGAGAGTACGCAAGCCCAATTCGCCCTTTAACTTCAGCGAAACCCGCGTCACGGGCAGAATCCTACTTTGATCGAGTGTGCGGTTCCACGTGAACGAGGACGTCTCGAATTGCCGCCACTTGGTCCCGGATCCGATCCTTCACGGCATGCGCGATTGCGTGGCCGACTTCAACCGTCAGGTCGGGCGCTACCTCGATATGGATATCGACGAAGTATTCGAGCCCGGATTTCCGTACGCGAAGCGTTTCGACGCCAAGAACCCCGGCGACCATTGACGCAGCGCGCCGAACCTCTTCCAAGATGTTCTGGGGTGCTTGGCGATCCATCAAGTCGTTGGTGTTGTCAAGCAAGAGCCGGCCGCCAATAAAGAGCACTGTCGTGGCGATTCCGAGGGCCGCCACGCGATCAGCCCACTGCCACGACGGTCCGCCCCATTTCGAGAGCGACACCCCGAGGACCACCGCAAGCCCACCGAGGGCGTCAAGGCGATAATCCCACGTCGTGGCCATCAAGGCTCCCGAGCCGGAACGACGAGCGACTTGGCTTGCGTATCGATGGAACCCTTCTTGGACCAGCGCACCGCACGCCGCAATGACGAGGGTGTATGTCTCCGGGGGCGGACGCTCTACGGCGAGGGTCGCTACTGCCTCCCACGCGATCCCGGCCGCGAGAAAAAGGAGAACCAATGCCAGCCCGGCTCCGGCTACAGCTTCCAACCGCCCGTGCCCGTAGGGATGCTCCGGGTCGGCCGGGCGCTCCGCGACGACGAGGGCGCCCACGAGCGCGCCTGCAATGGCGGCGTCGACGAACGAATGTACGGCGTCCGAGACCAAGGCTAGCGAATGGCCGGCGAACCCCCCGACGAATTTTGCAAGCCCGAGGCCAAGACTCAGGGCAATGCCCCACATTGCAGCCCGGCGGCTATCGCGGTAAAGGTTCGCGCTGGACTCCATCGATTCAATTTGCTCCCACAATGCCGCGCCGGCTCCGCTTGACAGTGAAGAATCGGTCGGCCGCTTCCGGCCGTGATCCCTTGGCGAGGCCAGTTCGAGTACAATACAAGATTGGGCGATTGACGCAACTGCACGGCGAGCCCCCGCGGGTCCCGACTCTCGCCATTTGTCTGGCTGGCCAGGAACCGATCATGCACGACGAAATCTCCAGGATCGACGACGCGATTCGCGCTCTCAAGGAGGGGCGGATCATCATCGTCGTCGACGACGAAGACCGGGAAAACGAGGGTGATTTCATCGCGGCGGCCGAGAAGGTTACGCCCGAGACCATCGCCTTCATGATCACCCACGGGCGCGGGCAGCTCTGCATGCCCATTCTCCCGGAGGTCGCCGCGCGGCTCCGGCTCAGCCCGATGGTCGATCGCAACACGGCTCCGCACCAGACTCCGTATACGATACCGGTTGACCATCGGTCGTGCCGCACCGGCATCAGCGCCGAGGAACGCGCCCGGACGATTCGCGCGATCATCGACCCGGCTTCTCGGACCGACGATTTCGTCCAGCCGGGGCACCTGTTCCCGCTGGTCGCCAAGGAAGGGGGCGTGCTCCGCCGAGCGGGGCATACCGAGGCCGCCGTCGATCTGGCACGATTGGCCGGCTTGACCGCCGCCGGCGTGGTTTGCGAGATCACCGACGGTATCAAGATGGCCGGGCGGGAAAAGCTGCACGAGATCGCCAGCCAGTACGCCATGCCCATGGTCTCGATCGAATCGTTGATCAAGTATCGGCGCCTCCGCGAGAAGCTGGTGCACCGTGCCGCCGAGGCCGACTTGCCGACTCGCTACGGCCGCGGCCGCGTGATCGGCTACCGCGTCCAGCACGAGCCGGGCAACGAGCCGATTGCCTTGGTCATGGGCGATTTACGCGCGGTCGAAGCACCGCTGGTGCGGCTGCATTCCTCGTGTTTTACCGGCGATTTGCTCGACTCGCTGCGCTGCGATTGCGGCGACCAGCTCCACATGGCGCTCGAGATGATCGCCGCCCAAGGGGTCGGGGCCTTGATCTACCTGCCGCAAGAGGGCCGCGGCATCGGCTTGATCGAGAAAATCCGGGCCTACAACCTTCAGGACAACGGCCTTGACACCGTCCAGGCCAACGTCGCCCTGGGCTACCGCGCCGACCCGCGCGACTACGGCATCGGCTTGCAAATCCTCAAGGATCTCGGCCTCTCCCGAGTTCGCCTTCTGACCAACAACCCCAAGAAAACCGATGCGTTTGTGTACTATGGATACGACCTGAAGGTCGTCGATCAGGTTCCGATCGTCGCCCCAGCCGTGGCCGAGCGTCGGCGCTATATCGACACCAAGCGCGACAAGATGGGCCACCTGCTCCCGCCTCGTCCTTGCTGTGGACAGACGGCTTCCGATGACGACACTTCTCGCTGAACACCACGGGTTACGACGGCCCGAGCACCGCGATCCGCCCATGTGCCTGGGTCGCCGATAACACTCACCCGACGCGCCAGCGATGGATCACACTGAACCGAAGCACCAGCGCGGCAGTCCGTCGCCGGAACCCTCGCTGGCGCGTCGGGTTAGTATCAGAAGCTTATCGGGCTGAGGTGGTGATCGGCGAGGAGTGTCGATAGAATGGCTCGGTTGATCTCGGGCGGACGGGTGAGCCGGCCCGCGTGTCGTCGTCCGTCGGGCTTGCCGTTTTGAACGGAGGGGGGCAGTCATGTTCTCGATTCGGACGTGGAAACTAGGTCGTCTTGTCTCAATCCGGCTGGCTTTGGGCGCGCTTGTTTGCCTCCCCATGAGTCTTGGTAACAGGGCCTCGGCACAGCCGCCGGTTGTCAAGAATAGCAAGACCGCCGCCAGGGCCGACAATCCCCAAGCACTCGCCCTTTTTGGCGAGGTCGCCAGAGCCTACAAGTCGCTTGCGTCCTACTCCGACCAGGGGCAGTTTGTCATCGCGATGACCATGGCCGGCAAAGAGCAGAAGCAGGTCATACCGCTCAGACTGACGTTCGTGCGCCCAACAAGCTCGACTTCGACGCCGGCCTGGTCCGTGTCGCCAGTGATGGAGCTCAGCTCACGACCGCCGTCATGCCGCTGAAGCGTTACGTCACGACGGTCGCGCCCCAGAAGCTCGGGCTTGACAACTTCCGCGAGGGACCGCTGGGGGCGGTCCTTTTTGGCGGGCCGGCCGGGGCGCCGATGTTTGTCCTGTTGAGCCTCCTGACAGCCCCGGATCCGGCTGCCTCGATCGGCCAGCTTAACGGTTCGTTTCAGCCCGCGCCGGCCAAACCGGCTTCCTCACCGGCCGACGCCGCCAAACCCGAAAACCCCGCCTTCGTGCTCGATCTCCCCGACGGTCCCGACCTGATATTCCGCGTGCACCCCGAGACAAAACTGCTGGCGGGAATCGAGCTTTTGATCGACCCCGAGCAGTTGGCCAAGAGCACTCCGGCGGGCGCGGCCCTGGTGATCGAACAGATTGGCTGGACGTCCGGGCCTGTCTCGACTCGAGTCGCCGGCGACCGATCATTCGCGTTCCAGCCGCCCGACGGCTTTACCAAGGTTGACTCGCTCGCCGGCCAGGGCGGCGGCCAGGAAGCCAAGACCGCGGTCAGCGAAAAGCTCGGCAAGCCGGCGCCTGATTTCACACTTACGGTGCTGGACGGTCCGGGCAAGACCAAGACGATCACCAGGGCCGAGCTGGCCGGCAAGGTGGTCTTGATCGACTTCTGGGCCACGTGGTGCGGTCCCTGTCTCATGGAGCTGCCCGAGATCCAGAAGCTGGTCGAATCTCTCGCCGGCTCGGATAAAGACGTCCTTATCGTCGCGCTGAGCCAGGACGATCACCCCGCCGAGATCTCCGAGGTTCGCAAGCTCGTCGAGAAGACACTGAGCACCAAGAAGATCAACCTGGCCGGCAGCCCGATCGCACGGATCGCACTCGACCCCAGTAACTCGGTGGGCCGGGCATTCGAGGTCGAAGGCTATCCCACTCTCGTCATCATCGACGGCAAGGGGATCGTGCAGTCCGCTCATGTCGGATTCAACCCGGCCGCGGCCGAGCCGTTGCACAAGTCGCTATCCAGGGAGATCGACGCGATTCGAGCGGGTAAGCGCGTAAGCCTCGACCATCCGGCCGGCAAGTAACCGCGCGGCCTCCGCCCTTCACCGTCTGGTCTCGATCGGTTCCACGTCCCGGACCGTGATCAGTCGCGCGCCCAAGTCTTCGTTGTAATGGGTGACTCCGCGTACCCCGACGCGGTGGGTCAGGAGCGGTTCGATGTCCAGACCGGGCGGTACATCCAGGTAGGCAACCATCAGACCGTCCGGGCCGACCAGGGAATAGAGCCGGCGCCCATCGACCATTCGCGCCGATGGCTTCACGAGCCCCTGTGCGCTGAAAGCGCGCGGCTGCTCTCGCCCGGGGTTGGACCGTCGGCGCTCGGCGGCGGCAACCTCGCTGTCGCGTCGATGACTCCGGGCGAGAATCGTCTGGATCGTGCGCGCGGCCCCGGCGGCCTGCTCGTGCTGGGTCACCCGCGCGAGCCGGCCTCGGATCGCTTCCGCCACGGCAGGGTTCGCGCCGGCGCGTTTCAGGATCGCCTGATATCGCGCCCGCACCGTCTCGAAGCGCCACTGGTCGATCGGCTGGTCGGAAAGAATCGCCCGATGCATCGCCTCGACATTCGCGATCTCCGATGCAATGCCAGCGGGCAGGTTTTCGGCCGAGTTCTCCGCGCGGATGCCGGGCTGTGTTTCGGGAGGGTGGAGTTTCTCGACGCTGGCAGGACCGTCCTGGATGGGTTCATAAGCCGCCAGTCTTTCGGCGGCGGCCGCATTCCGCGGCGGTGTCGCGGGACGCTGGGATATGGCGGGACGCGTACCGTCGGCACGGATGTACTGCACAATGCTGGGTGGCGGCATGATCGCGTACCAGGAGGTAGAGGTCTTTCCCCGGCCCGCCTTGATCGGAGGCCGGTCGACAAGATTGACCATGGTTCCCTTGGAAAGGGAGCCGCATGGTGGCCCCGGCAGCCGGGCCGATGGATGTCCCGAGCGCAAACCAGCCGGGCTCGTCACGACCCACGCGCGGGTCGGAATCGCCGCCGTCGAACCCGCCGGATCGCCGAAGTGGCTCCCTGAACGCACCGTGTCTGACCCGAAGTCGAGAGAGGAACCGTCGATCCAGCAGATGGCCGAGGAGGGAGGGTCGATTGCCAGCCAGCCTCCGGCGACTTGCTCGCGAACGTTGACCTGAACACCCTGCTTGAGGTTGCCGGTCAAGAATGCGGTTGGGTGCGGTCGATCGTAAACCTCGAGCTTTGAGGCGGTTACTTCGACGGTCGCGACTTCGTCTCGGGCGGCCGCAACCGGAATCGTACGCCCCGAGCGTTCAGCCTGCGGATCGCCAGCCTGGCCAGAATTAACCAGGCATAGCCATCCCAGAACAGTCGACCACAGCGTGCATCCAAACATTGTAGAAAGCGTCCTGCACCTGTGTTAGGATTAAGAGAAAGACAGCCCTCCGGAGCATCGACCGGCGCGGCGATTTTGATTTGGCTTGCTGGTGCGCGATGGAGCATCCGGGCCCAGGAGAGAGAATTCCGAGAGAAGCGGCGCGGCCTTAAGTGCAAGTGCGGCCAAAGGCTGTTGCTAGATATCGCGGATCGATTCGGCCGTCAAGGCTCACGACTCTTTTCTTTTCGAGAGTCGACTATTAACATCTTGATGAAACGACGAAGGTGATCTGGCACGACGACGAGGAAGAGTAGGTGGCAACTTTGTCCGTCGGGACAGGTTGAGGGGAATGGTGATCAAGGGTCAGTTGGATTGTTGAGAACCGCGCCGCCGAGGAGTCTAGTAGGATGTACGCAATTTTCGAGGACGGCAGTCATCAGTTTCGAGTGCGCGAAGGCGATCGGATCAGAGTCGATCGGCGTGATGGAAAGGCCGGGGACCAACTCGTCTTTCCCAAGGTCTTGCTCCTCTCGGGCGAGAGCGGCGGTCCGATGATCGGCAATCCCTCCCTCGACGGGGCGCAAGTGGTCGCGAAAATCGTCAACCAGTTCCGTGCCAAGAAGATCATCATTCAAAAGTTCCGGCGACGCAAAAACGTACGTCGGAGGAATGGCCATCGCCAACCGTACACGATGGTCCAGATCACAAGTGTCGTCCCGCCGCGCTAGCCCGTCTTGGTTCCCGGTCAAATCTCATCTCGGAATAAATGTTAAACTCGAGTTGGGAAAAAAGGGTTTGATGGACCTGCGCGTGCTTGATGAGACGTCAGCGTCTTACTTTGGCGACATTGCCAGGCTTAACAGGTTAGGTTAAGCCCTTTCTCATGGAAGGGGGTGTAAGGTCTGGAAACGGCGCAACCGAAAGAGTGCGTTCGCGGACACTCAATTTCGGATTGTCGGAGTGCCGATAGAGGCAGTTGAGCGCGATTTTTGAATGGACCTCGGTTCACCTATGGATTTTTGAACACAAATCGGCTAAACCCGGGATTGTGGTGCAGCGTGGATCGCCCCGGAATAAGTCGGTAGGTGGAGATCGCTCATGGCAACGGTAAGCGAACGGGCGCGCCCGGTGGTGGCGCCGGAAAAGCGGGAGATATCGAGCAGCAGCACTCAGGATCGAAGCCGGGGACGCAGCGGAATGAAAGTTCCTCGCGTCTTCAGCGCCGAGGGAATGAACCCGTTCGAGCAAGTCGAATGGGACGAGCGGACCGCCGAGATCAAGGATGAGCGCGGGCGGGCGATCTTCCAGCAAACGGGATGCGAAATCCCGCGATCTTGGAGCCAACTGGCCACCAACGTGGTTGCCAGCAAGTACTTCTACGGTGATCTCGCTGGGGGCAACGGCTGCCCGTCGCAGGGGAAGCGCGAGTACTCGGTTCGGCAGTTGATCGAGCGAGTGACGCGGACGATCGCCGATTGGGGCCGTGAGGACGGCTATTTCGCCTCGGCCGATGACGCTGACCGGTTTTCCGACGAGCTGACGGCCCTTTGCCTCTTGCAATATGGGTCGTTCAACTCGCCGGTCTGGTTCAATGTGGGCCTGTTCCATCGCTACGGCATCGCGGGGCCGGCCAACAACTGGCGATGGGACGACGAGAGTCGCGGAACGCAGAAAGTCACGAGCGCCTACGAGTTCCCGCAGGCCTCCGCGTGCTTCATCCAGAGCGTCAGTGACGATATGGAAGGAATCATGCGCTTGGCCAGCAGCGAAGCCATGCTGTTCAAGTTCGGCTCGGGAACCGGCACCGATCTTTCGTCCCTGCGTTCCAGCCATGAGAAACTCTCGGGGGGTGGGAAGCCGTCGGGGCCAGTGAGCTTCATGCGGGTCTACGATGCCATTGCCAGCGTGGTGAAATCCGGCGGCAAGACCCGCCGCGCCGCCAAGATGCAGACGCTCAAGTGCTGGCACCCGGATATCCTCGAATTCATCGAGTGCAAGACCAAAGAGGAGAAGAAAGCCCAGGCGCTGATCAACGCAGGCTACGAAGCCAACTTCAACGGCGAAGCCTATAGCTCCGTCATGTTCCAGAATTCAAACCTCTCCATCCGCTGCACCGACGCCTTCCTGCGCACCGCCATGGCCGACGACGACTGGACCACCCGCGCCGTCACCACCGGCCGGCCGATGCAAACCTACAAGGCGCGGATGCTCATGAACAAGATCGCCCTGGGAACCTGGCTGTGCGGCGATCCCGGAGTGCAGTACGAAGATACCATCCAGCGCTGGCACACTTGCCCCAACACGGCGCCGATCAATTCATCTAATCCATGTAGTGAATATATGTTTATAGATGACTCGGCTTGCAACCTGGCGTCGATCAATCTGATGAAGTTCCGGCTCGAGGATGGCAGCTTCGACGTCGGCCGCTTCCGGGCGGCCGCGCGGATCTTCATCACCGCGCAGGAGATTCTGGTCGATCACGCGAGCTATCCCACCGATCGCATCGCGGTCAACAGCCACAAATTCCGGCCCCTGGGGCTCGGCTACGCCAATCTGGGAAGTCTCTTGATGGCATCCGGGCTGCCCTATGATTCGGAAGAAGGCCGTGCCCTGGCCGCTTCCATCACGGCGATCATGCACGGGCAGGCTTACCTGACCAGCGCCGAGCACGCGGCGCACGTCGGGGCGTTCGATGGCTTCGCGGTCAATCGCGAGCCGATGCTCCGCGTGATGGAAATGCACCGCGACGCCGCCGAGGCGATCGACGCCTCGGCTCCCAGAGAGCTGCGCGATGCGGCGCAATCCGTATGGGCCGAGTGCCTCGAGCTCGGCCGCAAGCACGGCTTCCGCAACAGCCAGGTGACCGTGCTGGCCCCCACGGGAACGATCGCGTTCATGATGGATTGCGACACCACGGGCATCGAGCCGGACATCGCGCTGGTAAAATACAAACAGCTCGCCGGCGGAGGAATGCTCAAGATCGTCAACCGCACCGTGCCGATGGCCTTGCGCAAGCTGGGGTACGACGAGCCGGCGATCCGGGGGATGCTCGAATACATCGACGCCAACGACACCATCGAAGGCGCACCCTTGCTGACGGCGGAACACGCGCCGGTCTTTGACTGCGCATTCGCACCGCCCGAAGGAGGGCGGAGCATTCACTTCCGTGGCCATCTCCGCATGATGGCGGCGGTGCAGCCGTTCCTCTCAGGCGCGATCTCCAAGACGTGCAATGTGCCGAAAGAAGCGACAGTGGAAGAGATCAGGGAAGCCTACCTTGAAGGTTGGCGGCTGGGTCTCAAGGCGCTGGCGATCTATCGCGATGGATCGAAGGTGAGCCAGCCGGTGAGCACCAAAGCCGAGTCAGCGGACGCCGCCACGGCGTCAGCCCCGCCGGCGGACGTGAAGGCGCCGGTGCCGATCAACCAGCCGGCGCCACGAGCCGCGGATACGGCGATCCACCCCGCGGCCCTGGTGGCTGATCTGGCCGGGACGCGACAAGCACAACCGCGCCGCGAGCGGCTGCCCCACACCCGGCGCAGCGTGACCCACAAGTTCGACATCCAGGGCCACGAAGGCTACATCAACGTCGGCTTCTACCCCGACGGCCGGCCCGGCGAGCTCTTCATCACCATGGCGAAGGAGGGCTCGACGATCGGCGGCCTGATGGACGTCCTGGGCACGGCCATCTCGATCGGACTGCAATATGGCGTGCCGCTGGAAGTCTTCGTCAACAAGTTCGCGCACAGCCGATTCGAGCCGGCCGGTTTCACCAAGAACCCCGACATCCCGATCGCCAAGAGCATCGCCGACTATATCTTCCGCTGGCTGGGGATGGAGTTTATCCCGGGATATCGCCAAGAAAATGCTCCCAAGCGCCCTGCCGCCGAGACCGAGGCGGAAGAAGACCAGCCAACGGTGATCGCCGCGCCCTTGCTCAAGGTCAACGGCCACCGGACGGCGACGATCGCCGATCTGGAGCATGCCGAGGCCGTCATGGAAGCGTATCAATCCGCGCCGCCCGCCGCCCTCGCGCCGCCTGGCGACGGGCTCGCCGAGCAAGACCGCCAGTTCGCCCATTTCCAGAGCGATGCACCGCCGTGTGACAACTGCGGCGCGCTAACCGTCCGCTGCGGCACCTGCTATCGCTGCTTCAACTGCGGCAACAGCATGGGCTGTTCCTAGTGAGTCGTCAATCTTCGATTGACGGGCTGTTGGGCGCGGGTCTCCGGACCCCGCCCTCCCCGCGACCGCAGGTCTTCCGGTTCTCTACCCGTCAATCGAAGGTTCACGACACACGAGAGTCCAAACTCACGGTAAGATCTCATTGACCGCGATTCGGCCGACCTCCCGGCCACCCAGAACAACCGAAACGAATTCGTCCGTGCCGAATCTCCGGACCTTGCGGTAGTCGGGCTCGAGATTCTATTTGGTTGCGGGGCCGGTCGGTTCGGTATACACCTCAACGCAACGATCCGCGGCGACGATGTGCGGCGGGTTCTTGGACATCTTGGTGACGAGAAAGCCCTCGAGTAGCTCGACCTGATCATCCTCGGTGAGATTTCCCGCCCGAATCATCGCGTGGTATTGCTTTACGCTCAGCCGGTAGAGCAACTCAGCCGGGAACGACTCGTGCGCAAGGGAACGAGAGCCGGCGGCGGTGGTGCGATTGCCCGCCGAAGGGAAGGAAGCTACTGACGTCGTCCCGACGGCCATCGAAGGTCCTCTCGGTCATGGCAAATTGGGAACCGATTCAGCGCTGATCCGCGACGCTTTGTGTTGCGCCGCGCCTCCCGAAAAACTCCCCCCTTGCTAAGGGTGGGCAGGGGGGTTGGACAGCGCGCTAGCAACGCTATGGCTAGCGCCGTCCGGAGAAGCACGCCTCCGGCCGAGCCGTTGTCACGCCCGCCCCCTCTACCCCCCCTTAGAAGGGGGGGAGATCGCGCCCAACGAAACTGGAGGGAACAGGAAATGGCTGCAAGCCCAAATTCTCAACACCCCTCCCTCTAAGGCCTCCCCTCGGGCAGCGGTCGTCACGCTTTGTTCGCCACATTCAACCACGTATGAACATGAGGCGAGCCCCGGAATAACCACGAGAAGGCGGGTCCTTCGAGCTTCCAGATGTCCCAGACGCCGTCGTTGCCGATGTCGCCTTCCTTGGCGAAGGTCAGACGCAGCTTGTCGACACCACCGCTCGACTCGAGGCACGCGCGAACCTCGGCGGCGTCGCAGGCGCGGAACGGCCGCAGCATCATCTCCACGAGCTGGCTGACCATCGCTTTCTGCTGACCGTCGAGCTCACAGATGCACAGGCCCTGTTGCGGCAAGTTGCTGCCTCTGAGCTTGATGGATTCGGCTTCATCGGGCGGGGACTTGGCGATCAGGGCCTGGGCCTTATGCTTCTCGTCCAGGGTCTGGAAGATCTTGTTGGCTTGCTCGCCCTGGTACCACCAGACGTTGTTGGTGTGCTTGGCGTCTTCATTGAAGTGGCCGTCGGCGGCGTGGCCGTAGAAGATCGGACCGCCAAAGGCGACGCCTTCCACGCTGTTGCCATCGGCGCGCAGCGTGTCGTGCCGGCCGGTGAGGACCCACTCGAAAGGCTTGTCGGTCCCCGGCTCGCCGAAGACGGCTACGTGGTAATTCTCGAATCCTCCGTCGTCATCGTCCATCTGCTTCGTGAATTTCTCGTAGCCCTCCTCACTGCAGAGGTTCTTCATGATTTCCTGGCAGAGGGCCTGTTGCTCCGGCTTCAAGTCGCTGATCTTGGGCTTGACGATGGCCCAGTTGTTGCCGACCTTCTTGCGCAGCGGGTTGTCGAACGGAAAACAAATCAGCTTCCGCTGTTCCGGCGTGATCGTCTTGTAGAATCGAGCGACTGCCGTTTCCGCCGGCGCCGAAGGCGTCGGCCCGCCGGCCAACTTGGCCTTGCCCGCGTCGGCCGCGGCCGCGGCCGTTCCAATCAGCGGGACCGACGCCGCGAACGCCCCGGCGCCGACCGTCTTCATGAAGTCGCGCCGAGAGACCGGCGCACAGAAAGAACAGACCAACTCCTTCAATTTCGGGTCGTTGACCTCTGCCATGGGAGCCAATCTCCTTGTTGTAGGTGTGATTCGGGGAGGGCCTGATGCACGACCGACCGAAGCCGAGGTCTGCTTGCGAGCCGGAGCAGTGTGAGGTCACGAACTCGCCTTCAGCCTTACGGTCAGCCTAATCCGGTCCGCTAGCTGACGTCAACATGCTGACGGGAGTTTGCAAGCCGGCGGGGCTGACGCAGTGCAAAGTTGAGCTCACGTCGTGGCAAATGGCTTTCTGATCCGCGCACGCAGGTCCGAGTCGATCACTGCCCTCAGGCAGCGACCCGAACGCGGACCTGTCGAGAAAACCAGTCGTGGCTCACGTCGCCATCGGCCCGTAGATCGGAACGATGACCGGCGCGTCGGAAAGCTGCGCGACGGCGGGGAGCTCCGCGATTGGCAGAAATCCCGCGAAACTATCGGTTGAGGGGCTGCTCGTGTTAACTTGCATTCCCAGGGCCTGAGCGTCGGCGACATCGGTTGCGAAGTCGCCAGGGATGTTGACTTTGATCCAGACCCCCACATTGTCTCCCTGGATCTCGACCTGGCCCGGTCCGCTTGGCGTCGTGGGAAGAGCACCGTTCTCGTACTCCTCGTAGATCGAATCGAGTGCCGCGGCGACGTTGGCCGGCAGGGCACCTGTCGTGGGGGCGGGCGGTGTGGGGTTCGTGGGGACGAGTACGGGGACGAACGTGGGGTTCGAGGTAACGGTCGGACTTCCGGTGGAGATGTTCGAGGCGGAACTCCCACTTACCGGAGATGCCGTCGTCGCCGTGCTTGCGGCCGGAAGCCCTTGGTTCGGCTGGGCTGCCGCCACCAGTTGATGACGGGCCAAATACCGTGCCTCGAGCCGCGCCTCGCGGGCTTCAAGCCGCTCGACGCGGATCTCTCGTCTTTGAATCTGTCTTTCCAGCCTGATCTCGCGCCGGAGCAGTCCGCGAGCCGAGTCGGTCACGGCCTCGCCAGCCTGTCCCGGTACCGTGGCGGCGGCCGCAGCCACCGGGTGTATTGCCGCTGGCACAATCCGGGAGTCGAGTTGCTCCAAACTCGGCGATTCCACTCTCACTTTTCTCGCTTGAAACCGATGGGACGTATTCATCTCTTGAGTCCTCCGCACGGGCGACGTCCGCGCAGCCTTGCCCAGGTGGACCGTCAGTAATTCGACTCTCAGCAACTGAAGAATCGATGTGCAAGTCGTATGCCGAAGCCACCAAGACGGCACTCGGCTTGAGCAAATGCACCTGCTGGAACCCGTCCGGTGGCGCCCACTAATATGGGATTCACGATTTCAATGACAGTTGCTCAGTGACATACTCCAAACCAGGGAACGCCACAAATCATGCCGACATTCATTCTTACCGACGTTTCGAGCGACGTCTGGACCGAGAGCTTGACGATCGATGCCACCGCTCTGGGGCTTGGTCAGGACTGGCCGTGGTCCGTGAACAAGGAGCGCCTGCGGGGTGGTCGCCGCGATGGAGTCGATCTGATCGTGGTCGACAACGGGCTCTTGCGGTTCTCGATCATACCGACCCGCGGCATGGGTCTCTGGAAAGGCTGGTTTCAGGGAAACCGGCTCGGCTGGGATTCTCCCGTGACTGACGGGCCGGTGCATCCGGCCCTCGTAAACCTTTCCGGGGCAGGGGGGCTCGGTTGGCTGGACGGTTTCGACGAGTTGCTGGCGCGCTGCGGGCTGGAGAATAACGGCGCGCCGTTCGAGGTCAAGACGATCAAGCCCGACGGCAGCGAGAGCCACACCACCTTTGGATTGCACGGCCGGATCGCCAACATCCCCGCCTCGTATGTCGCGGTTCAGGTGGCGCCCGAACCGCCCTACGAGATCGCCGTGCTTGGCCATGTGGACGAAACCCGCCTGTTCGGCCTGGGCATCCGGATGGCCACTCGAATCTCGACAGTCCCGGGCTCGAATGCCCTGACAATTCGCGACGAGTTCATCAACCTCAAGGATCAGCCCGTGCCGATGCAGGTCCTCTATCATTGGAACTTCGGACCGCCATTCCTGGGGGAGGGCGCGCGGTTCGTCGCTCCGATCAAGTCGGTCACGTCGCGGGATGCCCGGGCCGGGGAGGGCGCTCGCCTTCACGATCGCTATCAAGGCCCGACGGCCGGTTTCACCGAGCAGGTGTATTACTACGAGCTGATCGGTCAATCCAAAGAGGTCCCCAGAACCCTGGCGATGCTGCGCAATCGCGAAGGCGACAAGGCCGTGGTCCTCCGGTTCCAGAAAGACCAGCTTCCGGCGTTCACGCTCTGGAAGAACACCGCCGGCTTGCGTGACGGCTATGTGACCGGCCTCGAGCCGGGTACGAATTACCCGAACCCTCGTCCCTTCGAGGCAGCGCGCGGCCGGATCGTGACACTTCCGGTCGGCGGAAGCTACGTGACCGAGACGACCCTGGAGGTCGTCGCCTCGCCGGACGAGGTGGCCATCGTCGAGGCGGAAGTCAATCGTCTCCAGGCCCAGAGTGCGATCGCATTGAGCTCGACGCCGAAAGAGCCGTTTGCGCCGGCGGGGTGAGCCCTTTTCTGCCGGACCTGTCACCTGCTTCGCCCATTTCGCAGAACCCAACATAGGGGGCAACACCGGATGACCGCAGCGCACCAGCCCGACACCGAAGAATTGCTCGATCGTGCCGGCGCCGGCGATCGATCGGCTCGCCAGCAACTGCTGGCGCGGCACCGGGCCCGGCTGCGGCAGATGGTCGCCCTCCGGATCGACCGCCGCATGGCCGCGCGCGTCGATCCCTCCGATGTGGTCAAAGAGGCCCTGGCCGACGCCGCGCAGAGCCTTTCCGACTATCTCAAAAACCGGCCGTTGCCGTTCTACCCCTGGCTCCGCCAGTTCGCCTGGGAGCGGCTGCTTCAGCTCCACCGCTTCCATCTCCAGGCGAAGCGCCGCAGCGTTGACCGCGAGCAACTGCGGATCTTCGACCTGCCGGACGACTCGGAAGTGGCCCTGGCCGAGCGCCTGGTCAATTCCGGGAGCAGCCCCAGCGCGCGGGCGCTGGAGTCCGAGCTCCGCGAGCGGGTACAGTCCGCGCTCGAGTCTCTCGAGCCGCGCGACCGCGAGGTCCTGGTGCTGCGGTACCTGGAGCAGCTCACGACGAAGGAGATCGCCGCCGTGCTGGGCATCAGCGAGGCCGCGGTCAAGACGCGCCATCGCCGCGCCCTGGAGCGCCTACGGCGCCGGCTCGACGTACAGCCCGAGTAAGGCGAGCGACCGCCGTGAGAGGTTCCGTACACAGTTCGGAACCCGGAACGCCCCGTGAGTAAGCCGGAAAAATAACCACGAAAATATCGAAAGACACGAAAGGAGAAGATTGAGGAATTCTCAACCACCGACAGCACGGAGGGACACGGAAAATGGTGTAAATTGCGTTTCGGTTGAATCCGAGATGACTCGTCGGTTATGCAACCGACACCGAGGTGGAAGTGGACCGGGTTTTCCCGTCCGTTTGTCCAGGCTCGCAGGCGGCCGGGTGCTATCATGGCCTTGGTTTCGCGGAGAGTTCACCCCGCGGCGGTTTTGGGGTACGATTGATGGATCGTCAAGGAGAACTCGCCATGGCCGCGCCCTTGGCACGGAATACGGTAAGCTTTGAGCAAATCCTCGAGGCGGTCGATCATCTGTCGCCCGCGCAGGTGCGTGAATTGGATCGCCGGTTGGCCGCGCGCCGCGGGGAACCTGGGAATGAGGGGCCTGACGAAGCAAGTCTGGTCCGCGCCGCAAGCTGCCGGCTGACGGCGACAGCGGAGCGTCGCCTCAAGGCGTTGATCGTCCGAAGCGAGCGCGGAACGCTGACTCCAAGCGAGCTAGACGAATACCAGTCGCTGGCGCAGGAGGTCCAGCGCCTTGACGCCGCGCATGCGCAAGCGATTGTGGAGCTGGCGTGGCGCTGGAAGAAATCCGTGCGAGCCGTAAAGGCAAAAATCGGCTCCAAAGGCAGCAGGGATGGCGCGTGAGGCGATCCCGCCGCTCGTCCGGCGCGAGGTGCGCGGCCGCGCCGCCAACTGTTGCGAGTACTGTCGGCATCCCGCAAGCTACTCGTGTGCTCCGTTCGTCTGCGAGCACGTTCTCCCCCGGGTGCTCGGCGCACGGAGCACAAAACGGCCGAACTCGCCTGGGCTTGCCCGGCTTGTAACGGCCACAAGTACGGCAAGACGCAGGCGCCCGATCCGCAAACCGGGCGAACCGTCCCCCTGTTCAACCCGCGCCGCCAGCGCTGGCCGCGCCACTTCGCCTGGAGCGCGGACTTCTTGCAGATCGAGGGACGAACCGCCACCGGCCGCGCTACCGTGGTGACTTTGCATCTGAACTCTCCGGCGCTTATTAACCTGCGCCGGGCTCTGCGCCGATCGGCGAACATCCCCAACGTGGCGAAGCCGCAGCAAGATAACCGCCGAGCGAATTCGGGCTGAGGCACTCTTGATCCTTAGCTCACTCGCAATCCTCCTCCGAATCTTAATCCTACTCTTAATCTTAATCCTTCAGTGCCGTTCACCTTGGCCGTAGACCGCATCCAGGGCGGCACCATCCCTGCCAGTTGTCAACTCCATCCTCCTGGCATTTCCCCAACTTCCCCATTATCATCCCCACCATCACCAGCACCTCGTCGAATTGAGAACTTTTCCGATAAAAAGTGTCACCTTTCCGGTTCCTTTCGCAGAACCCTGGGTAGGGAGGTCTCGCGATGAGCAGCGCCGTGCACGATTCTGCCGTAACCAATCGGTCTGATCCAATCCTCGACGACGTGCTCGAGGAAGTGGCAAACCGGCTGCAAGCGGGCGATCCGGTCGATTGCGCGGCGATCCTGGCCCGGTATCCCGAGCACGCCGAGTCACTGGCCCGGCTGCTGCCGGCCATAGAAGTGATGGCCGAATTTGGCGTCTCCGCCAGCCGCCTGGCGGCGCGGGGTGTGCCCCGGGTTTGGGCCCCCGGGAGACCGCCCTGGGGACCCTGGGCGACTTCCGGATCCTCCGTGAAGTTGGCCGTGGCGGCATGGGCGTCGTCTATGAGGCCGAGCAAATGTCGCTGGGCCGCCGGGTCGCCCTCAAGGTCTTGCCGTTCGCAGCCGCGCTCGACCCCCAGCAGCTCCGGCGTTTCAAGACTGAGGCCCAGGCCGCGGCCCAGTTGCACCATACGAATATCGTGCCGGTCTTCTGGGTGGGCTGCGAGCAGGGCGTGCATTATTATGCCATGCAGTTCATCGAGGGCCGCAGCCTGGCCGAGGTGATTCGCGACCTGCGCCAGCTCGAGGGCAAGGAACAAGGTGGGCGCGAGAATGCCACAGGGTCGGGCGAAATTCTCCCGTCGCCCCCTCGCCCCTCCGGGGAGAGGTCCCCACAGGATGTGGGGGGTGAGGGGGTCGGCGAGGGTGCGCGAAGGCAGTCCCCCCTCATCTGTCCTTCGGATATCTTCTCCCCCAGGGGAGAAGGGGCGGGTGAGGGGGCGGCGAATGCCGTGGAAACCGGCGGTATTCTCCCCTCGCCCCAAGGGGGAGAGGGTGCCCGAAGGGCGGGTGAGGGGGAGGCGCTCGAGCCCGGCCATCACCCGGTATCGGGGTGCCTGCTGGAGTCGCGCCTTGAGGCGGAATCCGGATCCCCGCTGAAGTCCGGCCTTGAGGCGGAATCCGAATCCTCGCTGGAGTCCCGCCTTCAGGCGGTCCGCGGACCGGCTAAAGCCGGGACTCCAACTCCCGTTGGGCGCGGGTCTCCCGACCCCGGCCGCGCCCGGACCGAAGGTCTCCCGCTGCCCCCCACCGAGCGCCCAACGCCCTCGCCAACGACCCCCTCCACACGTAATCGCGCCTATTTCCGCAACGTAGCCCGCCTGGGCATCGAGGCCGCCCTAGCACTCGAGCACGCCCATCAAGAAGGCATCATCCACCGCGACATCAAACCCGCCAACCTGATGGTCAACGCCAGGGGCCACCTCTGGGTCACCGATTTCGGCCTGGCCCGGCTCCAGAGCGATAGCGGCCTGACGATCACCGGCGACGTGATCGGGACCTTGCGGTACATGAGCCCCGAGCAGGCGCTAGGCCGACGGGTGCTCATCGACGCCCGCACGGACATCTACTCGTTGGGCGTGACGCTCTACGAGCTGATGACCTTGCAGCCGGCCTTCGAGAGTCGTGACCGGCAAGAATTGCTGCGCCGGATCGCCGACGAGGAGCCGCGATCGCCCCGGCAACTCAACAGCTCGATCCCGCGCGAGCTGGAGACGATCATCCTCAAGGCGATGAGCAAGGAGGCTGAGTCGCGGTATGCCACGGCGCAAGAGCTCGCCGACGATCTGCGGCGGTTCCTGGATAATAAGCCGATCAAGGCCAAGCGGCCGGCCTTGCTGGAGCGGGCGGCTAAGTGGGCGCGGCGGCACCGTACGGTGGTAGCGATGGGGGTGTTTTTCCTTCTACTGGCCGTCGCGGCTCTGGCCACCAGCACACTCCTGATCGCTCGCGAGCAGCGCCGAGGCGGTGCGGCAGCGCGACCGGGCTCGAGTGCAGCTCGCGGCCGCCACCACCGCGCGGGAGGCCGAGTCCCGAGCCCACGAGCAGGCCGAGGCGGTAGGCCGGTTCCTGGTCGATGCGTTCCAGCGGCCCGACCCTGAACAGGATGGTCGCGAACTGAAGGTAATGGACCTGCTCACAGCGGCGGCGGCGAAGCTGGACGCCGAGTTCACCGGGTCGCCGAAGATCAAGGGCGCGTTACTCGACGCCCTCGGCCGGACACTCGATCAATTGGGTCTGCCCGCGCAGGCGGCCGACACTCTCGAGAAGGCTCTTGCCGTACGGCAGGCGGCGCTCGGCCGGGATCACGACGATACGCTCGCCACCGGGAACAGGCTCGGCGAAGCCTACATCAACGCCGGCCGCACTTCCGAGGCGCTCGCACTATTGGAGGCGGTGCTCACGCGGCGGCAAGCGACGCTCGGCCCCGACCACGACGATACGCTTGATGCCCAGAACAACCTCGCCGTAGCCTACGAGAGGATGGGAGACCTGGCCCGCGCAGTCCCACTCCTCGAGCGGACACTGGAAGCGCGGAAATCGAAGCTCGGCCCCGACCACGACGCCACGCTCAGCACGCAGAATTGCCTCGCTGCGGCATTCAGCGACGCCGGCCGCAATGCCGAATCACTCAGCCTGTTCGAGGCGACACTCAAGGCGCGCGAGGCGAGACTCGGCCCGGACGACCCCAAGGTGCTGCTGAGTCGCAATAACCTTGCATTCGCTCTCAACAACGCTGGCCGCCCGGCGGAGGCGATCCCCTTGCTTGAAAAGACGCTCAAGCTGCGGGAATCGAAGCTCGGACCCGATCATCCTCACACGATCAACAGCCGCACCAACCTCGCCACGGCTTACGGGAAGTCGGGTGATCCCGCTCGCGCCACTCCCCTTTTCGAACACGCCCTGAAGCAGAGGATAGCCGCACTCGGCTCCGATCACCCCAAGACGCTGGTGGCTCAAGCCAACCTGGGTAGGAACTACCACCGTGTGGGGCGCCCCGCGGAAGGGGCGCGGCTGCTGGAAGAGGTCCTGCGGCGCGCCCGGGATCGGCCTGATGCCATGGCGCAGCTAGGGCGCCTCACGACGGTACTCGCCGCGGCCTACGACGCATCCGGTCAGTTCCCCCGGTCCGAACCACTCTACCGCGAAGTACTGGCGAAGGCCCGTAAGTCATTCGGCCCGGACGACCCTCGTACCGCCGGGTGGATGGCCCAGCTCGGCTGGAACCTACTGAAGCAGGAGAAATGGCCGGAGGCCGAGCTGATCCTTCGGGGAAGCCTGGCCGTCCGCGAAAAGACCCAGCCCAACGCCTGGAACACCTTGAATACCCGGTCGATGCTCGGCGGAGCGCTCCTGGGCCAGGGCAAGCTCGCCGAGGCTGAGCCCCTGATCGTGCAGGGCTACGAGGCGATGAAAGCTCGTGAGGCGACGATCCCGAGTGAAGGCCAGCCTCTTCTGACCGAGGCGGCCGAACGGTTGGTCCTCTTGTACCAGCAAACGGGCCGCCCCGACCAGGCCGCGGCCCTGCTGGGCGTGACCAATCACCCAAGGCCAACCAACAAGAAGGAGGCAACCACCAAACAACTCTCGAAGCCGTAATCGTGCGGCTCGCAGTCGAGCCCGCCCGTGAAAACCCAAGCCGGCACCAGGGTTCCAGGAAGCGAGGTTGCCGGGCGTTTCTGCTGTTTCTTGCCTTCTTAAGCAGAGGACCTCGATAGGTCCGGGCGCTCGGTCTGCGCACCCGGGTCAACGATCGCCTGATTTCATCCGGGATTCTGTTTCATTCCTTCAGCCCAAGAGAAGCCCCCATGCGCCGGAAGATCCACCGCTCGCCACACACCTCAACCCCCGTGCTTCGCCGTCGTTTCCGGCCAACGCTGAGCTGGCTCGAGGAACGGACCTTGCTCTCCACAATCACCTGGGCCAGCGACCTGAGCGGCGACTGGGACAACGCAGCGATGTGGTCGGGCGGCGTTGTTCCGGGAGCCGGAGATGATGCCGTGATCGGTTTTTCGCGTATCACCGTCACACACGATACGTCGGCGTCGAGACGCGGTCGGCAGCCTGAACTGCGCGGCGAACTTGGACATCAGCAACGGGTCACTAACGATCGGCACGGGCTCTCCCTCCCAGCCTGTTTCTAACATCTCGGGCGCGTTCAGCCTGCTGAGCCCTGCTACGTTGCATCTTGCCTCCGGAAACCTCTATGTGGAAGGCTATTCTTCCGCCGCCGAGATCACGGGGACGATCACCGCGGACGCAGGGACGAATCTTCTGCTGTCCCTCACGACCCTGACGAGCACGTCGGTGCTCGACTCAACTGGCACACTCCGGCTTCAGTACTGCCAAGTAGACGGGAGCTTTTCCTGCTCGGGCAACACGGAGATCGATGACCAGGTGAGCTTCGAGCCACCGCCGTCATCGCGCGACGGTCTCCTGACCTTCCTTGGATCACTGACGATCGATACAGGCGGCGAGCTGCAGGGCACTGGTTACCCCTTCGTGGTCGACGGACTGCTGACCATGAACAGCGGTAGCGCGCTCGACACCTCATCAAGCGTGGAGGCCGACGGGGGATTGATGATCGAGGGCGGGCTTAGCATCATCGGCACGGCACTGGAAATCGGCAGCGCAGCGACGTGCATGGAAGGCGCGTACATAGGCCTCGATTCCGGTGGAGTGCTCGGCATCGAGTCGAACGAGAGCTTCACTTGCACTGGTGACGTAACAGTGACATCCGATGTCGGCACGGGGGTGTTCGGTAATGATGGGATCATTAGCGTCGGCACCCTGACAATCGGCTCGGGAGTTAGTTTCTCCGGCGGAACGGTCGACGGCAACGTCATGAACTCCGGCCAGATCCTTGCAGGGAGCGCTCTGACTCCCTACATCGTCGGCAACTACACGCAGACGGCGCTGGGCTCCCTGAACGTCCAGCTTGGTGCGTCACCGTTTTACCCGCTATCGGTCACGGGCACCGCCTCGCTCAGCGGCTCGCTCGATGTCACCACGGTCGGTGGGTTTGTGCCGTCCGTTGGCGCCACATTCCAGGTCCTGACCGCCGAGCCTGGCGGCGCCGTCTCGGGCAACTTCACGAGCCTCAGTGGACTGGTCATACAATCCGTCATTCTGAGCCCCACAGTGAACGCGACCGGCGTTGTCCTAACGGCGGGGGACGCGACGAACGAATTGTTCGTCCATTCTATCATTCAATCGCTGGCCAACAACGCTCCGCCTTCGGGCGCCTCAATCACGCTGCAGGCGACCTCGACAGGTTCCCTAACCGCCGCGGCGACGGCCGTCGCCGGTGTCACCCAGAACACCCAGAACCCTGCACGGCTCACCGTCACGCTCGACCTCTCCAATACGACCTACCACAGCGTCAACATCTTCAGCGGCGCCACCGAGCCCATCTATGTCACGGCTCCCCCGGGCGTCGCAGTGACTCTCAACGGGCCGGCGAGCGGCAGGGCCACGCTGTACGACACTGTCACCACTGGTGCGGTCAGCGTCCGCGGCAACGTCGGGAACCCCATCTTCTTCTGGGGCTTCTCGCCCGCGCTCGTCGTCAACTCCGGAACTGTTCTGCTCGAAAACGTGACAGCCACAACCTCGACCGACGACCCAACCATCGTCGTCAACGGCGGCAGCCTCGTCGTCCGCGACAGCACGATCGACCAATCCAGCAGCTACGACCAGCCGGCCATCCAGATCAACGGCGGCAGCGTCGATCTGGGTACGCCCACCGATCTGGGCGGCAACACGATCAATGCCGACGGCACCAGCCAGTTGATCGAGAACACGACGAGCACCCCCGTCTCGATCGCTGATGACTACTTTACGGTCAACGGTGTCTCGGTCCCGATCAACCTGACAGTTATCAACACCGCCGGCGGCGGCCTGGGCTCACTCCCTTATGCCATCCTCGAGGCCAACTCGGACCCCGGTTCGGCAGGCAGCGTCATCAACTTCGACCCGACAGTCTTCGCGACGCCGCAGACGATCACCCTCTCCAGCACGCTGGTGCTGAGTGAATCGGATGGGCCGGAAGTGATCCAAGGTCCCGGTGCGAGCCTCCTGACGATCAGCGGCAACAACTCGGTAGAGGTATTCCAGGTCAACAGCGGCACAACGGCGAGCCTCTCCGCCCTCACAGTCACGGCGGGTTCGGCGACCAACGGCGGCGGCATCAACAACGCGGGCTCGCTCACGGTCACGGACAGCACCGTCGCCAGCAACAACGCCAGCAATAGCGGCGGTGGCATCAACAACGCGGGTGCCCTGACAATCAACAACGGCACGATCACCGGCAACGGTGCTTCCAATGGCGCGGGTATCAACAACTCGGGCAAACTCACGGTGACTGACAGCACCATCGCCGGCAATGGAACTTCGGTCGGCTACAGCACCGTCCGCGGCGGCGGCATCTACAATTCGGGCACGGCGACGGCGGTCAACAGCACGATCGCTGGCAATAATGCCTTACGTGCGGGCGGGGGCATCTACGTACGCTCAGCGCGCTAACGATCGCCAATTGCACCATTGCCGACAACGGCATCCAGTTTGAGGGTAACGGCGGCGGCATTTACAACTTGGGTTCGCTCACGACCGTCAACACGACAATCGCCTACAACATAAGCTCATCGCCCGTTCCGCAGGGGAGCGGGCTTTATGATGGAACCGGAGGCACTGCCACCCTCGAAAACACGATCATCGCCAACAACGTCAACCTCTTCGGCTCAAGCACTGTCGCCATCGGCGCCGACATCGGCGGCGTGGCAGTCTCCCCAGCCAGTTCGTACAACTTGATCGGCAGCGGTGCCTCAGGCTCAGGGGGCTTGATCGATGGGAGCAATGGCAATTTGGTTGGTGTCAACCCACGCTTGGGCCCACTGGCCAACAACGGCGGACCGACCCAGACCATTGCCCTCCTGGCCGGCAGTCCGGCCATTGACTCCGGTAGCAACGCTTTGGCTGTCGATCCTGCCACCGGCCAGCCCCTGGCCTACGACCAGCGCGGCGTCGGATTCCCGCGAATCATCAACGGGACGGTCAACATCGGGGCCTTCGAGCGACCGAGCGCGATCGGCGCTCCCACCGTCTACACCGTCGAAAGCACGGGCACGACGGGCTCGGGGTCGGGCAATTCCGGCGACCTGGTCTACGTCCTCAATCAGGCCAACGCCAATCCCAACCTCGCCGGCAGTTTGATTACATTCGACCCGGCCATCTTCAACCCCTCGAATCCCCAGATCATCGATCTGCCTGACGCAATAGGACTGAGCAGCCCCTCCTCCGAGGTGATTCTTCAAGGCCCTGGGGCGAACGCCCTGACGATCGGCGGGAATGGCATTATTGTTGACAACTTCAACACGGCCACAATCTCGGGCCTAACCATCTCGGGCCTGTCTTCACATCTCGGCGGTATCATAAACGATTTGGCCGCCACCCTGACGCTCAACGAGTGCGACATTGTGGATTTCTCCGGCGGAGCCATCCAGAATCGGGGCTGGCTCACGGTCGAGAACAGCACCATCGCCGACAACGGAGCAGGGTTGTCCGGTGCCGGCA
The DNA here is from genome assembly GCA_963823675.1 of uncultured Isosphaeraceae bacterium. GTDB lineage: Bacteria > Planctomycetota > Planctomycetia > Isosphaerales > Isosphaeraceae > CAWGMT01. Next base: position 525,709 of record CAWGMT010000025.1, on the reverse strand, counting down.
TCTCGAACGATGGCTCGCTCACGGTTCTGGACAGCACGATCGCCGACAACACAGCCGGACTCACAGGCGAGTTTCCTACCAATGGCGGCGGCATCGATAACTTCGGATCGCTCACCGTTGTCAACTCGACGATCGCCGACAATCATACCTTCCACTACGGCGAGGGAGGCGGACTATTTGATGAGCCGGGCAGCACCGCTACCCTGGAGAATACCATCGTCGCCCTCAACACCGACGGTGCCGGACCAGACGATGTCGCTGGAATTGCACTCTCCTCCGCCAGCGGTTACAACGTCGTGGGTGCCGACGAATCCTACAGCCTCATGAACGGTAACAACGGCAACCTAGTCGGGGTCACCGATCCCGGGCTCGACCCGAACGGACTCCAGTACCACGGTGGCTCGACACCGACCATCGGGCTCCTGGCCGGCAGTCCCGCTATCGGCGCGGGCAGCGTCGCCCTGACCAATGCGTATTCCCTCACCACCGACCAGCGCGGTGCCGGATTCCCCCGCTTGGTCAACGGGACGGTCAACATCGGGGCCGTCGAGCAATCCGCTGGGCCGGACAATCCAACGGTCTACATGGTGACCAGCACCAGTGGCAACGCCGGCACCGTCGGTTCGTTGCCTTGGGCGATCAACCAAGCCAACAATCAGGGTAATCCGGGCTATGCCCCGATGAACCAGTTCGGAAGCCTGATCACGTTCGACATCCCCACGAGTGACCCGGGCTACGACGCCACCACTCAGAGCTGGACGATTATCCTGTCGAGTACCCTGGTTCTGAGTGAATCGTCCGCGTCGGAGGTGATTCAGGGCCCGGGTGCGGACCTCGTAGCGATTAGCGGCGGCAACGCGGTGGGAGTGTTCGAGGTCGAGGCCAGCACTTCGGCCGTTCTCTCGGGCCTGACGGTCGAGGATGGCCTCTCGAGTGCCGCTGCCTCCCCAGCCTCCTCCGGCGGCGGAGGCATCGATAACCTCGGGACGCTGGCGATCGCAAACTGCATCATCGAGAACAACTTGGCAACGAGCCCGAATGGTGACCATGGCGGCGGGATCGACAACGAAGAGACTGGATTCATGACAGTCGACGGAAGCACGGTCGAGGGCAACTCGGCCGGCTTCGGCGGCGGCGTCTTCAATGGCGGTACGATGATCGTGACTGGCTCCTCCATCGCCACCAACGCAGCCGGTAGCGAAGGTGGGGGCATCGGAAGCAACGGTCTGCTGGCAGTCAGCAACTCCACGGTCACCGGCAACCAAGCCGCCGACGGCGGCGGCATCTTCAATGCCGGGGAGATGGCACTCAGCTCCGCCACCGTGGCCGACAACCAAGCGAGTGACAAGGGCGGTGGCATCACAAACGCCGCCCCGCTCACGCTCGCGAACTGCACGATCGCCGACAACTCGGCATCCGTGGGCGGTGGAATCGACAACATGTATAACACGGAAATGGTCAGCACGACAATCGCCTACAACAGAAGCACCAGTCCCGGCTCTGGGGGTGGACTGTACAATGGGGGCTACGCCGCAGGAATGTACTACGCCATCGTTGCCCTCAACACCGATGACACCGGAGCCGACGACATCGGCGGCAACGGAGTCAACTCGAACAGCTTCGAGAATCTGATCGGCACGGGGGGTAGCGGTGGCCTGACGAACGGCAGCTCTGGCAACCAGGTCGGCGTCGCCAACCCCGGTCTCGGCGCGGGACTCGCCAACAACGGCGGCCCGACCCAGACCATCGCACTCCTGGCTGGGAGCCCTGCCATCGTCCCTGGGGTGAACTACTACTCTCCCTTTGCTGGCGCCGAGACCACGGACCAGCGCAGGGCGCCGCGGACCGTGAACAACACGGTCAACATCGGCGCGTTCCAGAGTCAGGGGTTCAATGTCACGGCCGACATCACCGACCCGACTTACAGCGCCGGCCAGGTCGGCCTCACCGTGAGTGCGGTGGACGGACCGGGCGGCAACCAGGCCGCCGGCTTCATCTACAACATCGACTGGGGCGACGGCACTGCTCAGAACCCCGACATTACTTCCGTCCCGGCCTCCGCCGGCAACGGCAGCGGCGTGCCGCTCAGTCATACCTATGCCAGCCCGGGGGTTTACACGGTTTCGCTGACCGTAGTCGACGAAGGCTTGGAAGTCAGCCCGCCGGCCACGGCCGTGATCGTCGTCAGCAGCACGCCGGCGGATAACATCTCCTTGAGCGGCGGCACCACCGCGGGGCAGGTGGCCATCAGCACCGACACCACGCCCGCCACGGTTTACACTCCCACCGACCTGGTCTTCGTCGCCGGCGAGGGCGGCTCGGACACCTACACGGTCAACTTCGGCAGCACGCTCACGACCCCGATCACCATCGCCGGGTCGGGCGGCGCCGACACCCTCGTCGTCAACGGCGACAGCAGCTCCACCAACGTCATCAACAAGACGCCGGGGCAAATCACCTGGGGCAGTCCCGTCACGGAAACGATCACCCGCTCCGGCATACCGAACACGACGATCAACGCCAACGGCACGTCGCAGAACTACGTCAATGATCCCGGCGGGAACACGACCATCAACGGCGGGCCGGGCGCCAACACCGTCGTCATCACGGCCAGCAGCGGCAACGGCGTCGTCATCAACGGCGGGCCGAGCACGAACAACTATGTCATCGACCTCGGCAGCCTGGCCGGCCCGGTGACGATCAACAATAGTAACGCCACCTGCGAGCAACAGCCTCGTCGTCAACGGCGCGGCCGGCAACAACACGATCACCGCCTCCGGCGATCAGGTGATGGCGGGCAGCCAGACGATCACCGACACCACTGCACTCACGAACCTGACGATCAACGGCGGGAGCGGCAACAATCAGATCACCGTGGCCAACCTCACGGTGCCCGTGCAGACCCTAACGCTCAACGGCGGCGGACCGGCAACACGATTACCCTGAACAATGTCGGTTCGTCCGTCGGCTCGGTCGCCGTCACGCCGGGTTCCGGCGCCGGAACGACGCAGGTGCAGGTTAGCGGCACTCCACCGGCCATCGTGACAACGCAGGACGTGCTGCCGGTGGTGAGCGCGGGGAGCAATGCCAGCGTCAACGAGGGAGCGATGTTCCGCGGCTCGGGGTCGTTCGCCGATTCCAGCACGAGCACGACTTACTCGGCCACGGTGAACTATGGCGACGGCTCCGCGACGCAGGCGCTCTACCTGACGAACGAGACATTTGCCCTCAGTCACGCCTACGGCAAGGGCGGCACCTACACCGTGACGGTAACCGTCAATGACGGCCACAACGGCGTCGGCACCGGCTCCTTCGTCGTGACGGTCCTGAACGTACCGCCATCCGTCGGAGCAATCAGCGGTCCGGCGCAGGTCGTACCGGGCCAACCGGTCGCTCTCACGGCCAACTTCACCGATCCCGGCTTCCTGGAGACGCATAACGCGACGTTTAACTGGGGCGACAGCACCAACTCGGCGGGAACCGTCACCGAAAGCAACGGCTCCGGGAGCGTGGCCGGCAGCCATGTCTACGCAACGACCGGCACCTACACGGTCACGCTCACGGTCACCGATTCGGAGGGTGCCTCCTCCACCCCCGTCACCTTCAAGGAAACGGTCACGCAGTCGGACATCTTGCTGGACGCAACAGCCGGTGGCGCGCTTTCGATTTCGGGCAATGGCAGCATCAACATTCCCGGCACGCTGGTCGTGGACTCGAGCTCGACGAGCGCCCTGTCGGCCAGCGGCAATGCCACGGTCAAGGCAGGCAGCATTCAAGTGGTGGGCAAAGTCCAGAAATCCGGCAACGCCACCCTCAGCCCGGCGCCGATCACCGGAGCAGCCGCGGTGGCCGACCCGCTCTCGAATCTTGCGGGCCCGAGCACGATCGGCGTGACGAATTACGGCGCCGCCAATGTCAGCGGCAACAGCTCGCAGACGCTCAATCCGGGCATCTACACGCAGATCGCGATTTCCGGCAACGCCGCGGTGACGCTCGACCCGGGCGTCTACCTCATCGACGGCGGCGGGTTCACCGTATCGGGCAATGCCACGGTCAAAGGCGCCGGCGTCGTGATTTACAATGCCGGCAGTAGCTACCCCAACACGGGCGGCACCTACGGGGCCATTTCCCTGAGCGGCAACGGTGCGATCAATCTCACTGCGCCCGCGACCGGGCCGTATGCGGGCCTCGTGTTCGTGCAGCCGAGCGCCAACGCCAAGGCCCTCGGCATCAGCGGCAATGCCGTCGCGCTGAGCGGCACCGTTTTCGCGCCGTCGGCGCAGCTCAATCTCAGCGGTAATGCGCAGCTCAATGCCGCCGTCGTCGTCGACACCATGACAGTCAGCGGCAACGGTGTCGCCAATGTTGCGACCTTGGATGCCCCGAGCGGGTCGGTGGCCTACACGCCGGCCCAGATCCGGACCGCCTACGGAATCAGCGCGCTGGCGCTCGACGGCACCGGCCAGACCATCGCCATCGTCGATGCCTACGACGACCCGGATATCTTCCAGGCCGTCGACACCTTCGATTCCCAATTCGGGCTGACCGGCTCGGGACCAACGCTGTACGCTCAGTACGGTCCGGCGTCGTCGTTCTTGACGGTGCTCAACCAGGACGGCCAGTCCACGTCGTTGCCATCGACCGACCCGAACGGCCCCGGCACCGACAACTGGGAAGTCGAGGAAGCGCTCGACGTCGAGTGGGCCCATGCCACCGCCCCCGGCGCTCAGATCGTCCTGGTCGCAGCCAATAGCCAGTCGCTTTCCGACTTGATGGCGGCCGTAGGCACCGCCGCCCACCAGCCCGGCGTGTCGGTGGTATCGATGAGCTGGGGCTTCGCCGAGGGCCAGGCGGTCTTCGCCGCCGATGAGGCCGCCTATGACAGCGTGTTCAACGTCCCCGGTGTGACCTTCGTCGCCAGCACGGGCGACTACGGCGCGGCCGATCCCGAGTACCCCGCCTTCTCACCGAACGTCGTCGCCGTCGGCGGCACGACCTTGACGCTGAATGGGGATGGTTCTTACGGCAGCGAGACGGGATGGGGGTATTACTCAAGCTCCGTGGGCGCCTTGATCGGCTCGGGCGGCGGCATCAGCCTGTACGAGCCTGAGCCGTCCTATCAGCAGGGCGTTCAGTCCACGGGCTATCGGACCACGCCCGATGTGTCGTTCCTGGCGGACCCCGCCACCGGGGCCTGGATCGCCGATCCGTACAACCTGGATCCCAGCGATCCGTTCGAGATCGTGGGCGGCACGAGCTTGTCGGCCCCGGCGTGGGCGGGCTTGGTGGCGCTGGTCAATCAAGGCCGGGCGGCCGCGGGCGAATCGACCTTGAACAGCACAAGCCCGACCGATGCGCAGCAAGCGCTCTACATGCTGCCGCAGAGTGATTACAACGCGATCACGAGCGGTAACAACGGCTACACGGCGAGCGCCGGCTACAACTTGGTGACCGGCTTGGGGACACCCGTGGCCAATCTGCTGGTGGCCGACCTGATCGCGTACCAAGGGGCCGGCACAACGTATTCGGGCTCGGTCGTCGCTCCCTTGCAGAATTCCGGACTCGTGAACACTGGGACCAGTGACAGTGGGCCGATGGATGTCTTCAGCGTTTTCGATTCGTTTACCGCCACGAATGTTGGGCTCAGCAATGGTCACGCCAAGGGCTCAAATCGTGTAGAAAGCGCGCTTGGTCACGGGACCAACACCGCGGGCGGGGGCGACCGGCGCCCCGGCGACCTACGAGAAGGCACGCTCAGCGAAATCAGTTCGCCGGCCGGCGATGGGCTCGCGCCACCGACGACGCGGCTGGATTCCGCGCTGAGCTCCGCCGTGGACCAGGCTCTGGGAGTGCTCCTGGACACGAATTCACACGACACACTCATTGGCGACTTGGCGTTCGAGCAGGTGTCGTCGGGCAATCCAGCTCGGCACCGTCTGCACGACTGATGAGCCATCGCGCTTTTTGTAGTCGTCACGCTCCGCGTGACCGGGATCCATCACGCGGAGCGTGATGACTACATCCAGCTTGGCGCCGGTTGCACGACTGACGAGCCATCGCGCTTTTTGTAGTCGTCACGCTCCGCGTGACCGGGATCCATCACGCGGAGCGTGATGAGTACTACGCAGCTCAGACCCCGCACCTTCGGCGGAATTCCTCCAAGTCGCGTCCGGTGTCGAACCAGGCGTCGAGCGTCGCCGGGTCGGCCGTGGATCGGATGCGGGCCACCAGTTCCTCGGGGTGGGCGGCCTTGAATCACTTGGCGAGCAACCGCCGCGGTGTCTGGAGCTTTGCCTCCGTTTTTCCTTCTTATCGAGCGATCCGTTCGATGCTACTGCCGAATGGAATCATCCTCTCCCATTCGAGCTCGGCAAGGTCCACACTCTGCACTGCGCCCTGGAATTGGGCCGACGGCCACCTCGTCGAGTGGGCGGGCGAGCCGCTTGCGAGCGTCCTTCTGGCCGTCCAGCTCGTACTCCGGTGTTGATCGGGCATCGAGAAGAAGGTTACAAAGTTCCGCAGGCCCTGGATCGTTGTCCTTGTCTTGAACAGGATCAAGCAGACCTTTTGGAGAAACGTCCCTTTCCGTCTCCGGGTCGCTGGCCTCTAATAAATCTCGGAGCGCCGGACGCGGACGCATCATGAGCAAAGGGTGAGGCGAGCCTCCCCACGGCCCTCCGACGGAGGAACAAATGCAAACGCGAAAACTCGGAAACAGCAACCTGGAAGTCTCGTCCATCGGACTGGGCTGCATGGGCATGAGCTTCGGCTACGGCCCGCCCATGGACAAATAGGACGCTCTCTCATTGATTCGGACGGCCGTCGAACGTGGAGTCACGTTTTTCGACACCGCCGAGGTCTACGGCCCGTTCACGAACGAAGAGCTGGTGGGCGAAGCCCTCGCCCCCTTTCGCGGGCAGGTGGTCATCGCCACCAAGTTCGGGTTCGACCTCGACCCGAAGCTCGACCCCCGCGGTATGAAGGGCCGGCCGGGTCTGAACAGCCGGCCAGAGCACATCAAGAAGGCCGCCGACGGCTCACTCAAGCGGCTCCAGGTCGGGGCCATCGACCTGTTCTACCAGCACCGCGTCGACCCGGACGTGCCCATCGAAGACGTTGCCGGCGCCGTGAAGGAGCTCATCCAAGGGGGCAAGGTCAAGCACTTCGGTCTCTCTGAGGCGGGGGCACGGACCATCCGCCGGGCCCACGCGGTCCAGCCGGTCGCCGCAGTCCAGAGCGAGTACTCGCTCTGGACGAGGGGCCCCGAGGCGGAGGTGCTGCCGACGCTCGAAGAGCTGGGCATCGGCTTCGTGCCGTACAGCCCGCTGGGCAAGGGCTTTCTCACCGGAAAGATGGACGAGACCACCACGCTCGATAGCTCCGACTTCCGCAAAACCATTCCCCGCTTCACGCCGGAGGCGATGAAGGCGAACCGGGCCCTGGTCGACCTGCTCGGCAAGGTCGCCGAGCGCAAGCAGGCGACACCGGCCCAGATTGCTCTGGCTTGGCTGCTTGCCCGGAAGCCCTGGATCGTTCCCATCCCAGGTACCACGAAGTTGCATCGCCTGGACGAGAACCTCGGGGCGGCCGCCGTGGAACTCACGGCCGACGACCTCCACGAAATTGAGACCGCGGCCTCCAAAATCACGGTGCAAGGGGCCCGCTACCCCGAACACCTGGAGCAGATGACCGGTCGCTAAGGCGGCGCCCGAGGGTCGCCGCCGGCGCCCCCCTTTTTCAACATCCCGAGGTTCACATGGAAATCAAAAGGTGCGGCTCACAGCCTTCCAGCAAAGGACCGGCCGAATGGTTCACCGGCGCGGTCCGCATCGACCCGCTGTTGCAGGCACGCGCCCGGCGCGTGCGGCCGGTGCCAGCGTCACGTTCGAGCCCGGGGCCCGGACGGCCTGGCACACCCACCCGCTGGGGCAGACCCTGATCATCACGGCTGGTTGCGGCTGGGTCCAGCGGGAGGGCGGCCCGGTCGAGGAAGTCCATGCCGGCGACGTGGTATGGTTTCCGCCGGGCGAGAAGCACTGGCACGGTGCCACGCCGACCACGGCCATGACGCATATCGCAGTCCAGGAACAGCTCGACGGCAAGGTCGTGGATTGGCTGGAGCACGTGAGCGAAGAACAGTACCGCAGGTGATTCCCCGCTCTCGGAAGGCGGGAAACTGACGCATACACACGAAGTCGGAGACGTCGCTTATTGACCTCGCTTTGGACCAGTGGTCGGTCGGGTGTTCAGCAAGATGTCAATCACCCGCCCGCCAAAGCAACCTCAACGCGTTGGCGACGACCACCAGGCTCGTTCCTACATCAGCGGCCACTGCCATCCAGAGATTGGCCATTCCGAGCATCGCCAGGACCAGGACGAGGATCTTGGTCGCAAGCGCCAAGGTGATGTTCTGGCGGATGCGGGCCAGGGTTGCTCGGCTGTGACGGATCAACCAGGGAAGGCGGTTGAGGTCGTCCGCCAGGAGGACGATGTCGGCCGACTCGAGCGCGGCGCCGCTGGAGATGCCGCCCAGCGCGATACTGACCTTGGCCGCGGCCAGGGCCGGGGCATCGTTGACGCCGTTGCCGACCATGCCGGTCGGGCCGTGACGAGCGTCGAGCTCGGCAATCGCCGAAACCTTTTCGGCCGGAAGCAAACCCGCGCGCTCCTCGCCGACCCCGAGCTCGCGGGCAACAGCCGCCGCGGTCTTGGGATTGTCGCCGGTCAGCATGATCGTTTGCAGGCCCAGCCGGTGCAGCTCCGCAAGGACGCGCGCTGCCTCGGGCCTGGGCCGATCCGCCAGGCGGATCCACCCCAGTGGGCCGGATCCGCCCGTGACGGCCACTGCGGTTCCCACCGAGGTCTCCGCCTGACCAAGCTGGACGTGAAACTCCGGGCGACAGAGCCCAGCGTCGTCGATGTAGCGGTGACTGCCCAGGTGATACTCGACGGCGTCGACTTGCCCCTGCGCGCCTAAGCCGGGAATGGATTGGTAGTTATCGGCGACCGGTACATCGAGGCTGAGTCCCCGCGCGTGCCGCGCAATCGCCTTGCCGAGGACGTGCCCCCCACGGTCGCCAAGCGCTGCGGCAATTGTGAGCACGCGTGACTGGTCTACCTGGCCCGGAGCGCAGACGACCTCCACGACATCCGGCTCGCCGCGGGTGAGTGTGCCCGTCTTGTCAAACGCGATCGCGCGCAGGCGGCCGACCTCCTCGAGGAACTCGCCACCGCGGATCAGCACTCCACGCCTGGCGGCCGCCGCCAATCCGCTCACCACCGCGACCGGCGTCGCAATCACGAGGGCGCACGGGCAGGCGATGACCAGCACGACCAGTCCGCGACTCAGCCACTCGCGCCATGCGCTCCAGGTTAACTGGTCCAGCGAGCCGGTGGCCAAAGCGGCCAGCGGCGGTCCGAGCATGACCAGGATCGCGAGCACGATGACCAGCGGCGTATACACCGCGGCAAACCGCGAGATCCGGCGCTCGATCGGGGCTCGACCCGCCTGAGACTCACGAACCTGAGCGACGACCCGAGAAACCAAGGCGTCACTCGCAGGGCCTGATGCCGTGACCTCTAACGTCCCGTCGCCATTGATCGTACCGGCATACACCAGGTCGCCACCCTCGCGCAGCACCGGGACCGACTCGCCGGTGATCGTCTTCTGATCAACGCTCGAGCGCCCCGAAGCGACTGTTCCGTCGATCGCGATCGTGTCGCCCGGGCGGACCAGCACCCGATCGCCCTGACGAATCTGGTCGGCCGGAATCGTCCGGATGGAACCATTCGGTTCGATGCGCTCGGCCGTCGGCGGCGTGAGATCCAAGAGCGCGCGAATGGACCGGCGGGCACGCTCCAAACTGAGCCCTTCCAGGGCCTCCGAGAGTCCGTACAGGAAAGCGACGGTTGCCGCTTCGTCCCACTGGCCCAGCACCAAGGCACCGACGATCGCCAGTCCCATGAGGACGTCGATGTCGAATCGAAAGCGGCTCAGACTTCGCGCCACTCGTGGAAAGAGCCCGATCCCACCCACGACGACCGCCGACCCGTAGGCGATGTGGGACAAGAGGCCCAGCAGCGATCCGGCCAGTCTCAGCGGCGGCCCGGCCCATTCGATCGCCAATCCCACGCCCAGAGCCAGCCCGGACCCGACAATTAGCGCCCATTTCCCATGCCGTGACCACCATGATGGGGTCTTCGGATCGGGTTGATTCCCGACCATTGCATGCATGCCGGCTCGCTCGCCGATGAGTCGGACGATCCGTTGGGGGTCGACCGCGCCTTCCGTGTAGTCGACCGTCATCGCCCCGTCTACCACGTCGAATTCGAGCCCCGTGATCCCCGGTTGACCTTGCAATGCGGAGCGCAGAGTCTCGACCTCGCTGGGACAGTCAAGACCACAAACCTTGAACGTGCAACGGGTTTGGCTCATCCAGTCTTCCTGCTCACCCACTAAAAGACACCCTTGCCGGGCTGTGTCTCGGGCCAATGCAAATTATAGGGGCTGCTGCAAGTTGCGTGAACACGAAGAGCGGTACATGATCCGTCTTCTCGGTCGTGACGTAGGCTTGCTTCCCCCGGCGGGTTCGTTTCTGATGGCGGAAGTGCCAGCGTGTGACCGTCGCGACGAGCCAGGGGGGAGGCAGCGGAGATGGTCGAGCAGACTTATCTCGTACGTTATGGCGTGATGGGTCACGTGGGACGGTTCTCCGGCTCTGCTGACTGCAATGCGCCCTTGCAGCGGGGGCAGTTTGTCGTGATCGAGACCGAGCGGGGGGTCGAGCTCGGGGAAGTCCTCGCCATGGTAGAGGCGTCCGTTGACCGGGCTCGGCGCGCGGGCAGTGAAGGCGACGAATTCGACGACCACGACGATTCCGATCGTTCGTCACCACGCGCACGGCCAGAAGTCTTGCGCCTGGCCGCCACCGATGAAATCGCCCGTCTTCAGCCAGGAGCGCAAGAGCGAACGGGACACTTCCAGTTCTGCCAGCGCGTGCTCCAGGATTTGAACTGGCCATGGGAGCTCATCGACGTCGAAACCCTGCTGGATGACCATACCTTGGTTCTCCACTATCTCGGCCCCCACCAACTGGATGCGGCAGCGCTTCGCGCATGGTTCCGAACGGCGCACGATCTCGACGTGCTTTTCGAGCCGGCCGGAACGGATGAATCGAGTCAGGCGGGCAGTCTCGCCGCTGGCGGTACCAATGGCCACGGCTGCGGGGCAAGCGGCTGTGGGCATGGCGGGTGTGGAACGGGTGGCGACGCGGGAGAGTCTTCCGCGGAGCCCAGCGCGGCGTCACACATGCACGGCTGCGGCACGTCCACTCATTCCGGTTGTAGCTCGTGTGGGATCATGCGAGCCATGAGCGAGCGGAACCAGGGCAGGGGCTGAAACAGAACTATCTTCCGGCTCCTGCCCGGACCGAGGTGGTCGATTCGGACTTGAGGGCGAAGTATAAATCGATCTTCATGCGCACGGGATCGAAGGCCGTGTCGGTCGCGTAGAGCGGCTTGTAATAATCAGCCGTGGCGATGAAGGCATTCCGAAGCTGCTTGGCGGCTTCGTCGATCAATAGGGGCTTTGACGAGCTGTTCATGGCATAAGCGCGGGCCAGGATGTAGTGGCACGGGCCCCGCGGGAGTTTGGCGGTGATCGCCAGGTCGAGAGTACGGCGGGCCAGGGCCGTTCCTGCGTTCAACTTTGCCCTGATTCAAATACTTGCTTGAGGCGGAATTGAAGCAGGTGAGGAAGTTGGGCGCTCGGCGAGATAGGCCTTCAAGCCGGGATGGGCCAGGACTCGGTCAAGGTCGCGCCGGGCGTCGTCGAATCGACCAAGGTCGATGGCCAGCAGGGATCTCTCCATACGCGCGGCGAGGTGATCAGGGTCAATCAAGAGCGCTTTGGTGAATTCCGCCATGGCCAGTTCGATGTCGCCGGCTGCCCGGATCTGCTGTGCAATGGTCAGACGAGCGTTGAGCTCATCGGCATCAACATCGGCGATACCAGGTTCTGGTTCGAGCTCAGCAATTCGGCCGGCCGGCTGCGCTCCGAAGCCAGGGGAGCCGGGCAGGTTCAGCACCGGCAGAGAATGTTCGTCGGACGGATTTCTCGCGGTGAGGTTCCGCCGTCCCCAGAAAGCCCGCGGCAGAATGTGGCTGAGCAGCTCGAAGTGCTCGATGTCCTCGGCAATGCCTTCGGTTTTTCCCGAGATCGCGCGAATGAAGGCGCGGTTCTGAAACAGGCCGGCCAGCTCGGGGCATCCTTCCAGGGCCAGGTCGCACTCGTGCATCGCTTCGTCCGGCTGGTTGATCAGAGAGAGGCAGGCGGCGAGCTGTCCCCGCAGCGCGGCGTTTTCGGGACGTCGCTTCAGACAGTGCCTGAGGTGGCTCTCGGCCTCCGTATTTCGGCCCAGGCGAAAGCACATGGCGGCCGCGCGGTAATGTCCCCAATAGGACCTGGGTCGATACTCCAGCATGTTGTCGTAATGGTCGAGCGCTTCCGTCGCGGCTGCCTCGGGTTTGCGGTCGTACTCGGCCGCGACGCCAAGCAGATACTCATCGAGCCAGGCAGCAGCCGGGCTCGACCGGGACGTTTGCGATCCCGAGTCACTGGTGCCGGCGATCGGGGTGAATGTCAAGCTCTCCAGGTTGGTTTGCAATCGGAGCCTCAAGCCTGTGAAAGCTGGGGTTGCGAATGATCCCCCAGCGTGGTCCAGGATCATCAGGGCGCGATCCCGATCGGCGCGCGAGCCGGTCTGGTCAATCAGGGCCCGGCAATAGCGATAGGCTTGTTCCAGGAGCCAGAGCTCGAGGTCTTCGCGGTCCGCCGTGGGCAGAAGACGCACGTCGTCGCGCAGCCGCCACTCCCTCGAGGTGAAAACGCCATAATCTCGGAGCGCGCGGACGGCCGTCGGGATCTCACGCGGGTCGTTGGGTTCGGGAATTTGATAGGGCGGCGCCGGGTGTTTGGGGTCGTGTCGCACGGCAACGCTCGGGCGGCGGAAGCGATAATCCGCGGGGTCGTCCAGATAGAGTTCGTACTTCAATAGCGGCAGTTTCTCAAGAATTCGGCTCGACCAGCGGGTCGCGACGAACATCGTGCACATTCCGACGAAAAGCGCGGCGCTCAAGGCAGCGAGAAGCCGCCGCCGCCGCCGCACCCAGCGCGGCAATGCCTGGCTCCAGAGCGGCTCGCTGGCAAAGGCCAGGGGCTTGTCGGTGCGCCAGCGGTCCAGGTCCTGCGCGAGCTCCCGTCCGCGTCGATACCGCGCCAGCGGGTCGGGGTCGAGACATCGCTCGAGAATCGAATGAAGACCAGAAGAGACTGGATAACCCGCGGACGCCAGAGATGCACGAACCCAGATTGCCGGCCTGACCGAGCGGGCAAGGGCGAACGCCAGAGCAGCGGATTTCAGCGGCGCGAACCGCCTGGATGAAGCCCGATCAGCGGGGATCGCAACCTGATCGGGCACCCGCCCGGTCAGTGCCTCGATCAAGACCACGCCCAGGGAGTAGATGTCGGCGAGTTGCGGCCCGGGATCGGCCGCCTCCGAACTGCGATCCTCCTCGCGGGAGACCTGATCGTCCGGGCCCGAGTGTGTTTCGGCTGGCGAGCAACCGAGTCCAGCGGCGCTCCTGGATCGATCGGATTGTGCAAGGTCTCGCAATCGCTCGGGGGCCATATAGGCAAGCGTGCCGCCCGGGTCGGCCAGCTTCGCGTCGGGGCCGGCTGCCGCCCAATCGCGGGCCAGGTTGAAGTCGAGCAGCATCGGGTTTCCGTCGGCCGAGAGCAGGATGTTCGACGGCTTGACGTCGCCGTGGGCGACACCGCGTTGGAATGCGTGGTCGAGGGCTTCGGCGAGTCGGGCGACGATCCAGACCACGGCCTGGCCGTAGGTCGCGCTCGAACAGATCTCGCGGGCCGGCCGCGATGGATCGTCGCGGGGATACTCGGGCGCCGCGACGCCGTCGAGGTCAGCGAGCAGGTCGCGGCCCAGCGCGGGCCGATTGGGCCGCTCCCGCCCGGCGGCCAGTACCGCGGCCAGGGTAGCCCCTCCCCAGAACGGCATGCAAATCAACTGAAAGGCGCCGTCGTCCGCCGTGGCGTGCGAGAAAATCTCCACGATGTGGGCGTGCCGCACCCGGGCCAGCAGCCACGGTTCGCGCGTCGCGCGGGTCGACACCTTGACGACGACCAGACGATCTTCAAGGTCCGTCTGTTTCGCGAGATAGACTCGGGCGAAACTCCCTCGTCCCAGCTCGCGGCGCAATCGATACGGCCCGATCGAGTCGCCGACTTCCGGCATCTCCACGCGGTCCGAATTCCCATCAAACCAGCGATCGAGCAACGAAGGCGGGCATTCCGCGTGCAGCCGCAAGAGCCGTTTGAGTGCATCCTGATAGGAAGGGAATCGCTCTTGATAATCCGCCGGATCAGGATTGCCGCCGGCCGCCTCGACCAGGCAAAAATGGCGGTAGATGAGCGCGACCGCTCCCTCATGATCAGCCGGGCCCAGGCGTTCGAGATACATCTCCAGCGGCGGTTGTTCCCCTCGCTCCCAGGCCGTGGTCAGCTCATCCAGGACCGACGATCGCTCGGTGAGCAGAGGTGGACCGGCGGCCTGCTCCTCGTGAGCGGTGAAGAGCGGTAACGCCGCGCTGTCGGTCCTCCGCGGCAGCACGATCATGGGTGAGTCTCCCATCGAGACCGAGCCGAATCGATGATCCGGCGGGCCGTCCGTTCGTTCACTCCGGTCTGCGTGGCAATTTCCGCGAAAGTCAACCCTTGATGACGCAGCGTGATCACGTCAACCTCGAGCGCGCTACAGCCGGCCGTCAACTGCTCCAGACGGTCTGAAGCCTGGGCAGCCTGGCTTGGTGACGGATCTGGCGAGATAACCTCGCGCGGCACGTCCCGATCGCCCCGGCGCACGTACAGCCGTTCCTCGCGGGCCAGATCATATTTCTCCGTCCTGGTCAGTCTTCGGTGCTGTTCGAATACCTTGTTCCGAACGACTCCCGCCAGAAACTTGCGCAAATGCTGCTCACTCTCGAAGTTGAGCCCATGCTGGTTGAGATCGGAAAAGAAGCTCTGCCATACCGCCTGCGCGAAATCGACCGAGTCGAATCGCGATCGCAACTTACGGGGAAGGCGCACGCGCACCATGATCCGAACCTCTTCCTCGAACCGGGAAAAGAACTCCCGGATCGCCGCGGGATCTCCGGCCTTGGCCCGTGCCATACAATCGCTGAATTCGTCATCCCCAAGCATGACCACCACCCGTGCGGGTCATTGCTTCCGCTCTCGCAGCCAAGCTCGTTCTTGCAAACAATCACGTCACGTCAGGGCTTCGATCCAGACCGCAACCATTCACCTTCGGTCCACGGCCAATGCCCCCATTAAGTATCTTTTGGCGATAATACTCCGTTCAAATCGGCTTGCACCGACGTGTCGGCCACGACGGACAACGTGCGCCAAAGGACTTCGAACAGATTTAATTAGACTGCAATCGAGGCCAGATTTCCAGAGATAATTGGCCAACATTCGACAAGAAGGACAATTTAGCTGTTTAGTTAAACTGTAACCAGATCGGCTTTTGGTCACTTATCTTCCTTTTCTTCAGATGCCGACTAAAGCGACTTTGGCGCAACTCATCCGCAATATCATGCTTGAGACGTCGTCCCGACTCTTGCGCGAGAGATTTGCTCGGTATCGGGAAATTCTTCTGCCGGTTCTGGGCGCGAATCTCAACTAAATAGTCATGCTGAGATCGCGCTTGCGAGAGGATGAAACAATCGACAACTTGCGAGGGAGTGTCTTCGATGAACGATGCGCGAGGGAAGAACGCGGGCATGCCAAATTCTCTTCAGGTCTATCTGCGAGAGATCAAGGACGAGTCGCTCCTGACGGCCGCTGAGGAATGCGCACTGGCGCACGCGATTGCCCGCGGCGATCGCGATGCGCGGACACGGATGATCCAGGCCAATCTGCGGCTTGTGGTTAAGATCGCGCGAGAGTACGTCGGCAGGGGCATGGTTTTTGAAGACCTGATCGGCGAGGGAAACCTGGGACTGATCCGAGCGGCGGAAGAGTTCGAGCCCCGCTTCGGAACGCGCTTCAGCACCTACGCCAGCTACTGGATCAAGCAATCCATCCGTCATGCCCTGATTAATACGACATCCACGATCCGGCTGCCTGCGCACATGGTAGGGCTCCTGTCCAGATGGCGGCGCGCTGAGCGCGCGCTCTGTCGAGAACAGGGACAAACCCCCAGCTTCACCGACGTCGCCGCGCTTTTGGGATTGAGTGAGACGCAGAAGTCCCTGGTGGCCAGGGCATCGAGGGCTCGGCAGGTCAGGCTGGAGAGCAGCATGGCCCCGGAACCTGGACAGTGGTCGCCGGCGGAAGAATGGGATCAATGCGGGCAACCCGAGGCGATTCTGGAAGCCGACGACGAACGGCTGACTCTGCTGCGGAGCATGGAACGACTCGACCCGCGCGAGCGATCAATCCTCAACTGGCGCTACGGGCTGGAAGGGGAGGCGCCGCTGACTCTCAAGGAGATCGGTCGCCGCCTCGGAATCACCCGGGAATGGGTACGCAAGATCGAGCTCCGTGCCGTGCGCAAGCTGGAAGATGGCTGGAAAAGCGGCCGGCAAGGGCGCTCTCCGCAGCCGCGCTCCGGCACGAGTAATCGCCGGGCCCGTCCGATGGCCGTCCCCGAGCCCGAGGCGACCTCGCCGGTTGCGGGCAGGGAGGACGCAAAACTTCGGGCGCGTTGCAAGCCGGTCCCGCGCCCGGGCCGAACGGCGCCGGCATATCCCTTGACCGCGCCCTTGGGTTTCGAGCGATCAACGGGGTTTTGATTCAAATCGGAGCTTGCCGTAATCTTCGTGGTGGTGAAAACTCGATTGAGTTAAAGGGGCCGAGCTCGTGAGGATCGGTCTGCTGCCCTTGGGACCGTAATCGTAACGGCAGAGGGCAAAGCGCCACTCGTTTCCCGGATTCGGCTTGCCCCCAGTCGGCGCGAAGGCCGACCATGGCACTCGACCCTCGACGGACCACCCAACATCGCGGTCGCCGCCTTGATCGAGCGTGCCGTCGAGCGCGACGACCGCCCGGCTCAGAAGCGGCGCCTCCGCGGCGTAGTCGCTCGGCTTTCGCTGGCGAGCGGGGATAAACAGCTCGAAGACCACCCCGCGCGGATTGGCCTGAAACTCATAATACTCGGGCCGGCTCGCACTCGGTTTGAGGAATAGCTCGAAGACGTCGCCATTCCACAAGGCGTCGTTTCGCCTGGTGCCGAATGACCGGAGCTCTGCATCGTGCATCGACGCAGCGTAGTAGAGCGCATCATCATCCCACATCAAGTAAGCCGCCGTCACTTTTTGGGGTGTGCTCGTCTTGGACCAGAATGTGCCGAAACGGTCGATGAGCACCGCCCGTTTCCAGCACGGATCGTCCAGCTTGCCATCAAGTACGGGAGGCCGTGCGGCCCAGCGGCACGTGGCTCGAAGCGTCACTTCGTGAGACGACCCCGACGCCGGCTGGTTCTCGTGTCGGCTTGGGGGATCCTCGGCCCAGGCGCTCTGCGTGATGGAAAATACGGGCCATAGGGGACCCAGGATCAGGGCCAATGATACCAGGGCTCCAGGGCGTGTTGACTTCATGGTCAAGAGGCCTCCTCGGTGGCCGACCTCGTTCGAGAACGGTTCTCCGCGCGACCAGCCGGCCCGCTTTGCGAAGAGAGAGTATCGAAGATAGTCCGCGCCGCGCCGGCTCGCAACTCCTCTCAAGATGGACGAGCGGACACACCGATTGGCGTCGTCGTAGGCGAACATGCCATTGGGGGCGGCTGGGTTAATCCGGTTGGATTGGTGGGTTTGGAAGGACGAATTTCGGCACTGCCGAACAGCCAGCGAGACAGCAATCCCGGTTTGAGGCCAGGCCGGATCAATCGCGTGGGTCGGTCCAAATTCTCGAGGATCCCTGAAGCGGCCAGATAGCCGCTGCGCACGGCTCCTTCCATCGTTGCCGGCCAGCCCGTATCGGTCCAGTCGCCAGCCAGGAAGAGGCCATCGATGGCGGTCCGCTGCGGCGGGCGAAATGCCTCGACTCCCGGGCGAATCGAGAACGTCGCTTGATGCTCGGTGACGACCCACCAGCGCACGAGTCGAGCGGCACGGGCGTCGGGCCAGATTTCACCCAGCTCCGAAACCACGGCGTCGCGAATCGCCACCTTGTCCAGCCCGAGCAAGTCGTACGAAGCACTGATCACGACTTGAAGATACTGGCCTCCCGTGGAGAACGGCTCGAGACTCGGGCGCGGTCCGTCCGCCGAGTCGAATTGCGGCGCGGTTCGTCCCTGGATCGCCGTGTGGTTGAATACCCACTGGATCAACCGCCCGGGCGTCACCACGTGATCGAATGGACACACGGTCCGGTCGAACCACAGATGGATTCCCGTAATGGGAGAGGCTTTCAGCGCGTTGACGCGCGCGAGCGCACCGAGGATTTGCAGCACGTTTTCGGGGACGAGGCTCGACACGCGATCGAAGGGAACGGCGAGGACCACGAAGTCGGCGGCGAGGGATTCGCCCGACCGCAAGATGACGCCCCGCAGCGCTTGCTCAAGGTCGAGATCGATCGAACGGACCCCCGTCGTCATCTGCACCGAGACGTTCTGGTCGCGCAGCCAAGTTTCCAATCTTGTGCCGTAAAGCTCGCCGAGAGGAACCAGGGGCAGCTCCGGCTGAAAACCCAGTCGATTTCGCAGAAACCCCTCGATCAAGACCTTGCGGGCATAACCGACGTCCATCTGGTCGAGCCGTTCGTTCAGAGCCGACACCAGGATCGCAGCCCAGAATAAGTTGATCGTGCGCAGGCTCTGGCCGCGCCGCAGCAACCACTCACTGAGGGGTTCTCCGGGACGTTCGTCTCGCGCCAAGGTCAGAGAGGCCAGACCGCGAGCGACTCGCAGCTTCTCACCAAAGGTGAGAAAGGTCGAGCGCAAGAAGCTTCCGGCCAGGTGAAAGGGAGCGGGCGCGCGGCCCGCCCGGAATTTCGAGACCCGCCCCTCGGGGCTCAGGAAGGTCAGCTCGCTCACGCGGCGAATCATCGAATCGATTCCGACTCGCCGGCAGAAGTCGGTCAGATTCGTGCAACAAGCCATACTGACGTGCTGACAGTTGTCGACCATCTCGCCGGTCGCCGGGTCGGTGAAGGAGCTGGCGCGACCGCCAAGGCGTGGCCGGCTCTCCAGGAGTGTGATCCGTAATCCCCGGCCGACCAATCCCGCCGCGCAGGCCAGTCCTGCAAGACCGCCGCCGACGATGACCACATGTGGAGGGGGAGGTTTATACTTTCTCGTCATGACCGTGACTCGGCCGAGTCGTTTGCGGCTTGTGATTGGGCAAAACCGGGAACCGGACGGCCACGAGCCGCAAACAGACCACCCAGTGCCAGAAGTCCGATCGCCACCTTACGCCAGGGCGGGACGGAAATCCGGGCCGAAAGGACGTCGTAGTCCCGTCGCACGATTTCGTCGAGCAGGGAACGATACACCCCGACGATGTAGCGTAGCACGGGCCGGCCGATCGGAGCAACGAGTGGGACCAACTGCCGCACGGCTTCGTAGTAACCGTAGGCGCGCTCGGCCTCGAAGGCCAGGAGCGCATGAAGCCGATCGTTCGGCCGCCGCGCTGACGCGAGCTCGTCGGGCTCCACGCCAAAACGCGCAAGATCGTCCTCGGGCAGGTAGATGCGACCGTCGCGCGCGTCCGCGCCGAGATTGCGCAGGATGTTCGTCAATTGCAAAGCCACCCCGCATTCTTCAGCTAGTTTCTCGGCCTTACCTCCGTCGGAGCGATAACCCCAGATGTGCAGGCAGCAGAGCCCCACGACCGACGCGACGTGGTAACAATAGTCGGCCAAATCCGCGAAGTTCACGAAGCGACTCGGCTGGATGTCCATCGAGACTCCGTCGATGACTTCATGCAGGAGCTGCACGGGGATGGCGTGGCGCGAGACGGTATCGCTCAAGGCAAGGAGCCCAGGCCACGGCGGGTTCTCACCCGCCAGCGCGGCCTCGAGCTCCAGCCGCCACGCGCCGAGCGCCTCGGCTTTCTCCGCGGCAGGCCCCGGCTGGTCGGCCAGGTCATCGGTGCGGCGCAAGAATGCATAGAGCGCGCACATCGACCGCCGCCGCCCTTGGGGGAGAAACAAGAAGGCATGGTAGAAGTTTTTTGCTTCCCGCCGCGCGACTCGAGAGCAGAACCGATAGCTTGCTTGCAGCGCTTCATCGCGCATCACAGCCGGCCCTCCCACACCACAGTACCGGTGAACGCAGTGCTTCTGGCTCCCTCTCCTCGGGGAGAGGACTGCGCTTTAGACTTGGCCCCGAAGGGGCCGCAACAGACCAGCCCAGGGCAACGCCTGGGTACGTGGATGTCTACCAAAACGCGTGAGCCCTGAAAGGACGCAATATCCTTTCGATCGTACCGCCCTTTTCAGGGCTCGACTTTCGTTCGATTTCGGCTCCTTCCCCAGGGCGTTGCCCGGGGCTGATATGTGGCTGCCCCATCGGGGCGTGCAGATAATGCACCACCAAAACGCGGCAGCCAGGTCATCGCCAGTGCGCAAGAGCAGTGCAAGCTTGGTCCGGCGGCTCAGTGCCGGTCGAGAGCCGAGGACGTCAAACCCTTGAGCCTCGATCCGGTCCAGAATCGCGAGTCCTCCCCGGGAGAACAGGTCAATATCGACGGCCAGCTCGCCGGGAATTCGGCCCAGCAATTCCCGGCCGGCCGCGAACAGCGCCCGGGCTCGCTCGACCTGGAACTTCATCAGCTCGGCGAACTGAGGCGTGAATCGCAACGCCCTGAGATCACCTTCGGGATAATGGAAGCGTTCTCGATCGACTCGGGGAAGGTAGATGCGCCCGATCGCCAGATCGCGCGACATCCTGCCAGAAGTTGGCCAGTTGGAGAGCCGTGCACGTGGCATCCGCCAGTTGTGCATTCTCGGCTGTGAACGCTCCCGCAACGTACAGAACCAGATGGCCGACGGGGTTAGCCGACCGGCTACAGTAGTCGATTAACTGCTCATAAGTTTGATACTCGGAAACACTTTGGTCCTGCTCGAATGCGGTGATCAAGGCCTCGAAGGGGTCGATCGGGATTCCATATCGCCTGATGGTCTCGCCCAGCGCGATCATGACCGGGTGGCGAGCCTCGCCCTCATAGACCGATCGCAGCTCGCCGCGCCACCAGGCCAGAAGCTCGAGCGACCGCGCCCGGTCGCCGACTTCGTCGCCCAGATCGTCCGACCAGCGGCAGAAAGCGTAGATACTTCGAAAGGCCGGCCGGTGCTCGCGGGGAGTCAGCCAGGTCGCCACGCTGAAATTCTCATAATGCGTCGAGGTCAAATTCGCGCAGTATTTCAGCGCCTCGTCCCGCGAAAGGCGGTACGTGACACCAGGCCCGAAACGTCGAAGGTCCTCGAGAAAGGCCATGTCCATCAGCCAGTGGATAGTCGATCCTTTTATCCCGCCGGAGCGATCCACTATCTTACAGTCCGATGGGATCTCTCGCCAGCAGTCGTGAAACATTGCTTGTATCGCCGATCACTGAGCGCTACGATGACAGTCACCAAGGGAGCCCAGCGTCGTATGCCGCCGCAATCCGCAATGGGTTCCCGATTTCGGATCCCAGACTCCACAAGATGAATGCCCGTCAAACGCAGTCATACCTTCAAAACCTCTTCGCCCAGCGCGGGATCGTTCCCCAGCGCCGCTTTGGTCAAAACTTCCTGATCGATTTGAACATTCATGAGGTGATCGTCCGCGCGGCTCTCGTGGCCCCGGGCGATGTGATCCTCGAGATCGGGTCGGGAACCGGAGCGCTCACGGCGCTAATGGCCGCGCGAGGCGCGACCGTCGTGGCCGTCGATGTCGATCCAGCCATGGCCCGTCTGACGGCCGAGGCCGTCGCCGGACTGGCGAGCGTACGCGTGCTCAATGTCAACGCGCTCGAGACCAAGCACCGGCTCGATCCCCAGGTGCTCGACAACGTGCGAGCGGGCCTGGCGGCCGCTCAGGGCCGTCGCTTCAAGGTCGTCGCCAATCTTCCCTATCACGTGGCGACTCCCGTGATCATCAACCTGCTCTTGCAAGAGGAGCTGTGTCCGTCGCTCATGGTTGTGACCGTCCAGCGCGAGCTTGCCGACCGGCTCTGCGCGGAGGCGGCCAGCCCGGCTTATGGTGCCGTGTCGGTCGTCGTCGGGGCTCTGGCGGATGTCTCGATTGAGCGGACGCTGCCGCCGTCCGTATTCTGGCCGCGGCCCAAGGTCGATTCGGCCATCGTCTCGATACGGTCCAACCCCGAGAAACGAACTTTGGTGGGCAACGTGCCCGAGTTCCACGACCTGGTCCGCCGCATGTTTCTTCATCGCCGCAAATACATGAGGCACGTGCTGGCGGACATCTGGCGCGACCAGTGGAGCAAGGCGGACGTCGATGCCTGGCTCGCAGAGCGCAGGACTCAGCGGCCAGCTTCGCGCCGAGGCGCTCGATGTCGAAGAATTCATCGCGCTTGCGCATGCGCTCTCCGAACAATGGGGCAAGCTTCCTCACGCATCCTGACTCGCCCTGCCGGCCGGCTTCGCGGGCCTTGGCGGAAGAATCTTGGGACGCGGATGACGAACTCCATTCGCGGACCGGCTGTCCCTCAACAAAAACTCGCCTCGGTCCGCGATATTGTTCCAGATGGTTGCCAGCTCCGCGACCGCGCGCTTCGGGTCAGCCATCGATCGCCTGGCCGCACCTTCAAGCTCCATCTGCAGCTCTCGCATTTGTTTCTCGTCGAGCAGATTTGAGCTCGTGACTGTTAACAGCATCGACTTGGTCGAAGCGACGGCGTCGCGCCATGCCTCGGGGGCGACGTCAGGCGGTTCAAGTCGCGCCATTGGGTCAATCGCTGGAACCACGTAAGACGCACCGTAACTCGCGCGCTTTTGATATCGGGCTCTCCAATCGCGGAAGAGCAGGTAGAGCGTTCCCCAGATCGCAAGCAGCGCGAGCCCGGAAACGAGCACAAACCGGCGGCCCGAGTGACCCCGGTCATCTCGGGATGTCGTCGCTCTTTCGCCCTGGGGCGCCGAGCCGCGCGCGTAACTCCAGGTCACGTTCGCGGGGAGCTCGTCAAGCCGCAGCCGCCGGCTTTGATGAGCGTCGCCATTGTCTCGTGCAGAGTCACGCACAGTTGGAATAATTGTCGCCTTTCGCGGAGCGAAAGCCGACTCTCCGGGAAGTTATTCCCAACCAGTTCCTTAGTAGTCGTGTCAACCCTCGATCCGAACACCGGCATCCTTGAGGGCGGCGAGTTGCACCGCCTTGGCCGAATCCGCAAGCGGGTTGCCAGAAAGGTACAAACGCAAGTAAGGGGCGAATCGCTTGGGACCGCCGGCGTCGGCCTTGGCGGCCTCGACAAGCGGCTTGAGATCCTTGATCTGATTCCTCTGAATCATGAGCAGCGTCAGCTCGGTCTGTTTCGCTAGGGGACCGACGTCTTCAACCCGATTATCGCAGAGATCCAGGGTCGAGATCTTGTTGGTCTTCTCCAGAGCCTTGATGTCATGGATCTGGTTCTTGGGCAGCGACAGCGACGCCAGCCTCGAGAGCGGCGCTAACGGGGAGATGTCCTTGATGGCGTTGCCGCCTAAGTAGAGGGCCGTCAGGTTTGTCAGGCCGCCCAGCGCATCGAGCTTTTCAATCTGGTTGCCCGAAAGCTCGATGTATTGAAGCCCCTTGAGACCGGCCAGCGGGCCGATGTCCTTGATCGCATTACTGGCAAGATCGAGCGACTGGAGGTTGACCAAGTCCTTGAGCGGCTTGATGTCGCTGATCTGGTTCTTCGTCAGCCGGATCTCGGCAAGGTTCTTGCATTTTTCCAGGCCCGTGAGGTCCTTGATCCCTTTGCCCTCCGCGTGAAGTATGTACACGTTGAGGAGTTTCTCGTCGGTCAGCTCGAAGTTCTTGGGCTCGTGCTTGAGCACCTCGCGGATCGCGGCTTCGAGGTTCTTATCCGGGAATGGGGAAGCAGCATTGGCCAAGCGTGCCCCGGCGGGAGAAAGGAGCAGGATCGCCACCACCGCGGGGCACAACTGCCTGTTCGGCCATCTCATGGCTTGTTCTCCGGCACAAAATCAAATGTGGCCAGACTCGGGTTGTCCGGCGCGAAGACGGATTCCGCGACTCGACTCGGCTCGAGCCGCGCTCTTTGTTCGAGCATACGAGGACGCCGCCCTCTTGGAAAGAGGCGGCACCCCCGGTACGCCAGCCGCCGCTGGGATTTGTCCCTGCACTTTGCGTTGCCCCATACACCAACTCGGCGCCCGAGCGAGCCGCAAATCGCAGTGCCGCGAGTGAACCGCGGCAGCCCTCGCTGGCTAATATGGCCGCTTCGGGCGGTTGAGGTGCGAAGTGGCGAGAAGTTTGGCTCATCGGTACCGTCCGCGGCTCGCGAACGCCGCGCTGGCTTTTCCGAGCGGTCCATACGCTCTATCATGGAAGGCGTCGTGAAATTGAGCTCTGATCGTGGCGTCTTGCCACGTTCGTATTGCGTTTCGTGCCCCCCTTCCGATCCCAGGCGCGGAAGGATGGCGAAGAGTGGGAAGCTTCATCGATGAGTGACACAACAATGGCGTCCGCGACCAGTTCCTATGTCATCGAACCGACCGCGCAGACTTTCGAGCAGGACGTGATCGAGCGGTCGCGAACCGTGCCGGTCGTCGTCGACTTCTGGGCGACTTGGTGCGCCCCGTGCACGCTGCTGAGCCCCGTCCTCGAGAAACTGGCCGCCGAGTATGCCGGCAAGTTCATCCTGGCCAAGGTCGATACGGAGCGTAACCAGGAATTGGCCCTCCAGTTCGGAATTCGCTCGATCCCCCTCGTCTTTGGCTTCCGCGACGGAAAGATCGCCGATGCCTTCGTCGGAGTCCAGCCCGAAGCGATGATTCGCGACTGGCTCGACCGGCTGCTGCCCACGCCGGCCGAGTCGATCGCCGCCCTTGCCGGCCAATTGGAAGCAACCGATGTGCGTGCCGCCGAAGAAAAATACAATACCGCGCTCACGCTCGATCCCGACTTGACCGCGGCTCACACCGCACTGGCCCGCATCGCTTTGGAACAGGGTCGGCTCGAAGACGCCGCGGCGCGAATCGCGTCGCTGGAACGGCGCGGGTTCCTCGAGCCCGACGCGGAAAAGCTCAAGGCCGAGCTCACACTGCGACTGCAAGCCCAGAACGCCGGCGGCGTCGAAACAGCCCGAGCGGCGGCCGCCGCCAACCCCAGTGACGTCAACGTGAAGTTTCAGCTCGCCGAGGCACTGGCAGCGAGCGGGCAGTACGCGGACGCACTGGCTATCTGCCTCGAGCTCGTCGAGCGCGACCGCAGGGGCGTCGGCGAAAAAGCCCGCCAGACCATGATCGCGATTTTCCAGCTTCTGCCGACCGATTCTGATCTCACCGCCGAATATCAACGCCAGCTCTCGATGGCGTTGATGGACTGAATCGCGATCACCCCACGAGCACCGCAAAAACCGCCAGCGTCTCGAGCCGGGGCACCGTGAAACGGACGACTCCGTCGTCCTCAGCGTGCTCGACCTTGCGGCCGCCGGGCAACTCGACAATCTGCATCACGTTTGCAGGCAACCGCAGCCGCACCGGAATCTCCGTGACCGGGATGTTCGGCAAGTCCTTCTGGAAGTTGACCAGGCTCAGGCGATACCGGTGTCGCTCCGGTTGGTAAGAGAGCGTCAGCTCGACAGCCGCCGGTGCGTCGGCCTCGAAGCAGAAATGATCGTTCAATCGCCGGACCAGCCTGACGATCGTTCCACTCAGGCTTTCGACCGTCTCGAGCGGGCTCGCACAGTAAATGCAACTCCCCGCGCCGAACCGATTGAGCACCACCTCGGGCTGGTTGGTTTTCCGCCATGGAGGGTTGCTGTGAATCGACGCAAATCGCGTCGGATCGTCGGTCGGCCAGACTAACGTCGTGGCCGCCAGGATCGAAGCGGCCGAACCGGAACCCGAGCGCAGTCTGACAATCTGCCCGGTCGTCCGCGCAAAGGCCGGATAGTCGCTGCTAAAGTCGCCGAAGGCCGCCGCGCCTTCATCCGCGGGTGCGATATAGTGCGGCCAGGGAGTCCAACCCGGCTTCTGGAGCGACACTCCAAACACATCGGCCAGGCCGAAGTCTTTGCGCAGCCTGCCGCGCGTATCCACCAGCGATGTCCAGCCGGTGGCAAGCAGCTTCCCTCCCGCGTGGACCCACTTGCGAATCGCCTCGATCTCGGTGTCGTCCATCATGTTGACATTTGCCAGGATCAGCACCTTGTGATCGTTCAAATGCGCCAGCGTAGCCTTGGTGATGAACCCGAACGGCAGGTGGCCGCCGCCCAACTGCCGGGTGACGGCCGTCACGCTCTTGGTATGGGCGTCGGTGGTGTCGGCAGAGGCGACGGGCCGGCCGTTGCCGGCGAAGTCGAACTTGGAATCCAGGCTGTAGTAAACCGCGACGTCGACGACTCGGGCACCCCCCAGCTCGGCGTAGTCGGGCATCAAACGGTCGAAGATCGTTCCCATCCGGTCGTAGACCTTGGGGTTGAGCGTGCCGGCCGGGTCGATCGCATCGATGAAGATAAAAGCCGCATTGTCGGCAAGGGCCGCCGACGCCTTCGCCTGAAGGAGCGCCTCGGACTTCATGGCCGTGTGGTCGGCCAGCTCTGCCGAGAAACTGGTCTCGAAGCCAAACGGCCGGTGCGGCGTCAGGTCCTCCAGCAGCTTGCGCACAAAGGATCCCTGCCAAGAGTCGCCGTAGAAGTCACCCTGGAGGAAGTCATTATGGGCCAGAAGCGGTGTGTTGACGCCGAACTGCCAGTGCAGGGGATAGGTCGAAGACTGGTGCTCGACGCTCGCCCTGGGACGTAGTTTCCGCACGGTCCCGGTGGCGACCGCAGCAAACTCTCCAAGCCACGCTTCGCGGCGCCGCTGAAAAGCCACCCAGCGCTCGTCGAGCCAGTTCACGGTCGTGGGAATGGCCCCACCGATCTCCGCCTCAAACCGCTTCTTGCAATGGTCGCAATAGCAGACTGCCGGCCAGAAGGTCATGTCGAAGCGGAACCCTTCCGGGTCGAACAGCCGGCACTGCTCCTCGACCCACGCGCGAACATACTCGCGGTAGGGCGAATTCGGACAGAGCAGGCCATGCCGACCGCCCTGGCCATGAAAGCCCCCATCGACGCTGCGCATCCGCCACTCGGGATGGAGATCGGCCGTCGTGCGGTCGAAGATCAAGCTGTTATACAGGACCACGGCAATCCCGCGGGCATGACAGCGCTCGATGATCCCCCGGACGATATTGCGGCCCTTGAGGTTCTTGTGCTGGCGTCCGACTCTGGTCGGATAGTTGAAAAGCCCGACATGCGACATGGCATAGGCGACGATCGATTGGGCATGCGCCCTGGCCAGCATGGCGACGTATCGGTCGGTTTCGAACCGGGCGAGGAAGGCGTCATCCCAATCGGGGATGTGCATGTCGATCACGGCGCGGCGGTAGGCGGTGGCGTACCAGGGGGTGGGGCCGGTTTGTAGGGTCATGGGTTTGCTCCGGGGAACGGGCTGGATGATTCGTGGCGCGGCTCGGCGTAACGGTTGACAGGTAATGCACCGAAGCTCTCCGATCAAGGGCCCGTCGGATTGACCGAGTGGGCCACCCGAGCTCCACGAGCCCCGCAAAACCGGCAATTGCGGAGCAACCCGCCCCTGTGAGGCGCAGATGTGGCAACGCCTCGTGCGGACCTGGTAAAGTGGGTATTTCTGCGTCACCAGCGTCACCAGCGTCACGCCCTTATCTGGCAACGACTTACGGTGAGTGAGCAAAATGGGTCTGCGTCACGCCCTGCGTCACGCTCTTCGCTCGTCGTAGGTCGCGCTTCGGGGCGAACGGGTCACGCCGATTCGATCGAGGATTTCGGTGGAATCGGGAGAGCCGGCGATGCCGGCCGTAACGGTGGGAATCTCGCGGCCAAGGCAATGCGGCGATCCTCGACGCCATCGATCGCGACCGGCGCATTCTGGCCGGGGTCGAAGCTCCAACGGACTGTGGCGAAATGGTTCACGGCCCGAGTGGCGTGGAGCGGCCGGCCGCGAAATCCTCATCGGCTCGGCGTCCGGCGGCGCCCAGGCGTCCAGCGACGATGTTGGCCTCGATTCGCCGGTCCGATTGATCACGGCCGTACTGGCGGCAAAATATCGACCACGGCGATCTGGCCTGCCTCGACCGCATCGATGACGACGGGAACATTTTGGCTCACGTCGAATTCCTGCTGGCACTGATAGCCGCTTGCGCACGGTTGCGTGTAGACCTCGACACGTCTCGTCGCTAAATTGACGATCCAGTAAACGGAAATCCCTGCCCGGGCGTAAGCGCTGAGTTTCTTGCCGCGATCGCGGTCGATCGTCGTCTCCGATACCTCGATCACGAGTCCAATGTCGGCGGGTTCGGGGATCCGACTCACGTAGTCATGGCGTGAGCCACGGACAACGGCCACATCGGGCTCGGGTTCGTCGAAGTCTGGGATTCGTACCGGGTCTTCCTTCCGGCACCACCAGCCCGCCAGCATGAATCGGAGTGCTTCGACGAGGGCATCGACGGTCCAGATATGCGGCGGGTTCTTCCCCATCTTCCTCACCATGTAGCCATCAATCAACTCGACTCGGGAATCGTGAAGTACTCCCACCATCCGCTCGTACTCGTTGACGGTAAAGCGGTAGAGATCTGGCGATGCCCAAGGGGCAGCCGCAACCGTCGCGTGATTGGTTGAAATCGTTGACATGAAGGCGGCTCCGTCAAACTTGACCGCTGCCTGCGCCGGTGGTTCCCGCGGAATTCGGCGCTCTTGATTCCGAAGCGGCGTTCCGGCTGTGGAACCGGCAGGCCAGACAGTACAACTCCTCCGCAAAGGGCTTGGCAAGCCCATTTCAGTTTATCATTAACGGCCGGCCCCGACCAACGTTTTGATTAGCATTCTCAAGCCTTGCAGGGACTGCGATTTGCAGGAGTGCGGCGGTACGGTCGTGAGGTCCGTCCGACGCAATCACCGCGGAGATCAACTGCCGCGCCGCCTGCGGCTCATGGCCCCCAGCGCGTGGATTCTCGGCAGCGACCCGCAACAATGCACGGGCTGGGCCTTCGGGCACCCTCCGCCCCTGTTCCCAGTTTTGTAGGGTGGATACTCTGACGCCGATCATCAAGGCGAATTCAGTTTGAAACTTGCCCAGGCTCCGTCGAATCGCCCTGACATCGTCCGGTTCGAATTCCGTGCCTCGGCTTGGCTTCATCTCACCGCGCCGAATGGCCCCGGCTTGTGGAATGCTGGCGGTTAATCGCCGGCTTCCGCGGGGAGATAATAATCAACCTCTTCGGGGCGTGAACGGCGGAATTTCGCGGGGATCCTGCACTTCTTCGTTCGGTTTCCCACCGCGAAGACGCAAAGGCCGCAAAGGGAGTTCGCAATGATTATGAGCCGGCTGGTATCGGTATCGAGCAGTGCCCTGACTGGGATCGGTGAAGGGGGTGTTTCGCCGAATACCGCCAGCGCCGCCAGCCGAGGCGCGCTCGCCGCCACGAACAACTCGATAATGGGCCTGCCTCTCGTGTTGACGTCTAGCGTAACGACAATCATGCGGAGTAATACCGGCTGACGTCGAGGATGGGCTCTTCGACGAGGAGCTGCTTGATGTAGAGCAGACCGAGTCCGAATCGCATGTACCCGGCCTTTTCCGCCTCAGCTCATCTGGACGCCGACGGGGGACTGGCGACAATACCAGAGTGAAGGAGCATCGCCCCATGAGCAGCCCGACAACCGACCCTGCGCTCTCAGTTCTTGTCCCGCTCCCGTCCGAGCTGGCCCGCACAATCGACACCTTGGCCAGGCAGCGCGGTCAGGACCGCGCACAGTTTATCGTCGATTTCCTTTGGTCAGCGTTGCCGGAAGAACGTTGAATGCTCGCGGCGGAGGCAGACTCTCATGAGCCCGGCGATTCCGTATCCGCACCTGACGATCGACGAAGACGGCACGGCGCGAATCGAGGGCACGCGGTACAAGGTGATCCATCTGGCCGGCGAGCACGATCACTACGGCTGGTCGGCGGAAGAGATCCTGCGCCAGCACCCGGACCTTGAGCCGCAGCAGGTCCACGCGGCCCTCACCTATTTCTACGATCCCTACGATCGTCTCGTGGCGGAAATGCGAGCATCGGCCGAGGCTGCGGAAGCTGAGCGCCAGAAGCAACCCCTGTCACGCACTTCGCTCCTGAAGCGGCGAGCCGCGGGGAACCCTTGACTATGCCTCTGGCGATCTACATGGATGTGCATGTTCCCATTGCCATCACAGAGGGGCTTCGGCGACGGAATATCGACGTGCTTACAAGCCAGCCAGCTTCGTGCTCGGCAATTATCGCTCTCCCCGAATTCACTGAGCGTTGATGTTGTGACCTCCCTGTGAGATCGTAAAGACAGTATTTCCCGCCACGCACGGCGCCGGATACAGCGGTAATGCCAGTGCGCGGTCCACTGGCAACGGTGACTTGGCCACCCGTCGGGAAGGTCTGCTTGCCGACGAATGTCAGGGTGACCGAGTCGCTCGCCGCGCTGTAGGCGACCGAGAAACTCGTGATCGGATGAAGGACGCGCTGGGTGTTCTTTTTGACCCGCTTGGTGGTGACGGTATCGACCTGATAGTTGGTCACTCTCGTCGCGCTCGAGGGATTGAGCGGCGCGCTGAAGAGAAACGTGAATCCGCTCAGGACCGGACCGCCGACCGGCTTGCCCTTGCTGTTGGTCCTGCGGCGGAAGAGCGCTTGCTCGCCGATGATGAGTAGGGGTTTCGGGTGGTTGACGGTCAAGGTCGCCGGCGCAGTGGTGCCGGTGCCGGACGAGTTGGTGAAGACGGCGCGAAATTCGTCGCCGCTCTGTCCCGCGGTCGGGTTAAACGTCAGAGTGGCGGATGTGGCACCCGGGATATTGCCGAACGTATGACCGCCATCGGTGCTCACCTGCCATTGGACGGTGGGGCTCGGCGAGCCGGCGGCACCCGCCACGAACGAGACGCGACTTCCGGCGCTCGCGACCTGGTTCGTGGGGTTGCGGGTTACTTCCAGGTAGCTGCTGGCCGCGATTGTGAGGGTGCCGTCGGCGCTGCTGCCCGCGTAGGTCGCGTCACCGGCGAAGCTGGCGCCCACGGCGCCGGAGTAAGTGCCAAAATTGAGGCCGGCGAGACTTACGCCGGTCAAGGTTGCGACGCCGTTCGCGTCGGTCGTCGCGTTGCCCACACTTCTGACCGTGCCGTCCTCGTTCAGGGTGAAAATGACAGTCTTACCGGGGAGCGGCACGGCGTTCGCGGTCAGGGTAGACGTCAGCGTGGCAGCACCTCCAGCGATCCCACTGCCCGAGACGGCCGAGAGATTCGTGGGCACGGTTTGCGAAGGTAAATAGTTATATCGGTCGGCCAACGAAATGGCGGATTCACCGCCCGCCGTCTGCACGGTCACGTTGACCGTGCCCGATCCCGCGGGACTCAACAACGTGATCTCGGCGGCCGTATCGGTCAAGAAGTTTGTGACCGGCGTGGGGCCGAAATCGACGACCGTGGCGCTGGCCAGGTTGGCACCGGTGATCGTCACCAAGGTGCCGCCGGCGCCCGGACCGCTGGTAGGGCTCAGTCCCGTGACCGCTGGAGCGACAAAGTAAGCAAATCTGTCGGCGGCCGAGGTGGCGGACGTTCCGCCCGGGGTGGTCACGGTGACATCCACAACGCCGGTGCCCGCCGGGTCGTCGGCCGTGATCGTGGTGCCGTTGACCACCGTTACGCCCGCCGCCTTCGCGGTTCCGAAGTCGACCACGGTAGCGCCGGTGAAGCCGGTGCCGGTGATCGTCACCAACGTGCCGCCGGCGCCCGGACCGCTGGTAGGGCTCAGACCCGTGACCGCTGGAGCGACAACGTAAGCAAATCGGTCGGCGGCCGAGGTGGCGGACGTTCCGCCCGGGGTGGTCACGGTGACATCCACAACGCCGGTGCCCGCCGGGTCGTCGGCCGTGATCGTGGTGCCGTTGACCATCGTTACGCCCGTCGCCTTCGCGGTTCCGAAGTCGACCACGGTAGCGCCGGTGAAGCCGGTGCCGGTGATCGTCACCAATGTGCCGCCGGCGCCCGGACCGCTGGGAGGGCTCAGACCTGTGACCGCTGGCGCGACGACGTAAGCGAACTGGTCGGCGGCCGAGATGGCCGATGTGCCGGCGGGGGTAGTCACGGTGACATCCACAACGCCGGTGCCCGCCGGATCGTCGGACGTGATCGTGGTGCTGTTGACCACCGTGACGCCCGTCGCCTCCACGGTGCCGAAGTCGACCACGGTAGCGCCGGTAAAGCCGGTGCCGGTGATCGTCACCAGCGTGCCGCCGGTGGTCGGCCCCGCTGCCGGACGCACCGCTGTTACAGCCGGCGGCGTGGGCGCGGTGGACTGCGATCCGGATGAGCCGATGCTCGCGCCACCCTCCCCGGCGCCGATGGCGGGGCTGCCGGGTAGCAGTGCCACGGTCGCGGTCGGTCCGCCGTTATTAGCCAGCGGCCCGAGTTCGGCGTCGATGACGTTGCCCATCTTGGCCGAGCCGATCAGATTGCCCTGGTGGCCGTTTGCGATCCCGGTCAGTGGGTCGCCGTCGCCGATCAAGTTGTAGCTGCTCCTCGGATCGACTGGGCCGCTCACGTCGCCCGGCGAAGGACTAGTGCTGCCGCCGCAGAGATTTCCGGCGATGAGCGTGTTTTCCAGCATAGCACTCGGCGGCGATTCGACCTTGAGACCACCGCCAGCTTGACCCGGCGTTGATGTCAGGGCAGATGCATAGTTTGCGGTGATCGTGCAGTTGGCCACCACCAGATGGCCCAAGTAATCGTCGACACCGCCGCCGTTCGAGGCTGTGTTCCCGTAAATCGTGCTCCCAATAACCGTAAGATACGCGTACTTGGTGATCCCATTGTAGTAAAAACCAGTTGATCCAATCCCGCCGCCACTGCCGCCTGTGGAGTTTCCCGAGATCGTGCTGCCGATCAGCGTCATGTCGGCGGCGCCGTAGTTTTGGATTCCGCCGCCATTCGACCCTGGCGCCGAGTTTCCCGAGAGCGTACTGTCCGTCAGAGTCATCACGCCGGCGAAGTTGAGAATAGCCCCGCCGCCACTACCACCAAGAGACGTTGGCCCGCTTTGCACGTCCGCCGCCGAGTTGTCGGAGACGGTTGAGTCTGTCAGGGTCATCTCGGCGATTTCCGCCCCGCCATTCCCTCCCCCGCTCTCGTTGAGGATAGCACCCCCGCCGAATGTGGCCGCGTTCTTCGAGAGTGTGCAGCCGGTCAGGGTGAGGGTATCCCAATTCGAGATCGCACCTCCGTAGATAGCCGTGTTCCCCGAAAGCGAACTGCTGCTCAGAGTTACGAGGGAAGATTTACCCGCGTTAAAAAGGCCGCCGCCGCTTCTGGACGAGTTTCCGGAGATCGCGCTGCCCGCCACCAAGAGGGTGCCTCCCGAGTTGTAGATACCGCCGCCATTTCCCCCCTTGGCCGTATTGCCCAGGATGGTGCTGTCGGTCAGAGTCAGCGCGCCCGTGTTGTCGATGCCGCCCCCGTAGCCCGCCGCCGAGTTCCCCGAGACGATGCTGTCAATCAGAGTCATAGTGCCTTTGTTAGCGATTCCGCCAGCCCCGTCGGGCGTTGAGTTTCCCGACACGGTGCTGTCGATCAGAGTCATCGTGCCTGCGTTGAATACGCCTCCGGGGCCGCTTTCGCCCGTGTTGTCGGAGATCGTGCATTCGGTCAGAGTCAGGTTGCCCGAGTTGTCAAGGGTCCCCACACGGGGAGCATAGTTCCCTGCGATCGATAGCCCGGAGATGCTCGCCGTTGCGCTGGCATCGACCGTGAACACGCTGAATGGATAGCGGTTGCTCGAACCCGGGGGCAACCCGTCGATCGTCAACGATCCCCCGCTCGGCCCGTTGATGGTGACATCCGCGCTGATAGCCGGAAGCACCTTGGTCAACTGGATCACGCCGATCACGGCAAAGTCGATAGTGCTGCCGGGGTTGGCATTGGCCTGGGCAATGGCGTAGCGCAAATCACCCGAGTCACCAGATCCCGTGCCCGTGTCGCCGAGCGAGCTGACCGTGTACGTGGTACCTGACGGCTGGTTGATCGCGAGGTTGCCGCTCGAGCTGGTGCTCGCGTCGGTGGAGTCGCCCGCGAAGGTCGCGCCCACCGCACCCTCGTACGCGCCCGCGGTGAGACCAGTCGGCATCGCGACGGTCAAGGAAGCGACGCCCTCCGCATCAGTCGTCGCCACTCCGATAGGCGTGGCGGCACCGCCGTCGCTCAAGGTGAATGCGACCGTCTCTCCGGTCACGGGAGAGCCCGCTGACGTGACAAGGGTCGCCGTCAGGGTGATTGCGCCACCCAGCGTACCGCTGCCGGAGACGGAAGTCAGGGTCGTCGCTTGCTGGACCACGATTTTGAACGAAGTCTCGTCGGTCTGTGGCGGGCTGCTATTGTCGATGACGTCAATCGTGACCGGGTAGTCGCCGGGAGCCTGCGACGCCGGAACGGACCACGAAAAGATCCCGGTCGTGGGGGCGATCGACGCGCCCGCCGGCGCGCCCGCCGCGAGGCTGTAGAGCAGGACGGCGCCGGGGTTCAAGTCGGTTGCGGATGCCGTGACCGAGACCTTTGCCCCCTGGACGACCGTCTGGTCGGAGACCGGGGCCAGTACCAGGGGGCTGCCGGAAGTCTGGCTGATGCTCAGACTGCCGCTGGCACCACTGGGCGCCTCGGTGGTGTTGCCGGCGAACGTCGCTTGAATGGCGCCTGGGAACGTACCGGCGCTGAAGCTGGTCAGGTTCACGCCGCCGAGGCTCGCAATGCCGCTAGGATTCGTCGTCGCCGTACCCAGGGGGGTGACCGTACCGTCATGGTTCACGCTGAACGCGATGGTCTCGCCGGCGAGGGGCACGGTCGAGCCGATTGACGTCGTGGACTGGAGGGTGGCTGTCAAGGCGCCGGTGCCCCCCGCGGTGCCGCTACCGGAAACGGCGGTCACGATCGTCTGCTGCTGGATATCGATCGTGAACGACGTCGTGGCGCTCTGCGTCGGGACGCTGTCGTCGATGGCGTCGATCGTCACCGGATAAATGCCGGGCACGCCCTGCGAGGACCAGACGGTCCATGAGAAGACCCCGCTCGCCGGGCCGATGGTCGGGCCCACGGGCCCGCCCGGCGCGATGCTATAGCTGACGATCGCACCGGGGACGGTGTCGGTCGCGGAGGCCGTGACGGTCAGCGTGGTAGACTGGGGCCCGACCTCGGGTATGCCCGGCAGGAGCAAAACCGTCTGGTTGGGGATGGGGGCAAGAGTCAGGGCGCTGGTCGATTGCGGCTCGACGTTCAAGTTGCCGGTGGCTCGACTGGCCGAGTCAGCCGAATCCCCCGCGAAGCTGGCCCCGACGATGCCGGCGAAGCTCCCAACACTGAACCCGACCAGATTGACACCGCTGAGCGTCGCGACGCCGCTGGCGTTGGTCGTCGCCGTGCCGACTGTCGTCATGGTGCCGCCCTCGTTCAGGCTGAACGAGACGGTCTTATTGGCCACGGGCGAGCCACCGGATGTCAGAGTGGACGTTAGCGTGCTCGTACGACCAAAGGTACCGGTAGCCGACACGTCCGACATGCTTGTCGGCTGTTCATCGATTGCCTGGGCGTCGAATACACCGCCGGAGACGATCGGAGGAGCGGTTGTCGATCCCGGCGATCCCTCGACGACTCCTCCGCTGACAACGGCCCCGCTCGACGATAGATGGTCGTAGACCGCGTTGTCCTTCCAAGTGAAGAACGGCGTCAGGGCGAGCGGGACCTCTGAATAGACAGGACCGGCACTAACCGCGACGAGTTGCGTCGTGTAGGACCAGCTATCGCTCTTTGCAAGATAATTGTCTGGCTGTTCAGGTGCGTCCTCGAACTCCAGCGCACTCGGGTCTTGAGCTCCTTGAGGATATTCAAACTGCAGCACCTGCGAAGGCTCATCCAAGTAGAACGGCCAGGCGTCTACAGCTAAAGGCGAGAGGTTGGTGGCGCTCGCTGCCAGATCGGACTCCAACCAGACGTCAACGGTGTTGGTAACTTGGTCGTCGGGGTCCACGACGGGCTGATCGATCAGTTCCTGCTGCGGCGCCCCGTAATACCTGTATTCATGCTCGTACGACGGCATTTGCAGGTACTGAATCCAGTTAAAGTGATCGGCCCCGACTATTGCTTCGGCCTGCGACAAAGTAAGGGCTCCCATGGCCGGTTGATCCTGTGCCGGCGGATCACTGCCTTCTGCCGGCATGAACTCCGCTTGGATTGTCGGTCCATTGATCGTCAGATGGATAGAGTTAGCAAGAATGTCGGGTGCCGAGGCTCCGAGGCAGGCGACGTTGGCGTTTCCGTACGGGTCGGCGATCGGTACGAACGAGTTCTGATCGTCGGGCGGGTCGACCACAACCAGCAGGTTCGTAGAGCCATTCGGCGGCGTCCCAAGGCGTGCGGCTGAGACGTGGATCTGATAGCTCCCCTGCGCCGTGTCGGTCATGATGGGCGTGCCATCATCATTCTCGGTGACTGGCGATCCAAGCGTGTCACCCACGGTTGCGCCGTCGGCCCAGTACAGGTAAACAGGCACTGCTTTCGGAAGGTCAGATCCGCTGATGGTGTAGTCGAAGTCGACCCCACCGGCGTGGACGGGGTCGGAGGCCCAGGTTGACTCGGTGTCGGGATGCCAGCCGAACGATGTGACTTCAATACCGGGTAGCGGAAGCAAAGCCTCTTTCGTCGGATCGGCGGGAGTAATGACATTCTGCGGGTCAGCGACGACCAGCAGGTCTGTTGCACCCGGTGGCGGAGTAGCGAGCTGCGCGGGCGTCGCGTCGAGGTCGTAGGTTCCCTCGGCCGTCTCGGTCGTCGTGCTCACGATCGGATTGCCTATGACCGTGTCCACGGTCGATCCGCCGGCCCAGTCGAGGTCGACGGTCGTGGCCTGAGGTAACGCGGCGCCGCTGATGGTGTAACCGTAGTCGATCCCGCCGTCCGTGCTGTCCCAGGTCGGAGGCACTGGCGTGATCATCGTGGGATGAAGGCTGACGTCCAGATTCGCATCGACGAGCCAGCTAACGTTATTCAACCCGGCCCCAACATACGGAGCGATGGTGTGGCCGGCGAGGTTCTCCGAGAACGTGAGCGTGAACGTGTCGCCGATGTCGGCGTGGAGGGTTCCGG
Source organism: uncultured Isosphaeraceae bacterium (assembly GCA_963823675.1). Lineage (GTDB taxonomy): Bacteria > Planctomycetota > Planctomycetia > Isosphaerales > Isosphaeraceae > CAWGMT01. The sequence goes on along the minus strand of CAWGMT010000025.1, from coordinate 488,299 downwards.
TCTCGACATCGACCGGACCCGGCCCGAGCGGCGTGACGCCGCTGCCGCCCAGTTGATCCGTCTTGGATGCCAGCGGAGTGGTGACGCCGTTATACGTGTAGCTCGCCGAGTACGTGAGGGTAGCCGTTGCGTTGTTCGCCGCGAACGATTTGACGTTGAAGGAGAAGGCAAATTCCACATTGACCGGATCGCCATCCTGCTCGTCTGGATTTGTAGCAACGATTGTAACCGGGACGGCGGCGCCGATGTTGCCGCTCGTGTCGGACGCCCCGGCGTTGACCGCGACACTCGCGATGCCGTTCTTGTCTACGTTCTCTTGGGCCAGGATGTCGAGGTTGACGCCGGGGTTGTTCGTCGTAGAGGCCGCGGTCGTAAGAGTGACGTTGGAGACCGCAATGCCGTCGCTGTGGGTGAACTTCTGCGTCGCAGCGCTATTCACGTCGGTCAGGTAATTCGCGCTCTCGGCAACCGTGTCAAGCGTCGATTGTTCGCCGAGGCCGGCGGCGAACTGGAGCGACGCCAGAAGCACGCGATGCTCCAGCGGTTCGAGGCGGGCCTTTCGCGCTCGGCGACGACGGGCTGCCGAGGTGGGACTGAAACCTCGATGCCGGCTATCCAAGCTGTCGCGATGCGGTGAAGACATGGGGCTCGCTCCTGTTTCTTAGTCGCTCGATTGCTCATCATTCGAAGCCGGGGTCCGCAACGAGGCCGGGACGGCACTTAGTGCCTCATCCGTCAACACGAAGGAATCGTCTAGCAGCGTCTGATCGTCGTTGATCAGGTCGGGATACCGTCGGCCGGGGACGACCTGGACGGCGAAGATCTCCTGGAGTGCGTCCTCGAACCGCAGGAAGGCGACCGTCTCGCCCGAGCGGATGTCAACCACCCAGACGCCGCACGTTCGCTCGGTTAACTTCTCGGTGATCGGAATGCCGCTGAAGATGGCCGTTTCGCGCACCTGCGACAGCCCGACAAACGCGAAGTGGCCATGGAAGTCGAGCCCGCGGGTGAAGCCGGGCAGCTCGGCGATCGATTCGTATCGGCCCGAGTCGCGATCGACGACGCCGAGAGAGCCCGTGCCGGACTCCAGGAGCCAGAGATTCCCGCCGAACCAGCGCGGTGAATGCGGCATCGACAGCCGGGCCGCGATCGTCTCGCCGCTCGTGACATCGATCAGCACGCCGCCACGGGCCTTGTCAGCGCGCCAGCCGGCTGCAGAGTCCGTCGCACCGAGCGCCGTCACGTAGCGGGGCCGGCCGTCGACCATCCCGAGGCCATTGAGGTGGCAGCGATCCTCGGGAGTGAGCGCCGTGACGAACGGCGGCCGCCAGCGCGACACGAAGCTGTGGTCTCGATCGAGCGTGCAGAGGCACGAGAACCGGGTGTTCACGAACCACAACTCGTCGCCGGCCCAGGCCATCTCGTGGATCTGGACGTCCCCGGTGACGTGGCAGGAGCGAGGGAGGAAGCAGGCGTCGGGCCTTCCCGCCGGCGCCAGCTTCCGCGCCGCGGCGGGGACGTTGTGGAATTCCCAAACCTGACAATGCGTGCCCAGGGCTAGGCGATCGCCCGCAAGCGCCAGGCCCATCGGGCCCGGGAAGGCGCGGAAGTGCGTGTTGAGGCAGTCGCCGTCGGCCCGCACGACCACCAACTTACCCGCCTGGTAGGTGGTGACGAAGAGCGAAACCCCAAGCCGCCGCAATAGCGACGGGAAGCCCGACGTATGCACGCTCCGCAATGGCGGAGTGTCCGCCGCAGCGTCGGAGCGGGAAGGCTCTTGGTCCACCCTGAATTCCTCGGTTAAGTCATGCCTTCGCTGCGAGCGATCGCCGTCCTTCGTTGTTTACCTTCATGAGCCCTCTCGCAGCGCGCTCAGCTCCTGCAAAGCGCGGTCAGCCTGCGCGCGCAGACCGAACGCAGCAGCGATGCGCTGCATTTTCCCGTTCGCGTCAGCGGCCGGAATTGGTTGCGATCAGCGTGGTGCGGCCGAGTTCAACGCCGGCGTTCGATTTGCTCCTTCGCCCTTGGTGCCCGATCATGGCTCGTCCCTGCCGAGCGGCTCCCTGGAAAGAGACGACACTTCGTTGAGAAATGCACGCTTTCTATGGAATTATCTTTGCACTCGTGGCCAGTGGAGGTCAAAGGCGCGCTACCCTTCGACAGGCACAGTCGGCGCAAATCGTTCGCGGCTTTGGATTATGGATCGCCCGGGCTCTCGACCATAATCGTGCACTAAAGCGAAAAGTGCACCAAGGGCACGAAGAAAAACGAACGACAGACCCTGATCGGTCACCACGACGTTTCGGAGAGGTTCAGTCTTGCCTGGAGGCGTCGCTTACCGTGGACGCGGGCTCGCGACAGTCTTACCCCAAGCGGGACTTTTTGGGCGTCGAGGCCGAGGCTGGCGTTTTTTGCGGAGCTTGCGTCGATCCACGTGTTTCTTACCTGTTCCATCCTCCGTCTTGCCGGCGCAGGGTCCGTCGCGCTGCCCGCATGCCGTCTGCTGGCCGTCTTTCGTCACTCAGCGCGAAGTGCCGATGATCGGGCGTTGCGCAGTAAGCCAGAGTCCCCCCGGGGAACCTTCTCATGCGCTTCGTACACGACCCGGTTGAACTCTTCCCGGTCGAAATCAGTCGGGACGGCCAGGCAGGTACATCGTCGTCAACCGCGCTGGGCGCCGGATGCCCTGGCTCGACATCCAGGCATCGACCTCGGCGATCAGCGCGGTTCCTGCGTCGCCGCCGATGAGCTCGCCAAGGCGGCGGCGGGCCGCGGCGGCATGCAGTGGCATGTTCAACGGCGTCGAGATGTTTTGCCGCATCCATGAGCAATGTTACTGCCCGAGCAGTCTGACCAAGGATCGCGGCCGCACCAGCTCTGAGGAGGAATGCCAGCGCGCGTGCCCAGGCAACGCCCTCGCGGTCAAGCCGACGCGCGTCGCTCAGAGCTGATCGCAATTGTTGATGCGGGTTCGCAGAACGGGCGGCCAGTGCCAGTAACAAGCGCGATCTCGAATAGTGCGTGTCCACGCGAAACCTTTGAACCCGCTGCAACAGCGAAGCCGAGTATAGAGGCCACCGCTCTTCGAGATAGGACCGAGCGGATTCTGGATCGCCAAGGTACAAATAGCCATCGATTGACTCGTTAAGCGCGTGACAATGCTGAACGTGGAACCCCGGATAACGCCACTCCGACAGGGCGTCGCGCATCTCGCCGAGAGCTCCCTCCGCGTCGTCGGCCGCCAATCGGTCAAGCGTGATACAGCTAAGCGTGGTCACCGCATGGCGGTCGCCACGTTCAAAGGCCTCGTTGAGCAAGGCCTGGCGGCGTTGACCCAGGTCGGCGACCCTTCCAGCGTGGGCCATGGACCAGAGCGCGAACGAATGCGCCGCGTTTAGCTCCCAGGCGACGCCGGTGCATCGCTCCCGAAGCATCGCCTCGGCCTCGTCGCTATGCGTGATGCTCGCGGCCCAGCGCCCTTGCAGATGGGCAATACCCCCCTTGGCCATCAACGTCACCCCGAGGGCGTGGGGATGGCCGGACCGACGAGCTTGTTCCTCCGCGGCCCGAATAAGGCGATCCGCCCGGCGCCAACTCCGGGGGCCGTCAGACGAAACATGTCCGGCTTCGACAGCGAGGGCCCGTGCGACCCGGAATGGCTCGCCACAGCGGAGTGCAAGCAAAAGGCTTCTCGACTGGAAGTCCGCCCCGCGGATGGCATCGCTGAAAGTCAAGCCGCAACCGGCCGCCCAGCACACGTCGATCTTGGTCAGCTCCGCGTCGGCGATTAGACTGGGCTCGCGCTCTTGGAAGGCCAGCCCGCGCAGGCGAATCTGCGCACGCTGCCACAGGAGCGACCAGAGGGCGCGCCGGGGCGTGTCCGGAATTCTCATGCCGACCTCAGCCAGGACGGAGCGCAGGGCCGCCAAGCCCTCGTCAATGTGTCCGCTGATAAGGTACTGCTGGGCCGCGCAGCGCCGCAGGCCGCGCGCAGCGCGGCATTCGAACCAGGTATGGCCGCCAGATACTCCCGGGCGGCCTCGGCGCCTCGCCCGGCGTTGGCTAACGCGTCTCCGAGCTTGATGCGAAGCTGGTGAGCCTCAGCGTCCCCGCCCGACGACGACTGGAGTGCCAGCTGGTAGAGCTTGATCGCCCGCTCGAAAGCGAGCATATCGGCAGCCTGATCCGCGGCCTTCACGAAGTATTTCCCTGCCCTCCGATGCTCCGTCGCACCCTGGAAGTGGATAGCAAGAATCTCAGGATCGCTCGTGGTCGATTCTTCGAGCGCAAGCGCAAGGCGCAGGTGATGATCCTTTAACGAGGCTGGTTCGACATGCGCGACGACGGTCTCGCGAACCCGGTCGTGATAAGTCTCGATCTCGGCGCGGCCTACCTGGCCCGTGCTGCGGATCAGCCGGCCGGATCGCAGGAGCGCCAGGGCGGAGCGGTCGTCCGAAGCCAGCTCCGCGGCCTGGCATGCTATTGTCTCGCCAATCGGGCGGCCGGAAACGGCGACCACCTCCAGAAGGCGCCTTGATCCCTCCGGAAGGCGACAGACGCGGGCCCAGAGAACTTCGTCGAGCGCAACTCCTTCCGTGAGCATCACGCTACCACCCGATTCATAACCGGCTTGAATGTGACGGACCAGCTCGTAAATGAAGAACGGATTGCCGCCCGACTCGCGCGCGATGGCAGCGGCTTCAGCAATCGCCGTTGAGTCAACCCGGCCCAGAAGAGAAACGGCCAAAGCCTCGGCTTCTTCCTGCTTGATCGCCTCGATGGCCAGTTCGCGCTGGTCTAGCAGCGGAGCGTTTTCGTTCCGCGTCTTCACGAACAATCGTAGAGATCTGATCGTCTCGGTCTCCTCGCTTCGGTAGCATCCGATGAGTAGCACGAGCGGGGGGTCTGGTGGCTCCATGATCTCGGACAGCAAGGACGCACTGTCCTGGTCGCTCCATTGCAGGTCGTCAATGAAAAGAACCAATGGCTTGCGGTCCCCTAGTCGCGCCATGAGTTCGCGCAGTCCCGCAAAAGCCCGCCGCCGCAACTCGTGCGGGTCGGGAATATCGACGCCGCAGCGGGGAAGCGCAGATGCGGGGACGATGTGGCGTAGCGCCGGAAATACCTGCATCAACGGCCGGATGTCGCGCGGGAGCAGGCCTTGAATGTCCGATGCCGGCCAGCGCTTCAGGTAATGGCTCAGGGCGTCGATCAGGCTGTCGAGCGCCTTGTACGGAACGGCCTCCCGCTCGTAGCAACGCCCCATCAACACGACCGCTTCATCGCGCGTGTTGAGGCCGTCGATGAACCGATGCACGAGCGCGGTTTTACCGACACCAGATCGGCCCTGAACCATCAGGACCACTGTTTGGCCGCGCTTCACCGCAGCAAACGCCGACTCCAGGGCTTGAAACTCGCGGTCGCGACCGACCAAGGGCACGATCTGAGGTGGCGTGGATTTCGGATTCTCCGGTTCGCCCGGCGTATTGCCCAGACGACGGAGCACGTCACGTTGAGATGGGCGGGCCTTCGGATCCCGGCGCAACAGGTCAGTGCACAGAGAGCAGAGGTCCTCCGGGAGGCGGGGGATCAACTCTCGTGGGCTTGGGGGCTCGAACCGCTGTTTATCCATCAACACCTCCAGGGGCTGGCCGAGAAAGGGTAGCCGCCCCGTGAGGGCCTCGTAGAGCATCACCCCGACGCTGTACCAGTCGCTGGCGGGCGAAACCGGCGCGCCGGCCGCCTGCTCGGGAGGCATGTATGCAGGCGTGCCGAGAACATGCACACTTGAACTCTGATGTTGCCCCGTCGGCCCAAGCTCGGCGGCCAGGCCAAAGTCGAGGATAACGACCCGGCCCGTTCCGGTGACGAGTACGTTCGATGGCTTGAGGTCGCGGTGCAGCCGGCCGGCTCCATGCAGCGCGGCCACTCCCTCAGCAAGCTGCCGAAGCGCCTTCCGAAGGCGCGCTCGCTGAACGGCGTTCAGTTCCAGCGGCTCGGCAGAACCGGCGCTACCGGGACTGCCCGGGGTGCTGGCTTGCAATTCGGAAGACTGGTCACGGGCCGTTGACTCCGGATCATCCCGCGGCAGCGCGGCAGATACTGTCGGCTCGTCCGCGGGAGATGGAGCGCCGCTCGCCATGCTGGTCAGCGCCGGTGGGCGCGGTAGCCCTGCCCCCTGGTGCACGTATTCCAGGAAACTTACACCCTCGACGAATTCCATCACGATGAACCAATCCCTCCCGTCCGAGATCAACTCGTAGAGGGTTACCAGGTTGGGATGGGCAACATCGGCGAGGCTGCGGAACTCACGTTTGAAGCGATGCAGTGCCGCGGGCCCAGGCATTCGCATGGTCTTCAGAGCCACGAGCGCGCCGCGAGCGCGGTCGAATGCCCGGTAAACGACTCCCATACCGCCATGGCCTATTTCGCCCAGAATGTCATACCCGCCCAATGCGGGACCGCTCGCATAGGAAGCCGCCTGAATCGAGGGATCCTCGTTCATGGGTTCAGGGCCCGTGGCAAGCGCCAATTCCCGTTCGATCCGCCTGCTCACCCGCAAGCTTAATGCTTCCAACAGCTCCGGGCAGTCACTGCACAGTGCCTCCAGAGAAATGGGCTCGCCGCACCTTCGCGCCTCGTCCCACAGTGATAGCAACTCGCAAAGCCGGCCCTCGATCATCGGAGTCGATCACCGCCTCGCCCGCCGATTGCGGCACGCGGGTTTGTGCCCTCCGGATTCTGAGACGCTTCTATTTCGAGCACCACCGCGCGGGCGGAAGCGCCGCCGTCACCAAGGGAACTCACGTCGGCTCAATTCGCACCGGCATCCTGTTCGCCCGACAAGGCATAACCTCAAACCGACCGAGTCCAGCGACGAGCGTTGGCGGTGTCAGGTCGCACGCCGCGCTGCCACGCGTGACCCATTGCCCGCGGGCCGAACACGGACCGTCGCCAGTGGTCACCGGTTTCTACTTCGATTTAGCCCGACCGTCCCGGTAATGCTGTCATCCACAAAATGCACCCCATCCGACAGCTCATGTCCCTGGAAGACGAGGCTTCCGGCCGCTCTATCGAATCGCCTGGTCCCGCCCGTGATCGTCGCGTGGTCGGTGAAGGTCCCGTTGGCGTTCAAAACGCCCGTGTCGGTCAAGAAGACGTTGCCGTGCTTGGTCGCGATCGTGGTCGAGCCGACGTAATCGCCTTCGGCATCGGTGATCTGCGCGCTAAACGTCGTCGTTCCGCGCAATAGACCGTTGTTGATCTCGCCACTCGTCGTGACCTGGCCGGTTGTCTGGTTGAAGCTTGTGATCTCGCCCTCGCCCGTCGCGTGGATCTTGATGAGCCTCACGTCTGCCGGCGATGTGTGGCTTGCGGCAAGGCCAACATGGCCAGCAAGCAGAGGCGCTCGGAACGGCTCGCTGTTCCAGGGGTTCGACCTCGAATCGACGCTCACAATGTGCTTTCATGGGGAGCAACCTCGAAGGTGGAACACGGTCAAGCTTTTTCACCACGAAGACCACAGAGGTGACGGAGGAACCGACTGAAAAACTGGTGGAAGAGGATAACGACCGAACGAGTTCACCGCGAAGGGCGCCAAGAGCGCGAAGACGATCGAACGACGGATCGGGATCGGTTGCCACTGTGGTTTTGCATCGGCTCTACTTCTTACGTCCAAAATCGGCCGACAAGCGGCTCGCGCCTGGGAAAACAATCAGCGGCGGGCCCGGAAATCCTGGACGGTGATTTCGCGATCCTCCGCCGCCGGACAACGCCTGCATCGGCATCGGTTGGTGCCTCCTGGTTGCGGACTGCTTTTGACAGTGGCAAGGCAATTTGTGATCAAACCACGCGCGCAGACCGAACGTTGCGGCGATACGCAGAATGTCTCCGTTCGCGTCAGCGGCTGGAAATGGTCGCAATCAATCCGGTGCGGCCGAGTTCAACCTCGGCGTTCGATTTGCTCCCTCGCCCCTTGGTGCCCGATCATGGCTCGTCCCTGCCGAACGGCTCCCTGGAGAGAGACGACACTTTTTTGAAAAATGCACGCGCTCCCGAAAATTATTTTTGAGCTCGTGGCCGGTGGACCTCGTGGCCGCGCTTCCACCGGACAGGAACGGTTGGCGCAAATCGCGCTTGGCTTTGGACTATCGATCGGGTAAGCTCCCGGCCGTGATTGCGCATCGAACCATGAAGGGCCCCATCGGCACACGAAAATTAAACGACGAGTCGGGAATGGTCACCACGAAGTCCTCAGAGAGTATCGGAACGAGGGAACGATTCTCGGATCTTCAACCACGGACAGCACCGATCAACACGGAACGAATTTCAACTCAAGGTCGCATCTGGTCCACTTTCACGTCGGTTGCAGTTGCATCGCAGACGCGATCGGACTAACCACGAAACACGCGAAATACCCGAAAAATCGAACCATCCTGGCGGGTCGGACGAAGCTGGCCCGGCGGAACTGATCTGCACGTACAATTCGGATTTTTCCCCTTTCGTGCTTTTCGTGTTTTTCGTGGTTAAAAATCCGAATTCCCTCGCCGGCCGTCTGGCTGCGGCTCAACCGCGCTGGGTCCCTCCGTACTGTCCGTGGTTGAAAACTCCCCGTTCCTCTCTTGACCGCGTCAGGCGACTGCCCACGAACCAGGGACGATGAAAACCACGCGATTCCGCGGCGATTGATTTCGCCTGCATCGGCATCGGTGGTTTCCCTGAACCGAGCTGTCACGACACAATCAACGACGGGCGTGCCCGATCCTCATTCGTGCGAGCCCGCGTCTCGGGGTGCGTCCCAGAAAATTACCGGATAGTAGCCGGGCTCAGGCTTTCCCGTGTGCCCTCCCAAGATCGAACCGTCGGGCGAGAATTGCAGGTTCCAGAGCGTGCGATCAGAATGAATGTCTTCGCGGGGAACTTCGTCGAGGATACCCAGCTCCAGGCCCGTGGCAACGTCCCAGAGGCGGATCGTTCGATCGCGACCGGCGGACGCGAGGACCCTTCCGTCCGGCGACCAGGCGAGACTGCTCGGCGGTTGATCCTGGCCGAGAAGTAATGCCTCGAGCTCCAGCGTGCTTGCATTCCAGATACGGATGGAACCATCAGGTTGCGCTGCGGCGATTCTCCGGCCATCGACGGAGAAGGACGGAAGCAACCATTTAACGCTGTAAGGTCCGTCAGCACGAGTTGGTCGGATTGTCCCAGCATCCACGTCCCAGTAAGCAAATCCCGACTCATTCGAGTAGAGTATCGTATTACTGTTCGGCACGAATTCCATGTGCCAGAGCGCCGGCCGGGGGCATGAACGCTCCTCCCCGGTATGGGTGTCCCAGAGAAGGATGCCAGCCTTCTCTCGACCGATGGCCAGATATTTCCCGGTTGGGGAGAACATCACCGTCGGAGGTTTCCGCGGGTCGCCGTCCGCGTGGAACTTCGTTATTTCCCGTTCGAAGATGCATCGCAACTTCGGAGCCGTAGCCGCGTCCCAGAGTCTCACGAAACCGTCGGAGCCAGTGGTCGCCAACATCTTTCCGTCCGGCGAAAACACGCCACGATGGAAGCTCATATTGGAAAGTTGGGCAACTACCTTGACCGGATCGTGAACGCGGGTCGTATCGATCTCGTGGATCCCCGCATTCACGGAATCCCACGCGAAGATTCTTGCTTTCTTGCCATCGCCCGAAAAGACCATCTTGTCGTCGGGCGAAAAGTCCAGCGATCCCAGGTACCACCCGGGCCTGGGAATCGCGACTCGGTCCTGGCCGTCCGATAGGTCCCAAAGCCTGACACACCCGTCGTTCGCGCCGGTTGCCAGGATCCGTCCGTCCGGTGAAAAGGCGCCGCACAAGACACCATAACTGTTCTCGTCCTTGTCGCCCCTGTAGACCGCGACGCGCGAATTCCAGGAACGGTTCCAAACAGAGGCCGATCCATCATCGGCGCAAGATCCCAGTGTGCGATCGTCTGGCGAGAACGTGACACACCCAATGGCACCGCTGTGACCGACGAACGTGTTTTCGAGATGGCCGTTCTGGGCATCCCAGACTCTTACCGTCCTGTCCAAGCCGCCCGTTGCCACGAATTTGCCGTCGTGGCTGAATGCGACGCTTCGAACGTCGAATGGGATCGGGATGCTCCGTTTCAACACGGCCGTAGCCGGATCCCAGAACTGAAGCGAAGCGTTCGGGCCGCCGGTGACGAGGGTCTGGCTGTCGCGAGAAATGGCCATGGAAATCCCGGCGGCCGGCAAGCTCCGTGACGGGAAGGTCTGTTCCTTTCCGGTCGCGATCTCCCAGGATTTCATGATTCCCCCGCGGCCGCCGGAGACGAGATGACGGCCATCCGGCGTGAAGAGCACACAAGTGACCCAGTCGGCGTGCCTCCCGAGAGGGCGTAAAGGCTTTCCCGTGTCCGCATCCCAGAGGAGAACCGCACCGTCGTCGCCGCCCGTGGCGAGCGTTCGGCCATCGGGCGAAAATGTTACGTAATTCGCGTCGCCGTCATGCGCGCACCACATCCGCATGAGCAGTCCGGTCGCTGCGTCCCAGAGCCGGATGGCGCCATCTTTTCCGCAGGAGGCGAGCTTCTTACCGTTGGGTGAGTACTCGACGTTGTAGACGGCTCTCTCATGTCCCTCGAGGGTCCTCGCGGGCTGATCATGGCACAGCCGCCAGAGGTAGTACCAGGGAAAACTCCGCTCGTCTTGCTGACCAATTGCGGGGCGATGGCGGGAGAGCACGCTGATCGCCTCGCGAAGATGGCCTTGCCGGACGAATTGAAACGCCTGGCGGATATCTTGGACATATTGGGCGTGGCGCGCGAGGCGTTCGCGTCGCTGATTCTCTTGCTGGAGAGCCCGATTCTTCGATGCCTGAGCGGTGATGACGGTGGCTGAGGCAGCCGCCAGGATCAGAATGACGATGGCCGAAGACGCCAGTACCTTGTGCCGCCGGCACCACTTGACGACGCGCTTCCACACGCTCGGCCGCCGGGCCTGGATTGGGCGGCCCTCCAGGAATCGGCGCAGGTCGTGGGCGAGGTCGAGCGCCGAGGCATATCGGCCCTGGACATCCTTGACCAGGGCCTTCAGTACGATCGTCTCCAGGTCGCGGGGGATGGCCGGGTTCCAGGCGCGGGGCGGCTTGGGCTCGGCAAAGGTCAGGTTGTGGAGCAACTCGGCGCGGGTGGTGCCGTCATGAACGGGGTGCAGCGTCAAGAGCTCGTAGAGCGTCGCGCCCAGCGAGTAGACGTCGGTGCGGTGGTCGACGATTGCGCGCCCTGGCGTGGCCTGTTCGGGGCTGCTGTAGCGCAGAGTTCCGACGATGTCGCCGGTCATGGTCAGGCTGCTGTCGGCCTGCATGCGAGCCAGGCCGAAGTCGGTGATCCAGAGATTGCCCCGCACGTCGACGAGCAGGTTGGCCGGCTTGATGTCGCGGTGGATGATTGCCTGGCGATGGGCGTGATCGAGGGCCCCGGCGGCCTGGAGGGCCAGATTCGCGGCGGTGCGGAAATAGGCGCGGCCTGGAAACACGGGCCCCCTCACCCGGCCTTCGGCCACCCTCTCCCCGTCGGGGCGAGGGGGTGCGGCGCCAGGCTGGGCTGCGAAGAGGCCGGTGAGGATTTCGGCGGCGAGGGAATCGTCGGGCGGTGGAAGCGGGGCCTGGAGGGTGGGGCGCGTTTCGTAGCGCGGGCGGTCGTGGGCGGGCGGCGCCTGCGACTCGGAACCATCACGCGGAGCGTGATGACTACGACCGTCAGTCGGGACTCCAGGACCACTCTCGGCCTCATGGGCGGCTGGAGCTGGCGCTCGAGGAACATCACGCGGAGCGTGATGATTACTGCCGTCGCGCGGGGCGTCGGGAGCGCCTTCCAGGCCCGCCAGCGCGCGGAGGTCATGGATCAACCCCGCCAAGGTCTGGCCTTCGATATATTGCATTGCGTAAAAGTGGACGCCGCGTTCGCAGCCGACCGAGAAGATCGGCACGATGTTGGTGTGGTGCAACTGGGCCGCGGCCTGGGCTTCGATCTGGAAGCGGCGCAACTGCTGAGGATGGAGCGCGGCCGCGAAAGGGAGCACCTTGAGCGCGACCTTGCGGTGGAGCGAGACTTGCTCGGCCTCGAAGACGATGCCCATGCCGCCGCGGCCGATCACGCGCAGCATGCGGAAGTCGCCCAGGCAGGTCTCGCCGGGCGACTCGAGCGCGGCATCATTGCCGGACCGGCCCTCGACCTGGCCGGCCACTTGTAAGACCGAAAGGCAGGCCAGCAGCCGCTCGGCGATCGCCGGGTGCGCGGCGGCGAGCGCGGTTGGCTCGATCGCCTGGCCGGCCTCGATCGCCGCCAGGTAGGCGTCGAGCACCCGGGCCAGCTCCGATTCTTGCGATGCGCCGGATTCGACGCCGTTGCCGTCGGCCGGAATTCTCGAACTCGTGTTCATGACCGGGTCTCCAGCAAACGGTTCAGCTTTTCCAGCGCTCGCGCCCAGAGCATCCGCACGGCACCCACCGATCGGCCCATCTTCGGGGCGATCTGGTCGAACGGGACGTGCTCCAGGGTACGCAAGATGAAGACCTCGCGATAGTCGGCGGGGAGCTGGCTGACGGCGTCGGCCAGAAGCACCGCCTGCTCGCGCCGGGAGGCGCCTTCGCTGGGGGAAATCGCGTGCGAGGCCAGGGCATTCTCAATGGCCAAGCCGGACCGCTCCAGCAGCAGGTCGAGCGATTCTTGCCTCCCCAGATCGCGCCCCTTGCGGCGTTGATACTTGACCTCGTCGGCCAGCGTGCGCGCCAGGATGCGCCTGAGCCAGGCGACGAATTCGCGCTCGCTCTGCCCGGCGAAGCCCGCGAAATCGCGGTGGGCCTTCAGAAACGTCTCCTGGATCAAATCGGACGGCTCGACCTTTGCACGCAGGGCAACCCCCATCAGCGAGCGAGCCACCAGGCGCAGATAGTTGCGGTAGAGTTCCAGCAACGCGCCCAGCGCGGCATCATCGCCGCCACGAGCCTGCGCGATCAAGATCTCAGGATTCGCTTCGCCGGACACGGCCCTGATCTCCTTGGGCAGTTGTGGTCGTCATCACGCTCCGCGTGATGGTCATGGAGTTCTAGATTGGGTTTCGTGATCCTGGGAGGGCGAGGCTCCGTCCGAGCCATGCAAACAACCGGCTCACACGGAGGTTCGCCCTCCCCGAATCGTGCAAAGCCATTCAGTCATCACGCTCCGCGTGATGTTCTCGGAGTTGTAGTCATCACGCTCCGCGTGATGGTGTTTTATGCACGGTTCGCTGTCTTCGCGCGCGGCCTCCTTTCCTGATAGACGACACTCCGGGGTGAATTTCACACCTCCGGGGTCAAATTGTGTGGTTTCCGACGCTTCGTGCTGCTACACCGGAACAACGTATGAACTACGAGATCGGCGGAGGCGGGATCAGTCTCCACTGGCCGGAGCTTGACGAAGATCTGTCGATCGCGGGCTTGATGGCGGGCGTGGACAGGGAATCGGGTTGAGCTGAGGAGATCAATACGCCATCGCATGCCGCCCCGCGCGGGGATCGCCGGCCGCGCGAAGCTGGCCGGTATTTGGGTCGAGGCTGATCACGCAGGGAGCGGCACTGAGCGCACCCGAGCTGGTCTTCAACTTGTGGCCCCGCGCTTTCAAGGCATCCAGCGTCTCGGGGCCGATTTCGGGATTAATGCGAAGCTGGCCCAGGACCGGCGGCTTCTGGCCGAATGAGCTGATGAAGTGGTCGGTCATGAACCGCGGGGCGGTGACGGACCTGGCCGGATCGAGGCCGAAATCGACATGGTTGACCAGAAGCTGCAAGGTCATCTGGTCCTGGTTGTCGCCGCCGGCGACACTCACGGCCAAAACGGGCCGGCCGTCACGCAAGACGAGCGTCGGCGACAACGTGATCCGCGGGCGCTTGCCGGGCTCGATGACGTTGGGATGATCGTCCCAGAGGTTGAAGCTTTGCAACCGGCTGCCCAGCCAGACGCCGGTATCGCCGGCGACTACGCCCGTCCAGCCGCTGGGCGTTGCGGCCACGACGTTCCCGAAACGGTCGGCCACCACGCAGGTCGTGGTGTCGTGGGCCGCCGCGACGGGAGCCGCCACGTGCCGCCGGGCCGGGTCGGCGGCCGGGTCGAGAAGCGCTTTGACCGAATGCGGATCACCCGGCCGGCGCTCGAGGGAGGCAGCCGTGGGATCGATCAGGCCGCGCCGCAGCACCGCATACTCGGGAGAGAGCAGGGGGGCCAGCGGAACATCCGCGAAGAGCGGGTCGGCGTAGTAAGTATCACGGTCGGCCATGGTCAGCTTCAGCGTCTCGACGATCGTGTGGATCGCGTCGGGCCGGTTGTGGCCCATCGTTTTGAGGTCGATGTCTTTGAGAATTTGGAGGGCCTCCAGCAGATACGGGCCTTGCGTCCAGGCGCCGCATTTGAAAACGGTCAGGCCCCGATAAGCGATCGCGACCGGCTCCTCGACTCGCGTGGTGTGCGTGGCCAGGTTGACATAGCGGATCAGTCCGCCGTTTGCCCGCGACCAGGCGTCGATGCGTCGGGCGATCGGGCCGCGGTAAAACGCGTCGGCGACCAGGCGCAGGCCGCGCGACCGATCGCCATTGGTTGTGGAAGAACCGGCCGGATGAGCCTGGGCCTCCGCTTCAACCAACGTCGCGATCGTTCGCGCGAGATCGGCGTGCCAGGCCTGGGGTCGGGGCGGATGCTTTAGCAATTCTCGAGTCGGGGCGACGACCTGGCCAAAGGTCATGCTGCCGAAGCGGTCGAGCAAGGTCAGGCAGGCATCAAGCGCGGCGGGAACGGCGGCGGCCAGGATGCCCTTCAAGGGAATGCCGCCACGCTTGACGAATTCGTCGCGCGTCGCGAGCCGGGGCGCCGCCCCCTGGCCGGCGATGACCGTCACGCCGTGTTGCCGGGCATCGTAGACCAATATCGGCACCTCGCCGCCGAAACAGAACGATCTGGAATCGGTGACCGATAGAGCCAGGATTGTCGCCGCGGCCGCGTCGGCCGCGTTTCCGCCACTCTTGAGGATTTCGAGCCCCGCGGCGACGGCCCCGCGGCCCCCCGCGGCGACGGCACCCTGGGTGCCGGCCGCTTGCCAGGGCCCCCGATCGGGCGGCGTCGCGCGTTTCGCCTCGGCCGGAGCCGGTTTTGAGACCTCCTGCGACCAGGTTGGCCGAGGGCCGAGGAAGAGGCTGATTCCCAATCCCAGAACCACGATTCGGCGGGTCATCACAAGGGGCTCCTCAATGAGCAATCGCGACGGGGGCGATCAGACTATTGTTGTAAAGCGGAGAGGAATGTTGAACTTATGGCCGGCACGGCTGAAGATCAAGGGAGCGGGTGGGTTTATTTCAAGATCGGCTTCTTCCCCGCTGTTTTCCAGGTTGTTGGTCGGGTTTCGCGAGCGTTTCTCAGAACCGCGACGAGGCGGACCGAGGAAGGCCCTTTGAACACGCGGTCGCAGTCGTCACGCTCCGCGTGACGCGGAACATCACGCGGAGCGAGATTGATTGTGGGTGATTTGGCTATGCTGCTCCATGAGGCTGCTATCTCGCTCTTCGTTGCCTTCGTTTCCTTCTGTTCAAAACGGATTGGCAGCGGGGCGAGTAGCGGACGCATGGTGCAGGTCTGATCCTGGAACAGAAGCAAACGAAGCAAACGAAGATTCTGGTGAGGCTTCAACTGGGCCATTGCATCCTCGGGCCTTTCCTGCGTTTCTGCCTTCCTCATGCCGCTTGGGCGGGGGCTCCTGTCCAAAAGCGCAACAGATTCCGCCAGTACGCGCAATCCGAAGAGTGTCAGTATTACGCCCGGCTTCCATCAGCCCACTCTGACCACCCCTTTGGCCAACGGGGGGAGAGAGCGGGGTAACCTTCGATCGGCGAGTGCCGCACTATCCAGTCAGGCGGGAACGGGATAAGATGATTCCTTGTTTGATCGATCCGGGTGGTTCTTTCTCGCCGGTCCCGGGTTGGTCCCTCCGGTGCGGCTTGAGTCGAATCGACTCGATCGATGCCACGCGAGCCGCCGGTGGTGTTTTTTCGATCGGCGTATAGCAACCACAAGCGAGCCTCGCAATGAACATGCGACGGATGAATTCGGCCGGCGGCAAGCGCGGGCAAACGGATATCGTAGGTCAGGCTTTCCAGCCTGACGTCAGGCTGGAAAGCCTGACCTACGCGTGCCCGACCCCTGCCGCCGGTCCGCTCAGGATGACATCCGCGGTCTGTCCGATCCTCTCGGGGCTGATCGCGCTGGCCGTGAGCGCGGCTGCGCCGGGAATGGCGGCGGGCGGCCAGGACGATGACAAGGAGAGCAAGATCCGCGATTCGGTGGTCAAGATCAGCGCGAGCATGCGCTATCCCGACATGACGCATCCCTGGACCAAGACAAGCCCGCGCGAGGCCAGTGGGACCGGCGTGGTGATCGACGGCAAGCGAATCCTCACCAATGCCCACGTCGTGCTCTATGCGAGCCAGCTCTTCGTCGAGAGCTATCAGTCGAGCGACAAGCTCACGGCGCATGTCGAGGCCGTCGCGCCCGGCATCGACCTGGCCGTGATCCGGCTCGAAGACGAGTCGTTCTTTGAAAAGCGGACTCCGCTGGTGCGCACGCCGTCGCTGCCCGAAATCAAGGACAGTGTGCTGGTGTATGGCTATCCGCAGGGCGGCTCGACGCTCTCGGTCACCAAGGGGATCGTCTCGCGGATCGAGTTTACCCTCTACGGCGAGGGGGTCCTGGGGGTGCGCGTGCAGATCGACGCGGCGATCAACCCGGGCAACAGCGGCGGGCCCGCTCTGATCGACGGCAAGATGGTCGGGCTGATCTTCAGCAAGCTCACCCAGGCCGACAATATCGGCTACATCATCCCCAGCGAAGAGATCGACCTCTTCCTCAAGGACGTCGGCGACGGGAAGTACGACGGCAAACCGGCCATGCACGATTCGCTTCAGACCCTCGAGAACGATGCGCTCCGCAGCTACCTCGGCCTGGACAAGAAGGCCCAGGGCATGGTTGTCCACACCGCCGACCCCAGCATCCCCAACGATCCCTTGAAGCCCTTTGACCTGATCACCAGGATCGGCGACCACGCGATCGATGATGTCGGCATGGTCAGGATCAAACCAAACCTTCGCTTGAGTTTTCACTATTTGACACAAAAGGTCGCAAAGGAAGGCAAGCTGCCGCTGACCGTCATCCGGCAGGGCAAGACGATGACGATCGACTTCCCCGTCAAGACGACGCACAAGATGCTTATCGACTCGCTCAAGGGGCGATATCCTTCGTATTTTATCTATGGGCCGCTGGTCTTTTCGCCCGTGTCGACCGAATTTGCCGGCGCGATGAGCGGTGGGCGGTTCGGGAGCACGCTGGCCTTCAACGGCAGCCCGCTCGTCACCCGCAGAGGCGACGTGCCCCGCTTTGAGGGCGAAGAGCTGGTCGTGGTGACCTCGCCGATGTTTCCCCATAAAATCGGCAAGGGCTATGACAACCCGCTCACCAAGGTCGTGAAGGACATCAACGGCGTGCCGGTCAAGAACCTCCGGCACTTGGTCGAGCTCCTGCGCGATTCAAAGGAAAAGTTCACGGTGATCCGCTTCGACGACAAGTCCGCGGAGACGATCGTCTTCAACCACCAGGAAGCACTCAAGGCCACCGAGGAGATCCTCTCGGACAACGGCGTCCGCCAGCAAGCCTCGGACGATCTGACCGCCGTGTGGTCCATGAAGAAATGATCGAAGCAGCCGTCGAAAAAGCAGCGAGCATCATTTCTCAGGCGAGCGCCCTCTTGATCGGCGCCGGCGCTGGGATGGGAGTCGATAGCGGATTGCCCGACTTCCGCGGTCCGCAGGGTTTCTGGAGCGCATATCCTCCCTACCAGGAGCGGGGTCTCGATTTTGTCTCGCTGGCCAACCCCCGCTGGTTTGCCGAAGATCCCGAGCTGGCGTGGGGGTTCTATGGGCATCGGATGGGCCTCTACCGCCGGACCAACCCCCATGAGGGGTTTGACATTCTGCGGCGGTGGGCCGGCCGGATGCCGCTGGGCGGCTTCGTATTCACGTCGAATGTCGATGGGCATTTCCAGCGGGCCGGCTTCGCGGCCGAGCGGATCGTGGAAGTGCACGGTTCCTTCGAGGGAATGCAGTGCACAGGCGATTGCGGCATGGGGGTTTTTCCCGGTGATGCGATCGAAGTCGCGATCGACCTGACGACGATGAAGGCGATCCGGCCCTTGCCCGTCTGTCCGAATTGTGGTGCCGTAGCGCGGCCGAACATTCTCATGTTCGGCGACTGGGGCTGGGATTCGGCGCGGGCCGACACCCAGCATCGCAACATGGCCGAGTGGCTCGACTCGCTCTCGGGTGTACGGCTGGCGGTCGTCGAATGTGGAGCCGGCCAGGCCATTCCCACGGTGCGCAGCACCTGTGAACGCGTCGCCCGGCTTTGCGAAGGCACGCTCATCCGGATCAATCCGCGCGAAGCGGATGTGCCTCGAGGACAGATATCGCTTCCAATGGGTGCGCTGGCGGGTTTGCGCTTGCTCGACGAGCGGATCGAGGGGGTGGGTGGCATTGCTTCGAACACCCGGTAATTGGTTGCGCCGGAACCACTCCCCTGGCCCCCCCTTGGCAAAGGGGGGAGAAGACGCGACCGAGGGTGCGCGGTCAATACGGCGCCAGTTGTCGTGAACGCTTCCGAGCACTTCGCGGACGTGGTATCCTCGAAACCGGCCTCGCGGATTCCGATGTCGGTCAATCGCACCTTCGCCTCGCCGGGTTGTATCAGTCGCGCCCCAAGGGAGAATGCACTTATGAGGATCGTCCGAGAGACGGTTTGGTCGGTCAGGAGCTATGTCATCGCAATGGGCCTCTCGGGACTCATGGCATTCGTGCTGGCGACGAGCCTGCCAACCCGGGGCGCATCACCGCAAGTAAACGGTGACGGAAAAATCGCGCAGAAGGCGGACGCCAAACCAGGTGCCTCGGCCACCCCGTCCGCGGCCGCCGGCAAGCCGGCGACGGCTACGGCGACCGCGACCGCCAAGGTCGAGAAGGGGCCGTTCAAGATCGAGTTCGTCTTGAGCGGCGTCTTCGAGGCGCAGCGAATGACCGAGGTTTCAATCAGACCCAAGGCCTGGGCGCTGCCCCTCCTGGTCGAACGGGCCGTCGAGCTGGGCACGCCGGTCAAGAAGGGGGACATTCTGGTCGAGCTGGACCGCGAAAAGATCGACAAGGCTATCGAGGACGCCGAAGTGGAGAATAAGCTGAGCGAGCTGGCGCTCGAGCAGGCCAATGAGGAGCTGCCGATACTCGAGAAGGCGCTGCCTGTCGATCTGGCCGCCGCCCTACGGGCGAAGACCCAGGCCGACGAGGACCTCAAGAGGTTCCTTGAAATCGACAAGCCCCATTCCCTCAAGTCGGCCGATTTCTCGGTCAAGCGGTCCAACGAATACCTGGAGTACGCCAAGGAAGAGCTGCGGCAGCTCGAAAAGATGTACCGGTCCAAGGACCTGACCGAGGAGACCGAAGAGATCATCCTCCGCCGCCAGCGGTTCCAGGTCGAGAACAGCGAATTCGCACTCAAAGAGACCGAGTTGCATCGCGATCAGACTCTGAAGGTTGACTTGCCGCGGCAGGAAGAGCGCGCCCGCGAAGGCGCGGTCAAACATGCGATCGACCTGGAAAAAGCGCGGGCGACTCTTCCCTTGAATCTGAACCAGAAACGGCTGGCGGCGGCCAAGCTCAAGCACGAGCTGGCCAAAGGGGCCGAGAAGCTGGCCGACTTGCGCCACGACCGCGAGGCCATGACGGTCCATGCGCCGGCCGACGGGCTCGTCTATTTCGGCCGGTGCGACCACGGCCACTGGACCTCGGCCGCCGCGGTTTCGTCGAAGCTGCACAAGGGCGGGACCATCATGCCCGACGAGGTCTTCATGACGATCGTCGCGCCGCGGCCGCTCGATATTCGCGCCACCATCGAAGAGAAGGACCTGGCGGCTCTGACCCAGCGCGCCCTGCTGAAGGGGCTGGTCACATCGACCTTGGACCCGGCGCGGCGGCTGCCTGCGAGGCTCTCCAGCGTCGTGCCGGTCCCGCATGAAGCCGGCAAATTCGAGGCCGTGATCGCCGTCGAGATCGGCGAAGACCTGGCCCTCCTCAGACCGGGCATGGCCTGCTCGATCAAGTTTGTTCCCTACCGCAAAGACGACGCTCTGACCGTCCCGGCCACGGCGGTATTCGAAGACGAGTCGGACGACGCGCTCTTCCATTACGTCTACCTCGCCAGGGCCGATCGGAATGCCAGGCATCCCAGGCGCCGCGTCACGACCGGCAAGACCGCCGAGGGGAAGACCGAGATCCTCGCCGGGCTGGCGGAAGGGGACGAGATCCTGACTGCAAAGCCTTGATATGGGCGCGGCGATGGAGTCGCACAGCGCGGCCGAGCCGCAACCGCAGTGTTCGTTAACCCGGAGCCAACGGCGACGGCGTTTACTCACTCCTCAAGCCTGGACGGCCGCCTTCGCCGCTGGCTCCGGGTTAAACGACGTTTCCGTCCGAGAGAGTTGCGCCCGGCGCGAAGGTTTTGATCGTTGGTAGAACAGGATTCGAGATCCGAAATCCAAAACTCAGGGTTGCATTCTATGGATGTTCGATTGATCATACTGGTCATGATGACCTGGATCCTGTTGGGATCCGCCCTCTTGGCGGGCGAAGGGCCTCAAGCTGCGGCTCCGAAAGGGCCTCAAGCATCGCCAGCGCCTGTAAAACCGGGGGCTCACGCAGACTCGTCGCATAAAGCTGACTTGCCTCCCCGGCCTGCCGAGCCGGTTGTCGATGGAGAGATCGTCGCGGCGATCCAGCGCGGGGTGGATTTTCTGATCGAGGTTCAGAACGACGACGGCTCGTGGGGCTCGCCTCATCGTACCAAAGACCTGAACATACTCGCCGGGATCGGGTCGCATCACGCCTATCGCACGGCCGTGACGGCGCTCTGTGTATCCGCCCTGATCGAGGTGAGCAGCAGCTCCCGGAGCAAGCTGTGCGACCCGGTCGCGGTAAGGCGCGCCATCGAGCGGGGCGAGGAGTACTTGTTCCGCGAGCTGCCACTGGTCCGTCGCGATGAGCCCATGCTGATTTACAACGTCTGGAGCCATGCCTACGGCATTTCCGCACTGGTGCGAATGCACGGCCGGCTGCCGCACGACGCGGCCCGGCGCGTCCGGATCGAGCAAGCGATCCGCGAGCAGTACGAGCGGCTTACCCGTTACGAATCGGCCGAAGGAGGCTGGGGCTATCTCGATTTCGGCGCCGGCACGCAGCGCCCCAATAGCTATGCTTGCAGCTTCGTCAACGCGACCGTGCTTGTGGCCTTCCATGAGGCGAAGGAGATCGGCATTCTCCCGCCCGAAAAGCTGGTCCGCCGCGGAGTCGAGGGGATCATCCAGCAGCGCAATCCCGATTTCAGCTACCTTTACGGCCTCTACCTGCGTTATCGGCCCTCGATGCTGATCAATCGGCCCGGGGGCAGCCTGGGCCGCTCGCAGGCCTGCAACGTCGCGCTGCGCATGTGGGGCGACACCGCCGTGACCGATGCGGTACTCACCGAGTGGCTCGATCGCCTGATCGTGCGCAACGGCTGGCTCGACATGGGCCGGAAGCGGCCCATCCCGCACGAGTCACATTTCATGGTCGCCGGTTATTTTTACTATTATGGACATTACTACGCGACACTCTGCGTCAACCAGCTTCCTCCAAAAGCGCGCCCGTTCTACAAGGACCACCTCGCCCGCATCGTGCTCAGCCACCAGGAACGCGACGGCTCCTGGTGGGATTATCCGCTCTACAATTACCACCAGCAGTACGGCACGGCCTTTGCGCTTTTGTCGCTCGAGCACTCGCGCAAAGCGGTCGCCTCCCGCAGCGGTGAGCCGGTGCCGGCGCCGGTGCCAAGCAGCTTCGGGCGCCTTCCCATTCGCGACGGCCAGAACGTAGTTCCAGGCGAGCCGCAGACAAAGCAAGAGAGAACTGCCACGGACAAATCGCAGAAGGCCGGGAAAACGGTCGAGCGGCCCTTGGATGCCGCGCGCACGCTCGACTTCCAGGGTCGGCAGGCTCTGTCTCGAAAGTTGGGACTTTGGTCCAGGATAGCCCTCGGTGAGCACTTTGATCGAGCCTTGCTCCTCGGTGTCGAAGCTGTCCGCTACGGTGCGACCTCGGAGGCTCGCGATGGCTTGCTGCGAGCCATGAATGCCAATCCCGGTTTGGATTCCTTCCTGCGCGAACGAAGGGCGAATCGGGAGCGTGGCCTTCGCTCCCGACGGTCGGGCCCTCGCCGCTGGATACTCGGCGGGAGATTATCGCGTTGGCGGTGTGGTGCTGTGGGATATCGGGCGGCGCGAGCGCCTGGGCACGCCGCTTCCAGTCGATGAGGGTGGAGTCTGGAGCGTGGCCTTCGCGCCGGACGGTCGGACTCTCGCCGCCGGATACGGCAACCGCGGTCGCGGCGGCGTGGTGCTGTGGGATCTCGGGCGGCGCAAGCGGCTGGGCACGCCGCTCGCAGTCGACGAGGGCGGGGTCGACACCGTGGCCTTCGCGCCGGACGGACGGACCATTGCCGCCGGATTTGCTGCACCGATTCCTCGCGGCGGAGTGGTGCTTTGGGATGTGGGGCGGCGCGAGCGCCTCGGCGCGCCCTTGGAGCAGTTCGGCTGGCTCGCGGGCCTCGCCTTCTCGCCCGACGGACGGACGATTGCCGCGGGTTACTACCTCAACGATCAAAGGGGCAGCGGCGTGACGCTGTGGGACGTCGCTCGACGCGAAGTTCTGGGCAAGCTGCTCCCGGTCAACGGGGACCATGTCGGGAGCATTGCCTTCGCGCCGGACGGACGGACCCTCGCCGCGGGATACTCCGCAAACAACGACAGGGGCGGCGTATTGCTCTGGGACGTCGGGCGGCGCGAACGGCTGGGCGCACCGCTGCTGGTCGACGAAGGCGGGGTCAGAAGCATTGCCTTCGCGCCGGACGGACGGACTCTCGCGGCAGGGTTTTACACAAAAGGCGGAGGCGGCATGGTGCTGTGGGAAGTCGGGCGTCGCGAGCGACTCGGCGCGCCGCTTGAGGTTGAACGTGGGCGGAGTATGGTGCGTGGCCTTCGCCCCGGACGGGCAGGCCCTCGCGGGCGGATACTTCGAACGGGATCGCGGCGGAATGGTACTGTGGGACGTGGCGCGTCCCGAAAGGTTGGGCATCCCGCTTCGGCTTGACGAGGGGACGGGCGGGAGCGTGGCCTTTTCTCCGGACGGACGGACCTTGGCCGTCGGATACACCGCCAAGAACCCGGAGCACAGGACCACCAATCATCGCGGCGGCGTCGTGCTCTGGGACATGGAGCGCCGCCAGCGACTGGGCCCGCCGCTCAAGGTCAACGGCGACTGGTCCGACGGGTTGGCCTTTGCGCCCGATGGAGGGAGCATCGCCGCCGGATACACGGCAACGGATCATCTGAGCGGCGTGGTATTGTGGGACGCAAAGTCCCGCGAGCGACTGGGCGCACCGCTCACGTTCGATGGAGGATCGATCAGCAACGTGGCCTTCGCGCCGGACGGGCGGACCATCGCGGCCGGCTACGCAATACCTTATCTTCATGGCGGCGTGGTCCTGTGGGACGTGGGGCGACGCGAACGCCTGGGCACGCCCTTGAGCGTGAACGAGGGCTTGGTCCAGAGCGTGGCCTTTGCGCCGGATGGACGGACCCTCGCGGCTGGATATGCACGAGGCGGTGTTGTGGGCGGCGTCGTGCTCTGCGACGCGGGGCGCCGCGAACGGCTGGGCGCGCCGCTGGCGGTCGAACAGGAGCGAGGTCAGCAGCGTGGCGTTCGCGCCGGACGGACGGACCATCGCCGCCGCATGTAGTCGCACTGGCGTGGTGCTGTGGGACGTGGGGCGCCGCGAGCGGCTGGGCGCGCCGCTTGAGATCGACGATGGCAGGGGCATGGTCTCTTGCGTGGCGTTCGCGCCGGATGGACGGACCATCGCCGCCGCATGCCACTTCGATGATGAACCCGGCGGCGTGGTCCTGTGGGACGTGGCGCGCCGCGAGCGTCTGGGCACGCCGCTCAATTTCCACCATGGCAAGGACATCGTCTACCAGATCTCGAGCGTGGCGTTCGCGCCGGACGGGCGAACCATCGCCACGGCAAATTCCTCTGATCCCGGCTACGTGGTGCTGTGGGACGTCAACCCCGATTCCTGGGTTCGCCGGGCTGTCCGGATCGCCAACCGCAACCTCTCCTGGGCCGAGTGGCAGCGGTGTGTCGGACCGGACGTGCCGTACCATCGGACGATCGCGAACCTGCCGGACGGGGAGGGCGTGGCCGAGGCCCGGCAGGCCCAGGCGGCGAGGCGGTAAGGCCAATGCGTCAGCATTTCACCGTTTTGCGCTTCTTGCCGACTGCGCCACTTTCCCGGGCGTCATTAATACGCTCGAGCGCGTTGGGTACTTTGCAGGCAGTGTTGCCCATGTCAACCGAAACCTCGCCCACCTTCGCCGCTGCCTGCATGGCAAGGTCGCTGAGTCCCTGCACGTACGTGCCCAACGCGATCAGGAAGCCGTTCATGGCTGAGCGAACGGAATCCGGCTGCTGATGAATCGTCTTCTGCACGCGCTGGAGCAGTCGCTCGAGCGCAGCCAGATCAAGATCATCATCCTCCTTCAGGGCCGCCAGGCTGCTCAGAGTCGCCCATCCGGCAACAGCGACGTTTTCTTGCTTCGATTCGATCCACTCCAGCGCGAGCTCGTACCCGTGCTGACTTCCCGCCGCGACCCACGGGACCGTGGCTGATGCGAGTGCGCCTCCGTTGGCCATTTTCACCCAGTGACTGAGGTCCTTTTTGGTCATTTTGGCATCGTCAGCGATGAGCCCGGCCAGATACATGGCATCGTAATTCCCGGTGTCGTACAGATCGAGCGCGAGTTGATAGTCCATCTTGTTTCGCTTCTGGATTCTCTTCATATCGCTGATTTTCACACCGAAGAACGGTTCCTGCACGCCGTGGTTGCGCAGCACCTTCTTGATGCTTTCCGATCCGAGCTTTCTCAGTTCTTCCACGATCTCTTTCGCGGTCATGTTGCACCTCTCCATTTGGATTCAGCGGTCATTCGCTGGGCCAGTTGTTGCGCCGCGCGTCCCGAAAAAAACTCTCCCCCTTGCTCAGGGGGGGCAGGGGGGGGTGGACAGCGCGCGAGAAACGCCATGGCAAGCGCTCTCGGGAAAGCACACCTCCGGCCGAGCGGTTGCTGGTGCCACGCCCACCCCCCCTGACGCCCACTTATCAAGGGGGGGAAATGGCGCGCAAGGAAGCTCGAGGATCACGGTTTCCGAGGCCCAGCGAATGGCGGGGGTAAGAGGTCGTGCACCGCCTGGATGATGAGGTCTTCTGCTCGAGGGGCCAGCCGGGCCGGATGTCCATAGTAGATCATCGACGAATCGGCCTCGTACCCGCCTTCGCTCAGCACTCGTCGCGACGCAATGTAGCACGGCACGTCATTACTGTAGGCCGCCACCCACAGCCGGTTGGCGTCGATCTCCCATTTCAGCCGCAAGGCGTAGTCGACGACGACCTCGCCAGCCAGAAAGACCATGGCCAGTTCGTCGCCGAAGCACCAGGTCTGGACCACGTAGGGGACCTGGGTCGGAAGCGGCTCGCCACGATCGAGCCGTTCGATCAAGGTCCTGGCGAAATAGCCCCCAGCGCCCGGCAGCTTGGTCCGCTCGACGAGCGTGGTGCGGCTCGGCGGGGGCTCGAGCGGCAGCGCGAAGCGATTGATCCGGGCACGGATGCGGCCGGGCAGGGGAGTCATTGCGGTTTTGATCACGCGGTCGACCTCGCGGGCGGCCGCAGCAGCATGCTGCTTGGCGTCGTCGAGCCCGCGGCGCGGCTCGGGATTGGCGTCGGCCCCGCAGCCGACGATCGCCAGGGCAATCGCGCCTGGCGACTGTGCTTCGATCTGCTCGCAGGCAAACCCGGCCCAATCGCCGCAGATCTTGTTGAATTCACCCCCCAGGGTCGTGCAGTGGCAGGCATAGCCAAAGAGCACCGCCCGGACCTTTCCCGAGGCATCGGTCGCTCGCAGCACGGGCACGCTCGAGTCGACGGGACCGTTGGTGTTGACCCCAAAGCCGGTCCACTTGCCTTTCTTGAGCACGCGGCGGTTGGCCGCGAAACCGACCTGGCCCTGGCCCCACGCCAGGCTCGCCGGCGCCCGTGCAGCCAGAGCCTTGAGTGCGACTTTTTCGATCGCATCGGTGAGCTCGCGCGTGTAGCGGTCGATATGCTCCTTCTGGTCTGGGGGCAGCGGCTTGCCGAAGATGAAGTTCAGCTCGCTCCGGAGCCCCGGCGCGCAGTGCGTATGAGTCGAGCAGACGGTGAATCGCTCGCGCTTGAGCAATACCTTCTTCAAGAGGCGAGCCGCCACCTCTTCGGTGATGTTGGACCCGACGGCGCAGTTATCGACCGCGACGAGAACGGCAGGTCCGCCTTCTTCTTCGTTGTCGCCGCCGATCGCGAGTGCTCTGGCTTTGAGCCGGCTCGCAATGCCCTCCGACTCGGTCTTGCGGCTCTCGTAACCCACGAGGCGCACGGGATAGTCGGGCGTGATATCCACGACCGCGGCGCCCACGGGGACCGGCAAGCCGGCTTGCTGCGCTTGGAGGAGACAAGGAGTCGCGGCGAGGAGGAATGTTCCGAGCCAGGTCACGTATTGGTGTCGCATGCAGAAACCCCCCATCCGGCCCTGCGGGCCACCTTCCCCCACACACGGGGAAGCCGAATCACGTGCACACATGTTTTCAATTGCCCCACGCGTCATTGACGTAACCAGAAGATCGGGGGACAGAGCCCCCTCCTACAATCACCCGGCCCATCAGCGCGTGGTGTTGAAGGAGCCGGCTCCGTCCGGCGAACCGACCGCGCTAATACCTCCAGCTCGTCACATCCGCCCCCGACGGGGCTGTCTTCAACAACCGTTCGACGATCTTGGGCGCGTACATCTGATGATAGCGCAGGCGGCTGATGGCGTTGGGCCGGGTTGGGTCGCCGTTCCAGCAATGCTCGGCGCGGTCGCCGTAGAGCACCTCGCCGCCGTAGGGCGGGCTCGTCAGCTTCTTGAGCGTCTCTTCCATCAGGTAAACGGCGTTATTCAGATAGAAGCTGTCCATATCGCCGACGTAGATGTTGATCTTGCCTTCGAGCTGCTTGCCGATCTTGGGCCAGTCGCGCTCGAGGATATACCGCAGGTCGTAATGATCGCGCCAGTACCTGGCGACTTCGAGGTCGATGACGCCGGTTCGCTTGTCCCAGATCGGCTTGGGATAACCGTCGGGCCCGACCGGTGAATAAACAGCCTCCCAGATGTCCCACTGCTGGCCCGAGCGGCTCTTCGTTCCCAGCACGAGCTCATGCCGGTTCATGTCTTCCAGCGTGGTGGCGATCTGGCCCAGGTAATTGCGCATGCCGGGCCGCTTGACCTTGTGCCACGGCCCTTCATCGTAATAGGCGTTCTTGTCCTTGTAGATATCGACCAGGGTATAGGCGCGAAAATCGATCGGGTCGGGGCAGGCGGCATAGCAGCCGTTGTACTCGGTGGGATAGAAGAGCTGAACGGCCAAAGCTTCCCAGCCGCCGGTCGACCCGCCGTACAGAAATCGCGCCCAACCGGAACCGAGGCAGCGGTATTTCTTCTCCAGGTAAGGAATCAGCTCGTAGGTGATGGCATCGCCGTAAGGGCCGACGTTGGCCGAATTGACGGCGTACGAGTCGTCATAGAACGGGTTGGCGTGCTGGATCTCGATGATGACCATGCGGGGGTAATTCGCGGAGGTCCATTCCTTGTAGAACTGATGGGCCTGTTCCTGGACGATGCGGTTATATCCGGCAAGGTGGAATCGCTCGTTGTATTCGGGCTTGAGGCTCTCATCGGGCGGTTGCTCGCGAAACCCGCCGAACGTCTGGGGGAAATGCCCGTGGAAGATGACCAGTGGGTAGCGCGCATCCGGATGGGAATCAAAACCGTCGGGCAGCAGAATGTGGGCACCCAAATGCATCGGCCGGCCCCAGAATTTGGTGAGGCGATCGCTCTGGATCCGTTCGTGCTTGATGTACTTGGTCGTTGCCGCCTCGGCAATCGGCGGGATCACCTTGTCGAGCCGGACGCGAATCGGGGCGGCCGCGTTCGAGCCGGTCTCGATCTGGATCTCGACGGGCGTGCTGTAGAGGTTGCCGGGCGCCTTGTTCCACTGCTGGCCCTCGCCGCGGTCCATCGGGAGCTTGACGACGTGTCCATCGGCGCGGTGAAACGTCTCGTACCTGTGGAGCAAGGCCTGGATGCGGTATTTCCCCGGCGGGACCTGGCGTAGGCTCCCAAGCGGGTAGCCGAGCACCGTGCCGTCGATCTTCGCCTCTTGATCCGGCGCGAGGCCATCGACGTCGATGCCGAAAATCTGCTGGGTCTTGGCGCTGTCGCTGATCTGGTTCCGGGGCTCGTCCTTGGGGTCGGTGGAAAGCATGACGAGCAGGCGGCCGTCGAGCGGCGTCTTGCTCAATTCGGGGCCGAAGCTGACGCGGATCTCGAGGCCGTCGGTCTTGGCGCCGTCTGCGGCGAGAGCGCGTGGTCCGAAAACAAATAGGCATGAGGAGAGAATCGCAGCTACGGGCCCGCGCAGTAATAACTTTTCCAATCCGCGGCGGGAGCGGCCGCCTCTGATCGGTCGGATCGGTCGAATCGGTCGGATCGGTCGGATCAGAGGCGGCCGCTCCTCTTTCATCAATTGGAAAGGCTGGTTTTGCGCGGCCCCTAATCGATTACCGCCAAAGCGTGGCCAATCTGGGCGACGGCTCGATGGGGCCGGTTTGGTCGTCAGGCTCATGGTGTCGCTAGCCAGGTTTGGGTTCTACGAATCCGAAGAATTCCGACAACGTGATCAAGGCAAACGGATCAACTCACGCAAAGACGCAAAGTCGCCAAGAAGAAAGGACGCGAACGGAGAAACCCATGTAATCGTCCTGGATCGTCTTTCGCCAAGTTGACCGCTTATTGTATTGAGCGGCTGGCGGTGTCGATAGGGGTTGCGTTGACAACATGCTCGGCCGCGGTGATACATTGACCAGACTGCGCGGGTCTATCGCAGAGAAACCGGGCAGGGAACGGCCAACCTCCGAACCATCCCTCTCCTGGAGCTCAAATGGAGAAGCCATGAGATGATCTCCGCTTTAGTAATCCATGCGCGCGACCTGACAGTTTAGTTTGGCATATATTGCCTATCCCGCCGAGTCAAAATCGGTTGGGTCTCCTGGTATGTTCCTGCACAATCTTTGCAGGCGGCACAACCGCGCCGGGGGGGGGGTCGAGAACCAGGTGGATCGCGTGTTCGAGCCGGGGCAGGATTAGGCTGTCGGGCCGAGTTGCGGTAACGCACGCGACTGGCAGCGTGACAAGGCCAGCCTTTCCAGTGAGGGCGAGGGACGCCCCGGTGGTCAGGCTATAATGGAGTGCGGCATCGACGACCACATACAGATTCGGAAGCTACCCCGACGTGAAAGTGGAGCGGATGGTGCTCTAACATTCAACCGCATAGGGAGCGCAGGGAGATGGATGGGGAATAGATCTCTCATTTTTCCGTGTAGATCCGTGTGCTCCGTGGTTGAACTCATTATTCTCTCTGGTTTCGGAAGAATTTTGAACCACGGAATGCACGGAAGGACACGGAAGGGGAGCAATCGCTCTATTCTCGCCTGGGGGTCGCTGTGTTGGGTGCCTGAACTCCTCTTACACCCGAACGCGCCCCGCATGCCTGTGGAAGCTGGGCCGGGTCGGTTACTCGCGGGGGGCGAACGGGTCGGCCGGGAAGATCGGGTCGTAGAGGATCGTTGCCTCGGCCTCGCTGCGAAGGAGACGGATCTCCAGCTCATCCCAGAACTTGTCGGGATCGGTGCTCGGCTGGCGGCTGCGCAGTGATTCGAGGTAGCGATGGGCAAGCTCGCGATGCCCGAGGCGGTGATGGGCCATTGCCAGGAAGACCCAGTCAAGGGGCTCGCTCGTCCCGCCCTTGAGCTGAATCCCTTCGTCCAGCCGGCGGATCGCATCGTCGAATCGTCCGGCGCGGTAGAGGGCGGCGCCGAAAGTGTTCAGGTAGGGTCCCTTCGAACGGGCGTTCGGGGCGCCGTTCACGGCAAACTCGGCCAGGCGAACCAGCTTTTCGACGCGAGCATCCAAACCTGGAGCCAGCGACGCATTCCAGGCAACGTAATTCGCCGTATACGGGTTGGTGGTTGAACCCAGCCGGTCAAGCAGGTCGGAACGCGCTCTCCTGAGTCCATCACGCTCCCCGGCGGCCGTGAGCGAGAGGATTTGAGCGTGCTGGTGATTCCAGAAGTCGACCACCTCCGGTTGGAGCCGTATGGCCTGCCCAAAGTCCGCGGCGGCCTCGGCCCATCGCTGCCGCCTGGCGCCGCGATACTCGCCGCGCCGGCTCAAGAGCGCAGCCGCCGAGTCGGGGGGCGCCTGCGTCACGGCACGCTGGAAGAGGGGCTCGCTCCGGGAGATCGCCTCGATGACATCGGGGTCGCGTGCCCCAAGGGCGTATGCCTGAACGAAGTCGTCGTCGGCCCGCTCGGGCCGGGAGTGGGCGGCGTGAAAGCGGGCGCGCTCGAGCACCACGTCTGGGTCGAAGGGCCGCGCGAGGACGGCCTCGTCGAAGGCTGCCTCGGCTACCGCCCACCGCTCTCGCTCGATCCAGGCCCGCGCACGGGCGGTTGGTTCGGGGCCGAAGAGGATGGGGTCGAGAAGCCAACGTCTGCCCAATTCCGGTGGGCCGCCCTCTCGATCGAGCCGTTCGCGGCGCTGGCGCCAGGTCGCGTTGTCCAGCACATGGACGGAGCCCTGCTCATCGAGCTCGAGGCCGGTGACGACCTCGACCCAGGTGGCGAGGCGTGCGAGATCGTCGGGTAACTCCGGAATAGGCCAGAGCCGCGCCGTCTTGTCATCGCTGCCGGTGAGGACGGACTTGCCGTCGGGGCTAAACGCCACGGCATTGACGTCGCCCTGGTGCGTCAGGGGAGGCCCGATGGGCTTACCGGTCACGGCGTCCCAGAGCTGGGCCGTCTTGTCATCGCTGCCGGTGAGAATTGTCTTGCCGTCGGGGCTGAACGCCACGGAGTAGACCCAGCCCTGGTGCGCCAGGGGAAGGCCGATGGGTTTGCCGGTGGCGGCGTCCCAGAGCCGCGCCGTCCTGTCCTCGCTGCCGGTGAGGATGGCCTTGCCGTCCGGGCTGAACGCGACGGCACCGACCGCGCCCTCGTGGGCCAGCGAAGGCCCGATGGGCTTGCCGGTGGCGCCGTCCCAGAGCCGCGCCGTCCTGTCCTCGCTGCCGGTGAGGACGGCCTTGCCGTCCGGGCTGAACGCCACGGCCAAGACCGCGCCCTGGTGCTCCAGGGGTGGCCCGATGGGCTTGCCGGTGGCGGCGTCCCAGAGTCGTGCCGTATTGTCGTCACTGCCGGCGAGGACGGTTTTGCCGTCCGGGCTGAACGCCACGGACCTGAAGATGCCGTAGTGCAACATGGGAGGCCTGATGGGCTTGCCGGTGGCGGCGTCCCAGAGCCGCGCTGTCCAGTTCGGGCTGCCGGTGAGGACGGCCTTGCCGTCGGGGCTGAACGCCACGGCCAAAACCATGCCCTCGTGCACCATGGGAGGCCCGATGGGCTTACCGGTGGCGGCGTCCCAGAGCCGTGCCGTCATGTCAGAGCTGCCGGTGAGAACGGCCTTGCCGTCGGGGCTGTACGTCACGGCCGACACCCCGGCCTCGTGTGCCATGGGAGGCGCAACGGGCTTGCCGGTGGTGGCGTCCCAGAGCCGCGCCGTCTTATCGTCACTGCCGGTGAGGACGGCCTTGCCGTCGGGGCTGAACGCCACGGCGTAGACCGCGTCCTGATGCGCCAGTGGAGGCCCGATGGGCTTGCCGGTGGCCGTGTCCCAGAGCGCCGCTGTCCTGTCCTGGCTGCCGGTGAGGATAGCCTTGCCGTCTGGGCTGAACGCCACAGCCCGGACCGCGCTCTGGTGCGCCAGTGGGGGCCCGATGGGCTTGCCGGTGGCCGCGTCCCAGAGCCGCGCCGTCTTGTCGCCACTGCCGGTGAGGGCGGTCTTGCCGTCCGGGCTGAACGCCACGGCCCAGACCACCTCCTGATGCGCCAGTGGAGGCCCGATGGGCTTGCCGGTGGCCGCGTCCCAGAGCCGCGCCGTCTTGTCGTCACTGCCGGTGAGGACGGTCTTGCCGTCCGGGCTGAATGCCACGGCCCACACGATGCTCTGGTGCGCCAGGGGAGGCGCGATGGGCTCGCCGGTGGCGGCGTCCCAGAGCCGCGCCGTGCTGTCGTGACTGCCGGTGAGGACGGCCTTGCCGCCCGGGCTGAACGCCACGGCCGACACCCAGTCCTGGTGCGCAAGGGGAGAACCGATGGGCTTGCCGGTGGCCGCGTCCCAGAGCCGCGCCGTCCTCTCGTCACTACCGGTAAGGACGGTCTTGCCGTCCGGGCTGAACGCCACGGATTCGACCGCGCCCTGATGCGCCAGGGGCGATCCGATCGGCTTTCCGGTGGCCGAGTTCCAGAGCCGCGCCGTCTTGTCTGCACCGCCGGTGAGGACGGTCTTGCCGTCCGGGCTGAACGCCACGCAATTGACCGCGTCCTGGTGTGCCAGCGGAGGGCCGATGGGCTTGCCGGTAGCGGCGTTCCAGAGCCGCGCCGTCTTGTCGTCACTGCCGGTGAGGACGGTCTTGCCGTCCGGGCTGAACGCCACGCAATTGACCGCGTCCTGGTGCGAGAAAACCTCCTTGAGCGCGAAGTCGTGGCTTTGCCAGGCGGCCATGTTGGCCCGCGCGGCGTGGTGCCAGCCGCGGTCACCCGCGGCCACGGCCGAGCGCCAGCTCTCGACCATCCAGAGCAGGCCGGGCCCGGTCTGCCCCTTCTCGAAAGCAGACTGACCGCGCTCGAAACGGAGGGCCGCCAACCGCTGGTACGAGGTGGCCAGTGCCGATTTCAGGTTGTCCCGCTCGATGCGGAGGTTGTCGGCTAGAATCGATTTCTCCTTGGCCGCCAGCGTCTGCTCGCGGGCCTTGTCCGCCTCGACGGTGGCAAGCCGCGCGTTCCGGTCGGCGTAGAGCAGCGCCAAGATTACCACAGCCGTCAACGCCACCGCCGCCGCGCCGAGCGATCCCGCCAGCGACGGGTTCCGCCTGCACCACATCCAGAATCGCGTCACGTTGCCCACCGGCCGCGCCGCAATCGGCTCGCCCGCCAGGTACCGCCCCAGGTCGTCGGCCAATGCATGCGTCAACGCATACCGCCGCGCAGGCTCCTTTTCCAGACACTTCAGGCAGATCACTTCCAGGTCCCGAGGGATCCCGGCGTTGATGCTCGACGGGCGCGCCGGTGTGGATTCACGGACTTGCTCGAGCGTCTCGCCGACGGAAGACCCTCCGAACGGCGCGCGGCCGGTCAGGAGCGCGTAGAGGACCGCACCCAGGCCATACACGTCGCTGGCCGTCGTCACCGCCCCACGCCGGCCCGACGCCTGCTCGGGCGCCATGTACGCCGGCGTCCCCAGGATCAACCCGCTGTGAGTCAGCTCGCTGTCACCCGCCGCTCGTTTGGCCAGCCCGAAATCGGTGACGAATGGCTCGCCGTGCTCGTCGAGCAGGATGTTCGCCGGCTTGAGGTCGCGGTGGAGGATGCCCCGCTGGTGGGCGTGGTGCACCGCCAGGGCGGCCTTCTGCAACAGCTTCGCGGCCTCCCTCGGATTCGCGACGTAGTCTGCAAGCTTTTTATCCACGCTCGGCCCGCCGATCAGCTTCATGCTGAAGTATCGCTGGCTGTCGTGGTTGCCGACCTCCAGGATGGGCACGATGTGCGGATGGTCGAGCGTGGCGACCGCCTCGGCCTCGTTCTGGAACCGCCGCAATTCATCTTCGCTGGCCAACGAGGCCGACCTGATCATCTTGAGCGCCACGGCGCGGTTGAGGCTGATCTGGCGGGCCTTGTAGACGACGCCCATGCCGCCGCGCCCCAATTCCTTGATCAGCTCGTAGTCGCCGAAGTAGCGCACGCGGGTGCCGTCCGGCAGGGTGCCCGACGCATCGATCCCCTGGGGACCCGCGCCGAATGTGGCGGTCGGCGGCGGGTCGGTTGGCTTCCCGGTACCGGGGACCGGATCGATGGTGGCTGTCGCGTCGGGGCTGCCTGGCCGGCCGCGGTGCTTGACCATCGCGCTCGGGTTGGGCTCGGACGCGCCGCCCGCCGCGGTCATACCGGAAATCGGCAGGGTCGCCTCCGGCTCAAGCGCAGCACCGGGCGCGGGCGGTACCATCCCCGCCGGAAGCAGCGGCTGGACCAAGCCCGCAAGCGCCGACCGGTCAGCCAGGAAGCCGGCAAGCTCGGCGCGAAGGTCGGGGTAGCGGGCCAGGAAAGCCTCGGGCTCGGGAGGCCGGCCGGCGTCGGTGGCGATCAGGTATTCGGCCATCGCCTGCTCGAGCCGCTGTTGACGGGGGTCGTCCGGGCTCGTCGGTTCGCTCATCGGTTATTCCCTTTCTAAGTTGAGCCGCTGAAGCAGCTACGTCGGCCGGCCGCCGCGTCCGATCCGCCGGATCCGACCGCTCGGACCGATCGGACCGATCGAATGCGGCGGCCGGCGTGCGTCTTAACCCAGAGAGCCCAAGCCTCCACTCAAGTCATTCTGCGGCTCCACTTAGCTTTCGCGGAGCGAAAGGCGACACTGATTTTCGCGTAGCGGCTAGGTCTCGCCCATATTCTCTCGCAGCGCCTTCAAGCCCCGATGGAGCAGCCCCGCAACCGCCGGCACCGTTCGGCCCATCCGCGCGGCGACCTCGACCAGTGCGACCCCCTGCAAGTGCTTCAGCTCGACGGCCCGCCGCTGATCGTCGGGGAGCTCGGCCAGGGCGTCGGCCAGTCGCCGGAGGCGCTCCTGCCGTTCAAACCGCCCGCTCGGCGTAGTCTGATCCGCCGCCAGCAAGGCCTCGAGCCGCGCCGACGATTGCTCGATTGCCGCCTCCAGCGAGCGCTCAGCCCCGCCCGACCGGGCGAGCTTGCGAACGGCGTCGATCAGGGTGTGGGACAGGAGTGTCCGCAGCCAGGCGGCGCGCTGGGCGTCGTCGGTGCCGCGGAACCGGTCGCGCTTCTCCAGAGCTCGCGTCAAGGTTTGCTGCACCAGGTCGTCCGGGTCGAGCTTGCCCCGCAGCCGGCCGCCCAACTGCACCCTCGCCAAGAGGAGCAGGTAGTTCCGGAACGACTCCAGCCGCAAAGCCAGCTCATCGCCGTCGTCCGCCATGGATTTCATCCCCCCAAGATTATTAACGGCGGAGATCCGGAAATTGAGCGCGACGTTGAGAAAATGGAATAACCACAATTGACGCTCGGATTCGGCGCACCCTGCGCAACACTGAGCGGCAAACGAAGTTTAACCCGGAGCCAACGGCGACGGCGACCGTTCAGGCTAGAGCAGTGAACGCGGTCGCCGAGGGCTCCCGGTTAAACGACCACGTCGGCTGCGGCTTGTCAAACCGGGAGCATAGCCGAAGACACATTCGACTCTGACCAATCCGTCGTCGGTGTTGATCTGGAGGTCGCGGCCCCGCACGTCGCAGGCGACAAGTTCAGGATGCCGGATTGTGAACGTTTGACCGTCCGCGAGTGTGATCATATAAGGCCGGAAGGGTCTTGCGCTCAGCACGTCGCGGAGCTGCTCGCGTGTTGCCATCGTCAAACCTCCCTTTCTTCCGGTGCAAACCCGCGCCGCATCGTGTTCTCGGTGACCGACCGGGTGAGTAAAAACTCGAGCAAATAATCCGGTCCACCGGCCTTGGTGCCGATGCCCGAAAGTTTGAAGCCGCCGAAAGGCTGGCGGTCGACGAGCGCGCCGGTGATTCCGCGGTTGATATAGAGGTTGCCGACGCGGAACTCGCGCTTCACGCGTTCGATGTGGGCCGGGCTGCGGGAGTAGAGCCCGCCCGTCAGGGCATACTGAGTGCCGTTGGCGATTCGCAGGGCGTCGGCCAGGTCCGTTGCCTTGATGACAGCAAGCACGGGGCCGAAGATCTCCTCCTGGGCGACGCGAGCCGTGGGGGCGACGTCGGCCACGATCATCGGGCCGACAAAGTATCCCTGGGCGGCGAGCTCCCCTAGCTCGGTGTGATAAACCACCCGTCCCTCGGCCGCCGCGATCCGCTGATACTCGAGAACCCGTCGGCGAGCCTCGGCGTCGATCACGGGGCCAACCTGCGTTTCGGGGTCGTCGGCCGGCCCGACCTTGACGGCGCGAGCCGCTTCGGCCAGGCGGGCGACAAACGTGTCGTAGATTCCCTCCAGCACGATTGCGCGAGCAGGCCGAGCATTTCTGACCCGCGTAGCCGAAGGCGCTCTGGATGACCCCCACAACGGCCTCATCGAGGTCGGCGTCATCGTCGATCAGGATCGCGTTCTTGCCGCCCATCTCGGCGATCACCCGCTTGACGTGGGTTTGTCCTGGCTTCGTCTCGGCCGCCTGGCGATTGATCAAAAGGCCGACGTCGCGTGAGCCGGTAAAGGCGATCACGTCGACATCGGGATGGTTGACCAGGGCCTGGCCGACCTCCTCGCCGAGCCCGGGCAGATAATTGAGGGCGCCCGCGGGCACACCGGCTTCGTGAAGCACCCGCGTGAGATGCCAGCAGATGAGGGGCGCCTGTTCGGCCGGCTTGAGGATCACGGTATTGCCCGCGGCCAGTGCGGCCACGGTCATGCCGCAGGGTATGGCCAGCGGAAAATTCCAGGGGGGGATAACCACCGCCACGCCGCGCGGGATGTGCTCGGAAAAATTGGTCTCGCCCGGCACGTCGCGATGCCTGGGCTCGGCGAGCCGGATCATCTCCCGCGCGTAGAATTCGCAGAAATCGATGGCCTCGGCGACGTCGGCATCCGCTTCTTCCCAGGGCTTGCCGCATTCATAGACTTCCCACGCCGCCAGGTCGAACCGGCGGCGGCGCATGATCGCCGCGGCCTCGATCAAGATGTGGGCCCTTCGGTCGGCAGGGGTCGATGCCCACTCCGGCGCAGCGGCTCGGGCGGCGGCCACCGCCAGATCGGCATGGTCCGCCCCGGCCATGGCCACCTCGCCGATGACGCGCGAGCTCTGGCTGGGATTGATCGAATCGAGCCGCTTGGGCTGGGTGTCGATCTCCCGGCCGTTGACGATCAAGCTGTAGCGTTGGCCGAGTTGCGCGGACCCGCTCGAGTGCCTGGCGCATGGCCTCGCGGCTCGAGTCACGAGCGAAGTCGGCCGGGGGCTCGTTCCGAAACGGCGGCAGCGCCGGCTGGCTGGAAACGGGCTTTGCTTCGGTCCTCGCCTGGCGCGAACGGATCAACATCGCTCCGGCCTCCTCGGGATCGCGCAGCAGATCTTCAATCCGCGCGTGCTCGCTGAAACTTGCCTTCAAGAACGACTCGTTGGATGTATTCTCGAGCAGCCTGCGGACCAGGTAGGCCATGCCCGGCAGCATCGCCCCATACGGAGTGTACACCCGCACGCGATGGCCGCGATCGCGGAGCGCCCCTGGATCAGGTCACCCATGCCGAAGAGTGTCTGGAATTCATACGCAGCGGGCGCCAAGCCCTGCGCTTCGGCGTAGGCGGCCGCGCTGGCCAGGCTTCGTACGTTGTGGCTGCCGAAGGCGGGCCGCAGTCGGTCGTGGTGGTCGATCAAGAACCGCGCAGGCGCTCGAATGCCGCATCGCTCTGCCACTTTTGCAGATGGACGGGCTCGGGCCAGCCTAGCCGTCGAGCGGTCAAGACCTCATAGTCCCAGTAAGCGCCCTTCACCAGCCGGATGGTGATCGGCGAGCCGCGACGCACGACCCAGTCGTGCAGCATCTCTAGCTCTGGCTCGGCATCGGGCTGGTAGGCTTGCACGACAATTCCGACATCCGGCCAGTCGCGAAAGTCCGGTTCTGCGAGCACGCGGCAGAAAAGCTCGTAGGAGAGCGCCCTGGAGGAGTACTGCTCCATGTCCACGTGGATATAGGCACCGAGCTTGCGGGCCAGGGCCAGGATGGGCCGCAGCCGCCGGGCGACGCGCTCGATCGTCGCGCTCGATTGGATCGGCTCGAAATGGGCGGTCAGGCTCGAGAGCTTGAGCGAGAGGTTGACCCGCGGAATCGGTCCGTTCTGGTCGCGGTCGATCAGCGGGACCTCGGGGCTGGCCGCCAGGGGGCCGGCCAGTCCGCTCAGCAAGGCGAGACAGGTCTCTTGATAAAGGTCGGCTTCGGCCTCGCTGATCACCGCCTCGCCGAGCAAGTCGGCGGTGAAGGCGAGCCGGCGGCGGCGGAGGGCCTCGACGGTCTGCCTCGCCTCATCCGGGGTGCTGCCGGCGATGAATTTCCTGGCCATCAGGCCGGCCGCGAGCCGCGCGGCCAGGGCGAGCCACTGGGCGCGGATCGTCCCGCCCGGTGCCAGCCGAAGAGCCAGGCTCAGCCACGCGGGCACGCGATCATCGGCTTCCGACAGATACTCGGCGAGATGCCGGCGGATCGCGTCCGGGTTCTTCAAGGCCGGCAGGACGTCGATGAACCGAAAGAGCTGGACGCGGACCAGCGGGTCGTCGAGCGTGGCGGCAACAACGCGGTCATCCCACCAGCCCCGCTGCCACGGTCTGGGCCCGCGGCCGATCCGATCGAAGAGCTCGCGGCCGATTTCCTGGGTTCGCCGTTCCAGGTTCGTGAGAGAGCGGAAGCTGGCTCGGCTAGCGCCCGTGGTTTCGACGCGCTCTTCGCCGGGCGCGGACGAAGGCGCTTCAAGCGGGCCATTCACATCGGTTTCGGTTTTCGACGCGGTCGGCATCGACTGGAGTTCCTCTGATCGGTCTTGTTGGAACGGAACCGTACCGCACACACCAGTATTGTATGCGGTAAATCGCGCGAACGGCATTGGGTAGAGAAGCGAAGTGCCGGGCGTCACGGTCGGCCCAACTCGATAATATCATCGCCGTCGCGTTCGTTCGTGTTTGACACTCCGGATGTCAGGCATGTTCGAGACTCGTTTCGGTTGTCGCAGACGGCGTTTGCCAACTTGCTGGGCATCAGCGTAAAGACGCTGCGAAACTGGGAACACGGCCGGCGAAAGCCTGACGGCCCCACACGCGTCCTGCTTCAGGTTGCAGCCAGGCATCCTGAGGCTGGCTGGGATGTCGTCCGGATGGAAATTCGCGATAGTAAGAATCGGCGTACGGCCACGGCGGACGGGAAACAGGGCCGCTCAAGGACGCCTTCGGGGTCACGGAACCGAAACGACTGATCCTCCTTCACGCTTCGTTCGGTTCAGCTCAAACGAGAAGCTCGCGTATCGGCCTTCCTTGGCTAAGCTTGATGGGCCGTCCCGTCGCGGGCGCCGTGTTCTCCTTGACTGGACTGAGGCCGACCGCCGTCAAGACAGTCGCGTGAATGTCCTCGATGGTCGTCGGCGTTACCGGGCCCTTCACGCCCTCGGGATCCGTCTGGCCGATCACCTGCCCGCCGTGAAT
This sequence comes from uncultured Isosphaeraceae bacterium, assembly GCA_963823675.1. GTDB lineage: Bacteria > Planctomycetota > Planctomycetia > Isosphaerales > Isosphaeraceae > CAWGMT01. Next base: position 448,657 of record CAWGMT010000025.1, on the reverse strand, counting down.
TCCGCCCCCAGCCAGCGCCAGGCTGAAGCCGCTTGTCCAGTGGTCGCGGCCGCCCGCCAGGTTGACCTTCGGTGTCCGGCCGAATTCACCAGAGCAGAGGACGATGGTCCGCTCGAAGAGATCGCTCCGCCGCAGGTCGCGGAGCAGGGCGGCGAACGCCGGATCGAGTTCTTTGACCCGGGCGCGGTGGACCTCATGGTTGTTGACATGGGCGTCCCAGCCGCTCAGGGTGACCTCGACGCAGCGGACGCCGACCTCGATGAGCCGCCGCGCGGCCAGGCAACCGCGGCCGAAGGGGGTGTCGCCATACTCGGCCAGGACACTCGCGGGCTCTCGGGACACGTCGAACGCCTTGAGCTGTTCGGAGGTCATCATGACGCGGGCGCGGGAGAGCGTTTCGCGATGGAGAGTGGCTCCAACCCGGCGGCTGCGGCCGCGCGCAAACGTCCGTTCCAGAACGTCCAGGTCACGGAACCTCGCCTGCTCGCGCTCCGGCGAGACTCCCGCGGTCACGTCGGGCAGCGCGCCCTTGGGGTCGCCCACCTGGAAGGCGTCGAATTCACCGCCCAGGAACCCGCCCCGGCTGGGCCAGCGCCCGGTCAGGATGGAGATGTGCCGGGGGATGTCGGTCGACCCAGCGGGCAGCTCGTGGCAGCAGACGGCCCCGATCGAGGGATGCTCGACCGTGGGATCGGGGCGGTAGCCCGTCTTCATCAAGTAAGTGCCGCGCTCGTGATCGCCCTCCTTGCTGACCATTGAGCGTACCAGCGCGACCGACCGCAGCTCTCCGGCCAGTTGCTCGAAACCAGCGGCAAGCTGAACGCCCTGGATCGCGGTTGCGATGGCCTTGGTTCCCCCCGCGATCCGCGAATCGGGGTGCGGGTCGAATGTCTCGAGCTGGCTGGGACCGCCGTCCAGCCACAGGAGAATGATCGATTGAGCCGGCCGGCGCGACCGCTCGGCCTCGCGCGCCAGCAGTTGGCCAACGGGCGTGAGCCAGCTTACGCCCAGGCCGGTGAGAGCCAGGAAGTCGCGGCGGTTGACCCCAGGTCCAATCGAGTCGATCATGGAGGCCTCAATGGTTCCAGGAGAATTCCGTCGTGTTCAAAAGGCTCCAGTAAAGATCGGCGAGCCGAGCCTTGCGCTCCTTACCAGACGAGCCACGCAGGCGGGCCGCGAAATGGGCCGACTCTTCGCTCGTCGGCCGGCGCGTGAGAACGGCGAGGAAAGCCGCCTCGACCGCTTTGGCGTCATTCGGTGCGAGTGAGGCAATCTGGGAAGCGGCGGTGAAGAAGTCGTCCTTGATTTTCTCGCGCACGACCTCGCCGTTCATCAAGAGCAAACGTTGGGGGATCGTGCCGCCGCGGCGGTCGAATTCATCCTCTCCGGTGTCTCCGTAGCGGCGGACGAAGTCGTTTCGGCCCGTGTACGACACCAGACGCACAAACCAGTGGGATTGGGCGCCCACGGTCTGCAGCGAAGCCGACTGGAAAAGTGCTCCGGCTACCTGATCGGGCCGGAGCCGCGTCAAGGGAAACGCGGCCCACGTCTCTTCGGGTTCAACGGCACCCTCCTCTGTGGTGGCGCTGTCAAGCTGGAAGACCTCGGTGGCCGCGATGATCCGGATCAGCCGGTGCAGATCGGCGCCGTGGGCAGAGAAGTCGTCGGCGAGTCGGACCAGGGCCGGATGCAGCTCGGAGACAGCCGGCAAGTCGTCAATCGGCTCCGCCAGGGGGCGGCCGCAGAGCAGGGCCCACACCCGGTTAACCGTCTCCCGCGCGAAGTATCCATTCCGGGGATCCACAACCCAGTCGGCAAGCTGATCTCGCGTAGTGCCGGTCCCGGGCAGCAGCTCATTCAGGAAGGGAACGCAGGGCGCGACCGCGACGGTGGCGAGCTCCTTGGTTTTGCGATCGGGCGGGCGATAATCATTTTCGGCGTCGCGGATGCCGCGCAGATCGGAATGCAGGCCGCCGAAGAATGCGGCCAGTCCACGGAAGTCGGCCTGCTTCCAGTGCTGGAAGGGATGGTCGTGGCAGGAGGCGCAATCGAGCCGAACTCCCAGAAACGCTCGCGACACCCGCGCACCGAGTCGCTCCGGTGACGGCCGGCCCGCCTCCTGGTCGAAGGTCACCGACACGAAATTGGTCGCGGGATGGTCTGTCCAGAGGCCTCGATCGGCGATCAAGTCGCGCACGATCGCCCGATAAGGGCGATTCTCGAGAAACGCGTCGCTGAGCCAAGCGATAAAACGGCGGCGCCTGAACACCAGGAACGGTCCGTCCTCGGTGCCGACAAACACGCGCGCGAACCGCTCCGCGAAGTAGTCAGCGAAGCGGCGGTCGCGCAACAAGTCGTCCAGCCAGGCTTCAACCCGCGAGCCCGCCGGTCGCGACTCGAACCGGCGGATTTCCTCCAGCGACGGGATCGTGCCGCATAGACCAAGCGAAAGGCGACGCATCACCGACAGCTCCGAGGCCGGAACGGCCGGGACCACCCCGCGCCCGGCCCACCGATCCCGGAACGTCGTATCGACCGCGGCAACGATCGATCGAAGGTTGAAGTTTTTTGACCGATGTCCGCCGGAGCTGCGCCCGGCGATCCGGCAACCCGCCAGATTCCTGCACCCATGCTCAGCACGCTGACCACGACGAGAGCGAGGAACAGGAGGTCGCGTTTTCCAACCAACATGTCGAAACTCCCTCAAGCAAATTCGGCCATTCTGTTTATAGCATACCAGGTTAAGGACAGCGGAGTTTCACGAGTCAGTTTGTTTCATCGCCGTCACCCTTTCGGCCGATCGGCGGGAATGTACGGGATTAGTCCCTTCTTAAAGGCGATCTCCTGGATGTTTCTGGGAGCACGGCGAACGTCGATCATGAGGCCGTTGATCTCGAGAGTCCAGATCAAGGGGTTGTCGTCCATCTGGCCAGGCAAAGTCCACTCGGGGTCGAATTGGTGAAGCCGGAGCATGGTGCGGATCGCCTTCAGCTTCGCCGCGCCGTTGCTCTCGCTGATGCCGAAGATCGCGTCGATTTCGCTCAACGGTATGTGGGGGGTTTGGCTCTTGTCGTGGAGGAAGTTGACCCAACCCACGGTGCGAACGATCCCGCTGGCCCAGGAATTCGGACTGCCGCGCAGAAGTGGCGACGGGCGCTTGCGGGCCAGTTTCTCGGCCAGTTGCCAGCAAACAACGGCGTATTCGTCATTCAGGTGTTCATGGCAAAACTGGTCGGTCATGCCGACGATGACCTTGAGAACTTCGGCCGTTTCCTCCTTCGGGCGCGACTTCTACGGGGGTTTGGCTTTCGGTTTGGTCGCCGCCAATGGCATGGGATCGGCCGACATCGGCAGCGAGGTCACGATCCCGTGCCGCGCCTTTGGCTGCTTGAACTCCTCGTTCAAGGTGCGCCGGATGCCGGGGCCGAACGAGATGCCGTAGGCCGTCGTCAAGCCGTCGTAAATGATCGAGCCCTTGAACGGCAGCAAGACCGTTTCTGCAAAGCAGGGCAGGATGGGGCCGATCACTTCCTGGAACGGCTCTGACAGGGCGAGCACGCCGTAGGCGATGGGTTGTTTGTGGCTCGAGAGGAACACCGTGTGCTTTTTCAGTTCACGAAGGATGTAGAACTTGCCCGCGACCAGATGACGCCAGGAGCTGACGATAGCGAGCTCATCTTTCGGCAGATGAGCGGGGTTTTCCTCGACAAACGACTGGAGTAGACCCGTGTTTTCGAGGAATGCCTTACGCACGGTGAGCCCCACCTCCGGCGCCAGCGAGGCGAAGTCTTCGGGATTGGCAAGATCGTGGGAAACCACGTGAAGCCGCTGGTTTACGTAGAACATCAACGATCGGAGTAACTTGAAGAATAGCACGACCTCCGGGACGGTGAGCAGCATGTTCGTCCGCCAGTTCTAGAGTTATGTGATCGAGCCACAGATGGATCAGCGTGCTGGTAAACCTGCCTTGGTCAGCCTCCATGAGAGACCGGGAGTCGTCGTGATTGTGATGACAGGACGGTCAGTATGCCAGTTTCCGATCTTGACAGAATAGCGGGCTCAGCGCGCCGGAATTTTGGTGTGCAAGAATGCCGGCTGTTGTATGTTGATTAGCAGTGGCTGAGCAGGGCCATACGGCGCGCCTCACGCGTCATTTATGAGCGGGCTCTCCTATGTGTTCATCGATTGGTCAGTCCGAGTCAACCGGTTGCTCCGCCAAAGGTCGAGTCGAGGGCGAACGCACGACGGTGCTGGTCGTCGATGATTCACCGTTCGATTGCCGTCTGGTGGAGACGCTTCTGTCACCCATGAGCGACCTGAAGGTCGTCTTTGCCGGGTCGGTCAAAGAGGGCTTGGCGGCACTCGAACGCGAGTCGCCTTCGGTCATCCTGACCGACCTGGTCTTGCCAGATTTGGAGGGTCTCGAGCTTGTAAAGCGGGTTCGAGCGGAGCACCCGCGCATCTTCGTGATTCTCATGACGGCTTACGGCAGTGAAGACGTTGCGATGCAAGCGCTGCGCGCCGGGGCCGCCAACTATATTGCCAAGAAGGACATCGCCCGCGATTTGGTGCCGACCCTCCGGCATATCCTGGAGTTGGCTGCCTTGAACCGCGACCGGGGGCGGCTGCTTGGGTGCATGGTTCGCCGCGAGTCGGTCTTCGTGCTGGAGAACGATCCCGATCTGATCGCGTCGTTCATGAAACTCGTGGGAGAAGAGCTGGCCGGGATGGCATTCTGGGACGGAACCGGCCTGCTCCAGGTGAGCATCGCCCTCCAGGAGGCGCTGACCAATGCCATGTTTCACGGCAACCTTGAATTGGGCTCGGAAGTTCGTCAGACGGACGAGCGGGTCTTTGACGAACTCGCCCTGGAGCGCCGCCAGTGTGAGCCCTATTGCTCGCGCCGGATCCGGATTCACGTGCAGCTCGACCGGAATGCAGCCCGTTTCGTGGTCAATGACGATGGTCAAGGTTTCGACACGATGCTTTTCAACCGTCCCGTTGATGCCGAAGATCTGAGCCGGATCGGCGGCCGAGGCTTGATCCTGATCCGGACGTTCATGGACGAAGTGGGCTTCAATTCGTCCGGCAACCAGATCAGCATGCTCAAGTACCGCGCATCCGCTAGCCCATGAAAGGTTGCTCGCTTACTCGAACCAAGCCGGCAGGATCTTGACCGGAATGCGGGACTTGGTAAGGTAGAATATTCGACTCGATGAGAAGCCGTTGGATTTGTTCGTTTTCCCAGGTCAGGCAAATTTCTCCATGAACTGTTATCAAGCGAAAGCCGGAGAGCTCGCCAAGCACTGGTATGTGATTGATGCCGAAGGGATTGTCGTCGGCCGGCTTGCCGCGCAGATCGCCCCGATCTTGATGGGTAAACACCGGCCCACTTACACGCCACACATCGACACCGGCGACTACGTCGTCGTGACCAATGTCGACAAGGTGGTCTTTACGGGCCAGAAGTGGCGCCAGAAGACCTACCAGAGATACTCGGGATATCCCGGTGGCCAGCGCGACGTTGCGGCGTGGAAAATGTTTGAGCGTCATCCCGCGCGGATCCTGGAGCTGGCAATCGGGCGAATGATGCCCAAGAACAAGATTGGCCGGCACATGCTCGCCAAGCTCAAGCTCTACGTCGGTCCGGACCATCCCCACCAGGCCCAGTGCCCGATTACGCTCGAGCCGTTGTCGGGACGTCCTGTCCCGACCGGGGCCGTTTTCGTGACGCCCGCGGCGCCAAAGGAGAACGTCACGCCCGCGGTGCCGAAGGAGAACGTCGCACCCGCGGCCGAGCACGAGCGTGCCGGGACGCCGCAAGCGCACGCGACAGAGAGTCAACCGGCAAGTCCTGCCTTGACCGCGACGTCCGACCCGGAACCGGCTGCGGCTAGAGCCGCGGAATCGGCCGAATAATCGGGTCGCTGGCAATCGAGAATCCCGGCGACTTCGATCGGACATACGGATCCAAGCACACGATCTCGCGGGACGGCTGCGGGATGATAGACAATTGACCGAGAGGAAACTCATGACGGCGACGGCTCAGAAGTCCTACACCTGGGGCACCGGACGGCGGAAGACCGCCGTGGCACGCGTGCGGATCCGCGACGGAACCGGCCAGTTCAACGTCAACGGACTGGACGTCAACGAGTATTTCCCCCTTGAAGTCCAGCGGATGGACGTGCGCGACCCCGCTGACTCTGACCGACATGAAGGAACGGATCGACGTCTTCGTCAACGTCAACGGAAGCGGCAAGCTTAGCCAGTCGGGCGCGGTCATGCTGGGCTTGGCCCGCGCGCTGAAGGAATACCGCCCCGACTTCGAATCAGCCCTGCGCGACGCCGGCTTCCTGACCCGCGATTCGCGCATGGTCGAGCGCAAGAAGTTCGGCCACAAGAAAGCCCGCAAGAGCTTCCAGTTCTCGAAGCGGTGATTAGACTTGGAGATACGCCTTCCGAAACTGATCAAGATGCTCCCGCTGGCCGAGTACGACGACGCTGTCGCCGGGACTCAGAAGCTCGTCGCTTGAGGGCGGAAATACGACCCGGCCGTCCGAACGCTTGATGGCGACCACGATGACCCCGGTCCGCCGTTTGATATCGGCGTCGCGCAGGCTGTGGCCGGCGATTGCGCTCGCGGATTGGATCAGCATCTCGTCCATCTCGATCGCCACGGTCGAACGGCTGGTGACAAGCTCGGCAAACTCGACGGCCGCTGGGTTGGTCAAGAGCGAGACGATCCGGTGGGCGCCGATTGCCGCCGGCATGACGATATGGTCGGCCCCGGCCTGCTTCAGTTTTCGGGGCGTACCGGGCTGCTCGGCCCGCGCGATCAGGGTCAGGCCGGAACACATCTGGCGAGCCGTCAGGGTGATGAACACGTTCTCGGCATCGTTGGGCATGCAGCTCACCAGGACCTTGGCTCGCTCGATGCCCGCCTTGCGCAACACGGCTTCCTCGGTAGCATCGCCGGCGACGAAGATGAATCCGCGAGCTTCCAGCTCCGAAGAGCGTTCGGGCGAGCGGTCGATCGCCACGAACGGGTGTTCCCGTTCGACGAGCCCATCGCAAACCAGCGCCCCGACCCGGCCGTAACCGGCGACGATCGTATGTCCGGAAAGGGCTTCGATGCGTTTAATCATGCGGTGTTTACCAAAGTAGCCAAGAATCTCGCTCTCGGTGAGAAACTGCACAAACGAGCCCAGCGTGAATGCGACCGAGAGCATTCCCATGCCGATGATGGCCATCGTATGGAACCGAGCGACCATCGCGGTGAGAGGCCGGACCTCGTTGAACCCGACTCCCGAAATGGTGATGACCACCTGAAAGATCGCGTCGAGCGGGCTCCAGCCCATCGCCATGTACCCGGCGGCGCCGTAGATCGCGACGACCGCGATCGCGACAAACCCGTACACCACCCTTCGAGCGGCCCGTCGTCGCAGCAGGCTGGGTACCTCGGTAGTCGTCAACTCGGAGTTCACGATCGCAGGCTTGAAATCATGGTGGAATACGCCGTCCCAGAGAATCCGGCGCGTCGAGACATCAGCTTCGTCCTCCGCGGAAGCGCTGATTGAACGCGACCGCCAGAACCACGACCGTCCCCAGCACCAGTCCTTCGATCTGTGTGCTGTCGACGCCCCGGACGACGATCCCGGTCCCTTTGATGACAAGCTGGGTCAAGAAGAGCCCCAGGACCGTGCCGCGAATCGATCCCAGGCCGCCCGAAAGGCTGCATCCTCCCACGACGGCCGCCGTGATCGCGGTCAGCTCGTAGGTCACGCCCAGACGGCTGTCGGCCTGGCCGCTGTACCCTGTGAACAAGATCCCGCCCAGCGCCGCCAGGGTTCCTGAGAGCCCGTAAGCGACGGCCTTGAGCCTGTTGGTGCGCAAGCCGCTCAGGCGTGCAGCCATCTCGTTGCCCCCCAGGGCGAACAAGTGGCGGCCGACAACCGTCCAGCCCATGAGAATGCTCATCGACGCGGCCACACAGCCGAAGATCGTGAGCGTGAGCCACGATTCCTTCCCCATCGCGCGGTAAGCGTCGAACGAAACGTTGATCGTCTTGTTCTGGCAGAGCAGAATCGCCAGGCTGCGCAAACCGGCCATGGTCGCCAGCGTGGCGATGAACGGAGGGAGCCGAAGGCCGCTGATCATGAAGGCGTGCACTAGGCCGATCGCCAGCCCCAATAGCAAAGTGATTCCGATCGCCGCCGCGACCACCGCGACCGAGGGCGGTCCCGCGGCCGCACCGCCGCGGCGCAGCCATTCGGTCAGCAGCTTGGCGCTGACGACGGACGACAGCGCGACGACCGCTCCGATCGAGAGGTCGATTCCTCCGCTGATGATGACGATGCCCGCGCCGACCGCAAGAACGCCGAAAAGGGCGACCCGGTGCAGCAGCGTCTCGAGACTGTACGGCTTGAAGAACGCCCGGTCCCGGTCCAGCAAGTAGATGATGGCCATCACGGCCGCGATGCCCGCGACCAGCCCCCACTCAGGCGCCTTGAAGAGCCGAAGGAGGGGGCCAGAGGATGGTCGTTCTGCGGATCGGCTGTCGGACATTGCGGCTCAGGTCGGGTGTCGGTTCACGGGTCGGGATAAGGCATGGTCCAGGAGACTGCCCGGCGCCGCCGGGACTCAGCCGATTTTAAGGTGCTGGGCGATGATGTTGCGCTGGATATCGTTGGTGCCCGAGAAAATCACGCCGCCGACACTGTCCCGCAGGTCACGCTCGAGACCACCCGCGGTGGCGTAACCGGACGCTCCGAAAACCCGAATCGCGTCGAGGCTATTCTGAACAAAGCATTCGGACACGTGCAGCTTCGCCATCGAGGCCCAGGCGTTGTTCTCCTGCTTCTGCGATTTCGACCACGCATAACGATAGACCATGAAGCGGCTGGTTTCCAGACGGAGGGCCATATCGACGATCCGGTTCGACACCGACTGAAACTTGCCGATCGGCCGGCCGAACTGGTTGCGGGTGCGCGCATGCTCGATGCACCGGTCGAGCTGGCGCCGCATCGTTCCCAGGACGCTCGAGAGAATACCACCGCGTTCCCAGTCCAGAGCCGCGTTGAAGATCGGCCCGCCGCGACCCTCTCGGCCCAGCAGGCTCTCGGCGGGCAGAACGCAATTGTCGAAGACCAGTTCGCCCATGGGGGCGGTTCGCAGGCCCAGCTTGGGAATCTCGCGTACGGCGTGAAAGCCGGGCGTGTCCCGCTCGATCAGAAACGTCGAGATGCCCAGCACGCCCCGCGCAGGGTCGGTCGAGGCGAAGCAAAGATAGAGATCCGCGACCGGCCCGCCGGTGATCCAGGTCTTGCGGCCATTCAACACCCATCCGTCGCCCCGTCGCTCGGCACGCGTCTGCATGCCGAAGATGTCAGAGCCGGCTTCGGGCTCGCTGGCGCCGTTGGCGCCAAACAAGCGGCCATCGCAGAGACCGCCCAGGTATCGACTTTTCTGGGCGTCGGTGCCGAACGCCAGGATCGGCATGGTGACGGTCCAGAGCGAGGCATTGATTGCAAAAATCAACCCGGTGTCGGGACAGCCGTAGCCGAGGCCTTCCATGGCCGCCACGGTCGTCTGCACGTCTTGGCCCTGGCCGCCGAATTCCCGCGGGACCGGCAGCCCGCAAATCCCGAACCGCGCACGGCGCTCGTAACCGTCCCGCCAGAACTCGGCGCGCTGGTCTCGTTCGACCGATTCGGCGTCCGTCAGTTTCTCAAGGGCGAACTGCCTGGTCCCGTCATGCCAATGCTTTTGAGCTTCCGAAAAGGCGAAATCCATCACGCCCACTGCCTCCTTCAATGTTCCTGGTTGCTGGAATTCCGATCAGGAGTTCAGGTCGATTTGAGGCCCTTGCTATCCAGCCAGTTTTTCATTTCCTTGATATCGATCACGTTATCGCCTTTGACCGGCGAATCCTGGGAGGGCACGATCACTCGCAGACCCGTATCGATCGAGTCGGTGCCGCCTGGGAGCATCTCGTCGATCGTTTTCTTGTCGTTCTCGATGTAAGCCTTCAAGAGCCGAACGCCCAGGTAGCCCATCTGGTAGGGATTCTGGCAAACGGTCGCGTCGATGTCCCCTTTCATCACGTGGTCGACGGCCTGTTCGTCGAGGTCGAATGTTACGACCGTCAGCTTTTTCCGCATTTCGGGGAACTTGGCGACCTCCGAAGCAATTCGCGGCCCGTTGTACGACCAGAGGCCCAGGAACACTCCCGCGTTCGGATACTTACTGATGGCCGTTTGAACGTTGATCTGGGCTTTACTCGGGTCCGTGTTGTCCTCGAGCACTTCCAGGGCATCCTGGTCGGGTGACTCGCGAAATAATTCTCCGGCGCCGGCAAAAAACCCCTCGCGCCGCTCGCGAGCATTCGCAGCCGCCGCGGTTCCCACGAAAACCACCGTCTTGCCTCCTTGAGGGCGCAGGACCTTGGCGACCTTGCCAGCCAGCGCGCCGGCATCGCGGTTTATGGACCCGACATAGGCCCGCCGGGCGTCCTTCGGACCATCCGAATCGATGGCAATCACGACCTTCCCCGCCTTCTGAAGCTCGCGCATCTTATCCGCGATGCCGGGAGATTCGGCTTCGAGGACGGAGATCGCGACTCCCTGCACGTCGGGCAGGCTCAAAACATCCTCGAGGATTGCCATTTGACCGGCCGTATCGCCGGCATTATTGCGGCGCATCTCGACCTGGGCGCCAAACTCCTTGCCGCCATCGAGCATGCCCTTCTCGACGGCGTTCCACCAGTCGGAATTGCCGTTGGAAACAAACATCAAGCGAGGCCCGGAGCCGCCCGATGCGGACCGCCCCGGGGCGGCGGTCGAATTCGCGTCGGAAGTGCCGTCGCCGCAACCGATCGAGGTGAGTATCAGGACAAGAAAGCACGACGCGTTGCGAACGGCTTGTGTGAGCGGCACGGCAGGACCTCCCAGGCTGTTTCTTGGGAAATGCGATCGACAGTCGGCTATCATAACCAATGAAGGCGTCGCGATCGAGGATTACCCGAGACTCCGGGACGAAGAGGCTCATCCGGCAGCTAACAGCTCATTCGCCGACTTCCGACTCGGTCGAAATGCAAAGCGCAAGCCGGCGAGCGAGCAGTTCGCGTTCGGGTGCCGATCGGGTCGCCCAGCGGGCGCATTGGAAGTGTTTGCGGGCGCGTGCCATGTCGCCGGCTCGCCGGTAGAGCTCGCCCAGGGTCGCGTCAACGAAATGGTAGTGGCGCAGGAGTGGATCGCCGGCGAGCGATTCCATGACGCGAATTCCCGCTGCCGGCCCTTCCAGGTGCGCTACGACAATCGCGCGATTGAGCTGGTAGATCGGGGATGGCTGCAGGCGCAGCAGGGCGTCGTACAGTTCCAGAATCGCCCGCCAGTTCGTTTCAGCAAAGCTGGCGGCCGTGCAGTGCAACAAGGCGATGCCGGCTTCGAGGTGAAACAGCGAGATCGTCTGCCCTTCGGCGGATCGATCGAGAAAGTAGCGGGCGCGGGCGATCAGTGGCTGGCTCCATTGCGTCCGGTCCTGGTCTTCGAGCAGGAGTAGCTTGCCCTGGGCATCGGTGCGGGCGTCGAAGCGGGCCGCATGAAAAAGCATGAGTGCCAGCAGAGCGAATGAGGCCGGCGCAGGCAGTGGGCATGCCCACACAGGAGATGGCAGAGTCGCACGGCCTCCTCGCAAAGATCAGTGCGGATTGCGTCGTCGCCGCTCGAGGCTTCGTACCCTTCGTTGAATACGAGATAGAGGCACTGGTGCACCGAATCGAGGCGCTTGGCCAGCTCCTCGGCCCGAGGCACTTCGAGATTGACTCGCTCGTCGCATAATTGCTGTCGCGCCCGCTGGATCCGCTTCTTGACCGTCTCTTCGCTCAAGAGCAGTCCCCGGGCGATTTCGGCGTTGTTGAAACCACACAGCGACTTGAGCGTCAGGGCAATCTGGTTCTCGCGCACAGAGTGGGATGACAGCAAGCGAACATGAGCCGAAGCTGACTATCCTCGATCCCGGAGTCGAGCAGGAGGTCATCGATCGCCGTCTCGGGCGCTGCCGGGCGTAGCTGCGCCAGGCTGGCGCCAGTCGCAGCAGGGTGTCGCGGTGCCGCAGAGCGTCCACGACTTTGTTGCGAGCGACACGCTGCATCCAGGCGGACGGATTGTCAGGAACGCCGTGCGCTCGCCAGGCCTGGAGTGCTTCGACGAGCGCCGACTGCACCATGTCCTCGACTAGGTCCAGATTGCGCAGGCCGAACACGCGTGTCAGGACCGACACCAGCCGGCCCGACTCGTGACGGAAGAAATGCTCCACAAGCTGGGTCGCGGGTTCGGCGGCCGGTGTACAGTCTGTCACCGGCTGCTCGCCGAACCGCGAAGACGAATGGTTCACGTTCAGAAGGCGGAAACCCGCCTCACTCCTGGCTCGGTGCGAGGCCAGCCAGTGGCCGGATCTCGACGCGACCCCCTTCGATCACGTTGGGGCACGCCTTGGCGTACTTGATCGCCTCGTCAAAGCTCGCGGCCTGGATGACGGAGTAGCCGCCGACGACCTCCTTGGCCTCGACCAACGGGCCGTCGGTGACGACCTGATCCTTGGAGACGACTCGCCCTTCCGGGAGCAGGGCATCGCCGGCATTGAGCATCCAGCCCTCGGCAAAGCCCTGGCCAATCCATTTGGTCCATCGATCCATCGATTGCTGCATCTGCTCGGGAGAGAACTGGCTCATGTCAAACGGCTCGCTGCGATACACGAACAGGAACTTCGGCATGGGATTGTCCTTGGAAACAGGGTGTGGAAGAGAACAGTACTTTCGTCGATCACGGATTGCTCGTCGAGAGCGTCGAGACTATGACGAACAGAATCGCTGACCGGGGACAAGAATTTCCGGTGCGAGCAGATATTCAGGATTGGGACATCAATAGCTTCCCGGGAAAAGTCGTCGTTCGCTCTGTGGAAGCCGGCCCTGAGGGGGCAGTCGAAGGGAGGCTGGTGTTCGGCGCGGGTCTCACGACCCCGCCGAGTGCCTGACCGAAGGTCTCACATTCGCGTGCGATTGTGACATCGCGTTCGTGATCTGGAGACGGCAAACCCTCAAACCAGGCGGCTAAAGGCTCTTGGCCCCGGCAATCCGCTTCTCGTCCAGGTTCTCGAGCATACATCGTACTTTGATGTGACGATTCATGCCGGGATCGGCCTGGGGATAATCGCGGCGGCAATGGACGCCGCGGGATTCGGTGCGCTCGGTGGCGGCAGCGATCATGAGCCGGGCGGCGACCAGCATGTTCTGCATGGTCCAGCCGGTCGTGTCGTCGAACTCGAGCGGCAGGATGTAGCGACTCCAGTGGTCCACGCGTTCGGCGGCCTCTTTCAACCCGGCTCTATCGCGGGTGATCCCCATGTGCCGCCAGAACAAGGCGCGAAGCGACTTGCGCAAATCGTCCAGGTCGATCCGTTCGCGGCGGCCGGCGACGCTGGGCGCTCCGACGGGAGGCACTTCGAGCGGCTGGGGACCGGCCCGCTTGAGCTCAAGAACGACATCCTCGGCGACTCGCGTGCCGTAAACCAGGCCTTCGAGCAAACTGTTGGATGCGAGGCGATTGGCGCCGTGAAGTCCCGAGCTGGTGACCTCGCCGGCCGCCCAGAGGCCCGGAAGCGTGGTGCGGCCGTGGAGGTCGACCGTCGCGCCTCCGATCATGTAGTGCGCCGCCGGACATACCGGGATCGGGTCGCTGGCGATATCGAGGTCGAAGTCGCGGCAGAGGCGGTCGATCCCCGGAAAGCGCCGCCGGATCGACTCGGGGTCAAGATGAGAGAGGTCCAGATAGACGTTGGGATGCCGCGTCTTGTCCATCCGGGCGGCGATGGCGAGCGTCACCACGTCGCGGGGCGCCAGTTCGGCCAGCGGATGGATCTCGGGCATGAAGCGGACGCCATTGCAATCCCTGAGGTACGCCCCCTCGCCACGCAACGCCTCGGTGAGAAGATGCCGGGTGGAACCGGCGATGTAGAGCACGGTGGGATGGAATTGCATGAACTCCATATCGCGCAGCTCCGCGCCCGCGCGAAACGCCATGGCATGACCGTCGGCGGTGGCAATCGGCGGGTTGGTCGTCTCGCGGTAGAGCTGCCCCGCGCCTCCCGTCGCCAGCACGACGGCTCGTGCCCAGACGAGGGCAAAGCCACGACGGCGATCCCAGACCAGGGCACCGCGGCAGCGTCCGTTGTGCGTGACCAGGTCGATCGTGAAACTGTTCTGCCAGATCCGGACGTTGGGCCGCGCCCTGGCCCTCTGAATGATGGCCCGCATGATTTCGCGGCCCGTCTCGTCGCCAAGTGCGTGGACGATGCGAGCGTGCGAGTGCCCCCCTTCGCGTCCCAGGGCAACGTGTCCATCGACCTGGTCGAAATGCGTCCCCCAATCGATCAGCTCGGAGATGAGAACCGGGGCTTCCCGCACCACCATCTCGACGACCCCGGGATCGCCGAGCCCCTTGCCGGCGGCCAGGGTGTCGGCGATGTGGTTGTCGAGCCGGTCCTCGGGATCCATCACGCTGGCGATTCCGCCCTGGGCGTAATGGCTATTGCTCTCGCGCACCTGATCCTTGGTCACGACGAGCGCGCGCAGGTCGTCCGGAATGCCCAGGGCGGCTCGAAAGCCCGCGATCCCACCGCCGATCAGGAGCACGTCGGTGAAGTGGTGGGGGACTTCCTTGGGATCGAAGCCGACCAGGTAGCGGCGTGGCGTGGAAATCGCGATGTCGATCAAGGCTTGGGGCTCTGCGCAGCGCCGATCCGCGCTGGGGAGCGACGACCTTGGCCAGCTTGTTCTGGTACCGTTCCCACTTGCCGCGCCATTCGGCTGGAGGATTGAACCGCGGGCCTTCGAGATTGTCCCGCACTTGATCCTGCGCCATCGTCCCTGGCTCGCGGACAGTTCGGGAAGAAAGCCGCGTCGAGGCTGGCAGCCCGGGCAAGTCGGCCGAAGGCTTTCCAGGCGTTTGCTCGCCGGGCTTGGCCTCGAAGTCGCGGCCCGGCCCGGCCGGCGGGTTGACCGCCGACTTCTTGAACTGGCTCACATACTGCTCGAGCTGTTCACGAGTGATGCCCGAGCGGTTCTCAAGTTCCTTGGCGCTGTTCTCGTCTTTGAGCAGGTCGGTCAGCTTGCGGATATTGAGGCCCGCCTGCGGCGTCCCATCGGGCGCAACGTTGTCGCCCTCGTTGTTGCCACTTGGGGGTTCCTCGGCCTTCGGCGACGGCTGGGAGCCGTCCTTGCCGGGCTCGCTGCCAGTGCCCCCCGCACCGCGCGCGCCGCCCCCGCCCACCTGGCTGGGGCCGCCGCTGCCCGGGTGGCTTTGTTCGGCACTTGGAGCGCCGGGGTGCTCGCCGCCACTGTTCGGTGGCGATTGGCCCTGACTCTGCGATTTGCCCTGTTCGCCGGGCGTGCCGCCACTATGTGGCTGGCCTCCCGGCTTCGACGAGGAAGAGGGCGTGCCATGTTCGGACGGCGACCCGTGCTCGCCGTCGCCGGGCTTCGAGCCCTCGCCGGGATGCGGGCTGCCGGATTCCGACTTGCCGGCCGAGCCCGCCTGCTTGGAGCTCTTGCTTCCTTCCTGGCTAGACTGCTGACCGCTCGTCGATTGTTTCCCTTGACCTGGGTGGCCGTCGCCTTCGTGTGATTGGCCTTCCTTCCCTCGTCCTTGCTTGGAACCGGGATGGTCCTGACCTTCCTCGTTTCCCTCGTGCGGCGACTGCGACGGAGACTGGCTCGGTTGCTGGCTCTGCTGTTTTTGCGTCTGCGGTTGCTGGGACTCGGATTGTCCCGGCGATTGCGAAGAAGACTTCTTCATGGCGTCGGATTTCTTGGCCATGTCCCCGTCTGAATTCGACTTCTCGTGGGGGACGTTGGTGCGGGTTTGGGACTGCGGGTCTTCCGACTCCTGATTGGGTTGCGGCGGTTGTGGTTGCTGCTGCGATCGGGGCGGAGGCTGACTTGGGGAGGGTTGCTGCTCCTGTTGTTGTTGCTGCGATTGGGATTGGGGCGGCTGCTGGTTGTTGCGGGTCGGTTCCGGCTGCTGTTCCTGGGGCGACTCGGGTTTCTGGTTCGGCTCGTTTCGCGACATCGGCGGCGATTGCCGGTCCTTTCGCTGCGGCCCTTGCTGCGGCGTCTGCTGCTCGCCGCGCGGCGAGTTGTTCTGGCGCGGCTGCTGCCGGCTGCGATCCATCCGCTGCGAATTCGGGTCCAGGGTCTTACGGGTGGGATCGGTCGAATCCTCCTTCTGGACCGGCTGCCCCGACTCGCCGCGCTGGCGCTGCGCCCGGGACTGCTCGGATTCGGAGTTGGACGGTGCGTTCTTGTTTTGCTGGTCCGTCTTGTCGCCGGCTTGGTTGGCGCGTGGCATCTGGGGGCGCTCTTCCGGGTTGCGGTCGCTGGCGCGCTCTTCCGGCTGATTCGCGTTTTTGGGCCGATCCTGAGTCGCCCCGGAGGACTGTGTGTTTTCCGAGCGATCCGGGTTGCGGTCGGACTTCTGCCGCTGGTTCTCGTTGCGAGCTTCGCCCGGCTCGGTCGGCTTCATGTCGGGAGAGGCCGGCTCGCTTTCCCGGTTGCCGGCCTTGGGCTCACCAGCGTTCGGCCTGGTGGGCTTCCGCTCGGGTCGCGCTGCCGCACGCGCGGCTTCCTTCGCGGGGTCGCGGGCGGCGTCCTTGGTGTCGGCCTTCGGACGATTATTCGGATCTTCGTCGCCCGGCGAGCGCTCGTCCTCTGGCTTTTTCCCGGTCTTGGGATCCGCATTTCCCCGCTTCCGTTCGCCTTCTCGCCCCGGTTGGCCGTCCGCATCGGATTTGCTGTCTTGCTGGTTCTTTTGCTGGGCGGCTCCAGCGTCGGATGGGTTCTGCCGAGCCTGCTTCTGGTCCATCTGGCCGGCCTCGCCCTTGCGATCCTGGGAATTGCTCGGCGAGCTCTTGGAATCGTTCTTTGAACGGGCCTGGTCGGGGCCGTTCGCCGTGTTGTCTTCCGAACGAGTCTTACGATCATCGACCGCCTTCGGCTTCTTGGCGTTGGGATCGGGCAGCGTGCCGTAGTCGCGCTCTTTTTCTTTGGGCTCTGCCGGCGGCGCACTACGGGCCGTTTCCGAGGCGGCGGGGTTGGATCCGCGGGATTCGGGCGGCTTTTGCTCGGCTCGGGATGCCTCGGTATTGCCGGTCTCTTTGGGGTTCTCTGAATTCGAGGCCGACTCGGACTTCTGGCCCGAGCCTTCATGGCCGGCCGACTCCTTGCCTGGCGTGGATTGATTGCCTTCCCGGTTGGCCGATTCGGGTCCGCCGGCGCCCTGCTTCTCGCCGGGCTGGCCTTCTCCGGGCTTGCCCTCGCCCCGCCGATCGGAAGATTTGCCCTTGGCCTCGCCGGCTTTTCCGGCTTCGGACTTACCGTCGCGCTGGTTCGGGTTCGCCTCGCCGCCGGCTTTGCCGTCGGCGTCGCCCTTGGTACCGCTCTCGCCGTTGCCTTGTTTCCGGTCGCCCTTGGACGCTTCGTCGCGGGGTTGATCGCCGCCAGGGCGGTCGCCGGCCTTCTGGTCGGAACGCTTCGATTCGCCAGTCTCGTTTTTACTCTCGGCTCCCTTGGTCATGTCCCGCGAACTGGCGTCTTTCCCGGAGGCGCTGCGATCGCCGCCTGCCGCCTGGCTGCCATTCCGGTCGGATTGCGATTCGGGACCGGCAGGCCGCTGCGACGGGTTGTTCTCACGGCCTTGGGGCTCCCGGGGCGCCTTGCCGTCGTTGCCATCTTTCGAACCGTCGCCGGCGGGCTTCTCGGTACTTTGCCCGGGGCGTGTTGAATTCGAACCGTCCTGGCTCTTGGCCTGGCCGTTGCTTTCTTTCGACCCGGACGGGTTGCGATCGGCTTGTTCGCCGGAAGCATTCTTGCCCGCTTTTGAGTTGGCCGCCGATCGATTCTGCTGGTCCTTGTCCGTCTGGGACGTCGGGGATTGGTCGTTCTTGGTCGCGGGATTCTCCTGACCGGGATGTGAGCTATCCTTCGCCTGGTCCGGCCTGGCGCCGGCATCGGTCCCCGACTTGCCGCCGGACTGTCCCGGGGCCGTCGGCTCGGTCGGATTCCGCTGAGCCTCCGGGTTCGCGCTTGGTTGATCGTTGTTGTTCGTGCCGGCGCCGGGCGGCTGAGTTTTCTCGCGGGCGGCCCGCTCGACCTGGTTGGTCGGATCGTTCTGCCCCGGGCCCTTTTCGGGAGCCATCCTGTTCGAAGGATTGGGCGTGGTGGGATTCTGCAATTGAGACCGTTCGCCCGGCTTGGAGGGCTGGTTTTCGCCACTGGCCGTCGAGGGGTTGGGAGCGGCGGCCGGGCGCGATTGATCGCCGTTCTTGCCCGAGGGCGGATTGGTGTTGTTCGCCTGCCCGTTAGCCTGGTTGCCCTTCTTGGCTTGATTGTTGTCAACATCTTTGATGGCTTGCTCGAGCCGGCGCTGCTGTTCGGGGGTCAGTGGGGACGCGGCTTTATCCGGGTTGGGCTGTCCTGGCGGGGTTGTGCTATCGTTGGAGTTTGCGCCGGCATCCTTGACGCCTTTTTCGGTATCTTCCCCGTTGGTCCTGGCGGCGTGCTCATCGGGCGGCGGCTGGGTGCCGGCATCGGGTCTCGATGTGTCCGTCTCATCCGGCGCTTTCGCCCCATTGTCTTCGGCTTGAGGCAGCGTCTCGGGACTGGCGCCGGGGGCCGGGTTTTGCTGCTCGGCCTGTTTCTTTTGATTTTCCTCGATCGCCTGCTTCTCGGCGGGCGCGACGGGCTCGGTCACCTCGATGGCGCGCTGCTCGGTCTCGGTCTTGTTGGACGACGGCTCCTTGTTATCGCGGACGGTCATCTTGTAAGTCAGCGTCGAGCCCGGCTTGATGCCAAGCTGCGCCAGGTCGAGTGTCTCGGTCGCCCGGAACTCGGGCTCGACCGGGCGGCTTTCGAGGACGTTCTTGGAGAGGAGAACCTCGTTGCCCAGCTTGACACTGAGCGTGGCGTCCTTGACCCCGTGATCGTCGCTGCCGGTCATCACGAGGTCAACCTTGACGTTGGCGGGAACCTTGTAATCGGGCCGTTCGGGCTGGAGAAACTTGGCCGTCGGCGCGCGGTCGGGTATGGCGATGATGTCGTAGTTGACCGGACTGGGATTGGCCTGGCCGCCGCTCGTGCGGAACTGGATGGTGTAGCTGCCGTTCTCCTTCACGATGAAAGTGCCCGTCAGCACCCTGGAATCGGCGCCGGAGATATCCATCGGCGGCGGCGGCTCGTTGGCCGTGTTCAGGTTCAAGTTCGCGATCTGAGCCGGCATGTTGGTCGTGGCGTGCACCGTCACCGTCGTGCCGACGATCGCCTCGACCGTGCCCCCTTCGACGTTGGTCCGCGGAGCCACCTTGGTATACGGAGGGAACGCAAGATCGATCGCGACCGAGGTTACTGTGGGCGCGGGCAGAACCTTGAGGTGAAGCTTCGACGTCTCGGCGTCGCCGCCCGTCAGGTAATAGTCCATGCTCTGCTGGACGTTATTCAACGTCACCTGCCAGGCGTCATAAAAGTTGCGCCCGGGTGCGAACTCCTTGAGAGCAAAAAACTTACCGTCGTCAACGCTGTGGTGCAGCAAGACCTTGGGCGGGCGCACTCCCTGGACGTCGATCGAGAAATTGACCGAACTGCCGGCGACGACTTCCGTCACGTTGGACTCGTCGTTGAGCTTGAGATTGACGAGCTTCGTGTTGGTCGGCCGGCTGATATCGGCGAGGAACGCCCGGCGCGCGGAATCGAGGATGCTCTTGGGTGCAAAGGCGGCGTACAGGCAAAAGATCACGATGACGCCCGAGAGCGCATAGGCCATTCGCATCAGCCGCTGCTGGTTGACGACCGCGTCAACCTCGACCTGAGTCAGATCGCTGACCGCCCTGGCCTCCAATGTCGCCATCACGGCCTTGGGCAACTGGCTGCGGTGGCGCCGCAGCTCGAGGTAGTTGATCAGGCTGTTGCGGAACGTGGCGTCGCTGCTTTCGATGGTCTTGGCGGCGTAGAGGGAGTTGATCCGCCGGAGGAACGGCATGGCAAGCCGCAGGGCCGTGAATACCGAGGCTGCCCCCAGACCGACGGCCAGCACGATCTGCCGGAGCAAGATCGGCAGACCGACGGCATGGTCCATGACCACTTCCAGGAACAAGACCGCCAGGAACGCCACCAGCAAGGTCAAGCTTGCCGTGATGACGTCGGTCAACTTGATCCGCGACTGGGTGCGGGCAAGCTGATGGTCGATAAATTGTTCGTAATCCAGTAACTTGCCGTACGCTTGCGCCTGCGTCCCCAGGGTCATGACGCCTACTCCTCGCAACGGACTACGGGTGCATCCCAACCGGTTTCGATATTATACGAGATCGGCTGCCGAAAAGAACGAAGGATCTCGGAGATAACCGAATTTTGCCACCAAGCTGCCCGCGAAGCCCTACTTCCGCCGCCCCTTGTTTCCTTTCTGCCTCCCCGCTTGATGTTGGCTCTCTCGGCTCGTCCGCTGGGCGGGGGCCCGCGGCGGGTGCTGCCGTGTTTGGTTCAGCCGAAGAAAGCGGTCGTTAATCTGCTCCAGGAAAGCCTGCCGTATCTGGGGCCATTCCGGCGAGCTCGTTATTCGGTGTGCGACGTTGGATGTTGCGTCGGGCCCGACCTTGGGTTCGGTCCGCGGAATCCGACCAGGCCCGTTGTCCGTTGTCGGTTGTTCGCTCTTGGGTTCTCCATCAGGCGCCCGTTTGGGTTCGGTCCGCGGAATCCGAGTCGATTGTCCTTTGTCCTCTGTCCCTTGTCCGTTGTCGGAAGTTTCCTCCGGCCACACGTCGGGTTCAGTCGATGGAATCGGTTCAAGACCGTGCCCAGCGCTCGGCTCGGGCGCCGCCTGGTTGCATTGAGCTGCAGGCACCGCCTGGTTGTCTGGAGTTGCAAAGGACAAAGGACCAGGGACAACGGACGAATTCTCAAAGGACAAAGGACCAGAGACAGAGGACAAATCTCGATCGGTCTCGTCGGCCGTGAGGCTCTTACGCACTTTGACGAATGTGCTGAGCGTCTGGTTGACCAGTCGCGCGGCCGAGAGCACGTAGCGGCGCAGCTTGTCGGCATCGGGGCTGGGATCGAAGGCCAGCCGATCCGGTGCCTCGGCCGCGTCGGCCCGGGCGATCTCCTGGTTCCGAGCCAGGATCAGCTCCAGCCGCGACGTTTGACGGTCCACGAGCGCCCTGAGAACCTGGCGCACGGCGTCGGCGTCGGCCGGCGTGAGCTGCGCGAGCGGCCGTTTCAAGAGCTCCCTGCCATAGATCCCGCACTCATCCTTACCGTCGGGAACCAAACCGTGGCGGAGCTCGTTCTGAACCAGCGCAAAGGCCTTGGCGTCGGGGCCGGCGCCATCGGGGTCTGCCACCGCCGCCTCAATCGGCGGCCAACCGCGCGCGGAGGCTTTCGCGTCGGGGCCGGCGCCCTCGGAGAGCAGCCGGGCGCTCGCCAGGCAGATCTGGGCCACGTCGGGGTCGTCGACCGCGTCTAAAGGCTGCTTGCCCAGGAGTCGAATCGCCTGGAATTGATCAGATGCGACCCAGAGCCCGCCCGGCGGTTCCAGGCGCGCCCGTAATGCGGCCCAGCAATCCAAAAGCCACCGGCAGCCGGCGACCATGCGCTCCAGGCGAACCAGGAGGAGCGCCGGATTGTTGGGGTCGGCGGGGTTTTCCGACCAGGAGGTCCGCCGTTCCCGGTTCAGGCCCAAGTTTTCGCCGTGCGGGAAGACCTGCCACGGCCCGCGGGCGTCCCAGAACAGCCGCTCCGAGAGCGCCACGGCTTCTTCCTTCTCTTCTTGCTCTCGCTCGATGGCGTCGTGGCGGATGTTGTGGCAAAGCCGGGCCGCCTCGGCACGCGAGGCGCGCTCGAACGACCACGTGGTCGCCGCGACGCGCATGAGCAAGTCAAATTCAACCTGATTTTGCGGGCCGAAGCTCTCAACCACGGCATCGGCCCGCGCCTGGAATGCGGCCGAGTCCTCACCCGGGAGCACGGCGACCGTGGCCGCCAGGCCGTGCTTGAGGCCGTTGAATCGCGACCGGCTCTTGCCTTCCGAACTTCTCGGGCCGGTGCTTTTCGTCGAATTTTGGCGATTGGCGTCAATGCGCTTTTGCGAAGTCGGGGGGGCCATTGTGTTTTCGGGTGACATTTGGGGGGGCTCCCTCAGATATGGGCGTGAAGAACGGGGGAATTTAACCACGGACAGCACAGCGCGGCCAAGCCGCAGGACTTGTTTAACCCGGAGCCAACGGCGACGGCGTTCGCTGCTCGAGTGAAAACGGTCGCCTTCGCCGTTGGCTCCGGGTTAAACAACGTTTTGCCCCCAAGGGATTTGCGCATGGCGCGAAGATTTTGAGCGTTAGTAGAACGGAACGACACGGAAGGAATTCCAACTCAAGGAAAGGAGGCATCTTTATGAGACGCAGCTCGGCGCTTGCACGACTGACGCGGCATCGCCGGTTTAGCCGCACTACCGTTGAATCAGCGATAAGTTGGGGATAGCCAACGAATTGATCTCGTTCCCACGCTCCGCGTGGGAATGCCGTCTTCGACGCTCCGCGTCGTTTTGGCCCATGTCGAGCCTGGGGATCGTTCGGACGCAGAGCAGAACGTCCCAGATGTGTGTTCCCACACGGAGCGCGGGAACAAAGATGTCGCAAGTCCGATCTCCTCTGTCTGTTACCGCTATTTCAACGGTATTGGGTTTAGCCGGAATGGCGTTCAGCCGATTTTCCGTGTTATTCCCTGCTGTCCGTGGTTCAAGAATTTCTCTTGGTTCTCCCCTTTTCATGTCTTTCGGGTTTTCGTGGTTCAAAGGGGCGTCCGGAACCGTGGTGATCACGTCCCGCTCAACAGCCCGCAGCGCGCTCGTTCTGGCGTCAGCCCGACCAGACGATACGCTCGCGGCTCTGAAAAGATGACGCGGTCATCCGAGTTGTCTTAACAGGGAATATATTCCGCGTTTATCCCTACTGTGCAAATTCTCCGGATTATTTTCCTCGAATGAGTCGGATTCTGCTGCGAATGCGGGATGTTTGGGGTTTGGCGGTGCGAGGGCCGAGCGGCTTCGCGATGGGCAGGTGCTCGTGGCGTGTTGCGACTTTGGCCGGAAACGCACGCTTGCCACGCCGATGTTCGATTTCGGCGAGTAGCTGCGATGGAAACGCGGATGGAAGGGGCGTACGGAGGGACGGAAACGGGGACGCAGCTAGTGTGCGCCGTGTTAAGGTGTTGGTCTTCAGCGGGTGTAAGTCCCGCCTGGCAACTGGGTCGCTCCAGCCAGGAGCTATCGGAGCGGCGGTGGAGGTGACAAAGCCGTCGGAGCCTTCGAGACAGATGTGTCGCTTTGGCGATGCAGCAAGCCGACAGGCCGTAATAGCCAGTGAACGTTGAGCAGGCCTCGAAACGTCCAATGTGGTCGCCGACCTTGCACTAGTATGGGGAAGGCCGCCGTCGCTGGGGATGACTGGCGAGGCTGGAATAGGCCGGACCATGAGCGATCAGAACCCAGCGGGCCACCGGGGTAATGACGACGGCATGTCGGTACATGGAGATCCAACGCAACACGGGAAACCCCAAGCAGTGAGGGCGCGTAACCCTCAACCGGACGCCCGCGAGGGACAGGGCCGGGCCGCCTGGGGTGGCGGAGAGGCTCGTAGTACCTGCGAAACCGGGTAATTCCGGTGGAGGGAAGGAGCCTTAGTTCAAGGTCAACGCAAGACGTGGCCGAAGGCCGGGAGATTGGTGTGAGCCTATCACCTCCACTGAAGGTCGGGAAGCTACAGGCGGCGTTGCACACCAAAGCGAAGAACTCGCCCGACTACCGCTTCTATGCCCTGTATGACAAGTTGTACCGGCGGGACGTCCTCCGATTTGCCTACGAGCGTAGCCGCGCCAATCGCGGCAAACCCGGGGTGGATCGACAGACGTTCGCCGACATCGAGGAGTATGGGCTAGAACGGTGGCTGGACGAACTGACGACAGAACTCCACAGTGGAACGTACCAACCCCAGCCGGTCCGACGCGTGTACATCCCCAAACCGGATGGAAAGCAACGACCGCTGGGCATCCCTTGCATAAAAGATCGTGTGGTCCAGATGGCTGCGGTGTTGGTCTTGGAGCCGATCTTCGAGGCCGACCTGGAGCCGGAACAACACGCCTATCGCCCGGACCGCAGCGCCCTGGACGCCGTTCGCCAAGTCGAACGGCTGATCAGGTCGGGGCATACCGAGGTGGTGGACGCGGACCTGTCTGGTTATTTCGATAGCATCCCGCATCCGGAGTTGATGAAATCGGTGTCCCGCCGGGTTAGCGACGGCCGCATGCTGCGGCTGATCAAGATGTGGCTGGAAGCACCGGTGGAAGAAAGCGATGGGAAAGGGAACCGCCAGCGGACGACCCGGAACAAGGACCAGGGGATGGGAACTCCTCAAGGGGCTCCAATCTCACCACTGTTGTCCAACATCTACATGCGGCGCTTTGTGAAGGGATGGAAGACGGGAGGACACGAGCAACGTCTCGATGCGCACATCGTCAACTACGCGGACGACTTTGTCATCTGCTGCCATGGCACGGCCGACGAGGCCATGAACGTAATGCGGGGGATGATGTCTAAGCTAAAGCTGACGGTAAACGAGAAGAAGACGCGGCTCTGCCGCCTGCCAGAGGAGACGTTTGACTTTCTGGGTTATACCCTGGGCCGGAACTACGATCGCCGCACGGGTGAGTCCTACTTGGGGCCACGCCCGTCGCGGAAGAAGATCGACCGGCTCTGTAACGAGATCGGCGAGCTGACGACGCGACGCAGGACATTTCTGGCGGTGGAGGAGCTGACCGGAAGGATCAACCGCAAATTACGCGGCTGGTCCAACTATTTCCGCATCGGCACCGTCAGCAAGGCCTACCGAAACGTTGACAGCCACGTCCGTTACAGGGTACGTCAATGGTTGTGCGCGAAATTCAAGGTACCTGGCCAGGGGAAACGTAAGTACCCGGACGCCTACCTGTATCGGAAGCTGGGCTTGTACCAGCTTGCCGGGAGCTAGCCGCAACGGTTCGTGTGCGAACGTGTGCGTATCGCATGAGAAACAACCTTGTCCGAAAGCCGGGTGCGGGAAAACTGCACGCCCGGTTTGATGAGCGGGGTGTGGAAACGGAGCATGGCGAAGCTAGTGAGGCACCGGCAGACGAAAGGGCCGGCAAACAGATAGGCCAAGCCTTAAGCTACCGCGCCACACCTCGACTCTACGTGCGCCGTGTTAAGGTGTTGGTCTTCAGCGGGTGTAAGTCCCGCCTGGCAACTGGGTCGCTCCAGCCAGGAGCTATCGGAGCGGCGGTGGAGGTGACAAAGCCGTCGGAGCCTTCGAGACAGATGTGTCGCTTTGGCGATGCAGCAAGCCGACAGGCCGTAATAGCCAGTGAACGTTGAGCAGGCCTCGAAACGTCCAATGTGGTCGCCGACCTTGCACTAGTATGGGGAAGGCCGCCGTCGCTGGGGATGACTGGCGAGGCTGGAATAGGCCGGACCATGAGCGATCAGAACCCAGCGGGCCACCGGGGTAATGACGACGGCATGTCGGTACATGGAGATCCAACGCAACACGGGAAACCCCAAGCAGTGAGGGCGCGTAACCCTCAACCGGACGCCCGCGAGGGACAGGCCGGGCCGCCTGGGGTGGCGGAGAGGCTCGTAGTACCTGCGAAACCGGGTAATTCCGGTGGAGGGAAGGAGCCTTAGTTCAAGGTCAACGCAAGACGTGGCCGAAGGCCGGGAGATTGGTGTGAGCCTATCACCTCCACTGAAGGTCGGGAAGCTACAGGCGGCGTTGCACACCAAAGCGAAGAACTCGCCCGACTACCGCTTCTATGCCCTGTATGACAAGTTGTACCGGCGGGACGTCCTCCGATTTGCCTACGAGCGTAGCCGCGCCAATCGCGGCAAACCCGGGGTGGATCGACAGACGTTCGCCGACATCGAGGAGTATGGGCTAGAACGGTGGCTGGACGAACTGACGACAGAACTCCACAGTGGAACGTACCAACCCCAGCCGGTCCGACGCGTGTACATCCCCAAACCGGATGGAAAGCAACGACCGCTGGGCATCCCTTGCATAAAAGATCGTGTGGTCCAGATGGCTGCGGTGTTGGTCTTGGAGCCGATCTTCGAGGCCGACCTGGAGCCGGAACAACACGCCTATCGCCCGGACCGCAGCGCCCTGGACGCCGTTCGCCAAGTCGAACGGCTGATCAGGTCGGGGCATACCGAGGTGGTGGACGCGGACCTGTCTGGTTATTTCGATAGCATCCCGCATCCGGAGTTGATGAAATCGGTGTCCCGCCGGGTTAGCGACGGCCGCATGCTGCGGCTGATCAAGATGTGGCTGGAAGCACCGGTGGAAGAAAGCGATGGGAAAGGGAACCGCCAGCGGACGACCCGGAACAAGGACCAGGGGATGGGAACTCCTCAAGGGGCTCCAATCTCACCACTGTTGTCCAACATCTACATGCGGCGCTTTGTGAAGGGATGGAAGACGGGAGGACACGAGCAACGTCTCGATGCGCGCATCGTCAACTACGCGGACAACTTTGTCATCTGCTGCCATGGCACGGCCGACGAGGCCATGAACGTAATGCGGGGGATGATGTCTAAGCTAAAGCTGACGGTAAACGAGAAGAAGACGCGGCTCTGCCGCCTGCCAGAGGAGACGTTTGACTTTCTGGGTTATACCCTGGGCCGGAACTACGATCGCCGCACGGGTGAGTCCTACTTGGGGCCACGCCCGTCGCGGAAGAAGATCGACCGGCTCTGTAACGAGATCGGCGAGCTGACGACGCGACGCAGGACATTTCTGGCGGTGGAGGAGCTGACCGGAAGGATCAACCGCAAATTACGCGGCTGGTCCAACTATTTCCGCATCGGCACCGTCAGCAAGGCCTACCGAAACGTTGACAGCCACGTCCGTTACAGGGTACGTCAGTGGTTGTGCGCGAAATTCAAGGTACCTGGCCAGGGGAAACGTAAGTACCCGGACGCCTACCTGTATCGGAAGCTGGGCTTGTACCAGCTTGCCGGGAGCTAGCCGCAACGGTTCGTGTGCGAACGTGTGCGTATCGCATGAGAAACAGCCTTGTCCGAAAGCCGGGTGCGGGAAAACTGCACGCCCGGTTTGATGAGCGGGGTGTGGAAACGGAGCATGGCGAAGCTAGTGAGGCACCGGCAGACGAAAGGGCCGGCAAACAGATAGGCCAAGCCTTAAGCTACCGCGCCACACCTCGACTCTACGTGCGCCGTGTTAAGGTGTTGGTCTTCAGCGGGTGTAAGTCCCGCCTGGCAACTGGGTCGCTCCAGCCAGGAGCTATCGGAGCGGCGGTGGAACCGGTCGTGCCACCTTCGGCGGCGCCCTCGCGTCCCGTGAACTTGGGTCGGGGAGATCTGGTTCTGCTCGCGACTCGTCTCTATTCTGCGGGTTGGTGACGCGAGTCAGTGGCCGTATTCCCTTTGGTGCTTCCTGCCCGAGGTGGAGCTTGGCCCGAGAGGCTTCGACCTTGTCATTGGCGACTTGCCTGCCGGGTTTTCCCGGCGTGGTATTGATCCCGTTGGGGAGACTTCAAACGTCCCCGATACCCCTCTTGGCTCGCGGCGCCTTGTTGTTTCACCACCCACATCCGCGAACCGGAGACATCCATGGTCGCTCCAAACGAAGAGCCCAAGAAGCCAACCAAGCCCAAGAAGCCAGCCAAGCCCAACAAGTCGCGGGAGAGATCGCGTCCCGTCCCCGTCCCCGCCTCGTCAGCGGGGCTCAGTGTCCTCAACCCAGACGCGTGTGGAATCGATGTTCATTCCAACATGCATATGGTCTGCGTCCCCGCTGACCGCGACGCCAACCCAGTCCGGCAGTTCGGCGCCAACACCGTCGATCTTCAGGAGATCGCCGCGTGGTTAAAGAA
Organism: uncultured Isosphaeraceae bacterium; assembly: GCA_963823675.1. Classification (GTDB taxonomy): domain Bacteria; phylum Planctomycetota; class Planctomycetia; order Isosphaerales; family Isosphaeraceae; genus CAWGMT01. The sequence continues at coordinate 420,639 of CAWGMT010000025.1, read as the reverse complement.
GTGCTGCGTGAAAACGATCGCTTTGGAATCCACCGGCATCTACTGGATTCCTCTGTTCGAGCTCCTTGAATCGGAGGGCTTCGACGTCAAGCTGGTGGAACCGGGGCAACTTTCGCGTTGCGGCGCGCGCCCCAAGACGGACGTGCTCGACGCGCAGTGGATCCAACGGTTGCACTCCTACGGTCTCTTGCGTGCGTCGTTTCGGCCTCCGGATTCCGTGCTGGCGCTGCGTGCCTACTGGCGGCAGCGGCAGATGCAGGTTCGCTACGCCGCCAGCCACGCCCAGCACATGCAGAAGGCCATGGAGCAAATGAATGTCAAACTGACCGAAGTCGTCAGCGACATCACGGGGCTGACCGGTATGTCGATCATCGAAGCCATCCTGGAGGGCGAACGTGACCCCATCAAACTGGCTGAACTGCGCCATGAGCGATGTCAGCACAGTGAGGAAGAGATAGCCCTTGCGTTGGAAGGAACGTGGCGGCCCGAGCATCTTTTCGAGCTTCGGCAGGCCTATGAGTTGTACCAGTTCCATCATCGACAGATCACCGAGTGCGACCAGCAGGTCCAAGCAGAACTGGCCAATTTCCCCAACCGGGCGGGAGAAAAGACTCGGGTTGTCAAGCCGCGGAAGCGCGGTGCAAGAGCAACGACGTGCGGTTCGAGGCGACCGGCCCGTTGTTCCAGGCCTTGGGCGTGGACCTGACAATGATCGAGGGGATCGACGTGGGAACGGCCCTGGTGATTCTGGCTGAAATCGGCGTGGACGTCAGCCGCTTTCCCACCGAGAAACACTTCGCCAGTTGGCTGCGGCTGTGTCCGCCGCAGGATGAGAGCAACAAGACGAAGAGACGCCGCGGCCATCGCAAGGGCACGAACCGAGTGACCATCGCGCTGCGGATGTGTGCCCGGTCGCTGGGCAAAACAATGACGCCGTTGGGCCTGTTCTACCGCCGCATCCGCAGTCGGCTCGGCGGACTCGGAGCAGTCAAGGCCACCGCGCACAAGTTGGCGTGTTTGGTCTACCGGATGCTCAAGTACGGCCAAGAGTACGTAACGCAGTCGATGGAAGAGTACGAGGCCAAGGTGGCGGCTAACATCCTCAAGTCGCTGAAGCGAAAGGCGGCGATGCTGGGCTTCCAACTCAGTCCGCTGCCCACGCCGTAGCTTATATTGATCGAGGCGGTTGCCATCGCGCGACGCGCCTCTGGTCATGCACAACGCTGAGAAACCAAATCCTCCGGCATCGGTTCGCGATACCGGGGTTGGGGGGATTGTCGGCGCCGTCCAACACTCGAGCCGGAAACAGCCTCCGCGCAGTCGCCGCACACAGCGCAGCAAGCGGGGGAGTTCATGGGGAGCTAGCCGCAACGGTTCGTGTGCGAACGTGTGCGTATCGCATGAGAAACAGCCTTGTCCGAAAGCCGGGTGCGGGAAAACTGCACGCCCGGTTTGATGAGCGGGGTGTGGAAACGGAGCATGGCGAAGCTAGTGAGGCACCGGCAGACGAAAGGGCCGGCAAACCGATAGGCCAAGCCTCAAACCACCGCGCCACACCTCGACTCTACTAGCGGTCGGGGGAATCGTGAGCGGGACGGCTTTCGGTTCTTTTGTGTTTGGCATTGCCGGCACTTACCTGGCGCAAGTTCGCCACGTCGTCCGCAACTTGGCTCGCTCTGCGGGGCCGCCCTTCCGGACGAACCGTGTGCTGCAAGCCCAGTTGGCTTACAGTTTGCATCACCCAGTCGTCCGCGCCGTAGGGACGTCCTCTGGCGAGGCTCACCCGCACTCGGTCTAATTCCTTCGCGGTTAGAGGAGAGCTGACGCGAACCGTCCAGTTCGCGGGCCGCTCCACCGGCCAGGGCGATAGCAACGCCTTGACCGCCTTGTCACCGTGTGCCGTTGACCACAGACTGCTCCAGCGCCAAAGCTCCGCCCGCTCGACGAGCCCCGCCGACAAAGGATCTCGCTCGACATCACGCAGGAAGAACAGGAGATGGTCGTCACATTGTACCTGGAAGCTCTTGAATCGTCCCTGATAGAGAGGTCCGTAGCCCACAGTAAACAAGCCCGCCAGGTAATACTCTCGCTGTTCTAGGCATAACGCTGAATCGTACCAAGACGACGGCGCGGCCACAATACTAGCTGCGTCCCTGTTTCTGTCCCTGGCGCATCCTGCACACGATCGCCGTTCGGAAGGCTAACGCCCTGAAAGTGCATGAGCGCTCGAAGAAGCGCGACGCGCGTCGAGTCGCTGATTTCGACATCGATCAGCTCACCGGCTCCGAGCCCACACCCGAGCTGGCCCCATTGCTTGTCGATGAGCGTGCCGCTTTGAACCTGCGGCCCGTTTCCGTCTCGTCGGGTCGCCCGCAAGAGCGGCAAGGACCGAGCGTTGGACCAACCCATCGGCAAGTGAGGGTGTTCCAGCCGGCCTCGGCTCCGCATTGCATCCGGCGGAGCTCGTCACCGAGCTGATCCGGGTAGGAGCCAAGATGGCCAACGACACGGTTGGCACGATGAACGACGTGAGCCAAATGTACCAGTGGACGATGGCCCAATCGATCGCACAGCAACGGGCGTCTCACCAGCGGTTCACGTGCGCCTTGTCGGGCACGCCCCATGTTGAGGTGATCAAGCCGTGGTGACAGGGGTCGGTTGCTAATTTTGTCGGGAGCGATCCCGATTTTCGCATGAGGATTATGGGTGGGTAATGTCCCCATCGAAGATGTGCGCTACGCACGGTTAACACGCGACTGACGCCAGGATACCAACGGAGGCCGCCATGAACGCGCTGCGATTCCCAGTCAAGCGAACCGAGTTATGCGATTTTGAGCTTCCACCGCCCCCGCCGGAGCCGGCCGAAATTCGGCGTCCGGGCGCGGCCATGACTCTCCCCGTCGCGCTCGTCGTGAGTGCGGCGATTCTCGGCGCCTCGGCTGTTTCGATCACGCTGATTGTTGCCAAGAACTCCCACGCTCCGGCGGAGACGACTCGCGTCGCGCAGACCGACGAGACGGCTGTCCCCGAGCGAGCTCCGGTGCCCCGCCTGCCGTTAGTCGTGACCCCATCTTCCGATCCAGAACCAGCGAGCCCAAGACCCGCCGACCCGGCACCGGTCCGGCCGTCGTCGCCGCGACCGTTGAGGGTTGCATCGATCGATCCGCCCCAACCGGGCGCACCGCCTCAGCCGAAAACAACCACATATGAGGGATGGGCCCAAAATTTCTCGACCGGAAAGAGGGGGCAACTCAGCATCGACATCATGGCCAGGGACGAGGCGACGGGACGGGTCGAAACTTACGCCAAGTTTACGGGTGCCAAGTCCAGCGAAGGGAACCTCACCGGTCACCTGCTCAAGAACGGACGGTTTAACCTCGAAGGAACCATAGCCCAGGTGATCGGCGGCATTTCGCTCAATCGCGTTGCGGTCACCATGCAGGGCCGGCTCGAGGGCGACACAATCTCGGGGAATTACTTCGTCGGCATGTATATCGCCCCTGAAACGCAGCAGATGCTCCAGAGCATCAATTCGTCTTTCGTCGAACAGATGAGGCGAAATTCAACCCAGCGCGGGCAGTTCTCGATCGCAACGGTCAAGTGACGACCCGTGTATTGCTTCGACGTATGGTGCGGGGTAGGATGCAACATTTGGCCGCGGATTAGGCCATCAGACAAAGGCGACGCGAGCGCCGACTCCCCGTGCCGGAGCCGGGCTGGGCCGCAAGATGCTGCCTGTCAGCACCCTCGGATTCGCCAGAACGAAGTCCGCGCATTGCGGTTTTTGACATCGCTGCTTAGCTCGACGAGAAAGGCCAATTCTCCAGTTGATTCCGAACGCAGACAATTCTTCCCAAAGAGGTGCCATCGTGTTCGCCACCTACTGCAAGGTACTGGCTCGAAGAACTTCTGGATCAAACGCCCGGACAAGGTGCCCGCGGCGCCGCTTGAGGCCGGTTCTGGCCGAACTTGAGCCGCGATTCGTTCTGTCGCAGGCACCGCTGACGCCGCCTGAGATCGCGCAGGTTTATGGGTTCGACCAGATCAAGCTCCCGGGTGGCTACCCCGCCGATGGCCGAGGCCAGACGATCGCGATCATCGAACTCGGGCACACTCCCTTGTCTTTGATCCAGTCATGCGTCAGCGCATTTGATGCAGGAACTGGACTTGGCTACACCCTTCCCCCCGTTCCCCAACTCGCCGAAGTGAACCTTGGCAGCCAGCAGAGTGCAGGCGCGGATCAAGAAACGGAAACCTTGCTCGACGTGGAATGGTCGCACGCGCTGGCCCCTGCCGCCAATATCATTGTGTTTGAAGCCGCCGAAGCATCCACGTACACCCAGTGGCTCGACAGCATCGAGGCGGCCGTCAACCAGGCAAGAGACTACAACGGGCCATTGGGCGAGGTCTCGGTCGTCTCGATGAGTTTTGGCTTAACGGAGGACAACTTCACCGCCAGCGAGCTTGCGGCGTGCGACGCCGTCTTCACCACGCCGGCCAATCACATCGGCATGACTTTCGTGGCTTCAGCGGGGGATGACGGGGCAGGCATTCAGCAACGTTATCCCAATAATGTGGCGGGTGACAACGGATTCGAGCCGCCCGAATACCCGGCCAGCTCTCCCAACGTAATTGGGGTTGGCGGCACGTCGCTGATTTTCCCGGCAGGTTCGACCTCATTCGCGTACCCGGGGGTGGCCACAACTCCGGGCGGCGTCGGTGAATCCGCCTGGGGTGCTGGCAGCCAGAGTTATGACCGGTACGATACTCCGGGAGGAGGTAGCGGCGGCGGCATCAGCCAGTGGGAAAGCGAGCCCACTTATCAGACCGATTACGGGCTGCATTATTCCAACGGCAGTTTCAACGCCCGGACGACTCCCGACGTGTCGCTCCTTGCGGACCCCAATCAGCCCGGGGTGTGGATGTACGATGTCAGCGGTTTCCACGGGGAAGGCGGCACGAGTTTCTCCGCGCCCGCCTGGGCCGCTCTGATCGCCATTGCTGACGAGGCCCGGGCGGCCAATAACGAAGGCTCGCTGGACGGTCGGACTCAAACATTGCCCGATCTTTATCAATTGTCTGGCAACGATTTTCATGACATCACGCAGGGAAGCGACGGCTATAGCGCAGGGCCGGGTTACGATCTGGCCACCGGCCTGGGAACACCCATCGCCAGCCGCGTCGTGGGGGATCTTTGGGGTCAGGCACCTCCGGTCGCGAACGACGACTCGTACTCCGTGACGGCCGGCACGACGCTGACTGTCTCGGCCGCCAACGGCGTGCTCGTCAATGACACTGATCCCATGGGGGAGCCGCTGACCGTGTTGACCTTCACCCAGCCGGCGAATGGTTCCGTCACCGTGTACCAGGACGGCTCCTTCACCTATCAACCGGACAGCAACTTTACCGGACACGATTCGTTCACGTACACGATCTTGGATACTGGCACGGGCGTTGGTAGCACCGCCGCGGTACACATCGCGGTCACAAATGGCTTGCCGGATCTCGCGCCGTACACGCCCTCTGGCTGGAGCGGGCCGCTCGTGGTATCGACTCAGTCGGGCGACACGAGCACCGGAACGGCCATCACCACCGCCGATACCGTGTATATCGACTGGGCCTTCCTCAATCAGGGCAATACCGCCATTACCACGCCCTTCCAGACCGAATTGCTTCTGGACGGGACGCAGGTCCATACCTGGTCAGCCGACGTCCCGCTGGATCCGAGTTTTTATACCTATGTCACAGATTTCAGCCTGGGCCAACTGTCGGCCGGCAGCCACACCGTCACCGTGGTGGCCGACTACTTGGATCAGGTGACCGAGAGTAACAAGAACAACAACACCGTTTCGTATACGTTCACCGTCACTCAGCCGGCGCTGCCGGACCTCGCGCCCTACACGCCTTCGGGCTGGAGCGGGCCACTCGTGGTGTCCACTCAATCGGGCGACACTATCTCGGCATCGGCGTTTACTCCGAGCGACACGGTTTACATTGACTGGGCCTTCGTCAACCTGGGCGCCGCCGCCATTAACAACCCTTTCGGGGTCGAATTGCTTCTGGACGGCAGCCAGGTCCAGACCTGGTCACCGGACGTTCCGCTGAACGCGAACCAGTACACCTATGTCACGGATTACAGCTTGGGCCAATTGGCGGTCGGCACGCACACCGTTACCGTGGTGGCCGACTACCTGAATCAGGTAACCGAGAGCAACAAGAACAACAACACAGAGAGCTACACATTCACCGTGACACAGCCGCCCCTGCCGGACCTGGCACCGTACACCCCGTCCGGCTGGAGCGGTCCGCTGTTGGTGACCACGATGTCGGGCAGCACTACGACGGCTACTACCGTCAGCACGACCAACAACGTGTACATCGATTGGGCGTTCATCAACCAGGGAAACGCGCCGATCAATACCGCCTATCAGTTCGAGCTACTCTTGGACGGCACGGTGGTCACAACCTGGTCGGGCGCCCTTCCGTTGGACGCGAACTTTTACACATACGTCACCGATTACAGCTTGGGCCAACTGACGGCCGGCAGCCACACCGTCACCGTGATAGCCGACGATTTGGATCAGGTGACCGAAAGCAACAAGAACAACAACACGGAGAGTTACACCTTCACCGTGACTCAATCGGCGCTGCCGGATCTCGCGCCGTATACCCCGTCCGGTTGGAGTGGGCCGCTTGTCGTCTCCACCGAATCGGGCAACACCATCTCGGCCTCGACGATCACCACGGCGGACACTCTGTACATTGACTGGGCCTTCATCAATCAGGGGACTGTCCCGATCAATAACGCGTTCGGGGTCGAATTGCTCCTCGACGGCGAAGAGGTCCAAACGTGGTCCGCCGGCATCCCGCTCGATCCGAATTATTATACCCATATCCAGGATTTCGACCTGGGCCAGCTCTCGGCCGGCAGCCACACTGTCACTGTGGTCGCCGACTACTTGAATCAGGTGAGCGAGAGCAACAAGAACAACAACACGGAGACTTACACCTTCACAGTCGCACAGCCGCCGCTGCCAGACCTCGCGCCTATACCCCGTCCGGGTGGAGCGGGCCGCTCGTCGTATCCACCGAGCAGGGCGACACGACAACCGCGACCACCATCACCACGACCAGCACGATTTACATTGATTGGGCGTTCATCAACCAGGGCAACGCTTCCATCGATACCACCTTTCACACTGAACTGCTCCTCGACGGCAAGCAGGTAACGACGTGGTATACCAATCCGCCGCTGGGGCCGACCATATACGCTTTTGTGACTGATTTTCGCCTGGGACTTCTGACGGCCGGGAGCCACACTGTCACGGTGGTGGCCAACTACCTGGATGAGGTGACAGAGAGCGACCAGACCAACAACACTGAGAGCTATACTTTCACCGTCACCGCCCCGCCGCCGCCCGCGCCGACCGTCAATTCGATCCCGAATCAGACGGTTACCGGCGGCCAGTCCGTCATGGTTACTGCCAGCGCTACCGGGCCGGCCGGCGACTCGCTCCAGTACGGCCTGGTCGATAATCCCCCGTCATGGGCTACGATCAACCTCACGACCGGCGTCATCACGCTTCAACCCCCCACCAGCGTGAGCGGCGCGTTCGTTTTCGACGTGACGGCAACCGACACGACCACCGAGGAGACCAGCAGTCCGCAGCCGATCGCCGTGATCGTCGATAAGCCACCCCCGCCGGCGGTCAGCTCGATCGCGGACCAAACGGTTACTGGCGGCCAATCCGTGACGGTCACCGCCGGCGCGACCGGACCGGCCGGCGACCCGCTCCAGTACGGCCTCGCCGATAATCCGCCGTCGTGGGCCACGATCAACGCGACGACCGGCGTCATCACGCTTCAACCCCCCACCAGCGTGAGCGGCGGGTTCATTATCGACGTGACGGCTACCGACACGACGACCCAGGAGACCAGCAGTCCCCAGCCGATGGCAGTGACGGTGGCGAAGCCGCCGCCGCCGACGTTCAATTCGATTTCGAACCAGACCGTTACCGGTGGCCAATCCGTGACGGTCACCGCTACTGCGACCGGCCCCTCGGGCGACCCACTCCAATACGGCCTCACCAACAGTCCGCCGTCGTGGGCCACGATCAACGCGACGACCGGGGTCATCACACTTAACCCCCCCACCAGCGTGAGCGGCGGGTTCATTATCGACGTGACGGCTACCGACACGACGACCCAGGAGACCAGCAGTCCCCAGCCGATGGCAGTGACGGTGGCGAAGCCGCCGCCGCCGACGTTCAATTCGATTTCGAACCAGACCGTTACCGGTGGCCAATCCGTGACGGTCACCGCTACTGCGACCGGCCCCTCGGGCGACCCACTCCAATACGGCCTCACCAACAGTCCGCCGTCGTGGGCCACGATCAACGCGACGACCGGGGTCATCACACTTAACCCCCCCACCAGCGTGAGCGGCGGGTTCATTATCGACGTGACGGCAACCGATACGACCACCCAGGAGAGCAGCACTCCGCAGCCGATGGCTGTGACGGTCGACAAGCCCTTGATACCGCCGCAGATCGGATCGATCCAGCCCGTCAACCTCTCCAGCGGCCAAACAAAGACTGTCCACGTATCGGTCAATGACGTGATTGGTGATCCTCTCCGCTTCAGTCTGAACAACGCGCCGTCGTGGATCTCGATCGACCCGAGCTCCGGCGCCATCATGGTGAGTCCGCCCATATCCGTAGGCGGGTCCTTTTCCGTCACCGTGCTCGCCACCGACGAGGTCAACCCTGACCTCGCCGGGTCTCAGACGTTTACTGCCAACATTAAAGGCGTTCCGCCGCAGATCATTGGCGCGAGCACGTCTGGTTCGGCGAAGGGAACGACGGCTGTCACGCTACACTTCAGCGAGCCGATGAATCCGAATTCGGCCGGCAACTCGGGCAACTACATCGTTAAGGTTTCGTCCTCGGCAAAGGGCAAGGCGACGAAGTCCCTCGGCATTTTGGCCCACTACAACGGCTCGAACAACAGCGTCACTCTGACGCTATCCAAGACGCAGAAGTTCCATATCGAGGTGACCGTCAGCGGGTTGTTTGCGGCCAACGGAGCGCGCATGGGGTCTGCCTTCACTCGAATGGTGCAGTGACCGAGGTCGCGAGCAGCGCTCAGATGGGGGCCGTGTTCGAGGAACTGATCCGCAAGTTCGCCGAGCTTTCCCACGAGACCGCCGGAGAACACTTCACCCCGCGGGATGCGATCCGGCTGATGGGCAACCTGCTCTTTGGGGCTTGGCGATGTCAACCTTGGTTTTTGGTTTTCGCCCCGCGTGGGGCTTCGCGATGTCAAGCTTGGTTTTTGGTTTTCGCCCGGCGTGGGTCGGAAGCCGAGGAATATGTCGCTGGTCGATCCCGCCTACACCGTTGTGCCACGGTCGGTCAACGACTATGATCCACGGATAATGCTCTCGAATATCGTGTTTACTCGATAGAGGCGAGACTGCACGATTGGGGATCGAGGGGATGACGCCGCATCCAAGGATATCTGCACCGGTGTGAGGGTGCCGCCGTGGACACGATTCGCTATCCCGTAAATGAATGCCTCTTCGACTGGGAGGCCGCATTCGGTCGCGAGGGGAGATACATCGTCGTCCGGATCAGGCTGGTTCCCGACCCTTTGGCGGCGCCGCCGATCTCCGGAGCCGAGCTCGTGCGCCTCAAGAAGTTGTGGCGTGGCGGAATCGAGACGATCTGGGACAATCAGATGGCATGCGGGGCTGGTCAGGAAAACCTGAACATCTTTGTTGATTGGGTCGAGAAGAAAGAAGACCATTGCGTGACGGTCAAGCGGGGACGAGGGCGGAGCAACATGCTGACCTGGCACGATCTCGATGATGGACGCACGGCGGCGCACGAATTCGGTCACATGCTGGGTCTGAAGGATGAATATCGTGATCCAAACTGCCCCCACCGTTTGCCGGTAGAGACCGGGACCATCATGGACACGCTCGAGGGAGCTGGACACCGCCGGCATTTCGACGTGATCTGCGGGGCGCGTCCGGCCCCGCCGGCCCCTTTAGCGGGAGTCTGGCTGGGAGGAGACCCCGCCGCCATCCCGACACCCCCTGTTGCGGGAGTCGCGCTACCCATGGCCCCGGTTGAGACTCAGGAGTTCACGCCCCGGAGGTTCCGGCTCGTCATCTCAGGTGGGCCGCCGGGCCAGAGGCTGGAGTGCGAGGTTGAGGTCGACGTGGACCTGAAGAAGACGCGCGTGAAATTCAACGATCCGCTCCGGCACATCGAATCGATCGACGTGGAGCGCGATTGCTCGCCCAAGACCCTGGCGGATCTCCGCGCGGTATCGCGCCCCGGCGAGTGGCCTTACGAGCCGCCGCGGCGTTTCGTTCCCGATTCCCTGGTTGCCTCGATCACCGTATCGTCCGGGCCGCAATCCCGGACGATCCACTATCCCGTGGAGGAGCCCGGGCCCGATGGCGACGTCGCTGCGGCCCTGACCGGGTTTGAGGCGGACACCGATTCCTGGATCGTGCGGCGGATGCACCAGGTTCTCCTGGCGGAGGGCTCCGGCATCTTGGCGGAGCACGAGGGTGGCCAGGCGCCCGTGGGAAGCCAACCATGGGAGTGGGTGCCGCGAATCCTCCCCGGAGGTCGCAACATCGTCACCCACCGCCAAGCCGCCCTGGCCCAGATGGCCCCGCAGCTCAGCGCCGCCGCGCCACCCGCGACCGTGCCGACCCCCACCCCAATTTCGCGGGCGAAGCTTGAGATCCGTGCGGATGACTACCGCACGCGGTTAGTGAAGTACATCCCCACCGAGATCGTGGCTGTCTATCTGATCATCGATCGCATCATCGAGGCCGCTCCCGGTCAGTCAACCGTCGAACTGTTGTCGAGGTGGGCCAACTTCTTGTGTGCGTTCATCTTGACCCCAGTTTACCTGCGATTCGCCCAGGATGTCAGGTCGAAGCTTCAATTAGCGCTGTCGACCGTCGTCTTCGTCGCGTGGGCGTTCGCGCTCGGGGGGCCCTTCGCATCGATCCCTGGGTACAACCCGGTGATCGGAGTGGTGATGATGACCGTCGTCACGGCGCTCATTCCCTTCATCGAGCCCGAAGGGATCTGACCGAAGGGCCGTCAGTAAGTCAACGTCTCCGGGGGTGGCGACGGCCGAACCCGGATGAACTCACTTCGCCCTTCGTCCGGATCGCGCGGCCCGGCCGCGACTGCGGCTTCGACTGGCTGCGGGTGTGGTTACCGGGTCGAGCTGGTATTCATAGAGGCCGCGGCCGTGGGTTGAAGCGCGCAGGAGCCGGCGCGTGGGGTGGGTTTGGAGGTCGAAGACCGGCGCTTCCGGAAGGCCGTTGGCCATCGGGAACCAGTTCTTTCCTCGATCCGCAGAGTGCCAGACTCCAATGTCGGCGCCAACGTAGACGTTGTTCTGGAGCTTGCCGGTTGACGACCAAGGCGTTGTGCTCGACGTCAAGAAGGTTGTTGGACCCGCTGCCGGGTGCCCCGCTGGCCGGCGCCCACAGGGTACCGTCGAAGTGCCAGACATGCCGATAATCGCCCATCCCCCCGAACGCGACGTAGATCGAGGAGTGGGACGAATCCGCCCAGTCGATCGCGATGTCCGCGATCAGCCCTTGAAGACCCAATGCACCGGCCGTCACGTTATCGAGGCGAGTGGATTTCCACGTGTGGGAAGTGTGGTCCAGCCGGAAGACCTCTCCGACGGTCGTGCCCGCGAAGAACCGATTCACCGAGGCGAACGCCAGGGAGAAGATCGCGCCCGAACCCGGCAGATCCACGGAGATCGGCCACGTCCGCCCGAAGTCTTGCGACAGATAGATCTTCCGCCCCACGCCGAGGGCGACCAAGCTGGCCTCCGCCGGCTTCGCGGGGTTGTAGGGCGGTCCCACGATCGGCTCGGTCATCAAGGCCCACCCGATCGTTTTGGCGTCGGCCGTCACCGTCCAGGAGTCATGGTCCTGACCGCCGTCGGTGGCCCGATAGACGGTTCCGTTGGCGAAGACGAGGACTTGCTGGGTATCGGCCCAGTTGACGAGGCAATAGCCCCCGTCCCCCCAGTTGACGTGCTTCCAGATCGGTCCCGCGTGGCTTCGAGCCGTCCCATTATCCTGAAGGCCGCAGAGGAGGATGTTGGGATCCGTCGGATGCTGGCCGAAGAAGTTGGTGCACAGGCAGGCTAGCCCGTTGTTCCGGCTGGCGAAGTTGTCCGAGTTCCTCGGATCGCGGTTGACGAAGATTCCTCCATCGCAGCCGACCCACAGCTCGTCGGGATTGCCCGGCGTGTGGACGAGGACATGCACATCCGCGTGGGCGTGGACGCCGATGGGATCGGCGGTCATGCGATAGCCCGATCCGCTGGCCTTGACCCGGCAACGCCACACGGAGGCCGGCCAGTACTGCTGATCGGCGTAGTAGCTGCCGCCCAGGTAGATCACGCTCGCGTCCCTGGGGTTGACCGCGATGGCGAGATCATAGTCTCCCTGGCTATTGCCGAGCGTGTCGGTCGGGAGAACGTCGGGGGGATTGGCGATCTTTTTCCACGAGCCGTCGAGGCCGTCGAGGCGAAACACGCCCTTGAGGGCGCCCTTGGTGTCGGTGACGAGGGCGTAGACGACGTGCAGATCGTCGGGCTGGACGCCCAGCGCGATGCGGCCGACGTCGCTCGTCGGCAACCCCTTCCCGAGTTCAGTCCAGGTCACTCCGTCGGCCGATTGGAAGACGCCTCGCCCCCATTCCGCGGCGATGAAGTGGGTCGCGCCGTCCGCATAGGCGACCTTGACACTCGGATGGACGCCCGGTCGGCGCTGGACCCATTCCACCTTGCCTCCGGTCCGAGTGACGCGTTGGTACAGCCCCTCGGTCGTCGCGCCGATGACATCCTCGCGGTCAACCGGGTTGATAGCCAGGGCGAAGAAGGCCTTGCCGGCCAGTTCGGGCGAACCGGCGGCCGTCACCTCCCGCTCCCACGTCTTCCCTCCGTTATCGCTGCGGATCGGTCCGATGCCGCGATAAGCCGGGAGGGCATTCGTGATGCGACGATTGAAAAGGGTGTTCGTATCTCCTTCGCCGGTACCGACGAAGACGCGCTCGGGGTCGTCGTGATCGATCGCGATCGCCCCGCAAGCCAGGCTCGTGCTGGCAAAGCTCGTCGGGGCCGCGTTGAGCGCATCCATGAGCGAACGCCAGGTCATGGCGCCGTCGTCGGAGCGAAAGACGCCGCCGTTGGCCGAGGCGGCGTAAATGACCATCCCCCCAGGCGCCGCCGCAATCCCCGAGATTCGGCCGCCGATCGGCGGGAGGCCTTGGGCCTGGCCATCCACGACGACGGAAGGTCCGAGCGAATTCCAGTTCTTCTGGCCGGGGATGGCCGGCGCTGATGGGGGTACGCCAAATGCCGGTGCCAGAGCGGCCGCGGGGACGATCGCCGCGACCCGACTCCGATACTCGCCCAGGCGCTCGAGCCAAAGGTTCTGGTCGACGGGCGCCAGGGCCTCTTCTCCCAGTCCCGGCCGGTAAAGGCTCTTGAAGCGACCATCCGCGCCGGACGGCCGGAGAGCCGACTCCGAGGCCTCCATCGTGATGGGCTGCGAGGGAAGAGCGGCGACCGCCTGTCCGCGAGGCACCAGCCTCGAGTAGGCCGATTCCATGATGGGTAAGAGCCACCCGCGCGGCCCCACGTCGCGCTCCGCAACAGCGTGCTCGTCAACTCGGTCCCGAGTCACCGCTCTCTTCGACCCCGCTGCCGGCGCTCGCTTGCCCCGTCCCTCCGCACCGGATGGTCCCGCCGACGGCCTGGTTTTCCCCTTCCGCCGGGTGGGGCTCTTGGGACTGTCCGGCCCCTCGGACTTCTTCCTCGCCATGCCCCGCCTCTTCCTTCGGGTTGGATCCTGATGACGGAATTGACAGAGAGACCGCTCTCCAGGAACACTCACCGGCCCAAGGGCCGCGGCGCGGGCTCAGATGACCAACCGTTCGGCACTGCCGCCCTCGGGCCGAGAGCAATTGCAACGCGGATTATCCCGAGGCCCGATGTCTGGTGCAAGCAAGCACTTTACTTTGCTCATGGCCGATCATCCACCTCGGGTCGGTGATGGCGCCGCCAGAATGCTGGTGCCATCGATTGGCGCCCGGATCCCACCTCCCCGCGCGCGGCCTCGATATCCCGAATCGGCACGATTCGGCTTGTCCACGGACCACCCGCGCACGGACAATACGGAGAGCGTTGAGAGTAACTGGTCCCGGATCAGGCGGGTATCCTCGCCGGGGCTTGGACGCGTTCCGCAGCTTGGGATCTAGACGGCAGTCGTCGTCCCGCGGGGTCGATCTCCGGCTGATCTGGAAAGGAGAGCACCGGACATGCCCACCAATCGCCCAACAAAACCCGATCCCGAGAATTCGTTGCCGCGCCGGCCCGGATCCGGGCCGAAACCCGAATTCGACGAACAACTGCTGCGCTCCCAACCGCTGCGACCGAGGGCCGATGGTCCCTTGAAACCCGAGATCGATCCGGAGGAAGCCCAAGATCCATCCCAGCGGTGGATTGAAGCGGTGCAGGAGTACCAACGCCGGCTCCGGGGCCAAGACGCCGATCGTTGATCCTTCAAGTGCGGGTTTCATCCTTCATCGTTCATCCTTTCATCTTTTCGTCCAGACTCATCGGCCCCGTGCCGTTGGCGATGATCAGGATCATCGCACCCATCAGACCGAGGTTCTTCATGAACTGGACCATTTGCTCCTGTTGCGCCTGTGGCTCGGCGGCTTTCCAGAACGCGTGGAAGTAGTAACTCGCCAGGATGAGGAACACGAGCAACAACGAAGCACCGACGCGGCTCTGGTAACCGAGGACGACCGATACACTGCCGGCGATCAGGAAGATGATCGCACCGATCAGCATCACCTGGGGGGCCGGGATGCCGACGCTCTCCATCAACTCGGCCACCTTGCTGAAGTTGGGAATCTTGTTCCCGACGGCCGCCATGAAAAAGATCGTGCAAAGCAAGACTCGTCCGATGACGGCCAGAATTCCTTGAACTGTGCGAGGCATTTGCGTTCTCCTTCCCGATCAGTTGAGATCGAACAACAAAACTTCCGACGGTTCCGAAGCGCGAAGCGACAGGACAGACTCATCGGTCGCGGACGCGCCGTCTCCGGCTGCCAGCGCGGTCCCATTGAGCTGGACTCGACCGCGCAACACTTGAAGCCACGCGTGACGGCCGGTGGCGAGCGAATGGCTCACTTCGCTCCCTTCGGCCAGGGAGGCGAGAAAAAGCCGGGCATCCTGGCGGATCAAGAGCGAGCCGTCCCGTCCGTCCGGCGATGCCACCAGCCGCAGTTGATTCGAACGATCGCCCACGGGAAACGCCTTCTGCTCGTACGAGGGCTCGAGTCCTCGCCGTTCCGGGAAGAGCCATATCTGATAGAGGTGCGCCGGCTCGACCTCCGAGGGGTTGAACTCACTATGGGTGATGCCGGTCCCGGCCGTCATCCGCTGCAATTCGCCCGGCCGCAACTCGCCGCTGGAACCCAGGCTGTCCCGATGCGCCAAGGTCCCTTCCAGCACATAGGTGACGATCTCCATGTCCCGGTGGCCGTGCGTGTCAAACCCCCGGCCAGGCGCAACCCGGTCTTCATTGATCACCCGCAGCGCACGGAACCCCTGGTGATTCGGGTCATGGTAGCCGCTGAACGAAAAGGTGTGATACGTGTCGAGCCAGCCATGATCGAAATGGCCCCGGTCGGCCGATTTACGTACGCGAATCATCGTTACCTCCTCTATTGACGTGTTAACTGTTGACGTTTCAATTAAATGGCAAAAAAATCAGTCTCCTGCGGCGAGCGATTCCCGGGCCTTTTCCAGGAGCCGGCTGAGCTCGGTGAGCTCGGCGCGTGTCAGGTGGCCGATGAGCCGTTTGTGCTGGTCCTCCAGCGGTCGATCGAGCCGCCCGAGCAATTCGAGGCCTTGGGGCCTGATCTCGGCGAAGACGACGCGTCGATCTTCGGTTGACCGCTCCCGGCGGATCAAGCCGGCGGCTTCCAGGCGGTCGAGAAGGCCGGTGATCCCCGGCACCTCCGCGATGAGACGATTGGCGATCTCGAGGCAAGGAAGCGGTTTTCCCTCGCCGCGCAGGATGCGCAGGACATTGTATTGCGAGGGGGTCAGGCCATACTTCCGGAAGAGCCGCGTCATGCTCGTCTGGAACCGGTCCGACGTGCGCAACAGGTTAAGCAGGGCTTCCTGCTCGGCTGATTCGAACGCATGCCGCTTCTTGAGCTCGGCCTGCAATCGTCCGCGCGCCATTCTTCGATCTCCGCCGATTTGCATGCCCCCGACCTTGAACCGCCCTTTTCCCGCCCTCCACTTTATCGACACGTAGATAGTTTACACGTCATCTATTCTGTAGTCAAGTGTTTTCCAAAGAGGGAACGAAGTCCGCGAGCGATTGTCGGGAAGCGTGGTCACACAAGGGTGGATGGTGGTGCAACGATTCGTGTGGCGCGGTATCTTCGTAGAGTGTGGACCAGAGATCAGAGTTGTCACCGGATTTCGCAACGGCCGGTCGTGATCTCGTCGGGGAAGCGTCATGCGATTGCGTGGACGCCGCTTGATGGTCTGGGAGTGGATGGCCGCTTTGGTTGTAGCGGGCACACTGTTGCCGGTGGTCGCCGTAGTCGTCTGGCCGCTAAGCGCTCATCAGGCTCGACTCCGGGCACTCGTCAACGATTACAGTGCCAAGACCGCCCGTCACGCGGAGCTTGAACGAGAGTTTGCGCGGCTGGCAAAGTTTTCGGACACAGACCGTGGAATCGTCATCCGCGGCGGTCAGAGCATCTGTGTCCCGGTCGGGCAACGCCCCGAGCTTGTGCCGAAGTACATCGGGCTCGCGAAATACCACCGTGCCCTCAAGGAAAAGTACGAACATGCCGCATTGGATCCAAGACTCCCTGTCGAACCGGACCCTGCTCCGCCAGTACCGTAAGCTTCCTCGGAACCTTCCCCGCCAGGCGTTGGGGGCGCTGCTCACGATCGCTGGCGGGGAGAGAATCGAACGAAGAGGATGGTATCTCGGGGAGCTGGAGACATTGGGTCGCCTGGTTGTCGTCGAGAGCCTCCATGTCGAGCGTCGTGAACCGGACCGAGCCGAATCAAGTCCTCGCAAGATCCGACATCGTCGGCAAGACCGTTCGTCGTGTATACCGGTCCGACTGGAATGAAGACGACGACGGCTATGCTGGCTGTACGGTTTTCGTTGAGCTCGCCGACGGAATCGTCTTCGAATTGCAGGGAGTGGATTTTGGCGCGGTCGAGCCGATCCGGCGACTCGATCCGAGGGCTACGCGACTGATCCCGGTCGATAAGCTGCTCGGCAAGCAATGCTCTGGCAGGGTCGTCGTCGAGGTACTGGCATCGGACCAATGGTGCGCGATCGGGCTCCTTCTCTCGGGCGGTAAGCTGCTCTTGATCTCGGACGATTGCACCCCCCGGCGCGTAGGCCCGTGTGTGCTGGATGTCGGGACCGTATACAAGGATGGCGACTATGTCCCGTACTGGTCTCAGAGCGGTTAATGCTTGAGAGTTGTAGACTCCTGACAATTGGTAGCCGGAAATCGCCGTCGTCGCTAGAATACCCGTGTGAGCTGGCTTGCTCCGGAAGTTGGTTCGCTGCGCCAAGGGAGGCTTCCACACCGGCGGCGCTTTTCTCCCCGGAACACCTGGGGAGCGTTTTCACTTCTCGACCTCTCGCGGCTATAAGGAATCTGTCGCCCTCTTCACGTCGATTGCCAGCGGCATCGATCCCAGGGAGCCGCGCGACTACGCGGGTGCGATTATCCGGGTCGTGCAACGAGTTGAATACAGATTTTCTTGTAAAACTGATTGTCTCGGTGGCGATTTTCCCTGTAAACTGCTCCGATGTCGATTGCCACTGCGACCTTGGGACAGAGGCACCCGCGAGGCGCTTTTTTCCGCGACTTGTTTTCACCATCGATGGCCGGGGCGTGTGCTCAGCCCCCAGGAGGTTCAACATGCTCCGCTTCTTGCGAATGTCGGTCGGATTGGTCGTGATTTTTGCGTTGACGGGCCGCGACGCGCGTGCCCAGTGGGGCTACGGCGGTTGGGGCTGGGGTGGCTGGGGAGCGTCAACTCTTGGGGGCGACGCCGCTCGAGGGGCTGGAATGTATGCGATGGGCGCGGGGGTTTACAACCTCGACAGCGCGCAGGCGCGCAGCATCAATGCCGACACGGTCATGAAGTTCAACGACTACGTGGCGAGCTCCGCGCTGGAATCGATGTACATGTACAACTCGCGCAAGGCCGCGAATATCCAGCACAACAAGGCCATGTACAATGAGCGCCAGCAAAAGATCCGGGACAACCCGGATCGGATCGACATCGAAAAAGGCGATGCGCTCAACGCCGCCGTTGACGATCTGAACAATCCCAAGATCGGCCCCTCGGCCATCAGGGCGGCCAAGGCTCCGATTCCCGCCAGCCTGATCGCATCGGTACCGTTCGTCTATGCGTCGGAGCGGGTCACGTTCATGCTGGATGATCTGCGCAAATCCGTCAAATGGCCGGAGGTTTTCGAAGACAAGCGGTTTGCCGACGATGAAAAGGCTTTTGACAAGATCCGCGAGCGGGTCCGGAACGAGGCCGACGAAGGCGAAGTAAACCCCAGGACGCTGCGCGACGCCAACAAGTTTCTGGACAATCTCCGCGCCAGGTTGGAGGCTCAGCCGCTGGCAGACCCGCTCGACCAGAAGGATGCGATGAACTTCGTCAACTCATGCACGTACGTGCTGGGCTTGCTGCAAAAGCCGGACATTCGGCCAGCACTGGCTGACTTGCGCAAGGTTTCAGATACGACGGTCGGCAACTTGCTGGGCTTCATGCACGCTTACAATCTTCGATTCAGCGCGGCGACCACGCCCAAGGAGCGCCAGGCGTTCCAGCAGCTCTACGCGATTCTTGACCAGACGCGGGACGAGGTCCTGTCGGCGGCCCAGATCAGCGGCTTGCCGGGCGGGAAAACGAACCCGCAGCAGGCCCACGAGTTCTTTCAGAGCCTGAACCAGGCGAAGAAACAACGGGGAAACGCCCCGCAGCCTCCGAAGCCCGGAAATGCGCAGTGAACCGCCGTGAGAAAGGATGAAGGATGAATCAGAGCTTTGGCAAGAGCGATCTAGTTCATCCCTCATCCCTCATCCCTCATCCTTCATCCTCAAGCGGATCTCCAACCGGCATCCGACCGCCTCGGCGTACTTGCGCAGCGTGGCGATTGACGGCGAGTGCCCTCTGCTCCCGCCACCCGCCTCGAGGCGAGCCACGGCGGGTGGCTTGGTGCCGATCCGCGCCGCGACTTCGGCTTGGGTTAAGCCAGCCTGCTGTCGCGCCCGCAGCAGCTCATCGAACAGAGCAAATTCCGCCGCCTGGGCGTCTGTAAGATGCGGAAGCCAGTCAGTTTTCAGTCGGGGATTTGCCGGCTGGATTTGGCTCAGTTCCCCGCGAAATGGACATGAGAGCTCATGCAGAGCGAAGTTTTTGGCGCTAACCGCGTATCGCCACTTTAGCCTGCCAGTAAAGCTGACGGGGAGCCAGAGAGGTGCAAGACAAGATTGATCCCAACGCGGAGAGCGAAAGCGAAAGCAAGGTTCAATGCGACGAATCGCGCTGGCGGGGATTGCGGGGGCTGATCGTCACCCAGTTCTTCGGGGCGTTCAACGACAACGCGTGGAAGCAGTTTCTCATTCTGCTCGCGATCGGCGGGTTAGCCAGCGAGAGCCAGGGACAGCTGTGGACGGCGCTTGCGCAGATCATCTTGCTTACCCCGTTTTTGCTCTTCTCCCTGCCGGCGGGGGTGCTGGCCGATCGTGTCAGCAAGCGGTCGGTGATCGTGTCGATGAAGCTGGTGGAGCTGGTGCTCATGCTGGCCGGAACGGCGGCGTTCTTGATTCAGCCCGAGGGAGGTATCCTGCCATTTTGCGTCCTGGGGCTTCTGGGAGTGCAGGCCACGCTATTTTCTCCCGCGAAGTACGGAATCTTGCCGGAGCTCTTGAGTCATGAGCAGCTCGCGGCGGGCAACGGGCATCTCGAGCTCTGGACGAACCTCGCAAATTTGTGCGGCATCGTTGGCGGAGGCTTGATCCTGGCCGGAACAAAAATGATTGGTGTAGGTCCCTGGCTGGGCGGGCTTTTCCTGGCGGTTTTCTCGGCTATCGGTCTTGCGAGCGCCCTCACCATTCCCCGTGTACGGCCCGCCCGATCGGAGGGAGGGCTGGTCACCACGGTCCGGATCGCGGCGGAGTCAATCAGGGCTGATCGCGTGCTGCGATTGGCTCTTTATGGCCAGGTGTTCGTCTGGTCGATCGCGATGATCGTTCCAGCAGCGATCTTGCCTTACACGGTACAGCAGCTTCGGCTCGGTCGCGACCTTGGCATCGAGCGTCCGCTGGCAACCTTGCTCCCCCCGGCGATCGCCGATCGATTCCTGCAAGACCGGGATTGGGAGTCGAGCTTGCCGCTGGCCGCTCTTGGCATCGGGATTGGCGCCGGCTGCCTGCTTGCGGGCAAGCTGTCGGCTGCCAAGGTAGAGTATGGGCTGGTGCCCCTGGGCGCGATTGGGCTCACCGCCAGCGCAGCTCCTCTTCGCCGCGATCGGCCCGGGCCTCGCCGGCACGATGATCCTGATGGGCCTGCTCGGGACGAGCGCCGGACTGGTCTTCGTGCCGCTCAATGCTCTGTTGCAATGGCGCTCGCCGCCCGACCGCCGCGGCGCCGTGATCTCGGTGGCCAACGTCATCACCAACGCCGGCATGATCCTCGGCTCGGGCGTGGCGCTGGCCTTGGCCTTGAGAGACGTGTCGCCCCGCGGGACGTTCCTGGTGGCGGCGCTCGTGCTCGCCGGGGGAACGGTCTGGGCGCTCTTGCTGGTTCCCGATGCCTTCCTGCGGTTTATCCTGATCGGGCTGGCCAACACGATTTACCGGGTGCGGATCATCGGCCGCTCGAATGTGCCCGCCCAAGGGGGCGCGCTCCTGGTGCCCAACCACGTGTCGTTCGCCGACGGCCTCTTCCTGATCGCCAGCACCGACCGTCCGATCCGGTTCGTGGTGTATGCGGCTTACTTCGAGAAGCGGATCACGGGCTGGCTCTTCGCGCGATGAAGGCGATTCCGATCAAGAGCAGCGGGGGACCGAAGATGATCCTGCAAGCGTTTCGCGAAGCGGGCCGCGCGCTCGACCAGGGCGAGCTGGTGTGTGTCTTCCCGGAAGGACAACTGACGCGCACGGGCATGATGGCTCCCTTCCAGCGCGGCTTGCAGCGCATCGTCAAGGGGCACGAGGCGCCGATCATTCCGGTCCATCTCGACCGGCTCGAGAGCAGCATTTTCAGTCCGATCAGCCGGCGGCGGCTGCCCCGGCGGGTTCCCTATCCGGTGACGGTCTCCTTCGGCAAGCCACTGCCGCCCGAGGCGCCCCTGCATGCGATTCGACAGGCCATCCGCGAGCTCGACCAGGAAGCCTGGGCGTATCGCAAGGAAGACCGCCGGCCGCTGCATCACGGTTTTATCCGTCAGGCTCGCCGCCATCCATTTCGCCTGGCGTTCGCCGATTTCCAGCGACCTTTTGTCAGTAATCTCCAAGCGCTGGCCGGCGCGATCGCGATCGGGCGGACACTGCGGCCGCGGTGGGAAAGTGGTCCCAATGTGGGCATCCTGCTGCCGGCCAGTGTAGGCAGCGCACTGGTCAACCTGGCCGCGACGATGGCGGGCAAGGCGGTGGTCAATCTCAATTTCACCACGGGGCGAGCCGGCATGGAATCGGCGGCCGCCCAGGCTGGGCTCAAGGCTATCGTGAGTAGCCGGACCTTCCTCGAAAAGGCCAAGCTCGACCCGCCAGGCGGAGTCGAGCTCATCTATCTGGAAGACGTGGCTCTTGGCCTGGGAGGGCTCGACCGGCTAGCGGCCATGCTCCTGGCGATCGCGGCCCCGGTCCGCGTGCTGGAGCGCCTGGCCGGCGCGACCAAGTGTCCCACGATGGACGACACCGCGACCATCATCTTCAGCAGCGGCAGCACCGGCGATCCCAAGGGCGTCGTCTTGTCGCATTTCAACATTGACTCCAACATCCAGGCCGTGGGGCAGGTCTATCACGTGGAGCCCAATGATCGACTTCTGGGAATCTTGCCACCGTTTCATTCGTTCGGCTACACGATCTTCTGGTTCGCGGCCAACTACGGGATTGGGACGGTGTTTCACCCCAATCCGCTGGATGCCGCCCTGATCGGCGCGCTGGTGGAGCGCTACCGCGTGACGATCTTGCTGGCGACGCCCACGTTTCTGCAACTGTACCTCAGGCGCTGCACGCCGGCCCAGTTTGGCTCGCTGCGGCTGATCCTGGTGGGGGCCGAGAAGCTGTCCGAGAGCCTGGCGACTGCTTTCGAGGACACGTTCGGGATTCGTCCGCTGGAGGGATATGGGCTCACGGAATGCGCGCCGGTCGTGGCGGTCAACACGCTCGACTGGCGCGAGCCGGGGTTCTTTCAGCCTGGCTCACGCCGGGGCTTTGTCGGCCAGCCCCTGCCGGGCGTACTGGTGCGGATTGTCTCGACCGAGACCTTCGAGCCGCTCGCTCCCGGCATGGAGGGGATGATCCTGGTGAAAGGCCCCAACGTGATGCGCGGGTATCTGGGTCGGGATGATCTGACACGCGAGGCCTTTCGCGACGGCTGGTACGTGACGGGCGACCTCGGCCACTTGACCGAGGACGGGTTTCTCAAGATCTCCGGCCGGCTGTCGCGATTCTCGAAGATCGGCGGTGAGATGGTGCCGCACGGCCGGGTCGAGGAGGCGCTTCACGAAGCCATCGCCGCGACCTCGCAGGTCTTTGCGGTGACGGCCGTGGGCGACTCGCGCAAGGGGGAGAGTCTGGCGGTCCTGCACACGCTCGACGATGCGGCGGTGAAAAAAGCGCTTGAAGGACTCGGCGCGAAGGGGCTTCCCAACCTCTTCCTACCGCGCCGCGACCACTTCATCAGAGTGGACGCGATCCCCATTCTGGGCACTGGCAAGCTCGATCTGAGGGCGATTCGCAAGGTGGCGGAAGAAGCTCTGGCAGTGCCAGAGGCGGAGGCAGTGTGGAGTCCGTAGTAGAGAAAGCGTCTAGGTCGTATTCTGCGACGATTCCGATACGATGAGGTCCGGTGTGCGAACACTTAATCGAACTGCTGGCGCGTTTCGAGGATGGCGGCAAGACGTACGAATGGTCCGTTCGGCTTACCCGGGAAGGATACGAGTTCGCAGTTCAAGAGGACGTGTCTGAGTTCCGCACGGCCGCCCCTCCGTCTCATCTATTGCCGGCGGACAAAGGACGCGGTTGGTGGTGGTCCGGGGCGAAAGGGGATCGCGTCTCGCTGGCACAGCCGGCAACGACATGCGCGTTGGCTGCTTCGGGATTCGGCCTCGGAGAGTTTTACGAGACCACGGGGTTCGGGGGTCAGTCGATATGGGCAAAGACGTCGTTGTCATTGCTTCGGGCGAAACCGAGCGGCGCTCACTTCCTCACCTCGTGTCCCATTTGCAGTCCGAAAGCATCTTCGTCGTTGAAGTTGATCTCGCTGATCCTTGGCAGGAGGTGGAGGCGGGCTGTTGGATCGTCGTCGCGGTGGGCAAGCTCATCGGTGGGCCGCGCGGATACCAATGATTCCATCGCTCTTTTCTGCAGTTGAGAAACCCATGAAACGGACTCTGTCAAGAGCCCTGAGTCTCCCAAAGTGTTAATGTCCGCTCAGGAAAAACGCGCCGAACTCACAAGCCAAAACGATCGGAAACGGCGGATGGACGACCAGGCACAGTGCGGCGACCAGGAGGCCGAGGACCACGGTTTTGCCGACGAAATGCGGGTCGAGCCACAGGCTTTCCGTCCCGTCGGACGCGCGCAGTCGGTCGCCGATGCCGGGGAGTGACAGTAGTCGCGGGCGCAACGGTGGATATCCGCGGCTCAGGCAGTCAACGGCAAGCAGCAGAAACGGTATGGAAGGGATTCCGGGAAGGATCAGGCCGGCGATCGCCAGCGCGAACGAAGCCGCAGCCGCGAAGAGGTCTCGGGCCGGGTTTGCCGCCGGATCGTCGCAGGCCGACGCGCTCGCGCTCGCGCCGGGGCCGGTCCGGGCAGTGCGACGACCTCGCCCACGGGCGACGCGAAGCGCGGCCTCGGCCGCGGTCATCAGGTCGACACGGCTCAGAGCCAGCAGATCGAATTCGACGTCGAGATCGCCGTCCGCAGGCACCACCCGGCAACGGCAAACACCGGGCCACGTGCTCAAGAGGCTGGCAACTCGTGTGGCCAGCCGGTGGCGGCGCCAAAGCGCCCGATGCCGCAGTCGCAGCCGGCCCGGGCCGACGGACCGCACCTCCCATACCGACGCCGCGCCGCCCTCGGCTGCCGCGAAAGCCGAAAGCGAGGTCCACTCTGGTTTGGAGGGCTGGAGACCGCGACTGCGCGGTTTTCGCGCTGCGGTCGCGGCGCGGATGGCCGACGAAGCGCGTTGCGCCAGATCGGCACGGTCAAAACGGCCCGGCTCGAATTCCAACTGGCACGTTGCCGAGATGAGGCAGAACTCGGCGCGACGAAGACCGCCGAGCGTGACGGCCGACTGGGCCAGCGCCCGGCAAAAGGCCTCCTGCCCGAGCCCCAGGAGCCGGTGGTCGTGAATTCGCAGAGAGCCGGAAGCCTCGAGACACTCGATCCACGGATTCGACGCGTGCTTGCTCGCCGGTGACGGCAATACGAATACCGCGGCCTCCGCGCACGGAACCGAACGGTCCCCGGAGGGTCCCGCCTCCGCCACGTCGGCGACGATTGTGCCAAAGCGCACCGGGCCCAAAGACGAGTCGTGCAACGTATCCATCCCAGCTCTCCCATCCTTGAGGCTAGATGGCCGGCAATGCCCTGATCAGAGTGTGGGCTCTCGCATCCATGCGAGGACCTCGGCCTGGAAACGAGACGTGAATCGGGCTCTCGGAGCCGCCTCTATATCGGTCCGAATGTGACGATTAGGTCAAGATCTCTTTCTGGGCACGGTTCAACTGAACCTGTTCGTTCATGAGCGGGTGGATCACGTCATGGATTGTGTTGCGGACGACCTCGCCTTGAGTGACGGGCGCGGGCGTGGTGCGAGCGTGCAAATACCGCCAGGTGCCTCAGCCCGTCGCCGTAGCACGTATAGGGCATTGCCGCGCAGGGAGTCGGTCAGAGCGCGCCCGCCGATCGCGACGGCCACGCCGGCCCGCTCGGCCTCCTGATAGAGCTCAGGTACTCTGCCAGGAAACGATCCTACCTGACCTGAGGTTTCTGAATCAGGATGTCACCCGGGTCGAGTGTCTCGCCGGGCTTGATGATAAACTCCTTGCGGACCTGCGGATCGAGCGCACTGCGCCGCTCGTGCGATCGATGGTGCGGTAGGTCGCACCCGGGATCAGGGCGGGCAGCGCAATCCGCCCGTCGGCGTCGGACACGGGACTGTTCCGATAGTTGGTCGGATCGATCGCGGCAGGCGTACCTTGGTGGGCGGCCAAACGGCCTTAGCGTTGTGCCCAACTTCCTGTTCGGTTCGAGAAAGAAGACGGGGACCTCCGTATCGGGGTCAAGCCCGTGCAGCTCGAAGTGACCGTCGTGCACCGCTCCCTGGTAACTGGCACTCCAGAATCGATACGGGCCCAGATAAGGTTCGAGGATGACCCGGCTGATTATCGAAGCGTTCTGAACGCGCTTTCCATCCGGCCCGATGACCTGTCCCTCTACCGTAACCCCGCGGCGGAGCTCGACGTTGACTTCCCAGCCGGCGCTCTCGGGTTTGATTTGGCCGGCAACGAAGGCATTGGCGTAAAATCGCAATCCACCAGGCTGGCCCTGTTGAACCATCGCGCTACCGATTTCCTGCAACACATAATCATCGCTGGGTACGTACACGACAAGATAGCCGGGGCCAGGTACGGTCGCGAGCAGAAACGAGCCATCCGGCCCGGTGCCGGAATGGCTATTGTACGCGCCGGTCTTGACGTCTTTGCGCGGCCGTGACGCATAGTTTACCCTTGCTTCTGCGAGGGCCTTGCCGGACCCTGCCTCGGTGACCTTGCCGTGGATGACAGCGCCCCGGGGCAAGACGAAGTCGATCGAATGTTCCAGTGCCCCCTTGGTCCAATCGAAACTTTTTTCAACGTTCAGGTAGGGTTGCCCCTCGGGAGGAAAGACCGCGACGCTGTAGTAATCGGCTGACAACGGATTGGCATGGGACCGTCCCTCGGAGTCCGTTTCGAATTCGTTGTATAAGCCCTTACTTTCGATGTAGGCCAGGATTTGGCATCGACCCTGCTCGAAGGCCATCGCCGATACTTCGGCCGGCGGGACCATCGGCTCGACCACCGTAGCCGCACCCGGACCGCTCATGCCGTCGCGCTCCTCGTTCTTGCGTTGACGGCTAAGCCGGGTCTTCAGCTTCCGGGCCGTGCGCAGCGCCACCCCATAGAGCCAGCTTACCACCAAGTCGAGGTTTCGGATCGAACCAGCCTTGCGGGCCAGGACGAGGAAGACGGCCTGAAAAGCATCCTCGGCGTGGTGCCGATCGCCCAAGATCTGGCGGCAGATGCCCAGCACCATCGGCCCGTGCCGCCCTACTAGAGCGGCGAAGGCCGCTTCCGCACCGGCATCACGCCGGGCGGTGAGCCGCTCGAGCAGCTCGCGGTCAGTCAACCCGGCGACAGAGCTGCCGTCGAAGAGCGACTCGATCTCCCGGACAACTGAAGCCGCTGCCGGATGCGCCATTTCGGGGGCTCCCGATGAGACCTTGGTTCACACTCATCCCCTCGCTGAATAGTGCCCCGCCGCCGGTCATCTTATCCCAAGATGCGGTCGAAAGCTCGGCAGAGGGGTACCGGCTTCTTTCAACGGCCCCACACACGACTAAGTACGACCGCAGAATTGCTTGGGCCGAGGGTTGGATCGCGACCGAGCTGACGCTGGTTCTCCTGGCTGCTCCTCCCGCCACCGCTGGGGCCGTCTGCCTCGACAAGGCGAGGGGCACGCTCGACCACATCCTGGCCACCGACCTGTCCGACGCCGAGATCGTCCTGGGCAAGCTCGGGGTCCACGTGTCGTCCGTGCTGGGGCTGGTCCTGTCCTACGGCGCGGTGATTGCGAGCCTGGGCCTGACGCTGGCGACCTGGGTGAGCCGGCTCGGCCGTGCGGTCGCGCTCTGCGTCGCCAGTTACGTCGTCTTCTCGATCGGATGGATGATTCTAGTCGTTCCGGTTTCCAACCCCAATTCCTGGCGTCTCTTTCTATTGATGGGTAGTCCGTTTTTTGGCACGTTTTGGGCCGTCTGCGGCGTGACGGACTCGGGGATTTCACCCGATCCGGCGGAGTATTGGCCGGCGACGATTTTCTGGACGCTGGCCCACAGCAGGATGGCGGCGATCCTCTTCGCGGCGACATTGGCGACTTTTGACCGCTGTCTGGGGCGAGTCGCGTGGACGCCGCGGCGCACGATTTCCCGCCTTCGGATGAAGCCGGCCGGAGAGCCTGTATTGAGCCGGGTCACGACGCTCGCGGCGCCGTCAACCAAACCGGCTGGGTGAACGCCCCATTCCCGGCGATGTCCCAGGCCTCGACGCGCACCCAGGTCCGACCGCTCAGATCGAGTGTCAACCGGAGGGCCTGTGTGTCGAAGGGAAGCGTGTACGAGCAGTCGATGCGCTCTCGGAACACACGCGAGCCATCACCGGAAATCACCTCGGCGAAGCGTAGCGGGAATGTCCAGCTCAGGTCGACGCTCACAACGGCCCGCTCGGATGGCTTCAACACCACGTCCGAGCCGCTCGGCTGACCATTGACCGAAAAGCCGGGAATCAAGACTTCGCCGGTGCTCACGAAAAATCGCCCTTGGCGGAGCGAATCGACCACGGACTGCCAACCGTCGTCGAAGCGAGGCAGCCGGTCGGGGTCGAGCCGTAGATAGTTGATATTCATGTGGCCGTAGAGCTCGTGCGTTTGGTCGATCTTGAAGACGTCCACCTCGCCCGGCAGATACTTTTTCTGTCCCCAGTTGGCCATGTCGTCCAGGAGGTCGAGCGCACGCTGGCCCAGTCTTTCGTGCGAAAGGTCGGCGGGCATCGCTTTCCAGGCGGCGCCGAGCCAGCGGTCGGAAAGGTAAAAATCCTCGCGGCGAAAGATGTCAGGAGTCCAGCTCGAAGCCTTGATTCGGGGATGTGAGGTCCACGCCAGTCCGTGCTCCGCTTCGAGCAGGCGCAGCATGTCGAACCGGTCGCCGACGTGATAGACCGAGCCATAGGGTGCCGTCGTTTCAACAAACGGCTGGCTTTTCCCGCGCTTCATCGTCCAGTACACCGGCCGGGGGAAGAGGTACATCCAGTGCCCGCCGTTTTTGCCGGGCTGGGGAAGACCGAGATGGGTATTGGCCTCCTCCCCGGGCAAGAGCAACAACTCGCGATCGGAGAGACGGCGGCACTCGTCGAACATGGCCTGCATCTCGGCCAGGCGAACCGGGCCGGGATCCTGGGGATGACCGTCGCCGTGAAACTCGGCCAGGTGGACCATCTCGACGTCCATGTCCTTGAACATCCGGACGAAGTCGGGCGTCGATCGAGGCATGCCCCGGGTCTTCTCAGCGATGGCGGCCATTGCCGTGGCCATGTGCCAGTGGCCGGTCAGCGCGTGATAGCCCGGCAGCTTGAGAAATCGATCGCCGTGGGTGAACTGCAAGGCCTGCTCCAGGGCCCGTTCTGCGCCGGCCGAAGAGAGCAGATAGAAAACGCCCAGGCGCTCGTCGGTTCCGGGTGGCGCATTGAACCACGGGACGAACGAGCCGCCGCCGCGCTCGGCCTGACAAATCCCAAAGCCGAATTCAGGCTCCAGGCCGCGATGATCCCGACCGTACCAAACGGTTTCGAGGTTTGTGGTCAAATCGCGGGGAAAGAAGAACTGGTGCGGGGGTGGAAAACAGACGATTGATCCAGCGTCGGTTTCGCTGATCAAAGCCCGATGCCGGACGGCAAGATGGCGGTCGCGCTCTTCGGGTTTGGCGGCGTGCCGCACCAACTTTCCGTCGGTGTCGACCCAGGCG
Source organism: uncultured Isosphaeraceae bacterium (assembly GCA_963823675.1). GTDB lineage: Bacteria > Planctomycetota > Planctomycetia > Isosphaerales > Isosphaeraceae > CAWGMT01. The sequence continues at coordinate 391,479 of CAWGMT010000025.1, read as the reverse complement.
AAGCGGCGGGGGGAACTTGCTGCCGGTAGCAGCAAGCCCGCGTCGTAGAGAATGGCGCGACGATCCTCCTGCGTGTGCACGACCGTCTCGATGTGCACGAGCCGGGAGCCGCGGTAGACCGTAAACTGGATTTCGCCGGAGAACGGCCCCAGCGTGACCGCGCCGACAGAAACGGTCGCCCGCTGGCCGTGGCTGGCTACCCGAGCGTGCTTCAGGTCCAGCGTCGAGCGATACGACCGGAATGGCCGGTTGGCCGGCGTATCGAAGAAGACGTTGAAGACGCTCATCCCGGGCGGCCGGCCGGCTGGCGCCGCGCGAGCCAACGAGGAGGAAGGTCACCGGATTGGCGTTCTCGAGCACGGCTCTTGCAACTGCGCCGGCCTTGGATGCGATCCCCATGGAACGGATGAGCGGCTGTTTCGGGCGAAGGTCGAGCACCAGCTCGCCAAGCTCGGCTAGATCACGCGCGATCGGCCAGCGGAGCGTGAGACGATCGCCCGCGCTGGTGACGGCGATTCCACAATCGGCACGATACGCCGAGAGATCGACCGGGATCGCCGCGGCGGGGAGGGCATCGACAGCACCGAGCAGGGCGATTGTCAGAAGCGCGATCGTGCCGGTAAGGCGCCGCGCGAGAATGATTTTGGCAACTTTATCATTGTGGTGCAGGCGTCCCGCCTGCATTCCCCGTGCGGGCAGGCGGGACGCCTGCACCACAATTGGCGAAGTTATCTTTGCGCCGTCCTTGAATCGCTGGGGCTTGGGCATGGGCGGCGTTCTTCATCAAGAGGGTGAGGAAGCGGTTGACCGGACCATCCTGGCGATGAACCGCGCGTCGCCTTCGTGTATCTGCGGCCAGAGCTGGAGTGTGCCCGCCGTGGTGCTCTCTTCCAGCGGATGCGGAAACGGCTGAAGCGAAAACTCAGCATGAGCGGTAATAAAGGCGGAGACAACATCGATCGTTTCGCTGCGAGTCACGGTCAGGGCGGTGTAGACCAAGGTTCCGCCGGGGCGAACGCTGGCGCTGGCCATCTCGAGACTTCGCAACTGCTCGGCGGCGAGCGTGGGGAGCTGGCGGGCCGGGATGATCCAGCGCGCGTCGGGATTGCGCCGCCAGCTTCCCACGCCCGAGGAGCTGGCGTTGACCAGGACGCCGTCGAAGCTGGCGGCCTTGCCCGGCGGGTGCCGGCCGTCCCAGAGCCGGGTGGCGACGTTGTGAAAGCTGCCGCGCCGCAGCCGCAGGGCGGTCTGCCGGCGCCTGGGCTCGTGATCGCACGTGGCGACGACGACTCCTTTGCCCTTCATGAGCGAAGCGATGTGCATCGCATGCAGTCCTCCCTCGCCGCGGACGATCCACCACCGTTCGCCGGGGTCGGGGTCGCAAACAGCCCCGACCGCCTGCGATGAGAGGTCCTCGGCGACGAGTCGGCCCGACTGGACCGCTGCGAGCGGCGAGAGGTCGGATTGCGGCGGCAGCTTGGCCGCGGTCGCGAGCCGGCGATGAATCCACGGCTTGATTCCGGCCTCGCGCAGCTCGGTCCAGACCGGCTTGGCATTCGCCGTGCGAACGCCCATCCAGAGAGGCGGATTCGACTGCAAAGCGTACAGGAAATCGAGCCGGCGCGACTTGGGGCTGCCGTCTCCCGGCGGGACAGGGAGCTGGTCGCGGAGCCATTCGGGGAAGAGCCGCCAGGGGTCTGCGTTGACCGGCCGCCCTTCCGCCCACCGCTTCAACCCCTCGGCCCGACCGGTCCATCCCGGTGCGCCGCCGGCCAGGAACAGCCGTGCCGGGTCGCGGCCGGCGCGGCTGGACCAGACCCGGGCCATCGGGCTCATTTCGGTCGCGTCCAGGAGCCACGCCAGGAGCAGGTTCTCTTCCGCCCGCCTCAGATGGAGCGGCTCGATCCAGCCCCACCAGCGGAAGAGGGCGGAAAGCGCCGGCAAGATTCGAACGTAGTCCTTGTGAGCGAGCCGGTCGTGTCCACCACAGGCGCCAGACACAGCGTGTGCCAGCCGCTTGCTGTCGTTGACCACCGCCTTGACGACGGCGGACGCAATGGACGAAGTAAGGTCGGCCAGCGATTTGGCAGCGGTTAAATCCTGGGGCTGGCGAGGGGTGCGGTTCATGGGGGCCGGCGCAGTTGAGGTTTAGGAACTGCGCAACAATGAGTGACCGGAACGGTCGCCCTTCGCTCCGCGACGAAACATGCTTTCGCGGAGCGAAAGCCGACACGCATTTCGGCCCAGCGTCTTACGGTCACGCAGGTGCCGGTCTGGGAACACTTCCTCACCGGTGAACGGATCGATGCCCATGTAATCCATGGAAGTTGCAATATTAGTGGCCATCCGCATAAACGCCAGTATATCCGGAGACCGCACCACGAGGAAGATGGGGAGATCGCCAGCGGTCGGTTGCCCGTTCGGATGATCTCGGCTACAGTACAGTTGATCACCCGACCACAATCCGGAGACCCTCGCCATGGACCGCGAGACCTTCGATGCCACGATTCGCACCTTCAAGCACCGGGCGCCGTTCCGTCCATTCACGGTGTCGCTGGTCAACGGCGACCGGCTGGAAGTGGATCATCCGGACGCGCTCGCCGTGCGGGACGGGGTGGGCATGTTAACCCGGAGCCATCTGCGACGGTGACGGTGTTGACTGAAGCAGCGAACACCGTCGCCGTCGGCTCCGGGTTAAACAAGTGCCGCGGCTCGGCCGGACTCTGCACTTCCTGGCCGGCGAACGGGTTGCGTCCGGTGCAGAACACGCAGGTTGCGATATCGCTGGCCATCCGCATCAAGATCTGGATATCCGGAGATCGCATCACGAGGAAGAGGGATACCACCCGCGGCGTGCGGTAGGGCGCCGTGCGACCAGTAAAGCGGCGAAGGAGAGGACACCGCTTGCGACGGCCCTCACGAAGTGCGACGACGAGAATCACCGCCTACGAGCTGACCGGCAAGGCCAAGAGGGCATATCGCCGGCGACGACGGAGGAAACCGCGATGAACGATCAGAAATTTCGGCCCGGCTGGGACGAGGCACGGATTCGCGAGGTGATCGAGCACTACGACTCGCAGGACGACGACGAGCGGGCCGCCGAGATCGAGGCGGCCTGGGAGGCGGAGGGGATGACGCTGATGTCGGTGCCGACGGACCTGGTCCCGGAGATTCGCGCGCTGCTCGCCCGCAAGCAGACCGCCTAACCTTGCGCTGCTGCGGAGCTGGCCAGCCGAGGCGGCTGCCGTGCTATCTGCGGTCCTCCGCCCCGGTCGGTAGCCCTGCTTCAGCAAGCCGCGCTCGCCGACCGGCTCGCTCTTTGCTGGGTTGGCGCTGGAATGGTAATGGTCGCCGTCGGGTTTCTCATTCGCGTGTCGCCTCCGCGCCTCGATCGCTTTACGCGCCGGATGAGCCGGGATCAGGCAACCGCACCCGTTTTCGATCAATCTTGGTTTGCGTTGCGCTTGCGAACGGGTCGCTCGCGTTTGACCGGAGTACCGCTCGATGGTTCATTCGCTCGACGAAGGCCCTGACCATACGCGGGAATCTCCACGTGCAGCGCCGCATACGTGTAGAGATCGATTTCGGACCCCTCGTTTCCGAAATTGCCCCACGGACAATACTCGCACGAGTGAAGATGCGCTGCCGCCGGCAACTCCGAAGCATCATTCTTTTCGGATTGCCACGAAGTTTTATCGGACGTCGGAGGAGGCTCGACCCAAGTGATCCCGAAGTCGCCTTCCTTCTCGGAGCTTGCTCGAATGGGTAAGACGTTCTCGAGATCCGTGGAATCCATCTGTGAACCAAGTCTTGCTTTTTCATCGCGCGTAGGAAAACGATCAAGCTGCCAGGTTTCATCAGCGCAGTTTTCGAACATGTATGGGTTGAATGTGACTTCCAATCCGGCTTGAGGTGCAGTGGCTGCTGTCAAGTGATCGCGTCCCTTGAGCAAAGTCACCGATTGCTGCGTGATCGGGCTTGGCTCTTGCTGGAAACGCGCGTCTTGATGATAGAGATGGCAACAGGGGTAGGCGAGGGTTCCGCCGTTCGGAAGGAACTTCTGATCCGAAAGCAAGGCACGCCATGCTTCTTCAACGCGTGGGGCCAGATCCTCGCGGGCGGCATCGCGTGACGGCGCACTGTCCGCGCCGCGCCGCAGAAGATAGGTTAAGGTGACGCGTGCTCCGCTCCAGACTCTCTCAATCTGATGATCCACATCGCCGAAATACGCCGCCCAATGAAGTTGGTTCGGTTTCTCTTTTCTGGTCAAACGCACTCTTGGCACGGTTGACTTCGAGCCTGGTTCGGTCCTTGAAGACAAGGGTCACGGGTTTGTCAGGAACGAAGGTTCCCTCGCATGAAAACGGAGAAGACACCCCGTGAAGTGCCAGCCGCAGATTCTCGAGTGTTGTTCGAGCTTTTTGAGTCATGGCTGCCATTGTCCTCTTTGAACTCCGCTTCGCCTTCAATCCGTGTTCGCACGCTGACTACGGTCGGGCACTTGATTGGCCGCCATTCCGTTCGCGCTTCTTGTCCTGACGCCGCGCCGTCTTTCGCCCGGGCCGGTAGCCCTGATTCGGCAAGCCGCGCTCGCCGACCGGCTCGCCCTTCGCTGGGTTGGCGATCGAATGGTAATGGTCGCCGTCGGCTGTCCCGTTCGCCTGTCGCCTCCGCGCCTCGATCGCTCCACGCGGCGGATGGGCAGGGATCAGGCAGTCGCAGCCCGAGCCGATCAGGTCTGCTCGCCCCGCCTTGAGCAAAGCTTCCCTCACCATGAAGTAGTTCTCGGGCTTGAAGAACTGCATGAGCGCCCGCTGAAGCTTGCGGTCGCGCAATCCCTTTGCGACGCATACCTCGTCTCCCGTAAAGGGATCGATACCCGTATAGAACATGCACGTTGCGATATCGAAGGGAGCCGGAATGAAATCCTGCACCTGGTCGGGCCGGTAGCCGTGCCGCTTGAGGAAGATGGCCAAGTCGATCATGGCGCCCAGTTCGCTGCCGGGATGCGACGCGATGAAATAGGGCACCAGGTATTGCTTCTTGCCCGCCTTCTTGCTCGCCTGCCGAAAGGCTTGCGCGAAATTCTGGAAATCCCCTGCGTCCGGCTTCTTCATCAGCCGCAGCACATTCGCGTCGGTATGCTCGGGAGCCACTTTGAGGTGCCCGCCGACGTGATGCTCGACCAGTTCCGCCATGTACTCAGGCGACTTCTGGGCCAGGTCCATCCGGATTCCCGATGCGACCAGGACTTTTTCGATGCCGGGCACGTCGCGGCTCTTGCGCATCAACTCGACCAGGGGCCCGTGGTCGGTTCCCAGCAGCTTGCAGACCTTGGGATGAACGCACGAGAGCCGCTTGCAGATCGCTTCGACCTCGGGCTTCAGGCAGCGCATCTGGTACATGTTGGCGGTCGGGCCGCCCAGGTCCGAAACCACTCCGGAAAAGGCGGGATCCTGCCCCATCCGCTTTAACTCGTCAAGAACCGATTCCTGCGATCGCGACTGAATGATCCGCCCCTGATGCGCGGTGATCGAGCAGAACGTGCAGCCGCCGAAACAACCCCGCATCATCGTCACCGAGTCCTTGACGACCTCGTAGGCGGGAATTCGCTTGCCCTGGTACATCGGGTGCGGCTTGCGGGTATAGGGCAGCCCATAGATCCGGTCCATGTCGTCCTGGCTGATGGGCAACGGCGGAGGATTGCAAACGACCGCCTGGCGCTCGTGATATTGCACCAGGGTTTTGGCATTCAAGGGGTTGGTCTCCTGGTGGATGACCTTGGTGGCGCGCGCGAACTTGAGCTTGTCGGTCTTGACCTCCTCGTAGGAAGGCAGAACGAGCGCACTTTCGGGAAACGACTTCGATTCACTGGCCCCGAGCGCGTAGGCCACGCCGCGCATGTCTCTGAGTTGTTTGACCGTTTCGCCGGCGGCCAGGCGGCGCGCGATCGTCACGATCTGCTGCTCGGCCATGCCGAAGACGACGAGGTCGGCCTTGGCGTCGAGCATGATCGCCCGGCGCACGGTCTCGCTCCAGTAATCATAGTGGGCCAGCCGCCGCAGCGAGGCCTCGACGCCGCCCGCGATGACCGGTACGCCGGGAAACGCTTCGCGGGCGCGCTGGCAATAGGGAATCGTGGCGCGGTCGGGCCGCAGACCGATCCGGCCGCCGGGCGAATACGCATCGTCGTTGCGAACCTTCTTGTTGGCCGTGTAGTGGTTGATCATGCTGTCCATGTTGCCGGCGCTGATACCGAAAAAGAGCCGCGGCGGCCCGAACTGCCGCCAGGGCAGGGCGCTCTTCCAGTCGGGCTGGCTCAAGACCGCGACCCGAAATCCAGCGGCTTCCAGCACCCGGCTCAAGATCCCCATGGCAAACGCGGGGTGGTCGACATAGGCGTCTCCGGTGACGAAGACGACGTCGACGTAATCCCAGCCACGGGCTTCCATCTCGCCGCGGCTGGCGGGCAGATGAGGAAGCTCGGGCGCCACCACCGGCAACACCGGGAGCATGGTCGGCGCCAGGTTGGAGGTCGAAACGGATGGAGGGCAGGGGGCGGTCATGGGCAAATCGTTCGTCTGTGCTTGAATCGTTGGCAATGCGATTCAGTCGCGTCCCTTGATTTTGATGCAACTTTGAGTTCTATTCTATCTTCTCTGCCCGTGAATGAGTATGCTCAGATCGCCTCGGCGAACGAAAGCGAGCTCTCCTGTGCCCACAAGACTTAAAGCCCTGGATGACGGTTCGGACATCTCGCTGGACCGTGCCGTCGTGGTCGTAGGCCGGCATCCTGCCTGTGATGCCCGCCTCGACTCACTGCGCGTATCGCGCCATCACTGCTGCTTGAGCTGCGAGAGCGGTGAAGTCGTGGTTCGCGACCTTGGCAGTACGAACGGAATCCGGATCAATGGCCAGTGCGTCGAAGTCGGGCGGTTACAGCCGGGAGACGAGCTCTCGATCGCACACGTCCGCTATCGTGTGGAGGATGAGCCGGATGGCGACCAGGCCATTCCCCGGCGCCCGGATCCCAGCGACTTGCTCTCTCCGAACAGCAGGATTGTGTTTATCAGTCGAAACTGAGAAAAATCGATCGCCGCGCTCACCACTCGTAAGCCCACACGTAGGACGTAAGCGTCGTCGGCTTGGGGTCGCCGAACGTGTGGCCGCCGATCTCCTCGCCGTTGCGCCAGGTCAGCCGCAGCCCCTGCTGAAACGGGATCGGGTCATCCTCGTGGAATCGATAAGCCGAGAAACGAAAGGCTGAGCCCGGCCGGTCGGGGTCCATGTGGGTCAAGCCGGCGACCGGGAGGTGGTACTTGCCGGCGTTGAAATAGTAGGTTCCCAGAAAGTAGTCCTCGGTGCCCGATGAGATCCAGACCGGGTCCTTTCGTCCGTTGGGATAGGCCCGCAGGCAGGCCTCCAGGTAATTGAAGTTGCCGCTCTGCGCGGCCATTGTGACGCTGTAAACCAAGCCCTTGCGCTCGGTTTCGAGGATGGCGATTTCCTCGAGCGGGGCCAGTGCGACGTTCTCGCGCCGGTGCAGCCGGAGGCGGGCCGAGGATGGCAGCGTGATCCCGCCCAGCGCGAGCGGATAGTCCGTCAGCCCGCGGATGATCCACCAGAATGTCTGGGTCGAGCGCACCAGGGGGGCGAGCCTGGCCGTGACCTTGACCCCCCGGCCGAACGGGATTCTGTATGTGTTGTAAATCCCGCTGGGCCGGCCGGTCTTGCCCAGGCGGTGCGTACCCCACGGGGCGTCGTCGTCGCTCCAGCCGATGCCATGGCCCAGGAACAGCGCCATGTCGATCCCGGGCTTGCTCTCGCCGTCAACGTACACGCAGATGCGGGTGTCGCTCCAGCCGGGCCAGTTTCCGCCGAACCACATGTGGGTGAGCGTGCCCGCACCCTGGTGCTCGAAAAGAACGGTCTCTTCGCCCGGAACGAGCTTTCCTTCCTTGCCGATTGTGCCGAAGAGCTCCATCGCAGGGGCCGGGGCTGCTCCGGTCGCGCGATCGCCTTGAGCAGGCGGAGGTGCCCCGTTCACGGCGCCGGAGGATCGGCCATCGAAGCTTGCTTGACAGACCCATACCGCCAAAGCCCCAGCCAGGGCAGGCGACCACCAGCAAAGAGTGCGCCGCATGTTCGGTCCTTTCGATAAGTCGCGAGATCGCGTGGTAGGGAATCACATTCTCGACGCACCCGAATCTACCCCCGGTACCGCTTCGTCGCCATTAACCTCCACTTGCGTCCGACGCGTCGGTGCGGCAGAGTGAGGAGACCTGATCGTTGACTATTTCCTTCGACCTGCCGCGAGCACACGCTCTCGACGAGCCGTGTGGCGAGGTTATGGCATGCGCGACGGCTCAAAACCCGCAAGGGTGATTGCGTTTATGACTGGCCGCGCAGGAATTGTGATCATCGGGGTGGTCATCCTTCTGCTGGGGGCGGCCGGATGGCTTGCGCTCTGGGGCACGGCCTGGTCGCCGGGGGCCGTGCTCCGTGGCAAGAAGGCCGAGTTCCCGCTGGCATTCACGCCGGATGGAACGGGTTTCGCGACGGGCGGGCCGTTCGGCGGCACGCTCTGGGACACGGCGACCGGCCGGGCGCGGGCGTTCTGGGCTCAGCCTGATGGAAGCTACTCCGGAATGGCAGCCTTCTCCTTCTCGCCCGACGGCCTGACGTTTGCCGCGATCGACCTCTTCGGGCCTGGCTCGCCGATGGCCATAACGCTCGGCGATGCCAACGACGGGCGCGTGCGCTGGAGGCTTCCCATTCCGAATGAAGGCGGTTACGCGATCCTCTTCACGGCGGCGGGCAAACAGGTGCGTGCCATCGTGGGAGTCAGGAACTCGAACTCGGGCGAGGTCGTCGATGTCGATGCAGCTTCGGGCCGCGAGCTTGCGCGCGACAGCTTCGCCCCGGTCAGCCGGACCGGCGGGTCGGCGTTCTCGCCCGACGACCGCCGCATGCCCGGGTACAGCTTCGACGGGGAACAAAGGCCGAGCGGGTCGGCGATCTCGTCCGACGGCCGGCTCATGGCCTTGCCTTCGGGCACAGCAGTGACCCTCTGGGACCTGGAGACCGACAGCGAGCGTGCCGCGCCAGTCGTCTCCTCGGCCGGTCCGACCGTCTCCGCCGTCGGGTTTTCGCTCGACGGCTCGACCCTTGCAGCGGGGCTGAGCGACGGGTCGATCGAAATCTGGGACCTGCCGGCTCTCAAGCGGCGCACGACGTTTCGCTGCCACACAGCGGGCGCGGCTTCCGTGGGCGTTCAGCCCTCACCCGACGGTAGAACGGTGGCTTCTTTGGGCAGTCGGCCCCGGGGGTCGGATCCGCTGCTGGGCGCTATCATCGGCGGACTGCGATCTGTGGGACGGGCGAGATACGCGGTCTCCGCCGTGCGGCGAGAGGTGGTCGTGGTTGACATCGTCACCGGGCAACGGCGCGAAGTTGGCACCGTTGCCGCATCTTGTGTTCCTCCGCTCCTTTCTCGAGACGGCCGGAGTGTTGCCGTCTGGGATGGTCTGGATACGGTCGAGCTATTCGATATCCCGGCGATTGGGCCGGAGGGACGACGGCGGTAAGACCGACTGAGATCGCGTATGCCGAGGGCGCACCATCTCCTAGACACTTACGGCGGGCTTATGGCATGCGCGACGGCTCAAACGGCGCCCAGGTGCTCGCGTTGATGACTCACCGCGCAGGAATTGTGGTTATCGGGTCGGTCCTGTTGCTGCTGGGAGCGGTCGGATGGCTTGTGCTCCGGGGCACGCCCTGGCCGCCAAGGGCCGTTCTTCGCGGCGAAGGTGACACCTGGCCGCTGGCATTCACGCCGGACGGGACTGGTTTCGCCACTGCCGGGGCCTCCGGCGTCACGCTCTGGGAGACGGCGACCGGCCAGGCGCGGGCGTTCTGGGCTCAGACAGATGGCAGCCACCCGGGAATGGCGGCGTTCTCACCAGACGGGTTGACGTTCGCTGCAATCGACTTCTTCGGGCCTGGCTCGCCCATGGCGATCACCCTCCGCGATGCCAACGACGGGCGCGCTCTTTGGACGCTCCCGATTCCGAATGAAGGCGCTTACGCGATTCTGTTCACGGCGGCAGGCAAACAGGTGCGCACCGTCGTGGGGGTCAGGAACTCGAACGCGGGCGAACTCGTGGATGTCGATGCGGCCTCGGGCCGGGAGCTCTCGCGGCGCAGTTTCAGCCTGGTCAGCCGGGCCGGCGGGTCGGCGGTCTCGCCCGACGGCCGGCTCATGGCCTGGCCGTCCGGTACGGCGGTGATCCTCTGGAACCTGGAGACCGATCGCGAGCACGCCGCCCCGGTCATCTCTTCGACCGGTCCGACCGTCTCCTCCACCGGGTTCTCGCCGGATGGCTCGACCCTCGCAATCGGGCTCTCCAATGGGTCGATCGCGATCTGGGACCTGCCGGCTCTCAAGCACCGCGCGACGGTCGCCTGCCACAAGCTGGGTGTTCGTTCCGTGGGATTGCAGCTCGCACGCGACGGCGGAACCGTGGCCTCTTGGGGCCGGTTCTCGGGGGCGGATTCGCTGCTGGGCGCCATCCTGGATTCCGTCGGCCGGGCGATCGGGACGAGCGCCGCCGCACGGCAGGAAGTGGTCGTCGTTGACGTCGCCAGCGGTCAACGGCTCGGGGTTGTCAGAGCCGCGGTGCATCCGTTCCTTTCTCCAGACGGCCGTACGCTCGCTGTGCGGGACAGCTCGTTTGCCATCGAGTTATTCGATTTTCGGCCGCCAGGGCAGGAGGGACGACCGCGGGACAAGCGGTCGAGATCGCGTAGCCTCCGGCCTTGATGAAAAAAAGTGGGAGCAATCCCGACCTCCCGCGACATTACCCCATGTCGAACAGCACTTACCGAAAGGTCGATCGCATGCCAGCGGGGCAGCATTCGTTTGCTCAGGACATCCAGACGCTGTTTGAATCGGGATCGCTCGGAGAGCTGACCGACCGGCAGCTTCTCGAGCGGTTCACGACCCGTGAGGCCGAAAGTGCCGAGCTGGCGTTTGCGGTTCTCCTCAAGCGACACGGCCCTATGGTCTTGCGCACATGCATGGCCATCTTGCACGATCGCCACGAGGCCGAGGACGCAACGCAGGCGACCTTCTTGCTTCTAGCCAGCAAAGCGGCCTCGCTCTGGGTGCGAGACTCGCTCGGGCCCTGGCTGTTCGGGGTGGCGCGTCGCGTAGCATCCTGCGCGCGCTCCACCGCCTTTCGGCGCCGTGCCCACGAGCAAGCAGCCGCCAAGGCCCCGGCGTGGATCACGGAGGACCCTGGTCGGGATGAAATCGATGCGATTCTCCACGAGGAAGTGAATCGGCTACCGCAGGGGTATCGGGCTGCGGTCGTGCTCTGCGACCTGGAAGGGTTGACCCAAGAGCAAGCGGCACTTCAGCTCGGCTGGCCAGCCGGAACGGTCCGCAGTCGACTGGCGCGAGGCCGCGGACGATTGCGCGATCGCTTGACTCGACGCGGACTGGCGCCCGCGGCCGTCGGGGCCGGGGGATCTGCCACTCGGCAAACCAACGCGTTCCTATTACCTGCAACACTGGCGGAGGCAACGATCCGGGCCGCCATGCCGCTCTCACTGGGGCAGCCGGCAGCGAGCGCGACGGCCTCTGCGATCACCTTGATGGAAGGAGTGATGAAAGTCATGTTCTGGAGCAAGTTCAAATTGATCACGGCCTCGGCGCTCTTTGGTGCCGTGCTTCTTACGGGCTCAGCCGTCATCGGTCGGCGGGCGATGGGATTTCCACGGCCGCAGACTGACGCCGCGAAACCGCAGAGCAAATCCACTGTCGGACAGGGTGGTGCGCCTGTCGCTCCGGCCGCGGCGCCCTCGGCGCCAACCAAGCTGACGGCCAACCAGCAGGCCCGGCTCGATCTTGCCAGGAAGATTCGCGATGGGATGTTGAAGCGGTACATAGCAGGAGAAATTGACTTGATTGCTTATCTGCGCTGGCAGAAACGCTACGACGATATCGCGGGCGAAATGGCGAGGGGGGATGCAGAGCGCCGCCGCCATTACGAGAGCCAGGTGGCGACCATGAAGCAGATCGAAGATCGTTCCCGGGAGCTGTACCGCAACGGGATGATTACCGAAACAGACCTGCTCGTCGCCGAGTTGGAACGCCTTGAAGCCGAGGCCGCTCTGGAGAAGTTCAAGGCCACGGTCAAGAATGAACCAGTCCCGGATAACAAGACGAGGCGGTAACGGAACCCCGATTCGAGAGGGACTGTGAGTCTGGCGGGCTCAGTGGTCGGTCGAGATCGCGTACGATCCGGGTGAAGCGGAAGCACCATGACGACTGCGCTTCCCTTCCCTCATTTCGCGAGCGTGAGAGCCGGATACCTGGGTCGGTAGAACCGCCCCTTGTACCGGTGCAGTAGATACTCCAGCACGTAGTCCGCCTGCTGCTTCTCCAGGAAGAAAGCGGCTGCGATCGACTCACTACCGTGTTCCTCTGCCACGCGGCGGACGAAGCCTGGACTGAGAAACGGGCTCTTCATCCATCCCCAAATCGCTACCTCCTCAGCCGCGGTCAGTCCTCTGCCCTTCTTCTTCAGCCCCGAAAGGATGTCGTTGAAGTCCGGCAGGATCTCCATCCCCTCGTCCGGGTTGTAATACACCCCGATCCCGTTCTTCGACTCCAGCAGGTCGCGCGGGAGGTTCATCTCGGGCGAACCCGCTTTCGACCCATGCTTTTCCAAAAGCCGCTTCTGCTCGTCCTCGGGGAGCGCAGCGAATTTCGCCTTAACAGATTTTTGCCAGTCGGCAGCCATCAAGAGACCGTCGGCGTAGACGACCCAGTCATTGCCGTGGCTCGCCACGAACTCCTCGTATTGCTTGCGGACGATCTCACGTGCCTTCTTCAGATCGTCCGGGGAATAGCGGTAATAGAGCATGGGCTTCATGCGATAATGCTGCTTCACCTGCTCGATCTCAGCGGCGTCCAGGCGATCGAAGCTCCTCTGTGCTCCGGACCAGTACCATTCTCCGTCCCAGGGGACCAGGCTGCCGATCACGAACTTACCGCGAGCGAACGGGTTCCGCTCCAGGTTCAAGCGGACGCGGTACTTCACATCGCTGATCACGTTCAAGACCTCGATCGTCTCCGCGTTGCCCGAAAGCACCTTGAACAAGGCGTTGTGTCGCTCGGCCCAGGAGAGCAGGTCGGAACGCCGCTTCTCGGAAAGGTCAAGCACACTGGCGAGGATCTCAATCGCCCCCAGCCCGGCCCATTCGGTGCATTGCTGGCAGAGGAAGTCGTCGATGACCTCAATGTCTGAAACCTCGGCGTTCTGCTCTGCAATGTACCGCTGGCAGAAAACTCGGAAACAATACGACCCGGTGCCGAGCCAGACCAGCTTTCGCTTGACTTCCCAGCCGTACCCGTTGGGAGTTTGCAGGAAATGCTTGATTCCCGAGTCCTTGGGGAGATTGGCGAACTTCTCTTGCAAGACTTCGGCGGCGACTTGCCCCAGACGAATCAGGTCGGTGTGGTCTGGACTGAGGAGCAAATCGGGAATGAACTGCGGATAGATTACCCAGAGAAAGTGCAGGAGGCGGGTCGTCGAAATCGCAGCCTGTGGAAATGCGGTCCTTGGCTCGATTTGGAAAGGTAAGGGCGTCCCGAAGAACTCCGTGTTTGCTCGTTCCAGACTTCGCCAGATGCCGATTTCGCAATGGAGATCCTCGGCGAACTCGGTCAGCATCGCCGCCAGGGCCTTGAGGGACGGTCTGTCAAGTCTCAGGGTGTCGTGGGTGAGGCCCTTCTGTGCCTGGGTGAGCGCCTTCGCCAGTGCATTCTGAACCTTGGGAAGGTGCGGTTCCACCGAGCCTTCGTAGCCTTTGGGGCGAAACAGAAGTTCGGACATGGCTTTTGGGTTCCTTAGTCTGCACGAGCCGATCCGATCCTCTATAGTCCCCCAGTGTATCCTTCGGGGATTCTGGTTGCACCGGGCCGCGAACGCAAACCGATGGACTCGTCGCTGAATTACTAGCGCAAGTCAAGCTTGCCCCGACGCTCAGGTTTTCCGCTTGAACCAATTTGCCGCAATCCGCGGCGCGATCGCCAGCGCACCCATCTGAAAGCCGAGGCGAGGGTCGCCGACCATGGACGTGATCACTCTCGGCGAGCGATGCACGGCCCAGCGCAGACAGTCGCGCGCCAGCTTGGAGTCGCCGGCGTGCAGGGACTCATAAGCACGATTCAGGAAGGCGCGGCCCAGGCGAAGGTTGGCGGCACGCCGCAACCGAGCCGCGTCGGCTCGGTCCTTGAGGTCGACGGCGAAGAGATGCTCGAGGAACCGACTCGTCTCGTCGAGGTCGGCCGTTCCGGTCTTGAGCCGGTGAGTCTCGCTGGCGGCATGCCAGCGCACCTGGACGGTTGGCGCCTTTAACCAGGCGACTCCCCACCGCCGCGAAACCCGCAGCCAGAAATCCCAGTCGACCACGTAGCGATAGGATGCGTCGAACCCGCCGACATCCGTGAACGCGGCGAGCCGCACCGTCACGGCCGAACAGCGGAGCGGATTGCCCAGACTCATCTCGGGCGCAAGGGCACCCGGCTCGAGAGTCCGGCTGATCGGCCCCAGTCCGCCAGGCTCCACGACGGTCGGGGCCACCAAATCCCCGCAGTCGTCGATCACCTCGGAGGCGCTTGCGACCAGTCCCAGCCGCTCGTCGGCCGCCAGCGCGGCCGCGTGGGCTGCGAGATGCCCCGGCTTCATGACGTCGTCTCTGATGGAAGATTGCCAATAACGGCGTGCGGCAAAGGGCCGCGCAGCGGTTCCAGTTGCCGGCGAGGCCCAGGCGCTCGCGGTGCGCATGAATGCGCGCCCGGTCGCCGGCCGTTGCGCGCACCACCTCGAGCGTATCGTCGTCGGAATGGTCGTCCGAGACGATCAGCTCGAAGGCGACTCCTTCCTGGCGGATGATGCTGCGCAGCGCCAGGGCGAGATGAGCCGCGCCATTGTAAGTGGGGATGGCTACGGTCAAGGGCGGTTCGGGCAGCGAGACGGCCACGCGCGGTTCGACCTCAGTTCGGGCTGGTTGCTCTTTCGCCCAGGTCTCGCAACGTTTCCCAGGAGAAGAGGCCCGAGGAATGGCCGTCGTTCCAGGCGAGCTGAATGGCGTAGGTGCCGATATTGTCCATGCCGGTGAGCTTCAGGTCGGGCCGGATTGACGCGGGATCAAACGTCCGCTGCCCGGTCCATTCGTCGCGGCACGACGCGCACGGGCACTCGGCGCGAAGGAAGCTATAGGGGATGCGGTCGACGCGCTCGCCGGGCCAGGCGACCTCGAGGACCTGGTTGGCTTGAAGGGCGCGGATGTTTGTTGGTGGGTCGCTCATTGAGGTGTTCGCTTAATAACCTCAAGAACTCTCTCAAGTCGGTCGGAAATCGGATTGTATCCATACACCACCTGGCGCATCAATTCGAGGGCTTCGAGTCGCGCGGTCGGGGATTGGGTCCGCCAGAACTCCTTCTCATCGGACTCGGCGTAAAGGGACACAACAGAGAGGCCCCTTTTGTCCATGCGGATCGACTCTAGGGGCGTGACCGGTCTGTTCTCAGCATGAATGTCCCGATCGTCGCCTGCCATCCACGAACCCTCCGGATAACCGTGTACGCTTGACGCAAGTTAATCATAACAAAGATGAAGTGTGCGAGGAATCGTAAATGCGAGACGAACACCGGTTTTACGTCCGCGCCCCAAGCATAAACGCGGTCCGGCGCGCCCTCTTCGCGCGCCGGGAGGCGCGCGGGTGGTGGGCCGCCATGACCGCGAGACGATTGTCTGCACTCACACCATGGACGAGCACAGCGTGGCAAGGCTCTGGCCGATCATCCTGAGCCGGCTGGCGAAGGCGGGGCTCGCCGTTGTTCCGCGTGCCGAGCCGCGCGAGCCCGGGGGCTTCACGTCCAGCCGCTGAATCGCATCACTTCTTATCGGCGGACCGTTTCTTCAAGAGCTCAATGATCTGATTCAGCTCCGCGGCGGCCTTCGGAGCTCCACCGATCTGCTCCAGGGCCTTGCGCAACTTCTTGATCTCGGCGTCCAGATCGTCCAGCCGCTTCGAGAGCGCCGCGGTCGGGTCCTTGGATTGGTTGTCCTTCGATCTGTCTTGCGTAAAGTTCAGCGCGCTCAGATCCTGAAGCTGAAGCTGGTACGGGTTCGTCTGAACCACGACCCCGGGGCGGACCACATTCCAGCGGTAGGTCTGAAACTGCTTGGTCCAATCGTTGACCTCAGTCAACTCGGAGACCTGAGTCAACTTGCGCCGCTCCGGAGTGATTTGCAGGTCTCCGCGAGGCTTTCCCTCGTGCAACACTTCCACATTGATGGTCCTTTCGCCGGTGGCCTGCACGAGCTCGATCAACTTTTTCTGGTCCGCCAGCGGCTTTCCACCGATGGATAGGAGGATATCGTTGACTTTGAGGCCCGCCTTATCGGCCGGGCTATCCTTGAATACCTGGTTGACCAGGAGGCCCTTGTCGGCAGGCAGACGGAGCTGCGCTCGCAGCGCGGGCTCGACGTCGGCAACCGAAACGCCGATCCAGAATTGCGGCACTGAAGGCTGAACCGCCGCCGGCCCGAACGAGACCTCGATCCGCGGCTGAACCTGGATCTCGCGAGCACGGCCGTCGCGGTAAAGGTGCAGCACGACCGGCTTATCGGCCGCGGCCTTGAGGGCGGCCTCGAGATGCACGGGAGTCGAGAGCGGAGAATCGCCCAGCTTGAGCAGCACATCATTTTGGTGCAGGCCCGCCTGGGCGGCTGGTGAGCTGGGGTCGATCGCTGTCACCAACAGGCCCTCGTCCTTGGCAAGCTTGAGATGAGACCGGAGCGCATCGTCCACAGGCACCAAGCTCATGCCCCAGTAGGGGTTTTGATGGTGGGCCAGCAAATCCAGAGCACCCGCATTCGGCGTCCGGGCCCACAAGGCGCAAGTTGACCGTGCGGATAATAGTATCCCTTGTCGGGCTTCGCCGAGGGTTCCTGACCCGGCTGAAGGAGGAATGCGAATTGGTTGAGTCTTTCCGCTAACTGCTCGGTGTCTTGACGGCGATTGCCGCGGCTGTTGTCGTCCTGCGCGAGCCGGCGGCAATTGGCTCAGGCCCACCAGAATGGCGAAAACGCCGCACCGCACCAGAGATAATCGCATGTTCGCTCTCCTTTGAGTTCGAGAGAATGGCTGATTGCCTACGATCGAATCCCGCGACGCGAGAACGGGTCGCGGCGGTTTTGCTCGCGTCGAATCCGGCTCACAGCGGGTTGCTCCCGGTGTAGCGGATCTCAACCTGATCGATGGGGACGCTCACGCGCCGACCATCGGCGAGGGTCGCGATCAAGAGCCTTCGCTGCTGGTTGACCTGGTAGCCGTTCCGCTGCAAGATGACTTGCTCGTACTCGGACAACGGAGGCGGCTGGGCCTTGAGCCAGTCGCCGTCGATCCCCGGCCCGGCCAGGATCGGGACCGTCGCGCCTGCACCCTCGGGACCGATCCGCAACTGCGCCACCGTCTGAACGATTTCGCCGGGACTCGGAGCGGACCGATCGGCATCCAATCGAGGGTCAAAGGCGACCGTCCGATAAGGAACAACGGACACCGCAGTTACGGGCTCGTTCATTGAATCATGCAGTTGCTGGGCTATGGTTGGACTTGTCGGAACCGAAGGAATCGAGCCAGCCAGTTCCCGCGGCCTGGAGACATGGCTTAACCAGCCCAGCGCAATCGAGGCCGCAATGATTCCAGCGGCCGCTGCGCCGCGCCACCAGCGGTTTCGGGGTCGATCGATTTTCGCCAGCGCCAATCGGATCGTCTCTGGTTCACATCCGTGCCCAGAAATGGCAGGCGCTTCGAGGGCTCGAAAGGAATCGCGCCAGCACTGGGCTTCCAGGAACGCCAGCGTGCAGCGCCTCCAGCCGTCGGGTTCGCGATCGAGCCGGGACAGGGCAAGGCGAAGCTCGCCGGGGCCAAGTGAGCCATCGACGATCTGGTCGATGACGTGATCCAACGGCTGTTCTCTGGGGAATTCATTCATGGTCGAGTGTCTCGAATTCGGCCGCCACGGACGCAAGCTGGACGCGCAGCCGCTGGCGGGCGCGATGCAATCGGGTTTCGATCGTGTTAATGGTTGCGCCCAGGCGTTCGGCCAGTTCGCGCGCCGAGTAGCCTTCGGCGTACTTGAGAATCAAGATCTCAGCGTCGCGCGGCGGCAAAAAGCGGAGGGCGTTTTGAACCAACTGTTGCCGTTCATTCCGCACCAGCCAGCCCAGGGGTGATGGGGCTAGGTCGATGTCGCCGGCCCCCTTGCGGATCGCATAGCGATCCACCAGAGCCCGCCTGCGCCTCGACTTGCGGCGGTAGATCAGCACGTGCCGCACCGCCAGGCGATAGAGCCAGACGGCGACGCGTGCGGGGTTTTGCAGCGGCGAGCGCTGGGCTACGGCCGCCAGCGCGACGTCCTGCATGACCTCGTCGACCGCCTGGGGCTCGCGCAGTCGCGACGCGACCACCCTCCGCAGCCAGCCCTGATGCACGGCCAGAGCCGTACCCCAATCCACCGGTTGGGCAGAATCGAGCTCGGTGGTGGGCAAAGTTCTCGGCTCGCTCATGGCTACAGAGAAAGTTGCCGCCGAGTGCTCGTTCCTTACGCGTGGTCGCTCTAATTCTTGATGGGGGCTTCCGCGGGTTTCGAACCCGAATCCGGCTTTTTGAGCAGTTCCTCCAGACCCCGGATCTTATCACTTTGCGAGTCGATCGACTGCTTGAGGTCGCGAACCTCGTTTCGGAGATTATCAAGCCCCCGCTCGACGTCCCTGGTTCCGTGGTCGGAGAAGATCGCCACGATGATGGCAATGAGGATGAGGGTGCCACATCCCAGGGTTGCCTTCTGGGTGTGATCGGTCGTGAGTTTGAAGGATTCGGCCATTCTGTCTGTCTCTGCCCGACACGGGACCGCGGCCTGGACTTGGCAGCACGCTCCGAGACGAAAAATGCGCTCTCGGATTCTGGCGGAGCGGGACGATTCCCGCGCCAAGTACTGGCGAGGCGGAACCCGTAGTTGGTGTTGCGGTTCGTCGGCGCGTTCCTGGTACGGTTGGCCGAGCGGACGTTCCCCGGTTGATTGTTGAACGCCGCGCCCCGAAGCAGACGAGCGATTGGCCGCCGCCCGCTGGAAAGGGATTTTACCAAAGAGGTGGGCCCGAAAGCGATAGGTCTGGAACAGCCCGTAGACTCAATGGCCAAGTTGAAGCCCCACCGAAATCTTCGAAAAAAAAAACAATGGCCCGCCAGACGGCTAGAAACATCGCCGGACAGAGCCGGCTCCTACACGATTTGTAGGAGGGAGCTCCGTCTCCCGACTCCGGGTCTAGCCGTCTGCGTGGTCACGATCAATTCCAGGTCTTTCTTCATTGACATTCGCGCAATTATCGCTAGAATGCTTCTATGCGGCAGAGATGTTCATACCGTGGTAATTCAGGCGGTTTCGCCGTGCCTTCAGCCAGGCCGGAGCACACTTTGACGGTCCTTTACAACTGCCAAAATGGCAGCCCGGGCCGATTTTTTGAGCCCGACCCGGCTGCGCCGGGTACCCTGATCAATACGCCGGAATCACTTTAGACTATTATCATGATTGGATGGCGCGAGCAGTAAAGTTGTAAAAGTGTTCAATTGTAAGTCCTGGCGAGGCGGAAACCGCAGCTGGAGCCGCCGATCGTCTTCGCGATCCAGTACCGGTCGGCCGAGCGGAGGTAAGACGGCTGAAGGTCGAACGACGCGCCTCGAACCAGACGATATACATCTACAGACTCTTGCATGTTTATATCATCAACTATCACTCCAGCCCGGTCCGGGCGATAGGTACGCGCTCGATAGTGGCACCGTTCCCACACATTGCCCAGGACGTCGAATAGCCCCAGGTCGTTGGGCAGCAAGCCGCCGCACGGCCTGGCGCGGTCTTGGGACGTGGCCAGATACCAGGCATACCGTCCCAGCAGGTTGACGTTGCTCCCGAAGTAGCGGCTGGTGCCTGCTCCTGCCCGACAAGCGTACTCCCACTCGGCCTCGGTTGGCAGCCGGTAGCCGGTTCGCCGCAGGGCGTCGGCACGAATCTTCATCTCCTGGGCATATTGGCCCAGCGGGTTGGGATCATAACACTCAGGCAGGCTTTCCTTGCGGCTGCGCCAGTTGCAGTAGGCGACGGCGTGATACCAGGAAACGCGGTTCATCGGTCCTTTCGGGTCGGGGCTGTATTTGTCATTGCTGGCATGGTCAACGCCGGGGTTTTCCTTGACAAACTCCTGATACTCCTCGACCGTCACTTCCTTGAAGCCGATGGCGAAGCGGCGGGGAATGATCCGGCGGTGCGGTAGCTCGGTGCCCTTCCAACGGTCGGGCTCCGTCGGCGGCGAGCCCATGCGGAACTCGACCGGGCCTGCGATCACGGCGAAGGTTTGGCCCTGGCTGTTGATGAACCAGCGGCGCTCGCCCCGGTCCTTGAGCGGGATCAATTCGGTGTCGGCCGCCTTGAGCTTGGCTTGCTCGGTCCACTGGCGCAGCGTCCACTCGGCCGCGCCGTGGATGCCGGAGTCGGGGTCGTTTTTGTAGAGATCGAGCAGCCGGATCAAGAGCGCGTCGCGCTCGCTCGGAGAGAGCGCGGCGGGGCCGTAGGTTCCGAGGGCGAGGATGAGAGCGCGGCGAATCGAGGTCTCGGGGTGGAAGAGGATGGCGTCCATCCTCTGGGTGGCGGGTGGTGAGTGGCGGGTGGCGAGTGAATCCGGCTCTGTTATGGCGAGTTCGCCCGAGCCTGTTGGGCGCGGGTCTCCCGACCCCGCCGTCCCTGGGACCGAAGGTCTCCCGGTTCCGGCGCTAGTGGGTAGATCGGGAGACCTGCGGTCGGCCATGCGGGCGGGGTCAGGAGACCCGCGCCCAACAAAGGCGACGCGCTCGAGCTCGGCGGCCACAGCCCCGGGATCGGCGCCCAGGGGCTTCAGCAAGTTGACGATGAAGCTCCTCAGCCGGGGATCGGCGCTGTGCCGCAACAGCGGCCAGACTTCTTCGGCCTTGCCCATGCGGATCAAGGCGATCGCCGCGCGGGCCTGCCGTTCCGCCAGTTGGTCCTTCGCCTGCTCGCTGATCACGGGACGGTGCCAGACCGAGGCGGCGGTGAGCGGTCCGCCGGCGGAAATCCGGACGGCCGACAGCGACACCATGCGATAGCCCTGAGACTCAAGCGCGCGACATCGCTGAAGATGAGCGGCCGGGTCGACACCGAAGATCGGGCTCGCCTCGAAACCGGGTTCCCCGCTCCAGACCGCGGCATACAAACGATCCGGGTGTCCCCCCTGGATGATCTCGCCGAATGCCGGGAGATCACGGATCGGGTCGAGGTCGGCGTCCTCTTGCATATGGTTGTAGTCCGAATAGCCGTTTTCGATCGCCGTCTTGAGCACGCCGATGGCTCGATCCGCCAGGGATTGGCGCTTCGCCTGGTCCTTCTTGCCCAGAGCCTGCGCTGCCAGGGAGTAGGCGCAGGCGGCATTATAGGCGAGGTTGACGTCCTTGGGCTGGCTCTTGAGTGCGTCCTGGAGCTTCTCGAGCGCCTCGCCGGCGCCCTCGCCCAGCTCGGCCGACACGATGACCGAGAGATAGAGCTTGGTACCGGCATCGGTGCCGAGCTTCTGGAACTGCGCCAGGTCGGCCTTGGCCTCCTTCTTGTGACCGAAGCGGGCGTGAGCGATGGCCCGGAGCTGGAAGGCGTCGGCGAATTGCGCGGCCTTCTTGATCGCGGCGTCTAGATCACCGATCGCCTCGGCGAATTCGGCGAGCTGCAAGTTGGCATTCGCCCGCTCGAACCGGGCATTGAGGTCATCGGGCTTCGCCTTCAGTGCGCCTTCCGCAGCTTTCAGTGCTGCCAGGGCGCGTTCTCTGGTCGAGACCGCTCGGGACGCCACGCCGGCGCACAGGTTGACCAGGATGATTGCGGTGCGCTGGACCAGCACGTCGCGGACCTTCATCTCGCCGAGATCGTGATGAAAGACGGAATCAAAGTAGGCGGCTGACTTGCGCCCGATCCCACAGTAGCTTGCCCGCCCTTGGGCGTCCTGAAAGGCCATGAGAGTGACCGGGGCCATCCCGGCGGCATTGAGCTGGTCCTGCGCCTGCTGAAGCTCGGCGACCGGGACGGCCACGAGCATCCTGGCATCGTCGTCGGGGCCGGCTTTCTCGATCCAGAGGGCCGCGTAACGGTCGGCCGGCGTGCCGTCGGCGCCGGGCGCCACGTATCCGGCTACGTCCACGGGGATAAAACCCAGCGACGTTGGGCGCGGGTCTCCCGACCCGTTTGTTCGGCGCGGGTCTCCGGGCACCCGAAGGGTCGCCGCCGGCATTGTTGGGCGCGGGTCTCCTGACCCCGCCCGATCGGCCGACCGTAGGTCTCCCGATTTACCATCCAGCGCCGGTACCGGGAGACCTTCGGTCCGTGGGAGGGCGGGGTCGGGAGACCCGCGCCCAACAGAGTCGCGAGCGAGCAGCTCGCCGCGGGTGAGCCCTGAGGCAATCCGCCAGTTTCGCCCGTCGCGAGTCCACACGGCGGCGACTTTGATCATCTGTCCATCGGCATACGGACGGAATCGGATCGGGCGGTAGCCCGACGTGCGCAAAGCCTCGGCGGTAGTGAGGAACTCGTCGAGCGGCATCGTCTGGCAGAAGGCGAAACGTTCGGCCACGATTCCGTCCCGGGTCTCGATCTTGGCGATGAGGACGGCGTCCGGCCTGGGCCACGACGAGTCGAGCGGAGGATCATCCCATGAATAGGCCGCCTCCTTTTTGATCTCTTCCTCAAACAGGGGCAGTGTCGCCTCCGCGTGGCTCTGGGCGATGGGGAAAAATGTCCCGTAAGCCTTGGTGTCAGAGTCCATGAGCAGGTTGGCGATCAGGCCGGGCTCGTCGCCGGCGTAAACGGCCACGATATCGGTCGCCTGGGTGCGTTCGCTGTCGGATCGCCCCTTCTCGCGGAAGATCGCGGCCAGCGGGATCGTGAGCTTGCCGCGAACGGGCTTCAGGGCCTCGAGCCAGGGGCGCAGGTTGACGGCGCTAACCTTGACCAGCGCATCGGCCGTCTTGCCGGCGACGTCGGTCCAGCGGGGGTTTTGAGGATCGTAGAGTGCCAGGCTGCTCGCGGCCGCGAGGAAGCTTGCATCGCCCGGCTTGGCGCTGTCGAGGACCGGCCAGAGCTTTACGGTCAGCCTCGTCTGATGCGGCTTGAGGGCGTCGCGGAGGACCGGCGCCCACTCGGTGTTGCCCTCCAGAAGACGGCCGTAGAGATAATCAACCTGTCCGTCATCCACCGGCAGCAGGGCCAGGCTGGCGTGGAGGTGCGCGCGGGTCGAGGCGTCTGATTCGCGGAGCATTCGCTGGAGCATGCGATCGGCCCAGCGGCGGTAGCCCGAGAGTTGCTTGACAATCGGCGGCACTTCGGATGTACCGGCCGCCTGAAGCGCCTCAACCAGAGCCGAAGCCCGCAGTGCGCCGTAGCCCTCGACACCACCCCAGGTCAAAAGGGTGATCAAGGCGGCTGCGCCCAGCGCGCGCAGTCCGTGCATTCTCCCCGCGCGGGTCATCATCCGGCGTTCGGTCTCGGTCCAGTCGCGCTTATTGGTGAGCCAGCGGATATTGGACCACTCGAGCGCCGACGGCAGGTGGCGATTCTCGGGCCTGGCGCTCCAGAGATCGGCGCGCTCGGCGAGCCGCAGCTCGGCCCGCCCCCGGCGGCTCTCGCGCTGCTTGCGGGTCAGCCAGTCGCGCAGCGAGTGGACCAGGTAGTCGTGGGTGAGCTGGTAGTAACGGGTGGAGGGTGGCGAGTGGAGGGTGGCGGGATCTCCGGCTCCATCAGCGTTCCCCGAGCGATTCCCGGAGTCTTCGCCCTCCACCCGCCACTCGTCACCCGCCACCGCCTTGTTTTCTCCCTCCACCCGCCCCCCATCACCCGCCACCGCCTTGTTTTCTCCCTCCACCCGCCACTCGTCACCCTCCACCCCTTCCGGGTCGGTTGGCGTGATCAGGCGGAGCTCGGGGTCGAGGATGTGGATCAGGTCGTCGAAGTCGCGGGGGCGGGCTGAGTAGCCCGAGGCCTGGCGCAGCTCGGCCTCGGAGCGCATCTGGCCCTTGATGTCGGCGCCGGTCTGGGGCAACAGGGCCTTGAGCACGGCCTGCGCGGCCTTCTGGTGCTGGCGGTGGTCCGGGGGCGCGGTCGCGGCGCTGAAGGTTTCTTCGAGGAAGGCGACCCCCACTCCAAGGGCGCCGCCGGCCTCGCGGAGCGTCGCCGGAACCCACGGCTTGGTCTTGACCATCTCGGCAAAGAGCGCCAGCCGCACCGGGACGACCTTGCCGTCCTGGGCCAGGCTCGAGACCGCTTTGTCGAGGAACGATTCCTGCTCGCGGGAAAGGTCGCTGATTTTTTCGGGCAATGCCCCGTACGCCCGGCCGAAGGCCGCCAGCACCTTGCGGGCGTGACGGGCGTCGAAAAGGTTGACCAGAGTGCTGTTCTCGCCTTCGACCAGGCGGATTTCGAGGCCCTGCATGAACCGGTGGGCGGCCGTCCAGAAGTCGTCGCGCACCAGGACGATGGCCTGGACGTGCGCGCCGTCGCAGTGGCGCAGGGCGGCGACCAGCTCGGGGTTTTGCTCGCCGCGGCGGGCGAAGAGCCATTGCTCGAACTGGTCGAGGACCAGGAGGGCCTTCTCGCCGGGGCGGAGGAATGTCCCGCGCCGCAGCGCGGCCAGGGTCTCGGCCAGATTGCGATTTTCGGGCAGGTCGGGGCAGATTTTGCGCAGACCGCGCCGCAGACGGGCCTCGGTCTCAAGAGCGGCGGCCTCGATGTAGACCGGCAGCACGCTGGGGGCGAGCCGGGGCAAGAGGCCCGCTTTCACCAGCGACGACTTGCCGCAGCCCGAAGGGCCATGGATCAGGCCGACCAGGAACGTGTGGTCGGGGTCGATTGATTCGATGCGCGTCTTCCAGAACCGGATACCGGCGGGCAGGCCGTCGCGGTCGCGGGGGCCGGGCACGAGCTCGAGGAAGAAGTCGGCGTCGTGCTGGTCAAACGATCGCAGGCCCTTGGGCACGACCCGGACCGGGGTCTTTTCGGAATCGGCGGCTTGAACTGGCGGGATCGCGGGGGTCGGAGCCGTCGCCCCGGCCGAGGCGGGCGTCGGGCTGATCGGTGCGGGAGTGGCGGCCGCGGGGGAGATGCGCGCGGCGTCGGTAGCGAGGAAGTGATGCAGGTCCTCGGCCATGTCGCTGGCAGTGGGATATCGCTCGGCCGACCGCTTCGACATCGCCTTCAAGCAGATTCGCTCGAGCTCCCGTGGGATCGTGTCATCGATTTGACGGAGCGGGCGCGGATCGACGGTGGGGATCTGATCCAGCACCTCCGCCGCCGAATCGCCACGAAATGGCCGGCGGCCGGTCAAGAGCTCATAGAGCACGACCCCCAGGCTGAAGATATCGGACCGGCCGTTGACGCGGTGCCCCTCGCCGCGGGCTTGCTCGGGGCTCGTATAAGCGGGCGTGCCGGCGAAACCTCCGCCGCGGCCGAAGTCTTCGTCCTTGAGCGCCAGGCCGAAATCGGCCAGGAACGGCTTGCCGGCGGCGTCGATCAGGATATTCGCCGGCTTGACGTCGCGGTGCACCAGGCCGCGCGTGTGGGCATGGTGAAGCGCCAGGGCGATCGCGGCCGCCATCTCGACCGACTCCCGAAGCGACGGACGGCCCTGCTGGATTCGAGCGGCCAGGTCGTTTCCCTGGATGTACTTGGAAACGACGTAGCAGAGGCCGTCATCGGTGCGATCGGCGTCGTAGACCGGCACGATGTGGGGATGGTCGAGGGTGGCGAGGTTGCGGGCCTCGCTCAGGTAGGCCAGGGTGTCCTCGGGGCGAGCAATCCGTTCCCGGTTGGGCACCTTGATCGCCACCATCCGGGCGAGGTTGTCGTCGCGGGCCAGATAGACCCGGCCGAACCCGCCCCCACCCAGAATCCCGAGCACGCGATAGCGGCCGATCATCGCGGGAACCGGGGCGGCGGGGGGTTGGTTGGAGGCTTGGTTCCCTGGTGTTCCCAGCGATGCGGTGGCCTCCGATTCGCGAGCGAGGTTGACGTTCTCGATCGCCCCGATCTGCCGCCGCAGCTCGCCAGCGAGCTCGGGACAATCGCGGCAGAGTTCCTCGACCGAGACGGGAACGCCTTGCTCCTTGAGCTCTTCACAGCGGGCGAGCAGACTGCCCATGCGGCTCGAGGTATCCACGGTAATCCTCACTCTCGCTGCGGAGCACCTCGACGCGCGGGGCGGGGGCCATCGATGACCAAGGCGCGGGGCGAAAATCAATGTCGCCTTTCGCTCCGCGAAAGCCGACTCTAGCCGGAAATTAACTGCCTCCCGGTCCTGAGCGAATCGTCGCGAGCCCGGCCGGCGCCCAACGGGCTTACCCTCACGGGCCCGAGCGACTGACGCAAGGGATCGTACCAGATCCAGAATTCAAAACCGAGCCGTGAGGATGTTTGAATGAGCCAGCAGATTTCAGTTTGAGCCCGAGAACTTGGTTGTACCGTTGCCGCCCAGGAAACGGTCCGCGAGCAGACAGGCCGAGATGTTCTGATGACGATTGAGTCGCATTCAGCCGAACAGCCGAGTGATCGGCTTCCCCGCCGCGATCGGCAGCGGCCGGTTGAGCGTATCGTGGACGATGGTTTCGGGGTCGATTCCCAGCGCCCAGAACATGGTTGCCGCGATGTCATCGGGAGTCACCGGGTCGGTGGCGGGATAGCCGCCGATCTTGTCGCTGGAGCCATGGATCGCGCCGGGAATGATTCCGCCGCCTGCGAAAAGCACCGAATAACACAGCGGCCAGTGGTCGCGGCCGTCCGGGCCGAATTGCTTGGTGTTCTGAACCTTCGGGCTGCGGCCGAATTCCCCCATCCAGACAATCAGTGTCTCATCGAGCAGGCCCCGCGACTTGAGGTCCTGGACCAGGGCCGGCACGGCCAGGTCGGTGATGGGCAGAAGCCGGTTCTTGAGCTGATTGAAATTGTCGCCGTGCGTGTCCCAGCCGCCCTTGGCTCCGCCGATCGAGGCGGAGAAGTAGACCGACGCAAATCGCGCGCCGGCCTCGATCAGCCGGCGAGCGAGCAGGCAACTCTGGCCGTAGGTGGTCCGGCCGTAGGCGTCGCGCAGCCGGTCGGGTTCCTCCGAGAGATCGAAGGCGCGGCGGATCTTGGGGCGCTCGAGCATGGTGAGCGCACGGTCGTAAAAGGCGTCGATTCCCTGGGCCGTCTCGGAATACGAGCTCAAGTCGGTCTGCTGGTCGATCAGGTGCTGGAGACCGCGGCGGTCGTCCAGCCGGCTCAAGGGCAGCCCGGCCGGCAGGCTCAATTCGGGCAGCCGGAATCGCGGTCGATTGGGGTCCTGGGCCACGAAAAAGGGATCAAATGCCTTGCCGAGAAAGCTGGCGTGCTGCCCGGGCGTGACGCTGCCGTCGCGGAGCACGTGGGGGAACGACACGAACGAAGGGACCGTCGGGTCGTCGGCCGGCCTGAAACGGGCGACCGTGCTGCCGTAGGCCGGGTAAAGCTCCTGGGTGTCGCGCAGCCGGATGTCGTCCAGCGGGGGGGCGTGGCCGGTCAAGCTGTAGTACGTCGCGGAATTGTGGTTTCTCATCCGGTGGTTGACCGACCGAACCTGGGCAAACTGGTCGAGCACCGTCGCGAAGCGGGGCAGATGCTCGCTGATCGTCAGGCCGGCCTGGCGGGTTGCGATCGGCTTGAACTCGCCGCGTATGCCCGAGGGCGCATCGGGCTTCATGTCGAACGTATCCAGGTGCGAAGGGCCGCCAAACTGATGGAGGAAAATGATATGCCTGGCCCGCGCACCGCGGTCGGCCGCCGAGGCCGCTCGCAAGAGCGCAGGCAGGTTGAGACCGAGAACCCCGGCGGAGCCGGCCTTCACCAGGCTTCGCCGTGAAAACCGCCAGGTCTCTTGGTAATCAGGGCAAGCTCGTGCCATTTTCGAGAACCTCGGGTTGATTTGATCGCGTTGCTGGAGCGTTGCCGGCGGTCAGTGCCGCAACAGGAACTCCTTGCTGTTGCAAATGGCCCAGACAATGTCTTCCCAGTTCTTGCGCCGTGCGGCGCTCGAGCGGGCGTGGGCCAGCATGCGCGCCTGCTCGGCGGCCGTGGGCTCGCGACAGAGCGCCGCGAGATAAACCTCGCGCAAGAGGTCGGCATCGCTGGCACCGTCTTCTAGCGCGCGGCCGATGCGGTTGTCGCTTCGCTCCAGCTTGCGCCGCAAGGTCTCGCCGTTGATCATCTGGAACGCCTGAGCCAGAGTCGTCGCGTCGGAGCGCTCGCACTCGCAGGTCAGCAGGCGGTCCGGTTTGCCGAACGTCTTCAAGAACGCGACTCCGGGCGCCGGCCCCGGCAACTGGGTCGATCGGAGCGAACGCGGTGCGTTGGGAAACTGCTCGGGCACGCCCAAGACCTGGCTGATCGCGTCGAGGAGGACCTCGGCCGGCAGCAGGCGGACAGCCGCCTGGGCGAAGTTGGCCTCGTCCAGGGCGCTCGTGCGGTCGGGCGTCGCACTGAGCTGGTAAGTCTGCGATTTCATGATCCAGGCGACCAGGGGCGCCAGCCGCAAGCCGTGGGCTTCGAAATAGCCTGTGATCGACTCCAGGAGCGCCGGGTTGGAGGGGGGGTTCGAGTCGCGGAAGTCGTTGACCGGCTCGACCAGGCCCCGGGCAAAAAGGTGAAACCAGACCCGGTTGGCGAGGTTCCGGCTGAATTGCCGGTTATTCCGCGTCAAGCGGTCGGCGAGCCGATCGAGCGCACTGCCGCCGGGAGGAGACTGGGTGGCCGGTTCGGTCTCGTTGAGCCAGCGAGGTTCCACCAGCTTGCCCGAGCGAGGCTGAAGGATCCGGGCGCGGCCCGACGTATAAATGATTTCGTCGCCGTTGATTTCGTGGCTGTCGAGGCGGTCCTTGCGCTGGTTGTTGATCTCCTTGCGACCGATGTTGGCGAAAAACGCCGCCAGTCCGTAATAGTCATCCTGGGTCCATACGTCGAACGGGTGATTGTGGCAGCGGGCGCACTGGAGGCGGATGCCCAGAAAGACCTGGCTCACGCTTTCGGCGGCGGCCATGGGATCGCGGTTGGTGCGGTGGAAACTGGCCGGCGGATTGCGCCAGGTCGAGCCCAGGCCGGCGACGATCTGGCGCGCGACCTCATCCATTGGCCGGTCGGCGGCGATCTGGTCGCGCAGCCAGCGCTGGAAGACCCAGGCTCCCTTGGCTCCCATGGTCTTCTCTTCGTTGCGCAGGAGATCGGCCCATTTCAGGGCCCAAAAATCGGCGAATTCGGGCCGGACCACCAGGCGATCGATCAGCCTGGCCCGCTTGTCCGGATCGGGATCGGCCAGGAATGCTCGCGTTTCGTCGGGCAGGGGCAGCCGCCCGATCGCGTCGAGATGAGCCCTGCGCACGAAGACCGGAGTCGCCGGCCAGCGGGGCAGGGTTCAAGAGGATGCCCGCAGCTTGGCGAAAGCCAGCTTGTCGATCGGATGCGACGCCTGGGGGCCATTCCAGACGAACCCGGGCCGGTCGGGCAGGAAGGCCAGGCGACTGGCCGCGCGGCCGTTCATGTAGCGAATCGCGACGGTCGTTTCGCCGGCCCTCCTGGCATGCACGAGGCCGTTCGAGGAGACTTCCACCCTGGTCGGGTCGCTGGCGTCGCAGGCCGCCAGCCGCGTGACATCGCGGGTCGCCCCATCATCGAACTCGGCGGTGACGACAAGCTGCTGGTCGACCCAGCCGGGTGCCACGACCCGCTCGCCGGGGAACACGCGGAGCGACTTGACCCTGTGCGCCTCCGCACGATCGCCGCGGGCGCCGGCGGCGATCCAGCCGATCAGCGTCTCGGCCTCAACCGAATCATGGAGAAATCGGATGCCCCCTTCGTGGGCGATCTGACCGGTTGGTTTGCGGACGATCAGGCTCTCTGGCGCGGCGATCAGGTCGATGCGACGTCCAAGCTGGTCGCGAGTCAGCGCCTGGAGATCGAACGACGGGTCCTCGCCCCGCAGGCTGAGCCGGAAGCCTCCCTTGCCATTGAAATTGCCGTGGCACGCCCCCATGTTGCAGCCGGCCTTGGAGAACAGGGGGACGACATCGGTGCGAAAACCGATCGGCCGCGCTCGGTCGAATCGTTGGACAAAGACCCGGGCTTCGGCCGTTTGGCCCTCGAAAACGACCCGCAGCAGGGCCTGCCCGTCCGCTAGGGGCCGGGCGACTCCACCGGCGTCGATCGTCGCGATCGCACTTTGATCCAGAGCGTAGCGGCTGCGCGCCGTCACATCACGAACCGACCCATCTTCCGAGCGCAGGGAGACAGCCAGTTGCTGGCGCGAGCCACGCCCTTCCAGCCGGATCGTTGGCGGCTCGACGCTGAGTGCCGGCCCGGTTTCGCCGCCGCGTCCCGTTTGAGACCAGGGAATCGCGTTCATGGTCACAAGCGCGATCGCGACTGGCAACGAGCGAGCCATCAAGGTGCAGGTTGACTCGCGCCGGGATCGTGGCGCCACGGTCACCTCCTCTTGGTCGCGATGGGCGAACCGCGCGGGCGTGGTGTTACTGATTAATCGGCCGTGCGAGGCGGGAACGTAAGGCGGATGTTAAACAACAGCTTAATCGGGATGCGATCCTGATGTCGAGGTCACTTGATCTCGTCGGCCGAGATCGTTTCGGCGCCGCTTCGAGTCATGATCTTGTTGAGGACGAGCTTGTTGATCTGCTGAGTCACCGCCCGGATGCTGCCGTCACAGAAGGCGAAGTTGACCATGCTGGGATGCTTGCTCGACCAGTACGTCCAGTAAGTGACGCCCTGGAAAATGATGGGCTGGTTGATGGTGCGATCGACGTTGGTCCGGACGGAGCTGTAGATGGCCTGCGACCAGATGCCCGTGGAGGAGACGCTCTCACCCAGGATGACGGTCGTGGACGAGCCATCGGTGATATCGGCCATGTTGACCGTCGAGTTCTGGTACAGAACGCCGTTGTCGTAGACGCAGCAGTAGACATTGGTCGGATCGAGGGTCGGGCAGTTGCTGTTCGAGCCGGCGAACACCATGCCGGCGGCCATGTTGCCCCGATAGTCCGACGGTCCATACTGGATGTTCGTGCCGGTGCCGGCGTTGGTGGCAACGGGCCGCCGGTTGGACGGGCACACGAACCCGTCGATCGTGCGCCGCACCGCGGTCGCATTGTCGGGAAACAGCGGCGTGAGGTTGAAATTGACCTCGTTATAGAGGTTGTTCTGCTCCATCTTGAGAAAGAGGCCGATCAACCCGTTCCACATGTAGTTCTGGTAAGGACTGTAGGGGAAGCGCAGTTGATGTCGCCCGAGATCAGGTTGTTGTTGGCGTCGTAGGTCGGTACCGCGCAGTACCAGCCCGAGGGGAACGAGTTGAACGCGTCGTGGTATTCCTGAGCGGCCAGGTCGAGCTGTTTCAGGTTGTTCTGGCATTTTGCTCGGTTCGCCGACTCGCGCGCCGATTGCACGGCCGGCATGATCAGGGCGACCAGTACGGCGATAATTGCGATCACGACCAGCAGCTCGATCAGCGTGAAGGCTGCTCTCGACCTCGAACTTACGATGTTGTGACGCATCAGAGTTTCCCCAGGCGTGAGGCGTTCAGACCACTTCGCGGCGCTTGCACAAGTCCCTCATCTCAAGGTACACAATCCAATCCGTTGTTGCCATCGTCTTTGACCACTTTCTCGGCAACCTCCCCCAAAAGGGCCGGAGCGACGACCTTGAGGCGATCTCTGATCTCGATCCTAACCTGGCCCCAACGACTTCTGTCAAGGGCGCGTCGCGTTATTCCAGCTCGACCGACCAGTAGGCGTTGTCCAGGAAGGCCTTCCAGCTTCGATATTTCCGGTGCGACAGCTTGAGACTGACGACCGGACTTGTTCGCGGCTCGACCGGCTCCCGGATCAGGTTCATGCCGGCTTCGCGGGGAGTGCGCCCGCCTTTGCGGACGTTGCAGCGCAGACTGGCGCAAACGATGTTGTTCCAGGAGGCGCACCCACCCCGGCTACGAGGAATAATGTGGTCGAGGGAAAGCTCGCTGGTCGAGTGCTTTTTGCCGCAATACTGGCAGCGATTGCCATCACGGGCAAAGAGATTGCGGCGATTGAATTTTACCGTTTGACGCGGCATCCGGTCGTACCAGAGCAGCCGAATGATCCGCGGGACCTGGATCTCGAAATGGACGGTGCGGATGAAGTCGTCGTCGGGCTCGCGATAGTGCGCCCGCGCCAGGGATACCTCCCGCCAGCTCGCGAAATTGAACGAAACATACTGGCCGTCGTCGACCGTGATGACCTCAGCGAGGTTCTTGAATAACAGACAGAACGCCCGGCGGACCGAAATGACATGGACCGCCATGTAGAATTTGTTCAAGACAAGGACGCTGGCATCCAGGGGGTGACCGGCGCCGGGGCTCATGGGCGGGGATCTCCATTAGTTGCCAGTTGTCCGTTGTCCGTTGTCCGTTATCAGTTGTCCGCTGTCCGTTGTCCGTTGTCCGTGGTTCGCTGGGACTGGGTTGTCGTTGACGGGCGACGGCCAACTACGAAGCCAAGGCGGCGCAAACGGCTCGGCCGACCTCTTTGGTCGTTGCGCAGCCACCCAGATCGGGGGTGCGCGTCTTCGCCTGGCTCAGAACCTGTCGTACGGCCTGGTGCACCCGCTGTGCGGCCCGAGGTTGATTGACAAAGTCGAGCATCATCGCCAACGAGAGAATTGCGGCGAGCGGATTGGCGATCCCCTTGCCCGCGATGTCGGGCGCCGAGCCGTGTACCGGCTCGAACATGCTGGGCGCCGTGCGGTCGGGGTTAAGGTTGCCCGATGCCGCCAGTCCCAACCCACCCGCAATGACAGCACCCAGGTCGGTGATGATGTCTCCGAACATGTTGGTCGTCACGATCACGTCGAACCGGTCCGGACTCTGCACCATCCGCATGCAGCAGGCGTCAACGTGCTGATAATCGCATTTTATGTCGGGATAGTCACGCGAAGTTTCCGTGAAGGTGCGCATCCAGAGGTCATGGGCGAAGGTCAGGACGTTGGTCTTGGCCACCAAGGTTACCTGCCGCGTGAGGCCCTGCCGGCGGTCGGCGGGTGTCAACCCGCGAAAGGGACCGTCGGCAGCGCGACGGTGCGCGATCTCGAAGGCAAATCGGACGGTGCGCTCCGCACCGGCCCGGGTGTTGATCGAGGTCTGAATCGCGACCTCTTCGGCCGTTCCCTTGCGCGAGAAGCCCCCTGCGCCGACGTAGAGGTCCTCATTGTTCTCGCGCACGACGACCATATCGATGTCCTCTGGCTCCTTGTCGCGGAGTGGTCCCTCGACGCCCGGCAAGAGCTGGATGGGGCGGAGATTGATATACTGGTGAAAATCGAATCGAAGTCGGAGCAGAATGCCGTGCTCCAGCACTCCCGGCGCAACCTTGGGATGCCCGACCGCTCCCAGGAGGATGGCGTCGCAGTCGTGCAGGTCGCGGATGGCGGCGTCGGGGAGGACTTCGCCGGTTCGCAGGTATCGTTCACCGCCCAGGTCGAAAGGCCGGAGTTCAAAGGCAACGCCCTCGAGCCGGCCGACCAGCGAGAGCACCTCGAGGCTTTCGGCAATCACTTCCGGGCCGACACCGTCGCCAGCGAGAACGCCGAGCGTGATCAACGCAGCCTCCAGGACAAGGAACTTCCGTCCGGGCGCCGGAACAGAAGGTCGCGCTTGTCACCATCCCGGCAGGAGGTCGTAAGTAGAATGCTATAATCATGATAGCGGCCGCTGCCTCCTCGCTCAAGCGCGGCCGGCCAAGGTCCCGGCCGACGATTTGTTCGGAGGTAGGAGCGGATGCATAGTGCAATTGTGCAACACATCAGGGATTTACGTTGACAATCGACTGGCGCACGACATAGCCTCATGTGCCTCCAACCCCAACGGGTTGGTCGATTCTTGCCGACTCTAGGCATGCTTCTAGATCGAGGGAGACGGCTTGATGGCGACTCCGGGCCCAGGCGGCAGCAACGCCAAGGACGCAGCAGGGATTTCCGGCATCGACGAGTCGCAACTGGAGAAATCGATTCTCCGGCGCGGGCTGGCTACGCCTGCGGAGATCGAGGCTTGCAAGAACCAGCGCAAGCAACAGGCGGCCAAGGACAAGGAGGGTTCCAAGAGCCTGCTGGAGGTCATGGTCGAGGCCAAGGTGCTCACCAAGAGCCAGATGATGCGGCTCATGCACGAAGTCGGCGAGGTTCAGCGCACGCTCAAGATCCCCGGCTACCAGATCCTTCAGAAGCTGGGCAAGGGGTCGATGGGAATCGTTTACAAGGCGAAGCAACTGAGCGTTGATCGGGTCGTCGCCATCAAGGTCCTGCTGGATGCGCTTGCTCAGAACAAGGAATTCATCAAGCGGTTTGAGCGCGAGGCCAAGATCGCCGCCAAGCTGTCGCACAACAACGTCGTCAACGCGATCGACGCCGGCGAGCTCAATGGCCACTATTACTTCGTGATGGAGTATGTCGAAGGCCCCACCATCAAGGACTTCCTCGACCAGAACAAGACCTTCGAGGAGACGGAGGCCCTGCGAATCGTGCTGGCCATCGCCGAGGCGCTCAAGCACGCCAATCAGCGGGGGCTCATCCACCGGGACATCAAGCCGGAAAATGTGATCCTCACCCGCGACGGCGCCGTGAAGCTCGCCGATCTAGGTCTCGCCCGTTTGACCGACGACGAAAAGTGGGGCCTGGCCGAGGCCGGCATGGCGATCGGCACCCCCTATTACATCAGCCCCGAGCAGGTGCGCGGTCAGACCAACGTCGACATCCGGGCCGATATCTACAGTCTCGGTGCCACGCTTTATCACATGGTGACCGGCAAGGTTCCTTACGGCGGCGAGACGCCGAATGAGGTCATGCGCAAGCACGTGGATCCCAACGTGACCATGATCCCGCCCGACCATCTCAACACCAAGCTTTCGGGTGGTCTGGGCATGGTCGTCGAGACGATGATGGCCAAGAACCGCGAGCACCGCTACCAGACGCCCGACGACCTCATTCTCGACCTCAAGTGTCTGCAACGGGGCGACAGCCCGATGATCGCCGGCCAGAAGCTGGAGGACCTTGCGCCCCTGGCCCAGGGAGAATTCGAAGATATCGTCGAGGGACCCAGCGAAGACCAGATGGTCGAAATGGCCTCCTACGTCAACAGTCGAAACAACATTATCGCCGCAATCGCCACCCTGCTGGCTCTCTCCTTCATCACCAACGTCATTCTGCTCGCGGTCCGCTAAGCGAGTGAAAAAGAACCGTCCTCAAATCGCCACTCGCCCGGGATCGGGCGACGAGTTTCCCACACGGCCGCCGCCGGTCTCAATTCTTGCTGAAATCGAAGGAACGGATCGCGTCTTTGCCGAGCGGGTCTTTGAGAAACTTGTGATGGCATGACGGGCAAAGATCGAACCGGAAACCCTTGCATAGCGGAGTGGCGAGGTCCTCAGACAAGAGGGCCTCGTCGCGCTGAAGCATCTGAGCAACGGCCTCCATCGGATCATCGTCCAGGTCGTCCTCCGTGATTTCCGTCGGGTCGAATCCGGGATAAGCTTCAATCTTGACCACGTAGCGGCTTTCGCCGGCGGCGGTCAGTTCCTTGCCGCAGAGATCACACGTGAAGTGGACCATCAGCGATTCATCCCTCAAGTTTTGATAACCGGGAAACGAGTCCGGAAGATGCTGTAAGACCGATTCTAACTCGGGTGCTTGGGTCCGTCCAAGCCCCTCGCATTCTTCTTCCAGGAATTCATAACTTGCCGATTCCTGTCAACACCAGAATCATGAGAACCGCCGAGCCGATCGAGACCGTCAGGCCGGCTCGGACCTCTATCGGGTTATATTCTAATGTGATATTATGAGATCCTTTATCGCACATCGAGACTGAGAAAAACCCCCCATTTTTGCCCAGGAATCACCGGTTTTCCGTCGAGGTGCGCTTGCCAGCCGGGGTCCCACGTTTCGCGCACGATGAGCTCCGTGCGCGCCCTCGAATCGATCGCGATCTCGGCTTGGCCATGATTTTTTGCAAACGCGATCCGCGCAGAGGCGCCGTGGAATCGGCCCACGGCCTGGCTTCGAGCCAGGCAATCCACGCGCGGCCGACGCGCTCGGTGCCGCGCGAAATTCGCCGGTGGGAGGAGGCGTCGCAGCCACCACGGCGCCGCACGCCCGACTCACGCAGCCGCTGCCGCGCACGCACAACGCCGCTCCAGTCGACCTCGCGACGGCTCGAGAGCGCCGACTCACCCGGCTTGTAGAGTGGCGCCAACCACGACAGGCTGCGTGCAAGCTCGACCGAATCATAATTACGCGGGTCTGACAGTCCGAAGCGCATGAGTGTATTGGGCGGCAACTCTGCACCCAGACCGAGCGCACGGGCCCCCGGTCGCAGCTCCTGGCGCAGCCTCGCAACGACTTCTGGCTCAAACCGCTCTATCGACGCCGCGATCGCCGGATTGAGCCCAAAGCCAAAGATTGCCAGGTCGGCGAGCGTGAGCAAGAGAAGCGCCGGACGAACCCAGGCCCGAGCCAGCCGCGCTTGACGCAAGAGCAGGGCAAGCGCCGACAAGACCAGAAGCTCGCCCGCCATGAAGCCATAATACCGCGGCAGAAATCGTAAGGTCTGCCGCTACCTGCCGTTCGCCCCGCTCCTGGTATTCCGTCAGATCGGCGCCCGGCGTCGCCAGCGCGGCCGCTTGATAATGCGCGCGGGCGCGGTCCCGCAACGGCTGCTCGAGCGCAGGGATTGCCAGGGCACCCGCGGCAAAGAGCAACGCCGCCAGGACCCAAAGCCCGAGCCAGAATCGCCCCGGGCGATGAGACTCGCCGAGCTGATCCAGACCGATTCCGCCGAGCAGCGACAATCCGAACGCCACCCAGAGCGTGAGCCGGCGGTTGTCGGTCACCTCCAGGACCGGCAGGGCGCGCAAGAGGTTGTCCACCGGCGGGAGCTGGAACGCTCCCAGCGCGCCGAAGGCCACCACGCCGGCAAGAAACGCGGCCCGAGGATTCCGGCCGCGCGCCCCGACCGCCAGCGGTGCCAGCCAGATCAACGACGCGAGCCCCGCGAAGCCCCCGGCCGACTCGTTCAAATTATGAGCCCCAATCGCCCTGGCCAGGTTGGGATGCCCTCTGCGCTGACTTCCATAGACATACGGGGCCGCAGTGCAGACTGCCTCCAGCAGCCGCGGCCGCGTAATCGCCCACCATGCCGGACGCTCGTGTCGACGATCCGCCCACACCGAGCTCCTCGCCAGGTAAAACCCCAGGGGCAGAATCTGAACCGCCGCCAACCCCAGGCCAAGCCCGATTCCCGCACTCCAGAGGACGACCACTCGCCGCACATCCAGCCTGGCTCGGCACGCCCACCAGAATCGCACTGATGCATACAAGCCACCAATCAAAAGCACGTGAGCACTGGTCTGGATGTGCCCACCCAGGATGACGAGGGCGACGATCAAGGCCAGCCAGCCGGCCGATCTCGAGCTCGGCGCCTCGATCACGCGGTCGGTCACCAGCAAGAGCCACGGCAGCCAGATGGCGACGGACGTGACCGGGTACAACAGCCAGACGATCAGAAACCCCGAGAAGGGATAGACCAACCCGGCGAACCACCGTCCATACCGCCCCAGGCTCCAGGCCCGTGCGAGCAGGAACATCCCCAACCCCGCCGTCCACAGCCGGCCAGCCGCGATCCAGGCGTAAGACTCTGGCGTCGGCCCTAGATACGCCAGCAGATGGAATGGGTCGAAGACCGCACTTTGCCCGTTGGCCAGATGAGGCACGCCGCAACCGGCATCGCTGTTCCAGAGCGGCAGGCGGCCACTGCGGATCATCCGGCGGTTGAATTCCAGCCAGGGCTGAAACTGAAGCACCGGATCCATCAGGAGCCGGTTCGCTGGCTGGTAATCCTCCCCAGACTCCCCACGGAAACTCGCTGATACCAGCAAGACATCCGCCGGACTGAGGACCTTGCCACCAAACAAGGTCTCATGGAAGAATGCGGCAATACAAATTGCCAGGATGACGCAGAATGCGAGAGTCTCGCGCCGCAATCCCATGGTGTCGTGCCTCCGTGCACGCATACTGGTTATCGATTCGAGCCGAAGTCGTTTAGGTGCTCGACTCGGTTTGGCGACCCGTTTCGACGGTCTCAGGCCCGTGCTGGCGCCTCGATCGGCTCGATACGTTCGATCAGGAGGAGACCGACCGTCTCCATTCGCTCGTAGGGATCCTCGGGCTCTCCGGCATAAGAGTAGATATTCACGGTGGAACGGCCGACCTTGAGCATCTCGGGATGCCTGATATCGTAGGTTCGGCCGCTGTTTTGGCAGATACGAAATGGTCGAAAAGGCCGCTCGCGAACCCAGGTCAACAGATCATCCGGCCGCATGAAACAACGTCCTTCGCTGTCGAGTGGAAATGGCGAGATCGCGGTACACGACCAAATTCGCAACATCGGAATGAATCCAAGATCCGACCAATTCAATCGCTGAATTATAAGTCGCCCGGCGGAAACGAGCAATTCGGGCTGCGTCTGCCTGGCGGGCTTTCTCAGAAGGTGGGAGGCGCTCGTGCCGCCAGTGGAGTTGCGGGTCACGTCGACTTCGATGGCATTGTCTGCACGATCCCAATCGGATTGCGGATTCTGGTTGCAGCCGCAGGCGCGCTGCGCACTCAACCCGCGCGCTTACGGCCTGCCGGCGGCGAAAACATCCGTGAGCGGTAGCACAAAGCCAGGCACGACCGAGCCTCCGTCGAGAGATTGGCGTTCCGTGAGCCGCTTCGATCGACGCGCTGAGGTGTAAACCTGAGCAATCCTTTTCTTGGGGTCCACAACCCAGGCAAGGCGGACGCCTGCACGGAAATATTCCCGGAGCTTGCGATCGATTTCGCGCTTGGTGTTGCTCTGGCTCAGCACTTCGACAACGAGGTCGGGCACCAGAAGAGGAATCGGGACCTCGGGGAGCTTGCGACCGGGCAAGCTGTTCCACGAAATGAAGGCGACGTCGGGGATGCGGACCATGCCGGGAAACAGCTTGAGTGTGCCGTCTGCACCACTCACGACCCCCAGTTTTCGGGGCAGCACGAAGTTATTGAGGCACGTCAGCAGGAATCCCGCAATGATCGACTCTTCGAGTCCCATCGCTTTCTCCACGAGCGTCCCATCGACCAGCTCGCAAGGCCGGTTTTCTCGATCGAGCACCCGGATCACGTCTTCTTCGGTTGCGGTGCCGGGTATCGGATAGAGCCGCACGCGCTGGGGCGGGATGTCTCCCAACCGCTTCAAGAGGTCGGCGACCGTCACGCCATCAGCCTTGGCGGGGAAAGAGACCTTGGGGCGCGATCGGCGCTGCCTTTCCAAGGCGCAGAGCTGTTGCCATGACCAAAGCTCCCGGGCTGACGATTCGCACTCGTTCCGCAGACAGAAGCGTCTTTAAGGATTTTACTTCGCTTTGTTCGTCATCGCCAGCGCGGTAGGATGCAATCGGTGAAATCTGGGCAAGGGAGCCGGCGGCATGAGCGCAGGCGGCAGTGCAAGCTCCGACGACGACTCGTTCGCGGCGCACAACCGCATCGACCAGGCGTGCGATCGCTTCGAGGCGGCCTGGCGAGTCGGCGAGCGGCCGCGGATCGAGGACTGGCTGGCAAGCGGCAAGGCTGCCTCGAAGCGCACGGCGCTACTGCGTGAGCTCTTGATGGTCGAGCTCTGCTGGCGCGAGCGGAATGGCGAACGCCCCGACCGGCACGAATACCTGGGGCGGTTCGGAGCCCCAGCCGATGTCGCGGGCATCGTGGAGGTATTTGGAGAGGGCGCCACCGCAACTGTCGGCGCCGCTCCAGCGAATGCTGTTTCACCCGCCGATCCCACCAAGATTGGCCGCTAGCGCGTGGTCCGGCGGCTGGGGCAGGGGGTTTTGGACGGGTCTATCTGGCTCACGACGACGACCTCGACCGTCCGGTCGCGATCAAGGTCCCCAACGCCGAGCACATCGCGCGGCCTGAGGATGTCGAAGCTTACCTGGCCGAGGCCCGTGCGCTAGCCAAGCTCGACCATCCCAACATCGTGCCGGTCTACGACGTGGGCCGGACCGACGACGGTCTGTGCTACGTCGTATCGAAGTTCATCGAGGGAAGTGACCTGGCGCAGCGGCTGCGCAGGGCCGGCCGTCGCTGCGCGAATCGGTCGAGCTGACCGCGGCGGTCGCCGAGGCACTTCACCACTGCCATATCCGCAACCTCGTCCACCGCGACCTCAAACCCGCCAACATCCTGCTCGATGTCCACGACAAGCCATGCGTGGCCGACTTTGGCCTGGCGCTTCGGGACGAGGACTACGGCAGGGGGATGCGCCTCATGGGGACGCCCAGTTACAATCGAGGCACTCGATCCCGACATGACTTTCAAGGTCGGGCTGATTTACGGCCCATCCGGCTGCGGCAAATCGTCGCTGGTCAAGGCGGGTCTTTTGCCGCGGCTCGGTAAGCACGTGGTTCCGGTCTACGTCGAGGCGACGGCCGAAGAAACCGAAGCGCGATTGCTCCGGTGCTTGCGCAAGGCTTGTGCGGACCTCTCGCAGGAGCAGGGTCTGGTCGATTCGCTGGCGGCCTTACGACGCGGCCGCATCCTGCCTCGCGGCCAGAAGGTGCTCCTGGTCCTCGACCAGTTCGAGCAATGGCTCCATGCCAGGCGGGCCGAGGAAAACACCGAGCTGGCCGCCGCCCTGCGTCAATGCGACGGCGAGCATTTGCAGGCGCTCGTCCTGGTCAGGGACGATTTCTGGCTCGCGGTCAGCCGGTTCATGTCGGACCTGGAAATTGAGCTGCTCCAGGGCCAAAACACGGCCCTCGTTGATCTTTTCGACCTCCGCCATGCCCGCAAAGTATTGACGGCGTTCGGCGTCGCATACGGAAACCTACCAGGGCGGGCCGGCGACATTACGAGAGATCAGCATGCGTTTCTGGACCAAGCGAACACCGAGCTTGCCCAGGACGGCAAGGTAATCTCGGTGCGGCTGGGCTTGTTTGCCGAGATGGTGAAAGGAAAGCCCTGGACCCCGGCAGCCTTCCGCACCGTCGGCGGTACCGAAGGGGTCGACGTGACGTTTCTGGCTTCGTCCTGCTGGGGCCCGGCTTGTGGAGCGGTTCCGCGGCCTGCTGCGGGACGACAAGGCCGACCCAGAGCGGAGGTTTCGCACGGCGCTGGCTCTGGCCGATTACTTCCCCGCGTCCGAGGCGGCGTGGTGGACCGAGGCGGACCTGAAGTTCGTGGCCGGCCAACTGGTCTCGTACAACGCCGAATACCAGCCGCTACTCCGCGACGCGCTCCGGCCGATTCGCCGCGATTGCTCGGCGACCTGGAGCGGCTATTCGCGGGTGCCCAGGCCACCGACGCCCAGCGGCTCGGCGCCGCTGAATGCGCTGGCCGACTACGCCGAGAAAGACGTCGCGCGGCTAGCGGGCTTGCTCCCTGTCGCCACCCCCGAGCAGTTCGCCGTGCTCTACCTGATCGTCGCGGCCAGCCGCACGACCGCCGCGATCGAGGACCTCGCCAAGATCGCCGCCACTCCGCCGCCAGAGGCGCTGGGCTCTGTGGAGCGCGTCGCATACGGCCAGCGGCGCGCGGCGCGGCATTGACCCTCTTGCGCCTCGGCGAGCGCGAGATGGTCCTGCCGGTCTTCAAGGTGGCCGATGATCCGGAAGCCATGACGCAGTTCATCTTCGGCTGCCGCGCTCGCGGGGCCGGGGCGGATGCGCTCCTGGACTGCCTGGAACGACTTGGCGACGGTGCGGCCAATCGCTATCCGCGCGAGGCCCGCTATGCGCTGCTCTTGGCGCTGGGGGAGTTTGCGCTGGCCGACGTTTCCGAGTCGCGGCGGGGCGATCTGATCAAGCAGCTCGCCGGCTGGTATCGCCACGACCCGAGCTCCGGAGTGCACGGCGCCGCGGGCTGGCTGCTGCGGCTGTGGGGCCAGGGGGACCTGGTTCGCCAGGTGGATGAAACTGTGACCGCCTATTCGCCGGACCGCGAGTGGTTCACGCTGCGCATCACGGTGAAACCGACGCCTTCCCCAGAACCGCGCGAGGGTGCTCGGAAGGAGGATTCCAGCGCGAAGTCCACTCCGGCCAAACGGGACGCCTCCACACAATCGAAGGCCGGCGCAACCCC
Source organism: uncultured Isosphaeraceae bacterium (assembly GCA_963823675.1). Lineage (GTDB taxonomy): Bacteria > Planctomycetota > Planctomycetia > Isosphaerales > Isosphaeraceae > CAWGMT01. The sequence goes on along the minus strand of CAWGMT010000025.1, from coordinate 349,108 downwards.
GAAATCGGCCGCGTCCGGCGAGGCTGCGAAGCCCAAGCCAGCGGCGCCCGCGAAGCCGCCGCCGGCCAAGACGTTCTACTACACCTTCATCGTCTTCCCGGCGGGCGAGTCCACGATCGGGTCCGTGGACGACGAGCCGGGGCGGTTTAAGAACGAGGTCCGGCACCAGGTCCGGCTGACGCGCCCCTTTGCGCTCCTGGACCGGGAGATCACGTTCGACGAGCTGATCGCGTTCCATCCGAGGTACAGTGGTATCATGCGGGAATATGACGCGAAGTCGGAAGACGCGGGCTTTGGCTCCGATTGGTATGACGCGGCCGGTTTCTGCCGCTGGCTGGGGCAGCAGATGGGACTGGCGGAGAGCGATCAGCCCTATGCCGACCCCGCGACGCTGGACAAGGAGAAGTATCCACGCGAGCCAAAGCCGGAGGCAAGCTGGGCGCCGCGCAACTGGCCGGTGGAGCTGGGCCGCCGGGGGTTTCGCCTGCCGACGGAAGCGGAGTGGGAGGTGGCCAGTCGAGCGGGAGCGCGCACGGCGTACGGCTACGGAGGCGACGCAAGCCTGCTGGGCCGCTTTGGCTGGTTCACGGAGAACAGCGGCAGGCATGTCCACCCTCCGCGGGAGCTACGTCCAGGCCGGCGCGGTCTATTCGACCTGCATGGGAACCTCTGGGAGTGGACGCACGTTTGGTACGGAGATTACGATACGAAGGTGCCAGCGGATCCGCAGGGACCGAATGTGGGCTCGACCCGCGTGTACCGTGGCGGCAGTTGGATCATCGCCGCGGCGTATTGCCGGACGGCGTTCCGCAGCACGAACGACCCGACTTTCCGCACGAACGACGACGGCTTCCGCCTGGCCCTGAGTCCGTCTGGGGTTCCGCCGGAGGCGGGCAAGGGCAAGTGAGCGGAGCCATCCGGTGGAGGCACGGAGGGAGCGCGGCGGAGCCGCGACCGGAGCGGCCGGAGGCGGATGGCGAAGCGGTCTGCCCTCGAACAAATGAGACGCAATTCAACCCAACGCGGGCAATTCTCAATCGCTACAAGTCATTGACGACCGTTTAGCTCGCCCGCTCCGCGAGCCTCTGCAAAACGCGGCATACCCCGCGCACCGACTCAAGGCCACGCTTGAGAGCTTCCTCTCCACCGAAAAGGCGTTAGCAGGGCGTCCGTCTCGCATCCCCGCGCTGCCTCTGGTATAAGCGAGGCCCTCTTTACCTGCTGGCAGGTGAATTCGCGGGCGTCCGCAGAAGGCATCTGGAACCAATGGCGTACTGGTTATTCAAATCCGAGCCGACGGCCTACTCGTTCGACGACCTGCTCGCCGCGCCCGATCAAACGACGGGGTGGGATGGCGTCCGGAACTATCAGGCGCGGAACTACCTGAGAGATTCGATCAAGGTCGGCGACGGCGTGCTCTTTTATCATTCGGGCGCCGACCCGCCCTGCATCCCGGGAATCGCCAAGGTTGTCAAGCCGGGGCATCCCGACCCGACTGCCTTCGATCCCAAGGACCAGCATTTCGACCCCAAGAGCGACCGTGCCGACCCGACCTGGTTCCAGGTCTCGATCAGGGCCCTTCGCCCGATCGAACCGCCGCTCACTCTACCGTTCTTGAACACGATTCCCGCGCTGTCGGGCATGGAACTACTGCGCAAGGGGAGCCGCCTGTCCGTGCAACCCGTGTCGGAGAAAGAGTGGAAGGCGATCCTGGCGCTGGCCAAGGCCAAGAAGCGTTGATTGTGGTCCTTTGCCCCTTGTCCGTTGTCCGCCGCGCTTGTTTGTTCGTCGTCAGTGGTCCGTTGTCCATCGTTCGCTGATACCGACTTTTCTCCGATGACATTCAGGACGGAGTTGGAGGAACAGCTTCGGTCCGTGCACACCGATCTCGACCCCCGTGACCTTTATCCTGCTCTGCATCGCGCCTTGCGAGACGAAGCGAGTCCGAAGACCTACCAGACCCGCCGGGCTTGGGCTTCGTTCGTCCGGGCAACCGCGGTCACCCGGCACGGGACGGCGGCCTGGACTTGGCTGCACGCTCCGAGAGCGGAAAACGCTCTCGAATTCTGGCGGAACAGGATGCAGATCCTGTTGCCAAGTGCTGGAGGGACGGAAGGCGTAGTTCGTGTTACGGTTCGCCGGCGAGTTCCTGCGAATACTAAGGCTGGAAAGGCGGAAGTAGTAAAGATTTAAAGCAGATCAGTGGTAAGTCCTGGAGGGACGGAAGCCGGAGTTCGTGAAACGGGACGCCGGGCGTACCTGTTGCGGAGCGCCGAGCGGACGAACGCCGCCCGACTGCTGAACGACCCGCCCCGCAGGAGACGAGGGTCTTTACCGCGAACATATCTAAATATATTTATATTGTCAATAAAAGATCCGTGGCGGCCTGGCCGCGTGACCTCGAACTCATCATGCACCCATTCAAACTCGTTGCCCAGCATGTCGAACAGCCCGAGATCGTTCGGCAAGAGACTGCCGCACGCCCAGGTGTGTTCGTGGCTGTTGGCTGAGTACTGGGCGTAGAGAGGCAGCAAGTCCGTCGAAGCGCCATAGTAGCGGCTCGTGATCGTACCCGACCGGCAGGCGTATTCCCACTCCGCTTCGGTCAGCAGCCGGTAGCCCGTCCGCAGCAGCACGTCGGCGGGGACCGTCATCCCGTCGGCGTAACCCCCCTCCTCGGCTGGCACATAGCACCACTGGTCCCTGGGCAAGCCCTCCTGCTCGCTCAGCCAGTTGCAGTAGTGGGCCGCAGTGTACCAGTCGAGGCCGATCCAGGGGCCGTCAGGGTCCGGCGAGTACTTGGCGAGGAAGCCCGCGGTGACGTTGTAACGCGGGCTGGCATTAGTCTTGAGGAATTTCTGAAACTGGGGGATCGTGACCTCGGTCGCGGCGATGGCGTACCGGCGGGGGATGGTCATCCGCCGGGGAGATTGGTCATTACTGCCGCCCAAGCGTTCCGGCTCATCGGCCGGCGCCCCCATGCGGAACTCGACGGGGCCGGCGATCACGGCGAACGTCTGGCCCTGGCCGTTGACATACCAGCCGCGGCCGCCGGGGCCCTTGAGTTTGCCCAGCTCGGCGTCGAGGGCGGCGATCTTGTCCTTCAGGCCCCACCGGCGCAAGGTCCAGGCGGCCGCGCCCTGGACGCCCGCGTCGGGGTCGTCGCGATAAACCGCCAGGAGCTTGGCGGCCAACGACTCCCGTTCGCCGGGGGAGAGGCCCTCCGGGCCGTACGTTCCCAGGGCCAGGATCAGGGCGCGCCGCTGTGAGGTCTCGGGGTGGAAGAGGATGGCGTCCATCGCGTTTGTTGGGCGCGGGTCTCCCGACTCTGTTGGGCGCGGGTCTCCGGGCACCCGAAGGATCGCCGCCCTTTCCGGGACCGAAGGTCTCCCCGAGTCGGCGGCCGCCGCGGGGGCAGGAGACCTTCGGTCAGGCCCCTGGGCGGGGTCGGGAGACCCGCGCCCAACAGAGAGGGCGGGGTCGGGAGACCCGCGCCCAACGAAGACGGTGGGGTCAGGCGACCCGCGCCCAACGTTGTCGAGCCGGTCGAGCTCGGCGGCGATCGCGCGCGGGTCGGCCCCCAGCGGGTTGAGCCAGTTGACGACGAAGCTCCGGACGCGCGGGTCGGCGCTGGGCCGCAGGAGGGGCCAGACCGACTCCGCCTTGCCCAGGCGGACCAGGGCCACCGCCGCCCGCGCCTGTCGCTCGGCCAGCCGGTCCGTGGCCTCAGCCGCGACCAGCGGCCGGTGCCAGACCGAGGCCGATAGCGGCGGGCCCTCGGGCGAAGTGCGGGCGACCGACCAGGCGACGGGGCGGTAGCCCCGGCTCGCCAGCTCGCGGCTGCGTGCCAGGTGCTCGGCCGGGTCGAGGGAGTCGAGGCTGGCCGCCTCGAATCGCGCCTCTGGTCGACCAGACGCCGGCGAACCGCCGTTCCGGGTGGCCGGCGCCCAGGAGCCTGGCGAACGCCGGGTCGTCCCAGAGCGGGTCGAGATCGGGAGAGTCGTCGAGCAGGGCGAAGCTCAGGTCGTTGTCGCGGACGCCTTCTTGAAGCAGGGCGAGGGATCGCGCAGCCAGGGCGCGTGCCTTCTGGTGGTCGGACCGGTCAACGGCCTTCGAGCCGGCCGCGAAGGCCCGGGCGGCAGCGTAACGCAGGTCGGCGTCCCCCGGCTCCTTCCGGAGCGCGGCTTCCAGGGCTCGGGTCGCGGCGTCGCCCCCGCCGCCGAGTTCGGCGGCAACAACGGCCGCCAGGTAGAGCCGGGACCGTTCCGGCGCGTCCTTCTGATACCGGACCAGGTTGGCGAGGGCGGGTTCCTTCTTGCCGAGCCGCGCCTGCGCGATTGCCCGGAGCTCGAGCGCGCTTTGGTCGTCCTTGCTCTTGGCAAGGACAGCGCTTAAGGCGACGACAGCCTTGTCGTTTTCCCCGAGCCGAAGCCAAGCCCCGGCGCGGGCCATGAGAGCGCTCAGGTCGTCGGGCTTGGTCTTCAGTGTTTTCTCCGCCCACTTGAGCGCCTCCCGTGCCCGCTCGGGGACCGACAGGCGCTTGCCGGCCTCGCTGACCGCCACGTTGACAAGCACCCGGTCGCTGAACAGGGCCTGGTTCTCGGCGTAGTTCCACGCGAACAGGTCGCGGTAACCCTGGGTGGCGACGCCGGGCGACGTGGGCTTGCCCCAGACGCCGGAGTACCGCGTGCGGCCGTCGGTCGAGCGCTGGGCGTGGAGCGTCCGGGCGATCAACTTGGCGTCATCCAGGGGCTTCTGGGCCTCGGTCAGATCGTTATCGGTCGCCCCGACGTACAACCGGGCGTCATCACCGCCGGATTTCTCCACCTCGAGGGCTGCGTAGCGATCGACGGGCTTACCGTCCTTGTCGGTGACCTGGTATCCGGCGACGTTGACCGGGAGGAAGCGCGGTTGGGGCAAGGTCTCCTGACCTTGCCGATCAGCCGACGGCGGTTCTCCCGAAGTTGTTGGGCGCGGGTCTCCGGACCCCGCCCTCCCCGCGACCGAAGGTCTCACCGACGCGGCGGACGGCCCGGAGGAAGGAGACCTTCGGTCAGGACCCTGGGCGGCGACCCTTCGGGTGCCCGGAGACCCGCGCCCAACTCCGTTCTGTTCGTCCTGTTGCCGGATTTCATCGGCAGTCAGACCGGAAGAGATTCGCCAGTTGCGTCCATCTCGGGCCCAGACTGCCGACACCCGCACAACCTGCCCATCCGCATACGGGCGAAACCGCACCGGTCGGTATCCCGATTTGCAGAGACCGTCCGCAGTCATGAGGAACTCGTCCAGCGGCATTGTCTGGCAAAAGCCGAACCGCTCGGTGAGAATGCCCTCCGCCGACTCGATCCGGCTCACGAGGGCGGCGTCCGGTTTCGTCCACGATGGATCGAGCGGCCCATCGTCCCAGGAATACGTGGCTTTCTTGCCAAGCTCGGCTTGGAAAACCGGCAAGATCCGCTCGGCCCGCTTCGCGGCGACCGGGAAAAAGCTCACATAGGCATTGGGATCGGAGACCATGAGCAGCTCGGCCAGCCTGTCGGGGTCGTCGCTGGCGTAGTCGGTGAGGATGTCCGTCGCCAGCGAGTGCACGGTTTCGGGACGGCTCTTGTCCCGAAAGATCGTCGCGAGCGGGGCTGTCAGCTTGCCGCGCACGGGACGAAGGGCTTCGATCCAGGGTCGGAGCAAGAGGGAATTGACCGACACCAACTTTTGTGCCACGTTGGCGCCGGTTGCTTCCCACTTGCCGTCATCCGGGGCGTAGCTTGCCAGGGCGCCGGCGGCTGGAAGTAGTGCGTTATCGTCGGGTTTCGCCGACTCGAGCACGGCCCAGAGCTTCGGAGTCAGGGTGGAACGGTGGGCTTTCAAGGCATCACGCAGCACGGGAAGCTCGCTTGGTGTGGAGTTGAAAAGGCGGTTGAAGAGGTAGTCAACCTGAGAGGCGTCGACGGGAAGAAGGGCAAGGCTGGCGTGAAGTTTCCGCCGCGGATCAGCCGAGCTCTTTTCCAGTTCGAAAAGGAGCGCGGAATCGACCCATTGACGGTATTCCCGCATCTCCCCCACGATGTCCGGGACCTGAGCCGTTTCCGCATCGAGGACTCGTTGCACCAGGCCGGCGGCCTGGGTGGCTCGCTGATTCTCGATCACCCGGCGGCGGACGGCCAACCCGGCGATGAGTCCAGCGGTCAGGAGCGTAAAGGTCAGAATGCCTCGAACGCCATGCACCCGCCCCGCCCGTTTCATCATCCTGCGCTCTCGCTCGGTCCAGTCCTTCTTCCTGGTCAGCAGCCGGATGTTCGCCCATTCGAGGGCGGATGGCAGGCGGCGGTTCTCTGGTTTGGCGTTCCAGAGCGAGGAGCGTTCCGCCAACCGCAGTTCCGCCCTTCCGCGACGGGTCTCACGCTGTTTGCGGGTCAGCCAATCCCGGAGAGAGTGGACCAGGTAATCGTGGGCGAGCTGGTAGTATCGGTCTGGCGAGCGGGGTTGCGTTAGCGCCCCGAGTTCTCCCGGCGCTGACGCGACCGGGCTCGCCGATTCCGCACCTTCCGGCTCCGCCGGCGTGATCAGGCGCAGCTCCGGGTCGAGGATGTGGATCAGGTCGTCGAAGTCCCTGGGGCGGTTCGCGTACCCCGAGGCTTCGAGCAATTCCTGACGTGATCGCATCTGTCCCTTGATGTCGGTGCCGGTCTCGGGCAGGAGAGCTTTCAGCACCGATTGCGCCGCCTCTTGGTGAAGGCGATGCTTGGGGTTCGCCTGGGGGGAACTGAATGTCTCCTCCAGGAAGCTGACTCCGACGCCTTCCGTACCGCCGATCGCTCGCAAAGTCGCCGGGCTCCAGGATTTTCCCTTGACCATCTCGGCAAACAGAGCCAGGCGAACCGAGATGATTTTGCCGTTCTGGGCCAGCTCGCCGGTCGCTTGATCCAGAAACGCTTCCTGATCCTTTGAGATGTCGCCCGTGCGCTCCGGCAGGTTGCCGTAGGCGGTCCCGAACGCTGTCAACACCTTGCTCGCATGGCGCGGATCGAAAAGATCGACGAGGGCGATGTTCTGGTCCGGGACGAGATCGATCTCGAGGTCCCTCATGAACCGGCTGGCGGCCAGCCAGAAATCATCCCGCACCAGCACAATCGCTTGAATATGTTCGCCATCGCAGTGCCGGAGAGCGGCGACCAGCTCCGTACTCTCCTCACCCCGCTTCGCATGCAGCCACTGCTCGAACTGGTCAAGGACCAGCAGGACCTTCCGTTCTGGTGGCAACACGCGACCCCTGCGCAAACTTGCCAGCGACTCGACCAGCCCCAAACGTCGCGGCAGCTCAGGACAAACCTTGCGCAAGCCCTTGAGCAACCGAGCTTCCGTCTCATACGCGGTCGCCTCGACGTAGACCGGCAGGACGTGCTTGCCCAGCCGGGGCAGAAGTCCCGCCTTCACGAGCGACGACTTGCCACAACCCGACGGTCCATAGACGAGACCAACCCTGAAAGTCAGGTCGGGATCAATCTGCTCGATCTTTCGCTTCCAGAATCGAATGCTGTCGGGCAGTCCATCACGGTCTCGAGGTCCGGGAAGCAATTCCAAGAAGAAGTCGGCGTCATCCTCATCGAACGATCGCAGCCCTCTCGGCACGATCTTGATCGGTCGTTGGCCGGAGTCGGATTGTCTGGAGATGGGTGAAGGTGGAGCGGATTCCAGAGTTGATCCGGGTGGTGGGCTCATGGGAGCCGCAGGGGCGCCAGGCGAGACCGCGCCTCCTTCGGTTTGAAGGAACAGGCGAAGGTCCTCCGCCAGGTCGCGTGCCGTGGTGTACCTTTCGGATGCACGCTTCGACATCGCTCTCAAGCAAATGCGTTCCAGCTCCTTGGGGATCGTGTCGTCGATCTGGCGGGGCGGGCGAGCCTCGACGCGGGTCACCTGTTCGATGATCTCGGAAAGCGACTCCGCGCGGAACGGTCTGCGACCGGTCAGTAGCTCGTAGAAGACGACCCCTGAGCTGAAAATGTCGGAGCGCCCATCGACCAGATGTCCCTCGCCCCTGGCCTGCTCGGGACTCATATAGGCCGGCGTGCCGGCCAGCCCCCCGCCCTTGCCGAAGTCCTCATCCTTGAGGGCGAGCCCGAAATCGGCCACGCACGGTTTGCCCGAGGCGTCGATCAGGATGTTGGCGGGCTTGATGTCCCGGTGAACCAGCCCTCGGCCGTGGGCGTAATGCAATGCGTCGGCGATCGTGGCGACCAGTTCGGCCGAATCCCGGAAGGAGGGGCGAGCCTGATCAATCCTGACGGACAGATCGCTGCCTTCGATGAGCTTTGAGACGACGAAGCAGAGCCCGTCTTCCGTGCCGCCAACGTCATGGACGGGCACGATGTGGGGATGGTCCAGCTTGGCCAGGATTCGGGCTTCAACAAGAAACGCCTCGACATCCTCGGGGCGGGTGATTCGTTCGGAATTCGGCACCTTGATGGCGACCGGGCGGTCGAGGTCGTCGTCGTGAGCCAGATAGACCCGTCCGAACCCTCCCTGACCCAATCGACGGACGATTCGGTAGCGCCCGATCTTGGGGGGATCGCCGTCCGGGGAGCCACTCGAACCAAGAACGAACGACTGCGAGCCCCCGCTGTCGGAGAGGTCTTTCGTCTCATCCGATGATCCCTTCCAACCAAGAGCGGGGGGCCGCGAGCCTCCGGTGTCGGCGAGGTCTTTCGTCTCATCCACTGTTCGATCCCTCACCACGACCGATCGCTTTCATTTGAGCACGCCATTTTCGTAAATGGCTTCGACGGTGAGAGTCATGTGCAGCCTCCTGTGCGGGTTTCAAGCTTCAACGCACGACCGGGCCGTCGGCCCTTTCATTCTATCCTAAGCCAGGTTACGAGTGGAGGCTGACCAAGACCCCAAGCATTTCGCGCTCAGCCCCGGTCGCCTGGCAGTCGTCGCGCGCCGGTCCGCAGGCCGCTTGCCGGTTGGCGTTCCGTCCGGTGAAAACAACCCGGCCGCTGAGCCGCAGTCGGAGCACGCCCCGCTGGTCGTGCGACCAATCGCAGAAGACGACCTCTTCCCGGAGATACAATCCGAGATCGCCGAGATTCCAGTTCCATCTTGCCTTGTTTCCGTTTCCTCGACATAGTAACCGCCAAAATTCCGGTCCGACGGCCTCGGAAGGGACTCCGGTCATGTCGCCGATTCAGGCTCGATCGCTGTTCGCGCTCTTTCTCGTGCTTGCCGCGGGTTCTGGCGCGCACGCGTATGACCAGACTGACGGACTGGCGCTCGAGCCTTACGTGAGACCCAAACGAACGACGCGACCGCGCGACCTCAGCAAGGCGTTCGTACAGAAGGAGCCCGGCTTTTCACTCGAATACGGCGGCAAGCGCGTGAGCCCGACGATGCCGGGGTTCCTCTATCACGGCGAGCGCATCGAAGGCGATCGATTGCTGCTCGAGAATCGCCACCGGGGCATCCGGGGGTGGGTTCCGGTGAGTGCTGTCGTCCCTGTCGCGGAAGCCGAGGCGTTCTTTTCTCAGGAGATTCTTCGCTACCCCAGAGACTCGTTTGCGTTCCTGATGAGAGCCCTCGTCCGTCTCGAAAAGGACGACCGCGAAGATGCGCTGGCTGACCTGAATGAGGCCCTGCGCCGCGAGCCGAAAAACGTCACGGCCTTGATCACGCGGGCCTTCCTGTTGCGCATCAGCCAGCAGCCCGAGCAAGCGCTGGCGGAAGCAGACAAGGCGGTCGCATTCGACCCACGAAATTGTTACGTGCTGGAACAGCGGGCGATGATTGATAGCAGCCTCAAGAAAGACGACGAAGCCCTCCGGGATTTCGAGGCGCAATCGAGCTGGGCTCACGATGGGTGATGACCTACGTGGGCCGGGGAATGATCTATTTGAAGAGGGACGAGCTGCAGAGGCGCAAGTTGAAATGCAACGGGCACTCCAGATCGACCCGAACTGCGTGCAGGCCTTCATTTATCTCGCTGCCATTCACCTCAAGCGATCCGACCCCGACAGAGCTCTGGCAGCAGCCAACAAGGCAATCCAGATCGATCCCGAATATGGCGAGGCCTATAACGCCCGGGCCGTGATCAATCGATCGATCGGCCATATCAAACAGGCGTTGAAAGATTTGGATCAAGCCATCCGACTTGACCCCACTGACGCGAATGTGGTTTTTAGCCGCGCGTTCTTCAAAGTAGAGCTAGGCGATTACAACTCCGCGCTCGCCGACGTCGAAGCGGCCATCCGCCTCGATCCGAGTAACGCCGAGTCACATCACGGGCGAGCGTGGATCCTGGCGACCTGCCCGGATGCCAGAATCCGCAGCGGCGCACAGGCGGTGGCTTCGGCCGCTCGCGCTTGCGAGCTGACCAATTTCAAGAACCCGCGTTTTGTCTCGACTCTTGCAATTGCCTATTCCGAAACCGGAGATTTCGCCGCCGCAGTGAAATGGCAAGAAAGCGCAATCGCGCTGCTGGCCGCCAATGATCCCGAGCGGCGCGAATACAGCAAGCTCCTGGACCGTTACAAGGCCGGCAAGCCCCATCACCGACTCGGATTGCTCGAGTTGCTTGGGCTCAGGTCGCCTACAGTCGCGGCGAAGTCGGGGGCGCGGAGTCAGGATTGAGAGCCCGTGCTTCTCGCGGCGTTGTCGGTGGAGACTGTGGAAAGTACAATTGATGAACCCAACATGCGCCGGATCGGTGGGGAGGTTTTCCAGCAATGAAGATCGTCGAGCTCGGCGACGCATCCAGCCCGCTTGCAAACTACATTCCCGGCGCTCGTTCGGAGCCGCTCGTCATTACTGAGCATGGGTCTCCGACGGCCGTGACCCTTCCCCTTGACAACACGGACTTGGAGGACATTGTACTGAGCACCAACGCGGAATTCGTCGCCTTGATCGAGCGGTCTCGATTGCGCTGCCGCCAAGAGGGTGGTCTCTGCGCGGTCGCGATGCGCCGCCGCGTGATTGATCGAGCCTGAGATTCGCTGAAAAGAGGATGGGAACCATGACCACTGTGGATTTTGAGCCACTGACGGTGACAGTTCCGTTGTGGGAAGATCCGCCGGGCGTTTTACGCGTCGGCAAGAGCCGGGTGCTTCTGGAATTGGTGATTGCCGCCTATCAGCGCGGCGAGACGCCCGAGGGCATCGTCGAGTCCTATCGGACGCTGCAACTGGCCGACGTCTACGCGGTGATCAGCCGCTATCTCGCCAATCCTGCACCCTTCGATGAGTACCTTCGCCAGTGTGATCGGGAAGCCGAAGCCGTGCGCCAGAAGATCGAGGCATCCCAGCGGCCTGGGGTCAGCAAGGAAGAACTGCTGACTCGAGCCAGGGCGAAGGGCTTGATTGCGTGATCTGAGATACCGCGGGGCACGAAATCGAGAGTCGCGCCCTCTGAAACGCAGACGAGTCATCGCGCTCGTCGGTGCGAGCGGCACGAAGTTCAACCTCTGCCTTGTCTACCCTCAACGAATATACCGGCTTTGGACCGGGGACCACGAAACGCACGCGGGCTTGGCTGATTCGGACGACGATTCTGCCTGTTGCCTTCAACTCGTAGCTCTGAGCCGACGGGATGCCTTGGATGGAGTCTAACGCGCGGGATAGCGGGACCAGCGGTGCGGTCCGCAATGACCCAGACCCGTCAGCACGTTCAACGGACGATCGCCATCGGCGACATCCACGGCTGTTCGACAGCGCTGCGACTTCTGATTGAGGAGATTAAGCCACGGCCCGACGACCTGATCGTCGTGCTCGGTGACTTCATAGACGGCGGACCTGACAGCCGGGGCGTGATCGAGCAGTTGATCGCTCTTTCGAGTCGCTGCCGGTTGGTAGCCCTCCTCGGCAACCATGAAGAAATGTTGCTCAATGCCGTGGAGTCGAGGTCGGAATTCCGGTACTGGCTCAAGCTCGGCGGCCAGCAGACGCTGGACTCGTATTGCACGTACCGAACCGACATCGAAGTGATTCCCAGCGAGTACGTCCGATTCATCCGGGGCTGCCTGAATTACTTCGAGACGGACACCCACATCTTCGTGCACGCGAATTATGACCCCAATGCTCCCCTGAACCGCATCAGCGCATCCAGGCTCCGCTGGGATGCCATCAAGCCCGCCGAGTTGCGCCCGCACTTCTCCGGCAAGACCGTGGTGGTCGGGCACACCCCTCAAGCGACGGGGGAGATCCTCGATCTCAGGTTCCTGATCGGCATCGACACCAATTGCTTCCGGGGCGGGTGGTTGACGGCTCTGGATGTCGCGACTGGCGAGGTGATCCAGACCAATCAGCCGGGCGAGCTGAGGCGATCGTGGACGGCCCGCTGATAGCCGTAGGCGATCGTAGCTCGCCAGCGCAGCCCGAATTATCATAGATCGGTTCGACGAGTCCGCTAGATCGTGCGATCATCGCGAAGGGGCCCTCAGACGGAGGTGAGAAAATGTGTGTGAAATTAGTCGGCTATTCGGAGCGGGGAATGGTCAACGCCCTTTGTGATGACATCCGCTACGCTGAGAACCCCAACACCCCGCTGGGGAGGTTGGAGGAGTTCCTCCGTTGGTGTCATTTTCCACTCGCTGAGCCGCAGCCCGTCTTCATGGGGATCGCTCGCGCGAAACTCCTCGTCGAGCAGTCGTTCTCCGATTTCGGTGACCTCGACCTGCTGATCCTGCTTGAGTATGAGCGTAAGCGGAAAAAAGCGATCTTGGTCGAGGCGAAAGTCTGCACAGATACGGGTAGTTGGAAGAGAATCGAAGACCAATGGGCCGACTTCGAAACTTACCTTGCGGGCGACCCGAGCAAGACTTCGTCGCTGTTCGTCCAGATGTACAGGAAGTTGAAACTCCTTGACCAGGTCGACGATCCGCACCGAACACTGGCACCCGACGCCGTTTCGAGGCGCTGGAGCCTCGGGAACAACCGCGTGGTGAGGCAAGCAGCGACGTCGCTCTCCGAGTACCGGGAAGACCCCTGGTATCTGGCCATTATCCCCGATCGATGCGAAGTGGTCGATCAGTTCTTCAGAGATTGCCTCCGCTCCTTCGCGCCACCAATAACCGACCTGCCGGCCTGGGACGTGAGCAAATGGGGCTTCATCACCTGGCCCGAACTGCACGAGAAGACTCGCAATGATCGCAACGAATGGCAGCAGTTGCAGGCGAACTTCGTTTGGAATAAGCACCAGATCTTCCCAATCCAGGAACCGGCCGTAGGACGGCCCGCCCAAGCCCCGGAGAGGGCGTTCCGGCTCCACGGGGACAACACAGTGTATGTCGCAGGCCCGAGCACAAGGAACTGCCGCGTCGTCCCGCTTGTTTGGATCGATGGGCGTTTTCCGCAAAGTTATTTAGTACCCACTGAGAACTTGGGGAACACGGTCCAACCGGACCCACCTGTCGATCTCAATACTTTACGTCCACAGAACGCAGGTGTTTATCAATGGCAGCCGCCCGAGACTGAAGACCCTCGACCCCCGAGGCGATCGCCCGTGCCGGTGCCGCCGCGACCTGTGCGGATTCTGAATGCCGGATGGCAAACCTCCCTCGCGGTGCACTTTGAGGATGGATGCGTGATCGGCGACGCCTTTCATGTCTTCAATCACCACATCCGGAAGAACGAATAGAACCGCGTCGGGAAGTTTCTTGGACTTGTCTTCGACTTAACCCAGAACCCGAGAGCATACGCAGCAAAGCTTTAGCGGGGGGCAAAGCGCGTGATACTCGGCACCCGATCAAAATCAGCGTCGGCACTGGCCAGTTTGGTCAAGCTGTGATGGTCCATGAGGGCGACGATCAGTGCATTGTTACTCAACAAACCGATTTGTTGGCTCAAAGCGGGAGCGGAAGCGACGAGGTCGGGAGGAATAACCAGCACGTGAATACCGAGTTGAGGCACCTTCTCGATGGCCGACCGAAAGTTGCTCAGTTTCTGGATCTCCGCGGATTGCTGCTTGAGGCGCTGGACAACTTTTGTCGGCCAGCCGAAAAGCGCCGATGCTTCCAGGGTCGTCAGGTGATGCGCAACCGCGCTCAACGCGTGCGTCGAAGTGAAACCCTGAAGCTCTTTGTTTTCGATCCGCTGGATCAACTGATTGCAAGCTGGTCCGAAGACGGGGTGGGGACCGAAATGGTAGACGAGCGTATTGGCGTCGAGGAACACCTGATCTCCAGCCGCGAGATCGGCGAATACCATGGTTCCTCCTACTGATCTAGGTCGCTTTCCAGCAGCAACTGATCGAAGGCTTCCGCGGCGCCCTTCCAGCCCAACATCCCGTAGGTCTGTTGGGCCACGCTTGGTTGTGTAAGGACCGTGACCTGAACCTTCTCGCGCTCGCGAAGCGGCAATGGTTGTGTCAACTTGAGCACGCCGTTTTCGTAAACGGCTTCGACGGTGAGAGTCATGCGATGCCTCCGGTGCGGGTTACAAAGAAAATCGATGGCTCTTTACGGACTTGGCATAAATCAAGACATCTGGATTACGACGTGTCGTTGACGACCACGACCGAGTGACCGGGGGGCGAGTCCCGCCACTCAAGAATGACTCACTCAGCCCTGGCCGGGTGCGTTCGGTTTCGATGCTTGACCGGGCGTTCGGCCTTTTCATTCTATCTTATGCCGGGTCACGAGAGGAGGCTGACCAAGACCCCAACCACTGCTTCGAGCGACGGTTGAAGCGCGAGGAGTTCGTCATCTTCTGCATCGCGGCACAGGCGGCGGAGATGCTCTTCGGCCCCGACATCTGGAAATGAAATCACTCCCATAGTCCGTGTCCCTCCGTTCCACTAACGCTTCGATACGTCGTGCTGTGCGCAAATCCTGGCACGCAAACTCCGTCAACCCGCAGCCAACGGCGACGGCGACTATTACGACGACTTCAAAGAACGACGCGCGACGGGAAGACGAATTCCGTCCTTTCGGACCGCGAACTCGGTGTACCAGGCAAACGCGGTCGCCATCAAGAGGGTGAAGACGGCGACGGGCGCCAGGATTGCCACATCGCTCGCGAGGCCGGTGGCCCTTGTGAGGAACCCCTCAGGTTGAGCCCGATCCAGGTCGTTCCAAACCAACCAACCGGGGACCGCCGTGACCGCCAGCGCCACCGCAAAGCTCGCGATCACTTTCCAGACGGGGCGACGGTTGGCAACGGTCAGCCCGGGTTCCGCATTGAAGTCGTCCATCGTGTAATACCGTGGTAGCGCATGGATGCATGAGTAGCGCTGACGGACCGCTCTTCCGAAGATACATGCGGCTGTTGCGTCGCGTCGACACTCATTCCATATTGCCTTGTTTCCGATCCGGCAAGCCCTACCGACGCCTCGGATTGTTCGAAGCACTCGGGCCCAAGGCACCCGCAGTCGCTGCGAAGTCGGGCTCGCAAAACCTGGCTTGACCGCCGCCGCCTTATTGAACCGTTGCGACAGACCGTCAACAATGCAGCCCAGCGGGGCCATTTGCGATGACATTCGATGTCCGCCGCCCCCTGAGAAGCTCGAAGTGCCGCTTACCGCCCGAGAGTTCGCTGCGCGACCCGATTCAATGGCCCACCTCGAACACTTCGCAATCTATGCCGCCGACTCGGCCGCGCTGGCCGACTTCTACATCCGCGTATTCGGCATGCGCATCGCCGTCGAAAGTGGCGGCGACCCGCCGGCGTTCTTCCTTGTCGATGACCGAGGGATGTCGATCGAGATCATCGGCCGGCCGCCCGGGACCTCCGGGGCCAACCAGCGCTGGGTGTGCCACCTGGCGTTTTGGGTCAACGACGTGGCCGCGAAGCGGGCCGAGCTCGAGCGACTTGGCATCGTCTTCGAAACCGACACTCTGGTCGATACCGAGGACATGAAGACCGCCTTCTTCAACGACCCGGCGGGCAATCGGTGTCAAATTGTGTGGAGGCGAAGGCGGTTGGGGACGTAGGGGATCGCGCCACCGGCCGGATCATGACGCGATCACGAGCCGGCCGACCCGGGAGCGGGGCCGCGCCGGCTCGCGGCTTCGAATAACTCGCGAACAGGAATGACCAAGCCGGGCAGGACGCCGCCGCCGTCGAGCGTGTCGGATTCGTCCAGGACCGTGCACCGATCCGGGCTGGTGTAGACCGTGACTGTCCGTGACTTGAGGTCGAAGTACCAAACCAGTTGCGTGCCGTTCTCGAAATACTCCCGCAGCTTGCGCTCCATCTCCTTCGGAGTATTGGATTCGCTGAGGACCTCGACAGCCAGGTCGGGTGAGATCGCGGGGATCGGGCCGGGTTTTACCGGCAACCGTTCCCAACGAACGAACGAGACGTCAGGAATTCGGACGAGCCCTGCCATGAGCCGCATCATGCCGGCCTCGCCTGCCACGGTACCCAGGTCGTGGAGACTGAGGAATTCGATCAGGGCGTGAATGATCGCCGCGGCGAGTCGCGACTCGTCGTATCCCATGGGTTTCTCCACCAGCACGCCTTCGACCAGTTCGCAGAGCCGCTTGTCAACGGAATGGGCAGCGAGCACATCGGCTTCGGTCGCCGTTCCCGGAAGCGGCTGCATGCGGATGCGCCGTGGAGGGATATCGCCTAGCGACTCGAGCAGGTCGGCGAGCGTTTCGATCGTTGGTGGGGCGATCGTGACCATGCTCATCGGGACTCCCCCGCAGCCGGGTCCACGCGTTGATTGTGCTCTCTTCCGCCAGAGACACGGTAACCGCGGCCGCGGATCTCGGCCAGGAGCTGTTCATCGGAAGCATTCGTCAGGCCGAAATCAATCAGCGACATCTGGCGTGCTTCCTGGATGGCCTCTCCTCTGCGCGTCTGCACTCGGACCGCTTCCTCCGCAGTCGCCTCACGGTCGGACCA
Organism: uncultured Isosphaeraceae bacterium; assembly: GCA_963823675.1. Classification (GTDB taxonomy): domain Bacteria; phylum Planctomycetota; class Planctomycetia; order Isosphaerales; family Isosphaeraceae; genus CAWGMT01. Next base: position 332,276 of record CAWGMT010000025.1, on the reverse strand, counting down.
ATGGAGGATGTGGGCTTTGGAGCAGACGAGCGAATCGCCCGTCGGCCGGCCATCGTAGAGAGAATAAGAACGCCAATGGACGTCACCGGCGAACGTTTCCGACGTGATCTCGCGGACCAGGTGTTTCTTGTCGTTGACCCAGAAGGTACCGACAGACACGCGATCGATGGTCATCTCGCGACCCCGAATCCGCTGGTTCACGACGCCGCGGACAGTGGCGTCCCGTCGTTGGGGATTTTCCCCTGCCACTCGATCACGTAGCGGTTCTGGGCCGCAAACGCCTCGATCGCGGCCTTGGATTGCGGGATCTCGATCCGCGACGTCTCGCGGTAAGTTCCGCTGCCCGAGCGCTTCCAGGTTACTTCTTCGCCGAACCAGTGGCCATTCATGTAATACACCAGCAGGCACTTCATGCAAAGACACTCCGTGGATTTTTCAGTTTTCCGCGTTCCGTTTTCAGTTGAAGGAATGGATGCTCGTGGAAGTTTCCGGAGTGCACGGGACTCACGCCCTCGTCCTCTCCGCACTCGTCACGGACCGCACGCTTGACTACCGATAATCGACGACTGACCGTGGCGACCGAGAGACCATAATATTTAACATGGAGAACGGAAAACGGGAAACGGAAAACTGAAAACTCACCCCTTGATCACCCCGACAGGGCGCAGCCTGGCGACTTTTTTGGAAATGCCGGCCTTGTCGACCACGTCCACGACGTGATCGACGTCCTTGTAGGCGGCCGGCTGTTCCTCGGCCAGGCCTTTGTGGCCGCGGGCGCGGGCGATGATGCCGATGGCGTCGAGCTCCTTGTCGATCCGCCGGCCGGCGGCGAGCTTGACCGCCGCGGTGCGGCTCATCAGCCTTCCCGCGCCGTGGCAGGTGGTTCCAAACGAGCAACTCATGCTGCCGGCTTGTCCCACCAAAACCCAGCTCGCGGTTCCCATGCTGCCGGGAATGATCACGGGCTGGCCGATCGCCGAGTACATGGCCGGGATGTCGTGGTGGCCGGGGGGAAACGCACGGGTCGCTCCCTTGCGGTGGACGCAGACCTGCTTGGACTCGCCGCCGTCGACGACGTGGTTCTCGAACTTGGCGATGTTATGCGCCACGTCGTAGACGAGCTCCATGCCCAGCTCCTCCCAGGGCTTGCCGAAGACTTGCCCGAAGACCAGGCGGGCCTGGTGCGTCAAGAGCTGGCGGTTGCACCAGGCATAGTTGGCGGCCGCGCGCATGGCGCCCATGTACGACTGGCCTTCCGGGCTGCGCACCGGCGCGCACGCAAGCTGCCAGTCCGGCAGCTCGAAACCATAGCGCTTGGGGGCGTTCTTGAACGTGGCCAGGTAGTCGTCGCATACCTGGTAACCCAGGCCGCGCGAGCCCGAATGGATCAACACCGTGACCTGTCCCTCGTGCAGGCCCATCACCTGCGCGGAGGCCTGATCGAGGATGCGGTCGACCACCTGGACCTCGAGGAAATGGTTGCCGGAGCCCAAAGTACCACACTGGTCGTAGCCGCGCTTGATCGCACGATCGCTGACCCGCGCCGGGTCGGCGCCATCCAGGCACCCGCCGGCTTCCGTTACCAACAGGTCGCGCTCGGTTCCGTAGCCCAGGTTCACGACATAAGGGGCGCCTTGAGCCAGCAGGTCGGTGAGCTCGGGTTTGTCGAACGCGAAACGGCCGCTCTGGCCGACGCCGGTGGGGATGTCGCGGAAGAGCTGGTCGACCAGTGCCCTGATGCGGTCCTTCACGTCGTCCCAGGTCAACTTGGTGCGGAGCAGCCGCACGCCGCAGTTGATGTCGTAACCAACGCCGCCCGGCGAGATCACGCCCCCTTCCTCCGGATCAGTTGCGGCGACTCCGCCGATGCAGAAGCCATAGCCCCAGTGAATGTCGGGCATGGCCAGGCTGGCTTTCTGGATGCCGGGCAGGGTCGCGACGTTCGCAACCTGCTCGGGGCCCTGGTCCTTGCGGATCTGCTCGATCAAGGTTTCATCGGCGAAGATGATGCCGTTGACCCGCATGTCGGCACGATAGCTCTTGGGAATCCGCCATTGACAGGGGCCGGTCTGCTCGAGTGGGCCACGGTATCCACCGGATTGGCTCATCGGTCACTCCCTTTCGATCGGGCCGCGTGCGATCGCCGCGCTGAAAATCCAGTACCTATCATACCGCCTCCCGGACACGAATACCGCCCCGAGGGATCGCGCGGTCGAACGCGTGGGCCCGAAATGGATGCGGAAGCGGAAGGGATCTGCTCTGCCAACGCTGAGATTCTGTCCGACTTGGAAATATCGCCGGTAGCCAAGCTGCGTGAACCCGGAGCCAGCGGCGACGGTGACGGCTCAGATTGGATCAGCAACCGCCGTCGCCGCTGGCTCCCGGTAAAACGAGCGCCGAGATTGCGGCTGGGCTGCGCTTGGCTACCACCGATAGACTTCTTGTGGCGTGACGACTCCACCCCACCAAAGGGGTCGGGCGTCAATTCCCCGCACCCGATCGGCTCGTGTCTCCAAGACCGTCGGCGTCACATACAGAAGAATCGCTCGGAACGTCTGTCATCAGCCCGCTACGTTAACGGAGGTGGACAAATCGCGCGGCCGTCGTCACGATAGATGAGATGAGATCGGTGCGAATCCGCATCCGTCCGTAGTCGTTCCATCGGCTGACCATAGGGGATTCCTGCGATGCCGTCTCCGTTCCCTGGAATGAACCCCTACCTGGAACAGGAAGACGTCTGGCACGACTTTCACGAGCGGTTCATTCCTCTGGCGGCGACCCTCCTGGGAGGTCAGTTACGGCCCCGCTACATCGTCAAGATCGACGAGCACATCTACCTCCACGAGCTGGGACAGGAGTCCCGTCGCTGGGTGGGTCGGGCCGACGTCTCGCTGGGACGCGGTTCGTCGGAAGCTGCACACGAACCGGTTCCTGGGTCGGCCACGGGACTTCTCGAAGCACCGGCGCAGGTCCGGCTACCCGCCGTGGACCGGGAACGACTGAGCTATGTGGAGATCCGCGACCGTCGCGACCGTGCACTCGTCACGGTGATCGAGTTATTGAGCCCGGCGAACAAGTACATGGGTCCCGATCGGGAGCAATACCTGGCGAAGCGCATGGAGCTGCTCAACGGGCCGGCGCATCTGGTCGAGATCGATCTCCTGCGCGGCGGCCCTCCCTTACCAGCCGCCAACCGGCCCGACTGCTCCTACTCGATCCTGGTCAGCCGGGCTCAGGACCGGCCCACTGCCGAGTTGTGGCCGATCTTGCTGCGGCAGCGCTTGCCCGAAATCCCTGTCCCGGTCCGTGCCCCGGACTCCGACGCCCGCCTCGACCTGCAAGCCGTCCTGGACCGAATCTACGATGACGCGGGGTATGCCGACTACGTCTACGAACAAGACCCGCACCCGCGCTCGAGCGCCGAAGATGCGCTCTGGGCACGCCAGTTCCTCCCACGGGCGCCAGCGTGATCGTAGCGGCGTGAGAGTGACCAAGATAATTGACGCACCGTGAATCGAGTTAATCGAGGAGGCTGGTCGATTGCAGGCGGTCGGAGCACCGGCGGCCTTTTCTTTCTCTGTTCCCGATTGGCATTCTGTTCCCTCTCTTCTCCGGTTGGGGGAACGGGGAACGGTTCCTGTTAGGGAGGCGACCCGTAGTGGCCTCGCTCGGGTCCCTCTTTCCATGCACATTCGCACGCGGCGACCGGAACGCGATGATCGGCGGCCGTGACGCAGACCGGTCCTTTGTCCGTTGTCCTTTGTCTTTTGTACCGGAACGCGATGATCGGCAGCGGTGACGCAGACTGTGACGATGGCGTGACGCAACCAGGTCCAAAAGTGCCGACGTAAGTCGTTACCTGGTAAGGGCGTGACGCTGGTGACGATGAAACACCCACTTTGGTACGTCGGGCACCGGCCCCCTGTCTGTGGTGCGTTACGTTGACCGATCGTGGCGCCTTTGCCGGTTATTTGGCGCAGTGGCCAGCGTACAGCGCAGCCCAGCACGTGTGGGCGATAGGCAGCAGGCTAGCGCGCACTCGCGAGCGCATTTTCGATCACCTGACCCGTCGCTGTCCCCGATTTGGCGACCTCTTCTGGCGTTCCCGCCGCGACCACGCGGCCTCCCTCGTCGCCCGCACCTGGACCAAGATCAATAATCCAGTCTGCCGAGATCATGACTTCCGGGCTGTGCTCGATGACGATCAAGGAATGGCCGCGGTCGACTAGCGAATTGAGCACATCGAGCAGCTTGAGAATATCGAGGGGATGCATGCCGGCGGTCGGCTCGTCGATCAGGAAGAGGCTGTGGGGCGACTGAGCGACCCGCGCGAGTGAGGCCGTCGACCGGGCCAAAAAGCCAGCGAGCTTCAGGCGCTGGGCCTCGCCGCCGGAGAGGGTCGAGACCGGCTGGCCGAGCCTCAGATAGTCGAGCCCGATCTCGAGCAGCGGGCGCAGCCGGGCCTGGATTTTGGGGCGATGGCGGAAGAAAACGAGGGCCTGGCGCACCGTGAGGTCGAGGACCTCCGCGATATTTCGGCCGCGGTAGGTGATTTCGAGAATCTCGGGCCGGTATCGCGTGCCATGGCACTCGGGACAGCGGACCATCACATCCGGCAGGAACTGCATGTCGATCGTGAGGAACCCGTTTCCCTGGCAGGCATCGCACCGGCCTTTCTCCACATTGAAGCTGAACCGGCCGCTGTCGTAGTTCCGCAGCTTGGCCTCGTGGGTTGCGGCGAAGGTCTTGCGGATCTCGTCGAACGCTTTGAGATAGGTCACCGGGTTCGAGCGAGCCGAACGCAGAAGCGGCGACTGGTCGAGGAGCACCACGTCGGAGAAATCGCCGGCCTTGGACACGCCGTCGTGGGGCAAGGCCGTCATCGGCTCGCCGGTTAGCTGATGCGAGAGCGTGGGGAAAAGCGTCTCCTCGACCAGAGTGCTCTTGCCCGAACCACTCGGACCGGTGACGACACAAAGTACGCCCAGCGGGAATGAAACGTCGATCGATTTCAGATTGTTTCCCCGAGCCCCGCGCAAGTGAACGGCCCGGCTCGTGATCGACCGTCGCTTCTGGGGCGGCGTCACCCTCTTGCGTCCGAACACGAAATCGCTGGTGGCCGAGCCCTGTGTATCGGCGAACGGTGCGAGCGGGCCCGAGTAGAGGACCTGGCCGCCCGCCTCACCGGGGCCCGGCCCCAGGTCAATGACGTGATCCGAGGCGCGGATCACGTCCGGATCGTGCTCCACCACCACGATGGTGTTTCGACGGTCTCGGAGGCGGTGCAAGATCGTTATCAAGCGGCCGACCTCGCAAGGGTGAAGGCCGGCGGTCGGCTCGTCCAGGACGTAGAGGGTATTGACCAGCCCGGACGACAGGGCCTTGGTGAGCACGACGCGCTTTAGCTCGCCGCCCGAGAGGCTCCTGGCCGGCCGATCAAGCGTGAGATAGTCCAGCCCCATCGCGGCCAGATAATCCAGCCGGTTGTCGACCCGGGCCAGAATGGCAGCGGCGGCTGGCCCCGAGCGTAGGTCCGAGAGCCCGGCAATCCAGGTGCGCGCGGCGCGGATGGGCAGCGCGGAGAGAGCGGCGATGTCCAGGCCCTCGACCTTGACCGCGAGGGCCTCGGGCCGAAGGCGCGCGCCCTTGCATGCCGGGCAGTTCTGCAAGCGTCTCCAGCGATTGAGGAACGCCCGGACGTGCACCTTGTGGGAGCGGCGCTCGAGGCTGCGAAAGAAGCCCCTGAGCCCTGAAAATGCCGCGCCCGGAGCCCCCTCGACAATTAGCTCGACCTGCGCGGCCGTCAGCCGCGAAAACGGCGCGTCCACGGGCAGGCCCGAGGACGGCGCGATATCGAGCAGCGCCTCGAGGGCCTCGCGGTGGGCGGGCGTCGTCCAGGCAGCGATCGCTCCCTCGCGGATCGACCGAGCGGGATCGGGGACGATGCGGCTCATGTCGAGCTCGATCGTACGGCCCGAGCCCTCGCAATCCGGGCAGGCCCCGATTGCGCTGGTGTAGCGGAAGAGGTTGGGCTCGGGTTGACGGTGATCGGTTCCGCAGCGGCTACAGCGCCAGCCGCGGACGTAGGTGTACGTCTGGCCCTCGGTCCAGATCCGGCAGCGGTTCAGCCCCTTCTGGAACGCGGTTTCGATCGAATCGGCCCGGCGCGCCGGTGCGTCCCGGCCTCGGATCAGTCGATCGACGATGACATCGATCGAGCCTTCCTGGGGCAGCGAAGGACAAATGCTCGGATCGTCGAGCGACATTGCCTCTCCGGCGATGCGCGCTCTGGTGAATCCCTCGCGCCGCAGCGAGTCGAGCAGGGCCGCGCCGTCGGTCGCCCGCTGGATCTCGACGGGGAAAGCGATCTCGTACCGAGCTCCATCAGGGAGAGCATCCACCGCCCGGGAGACCATCATGGGCGAGGCGGGCGCGAGGTGCAGGCCGCACCGGCGGCAGAAGACCTGGCCGGTTCGGGCATAGAGCAGCCCCAGGGCGTCGTGGATCTCGGTGATGGTCCCGACGGTGCTGCGGCTGGAATGCCGCCCATGGGATTGACCGACGGCGATTGCCGCGGGGATTCCCGCGACTTGGTCGGCATCGGGCTTGTCGAGCTTATCGAGAAACTGGCGCGCGTACGGCGAAAACGTTTCGACGTAGCGCCGCTGTCCTTCGGCGTATAGGGTGTCGAGTGCCAGCGAGCTCTTGCCGGCTCCGCTGACGCCGGTCACGACGACCAGGCCGTCGAGAGGCAGTTCGAGATCGATGTTCTTGAGATTGTGGGTCCGGACGCCGCGCAGGGAGATTGTGCGCTGGGAATTTGCGGCGGGCGTGGTCGACACGGGTTCCTTATCGGGATTCTCGCACAGGGCGCCAGACGGAGGTACCGCGACCGGCCCAGGGAGAGCAGCGTTTAGATTACGAGAACGATTAAGATTAGGATCAAGATTAGGATTAAGATTAGGAACAGGAAGAAGAGCAAGACTCAATCGCGGAGCTAGGTTCGGCTCTTCGTCTCAATCCTAATCTTAATCCTAATCTTAATCTTCTTCCGGCCAATCCTAATCCTCTTCCGACTAGACTCTGCTTCGGATCGCACTTTACGGGTTATTGCGCCGCAACGTGAAGGAGGTCATGACGAAGCCGTCTTCATCCATCACGCTGTAGCCCCCGCCGAGCGAGAGATACTTGGCGAAGAGAGCGAATTCCGGGAGCTTGTCGGTGGGAATGAGCTTGTCGAGGCTGGGCAGTTCCCGGCCGTTGCGTGCTCCGGCGGCGGCCTGCTGGATCACCTTCTCGAACTGGCCGGTCTTGACCATATCGTAGGAAAGCCGGGCCTGTTCGTCGGGTCGGACGTAGTTCATGCCGCTGGCCTTCTCGGGGATTTCCTTGGCGACAGCCTGATAGGCATTGCTGTCGGCAAGAGTCGTGTTGCCCGGCCGGAGAACCTGCTCGAGGAGTGCGGTGCTGGTTGTCACGAAGAAGGTGTCCTTGGCGACGGCCAGACTGATCGGCCCCCGGATCGCCTGGAGGTTGACGTCGGGAGCAGCCGGATTATTGGCCAGGTTGCCGACCTGGAAATCATAGATCGTGGTTCCCTGGAACTCGCGTTTGGCGGGGTCGGCGCCCGTCAGAGTCAAGATCTGGTTGAGCGTGTTCTGGAACGCCTTGGCGTCTTCCAGGTGGACGGCCAGGAGCACCCTTTGACTGTCCTCCTTGATCGGCTTCTTGAAGTCGCTGATGATCGTGATGCGATCGCCGATGGGCCCGAAGACGTCGTTCTTCAGGCTCAGCGGTGGCCCACCGTTGGGGCCGACGAGCTGCTGTTCGAGGATGTTGATCATGCCCGGTTGGAACTTGTTGACCAAGTCTTCGAGGCCTTTGTAGGCGTTGTCGAGATCGAAGCTGATTGTCTGGTAGCTGGCGACGGTAGCGGGCACCCAGGACTCGGGGCGAAGCGAAATGGGTGGCAGGGAGAAGATCTTGAGCAGGCCGTCAACCGGTCTGGGGGCGAGGAAGAAGGTTTTGGTGACGCTATCGTAAGCGCCCGAGCCCAGAGTGATGCAGCCGCCGACCGACTTGAGGCCGTTCTTGCCGAGTACGCCCAGCTCCTGGGCCAGCACCTCGTTTTGTTGAGCGTCCGCCTCGGCTCCCCGGGCGTTCATTTTGATTGCGACCTTGATCACCTTGGCAAGGTCGATGAACCAGGTCGCCTGCGCGGTGCCTGCATTGATCTTGGCTACCGTCCGGGAGAACGCGTCGGTGGCGGCGAGCGAATTATCACGGCCATCGCGGTGCGCCACCAGGTCCTTGACGATCTCCACATCGGTTCCGACGAAGAAGTCGCTTCCCGAATTGGTCCACACGATCGGCGGGCGCGGTGCGGCGCTTTCTTTCTCCTTGTCGGCCGGTTCCGGATCCTTGCGTGGCGGCGGCTGAATGATGTGCAGGGTCATGCCGCTGAACGATTCGGTCGAGACCTTCGCGCCGGACTCTTCGCTCTGTTTGGAGGCCCGGTCCAGCAGGTCCTCCATTTTCTTGGCGTTCTCGCCGGCGTCGGCGAGGACGACAAAAGAAAGCGGGCTCTTGGCCTCTTCGCGATAGATCGCGGCGATGCCGACGGTACCCTGGGGAATTGCCAGGATCTCGCCGATGCTCATGCCGATTCGTTCCCGAATCGACTTGCTGGCGTCGTTGATTCTCTGGGAGAGCTCTTCCTTGAATTCCTTCAAGCCGGAGTCGTTCCAGAGCTGACCGTACTGGCTCTGGCGGAATGACTCGCGGAACTCCTTGGCGTTGTTCATCTTGAACAAGAGAATCGTGTTCTCGGGCAGAACCCGCTCGGGGGGCGCCGCGGCCACCGCCGAGCCTTGAGGCAATCCCGCCAGACCGAGGACGCCCAGCCATACGATAAAACCCAGGCGACCGATTGCCCGGTTCGCTGTGTAAAGCACGGAATACTCCCTTCCAGGGATCAAGGGCTCACCGGCCCAGGGAAACGATCAAGCCGCCGGCCTAGTTACCGGGGAGAACTTGCACACCGCACTCCAGGCAACAAGCCTGGCGCGACGTCGGCGGTGACCGACGAGCCTATTGATATCCATACCAACTCGACTTCCTGCGTATCGATCAACACCCGATCAACCATTCGTTCGTAACGATCCACCCAGCCTGCGTGGCCGCTTGGAAGTGGCGGTTATCCACCGGGCTTCGCCCGCGTCCTGGGGCCGCTGCCTCGATCCTTCAATCCCTCCGGTTGATTCGGATCGAGCCGGCGCGGCGGGTCGACATAGCGATAACCGGTATTGGGATTGGCTTTATCAAATGCAAACGCTTCGCGATGATTGATGAATTCCTTGACGTAGGCCACCGGGATGGCGAAGGCCAGATTGTCGGCCACCGACGCTCGGGCGCCCAGGCTCGTCACGCCGATCACCTCGCCGCGCTGATTGAAGAGTGGCCCGCCCGAATTGCCCGGATTGATCGCCGTATCGGTCTGGAGATAGAGCTGGCCTTCGATATTGCGGCTGCGATTGCTGACGATCCCTTGCGAGACCGATCGTTCCAGGCCGAAGGGGTTGCCGACAGCGAAGACGCCTTCGCCGGCATTGACGTCGTCATCATTACCCAGCACGACGTGGCTCGGTTTCAGGTCGGCGGGCAGAGGCAGCCGCAGGAGAGCCAGATCAAAGAACGAATTGATTGCCAGGATTTCCACATCCTCGACGCGTCGCCGCGCGAAGCCGCCCGGAACATTCTGGTAGAGGATCGCCGAGATTCGGGTTTCGCCCTGGATCACGTGCGCATTGGTTATGGCGCAACCCTGGTCGTTGATGATGAATCCCGATCCTTTCGACGACGGCGTCTCGATCGATATCACCGCCTCGCCAAACTTGCCGACCAGGTCCTTGACCGGTGATGGCCGCAGCACGCCCGAGCTGTAAAACCCCGACGCGTGCAACTCCACTCCCCCGCCCGCTCTGGGAGTGCTCGCACCGGCCTCTTCCCCTTTCAAGCGGCGCAGAACCTGATCGCGCGGCACCCTCAGGAGGTCGTAGCCGAGATCGATGTAAAGCGCACCCGGCTTTTCCGCGACGACCTCGCCGATCACGCGCTGCCCGTCTTTCAGGATCACCGTCTCGAACCCGGCCGCCCCGAAGGCCGGAGACACCGACAAGCCGAGCAAGCTCGCCATCAACGAACTGAAGAACCAGCGCACGAGTTCACCGCCCCCCCAACCTCGAACACGGCCATGCGTTTGCGTACGACTTCCCCGCTTCATTGTAAAAACCGTTTCAATCCTTTCAACCCTGGCTGCCGACGTTCCACATCGAGAACCGTGCGCCAGATGGTTTGTTTATCTTAACCGTTTTCGCTACATTTCCAGAAGCGAGAAAAATGGCTTGACGAATTTGGTTAATTCCGGCCCAATGAGATATGGGTACCCCTTTTCTCTCATTTCCGGCCTCGGTACCGACGCAGCGGACTTTTCGGCCAGAGCAATAGCTCACCCAACGATGGGGAGATAATCCCGTGTCCACTCGTGCGCGAAAAGCGGGTCTCGAGCCCGCCAGCGGATTGACTCGATTTTTATTGCCGGCGGTGCTGGTGCTGACCGCCGGGGCACCAAGGTGGTGCTGGGCCCAGGAGGAAAAAAAGAACGGGAATCCACCGGCGGAGGCGGCACCACCGGCCGCCGGCGGCCAGAATGAACCGCTCGCCCATCCGCCTGAAATCCCTGAAGTGACGCTGGTTCCGGTCCTGCACACGATCCCGGTGCCGCACGACCGCCGTTCGTTCAACGTGCAGATGGTGAACACGGCCCTCTTGCCGCGCGATAAGGACGGAATCTGGGTGCTCGATTTCGCTTTCAAGCCCCTGCGCATCAAGACTGTCGATATTCCCGGCAAGGGACGCCGCCAGGTTTACTACCTCTATTACAAGGTCGCGAATCGGACCGGCAAGCCGCGGGTCTTCGTTCCGCAATTCATCATGGTCAACGAAGATGGCAAGCGGTTCGAAGACAGTGTCATACCCGAGGCGATTTCGCTGATCCAGGCCCGTGAGGACGCCACCATTCCGGTTTTGGGGGCGGTCAATATCATGGGTATCATCCCTCCCAGCACCAAACCCGATGTTGACGACGCCGTCTACGGGGTTTCTGTGTGGGAGAACTGGGATTTCAAGTCTGACCGATTCAGCATCTACGTGCGCGGGCTCTCCGACGGCTACAAGGAAACACCGTCACCCAGCGGCGGCAAACCGACCGTCAAGTACAAGACCCTCCGGATCGATTTCATCCGCCGGGGCGACGAACGGAGTGTCCACGAAAAAGAGATCGAGCTCAGCGACCCACCTTACGAATGGGTCTACTGGTGAGAAATTGAGTCGAACGTACCGTATCGGATCCACTAGCCCCAGCCGCTCGAAGGCCAAGCAGCGGATCTGGCATGCGTCGCATCGTCCACAAGCGAGCCCGCCGGGAGTCGGGTCGTAGCAACTGTGCGTGAGGCTGTAATCGACGCCCAGCTCCAATCCGCGCCGATGATCTGCTCCTTGGTCAGCATGAGCAACGGCGAATGAACCTGGAACTTGCCCGCTTCCTCGACCCCGGCGCGAGTCGCCAGATTGGCGAGCGCCTCGAACGCTCGAAGATACTCCGGGCGGCAATCTGGGTATCCTGAGTAGTCGACGCAATTGGCTCCGATGAACAGGTCGAATGCTCCGAGGGTCTCGGCCCAGGCGAGTGCAAGCGCGAGGAAGACGGTGTTTCGGGCCGGAACGTAAGTGACGGGATTCCGTGGGCGATGTCCTGGGTGGTTCGATCCTTGGGAACTTCTTGATCCGAGAGAAGTGCGCTCCCGCCGAAGCCGCGGAGGTCGATCTGGAGCTCGACGTGGCGAGCGGTTCCAATGGCGCGCGCGACCCGGCGGGCGGCCTCGATCTCGACGGCATGCCGCTGGCCGTAGTTGATGGTCAAGGCGTTCAGCTCAAAACCCGCATGTTTTGCCGCTGCCAGGGCTGTGGCTGAGTCGAGTCCGCCGCTTACCAGAATTACCGCCGGCCGATTTGGGTGCATGATCAGAACTCCGATCCGGTCTTGCCTGCGCTTTCGACGTTCCGCTATCCTCAAGGATTGAAACTCAAAACACAAGCACGGGAGAAACTCGACTCATGGCTCACAAAAAGGGACAAGGATCGAGCCGTAACGGCCGCGACTCGAATCCTCAGATGCTGGGCATCAAGCTGTTTGGCGGTCAGCTCGCCAAGCCGGGCAGCATCCTTTGCCGTCAGCGTGGAACCAGGTGGCATCCGGGCAAGAACGTGGGAGTCGGCCGCGACTGGACGATTTTCTCGTTGATCGAGGGCAAGGTCCACTTCGACCAGGGAGGGCAGCGGATCAACGTGCTCCCGCTCGCCCAGATGCCGGCGGGAAAGTGACGCCTTTTCGTCCCGGCCCCGACGGGCCCGGAACAGGATGGCCCAGGGCAACGTTCTGGGTGACCGTAGTTCATGTTTGTCGATCGAGTCACGATTTTTGTGCGAGGGGGCGCGGGTGGCGACGGATGCCTCAGCTTTCGCCGGGAAAAGTACGCGCCGCGCGGCGGGCCGAACGGGGGTGATGGCGGCCATGGGGGCAGTGTGGTCGTCCGGGTGGCCGAGGGATGCAGCAACCTCGCTCATCTATCCCATCAACGGCACTGGAGGGCGGACCGCGGCGATCACGGCACGGGATCCGACTGCTTCGGCCGGGGGGGAGCCGACCTGATTATCGACGTGGCGCCGGGGACCCTGGTGCGGGACCGCGATCGCGGGCACCTGCTCGGCGATCTCAAAGCGCCCGGCGACGAGGTCATCGTGGCCCGGGGCGGCCGCGGCGGACACGGCAACGCCCACTTCAAGTCGGCGACCAATCGTGCTCCCCGGCGGTTCGAGAAGGGTCTTCCCGGCGAGGAGCGGTGGATCACACTCGAGCTGAAAGTCATTGCCGACGTGGGCTTGATCGGGCTTCCCAACGCGGGCAAGTCGACGCTCCTGTCGCGCATCTCGCGTGCTCATCCCGAGATCGCCGATTACCCCTTCACCACCAAGTATCCCAACCTGGGCACGGTCGTCACGTCCGACCACGCGTTTGTCGTGGCCGACATTCCCGGCTTGATCGAGGGTGCGCACGCCGGTCACGGCCTGGGCCATGAATTCCTCCGCCACGTCGAGCGGACTTCGCTCCTGGCGCACCTGATCGAGGCCGTCCCGATCGACGGCTCCGACCCGGTCGCGAATTACCGGACGATTCGCAACGAGCTGGCGCAATACAGTCCATCGCTGGCCGAGCGGCCCGAACTGGTTGTCGTCACCAAGATGGACGTCACCGGGGCCGAGGACGCCCGCGCGCGAATTTCGCGCGAGCTGGGCCGGGATGTCGTGGCGATTTCCGCCGTCACGGGGCAGGGGATCCCCCAACTGATCCATCGACTCATCGATCTCCTGGCCAGCCGGGCCGAATCGTCGCTGACGCCGGGTTCGCTTTCGGCTCCGGCTCGGGCGCTGGCGGTCTCACCGGGGGGCGAATAAGCGGTGCTGCGCGTCGTGGCCGACCTTGGGAACAGTCGCCTGAAGTGGGGCCGGATTGACGAGTCCGGCACGCTGGTGGAACGGATCGCCCTTCCGGTCGACGATCCTGCGGCGTGGGCCGACGCCTGGAACCGCTGGAAATCGCTGGCCGCGGCCGGATCGTCGTGGGCCGTCTCATCCGTCAATCCGCCGGTCGCGGAACGGCTGGCAGCGTTCCTGGAATCGCACAATATCGACGCGATCCGATGGATTGGATCGGCGGCGGCGGTGCCGGTCGCGAAGGACGTCGAAGGCGCCGAGTCGGGAGGATCCGACCGAGCCTTGGCTGTCTACGGGGCCGTCCAGCTCATGCCGCAGGGCCGCCCGGGGTTAGTCATCATGTGCGGGACGGCCATCACCGTCGAGCGCGTCACCGCGCGAGGTGTCTGGCAAGGCGGCGCCATCGCCATGGGCCTCGGCCTGGCAGCCCGGTCGCTGCATCACTTTACAGCCCAGCTACCGCTGATCACGCTGTCGGAAGTCTCGCCCTCCTGGGGCCGGGGAACTCGCGATTCCCTCGAGGCAGGCGTATTCTGGGGAACCGTCGGCGCGATTCGCGAGCTGATCTTCCGCCAGGTCGCGGATCTGGGGGGGTCTCCATGGGTCGTCTGGACGGGCGGAGACGCCGAACGCCTGGCGGCCGAGATCAGCGGCTACGACACACGGGTCGAGCCCGACCTGATCCTCAAGGCGCTGCGCAGGTCGCGCTTCGAGCGGGATGAGGCGTCCGCGAGGAGTTGTCGAAGTCACGGAAGCAACCTGCAAATTCTCGCCCCGTCGGGGCAGCGACATACCACCCCAAGAGCAACGCCCTGCGAAGATGACCGCGACCTGAACTAAAGCCCTTTCATGGGCGCAACAGCCCCATACAATCCCAGAGATACCACTTCGGAAAACGGCTGGCTATCGCGGCGCATCGGAGCTTAGCACGGCAGACGGCGAATACTCGTTCACGCCGCTGTAGGCCCCCGAATAAAATGCCGACTCGATTTCCTTGGCTGTCATCACATCGTCGTCGTGACCATGGAAGAAGCTGTACAACGTCTCGTAGAAAATGTGGCCGACAGAGTGGTCAGGCCCCGGAGCGTGGCTGACGGGAGGAGGTCCGGCAAAGTTCGGCGGTGGATCAACCATCGGGGCGGCGATGGCACCGGCATTAGCGTCGGGACCCAGGTCGCCCTCCATGGGGGAGGCGCTCACCGCCGGCGCGGCGTTCACCTCGTCGTCTTCCTTATTGTAACAACCCAGGCTCGCGAGGGTCATCAGCATTGTGACAACAGTTGCGTGCACGGCAGTCCTCCCAAGTTGTTTCGAACGAACCCATGCGGCCCCTAGATCCGCTGCCCTCATCAATCGGCATCCGAGCGAACCTTCCTGTAACCGTGGTGGTACCGCTAAATTCCTCAAGGTCAACGGGACCGCTAAATGGGCTACCGTGATCCTGGGAGGACGAGGCTCCGTCCGAGCCGCCTTGGAGAATGGCTCGCCGGGAGGCTCGCCCTCCCGGAATTGTGCAAGTCGATTCAGAAGCGGCATCTGGCGATCGCTCAACCATGGCACGGGAGGTTGACCTGCGCGGACTGATCGGAGGAGAAAGAGTTAGTATTCATCACGCTCCGCGTGACGACTACTTCAAGATCGACGAAGATAAGGTACGGAAGAGAATCAGGAGCGGGAGCAAGATCAAGATTCGATCCCCCGGGGTCGTTTATCGAAGCAGCGGCGGTAAACTTGGAGGGCATACTTGACGAGCAACGAAGCGGCTGCGGCCGAGCCGCGAGGCGAGGCGATCACGAACAGGCCACGTGTAAGCTTGCTGACTTCGGCCGGCCGGGGTGCGATTGCCGTGGTGCGCGTGGCAGGACCAGGCTCGGTCCGCGTCGCCGACGCGGTCTTCCGGCCCCACCGCGGAGTCGGCCTGGCACGCACCGCCCCCGGCCGCATCCGCCTCGGCCGCATCGGACGGGGCACGGGCGACGAGGTTGTGGCCATCGTGCTTGATGAGCAACCTCCCGCCCTCGAGCTTCAGTGCCACGGTGGCTCCGCCGCGGTCGAGATGGTGATCGTTGCGCTCGAGCAGGCCGGAGCGGTGCGCTCTAATCCCGCCCTTCTCGTCGAAACCGGAACCGGCGACGCGATCGCGGCCGAGGCCACTTTCGACCTGTGCCGTGCCCCAACGCTTGCGACTGCGGAAATCCTCCTTGAACAAGCGCAAGGACGCCTGCGCCGCGAGCTCACCAACTTGACCAGCCTGATCGATCCGGATCAATCGACGACGCCGGCCCTGCTGTGCCTGGACGAACTGATCGGCCGCTCCGCCGTCGGCTTGCGGCTGCTGGCGGGCTGGAAGGTCGTGATCGCCGGCCGCCCCAATGTGGGCAAGAGCCGGTTGCTCAATGCGATGGCCGGATTCACCCGGGCGATCGTTGACCCCACGCCGGGCACGACGCGCGACGTCGTCACCCTGAGCGCGGCGCTGGGAGGCTGGCCGATCGAATTGGCGGACACGGCCGGCCTGCGCGCCGCCGCCGACCCGATCGAAGCCGAGGGAATTGCTCGGTCGCGCCGGGAACAGGCCGAGGCCGACCTCATCCTGCTGGTGCTCGACCGGTCCGAGCCGCTCCAGCCCATCGATCGGGAGCTAGTTCCTTCGATCGGTCGCGCCATCCTGGTCGCGAATAAATCGGACCTGCCGGCTGCGTGGGAAACGGTTGACTTGCGTGTGGGGACGAAGTTGGTGGTGACGGTTTCGGCCGAACGGGGCGATGGGATCGCCGAGCTGTGCGCCGAGATCGTTCGTGGCTTGGTTCCCAACGCGCCCAACCCGGGAGCCGGCGTTCCGTTTCGGACCAGCCATGTGGAGGCCCTCGAGCGAGCGCGCCAATGCCTGACCGAGGGGGACCTATCAACGACGAAGAAACTGGTTGAGGCGCTGGTAGTTGGAATCTGAAAAGCCGATCTTGGCAGAGTTTGTCAAAGAAGGGTAGAATATTGGGCGGATGAGGAATGAAACGATGGCCACGATGAACATCTCACTCCCGGACGAAATGAAAGCCTTCGTCGAGGAACAGGCTGCCCAAAAGGGTTTTGGCACGGTGAGCGAATATCTCAGGGCCATGATCCGAGAAGAGCAGGAGCGAACCGCGAAGCAGGAACGGCTCG
This sequence comes from uncultured Isosphaeraceae bacterium, assembly GCA_963823675.1. Classification (GTDB taxonomy): domain Bacteria; phylum Planctomycetota; class Planctomycetia; order Isosphaerales; family Isosphaeraceae; genus CAWGMT01. Next base: position 315,503 of record CAWGMT010000025.1, on the reverse strand, counting down.
ACGCCCTGCTTCTGGAAGGGCTCGACTCGGGCCCCGGCACGCCGCTGGCCAAAACGGATTTCGACCATATTCGGCGAGAGGGAACGAAGCTGATCACGGAGCGGAAGCGTCGTCGCAAATGAGTCGCGCAATTGTCAAGCTTCCGCGCGCCGAGCGTGACCTCATCATCTATTATGCATATCTCGGCGACCAACGGAGTCTTGAGACGGCGGACCGGTTCCTGGACGCCGTTGACACAACGCTCGCCCTCATCGCCGAGTCCCCCGGAATCGGGGTTCCGCATCAGACAAGTAATCCCCGGCTCGCCGGGCTGCGCTCATTGCCCGTTTCGAAGTTCAAACGGTACCTCCTCTTTTACCAGACATTCGACGACCGGATCGAGCTTGTAAGGGTACTGCACGGGGCCAGGGACGTCGGGAGGATCCTCGACGCCACGGCTAACGGCGATGAAGAAGAGTGAGTCAGAAATCGCCCATGGGCGGCGCCTGGGGGATCCGGCTCAGATCGGGGCCGTCGGTGGCCATCGAGCTACCGGGGGCGAGGCGGAGGTCGTCGCGTTCGAGCTTCCAGGCTGCCCTGGACGGTTCGGTCTCGTGCAGGAACTTGACGTCGCCCGGCATGGGCGATTCGTCCTTGGGCAAGAAGGCGCTGAGCCAGTCGTCGCGGTCGTAGATCCGCGGTTTGGCGCCGGTCTGAACGACTTCGTCGCGGCGATACGTCTTGATTTGATCGTAGGCGACTTTGCGACCTTCCCACCGAACCTTATCGCCGAGATCGTCGGTCGGTTCGCGGCTGTTCAAGCGGAAGAGGGGCTCGTCGCGTTTGGCGGTGCTCATGATCGAGTTCTCGACGACGATGCCGACTGTGGCCAACTCGGGCTCCTCTGGTGTGCTGTCGAGATGGATGAGACCGCCTTTGACCTGCGCGGTCACCTGTTCGATCCGGGCCCTCACGGCCGGGGCGTCGCTCCGCTTGTGCCGCGGGCCGCCGGCGACGTGTAGCAGTGTGCCCTCCGTACAGAAGAGGACGTTGGTGAGCTCGAGCTCGAGCTTGCGGCTTGACGCCACGGCGATCCCATCTCCCCCGGACCGCAGGAAGCAGTCGCGCAAGCTGATACTCGCGCCTCGAGTCGCGCCTATATCGCCTCTGGCCCCGGCGGATGAGCTCTTCTTGGGAGGGCCGAGCGGGGGTTCGACCACGAAGGCGGCGTCATCGGGCCGGCTTACGGCGAGTGTGACGGTGCAATCGGCCATTGAGAGTTCGGCGCCCGGAAGTAACCCGACTACCGCCATCCGGTCAGCCCGCGGCGGTTCGGCGTCGTTCACCACCAGGTCCAGGCCCTGCAAGTGGAGCGAACCGGACCGGAGATTAAAGAGGACCGACCAGTCGAACGGCGAGCGAACGGCGGCCTCTTGTGGCTTGTACCGCAAGCGCGGCCGGCTCGCGCCGGGGGCTGCCAGCAGGTGGTAACGCGCGAGGCCCTGGACGACGATGGTCGGCAGCTCCAGATCGGCTCCCGCGGCGATCCTCAGAGTACCGCCATGGCTGCCGAGCCGCTGGAACATGGTCAAGAATTGCTCGGTGCCGCGAATAACATCTTCATCCTCGGAAACCGCGGGTCTGCTGCGCTCCGATCGATCCGGTTCGGCGATTGCGCGTGAGGCTGGCGCGGGTTCCTCGCGGCGCGACCCAGCCACGCCCGCGGGCGGGTCGGTGCCGGGCTCGGTTGAAGATTCGCCTTCTGCCTGGGCGACCGCGGGGGGCGGCATCGGTGGCATGGTCGGCATGGTTGCCGGCTCTCCCACCGATGCCGAGGCGTCCACCGGCGCCGCCGGCTCGCTGGAAGGCGTGCCCGCCTCCGGCCGGGAATCGGCGGGGGTGACGCGGGCGGGGGTTTTATCCCTGGACGCATCCGACTCGGCCGCGAGCCGCTCATCGAGAGGCTTGCGTCCGGTTGGCTCGGCGAATTCGTCTCGTCTCGGGCCCGCGCGGTGGGCCACATGCACGTTCTTGAGACTCGAGCCGAACGGGCCCAGGCGCGCACCCACATCGGTCTGGGCTGTAATTGTGGGGGCCAGGAGAAAGACGCGAGTCGGGTTGTCCCTCTGCACCAGGAGCGACTGAAGCGGGTCGGGCGACTCCCAAACGGAATCGGGCCAGACCTGGCTACCAGTCTCGCGCAGCTCATTGGCGGTCTCGCACCAGCGCGCAAACTGGTCGATCTGTTCGGTGCGACCCTCGGCGCCCGGGCTCGTCAGGTAGAGCCCGATCTGGGAATAGAGGTTATACCGGCCCCGCCAGCTCAGGTTCCGCGGATTGTCGACCGTCACCAGCGTCGCAGTTGTTCGGCCGGCCGAGGCGATCGTGCTCTCGTCGACCCACACGCGAGCCTGGCTGCCATCGAACCGAAAAACCGGCTCCGAGCCTGCCAGGATGCTTGTATGAATAAGGCGGAGCTCGGCTGGCACCGGAACGGACGAACGCGTGTTATCGAACCAGACCGAGGGTTCGCCCGGCCCCAGAGTGCAATCGCGAAACACGACCTCGGCGGCTCCCTGGGCGAGAATCGCAGTCTGGCCGCCGTCGAAGTGGCAGGCGTCAATCAGAACGGCCGGCGGCCGTTCCCCCGCGATGTGGAGCCGCTCGGCCGCGGTCGCCGGGCGTGGGTCTGACCGCACCTCGAGCGCGGCCACGTTGCGGCCGTCGCGGGAATTCGTCCTTCGAAACAAGCAGCCACGCACCGTGAGCTCGGTACCGTCGGCCCTGATCGCGGCCACGCGCTCTTCGGGCAGGATGGCGTCCAGCTCGAACTCGATCCCTTCGATCGACAGGCGGCCTCCAACAAAATGCAGCAGGGCGGTCGGGCGCTCCTCCGAGCGCAGGGTCTCGCCGGCGAGCTTCACCAGGGGCCGAACACCGGTCTCCGCCTTGATCGTCAGGTCCAGATTGGAAAGCGGCGCCGGCGACCGTTGCGATTGCGACCACGCTCGCCTTCCCAGCCAGTAAGGACCGTCGTCGGCCAGGATAATCACCGACCGTCGGGGCGCGGTCGCCACGATTTCCAGCAGGTCTTCGTTGGAGCTCACCGGAATGTTGCGCGAGTTGGCGGCAAGGGCCTTCGCCGGCTCGAGGCCGCTCTCCGCCGCCGAGCCCGCCGCCGGGCTCGCTTCCGGCGCGGACGAGCGACCGGGCTCCGCGAGGCGGACCGCCGCGACCCCGGTCGGGAACGTCGACGAACGCGTCGCGGGCCTGGTCAGCTCTCGTCCCCACCAGACCAGTCCCGCGACCACGACCAGAAAGCCCAACGCCGGCACCAGCCAGACCAGGTGATGTTCCCAGGACGACCGCGGGAGGTCGGCCAGCCAGTGGGGAGGCACCTGGTGTGGAGGCGCCAGCCCGACCGAACCGGCGACGGCGAGCAAGTCGCGCATCAGATGTTCCGGCGATTGATAGCGACGATCACGGTCCTTGGCCATGAGCTTGCTGATGATCGTGGCCAGCTCGACGGGCACTGCCGGGTTGAGCGCGCGAACGTCGGCGGGCGGCTCTTCCTGATGTTGGATCAGTTTCTGCAGCACCGTCCCGCCCGGAAACGGCGGACGCCCAGTAAGCATATGAAAAAAGGTGCAGCCCAGTGAATAAAGGTCGCTGCGGACATCGACGTCACGAGGGTCGCGGGCCTGTTCTGGGCTGATGTAATCAAATGTCCCCAGCGTCATTCCGCTCTGAGTCAGGCCGTGATCGGCTCCCCGCTCGAATCGGCGAGCCAACCCCATGTTGACCAGCTTGGCCCGCCCTTGCGGAGTGAGGATGATATTCGAGGGCTTGATATCCCGGTGCACGATTCCGCGCCGCGAGGCATGCACCAAAGCGCCCGCGATCTGGAGGGCGATGTTGACCGCCTCGGCTACCGGCAAGGCCCCCTGCGCCTCGACCCGCTGGCGCACGGTTGACCCTTCGATGTACTCGAATGCGATGTAGTGATACACGCCGTCCTGGCCGATGCTGAATACCCTCGCGATGTTCTCGTCATCGAGCCGGGCGGCGGCCCGTCCCTCCTGATAAAAGCGCTGGACGACTTCGCCGTCATTCGCCTGATCGGGTGGAAGCAGCTTCAAAGCGACATGACGCTCGAGCTTGGTATCCAGCGCCCGGTAGACCGCACCCATCCCCCCCTCGCCGATCGCTGCCTCGAGCACGAAGGAATCGATCACATCTCCCGGCCCGGGCAAAGGATACTGCGAAACCTGGAAAGGCAGACCAGCCGTTGGACGGCCCGAGCTACCAGGTCCCGCTGCCCGCAGGACCGTCGGCGAATCGGACGACACGACGAGGCTCGAGGGATCTCCCACCACCTCCACCCTCGCGTCGGATGGAACTTGGCCTGGTTCGTCACGAAGTTTAGCCGGCTCGGGGATCAACATCGACTCGTGCTCAATCTTCCCGGGTTTGTCCCCTAACGATACATCCATGCAGCATGCTCAAAAGAAATAATCGCGATGTGAGACGGGACAGGAGACGTGTGCATCCTTCCGGATCATCGGTCACTATAGACGGGTCCATCCGCACTGTCAACCACTCCCGTCCGGTTCTCGCCTCCAAGTCTTGGCAACACAACAACAACGGAGCCGTCGCCTCACGAACCAAGGCACCGGTTTGGGGCATGAGCCGTCACTCGCGAATCACCATGCGCGGCGCCATTGCTAGATTGGAGAGTTTCGGAAGGCTGGAAGGCTGCGGTGGCTGCCTCGTCGTGTCCAGGATCTGCGGATCGAGCCGCAAAATGAGACACTCCTAAACAAGCAAAACGATACAACCGATACAGAAAGGAGTCAGGACGGAGACTCCACGCCGAGTGAGCAGGACGAGTGACGCTCTCAAATCAGAGCGCCGCCGGTTGCAGGAGGTTAGGAGATGAGGGACCGAGTTCGCAAGAGCCGCGCCCCGTTGTCACGGCAGGAGAGGGAGACCGAAAGCAGGCAAGGACGCAGGTCCAGCCGCCAACCGGCCGTGGAGGTCCTCGAGGATCGCCGCCTGCTGGCTTCGTTACAGCCGATTTCGAACCTCACAGTTCCCTCGCTTCAGGGTTACGTTCAGCCGATCCTGGCCGCCACGACTTTCAGCGACCCCCAGACCTTCACGGTTACTTCGAGCAACCCCGATATCGTCGCCTCGATCATCCAGGGACCATTCTGGACGGTCAATGTGTCATATACCGATCCGACCACTCCGAGCAACAGCTTCAGCGGCCCCATGACGTTTCAGCTCTTCCAGAGCACGACCGTCAATGGCCAGACCGTCCCCCTGGCCACGAATACCGTCGCTCGCATCACGCAGTTTACCAACGACGGCTATTACACCTCACCGACTAACGGCAATGCGACTCCGACCAAGTTGTTCAACCGCATCACCAACTTGACGAGCACGGGCTCGAATTTCATCGCGCAGGGCGGCGGTCCCGACGCCACCGACACCGGAGGCGAAAGCGGCCAGCCCAATACACCGTTTCCCAACGAGAATTTCCAGCAGATCCCGTTAGATGGGACCGATCAGCTCGCCATGGCCAACGCCGGCGTGACCGCTGCGGGGACCAACGACACCCAATTCTTCATCACGACCAGCGACCTGAACAGCATCCTGGGCTACAACTATACGGTCTTCGGCCAGATGGTCACGGGCCAGTCCATTCTGGGGAAAATGGTTAATGTGCCCACCAACAGCAACGGCTTGCCGACCAATAACGTGAGCATCACGGCCGTCACGCTCTCCTCGACCAACCCCAACGGCGTGCTTCTGCTGGACACCACACAGGCAACACCAGGCGAAACCGCCACGATCACCGTTACCGCGACCGACAGCGTCGACCACAGTACAACGTCCGAGGACTTTACGGTGACCGTAGGCGCGTACGCCGGACCGACAACCTCCAATCTGATCGAGGCGGTCAATTTCAAGCCGTTCGCCACTCCGGCCAGCGCGCCCGCCCAGGTGAACACGCGTACGAGCAGCAGTGTTTCCAGCCAGAATACGTTTCCCGTCACCACCGCGACCGTTCCCATAACGTACACCCTCGTCTCGCAGCCAGAACACGGCACGATCTCCGACTTCGATCCGACGACGGGCGACTTCAACTACACGCCTGACAAAGGGTTCGCCGGCGCTGATACGTTCCAGTTCACAGCCACCGCGACTGGGCCCAACAACGGCACGAATGGAACGATCGCGGTGAGCCCTGCGACCAGTAACCCCGGCACCGAGACGATCTTGGTGGGAACCGGCTCGGTGCAACAGGTCGGATCGGTCCTGATCGTCACGCCCGATCCGCGAATCGACCACGGCATGAACCAGATCGAAGTGGCCGAGGTTCCCAGTTCCACGGCGCCAAGCGGTAACGTAATCCAGGTGATGATCAACGGCGTTGTCAATGCGACTCAGCCGGATGCCGGGTCGCTGAGCCGGATCATCGTTTACGGCGGCCGCCTGGCGAAGAACAATATCTATATCGCACCCAGCGTCACTCTGCCGACGACCATCGACAGCGGACACGCAAGGCGCAGCTTCCTGACCGGGGGTGGCGGCATTACCCTCGAACAGAGCTGGTTTGGTCACACGACGATCGTCGGCGGTACGGGGTCGAATTATCTCATCGGCCGCGCCGGCCAAGTCCGGTTCAGGCCGTCCTCTGCGACCCGGCTGGTTTATGCTGGCGTGCCGAGTCGCCGTACAGCCCTTCTGAACCCGACTGCGACTTCCGGCACGTTCTACAAGTTCATCGACCACAAACTGATACCGGTCTCCGATATTGACAAGGCCGAAGAGCGTAAACGCAAGTGAGCAAATTCCCATAAGATGGGCGAGACAGGCAACGAACGCGCTCTCGATCCCTGAAGGCTTCGCCGCGCTGCCGTGGAGATCAGCGGCTGGAAATGTGCACCAATGATACCACTACCGATCGACGCAAGCATTCCCCGGATTCTGGAGGCGTTGGCAGCGCGCTCGCTGGTGCTGGTTGCGCCCGCGGGCTCGGGCAAGACTACGAGAGTTCCTCCGGCCGTTCTCGATTCGGGTCTCCTTTCGGCCGACCATCCCAACGTGTTGGTTCTGCAGCCGCGTCGGATCGCGGCGCGGGCTGCTGCGGCCCGGATTGCGGCGGAGCGGGGCTGGCGACTCGGCGGCCAGGTTGGCTACCAGGTCCGCTTCGAAAAGCGGTTCGGCCCGACAACGCGGCTGAGATTCCTTACGGAGGGCGTTCTCACCCGGCAACTTCTGGGTGATCCGTTTCTGGAAACGGTCGGCGCCGTCATTCTTGACGAGTTTCACGAGCGCAATCTGAACACCGACCTCGCCCTGGCCCTCGTCAACGAGGTCAGGAGCCAGGTCAGGCCCGATTTGATCGTGGTCGTCATGTCGGCGACGCTCGACGCCGAGCCGGTCGCGCGGTTCCTGGGCGGCTGCCCGGTCATCGCCGCCGAAGGCCGTGCTCATCCGGTTTCGATCGAATACCACCCCAGAGCGCGGCCAGCCAGCGCCGAGGTCATCGCACCCATTGTGCAGGACTTGCTCGAGAGCCCTCGAGGCGCCGGACACATCCTGGTCTTCCTGCCCGGGCTGGCTGAAATTCGCCGACTGGCCAAGAAGCTGGAACCGGTCGCCGATCGAGCGGGCGCCCTTGTCCTGCCCCTGCACGGGTCGTTGCCGGCGGAGGACCAGGACCGCGCCCTGCGTCCCAGCGAGCGCCGCAAGGTCGTCCTGAGCACGAACGTCGCTGAGACCTCGGTGACGATCAACGGGGTCACCGTGGTCGTCAACAGCGGATTGGCTCGGACGGTCCATTATGACCCGGAGCGGGGCATCGACCGCTGGGAGTTGAAGCGGATCAGCCGCGCGGCGGCCGATCAGCGAGCGGGCCGTGCGGGCCGGACAGCACCCGGCAGGTGCGTCCGCCTCTGGTCGGAGCGCGAACAACGCGGGCTCGACCCATTCGAGCTGCCGGAAATCCACCGCGTCGATCTCTCGGCGACCGTGCTCGCGCTGCACGCTTGGGGGCTTCGAAGCGCCGGACATTTCGAGTGGTTTGACCGGCCTGCTTCGGAGCGTCTGGCCGCTGCCCTTGCACTCCTGGTCATGATGGAAGCCCTCGATGAAAAGCAGCACAAGATCACACCGCTCGGCGAATCGATGCTCGCTTGGCCGATTCACCCGCGGCTGGCGCGGCTCATGGTCGCCGCCAGCGGCGCCGGGCGGGGAAGAGAGGGTGCCGCGATTGCGGCCTTGCTCTCGGAACGAGACATCCTCATTCGTGACGGCGGAGTCGCGAACGTGGGCTCCACCGCTCGAAAGACTGCCTCGAGCGGTCCGTCCGACATCCTCGATCGTCTCGACCGGCTGGCGGATGCGGAGGCCGATAGGTTCGCGCCGTCGGTCCGACGCCAGGGAATCGATCCGGCCGTCGCTCGTCAGGTCGCCCAGCTTCGGGACGAGCTGCTGGGCGCGAGCGGCACAGGCGCACCGCCAGCCGGCAAGTCAGACAGGCCCGCGACGACGAGGACTTGCTCAAGTGGCTTCTGCTGGCCTACCCCGATCGCGTTGTCAAGCGGCGAGGCGCCGAAGGCACTGGACTCTTGGTGGGCGGGCGGGGTGTGCGGCTCGGGCCGCACTCCGTGGTCACGGAGGCCGAGCTGTTCGTCGCGCTCGATGCGCGCGAAGAGCATCGTGGCGGGACCCTGGAAATTCAGGTCAACCTGGCCAGCATGGTCCGGCCCGAATGGCTCGAGGAGCTTTTCCCGCATCACATGCGGCGCGAGCGCCTCGTTCGCTACGACGAGTCCCGGCGCCGCGTTGTCGGTTCGACGCGTCTTTTTTACCAGGACTTGCTCCTGCGCGAGGACGCGAGTGCTGCGGTCGATCCTACCGCGGCAGGGCCCGTCCTGGCTTCCGCCCTCCGCCCACAGGCGGCCTCGATCTTCCACGAGAACCCCCAATCTGCACTCTGGCTGGCGCGGTACGAGTTCGTGCGCCGCGCCATTCCTGAGCACAACTGGCCCGACTTCGATGGCGAGGTCCTCGGCCAATTGCTCGAGCTTTGCTGCCAGGGTAAGACCACGCGCGAGCAGGTCGAGAACGCCGACTTGGCCTTCCTTCTCCAGGGCCGGCTTGAGCCCTTGCTGGTCCGGGAACTGCGCGAGGGCGCCCCGGAGACCCTGACCATTCCCAGCGGCCGCCATGCCCGCCTGGTTTACGAACCGGACCGGCCGCCGATTCTGGCCGTCAGGCTCCAGGAACTGTTCGGCTGGACCGAAACGCCGCGCCTGGCTCGCGGCCGTGTGCCCGTGGTGCTCCACGTACTCGGCCCGAACTACCGGCCAGTCCAGGTCACCAGTGACTTGCGCAGCTTCTGGACTACGACCTATCACCAAGTCAGAAAAGATCTCCGCGGCCGCTATCCCAAACACGCCTGGCCGGAAGACCCGTTCCAGGCGCAGCCGACTACACGCCGCAAACAACCTTGAGCGCTTCATAGTGCGGGTTGCGGCACCGATCAAATCCCGTGATATTGCAGGTGATAAATGCTGGGGGTGCCTGCGGTCGAGCCGGCGGCTGCCGACAAGCCCCCAGCGGTCTGGCCTCGCGTCTCGGGGCGTCGTCCTTCGGACGCCGATCCCAGCCGCGCTGAACTGTAAATTGCCCATTGAACCATCCCCCGGCTGCTCATCGGACTTCGTCCGCCCCCACGCGATTCGACAAAATCGCGACACAATCGCGCCAATCGACGCAGTCAGCTCAATCGACTCATTCTATCTGATTTATTCCTTGCGCGAATTGTGTTTGGGTGCTCTCAGTCGGCGGTGCCTTTTTGGGCGCTGGAGTTCCCGAACCCGTTGATATGGGCTAGAATCCGCCCTCGCCGTGAGGCACGGAGGCCTCCGGCGTCGTCGCTGGCGGGAGGGATGCCAACCGAAATGCGCCGTTGCGGGCGGACCATCTGCGCCTTCGGATTGTTGTGGGCGGGTGTTTGGAGCATTGCGGGCTGTGCGACTGCGCGCCGCACAGCGCCGAGCCCCGACTTGCGCCCTTGCACCGACGATTACACCTATACGAAGGACGGCTGGCGGCTGGGAGTGCGCCACTATCGCGCCCAGAACCCCGATCCAGGCAAGTTGCCGGTGATCTTGTGCCACGGGCTGGGGCTCAACGCCACCTTCTGGACGATCACCGATAACCACCTCCCTTACCAGTTGTCCGCACGCGGATACGAGGTCTTCGTCTTCGACATCCGCGGCTCGGGCGAGAACGTGCACCTGGGCCCGTATGAGCGGGTCAACAAGCTCTTGCGCCAAACATTTCTTCGCGAGCTTGGCGAGCGAAAATGGAACGTCGACGACTTGGTCCGGTTCGACGTCCCGGCGATTCTGGACTACGTCCGGTACAAGACAGGCCACTACCGCGTTAACTGGGTCGGCCACAGCCTGGGCGGAATGCTGGTCTTCCCGTACCTCGAGCTCTCACCGAACCCCGAGCGCATTGCGAATTTCATCGGGATGGGAAGCACCGTCATCCTGGCGCAAACGCCTCAGACCGGCATGCTTCGCGCCAATCGCGCGCTGCGCGGCTTGTCAGTTTTCGCCAGCCCGGGTCGACTGGGACGACCCATGAAATACTTCCACGCCCCGGGTATGGAGCGCATCGATCGGTTCTATTACTCCAACGAGAACGTCGATCGGGTGACGATCTCCCGCTTTTACGGTTACACGCTTGAGGACACCGGCCCCGGCGCGCTGCGCCAGCTCGACCCGTACCTCGAGTTCGGCCACATGCTCTCCGCCGACCGCCGCATCGACTACTCGGCGCGGCTGGGCGAGATCACCACGCCGACGCTGATGATCGCGGGCGATGGCGATATCATGTCGGACGTCCCCTCAACCGAATTGACCCTTACAGCGCTCGGAAGCCCCGACAAGACGCTTTGGCGCTTCGGACGAGCCAATGGCAACGTGGCCGACTATGGCCATTGCGACCTGGTCTGGAGCCGGCATGCGCCCGGGAGATTTTCCCGCCCCTGATCGACTGGCTCGACCAGCGCCAGCCCGGCTTCGGCCCGATGCCCGAGGGCCTTGCATCGCCACAGGGCGCCGCGGGTTCAGCCAGTGCACAACAATGATTCGATGCAGATCTGCGACCAGGTTTCGAATTCCTGCCGGATGCTCAAGATCGCGGGAATCGCCAGGAATTCAGCCGCGGCGAGCCCCTCTTCACGAGGCGCGACCTCGGGCCGTTCCAGCTCGTAGAGGTGGACGACGCCGAGGTGAACCCGGCCGACCGCCGTGGCGTCATCGTTGATCAGGCCGACGAGCCGCATACGGCCCGGGCTTGCAATCTCGACTTCCTCGCCGAGCTCGCGCCAGAGGGCCGATTCGTAGGCCTCGCGGCTCTTTTGTCCACAGGCGTCGTCCTCGGAGACATGACCACCGACGCCCAGCGACCGCAGCCGGTGCAGTCGCGCCTCACCCTGGGTCTTGCCGCGGGTGTAACAGAAGACGGCATTCGCACATCGAAAGACAACATAGGGGATGAGCTGCTTGAAGGACGGATCCTCCTCGACCTCGGACCGGGGACGGTATTCCATCAATTCCGGGATCAGCAAGGAGCTGAGATAGCGCTCGGCTTCGGAACAAAAGCCCTGGAACCGGCCGAGACGATCGAGCTCGGCGCCGGGAACAACCAGAACCCGCTCGGCATTCTTGGAACTCACAGCCAACCTCACTGGTTTGAAAGACCGGAATCCGCAATCGATCGAGGAGGATCTATTAGATCGATCTGCGCGGGCTTGGGGAATGGTCTTCCATCACCGTCAGAAAAAGACGAATTCCATGGCGATGGTTGCGAGGTCCTTCGCGGTCAGTGCCTTCTGAACGTGAACTTCGACACGCCGCCCGTTCTGACGGACGACGGAAGCGTCCAGGAGCCCGCGCACGACGCGGTAGAATTCCTGATCATGCTCGCGGTTTGCACCGGCAGCCGACTTCTGCATGTCTTCGAGTGCGCACCCGCCTTGACCAGAAGCTCCTGGAGAGTTCGGGCCGCACTCTCCGAGGCGCGGCCGGAGTCGTAGGTTGCGATGGCCTTCATCAACAGCATCTCGTTCCAATCGAGGCTGATTACGACACGACGCGACGTTTCGATCAGGGAAGCGAAGCGAACTTCCTCGGCGCGTTCGGGGCGCAATCCAATTTCCAGCGGTTGTCAGCGTTGTTGATGGCAATCGCGTATAGCCCCCGCCCAGCCTCTATCCAGTCGCTACTTTGGACGACATCCGGACCGCGCTTTTTCGGCTGCTTGATCAGGGAGCGGATGTCATCTTCGGTGCCGTAGACGACCGTGCGGCCGTCGGGGAAATAAAAGCCGGCATGTGCGCTGAGCGCCGGAAAAACGCAATCGTAGTAGACCTGTCCCTCACAGTGGACCGGAGTCAAGTCCGGGTGTTTGGGAAAAACTGCCTTGGCGAACGCCTTGGCAACCGGCAACCAATCGCGGTCGTGGACCGACCGTAGCGCAAATGCTCCCGTCATGATTTGTCCGGGCTGGCCATTTTTCCGGTTACGAGCACGTACGTTCACTCCGACGGCGACCTGTTCGATCGATCGAACATCCAAATCGACTCCCTCAATGTGCAGCGTCTTGAGCTCGTCGGCGATCGCGGCATTGACTCGATCTCCGTATTGCTTCAGGCCCGGCATTTGAAAAACCTCCGCCGGGCGAAGCACGACGAACCCCATGTCGTGGCCGGGAAGGTCGGACAGATCGAAGGGTTTCGCGTTTGCAAGGGTTGGTCCGGTCTTCGGGGCCGAACGTTCGGTTGCTCCGTTGCCGGTGGCCCGGGGTTTATCGTCAGCGAGGCTCGGGGCCGGCCCGCGCAGGGACGCGACTGCCAGGCCGACCGCGACGAGTATCGCGGTCACGACAGCGCGGCCGATTGGCCGCAACGACGAATCCTTCAAAGGCATTTTCGCATTCAACACGTGAATCCTCCTGATCAGTTGTCCGCGCGCCGCCAAGAACATCTTGGCCGGCGACACCCACGAACGTTCTTCCAGCCGCAGCGCCAAACGCGAGAGTGCCAGGAGGTAAGTGCGGCTTCCGCCCGAGAGCCGGGCGCCCCAGGCATCGGCGGCCAGTTCTTGTTGCAGGAGCAATCGTGCCACGATCCAGTGAACCAGCGGGTGATAAAAATGAAGCGCCAGGCCGAATCGCGCGACGACGCCCGCTGCGTAATCGCCCCGGACGATATGGGCCACCTCATGGGCCATGACAGCCTTGAGGTCGGCCTCGTTCCATTCGCGCCAGCTACCCGGAAGAAGGATCAGCGGCCGCCGCCAACCGACCGCGGCGGCCGTGACCGCCGCGCGACCGGTCCGCTCGCGGACCTCGATCCGGCGCCGGCATCCCGTGGCATCACCAAGTGATTTCAACAGGGCCGATAAATCGGAGTCGGTGACCGGAGTGCTCCGGCGGTGACAATCGTGTACGCCCCACAACCCGCAAGCCAGCCGGCACAGCCCGACCATCGCGCCCAGCGACAGGAACAGGCCCCAGGCGCATCCACGCGGGATGTTTCCCGAGCATCGACGATTCACCCCACGCCCACACCGCTCCCAGGCGATTCGAGAGGAATGAATGCCACACGACGGCGACGTGATTCGAGTCGGAAGCGCGATCCTTCAGTCCTGCCGATGTTTCTTGCCGCGCGGGAGAAGCCGCCGCGCCTCCAGGTGGGTCCTGATCCGTGATCGCGATCGCTCGCACTTGGGGCTTTCCGACTTGCCACTTCCATCCAACCGGCACGGGGCAAAACGCCAGAGGCGTGATGGCCGCGATGAGCGCAAGCGACGCCGCGGCGACCCAGGACCCCGCGCGGGCCCCGGCGCGACGCCACGCGCTCGATGATCAAGGCGGCCACGGCCACCACCGTAACCTGGAGCGACGACCAGGCCACCGTCAACCAGGCGTCGTTCATGGCCCTTGGTCCTCCAACACCTGGTTGAGGAGAGCGCGCTCCGCTACGGTGAGCCTGCGATGCTTGAACAGTCGAACAAACAACTGTTCGCGCGAGCCGCCAAAAACGCGCTCGATGAGATCGCCGATGAATCGCTCCGAGATGTCTTCGAACGATCGAACGGCCCGGTAGCGGAACGGGCGCGTGCTGTTGACCTGGGCCAGAAACCCCTTCTCGTGCACCGTCCGCACCAGCGTCGCCACCGTCGTGTAAGTCAGATCGACGCCCGACTCGGCCAGTCGGTCGCGGACCTCCTGGGCCGTGGCCTCGTGCCCGCGGTTCCAAAAAACATGCATCACTTCCAGCTCTCGTCCTGTGAGATCATGAGCACGCGGCCGCGCCATGAGCCAGGCCTCCCTTCCGGCTGAAAAAAGCGATCGTGAAATTCGCGCGATCTCTCGCGGCTGGAGTTCGAGATTTGATGAACCAGATTTGGTTTCCCAAATTTGGTTTGCCCAATGTAGCGGGGCCCGCCGATGCGTCAACGCGAGTTGGGCGCCACTAGACGAAAAACCCCGGCAAAAGTAATATACTCTTGACATAGCGTATGTTATAAATTACATTTCATAAAACGTAAGTAACATGCATCTGCCGCGACCTGGGATTTGAAAGGAGCCTTCAATTCTCGTGTGGGGCGTCGGTTCTCTGGCCGCGGTGATCCAGTATGGCTGGGGAGGTTCCGATGGCGCCCCGTGAGCAACTCGGACCGTTGAAAAATCAGATTCGCCGGCTGCGGTTTGAACACGGCGAGATCACACAGCAGCAGCTCGCCGACCTGATCGGCGTCACCCGGCAGACGATCATCGCGCTCGAGGCCGGAAAATATGCACCGTCGCTGCTCCTGGCGTTCCGGCTGGCCCGCGCCTTCGGCCGGACGATCGAGAATGTATTCCAGTATGAGGAAGAAACTCCCGCCGCATCGGCACCGTCGGCCTGAGCCACCCAGGTGTCTGAAACGTTATCCAGGTGATATATTTGACCAGTAACGACTGCTACGGCGTTCAGGTGAATCGGATCGAGTCGGTGGACCAGGTGGTCGGTGTAGGCCGGTTATGCTGAGCACGTGGTGCGACGATGACAACTCCGGTTCGCGATCGGCGGAAGGGGGCGCGACCCGGTGCCGATAAGGAGAGAGCCCGAATTGGGAAAAAAATATCGCCCTTTGCCGGCGACTGGAATATATTGTTACGGTTTGCTTGACTGCGTTGTTGCCCGGGTTTGCGCGATCCGACTGAGAAGGAAAACCCGGTCAACCCAGCGGACATCCTGCCCCTGCCATCGCTCTTCGAGGTGGCCTTTCGGGGCTCGATGTGGCTTTTGTTGATCCCGAGAATGTGTCAAGTCGTTCTGATTCGCCCCGGAGCAACGATCTACGATGAGCAAAAGCGCGTGCAGGGGATTCTCGACATCCCCTTGAGTGAGCGCGGCCAAAGGGAAATCGCACGGATGGCCGAGATTCTGGCTCAGAGTCTGGGCGGTTCGGCGTTGTCCGCTTTGTACTGTGGTCCGGGCGAGCACGTGGTCAGGTCGGCAGAAATCGTCGGCAGGGCGCTGGGGATTCGCCCCAAGCGAATCGACGAATTTCGCAATCTCAACCAGGGACTTTGGCAGGGCCTTCAGATCGACGAAATCAAGCGCAGAAACACCAAGTTGTTTCGCCAGTGGATCGACGATCCCGAGACGATCTGTCCTCCGCAGGGTGAAACGGTCGAAGGTGCGATGGAGCGAATCAAGGCTGGCTTCAAGCCGCTTTGGCGGCGGCACCAGGATGACTCGATCGGCCTGGTCGTGGGCGAGCCTCTGGCACGGATGGTCGGTTGCTATCTGAAATGTGAGCCGCGGGTTCACCTTGACGAACAGTGGTCCTGCTGTCGGTTTGAGCTCATTCCGATTGCCCCCATGCTATTGCGGAACGGGACCGCCTGAGTGTCGGTCGTCCTGGGCATGGCATCCTTCCGAAAACGGACGCCGCAAGGAAGAGCGAGAGTCACGCGATGGGGAAGTTAGCCATGGCAGCGCGAGAAGGAAGAGCGAAAAACGCCTGGCATGGGCACTTCGAGCCGAAACGCGTGCCCGAAGACGTGTGGATGGGCTGCACGCGCTGTCAGGCCACCTTGTTTCGCAAGCAGGTCGAGCAAAACCTCCTGGTCTGCCCCGAGTGCAACTATCATTTCACCGTGAGCGCTCCCGAGCGGATCGCCCAGCTCCTGGACGCCGACACGTTCGAGGAATGGTTCGCCGAGCTACGGCCCGAAGATCCGCTCGCTTTCAACGACCGCCGGCCGTACCCGGAGCGCGTCAAGGCCGAACAGGAACGCACCGGCCTGGACGAGGCGGCCGTTGTCGGCCAGGGGTTTATCAAGGGAATTCGCATCGTATTCGGCATCACCGACAGCAGCTTCATCATGGGGAGCATGGGCTCGGTGGTCGGCGAGAAGCTGACCCGGGCGATCGAGGAGGCAACCCGCCAGAAACTGCCTCTTGTGATCGTATCCGGATCGGGGGGCGGTGCCCGCATGCACGAGGGGATTTTCTCGCTCATGCAGATGGCCAAGGTCTCCACCGCGCTGGGCCGGTTTCACGCTGCCGGCGGCCTCTATATCAGCGTGCTCACCAACCCCACCATGGGCGGCGTCGCGGCGAGCTTCGCATCGCTTGGCGACCTCATCCTGGCCGAGCCCCACGCGCTCATCGGATTCGCCGGCCCTCGCGTCATCGAACAGACCGTTCGCGTCCAGCTTCCCGACGGCTTTCAGACCAGCGAATTCTTGCTTGATCATGGGTTCCTCGATCGCATCGTCCACCGGCGCGACCTGCGCAGCACGATCGCCCAGCTCATCGATTACGCCATGCCTTGACTTCACCCGAGGAAGCGCTCTGCGCGGCTCTACCGCGCTGTTGGAAGTTTAACCCGGAGCCAACGGCGACGGCGTTCACTGCGCGAGTCTAAACGGTCGCCGTTGGCTCCGGGTTAACGGCGACGGCGTTCACTGCGCGACTCTAAACGGTCGCTGTCGCCGTTGGCTCCGGGTTAAACGACGTTTGCGGCCCAAAGTTACGCGCAAGGCGCGCCGGTTCCAAGCGTCAGCACAATAGAATCCGACCCCTGCCTACTTCGCAGCGACGGTGGCGATCGCTGCTCATTCCGGCGCCGCGGTGATCGGCTTGCCCCGGCCGTCCTGGCCCAGTAAATGGAGCAGCAGGTTCTCCTGCGGATAGGGATGTCCCCGATACTGACGGAAGACCTCTGCCTGTGCGACGCCCACCTCCGCTCCGCGACGCGCTCCCCACCGCGCCTGCATTTCGAGGTATTCATCGATACCGTGCTGGCGGAGCAGCCAGTTTCGTTGGCTCGCGTGACAGGCCAGCATGTCGCGTTTCATGGGAAATACGCCGCTGACGTCGACGTAGAAATCAGGGGGAACCGGGCGGCCTCTGCGGTCGGTCCCTTCGAGCGGATCGACGAAATAGAGGTGAGGGATCTTCTCGAGGGATGGCGCGGGCTCCCACTGCCTGGTCGCATAGTTGGGACAGGATGCCGCGAAACAGGCGTCGCGGACCAGGAGACTGGTCATCTCGTGATCGGCAATGTAATCGGCCGGAGGGGCAGTCAGTATGATCTCAGGTCGAGCCCGGCGAATCGACTCGGTGACTCGGCGTCGGGAATCGTCGTCGTTGAAAATGGCCAGGTCGCGGAATTCCAGGCAGACATAGGTCGCCCCGATCAGCGCAGCGGACGCGCGGGCTTCCTCCCGGCGGATGGCGGAGATCGCCTCGGCATCATGCTCCGCACTCCCGCAATCGCCGGGGGTCATGGTGGCGATCGTCACATCACAGCCCAGCTCGCGCAGGAGCGCAAGCGTGCCCGCGCACTGAAATTCCACGTCGTCGGGGTGAGCATGCAACGCCAACACACTGATCGATACCGCCATCCCGCACTCCATCCTTTCCCGCGTTTCCCTGATAACGACTGAGCTCCGCTGCGTGTTCCCAAGCGAAACACACAAAGTCCATGATACCTGCTGGGCTGCCTACGAGGAGAGTTGCCTGACGGCCCGACGAGCTGAACTCGCTTATTGATAAGGATGCGACGGCCGGAGGCGAACGAAGCGTGGTTCAATTCCCGGACCATCGCGTGTGACGAAAGCGGGGTGCCTGGCGTCGAGGTGGCGACAGCCCGCCAACCTCGGATCTTGCGGGCGTGCCCCCCCTGGGCGTAGTAACACGATTCTCAAATTTCGTTGATGCACCTACCGCCTCACGTGCATGACTTCCGATCGCAACATCTTGTCCAGATTGGGCTTAAGAATTCCGCGCGAGTTTTTATGGCGATGCACTGCGCACACTGCGAACACGACGCAATAAACGCTGAGCCGTGTGGGATCGAATAGAGAGAAGTCGTACCGTCTCAGCCGTTGGCGCCGGGCGCCGAGCTCATGTTTGCATAATGCAGCGAGCGTCCGCTGGCCGGTCTCCGCGGAGATTCACTCGGCGCGGCCTGTTGCGAGAGCCAGAACCGCTTTCATCATCGCCGTTCTGTCCGTGGCCGCGGACGGCTCTGGACTTACTGAACAGGTGTTAGTATGCTGGCTGGGGAACAGGAGGAACGCCACCATGGCGCACGACCGGGCGAACGGACACGGACAGGCGAAGCTCTTCGAGGATTCAGCGAGTGATCCCGCGCCTGGAACGTACAAACCTCTCACTTCGATCTGGGACGGGACCGACGCCGAGCTTCTCAAATTGATGCTCGACTTCTATCCTCGCGAGCGTCCCAAGCTCATCCTCGATGCGACCATCAACGCAGGCCGATTCTGGGCGGGCAGAGATCGCGACGTCATCGGTCTGGACATCAACCCCGAGTTTCGGCCGCACGTGGTGGCTGACAATCGACGGCAGCCTTTCAAGGAGTGTTGCTTCGACGTTGTGGTGTACGACCCGCCCCATATCCCGAACCAGGGGTCCGATAAGTCGAAGGATTTCAACACGCGATTCGGGCTGGTCCTGAAATCGTCCGCCGAAAATGGTTACAACTTCACGCATCTCTATCCGCCGTTTCTCCGCGAGGCATTTCGAGTTCTCAGACGGGAAGGCGTGCTTTTTTGCAAGATCGCCGACTACATCCACAACCATTGTTACCAGTGGGCGCACATCGAGGTTGTACGGGCGGCGACTGAGGCCGGCTTCTGTGCGTGTGACTGCATCGTCAAAGTGCGCAAAGGCCCGATTCTCGACCCGAAATGGAAGACCGCTCACCACGCCCGGCGCCAGCACTGCTACTGGCTCGTCTTCCGCAAGTCAAGCAAGTGCGAATAGTAACGAGTGGTCGGCTCTTGCGGTCGGGCGGGGGCCAGTGCAGCGGGTCGGTGAACATGCCACTCTCGGCGATCCGGCGCGGATTGTTGCCATCGATATCACGGCCCTGCCATCGGGCGAGAAGGCCGGTGTCGATTCTGTTCCTTCGGTCCGGGTCAACGAAGACACTCGCCACGTGCCGAGGTCGAGGAGGTACAGGTCGCCATCGGCAGCGGCGAATACGACGTGATGGCCATCGGGTGAGACCGCGAAGCCGACGTTGCCATGCTCGACTTCACCGCACCCGAGAGCGGCGCAAGCGACACCTACGGCGATACCCACCACGGCCGCGCGAGACGCGAGTTTATTCATATTCTTTCCCTCATCGAACTCGGTTCGGCCTTGAACGCAGTAAGCGAGGCATCAACCACGTCATTCGCCGCACCGCAATCCGCAGACAAGGTGCTAGGTTTTCCTGCGGTGCTCCGTCCCGGTGTCGAAAAACCGATCCAGGTACCCTTGCGTGTCTAGGTCGCTCGACCGCATCAGCGAGAAGACCTCGGCCCGGTGGCCGACATGCGTCTCGAAAAGACGGAACAGATCGACGTAGCCGCTATACGTACAGCCCTCGACGCCCGCAGCATACTCTACAGCGTCCGCCTCGGCGACGCGCATGGCATCGTCTTCACTCATTGCGCGCAGTAGAACGATCCGTTCCTCGTAGGTCGTCTGCGATTCCGACGTCCGAAGCCGGAAGACGCACCGGGCTGAATACCAAACCTCTTGGTCGTCCGCCACCGCGCTGCCCGCCCCTTTCCGCGCCTCCACGGTCAATTAAGGTAAGACTGAGTCATCGATCAGACCTCTCAAAATCCACTCGGGGCGATAAAGGTCATTCAACAACCGATGCCTTCGTAGATTATTCTCATGAGCTGAGTGATCGCAGCCATTGCTATTGAAATTACGGTGATGGCGACCACCATGCGACGGATCGTGAACGGAAAGCGTGACGGCCGCATGCCCAGATCTCCGAGCGTGACTCGGTGCCAAGTTTCATTCGTAGATCGCGGTTTCCACAGCTTGCCATCGTCCCGCGCCCGAGTGTCCGCGCCAATATAATTGACGGGCGACAATGGCGGGCACGATCGGCGTGCCGTTGCGGGCAGCGATGCCGTGGCGCGAAGGTCGTGCCAGTTCGGTGCTCATCCGGCTTCTGGCGCTTTATAGTTCAGACGTGCCAGTCAGTGCGGTTCGGCGAAGCGTCCCGTTCCGGGTGGGCATGGAATCGCCCACAATCCTCGTCCGTCGCCACTGTGGACTTCAACGCGCTCCCCGACGCTTGTGAACCCGCGCATGGAAGGGCTGTGCATCGTGAACCGCATCTCTCGTCCGCTAGCACACCCCGAAAGATTATCATCGGGTCGAACCGTGACCACCCATAGGCTGTCATGCCTCCAAAGTTTATCCTTGAGCGCCGTTTTATCGATCGCGATGCTAACGATCGTCCCGCGGCAGATCGGAGCCGTGGGCGGGGCAGCGGCGGGAATGGCTGGCTTTGGCGGGAGGGGCGTCGGTCCGTAACCAATGACGACACACGCGCACACCTAGGCCAGCATCACGCCTAGCATGACCAACCACTTCCGGAGCCTCTTGGGGGCCAGCGTCACGGCGTCTATCCCTGTTGATGGTCGCATCGCTGACCGCATTCTAGGGATCGAATGGTGAGGCCGCGGTGTCACGCTCCGATCCTGGAGCACCCTTTACGCTTTCATACCGCGGCAGGGTCCGGACGTAAAGTCTCGACAATGGTTCAGCCGATGCGACTCACCTCGTTACGGTGCTGGCAACTCGCGTTCCCACGACCACCGAAGATCGGCGGCCGAGAGGATTAACCGCCCGGCATCATCGTTGGCCCGACGACTGGGAGCGGTTCATTTTGATTGGGCCACAACCGTTCCGGTGAATCGGGCCGCACCGGGAGGTATGGCTGCGAAGAGGCTTGTTCGTATTTCGTTCTCAAGCGGGCATGATATTGGATCAGTTCGGTCAGCACTTGCAGACGCGATCGCCATTCCGCCGCTTCCCGCTTGTTAAGCTCCGCCGACTCCAGATAGAAGTCAACGCTTTCGGCTTCGCCCAGCGTCCCGCGCCTGCGTGTACGTGCCAACTATGGATCACCGTTTGCGCCTGTCCGCCTCCGCTGAAGTGCCCGGTCGGCCGGCATCATTTCGGTAGATCGGCACTCCGAGGGCAAGGAGCGAGAGCAGCAGTGCCCAAACGATCCCCTCGGCAAGAAGTCGGAAGCGTCTCGATCGAATGTCCGCTCTCCAATCGATCCGAGATGGAAACTCCGTTCTCCGGGTTAGACGACCGTAAACCGGCGACAGTGTACCACACTTTGCGCCT
The DNA here is from genome assembly GCA_963823675.1 of uncultured Isosphaeraceae bacterium. Taxonomy (GTDB): domain Bacteria; phylum Planctomycetota; class Planctomycetia; order Isosphaerales; family Isosphaeraceae; genus CAWGMT01. The sequence continues at coordinate 293,752 of CAWGMT010000025.1, read as the reverse complement.
TCCTGCCGCCGCAGGGGCCAGGTGTAAAGCCTCGTTAGTAATTCACCCACTGGGCACGAATGAGCTCAATTCGGTGCTGGAGGGTCGGCTTGTACCGACAGCCAGGGGAATCGGGCCGCGCGGCGGTACTTGGCGGCCAGCGCATCGTAGTGCCGGGCCAGCACCCGTTCGTGAGCCTCATACTGGCGCAAGTCCGTGTCGGACCGGCGGTCGGCCCCGATCTTGTGGCCGTAGGCGCATTGATATTCGTCGGCCTCGGCGAGGCATAGCTCCCGAAAGGCGGCGTGCGAGTCCGCCAGTTGCCGGTACTCGCGGGCGCGGCGGGTCGCCCGCGCCACCTCGACGCCCACGGCCATCAGCACCGCCAGCGATGCGACCACCATGACCAGCCACCGCAACGTGAATTGCAAGCGAGGGAGCCTCATTGATGTCGTTCTCGATGGGATTGCTTGGATACCGTGTCCTCTGGACGCCACCGTTTTCGCTTGCGTGCGGCCGCAGAGGCCACGTGTAATCGCCGATTTCCGCCGGTAAGAAAATAATCAACTATTTCTCTTCCTTCGTCCTATTCATGGCGTCTTCCCTTTGCGCCCTTCGCGTCTTCGCGGTGGGAAACTGAAATAAGCATGAAGTCGAACCCCGCTGTGGCGAAAAAACGATCAACCGCTTGAGCAGAAGGCCGGACGAAGGCCAGGGTTAACCCCGAACAATCTTTCCGTCTTGTTGGAACCAGACATTCCCGACTCGCGAGTCGAGATGTACTCCGCCCACCCAGGTGTCGATGCCATTCAGTTCGACGAAATTCAACTCGGTTTTGAGAAACCGCTCACCGTCGGGAGTCAAACGAGCTTCCGTCCCGCGGATCGTGGTTTGCTCGCCGCTGAGTGGGGCATCCAAGCGAGCGCAAGTTGTTCAGCAAGTCCCGTCCCGAGCCAAATCACGATCTTATCCGCATTGGCCAGGCGATCCAGGTCGCCGATCACGAAGTTTCGCGTCACGCACTTGGAACGTCGTCGCCGTTTCCTTTGGCCCGGCGGCTCTGCCTCCGGGTGCTCCCAGTACGCCGCCCGCATCGCGCACCAACTGTCGAGATCGTCGAGCACACCCAGCGGACCGCACGACAGGTCATCACGGAGGAATACGATGTCCATCCACGGGATCGAGAGCGCGTCGTACAGGGCGCAGTCGCCGCAAGCCACGTGGATCGTTGTTGACACGGCTCTGTCCTCGGCGGGTGCTCCGGGCAAGTTTGATTTCTAGATAACGGTTTCCACAACGCGCCATCGTCCCGCGCTCGAGTGCCTGCGCGAACTATAATTTAGGCATTGCGCCTGCGATCGAGATCGCTTCAGGGTCGCAGATACCATCCTCTTCGTTCGATTCTCTCCCCGCCAGCGATCGTGAGGAGCGCTCTCAGGGTCTCCGGGGGAAGGTTCCGAGGGAGACTGGTGACCATGTCGTCCACGGTGAGGACATGCGGACCGGGATGGCTCGACCCACCGAAGGGGTGATTGCTGGAGACGCTCGGGTGGGTTGGGTCGTTGAGCTGGAAACGTTCGGGCTGTCCCACGGCTCATCGAAGCGGAACCCGCCCGCGAGCCGGCCGCCGAACCAGCCGTCGGTGCGATCGAGTTCCGCCGTCAGGAGGAACATACTGAGCGTGGCTGAAGAATCGGAAGCAGTTTAACGTCGAAGCGCCTCGGGGAGTTCCTCGTTCGAAATAAGCCTCGTAGCGGTCGGCTCGGCTGACTTGGCGGATCAATGCCCCCTTCTCGGAAGTGCACTCCGCCAGAATACGTTGCCACACTTTGTGATCGCTCCAGGAAACGTTCGCGAGGGGACCCCACTGTCCCCCAAAGAGGATACCGCCGCGGAGGCCAGATGTAAGGTCTCGTCAATAAATCACCGAATGCGTTCAGGTGGGCTGGGACGCGGGCAGGCCGCCCCTTTTTGAAGTTTCAATCCCAGCCTGTAAATCACAAGATGCACGGAAGCGAGAAGAAACATCAGCCCGACGAGCCCGGCTAACAGCATCTGTCGGCGAGTGGTGACCGAGTCGGGGCTCAGAATTCTGTTTATAAGAATCGCGCCGGCCGCGAAGTAGAACATCGCCAACACGAGCTGCGAAATGCGCCCGAAGGTTGTCCGACGTGGTTGCGGTATAGGGTCAGCCCGGTCACTCGTTTCTGAAGCATCATCGGGTGCCATGACTGCCTCGCTGTCTGGGGGTCGGAAACGGCGTGGTTCCGGCCTTCGGCATTGTCCATCAATGCAAAGCACATGCATTGTAACCCGGGATCGGTCCCACTCTTTTCAATTGACGACAGGTGTTGCAACCGCATAGAAGTCCCGATGCGCTGTGGGAGCCGGGCTCGAATATTCCGCATGAGGAGAGTGAGGATTTGCCGAGCCCAGCTTCGCGCTCGAATCCGAATCCGTTATCTACAAACGGGTTAGGGACGTGTGCCTGATCCGTTCTCGAGGAAACAGTTGCCGTGGCGATGTCTGTCCTTTCCCGTTCTTTCCCGTTGAACCGAAAGGAATGGATCCAGAACCGCCTGCCGGAACCGACTCAAAGGTGCAGTATCCCCCGCCGCAGCGCCTCCATGACGGCCTCGGTGCGATCGCGCACGCCGAGCTTGTCGAGGATGTTATTCACGTGGCTCTTCACCGTCCCCTCGGTGATGAAAAACTCCGCCGCGATCTCCTTGTTGGTCTTTCCCGTGGCCAGTGCGCCGAGGACCTCGACTTCGCGGGCCGTCAGCCCAGGACCGGCCATCGTGCGCTCGACCAGCCGGGCCGCGATCTCGGGCGGGACGTAACGTTGGCCGGCGGCGACGGAGCGGATCGCTCTTAGCAGTGCCTCCGTGGTCGTGTCCTTGAGCAGATAACCCGCTGCGCCGGCCTGGAGGGCGCGGTAAACGTCCTCATCGCCATCGTACGTGGTCAAGACAATGATGCGTGCTGAGGGAAACTCGCGACGGATCTCCTCGATGGCCTGCACACCGCCGAGCACCGGCATTCGCAGGTCGAGAAGCGCGACATCCGGCCGAAGCGCTCGGAACGATTCGACGGCTTCCCGCCCGTTGCCGACCGCCGCGACGACTTCCATGTCCGGCTGGCAGCCAAGGATGGCGGCGAACCCATCGCGAACCACCGTGTGGTCGTCGCCCAGCAACAACCGAATGCGTGTGCGGCTTTCCATGGTTCCTATTTCAACGGAATCTCGACCGAAAGGCACGTACCTTTTCCCAAAGGACTTCGGATCATCAGGCGGCCTCCCAGGCGAGCCGCTCGTTCCCGCATCAGGGCCAAGCCAACGCCGGGCTTCGCGCCCCCGTCAACACCGCCGACCCCGTCGTCCTCGACCTCAAGACGGATGCCTTGCGGACCATAGCCGAGCCGAAGCACGATGCGCTTCGCCCGGGCGTGCCGGACGGCGTTGGTGAGCGCTTCCTGGCCAATCCGCATCAGGTCGTGCTCCACAGCGGCCGGAAGGGCTCGCTCGTGGCCGGCGACCTCGACCTCGACTTCGGAGCTGGTGGCGAGCTGACGGCAGATGCGCCGCAAAGCAGCGGGCAATCCCGCGGATTCGAGCGCATGCGGCCTGAGCGCCAGGACCGACCGCCGCGCCTCGTTCAGGCTGACACGGGCCAGCTCGCGTGCAAGGTCGATGTGCTTTCTCGCCGCGGACGGGTTCTGGTCGAGCATTTCGTCGGCGGCGTTGAGCTGGACAACAACCCCGGTGAAACCCTGGGCCAGACTGTCGTGAATCTCCCCGGCCATCCGGTTGCGCTCCCCGGCCACGGCCGCGAGGCGCTCGCCGTGCGCCAGGCGGACGAGCTGAAGGTACAGGGCGACCTGCCGAGCCAGCACTTCGGCGAGCTCCTGGCGATCTTCCGGGTGCCGCGCCCGCATCCGCCACTCCAGAAGCAACAAGCCGTCCACGGCTTGATCGAACACAAGCGGCACCAGGAGCAGCTCCCGCTCTTCCTGAGGGGCCAGTGCGCGACGCCCGAAAATCGCGCCCACCTCCGATGCGGAATTCAGTCGGATCGGACGGCGGTGAGTGCAGAGCTCGTCCCAGACCGGCAGTCCATCGACCGGGACGGGCTCGGGCCGCTCCGGCTTCTCCATCGTGCGGCCGGCCGCCGCGGTCATCCGGAGGGAGCCGTGGCCGCGGTCATGCCCCCAGAGCGAGATCCGCTCTGCTCCCAGCTCTTCGGCGACCACCGGCAGGATCCGATCGATGAGCTCCTCCAGCGGCTCCTCGGTGACCATCAGCTCGAGCGTGCGGCCAAGGGCTTGCGTCTGGCCGCGACCCAAGAGCCAGAGGCGCTCGAGATGAACCGAGAAGAGGTGGGATAGCCAGCACGTCGCTGCGAAGATCGCCCACCAGAACAGGACCGCGGCGGTGGTGCCGTGCCCAACGACACGATCGCCCGCAACTTCTCCCCCGACGTGCGCGATGTAAAGGACCGCCAGCCCGCAGATCGCCGTCCACGTGCCCAGAAAATAGCCCCCGACCAGAAGCCCGCATACGAGAATGCTCGGCACGAAAAGCGCGGCGGCCGGGCTTTCCAGGCCGAAATCAGCGACGGCGAAGCTTGCGGGATGGCTCAGGACCACCAGCAGCAGGATCGTTCCCAGGGAAACCGTCCTTCGATGCAGAAACCAACCGCACGCGGCCGCGGTCGCGAGCAATTCGACAGTGCTCCAGAGCAATCTCCGGCTCGGCGCCAGAATTCCCACGCAGGCAAGAAGCAAGTAGCACGCCGAAATCGCTGCCGTGGCGACGACCAACTGGCGCAGCAGCGTTGCCCGGAGCTCCTCCTCCCGGCGCAACCGCTCGGGGTCGAGCCGATAGAGTCGTGAGCTCCAGGCATCGAGTCGCCGTAAGAACCGGGAGACCATGGCGCACTCCTTAAGTTCCACCCCGCAAACATCTCCGCACGATGCGCGCATCCTCGGATCGCCGGACGGAGCTGGCTCCTACACGACCACGTGCTGATGTCCCGCGGCGCTGTAGGAGGGGGCTCTGTCCCCCGATCTGTTGGATGCGGCTGCGCCGCGTCGGGATCGGGACGGAAATAACTTTCCGGTAAAGTTGGCTTCCGCTCCGCGAAAGGCGACACTCATTTTCGTGCCGCGCCTTGATTATCGAAAGGAAGGCGACCGCTTGGCACCAGTGTCATTGGGGCCGGCCGCGCCCAGCTTCAGCCCGGCCGCAAGGTCTCTCAGCAAGGCGGCGGCGTTCTCGGCTTCGACCGTCAAGACCCACACGTCGGTCTTCTCGACGACCGCGCAGGCAGCCTTCTTTCCATCGGAGACAGCCATTGCGTTGCGCCCGGACATCGAGACCTCCGATTCAACACCGTTGGGCACCAGGACACGGAGCCGCACCGCGCACGCCGCTCGGGCGTCGCCCGAAGTCCCCAGATCGAGCTGTCTGAGCTCGACGAGCTCTCTCGAAGGGCCCTGGAGGCCCAGGACGGCGCGATCCGGGTAGATCGCGTCCAGCTTGAGAAACTTGAAGCCTGGGGGCTTGCGAAGGGTGATTCCGAGCCAGACGTTCCGGTAGACGTCGCCGTCGATGACGTGCGACTTGGCATTCCCAGGCACTTTGGTGCGGACCGCGTCTTGGTCGTATTCCACGACCGACACATCGAGGTTGCCGAAGAGCTGCATGAGCGGGCCCAGCTCGGCGCCCAGCCCCTTCGCCAGAGAGCTTCTGATACAGCAGATCCGCGCAGCGTCGCAGGCGCCGGGGCCAGGCAGGGCGGCGTCAAGCGGAACCCAGCGATCCTCCACCATCACCTCGACCCACGCATGGCCCCCCCAGACGCCCGCGACGTACACGTAGCCGATTGCCACCCGGGACGGAATGCCGGCTGCGCGGGCCAGCGTCGCGAGCAAGACAGCGTAGGCCATGCAGGTACCGCGACGTTTGCGCACGACTTCCGAGGCCGGAACCACCACCATGCCGGGGTCGAAGGTCATGTTCGTCTGCACCCACGACGCGAGCTGGCGCGCGGCGTGCAAGGGGTCTTTTCGAGCATCGCCGGCCAGTTCGCGGCAAATCCTCTGCACTTCGGGGTCGTCGCACTGGATCAGTGGGTTTGGAGCCAGGTATTCAGCCATCGCGCCGACGGCAAGTGTCGAGCCCGCCGCCGCGCTCCGGGGTTGGACCTGCCCGATCTCCAGAGTCAGCGAATTCCCGTCTCTGGCCTTGACCGACTGCGTTGGGCCGTCGAACGCGGGCCAACCGGCTTGTGGGTTCTTCTGGGTGAGACGGAGCACGAGCCGGCTGATCGTCCTTGGGCTCGGAAGCCGCACGTTGGAACGGACCAGCGCCCGCTCGAAGAAGTCCGACGGCAGCTCGCCTCCCGCCGCCGTGCCTTCGGCGGTCGCTCGGTCCGAGCGAACGACCTCCGTGAGACCGAATGGGCCGGTCTCCTGGTGCCGGATGAGCCGTCCCTCGCGATCAAGCCAGATCGTTCGCCGCGCCGGGTAGCCTTCGATCTGCTCGGTCGCCTTGATCGACCGGAAATGCCCGGACGGAAGATCGACGTCCTCGATCGCGACCACTTGCCGGGTGATCTTGCGCACGTCCTCGAGCTCCGGAACGAACATCCTATATTCGATCGCCTCGCCGGGACCTTGGAGCGCGTGGGCTGCGAGCCGCCGTACGCCGGCGGGACCGAGCAAGCGGCCCTGGTACGAGATATCGCGCTCATAAGTCTTGGCGCCACTGCGTGAGCGGACTCGAACCTTTCCCTCGGTGACGACCGCCTCCATCATGGTCGTTTGCGTCGAGCTGCTGGTCTGGCAGCGAACGCTCCGGAGCGCTCCATCCGCCATTTCTTCGCTGGCAATCTTCATCTTGATTTCCACCTTGCTTCCGAGTGCGCCGAGCGCGATCACGGCATCTGCGTCTGTCATGATCGCGCCGGAGGCTTTGCCGGTTGTCGTTTCATGGAGATATCCGACGCGGCGGCCGGCGATCTGATACGTCCACCAGAGGTCGGAGGCGGCCTGGGCTGGCCCCTGATCGCCAACCGAGGGATCAGCCCACGTGCTGGAAATAGCGCAGCCGAATCCGATCGCGGCCGCGACGAGAATCAGTCCCGAACGCCGAAATGCGTCGGACCAGCGGGGGACGCGAGTCGAGCCAAAACGCGTTTTCATGGTTTACTCCTGCCTCTGTCAGCTAAACGAGTCTTCGTGTCGCCAACCGCCGCTCTGCGAGGTCCAGCGACGATGGGTTGCGCCGCGGCAACGCTTCAAATCTAGGGGCGGCGAGCCCCGCTGCAAATCGGTCGTTGGTCATGAAATGTTCCCTCCTCGAGGTGAGGTTGAATTCCGTGTCGAACGACCTGTCCCAGCGTCTATCTTCCGGTAGAGGCCGAATTCATAAAGACGCGATCCCCCGGCGCATCATGGCGGCTGGGTGTGGGTTAAGTCGCCTGATCGGTTTTTTTGGAAAAATGTTCTGGCGTGCGCTAGCACACCGGTGTACATTAGCAGCCAAAGAGTCAGTTAGTGATCGCCCGTGTCATACAGGGGTCACCCTGTTGACGGCGGGCATCCTTCCTCGATCCGCTCACGTGATACCGGGAGCATTACCATGGCCGACCTGGATGCGCTTACTCCGCGGCAGCGGGACATTTACAATTTCATCCGGAGCAAAATACAAGGACGGGGCTACGGACCGACGGTCCGCGAGATCGGTGTTCACTTCCAGATCAAGAGCCCCAACGGCGTCATGTGCCACCTCAAGGCATTGCAGAAAAAGGGGTTGATCCATCGCGAGCCGAACATGTCGCGCGCGATTCAGCTACTCGAGGATCCCGTCAGCGCCTCGCGCATGGGGTTGAAGCTGGTGGGCCGCATCGCCGCCGGCCAGCCGATCGAGGCCGTCGAGCACCACGAGGAGCTGACATTTAGCGACTGGACCGAGCCGGGCGACAAGTTTGCCCTGCGGGTTTCCGGCGAGTCGATGATCGATGAACACATCGCCGACGGCGACTTTGTGATCATCAAGCGCCAGGAGCAAGCGCGCGACGGCCAGATCGTGGCGGTCCGCGATGAAGACGGCGAAGCGACCTTGAAGAAGATCTACCGCGACCGGAACCGCATTCGCCTCGAGCCGGCCAACAAGGCCATGAAGCCGATCTACCGAGACCGGGTCAACGTTCTGGGAGTGCTCGTAGGCGTCGTGCGGAAGTATTGACGATCGGCGCTCGGCGACAGTAACGTCGGGCGCGCCACGCCACGCCGCGGTCCATACCGCAGGCGGGATCTGGTGAGCCATATGTTAGGGTGGGTGAATCCCACCGCGAACGGTGTAAGGCTTGTGGGTTGCACCCACCTTACAATCACGCCGTCGTTGCCGGGCGGGGTATTTCTCAAGGAATCGCGCCATGGAGCAGGATGCCGCCGCGCCGCCGGATTCGGTGCGGTTGTTCACGGACGGCGCATGCAGCGGCAACCCCGGCCCTGGCGGTTGGGCGTTCATTCTCCAGCACCCAGCAACCGGCCTCTCGATCGAAAAATCAGGTGCTGAGCTCGACACGACCAATAACCGCATGGAGCTCACCGGCGCGATCGAGGGCCTTGCGGCCCTGAAGCGCCCCTGTGACGTGACACTGGTGACCGACAGTCAGTACGTCGCCAAAGGCATCAGCGAATGGATGCCCAAGTGGAAGCGGCAGGGTTGGCAGCGCAAGGAAGGCAACAGTTTCAAACCGGTGATCAATATCGACCTCTGGAAACGGCTCGACGCGCTGGTCGGGGTGCACCGAGTGCGTGTCGAGCACGTCCTGGGGCATCGAGGCCATCCGGAGAACGAGGCGTGCGACCGGATGGCCGTCGCGGCCTACAAGGAGCTCATGCGAGAGCGAAAACCCCCGCGGAGTCCGGGCGCGTGAAGGGAACGGCGGAAAAGCGTATGCGGTAGGTCAGGCTCGAAAGCCCGACCTACAACTGCCCAATCCCTGCCGCCAGTTCACTGAGATGCAATGGAAAAAAGTCCTGACGATGGTCCCAAGACCAGAGTCAGGATGTCGGCGAGCTCCGAGGGATCCCACTTAGCGGAGCTCGCCGACCTTTCGACCTCGGCCTGCATTGCTCAGATTCTTCCTCGAGGAGATCTCCGCACGATGCGCGCCTCTTGAGATCGCCGGACAGAGCCGGCTCCTACAAGAGGCTGGCACCGCGCGGCGAATTGTGCAGGAGATCGCCGGACAAAGCCGGCTCCTACAAGAGGCTGGCACCGCGGGGCGAATTGTGTAGGAGGGGGCTCTGTCCCCCGATCTCTTGGTTGCGGCTATGCGGCGTTGGGCGCTGCGCAACACAGTGGTGCGGGCCTCCGTGCCCGCCCTTGCTTGTAGCGCCATGACATTCAGTGCATTACGCTCATCACGACCGGCTCATCACGGTTGCCAGAGCGTCCCGTGCCCGTGTCATGAGCGGACTGTCCGGGGTCTTGGCGCCCGGCAGATTGAACATCGATGCGGCTACCATCTGACCCCGCCACTTCGAATCGGTTGACCAGAGAAACTCCTCCCAAATGGCACCGCCGTACTTGTAGTCGTGGCTGTCTCGTCCCTTGTGGAAGATCATTCGCCGCGCCATGGCGAAGATCAGATCGGCCGATCCTCCCCGAGCCAGGTACGTCATCGCCTTGGCGCTGGCTTGCTTGCGGTCGTTGTTGATGGCCGTGAAGATCTCGGCCACGGCCTCATCTCCGCCGGAGACCGAGCCGTCAACACCGGGCTTGAGAGTATCGATCGTGAGCGAGCTCGCCGGCTTTGCCCTGCCGCGATACATCGGCTGCCATCCCACGGCTTGAAGCAGAGCGAGACGGCGGGTGAGATCGTCGCCGCTGGCCGTGAAAGTGTAGTGCAGGGCGTTGGTTGCCGTGGTGGCGTGCACGGCGATGATGCCCGGGTTCTGCATCAAGAGCTCACAGGCTGAGAGCACAACGGCGTCCCATAGCGAGCCCGGCGCGATTCCCTGGTTGAGCAGCTTGAGCGCCTCGGCAGAGGCTGCTTCGGGCGTCGCCTGGCGAATCACTTGAAGCAGGGCTTGCGTGGCGGCCGGGTCTTCACGGCCGACCTGCCAGTCGCTGCGGATCTTGGCGACATTCTCCAGGTTGGCCTCATAAGGCCCGACCGGCCGCGGTTGGGAGTCGCCTTGCAAATCAAGCATCCCGAAGACGAGCGACCGCAGGACCGGCTCGGCGTGTTCCCAGCCGATGCTCTGCAAGGTGCGCCAGCTTTGCGCGGCGAAGATCGCCTTGTGGCCGATGTTCCTCTGGTCGCGCACCGCGACTCTCCAGAGCGGTTCCATGGTCTCTGCCGCCCCCGAGCACCGGCACAGAGCGGCGATCGCGCCGTCGGCGGCGTCGGCATCCCATGCCTCCATCGCCCGGACGAACTCGGCTTTCGCCTGATGGGGCTTGGGGAAGTGGGACTCATTGACGGGCTGGAGGGCCCAATCCCCTTCCTTGACATCCTGGGCCTGGGATGCCTTGAAGTTGTCCAGAGCCCAGAGCAGAGGCAGCAGCCGCTCCGTCGCCGCGGAAGATTGGCCCAGGAGGTGCGCCGAGTTCATCACCATCACGGCGTGGAATTTGAACCCGACCGGCCTGGGCTTGATGTTGCGGATGCCGGCGAGGAAGAGCCCGGCCAGCAGGTTGCGGTAGGACAGCCCGGATTTGAGTTGGCCGATGGCGACCTCGAGCGCACGTTCGCGCGGGGTCTCCTCGATCAGCCGTACGACCGGCTCGATTTCGGGGCGAAAACGAACCATCTCAGGACTGACCCTTGCTTCGTTGGCCCGAAGTGGTGTGATGGTCTTCAGACTGGCCCACGGAGCGAGCTCGGCGCCCAGGCCGAGCGCGGAGGCCATCTGAAGAAATCGACGTCGCTTGAGTCCCCGGTTCATCGTTGGTCCTCCTGGTGGTGTTCTGGCTGTATGGGGATGCGTCGCCGCTGGGCGCCGAGCCCTCGCTGTTGAAGGCGAGTGACGGGCTGCGCTCATTATGGGGTGTTGCCTTTAGCTTGGGAAGGACGCCGAGGGAAGTGGCCGGATCGACTTGGCGACGGTTACAATGGATGGGTAGACCAACGTCGCCGTTGACCCGGAGTCGGATATGACGAGCTGGACCACTAATAGCAGGCGGGATACCTCTTGACGTCGGAGAGCCGACTTTATGGCCCGACCAGAAACGGAGTTGGTTTTCTCGCCGGATGCTCGACGGCAACTCTTGCAGTTGAAGGCATTCGACCAGCGGCGCCTGGTGGACGCGATCGGTACACAACTGGTTCAAGGGAATCCGAGAATCGAGACTCGCAACAAGTTTGCCCTCGATCCCCCTCCCGACTGTGCCGACTATGAACTGAGAGTCGGCAACCTTCGAGTGTTGTATCGGGTCGAAGAGGAGCCAGGCACCGCCAGAGTAATCGTGGCCATCATCGGCAGGAAGGATCGCGACAAGCTGATTGTGGAAGGTGAGGAGTTCGAGCTATGAAGAGTGTGTCTGTACTCGAGGCTCAGAAGCAGTTGACCGACTTGATTGGCGCCCTCAAGGAGGGACCGGTGCTGCTCTTGCACGAGGGCCAGCCGTGCGCTGCCCTGGTCGCGCTCGACGAACGCTTCGACCGAGAAGCTTTCTCGCTGGGCCGAAACAAACGCGTGCGACAGATGATCGATGATGCGTGCAATAGAGCCAATGAATCGGGGGGAGTTTCGTTCGCCGATATTTTGCGCGAAATACAACCACAACCAGTGCGTAAGACTCGAAAGAGGCGTCAGCCTGGGTAAATAGTCAGTTGTGCTGAAGCTGATTGATCTTGTTATAGAGCGTCTTGAGGCTGATGCCCAGCTCGCGCGATGCGGCCGGCTTGTTGCCGTTATGTTTCTCGAGGATCGTTTGAATGTACTTCATCTCGACGTTGCGCAGCGTGGGCGTGCCGTCGGGGACCTGGAAATGGGGCGATGCGATCGCGGGACTCGCGCTTTGATGGGCCTTGGAGCGCAAGGGAATCTGGGTCGGCAGGTGTTCCGGAAGAATGGGGTTGTTGCCGGCCAGGATTGTGGCGCGCTCGATCATGTTGGCCAGCTCGCGAATATTGCCGGGCCAGTCGTGGGCCATGAGTGCGTCGATCGACTCGGGAACAATGGCCGATTCCGTCATCCCGCGGCGGGACGCTTGGCGGGTCAACAAGTGCGCGGCGAGCGCGGCGATGTCGCCTCGGCGCTCGCGCAACGGCGGCAGGAAGATCTCGAACGTGTTGAGGCGAAAGAAGAGGTCTTCGCGAAACTGCTCGTTGGCGACCATCTCGCGGAGGTCGCGATTGGTCGCGCAGAGAACGCGCACGTCGACGCGGAACGGCTCGTTCTCGCCCACGCGGCGGATCTCGCCGGATTCCAGAAATCGCAGCAATTTGACCTGCACGCCCTTGTCGAGCTCGCCGACCTCGTCGAGGAACAGGGTGCCTCCGTTGGCGACCTCGAAAAGCCCTTTGCGGTTCGAATCGGCGCCGGTAAATGCCCCTTTGCGGTGGCCGAAGAGCTCGCTCTCGACCAGGTTTTCGGGGAGTGCCCCGCAGTTGACCGGAATGAACGCCCGATCGGCGCGGCGGCTCTTCTCGTGCAGGCTGCGAGCGACGAGCTCCTTGCCCGTGCCCGTCTCACCCAGGATCATGACCGAGGCGTCGGTAGGCGCGATCGTTTCGATCAGCCGGCGGACCTGCTGCATGGCGGGCGTCTCGCCGATCAAGAGCGGCGTGCCTTCGGCGGCCTTGAGCCGGGTCTCCAGGGCGGCGGTCTTGTTCGAGAGATCGCGCCGCTCGGCGATCCGGTTGAGGATCGCTTCCAGCTCGGCCCACTTGCACGGCTTGGTGAGATAGTCGAACGCCCCCAGCCGCAATGCCTGCACGGCCGTGTTGACGGTGGCGTGCCCGGTCAAGATGATCACCTGGGTCTCCGGGCTGACCTGGCGAATCTGGTTGAGCACCTCGATGCCCGTCATCCCCGGCATCCTCATGTCCAGGAGCGCGGCATCATAGGACCCGCGCTCCAGTGCCCGCAGCGCGGCCGCCCCATCGGGACAGACCGTGACCTCGTGGCCTAAGCGAGGCAGCTCCAACTGCATCAGATCGCGCAAGTGAACCTCGTCATCTGCGAACAGGATTCGCAATCCTCCCTGACGTGTCTTATCCATGGACGGGATTCCTTCTTAAAGATCGGTTCTCTGCGTATCGACCGCTGGAAGTGGATGGATCAGACCGGAAGAGGATGCCCGCTAGAGAGGCGCCGAAACTGGCTCGGCCCCTCGGCGTGCCGAGCTCCTGGGCGAAACGAAACTGTCGTCCGCCATCTCGGTCGGGTGAATCGGCAGCCGGACCGTGAACGTCGCACCTCCGCCCTCGCCCGGGCTTGCAGCCATGATCTCACCGTGATGCTGGCTCACGATCCGATGAGTGATGGATAGGCCAAGACCGGTCCCTTTACCATCACGCCGCTTGGTGAAAAAGGGTTCGAAGATGTTCTCGAGGACCTCCGGGCTCATGCCGCAGCCATTATCCGCCAAGACCATCTCCGCCATGCCGTGATTGTACCGGGTATCGATTCGCAACGTGCCATTCGCATCCATCGACTCGAGTGCGTTGACGATGAGATTCAAGACGACCTGCTTGATTTCCTGGCCGTCCACGTGCGCCATCACCGCCTCGCGCGGATGGAAGACGATCGTCTTGCCCGTGTACTTGCCGATGTGCCTGATCATCTCCACAACCCCCTGGATCAGGCTCGCCAGATCGACTCGCTCGCGCTTGATGTCGTTGCAGCGCGAGAAATCGAGCAGCTTCTCGGTGATGCTCTTACAGCGGAAGGCCTCTTCCTGGATCATCTTCAGGTAATTGGCGATGACCTGATGATCGGGATGTACCGGAGAATTGAGCACGCGCTCGAGCCGGTGGTCGAGTGCCTCGGCGCAGAAAGCGATCGACGCCAGCGGATTGTTGATCTCATGCGCCACGCCCGCGGCCAGAAAGCCGACGCCAGCCAGGCGTTCTGAACGAACCAGGAGCCGGCTTCGCTCCTGGACCTGGCCCTCGAGATCGGCGTAGGTGACGCTGATCTTGGAGGTCATGTCGTTGAAAGCCTCGGCCAGATCTTGCATCTCGTCGCCCGACTTCAGATTGATCTTGTAGTCGAAGGAGCCGCGCGCCACGTGCCGCACTCCCCGCTGCAACAACCGCAACGGCAACAGGACCCAGCGGTGAATCAGAAGCGTCAATCCCCAGAGCATCCCCAGAACCATGAGCGACGAGATCCAGACAGCAACCCGGCTGGTCTTGTAGGCCCCCTGCGACATCTTCAGTACTGCCCACGAGTCGCTGAACAGCTTGTTCGGAAGCTGCATCACCGTGTCATGCAGCCGTTCGATTCGAGACTTGAGCCCCGTGGCCGGCTTGACTTGAGGCAGCAACTCCGGATGGTTCGCGACATAATAGGAAGTGCCCGGCAGCAGAGTCTTCCCGGCATCCGGTTCCTGCTCAAGCTCGGCACGAATCGCCGCCAGATCATCATCCATCAGAAAAGCCATGCCCAGCTCGTCCAATCCTTGGTCGAACCGGCTACCCTGGCGCGTATTCTGCTTTAACTGGCGAAAATAGACAAGCAGGGCATCTTGCGCCACCACGACTTGTCTTTTCAAATCATCGCGCTCGGTTTCGGAGGTGCTGTCTCGCGGCGAATGCATGCGGAAGACCGATTCGATCAACTTTGCCGACGCGCCTAACTCGGGCAATTGATCGACCAGGGTCAGGTAGGTTGTATGGAATGAGTGCAGCCCGAAGATGGAAGCGCCCATCAGGATCAACATCATTCCCACGACGAGCCCCAAGCTCACGATCAGCTTGAGCCGAATTGGCCATCGGAGCATGACGACCTCCATGTCGTGGGCTGTGCGGGCACGAAATCCGCTGCCCGGCGGGAAACGCTACGGCCGCACTATAACAAAACTCGGAATTGGGCTCAAAGTCACTCTTTGGGAACGGCAGGGAGTGGGGAATGGGGAGTGGGGAGAAATGACAAGTTCTCGCAGCTCGTTTGCTCTCTCATGAGTCTTGCCACGGGTTGATAACCATGGCTCCGCTCGCTTCGAAATCGCAAACATTTCGCGTCATGACATGAAGCCCGTGGCGGAGGGCGGTGGCGGCCATGAGGCCATCGACAGCGGGAACGAACTTCCCAGACTTCTGGGCCCGTGCCGTGAGCTCGCCCCAGAGCCGAGCCGTCTCGGCATCGATCGCGAGGATCCGGTCCGCGAACTTGGTCTCAAGCCCCGTGAGCCACGAACCAAGGGCCGCCTTCTTCCGGCCCGCTGCAAGCAGGCCGATGCCCTTGGCGATCTCTCCCACGGTCAGGACGCTCACGAACAGGTCGGCGTCGGGCACCTCGGCCACCGCAGTCTTCACGCCCGCGTGGCCGTCATGCTTGCGAAGCTCGGTCAGGACGCAGGTATCCAGCAGGGCCTTCATAGCGAGACGTCCCGGCCTGGGCTCCGGTCACGTTCGAGGTTCAGTCCCTCGAACGATTCGCCCTCGGCGAGATAGTCCTTGAGCGCGGGACGCTGGCCCACGAGCCGCTCGAACTCCTCGGCTGCCACCACAACGACGGTGTCCTTGCGGCGATGGACCCGTTGCGGTCCTTCGGTGAGCGCGAGGTTCACGACTTCGCTGAATCGGTTCTTGGCGTCGGCAAGATTCCATTCCATTTGGTTGTCTCCGAGAAATAGCTAGACTGTCTAGCTGTATTATTTCACGCATTGAGCGGCTTGGCAAGTCAGCGTTTAGGGCACAACGACGCCGCAGTGAGTGGAGTGGGAGAAATGGGAAGAAATGACAAGTTCTCGCGGCTCGTTTGCACTCAGTTGATGAAACACGCTCTCGTCGAGCCGCGACGCGCGGCGCGGCCGGGCCCGTAGATTCACTCGGAAAGGAACTCCCGGATCGCCGCGGCGATCGGCTCGGCGTGCGTCTCGAGGGCGAAGTGCCCGGTGTCGAAGAAGCGGACGTCGGCCTCCGGGATGTCGCGCTTGAACGCCTCCGCGCCGGCAGGCAGGAAGAAGGGGTCGTTCTGGCCCCAGACCGCCAAGAGCCGCGGTTGGTGGCTGCGGAAGTAGGCCTGGAAGGCCGGATAAAGTGCCACGTTGCTCGCGTAGTCGCGGAACAGGTCAAGCTGGATCTCGTCCGCTCCCGGCCGCGTCAGGTAGAAGTCGTCGAGCGAATAGCCGTCTGGAGAGACGGCAGTCAAGTCGGGCACGCCGTGCGTATATTGCCAGTACGTGGCCCGTGGGGTCAGGAAGGCGCGGAGCGCCTCCCGGTTGGCGGGCGACGGCTCCCGCCAGTACGCACGGATGGGATTCCAACCGTCGCTCAGGCCTTCCTCGTAGGCGTTGCCGTTCTGGGAGATGATCGCGGCGATCCGTTCCGGGCGCCGCATCGCGATGCGGAAGCCTGTCGGCGCGCCGTAGTCGAAGACGTAGAGCGCGAATCGGTCGAAGCCGACGAGCTCGGCGAAGCGTTCCACGACCCGGGCGAGATTGTCGAACGTGTAGGCGAACTGGTCCCGCGCCGGCAGTGCCGTGCGGCCGAAGCCCGGGAGGTCCGGCGCGATGGCGTGAAACCCGTCGGCCAAGCGTGGGAGGAGGTCCCGGAACATGTGGCTCGAGCTGGGAAAGCCATGAAGCAGCAGCAGCTTGGGCGCCTCTGGATTCCCGGCTTCCCGATAGAAGACATCGAGCCCTTCGACGTCGATCGTGCGATATCTAACTGGACTCATCTCGACTCTCCTCGTGAGATACGATTGCATGCCCTAAATGGCCGTGCACGATTCGGGGAGGGCGAACCTCCGTGTGAGCCGGTTGTTTGCCTGGCTCGGACGGAGCCTCGCCCTCCCAGGATCACGAAACCCCATTCACGCGCCTGCCCCCACGCCTGAGTCAGGGCCGAGAGCCAGAACGACGGCGGGAGGATGGAAAGCAAGATCCCGACGACGAGCACGACACCCAGGCAGAGACGCAGCTTCCGAACTCCTTCTTGAAAGATGCGCTCCCCGTCCGGATGCCCATCCAAGCCGTGCAGAAAGGCGATGCGCTGCGCGATGCTGCCGTGACGCCACGACGGGCCGTTGGGATCCAAACCGTTGTAGCGGGCTACGTTTGCGAGCGCATCCGCGAAGATTCGAATCCCCTGGGATCGGAGCATAAGGCCAGTTCCCGGCGTGGCGTGCGTGGAATGCAGGTCGTCCGAGTCGGTCGAGGAAAGATAGCGGGTCGGGCTAAACGAGGCAACCTTGCTGCCGAAGACGTCGGCCTGGCGTTCAAATCGCCGGGAAAGACTGCCGAACACCACCCATACATACAAGGCGAGTGCGCAAAGGAGCGTGGTGCCCTGGAAGACGTCGCTTGCGACCGGAGCGCTCCACGGCGTAAGCCAGGCTGCTTTAGCCACGACGGGTGCGAGTTGAGCCACCCCGTCCGCGAGACTCGAGAGGATCCCGAGACTGCCCAGGAAGAAAAAGGCGAAGTAAAGCAGATGCCGGTGTGCGAGGTGACCGATTTCATGTCCGAACACCGCAGCCGCCTCTTCCGCGGTCAACGACTCGATCAGAGCGTCGGTCAGGAGAACATAGCGAAACCTGGGCAGAACTCCCGTGACGCACGCGTTGATCATGGTCCCGCCGGTATCCCAGACGAGAATATCGGTGAATCGGAAGCCGACGCGCTGGGCGATTTCCTCGAGCTGCCGTCGCAGCGGGCCGCTCTCTAGCGAGCGAGTCGGCCAGGCCAGCCGCACGAAGAGAGGCGAAACCAAAAGGACCAGTGCACCCAGAAGCGTGATTTCGACCGGCTCGGCGAGCGAGGTCTCAGCCCAGGCTGGCCAGATTCGCGCGATCATGTCGCGCCTCACCACGTACAACAGGATGATCGGCAACATCAAGCCGAGCGAATGCCGGGCTTTCAGCGTCAAGTGTCGCCCCAGGCTGCTGGCCCTGGCCGTTTCGTAGCGGGCCTGAAGCGCCCGGTCGGCGATGTAAAGTCCCCACCAGACCAGCAGTTGAATCAGCAGAAACGGCAACAAGACCAGGATATCGTCAACCATCACGCATGCACCCAGCCCCCAATTCGCTCGGACCACCTTCGACCAGCCGACGGAATGGATGATCCAGCCGTAGACCACGAGTGAGAAGATTGTCAGCAGCCGCGCCGCCAAGGTGTAGCGGCGACGGAGCCGCGAGGGCGAGTATCCGAAGCGCGATGCGCGCAAGGCAACCCAGAATCCGAGCCCGAATGCCAGGGCGGCTACGAGGGTGATTCCGCCAAAGGTCTCGAGCACTCGCGCCAGAACGTCGGCCGGAGGAACGCCCGTCTGGGGAGGATCGATCCCGAAAGCCAGCACCATCGCGATCAAGAGCGGAATGGGCAACATCGTCGGTGAAAGCCCAGGGAAACTACTCGAAAAGAGTGCGATCTCGCTCGCTCTCGCGATCGCGCAGGCGCGGCCGCTTCGAGCCACAGCCGAGGCAAGATCGGCCGCGAGCCCACCAGAAGTCAGGTTGGCCCGACTCCCACAACCACCAACCGTACGGGGTACGCCAGAGCCCCACGTTGTCCTTTGACCGCGAGTTCCAAGGGTAGCGTGGCGGACCAGGTGTTCTTGTCGGAATCGTGAATCATGAGCGGAGCTTTCTTCAACTCCTCGGCAGGAGACGACAGCAGCATGAACACGGCCGGGTGGCTGGTGCCGGCGGCTTCCGCGCTCCGCTCATCGAGCTGCTTGCGGGACGGCAGGGCGAGGGAGTTATCCTTGGCAGCCGGAACCAGAAGCGCATAATCGCGAAACGGGCTTACTCCGAGGTGGTCTCCGTTCACTGGCTGCAAGCCGTAGCGCAGAGTGTAGAACCCCTTGGGGATCTCCTGGTCACGGTAATCGTGTCCCTCGCCCGCAAACTGGCAAGCGCCGAGCAATTCGCCCTCTGAAAAAAAAGGGAATTGGATGGTTCCTTTCGGGCCGGCCGGCTTGGCGGAGCTCGGAATCGCCTTACGCAGCCAGATGTCCAAGAATGGGGCGCCGCTTTCGTCCCGGATTCGATATCCCCGCGCATTGAGCACGTCGCGTATCGCTGCGCCAAGCGCTTTGGGCGGCGCCTCGTTCAAGACCTCGACTTTCATCGACGCCTGGTCGGTTTGGGTGCCAGCCATGGCCAAGCTGACGAGAAGGTGGAAGGCAATCGTGTGCATAGTTCAGCGCCAATTGTGATACGATGCCGTCGATCAAAGCGCGAAGTGGCCGACGAAGCTGCTGCGGCAGTTCGGATCGGCCCACTGGGCGTTGAGCCCCTCACCCTTGAAGGTGTGCCCCAAAGTGTAAGCGGGCTTGGCCTCCACTCCCGCCGACAGCGGGGGATAAGCGATGACTTCGTTGCCGCAGGTATGGTCCCGCTCGTCGAGCGGACGCGTCACGATCTGGGCGAGCCCGGCCGCCCAGAAGGTCGCGCAGGGCGCCTCGGGCATCGAATGCGCCGTATGAGCGTTATCGGCCTCCGAGGCGGTGTGATCTTCGAGGTTGAGTACCATCCTGGCGGTCGTCACGCTGGCAACGTGGCAAAGACGGGCTCCGCCCAGGGTTTTCGCGAGATCGACGAGCGCATCTCGTTGTTTGGCCGTCGCCTTGGAATCCACGATCAGCACCGATTGAGCTTTCTCAGGTTGATCTTCCGAGAAGGTTGTGGTGCCGACGACGGCCGCGGCCACGCACAGTTGGTCGAGCTTGACGCCCTTCCACGATCCCTCCGTCACTTTCCACGCCATCACGGCGTTCTTGCCCGTGATGAAGACTTCGGCGTTGGAGAAGCACGGTCCAGTGAATACATCAGCGGTGCGAGCCTCGACATACTCGCCGCGAATTCCGGCCGCATTGGCAAAATTGGGGCCCAGAGCCACAATGGCCAGACTCAGGGCCGTCGCGATCGTGCGCATCAGAATCAACTCCCTACAAAGTGGGCCAGGAAGCAGAATTTCTCGTTATCCCATTAAGGATTATGCATGCCCAGCGACCCGAGAGTCAAGGGCGGGAGTTGTTGAGTGGTAATAAGTCCATCGGAGCCATGCGCAGGGCGTCCGGCCGGAGATTCCGGTGCGGCCGGCATTACAGCCGGATATACTGGCCTGACTGGCGGCGGCCGGCATTGGGGCCGATCCCAGGGACCGGGCGCTCGTCCGTTCGACGGTGTGGAAGACGAAGCAACTCCCTCGCGGAGAGGATATGTCTGCAATTGATCCACTGATCCTGGCTCTTCGTAGCGAGGCATTCCTGGCCGTGACCTTTCTTGTCGTCGGCCTCGGGTTAGCTGTATTCCTTGGCTCAGACCGGCTGGACTACGTATTCGATAATTTCAGCGGACTGGTTGTCGTGCTTTTCTTCCTGGCTGGATGGGTCGGTTGGCCCGTCTTCGGGCTGCTAGCGGGCGGGTTGCTTTATCTGGTTTTCGGTCTGCTGCATTTCGCGTTCACTCGTGTGTGGCTTCCTCTATCGTACTATTGGCTGTTAGTGTTTGTATATAATGTGATCGTGATGATTGCAGGGCTTATGATAATGATCCGAGTGTCGTCGAAACTGTCGTCGGATCGGGACGTGCCAGCAAGGAAGCGTATCGGCTATGTCCTTGTGGGCCTGGAACTTTGCGGATTGGGACTCGCCGTCCGTGATCTGGTGATGCTACTACTGAGCATCGTATAGGTCACGTCGATGCAAGTCCTTTAGCGGTATTGGCCCTAGCGCACTCTGGCCGCGTCGTCCGGGCTCGACGTGTTCGGGGAGCGACTACCCGGCTCGTTCTGGTTGGCGGCGCTCGCTCTTCGGGCGCCCGAGGGCGGCCAGGGGCGCGATAGCGCGGTGCTCGTGCCGAGATCACCCAGGTTGGCCGTTAACTGTTTGAAGGCCGCTTCGAGACGGGAAATGTCGCTGCGATAGCCGCGTACACTCTGGCGCAACTGATCGATCGTCTCGTCCTGGGCCGCGAGCCGGCGAGAATCATCAACCGCTCGGTCGGCGTAGTCGCGATTTTGAGTTTGGTAGACGAGGACCCGATCCTTGAGCCGGGCGTTTTCGGTGTGCAGGGTCTGCTGGGCCCGCTGGCACTCAGCGACCTGGGAGCGTGGGACCATCGTGCACCCCGAGCCGAGCGCAAGGAGGGCGAGGATCGAGATCCGGCATCCAGCGCCTTGGAGCGCACGAACCATTCGTTCCGCCTCCTTTCAGGAACGAAGTGGGGCGGGCCTCTGTGCCCGCCTCCCTGCCGCGCCCGGCGCTGCCTGCCGGGCGTGCCCTTGACCGATTCAACCTCCGAAGAACAAACCTGCGATCGCTTTGACCAATCCCGAGCCGGCGCTGCCACCTTCGCGGAACTCGTAAAGGTTGCGTACCAGGTCGTGAGCGACGAACAGCGAGAAGACCAGGAAGACGGTGGTGACGCCGAGCAGGCCGATTGAGAGCCCACTCCACTCGGGCTCATCGCCGCGGGTGGTCATGACCATGGGCGTCGCCCGTTCAGGACTGGCAGCGCCCTCGGAAGCGCCCCAGCCGGCCGTCATCTCGCTCGAAACCGCCGACTCGAAGCCGTCGTCTTCGTCCTCTTCATCTTCGGCGAATGCCGAAGGCGCCATGGCGGTCAACGCGTTCTGATCGACGGCTTCCTCGTCGATTGCGAAGACTTCCGAGCCCGTGTCGCTGTCTTCCAGGTCGAAGTCGCTGGCTGCTTCGAGCTGGACGGTCTTGTCGTCGGAATCGCTATCGCTGAGCGGGACATCGACTTCGAAATCGGTATCGTCGAAGATGTCCTTTTCACCCTTCTTGACAGCCGGAGGCGGCGTGGCGGCCAGCGATGGCTTGGGTTTTGCGGGGCGTGCCTTCGACGTCCGGGCACCTGTCGCCTTGATTTCTTCGTCGCTTAAGGGGGCCAGCTCGATCGAGTCGGCCTGGCCGACACCCAGCCCTGGTCCGGACTGGAGATTGATGCCCGAGTCGCTGGGCTTGGACAGATTGATGCCGGAGAGTTTCGGGTCGGCGGCCGTCACATCGGAATCGCTGGCCTTAGTCGCCAGCGGCGTCGACTCGAACTCGTCGCTGGCGTCGAGCGCGCTGAGCTCGAAATCGCTGCCGGAGTCGGGCTGGAGAGCGTCAAGGAGCTCGCTCGAAGGATTGAGCTCGAAATCGCTGTCGGAGCCGGCCTGTACCTCGGCCGACGAGCCCAGAAGCGGGCCCCTGGCCGTCTCTCCCGAGTCCGAGCTCGAAAGCATGCCGTGATCGGCGGTATCGTCCTTGATGAGCGTCACGTCGGAATCGCTGGGCGGCTTCGCGCTGGGCATGAGCTGCACGTCGGAATCGCTCGCGCCCGCGCCGAGTCGGGAACCAGGCGGACGTCGGAATCGCTGGGAAGCTTGCCCGACATTCCCCCGATGATCACCGAGCTGGATCCGGTGGTCTGGCTGGGCGGCACGGTCAGCTCGTCGAGCAGAATATCGTCCTCCGAGCTGTCCGTGGATCTCTTGCCTCCCTTGGAGATGCCCAGGTGAGCGGTCTCGGCTCCCAGATCGGGCTTGGCGACTCCGAGATGAAACTCGGAGAGATCAAGATTCCCGGATCCGCCCGCGGCCGGCAACTCGAGGTCGGAAAGCTGCAATTCGGCGTCGCTTCCCAGCCCGCGGCGGCGGGCGAGCTCATCGACGTCGACAACCCGGAACCGCCACGAGCCACTGTCGAGGAACGCGCGCACCTCACGCGCCTGCGCCTTGCCTTTGAGTTCGTCGGCGCTCATCCCCAGGACCCGGGCGGCTTCTTCCAATGTATAGAACTGAGCCATGGACGTGCTCCTCGCGGTCGAGATCGGCCTTCTCTGAGACGTTGGAATTCAACTCTGGTGGATTGAAGACCGCGACCCGTCACGTCATCGGTCTTCGGGTTACTGACTCGGGTGCGCCAGAGTCTTCACCGTCGCCTCGATGGCGGCGGGTTCCGGCGCCTGATTGTTATAATGTTCCAGTTCGAGGTCCCACTTGTACTGACGTGAGGCTTCCAGCTTGACGGTCCCCTTGGCATTGCTGGGGTCGATCCGGTAAACGGCGAACGCCCGCTTCTTGGTGTCGATCACATACAACCACTGCGCCGGCCCTGCCGTCTCGGTGATCAAGGCGAGCGTGCCGCTGCCGTCGCCACCCGCAATCGAACGCCCTGCCTGTGACTTTCCCCCTTCACCCGACCGCGGCGCGACTCGTGGAACGCCCGCCGGCCGTTCGCTTGCAACCGTCTGTTCTGCGACCACCTGGGGGCCCCGCACACCGCCGCCCCAGGCCAAAACCATTCCGAGAACCAAACCCGGCAAGCCGTAGCGCGCGACCGCGCTGTCTATGCGTACGCCCATACCCGTAAATCCTCCCTGACCAAGAAGGCCCCATTCCCGGGGGCCGCCGGACGTCCGTCAATATCCAGCTCCCGATCCGAGGTGCAAGCGCACACTCGAAGAGACAAACGTGTCCAGTCTACCACACCAATCGACGAATTGGACGCACTTTCGGAATGATCGATCGCTAACCGACTTGCCGGGAAATGCACCTCAACACTTCAATTGTACAGTTCAAGCCACCGGACGCAAGTCCAGAGCGCGTGAGCGGCTCGCTGACGCCCAAAAATTGTTTGACCTTTCTTGAAAATTTGGGCAAGCTTGGGGTATGGTTTAACAAATATCGAGCGTTGTGGGTCTTCGCCGATCCCCGACACCAACCCGGCCGCCGCCTCACGCCCCACCCCCGCCATCATTCCCGCAACCACCTGGAGGAGCGATCGATGCAATCTCGGTTTACTTGCCAGGGCGTTGCGACAATGTTGGCCGTCGCCCTCACGACGGCCGCCTTCGGGCCGATCGCAGCCCGCAGCGGCGAGGAGCGCAGCGGTGCCAGCTCGAGCGAATATGCCGAGATCTCGGTTGCTCCTCGGGAATCGAAGCTGATCGGCCACCGCGCGACGCAGCAGTTGCTCGCGACCGGCAAAGCCGCTGATGGTTCCGTCGTGGACCTGACTCGCGGCGCCGTTTGGGCGAGCTCGAACGAACAGGTCGCTGTTGTTTCCACCCAGGGTCGAGTCACACCGGTCGGCGATGGGACGGCCACGATCATCGCGCGGAATTCTCACTCGGCCAGTGCGAGTGTCATCGTGGAAGGGATGAAGACGCCGAGACCCGTGAGCTTTCGACGCGATGTGATACCGGCCCTGAGCCAGGCCGGCTGCAACACCGGCGCGTGTCACGGGACCCCGACGGGGAAGGGGGGGTTCCGGCTGAGCCTGCGCGGGTATCTGCCGGATCAGGATTTCGCGGTGCTTTCGCGCGAGTCGGGCGGTCGGCGGATCAATCGCCTCGCGGCCGACACCAGCCTCTTATTGCGCAAGCCGCTCGGCCAGGTTCCGCACGAGGGTGGCTTGCGGCTGGCGGCCAACTCGAAGTCGTACCAGTTCGTGCACGACTGGATCCAGGACGGAGCCAGGGACGATCCGGGGGCGCCGGCCGCGGTCGGACTGGAAGTCCTGCCCGAGTCGCGAGTTTTGAATGCCCCGGCGAAAACGCAACAACTCGTCGTGCGCGTGCATGGGGCCGACAAGACCGTGCGCGACGTCACGCCGATCTGTTACTACGATTCGTCAAACCCCGAGATCGCCGAGGTCGATGCCGGCGGTTACGTCCGATTCAAGACGCGGGGGGAAGTCGCGATCATCGCCCATTACCTCAACCTCGTCGCCAACGTCCGGCTCACCCATCTGGTCGAAGTCCCTGGTTTCGTGCGGGCGGAAGTTCCGCAGGACAACCTGATCGACCGCGCGGTTTTCACCAAGCTCAATCGCATGCGCATTTCCGCTTCGGCAAGGTGCACCGACCTCGAGTTCATTCGCCGGGTCTATCTCGATGTCCTTGGCGTTCTGCCTACTCCCGATGAACGTCGCGAGTTCCTGGCCGATTCAGCCGATGGCCGCCGCAACCACTTGATCGACGGCCTGCTTTACCGTCCGGAGTTCTACGACTTCTGGGCCTTGAAATTCGCCGACGTCCTGCGGTCCAACGGCAGGCTGATTCAGACCAAGGGTGCGTACGCCTTTCATCGCTGGATTCGATCGTGCCTCGAGCGCAATTTGCCGCTCGATCAACTGGTCCGCGAGCTCCTGACATCGGACGGGTTGACATTCCGCCATCCGGCCGCCAATTACTACCGGATCAGCCGGGATCCGGAGTCGGCCGTCGAGACGACGGCCCAGCTCTTCCTCGGGGTCCGGATCCAGTGCGCCAAGTGCCATAATCATCCCTTCGAGCGCTGGACCCAGGATGACTATTATGGCTTCGCCGCCTTCTTCTCACAGGTCGGCCGCAAGCGCGGCTCCCTGCCCGATGAGGAAGTGATCTACGCAACCGGGTCGGGCGAGGTCAGGCAGCCGCGGACCGGCCAGACGATGAAGCCCAAGGCTCTGGGTGGACCGGTTCTCGACGACGCTTCATCCCAGAAGGACCGCCGCACCCGGTTGGCATCCTGGCTGGCGAGCCCTGACAACCCGTTCTTCGCCAAGAGCCTCGTGAATCGCCTCTGGTTCCATCTCATGGGGCGGGGCATTGTTGAGCCGGTGGATGATTTTCGCGACTCGAACCCAGCATGCAATGATGAGCTGATCGACGGGCTCACGCGGGATTTTGTCAAGAACGGCTACGACTTCAAGCGGCTTATCAGTCAGATACTGAAGAGCCGGACGTACCAGCAAAGCGCGACGACCAACCCGCTCAACGCCGACGACAATCTCTACTTCTCGCACGCCTTGACCAGGCTCCTGCCGGCCGAGGTCCTTCTCGATGCGATTTCGACGGTGACGGGCACGTCCACATCGTTTGACGGGCTGCCGAAAGGCGCGCGCGCCACCCAGATTCCCGACGGTAAGATGGACAATCCCTTCCTGAAAACCTTCGGGCGTCCCGCACGTGAGCTGGCCTGCGAATGCGAGCGCGAAAGCGAGTCCAACCTGTCCCAGGCCCTCCAGCTCATCGGCGGCGAAACCGTGAACGGTAAATTGCGCGACGACCGCGGCCGGATGGGGCAGCTCGCCAAGAGCGGGAAGCAGCCCCAGGAGATCACTCGCGATCTCTACCTGGTGGCCCTGTGCCGCGAGCCGACCGCGACCGAGCTCGCTGCCGCGGTCAAGCACCTTACCTCCTCCAAGGACCTGCGCCAGGCCGTCGAAGACCTGGGCTGGGTCATCATCAACTCCAAGGAATTCCTGTTCCGCCACTGATCACAGCATGGCTCCATGGATGTCGAAACCGAATACGACGATGCCGTGATCGGGGCTGGAATCCTGGGGCTGGCCCATGCTTACCAGCTAGCCCGGCGTGGACGTCGCGTGATTGTTTTCGAGCGGCATCCCCAGGCGGAGGGCGCATCGGCTCGGAATTTCGGGATGGTCTGGCCGATCGGGCAGCCTTGGGGCTCGATGCGCGCGCTGGCGCTGGAGAGTCGCGACTTCTGGTTGGAATTGCTCGAAAGTAGCGGCCTGTGGCACGAGCGCTGTGGCTCGCTCCACCTGGCGTATCGTGACGATGAGGCCGCGGTTCTGCGCGAATTCTTCGAGGAATCCCGCCGCCACTGTGACTCGCTGCGTCTGCTTGATCCGTCGGAAACCCTGCGGAATGCCCGGGCCGTGAAGCGGGAAGGGCTTCAACTTGCGCTCTACAGTCCCGATGAGCTTTGTGTCGATCCGCGTGAGGTCGTCGCTCGACTGCCCGGCTGGCTGGCGCGGCGTTACGGGGTCGAGTTCCAGTTTCGCTCCACGATCACTTCCGTCGCCATGCCGAGGTTGTACTCGGGGCCCCGAGCGTGGTCGGCGAAGCGATCCTGGATCTGCTGCGGCGACGAGCTGCGCCTGCTGTATCCGGACCAGCTCGAGACGTGCGGTCTCGTGCGTTGCAAGCTACAGATGATGAGGTCGCAACCCTGCCAAGGCGGCTGGCGCATCGGTCCTTTGCTCGCCGCCGGATTGACGTTGCGCCACTATGCGGCGTTTCAAGACTGTCCGAGTCTGCCCTCCCTCAAGCGGCGAATTGCCGAGGAATCCCCGTGGTTCGATCGCTATGGAATCCATGTCCTGGTCTCGCAGAACGGCCGGGGTGAGCTGACGATCGGCGATTCGCATGAATACGCCGATGCGATCGAGCCCTTCGACAAGGCCGAGATCGACGAGTGGATCCTGGGTTATCTCAAGACCTTCCTGGATGCGCGCGACCTTCGGATCGCGTCGCGCTGGCATGGGACTTACGCCAAGCATCCGACCGAGCCGTATGTGACGTTGGCTCCGGCTCCGGGCGTGCTCGCGATCACGGGAGTGGGGGGTGCGGGGATGACGCTCTCCCTCGGCCTGGCAGAGCGGGTTGTGAGGCGAGAGCTGGGTGAGAATCCGGCTTGAGTGAAATCTTGCGTGAGGAGGGTTCGGTGGAGATCTCACTGGTCGTTTTCGACATTGCGGGGACGACGGTCGATGACGCCGACTCCGTGAACGTCTGCGTGCGCGCGGCACTGTCCGCTGCTGGTATCTCGGCGACTCGTGAAGAGGTCAACAACGTCATGGGGCTGGCGAAGCCCGAAGCGATTGCAAAGCTTGTCGAACGAGCGGGTCAGGGCGACTTTGACCCGGCGCGAATTCGGTCGATTCACGACGATTTCGTCGCGCGCTCGATTGAGTACTACCAACATGGCCCCGGCGCCCACGAAGTCACGGGAGCCACCCTGGTATTCCAGACGTTGAAACGTGCGGGAATCCGGATCGCCCTCAACACGGGGTTCAGCCGCGCGATCACCCAGGTCATACTCGGGCGCGTCGGCTGGTTGGATCGCCAGTTGATCGATGCGACTATTTGCAGTGACGAGGTCGCCCGGGGCCGGCCCTACCCGGACATGATTCGCGAATTGATGCTTCGTTGCGGCGTTGCGGATCCGCTGCGGGTGGTCAAAGTAGGCGATACGCCGGCGGACCTGCAAGAAGGCCGAAACGCCGGCTGCGGACTGGTCGTCGGCGTAACGGGTGGAACGCACACGAGGCGTGAGCTCGAACCCTATCCGCATACCCACTTGGTGGATACGATTCGGGAGCTCCCCGGTCTGCTGGGGCTTCGAGCGACGTGAGCCGAGACGATCTGCACTGAATCTGGGGTGACTCGCGCCGGGAATCAGTCACGGCGGGGAGGGAGCAGGGGACGCCGCCTTCAGGCAGGCGTCCCCCGAGTCTGCGTATGGCACCGGCCGCTGGCCGGGAGGTTCGTAACTTTCACCGTCGTGGGATGCCGGAGTTGGTGATCAGCCGCCGGCCGCTCATTGATTCGGCTTGGGGGGTTCGGGGGCTCCCTTCTTGCCCCGGAGCTGATCGTCAGGCAACTTCGAGAAAGCCTCGATGACATCGCTGGGATTGGCCCGCGCGGTGGTGGTCGTGTCCGGCCTGGTGCCGAGGGCCTCACGAATGCGATCGCGGGTTTCATCGAGGACGGGGTAGAGCCTGTTGTAGAGCATCTTCTCCCTGGGGCTGGTCGCCGGGCCGAATCTCAGGTTGAAGGATTGCATGAAGGCCAGCAGGCTTCCGACCGATGTGGATTTGACCTTCTTGAGCTCGTCGAAGGCGTCCTTGGTGTCGGGCATGCCGAGCATCCGGACCAACCCGGCGAGCGTCTTCACCCACTTCTGGGCTTCTTGTTGATCTCGGAACTCGGCCAGGGGCTGTTTCTCGAGTTTGGCGCGGAGATGATCGACCAGGGCGTTGCATCTGCTCATCGTTTGCGGGGAGATCTCGCCCACTTCGTCTTCCTGGCGGGCTTGGTCGACGACTTCCTCGAAGGTCTTCCTTTCCTCGGCAAAGCGGTCGTTATCCAGGACGGTGGGCCACTTCGACGCTTTCTTGATGTCGGACAGGACGATCGTGACCATTTCGGAGTTATTCTTGAACGGAATCTCGCGAATGTCCTGCGCTGGAATCATTGGCTTGGATGACTTCAAGGCCGAGCTACTGACGCGGGGGTCGGAGAGCTCGGAGAGGACGGCGTTGAGTGCGTCGCCGTTTTCGACGTCCCTGGCGGTCGGGTGATTATTGAGACGGTCCATGATCTTTTCGTACGAGACCTTGTTTTTCTGGATGTTGAACGCCTTGGTCTCGTGATACATGCGCATCGACTCAAGATAGGAGTTGTACCAGTAATTATTAAGGCGCATCAGGGTGTCGGCGTTGATGGAATTGGCGACGGCGGTCTGTTCGTTGTAAATCCCGGCGCCCATGGCGAAGTAGCCGGCGCCGCGGGCGACATCGCCGGGAAATGAGGTTGCCCCCCAGCCTCCCCATCCGCCCCAGCCCATTCCGTATTGGGCGTGGGCGGGGCTGCCAGACATCATGCAGATCAATGCAAAAGCCGATGTGAATAGAATGCGTCGGAGCATCGTCAACCTCCGGGCGGCTCAGTTTGAGTCTCGGCCCTCGATGTGAAGAACAGAAGTTAGTTGTCTCGGTTGTCGCCGAACCGTCCGCGACCTCTTCATATCATACCGCCCAAATCCTGATTCGGTAAGTCGTCCGCGCCGGCAGGATCGAGCGAACGGGCGAGCGATTCGTGGTATCCGTTTGATCCCGAAGTTTCTTCGTGGTCGACAAGGCCGCGTCAAATGTCGTCGAGGGGGACGAGGTCTAAGTCGTGGTCGGCGGGCGATGGTTGGGTTGAGGCCGGCGATTGCTGGCGGCGTTGTGCGCTCGTGGCGGTGCCGCCGGCGGCCGATACGGGGCGCGCGGTGTTCGAGGCGGAAGGGAGCCGATTCTCGATGGGCTCGGCCTCGAGACGGAAGAGGACCGGGCCGATGGCAAGCTCGTCTCCGAAGCGGAGCCGAGCCTCGTTAACGACTCGACCATTGACGCGTACCCCGTTCCGGCTACCCAAGTCTCGGATCAAGACACGATCGTAGGCCATGGCCAAGCAGCAGTGGCGTCTGGAAATCTTGGGCGAATCGAGCCGGACATCGCATTCGATATGCCGGCCCACCAAGAGAACCGGCCGATGCAAGGCGATGATTGGGGCCGTTCCTTTGATCAATGGGGTGAGTCGGAACGACATTCGGCCTCATTCTCCGGAACCGAGTTCGGATTGGGCGAAGCCGGCTCCTCTTTTGCGGCCTCCTCGCCGGCCATCTGGACGATGACCTGGATTCGGTACTTGTCGGCGACGCCGCTGGGGAGCAATTTGCGAACGGCGGCCGCGAAGGCGTTTTCGTCCTGATTCTCGAAGGCCGCGGGCGAAGGCGGTTCGGCAACGGGCCGACCGTGAGCCGAGGCGCCGCGCTCCGCGGCTTCGGCGCGACCGACGACCGCGCCCACCGCCTCGGCGATCGTCTGCTCGTGAGCTTGCCCGTTCTCGAGCCGATAACGGATGTGGGCGATGGATAGCTCATCACCGGCCTTCAACCGGCCGATCTCCACCCGCTGGCCATTGATCCGTATCCCATTGGTCGAACCGAGATCACGAACCAAGACCTCGCCATTTTCCTGCGTCATGCAGCAATGGTGCCGCGACACCCGAAGTGAATCCAAGCGCGTGTCACACGCCGGGTGACGGCCCACAACCACCATGGCACGGTCCAGAGAAATATCTGGACCCTCATCGAGAGCCACAAGTCGTGGGGGCATAAAACGAGGTCCCCGTTCGCAACGGCTGCCGGAATTACGAAATTAAGCGCGATTCAGACCCAAATCTCTAATATACTTAAAGGTGTCCGGGTCCGCCAGCACGAAATTTCAGGAGATGTTATCATAACCCGCGGCCAAAGAAAGAGTCTAGAACCGGATTTACGCCGCTCTTCGCTCGGCCACCCGCTCGCGACTGCAAGGCGCAAGCCCGATCGACCGATTCTTCCCCTATGACAATTATGGCCTTTCCGCGCTCGATGGGACAGGACGCAACGCAAAATCCCAATTTATTTTTTCTCGCCGGACGCAAAGAATGTCCCGGAACGACGATTGACAACACCCGGTTCGCCCAGGTACCCAGCGGTTCGCAACCAGGCAAGGGTGTCGGCTAACGACTCGCGGATCGGTCTTGGTCTCAGGCCAACTTCCGTCAGGCTGCGCGCCACGTCGAAGTGCATGATCCGCCGGGCCAGCCGGACCCCGGTGACGGTCGCACGCGGAGATCGCCCCGTGACATGGTCGGCCCAGAATTCACTCAGCCAGGCGACACCAAGCGCGACGGAATAGGGGACGCGAAAGCCGGGAACCGGCACCCCGGTCAGCTCGCCGATGAGACTCAGAAAATCCACGAGCGCCAGATTTTCATGACCCAGCAGATAGCGGCGGCCAGGCCGCCCTCGCTCCATGACCCGCGCGAGCCCAAGCGCGACGTCACGTACATCGATGAGATTGAGCGTGCAATCCATCGTCGCCGGCAGCCGCGCCCGGCAGAAATCGAGAATTAAACGAGTCGGTGGAGTGTGCATACGATCATAAGGACCCACGGGCATGGTCGGATTCGCCACGACGACGGGAAATCCCTTGGCCGCCAGTGAAAGGGCGTACTGCTCGGCGAGCAGCTTGGACCGGCAATAGGGCCCCACGGTATCACTGAGGGTAATCTCGACGCTCTCGTCGATCGGCCCCGTGGCCTTGGCCTTGGTCAGAATGCTTTCCGTACTCGTATGGAGCACGCGCCGAGCCCCGGCGGCCAGTGCGGCATCGAGCACGTGGACGGTTCCTCGATGGTTCACCAGATCAAATTCGCGGCGGTCCCTTACCCACAGGTTGGGATTGGCCGCCAGATGGTACACCCACGTCCCGCCTTCGAGCGCGCCAACGAGCGCTCCGCGGTCGCGAATGTCCGCGAAGACCACCTGGACGGAATCGGGCAGGTGATCCACCGCCGCCCCGGGCCGCTCCACCACCCGAACCTGCTGGCCGGAGTCTACCAACTGCCCGACCAGGTGGCTGCCGATAAAACCGGCCCCGCCGGTCACAATCGTCAACTCGTTCATAAAAGTAACTGTATTTATATGATAAAGTTCATCGAGCCGATGCTCTTCGATCGGTAACGCGATAAAGCTCCTGGTCGGCGCCGAGCGACAAGGGCGCGCTCAGGACCCCGTCGGCCACCCAGCCGGCCACACGCGCGCGGGTTACATAGTCGGTGAATCCATAACCACCCGGCTGGCGATGGCGCCCGATCTCCTTCCAGTCGATGTAGACGTGGGTCACGCCACGCTGCCTGAGCGCCTCCCGAAACTGGTCCGGCGATTTTCCCCTGGCCAGGGTCTCGATCGTCTCGTTGTTGAAAACCGTGTTGTAGATCATCGAGTGATTGAAATGGAAGACTGCGGCCTGGCCCACCAGGAGAGTTCGCGAGCCCGCGGGCAGCTCGGCGTCCAGCCGCGCCAGGGGCGCATTCAAGCGTCTCGGAATATCGCGCCGCAGGAAAGCAAGGTCGCCGGTCCATTCGTTGAGGCCCGCCAGAGCGGTCGAAATGTAAGTCAAGTTGGTCAAGAGTCCGAGGGCAAGAATCACACCGAGTAGGATTGACCAGCCGCGGCGCTTGGCCCAATCGCCCCCCAGCCCCGCGAGGACCGCGAGCGCGGGCAAGAGGGGCAGCCAGAACCGGTCGAGCCGATGGGTCAGAAGCCACCAGGTGAGAAACAGATAGGTCACGTAGCCAAGGAGCACGGCCGCCAGCCGGCGCGAGCCGGGCCGGGCGAATGCCAGCGGAACGAGTGCAACGTAAAGCGGCGACTGCCAGTCGGAGCGACCGGCGACATCGATCAGCGAGTCCGCCAGCTCGTGCGCCGTGATCGCTCGCGGGCCGTGTACGGTCGCCCACTGCTTTTCACGCGCGTCGTCCCAGTAACGTCCATGAAAAAGCCGATTCGCCAGCGGATAGACCGGGTTGCCCGTGTCGATCACGTTCTTGCCCAGCCAAGGGCCCATGACGACCGCCCATCCGGCCAGGAAACACCCGATGGGAGCCGTCCCGCGGTTCTGCCATGCGCGGGTCAACGCCAGGGCCCCGAACGGCAGGACCGCGGACACAAGCGCGGTGTACTTGCAGCCCATCGCAGCGCCCGCCAACAAGCCCATGCAGGCCCAGAGCGGCCGGCGGGGAATTGCGGGATCGCCGATGCGCAGGGCACACCATACCAGGGCCGCGTGATAGAAACAGAGTGGTCCCTCAACATAGGCGATCACCGCCAGGCGATAGATCCACGGCG
This sequence comes from uncultured Isosphaeraceae bacterium, assembly GCA_963823675.1. Classification (GTDB taxonomy): domain Bacteria; phylum Planctomycetota; class Planctomycetia; order Isosphaerales; family Isosphaeraceae; genus CAWGMT01. The sequence continues at coordinate 260,382 of CAWGMT010000025.1, read as the reverse complement.
TCGAGAGATAGACGACTGCGGCGATCCAGGCCGCGCGAACCGACGCCCCGCGCCGAGCCGTCGCCGCGACGATGACGGCCGCCGCCGGCGCGAAGAGTGCAACCGAGAGCTGTCCGGCCAGCCCTCCCCACCACCAGTCGCCGAGGACCTCCATTCCCAGAAGGTGCAGCATTTCGACCCCGAAGGGCATGTTGGTGTAGACATTATGCGGCAGAAACGCGATTCGACCCGCCTGGTAATACTCCTTCGGCCCCTGGAGGTGGTACTCCAGCACGTCGAAGTCAATCGCCGGCAGCATCGCGCCCAGCATCATGACCACGACGAAAGGGACCGCGAATAGTAGTGGAACCCAACCGGACCAATCGACCTTGGTTTCTATTGCGGCCGCCATCGGTGTCGAGGGTGGGATTGCTTCGGTCGCGAGCTCGCCGGACCGATCGCGCTTGAACCGTCTTGATTTCCGGATCGCGGAGCCCAACATCCCGCCGGCGGCCATGACTCCCAGCGCAATCCGGACCGGCCAGGGCGCGATCCAGCCCATGCGGCCGGCAACGAGAGTCAGGACTGCTAGAAGTGCGGCCCCGAGGCCGAAATTGATCGCGATTCGTTCCGTGAGCCAGAGCGCCTTCTCGAGGCGCAGGCCGCAGACGACGGAGTCTCCCAGGCCGATGGCCGCCGCGGCGATCAGGGCGGCGGCCAGCACGATAGGCAGGCGCTCGGGAAGGTGTTCGACGTGGCTCAGCTCCTCGATCGCTTGTCCCAAGAGCGACTCATGAAACGGCGTATCGGGAACCACTTCCGGGAATGCCTTGAGCAAGAGCAAGCCGCGGCGCACCAGGGTATCGGTTGGCATCCCGGTGTTGTTGGCGTTGGGCAGCGGCAGGATCAGGAACCACAAGAGCCATGCAAACTCAGCGACCGCCAGAGTCAGGAGGCCCACCGATGAGACGCGCTTCGGCCGGGTCTGGGGCCCATTTCTGACGTCAGCACCGGCCGCGGGATTGACCGGCCTCACAGCACGGGACCGATGGTCCAAGGTGCAAACTCCTCTTCACCCACGCCGTGCCGCTCGCTCTTGGTCGTGGCGCCGCTTGCGACGTCGAGGATCGTGTCAAACAAGCGACGGCCCACGCTCTCGACCGGCTCGCCTTCGAGGATAGGCCCTGCGTCGAGATCCATGTCATCGATCATCCGCTCGTACATGGGTGTGTTGGTCGCCACCTTGATGCACGGCGTCGGCTTGAGCCCGAGCACGCTGCCGCGCCCCGTGGTGAAAACCAGCACGTTGGCCCCGCTCGCGACCAGTCCGGTCGTGCAGGGGGGATCATATCCGGGAGTGTCCATGAATATCAGGCCCGGCTTGTCGACTGAAGCGGCGTAGGAAACCACGTTGACGAGTGCCGTTGAACCGGCCTTCGCCAGTGCGCCGAGCGACTTCTCGTAGATCGTCGTCAGCCCGCCCGCCTTGTTGCCGGGCGAGGGATTGTTGTCGATCTGGGCCCCGAAGACGCTCGTGTACCATTCCCACCACTTGATCCGATCGACCAGCCTCTGACCGACCTCGCGCGAAACCGCCCGGCGGGTCAATAGATGCTCGGCGCCGTAGATCTCGGTGGTTTCGCCGAGGATGGCCGTGCCTCCCTGCGCGACGAGCAGGTCGGCCGCCACACCTAGCGCCGGATTGGCGGTCACGCCCGAGTTGCCGTCGGACCCGCCACACTCCATGGCCAGGCATATCTTGGAGGCGGGTTGCTCGGATCGAACCCAGGAATTGGCTTCGGGCATGAGCGAACAGACCGCCTCGACGGCCGATTCAACGGTGCGGGTGATTCCGCCTTCTTCCTGAATATTGAGGGTCCGCGGCCGATGGGGCGGGTGCTTCTGCCCGTTACCATCGGCCGTTCCCAGGGTCAGGAGGTTTTGCGCGTCGACGAGATGCTGAGCATAGCCGACCTCGCAGCCAAGGCCGACGATCACGTAGGCCGCCACATTGGGATGGTGGGCGAAACCGGCCAGCACGCGCTCGAGAATATGATGGTCGAGCCCTTCGAATGGCAGCCCGCAACCCCCCTTGTGGGTGATCGCGAAGACACCGTCGATATTGGGGAATTGTTGCCGCCATGCTCCGTCGCGGAACCGGTCGGCGATGGCGCGCGAGGTGCTGGCCGAACAGTTGACCGTACTGATCACGGCGATGTAGTTTCGCGTTCCGACCCGGCCATCGGGCCTCAGATAGCCTTGGAAAGTCAGAATGCGATCGGGCCGGGGCGCGGGTGCCTGCTCGGTGGCGAATGCGTAGTCGCGGTCGAAGAGATCGGCCTTGAGGTTGTGGACGTGGACCAGTGACCCCACGGGGATGGGCCTGGAAGCAAAACCGATGATCTGTCCGTACTTTCGCACGGCTTCGCCCGCCGCGATATCGGCGAGTGCAACCTTGTGCCCCAGTCCGATCGGTTCCCGCACCTGGATGGTTTGGCCGTTGTGATCCAGCGCAAACCCGCGCGGAATCGGCCGGGCAGCCACTGCCACATTGTCATCGTTGCGCAAGACCACGGCCTTGGGACCATCCACAATCGACGTCATTTCCGAGTCCTTCTCTCGCGAGCCGTTTCTCCGATCATTCTTACAGAGGCCAGTCTAGTAGTTTGCGTGTGTGTTGGAAAGCGGTTTCGGTCACCGCGATGTGGTCCGGCTGCGGCTGCGCCGGACCGTTAGCCTCTTTCTCCGCCATCGTCTCCTGGAATAGACTGAACGGAACAACCCCAAACCACCGCTGGAGTCGGCAGGAGAGTCTGTGAAGCGCCACATGACAAGAGCCGAGGCCCGAGCATTCGCGGCGAGGTGGAAACTCGTCAACGCGTGTGAGGAGCGCGAATTGCGCCAGACATCGAGCGTTCAGAAACTGCGCCAGTTGGCAGCGCTCATGGCTTCGGCAGACGAACTCGGCTGGACAAGGGCGCTTGCCGCGGAGGAAGAGGAAGTGCGGCAACGTTGGCGGAAGCTGCGGAAAGCGTATGGTCTCTGAACCGGATCCTGTGGCGCCCTTGCGATCGGCTCTCCATGACCTCGTCCGATGGTGGCGTGCAGGAGGCGTACGCGGAATCGTGATCGGTGGCGTGGCAGCGTCCATCCTGGGACGACCGCGTTCTGACGAGAGACGTTGACGGACTTGTGTGGCTAGACGAGACGCGTTGGGGGGATTTCGTCGCTGAAGGCGCCCGGTTCGGATTTGCGCCGCGCATTCCCGACGCCATGGCGTTTGCCAGGGAATCCCGCGTTCTATTGCTGCGCCATGAATCAAGCCAAATTGACGCGGACATATCATTCGGTGCGCTGCCTTTCGAAGAGGAGGCCGTCGCCCGGAAGGTCTCAAAACGAATTGGCCGCCTGACGATCCCACTGCCGACGCCGGAAGATCTAATCGTCATGAAGGCCGTCGCTCATCGTCCCCGCGACTTGGCAGACATCGAGGGCATACTGGCCGGGACGGGCAACCTAAATGTGCGACACATCCGTCGCTGGGTGCGCGAATTTGCGAATGCGCTTGGATCGCAAGAAATACTGGGAGACCTCGAAAAACTGTTGCGGCGGAAACAAAGAAAGCGACGTCACGACTGAGCGATCACCCGCGCCGGGCCATTCGCTACCTGCGCAACGGCTTTACAACAGTGGGTCGAGGTGCCAGACTGAGGATCGGCACCGATTCGGCGAATTCCGAGAGCCGAACCAATACGCGGAATGCTCGTTTCCAGATACACAATGTCGTGATCGACGAAACACCGACGACTGACCCGCGCACCGATCTCGCTCGCGACCGAACGAGAATGGCGACTTCGCGCACCAAACTGGCCCTGGACCGGACGACGCTCGCGTGGATCAGAACGGCGCTCACCATGGCGAGCTTCGGCTTCGGCATGGTGGCGTTCTTCCGTTCCCGCGAGATCGAATCACCGGGTTCGGAAGTCGCCTGGCTCCATCATCGGGCGGTCCGCGCGGCGCAGCACTCCTTGTCCTGGGGATCGTCTCGATGGCGCTCGCCGCCGTGTCTCACTGGCTTGCGCTGCGGAAACTCAAGCGCGGAGAATCCCCGGAACTGTGGATGTGGCCGTTGAGCGTCACGCTGGCGATCCTGTGCGCGGGCCTCGGTCTGGCAGGACTCTGGGCTTTGTTTGTGCGCTAGCGGTCAGGATCCTGAAAGGTGTGAGGAACCGATTCAAGCCTGAAAGGTGTCAGGAACCGATTCAAGCCGGCCAGCCCGATTTAATCGGTTCCTGACACCTTTTTGACACCCGGATCAGAGCATCATCTCGGCGAGCTTCGAGAGTATCTCGGTCAGCGGGACCGCGGTGCCCAGCAAGGGAATCATGGGAATCAGGGCCGCGACGATCAGCACGGCCAGGGCCTTCTTGTCAAACGGTATGAGCTGCATCCGATCGACATGCTCGAAGACGGCGGCGATGGCCGCGAGCGAACGCACGTCCGGGTTTCCGAGGAGGTTTTCCGGAGTGATGTCGGGCCGGCCGATCCATTTCTTGTCGAACGCGCGATCGTGACGGCCGATCAACGTGCCAAAATCCAACAGGCCCCGGAACCGACACCGCGCCAATCGGCCGCTGAAGGCGAGCAAAGGGGCGTGAATGATGGCTATCGCCAGAACGACGAAGACGATCACGTGGTATTTCAGCTCCGAGATGGACGAGCCTCGGTGGACGATCTCGTAGGCCAGGCCGCCCGATAGCACCGCCGAAATGGCCAGGAGGACGATTGCGAAGCTCGCCAAGCCCCAGCCCAAGGCTCCCAGTCCTCCGACGTGGTCGGGGTGTGTGGGGGTCAGTTCAAGGTCGAGCCGCGAGACGCGGAAGAGGAACCAGGCCCAGAGCAGAAAGACCCAGAGCCAGCGCAGGAGCAAGAAAATCAAGATCGGCAGGCTTACCAAGGCGTACCACCAGCCGGCGAGCGTGGTGCCCGTCCCGGCTCGCTCCCAGGTCGTTTCGCCCAATCCCAGCCGGACGACCAGCCGCACCGCGACCGAGCACGTCACGGCCAGGATAAGGATAATCCCCTCCCCGACCACGGAATCTCGCAGTCGGGTCACTTCGGATTTCGCCGACTCGAACCGAGCTCGCTCGTGATCGGGAATGACGCCCGAATCGAGCAAATGCCGCGCCTGGACGCCGAGACTCGTCTCGACTAAGACCTCGGCAATCGCCAGGAGCGGCACCACGAAAAGGAAACGACTGTAGATGACGGGGTTGCGGAGCACGGGGACCGCGACCTTGTGTCCGATTGCGTGTCCGTCCGCTGATGCCAGGAGCAGGAGCGGAACCCAGGTGACCATAATCAGTAACAAGGACCTGAGCATCCGGCGGGGCGCGGTCGGGTGTGCAAGCCCGACCCGCTCCACCACGCGGTAGGAGGGGCCGCGCCGCACCAGAGAAAAATCATCCGGCGTTGCCATTCTCGTCGTCCTCTGCATCGATTGATTTGCTCAAGCATACAGATTTCTGCGGATGCGCTCAGACAAGCTCGCCGCGCAGCACGGTCACTGCCTGGCCGATCAGGGCGACGCGGGCGCCGTTGACGCGCACGCGGACGATCCCGCCGCGGCACGACACTTGATGGCCGACCAGCTCGCGACGATTGAGACGTTCCGCCCAGTAGGGACCCAGGCAGCAATGCGCCGAGCCGCACACCGGGTCTTCATCGACCCCGACGCGGGGCGCGAAAAACCGCGAGACGAAGTTCAAACTCATTGGCGTCGCATCGGCTGGTCACGATCACCCCGCGAACCGGCAGGCGCTCCAGTTGCCGGATGTCTGGTTTCACGGCACGGACTTGTGCCTCGGTCTCGAGCTCGACCAAGAGATCGAAGCGATTGCGGCCGGCGAACCGGATCGGGCAATCGATGGCCGCATTCAAAAGCTCTCGCTCGGGGCCTGCGCCCAGCTCGTTTTGTACGGGCTCGCTGGGAAAATCGAGCGCGATGCCATGTGGTGTGGGTTCAGCGGTCAACAAGCCGCTGCGTGTCTCGAAAAAGGCGGCTTCGTCCGTGGGCAGATGGCCATCCTCCCACAAGACGTGAGCGGTCGCAAGCGTGGCATGGCCGCAAAGGTTGACCTCGACACTTGGCGTGAACCAGCGCAGGCTGAACTTCGAGCCGGCTTCCAGCCGCCGGACGAAGGCGGTTTCCGAGAGATTCATCTCCGCAGCGACATTCTGCATCCACCGGTCGTCGGCGGGCTCGGTCAGAACACACACAGCCGCGGGGTTTCCCGCAAATCGTCGATCGGTGAACGCGTCAACAAGACTGATGCGTAAGCCCATGGGTCGAATCTCCGGTTCTCCTTTTGGATCGGTAAGGTGCACGCCGAGTCACTTCTCAGGACAGGACACGGGAGACCGGTGCAGGTTCGTTGTTTCACCAGAGTACCATCGAGTCCAAGAACAATTGCTTCAAGTCGGCCTCGCTGGCCGGCCGGGGTGACAGCTTCGTCACCCGATGCTGCACGATCGTCCCGGCGACCAGGTCGTCGACATCCTGCGGCCCGTAGCCCACCGACGCGAGCCCGTTGGGCATGCCGGTCTGGCGCATGAGGCCGATGATCGCCTGGGCCAGGATCTCGCCCGCGTCTTCGGCTCGGGCGTCGCCCGTGTGCGCTCCCATCAATCGAGCGGCCTCGAGATGCCGGTCGGGATCGGCCCCTGCGGTGAACCGGAAGACGGCGGGGGCGCTCAAGATGACCGACATGCCATGCGGAATCAACGGGTACTTGACAGGGTATCCCGCGGGAACGAAGTCACGGACCATGCCTGAGACCGGGTATGACATCCCATGGGGCAGGTGTACGCCCGCGTTGCCGAAGCCGATGCCGGCGAACGTTGCCGCCAGAAGCATCTGCCCCCGCGCCTCCGTGTCCGACGGGTCGGTCATGGCGCGGACCAGGCACGCGGCGACGATCTCGATGGCACGCCTGGCCCAGACATCGCTGATCGGATTCGACCCCTGGTACGCCGGCCGCAACCCCGGGTGTTCCGGCGCGGGACGACGGTGGTAGGGCAGGGCGGTCAGCGACTCCAAGGCATGGCTCAAAACGTCCAGGCCCGAGCAGGCGGCGACCTGGGGCGGCAAGCGCCGGGTGTTATCCGGGTCGATCAAGCCCAGGGCCGGGCGGAGCGCCCGGTGGGCGATGCCCGTCTTGGCATGCAACGGCGTGTAGTCAAAGATCGCCACGCCGGTCGTCTCGCTGCCCGTTCCGGCCGTCGTCGGCACGGCGATCAGCGGCTTGAGCGGGCCTGGGACCAGACGACCCTCCCCGATCGGTGGATTGACGTAAGCCAGAAAGCCGGCCGGATAAGTAGAGTAGAGATTGGCGGCCTTGGCCGTATCGATGCTCGACCCGCCGCCGACGGCGACGTAGCCATCGAAGCGGCCTCCTAGAGCAAACGCGATCGCGGCTTCGAAGGACTCGTCGGTGGGCTCGATCCGGACCCCGTTCGAAGAGTACCGCCTCGATCCCCGCGGATCGAAGACCCTCGCGCACCAAGGCCAACGTTTCGGTTGCGCCGACATGCGGATCGGTCACGACCATGACCCGGCGCGGCCCCAACTGGGTCATGTCATGCCCGACCTCGCGAGTCACACCCGGCCCATATTTGATGCTCGAGGTATCCATCCCAAAGGCCGATTCTAACCGCATTGGCTTGACCTCGACGATTCGTTGACGACACGATCACGCATCACGCATCACGCGCGGGCCGGCCGGCGTCCTTCTCGAAAGCACCGACACATTTGTAGCACAGAACAACCGCGGACACCCCATAAAAGAGGACATTCACCACGATGAGCCACGCAACCTCAGTTGGATTTCCGATACCCGTGCCACCCTTCAGGAACCAGTTGACTTCAGGATAAGTCGCGAAGCTGAGACCATGCAGCAGGGGGGTTGCGAGAAAGAAGACGAGCGACGTCTCGTTACGCACGAGAACACAACCCAGCAGGTAGCCGCCGTTGATCACGAACAACACAAAGAAGGTCCAGCCCAGCGCGTGAACCGAAGACCTGGAGCGGAGCGAAAAATACGTCCCCAGGCCGGCCACGAACCCCAGGAAGACAACAAACTGTACCACGCTGAGAATTCCACCGAGTGGGTGAATTGCTCCCGCAGCCACGCCCAGGGCCAGGAGAACCAGGTAAGTCAGTCCGAGCCAGTGCAGCCGCCAGCACGCTCCGATCATCTTCTGGCCCACGATCTCCAGGGCGGAAAGCGGCGTGGCGATCAGGCTGGTCCAGCGATCCTTTTCCTTCTCGCTCGTGATGCTGGTGGCGCAGAAGATGGCCAATCCAATTGCCAGTAACATGTAGCTACTGACGAGCGTAACACGCAGGAAAATATTGAACTCCTCGCGCGCTCCCGCCGGTTTCGCCGAGCCATACCCCCCGGCCGCGACCTCCTGGAAAGCCGGTACGGCAAAGAGCCACGTTGCCCAGCCGAGCGGGACCAGGACGGCCAGAACAGCGAGCGTGAGAAACAGCCGCGCCAGGACCCGGCTGCGCGCGACGTGCATTTCCTTCCAGAGCACGGGGCGGTCGCCGCACGCTGGGCGAGGCAGTAGCCGCCTGCGGCTCAGGAGGAAGTTCACGGGAGCGAGCCGCCAGCCGAACGGTCCTGCTCCGCTGGCCACTGGCCGCAGCAATGATGCTGCGACGACGACGAACAACGCCCCGAGACCACCCTGCACCAGCATCGTCCTCAAGAAATCGCCCACGATCGTCGCGGGCAGGGTACCAAGCTCGCCGAGGACGGAGACCGGGCTCGTCATGGCGCAGAGCCCGCCGCAGAAGCCGGCCCACTCGCTGACTTTCGGAGTGGCGTGCGCGACGGCCGCATCGAAGAGAGGCGGCGCCGCCAGCCAGAGGGTTTCGGCGATGTAGGTCCAGAGCACTGCCTGACGAAGACTGGCGGATATGACCGAGATCAGCATTGCGACCGACGCGATCAGGAATGCCGAGGAAAGCAGAACAGCATTGCACAGAAGCACGAGCTTGTCGTTGACTCCGCCGTTGAGGCTGAGCAAACCGATTACAGGGACGGCGACAGCCAGCATCAGGACGACCTGGGCGAAGCGCGGGCCTAGCTTGCCGAGGACGATTTCGAGGCTCGAAGCAGGGCTGGCGAGCAGCAAGACGAGATTGCCGCGCTCGACTTCCTGGGCGATCGCACCGGCGAAGAGAGCCGGCGTCACCAGGAGCAGCGCCAGGGCTTGTCCCGCCAGGATGGCACCGAAAGATTCCTGCGTGGCGGCGGCCAGTTGTCGGTGTTCAATCTCTCGGGCGCTGGAAAGGCCGGTAGTGTCCAGGAGCGGCAACGAAAAGCACGTCAGAATGACCAGGCCGTAGATCCCGCGGATCACGTAGGTGCGTTTCCGCCGCGCGATTGCGGCGGTTTCCCAGCGAAAAACGGGGCCCAGGGGCAAGGCAGCGACTCCGCTTTGGATGCCGGCCTTCAACCGTTCGCGGGCAAGTCGCGGAAGGCGAAGGCCACGAATGCGAGCACGATGCAAGACGCCCCGATACCGGCGAGAACCGCCACGTTGAATTCGAAGGATTCCCCCTTGGTGACCAGCTCAATCGGGTTGTACGCCTTGAAGATCGAGATGTGGTCCAGCCACGGCTTCCAGCTCATCTCTTGAATGGCCGGATGTATGGAGACGAAAAATGCGATGAAGCTGCTCAAGGTCAGGAACGCGCCGATCGATGTGGGACGCCATCGGACGTGATCGAGCGCTGAAGCCAGCAGGGTATATCCATAAATGGGCAGTCCCAGGCAAGCGAGATTGATCGCCGGGCGGACCATTTTCCAGGGGTCGGGCGGCTCGCGAAAGGCGTTGTAATGGACCGCGACTGCCGCGCCCAGGAGGAGGCCTGAAGCAAGGATCGCGAGTCCCACAATCGCCATGATGACCTGCGACGCCAGATACGCCCAGCGCGCGATCGGGCGCAGAGAATCAGGTCGAGCGTGCCGCGCTCGACCTCCGCGGCCACCGCCGCCGAACCGCGACCGATCGCCCACATGGACACCAGGAGCACCACGAATGGGTGATTCCACGAGGCGATCATCAGGGAAATCGACGACGGCCGCTCCGCCACGCCGAGGTTGCGCAACATCTGGATCCGGAAATTCCCGGAGTCGGATTCGATTTCTCTGATCAGCCTCGCTTCACCCAACGATGTGAAGTACACGAGCAGCCAGCCCAGGCCGAACAACGCCGCGGCCGAAAGCAAGAGCGTCCAGCGCGATTCATGGACTTGCTTGCGAAGAAGCGCCCAGAACGGCCTCATACCACTTCCTCCTCATCGGGAACATTCGGCCCGTGAAAGCGATCATAAAGACTGCGCAGGTCTTCAGTGCCGATGGCGACGTCCTGAATCGAGACCGAACCAAGCCAGCGTAACAACGCGGAAAGCTCACCGCGATGCTCCAGGAGCAGTGTTTGACCGTTTCGCTCGCGCAAGGTGAGCTCGAGCTCGGCAGGGAGCGCCGGCTCCAGCCCGTCCTGGAGCTGGACCAAGAGCATCCGCAGGCTGCGGCGAGCGTGCATGTCTTCGACGTGCATCAAGCGGCCTCTCCGCATGATCGCAACCCGGTCGGCCACCTGCTCGACCTCCGCCAGCACGTGCCCGGAGAAAACCACAGTCTGTCCCAGGTTTCGGGCTTCCTGAACCAGTGAGATCACCAGCGATCGGGCTGACGGGTCGAGCGCCGAGGTCGGCTCATCCAGGATCAGGACCTCCACCGGATCGGCGAAAACCTGCGCCAGTGCCAGCTTCTGCTTCATGCCGGTCGAGTAGGTCCTGACGGCTCGCCGCAAATTCAGCTTCATGACCCTCTCGGCGATCGCGACGGCACGGTCGAGCCCCACGCCTTGCCGCAAGTCACAGAGCAGCTTGAGCATGGCCAGCCCGCTCATCGAGCCGTACATCCGCAGCTCGCCGGGCAGGTACGAAACCAGTTGACGCACATCAAGGCTCTGTCGCCAGCAGTCAAATCCGCCAACCTTGGCCCAGCCTGCCGTCGGCCGCAATAGTCCCAAGAGGAGCCGGATCGTCGTCGTCTTGCCCGAGCCATTGGGCCCCAATAGGCCAAACACTTCTCCCCGCCGAATCTCGATCGCGAGCGAATCGACCGCAACCACGCGGCCATAAAACTTCGTCAAACCCTCCGTCACAATCATCCCACTCTGTTTCATGAGACTCATCCGAATAGAACGTCGAAAGAAAGTGCGCGACTTCACCCGGTGACGCCCATCAACTCGCGCCGACCGGAATAATCTTGCAAAAGAACTGCCAAATTAAAGAACGCATGCAGGCCCCGGACAGTAGCAATCGAGTTATAAATAGCATTTTCAGAACCAGAATCCGCTGGGCTCGGTTCTCTCTGGGACCATAATGTCTTATATTTGACAACCGGTTTTTTTAGGCAATAATCGAGGGCACGGATGGAGGGCAGGCTGATAGTCGCGGCGGCCCGATGGATCGGCAAGACAGTCCCGATGTGTATTATGGAGGATAAAAGCATGCAGATACCTTATCGCTCTCGATCGTTCTCGTCGCCGCGATCGACTCTTCGTCTCTATGTTGAGTCGGGGCCGGATTCGCACGTGGCGTTCTGGCGGATCAATGGTTACCGGGCCAAGCTCCTGATCTGGACTGCCGACGAGTGGGAGAAACTGAAGCAGCGGCCGTCGGATGCTCAGTATCACCCCAAGGGCGTCTGGTGTTCCTTGCGGGTCGATTGATCGTGGGCCGGCCCGCGGGGCGTGCCGGGCTCGAGACCGGGGGCCGCTGCGTCCGGTTCTTGTTCGTCGTAGTACCAGACCTCGATTTCGGCCCCTGCGGGATAGCCTTCGCGATCGGGCGGAATGACGACGAACCCGTCGGCGCGGGAAACGCTCGAAAGGATCGACGCTCCGCTGGTTGCGAGCGGTTCGACCTGGCCGGAGCGGACCCGCACGCGGGCGTAGTTGACCCGGCCCACAATCGAGGTCAGCTTGCGCCCAGGGGTAGCGTCTGGCGGCGATAGGGCCAATGCTGTGGTCGTCCCGCCAGCCGGCGGACGATTGGTCCGGCGACGTCACAGGTACCCCCATCCCGTCTGACCAGGGCCGCGATCATCACGGAGTTCATATCGGGGACTTGAACCCCGCGGGGTTCCGATCCGGCGGCGAGCAGTTCGTCGCCTGTGATGAGGGCCGCGACACGGGGCCGGCCGACCACGCGGACCCTGGCGTGACCCAGGGCGCTGAGCACTCCCAGGTCTTGCGGCCGGAGGACGCGGCCGGCACCGAGGACGGTTGCCCCCTGTGCGATGTCCTCGCCCAAGCGACTCACATGCCGCCCTGCGGGCACTGCCTCGTGGACGAAGATCGATTCGCCATCGGTCCGGGTGGATTTCGAACGGCACGACCGCATCGGTGCCCGCGGGCATGGGCGCCCCCGTCGCGATCTGCACGGCTTCGGAGGGTCCGACGGTCAATCCGCATGCGAGGCCGGGCCGAGACCGGCCCACGCACCGGAACGCCGCCGGCGTGTAGGCCGAGGCTCCGAAGGTTTCCTCGCCGCCGACGGCGTATCCATCCATGGCCGCCCGATCGAACGCGGGCACCGGAAAAAGAGCGACAATATCGCCGGCGAGAACTCGGCCGGAAGCTTGAGCCAGCGGGACATCTTCGCCCTCCAGCGGCCCGAAGTGCGCCGAGATCCAGCCGGTCAGTTCGGCGATGCCGGTACGGGTCTTGAATCCCCGCATCCGGGGATCCACCGCCGGGCCACGGTTGCCGCTACCCGCTCCGTTCATGGATCTCGCTTCGCACGGGGATTAGACTCGGAAGAGGACCATCACGCGGAGCGTGACGACGACTATCATGGATCTCGCTTCGCACGGGGATTAGACTCGGAAGAGGACCATCACGCGGAGCGTGATGACGACTATCATGGATCTCGCTTGGCACCGGCATTAGAGGCAGGGTTTGCCTTGGCGGAGCGCGGGCCCAGGAGTAAAAAGACCTCCGTGCCCAGTGGCGGGATCTTGCCGGTGTTGGCGGAGAACACGCGATCGGCATCGTTGGCCGAGCTGGCGATGGGCAGGTCGAGGATCGCGCTGCCGAAATTGGCGACGGTGAACACGTCGCCTTCGTCGGCGGCGTAACGGGGCTTCTTGGATACCGGATCCTCGTAGAGCTCGCTGCCGCCGAAGACCCAGTTGATTCCCAGTGGCTTGTTCGCCTTTTCATCCTTGACCCACTGCCGCGCGTCCGAATGGTGGATCTTGCCATCCTGCCGCCAGCGCAGCTCGATGGCGATGGGCGTACCGGTTGGAGGCTCGAATTTCGGCGCGAACCGGACCGGATGACCGGGTTCGGCACCGGTGGCCAGGAGCATCGCGTGAATTTCCCGGGGCGCTGCGTCGGTCGCCAGAATCGCTTCGTGTTCCTTGGTTCCCTTCAAGCACATCAGGTGCTCGAGCACGCCCTCCCGCAATACGACGCGGGCCTTCAGCACGGCCCGCTTGGTCTTGGCATCGAACCACAGGCTTCGGCTGATACTCTTCCACTCCTGGTCGGGTTGCAGCGGATCCGCCTGGGGGCCACCTTGGTCGTGACGCGCGGGGCCGGCAAGCATGAGCAGTCCGGCGAGGGCAAAATTGATCGACATCAGGAGCACGCCTCGTTGGCATGATGATGAGACAGGGCTAAGTCGAGCGCGGGCCGTCCCGATCCACGAGCTCGTCATCCGTTTCGTCTAGCATCTCGCAATCGAGCCCAGCATTCAAGCCGATGACGCCGTGCGCAAAAGTAAGGCCGTCGGAAGCGGCTTCCGACGGCCTGGTTTGGTTTTTGGACGTCTGAGCTCGACGCGCTCGGGTCGCGATCACAACGCGGTCGACGGAATTCCCAGCTTCTCTTCCTCTTCTTCGAGAATGATGATTCGCGGCGTGACCATGAGCATCAGGCTCGAGCTGGTCCGCGCCGATGCCGATGTTGCGGAAGAGACGATCGATCATCGGAATCTTGGACAAGAACGGGCACGCCATATTCATTGCGTACCTCGTTGAGCAGCTTGACGCCACCCAGGAGAACCGTACCGCCGTCGGGAACCGTGACGGTCGTGTTAATGGTGGTGGTGCTGGTGTTGGGGAGCTGGATCGTGGTCTGGATCAAGACACCCGAACCGCCGAAGCCGCTGCCGCCGACCGCACCGCCGGAAGGTGAAGGTCTGCAAGCCGTTGAGGGCGTTGAAGAACGGTGAGAGCGTCAACCGCACGTAGCGGCGGTCGGCCGAGACGACGGGTGTGACGGTGAGTGTCACGCCGGTGGGGATCAACCCGACCACCGGCGTGTAGGCCACGGCTCCCGGTCCGACGATCGGCGTAGAGCGCCTGCACGTAGTACTGCACGGTGTTGTTGAAGATCGTCGCCGGTGCACCGTTGAAGGTCGTGACCTTGGGGGCCTGGAGCACGTTGGACCGCATGTCGCCCTGGGCGGCCGTGAGGAAGAGATAGACCTCCAGGTCGCTCAGGAAGGCGATGCCGAACGTGGCGCCCGAACCGGTCTGGTACGAGCCGCCTGCTCCCGGAAGCGTCGGCGCGACCAGACTCGACGTCGGCCCGGTGTACGGGAAGACCAAGGTTGGGCGAGAAATTGGCAAGACCGCCTCCCGCCGTGCCCACGATGATGGGCGCGTTGCTCGGGTAGGCATGGTCGCGGATCGGGTTTACCAGGTAGGCATTGGGAGCGACGGCGCCGGTCGAGCCGCCGCTCGAGCCGCCGCTTGCGGTGCTACCGCCGGCTGCGCCGCCGCTTGCGCCGCCGGCTGCCGCCGCCGCTTGCGCCGCCGGCTGCGCCGCCGGTTGTGCCGCCGGTCGTGCCGCCGGTCGTGCCGCCGGTTGTGCCGCCGGTTGTGCCGCCGGTTGTGCCGCCGGTTGTGCCGCCTGTCGCGGTGCTGGTTGATGTGCCGGTGATAATACCGGTCGTGACGCCCGGAATCGGGAAGAGCGACCGCGGCCGGGTTCGGGGTCGCGAACGTCGTGTGCTTGCCGACGGTGTCGGACTGGATCTGGAAGTCGAAGTCGACACCGATGTGCTCGAAGAAGTTGTCGCTGACGGTGATGAACCGGACCTCGATCGACACCTGGAGGTCCTGGAGCCGGCGGAGCTGGCGGAGCAGGTCGGCGACCTGCTCGTGGACTTCCGCCGTGTGGCGGATGATCAAGCTGATGCTCAGGAAGAACGGCGTGATCGCGCCGGGGGGCCGATTGGTGTCGATCCCACCGCCGGCGTCGCCGCCGAACCCGCCGCCGAGCCCGTAGGCCGCCGAGACGTCCTGGCCGTTGTTGTCGTGGACCCGCCAGGTGCCCGGCGCGATCGAGGTCGTGATCAACTGGATGAGCGGCGTCATGTCGACCTTGGGCCGCTCGCCCTTGGCCGACCCCACGCCGTTGCCGGTCGGGATTGATCCGCGGGTCCCAGCTCGATCCCTTGGTTGGCGATTGGCCTGGTCACCGCCTGCACCGAACTGGCTCTGCGGGTCAGGGTTCATGACCGCGTGCGGCAGCAGATTCTGGGGGCCCTTGTCCGGCGGGATCACCAGGTCGCCGACGTAGTAGGTCTTGGGAAACGTCTCCGTCTGACTCGCCTGCGGGCTGGTGATCAGCACCACCTCATCCTCGATCTTGTAGGTCAGGCCCAGCGGCCGGAGCAACAGCTTCAGTGCCGTCTTGAGCTGGACCTGGTTGACGACCAGGCTCACGGGCGAGGCGGAGGTCAATCCCTCGTCGGCAGAGCGCCTTGGGGTCGAGCACGATGTTCAGCCCGGTGTAGTTCTGGAGGAACGTGATGGCCTCGCACAGCGGCTGCTTGTCCATGTTCAGCGAGATCGGGTCCTTGAGCTTGGCCTCGATGGCCAGGACCTTGGGGTCCTTCTTGGGCTCGAGCCTGGCGTTCATCGCCAGCCGTTCGCGAGTCAGGTCCTTGAAGTTCTTGGCGAACTTGATGTCCCGAAGCTGCACTTCCGGGTCGGCGATCGCGGCCCTGTCGACCTCCTGGAACGACGTCGTGACGCCTTCTTCCTTGGCGGCGCGGTTCTCCAGGTCTTGCTTGTAGTGCCGCTTCGGTCTTGGCCTTGAAGACGAGCATCGAGGCGGCCAGCTCGTTGGGATCGACCTCCATCGGCCTGCTTGGCGTAGGCCTCGCACTCGACGTAGTTGCCCTCGGCATAGGCGGCCGTGGCCTTGTCCATCAGCTCCTTCATCCTGACCTTCTTGGCCTTGTCGGCCTCGAGGATGCGGAGCCGCTTCAGCTCGATCTCGGCGCGCTGCTTCTTGTCCTGCATCTTGACCTCGAAGACGACCTTGTCCTTCTTGGCCAGCTCGAGGGCGACCTCGAGGCGGCGGACCATGGGCCGCGTGAGATCGGGCGAGAGGCCCGAGGCCTGGACGGCCTGCATGGTCTGCTCGTAGATGGCGATGGCCTTGTCGGGGTCGGTCTCCTGGAAGCGGCGGGCCTCGGCGATCTTGGTGCCGACCTCGGCATTGAGCTTCTGGGCGGCGAGTGCCTCGGCGTCTCCAGCGGCCGTCGCGCCGGATCTGGCATCGGGCTTGGCCTTCGCGTTCGGTCGACAGTTTCTGGAGCAGGTCCTGGCACCTTGGTCCGCAGGCCCTCGTCGAGCGAATCACCGGCGGCGGCGACCTCGGTCAGCAGGGCCTTCGCCCGGCCATTGTCGCCTGTGCGCATGGCCGCCAGGGCCGACTCGTAGAGGCTGAGCGCCCCGCCCTGCTCGGCCATGCCGATCTGGGCGAGCAGCTCGTCGGCCTGGGCCTCGACGCCGAACTTGCCGGCCTTGGCTTCCTTGACGAGCTGTCTGGCCGCCTGGTAGTTGCCGCTCTTGTAGAGCTCCTTGGCCTCGGCAAGGAGTTGCTCGCCACGGTTCGCCGGCGGGGCCAGGGCGATGGGCGCTGCGGCAAGTTGCGCAGGCGGCGCGGCGGCTAAGGTCGTGGCCGGCGCGGTCGATGCCTGCGGCGGCGGCTCGGAGGCCGGACTGTCCGCGGGCGCTGTCAGAACAGGGCTGGGAGCAGCGTCGGCACCTTCGATTTTACGCACAGCCAGATCGACCGCCGGCTCGGCCGCCGGTTGGATCTTCACCGTGCTGGGATCGAGCCGTTCCGCCTCGGCAAATCTTGCCTGGGCCGCGACCTGATCGCCCTTGGCCAGCAGGTCGTTGGCCTCGCGCTCCAGCTTGAACCTGGGCGGCTCGGCGCCCGGTTTCCGTGCCGTGCCGACCGGCTCCTTCTGGGCCTTGGCCATCGCGATCTCGTGAAGGACCGATTCGGCCCGATCGGCCGTCAGAGCCGGAACCACGTTCATCCGCTGGGCCTGGCGGGCCTTGGCCTCCGCCTCGTCGAACTTGCCCGCCAGCATCAACTGGCGCGACTCCTCGACGAGAATGTCATAGACCCCCTGGCTGGACTGGTCCTTCGAAGGCGCCGTGCGGATCTTGTCGCGGCGCCGTAGCGCCGGGCCGCGGCCGCGATCTTGTCGGGGCTGTCCTCGAACATGCCGTAGTTGAGTCCCCACCCCTTGACCTCGAGCGCAATCGCTTCGGCCTGCTCGAAATGGCGGTCATTGAGAGCAGCGCGCGCCTCGCGCAGCTTCACCTTCGCGGTGTGGCGGTCATGGGCCTGGCGGCCGGCGGCGGTGTGAGCCGCGGCCAATGCCTTGGGCCGCGCCTTGCTGATCTCTTCGGTGATCTTGGCCGGAGTGTCGTCGAACAGTCCCCACTTGATATTCAGCGCCTCGGCCTCGTCGGCCTTTTGCTGGGCCCCGTCATAATTGCCGAGATGAAGCTGTTCGCGCGCCTCTTGCAGCAGCCAGCGACCCCGCTGCCTCACTTCGGTGCTCGTTGACGCGGCGCTGTTGGCCTGCACCGAGTCGGCCATCGCGCCAGCGCCCCGCGATGGCTGCGGTCTGGGTCGTCTGCGGCTCGCCCGCCGCCCTAGCGGCTCCGCCAGGCACGCTGTCTGGCGACGTCGCCGCACCCGATCGAACAACCGCCTTCGCCTTGGCCAGCTCTTTCAGGTAAGCGTCGAGCGTGGCCTGTTGATCGGCTTCTAGCTGATCACGGTATGTTTCCGCGGCCGCCAGATACTTGGCAGCAAGATCGAGTTGAGCACTCGTTTGTGCCGCGTTGAATAGCCTCGCCCCGGCTTCCAGATACTTGATCGGCGGCGCCGGCGGCGGTTGACGGGTCGCCTTGGAGGGCGATGCAGACGCGTCATCGGGGGCCGCGCTTACCGCGGCACCTCCCAATGCGCCAAGAACCAAGATGAGTCCGACCATTTGTAGCCTTCCCAACGCGACCTCCTTTCGCCGCACGCGAGGACGACCGCCAACGTCCCTGGCGACGGCCTTTTTTTCGCCCTCACAAGTGGGAGACGAATATCTTTGCGATTGCTCGAACCACTCCGTATCCGCGTAATCGCGCTTCACCCTCAATCACTTGGTGCTCTGGCCAGTAAAGGTTCTCGGCGCGAGAGGCATACCCGGACCGGGGGGAAGATGCGACGCTGTGTACCTGGACGAGCCGCTCCAGTCAAGACGAATTCCACAGCGATTCCATTTCTGAACCTCTACCGCCCAACGGCAGAAACCACAAGGCCAGTCAGCCTGAACGCGTCTCTTCGGACTATATTGGGCGGAAGCGGGCGATTACAAGTTTAAGTTGGCGTAAAAATGCCGTGGCCGGGGGGTCGCCGTGGCAGCGAGCGAGCGGGCATCTGGGCATTCCGGTTGAAAGAAGGCGTTGTGCAATATTCTTGGCGAGGGGTACGATAGAGTTACGCTCGATTGGCTCTCGTTATCGCGGGGAGAGAGAAATGAGTAGATCAAGGGTATTCTGGTTGCGGCTGGTCTTCCTGATGCCGCTCGCCACGTTCGGGGTCGGGATACCGTTTCACGCTCACGCGCAAGCTCCCGGGCTCGATTTCGAGCAGATCATTGGCAACACGCGTGGGATTCCCGAGTTGCCGCCTCAAGGGGCGTGGGGCGAGGTCATCAATGTAACCCCTCGTTGGCTGGTCATTCAGAATCATTCCGGCCAGCAGTTCCCGATCTCGGTCGACGACATCGGCACATTCTTGATCCGTTGGCCCAGCAGTATCGCAAACCTCGGGCCTCGATCGGTCGTCGAGGCGGTCGGGATCAGTCTCGGCTCCAATCTCGTCGAGACCCCGCATATCGATGTTTTCGAGGGAGCTGATCGCACCTTGATTCAGCCCACTTACGACACCGGCTTCGATGGAACCATGCTCAACTGGGTATTCAACACCCAGAACAATCTCTTGAACGGCTGGGCCTATCCCCTGAGCTCCGGAACGCCCGGAACCTCGACCGATCGACTTCATGTCGTTGGCACGGTTGTCGAACGCTCGCCCCTTCGGCTCAGCATACCGGGCAACAATGTCGCCACGGTCGTGCCCGCCGCCAACGTCCAGCTCACGGTCACTCAGGTGACCCGCGGGTCGATCAATGCCGCCCGCAAGGGAGACTTCGCCTTTATCATGCCGATGTCGATCTCTTCCAAGGGACTGGTGGTCTCTCAACTGGTCCTGTACAAGACCGTTCCGCTCGGACGCCTTAACAATCCGGCTCGGTGATAGCCGGTGTTTTACCGCACGCGGGCACTGGTGAGCCATTCGTAGCAAACGCTGTGAGGCCGGCGGGTTGCACCCACCCTGCAACGACGCCGTCGTTGCCGCGCGAGGTATAACGAGGGGCAGGAACACGAGACGCAAAGGCGCCCCCGAGTGTTCGAAGCAAAAAACCCCCGCCCTTGAGGCGGGGGCTCTGGTTTGCTCGGATTTCAGCCAATCGGGCTCGGTGGGGCGGACGGCAGCCTGAATCAGGAAATCGAAGGACTAGTTGCCGCCTTGCATTCTGCCTCCTCCTCGTCCCATTCCGCCGCCCATCATTCCCATCATTCCCATCATTCCCGTGCCGACGGAGTTCTTGCGCTCCTTGCCAGACTCTTTGATCTCCTGATCGTAGTTGGCCTTGATATCTTTGCGGACCTCGTTGGCGAAGTCGTCGGCTTCGTTATGAACGGCGACCGAGCCGTCCGGGCGGAGGAGCAGGGTCAGGACGGGGCGTTCCAGGGCCGGACCGACCATGCCGCCAGGCAATGACTGAAGCCCACCACCCGAGGCGTCCAGGACGATCTGATGGGTCGTGAAATCGATGGTTTTGCTCTTCTTGCCGGAGCCGTCCGAGACGGGGACTTCGGCGGTGCGCGGCTCGCCGATGATCTCACCGGGCGGGGACTCGAAGAATCGTGGAACCGTCACGCCGTCGGCGAGGTTGAAGCGGACGACCTGGAAGCGCACCTTCGTATCGCTATTGATGCCGCCGGCCATCGTGCCCATCGCGTAGGGCATGACGTCCGGGGGCATGGCCACCGGGTCGGTTTCCTCGCTCCAGGGGCCTTTCAGTTCCTTGACCTTGGCATTGACGTCGTGGTTGATGTCCTCGCGCTTGTAGTTGGGGTTAGCGACGACGATTCGGACGCGATAGCGGTACGTGTTGTCGGGCTCGACCGTGAAGTCGAGAGCTCGAATCATCACTCGTTTCTCTTCCGATTTCCAGTAATCGCCCACGGATTCCGACGCACCGCCACCCAGCATGCCGCCCGCTCCTCCGGCGCCGGTCATCATCCCTCTCCCGCCACTCATTTTCTTCATCATGTCGGCCATGTTGCCGCCACCCATCCTTCCCCCGCCCGTCATTCGCTCCATCATGTCGGCTGAGTCACCGGTCATCATGCCCATGCCACGCCCCATGCCGCCGATCTGGGATTTGGGAACGTCCTTCTTCTCCTTGGGGACGAGACTGGCGATGTGGACCTTTTCCCAGAGGCCTGCCTTCAGGAAGGGAAGGGGGTCGACCAGGGTGTCGGGCCGAGCGTTGTCGGGGGCAAGTTCTTCGTCGTGCTCGGGGAGGTTATCCAGAATGCGAAGGTTGGCGTCGGCATCGACATTCTGCCACTCCGTCCAGCTTCCATCGGTCTGAAGTGTTTGACGCTGAAGGTCCAGACGCAGATAGTTGGGGTGCGCGACCGCGGGGTTCTTGAGCGCTTCGCGATAGTTGTGCGCATTTTTTCGTGGTCGAGCACGCCCGTGATCGCGACCCAGCGATAACCCTTGACGATTTCCTTGGCCGGCGGGCCCTGATCCTCGGTGCTTTCGTCTTTCTTGGCGGTGTCGGGCGGCGCGTCGTCAGGAACGAGCTTTCCCAGGAGTTCCCGTCGCTTCCGTTCCTCTTCCGCTTTTGCCTCTCGTTCAAGATCGGCCCTGCTCTTGGTCGCTTTTTTGCGGTTGCCCATCATGCCGCCCGTCATGCCGCCCATACCGCCCGCGGCGCGGCGACGGTTTCGTCGGCGTCGAGTCTGCCTGGGCTGGTCTTTTTTTTCGGTCTCCGGAATGCGATTTCCCTTTTCGTCGAGGGCGTAGACGAGCAATCCGCCGCGGCCGGGATAGGCGAATAGCTCGGAGGGTGCGATCAGCTTGGGCGTGTCGCGGATGAGGCCTGCGCCGGGCTCCGGCGTGACCCACTCGCGCGGATTTGTAGTTGTCGGCAACGAGCAGCGTCTTGACCTGATCGTTGACTTCCTTGGCGAAAGATGTGTCCTTGATCCCCTTGTCCTGCAGTTTCTGGATGATGGTCGTTCGATCCTCGGGGCGGTTCAGGTTGCCTTCGGAAGCCTGGGCGGCCTTCCTGATCTCCTCAGGCGTGGTCGCGATCGTTTTCTTGGAGGCCGCCGCCACGACACACAGAAGAAAGACCGCGGTCGCCACCGCGACACCGGCTTTTTCGCCGTGGCGTAGACCCAGGTCCTTGAGTTGATCGGCAAATGCATTGGCCATAAAGGCATCTCCTCGTCGTTCAGATCGCGCATTTAGCAAGATAGAGGACAGTCAAGACTTCGGGGCCGGTTTCTTGGAATCGGCCTTGGTCGCATCGGATTTTGATTGATCGGGCTTGGGTGTCTCTGCCTTGGCCGCAGCCCCGCTCTTGGCGGTTGCGGCTTGGGCCTGGGAAGCTGACGGTGGCTGCTTGGCATCGGCTGAGCCGGTCGCCGGAGCGGCCGGTGAAGTGCCGCCGGCGGCATTCGCCGCCGCTGCGGGCGGGGCGACCGGCGCCGGGGTACCCGCCGCGCGCCGCCACTCGTGCCAGCGGCGGTCGCGGTGTTGCCCAGGCTGGGCTCGCCTTGCTCCTCCACGGGGGGCGGATTGAAGAATCGCGCCTGGCCGTAGACCGTGACCTGGACGATGTCGAAATGGGGATCGAACAGGCTCGGTCCCTTGACCTGCTCGATGGCTTTTTCCTTTTCCTTGCGTTTCTCGGCCCGTTTCTCGTTCCTCACGTCGGTGCCTTTACGCTTGGAAGCCGTTCCCGTTCCCATTCCCATTCCACCCATGCGCCCCATCCTGGCCGCCATGGCCATCTGGCCTTGCATCGCACCCATCATACCGCCGAATGCCGACATTCCGCGTGCCATCGACCCTGCTTCTCCTCCTCGCATCCGCGACATCATCCCGGCCATGCTGCCCATCATGCCCGCGCCGATGCCGCCCGCGACAACATCCCCTTTTTCGGGTTTGGCGACCCGCGCTTCGGGGCGGTTCAACTCGATATCCATGACCTGGATCGACATCGGCGAGTTCTCGAGCTCGACGAGGAAGTCCTGAATGTGGTCTTGATCGATCAGGACGGTGATCAGGATGGGGAGAATCTTGTACTGGCCCTTGTCATTGTCATATTTGACGTAGTAGACAGTCTCGGCCTCCTTACCGGTCGCGCCCCCGCCTGATCCTCCCATCATCATGCCCATACCGCCCATCCCCTCGCCGCGCCCCTTCAATCCCCCCATCATCTGATTGGCGATTGCGGCGGCGGAGCCACCGGCGCCGCCCGCAGTGGTGCCGGCGCCGCCGCTGGCCGCCTGGGCGGCTTCCTCTTCGCCCGGGGCGAAGATGTCTGCGGCCGGCTCGAGTTGCTCGCCCTTGGCGACCGATCGCTGATCCTGGGCCCTGGGGTTGCCGACCTCGAGCACTTCAATTTGCTTGATGATGGCGTCGTCCCAGTTCTTCGAATTCTTGTTGACCTCGGCCACGACCTCGAGCACCGTCCGCTGCATCCAGAGACGCTCCTGCGCCGACCAGATCTTGCCCAGGCTGGGCATCTTCTCAATCTGGAACACGCTCGGGCGAAGGAGGGCATCTTGAGGGGGCGCGGCCACGATTCCTTGACCGGTTTCGTAATCAAATGGCTTGAAGGTCTTGTAGACCATCGCCACGTAATCCTTGTAGGCCTCGATGTAATCGACGATCGCCAGGTTAACCCGGCCCGGATCCTCTTCCTTGGGCCATTGCCGGCCCCACTTCCGGAACCGCTCCTGCACCGTCTCGGGCCAGGTCAAGAGGGGAGCCTGGCGGTCGTACAGCGTCTTCCAGGCGGTGTTGACGTCCTTGCCCACGATCTGGGTCTTTTCCTCCACGATCGGCTTGTACGCGGCCGTCGGAATCGCGGTCGAACGTGTACTGTTTGACTTCGGTCAAGGCGGCGGTGATTTTCTTCTCCTCGTCCCTGGCCTTCGCGCGCACCGGGCTGGAGCCAACCAGGTAGGCGATCAAGGCAAAGAGCGATGCCACGCCGATGGAGATCCAGAAGCGATACTTGATCACTTGTCTCAGGAACTCTTTAACTTGTTCCATCGCGTCTTGTTGAGCCATGGTCAAAAACGCCTTCCAGGGATCGGGTGTTTGCGGATCAAAAAAGAGGCTCCGTGTGACGATCGTAGTCAAGCGGCAACGTTCTGGACGAAGTGGTCGCGGCCTGCGAGTAACGTCCGACCGAGTAGAGTAACTTACCCCGGTGGCGGCCCCCCGGACGTCGCCGCGAATCGCGCGACCGGGCCGCCGGTCGCGCCACTGCGGGCAAATCCGGTCATTTCGGCGGGGGTGCGGTGGCTCCCCCCTTGCCGGCGGGCGGTGCGATCGCGCCGCCCGGCGCAGGGCCAAAGCCCGGTGTGGGATTGGCCGGCGCGCCGATGCCGGGCGGTACCGTTCCACCCGGGCCGGCCGCTCCCGCGCCTCCCGGAGCATTGAGGGCCTTGTGGATCGCCGAATTGACCGCCTCTGATTGCTTGATTGAGGCCGATTCAATCTCTTCGCTCTTGGGCATGACGACCGCCGGGTGGTTCTTTTCGACCTCCTCCATCTTGGTCTTGATGTCCTTGTACTTGGCGTCCCGTTCTTCGACAGTTTTGGGCTGCTCCTCAGGCGTCAGAGGCTGCCAGACGAACTGAAGCAGGAAGTCGGTCCGGGTGAGTGTCTTGAGCTGTTTCTTGGTATCCTCAGGCGCCATCCCCATCCTGCTGGAACCGAACAGCGACCCGGCTCCCATCATTCCCGCCATCATCCCAGCGCGCTCGGCCCCGGCCCCGGCACCGGCCATGCCTCCTCTCATGCCTTTTGCCGCTGCCATGCTACCCATGGTGCCTGCGCTCATCATCATGCTGCCCATCCCCGAAGCCATCTGGCCTGCGGAGCCGCCTGCCGCCCCCCCTGGGCGCTTTCAGGTGGACCGGCTCGCTCAAGCAGCGGGACGGTGTTGCTCGCAAGATTGTTATAAGTGGCTCCCTTTTCGCTGGTCCATTCCCGGTCGTGCGACATCCAGGCCAGGGCGATATGATGCACGCCGAAGAGCCGCAGCGTGGGGTCGTTGAGCTTGCTCAGGATTCGCTCGGTGATGTACTGGTACGGGCCGAATTCGATCCGTTCCCGGCTGGTGAGCTTGATTTCCATCTGTTTGCGGGAAGGGTACGGGTTGTAGTGGTGGCAAACCAACTGGATCACCCATCCCTTGTCAGTGGGAGGATTTGCGACGTCATAGGGATGCATGAGCATCTTGAACTTGGGGTCCAGTAAGGCAAACCACTCGGCGTTCAGGTCGGTCCTCCAGACAGGCTTGATCGCGTCGATGTGCACCCGCAGCTTCTCGAGCTCGTCTTGTACCGACGGATCATCGGGATCGAGCCCGTATTCTGCCACCGGATCGGGGAAGAATGCGCTCAGCGTCTTGAGGAACTTGGGCCAGAGCGCACGATCCGTGTCACCGACGATCAGGGCGTTGCCCTCCTCGAACTTCGCTTGCCACTCCCCCTTGGCTTTGTCGAAGCCCGACTTGAGGTCTGCACCGCGCTTGCTGACGCCCTTGGCCTGCTGGACGGCCGTCTTGAATGGCGTGGTGATGACCTTGGCGAGAACGCGATAATCGCCCAGGGAGAAGAGCACGGTAAGGCCCAGCATGATGAGGGCCGAGGCGGCGAGTGCCCACGGCTTCTTGGCGCAGGACCAGCCGGATTCGTTCGATTTCGGGAGGAAGCAGGTTCGTGCCGAGCCCGCCGCGCTTCAGTCCCTGGACTCCCAGCCCGTAGGCCACCGCGAACGAGGCGAGATTGTCCTGGAACTGCGGAGCGGATTTCACCTCATCGCCGACCAGCTTCTCGAACGACTCGAGCTTGCCGACTTCGTGATTGAGGTTTTGCTGCAAGAACTTCTGCAGGCCCGGCAGCTTGAAGCCATTGCCCATCCCGATGACTCTGCGGATCTTGGCCGTGCGGTTGATGCTGGAATAGAACCCGATCGAGCGATTGATCTCGCTGGCAAAGTCGTTGAAGACGCCGCGCATCGCCGTGAAGATCGCCCGGGGGTCCGGGGCCTTGGTGGCGTTGCGCTTGAGGTGCTCGGCCTTGGCGAAAGTCAGCTTCAACTCCTTGGTGAGCGCCCGCGTGAAATGGTTGCCGCCGATCGGCACGTTCCGTTGCCAGATTCGCGTTCCGTCGCTGATGATCAGATCGGTATTGTCCGCGCCGATGTCCAGGAGCACGACCGAATCCTTGGATCCGCCCGCCTTGAGCTGATCGAAGCTGATGAAATTGTAGAGCGCGAGCGGGCTCATCTGGACGATGTCAACCTCGATCCCCGCAACCGTGAAGGGAAGAATCGCCCGGTTGATCTGGTCGCGCTTCATCGCGAACAGGCCGACTTCCGCCATCGTGAAATCTTCCTCATTGACTTCCTCGTCACCGCCAATCTGCTGGTACGCCCAGACAACCTCGTCGAGCGAGAAGGGAATCTGCTGTTTGGCCTCGAACTTGACGATGTCGGGAATTCGCTTCTTCTCGACCGGCGGGAGCTTGATGAATTTCACCAGGCCCGATTGGCCGGGCACCGCGATCGCCACCTTGCATCCCTTGAGCTCGTTGCGGTCGGTAAACGTCGCCAGCGCCTCGCGAACCAATTCGTCGGGATCGGCGTCAGGCTGGCTGAGGATCTTGGGATACTCGATAAAGTCGAACGCCTCGGCCACAACCTGGTCGGGAGACTCGGCCGGGACCAGCTTGAGCGCCTTCAACCCGGCTTGTCCAATGTCGATCGCCCAAACGGCTTGGATCTTGGCCATATCGTCGGACTCCTCCGCGGCGGGACGGGGTTGTAGCCCCAACCCGTACCTATCTCTGGGGTTGTCGAACTCGAATCGCTCTCACTACATTGGATGACTATCGGTTCAAAAAGTTCCGACCCGCCGGCCGGATTGCGCTCGATCACGCCGCAGCGCGGAGTCGCGCCCCGGCCTCAGTCTCTGCCGAACCCGCGCGACCGGCGTTCTCGTCGAAGTCTAACACAGCGTTCGCGATCGTGCATCCGAACACGGCTCTGACGACGATTCTCGTCACGCCACGGGACGGCGTACGTCGTCCCAGCCGCATCACTCAAAGCGTAGCTGCAATCATGCGTGCGACCGAATTTCGAGCACTCCAGACCAGAGCCTGGCCGCGACGGGGCACGGTTTCAGCGTGCGGCTATTTTGGTAATACTTTGCGCGCTCGACCCGGCGACCAAACTAGCCCGAAGCGCAAGCGAGGGTTCCGGTTCCCCTCGCTTGCGCTTCGCGCTTGTATGCCCGGGCAGTTCCCCGCAATTGAAGCGTGCCCGTGGCGGCTCACGGTTCCCGTTTGAACTCGGCTTTGTCGATTCGGTAATGGGCGATCTTGTCGCTGACGGTGCGGCGCGAGAGCCCCATGATCTGCGCGGTGCGGCCGATATGGCCTCGCGTCTGCGTTAACGCCCGGCGCAAGAAGCGTTCCTCAACAGCGGCAGACAGCTCGGCGACCTGATCGGCCAGGGGACGTGAAAGATCGACGGGAATGTGGTTTCCCGGCCGCGGGAGGTTGAGAATCTCGGCCGGAAGGTTTTCGGGACGAATGATGTCTTCGCGCGAAGTGACGCAGGCGCGTTCGATGGCGTTCTCCAGCTCGCGGACGTTTCCCGGCCAGCCATGTTGCAAGAGCGCCTCCATCGCCTCGGGCGAGATCAGCTTGGGCGAGCCGCCCGGGCGCTGAACTTCTGGACGAAGTGGGTGGCCAGAAGCGGGATGTCCTCGGTGCGGTCACGCAAGGGCGGAAGATCGACCTTCACCACGTTCAGCCGATAGTAGAGGTCCTCCCTGAACTTGCCGTCCTTGGCGAGCCGGAGCAGGTCGCGGTTCGTCGCCGCCACGAGACGGACGTCGATTTCAATCGTCTGAGTCCCTCCGACCCGCTCAAACCGCCTTTCTTGAAGCACGCGAAGCAGCTTGGCTTGCATT
This sequence comes from uncultured Isosphaeraceae bacterium, assembly GCA_963823675.1. Classification (GTDB taxonomy): domain Bacteria; phylum Planctomycetota; class Planctomycetia; order Isosphaerales; family Isosphaeraceae; genus CAWGMT01. The sequence continues at coordinate 232,625 of CAWGMT010000025.1, read as the reverse complement.
GCTGGCGGAATCTCGCCAACTTCGTCGAGAAAGATGGTCCCGCCGTGGGCGATTTCGAATCGGCCCTTACGCTGACCGATCGCGCTTGTGAATGCACCCTTCTCGTGGCCAAAGAGCTCGCTTTCCAACAATGACTCGGGCAGAGCCGCACAATTCACCGCGACGAACGGGCCCGCGCGGCGAGGTGATGCGTCGTGGACCGCCCGCGCGACCAGTTCCTTGCCGGTTCCGGTCTCGCCGTCGATCAAGACGGTGCTGTTGCACTGGGCCACGTGGCTGATGAGCTCGAACACGTCATGCATGCGGGGGTTCTTGCTCAAGATGCTTTGGAAAACGAATTGCTCGCGTAGTTTCTGGCGCAGGCCGGCCAGCTCGTCCTGGAGTGCGCGCTCGCGCAGCGCGCGCCCCACCACCAGCCGAAGGTGCTCGAGGTTGATTGGTTTGGTGAGGAAATCGGTCGCGCCCATCCGCATGGCCTGGACCGCGTCGTCGATGGTGCCGTAGCCCGTCGTGATGATCACGGCCGCCGGCTCCTGGCTCTTCTGGACCTCCTCCAGCAATTGCAGGCCGTCAAGGTGCGGCATCTTGAGGTCCGTCACGATGACGCTGTATGTCTGTTCCCTCATCGCCTTGATTGCGTCACTGCCGTTGGCGGCGGTATCGACACTGATTTCCGGGTCGGCCTCGAGGAAGATCTCGATCTGTCTGCAAGCGGTTGCGTTGTCCTCGACGATCAAGACACGACGCCCTGCCTCCCGCGACGGTTCTTCGTGAATCATCTCGTCCGCAGTTTCTAGAGGTGCGGTCAAGACTGCGTGGTTGTCGTGCACGTCTGTCTCCTCTCATTGAAGAGTTCGGCGGTTCTGCTGCGCCGCGCGACACGAATGACGATTCGTGAGAAAGCCATCGACTATCGATGAGAAGTTCGACTCTCACGGGTTGAGCGGTTCCGCGTTTTGCACCAGGGACGACCGGAGCGACGTCGCACGCCCAACCTTTTTCCGGATGCGCGTGGCGCCGGCGCCAGAGGGCTTCAGCTCCGCTAATGGTCCCCCTTGGAGTTGACGCACACCCAAAAAGGGGACGCACATGTGCTCGTATCAACTCGATACATCGCGTGGGCATCCGCCAGCGATTTTCCATCGCTGCTAACCCGAATTCAGCCGATCCGGGGAGACCGGCGATCGCGCATGGGTGAATCAGGAGTCCCCCACCTGTCCTTGTACCCTGCGGACGATGGTTCGTGACGCCGAAAACAGGCGTCCATACTGACGCACATCCTCGATCTCGTCGGTCTTTCGGTGCAGCCGGGATCCTGATCGCGTGCCAGCCCGCAAGCGTGGTATCGACCGCTCTTTGGCCCGGCGATTGCGTAAGAGCATTTCGCTCCCCCGGCAGGTGGCGGAGGTTTGCAGGCTGCGAACATGGCAGGCGCCAGAAGGTAGATGAACATGGCGAAAGCGACCCGTTCACACGACTGGCAACGAGCGGTCATACTGCTGGCCGGCACGGTCCTGGTCGTGGTCGTGGTCGGAGCCCTGTACTGGGCGCAGTCGGTATTTATCCCGATCGCGCTGGCGGCATTCCTGACATTTCTGTTGAACCCGTTGGTTGCCTCGCTGCGCCGGTGGGGCGTTGGTCGGACCCCCTCGGTGCTGATTGCGGTCCTCGCCACGGCGCTCCTTCTGACCATTATAGGCTGGATGGCAACCTCCCAGATTTCGAATCTGCTCAACGAGCTTCCCCATTATACCCAGACGGTGAAAGACAAGATCCGATCGCTGAAGCAGGTCGCTCTGGGATCGAGCCCCATCGTGAAGATGATGGCTGACGTTTACGACGAGATTGCTCTGCCGTTGCCCGCCGCGATCGCCCATGAAGGCGGCGAGAAAGAAGTTGCTCGATTTTGGGAGGATCGACCGCGGACGGTGGTGGTTGGCCCGCAGACCCCCTTCTGGCTGTCCCGGATTGCGATCTTGCTGAATCCTTTGATGGAATCCTTGGCTCAGCTCGCGCTGGCGTTCGTCCTGCTCGTCTTCATGCTTCACAGACGGGAGGAGCTCCGGAACCGGATCATCCGCTTGCTCGGCCAGGGACGCATCGTCGCCACGACCCGGTTCGTCGATGAAGCGGGACAACGGATCAGCCGCTTCCTCTTGATGCAAGCCCTTGTGAATGGCGCTTTCGGGCTCATCATCTGGGCGGGCCTTTTCTCGATCGGTGTACGATACGCGCTGCTCTGGGGGTTCCTGGCGGCGATCTTTCGCTACCTACCGTTCATCGGGCCGATTCTGGCCGCGGTGTTTCCGGCGGCCATCAGCTTCGCGATGTCCAGTACGCTTGCACCACCCTGCTGGTGATCGGACTGTTCTTGGTCGTGGAGCTCGTCATCGCCAACCTGGTCGAGCCTCGTCTCTATGGCCAGAGCATGGGGGTTTCGGAAATCGCACTCCTGGTTTCGGCAGCGTTCTGGGCATTTCTTTGGGGGCCAATCGGCCTGGTTTTGTCCAGTCCTTTGACGGTCTGCCTGGTCAGCCTCGGCCGCTACACGCCGCAACTCGAGTTCTTATGGCACCTGCTGGGTGACGGGCCGGCGCTCGATAAGCAGGTTAGCTTTTATCAGCGCCTTTTGGCCCGGGACGAGCGCGAGGCCGAGGGGCTCATTCTGGAGACGGTGAAGCCGGGTTGCGTCGAACGGGGTTTACGACGCAGTGCTGGTTCCGGCGCTGCGAGCCGCACAGCTCGATCGTAGGCACGATCTTATCAGTGACGCCGACCTCTCCTTCGTCCTTTCCGCCACCAAGAAGATGATGGAAGTTCTGGGAGAGCGCATGCGCGACCCTCGGAATCATCGTCCTGCCGGCGATTGCCAGGAGGCGGTGAGTGAACGGGAATCACGGCGTCCGATCGCGATTTTCGGTTGTCCCGGACATGGCGAGGCCGATCGGATTGCCCTGGAAATGCTGAAGCAATTGCTTGATCCGGTTTCGTGGGCAGTCGAGCTGATCGATCCCAATACGTTGGCTGCCGAGCTGATCGAATTGATTGCTGAGGGCAAACCCTCGCTGATCTGCATCGCGACCATTCCACCGGGAGGGCTGGCGCGCACGCGTTACCTCTGCAAGCGGCTCCGAGCGAATTTCCCTGACTTGAGGTTCATTGTCTGCCGCTGGGGGTCGAAAGCCGAGTTGCTGCGAGATCCCGGCGGGCTCAAGAAGGCAGGCGCCGACACCGTGACGGCGACGCTCGTGGAGACTCGTCAGAGAATCCTGAGCCTCGTGCCCGTCCTGTCGGCCCACCAGCAGGACACCGGGCCCCTCGGGCGCGCAGCACCAAGCTTCGACCAAGGAGCGAGAAAAGTCTGCCGCGAAGTTGCAACCACCGCTAACACCGTGGCCGCGATCAATGCGGCCGACTTCTGATTGGCCAGCGGCGACCCGTGTCGCCCGACTTGAGGACTGAGCATGACCTCGAAGCATGCCGACCACCGCAACGATCGGGCACTTGCGGCGCTGGCGCACGAACTCCGAAATCGGCTGGCCCCGATCAGCAACGCAGCGCAGATCCTGAAGGTCGAGGGGCTCAAGGGCCCTAATTTCCGCTGGTCGATCGAGGTCATTGAACTTCAGATCAAACGGATCACCCGCTTGATTGACATGTTTGCTCGCAGCGACGGTCCCGGCCAGGGGGGTGAGCTCGTCGTCCGCCTTCCCTGGGATCGAGCTGCCGCCGAGCCTCGGTGCGACGCCATCCCCGCGTCAGACAACGGCACCGGAACGATCCCCGGCCGCCGCATTCTGATCGTCGACGACAACCGCAATCACGCGCTGAGTCTGGGTGTGCTGCTTTCTTCTCTCGGCCACGAGGTCGTCACGGCCTACGATGGACCGACTGCTGTGCAGCTCGCCTGCGAGCATCGCCCCGATCTCTTACTCGTCAACATCGGACTGCCGGGCATCGATGGTTACGAGGTGGCCCGGCGATGCAGGGCCGATCTCGGCCTGGAGCGGACGGCCTTCGTCGCCATGACGGGCTATGGGAAAGAACAAGATCAACGCCGCGCTCAAGAAGCGGGATTCATCGCCCACTTCGTGAAGCCGATCAACTTCGATGACCTGAGACGCTTGCTGGCGCAATCCGACTTGCTCGCAGCCAAGGCGCAATAAGTGTTGCCTTTCGCTCGCGAAAGTCAACTCTCTTTAGGCACGTGGCTTGCAAGAGATAGGGCAAAGAATCCGCGGCGATCTACGCTGCCCGGGCAAGGATCGATGCGACCGGACACACGCGACTCCAAGACATTCCGAAGGGCGCTCTCCCTCATCGAGATTAACAAAATGGCCACGCGCGAATTGGGCCCGACGACGGAGATCAGAAACATCCAGCGCCAGATGGCCCAGGCCCGTCGCGACATTCACCAGGACGTCGGCGGGGCGATGGATGGCGTCCACGCTCTCACGGAATGGAGAACCATAGTCCGTAGTCATCCCTGGCTGTCACTGGCGATGGCGGCGGCTCTGGGCTTTGCGGCCGTTCCCCGCAGATCCTCGAAGCCCCGAGCTCACGCGGCCGGCAGCGCGACGGCGCCCGATGGCGGCGCCATGGCCATCCCGGCGGAGCCGACCGGAACCGCCGGCCGTGGCAACTGGGAACCGTTATGGTCGGCCTACACTTTTTTCGCGCCCATCGTCCTACGGCTGGCGCAGGGATACGCCTCGCAATATCTCGAGAGCTGGCTCGCCGAACACACCGTGCCGAAGGCCCCTTCCGAGCCCGAGAGCGCGCGGGGTGAAAGTGGCGGCGGGACGCCCTCCCCGGCAAGGCCGATGGTACGATCGCGCGAGGTTCCGTGAGACGCGTTAGTGTTACTGCTGGCGCCGCGCCGGCGGCGACTGGGCGTTTCTTGCCGGGCCCAATGACTTGTTTCACTGAGGGTACGCCGATGTCAACATTCACCTGGACGGGCGCTGCTCCGCCAGGCGGCCCGAGCCGCAAGACGGGTGGCGTATCGTCCCAAAATGGTAGGCAAAACGCAGTCGTGCCGCGGTCGTGGGCCGATTGCGTATCCCCGGTCAAGATGCTGGTGCGCGACCGGCCGGGCCTGGCGGTGGCCATGGCATTTTTGGGGGGAGTGACCCTGGGATGGATAATCAAGCGATGACGAATCGGACTTCGGAACTCAACGCCGCTCGCCCCAATGGACGCAAATCCGGTCCCAACGACGACGGCCGGACCGCGGGCGACTTGCGGGCCGGCGGCGATATGGTCATGAGGAGCGCGGCCGGCTTCGGTGAGAACCTGCTGAATCTTGCCGAGCTTCAAGCGAGGCTGGCAAGGATCGAGCTTGGGCAAAACATCGAGGCGGCCCGCGCCGGCGTCTTCTGGGCCATCGGCGGCGCCGTCGCAGTGTGTTCTGGCCTGATTATCATGCTGGCCGGGATCGCCGAGCTCTTGGTCTCGGAGTTCGGAGTGAAGCGCGGAGTTGCGCTTCTGAGCGTGGCCGCTTCGGCCATCGGCGTGGGCAGCATCTGTCTGGTCGGGGCCGCGCTGCGTCTCAGGGCCAAACGGCTTGGATTCCCTCTGAGTTACGAAGAGCTGGCCCGCAATCTTAACTGGCTCAGGACCGTCGTGCGGCAAACCCGTCGTCGTCGGCGCTAGTCGCTGTCCGAAGATGACAGAATGACGTCCATCACGACGCGACCCATCATCCGCTCCGAGATGACGGCCGCGATGTCAACCCAGCCGATGATGCCGACCAAGGTGTCGGCCGCGTCAACCACCAGCACGCGACGGACCGTGTTCGCTCGGAGGATTTTGCAAACATCGAGCACGCTGTCCTCGGGTCTGACCGTCACGATCTCAGTCTTCATGATCGCGCTGACCGGCTGATCGACCACGTCGGGTATATCGCCAAGAGCCAGCGCGACGTCGCGGTCCGTGAGGATGCCGGCGGGTTTGCCCTCATCCAGGATGGGAACGGCCCCGCAGTCGGCGTCCCGGAAGATCATGACAGCCTCGAGCACCGCGCTATAAATCGAACAGGTCCGCGGCGACGGCGTCATCACGTCCGCCGCGGTCAGCGATTGAAAGTTGCTGAAGCCAACCATCTCGTTCATGGTGTGTTCCCCTGTGAAAGCTCGGCCTGGTATTTTCTTCGACTTGCATCTTCGATGCCAGATCTCACGAACGACGGCTGACGTACGCCTGTCAAGGTCGTATCGCGCGTGTGGCATTTCATTTGCTTCGTAATCCGGCGCCTGGGCGGTGTTGCACGTGCCGGTTTCCGGCGCCGCCTTTCCAGTAGGCTGGTCCCGATGGGAGAGTTACAAGATGCCAACAGAATACGACCTGAAATCGCCGGAAGCAGCGAGCCGAGCCCGCCAGCGTGGCGAGATCGACTGGGCCGAGACGGGGGTTCGCTCTCTTACCGACCTGGTCCAGGAGTACGCCCGAAACAATCCCCTGACCTTCGGCCTGTGGGCCCTGGGCATCGGCTTCGTTCTGGGCTGGAAGCTCAAGCCCTGGTAAGCCAATCGAGGAGATTCACCATGTTGCGTTGGGCCGTGATTTTCTTGATCGTCGCCCTGATTGCGGCGGTCTTCGGCTTCGGAGGAATTGCGGGGTTGGCGGCCGACATGGCCAGATTCCTGTTCTTCCTCTTCTTGATCCTGTTCATCGTCGCTCTGATTTTTGGGCGGTCGCGTGGGCCTGCCCTCTAGCGTTCGCGGCTGGCCCGGCCGTCGCACAAAACATGACGCCCCGGTCGCCGTGAACGCGTCGTCTCGAGTGTGTCACGGACGAGCAATCCAATTCAAGTCGCAAGCGGAGATTCGCTATGAACTGGCAAATCGTGGAAGGCAATTGGTCCGAAATGAAGGGCAAGGTCAAGGAGGCTTGGGGCAAGCTCACGGACGATGAACTCGACGTCATTGCCGGGAAGCGTGACCAACTCGTCGGCTTCATCGAGAAGAACTACGGTATCGCTCGTGAAGAAGCCGAGCGTCAGGTCCGAAAGTTTGAGCATTCGACTGGCAATGGACGGTAGCCGCAAGTCAGCCCCTACGAGGCCTACTTGAACCAGACCCGCATTGCAACGAAACGAAGACGGCCGGGATGCCTTTGGCGCTCCCGGCCGCCGCTGCGCACTCCAATCAAAAGACCGCGTCTACGCGTGCGCGAGTATTCGCTTCGTGGCATGACGTCCCCCAGCCGTCCGCCGGCGCCGACCGCTCTGGCGCTCTTCCGCTTTGCCGTTCGCCGATGGGGATATTGCCTGCGGGACACGCGACGTGATGTGACGGCCGATCGACCGGAAGATCGCCGACACCACGCAAACGGGGAATGCCACGCCGAAGCTTACCGCGTATATGGTCGCGTAACCGGCGGGTGCGAGGGCCCCCGACCACCCGCGCGCGGTTTTGCCCTTGCGCCGGGGTCTGCGGGCAGGGAGCGGCCCGTATCGTCACTTTCTGGCACTTGGCCTTCGGGATCGCGGCGTCCATCGCGCTCGTCGGCTTGCCGCGTAGTACGAGGGCGCGCAGCCGCCTTGCGGCGGATAATTGTTTTCTTAGGCGTTCGATTCGCAGGCATGGTGAATTCTCCCGGGATACTAATTCTCTCGCTACCAGCACACAACTGTATCGATAAAACGCAAACGCCATGCCGCGAGCGCCACGGGTTTCGTCGTTGCCGACGCTCCTCTCGTATCTCAAATGCGCGGCGCGAAACTTGCCTGAGTTTCAGAGAGAATCCCTTTGTCGTCGGGCGCAGGGCCGCTAGCTCCTGCCCCCGGTGGTAATGGCTCGTTTTCAAGCCGTCTGCGTCCCACGGCATCTTCGAGGAGGCTTTCGGATGAGCGAGAAATGGAACAGTTGGTGCGTACCCCTGGCCGCAATGTTTTCCGTGGCTTTCGCTACGGTCGTCGGATGTGAGTCCAAGGGGCCGGCGGAGCGCGCGGGGGAAAGCATCGACAAAGGCGTCCAGAACGCCAAAGACGCGATCGATCCTCCGGGCCCCATGGAGAAAGCTGGGCGGGCTGTCAACAGGGCTATCAAACCCTGAGTCACCCCTTAACTCACAATCAGGAGACTGACCATGGATCGTCGAGAATTGCTGGGAGTGTTAGGGACCGCCGCGGCCGGCCTGGTCGCGGTAACTGAGCGGGCCGCTGCCGCCATTCAAGAGGGGCACCGTCACAGTGCGGTGCACGAGGACTGTCTCAGGGCTTGCCAGGAATGCTCGCGCTCGTGCAACGAGACCTTCCAGCACTGTTACGAGCGCGTGGCCGAGGGGAAGAAGGAGCACGCAAAGGCGCTGCACCTGGTCGCCGATTGCGCCAAGTTCTGCAACCTGTCATCCGACCTCATGGCCAACGGCAGCTCGCTGATGATATTCTCCTGCGCCGCGTGTGCCGAGGCATGCAAGGCGTGTGCGGCCCAGTGCGACAAGTTCCACGAGGCCGAGATGCAGGATTGTGCCAGGGCGTGTCAAACCTGCGAGAAGACGTGCCTGGCAATGGTCCGCGAAATGCGCGGTCACTGATCTGTTCCGCTTCTACGTCCAGAACTTGGGCAGCTACAACAAGTCGCTGGGAGCGCTCGGAGGGGTCATCGTGCTGCTGTCCTGGTTCTGGGTCGTGGCCTTGGTGCTCTTGGGAGCGGCCGAGATGGATCGGGTGATCGAGGCCGGCCCCCGGGTAGGGAAGACTCGCTGATCGCCCGGGCCGAGTTGTCATCTCCGAAGGGAGGTCAGTTTCTCATCCCTTCGCTGCCTGCCTCGCCGTTTAGCACGAATCGGGGCTATCGCAACAACCGGCGCCACGGGCGCCGGTTGCTCCGGATCGAGGTCTCCGGCTCAGCGAGAGCGCAAGGCCAAGCCGACCACGATTCCGACAAGGATACCAAAACCGAACGCGGCGGCGACTGATTGGGCCGGTTTCTCCCGGATCATCTCCCTCGACATTTCGTACTCGCGCCCCAGTTCGCCTGAGAGACGATTGTATCCATCGCGCATTCGATCCGTCGCGATGCGGCCATACTGGCTGACGCTGTCCGCCGCCCCGGAGACCGCGGACGCGCCCTGGGCCGTCACGGTGTCGAGAAACTGCTCGATTCCCTCGCGAGCTTCACCGGTCTTGCGCTGAATTATGCCCACGACCTGATCGATGTCTCCGTCGGTTACCTTCAGATCGTCGTCGGTCAACTGGCCCCACTTCTTCTTGAGCTGACCTCGGACTTCGTTCCATTGCCCCTTGAGCACTTGGGTATTGACCATGGTGCAAACCTCTCTGTCATCTGAGAAAAAAAAGAACCGTCACTTCATCTCGAAATTCACTCGTGTCAAGAGATGCAGACGGCCGGGACGCACTGATGCATTCCCGGCCGCCGGTCGAATCAGTCGATCCCCTCTGCGTCAGCCGCTATCGGGATCGCTCGTTCAACCTGGTCTCGCCTCCCGAGCTGGATTGGTTGTGGTCCTTGGCGGGCAGGACCGTGATCGACATCGCATAGCCGACGAAAGTGCGATTGCGCCCGTGCGTCAGGCGCATCTTCTGGTTCTGATGAACGTTGTTGGTCGCGCCGGATTCCTCCTGCGGGGTGAACTGGATTTCAACATGGTCCCCCACTTCGATCTGGTCGAACGTACACTCCTTGTTTTCGCCCCGACTCTGGGTCTGGCGTTCGTCCCGCCGCTGATTCGGATCAGCGTTGCCCCGTTGCTCGCTCGCCTCGCAGATCTTCGTCCGAGGCGTCAACCAGGCGACGTAAATGTTGTGGCGCTTGTGGCCGGACGACGCGTGCTGCGCGGTCTCGGTCCTTGAGGCCCGGGGATCGTTGTTGCCGGCCTCTGCCTTGACCGGCGAGCCGACGATGGTCAGAAATGCACCCTCCGCTCTCGCCGCGGCGTTCGTCCGGTAGTCGAGTACGACCTCTCCCTCGGCGGTAATCCCGGAGATCACTCCGCGGATTGTCTCGGCGCCGGGTGTGGCCTGGTCGCGATTCTGTCCGGCGCCCTCGTTCCGGGCAGCCCCCGCCGCCGGATTCTGGGCCTGCCCGCCAGCCGCACGATCCGGTTGCTGTTGGGCCCAGGCTCGCGGGCTCAGGAAGAGCACCAAAGCCATTGTGAACACCGTTGCATGCAGAGCACACCGTTCTCTCATGGCGAAAACCTCCATTTGGAGCGAATCATGGTGGATCACGCATCCATGCCCGGGCGCGAAGCCAATCCTCGCGCGCCTCACGAAGAACCAGCAACTTCGATACCGACGTGATTGCCCGTGACCGGGCTCCAACGAGATTCCACAAAGAATCAACGCAGTGTATAGATCATCACCTGGCCTCTCAGCTTGGCCCGTGGATATACGCCGTCAGATGCTGATTCTCGTTCTCCAATTGGTCGTGCAAGGACTTGATCAGGTCGCCGACGGAAACCAACCCTACCAGCACTCCGCGGTCAACCACCGGCATCTGTCCCACCCGATAATAGGACATCTCCTCCATCACCTCGGAGATTGGGTGATCGGGGCTGCAAGTGATGGGCTCGCGGGTCATGACCTCCGCGATCCGGCGGCGATGGAACTGCTCCGAATCGCCAAAATCCCCATACAGCACATCGCGCTCCGTGAAGATCCCGATCAGCTTCCCGGAGCGATCGACGACAGGCACCGAGCCGATCTCATGGATCACGAACAAGGCAAGTGCCTCCTTGACTGGTGCTTCGGGGCGGACGGAGATCACCGGCCGCCCCCTCGCTTCGAGCACATGGCGGACTAGCATCGAAGACCTCCTCAGTAAAGGGTTTCGATAGGTTTGTCCTGACTTATCAGCAATTGTCGCGCCATTTCAGTTGCTCGTCCGGTGGAGTGAGCGGAATACGGTTGTCCCGCGCGCCGCATTGACGAAGGGCGTCCGTCGAATGCCTCCGCGAAGATCGGATGAAGCCCGACCTTCCGCGAAGTTCACCCAACTTCTTATAATGCGTCAGGTCGTTCGTTTATAACTTGCAGCCGACGTCCTGAATCATGAAAGAAAAACCAAGGCCCCCCGCTCGTGCGGAATCTCAATTCGCAGCTCGCGCCAATGGAGATCGTGCTCGCGCGCCCGCCGGACTTGCTCAACTGGAGGAGTCGGCCGAAGCGCGGTCGCGCCAGATCCTCAAAGCGTTCGTGGCGTTCCGCGACGGCGATTTCTCGCGCGCCTGCCCGCGGACTGGCCCGGCATCGACGGGCGGATCGCGGAGACTTTCAATCAGACGATCGCTCGCGAGGAGAGCATCACCCGGGAAGTGAGGCGGTTGAGCGTGACGGTGGGCAGGGAAGGCCGGCTCAAGCAGCGCATGTCGCTACCCGGGGCCGTTGGCGATTGGGCCGTGAAAGCCGAATCGATCAATACCTTGATCGACGACCTGGTGCGGCCCACCGTCGAGGTCGCCCGTACCATCGGTGCGGTGGCCAAGGGCGATCTCAGCCAGTCCATGGAGTTGGAGGTGGACGGACGCGCGCTCAAGGGTGAGTTCCTGCGGTCGGCGAAGCTGGTCAACACGATGATCGAACAGCTCTCGGTCTTTACCTCGGAGGTCACGCGCGTGGCCCGCGAGGTCGGCACCGAGGGCAAGCTGGGCGGCCAGGCTCAGGTGAGGGGCGTATCGGGCGTCTGGAAGGACCTTACCGAATCGGTTAACCGGATGGCCGGCAACCTCACAGCGCAGATGCGCAACATCGCCGAGGTGACCATCGCCGTGGCCAACGGCGACCTGTCCAAGAAGATCACCGTGGACGTGCGCGGAGAAATCCTTCAGCTCAAGGAAGCCATCAACACGATGGTCGATCAGCTCAGGTCATTCGCGTCCGAAGTCACGCGGGTGGCCCGCGAGGTCGGCACTGAAGGACGTCTCGGCGGCCAGGCGGTGGTGCCGGGTGCCGGCGGCACCTGGAAGGACTTGACCGACTCAGTCAACGCGATGGCGTCGAACTTGACGGCGCAGGTCCGCAATATTGCGGCGGTGACCACCGCCGTGGCCCGCGGCGACCTGTCGCGCAAGATCACAGTGGACGTGAAGGGCGAGATTCTCGAGCTCAAAGAGACCATCAACACGATGGTCAACCAGCTCAACGGCTTCTCCTCGGAGGTCACGCGCGTCGCCCGCGAGGTCGGCACCGAAGGGGCGCTCGGCGGCCAGGCGGCGGTGCCCGGCGTCGCCGGCACTTGGAAGGACCTCACCGATTCGGTGAACTCGATGGCGTCGAACCTGACCGCGCAGGTTCGTAACATTGCCGAAGTTACCACGGCCGTCGCCAAGGGCGACTTGAGCCGCAAGATCACCGTGGATGTGAAAGGAGAAATCCTGGCCGTCAAGAACACGATCAACACCATGGTTGACCAGCTCAACTCCTTCGCTGGCGAGGTCACCCGCGTGGCGCGCGAGGTCGGCACCGAAGGCAGGCTGGGCGGCCAGGCCGAGGTGCGCGGCGTGGCCGGCACCTGGAAGGACTTGACTGACTCGGTCAACGCGATGGCGACCAATCTGACCTCGCAGGTTCGGAACATCGCCGAGGTCACCACCGCGGTGGCCAATGGCGATCTCTCCAAGAAGATCACCGTCGCTGTGCGCGGCGAGATTCTCGAGCTCAAGAACACGATCAACACCATGGTCAACCAGCTCAACGGCTTCGCAGGCGAGGTGAGCCGCGTTGCACGTGAGGTCGGCACCGAAGGTGCTCTCGGCGGTCAGGCGCAGGTACCCGGAGTGGCCGGCACCTGGAAGGACCTCACGGACAACGTCAACTCGATGGCGTCGAACCTCACCAGCCAGGTCCGCAACATCGCCAACGTGGCCACCGCGGTCGCCAACGGCGACCTCTCCAAGAAGATCACCGTCGATGTCAAGGGCGAGATTCTGGAGCTGAAGAACACCCTGAATACCATGATGGACCAGCTCAACTCCTTCGCGGGCGAGGTCACCCGCGTGGCGCGCGAGGTCGGCACCGAAGGCAAGCTCGGCGGCCAGGCCGAGGTGCGCGGCGTGGCCGGCACCTGGAAGGACTTGACCGACTCGGTCAACGCGATGGCGACCAACCTGACCTCGCAGGTCCGGAACATCGCCGAGGTCACCACCGCCGTCGCCAACGGCGATCTCTCCAAGAAGATCACCGTCACCGTGCGCGGCGAAATCCTGGCGCTCAAGAACACGATCAACACGATGGTCGATCAGCTCAACGGCTTCGCCTCCGAGGTCTCCCGCGTGGCGCGCGAGGTCGGTACCGAGGGGGCACTCGGCGGGCAGGCGCAGGTGCCTGGCGTTGCCGGCACATGGAAAGACCTGACCGACAACGTGAACTTCATGGCGTCGAACCTCACCGACCAGGTCCGGAACATCGCCGAAGTGACCACCGCCGTGGCCCGCGGCGACCTCTCGCGCAAGATCACGGTCGACGTGCGCGGTGAAATCTTGGCGCTCAAGAACACGATCAACACGATGGTCGATCAGCTCAACGGTTTTGCCTCCGAGGTGAGTCGCGTGGCGCGCGAGGTCGGCACCGAGGGCAAGCTGGGCGGTCAGGCTCAAGTCGAAGGTGTGGCCGGCACATGGAAGGACCTCACCGACAACGTGAACTCGATGGCGTCGAATCTGACTTCTCAGGTCCGCAATATTGCCGAGGTCACCATCGCCGTGGCCAATGGCGACCTCTCACGCAAGATCACGGTGGACGTCCAGGGCGAGATTCTCCAGCTCAAGGAAACCATGAACACCATGGTCGAGCAGCTAAGCGCCTTCGCGTCGGAAGTCACGCGGGTCGCGCGCGAAGTCGGCACCGAGGGCAAGCTGGGCGGCCAGGCGCACGTCTCGGGCGTGGCCGGCACGTGGAAGGACTTGACCGACAACGTGAACTCGATGGCCTCCAACCTCACCGGGCAGGTACGCAACATCGCCGAGGTGACCATTGCCGTGGCCAACGGCGACCTGTCCAAGAAGATCACGGTCGATGTGCGCGGGGAGATTCTCCAGCTCAAGGAGACCATCAATACGATGGTCGAGCAACTGCGATCGTTCGCATCGGAGGTGACGCGCGTGGCGCGCGAGGTCGGCACTGAAGGGCGGCTCGGCGTCCAGGCGGTGGTGCCCGGCGTGGCCGGCACCTGGAAAGACCTCACCGACTCGGTCAACACGATGGGCTCGAATCTGACTGCGCAGGTCCGCAACATTGCCGAAGTGACCACCGCGGTCGCGCGGGGCGACCTGAGCCGGAAAATCACCGTCGACGTCAAGGGCGAAATCCTCGAGCTCAAGAACACGATCAACACGATGGTCGATCAGCTCAACGGCTTCGCCTCCGAGGTGACGCGCGTGGCGCGCGAGGTCGGAACCGAGGGCAAGCTGGGCGGCCAGGCTCAGGTGTCCGGCGTGGCCGGTACCTGGAAAGACCTGACTGACAACGTAAACTTCATGGCCTCGAATCTCACCGATCAGGTCCGCGGCATCGTCAAGGTCGTGACGGCTGTCGCCGACGGAAACCTTCGGCAGAAGCTCACGGTGCAAGCCAAGGGCGAGGTCGCCGCACTCGCCGAGACCATCAATAACATGACCGACACGCTCGCGACCTTCGCCGAGCAGGTCATCAGTGTCGCGCGTGAGGTCGGCGTGGAAGGGCGGCTGGGAGGCCAGGCCAGCGTTCCCGGCGCGGCCGGCTCGTGGCGCGATCTGACCGACAACGTCAACCTGCTGGCCGGCAATCTCACCACCCAGGTGCGGGCCATCGCCGAAGTCGCGACCGCGGTGACCCAGGGTGACCTGACTCGTTCGATCCAGGTCAACGCCAAGGGCGAGGTGGCCGAGCTGAAAGACAACATCAACACCATGATCGCCAACCTGCGCGAAACCACCCAGCGCAATAAGGAGCAGGACTGGCTGAAGACCAACATCGCCCGCTTCACCAGCATGCTCCAGGGCCAACGCGACCTTTTCACCGTCGGCCAAACGCTCCTGGCTGATCTGGTGCCGCTCGTGCAGGCTCAGCAGGGGACGATTTACCAGATGACCGTCGGCCAGAACGAAGAGCCCGAGCTACGGCTCCTGGCGGGCTACGCTCAGCGGCCGGGCCAGCCCAACCACATCCCACTTGGCGAAGGGATCGTCGGCCAGTGCGCGGTCGAGAAGCAGCGCATACTCTTGAACGACGTGCCGCCCGACTACGCGCGCATCCGTTCCAGCTTGGGAGACGCCCCGCCCTCGAGTATCGTGGTGCTGCCCCTCTTGTTTGAGGGACACGTCAAGGCGGTCATCGAGCTGGCCTCGCTCCAGCCCTTCACCTCCACCAACCTCATTTTCCTCGATCAGCTCACGACGAGCATCGGCGTTGTGCTCAACACGATCGAGGCGACGATGCGCACGGAAGGACTGCTCAAGCAATCGCAACAGTTGACGGTCGAGCTCCAGTCTCGCCAGAGCGAGCTTCAGCAAACCAACGAGGAACTGGACACGAAGGCACGGCTCCTGGCTGCGCAGAACGCCGAGGTCGAGCTCAAGAACCGCGAGGTCGAGCAGGCCCGCCGCGCGCTCGAGGAGAAGGCCGCCGAGCTGGTTCTCACCTCGAAGTACAAGTCCGAGTTCCTGGCCAACATGTCCCATGAGCTGCGCACGCCCCTCAATTCCATCCTCATTCTCAGCCAGCAGTTGGCTGACAACGCCGGCGGCAACCTCTCGCCCAAGCAGGTCGATTTCGCCCGCAACCTCCATTCTTCCGGCTCCGACCTGCTCAACCTCATCAACGACATCCTCGACCTCTCGAAGATCGAGTCGGGTACAGTCACCGTCGAGACCGAGGAGATTTCGTTCGCCGGCCTGCGCGACGCGATCGATCGCAACTTCCGGCACGTGGCCGAAAACAAGAATCTGCCGTTCAGTGTGCAGCTCGACGCCGACCTGCCGCCGGCCCTGGTCAGCGATTCCAAGCGACTCCAGCAGATCCTCAGGAACTTGCTCTCCAATGCCGTCAAGTTTACGTCTTCCGGACACGTGGACGTCCGTGTCGGCTTCGCTCAATCGGGCTGGAGCATCGATCACCCCATTCTGAGCAAGGCCCAGCAGGTCATCGCCTTTGCCGTCGAGGACACGGGCATCGGCGTGCCGCCGGAGAAGCAGAAGCTCATTTTTGAGGCCTTTCAGCAAGCCGACGCCGGCACCGCGCGCAAGTACGGCGGTACGGGCCTTGGCCTGGCCATCAGCCGCGAGCTGGCCGTGCTCCTGGGCGGCGAAATCCGCCTCGCCAGCGTCCACGGCCAGGGCAGCACATTCACCCTCTACCTGCCCCTGTGTTACCGGGCGCCCGACTCACCGAGCACCTTGGCGGCGGCCCGTGGCGCGACCGATCTCGCCAAAGCCCACGCAACCCGGGTCCTCTCGGTGGCCCGCGAGGAGCACATTCCCGACGACCGTGACAGCATCCACGAGGGGGACGCCGTGCTCCTGGCAATCGAGGACGACCCCCACCAGGCGCGCATCCTCCTGGGTTTGGCTCGGGACCGCGGCTTCAAGGTGATCGTGGCCAGCAGGGGCGCGGCGGGACTCTCCCTTGCCCGCCAGTTTCGCCCTGACGTCATATCCCTGGACATCTACCTGCCCGATATGCTCGGTTGGACGGTGCTCAACAACCTCAAGTCAGATCCGGCGATGCGGCACATCCCGGTGCAAATCTTCACGGTTGACGAGGAGCGCCAGTCCGCCCTCGCGCACGGGGCGTTCTCGTACCTGGTCAAGTCGCCAACCACCGAGGGCATCGAGTCCGCCCTCGAACGACTCAGGGACTTCACCGCCCCGCGCACCAAACGGCTCCTGATCGTCGAGGATGACGACCTCGAGCGCCGGTCGATCGTCGAATTGCTCGACCATGACGATATCGAGCTCACGGCAGTCGCTACCGGAGGCGAGGCGCTCGACGCCCTGCTGGCCCGAACCTACGACTGCGTCGTGCTCGATCTGCGCCTGCCCGACATCAACGGCTTCGAGCTGCTGGAGAAGCTTCAGGCAGAGCCGGCCTTGCACGATCTGCCCGTCGTCGTCTTCACCGGCAAGCAGCTCTCCTGCGATGATGAGGTGCGGCTCAAGACCATGGCGAAGAGCATCATCATCAAAGACGTTCAGTCACCCGAACGCCTCCTGGACGAGACCGCGCTCTTCCTCCACCGCGTCGTCGCCGACCTGCCGGTCGAGAAGCAGATGATGCTGGAGCGGCTGCACGGTTCCAGCGAGATGCTCCATGGCGCAAGGTGCTGGTGGTGGACGACGACGCCCGCAATATCTTTGCCCTCACCTCCCTGCTCGAGATACACGGGATGGAGGTCGTGAGCGCCACCAACGGCCGAAAGGCAATCGACTTGATCCAGAGCACTCCCGACCTGAGCATGGTTCTCATGGATATCATGATGCCGGAAATGGACGGGTACCAAACCATGGCCGAAATCCGCAAGGATCCACGGCTCCGCACCTTGCCGATGCTCGCCTTGACCGCCAAGGCGATGAAAGGAGACCGCGAGAAATGCCTGGACGCCGGCGCCTCCGACTACATCGCCAAACCCGTCAACACCGATCAACTGCTCTCCCTCATGCGCGTCTGGTTGTTCCGGTAAAGGAGAGGGAGCTCCAACCGAGAGGTCCGGGATACACATGAGTATTCATCAAAAGCCATTGGTCGAAAACAGCGGTACGAGTCGCCCTGCCCAGCGAGCCATCCCCGAGCTCCTCGGTCAACGACGAACTCGTCAGCATTCTGCTCGTGGACGATGAGCCGAGGAATCTGACGGTGCTCGAAACCGTCTTGACGGACCCCAGCTACCGCCTGGTCTGCGCCGAATCCGGCGAACAGGCGCTCCTCGCGCTGGTCGCCGAGGAATTCGCCCTTCTGGTGCTCGATATCCGGATGCCGGGCATGAGCGGTTTCGAGCTGGCCCAATTGATCAAAGAGCGGAAAAAGACCGCCGGGGTTCCCATCATCTTCCTCACCGCCTACTACAACGAAGACCAGCATGTGCTCGAGGGCTATGGCACCGGGGCGGTCGATTACCTGCACAAGCCGATCAATCCGACGATCCTTCGTTCCAAAGTCGGGGTGTTCGCCGAGCTTTACCGCCAGAGTCGCGCAAGCGCCAGGGCCAATCACGCCCTGCGCAGCGAGGTTGCGGCGCGACGGCGCGCCGAAGAGCAACTGCGCCAGTTGAACCAGGAGCTGGAAAAGCGCGTGTCCGAGCGCACCGAGACCTTGCAACTACGAGAGCGCGAGTTGCGGGCCCTGGCGGAAGCCTTGAAGAACGCCGACCGGCGCAAGGACAGATTCCTGGCCGTGCTCGCCCACGAACTTCGCAACCCACTCGCCCCCATCCGGATCGGCCTCCAGGTGCTCAAGATGTCTCGGGACCCAGCCGTCGCCGCCGACACTCTAGAAATGATGAACCGCCAGCTTTCCCAGATGGTCCGGCTCATCGACGACCTGATGGACGTGTCCCGCATCACCAACGACAAACTCACCCTCCGGAAAGAGTGGGTGTCGCTGCGGACAGTGGCCGAGACGGCCATCGAGGCCAGCCGGCCCGTCATCGAGAAGTCAGGACACACCTTGAACCTCGCCCTGCCGGAGGAGCCGGTCTTGCTCGCCGCCGATCCGACCCGTCTTGCCCAGGTGATCAGTAATCTCCTCACCAACGCTGCGAAGTACACGCCCGAAGGGGGCTGCATCGAACTCGCCGCCATGCGGGAGGGCGGGGAAATCGTTGTCCGCGTCACGGACACCGGGCTCGGCATCCCGCCCGAGATGCTGGCCCAGGTGTTCGAGATGTTCGCCCAGGTGAACCGCACCCTGGACCGCTGCAGGAGGGGCTCGGTATTGGCCTCGCCCTGGTCAAGCGACTGGTCGAGCTGCACGGCGGGACGATTACCGCCGAGAGCCCCGGCAAGGGCGCGGGAAGCACCTTCACCGTTCGCTTACCGCACGCATTCGCCGACGCCGGGCAAACGGAGCCGCCAACGACTCCCGAGGCCGCTCCGGCCCAGGCGCCGATGCGCCGCCGCCGCGTTCTGGTGGTCGATGACAACGTGGATGGGGCCGAGAGCTTGACCGTCCTGCTTCGAATGCGCGGCCACGAGACCCGAGTCCGCTCATAGCGGCCCGGAGGCCCTGGACGCGGCACGTGCGTTCGAACCTGAGGTCGTGCTCCTCGATATCGGGCTTCCCGGCATGAACGGGTACGAGGTGGCGAAGATCTTGCGGCGGGAGCCGTCGCTCAGCGAGGCCGTGCTCATCGCCGTTACGGGCTGGGGAAGCGAGGAAAACAAGCAGCGATCGAGCGAGGCCGGGTTCGATCTGCACCTGACGAAGCCCGTCGAAGTCAAAGACATCGAGAGCATCCTCGCACGGGGCGAGGCGCGGGGCGTGAGCAGCACTGCTGCGAACGGTCATGCGCGCCAATTCTCGCGCGGTTCAGGTGGCAGCGGAGCCGGGCGCGGCCAGAAGTGCCAGCAGCGTCGCATGATCGACCGGTTTGGTCACGAATTGGTCGAAGCCCGCAAAGCGAGCTCGGCGGCGGTCCTCCTCGTTCCCGTAGCCCGTCACCGCGATCAACAGCAGGTCCCTTCCAAAGTCTTCCCGCCGGAGTTGCTCGGCGACCTGATAGCCGTCCATCCCCGGCAGCCCGATGTCCAGCAGCACGACTTCGGGGCGGTGGCCCCGCGCAGCCTCGAGGCCCGCCGGGCCGTCGGGGGCGATCCACACCTCATGATTGAGCAGCTTCAGCAAATTGGCCAGGCCGTGGGCCAGGTCGAGGTTGTCGTCTATGACCAGAATACGCGAGCCGCGCTGCGGGACTGGTTCGGCCTGCGTTGTCGGAGCCGTCGGGTCGGCAGTTGGTGGCACGACGGCGGGCAGTCGGACGACGAACTCGCTGCCCTTTCCTGGCCCGGCGCTCGTCGCGGTCACGCTGCCGCCGTGCATCTCGAGCAGCGCCCGGGCCAAGGTCAGTCCGATCCCCAGACCTCCCTCCGATCGGGCCAGGGTGTGATGCCCTTGGGCGAACAGCTCAAAAATCCAGGGCAGTTGCTCGGGCGCGATGCCGATCCCCGCGTCCCGGACTTTGATGACGATCGCCTCCTCCGCCCACTCCGCCGACAGCCAGATCTGACCCCCGATGTCGGTGTATTTGGCGGCGTTGGTCAGCAGGTTCGCCAGGACCTGCTCCAGGCGAACCGGGTCGGCCTCCACTAACAAGGGCTCGGGCGCAATTTTGACCGTGACCTTGTGCTCGCGCGCCTCGATCAAGGGACGCACCGACTCGATGGCGCTATGAACGATGATGGCCACATCGAGTGGCTCCTTGCGGAGCTGGATCTTCCCCCGCGTAATTCGCGATACCTCGAGCAGGTCATCGATCAGCCGCGACAGGACCTTGACCTGGCGGTTGATGACCTCCATGCACCAGTTGATCTGGTCCTGGACGCCGGTCAGACTGCTCAACTGGACGGCGTTGCTGATCACCGCCAGCGGATTGCGCAGCTCATGGGCTAACATGGCCAGGAACTCGTCCTTGCGGCGGTTGGCCTCGGCCAGCTCAAGAAGCCGCCGCCGCCGCTCCTGCTCCAGTCGCTTCCGCTCGGTGATGTCGCGAAAGACGAGCACAACCCCGATGATCGCTCCTCCCTTCTCCCTGATGGGAGCGCCGCTGTCGTCGATCGGCCGCTCCGCCCCATCCCTGGCGATCAGAATCGTATGGTTGGCCAGTGCGACGATGACGCCTTCGCGGAGAACCCGGTTGACCGGGTTCTCGACCGGCACGCCGGTCTCCTCGGTGACGATGCGAAAAATGTCCGTCAGGGATCTCCCTACCGCCTCCCGAGATTCCCATCCGGTCAAAATCTCGGCGACCGGGTTCAGGAAGGTCGCGCGTCCTTGGGAGTCGGTGGCGATGACTGCGTCGCCGATGCTGGAGAGCACCGCCGTGAGCCACTGCTGGCTGGCTTCGACCCGCCGGCGGGCTGCATGCAGGGCCTCCACGAGCAGCGTGATCAGCACTCCGCCGCCGACGAAGAGCATGATCGACACAACCCGCCACGGCGCGAAGTCCGGTTGGACGAGGACGAGGTTGAGCACGGCGACAACGGCGACCAGGAACGTGGCCAGCAAGCCCGGGCCCAGGCCGCCGTACCAGGCGCTGACAAGCACGGCCAGGAACAGGACACTGACGAGTCCTTTACCAATCTCTGGAATGAAGAGAACGCCAATGGCCGCGCCGACGGCCACCACGGCAACGCCGTAGCGCAACGCCCAGGTGGTCAACTTGGTCATTTCGTGCCTCCGAGACCGCGACGGCTTTGCCATGACACGGGGCGGGGACCACCACCGGAACAACGCTCGAGCCGCTAACCAGGAAACTCTCGCTGCAACGCCAGCTATAACTTATCGAAATGTCCTGCCTGAAGGTACCGCCGAGAACTTCAAGTTTCGGCACGCACTTTGCGGCAATCTGTGTCTCGAATATCGGCCCTTCTGTCAGCTTCGACCAAAAGGGGGATGAATCCATGTCAACCGCGACGAACACTCAGGCCCACATAGTGTATGAACTGGTCGATTGCACCAATCAAAATGTGGCGGTCATCGAGTTCGTGACGCACGACATCACCAGTCCTGTCCACGCACGAGAACTGGGCGAACAGCTTGACGCGCTCTTCCAGCGGCACTCGCTCCGGTATTTCATCATCGACTTCGCCCACGCGCGATCACTGGGGAGCACGGCTTTCGGAGAGATCGTTTCCTTCGTTCGCGAGGCGAGGCGGGTGTGGGTCTGCAACCTCGATAACGGACTACGGCTGGGAGCTTCGCTGGTAGGGTTGGACGATTGCGTCAGGTTTGCCAGCAACCGCCGCATGGCGATCAGCGAAGCTTTGACCACGTCCCGGGTGGACGAAGCGGATACCGCGGACTATCCAGCATGGGTAAGTTAGATTCTTTCTCGAAGAGATCTCCGCACGATGCGCGCTTGGGATCGCCGGACAGAGCCGGCTCCTCCCAGAGGCCGGCAGCGCGCGGCGATTTGTGTATGAGGGGGCTCTGTCCCCCGATCCCTTGGTTGCTTCCGGTTCCCCGCGCTGGCGCTTCGGGCTAGTATGCCCGGGCTGTTACCCGCAATTGAACCATGCCCGTAGCGGAGCCGATGGGACCCCGACGCCGTTATCGTTGCTGACGGCGCCCATCGGTGGGGAGTGCGGCAGCGGCGGGAAGGTTGGGGTCCGGCAGGGTCGGCGCGGCGGCAGGGCGCTGGCGACGGCGGCCCTGGGCAAGACCGGGGCCGGTCGAAGCCGCGCCCTCTTCGATGACCTCGACGCGAAAGTCGTCGAAGTAGGCATCACCATAACCCGCCAGTCCGAGCGTAACGGTGAAGGTTCCGTTCGCCGGCGCCTTGCGAAAGAGGACAACCCGCGAGAATCGCGGGACCTCGGCGCTGGTACGGAACTGGAACTGATCGCCGCCGATCGTGTCGCGCACGATGATGCCCCCCGTTCCGGGCGGTGATTTGAACGCTCGTTTCACCAGCACCGAGATCCGGATCAGGTTGTTGGCTTCCACGCGAATCTCGGGTGAGCGGATCGCGGCGACCGGGAAATCGAGCACCGGCGGCAGAATCGTGTCGAGCTCTTCGGATCGCTGGGCGGCGACCGTCAGCTTGATCACGTGATTCTCCGCCTCGCGCTCGGGATCGAAGCCGAACATCCAGGGCTCTTTCGGTTCCGTCTGATCGGCACACACCGTGGCGATCTTGGTCGTGAGGCCCTCGATCTGATGACCGATATTGACCCAGCCCGCGGCCGTGATCTCCTCCTGATCGTCGAAACTCCCGGACGGCACGCGATTGGGGCCAAATCCATAGCCTGGCCGTCCCTTGATCCAGTCGACCCAGATATAGTATTCGGGCAGGGTGTAAAACGAGATGCATGGAGGACACGCAACCGGCGGGACCAGAAGCGGTGGATAGGGCGGTGGCTTCTTGGCGCCGGGCGCTGGTTTGGGTCGCTTGGGATTGATCGTCTCCGCGGCACTGAGCAAGGCGGCGTTGGCCTGCATCCAGTGACCGTGCATCAGGACCCGAAGCGGCCGGCCGGCACGCCGGGCCTCCGCCCAGGCCCAGGCATAGTCTTCCCGCTCCCAGGCGTCACGAGCCGACTTGATGTATTCCTCGGCCTTGGCCAAGAGGTCCCTGGCATCGGGAGGACGGGCCTCGATGCCCGCCTTCCGGCGATTCTTCAGCTCTTCGTCGCTGCGAATCTGATGGCCGTCGGCTTCGAGCCGCCGGTGAACGTCCTTGACCTCCTCCAGCAAGAGCTCAGCCTGGCGAATCGCCATGGGGACCGCCCGCGGACGCACGCTGTCGACCTGCGCCTGAATCCGCTGAAAGAGTTCCAGGTCGGTCGTGCAGAGGAGCATGCTCGTCGTATCGAATTCCTGGATGAAGAACTCCCGGCCTCCAGCCTCGCGGGTCGGCGTCAAGACCTTCACTTCGCCGGGACTGATCTCGAAGACCTGGGCCCCCTGAGGCAGGGCCGGAGTGAGCCTGACCTTGTCCGCGGCCATCTGGGGCGGCTGGAACTGCGCCGTGTCGGCGTAATCGCCGACCAGGAGCAGTGCCCCTTTACGCTCGCGCAGCGGGATCGCGGCCGCGAGCATTCCCGGCCGGGGCGGCAGCTCCGCGACTGATTTTGGCCGGCGTTGCTTGGTGCTGTTGGGCGGGATCACCGGGGGATTGGGATCGAAGACGCCGTAAGTCGGGATTGAATCCACGTTCTTGGCCAGCACCTCCTCGAACAGGTCGATTTCCAGGTTGAGGAAGCTCATCTCGATCCGCAGCACCTCCCCGGCCTTGCCGGTCAGGCCGGCGTCGCCCTGGAATACCAGGCCGCGATAGCCCGCCGACAGCGCCAGGTAGGTCATGAGCCGAAGCTGCGCCGGCTGGACCGGTGGGACTGCCCAGGCCGAATCGGGCGGTGTGTCGTCGCCCCAGATGTTCCGCGCGACCCCGGGCGGCGCGACAGTCGGGATCCAGGCCCAGAACAGTGCACCCAGGTTCGATCCGATGGTCGACTCCCGGCGCTGGAGCAAATAGGCGTGATTCTCGAGCAGCGTCTCGCTCGAGCTCCAGAACCTGGGCTTGATGGCGATCATGTCCAGGCCGACCGGAGCACGGGCGAAGAGACGGAGATCGCCCACAACGCTGGCCAACCCCAGATGAGAATCGGTGTCGTCGAGCTTGCGCAGGGCGGCAAGCGCGCTGCGGGTGCGCGTCAGCTCAACCTCGCGGGCCCCAGCCTCGCGAGAATGCCCCAGGCGGTCGCCGAGGTACCAGAACGCGACCGACGGCCGCTGTGGAAAGGCGGCAATCTCGTCGAGGAGATGCTGTGAGCCCTCTTCGGTCGCGACACTGCTTACCCGGGGCATTAACATGAACCCGCGTTTCACAGCCTCACGGAGCCGTTCCGGGTCGGCGTTCACCTCTTCAACCAGAATATCGTTGCCGGCGCCACGCAATTTCGCCACATCGGCGCCCGGCGCTTCGATCGCAGTCGGGAACCAGGGAAGAAACCGCGGTCCCACCGCCAGCCTCTCCAGGAGGTTCCGCTCCAATCGCAGCGGAGGGTAATTCGCCCGGTGGTCGCCCCCGGCCCCGGAGCGATCGGCCAGGGGCGCGTCGGCGCCCTTCCCCTTGACCGAGTCCTTCGCGTTGATCGGCGCAGCCAGCAGGTCCCGGGAAACCGGACTGATTTCGAGGTCGTCGAGGAAGACCTCGGTCTCTCCTGGACCGCCCATCAAATTAACCAGGACCAGCTCGACATAGGCCCCCTCAACGCTGACCGCACGCCGCACCTCGGTGCGCTTGACACGCGCTTGCTGCTCGATCGCCGGTCGAATGTGACTCATCTCGAGCCGCTGCCAGCGGTCAACCTGATCAAAGATCGGCCCGGGGACCAGGATGAAGGTCGGTGCCTTCGTCTGCGGGTTGACATCCGCCGGCAGCACGACCCGCAGGAAAATTTGAATTCCGGCACGGCTCGATCGAACGTGAAGGACCACATTCAGGTCGTCAGAGACCGGGATCTTGGGCGTGGCATAGCTGACGAAGAACCGGCTGCCGGCGCCCGCTTCGAAATGGAATCGCTCCGACAGATGGCCGCCACGCGCGGCACGCTGCGACCGTTCGTGGGCGATCAAGTTCACAGTCGCGTCGGAGTACTCGCGCAGCCAGATCGTCTGAGGCTCCTCGAAACCGTCGCGCAGCGCCCCCGTGCCACTCGACGCGGGCTGCTTATCGTCACCCCGGTCCGATGCGAGCAGGAGACCGACAATCATCCCCGCCGCGACGATCACCTCGACCAATCGGCGTGCCACGAACATCGGCCCAGAACCTCCCTGTCAGCCTGCGCCCGAACCGCAGGATCGCGAACCAACTGGGCTCAATATAGGTTCCCTCAAGCCCGCCGATCGTAACCTCAACCGGCAGCACGGTGAAGGTCAATCACTCGACTGGCTGCGTGCCCGCACAATCCGGCTCATCCGTATATTCGCTACAATCCCCCACTCTTTCCCAGAGCAATTAGTTTCGTTGATCGGGTTTTCTTATCCATTTTCGTGTTATAGTGGAGGTACAACCCATCGAAGAGGTGCATCATGAATAGCAACGTGGCGAACGCGGGTGAGGTAATTGCGCCGGAATGGTATCCGGCGGAGCTGGTGGCGCTTCGGGAGCGGATCCGGGAGCAGCCCGCGGACGTGCGAGCCGAGCTCGAGCCGTTGATCGAAGAGGTTCTCGAGCACGCCCAGTTTCGCGGCCGGGTGCTGGCGATCGCCCGCGACGGTCTGGAACGACTCCGCCTGGAACGGGCAGCGCTTCGGTTTGACCTGGAAGTCACGCGGCGCGAGCGCGATTCGCGGAGGTTCCCTGGGTCGGATGCCGAGTAGTGATTTGTGAACCTTGGTGTCCCCCCGAAACTCCCCGGAGGGCTGGGACCGGCGGAAGAACGCCGGGCGGAAGCCGCGAATGCCGCGGCAGATTGTAGCCTGGCGGCGGGAGCCCCAGGTCCAGGTCGCATCGCACCACGGGGCCTTCCTTCTTGCCAATTTCCCAGCCCCGAACGGGGCCACAGATCGTAGCCTGGCGGCGTGAGCCCCAGGTCCGAACCCGGCCGCACCACCAAGCATTCCTTCTTGCCGGTTTCCCAGCCCCGAACGGGGCGGCAGACCGTAGCCTGAAACAGGCGACACCGACGGGACGCTCAGGTATGATCGAAGAATAGTGTCCCGGTCGCCGTTCCCCGTCTTGGTGGGAGCTGGTCAACGACCCAACTCAAGCGCGTCCTCGGTCAGGCCCGGGGAATCTGACCAGAAAGAAACGACCAGCCATGGCCACACTGGAAGCCGTCCGCGAAGCGCTCCACGCTCAACCGTTCCAGCCATTCGACCTGAAGCTTGTCGACGGTCGGCACTTCACAGTCACGCACCCAGACTTCGTCGCGATCCCTCCAGTACAGCGCATACGCGACATAGTCGTTTTCACCGCGGGGGACTCCGAGCCCGGCGCTTACCGAACACACCGCATCGACCTGGGCCTGATCGTCGAGGTTACCAATCCCAGCCACGCGCCGGCGCGGCCGCCGGCCGGTCCCACTGCAGCGGGCGAGTGACCCACCGCGGAAAAGGTGTCAGGAACGAATGGCACTCGGTTATTCCCCTAAGCCGCTTGCAGTAGGCGTTTGCGCGCCTTTCGTCGCGGTTCCATAAGAAACTTTTGTGCCTTCGGTCGTCGTTTGTTGGCGCGGCTCGACGCGGCCGGGTCGATCGCCGACCTCGTGCGCCGAAATCGCAGTGAGCATCACCTCCACCAAGTATTCCCTGACGCTGGGCGTTGCTTGTCGCAAGGCCTCCTGGAGCGCCGTCATCGTCTGAAGCGTTCCCTTGAAGCTCAACTGTCGCGGTTGCTTACCGTGCGCCTCGGCGGCCTGGGCCGCCACGCCTCGGATCAAGTTGTAAGACAGTAAATGTATCCAGATCTCCTTCTCCACCATATCAGGCGTCTTGCATCGCAGCACGTCCATTTGGAGTACGTCTTTAATTGAGCGTAAATCTAATTCTATGTTCCATCGTTGTAGGAAAAGGTCTGCCAGCTCTTCCTTGGTGTACGCCTCCGCGTCGAGCATCGTCGTCACCAGCACCAGCTCGTTGACTCGGAAGCCGGGCTGCTGAACCTTGAATCGCAGTTCGCGGACCTTGATCTCGCTGGGGATCTGCGCATAGGTTTCCTCGTCCATCCATTCGGGCCGCTCCGGCTTGGTCCAGGTGACAACGTGGTCCTCGACGCCCAGCCGTCGGCCGCGGCGGAAGTCGAACCTCCGGCGCTGGTGCATCCGGAACAGGCTGTCAACGTTCCGCTGCATCAGGTCCGCGATCATGAAAAACGAGGCATAACAGCGGTCCCCCAGCATGATTTCGCCTGCCTCGAGGCCATCCAGCAACGTGCGGAACAAGGCCGTCTCGCCTGTCTCCTTTCCTTTGTACGGCCCCAGCGCCAGGTCGCGAACGACACCCGTGGCCAGCGAAATGATCCCTACCATCCGAACTACGGGGAAACCCAAACCGATGCCCTGGGTGTTCGCCTGAGGGAAGGCTTGTTGGTTCTGTACGGTGTCGGGCATCGAGGCGGTCGTGCCGTTGACCAGCGAGACCTTGCGTCCCTTCCACAGCCAATCGGCGTTTGCACCGGCGTCCACTTTCTGAGCGGTCTGACGGACCAGCCGAACAATGACCCCGAGAGGGAGCCGCCGGCGTGCATCACAATAACTGTTAGTCTCCGGCGCAAGGTTTGCGATGGTTGATGGCCAGCCAGACGATCAGCCGCGCGACCGCCGCACGACACGAGTGGTCGGGGTCGAGCACCTGGGAGAGGAACAGGCAGAGGGTCACGAAAGGTGTGTAGATGCGATCCTTGAATTTGACCCGCTCTGCCGCCAGTGCCGACCTGACCGTGTTGGCGTCGAGGATCTCGTGAAAGGGAAGGAGCTGGGACTCGCGAAGGGACTTGACCTTTTCCAGAATCCACCGTCGCGTAGTCTGGGGCATTGTCGGCCTCCTTGCCGGACAGGGTTTGGATCTTGCAAGCACCAATCCTTGTCCCAAGGAGGACGATATTTGTCTATCCCACTTCTCCGAAACAACTTACGAATTTCCGAGTGCCATTCGTGTCAGGAACCGTTGGGGAAAACGTCCCAGGAACCGGCCTGCCGGGCCACGAATCGGTTCCTGACACCTTTTCCGCTCTCGATCGCCCTGGTTGTGGCACTTTTGCTCCTGGCTGCCTTCGCCCCGCGGTTCCCGACGCGCACCAGGGTCGCGTCCTGGATCGAGCGCCAGCAGGAATTGCTCGCGCAAGATCAACAGGCTGCCTTCTGAGCGGGCGCTCGGTCGCTCTGCCCAGATCGGGCCGGGGCACGTTGCGGCCGAGCCCGATCTGCTATGATGGAGCTCGAGCGGGGGACAGACGGGTTGGGGCCAATTCCCGTCTCGACTGGGGCAGGTTCGGAAGCGGGGGCGAGCATGGGGCCGCGCTGGGGGTTCGGGCCGGTCTTCGCCAATGAATGGCTCACGACCTCGCGCCGCTGGCAGGTCTACGCCGGGCGCGCCCTTTTCGTCGGGGTGCTGCTGGTGGGCCTCTGGAGCGTCTGGGTATCACGAACCTCAGGGCAGACGGTTCCGACGATCCACTTCTTGGCGGAGATCGGGGAGGGCTTCTTCAACGCGATCGTCTTCACGCAGCTCAGCCTCGTCATCCTGGCCGCGCCCGCGGCAACGGCCGGAACGATCTGCCAGGACCGCTCCAGCGGCAGGCTGGCGCAGCTATTGGCCACCGACCTTTCTGATGCCGAGATCGTGCTGGGCAAGCTGGGGGCGCGGCTGGTGCCCGTTGTGGGATTGGTCGCCTGTGCTCTGCC
Organism: uncultured Isosphaeraceae bacterium; assembly: GCA_963823675.1. Taxonomy (GTDB): domain Bacteria; phylum Planctomycetota; class Planctomycetia; order Isosphaerales; family Isosphaeraceae; genus CAWGMT01. The sequence continues at coordinate 203,624 of CAWGMT010000025.1, read as the reverse complement.
GGCGCTGGCGATCTGCGTTCTCATGGGCGGCGTCGATCCGCTGGCCTTGGCCGGCGCGTTTCTGATCACGGTCTGCCTCGGGATCTTCGGCTGCGCACTGGCTTTGGCCTTCTCGGTCTGGGCCGCCAAGCCGTACGAGGCCATCCTGGCGACTTATGCGTTCTTCATGGTCTGGCTGTTGGCGATCCCGACCTGGGACAACCTCGGTCGTCTCTGGGGCTTTCCTACGTCGCCGGACTGGTTGATCTGGTCCCATCCCCTTTACCTCGCCTTCGCGCCCTACGTGCAGCCGGGCAAGGTCGGCGTACTCGATTATCTAAAGTTCGGGGCGGCCATGCTCATCAGCTCGTCGGCGCTTTTGGCGCTGGTCATCGGCAGGATGCGGGCCGTGGTCGCCGCAGAAGGAGACCGCTCCGCCTCCCGGCTGGCCGCGCGCGGCGTCCTGGGCATGCCGATAGTCAGCCAGAGAACCGGCGGCCGGAGCGATCGAATGCTCGACCGGAGCCCCGTGCTCTGGTATGAAACCCAGCGCAAGCAGCACACGTCCTGGATCCGGGCCCTGCTCGGACTGTATTTTCTGCTCGCGATTCTCTTCGCTGTGCTGGCCTTGCTGGACAGTTTGTGGATCGGCCGGATAAACAGTGGCTGGCTGCCCGCTCAGGTCGTGGCGTTCCTGGTGGCTTGCGGTCTGCCGTTGTTGCTGGTGTCGGCGACGATGGCGGTCGTCGAAGAGCGGGGGCGGGGGAGCCTCGACATCCTGCTGGCGACGCCGGTCGCGACGCGGAGCATCGTGCTGGCCAAGTGGTGGGGCGCGTTCCGCGAGCTGCCACGGGTGCTCGTGCTGCCGCTCTTGGTCGCTGGCGTGGACGCGTGGATAAACGACACGTGGCCCCTGCTGGCGTTGCTCGTTGCTTTCATCTGCGCTGATGCCGCCTTCTGGACCAGTGTCGGTCTGGCGCTCTCGACGTGGATTGCGCGGCTGGGACGCGCTGCCGCCCTCGCGGTGGCTGCCTACGCCGTGGTCGGCCTCGGCTGGCCCGTGCTGGTCCGCACGCTCTTCGACGGACCGCTCGGAGTGGGCCTGGCGGCCATCAGCCCCTTCCACGGGTCGTTTACCCTGGTTTTCAGTCGCGGGTTTCCGAGATTCATCGATCACGTTTTCCTTTGGGTTCCGTGCTGGATTGCCGGAGAAACGGTGCTCGCCGCCGGGTTGCTGCTCGCGACGCTGGCGACATTTGACCGCTGCCTGGGGCGCATGAGGAGCTTCGGTCGAGAAGCGCCCGTCAGGGGCGAGGGCAAGAATCGCGCGGCGGCCGCCCGTTATTTTTCCCTCCCTCCGCCGGGGAGTCGTCACCGCTTTGACGATGTGGCCGGTGAAGCGTGACATGATTCGTGTGCACACGAATCATGTCGCGCTACAAGAGAGGGACAGGGTGAGAGTGGTCAAGATAATTGACTGACCTCCGATCACGATAATCGATGGAAATCATGTGATTGGATGGATGTGATGAGTACTGGTGGCCTCTTCTCTTCTGTCCCGGATCGTCGTTCCGTTCCGGCTTAGCTCTAGCGCCATTCGTGTCGTCGGACCGAAGCTGCGCAAGCGTTGTTTCACTGGCCCCCTGTCAGCGCTCGGCGGTGTGCCTTGGTTCACGTGTGCGCCACCTGCCCCAAGCACACATTCGGCCGCGGATAACGGGGAAACCCACTGGTATCCAAGGCCCGAGGGTTTTGCGACAATACTCCTCACGCGACGCTGCTCTCGGCCCGGGTTCAACACTGTGGTTGATGGAGCTGGGAGGACGCCGTGCCCGACGGAGGGTCTCCATGTCCACCGACGCGAACCGATGCCCAAGTTGCGGCGCCGAACGACCGGCGAACGCCCCGGAGGGCGTCTGCCCCCGCTGCATGATGTCCCAGGCGATGCCAAGTGATACACCCGGCCCAGCCGATGTTGACGCCACAACTGTGCCTGCCGCAAGGTGCTCCGGGCACTCGCCTGAGACCCAGCCGGACGACCCCGAGGCGACCGGGGCGTATACTCCCGAGCCTTTCGCCAAGGCAGCATCCGCCCGGATCGACGCCACCGGCGACTGGACTACAGACCCCGGCGACCCACCCCGCGCGGCCGACGACCACGGGCCCACGCGCGACCTGCCGCGCGGCGCCACCGTCCGGTACTTCGGCGACTACGAGATTCAGAAAGAGCTGGGCCGTGGCGGCATGGGCGTCGTCTACAAAGCCCGCCAGATCAGCCTCAACCGACCCGTCGCGCTCAAGATGATCAAGGCCGGAGTCCTGGCCGACGTTGACGAGCTGCGACGCTTTCAGAACGAAGCCGAGGCCGTCGCCCTGCTCGATCACGCGGGGATCGTCCCGGTTTACGAGGTCGGCGAGCACGAGGACCAGCGCTATTTCAGCATGAAGCTTGTCGAGGGGAGCAGCCTCGCCGATCAGCTCGCTTTACTCGCGGCCAATCCCAGGGCCGCGGCAACACTCTTGGCAGAAACGGCCGAGGCGGTCCACCACGCGCACATGCGTGGCATTCTTCACCGCGATCTGAAACCTGCGAATATCCTCATCGATTCCGAGGACCACCCCCACGTCACCGACTTCGGCCTGGCCAAGCGGGTCGACGCCGACGTCGAGCTGACTGCCAGCGGCGCGATTCTCGGTACACCGGCCTACATGTCTCCAGAACAAGCTTCTGGGCGTCGTGGCACGATCACCACGGCAACCGATGTCTATGGGCTGGTCGCGATCCTCTATGCCCTGGTCACGGGCGAGGCCCCCTTCGGCGGCGAGAGCTTGGTCGACACGTTGCAAGCCGTCAAGGAAAGGCCGCCCAGATTGCCACGCAACGTCAATGCGAATGTCCCGCGCGACCTCGAGACGATCTGCTTGAAGTGCCTGGCGAAGGACCCGCGTCGGCGGTACGCCTCGGCTCAGGCATTGGCGGATGACCTGCGATGCTGGCTCGACTCGCGCCGATCGCTGCGCCGGGTCGGGCCGGCCGAGCGGGCGTGGCTCTGGTGCAAGCGGAAGCCGGCCGTTGCCGCGCTCGCGGCGTCGGTCATGCTGGTGGTGATCGGGGGCACGACTGGAATCTTCGCCGTGCAGGCCAGGGCGAATGCCAGCCTACGCTCGGCCAACGGCAAGCTCGACCACGCCAACACCGAACTCAAATCATCCAACATCGCCCTGGACAGGCAAAGAACCCGCGCCGAGGAACGCGAAAAACAGGCGATCGACGCCGTCAAGCGATTCCGCGACGCCGTGGCCGACAACCCCGACCTCAAGAACAATCCCGCCCTCGAATCCCTTCGCAAGTCCCTCCTGAAGGAACCCCTCGCCTTCTTCCAGTCCCTCCGCGCCAGCCTCCAGGCCGACGGCGACACCCGCCCCGAATCGCTCGCACGCCTGGCTTCGGCGGCGCACGACTACGCCGACATCACCGCGGAGATCGGCGACAAGGAAGACAGCCTGCGGGGGCATGTCGAGAGCCAGGCGATCTGGGAGAGTCTCGCGAAAGATCATCGTCAGAACACAGAATTCCAAGCGGGATTGGCCAAGGTTTACTTCTGCCAGGGTAAGCTGCTGCGCGAGACAGGCAGGCGCGCCGAGGCGAAGAAGTCGTGCGAATCGGCGGTGGCAATCTATGAAAAGTTGAGCAACGCCGACCCCAGCGACACCTACCTCCAGAAGCAATTCGCACTCAGCCAAGTCAGAAGGGGCATCCTGCTCGAGAACAGCGGGCCGATCGAAGCGATGAAGGCCTACGAGTCGGCTGTAGCGATCTTCGAAAGGCTAATCAAAGCCGCCCCGACGCACCTGAACGACCTCCTGAACTACCAGTCGGACCTGGCGGGCACCTTTATGAACGTCGGCAGCTTCCAGGTGAAGACCGGCAAGCCTGCCGAGGCGTTGGAGTCTTACGGGCGGGCATTGGCGATTCAGAAAAAGTTGGCCCAAGAATTCCCCGAGGTCACCGTGTCGCAGAGCAGTCTTGCGGGCACGCTCACCAACATGGGCACGTTGCAGGCGAGTACCGGCAAGTCGGCCGAGGCGATGAAGTCTTTCGAGTCGGCCTTGGAAATCTGGCGGAAGCTGACCGACGTCCACCCCACAGTCACCGAGTTCCAGAATGGCCTGGCGACCATCCATATGCTCATCGCCGGTCTGCAGGATGTGACCAAGGCGCTCGAGTCGCAACGGCGGGCCGCAGCGATCTGGCAAAAGCTGATTGACACCCACCCCACCGTCACCAGGTTCCGTAGCAATCTGGCGGGCGTTTTGCACAACATGGCGGGGATCTTGAATTCGCAGGGCCGCAAAGCCGAGGCTCTGGCTCTGTTCGAGCAGGCCCGATCAAACTCGGAAGCGGCCGTGCGCGCCGACGGCAAGGCCTTGCATTATCAGGTGAGTCTGGCGAATCACCTCGACGCAATCGGCATCCTACTTAGGGAGACAGGCAAGCCGGCCGAGTCGATCGATTCGTTCCGGCGGGCGATCACGATCAGGCGAAAGCTCGTCGACAACAACCCCGGCGCTCCCTCATTCCGCAGCAGCCTGGCCGGCACCCAGCACAACCTGGCCCGACTTCTGATGTTGACGGGCGACAATGCGGAGGCACTGGCACTCTACGAGCAGGCCCGGTCAAACTCGGAAGCAGCCGTGCGCGCCGACGGCAAAGTCGTGCAGTATCAGATCTTCCTGGCGAATCACCACTCGGCCATTGGCGACTTGCTGAAGGGGTCCGGCAAGCTGGCCGAGGCCTTCGAGTCCTTCATGCGGAAGCTGGCGACCAGGCAGAAACTCGCCGCCGACCACCCCGCTGATCCCGGTTTCCTCCTCTCGGTGGCGAATTGCCACAACGAAATCGCACTTCTGGAAAAGGAGATGGGAAAGCCAGCCGAGGCGATGGCGTCGTACGAGCAGAGCCGCGCGATCGATGAGCGGCTCACGCGCGAGCATCCCGAGTCGCCCGATTTCGCCTGTGGTCTGGCCGGCGCCCTGAGCAACATGGCGGACCTCGACATCGGCGCGAAGCGTTTCAAGGAAGCCCGCACACGGCTCCTCCAGGCCATCACGTTGCAGAAGAAGGCGCTGGCGGCCGCGCCCAGGCATCCCACCTGTCGGGCATTTCTGACGGAACACCTGGACCTGCTCATCAAAGCTGACAAAGAGCTCGGCCGTGCCAAAGAGGCCGCCGAAGCCCAGCGCGCTTTGCAGGACTTGAAGGAGGGCGATCCGGGAGTCGCCGCATTGGATGCCCGGCTGTCTGCATTGCTCAAAGGAGACGCTCCCTAGACGAACGCCGAGCGGATTGATCAGGCTCAACAAGCCTAAGACAAAGGTCGTCACGCTGCCGAGCCGGAGGACCGGCAATGTAACGTCCGGGAGTCTCCGGCGAAAGCCGTTGACGCAGGCATCGTGTTTGACAGCTACCGACTAAGCTCCACGCAGTTTGCCGAGTCAGATCACCGAAGTCAATCGCGCACTGCATGTCCTAGCCTTTCAATCGGGAAGAGTTTCATGACGACAATCCGCAAACGCTATCTTATATCATTTCTTTACGAACATCGGGGGCAGACCTCTCTTTGGGACGGTGCTCGATTCGATGTCCAGGAAGATCCCCCTGATGACCAATGGCGAGCAACTTCGGTCTACGTGGGAGAGCATACAGAACGACTGGAATGGATCTACGTTCAGATTGAAAAGTCGGTTTCATCTGAAGACGACTTGTCCGCATGGCGTGACGAAGCCATTGACGAGGCACAAGAGTTGGCAGACGCCGAACTTCAGAGGCGACATGACGGGGCGTCTCCCATGTGATCCTAGATCGCTCGGGTACGCTGAGGCGAAGGGCGAAGAGGGTCGGGCACGGAGCCATAGGATCGATGAAGCAGGATTTTCTCAGACTGCCCGTTGTCTCGGCTGGGGCAGAGTTCCTCGTCATGGGGTACTTGATGCGACGGAATATCCTCGCTTACAAAGCCCCTCCCAACAACGAGGGCTATGACCTGATTTGCATTCACCCCGACCCGAGGCACATCCCGCAGCCTGGCGAACTCGCCCAGGTGAGGGTTCAGGTCAAGAGCCGCTACGCCACGGACTGTGACCGAGGCTTCCCTGTCAAGGAGGTCAGCCTCGACGCATTCGACTTCCTGATCGTCGCCTTCTTGAACATCGGGAAGTTCTTCGGCAAGAACAACGGCTCGTCAGGGGAGCGTGAACCCGAGTTCTATACGTTCCCGAGGGAGTTCATCAAGGTACACCACGCCCCTACCTCATCATGGCAGAAGGTCAACTTGCGCAACCTCGAAGCGGAGATCGAGTGTTTCAAGAATCAGGCTGGGTTCGATCTTGTCGCCGAAAAACTCGGCGTGCCACGACCTCGCAAAGTTCGGGGAACGGCGGTTGCCAATGACCTATCGGATTGACCCGAGAAAGAGCCATGAAAATCGTCTCGGTTATCGACGAGGCTGACAGCGCCGAACCAAAGACATTTTTCATGGAACGGGAGGATGAGCCCTGATGTTCGCGTTCGTTCTTACCTGCTTCCTCCTGGGCGACCCTGGCAACCTCGAAGGTAAGGTCGTCCGCATCGCAGACGGGGATACGATCACGGTCCTGGTCGATCGAGTGCAGATCAGAATCCGCCTCAGCGAAATCGATGCACCAGAAAGGGGACAGGGTTTTTCTCAACGGAGCAGACAGGCGTTGGCGGATCTCGTTTTTGGCAAAGAGGTCAAGATCGTCACCCACGGCAAAGACCGCTACGGGAGGGTGATCGGGGATGTCCTCGTGGGTGGTAAACTGGTCAACGAGCATGGTCCGTGAAGGCTGGGCTTGGAACTACGTCAAGTATTCAAAGTCGCCCCGTCTGGCGCAACTTGAGCGTGAAGCCAGAGCGGCGAAGCAGGGACTGTGGGCTGGTAAGAACCCAGTTCCACCTTGGGAGTACCGAGCCGAACAGGCAAAGAAGCGACAGGAGAAGAGGCGTTCGGGTTTGACTCGTACGAACTCATAGAAGGCGGCATCGAGCGTCTTGAATATGCAAGAGACACACTACGAGAACATTCTCGCGAATCAGCTTGCGATGAATCGCCAGATCTGGGCTGCATTGCAGCAGCATGGAGTGACGGAGCAGAGTGAGTTGCGTTTGGATTTTTCTTACAACGCACCAAGTCGCGACGCTGCGAATGGATTGCGCGCCTTGCTTCAGGAGCAAACCGACTACGAGGTTCGGGTTGAGTCAGACCGTTCATTTCTCCGCCGCAAATGGCGAGTTGAAGGGACGACTCAGAAGACAGCCATTTCCCCCGCGATTTTGGACCACTGGGTCACCTGGATGGTCATTGCTGGCAAGGAGCGCTCTTGTGATTTTGACGGATGGGGAACTTCAGTCTGAGATTTATGCCACCAAGGATACCAAGCTCTCTGACCGAACTAGCGATCAGATCGACAGGATTTGAATACTCATGAGTGCAACAACCTTTCTCTCCAGCGACACGTATTGGGAGACTGTCTTAGCCAGCGTCAAGCAAGCGAAACGTATCGATGCTGCCATTGCCTATTTTGGACGGGGAGGGGCAATGCGACTTCGGCTTCGTCGCGGCGACCGATTGATCGTGGATATGAGCGAAGCCACTGTACGCGCAGGGGCAACTGACCCTCGTGAAGTTGAAAAACTCATTGCACGAGGAGTCCACGCTTTCACCCGACGGAATCTGCATGCAAAAGTCATTGTCACAGACAAGTCGGTCATCGCAGGATCAGCAAACGTCTCGCAGCACTCGGAACACACCTTGGACGAGGCAGCGATCATTACAGACGATCGATCGACCGTTCGGCGGGCACGGGAATTCCTTAACCGTCTCTGTACCGAACCTATCCGAGCCGAGTACCTTGAACTGTGCAAAAGCCTCTACCGCCCACCCCGATTCAATGGCAAATCAACCAAAGGTAAGAATAGCCAGCAACGAGCGAAGTCTGCAAAACTCTGGATAGTTAAGCTGAGCGAGGCATCGCTTCCCGAATCCGAAATTGAGCGGTTCGAGCAGGGTGAGGCCGAAGCGGAGAAGAAACGAGTTGAGGATGAACGCCGCACCAAAATCGACAGCTTTTGGTGGCCCCGTGAGGCCAGAATAGCTACTGAGCTAGAACGCGGGGATTGGATCATTACGGCGCTGCGGCACAAAGATAAAACGATGCGTGTCTCTCCGCCTGGCCAGTTTCTTCACCTCGATAGGTACGTTCGTGACCCCGTGTCGGGCAAGGAGCGATTCGTCTTCTACCTTGAGATCCCAAGACGTGGGGAAGAGATGACCTGGGAACAGTTCCGCGACGCGGCGAATTTGCTTCTCACGAAAGCGAAGTTAGATTCTCCCCGCACGCGTCCTGTGCGCGATGTTCACGATGCAGACCGCTTGCTGGCTCTTTGGACTCCGCGAGGTCGCATCGCCCGCTGACCGTCAGGCCGAGCGGTTTCGAGCCCCGACCTCACTGGTGGAAAGAATCAGGCAAACTCCCTCTCGGGCGGCCTCATGGGAGGACGTATGGCGATCGTCGGGTCGCGTACTTGGCATTATAGCCGATTTGTGGTGCGACGGTGGGTGACCCGAGCGCACTGATCAGCCCGCTGGGCATGGTACGACGATCAACCGTGTCAGAAAGCTAAGCTATCAGCGCGGCCCGCATTACCGCCAGTTTTTGACAGCTACGAGGGTCTGACGAGGGGCGGTCGTCCAGCCGCAACAGGAGGGCTCGCCGCAATGGGTTTGCGATTCTTGACCTGGAATCTGAATCACAGAGCCCGAGCGAAACCGATTCCCTCGATTTTGACTGATGTTATTGTCTCTCTCGAACCCGATGCTGTCGTCCTCACGGAATACGTACACGGGGCTAGCCGCCGCCCATTCCTCGATCAACTGGCTGACCGCGGTCTCCCGAACTGGCTGGTTTCGCACGTCACCCCGTCGAAAGAAAACCACGTTCTGATCGCATCCCGAACGCCTATCGAACTTGGTTCTATTCGGGCTCCAGCCATCTCCCCATCTGTCCCCTCAAACTTCCTGCACGTAATCTTGCCCCAGGAAGGATGCGAGATCCTTGGTCTGCGGGTGCCCGACTTCAGCAAGCAAAGGACGATCCAACGAACCTGTTGGGACTGGATCATTGAGACCGCGACGACTGTGAGAGACCGCCCGTTTGTGATCATGGGGGACTTCAACACGGACCCTCGATATCGTCGGACCATGTGCGGAGACTGCATCGGCAGATTGAGCGACGAAGGATGGCAACACGCATCACCGATTGAAGGAGCGAGTTATTGGACCTTGAAGCACAAGCTTCCCTGTCGCATTGATCACGCTTTCGTCAGTCAACACTTCACCATCCTGGATTCCAGATACGTGTCCGACTTGGGAGAACAAGGCTTTATCGGGACCACTAAAGACGCACTTTCTGACCATGCGATTCTATGGATCGACGTTGAGCGGACGGTTTAAGACCTGACTCACGCCATGTGGAATGGACAGAGAGCGCCTACTCGATAGCATGGTGGTCGATCGGCACTCGGCTCAAACCGAGACCGTGGTCGTCCGAGAGCCATGACCAGCCAGAGGAATGCAAGCGGCACGATCCCGAGTTTCGTGCTTTACGTCCAGCACGACTGCAGCACGACTGGCTAGACTGGCTAGGACAGGCAGATTGCTTGCTGGAGGGCAACGCCCGAGGGGTGCCAGCCTCTTGGGTCGGTTGCAATCGGCTCACGAAACGAGCGAATCGGTCCCGATCGCCGAATGGGGCGACCCAACAGACGGCCCTTGCTCAATTTTTCCAGCCGTGCCTGCCAGGTCTCGGCCGTCGTCCCGATTCGCTCGAAAACGATCACGACGCGACGCCCTATCGGTCCTTCCGGACCAGCCCACTCGTGCGGGCGAGGACGTCCTGGAGCCGGCCGCAGGCGACGACCTTGCCCTGTCCGTCGACGGCCACGGCATGTGGGATCGCCTGCACCGCCAGCCGGCCGAAGAGGTCGCCCCAGGCGCTGGCCCGGCTCCCCGGCGGGACGTCGACACAGATGGGATAATCGAGATGGAACTCGTCCATGACCTTCTTGATGGCCGCACGCTCACTGCCCGGCGGGTGGACGCCGATGATCGTCAGGCCGTTGGCCTCGCGGGCGACGTGCAGGTCGCGGAGCCGAGGCAGATCGTTGCGGCAGGGGCCGCACCACTCGGCCCAGAAGTCGAGGATGACGACCTTGCCCCGCAGCGCCTCCCAGGTCAGGGGCTTGCTGTTGAGCCAAGTGGCCGCAGGAGGGAACTCCGGCGCCGGCTTGCCGATCGTCGCCTCGATCGCCCGCTGCCGGGCTTGCTCCTCCTCCTTCCGGACCTTGGCCTGATTCCACACCTCCAGGTAACGCGCCGGCGTGATCGAGGCGGCCCCGTCCTGGGGTTGCTCAAACTGGCCCAGGTGGTTCGCGTCCTCATCGAGCACCTGGACCTTGGTCCCCTCGGGGACGATCACCTCGTGGAATACGGCGTCATCGACGCGGGGTGCCACGATCACCGAGTCGATCCGATACTCGCGGCGCCAGTTGAGCACGATCCGCCCCTGGGCCATCGGAATCCAGTTATCGAAGGACAGCTCGACGACGCGGAAGGGGTACCAGGTGCCCGGCGCGATCTCGCGGAAATCCTCGCAGCGGCTCACGCCGCCCGGCAGACCACTGAAGCCGAAGTTGCCGCCGTAGTGCTCGAGCTTGATCGGGATCAGGTTCCGATCGTCGGCCAGGAACAGGACGACCGAGCTGCTGGGCTGGTCCCTCTGTCCCACCGTGACGTCACCGCGCAGCTTGATGCAGGGATGGCCGTCGACCTCCGCCTCGCCGCAGTAGCGGAACTGCGTCCGGTATTTGTTGATCTTATCGTGCCAGGGGGAGACGAGCAGGTCGGCCAGCGGGCCGTAGATCCGGTCGTCGCGCTGCATCAGGACGTGGGGGCGATGCACCGGGACGCCGTCGTGACGGCCCTGGGCTTTGCCCATGCCCCCTTTGCGCAATGAGGCCGAGACATGATCCTCCGCGGCACCCCTCTTCGATTGATAGAGCGTTCGGGTCCATTCGCCGTCGAACGCCTCGACCCGGAGATTCTCCGATCGCTGCCCGCCCAGCGTGCTAAACCTCTGGCGCGAGCTGAAGTAGGCCAGGGGACTACGAAGGATCGAATGTTCCTCCTGGGTCTTCTCGGTGATGATGCCTTCCATGAGGATGCCCGTGCCGAGGTGGCTGTAATCGACGTGGGCCTTGACCTCGAGGTCGCGATAGCGCTGCTCCTGCTCGGCGACCCTGGCGACGACGTCCGCGAGCCTTGCCTTCTCCTGCTCGCCGCCGACGGGCTGCGGGTACGCTGAGCCGACCAGGGCGCGATCCTTGATCGTGAAGACGGGCAGGTTCGCGGGGATCGCGACGTCGCGGAAGAAGGCGACATCATGATGCGGAGCCAGATCGACCTTGTCGACGGTCGTCTCCCGGCGCCAGCGGACGACTGGTTTCTTCGACTGCCTCGTCGCCTGGGCGTCGTAATCGATGACCGTCCACTTCGTGGGGAACCAGAGTCCGGGCGCAACCTGGCGCATCTGGTTGACGTGCATCTCGTGCAGGATCAGGTCGCCGAACATGCTTCTGGGCGAGGACTGCTGCTCCCTCACGCAGAAGAAGTTCCGCTCGACGGCCAGCCAGAGGTACTGGAGGGCCGCGACGTCCTTGGAGTAATGCCATCGGTTAATGCAGATCTTGACGCAGCGGAGGCCGGCGACGACCTCCTCGCCCTCGAAGCGGGCCTCGACCTTGGTGAACTCGTAGACCGAGCCGCTCTCTCGGTTAAAGCGAGGATACTTGGGATGGGCATGGATCGCCTCGGTCCCCGCCAAGTAGGCCGAGAGCGGGAAGTTGACGCGATAATGGGCCAGGTTCAAGGTGTGCGCGGGATAGACGTCCGGGTGCTCGAAGCGGCCGAGGTGGATGTTGACGCAACTGCCGGCGACGACCGTGCGCGTTCGCTCGCCGTCGTAGGCCGAAAGCTCCTCCCCATGCGCCGGGTCGCCAGCACGCGCTCGTGGGCGTCCTTCTTGAAGGAGATGCGATCGCCCTGGAGCACGACCTGGCATGTCTCCGTCGAGGTCACGTCGGCCGGGCGATCCGGGGCCTTGGGATCGGCCTCGCGGATCGTGGACTTGACGATGTATTCGATGTCGCGGTACTTCGCCTCCTGGGCGCGCACCTCGGCGACGATCGGTGCCATCCGGTCATCGGCGCGGGCGTCCAACGCGGCCGCCCGACCCGATTGAAGAAGGACGGCCGCTACCAGCCATGCCGTCGGCCATCCCAGGCGCTCCCGATGCATCATCGTGCTCCTCCTCGTTGATTGTCGCCGGACCTCAGCGACCGGGCCTGCTCGACGCCGATCTCCGGCGTCTTGCCCTCGATCACCTGTTCCTTCACGCCCTTGACCTCACTTAGTATCTCCTTCCTTGACGCCTGGTTTTCCAACGTCCGACTGCTGGGATTGCAGTTGTTTTACCAGCGGCATGATTCGTTCAATGACCTGTGCTCTGCTATCCAACTTTCCCTTGAGCTCGGCCTCGCGGCGAGCGGCTAGGCGATCTTGCACCACCAAGGCGGTGATCAACGCCGCGATCACGATCAGAAGCATCAGCGTGCTGAGTCGCATTCGCTTCATGGCAGCCCCCGACAACGCCTATCGTTGCATGCAAATGCATCGTCCCGAGGGTAGCACGGCGTTAGAGGGAAATAAAGGGGACTGAACTGAACCGCTGATCAACCGGAGGAAATTGGGGCCGCTCGTCGAAGCGGCCGAATTCGATACATCCTGATGTTTTCGGCCTCAGGAACCGACAACGTTTCGACGTACCGACCAGACCGTCCTGGGAGGTCACCGTGGATTCCCTGTCTCCTGAGCAAGATCTGGTGCTTCAATGCTGACTGGCCAGGACAGGCAGATTGCTGGCTGGGGGGCAACGCCCGAGGGTTACCAACCTCTTGGGTCGGTTGCAGCCGGCTCACGAAACGAGCGAATCAGTCCCGAGCGCCGGATGTGCTCGGAATTCTCGGATTCCGCGCAGAGCAACGTCGCCAGAGGTTCGCTTTGTCCGTGGCGCGCGGGGAATCAGCCGCTCACGGCCCGAATCGGGTTCCGATCGGGACTTCGTGCCGCTTACGTTGCTGGGCATCCGCCCAGGTTCGGCACGCGGCGCAGGCCCAGACGCTGGGCGACTGCTCTGAGTCATCGAGGATGGCGACGCTCTTGAAGCGTCCCTCAAATTCACTGATCCACGCAGTTCGCCGAGTCGGATCACCGAAGTCAATCGCGCACTGCATGTCCTAGCCTTTCCAAACCGACATTTCCCAGATGCCCGCTCAGACCGATCAATTTGGTCATACATCGGGCCACCTGAAACAAAGTCCCATCAGCGTGGCGAAAAGGCGTCAGAACCTGAACGCAGAACCGGAATCGGTGGACGGCCCCTGTTCCCCTCACAGACCTCGGGCCACGCGAAAACCCAAAGCCATCCATGGGTTCCGGCTCTCGGGCGCGCCACGGACCCGGGACGACGCCCGCGCGTGGATGGCGAGGCCGAACCAGCCCCCGCCCCGAAGCACACGGTCGGGGGCTCCCGGCGCGCCTGTCGGATCGACGACTGGCGAGTTCGCATCGTACTTCTCATATCCATCCCAGCACCACTCAAAGACATTCCCGTGCATGTCGAACAGCCCCCAGCCGTTTGGCAGCTTGCTCCCGACGGAAGCGGTGCGACTGCCTTGGGCCACTGCATACTTCGGCAGCATCTCTTCATCGCTGCCGCTGGCAAATTCGGTCGTCGTCCCGGCGCGGCAGGCGTACTCCCACTCCGCCTCCGTCGGCAGGCGGTAGCCGGTCGCGTCGGCCACCAGCCGCCAGACGTCGTGTTCGTATTCGGAATCACCGCGCTTGACTTTCTTCTTCTTCCCGGTCCGCTCATAGCATGCCGTGCGTCCCTCCCTGCGGCTAAGCCAGTTGCAGAAGAGCACGGCGTCGTACCAGTTGACACCCTCAACCGGGTGGTCCGGCATCGGGACGTCTTCTTCGGGGGCGCCTTCCCGTTTCTCTGGTTTCTCGCCGTTCGGGTAGTTTGCATCGCTGATGAACTGCTGGAACTGCCCGACGCTGATCTCACGGTCACTCAGAACGAAGGCCCGCGTCAGTTGCACCCTCTGCTCTCTTGCTCCTGTGGGTGGATCTCCGCGCGAGAAAATGCCGGGCCTGAGTGCTCCTGTGGTTTGATCTTTGCGCACGAACTCGCCGGGGTTGATTTTGAGCAGCGTCATGCCCAGCGAATTGACGAGCCACTGGCGGCCCTCGCTCGGTTCGCTTGTTGCCGGCAGCGCAGGCGCCTCGATACCCCACTGGCGCATTGCCCAGCCCGCCGCGCTGTGCGTGCCTGCGTCCCGTGCGGTCTCGTACCACTGCGTGAGCACAGGCTTCAAGGCTGCGAGTTCCGTGTCGGTCAATTGTCCCGAGGCAACACTACCGACCGCGAGGCAGACGCCCGACCGCAGCGCGGCGTCGGACTGCGCCTGACAATACGTCGCCAGCCGTGTGAGGTTTCCGTGCCAGGCAGGCAGCTCGTCGATGAAGATCGTGCGCTCTATCGGATCGTGCCGACCGTCGATGCGGCACATGTCGGCCGCGATCGCGTCGTCCTTGAGGTGGAGCGCCACGACAGCCGAGCGGACCTTGAGACGCCAGTTGTGTTGGCCCGCCGCTTTTTTCGCGAGGTCGTGGATCGCCGCCGATGAGGCCTCGCGCGCCCGCCCGAGCGCCGCGGCAAGGTTATCGACTTCTTGGGGCGCTGAACGCTCGATCCGCGAAACGAGAAACGGGACATCGACCTGGCCGTAACGGGCCATCGCGTACGCCAACCCCAGCTTGTATTGCGGTTCGGCATTCGCGTACCGTGCCGCCAGCTCTGCGGCGACCGATGCGCGCGGCAATCTTTCCAGATCCCGCACGGTGAACGGAACCGCCACTCCCTGGTTGTTCTGCACCGCGTCCAATGCCGTGGCTACCTGCCGCCGCAGGCTGCGCTCGCGCTCCGCCGCAATCCAATTCCCGATCACGAATCCGATCAGCAGTAGAATCGCCAGGGCGCTCCCCCAGCGCATTGCATGGACACGCCCGGCTGTGCGCAGCATCGTCTGCTGCAACGGGGTACGGTGCTTCGCCGGGACGAGCCATACCGCCGTCAGATACTCCCACCAGGACGGCAGATGCCGGTTCTCGGGCTTTGCTTGCCACAGGGCGGCCCGTTCCGCCAACCGCAGCTCGGCCCGTCCGCGGCGCGTTTCCCGCTGCTTGCGCGTCAGCCAGTCGCGCAGGGAGTGGACGAGGTAGTCGTGCGTGAGCTGGTAGTACCTCGGGACGGATGAAGGATGAAGGATGAAGGATGAGTCGGAAGATCGTTCTTCTGGTTCATCCTTCATCCTTCCGCCTTCATCCTTTCCTTCCGGGTCGGTCGGCGTGATCAGGCGAAGCTCGGCGTCGAGGATATGGATCAGATCATCGAAGTCCCCGGGACGGTTGGCATAACCCGAGGCTTCGAGCAATTCCTGACGTGATCTCATCTGTCCCTTGATGTCGGTGCCGCTCCCGGGCAGCAGGGCTTTCAGCAACGCCTGGGCGGCTTTCTGGTGGAGTCGATGCTCGGGAGGCGCGGCCGAGGCGCTGAAGGTCTCTTCCAGAAATGTGACGCCCACGCCCTCGGTGCCGCCGACTTCCTTGAGCGTGGAGTGAGCCCACGGCTTGCCTTTCATCATCTCGGCAAACAACGCCAGGCGAACGGAAATGACTTTGCCTTCTTCCGCCAGCCCATTCACGGTTTCCATGAGAAATTCCTTCTGCTCCTTCAGGTAATCCGACGCCGTCTCGGGAAGCTTGCCGAATGCCCGGCCAAACGCCACCAGGACCTTGCCGGCGTGGTCCAAGTCGAAGAGGTCAACGGCCGCCGAGTTCTCCGCTTCGACGAGGCGGATCTCCAGATCCCTCATGAATCGAGTTGCCGCCATCCAGAAATCATCCCGGACCATCACGACGGCCTGGAGATGCTCGCCATCGCACTGACGAAGCGCGGTCACCAGCTCCGTGTTCTTCTCACCGGGCTTCGCGTGGAGCCACTGCTCGAACTGGTCGAGGACCAGCAGCACCTTGCGCTCTCGCGGCAACACGCGACCCTTCCGCAATTTTGCCAGTGAATCAACCAGCCCCAGCCCTCGCGGGAGTTCCGGACAGACCTTGCGCAAACCCTTGAGCAGGCGCGGTTCCGTCTCGTCCTTGGTCGCCTCGATGTAAACCGGAAGGACATGCTTGCCCAGCCGGGGGAGAAGTCCCGCCTTGACCAGCGACGATTTGCCGCAGCCCGATGGACCGTAGATCAATCCCACCTTGAAGGTCAGGTCGGCGTCGATCTGCTCGATTCTCCGCTTCCAGAATTGGATGCTGTCGGGCAGCCCATCCCGGTCCCGAGGTCCGGGCAAGAGTTCCAGGAAGAAGTCGGCATCATGCTCATCGAACGATCGCAGCCCTTTCGGCACAATCTTGACCGGTCGCTGGCCCGAGTCGGATTGCCGGGATGTCGCCGGGAGTGGAGCGGCTTCCAGGGTTGATCCGGGCTGCGGCACGGGGACCGCAGGGGTGCCAGGCGAGACCGTGCCCCCTGCGGTTTGAAGGAACAACCGAAGGTCGTCCGCCATGTCCTTCGCGGTGCTATAGCGCTCCGATGCCCGCTTCGCCAGTGCCTTCTGGCAGATCCGCTCCAGCTCCTTGGGGATCGTGTCGTCGATCTGCCGGGGTGGACGAGGCTCCGTGTTGGTGATCGACTCGATGATGTCCAGAAGCGAATCGCCTCGGAATGGTCTTTTTCCCGTCAACAACTCGTAGAACACAATCCCCAGGCTGAAGATGTCGGAGCGCCCGTCAACTCGGTGGCCTTCGCCTCTAGCTTGCTCGGCGCTCATGTAGGCCGGTGTCCCCGCCAGCCCGCCTCCCTTGCCGAAGTCTTCATCCTCGAGGGCGAGCCCGAAATCGGCCACGCAAGGTTTTCCCGCGGTGTCGATCAGGATGTTGGCGGGCTTGATGTCGCGGTGGACGAGTCCGCGGGTGTGGGCGTAATGCAAGGCGTCGGCGACGGTGGCAACCAGCTCCCCCGATTCCCGGAAGGCCATTCGCGCCCGACCCATCTTCGCCGCCAGGTCGCTCCCCTCGACGAGCTTCGACACCACGAAGCAGAGCCCGTCTTCCGTGCGACCCACATCGAAGACGGGCACAATATGAGGATGGTCCAGCCTGGCGAGGATTCGGGCTTCAGAGAGAAACGCCTCGACATCCTCCGCGTGGGTGATTCGCTCGGGGTTCGGCACCTTGATGGCGACCGGGCGATCCAGCTCATCGTCGTGAGCAAGATAGACCCGTCCGAACCCGCCCTGTCCGAGCCGATGGATGATCCGGTAGCGCCCGATCTTGGAGGGATCGCCGTCCGGGGCGCCACCCGAACCCAGACTGGGCGGTTTCGGTCCGGCCGTTCCCGACAGGCTCCTTGTTTCATCCGCGGAGCCACCCGCAGCGTCAGCGGGCGCAGCCCGAGCGAGCGAGCCGGCCGTTACCGCTCTGTGGTCCGCCGTTTCCTCAAGCCGAACCGCGTCGCCCATCGTGCGTCGTGATCCTGACGTTGTACTGCGTCACCGGGCACGCTTGCGTTCATCGGGGCCATTGTAAACGAGCGGCTGCCCAAAATCATCAAGAAGCACCGATTTGTCGGCAACAATCCGCGAGGGTACCACTTTTTCAGTGAACCGGGTACCGGTCTGTGGTCGGGTCTGCGCGTTGTGTTCAGCGGTCGAGACTTGGAGTCGCTCGTTGTCGTTGCTGAGAAAGTCCAAGAAGGTGGGCACGGCGTCGGCGGAACCGAACGCCGGTATCATTACCGCGTGCAATTGGTACCCAGCATTCACGAGAACAATTTGCGCCTAGATGTCGCCACTGGAGCCGTGACATACGAGGACCTTGCGCTCTGCAACAGTTCCGTATGAGCATCGGGGCTGGCCGACTCTTCCGCCGTGAGGGGCCTCGGGTCGACGCAGGGACAGATCGTGCTCGGGGGTGTCAACCACCGAATACCGTGGCAGGCCGGAGTCGAATCCTTGGTACGGCGGCATGAGCGATAATCCGTTGCGACCGGCAATCGCGCTTGGCGAGGATTGGAATTCGAGGAGTCCCATATTGATTATCGAGCTTATTTCGGACCGCGAACCAGGAGGAACTGCGTCCGTGCGCCAGCACGGTGTTCGATTCTCCCTGTCCGACGTGACAGGCTTTGTGGTGGCGGTAGCGATAACCGTCACTCCGCTTTCGGCCGGAGTCAAAGCCTTGGGAGAGGCGTCCCACATGGCAGTCGTCGGGATCTGCAGACCGTGACGCCGCCAAGGAGCGCGCAGCGTTGAGACCCACCTCACGGAGGCACACTGGTCCTTGGAGCTGACACTGCTGATCCCTCTTGTGCTCTTGCTCGTCATCTTGGGTCTGTCTTGGCGCCAACTTCGGAAGGGCCGTCGCCCTCTCCGTCCCAGCCCACAGCCGATGGCTCATTGAACGGTCTACGAGAGGTCAATGAGCCGTCGTGGCGCGACGTCGAGCCTCGATTCATCGCGGCGAGGCCTACAAAGACCGCCGCAGGTCTCGGTTGCCTTACAGTGTCATGCGGCGGTTTGTGCACCCTTCTAGCGAATCGGACCCGGCGGATTCGGTCACATCAATCCGAGGTCACACTCCGCCCGGAAGAGCTCGTGGCCGTGCGGCCGCCATCCAGGAAGAGGACTGCGGGGATACTGATGCGGATCGGATTTGTTGAAGAATGAAATCAGCCGACACGTCGTCGGCCAAACGGCCGAGAGAAAGCCTGGAAAGCACGATTGAAGGAGGCAATATGGCTGGCGAACGTCCGGCGTGCGCACGACCTCAACACCGGTTTCCCGCCCCGCGGCGCCATCAGCGACTATGAATGAGGGATGACCAGTTCTAGCCTCCTAGGGGAAGGGGTTGAGGAGCGATCAATGGTGCACCCGTACGTTGCCGCCATCGACCAGCCACAATCACGGCCGTTTACTCTGGGCGATCGCATGATCCTCGTCATCGCATTGGCGCTGGGGCTCGCGCTGGCCCGGCCCATCATCAGGTCTCTCGCTTTCAAAATCGGCTCGGTCCCACCCAACTATTTTTGGACTCCGGGCGCAGGCCCTCAAACTCGGACAGACCCTCATCATGATCGTGCTCTGCTTCCTCTTCTTCCTCCTGCCGGCCTTCGTGGTCTTGCGACTCAAGCGCCCGCGCACACCGTTGCGGTCGCTGATCCGCCAGCCCGGATTCGCCGCCTGTGCCGCGCCCTGCGCCGTCTTCCTCGCCTCTGTGCCGTTCGCCCTACTTGCGGCTTCTGGGGTCGCAGGGCAAGTCATCTTGCAGGCCGAGAGGGTCGTTCTCGTCGCCGCCGCGCCGCTGGCCTGGGTATCCTTGATCGCGACTCGCCGGTGGAATCCCGAGCCGACATGGATCGACCGTTTCGGCCGCATCCTGGGTGCTTTGTGGATGGTCTGCGCCCCGGTGATATTCTTCTGATCGGCCTTCGTTCCGGATCACTCCGACTTCCGCTTGTTACTCGCGACAGCTCGCTCACGACACCCAACCGTCCCCCTCAGGAACCGCCACGAAATGTGTTGAGCAATTCGTTGGGCTCGCCGCCCTGAATGTGGCACAGCCGCCTTCGGCTGTCATCTGCCTGGACAGCCGGGGGCGGACCAGCGCAAAGCCTTGGCGTACGCCGACTGGCTAGGACAGGCAGATTGCTTGCTGGAGGGCAACGCCGGAGGGTTACCAACCTCTTGGGTGGGTTGCAGCCGGCTCACGAAACGAGCGAATCGGTCCCGATCGCCGAATGTGCTCGGAATTCTCGGATTCCGCGCGTAGAGCAACGTCGCCAGAGGTTCGCTTTGTCCGTGGCGCGCAGGGAATCAGCCGCTCACGGCCCGAATCGGGTTCCGATCGGGACTTCGTGCCGCTTACGTTGCTGGGCATCCGCCCAGGTTCGGCACGCGGCGCAGGCCCAGACGCTGGGCGACTGCTCTGAGTCATCGAGGATGGCGACGCTCTTGAAGCGTCCCTCAAATTCACTGATCCACGCAGTTTGCCGAGTCGGATCACCGAAGTCAATCGCGCACTGCATGTCCTAGCCTTTTGACGCGCGATGGCCAGAGCGTCCCACTGACATCCGCCGTGAGCGTGACGCCGCTCTCCGCGACGAGCTATCAGATCCAGGGGCTTGATTCGTTCACCACGACAACCGGCAATTACGTGCTGGAAGTCCGGGCCGACGGTCTCCGCGACCTGGCCGGCAACCTGGGCGTGGGATCGAGTACCGCGACGTGGTTCGTGAGCCTGACGGTTCAGTCGGTTCAGCCGGTGTACAGTCGCCGTGGTCTGGTCACAAGCCTGGTCCTGAGCTTCAACGGCCCGTTGGACAAGTCGCGCGCCAGGGCGTCGCGAAGTTCGGCCTGGCACTGTCCGGACGGGATCGGAAGTTCGGGACTCGCGACGATCGGCGCGTCTCCCTGAGATCCGCCCGCTACCGCACACAGGTTCTCTCGGACTCGCTCGGGACACGATCGACAGTCACCCTGACGTCCGTGGCTCCGTTCCGGCTGTCGCAGCCCCTTCAGGTCCGGGTCAACGGCCAGCCGCCGCGAGGTCTCCGGGACACTTCTGGCCGGTGGCTCGACGGCGATCGGAACGGGCTCCCTGGCGGCAACTTCGTGACGGTGCTTGGTGGCGTGGGCGGCTTGCTCGCTAGCGCTCATGCGAGCTCTGTCCCGATGGAGCCGGGGGCCGTCGATGCCTTGCCGGCTACGGGAGCCACTGGCCCTCGCGGCCGCGCTCGCCGTCGTCTGTGATTCGCCGGTCATCCTCTATCGCCGGTACTGGCGACAGGTAGGATAGTTGAAATCGAGGCGGAACAAGACAGCTTGGTCTTCCAACCCGTGTCCCCGGGGCAAGCCCCACACCTGGCACGCTCCCCGACCGAGGGGCAGTAGTCATGGCGACGTGGCAAACGGCCAAGGTCTTCATCTCCTCCACGTTCCGTGACATGCACGCGGAGCGCGACCACCTCATCAAGGTCGTTTTCCCCGAGCTGCGTGAGCGGCTGCTGCCGTACTGATGAGCAACTGGGCTTACATGGTGATGGCGAGCCTGGCCTGGAGCCTCAAGGCGTGGGCTGCGCTGATGGTGCCCGAGTCGCCGCGACATGCCGCGACGCACCGGGCCGAGAAGCGAAGGCTGCTGCGGATGGGATTCCGGACGTTCTGCGCGGCGCTGATCACGGTGCCGTGACAGATCGTGCGGGGTGGTCGCCGGTTGGTGTATCTCTTGCTGTCGTGGAACGCGCCCGGGCCGCGGAGGTTCCGTGAATGGGCTTCGGCAGCAAGAAGCCCACCTGGCAGCTCGAATCAGGCTTGATTGAGAGTCACTTGGACATCGCAAAGCGGCATCCCCGCCGCGATAATGGGTGCTCTGTGAATCGCGACGAATCGCGATTCGGCCTGACGCGTTGATGCTGCCGCTACTCAGGCCTGGCTAAGTGCCGGAGTCGGAGCGGCTGGCCACCATCAGACCCAGCACATGATTCGCGAAGGGTGCCTTATGGAAACGAAACGCATCTTTATCTCCAGTCCGGGGGATGTGCAGGAAGAACGCGAACGGGCACGCAGTGTCGTCCATCAATTGCGGCGGCGCTACGCGGGCCGGTTGGACTTGCGAGCCCTGTTGTGGGAAGAACTCCCGCTGGCGGCCGACATGCCGTTCCAGGAGGGAATCGAAGTGGTCCTGTCCGAGAATGGCGTGGATATCGCCGTATTCATACTCTGGTCGAGGCTGGGGAGTCCCACCGGGCCGTTGATGGTCGACGAGCAGAAACGGCCGTTTCGCAGCGGCACGGAACGCGAGTGGCATTTGATGTGGCGGGCTCGCCAGGAGTGCGAACGTAACAACAAACCGCTTCGCCCCTCCATCATTGTCTATACCCGCAAGGACGATGTCTCCTTTGACGAACGCCTGCGAGGCAAGCCGGATGATGTGAAAGCCCAGGAGGTCGCCCAGAAGCTGCTGGTCACTCAATTCATCAAGGAAGAATTCCAGGACGCGGAAACGGGCGTCAATATTCGCGCTTACCACAGCTTCGACCAGCCGACCACGTTCGCCCGGCGATTACGCACCCACCTGACCGAACTCCTGGATTCGTTGACGGGCGACGACCTGGGCCAGCCGGTCTGGAGCATCGCTGACCAGGGTCCGCCGTTCCGCGGTCTGGAGGTTTTCGAGTACCACCATGCGCCGATCTTCTTCGGCCGCGAAGATGAAGTCGTTACGATTCGCACGCGGCTGCGTGAACAGGCTTGCAGAGGTTGCGCGTTTGTCTTGATCAGCGGCCCCAGCGGTAGCGGGAAATCGTCGCTGGCCCGTGCCGGGGTTCTTCCGGATGTCTGCGATGACGAGATCGACACGGCCATCCGGCAGTGGCGCTGGTTGGTACTCAAGCCGAGTCAGCTTGGGGATGACCTACTGGACGGCCTGGTCAAGTCGATGACCGGCGCCAGCGCTCTACCGGAACTCCGTGAATGGGCGGGCAACATCGTCGTTCCCCAGACCCCGGCTTCATTTCCGGAATGGTTAATCACGTTCCGTCTGCGTGTGTGTGACGCCCTGAAAGCCGCGGCCTCCAAGCGGGGGACAACGCGGTTGATCCTGCTGGTGGACCAGATGGAAGAACTGTTTTCGAACACAGCGATCTCCGACGAGGCTCGCCAGCGACTGTTCGATGCCCTGGAAGTACTGACGCGTTCCGGTTCCGTATGGGTTCTGGCGACGGTTCGCAGCGACTTCTACCATCACTGCCAGACTCTGACAGCCCTGATCCGCATGAAGGAGGGCGCCGGGGTGTTTGATCTCTTGCCTCCCACGTCCGACGCCCTGTCTCGCGTCATCACCGGGCCTGCGCTCCTGGCCGGCCTGCGGTTCGAGCGCGAAGGGGAGCAGGCGCTCTCCGACGTGATCTTGCGCGAGGCGACCGAGCACAGGGAACTGCTGCCCCTGGTCGAGCACTTGTTGCTGGAACTCTGCGAGCAGCGGTCCCCGGACGGGACGTTGACGTTTGCCGAGTACCGCAGGCTAGGTGGGGTCGAGGGCGCCTTGCGGCAGCGTTGCGAAGCGACCTTTGGCGGGCTTTCCCCCGCGGCTCAAGCATCGCTGGAAGATGTTCTGTCGGAGCTGGTCACCTTGAGCGGCGATGGCCGGGAGGCCTTTGTTCGGCGCATCGTGCCGCGCGCGCGTTTCGCGGGGAATCCCGTTCCGTGTGAACTCATCGACGCGATGGTAGCCGCTCGACTATTCACGACTTCGAGCGGTCCCGGCGGCGCCAGCATCATCAGCGTCGCCCACGAATCGCTCCTGCGCGTCTGGCCTCGCGCTACCGAGTGGATCAACGCAAACCGAGAGCACCTGCGGCTCCGTGCCCGGGTCGAGCAGAGTCAGCAGCGCTGGGAACAGCAGGGGCCAGACGACAGCCTCTTGCTGCCCGCCGGCCTGCCGCTCAACGAAGGCAGCCGGCTTCTGGCGGAAGCCCCCCGTCTGCTCAGTCCAGACACCAAGGCTTACATCGAGGCATCGATCCGCTTCCATGACCAGCGGGCTCGCCAGGTCAGGACCGAGGCGCTTGTCGGGCGATTGGTGAGCGCGGAACCGAGCCAGTTGTCGGAGATCATCGGGGAACTTGACGCTGAGCCCGATCTGGCCCAGACCTTCCTGTCGCCGCTGGTTTTGAGAGAAGCGACGACTCTGGAAGACAAACGCGCGCAACTGCACGCACGGCTGGCGCTGGTGACTCGCGATCCGTCGCTCGTCGAACCGCTGGTGGAGGAATTGCTCATGGGCAAGGTCGCCTACCTCCTGCCCATCCGCCGGCAATTGCGTGCCTTTGCATCCCGGCTTACGGAGAGACTCCGCATGGTGTTGCGGGACAATCACGCGATATCCCAGCGCAGATTCCGCGCGGCACTGGCTCTGGCCGACTATGTGCCCGGGTCGGAAGCGATGTTATGGAGTGAACAGGACCTGAACTACGTGGCCGAGCAACTCGTCTCGGCCAATCCCGAATTCCAGCCGCTTTTGCGCGACGCTCTCTCTCCGATTCGCGCGTTATTGCTGCCGCATCTGGAACGGGTCTTCGCGAATGCCCAGGCGACCGATGCTCAGCGGCTCAGCGCCGCCAACGCGTTCGCTGATTATTCGGGCAGCGATCTCTCAAAGCTATCGGAGTTGCTGACGTTGGCGACTCCCGAGCAGTTCGCCGTACTCTACCCCATCGTTGCGGCGAGCCCGTCACCCGCCACGATCCAGCGCCTGGCCGAGATCGCCGCCGCGCCGCCACCTGACGCATTGGGGTCGGTGGATCGCGTGCGCTTTGGTCAACGTCGCGCCAACGCCGCGGTGACTCTGCTGCGGCTGGGCCAGCGTGAGAAGGTCCTGTCAGTCTTCGAAATGTCCGATGATCCCGAAGCACTCACGCAATTCATCTTCCGCTGCCGTCCCCGCGAAGTCGGTGTGGAGGCGCTGCTGGATTGCCTGGAACTGGTCAGCGGCTCCCCGAAAGTGCGTCGTCCACCGCACGCTCGCTACGCCTTGCTGCTGGCGCTGGCGGAGTTTCCACTGGATTACATCCCGGAATCGCGTCGGCAATCACTTCTCGCGCGGCTAGCCGACTGGTATCGCCATGATCCCGATTCGGGGGTGCATGGCGCGGCTGGCTGGCTCTTGCGTCAGTGGGGTCAGATGAGCGTCGCACGTGCGGTGGATCAAACCCCGGTACCTTACTGCCCTCCTCGCCAGTGGTTCACGCTGGCCATCACGGTTCATCCGTCCGCCGAGCCGCGGTCGACGAGAACGTTCTATTACACCTTCATCGTGTTTCCGGCGGGCGAGTACACCATCGGCTCAGTCAACGACGAACCGGATCGGGAGAAGAACGAGGTTCGGCACCCGGTGAAGCTGACGCGTCCCTTCGCGCTCCTGGATCGGCAGATCACTTTCGAGGAGCTGATTGCTTTCTCGCCGATGTACAGGGACTTCATGCAGCAACGCGATGCGGAACCTGCGAATTCAGGCTTTGCCGCACACTGGTATGATTCGGTGCGATTCTGCCGCTGGCTTACGGCGCAGGTGGGGATGTCGGAGGAGGAGCAACCGTACGCCGACCCGAAGGTCGTGACGAAGGGGGGATTGTTGGGGCGGCCAGCGTGTCCGCCGGATCCAACTCCCGCTGCCGAGGGCGCGCCGTTGAATTGGCCGCTACGGTCCGACCGGCCAGGCTTTCGCTTGCCGACGGAAGCGGAATGGGAGGTGGCCTGTCGCACTGGCGCACGGACGGCCTACGGTTACGGGAGCGATGTGAGCCTGCTGGGCCAATTCGGCTGGTTCCTGGAGAACAGCGGCAGACACGTCCATGCGCCGCGGCAGTTGCGGCCGAGTGTCCGCGGCTTGTTTGACATGCACGGGAATCTTTTGGAGTGGACCCACGACTGGTATAGTGGTTTTGGTTCCGGGCGGGCGACGGATCCTGCTGGCGCGGAAACAGGCTCGTACCGGGTGATCCGTGGCGGCAGTTGGTACATCGTCGCGGCGGGTTGCCGGTCGGCGATCCGCGGCACGGGCGTTCCGTCGATCCGCTCGATCGTCGACGGCTTCCGCCTGGCCCTGAGTCCGTCTGGAGGAGGGCCGGAGGTGGTACCAGTGAAGTGAGCGGAGCCATCGGGCGGAGGCTCGGAGGGAGCGACTGCGGAGCAGCGACCGGAGGTGCCGTAGCCGGATGGCGCAGCGGTCTGGTTGCGATGAGCAGAAAACGGGGGTGCAGGGGGTGTCCCCCTGCTCGCGCGGTTTTTGGAAAGCCCCTTGAGGATCCAACACGCATGGGATTGCGTTTCTTCGCGGTTCCGGTCCGCGATTCGAGTGCGTGCGAGCAGGAACTCAACAGGTTTCTGTCAGGGCACAAGGTCGTGTCCATCGAACGCCATTTGATCGACCAGGGTGTCAACTCGTTCTGGGCCATTTGCGTCGACTACCTCAGCCACTCGCCGGGAGAGGCCGCTTTCAACCCGAACTTGTCGCGCAGCCGCGTCGACTACAAGACGATTCTGACTCCCGAGGACTTTGCCGTCTTTTCGCGACTGCGACAACTGCGTAAGGAGTTGGCCCAAACCGAAGCCGTACCGGTCTATGCCCTGTTCACCAACGAGCAACTGGCGCAAATGGTCCAGCGGCGCTGCCAATCCAGGAGCGACCTGTCGCAAATTGAGGGGATTGGCGAGAACAAGATCGACAAATACGCGGAGCGGTTACTGCCGTTGCTGCTGACCTTGGAGGCTCAACAAGATGCGTCGAGCGGCAAACCTGTTTGATCAGATTGCCGATCGGGACAATCTTCGGGTCGCGTTCCATAAGGCCGCCCGTGGACGACGTGGGCAGGCGATCGTCCGGCAGTTTGCACAGGGCCTTGAACGGCATATCGCTGCCATGTCTGATGCCATTAGCGATGGCACGTTCCAGATCGGACGATTCCAGCAGTTCTTGATTCGCGATCCCAAGGAGCGTGTGATCACGGCCCCATGTTTCGACGAGCGCGTGCTGCACCATGCAATCATGAACGTCTGCGAACCGGTGATGGATCGCTGGCTGATTGATGACACGTTCGCCTGCCGGACCGGGAAAGGGCGGGAAGCAGCGATCGAGCGTGCTCAGCATTTCACGCGCGGCGCGAAATGGTTCCTGAAACTGGACGTGCGAAAATACTTCGACAGCGTGCCTCATGCCAAGCTGATGGGTTATCTGGAGCGCCGATTCAAGGATCGACGGCTCCTGGATCTGCTCAATCGGATCATCGTGGCGTACCGCGGTGATCCGGGAATCGGCCTGCCGATCGGCAGCCTGACATCCCAGCACTTCGCGAACTTCTATTTGGGCTGGCTGGATCGCTTCGTGAAGGAGGCGTTGCGAGTTCGCGGATATGTGCGTTACATGGACGACCTGGTGCTGTGGCAAGAGGACCGTGAAGCCCTCGCCGAGGTTCACGGCCGTTGCCAGGAATTCGCGGCGACACACCTGGCCCTGGACCTCAAACCATCGGAAGCGCAGCGGACGGGCATGGGCATTCCCTTTCTGGGATGTCGGATCTGGCCGACCCATGTGGAACTGAATCGGAGAAGCAAGCGCCGCTGGCGGCGGCGCGTGCGGGTCCTGGAGCAGGCGGAGCGACTGGGATTGCTGAGCGAGTCGAACCTGCAACAGCGGCTGACGTCGTTGACGGCATTTTCGATGTCGGCGGGAGCAAAGAGCTGGAAATTCCGCCGCGCCGTGTTACAAGAGCGGATGGTGGATGATCCCTAAAGGCTCGAACCGGGTGAACCGTGGCGGCAGTTGGAACAACGTCGCGGCGAATTGCCGGACGGCGAACCGCAACACGAACGAACCGACGAACCGCACGAACGACAACGGCTTCCGCCTGGCCCTGAATTCCGCTGGAAAGGAAGCGACGGCCCTGAGACTCCAGACGGAACAGATCATCTTCCGGCCTGGTCAAGTTCGTAGCTGGCCAGCGAAATCAAACCCTGAGACCGCGTGGTGCTGGTAGAAGGTTGGATGACCGTGTCGAACGCTCCACGCGGCCTTTTCTGGTTCCTGTATGGGCGAGACTGAGAAACGCGCAACCCGTCGGGTCGATGCGCGTTACCTGGGCAAACCCACACGTTGAATCCGATATTCCTTCAGAATGGCCAGACTGCTCCGCACAGCGGGGTTTCGGAACCAAGCGATTGGAACATCTCCAGTTACTGCGAGACGGAGCCCACCGCGAATGCGTCGTGCGTGCGGCCGGTAAACACGCCTGTGTCGTGCGTTCGCCTCTACGCTCCGGTCCGCCATAAAGGCGAGATGACTGGCTAGGACAGGCAGATTGCTTGCTGGAGGGCAACGCCGGAGGGTTACCAACCTCTTGGGTCGGTCGCAAACGGCTCACGAAACGAGCGAATCAGTCGCGATCGCCGAATGTGCTCGGAATTCTCGGATTCCGCGCAGAGCAACGTCGCCAGAGGTTCGCTTTGTCCGTGGCGCGCGGGGAATCAGCCGCTGAGGGCCCGAATCGGGGTCCGGACGGGACTTCGTGCCGCTTACGTTGCTGGGCATCCGCCCAGGTTCGGCACGCGGCGCAGGCCCAGACGCTGGGCGACTGCTCTGAGTCATCGAGGATGGCGACGCTCTTGAAGCGTCCCTCAAATTCACTGATCCACGCAGTTTACCGAGTCGGATGACCGAGCTCAATATTGCACTGCCTGTCCTAGCTTTCCTAGCCTTCGTCCGCACTGCCTGTCCTAGCCTTCGTCCTACTTTGGAATCGGTGACACGAGATTGGGTATGGTGTCCCCGGAATCAGCCGTTGGGATTGCTCTTCGCCGCTGCGCAGATCTCGAACTGTACCAGAAAGGGAAACGGCCGAATACACTGGTACTCGACCTGTCCGGCAATGCTGGCGAGGTCCGAGCGCGGCTCGATGTCGTGCTTTCCCAGAAGGGTCAAGTTGCTCACCAGCACGCCAAGCCAGCCAAAGAGATAACGCGCTCCCGGGCTCATCATCATATCCGCGATGACCAGCCGGCCCCCGGGTTCGACGAGGTCCCAGACCCGCCGGAGAATGGCCGAACGGTCACGCATGGTACAATAGGAGAGTGTTAAGAGCGCCCCCTGGATCGGATGGGGCGGTGTAAACTCGGCGGCATCGACGCAGTGGAGTTCCAGGTTCGACCAGCCGCGGCGACGCACCCGGCGATCGGCCCGGGCGAGCATCTTGGCCGACAAGTCGATCCCGATGATTCGGCCAGCGGAGCCGACCGCCCTTTGGAGGAGGTAGAAGCATCGCCCGTCGCCGCAGCCTATCTCCAGCACCGCATCACCGCCCTTCAGGCGCAGGGCGGCAACCGCTTTGCGCCGCAGGCCGACGAGGGGAATGGCTTGGAGCCAGTCCAGGAGGCCGTATAGCGGCGCACAACGATTGTAGCGCGCGGCTACAAATTCAGGGCTTTTTTCGACCCACCGAGCCATAGCAAAACTCCGCGGCACGGGCTCATCATCGAATCGCACGTCGATTACCGTAAGCCGCTTAATTGAGAACGAGATAGCCCAAAATGGCGTCTCTTTGCGAGGATCGGTTTCGTCAACAGGCCCGTTCCCGGCAAGGAGGACGCACAACAGGATGGTCGCTGGTTGGAATCGTTTCGATCCCGTCTTCATCGGGGCAATTCATCGCGTCGCTGCAGCCTCGAAGGCGCCGATCTAGGCGCGATGGTCTACGGCCCCGCCGGCAGATTGAATTGGATTGTGTCGTTGCTCCCGTGAACTCGCTTTGAACCTGTTGCCATAGGGTGGGCTCCATTTATTGACTATATTGCTCAAGCTATTCACACTGTGCAGATTCTACAAAGTGAACGGGGTGTTACCATGGATCAAGGGCCGCTGGTGATAGAACAGATCGACGCCGGGGCAACTTTCCTGCGAGAGTTTGGGAAAAAAGTTGCCGTGGAGGCCGGCTTCTGTGAGTGGTCAAGATAATCGATGCGGATTCGGCCAGTTTTGAGCAAGGAATGGGACAGGCAAATAGCATGATCGCAGCGGCCGGTGAGGCCCGCAGGCTGTGCCAGGTCGGTCGGAAGCGCTCTGACGACTGGCTAGGACAGGCAGATTGCTGGCTGGGCGGCAACGCCCGAGGGCTACGGACCTCTTGGGTCGGTTGCAAGCGGATCACGAAACGAGCGAATCGGTCCTGATCGCCGAATGTGCTCAGAATTCTCGGATTCCGCGCAGAGCAACGTCGCCAGAGGTCCGCTATGTCCGTGGTGCGCAGGGAATCAGCCGCTGAGGAATGTCGTTTACAACCAGAAAGGGTACCACTTTGGGAAGCCAGTGGTTACCAGTGGAGCGGTTGCGGCGCGATGTGATCGGTGGGATTGATTCGAGCGACTGTGGCGATTACTGCTTGGCGGAGACGCCGCGATAGAGGCCAGGGAGTTGGGCCGGAAGGCCGGCCCGGTGAGCCACGATTGCGCGATGCAGGTAATCCAGCACCGGACGTTTCTGCAACCGCAGGGTTTGGACCACGGTCAGCATCCGCTCCACGAACCGGCACCCCGCCGGGCTGTGGCAACCGAAAGCGTTCTTCCGCCACAGCACGCCCAAGCGTAGGATGCGTTCGGCATGATTGTTCGTGGGCTCGACCCCCTCGATCGCCGCGAACAACCACAACGCCGGGTACAGCGCCAAGAGGTTGGCGCAAAAGGTCGCCGCCTTGGAATCCGCGCAGGAGCAACCCTGCTCCAAAACGCCTTGGAGTTCGCGCGCAATCGGGTCCAGCCGGGCTTGCAGGCCCGGTCGGTCCAGTTCGCCGCGGCGGAACGCCCACCAGTCGGCGAACAGGCATTCCACGACCTCCAGACCGACCCGGCCAATTGCTTCAGCGGGTCCTCCTCGATCGATCAATTTCTCCTGGCGCTCGCCAGTTGGTGCGCGATGACAGGTCGGATGCGCAAGATAGGGCGGGGTGTTTTCCGCTGGATTCCGCTCTGGGGTAGCGACGCTCGCTGCCCAGTCGATAAAAAAGCACGCAGGATGGACCCCCATAGGATCAGTATGGAGACACACCATGCGTGCGACCGACGGCTTTCAGACTACCATCACCCTCGGCCCCGTCAACTGCGAAGACCAGACCCTCTCACTTGAGCTCGAGCTAAAGATGGCTCTGCCCATGCCCAACCAAGACGAGCATCTCCCCGAACAGATCGAGACAATCGTTCATCAGACAGGGCTCGAAGCCCAGCGTCGACTCTTCCAAGCCCTCATGGAAAAAGCCGACCAACAACTGGTTCTGCAGCGTCGTCAAGGCAAAGGCGGCGCCGGCATCCAGCGCCGTGGGACACGGCCCTTCACCTTCAAGACGATCTTTGGCGAGGTTACCGTGCGGCGATCGCGAATCCGCCACAATTATGATGACACGATGGAGGTTCCCTCGGCGACCGCCTGGAACACGTCCCACCAACTCCACATCGCCCAGAACCTCCGCGACGCGGTCTGTGATCAGATGAGCGATCAATCCGCAGGCAAGACGCGCGCCGACATCTGCCAGTACGCAGGGGACGAGAATCTGCTGGGGCGGAGCACGATCATCGACATCGTGCATCAGGAGGGGGAACAACTAATCGTTGCACAGCGCCAGCGCGCCCGCGCGGTCCTCGAGGAGGCGACTGAGGCCCAGTTGGCGTTGCTCGGCCCCGCCGTGGCGGGCCCCGATGCCATGACAGTGTTGGTCGATGACGACCTGCCATTTGACGACTCGGAGAAAGCCCAGGCCGAGTGGGAGCAGACCCAGGCCGAGTGGATAGCCACGGGCTTTCCCGGATGTGAGCCGGCTTGCCCGGTGGCACAAGACGAGCCCCGTGCGGTAGATGAGGGATTTGTGACGGTCGAGCCCGACGAGGTTAAGACCAAGGCCCAACCGTCGACGGGCTGCGACTATCAACAGCGGCAACGGGCGGGATTATGGATCGCGAGCACACGGGTGGAGAAGTACAACGACTGGGCAATGTCGGGGCGATGCACGCATCAGGGGATGAGTTGGTCGCCACCGGGGGTGCTGGCGTTAGCCGCCTTTGAAGCCGAGCGGCGCAACGGTGAAATTGACGCCTGGCGTCGGGACCGAGCGCTCCCGGAGCGAGCGTTGCCGGAGTTGACTGGGCTGGCCGCTTGATGGCGGGGCTGGCGCACCAACTGGCGAGCGCCAGGAAAAAACCGTGATGTAGTGACTAATCCAAAATTCGACCGTTACGCCGCAAGGACTTACGTCGCGCCACCCCAAACATGGGCTAGTGCCATTCATTCCTGACACCTTTTGTGGCGGCGACAAGTCATCGCGACGCCTACTTTCGCGTGGGAATGTCCTGCCAGCGTTGAGCGGGGACGAATCGAGCGATGTGCTTTGGATTGCTCGAAGCGACAACGGCGGGACCCCTGTTGAGAGTCGCCGCCTGGCCAGCCAGTATGGCGTCGGCATCCAGCGATTGGTCACCGGCGGTGGGCCTGCCGCGCCTGCGTGCGTCGGCCCAGAAAGCCGCAGCGCGCAACATCGCATCGGACGTGATCGGCACAAAACCGAGACTCGCTTTCAGCAAGTCCAGCCGCTCGACGCCGCGCCCGCGGCCGCTGCGGAGCAATTCCCGGCGCACTTCGTAGTCCGCAACTTCTGGTATCAGGACCTCAACTCCAGCGGCGACAAGCGTCGCAAGCCACTCGACGATCTCAACGCTCGGCGCGGATGCGCAATCATGCCAAGTGGCCCGGCATCGAGCAGAACAGCTTCAGTCATTGAATAGCCTCGACGCCCCCACCCGTCGCCGCTCCTGGTCGAGAGCCTTCTTCAGTTTGGGCCATGTTTGTTCGTCATAACCAGAGTCATCGGCGAGCCAGGAACGCAGGAGATCGATCAGGCCAGCGGCCTGGGCCGATTCGGGTTTCAGGCCATCCAATCGTTCGAGCGTTGCCGCGAGGTCCGCCTGCTGCCTCGTCGTGGAACGGGACCGTGCTCGTCCGCGACTCGCTTGCTTGGAGGAAGGAGCAGTTTTTTTCACGTCCCGTGTGCCCTTCAGACCGATGGTCTTGGCAGATCGTGCGATGAGTTCAGGTAGAACTCCAGTCTACCGAGATTCTCACACTTGGAAAAGGCACTGGGAAAAGGTGTCAGGAACCTATCCGCGAATAGGTTCCTGACACCTTTTGTGCTAATAACCAGCACACTCGTTACAGTCCCACCGACTCGACCGGCAGTCGTCTTTCAACCGACGAGCCAACGCGCACGCCCCCCGGCGAAATCAGTGAACAGCCCGAATAATTTTCCACTTTTTTTTTCGCTTAGCAGCACAAAGGGTTGCGGCAAAAAAATCGGCGAATTGTAAATCTTGCGTTAACGAAATTTCGAGATCAGCGCATTTTATATATAGAGAACTGGGCGCAGACTGCGTATTCAACATGTCCACCAGCGGGTTCATACCCGAATGCGTCCCAATCGCGCTGGCTCAGACGCCGTTCGACCACGAATAACGCGAATCCAACGAATACAGACGGAAGATTGGACTCTCGAGCGAGTGTCAGGACCTGTCATCACGACGAGGTTGTGGCGTGATACGCAGAATCAAGAGACGGCTCTACCATTCGTAACACTCGTGCTGTTCGTGGTTAACATCAAATCCCCATTTCCTTGCCCCTCGAGGGCGTGCCGGCCAGCCCTATGCCCGGGGCTGAGAACCGTGGGCGGGCAAAACGGAAAAAAACCAGTGGATTCGTCCCACTGGCTCTCATTCACTACCATTGCCGGAGAACAGCGCGAGAGTACGCAAGCCCAGCTCGCCCTTTGACTTCAGCGAGAGCTGCGAGACACCCCGTGACTTCTACCGTTGACCGCGGCGCCGGGGTTGCATGAGCCAGGTTGTGACGACCCGGCCGACTTCGGCAAGGCTTTCGGCGGAGCAGTTTTCGGGCAAGTCGTCGGCCTTGTGCCAGTAGGGATATTCGAAATCGATGATGTCGATGGTTGGGATGCCGACGTTGTTGAGGGCAAGATGATCATCCAGGACCTCGCGTCCCTCGCGGAACCGGAACGACCGGGCTCCCTGGCGATTGGCAATCGCCCAGACTTCGCGGACGATATCCGGCGCCAGGTTCATGCTGTTGGGCTCCTGGTTGATCTGGAGGTTCTTGCCGCCGACCATGTTGAGGACCATTCCGGCGACATACCGAACCGGAGTGCGCCGGCGGTTCGACTTGATCGGCATAGACCTGTGCGAAGTACTTGGACCCGAGGAAGTATTCACCCGAGCGGGGATTGTTGCCGTAAACCAGTTCTTCGCCATCGAAAAGCACCAGATCGACCCCCACCGGGGTCGCGAGATCACCAAGATGATGGGCGATCTCCATCAAGAGGGCGACGCCCGAGGCCCCGTCGTTGGCACCGAGGAAGGGGAGCTTGAGGCGATCGGGGTCGGTCTCCTGGTCGGGGTGAGGCCGGGTGTCGTAGTGAGCGCCGATCACGATCCGCTGGTTCCGCTCGGGCTGCCAGGAGCCGATCAGGTTGGCCATCTCGACGCGCTCGCCGGTCAGGGGATGCCTGGCCCGAAAGGGCTGCTCCCTGACCTTGCCGCCCATCTTGATGAAGTGGTCGGCTACCAGTTTCCGCTGGCGGCTGTTGGCCTCCGAACCGGCCACCCGCGGCCCGATTTCACAGATTTGCTTGAGGTAACGATACGCACGCTCGCCGTCGATGGCCACTGGCGGGGCGCTCATGGCCTTCTTAGCCTCCGCCGCTCGGTTCTGTTGATAGAAAAAGAACCCCGCTCCACCGACACCGCACACGATGGCCACGGGCACGAGGAGCCAGGGTCTCCAGGTCGATGCCGGCTGCGACGGCAAAGCGGCCGGCGTTGCGGCCGGTGCAGCCTGCTTGGATTTTTGTTCCCCGGCTCGACGACTGTTCCGGCGCCTCGACGTGGCGGGGCGGGTTCTGGGTTGAGTACGGTTCTGAATGCTCATGATTTGGCCTCACGAGAACCGATCGACCGATCCGATCGCGGCCGCAGCCGACGCCTCGAATTGATCCAGTAATTCGGCGAGCCGCTCCATCGGCAATCCCACGACATTGGAGAAGCTGCCGTGGACGACGGATACGAACGGGTCGCGGTCCTGAACGCCGTAAGCGCCCGACTTTCCCTGCCACCGCCCGGAATCGAGATAATCGTCGCGCTCCCGCTCCGCGAGCGGCCGGAACCGCACGACGCTCACCTCGATGGCACCGACCCATTCGTGTTGACCCGCGCGATAGAGGCACAGTCCAGTGACCACGTTGGTATCATGTCCTTCTTGCAGGCGGATCATTCGCTCGGCGTCGGCCCGGTCGCGGGGCTTGGTCAGAATCTGGCTTCCCACGGCACAAACCGTGTCGGCGGCCAGGATGAGCCCGCTGCCGCGCCGCCCAGCAACATCGGCCGCTTTGCGCCATGCCAGCAAAGCGGCATACACACCGGGCAACTCCCCGGCTGCGGGCTCGAGCTCTTCGATCCGCGAAGGCTCGACCTCGAACACGTACCCGGCACCTTCAAGCAGTTGCCGCCGCCTTGGCGATGAGCTGGCCAGGATCAAGCGTGGATTCATGGAGGGGTCGGGCCTGCGCCGGAGGAAAACTGTGAATTGTGGTGCAGGCGTCCCGCCTGCCGGTATTGGGAACGCAGGCGGGACGCCTGCACCACAATATTGAGATCGCGAAACCTTGGCCCTGCCCGGCGTTTCCGCGCGACAGCGTGACCGGTTTACGCGAAACTCGATGGTATCGCCACTGGCCCCTTGCCAACAAGCCATAAACCCGCCAGCCTGAAAGCCATGAGAGGCCCTCATTGGGAACTGCGCGAAAATGACTTGCCGGAATCGTTGACTTTCACCGCGCGAAAGAACGTCCTTTCGCGGTGCGAAAGGGGACATTTATTTTCGCGCGGCGCCGTAGCCCGTTGGTGCTGCTTTCCGCCAGGAGTATCGTCATGAAGCGCCGCCTCGCCTTGCTGGCAACGTGCTTCGTTCTGATCGGCGAAAGACTTCCCCGCTTGACTCTGGCCGAGGGGCCAAGCGACGGCCAGGTCGCACGCCTGGACCATGTTCACCCGTATTACCCGCGCCGCGACTCTCCGAGGGTCGTCACACCGCGCTGGGTCGGCGAGCCTGGCGTCGAGGCCGTGGTGGTGCTGGCGATCGACGACATGCGCGACCCCACCCGGTATGAGGCTTATCTCCGCCCGATTCTGAACCGGCTCAAGGCGATCGACGGCCGGGCGCCAGTCAGCATCATGACGAACCAGGTCGACCCGAAGGATCCGCGGCTCCAAGGCTGGCTCGAGGAAGGGCTCTCGCTCGAATGCCACACACTGACCCACCCATGCCCGTGCTTGCAGAAGGGGGATTTCGCGGAGGCGGCGCGCACCTACCACGGCTGCGTCGACCTCCTGAACCAGGTTCCCGGCAACAAGCCGGTCGCCTTCCGCATGCCCTGCTGCGATTCGCAGAATACGGTGAGCCCGCGTTTCTTCGCCGAGATCTTCAACAAGACGAGCCCGGGCGGCCATTTTCTTGCGATCGACTCGTCGGTCTTCACCGTTCTCACACCCGACGATCCGAGCCTGCCCCGCGAGCTTGTCTTCGACTCCGGCGGCAAGGAACGCTTCCGCAAGTACATCCCGTTCCCTTCGTTCGTCAACACGATCGAGAACTACCCGTATCCTTACGTGATCGGCCGGCTCTGCTGGGAGTTTCCCTGCATCGTCCCCAGCGATTGGGAGGGGCACAGCTTGCAGAAAGCGGGCAACCCCAGAACACTCGAAGACCTCAAGGCCGCCCTCGACTGCGTGGTGCAGAAGCAAGGCGTCTTCGACCTGGTGTTTCACCCCTACGGCTGGATCAAGAGCGAGCAAGTCGTCGAGCTGATCGACTACGCGGTCAAGAAACACGGCACCAAGGTCAAGTTCCTCAACTTCCGCGAGGCGCTCGAGCGCTTGAACAAGAACCTGCTGCAAGGCGACTCGCTGCGCGCCGGCGGCGGCCAGGATAACCACGTCCGGCTGAGCGATCAAAACGGCGACGGAACTCTCAGCGTCGTGAAAGGGTTCCGCGGGAACGGCGACCTGAAAGGCGCATTTCCCGAGATCCCGAAACCGAAGATGGAAAACGGAGCATCGCCCCAACTGCCCCCGGCGCCAAGCTCACCGACGAGCAGGGCCGCGATGCCGGCCTCCGCTTCGTCGATCTCGACGAAGACGGCCACCTCGACGTCGTCTTCTCGAATGATCAGGAATATGGAATTTATCTTTTTGAACCTGCAACCCAGGCTTGGTCCCGCAAGGTCATGGCGGGCAAGGCGGGCTCGCCCGCCGCTCTGCCCAGGATCGTCAAGGTCGGCACCGACAACGGCTTCTTCGTCCATTCGCGCCAGCTCTGGTGGCAAAACGAGGATACGTCCAGTCTGCCCAACCTGGTCGACCGCCGCTCGTATAGCGACCTGCTCAAGGACGTCGAGCCGCGCGGCAAGTCGCCCGAAGCGTCGCTCCGATCGCTTCGAGTCGCGCCTGGATTCACGGTCGAGCTCGCGGCCGCCGAGCCGCTGGTCAAGGACCCGATCGCCTTCGAGTGGGGAGCCGACGGCAAGCTCTGGGTTGTCGAGATGGGCGATTACCCGCTGGGGACCGACGGCAAGGGGAAGTTCGGGGGCGTCGTCCGGTTTCTCGAAGACACCAACGGCGACGGCCGCTACGACAAGGAGACGACCTTCCTGGATGGCCTCGGCTTTCCGACGGGAGTCATCCCCTGGCGCGAGGGAATCATCGTCGCGTGCGCGCCCGACATCTTCTATGCCGAGGATCGCGACGGCGACGGCAAGGCCGATCATCGCGAGGTCCTCTTTACCGGCTTCGTCGAGGGTAACCAGCAGCACCGCCTCAATGGCTTCGAGCTCGGGCTCGACGGCTGGGTGTATGGCGCCAACGGCGAGAGCGGCGGCCGCGTGCGTTCGAAGAAGACCGGCACAACCACCGCGATCCAGGGTCGCGACTTTCGATTTCGGCCGGATACCGGCGAGTTCGAGGCCGAAAGCGGCATGACCCAGTTTGGCCGGCATCGCGACGACTGGGGACGCTGGTTCGGCAACAACAATCCCAACTGGGCCTGGCATTTCGTCCTCGCCGACCATGAGCTCAGGCGCAACCCGCACTACGCTCCGCCCGACCCCCGCAAGACGCTCGAGCTGGAGACGCGGGTTTTCCCTGTCAGCCGAACCGTCGCGCGGTTCAATGACCTCGGCATGGCCAACCAGGTCACCTCGGCCAACAGCCCGACGCCCTACCGCGACGAGCTCTTCGGGCCGTGGTACGCCCATACCCTCTTCGTCAGCGAGCCGGTGCACAACCTCGTCCACCGCATGGTCCTCGTGCCCGAGGGGGTGAGCTTCAGCGGCCGGCGCGGGCCGAACGAAACGAACCGCGAGTTCCTGGCATCCAGCGACAACTGGTTCCGGCCGACGATGCTCAAGACCGGGCCCGACGGCGCACTCTGGATCGCCGACATGTACCGCTACGTCATCGAGCACCCCGAGTGGATCCCCGACGACTGGGAAAAGCGGCTCGACCTTCGCGCCGGCAGCGAGCAAGGCCGGATCTACAGGGTCTACCCGGTGGACAAGAAACCACGCGCGATCCCGCGGCTCTGCGATCTCGATACACCGGCGCTTGTCGCCGCGCTCGAGAGCCCCAGCGGATGGCAGCGCGACACGGCGCAGCGGCTGCTGCTGCACCGTCGCGACCCCGCCGCGCTCGCGCTGCTGCGAAATCTGACGGTGGCAACCCGTCGCCCCCAGACTCGCGTGCAGGCCATCTGGGCACTCGCGGATCTCGATGGCCTCGACGAACCGTCGGCGCTGGCCGGTTTGACCGACCTTCACGCCGAAGTGCGTGAAAGCGTCATCGAGGCCGTGCGACCACTCCTGAGCGTATCGTCCCGGGTGGCCGGCACCGTGCTGGGCCTTGCCGACGATTCCGAGCCGCGCGTTCGATTTCGAGTCGCCCTGCTTCTGGGTGATTGGGACGACCGCCGGGCCGGCCTTGCCCTGGCGCGGCTGGCCCGGCGCGACGGCGGCGACCCCTGGATGCAGGCCGCCGTCTTGAGCTCGGCGGGCCCCCACGTTGCCGCGCTCCTGGCCACGCTGGGCCAAGGCGAAGGCGACGCTCTGCCGGCGGCGATGGTCGAGCGGCTGATGGCCCTGGCCGGCTCGATGCCCGATCGGCACTTGCTCGATTCGCTCGTCCGATCGCTCGGCCAGCCGGTGGGGAAGGGGGGTCGCTATGCGGCCTGGCAACTGGCCGCGCTTTCGGGCCTGATCGAAGCACGCGAGCGAGCCAGGAAGACTTTGGCCTTCGATCTCGACGCATCATTCTCGCCCGTCTGGGCCGCGGCCCGGACGCTGGTCCGGGACGACTCGGCCGACGAAACCAGCCGGCTCGCGGCGCTGCGGCTCCTGGGGCACTCGGCCGCGCGAACCAGCGGCGACCGCGACTTGCTGATCGGGATGCTACGCCCTCAGGTGCCGCTGGGCCTCCAGCAGGCGGCGGTCGCCGCCCTGGCCGGGACGACCGATTCCAGGGTGCCCGATCTGCTGGTGCACGACTGGAAGAAACACTCGCCACAGGTCCGTACCGCAATCCTCGACGCTCTGCTTTCGCGGTCAGCCTGGACGTCGTCTCTTCTCTCATCGCTCGAGGACGGTTGCGTGCCGCCGGCCGAGATCGACCCGGCGCCGCCAGCGGCTGCTGAAGCGGCGTGACGCCAGCCAGCGCTCGCGCGCCCTAGCCATCTTTGCCCTGACGTCCAAGGCCCGGCAGTCGGTCGTTGACGCCTATCGTCCGGCCCTGGAGCGCAAGGGCGATCGCGCGGCCGGCGCGGCTGTCTTCAAGAAGCTCTGTGCATCGTGTCACCGCCTGGGAAATGAAGGAGTGGACGTCGGGCCTGACCTTGCCTCGCTCAATGACAAGTCGCCCGAGTCGCTCTTGATCGCGATCCTCGATCCCAACCGCGCTTTTGAAACGCGATACGCCGCCTTCGCGATCGCGACCGTCGATGGACGCGTGCTGAATGGCTTGATCGCCAGCGAGTCCTCGACCGCGGTCACGCTCCGCGGCCAAGAAGGGAAGGAAGATGTCCTGCTTCGTTCCGACATCCAGGAAATGTCGGCATCGGGGCAGTCGCTGATGCCGGAAGGCGTCGAGAAAGACTTGAAACCCGCCGACCTCGCCGACTTGATTGCCTACATCGCCTCGGTCGGCCCCGCACGAAAAGCCGAGTGATCTCCCATGCCCAAACCCACAGATGTCCGCCCGGTCGCCGTCGAGCTTTACTTTCTGCCGATCCAGGCCCGGATGCCGCTCAAGTTTGGTCCCGAGACCACGACCGAAGTGACCTGGCGCGGGTCAAGATGACGGTCGAAGATGCCCATGGCCGCCGCGGCGCCGGCTGGGGCGAGACGCCGCTCTCCGTTCAATGGGTCTGGCCCAGCCATTTGAGTTATCACGAGCGGCATGAAGCGCTGCGATCGCTTTGCCTGGGAATCGCGGCGGCGTGGGTGGGCCGGAAGTGGCCGCCCGGGCATCCCATCGAGGTCGGCCATCGCTTCCTCGATCAAGTCTTGCCCGATCTTGTCGATGGGTACAATCACGCGCAGCGGCACGGTAAGGAAGCGATCCCCTGGCTGGGAGCACTCGTCTGCGCTTCGCCATTCGACCTGGCGCTGCACGATGCGTTCGGCGTCTTGCACGGCGTGCCCACGTATGAGACGTATAATGACCGCTTCATGAGTCTGGACCTGTCCCATTTTCTGGAACCCGCGGCAGGCGAGGATTCCTCGTTTGCCGACCGGTTTCCCGAGGAGTTTCTGGTGCTCCCTCGGCGCGAGTCCTTGCCGGCCTGGCACCTGGTGGGTGGTAAGGACCCGATCGACGCGGCTGAGCTGACCGGAACGGAGCCGAACGACGGAATTCCGGTGCTCTTGCGCGACTGGGTGCGCCGCGATGGATTGAGATGCCTCAAGGTCAAGCTGCGGGGTGACGACGGCCCCTGGGATTTCGACCGCCTGGTGCAGGTCGGCCGGATCGCCGTGGAGGAAGGGGCCGACTGGCTCACGGCCGACTTCAACTGCACGGTTCACGACCCCGCCTACGTCAATACGATTCTGGACCGGCTGCTGGAAGAGCACCCTCGGCTCTTCGGGATGTTGCTCTATGTCGAGCAGCCGTTTCCGTACGATCTGGAAGCCGATCGGATCGATGTGCACGCCGTGTCGGCCCGCAAGCCGCTCTTCATGGACGAGAGCGCCCACGACTGGCGATTCATCCGGCTGGGCCGCGAGCTGGGTTGGAGCGGCGTGGCGCTCAAGACCTGCAAGACACAAACAGGCGCCCTTTTGAGCCTCTGCTGGGCCAGAGCGCACGGCATGACTCTCATGGTCCAGGACCTATCCAACCCGATGCTCGCCCAGATCTCTCACGTGCTCCTGGCAGCCCACGCGGGCACGATCATGGGGGTCGAGTCCAACGGGATGCAGTTCTATCCCGCAGCCTCGGCCCCCGAAGCCAAGGTCCACCCCGGCCTCTTCCGCCGCACGCAGGGCGCACTCGAGCTGACCTCGGTCGATGGTCCTGGATTTGGGTATCGCATCAACGAGATCGAGCGCGAGTTGCCACTACCGGAGTTCCACTCCAGTGCTTGATGCGGCACGCGCGATCAGGGCCGCTGTTGGGCGCGGGTCACCAGGCGCTGTTGGGCGCGGGTCTCCTGACCCCGCCCGTCGGCCGACCGAGAGGTCTCCCGCTCCGCACCTGGTGTTGGGCGCGGGGCTCCAGGCACCCGAAGGGTGGCCGCCCGTCGGCCGACCGATCGGTCCTCAACTTTCCACCCATCAATCGGCGGTCAACGGATCACGATTTCCAGGCGCGGGCCGACCGATGGGTCACCCCTGTTCGACCTGTGGCGTTGGGCATTCAATCCGGGCTGAACTCCACACTCGATAGCCTTTCACATGCCAATCCAAGGCCTGGCCGAAATGGTCATTCGTCTGGAGAGGATAGTGACCCACGCCAAGGCCGGCGTCGTAGCACCGTCAGGGCTGAAACAGCACTGTCGGCAGCAGCCGCAAGAAAAACTTCGAGAGACGTCGAGAACCTCGGATTTGATCCGACTATACCATGAAAACGCACCATCCCGGTGCTAGAATCGACTGGAATCCCCAGGGAGCGAAATGACATGAAGTACATGCTGCTGATGTCGGGCACGAAGGCCGATTTTGACTGGTTCGCGAAGTGGCCGAAAGAGGACCTCGCAGGCGCATTTCGCGTTCATGCACGCTTTCAACAAGGAACTCAAGGATTCGGGCGCGTTGGTTGCAGCCGAAGGCCTGGCGTTTCCCGACCAGGCCAAGATCGTTCGGGCGGGAAGCGATGGGATGCCGATTACCGATGGAGTCTTCCCGGAATCCAAGGAGTTTCTCGCCGGTTATTGGATCGTTGACGTGGAGAGCCCGGAGGAGGCGTACAGGATCGCCGCGCGGGCTTCGATGGCTCCCGCGCCCGAAGGGACCAAGGAGGGGCACATACCCATCGAGGTGCGGCAAGTGATGAGCGGCCCACCGGAAGAATTGCTGTGACAGGACAACCTTCCGACGTTCCGATCGAGCCCGTGCTGCGGGAATTGACGCCGCAGGTGCTCGGGACTGTTGTACGAAGATTTCGCGACTTCGCGGCGGCGGAGGACGCCGTTCAGGAGGCGTCGATTGCCGCAGCGCTGCAATGGCCACGCGAGGGCCAACCGGACGATCCACGCGCATGGCTGACGCAAGTTGCCTGCCGGCGGATGGCCGACCACATTCGCAGCGAA
This sequence comes from uncultured Isosphaeraceae bacterium, assembly GCA_963823675.1. Taxonomy (GTDB): domain Bacteria; phylum Planctomycetota; class Planctomycetia; order Isosphaerales; family Isosphaeraceae; genus CAWGMT01. The sequence continues at coordinate 160,875 of CAWGMT010000025.1, read as the reverse complement.
TCGGCTCGCCGCCGTCGCGAAAGCGAAGTGGCCCTGGAAGAAGCCCACACACCAGAATCGTCGGCCGTCGAAACGCAGCCGCGACGGAAGACGACACGCTGGTCCTTCTCTTCATGTGCTGCCATCCTGCCTTGACCCCGGCTTCGGCGATTGCGCTGACGTTGCGGGCGGTGGGCGGCTTGACCACCGCGGAGATCGCCCACGCGTTTCTGGTGCCCGAAGCGACAATGGCCCAGCGGATCAGCCGGGCCAAGCAAAGCATCAAGAAGTCCGGCATTCCGTTCCAGCTGCCGACCACCGAGGAGCGAGCGCAGCGCCTCGCGCAGTTCTTCACGTCCTGTACCTCATCTTCAATGAGGGCTACACGCAGCAGCGTCGGCACCGATCTGTGTCGCAGCGATCTGTCGCATGAGGCGATGCGGCTGACGCGGATCGTCCACGATCTGCAACCGGACGACACGGAAGTCGCCGGTTTGCTCGCGCTCATGTTGTTGACCGATGCTCGCCGTCAAGCGCGAACAAGCGCCGGAGGCGAGTTGATTCCGCTGGCGCAGCAAGACAGGGCGCTCTGGGATCAGCAACAGATCGCGGAGGGAGTCGCGCTCATCTCGGCCACGTTGCCGAAGGGCTCGGTCGGCCCATATCAATTGCAAGCCGCCATCGCCGCCGTTCACGACGAAGCGGCGCGAGCCGACGACACCGATTGGCCGCAGATCCTGGCGCTCTACGATCTGCTCAGGCGCATGTCCGACAACCCGATGGTCAGGTTGAATCACGCGATTGCGGCGGCGATGGTGCACGGCCCGACGAAGGGCCTGGAGCTGCTGGACGCCCTCAAGGCTGATGCCCGCCTCGCAGATCATCACCGCTTGGACTCGGTTCGAGCACATCTGCTGGAACTCGCTGGAGACCGTGAGGGCGCCGTCAGGCACTACCGGGCGGCGGCGGGCAAGACAGGGAGCCTGCCGGAGCGCAACTACCTGCTCACACAAGCCGGCCGACTGTCGAGCGAACTGCGAATCGTGAACGAACATGACTGAAGCGGAAACAAGCGCCTATGCCGGGACTCGAACGTCTGAAATCAGAATTGAAAGGCACTAAAACCGCCTGCCTTCTTCTGGGCGGTCGCCGCCAGGCTCATCTCGTGCGGGGTCGCTTCGGTCTGGTTGTTCTCGTGCCACCAGCGAGCGGCGTGCCACTGCGTCCACTGGTCGGCAGCGGCGCAGCCGGCAAGGGCTTGCTCCAGACTGTCAACGTCTTGAAAACGGTCCGCCGGGCTCTTGGCCAAACAGCGGAGAACGACGGCTTCAAGATCGGCCGGCACGTCGGCGTACTTTGAGGGCCACGCCACTTCGTCGCGGACGTGGGCGATCATCACGTCCATCGCATTCGCGCCGTCGAAGGGCGGTCGGCCGGTGAGCAGGGCGTAGGCGACGGCGCCCAGGGAGTAGATGTCGCTGCGGGCGTCGAGGTCGCTCTGGCCGCGCGCCTGTTCGGGCGACATGAACAGAGGTGTGCCGGAGATGCCGCCTTCTTGAGACAGACGTGTCGAGGGGTTCTCGTTCACCAACTTGACAAGGCCGAAGTCGAGTAACTTGACGACGTCGTACAGTCCGCCGCGGTGGGCAGCAAACACGTTGGCGGGCTTGATGTCGCGGTGGATCAGGCCGACGCCATGAGCCTCACGCAGACCCCGGCAAGCCTGCCGCAACAGGTGAATCACGCGCTCCGCCGGGAGCGGCCCGCGGCGCTTGAGCACGTCCTCCAAGCTCAGACCGGGCAGGTACTCCATGACGTAAAAGAACGTCCCGTCGTCGGTGCGGCCATAGTCAAAGATTTCGACGGTGTTCCAGTGCGAGAGCTGCGCGGTCAACTGAACCTCTCGTTCAAAGCGGGCAAGGACGCGCGGATCACCGGCGTGTTCGGGGCGAATCAGCTTGATCGCGCAGGGACGCTTGAGCATGCGGTGCTCGGCCAGGTAGACCTCGCCCATTCCGCCTGCGCCGATCGTCTTGATGAGGCGATACTGGCCGACCTGCCTGGCTTCAAAGACCTCGCGGCGCAGCGTGTTGACCAACCGCGTGCCGACCACAGAAGCCACGACCGCGATGACGAGGACCAGCGACTGTTGCATGACGCGGGTAACGGTCAGAAGGGCGGCGACTTGGGGATAAAAAAGCGTCATACCCGCGAGCAGGAGCATCGGGGCAAGCGCCATCGAGCCGATCACGATCGCGGTGCGCCGCCAAGTGTTCGGGATGAACATCCCGTACGTGAAGATGAGCAAGAGCCAGAAAGGTGGCCATGGGGGCATGACATCGCGGGCGGCAGCGTCCAAGCTCACGTCGTGCTGTAGCATCAAAAAGAACGCGGCCGGCAAGCCGAAGATGACCAGCTCCGCGATTCGAAGGTTCTTGATGGACACGTCGGAATGCCACCACAAGGGCGCGGCAATCAAGCTCAGAACGAGGACGACCAACACGTGAACGCCCAAGAGTGCGGGAAAGAGCGGCTCACCCGAGAGCACGCCGACCAAGTGGCGGAGGAGGAAGACGCCGAAGCCGATCAAGAGCATCAACGCGGCGGCGCGTAGCCGCAGCCGCAACAGCGCTTGCGTCTCGTTCGTGAGGTGCGGTCCACTGCCGGCGACGATCTCGCGCTTGGGGTGGTAGACGTTCGCCCGATCGCCTGATTCAGCCGCGGGCTGCAGAATCGTCTCGTCGTCAGAGGCACCTTGGGGTGCTTGCCCGAGTCGGTTGTTCATTGGTCAGCCCCCACCTGCGTCAGACTTTGGACATGCGCCGGCCAGCAACTTGCGCCGAAGAGAGTTTCGCGATCGGTTGATTGTGGTGCAGGCCTTCCGCCCGCGTTTCCCGCGCGTGCGGGCGGGACGCCTGCACAAAACTTGGCACATAATTACGCGCGCCATCCCTGAGTCGTCGGCAGGCCCGGGATTTCCATGACCGGCCGGATTTCGACGGTGCCGACCTGTGCCGGTGGAACCCGAGCGGCAATACGAATCGCCTCGTCGAGATTCTTGGCGTCGATGATGTAATAGCCGCCGAGCTGCTCGCGCGTCTCGGCAAACGGTCCGTCGGTCACGATCGGCTTGCCGTCGCGCACCCGGACGCTCGTCGCGGTCGCCACGGGATGCAGCGGAGCGGCGGCGAGAAAATGTCCGCTCGCGGCGAGATCCTGGCAAAGCTGCGCCGATTCCTGATAACAGTGCTCCCGAGCGGCCTCGTCCATCGCGTCTTCGGCCAGGTAAATCAACAACATGTATTTCACGGCTGGTTCTCCATCAACTAGTCAAACGTTGCGTGTCTTGATCGACACTCCATCAAGAAGTCGAACGGGAAGTGTGCAAATCGACACTCGCAAGACAATTATCGCACTACCAGATAGACACGACATGCCGGCGCGCCTCGATGCTGTGCTGACGGTGATCTATCTCATCTTCAACGAAGGCTATACGACTACCCGCGGCGAATCGCTGGTGAGGACCGATCTCTGCGCCGAAGCCATCAGTCTGGGACGCATGGTGAGGACGCTCTTGGCTCCTACGCCGCGTACGGAAGTGACTGGTCTCGTCGCCCTCATGCTGTTGCACGATTCACGGCGGGCTGCCCGCCTGGATGAGGCCGGTGACATCGTGCTTCTCGAACACCAGGATCGGCGCCGCTGGGATCAGCGGATGATCGACGAGGCCCTGCCGCTAGTAGTGGAGGCATTTCGCGGCGGGCCTGGTCCCTTCGCTATCCAGGCGGCGATCGCTGCCGAGCACTGTGAAGCAACCCGGGCGGAAGATACGGATTGGCCGCAGATCGTGCGGCTTTACGAGCTGCTCGAGCGCGTGCATTCCTCGCCCATCGTGGCGCTGAACCGCGCGGTGGCCGTTTCCATGGCGGAAGGGCCGGAACGGGCACTTGTGCTTATCGATGCGCTCGCCGCGAGCGGCGCTCTGGACAGCTATCATCTGCTGCATGCCGCGCGTGCCGATCTGCTGCGCCGCATGGGGTCCCGAGCAGAGGCGGCAAAGAGCTACGCGCGAGCGCTCGAGCTAGCCACCAATGACAGTGAGCGAAGATTCCTCGAGCGGCGGCTGCGAGAAGTTGGGTCGCAGGCGACGCGAATTGCGAATGCGGCAACAGCCGTGCCCCCGGCGGTGCCGTCTGAGCGGAAAGATGCTGCGCCTTCGGCGCTGGTCAAGGATTAGTGTCGCCTGCCGCTCCGCGAGGGGATTTTCTTTCGACGAACGAAGTGCTCTTATTGCGAGCCTCAAGTGTCAGCCATTGCATAGAATCGGTCCTCGCTTTCAGGGATGGCGTCCACAGGAACCGATCCTGGGCTCGTTGCGGGGCCGAGGACGATGTGGGCCAGTGAGACGCAGATCAATATGGCCGCGAAGATCGCGAGTAAGACCTGGAGTGTCTTGCTCATTGGGCTGTCTCCGTGTCCATCAACACGAAATCCCTGCGAGCATCTGTCGAATCCAGTCGCTTTTGGCCCACTCCATCACAGACTTGCCGTGATTGTCTTTAACAGCGGGGCTTGCGCCGTGGTCGAGAAATGCTCGGATAATCTCACGTTGCGCGGCCTTCGCTTTTTCCGCGCCCGTCCCACCTCGGCCCGTGTTCTGCACGGCGAGGTGAAAGGAGGTGGAACCGGGCTTATTCTTCAGTGTTATGTCGCTTCCTGCGTTGAGGAGACATTTGACCGCGGCAGCACATCGGGTGCGCACGGCCCGATGCAGCGGTGTCGCGCCATTCTTGTCTCGGGCGTGAAGATCGGCCCCCGATTTGACGAGGAATTCGATCATTCTCACTTGTCGTTCGGCGTCCCACTTGCTGCTCTCCAGATAGCCGTCGGCGGCGTAGTGCAGCGGTTGGCTGTGGCGATGATTCTCTGCGGAGCGGACATCCGCACCGGCTGCCACCAACATGCGGGCGATCTCCAGCCGATAGCCGGCCGCGGCGACATGCAGCGCGGAATCTCCGGCATACACCCAGTGCTCGATCCGCCCCTCGTAACGACCTTCGGGTACTGTCTGCTGCGCGAGCGCGGGGTCTTTGCTGAGCAATTCCTTCACGCGAGGCCGGTCGTCATCGAGGATCGCCTCGAGGAGTGCCCGGAATTCGTCTGGCATGATTAACTCCGGCCGGTCGTGTCGCCTGCAATCACCAGGCTAAGCGACGCTCGAGTCGCACAGGCTTCGCCGCGCGAAGAACATGGGCTTTCGCAAAGGCGCTGCGGCCGCGATGCCATCGCCCGGAATTCCGAATTGCGGATCCGACTCCCGCCCATCGCGAGGATCCGACGGCATGGCGTTGTCGGGCACAGGCGGCTCAGGCTCCTTGTCGCACATCCTCCCCCTCCGGCGTTCGAGACGAAATGACCATGTCACCCTCCTTAACCGGAATTCGCCTATCGTTCTACACCGATGTTACTGGCAAGCTTGATCTGCATAATTTCCTCGCGAATCCCGGTTCAATCATCTCCTGTGGGGATGATTGCTGCCGTCTCAACCATGAGGATGACGGCACGTTCAGGGGCACGAGTGCGGTGAATGACACCCTTGGGAACCACGAAACCGTGCTGCGGCTCCAGATCGATTGAGCGATCTTCGAGATCGATGATGAAGTGGCCCACGAGGACAAAGAAGAACTCGTCGTCGTTGTCGTGCTTGTGCCAGTGATACTCGCCTTGCAAAACACCCAGGCGAACCACCGAGTCATTGATTTTGCAGAGTGTCTGGTTGTACCACCGGTCGGTGCACGCTCTGACGAGAGATGGGACATCCACCAAGCTCAGCGGGGGGAACTTGATGTCCAGATGAGTTGTAAAGGGATAGCTCTGGGGATTACTCACGAACGACCTCCTCGAACGAGGGCCTGTTCGCCTTGGCGGCATGGCCGGACTCGAGCGCAGCGCCACAGCGGGGGCACACTTCAAGGTCTACCACGCACCCACGAACTTGTCGAGGACCGCGATGGTCATGACGGCCGCGAAGGCACACGCAAGGGCCAGACCACATAACCGATGATCCGGATGCCCTCAAGGCGCTCCACGAACTGGCTGCCATAGTCCCCACCGCTGTACACGATGTCGCTCATCGTTACATCTGCAGCGCGTGGTTAAGCGGTCCGGCGTGATCGCAGCCACCGGTGAAACGCGCCTCCCAAGGCGCCGAGCATCGTCCCGATCACCGCCCCCCAAAGGATCGCGAAGAAGATCTGCGAGATTTCACCGCAGAGGACGCATTTGCAGAGAATACCGAGCCCGGACCCGATGATCATGTATCGAATTCTCAGTCAAAAGCCAGCCCCTCCTCGGTGATCCGAAACGGCAATATCTCATCCCCGCAAGCACTGCCTCGGTGCTTGGCAATCGCCAGCGCGCGGCCCAGCCGTCCGTCCTGACGCGTGCGGCCCATCAGGATGATCGTGTTGGCGTTGGCGAAGATATCGCCTTCGGAGATCGGCTCGGTCAAGAGCTCATCGAGCATGACCCTGGGTGTCGTATAAAGGCAGAGGCAGCCGATCGCGTGCTGGTCGTAGCGATGGCGGAGCACATCGGACTCGTTGGCCCGATACTGCTCGCGAAACCACTCCCGGGCCGCCCAGTCGTCGTCCTTGCGCAGGACATGGTTGTAAGCGTACTCGAAAAACTCGAACTGGATCGAATCGCTGAATCGCTCGGCCGGCTCGATCCCGTCGAACACGGCCCGGCGCGTGCCGCGGGCGAAGTGCTGATAAAAAAAGCCGCCGGCGCCGCGAAGGATACGCGCGAGCTCGGTTTTCCAGTCGTGCCACTCATCGCTGCTCAAGTCACCGCGCGTCACCCGGCGCCCCATGCGATCGATCGGATGCAGATAGTCGCCGATCGCACGACCGAAGTCCCAGACTCCCGCGAAGTCGGCCGCGGTAGTCAGGGGATATTCGCTGAGGTGCCAGCCGAAGAGGCGCGACGCGTAGGCCATGTGATTTTGCGGATCACCCCGACTCGTCAAGTCGCAGACGATGCCGCGGCGGCCTTCTCCCTTTCCGCCCGAATCAGCCCAGTGCAATCCGAGCTGGGTCTTGCCGATGCCCGTCGCGCCGGCAACAACCGTCAGCGTTCCCGGCAGGAGCCCTCCTCCCAAGGCCAGGTCGAGCTTCTCGATCCCGAAAACAAGTCTGGTCGTCAACATTCGCCCGTCACATTTCCCGATCATGGCCCGATCGTAGGGGATAGCCTCAGACGCGTTATTGTAGACCGCCGGCGCAATTCGCAATAAAAGCCGGGTGCTTCATTTTATAACCGGAGCTTGAAGAAGCTTCGACCGTCGTGCCGATTAAGCCATACAACCGGCACGATCAGGCACACTGCCGAATTCGTTATTAAGGGGCTTGAGCCAAAAGTTACAAAACCGGCGAGATCGTGCCCGCGGCCCCGTGAAATGGGAGTTGCGGCATTCGATTGCGGCGAGCCATGCGAAAGCGAGAGGGGCGAAACGAGCCGGCCGGGCCGAAAGTTCGGTCGCGGCCGATTCAGATGGGGGACACGGACTGGTGAACAGGCAAGTCGGGGTCAACGCATCTCGCTCGAAGGGCTGGCGCCGCTCAGCGCGACTGCCGCGGTTCGCGCCTTGGCTCGCGATCGTACTGGTCTGTCTTCTGACATGCAACGTTGCCTGGACACAAACCCCGAAAGCAGCGTCTGGCGCCGGCGGTGGGGGGGTGGCGACACCTGCCGGAACGGTCGCGACCAGACCGGCCGAGGGCAGCCCCGGGGTGTCGATGGCTCCGTTCAACCAATCGCTTGCCCCTGGCTCAAGCGGTAGCCTGCCCAGCGGCGCGGCGATCGATCTGACGCCGCTGCCAGCACCCATTCCGCGGCCTTCGGAGAATTTCCCGCGCGTTATACCAGTCGAACCGATCAGCATCGGCAATCCTCCGGTGCTGACACCCGTGCGCCCGCATGTGATCGAAGTCACGCGCAACCTGAGCGGGCTGGTTGCCCAACCGCCGATTTTCCCGTCCGCGCGTTTGGAAAGCGACGTCACCAAGGACGTCAAGAACTTGATCGAGGTTGTGACCGAGCCCGAAGCCGAGATCTCTCTGGTCGAAGGCCAGGCGAAGATCATTGAAACCCGGCAGACGCCGACGCGGATCGCCATCGCAAATCCCATGGTTGCCGACGTCGAGCTCCTCAACGACCAGCCGGGCGCGCGGTTGATCAACCTCTTTGGCAGGTCTTTCGGTACGACCTCACTGACCATCTGGGACGAGAAGAGCCACCCCGTCTCGTTCCTGGTCCGGGTGACACTCGATACGACCGACCTCGAGTCGCGAATCCGGGTCGCCTTCCCCGGCTCGGAAGTCAAGGTCCGCCAGGTCGGTTCGCAGATTCTGCTCGAAGGGCAGGTTCCCGATTCGAAGACGATGTCAGACGTGCTCCAGCTCGTCACCTCCGCGCTCCTGACCAGCCAGTCGATGCGCGGCGGTGGCGCGGGCGGCGGGGGTGGTGCCGGCGGCATGGGTGGTGCCGGAGCCGGCGGTGGCATGGGCGGTGGGATGGGCGGCGGCATGGCAGGGGGCGGAGGTGGTGCAGGGGCTGCCGGCGGCGCCGCCCGGGGGCTGGTCATCATCAACCGCGTCACGGTCCCGGGGCCGCGGCAGGTGTTGCTGCACGTCAAGATCGCCGAAATCAACCGAAGCGCCACCCGCGACATTGGAGTGAGCTGGCTCTACGCCCGCGGCAAATCAATTATCGGCTCGGCGGCCGGAACCGACGGGACGCTCGGCACGATGACAACCGTCACCCGCAATCAGACAACCGGACCTCGTGGTTTCCTACAGCCGGTCCAATCCACGTTCAATACGGTCGGCTCAGCGCAGCCGGCCGCGAACTCGCCGCTTTTCGGCGTCTTTGACGCAGGGCACTTCTCGCTCTTCATCAACGCCCTGCGGAACAATGCACTGGCGAAGATCCTCGCCGAGCCCAACCTGGTCGCGCTCGACGGCCAACCCGCGCGCTTCCTCGTTGGCGGAATGTTCCCATTTCCCGTACCGCAGAGCTCATCGATTCCGGGCGGAACGGCGGTGGTCACCGTCCAGTTCCAACGATTCGGCACGATCCTCACGTTTCTGCCCACTATCCTCGCCAATGACGTGATCCGTCTCGACGTCGAGCCGGTCATCAGCGAGCTCAACTATGCTCAGAGCACGACGGTCAACGGAGGCATCGTCCCGTCGATCACGGAACGGAGCGCGCGGACCGTCGTCGAGCTGCGTGAGGGACAGACCTTGGCAATCGCCGGATTGCTTCAGTTGACCACAAACGCCTCCAGCATTCGGATTCCCGGCCTGGGTGACCTACCGATCGTGGGACCGTGGTTCAGCACCAATCACATCGAAACGATCGAGTATGAAACGGTCGTCCTGGTGACTCCCGAGCTGGTCTCTCCACTGGAGAAGAATGAGGTGACCGAAGCGCCGGGCGACCGGGTGTACCAGCCCAGCGATCCGGAGTTTTATCTCCTCGGGCGGATTGAAGGGAAGCTCGGCCGCGAATTTCGGTCGACCGTGAGCCAGCAAGATCCGCTCAACCTGATGAAACATTTCCAAAGCGAACAGCAGTGGGTCATCGGTCCCCACGGATACGCGGATTGACCGGCCAGTCGCGAAAACCCAGGGAGGGTCAACGTCATGGGGCAGGGGAGCATGCAAGAGCGAGCAGACCGGGTCGTACGGCGTTTGTGCGCGATCGCGGTGATCGGGCTGCTACCCAGAGCGGCCTGTGCTCAAGCGCCGGAGGGCGCCGACGCAGCCGTGGCCGCTGCCGGTGCCGCCGCCACACCGGCCCCGGCGCCAGCCTGCGAGCGCCGCGGGCCCATTCACCGGCTGTTTCACCATAGTGCCCATACGCTGCAGGATAAATTCATTGGCTATCCCGATGCGTTCGTCGAGCCGCCGCTGGGCTTTTATATCACTGAGCAGTTCACCCTGCAGGTCGGCAAGGCCGACACGCATCGCTTCACGCTCTACTGTACGGATTTCCTGCCCGGCACAAACGTGCTGTCGCCGACCGGTGCTTCTCGCTTCAACATCATGCTCAAACGGGTCGGCGCGTGGCCGGGCCCCGTTACGATTGAGTGGACCCCCGACCAGCCGGCAGTCGCGGAAGCCCGCCGGCAGGCTGTTCTGGCGATGTTGCACCAAACCGGGCAGCCGGTCATCCCCGAGCGCGTGGTCGTCGGCCCGTCACCCTACCCCGGCGGACTGGGTATCGAGCCTGCACACTTCTACAACAACATGACAATTCGCAGTCAGATGGCGTCTCCGGCCTTTGCGCTGCCGCCGATCGAGTCTGCCGCATCGGGGGTGCGCTGAGATGGCGAGCTTTACCGGGCGTTTTCGTTCGGCCGTTGGTTGGTTGCCGCTCGCTGCGCTCCTGACCAGCGGGTGTGTCGAGGTCCCGAGACGGCCGGCCTCGCCGGACCCGGCTCCGCCCCAGGCCCCTCAGACTGCTGCCCCGGCGGGCGCGCTCGACCTGTCTCAAAAAAGCGCACTGCTCAGAACCAATCTCGAAGCACGGCAAGCCCGCGGCAGAAATATCAAGTCCATATCGATTTCGGGCGCATCTTCGAGAGCCAGGGAAACTACGACGCCGCGATCATGGAGTATCAAGACGCCCTGACCGTGCTTCAGGACAAGCGTCGCGGAGATTTCGAGCCCGCTGACGAGGCCCTGGCTCATCGTCGCATGGGCGGAGCGCTCGACCGGCTTGGTCGATTTGCACAGGCCGAAGTCCACTACAAGAAAGCGCTCAAACTCGCGCAGAAGGACCCTCGGATCTGGAACGATGCAGGCTACAGCTATTATCTGCAAGGACGGTTTGCCGAAGCCGAGAACGCGTTCAAGACCGCCCTCCAGTTCGCTCCCGACGACGAGCGCATCAAGACCAATCTCGGCCTGGCCCTCGCGGCCGCGGGACGAAGCGAGGAAGCCCTGCCGCTCCTGAGCCGAGCGACGGGCGATGCCATCGGCCATGCCAATCTGGGCTATCTGCTGGCCGCGACCGGTCAACTCGACCTGGCCCGTCAACAGTATGAGACCGCGCTGGCCTTGCGCCCCGACCTGGCGCTGGCCCGCCGAGCGCTCGTTCAGCTCGATCGTCAGCAACAGGGAACGAATGCTCTCGCCGCATCGCCGGCGCAACTGGCGGCGAGCAGTTCACGGGTTGCTCCACCGGTCGATCCGGGCATCCAGAAAGCATCGCCGGCGGTAGCCGGGTCGCCGGTCATTCCGCCGCCAAGGCCGTGGTCGCAATCTCCGGCCATGAGCGGCCCGCAGTGAGAAGGGGCGGATGCGTCCGTTCAAGCCGAGAGCTTCCTTGATTCCGTCCCCGCGATTAGGTATCATCCGTTCACGTACCGGTGGCCGAACACTTGGATTTCGAGCCGAGCCGGACTCAAACAACCGACCCAATCGCGGAGAGAAGCCATGATCAACGACGACATCGTTTCGCTGTACGCGTTCAATCGATGGGCCGACCGGCGGGTATTGCAAGCCTGCCGGTCGCTGACCCCTGAGCAGTACGTCGCCGAGCCCGTGCCTGGCGGGTCGTCCGTAAGCTCAACGATTTTGCATATTACGATGGTGACTGACGCATGGCTGCGCGGTCTTACGGGAGAAGCGGTCAACCGGTTCCTGACGGAGGCCGAAGTCGCGACGGTCGACGAGGCCGAGCGTTGCCTTGACGGAGCCTATGAAACCTTGAATCGTCTGCCGATCGGCTCGCCCGAATGGCTTAATGCTCCCATGACGCTCCGCGGCCGCGGCCGTTCGATGGTCCTGCCTCCCTGGGCCATCTTGCGGCACGTGGTCAACCATTCGAGCTATCACCGCGGCCAGGCCGCGTCGAAGCTGAAGCGGTTCGGCGTCGAACAGCCGGCGACGGATTTGCTCTTCTGGGCCATCGAGCAGTCGGCGGCGCAAGCGTGAGCGAGGATGCGGTTACGATTGTCGAAGGTACGAATGCGAGTGGTCCGTTTTTCTAGCCACTCGGCGCGGACAGAGTTGTTAGCACGGCCTGTCGCGTGCCGCCAGCCGATGCCACCCGCGAAGCGGTCAACGGACAACCGACCACGCACAAAGATCAATCCCGCCCATTGGGCGCAACGATCGGCCCATAAAAGCGAGGGCGCCGGTCGGCGATCCGGTTGATCTCGTGGCGCCCCGCCACCCGAACCAAACGCTTGCGGCGCGCCACTTCGGGATCGATGTCCGCCAGAAGCATCTCTTCGGTGTCAGCTCCCGCCCGGGCCATCACCTTCCCCGCGGGATCGACGATCGAGCTGCCGCCGATGAAACGGAAGCCGCTCTCCTGGCCCACGCGGTTGACGGCCATCGCATAGACCGTGTTTTCCATCGCCCGCGTCGGGATCATGTGCTCGGCGGCGCATTCGGAGTGAGTCGGCCAGTTTGTGGGCAATACCAGGACATCCGCACCCAAAAGTGTGAGGACGCGAGCCGTCTCGGGAAACGAGCCGTCGTAGCAGATGTGCATACCGACCTTGACCCCGCCGGCGTCGTGGACCGCGAAGGGACGGTCGCCGGGGTCGGCGAACATGTCGATCCCCAGAAACGGCAGGTGAACCTTGCGGTAGCTGCCGATGACGCCTTCGGGACCGGTCAACACACACGCGTTATAGAGCCGGCTGCCGTCGCGTTCCAGAAATCCAAAAATGCAATAGCAGCGATGCGCCGCGCAGGCGGAAACCACCGCGCGCACCTCGTTGCCCTCGATCGCGACCGCGTGCTCCAACCCTTCTTCACGGCTGCCAAACCCATATCCCGACAGCGCACACTCCGGGAAAACGACCAGGCGCGCACCGCCCTCGGCGGCCTTGGCGAGTTCCTCGAGGATTCGCTCGAGGTTCTTGCCAAGCTCGCCAAGCTTGGGCTCGAACTGAATGGCAGCGATTCGCATTCGGTTTTGTCCTTTGTCCGTCCTGAGTTGTCCGTGGTCGGCTGTCCGTTGTGAGTCGTCAGGACGCCCTGTCACTCGCCGCTGGACGATGGCACCCGCGTACCGAACAAAGGACCAAGGACCAAGGACCAAGGACTATCCAAGCTTGACCGTCACGGTCTTGAGCTCGGTGTAATGCTCGAGAGCGGCTTCGCCGTTTTCCCGGCCCATGCCCGACATCTTGAAGCCGCCGAAGGGGGTGGTCGTGTCGACAACGTGGTAGCAGTTGACCCACACGGTGCCGGCCTTGACCTTCTGGGCGAAGAGGTGGGCCTTGTCGATGTCTCTGGTCCAGACGGCGGCCGCCAGTCCGTAATACGTCCTGTTGGCCCGGTCGATCACTTCGTCGACACCCTGGAAAGGCAATACGCTCACGACCGGTCCGAAGATTTCGTCCTTGGCGATCGCCATGGTGTCCTTGACGCCGTCGAAGATGGTGGGTTGAACGAAATATCCCATCTGGCCCACGCGCTCGCCGCCGGTGATCAGCCGGGCGCCTTCCTTCTCTCCCACCTGAACGTAGTGGAGGATCTTGTCGAGCTGTTCCTGAGAGACCTGGGGGCCCTGCTGCGTCTTGGGATCGAGCGGATCGCCGATGATGCGACCCTTCGCCTTTTCGGCGAGCCGCTCGACGAAATCGTCGTGGATCGTCTTCTCGACGAAAAGCCGGCTGCCGGCCGTGCAGCACTGGCCGCCGTGGAAGTAGATTGCGTGGAACGCTCCGTCGACGGCGGCATTCAGATCGGCGTCGGCGAAGATGACGTTGGGGCTCTTGCCGCCCAGCTCGAAGCTCGTGCGCTTCAAGGTGTCGGCGGCGGCTTTCTGAATGATCTTGGCCGTGTCGACGTGACCGGTGAAGGCGATCTTGTCCACATCGGGATGAACGACCAGGGCAGCGCCGGTGGTCTCGCCCAGCCCATTGATCACATTGACGACGCCCCGCGGAAAACCGGCTTCACGGGCCAATTCGGCGACCCGAAGCGCGGTGAGCGGCGTCTGCTCGGCCGGTTTGAGGACGATGGTGTTGCCGCACGCGAGCGCGGGCCCCCACTTCCAGGCCAGCATCAGGAGCGGGAAATTCCACGGGATGATCTGGCCGACCACGCCCACGGGCTGGCGGAGCGTGTATGACAAGAAACTGCCGCGCACCGGCACCGTGCGGCCCTCGATCTTGTCGGCCCACCCCGCGTAGTAGCGAAGGGTGTTGACGACTGCCCCCATGTCGCCTTGTGAATCGGTGATGGTCTTGCCGCAGTTGAGCGACTCGAGCTCGGCCAATTCGGCGGCGTTCTTCTCGACCAAGTCGGCCAGCTTGAAGAGAAGCCGGCCCCTGTCGGCGGCATCCATCGTGCTCCAGGCTTTGGATTCGAGAGCGCGCCGGGCCGCCTTGACCGCCTTGTCAACGTCCTCCGGACTGGCCGCCGCGACCTTGGCGAGCACCTCGCCGGTCGCCGGGTTGAGCGTCTCGAATTCACCGCCATCCACGGGGTCTACCCACTCGTTGTCGATGAAGAGCTTGGTCAAACGGGTCTTGGGCTTGGATGAGACCGCTGCAGTCTTGGTAGCCATGGTCATTCCTCACATGGGTGGATCGAGCATCCTCAGCGAGTGATACGACTGGAATCGTCGAACAGCCGCAGGGCCGTGTCAAGTACCCGGTGAATCAAGAGGTCGCCGCCGATCGCCGAAAATCCATGCAAATCTTCGAGATAGGCCATTCTTTGATCAATCGATTGAGGATTGACGTCAAAACCGATCCATCGATCGGCAAGCCGGCAGAAAAGGAGTGAAACCGACGGATTAGCGCTCCTGCCCTGCACGTCCGAAGCTTACAATACAGATGAAGTTCGCGGTGGGCGTCGCGTCTGTTATCCGTTGGCGCGGTGTCAAAGTCGCACCCGTCTACTGGAGATACACCGGCGCTGGTGGACTTTGCTTTCGAGGCGAGTTCGTGAAACCCGTCAAGGCTGGAAATCTGGACTGGCTTGAATCAAACCGATTCGAGCCCGAAATGGTAATGCCCGAGTGGCAACCGAATTTGAAGATGGTCCTGTGCTGGCTTGGCATCGCCGGGATGGCCGTCTGTTGGCTGATCGGCGAGTGGCTTTTCGGTTTCTTTTTATTCTTCACAGCCGGTTGGGCGAATGGGTGGCCCTTCGGGCTGAGTTTTCAATTGGTACTGTCGGCCGTGATGGCGGGCTATATGTCGCTCATGCTGATGACAGCCGCCGCCGGCGTCGGCGCGATCGTCGAAACCTTCGCGGCCGAGGCGGGAGTCAGCGAAGAGCGTCAATGCCAGCTCTACATACGCTGGTTGTGCCTTGCGGCAGCCGTCGTGCTATGCCTGAGCATCATTGTGTTCATGGGGTTATACGCCTGGACCTGGAAGGAGTTTCCCGACGGATATGATATCTCACAACTCACGCCGGGATCAGACGGCGTGACAAGCCAGCGCGGCTGCTAAAACCCTCAAAGCCTGAAGACTGATTTATTGTTGCCTCGCCGGAGCCCAAAGCCGCTGGCTATCTGCAAAGGATCCCTTACATGAGATTCCTTTTGGTTTGCATCCTTGCCGGTTGCCTGCTCGTGGCGCTCGGGCAGCCGCGTTGCTTCCAGGCTGCCGAGCTGCGGATCACGCGCGTCTTCGGTCCCGAGGTCCCGACCGGGCCGTACAAACACCCCGCCAGCATGAGCGAGCTCGGTAACGGCGACCTGTATCTGGTCTATTATGGGGGCTCGGGTGAATACGCCCGGGAAACGGCAGTCTTCGGATCTCGGCTCAAGAAGGGAACGACGCGGTGGACGAACCCCGCGCCGATCGCCCGCGACCCGTTTCGCTCGGTCGGCAACGGCGTGGTGTGGGAGGCGCCCGACGGTCTGGTGTGGCTGTTTTACGTGGTCCGGTTCGGTGAGACGTGGTCGAACGTCGCGGGTAGAGTGCAAGATTTCCCGCGACCATGCCGAGAACCTGGTCCGACGCTTCGATGCTGGCGCTCGAGGAAGGAATGATGGTGCGCAACCGCCCGATCGCGCTCTCAGGCGGCGGCTATCTCCTGCCGCTCTACCACGAAACGGGCCATGACACCGAAAGGGTCGGGGCCGATAGCACCTCGCTCTTCCTGCGATTCGATCCCGCGACCAGGAGCTGGTCCAGGACGGCCCCGATCCGTTCGCCCAGAGGAAACATCCAGCCGGCCGTGGTAGAGCTCGATCAAAAGAACCTTATTGCGTATTGCCGCCGCGGTGGCGACTACGATCCCAGGACGATCGGCTACATCGTCCGCGCCGAGTCGCACGACGGGGGCCGAGACTTGGTCCGAGGGCAAGGACTCGCAATTCGCCAACCCCAACGCGGCCGTCGAGCTGATCAAGCTGCGGAGCGGCCGTCTGCTCTTGATCTTCAACGACAGCATGACCCGCAGGACGCCGCTGACGGCGGCCGTTTCCTCGGACCAGGATCGCACCTGGCCGATCCGGCGGAATATCTGCGAGGGCGAAAACGATTTCGGCTACCCGAGCGCGTTTCAGGCGCGCGACGGACGGATCCACCTGGTCTTCACGTCCGACCGCCGCACGGTCGTCAACCACGCGGTTTTTGACGAAGACTGGGTGCTCCACGGCTTGCCGGCCAGGTCAGAAAGGTAGGAGCCGCTCCGACGCGACGATCGAGCGCGCGCGATGTCAGGCGCTCTTGTGCGTGGCCAACAGGCGCCGGATCGCAGGCAGCAGTTCCTCCGGCACTGTGATCACGGCCTGCCCCGGTCGCTCGGCCGACTCATCTTCCAGAGCTCAATCTGCTCCTTCCAGTGGCGATCCGGACGGTCTTGCGTTGTTTCTCACACCCAGCGGGGCGTATAATCCCGGTCGGCATTCTGAGCTTACCACTTGTCGGCGCGAGAGCTTTCCCCATGTCCGAGGCCCCTTTCAAGCACATCACCGTTTTCGAGTCCGCGGGCTTTGCCATTGTCGAATTCGTCAGATCGCAGTTGATGTTTACCAACGAACTCGTCCAGGAGGTCAGCGACGAGCTCGGCCGATTGATCACGGAGCGCGGTCACACCAAGATCGTGCTCGACTTTCGAAACGTCCAGTACCTCTCCAGCATGATGCTCGCCAAGCTGGTCAAGCTTCAGCACCAGATCAGACAATCCAAGGGTCAGTTGAGGATTTGCGGGCTGGGCCCGATCCTCAAAGACGCCTTCCGCATCAGCCATTTCGAGCAAGTTTTTGATATCCACGACGATGTCGAGTCCGCGCTCAAGGCGATGCATTAATGATCGCCATCACCCACCCGCCCTTTGAGGCGGTAAGGGCCCGGCGACAGGGGGTGCGGGGTTGGGGCCGGCGGCCGGGGCCGGCATGGGTGCCAGTTCAAGGGGAGCGGGGTTAGCACCGCGCCTGGCACCGGTCCGGGTACCGGGGCGGCGGCGGCCGGTTGACCCGCGGGCGCCGCGGCGGCCGGCTGAGCCTCGGGTGGTTTTTCTTCACGCAGCTCGGCAATCGGCTGTGAGAAGATCAAACGTTTGGGCGAAGGCTCCACGGGCGGAGTGGGCGACGGGACGTCGTGCCACCGGCGGAGGAACTCCAGAAGTTTCTCGTACTCCTTGCCGGTCATGCAGGCACGGACCCGCATGTGCGCCGCGATATTCTCGTAGTTGAAGAACGGTCGCTCGCCCAGATAGCGAGCGTTATGGCACTGATTGCAGTACATTGCGAAGACCTCTCCGCCGGTGAGAGAGTCCTCGAAGCTCTCCGCGGGGCGGCCAGGGCGCGGCATCCGCAGCCGGGCCGGGCCCGGCGAGAGGTCGACGGGCGTGCTTTGACACCCGAGCGTTGCCAACGCCGCGACACCGATGACCCGGTAGAAAAATCGTGGCCATCGCTGGGAGAGAATGGATGACACTGTCGGTTCCCCTCTTCTTGACTGAGCGGCTGAATCGCTCTCTTTTTCAGGCGCTGCCGACATTAGGCTCGCGTTTCAGAAATTGGTGGCGAATTGCATGAATAGAACATTGTCATGTAAATTTGTATGGAGCTCTTGGTTAATCTCATAAGCAATTTTAAAGATTGTGACGGGAAAAAGGTAGTAGTTCACTCCAATTGTGTACTGGTTGCGGTCGACCGGCGCGTCCATGGGCGTTCCGAACGAGCTCACGTTGACTGCGGCCCCCGCCTGATTGATCCCGGCGAACCGTGCTTCGCTGTACCGGAAGACGTACTCGAGCTTTTGAAGGTGTTTGTGGGTCGATTGGTAGTTACGATAGGCGAGTTGGGCATAGCCCCCAGTCCGCGAGATGCTGTTGCCGAGGAACGTCGTGGTCCGCTGGTACATCTGGCCGTACTCGGCACGGAAATCCCAGTTTCCATAATGGTAGTTGAAATAGGGCTGCCAGAGGCTGGTAACCGCCCCAGAGGGGTGCGAGTAAGGGGCGTTGACGAACTCCGACACGCCAAAGTTGATCCCGCGGGTGGGGAGCCAGAACCCAAGTCGTCCGCCGTATGCCATGCCTTGGTTAATGTTCGCGGTCGTGCCGATCAGGGCGCCCAGGTCTGCCCAACCAGGTTGTCCCGTTCCGGGCACTCCCGTGCTGTTGGTGGCATAGACGGAGTACTCCATTTTCACGGGAGATCCGAACAGGTACTTGGCCCCGCGAAACTGCAGGCCGGTCAGGGCCAGTCCGTCGGGAATGACCTGTCGCAGCACCAAGGGTTCATCGGGCAGCTTGTTGATCCACTCCGGGTCCAACCGCTCGTTCCAGAACCCGATGGGGGCCAGGAAGTAACCGATGTCCATCATGAGCCAATCGTTGATGAATATATCGGCCTGGGCTTGACCAAGAGACACTCCTGAGGGTGTGAACGTGAGTTCCCCGGACAGGAGCACGCGTTTGTTGAGCTGCACCAGGAAGAACGGTGTGAATTCCTGGAATTCAAACACCCCGGCGCCGCGCTGGTGCGTGAAGAGGTCGTACCGGGTCGCGAGTGTGTTGACAATGGTGATAGGGCTGACATTGCTCCCGGTCGGCACAAACATGCCCTTGATCATGGCCGGCAGCGAGGGCGTGGTCCGTTGCTGGGCGTCGACTGCGTCGAGCAATGCGTCGTGGGCGTCGGCCAGCTCCTTGTCGCGCTGGGCCGCCTGCTTGGAGCGTGACTCCAGCGTGGCGGTGTTGGTCTCGAGACTCTCGACGGCCGGGGCCTCGTTCTCGGCCTGATCGGCGAGCAACTGCACTTGGTCCTGGAGCAGCCTGATCTGTTTCTGCTGAAGCTCGGAGAGGAGCTGCTGAGAGTTGGGACCAGTTCCGGGCTGGGCGCCGGCGGCATTTGGCGCGGCTGGCACCTTCAGTCGCTCTTCCATCGCCCTGGCCGAATTCTGGAGGAGCTCGATCTGCTTCCGCTGCGCCTCGACCGTAGTGCGCTGCTCCGCCATGTCCTTGGTGTATTGCTCTTTGAGCGCCTTGAGCTCTCTCGAATTGTTCTCGAGGGCCTCCTTGAGAGCCGAGAGCAACTTCGCTTCCTCGGTCCCTGGCGGTTGGGCTTGAGCCCCCTGGTTCGCCGGAGGCGCACTCGCGGCTCCCTTCCCCTGCGCCGGATCACGCTGCGACTCTACGGGATCGTCGCAAAGCGCGACCGAGGGGCACGCCAGCAAACCGAGGATTCCCCAGTACAGGAACCGCCTCATGAGGCATCACCTCGTCAAGGTCCGTCGTGAGAAAATCTTATTGAATCCGCATTGAGATGATGGGAATGCGGATGAGTCGAGGAAAGACGGGGCTGGGCCGACTCGCGCCCGAAAGATTTGAAGTCTGTCGCGTGATTTATCGGCACGAAGCAACCGGTCGCATTGGGGGAGCTTTGACGATTTCGTGGCTTTTTTCGGTTTTTCTCGAAAAAGGATGCGCCGGCGGCTTCTCTCACTTAACATACCTACGCTGTTTCGACAGAGTCCCGCGATCTTTCAGACGTCCAGGATTTTCGACATCGGCTTCGATCAGCCCACACAGAAATGACAACGGGGACAGCCCAGAGAATGGGCCATCCCCGTTCGAATGCGGGCGAGCCGCCTTGGCGATCGAGGTTGAACGCCGGCGCGGCGTCAGTCAGGTTAGCGTTTGAACGGACTCGGCGTGTTTGTTGGTGGGGTCGAGGTGGGTGCCGCAGCCGGCGGTCCGGGCGGAGCGCTCGCGGGCGGGCTGGGCGGAGCGCTCGCGGGCGAACTGGCCGCCGGTTTGGCGCTGCTGTCGCCTTCACTCAGGTCGGGTCGCGAAACCTGGGTCTCCGGAGCGAATGTGTACAGATAGCGGCCTAGTGCGGCAGGCTTCTTCCAGCGTGAGCGTGCCGCGGAACGATGGCATGACGGCGCCACGGCCCTCGAGGATAACGCGGGTGCGGTACGACTCGGGGCGCGTCGCCTGCCATACTGAGTGCGTGAAATCGGGGACGTCGGGAATGTCCCAGACACCTCGTCCGTCCACGCCATGGCAGCGGATGCAATACCGGTTGAAGAGGCTCATCACGACTCGCCGTTCTTGCTCCGGGCTTCGCATCCAGTACCACAGGCCGCCTGTGTCGGCGTCCATGATGTCGCCGGGGCCCACTGTGTAATGGTCGCGACAGAACAGATGAGGCCAGGTCTTCCCACAGGTGCAGCCCGCGGCGGCCGTACGGCCCGGCACCGTTCCCGACACCAGCGCCACGACGGACGCAATTGCCCACAACCATCCTCTCACCGGGAACTTCTGTCGCCTGCGTTTACGCGAATCCATGACTCCTCCTGATCGGTACGATCGATACTCTCCTCCGAGATCGATCGGGCTGTGCCACAATGACGGCAGGCCGGACGGTCTCCCGGTCAATTCGAGTCCATATCTCCTATCGGAAAGAACCGCCTCGTTACCTTGAGGCATCTTTTTTTGATGGTGGGGCCTGATTGTGGGGGACGCCCGGCTTCGCGCGCCCGGCAAGCTGGCTGATTGCAGTGCGCGGGATTGCCGATAAAGACTGAGTTGAGAAATTCATCGGCGGCGAGTCTCGCTGATTTCGGCGGGGCTCTCACCGTGGAAGAGCGTCTCGCCCCGCCAGGCGTGAAGGCCGCGCCTCTCGTTTGCTCGAACTCTCCGTAGCCCTACCCTGATCGACAGATTCCCCGTCTGGAATTCGTGTTCATTCGTTCCCTTCGGGAAGCAAGGAGCTGTCCTTGCCCTTGATATTCACCGAGCGCGCTGACAGGTGGCTCATTCGAGCGGTGGCCGCCGCCGTCCTCTCGGCGATCCTCGCGTTGGCCGGCCTGTATTACTACGGACCGCCCGAATACACCCGGGTCGGCTACGCGCCGATCCAGCCGGTTCGGTATTCCCATGAGCAGCATGCCGGCCAATTGGGGATGTCGTGCCTTTATTGCCATACGGGTGCCGAGGAATCATCGGTCGCCAAGATCCCATCAACCCAAACGTGCATGAATTGCCATCAGATTATCAAGGCGGACAGTCCGCTCCTGGAACCCGTCCGGGTGAGCTGGACCAGTGGCGACCCGATTCCCTGGGTGCGGGTTCATCGGATGCCCGACCACGTGTATTTCAACCACGCCGTTCATGTGCGGCGGGGGATCGGTTGTGTGAGTTGCCACGGTAAGGTTAACGAGATGCCCGTGGTGGTGCACGAAAAGCCGCTGAGCATGGTCTGGTGCCTGGATTGCCACCGCCATCCCGAAGAATACTTGCGACCGCCATCGGAGGCGACCAACTTCGGCTGGCAGCCGCCCCTGGGGCTGGCGCAGCGCCAGTTCGGTTCGTTGATCAAGAAGGAGGCCAGAATCCATGCCCCCGAGCAATGCTCAGGATGTCACCGATGAATGAGCCCAAGCATGAGGTCCCCGATCCTGGGGCTCGTTCCACGGGCAAGGTTTACTGGAAAAGCCTTGACGAGCTGAGCGATACGCCCGCATTCCGCGAGTGGGTATCGGAACGGTTTCCCCGTTCGATGCGCGAGCTGCTCGAGGGCGGAGTCGACCGCAGGCGGTTTCTGCAGCTCATGGCGGCTTCGATCGCCCTGGCGGGGTATAGCGGCTGCCGCCGGCCGGTGACGAACGCCCTGCCCTACACCAAGACTCCCGAGGGCCTCGTCCCGGGGCTGCCTAACTACTACGCCACGGCCATGCCCCGGGCCGGGTCAGCCTCCTCAGTCCTCGTCGAGAGCCATGAGGGGCGCCCTACCAAGGTCGAAGGCAACCCGAAACACCCCGCCAGCGGTGGTGCCACGACGCTTCAGGCGCAGGCGTCGGTGCTCGACCTCTACGACCCCGATCGCTTGATTGCGGTGCGTCGCGAAGGTGCGTCTACAACCTGGGACGCCTACGACACGTTCGCGGCTGAGCATTTCAGTGCGCTCCGCAGCCAGAAGGGAAAAGGCCTTTACTTGCTGAGCGAGGACGTTGCGTCGCCCTCCCTTGACCTCTTGCGCGAGCACTTGCGGACCGTCATGCCGCTGGCGCGATGGCACACATACGAACCGATCGGCACGGAAAATGTTCGCTCGGGGGCCGTCATGGCGCTCGGGGCGCCGGTCGTATTGCAGCCTCGGTTCGAGCGAGCCCAGGTTATCGTGTCGCTTGACTGCGATTTCCTGGGGGTGGAAGAGGATGGAGGTTGTCATCTCCTGGGGTTTGCCGAGTCCAGGCGGAAGCTGGCGCCAGAGGCCGTGATGAACCGCCTCTACGTGGTCGAGAGTCGTTTCTCGCTGACCGGCGGGATGGCCGACCACAGGCTTCGCCTCGGTGCGAGCCAGGTCCGCGATTACGCCGTCGCGCTGGCGCGCGTCGTGCTCTTTGGTTCGAGCGCAGATCGCGCGCTGCAATCAGCCCTGGAGGCGTCGCCACTCGGGCGTGACGGTGCCTGGAACGAAGGGCGAGGCTCGAGCAGCACCACCAATCGCGATGCTTCGGGCAGCACGGCGCCCACTGGCCCATGGATCGACGAAGTCGCCGTTGACCTCAAAGCGCACGCGGGCAAATCGATCATCGTCGCGGGCCGGCGCCAGCCGCCCATCGTCCACGCTCTGGCCCATGCCATGAATGCGGCGCTCGGAAATCTCGGCAAGACCGTCGACCTCCGGAGTGGCCCGCCCCGCCTGGATGCTGGTTCGATCGAAGAGCTCGCCGCGGCGATCGGCAAGGGTCAGGTTGACACACTGGTCATTCTGGGCGGCAACCCGGCCTATAATGCCCCCTCCGACATCCGGTTCACCGAGCTGGCGAAACGGGTCAAGACCATCATCCGCCTCGGTTTGCACGCCGACGAGACTTCGCTATGGGCAAGCTGGCACTTGCCGGCTGCTCATTACCTCGAGTCGTGGGGCGACGCGCGTACCAGCGACGGGACGGTCGTGCCGATCCAGCCGCTGATCGAGCCCCTCGATGGCGGCCGCTCGGCGCTCTCGGTGGTCGCTCAGTTATCCGGGTTCGAGACGACGGTTCACTACGAAATCGTGCGCCGCGCGTTCCGGAAGGTCGTCAGCGCATCCGCGTCTGACTTTGAAGCTCGCTGGCGGAGATTCCTGCATGACGGCCTCCTGGAGGGTTCGGCCTATCCGGTGCAAGAGCCCCACTTGCAATGGAAATCGGTGGCGACCGCGGTTGCAGCCGCCCAGCCCGGACGAGGCCGGCTATCAGCCGACAATCTCGAGCTGGTCTTTGACCGCGACGCCAAGGTCGACGACGGCCGGTTCGCCAATAATGGCTGGTTGCAGGAAGTTCCCGATCCCATCTCGAAGCTGACGTGGGACAACGCGGCGATCTTCAGCCCCGCGACAGCCCGCACATTTGGGTTGTCCTCCGGCGACCTGGTACGGCTGGAACTCGACGGCCGCAGCCTCGAGATCGCAGCAATGGTCATCCCCGGGCAGGCCGATTTCTCGGTTTCGATCGCGCTCGGCTACGGCCGGGAAGTCACCGGCCGCGTGGGTCGCGGTGTCGGCTTCAATGCCTATCGCCTTCGGACCAGCGCGGTGCCTGACATCGCTCTCGGCCTGAAGGTAACCCGTACCGGCCGAACGTACCCGCTTGCCGACACACAGGACCACTTCCGGCTTGAAGGCCGCGACCTCGTGCGGGAACTGACTCTGTCCGACTTGCTCGCGGGACATGCTGAGAGCGGCCAGGAACCCGAGCCAGGAGAGCTCGTCGTGCACCCGGTCCTTGCCGGCCAGCAACAGTGGGGCATGGTGATCGACCTGAATACGTGCATCGGCTGCAGTGCCTGCGTCGTCGCCTGCCAGAGTGAAAACAACATCCCGATTGTCGGTAAAGATGAGATCAGACGCGGTCGCGAGATGCATTGGATCCGGCTCGACCGCTACTTTGCCGGAAGCGAAAGCGATCCCGAATTGGTTCATCAACCCGTCGCCTGCGTCCACTGCGAGAAAGCACCTTGCGAGGTGGTCTGCCCGGTGAATGCGACGGTCCACTCCGACGACGGTCTCAACGTTCAGGTCTACAACAGATGCATCGGCACGCGATATTGCTTGAATAACTGCCCCTACAAGGTGCGGCGGTTCAACTACTACGACTACAACGAGCGGCCGCTCGACCAGCTTCGGCTCGGCCCCCTGGCCGAGAAGGGGATGGCCGAGACGCTCAAGATGCAGAAAAACCCCGATGTCACCGTCCGCATCCGCGGGGTGATGGAGAAATGTACGTACTGCGTTCAGCGGATCGAACGCGGCAAGATCGGTGCCCAGGTTGCCGCTGGTGCGACGGGGCTGACGCTGGTCCCGGACGGGACGATCGTACCCGCGTGCGCTCAAGCCTGCGCTGCTCGGGCGATCGTCTTTGGCGATCTGCGCGACCCGGAAAGCCGGGTCTCGAAGCTCAGAGCGGAGGGCCGGAACTATTCCCTGCTCGGCGAATTGAACACCGGGCCGCGGACGACCTATCTGGCACGGGTGCGCAACCCGAACCCGAAGATGCCGGGTTCGACGGAGGCGCACGCATGAGCACTGCCGACGCTAGATCAACGGCGAACGCTCCGCTAGTCGAGGGGAACCACGACTTCGCATCTCTGACCAGTCTGGTCTGCGGGCTCGTCGAGGGGCCCACGCCGCGCTGGTGGTGGCTCGCCATGGCGGTCAGCGGTCCGATGTTCGTGCTGGGTGGGTTGATGACGATCTATGTCATCTCCACCGGGATCGGCGTCTGGGGCATGAACCAGACCATCGGCTGGGCGTTCGACATCACGAACTTCGTCTTCTGGGTCGGCATCGGCCACGCGGGCACCCTGATCTCGGCGATCTTGTTTCTATTCCGGCAGAACTGGCGGTCAAGTCTCAATCGGTTTGCCGAGGCCATGACGCTATTCGCCGTCGCCTGCGCGGGGCTTTTCGTGACGATACACCTCGGACGAGTCTGGGTGGTGTGGTACTTGATCCCGGCTCCGAGCGCCAATGCCATCTATCCCAACTTTCGGAGCCCGCTGTCGTGGGATTTCGCGGCAGTCGCGACCTATGCGACGGTCTCCACGCTTTTTTGGTATTACGGCCTCATCCCCGACTTAGCGACCTTGCGCGACCGGGCCCAGGGCTGGTGGCGGCAGCGGATCTACGGACTGCTGGCCCTCGGTTGGCGGGGCTCGGCGCGGCACTGGCTCAATTACGAGACGGCCTACCTGATGCTGGCGGGACTGGCGACGCCGCTAGTCGTCAGCGTGCACACGATCGTCAGCTTCGACTTCGCCACCTCGGTCATCCCTGGCTGGCACACCACGATCTTCCCGCCCTACTTCGTCAACGGGGCGATCTTCTCCGGACTGGCGATGGTGATCACCTTGATCGTGCCGATCCGGGCATTGTGCGGCTTGCAAGACCTGATCACGGCCCGCCATCTAGAAAACATGTGCAAACTTATTCTAGCGACAAGCCTGCTGGTTGGTTATAGTTATCTGGTCGAGCTGGGCAACGCGTGGTACGGGGGGAACCGCTACGAACAGTACGTGCACCTTAACCGCGTCACGGGCGCATACGCCTGGTGTTACTGGACGATGATCACGTGCAACGTGCTCTGGCCTCAGCTCTTCTGGCTTCGCTGGTTCCGCCGAACGCCGTGGGCGATGGTCTTGATCGCGGTTTGCGTCAATGTCGGGATGTGGCTCGAGCGGTTTGTCATCGTGGTCACAAGCCTGCACCGTGATTATCTGCCGTCGAGCTGGATGATGTTCTATCCGACGTGGGTCGATATCCTGCTGCTCGTGGGCGGGTTTGGCCTATTCACGACGCCGTTTTTGCTCTTCATTCGTTTCGTGCCCATGGTGGCGGTCAGCGAAGTGAAGGCGTGCCTGCCCGCGGCGCGGCCTCATCATCCGTCGGAATCCCATGAGGAACCGCCCAGGGATACCGCCGCGGACGAGCTCATGTCGTTCGAGGGTGATGCCGACGAATGGACGTACGGAGCTCAAGCGAGCTTCAAGGGGCCGGCAGAGCTGCTGGAGGCGGCTCAAAGGCTGTATGAGCACGGTTATCGCCGCTTCGACACGCATTCGCCATTTCCCATCCACGGCATGGAGAAAGCGATAGGGCAGGGCCGCTCGCTCGTGCCTTTGTTTACGTTGGCCGGGGGTGTGTTTGGGCTGGCGTTTGCCCAGACGCTGCAATGGTATCAAAGCGCCGTCGCCTATCCGCTCATTACGGGTGGCAAGCCGCTGAATAGCACCGAGGCGTTTCTGCCGATTACATTCGAGACGACCATTCTGTACGCGGCGTTTGGGGCGGTGGCTGGTATGCTGATCTTGAACGGGTTGCCTCGATTGTACCATCCGGTGTTCCGTGGCAGCTCGTTCCCACGCGCCAGCGGCGACGGCTTTATTCTGACGGTCGAGGCCGACGACCCGCAGTTTGGCTGGCCTGAGACGGGCGCACAACTCGCGGCGGCGGGGGGTAGAAGGATCGAGTTACTGGATCGTTGAGGAAGTTCCAGACGGTTGTGCGGATCGAGTGGCGGCGGAAGGTCCTGATAGGGGCCCTGACCGGGCTTCCCCAGAATTTCGGGTGCTGATGATGCGTTGGGTTTTGGTGGGTCTTGGGCTGGTGACCGCAGCGGTGGTGCAGCTGTTGGGCGTGCGCGGAACGCCGGGTGAGCGTCCCCCGCTCATCTTCATCTCCGACATGGACATCCAGCCTCGTTACGACGCTCAGTCGTCGAGCCCGTTCTTTGCGGACAGGCGGGCCATGCGCACGCCGCCGGCGGGAACGGTGCCGTTCGGCGGGGCCGATTACGAGTGCGATGCCGGCCTGCTCCGCCAAAACCCCGACTTCCTTCAGAGCGACGATAACTATTATCGAGGCAAGCAGGGCAACGCCTGGGTGGTCCAGAACCCCTTGAAGATCGACTTGAATCTGCTCAGGCGCGGCCAGGATCGCTACAACATCCATTGCGCGCTTTGCCACGGAGCAACCGGCTCGGGCAACGGGATCATGACCAAATACGGCATGGTTGGTGTTGCGAGCATCACCGACGAGCTGCATGCGCTCATGTCCGACGGCGAGTTCTATAGCATCATCACCAGCGGCAAGGGGCGGATGATGCCGTACGCTCCGCAGATCAAAGTCAGCGACCGCTGGGCGATCGTGGCATACATGCGGGCCTTGATGCGCGGTCAAAACGCGAGCCTTTCGGATGTCCCTGAGTCGATGCGCGGGGAGTTGAATCCATGAACGCCCCGCGCCCAGCGGCCGAAGGAGTGCTGATTCCGCCCGCCCAGGGGTTCGCGCTTGTCGGGGGATTGATTGGACTGGCAATGGTCGCCGCACTCGCCCTCGGGGCCGGAGCGACATCGCAGTCGCGCTGGTTCGTCGAACCTCATCGGCTTGCCTTCTCCTACCTGACCGCACTCTTGTTCCTCACGACCATTGGAGTCGGCTCACTGGCCTGGCTGATGTTGCACCATCTGACCGGTGCCGTGTGGTCGGTGGCTCTGCGCCGGCTGCTGGAAAACCTCACGCAGCCACTGCCCTGGCTTGTGCTCCTATTCATACCGGTGGCGACGAACCTGAGCCTGCTCTACCCCTGGGCAGATTCCTCACGAGTGTCGGCCGACCCGGAGCTGGCTCGCAAGACGGTCTGGCTTAATCCTGTCCTTTTCGATGTCAGGATGGCCGTTTACCTGGCCTGCTGGATCTTGCTGGCGTCGAATTTGGCGCGGAGGTCGGCTCGCCAGGACCGGAGGGACGCCCCGGCTTCGGATCAGGCGATGAAGTCAACGAGCGCCTGGGGCATGCTTGTGCTGGGTTTGACAACGAGCTTGGCGGCTTTCGACTGGTTGATGACGCTGGACCCGCACTGGTCGTCGACGATCTTCGGCGTATACTTCTGGGCGGGGTCGCTGGTTAGCTCGCTCGCGGCACTGGTGGTCGTGGCGCTGGGGTTGCGAGCCCTTGGCTGGCTTCGGACGACGATCACCGTCGAGCACCTCCATGACATGGGAAAGCTGCTCTTCGGCTTCGTGATCTTCTGGGCCTACATCGCTTTCAGCCAGTACTTCCTCATCTGGTACGCCAATTTCCCCGAGGAGACGGGGTGGTACGTCACGCGCCGATTTGGGACCTGGAACACGATGAGCTGGGCACTGGTTGTGGGGCATTTCGTGGTGCCATTCTTCGTGCTGCTCTTTCGGGCCACCAAGCGGAACCCGTACTGGCTTGGGTTCATCTCCGTTTGGATCCTGGTCTTTCACTACATTGACCTGTATTGGCTCATCATGCCGGCGTTTCGCGCCGAGGGGGCCCTGCCGCACTGGCTCGACGCGTCGCTGGTCTTGACGCTGACGTTCATCTGCGCCGCGATCATCGCTTATGCTTGCCAGCGGCGGCCCCTCGTTCCGATCGGAGACCCGCGCCTGGCCGAATCGATCGCGTTCCGTGGTTCTTGAGGAGAGATTCGCATGAGTGATCAGGCATCGAAAAGGCCCGACCCCGCCGCGAAAACGCCGGATGAGAAGGCAGCAGCCATTCCGCGCCGGTACGCCGCCTCAACTACCTCTGGCCCTGTCAAGCGGACGCGGTCGACGAGCTCGACAGGAATTCGCGTCCTCAAAGCCATCGGCAACTTGACGTCAACCGCCTTGATCATCTACCTGACGTATTTCTTCACGCTTTTCTTTTCGAAGCCACATCCCTCGCCGGCGTCTCTCGCCGAACGCGCCAAGGAAGCGGCAAAGCCAATCGAGGAGGTTCGGGCCGAAGAGAAGAAGTTGCTCACGACGTATGGCCCGGGCAATACGGCGACCAAGACGGTACGAATTCCCATTGATCGTGCGATGAACGTGCTCGTCACCGAGAGCAACCAGCCGCCGCCAACTACGCCGGCGGTCGCAAAGGCCGCGCTCGCGCCGGCGGCCCAGCCGCCGGCCGCGGGGCCGACTGCTCCTAAGGCCCAGGCAGCGCCGCCGGGCGCCGTAACCAGCCCGCCACCGGCCGTCGCCATGGCCGCGCCGCCGCGTGCCGCGCCGACAATTGCTCCGGCATCCTCCCCAGCGCCGGCGCCGCCCTCAGCACCGGTTCGCCCCGGGGTTGGCACCAGCCTCTTGTTCCGGGCTGTCTGCCAGACGTGCCACGACGTCGATGGAAAAGGCGCGATCGGGCGCAAGGCCATGCCCACAATCCCTAATTTCACAGACGCCAAGTGGCAGGCAAGCCGGAGCGACGCCGATCTCCAGCATTCGATGCTCGAGGGCAAAGGCCAGTTCATGTTGCCAATGAAAGACAAATTCGCCCTGGCTCGCACCAACGCGCCGGAGATGCTCGCGTTCATACGAGCATTCCAGCCTGGCGGAGCGGCCGCTTCGGCGGGCCGGCCTACCGCCGCACCCGCACCCGCTCCTACTACAGTCGCCGTTGCTACACCTCCTCCTGCAGCACGATCGTCACCCGTTTCCGCCCCATCCAGTACGACCGCTCCGCCACCTCCCGCGGCTTCCACTGCGCTGGCCGCTCCTCGAGGCGCCCCAACCTCGGCGACTCCGTCCGCTTCAGTGCTCCCGCTGCCGCTGCCGGCGACTTCGGCAACAGCCGGCGCCAGTCCGTCTGGCACCACCGCGACGGCCTCTTCGTCCGCGGCGTCGCCCGAGCAGGTAGCGAAGCTGCGCGTCGCCGGCGAGTTCTTCAACGCCAACTGCATCGCTTGTCATGGGCCCGACGGCAAGGGGAGCACGATTCGAAGCGCGATGCCGGCGATCCCGGATTTCACGCGACCCGAGTGGCAAACCAGTCGCAACAATCCGCAACTATCGGTCAGCGTCCTGGAGGGCAAAGGGACGCTGATGCCTCCCTGGCGGGGCCGTGTGAGCCCGGAGCTCGCTAAGGATCTGGTTGCCTACGTCCGCAAATTCGGTCCTCCAGGGCTCGTGTTGAGCCAAACGTCGAGCACCGAGTTCGCTAATCGAATCCGGGAACTGCGGAGACAGTGGGACGAAATCGACAAGATGGCCCAGATGCTGATTCAACAGTGAGCACCCTCGGAATCGAGCGAATAATCTTGTGATGAGGGTTTGAGATTTCTCGACAGGAAGTCCACGATTAGCCGGAAGGAACTGTCATGAACGTAAGACCAAGCGAAATGTCCGTCGATTCGGATCGGTCGGGCCGGGCGCTGGGTTCACGCCGCCGCACGATATTCTGCCGATGTCGCAAGCTGAACTGGATCTGGGTCCTGGGCCTTTCTGCCGTGTTGGCGGCGGAGGGTCAGGCTGTGGCGCAACAACCCATGGTCCCTCCCGGCGCTCCGATTGCCTATCCGATCCCCTTCCGACCCCGTCACCTTTGGGACTTTTTTCTGCCCAATGACGGCATTCCCCGAACCTACTCTTACTACTATTCCCCCTGGCTGAACCAGCCACACCATTTTCCAGTTACCGGGCCAGACGGGAGGAAATACTGGAGGTTGACCGTCCGGGGTGTGCCCATGGGGCAACAATGGGCAGCGCCCTGAACCGCGGGGACGCTTAAGGCGACCGGCGGATGGAGATATACCCAGGATCGAGTTCGTTGTGGGGCGGATTGGCAATCCGTCCGACGTTGAATTTGCATCTGCCGGTCGCCGCAGTGCGCGTTCCGACGAAAAAAAAAACCGTCCTCGCGCTAACAATTCGCGCCGTCCTACGTCTAACCTGTTAGAAGAGGTATCGCTCCCCGGTCCAGTCAACCGCTGAGCGACACCCTGTTCAGTGTCGTGATTGCAATCGAGCGACCGCACGCCGGGTCATCTCCAGTGGAGTTGACTCCGGTCGATGCAGGCGGTCCGGCATTTTGATCCAGCACCAGGCAATGCTCTTGGGAGAAACGGCCATGAGCGCGATTCGCAACCGTTGGCTCGGTCTGGCCGCGGTCATCGTCTTGATCGACCAGCTCATCGTTCCGGCGAAGTCGCAGGGGATCATCATCGATCAGCGCCCGGCGATTCCCATTGGCGGGTCGTTCGAGATCCGCGAAGTCAACATCGACGGGCGGATCAGGGACCAAGTTGCCGAAGTCCAGGTCTCGCAGACCTTTCATAATCCTGGTTCGTTTCAGCTCGAAGCCGAGTTTTTCTTCCCCTTGCCCGAGGAGGGAGCGATCCAGAACTTCGTGCTCTTGGTTGACGGCCGTGAGCTGCCCGGCCGGCTCTTGCCCAAGGACGAAGCCCGGCGGATCTACGAGCAGATTGTGCGAACCAAGCGCGACCCGGCTCTGCTGGAATACATGGGTCGCGGGCTCTTCCGTACCAGCGTCTTCCCGATTCCGCCCGGCGCCCTTCGCAAGGTGACCATGCGGTACACCCAGGTCTGCAAGCGCGACCGCGATGTGATCGAATTTGCCTATCCTCTCAGCACGCAAAAGTTCACGGCCAAGCCGATCCAGCGCCTGATCGTCCGCGTAGCGATCCAGAGCCGCGAGGCTATCAAGTCGGTTTACAGCCCGAGCGACGATGCGTCGATCGAGCGTCAGGGCGACCATGAAGTGCGGGTCGGTTTCGAGCGCCGGGATATCCTTCCCAGCAACGACTTTCGGCTGATCTATACGCTTGCTGATGGAGCTCTCGGGGCGTCGGTCTTGACCTACCGGCCCAATGAGTCGGAGGATGGTTATTTCCTGCTCCTCGCCAGTCCGGAAGTCAAGGCGGCCGATACCAGGCCGCAGCCGAAGACGGTGATTTTCGTGCTCGACCGTTCCGGCTCGATGGCCGGCAAGAAGATCGAGCAGGCCCGCAGCGCGCTCAAGACGGTACTCAACAATCTGCGCGACGAAGACCTTTTCAACATCGTCGTTTACGATGATCGGGTCGAAACCTTCAAGACCGAGCTCGAGCGATATAGCGCGTCGCGGCGAAACGAAGCCGAGCGGTTTGTGGACAATATCCGCGAAGGGGGCAGCACCAACATCGACTCGGCGCTGAAGACGGCGCTGGAGATGATTCCCGATTCGTCGCGGCCCACCTACGTCCTTTTTCTGACCGATGGCCTGCCGACCGCCGGCGAGACCGGCGAGCTGGCAATCGCCGAGCACTGCCGCCGGGCAAATTTGCGGCGGGCGCGTGTGTTCTGTTTTGGCCTGGGCTACGACGTGAACGCCCGCCTGCTCGACCGATTGAGCGGCGGCAACAGCGGCACCAGTGAATACGTCAAGCCCGACGAGAACATCGAGACCCATGTCGGCCGGTTCTATTCCAAGATGACCAGCCCGGTGCTGGCGGACGTTCGCGTCGAGCTGGCGGGAATCGATATTAACCGGACTTACCCGCGCGAAGTGCCGGACCTCTTCGACGGCGGGCAGATTGTCTGGGCCGGGCGGTATCGCCAGGCCGGCCGCACGACCATCCGGATTACGGGTAAGGTTGCGGGCGAGCGCCGGAGCTACGAGTTTCCCGCCGAGCTCGCCGGCGCCTATAGGGGCACCGCCCATGAATTCGTCGAAAGGCTCTGGGCCGTGCGGCGCGTCGGCGACCTGATCGATCAGATCGACCTGCACGGGCAGAACCGCGAGCTGACCGACGAGCTGGTCGCGCTCTCGGGCAAGTACGGCATCCTCACGCCTTACACGTCGTTTCTCGCCGACGAGCGCGTGCCGCTTCATACCGTGAGAGCCAACGTCAACCGGGCGCAACAATCCCTCGATGCACTCAGCGAAGTGACCGGCAATTTCGGAGTCAGTCAACGACGTGCCAAGCAAGAATTGATGCAAGCTCCACGGGCGCCGAGCGTGAGCTTCCAGGAAAGCGAGCTGGCCGCCGGGCTGCAGGGAGGCAATGCGGCTTTCCGATTCAACGAAGGGCAGACGCGCGGAGCGTCGGCACTGGGACGAGGCCAGGCAATGGCGAAGGCAGCGCCGGGCGCTGGAGGTCTTGGCGGCGGGATGGGTGGCATGGGCTCTCGCGGGATGGTGCGCATGATGGGCCAGCAACAGTCAACCCAGCAGGCGCAGCCCCAGCAGCAGGCGGAAAGAAAGGTCCGCCAGATCGGTGCCAAGACCTTCTACTGGAAGAACAATCGCTGGGTTGATGCCGAGGTCACGCCGGACGACGACGCCAAGGGGATCAAAATCACTCAACTGAGCGATCGGTACTTCGAGTTGGCGCGCTCGCAAAAGGCCGAGTACAACCAGTACCTGAGCCAGGCCGAGCCGGTGACCGTGAAACTCGACGGCCAGGTCTACCACGTCGACCCGGCCCAAAAGGAGCCGGCGCACTGATCGGCACTTCGACACCATCAAACTACGCACTCCGGCATGCTCCTTCTGGACATGGTTCAACTTCGGCCTATTGGGCGACCGGCACGATTGGGTGAGCTTCGAACCGCCGGTCGAGTTGGCTCCAAAACGCGATGCAAGCCCGATTCCATCCGTCGGAATCGGTTGAGCTTGTCCGGTTGCGGCCGATCGGATAAACCAATTCAGGCGCATCCGAGTGCGACCAACACTGGCTGCGAACGTTCGTTGCCGTGAGAGTGTGAAGATTTGTAAAAATAAGTTCGATTGTGATAGGTTTTCCGGGGATGGCCAGTATAGTTCTTGGCGTTGTTGTCTAGTCGGCCAATTACACGCAAGCCGGGTGAATCATCAGGATGGTGATCCATCGACCGGATTTCGCCGTGATCGGCGCCATGAAGAGCGCCACGACCACGCTGCATGAGCAACTGGCGCGGCAGCGCGGGCTCTTCATGAGCCGGCCGAAGGAGCCGAACTACTTCAGCGACGACGAGATTTACGCTCGCGGCTGGCGCTGGTATTCGTCGATTTTCCGTGCGGCCAAGCCAGGCGACCTGCGCGGCGAATCGAGCACCCATTATACCAAGCTCCCCACTTATCCGCGCACCGTCGAGCGAATGGTGCGCGACTTGCCGCGGCTCAAGCTGATTTACTTGATGCGTCATCCCATCGATCGGCTGATCTCGCAGTACGTCCACGAGATCACCTGCGGACGCATCCGCGTGGCGATATCGGATGCGATCTATCGTCATCCCGAGCTGATCGACTACAGCCGCTTCACGATGCAGCTTCGTCCGTTCCTGGAAGCCTACGGGCCCGAGAGCGTCTTGCCCGTCTTTTTCCAGCGGCTGGTGCACCATTCGCAGGACGAGCTGGAACGCATCGGCCGGTTCCTGGGTCACCGCGGGCCGCTGGTGTGGGACAAGGCGATGAAACCGCAAAATGCCAGCAAGGACCGGCTTTGCTTCAGCCCGATCCGCAACGCCCTGGTCGGGGCCCCCGTCCTGGCGGGCCTGCGACAGCGGATCGTGCCGCGCCAGTGGTCGCAGTCTCTCAAGGGCTTCTGGCGTGCGCAGGTCGATCCCCCGCGGTTGGCACCGGCCCTTGCCGGTTACCTGCGCGAGATCTTCGACGCAGACCTCGCGGAATTGGGCTCCTGGTTGGGAATCACGATCGACTGCGAAAGCTTTTACGAAGTCACGACCGGCCAATCACGCGACTGGGAGCCCCCGACCGACCGAGGTGAGCGGTGCGGAAGGCTCCGGCTTGAAAATGGGAAAAAAGGTCACTTCTCGCTGAACAACACCGGTAACCACGGCCCGAGCGCCGCGATATGCCCGTGTAACTGGATAGCCGCTAGCACTGACCCGACGCGCCAGCAAGGGATCACCGACCCGACGCACCAGCGCGCCATTCCGTCGCCGGAACCCGCGCTGGCGCGTCGGGTTAGTATCAAAGGCTTGTCGGGCTGATGCGGTGATCGGCGAGGAGTGTCCGTTTTATTTATGGGTTGCCTTCGGGTCGGTCTTTCGCCGTCAGCCATAGATCCCCGTGCTTGTCGATGACGAACAAGGGGCGGCTCCGGCTCTCCGGCTCCGGCAGGAATCCGAACTGGCCCTTGATTCGGGTCCCGTCACTGAGGCGCCCGGTGAATTCGAAGGCGTCACGCTTGGGGGGCTCGAACCACGAGCCGGCGCCGCGGCTGAGGAACGAGGCTGTGGCGGCCGACCCGTCGGCCAGGTCCCGGAACGCGAACACCTCGCCACCGACCGGCGCCTTCGGCCCGAGTACCGGCGGCTCGTCGAAGTCGGTAACGACGACCAGTAGTTGGGAGACGGGCCGCCCGGAGCGGTTGACGACCGAGAAAGTGCTAGACCTCGGCCGCACGGCGTAGAGCGCCGCCGCGAGGACCAGGGCGATCAGCCCGACCGCGGCCATCATCCCTCGCAGCGTCATTCGATACGCGGGGAACTCCATGGCCGGGGTCTCCGAAGGGGAATCGTAAACCGCTCCGGGCGGCCCGTCGGGTTGTCGTCAGAGGTCCACGGACCGCGGAATACCCATCTTCCATGATACCGCGCCGCGACGTTCGTCGCATCAGGGCCGGCCGGGCCTACAGCGACAAACCGGGCCGTTCCGCCAGGTGTTCGGATCACCTGGCTGCGCCGTCAAGCGATCCCTCGGCCTCGCGAATCAGATTCCGGGCGATCACCGTATCGCCTGGAGCGGAGGCCGCGTCACCCTGGCGATCACTTCGCCAAGGCGACCCGGCCCAAGGCGCCGCTGCGTTCCGTCATTGAAGTGGGACGAACCTTGCCGAGTCTCCAGCGTTCGTTGTTCAGTGTGAGTCGGGCTTGTCGTCTCGGAACAGCCGCTGGGACAGTAGATACAGGTCGTTCTTCCAAACCGGCCAGGCGTGTGCGCCGGAATCGACGTGCCAGAGGTGCGACACGTTCTTCCGCTCCAAGCTGGTGTGGAAGCTCTTGTTGGCGTCCATGAGCCGATCCTCGTCGCCGCAGGATAGCCAGAGGAGGCGAAGCTGCTTGCTGGCGGCGCCTGGATCTGAGACCAGCGCGCTTGTATTGCCGAAGAGCGCGGAAGAGAAGCCGCCGACGTAGGCAAAGAGGTCCAGGTGCCTCAGGCCTATGGTAAGTGCCTGGCCCCCACCCATCGACAGCCCCGCGATCGCCCGGTGCTCGCGGTCTGCGTGCACGGGATAATGCGATTCGACGTAGGGGATGATGTCCTTCAACAGGTCGTTCTCAAAGCCGCTGACGAAGTCGCCGAACCCGCGCCCGCGGCCACTCGGCGGGCCGGAGGCCGGCATGAGACGATTGAGGCCGGTGGCGAGCTGTTTCTCGTCCAGTTTGCCGGAGTCAAGTTCCTTGTAGAGGGCCTCGGCGGCGGCGAGGAACTCTTCTCGCGACATGATGCCGTTCTTGTCGGCATCGGCTCGCTTCATGATCGTCCCCGCAAGGACCGTGCCCGGCCTCGGCCCTTGGGGAGAGCCGTTGGGCATGACCACGATCATGGGGACGATCTTCTTGTCGGCGAAGAGATTGTCGAGAATGTGGTTGGCGGCACCGCTCCTGGTCCAGCCCCCTTCGTTATCACCGGCGCCGTGCAGCAGATAAAAGACCGGGTATTTGGTGTCTTTCGAGTAGCCGGGCGGCAGGTAGACCGTCATCTTGCGCGTGTCGCCGACCGATTTCGAGTCGTACTCCACGGTACGAACCTTGCCGCGCTCGACACCGTTGCGCCGGCTGGCGAAGCCGCTCGGTGCCGGTTCGAGTTTCCCGTCCGCTTGCCCCCACGCGTGAGCCACCGGATCCAGGAGAAGTACAACACTCGCCACCACGAGCTGGCGCAGGAATCGTATCATCGGAATCACCTCTACAACGAAACGAGGATGCCTCATAAGGAGGAAGCGACGTTTTACGTCGCATTGTCCCGGTCCCATACCACACTTTGTGAAGATGATAACCCTCGCATAGTCAAAGATCATACCTCACCCCCCTGCCATTCGAGTTAAGAAGCCCGTCGGAATGTTTGGGAGCGGGCTTTTTGCAATCAAGCCGCCAAGTGACGGGAGCAATAAAGAAAACCTCGGTTCGATTTACGGGTTGTCCGGGCGAAAAGCGCCGACCTCGGACGCATTGCTCGGCGCGACAGCCTGTGCGTCGGACGACGCGCTCGCTCGCGCAAAGTTGCATACGAACCAGGACCGTTCAAATGCCGTCATCGAAGTTTCCTTTGCTGCTCCTCGCCGAGACACGACATCCTCAGGCGATGCCGCGTGCGATGCACACGTGCGATCCCGAAAACTCTATGATGAAGCGGCAACTGATAACGTGGCGGGCGGCGATCACGGCGGCCATGGGCTCGCCATTCCGAGGGTCGCAGTGAGGTGGTTCCGAACGCCATCGTCGGTACACCAAGCCAGCCGCCGAATGAAACCCGGCAGCCAGTTGGAATAGGCATTGTGGATGATCGGCCGGGGGTTCACGCCGTGAGCGATTTGATGGCGAAGATCCAATGCTTGATTAAGAATGCCCTATGCCTGCGCCGAGGTGTAGTTCCGCCATCCCCAGGAGGTCCGCACTTGCGAATGGATCGTGTCGAGTTCGGTGGCATCTCCCAGAAGCTGATCCAGATGCACGGAGAGCGCGTTCGAGGGCAAAGCGGAGCTCCTTCAGCTCATCGCCACAGCGCTTGGGAACGTCAGACTGTCCAGATTGATGTGACGCTTCTCTATCTCCGCCATAGCGTCCGTGAGGTATTCGCCGAGCGCCTTCTGCCCCGTAATTTGGGCGATCGCCAGTTCCTTGCTGGGGAGAATCTCTTTGATGGTCCGGTATGCGGGAATTACCGGCCAGCAGTGTTTTCGCCAAGCCAACACGTTCCGGTGGTGCCCTGCGGAAGTAGGGCAAACTCCGTAAATCGTTGGCTCGGGGCGTCTTCGGCCAGGCGAAGTCTTATCGCACGAGGTCAACGCGGCCTGCGACCCACTGGCCGCTAGAGGTTACTCATTTCCTTCAAGAGTGAATCCACCGCCTCATCCAGCACGTTCGGACGATGAGGACCGCGAAAGTGTCTGACCCGGATCACTCCGTTCCAATCGAGCAGGATAACTGTCACCAGAAGGATAACACAACCACTTTTCCGCGGAACTGACTCAATTTCATCGGCTTGCCGTTGATGTCCTGACCCTCGATTTCCGGGGCGACCTTTCCGACGGCCAAGCTCCGCATCGCCTCGAGCTTCGGCTTCGCGTCGTCGGCAAGCGCCCGACCGTCGGGCTTAACCTTGGACCACTTCGGCAGAAGTGGGATGTCGCCGAATTCGTGAACGGCCCGCTCCAGGAGCACTTCCCTTTCGGCTGATAACGTCACCGGATCCGTCGTCCGAATGTACGAGATATAGCCGGGGTCGAGCCGGGCGTTCAGAAACTTGGAGGCGGCCAAGCGGTCGGGGTGATCTTCTGGGTGTTCGAAATAGGGCCTCTCGGCGACCCAGACTCTCACGTCGTTGCACCGCACGAGGGCCATACACGCCCGTCCGAGCACCTCTCGGTCCCGGCTTTTGGCGAGCAGGGCCCGGAGGTACGCCTCCATGCTGGGCCCACCGAGAAACGAAAGGGTGAGGAAAGTCTTCACGACACGCTCATCTTGCAGGTGGTCGGCGATCAAGATACCCACAGCGCGTCGAACCGAGGAAAACAGAATCCGGTCT
This sequence comes from uncultured Isosphaeraceae bacterium, assembly GCA_963823675.1. Lineage (GTDB taxonomy): Bacteria > Planctomycetota > Planctomycetia > Isosphaerales > Isosphaeraceae > CAWGMT01. The sequence goes on along the minus strand of CAWGMT010000025.1, from coordinate 121,911 downwards.
CTCGCCGTTCCCGAATTCTCGACAACGTTAAGCAGGGCGTCGAGCGCGGCAGGGTCTGAACGGTTCTCCTCCGCGAACTGGAGAAGCCGGGGTGCGAAGTTCCACAGCGGCCGGTCCGCATAGTGTTCGACCCAGAGCGGGTCGGTTGGCGCGATCCTCGCACCGCTCTTTTCCCAAGCGGCGTTCGCCACCTCATAGTCCTTTAGGAGCGCCTCGTACCGTCCTCTAGGCGTCTGGGGCTTCGGCTGTTCGCCCACTCTGAGCGAGGAGCCGAACAGCAGGAGGCCAACCCTCAAAATCACATTGTTCGAACTTTCCAGCATGCTCGCACCTCCGGAGTAGGGCTTTGCGAATGTGGGCCTGACGGTCGGCGGCGCTAACCCTGCTGGGAACCGAGCGCCGGCGCCCGGCGAAAAGCGTAGACCGTCACGATCTCCGGGCGGATGACCTTGTCGCCGGCCTCGAATCCCTTGCGGAGCCGGGCGGCGACGGTTTTGCCGAGCGCGGGGTCGTCGGTTGGGACTGTCGAAACCGCACGCTGCCTGCGCGGGTCGAAATCGGTGCCCTCCCGTATGAATGGCTCGACGCCCTGGCGGTAGAGGATGTCCTCGATTGCGGTCTGGAGCGATTCCAGGACTTCGCGAAAAGTGCCCGCGGGATGGGCGAGGGCATCGTCGGCGGAGCGGGCTTCGATCATCTTGCCGATGTCGTCGTGAAGCTGGATCAGATCGATGAAGATCGGCCGCTGGACCTTCAGCAGCAAGTCCTGCTTGTACTCTTGAAGCTCGGCGTGCAGGCGGTCGACCACCCGCTCGCGGGCGGCTTCGGCGCGCTGTTCGCGCTCGAATAACTGCTTCAACGAGTCGAGCCGGCCGTCGAGTCGTTCACCTAGGCTTTTCACGGCTTGGAGCAAAACCTGGGACTGGCCGGCGGCTTCCCCGACACTCGCGGCCGCCGCCCCTTGGGGAAGAGCGCCAAGGGCCGCCAAGTCCAGAGCGGCTGCTTCGTGACCAGCCGGGTTGACCAGGATCTCGAGACTGTCGACGTCCACGGCCGGGCCCGGGTCCAGGTCGGCTCGCGTGGGCGCATTCAGGTCGGGTTCCGAAGGGGACACGTCCGCGGGGTTCTCGGCTTCCGACATCGTGGGGCCTCGCATCTTTATTCCCGAAGTGCACTTCCCGGCGCTGTCCAGTAAACTGTAGCGATCCTGGACGCCGCCGAAAACTACCCTCGAGGACTGACGCGCGCCGTCGGACCTCCACGGAGACCTCCCGATGTTTCGAGTTTGGTCGCCCCTGCTTGGTTTGCTGTTTTCTTCGTGCTTGTTTCTTCCGTCGTCACGGTCCGACGACAAGCCCAACGATTCCAGCCTCGGTGCCAGGCCGCCCGAAGGCGCGGTCGTCCTGTTCAATGGCCATAGCATGGAAGGCTGGGTCAAGCCCGACGGAAAAACGCCCGCTGATTGGACGGTCACGGACGGGTTCATGACGGTCGGCCGGGGGAACATCATGACCGAGAAGCGCTTCGGCGACTTTCAGCTCCATATCGAGTTCAACGTGCCCTATATGCCCACGGCCCACGGTCAGGGACGAGGCAATAGCGGGGTCTTCCTCACGGGAATTTACGAGCTTCAGGTCCTCGACTCATACAAGCTCAAGCCCGCAAACAACGAGTGTGGCGCGATCTACCACCAAGTCGTTCCAGCCGTCAACGCATGCAAGCCGCCCCTTCAGTGGCAGACCTACGACGTGACTTTTCACACGGCTCGGATCGAGCAGGGGAAGGTCGTCCACAAGGCGCGCGTGACCGTGATCCAGAACGGTCTCAAAATCATCGATGACGCCGAGATCGCGATAACGCCCGGCGGCATCGACCTGGCCGAGGGGCAGGACGGACCGATCCTGCTCCAGGACCATGGCAATCGGGTCGAGTACCGCAACGTCTGGATCAAGCCGCTCAATCGTGAATGATTTCCCTCTTTCGCGGCATATTCCGCGCGGTAGGTGCCTTTCTTTAGCAGTGGGCGATGGACTCATCTCATGGACCGCAATGCCGGGCTCGAAGGAGGAGGCCCACCTGATGAACCCTTCTCAATCCCTTCACCCGACTGACCAGGCGCTGCACGCCTACGGCCTGGGCGAACTCGACGACGGTGCGGCCGAGTCACTGGGCAAGCACCTGGAGTCGTGCCCGGCTTGTCGCGACCGGGTCGCTGAGTTGACTCCGGACAGCTTCCTGGGCCGGGTGCGCGACGCCCAGGGCCGGCCCGAGTCTCCCGCTGCGGTCGTCTCCTCAGTGGCAACGACCTCACGGCTGCGCGACCGGCCGGGCTCGCCGGCGCGGCCGCCGGCCAGCACGCTGCCTCCCGAGCTTGTCGATCATCCCGATTACGAGATCTCGCGCGAGTTGGGGCGCGGCGGCATGGGCTGGTCTACCTGGCCCAGAACAAGCTGATGGGGCGGCCGGAGGTGCTTAAGTTCGTCGGCCGCCACTTAGTCGATCGGCCGGGAGTCGCCGACCGTTTCCTGCGCGAGATCCGGTCGGCCGCCAAACTTCACCACGCCAACATCGTAACCGCTTATTCGGCCCTCCGGCTCGGCGAGAGCCTTGTACTGGCGATGGAGTACGTCGAGGGCCTCGACCTGGCGAAAATCGTCAAGACCAACGGACCGCTGCCGGTGGCGCACGCTTGCGCCTTCATCCACCAGGCTGCGCTCGGTTTGCAGCACGCCCACGAGCGCGGGATGGTCCACCGCGATATCAAGCCGGCCAACTTGATCCTCGCCCGCGATGGAAAAAAGCCCGTCGTCAAAGTGCTCGACTTTGGCCTGGCCAAGGTGACCAGCGAAGGCCAGGCAGACGGCGGACTGACCCGCGAAGGCCAGATGCTGGGCACGCCCGACTACATCGCCCCGGAGCAGATCCGCGACGCCCAGTCGGCAGATATCCGTGCCGACATCTACAGCCTCGGCTGCACCTTATATTACCTCCTGAGCGGCGGACCGCCGTTCCGCGGCGGACACCTCTGGGACCTCTACCAGGCCCACTTTTCGCTGGACGCCGAGCCGCTGAACCTCGTGCGCCCCGAGGCCCCGGTCGAGCTGGCGGCCGTCGTGGCGAAGATGATGGCCAAGGAGCCGGCGCGCCGCTTCCAGCAGCCGAAGGAAGTCGCGCAGGCATTGGCTCCATTCTTCAAAAGCGGCGGTGTGGCCGTCAAAAGTCAGGGAGCGGAGCTATCCCAGCCCGCTCTAACGAACTCGGGCTGGCCATTTCCCGGCGCCGTCTCCACGCCGACCAAAGCGGCGACCCAGGACGTGGGACCGACTGCCGCACACAAACGAGCGGCCAAGCCCCCGGCACCCGAGACAGAGTGGAAGAGCCTGATCGATTTGCGGGAGACGGAAGGCACCCAACACGAGACGCCAGCTTTTGTACCAAACGGGCGGCCTCGGTGGCTGTGGCCGTCGTCGGCGGTCGGCGCGATGCTACTAGGCATCGTTGTCGTATGGGGCGTGCTCATTAAGATCCGGACCCCGGACGGGACTATCGTGCTCGCGGATCTTCCCGACCAGGCGAGCGTACTTATTGACGGGAAGAAAGCCACAATTAACTGGCCGGAGGGCGGCGGGCCTGCGGAGATCAGCGCGCCCCCCGGAGAACACGTCGTCCAGGTGAAGAAAGACGGCTTCACGATACGCGGTCAGAGAGTGACCGTCGAGGCAGCAGGGAAGAAGATGCTCACGGTGCTGCTCGAACCGCTTCATACGACGCCCGGGAAGGACGTAGCTGGGAATCGTCCCTCCCGCACGGACACGGACAAGGCATTCGGGCCGCGCGACGAGCACATCGCGGATCGTCCGAGGCAGGTTCAAGCGACGGAGGCGGCCCAATCGCTGACCGGCCGAGCGCGCCGGCCAGTGGAACCGTCGATACGAGTCGTCAAACCGACATGGCCAACCGGGCCGGAAAAGTCGACGCGGCGGATCGCACCCGGAAGGAGCCGGCTCAACCGCGGGCGACGGAAACGGCACGATCGCCGAGTCACGCGGCGCAGGTTGCCGAAGGAAAATGGCGAGTCGAGGGGCGCGAGCTCGTCCAGAGCGGCGGGCAAGGCACGATCTTTCTCGGGGATATGACGCTGTCGAGCTTCGACCTGAGATTCCAGGGCCAGATCGTCTCAGGAAATGAAGGATTCGTCGCCTTATTCCATTACACTGACGACAGCAATCTTCGCTTTTTTCACGTCGGAGAGTTCAAAGGAAAAAGAGTCGACCTGGGACGTCTCCACCAAGGTCAGGAAGACGTACAGTCCAAGCCGACTTTGGCTGAAAAGGGACGCTGGTACAAAGTCTGGGTCAAGGTTCGTGGTGGGGAATGCTGGTGTTATCTGGACGGCCAAGAGTCGCTCCACGACGTTGACGAGCGCCTCACACGAGGCAGGATCGGCCTTGCGACATGGAACGCCAGCGCCCGCTTCCGCGACATCGCCATCACCACCCCGGAAGGCAGACCGCTTTGGATCAGCCCCCCGGGCCGCGTGACGGATTCTGAAGGGACGGTCATCTGGCAAGCCGGCGACGACCCGGCGCGCCAGGCGGGTGGCGACGGCCAAGCCGCCGCCGAACGCCCGATCCGCAGACCATCGGACAAACGACCATTGCCAGCCGCCGTGGGTGCGGGTTCCACCTTGGGTGCCAAGCCGCCTGTAGGCGCGGTTGTCCTCTTCAACGGCAAGAACACGGAAGGCTGGGTCAAGACTGATGGAAAAACACCCGTCGGCTGGGTAGTCGCCGGCGGGTTCATGACCGTCGGCCGAGGAGACATCATGACCAAGAAGCGCTTTGGCGACTTTGAGCTTCATCTCGAATTCAACGTGCCCTCTATGCCCACGGCCCGGGGACAGGCAAGAGGCAACAGCGGAGTTTTTCTGGGCGGAATCCCCGAGCTGCAGATTCTCGACTCGTACGGGCTCAAGCCCGAAAGCAACGATTGCGGTGCGATCTACAAGCAAGTCGTTCCGGTTGTCAACGCATGCAAGCCGCCGCTCCAGTGGCAGACGTATGACGTGACCTTCCACAAGGCTCGGGTTGAGCAGGGGAAGGTCGTCCAGAAGGCCCGCGTGACCGTCATCCAGAACGGGCTCAAAATCATCGATGACGCCGAGATCTCGCCGACGCCCGGCGGCATCGACCTGGCGAAAGGGCAGGATGGGCCGATTTTGCTTCAGGACCATGGCAATCGGGTCGAGTATCGCAATATCTGGATCAAGCCGCTCAATTGATGATAGCCAGGGGCGGAAGCCGCCCCTGGCTATGAACGAGGCTCCTCCAGGGTTTGGGATCGCCGGATGGAGCCGGCTCCTACAAAAAGCACTGATGCGCCGCGTTGCTGTAGAGGGGGGCTCTGTCCCCCGATCTCATGGGATCGCCGGACGGGGCCGGCTCTACCAAAGCACTGATGCGCAGCGTCGCTGTTAGGAGGGGGCTCTGTCACCCGATCTCATGGGATCGCCGGACGGAGCCGGCTCCTACTTGGCTGCTTCCTTGAGTGCAGCAATCGCAGGCGCGTAGTCCGGCTCCTGCACGATCTCGGGGACGACCTCGAGGTATGTGATGGTATTGGCAGGATTCACGACGAAGACCGCGCGTGCCAAAAGCGGGAGCGGCAGGTCGGAAATCAAGACGCCGTAGTGCTCGCCGAAGCTGTGATTGTGGACGTCCGACAGGTTCTTGACGTTCTCGATCGCGGCTTCGGTGCAAAAACGGCCCTGGGCGAAAGGCAAGTCGAGACTGACGGTGAAGGCCTCGACCTTATCACCCAGCGCCTTGAGCTCCTGGGCAAACCGCCTGGTCTGCGTGTTGCAAACGGGCGTATCCAGCGAGGGGACGACATTGAATAGACGGGCCTTGCCGGCGGTGTCGGCCAGCGTAACGATCGCCAGGCCGGCTCCCACGCACTTGAAGTCGGGCGCGCGATCGCCCGCCTTGAGCTTGGGACCGACCAGAGTGATTGGGTTTCCCTTGAATGTCACTTCACCTTTGCGCGTCTCGGCCATGGCGTTTGCACCTCGAGTAACCAGTGATCGAAAACCATGCGGTTGCAATCGACGAGCCTTCAGGTTAGCGGCGCGGCGCGATGCCACGCAAGCCTGTCGCGGCCGAGCCGGGTCAGGCGATCGGTGGGGTGACCTGTTCGGAATGCGGCAGCTCGTTATAAGATGGAAGAGCCGGGGACCGATTCGGGTGCGCCCGGCGTGATTTGAATTGAGGCGACCGCTTGGAGAATTCGAGTCGAGCCAAAGCTGACCTAGCCTATCGTTTTGACGTGGTCGTCGTGGGCGCCGGCCACGCCGGACTGGAAGCCGCGCTGGCCGCGGCCCGGATGGGCAATCGCACCGCACTCCTGACCATCAACTGCGATACGGTCGGGCAGATGAGCTGCAATCCGGCCATCGGCGGCGTGGCCAAGGGACAGATCGTCCGCGAGATCGACGCCCTGGGCGGCTCGATGGGTCTCTGGACCGACGCGACCGCGATCCAGTTTCGCCTGCTCAATCGCGGCAAGGGGCCCGCGATGCACAGCCCGCGCGCGCAATGCGACAAGAAAGCCTATCAGTTCCTGGCCAAACTGACGGTCGAGCGGCAGCCGAATCTGACGCTCCGCCAGGAAATGGCCGAGTCGATCGTGGTGGCCGGCGGTCGTGTGACCGGCCTCTTGTGTCGCGGCGGCGCGCATTACCACACGCGCGCGGTGGTCCTGACGACCGGCACCTTCTTGCAGGGGCTCATGCACACCGGCGAGGTCAAGACGCCCGGCGGCCGGGGTGGCGACCTGGCGGCCGGGGCGCTCTCGCAAAGCCTCCGGTCGCTGGGCTTCGAGCTCGAGCGCTTCAAGACCGGCACGCCCCCGCGCTTGAATGGCCGCACGATCGATTTCGACCAACTCAAGCGGCAGCCCGGGGACGCCGAGCCCGTTCCATTCTCGTTCCTGACCGAGGCCATCACCCAGGAGCAGCTCGACTGTCACATCACTCATACCAACCCGGCGGTGCATGACCTGATCCGCGCCAATCTGCATCGTGCGCCGATGTACTCGGGACAGATCCAGAGCACCGGACCACGTTACTGCCCTTCGATCGAGGACAAGGTTGTCCGCTTCGCCGACCGGGAGAGCCACCAGATTTTCCTCGAGCCCGAGGGCCGCAACACGCTGGAATACTACTGCAACGGGATCTCCACCAGTCTGCCTCGCGACGTGCAGGAAGCGATCATCCCCCTGATTCCGGGACTAAACCGCGCCGAGATCATGCGATTCGGCTATGCGGTGGAATACGACTTCGCGCCGCCAGACCAGCTCGGGCCGACGCTCGAGACCAAGCGTATCGGCAACCTGTTCTTCGCCGGGCAGATTAACGGGACGACCGGTTACGAGGAAGCGGCCGCCCAGGGCCTGATTGCGGGGGTCAATGCGGCGCGCGCGGTGAGGAATGAGCCCCCGCTCTTGCTCGATCGCTCGCAAGCCTACATCGGCGTGCTCATCGACGATCTCGTGACGCGCGGGGTCGATGAGCCCTACCGCATGTTCACGAGCCGGGCCGAGTATCGCCTCTTGCTTCGTCATGACAATGCCGACATCCGGCTTACCGAGGCGGGGCGCGAGGTCGGACTGGTCGACGACGCTCGCTGGTCACGTTTCCAGGCCCGCCGCGACGCGATCGGTCGCTTACGCAACCGTCTCAGAGACACGCGCGTCGCGGGGGGAACTCTTTTCCAGTTGCTCCGCAGACCCGAGACAAGCTGGGACGACCTCCTCGCGCTCGACCGGGGCCTGCACGACCCAGCCGTTTCTGGCGACGTGATCGACCAGGTCACGATCGAGGCAAAGTACGACGGCTACATCGGCCGGCAGGTCGATCAAATCGAACGATTTCGACGCCTTGAGAATAAGCCGATCCCCAACCACGTCGATTACCGCTCGATACCTCAACTCCGCGCCGAGGCCCGCGAGAAGCTCGAGCGGATCCGGCCCATCTCACTGGGACAGGCCGGGCGCATCAGTGGAATCAGCCCCGCCGACATCGCCACGCTGTTGATTTTCCTCAAGCGAAACGAATTCGGGCCGCCTCACCGGCCTTTCGAGTATCCAGCTCCCGACCCGGGAGAAAACGGCCACGTTGACCTGACAGCATGACACTACGATCAGCTTCTCGAATTGTTTCGTAGTAAGGTTGAGGTGGCGCCCTATCTCCTGGAATGCACGCCGTTCAACGACGTCACCGGCTTTGCTCAGTCGGGTGACATTTTGCCACGCCCGCCGCCACGTCTGTCGAATGACAACATGGGCGGCGTTGCGGTTGCTGTTTGTGAGTATGACCAGAACCCACCATATTGAAATTCTCATCCGGGGAGACCGTTGACTTTCTCTCCCATCTTTCCTGGCGTAAAATCGGCGAAGTCGTTAAAACCCCAAGAACCGCGTAACTGCGGGATCGTGGGGGAGTGCAGAAACCCCTTCTCACGAAATTAATCGGAATTGACAACAGTGGGGGCTATTATACAATTGGCTGGTTCGGTAATATTGGCAAAATTTGAAGGTTTCGTAGATTTTAACAATGAGACATGTCCGAGAGGTTAGTATGGTAGACCGGTCTGGGTTAGTGGCGGTTGAGTTCGCTTGGTGAGAAGTTTTTGCACGGAGGTCGATCAGGCGTCGTCTTTTTACTCCGATCGTGTGGCACGGGAGTGGAGGAAGGGACCATGTCCTTGATCTCACATGACGGGATGTATCAACGATGAAAACGGTCTTCACGACAGGCGAGGCAGCCAAGATATGTAAAGTGAGCCAGCAGACGATCATCCGCTGCTTCGACTCAGGACAGCTCAAGGGGTTCCGCGTGCCGGGTTCGCGGTTTCGGCGGATACCGCGGGATTCGCTCTATCGGTTCATGAAGGAGAACGGCATCCCGACCGACGCCCTCGAGAGCGGACGCCGGCGTGTCTTGATCGTCGACGACGATCAGGCTGTTGTCGACCTGATTTCCGAGGTTCTCTCGGGCGATGCGCGCTTCGAGACTAAAGTGGTCAATAATGGGTTCGGGGCTGGAATGCTTGCCAAGGAATACCATCCCGATCTCATCATCCTCGACGTGATGCTTCCGGACATCAACGGTCAGGCTGTTTGCGAGCTCATCCGGCGCGATCCCACGATGGCGGATATCAAGATCATCTGCATCTCGGGCATGATCGAGGAAGACAAGATTCAAGATTTGCGGCAGTCTGGGGCCGACGATTTCCTGCACAAACCGCTCGATATCGATGAACTGATGCGGCGCGTATGCCGACTGTTGGATATGGAGACAAGCGCTGTTAGCTGATCTGACGTCCATGATTGGGACCTAGCGGACACGAGGGGAAGGAGCCCACAATCCGTGCGTGTCCACACGCCAGGCCGATCCACGCAGGATGGTCTGCACCGTCGGGTCCTCCGACTTGAGGGGCTCCCGTTGCGCCCTGCGACTGCACGGGCGCTGATGACATCTATTGGGGAAGACACGGGCGGCGATCAACCTGAGCCGCTCGATGTTTCCCGGAGCCGAACCGTTTCCGAGCTCGATCCCGGGTGGGTTCTGGCACGCTGGGCACGCGCGCAGGAAGCCAATCCGCTTGATCTGATCGCCAATGGCCGCTGGTGGCCCGCGGCGATTGCCTCCGGGTCCGCCGGCGAGATTATGGATCGTCTCTGGCGCCACTCCGTAGCCATTTCGCTGGCTGCGCGCTCGCTGGCTCGTGAATCCGGCGACTCGGATCCCGACGCCCTGGCGCGGGCCGGTCTCTTGAGCCGGCTCGGATGCTGGGCCATCGCGGCCGTCGAACCCGAATGGCTGGGACGATGGTGGAGCGAGCAGGACCCGAGCGCTCGCCGGCGCCGCGAACAGGCCGATCTGGGCACCGACCTCGGCGACCTGGGTCGCCGGCTCGCCGAAAGCTGGGGGTGCGATCCCCTGGTCGTCGAAGCCGCCTGGCTGCACCGCGACCGGAACTTGCCGCTGCACGACATTGCCGTCGAGCCCAGGCGGCTGGCACTTGTCCAGGAGGCTTACCGCTGGGCCGAACAGACGCCCTGGTCTTTTGATAGCCGGCCCGCTCGCGAGGGCATGCCCGGCGATCCCCGGTTGCGAATTCTCATTGCCGAGGTCCAATCGCGTACGGGCGGAGCGTTCGGCGCGGCGGACGCCACCAGCTTTGAAGAACGGATGACTCGTCAGAATGCGAGCCTGCGCCTGCGGCTGGCCGCTACCGCCAAGGCCCAATCCAGCAGCGAGCGTTTGCTTCGAAACCCTGGCAGATTCCCGACCGGACGAGACAGCCGAGGAATGGACCGAGCGCGCGGCCAGGAACTGGTGCTGTGAGCCCGAAGTCACGGCGGCGCGTGTCGCCTGGGCCGATCCCGCCGGCAGGGCTCCCGCCGACGGCACCGAGGCGGCACCGCGAACCGGCGAGGGTGCCGCTCCCCCCTCTCCGGGCGATCGGCGTCCGCCTTCGCTGGTGCTGCCCCTGTCGATTCATGGTCGGACCAAAGCGATCCTCGAGCTCTGGTGCGATCCCAGCCAGCCCGACCTCGAAAACCGGCTCGCTTCCTCGCCGGAGCGAGCCGCCTGGCAAGCTTGGGCCGCGAAGCTGATCGACCGAGCGCTACTGGAGCGGCGAACGCAGTCGCTGGCGACCGCGCTGCGGGGCGTCGTCGAGACCGAAGACACGCGCTTGAGGCAGCAGAAGCTCTCCGCACTCGCCGAATTCGCGGCCGGCGCCGGACATGAGATCAACAACCCACTGGCCGTAGTTGTCGGCCGTGCCCAGTTGCTTCTGACCCGATCGGACGATCCCGAGACCACGCGCTCGCTCCAGATCATTCTCGACCAGGCATTGCGCGCCACCGGATCCTCCGAGATCTCATGTTCGTGGCACGTCCTCCCGTCTTGAGGCGTCGCAAAGTCCGGCCCGCGGAGATCCTTCAAATGTGCCTGCGCGGGTTCCAGGGCGAATGCGATTCGCGCGGGATCCGTTTGATCGATGAGGTGAGCGAATCCGACGCCAGCATGGTCGCGGACCCCGAAGCACTCAATCATCTGGCGCAGATCCTGGTTCGCAACGCCATCCAGGCGACGCCCAGCGGCGGCAAGATCGAAGTCCGGTCCAGCATACGCGAGGATGAGCTCGTCTGGTCATTCAGCGACTCGGGCAAGGGCGTCACACCAACGGAAGGGGCCCACCTCTTCGACCCATTCTTCTGCGGTCGCCAGGCCGGCCGGGGCCTGGGACTCGGCCTGCCGCGCGCCGCTCGATTCCTCGAGCTGGTCGGCGGCCATGTGCGCTGGACGTCGAACCCGGGCCACGGTTCGGCCTTTCACGTCCACCTGCCCTTGCCGGATGCGGGCCAGTCCGGTGACGCGCCCGCTCCGTCAAATCCCGGTGCCATTCCCGGCGGTAGTCGCTCAACCTCTTCATCGGGGAATGGCAGTTCAGCCTCCTGAAATGCGCAATACCCGGCACGTCTCTTCATAGCTCGCTTCCAGGTCGAGGGCCACGGCCTGCGTTGCCGACAATCAGACCGGGAGAGAAGGGAGCGGCTGACCGACCGCCAGAAGATGGGACCAGGTATCCAATTTCGTTTCGCGGCCGACTTTCCGTTTGCGACAGGTCACGGCGTAAATCGGCGGCACCGGTGCGCTGAACGCCGGGTCGCGACGATCCAGCAGTGCCAGGAGCTCGGTATAGAAGTTGAATTGTCGGTTCGTGACCAAATCGACGATCGACAGATCGACGTCCTGGCGCAGCAAACTGAAGCATTTGGCGACGAACAACTGCCGGCTCTCGGGCCGATCCTTGTTGGCCGGGCTGACAATCTCAACGGCCGCTACCAAACGGCGATCGCGTTCGAGGTCAAAGATCAGGACTTCGTACGCATACTGTTCCGGACCAAGGTGCACGCGCGGCTCCGCCACGAAACCGTCCGGCAAGTGGGGCGCTAGTTCTTCAACGATTCTCATCGGCCAGCCGCCGTGAAATCCCTCCCACGAGGAGCGTTTGGACACCGGCGGCCGGAAGTGATCGCGCAGCGGCATAGCCCCTCCTCCGGCCGATTATAGCCACTGCGGTTCCTCTGAAACAGTGACGCAGGTTCAGGTCGAGCGTCATACCTCAATGAACGACGAACTAAGGATCTGGGCAGAAATAAGTTACCGGAAGACTCGTCTTTCGCTCCGCGAAAGAAAGCCCTTTCTCGGAGCGAAAGGCGACACTTATTGTTAGGCAGCGCCCTAGCGTCATTACCAAGCCGGAATTCGTTAAGGAGTTCCAGGAGTTCCTTGCCAAGCATCCCCGGAAGGTTCAGGACGGCGGAAAGCCCGGCTCGGGGAAAGGACACTCATCGCCGGCCGGCCGGTCACCCGCTCCACGACGTCCGCCAGCCGGTCATACCGCCGCGCCCGGTTCAACTCGGCCATCGTCACCAGATCGTGGGTCAGGTGCTCCGGCAATCCCGCCTTCTTCAGACCCCGTTCCCAATCCTCGGGCGAGATGTCGGAATACGTGACCTGGCGGTTTAGCGCCTGCCGGAAGGCCGGACCAGGATAGCGCCTGCTCGCAAAGCCAGTGCTGCCGTTGCTGCGGGCTCGGGGTGGTATTCTGGATGCTCATCTTCCTTTCTGGAACATCAGACCGTTGCCCTGTGCGAGTTGGACACGAGTTTCGAGTTGTGTTTCTGGTCGCCACGATGAGAAAGCCCTTCGACGTTCTCGCCTAAGGGCTCATTTCTGAAAATAGTCGGGGCGACAAGACACCATTCATTAACGGGCCCTTGGTGTGGCACAAAACCCGACCGCGTGGTGCCGTCGAGGCCAGCGATTCCGCAAGCCTGGTAACCGGATGTTGCCTCTTGCCGAGCCGGATTCCTGGCGATCTTTCGAGAATCTCGTGTGATCGGGCGTTGTCCCGGACACTACAGGGTACTGGAGGATCAACATGGACCTAACGGCGCTCCTGGACAATTATCGCGGACCCCTCATCGGGCTCATCGCCTCTTGGGGTGCCCCGTGGGGAGACGCAATAGAAATCGCCCAGGACAGTTTTTCCGACGCTTGGTTGAAGCGTGAATTGTGCCGTGCTGATTGGAACGAACCCGAAGTCTTTGGCCGTTGGTTACGGGGCGTGGCGCTCAATCGATATCGCAATTGGTCACGAAGTCGTTGGCGGCGCCGGTTACGGATGGTAACGCTCGCACCGGCCGCACTGGAGTTTGCAGCCGCCCCATCCGATCCCGAACCGTCTGAAAAGGTGCAAGCGTTGCGACGCGCCATCGAGCGGTTGCCCGCCAAGCAGCGCCAAGTCGTACTGATGCACTATCTCGAAGAAACAAGTGTGAACAACGTTGCGGGCTTACTGTCGGTCCCTGTCAAGACGGTCGAAGGGCGGCTCTATCAGGCACGTCGGACACTGCGCCGACTGCTCGACGATCCTTCGGCGTCACAGATTGGAAAGATGCTGCTATGTCTGTGACCCTGGTTCCCGAAGATGATTTGCGGGCCGCCCTCCGGCCGTATCGTGTCGATCCAGGCACGTTTGAATCCGCCGTACGCGCACGGGTGAGCGACAGCTTGAGTCATGCAGATGACTCCCTCGCCAGCTTGTCGCCCGTAGAGCGCAGCGCCGCGGCATTTCTGCCGTTGGAAGTCATTGCCGCCGGCCAGATGCCGGCCGCTTCCTTCAAGCTAATTCCGGGGATAGGTGGCTATAAGCTGCTCAGCTACGTGGCTTTCCCAGCAATCAGCTTGTTCGTGCTGCTCGGCGCAACCGTTTTCAGTATCTTGGAGATTCGCCGCATACGGGATGAGAATTCCTTGGCACCCGTTGACGGAAAAGTGCTGCGCGAGAGCACAAAACAATGGTGGCACGACAATAAGTGGGGCGTCTGGTCGGTCTTTGCAGCGAGCGTCACCATGGTGTGGTTCGGTGCGACTTGGCTACTCTTCCTGTGCTACATCGTTTCGGTCGGGCTCTTGATCTTCGTCTTGACCAGCCTCGCCAGAATCGGCCTGGGGAACCGGCTGGTGGTCTGCCAATCCTGTGTGATGAGTCTGGGCTTCCTCGGGCAGCTTGCGGGTTTTCCAGGGATAGGCGACGAGGACATTCACGTTGTCGATCAGCTCCTGATCGCTCCCCTGTTTTTTTGTGGCGCATTGGTTGTGACACTCATCATGGTTGGCTCCTCGCTTGCCAGCCATCGACGCGCCGGCGGGTGGGGCGAGAAAACACGTGCGATCGTTCCGGCTGTGGCGTTCGCCGTCTTCCTGGCGCCTCTGACAGTGTGGTATATGAATCCGATCCTTTGGCCGGCGACACCTTCACGCATCAAGGCGTACGTGGCATCCTTCGACAGTGCCCCTTTCTCCACCGCCAGTTGGCAACAATGGGAAATCGTGGCGAGCTGGGCCGTTGAATCGAAGTTGGATCCCGATCTCTCCCACCCGCGCCAACTGCTGGATGCGGAAATAGCGGGCGAACAGAACCCGGTCATTTTGGGCAGCGCCTTTCGAGTTGGGCTGGTGCGAACCGATCAACTTGGCCGTCTCAAAGATTATGAGCAACGACGACACATTCTTTTTGATCGCCCCATTCGCATGCTGGAAGCGCGACCGCTCACGAGTCTGGATACCGACGAATGGGTCATCCGCGCAGCGATTATGCGCCACGACTTAACGGCCGAACAACGAGATTATTTGGAGAAGCGGCTGCACGCCACGTTGGAGGCTGTCTCGACAGGTCCGTACGCTGTCCTCAAGACGCCGCTTCGCGCGACGCAACTATTAGAGGTCATCGAACGCCCGGTCAATCCCGATCGATATCGTCACAAGATCCACGACCTGCTGCGGACGTTTCACATCAAGAAAGGCGGAGGATTTCAAGTCGGCGGCGGTTTCAAGGATTACAACCAGGAAAACATTCGGGTCGGGTCGCTCGAAGCAACCTCATTCGCCGTCAAACTGATGGAGTCTTACGGGATCCCTGCCGAGCTTGATCCCAATTGGGTTCGCTCGTACTTGCGGCCGCTGTTCGTCAGGAGCTCGCCTCAAAAATTCATGGCCGCAGTCACGCTTGACCGTCTCAACCGGTTGCCCGACGTGACGGGCCCGACATGGCTGGAGACGATGTATTACGAACGCAGTTTACTTGCGGCCGTGGTTCTGATCGGACTTTGTATTTACGCGGCGCTTTCTTCGCCCATGCCTCGAGCCGTCGGAACCGACGCCGGATCACCCCCACCCGAATAACGGAAAGGAGGGATGTCTTGGGGAAGCCCACCGCGCATGCAGTAGCGAGCGAAGGCTTGGGACAAGTGTTCCCGATATGGCGGGAGAAGGCGCAGCCCCTCGCCAGTTCGTGCGGCGCTCGCGGACAAACGTCAACGGCAGCGTGTACACCCGCCGACTCCTTGCGCGAGATCTTGTCCTTGGACCACTGCGTACCAAGGGTATCCCTTGATTAGTGCGTCGATCCGGCTCGCAGTTCGTCCCGTGTCCGGCGAAGCGCTCACCGCGCGTTGTTACAGCCGGCCGACGGCTCGGCAATTCACCGTGACGAGCCGGAAAGGGCACCGTCCGCAAGTAGCGACCAAACGGCGTTCCGGCGCCCGGATCCCGTTCTCTCCGTGGTGAGATGAGTGCTCAGCTTTCCAGGAGCCTCTCGCGCCAGCAAGGCGGCGCCGAGGATTCCGGCGTTGTCGCCCAGGCCGGCACGCTCGATACGGATGGTCCCCGCCGGATCGGTCAGGATATGAGACCGGGCCGCCGTCCGAACCAGGTCAAGGTACGAATCGCCGAGCGCTCCGGCGACTCCGCCGCCCACGATCACGATCTCGGGGCCGAAGACGTTGATCAGGTTTCCTAGACCCAAACCGAGGAAGTGGGCGGCTCGCTGCACTTCCTTGAGCGCGACCAGATCTTTTGTGATGACGGCCTCGGCGAGATCGCGGCTCTTCAGGCGTCCCCCCCTGCGGGCCATTCTTTCGCCCAGCATCGTGGGCAAGCCCTTGCGAATGGCCTTCTCGACGCGCCGGGCGATGGCCGTCTTGCTGGCGAGCGCCTCCATGCACCCCCGCGCGCCGCAGCCGCAGGGCGGGCCGCCCGCTTTCAGGATCATGTGGCCGAGCTCGCCGGCGTTGCCGGTCGCGCCAGTGACGATTTCTCCACCCTGGACCAGGCACCCGCCGATACCCGTGCCAACGAAAGCGAAGATGATGTTCTGATATCCCCGGCCGGCACCCAGGCGCAGTTCGGCGTAGCCGCCCGCGCGGACGTCGTTCTGCACCAGCACCGGGCGGTCAAAAAAGCCGGAGACTTCGGGGCCGATGGGGAAGTTCTTGACGTTCAGATTGGCGCTGAAGAGGATGACGCCGGTCGCGACGTCCAGCGGACCTGGAGAGCCGATTCCGACCGCTCCAATTTGGGTGCGGTTCATTCCCGCGGTTTCGAGGGCTTCTTCCGCACACGCAACGATCGCCTCGACGATCGCCCGCCCTCCCTCTTGTGCGGGTGTGGTGCGCTTGGCCCGGCCGAGGATCTGGTGGTCGTGGCTGACCACGCCCGCCAGGATTTTCGTACCCCCAAGGTCGATACCCACGACGGGAGGCCTTGCGCCCTTGGAGGTCATTGGCCGCGGCTCCAAAATTGGTCGCTCCTCAAAGCAGCCTGTGCCGCGCGCCTGACTCCCTCGCGCTGTCGATACGGAATACCCGCACGGCCGCATGCCCGGCGCACGATTGCCTCGGCACGACATCCATTCTACCGGTTCTTGCGCCCATTGCGAACAGGCCCGCGACTTCGTGCCGAGCTATTCTCGCTGCACACTACCCGTCACAAGGACCCGGCCGCCGCGATCTGCCCATGTGCCTGGGTCTCCCATGACACGAACCCGCCGCGCCAGCGAGGGATCATACCGATCCGACGCACCAGCGCGGGATTCCGTCGCCGGAACCCTCGCTGGCGCGTCGGGTTAGTATCAGACGCTTATCGGGCCGAGGTGGTGATCGGCGAGGAGCGTCCATCATCGAGCATCGTTGCGATGGCCGGTCAAAGGTCGTCCGCGCTGATCACCTCACCACCGTTTCGGGTCAGTAGGAACTGCAAAGTCGTCGGTTTGATCGTCTGCGTGAGGAAACGGACTGCACCGTCGCCGAACGCGACGTTCGTACCTTCTGGGTGATGGCCGCACAGGCTATCAATCTTGAGATCCGCGGGGATCTCCCAATCGTCTGGCTTGGTCCAGATGACGGCGGCGGAGTCGCTGGCGTCCACGACGAGGATGGTGTTCGAGGTGCCGTCCGGGATCTCCTGCATCTTGACCGGTAGGGCGCCTGGGAAGATCGTGGCGGGCCCTCGGGGCGTCAAATAGCTCGTCTTGCCCTCTCTGGCTGGCGTCCGACTCCCGCTCGGGCAGCTATAAACGGCCGGCATCCGAGAGATCAGGGCCTTGTTGTGCGGGCTATCCCAGGGTTCGTCCAGGTGGAACTCGTCGTAGAGCGCCTTCTGGTCGAGGAACGGCAGGATCTGAACTCGCCAGCTCAAAAGCGGCTTGCCATCCGGACTATTGGTATAGGCAGGTGGAAAGTTCTGATGGCTGGAGTGATAGTTGTGCATGGCCAGGGCGATGTGCTTGAGGTTGTTGGTGCATTGGGCGCGTCGGGCCGCCTCGCGCGCCTGACGGATCGGCACGGCCACCAGCTCGGCCGTCTTCTCCAGGTCGGCCTCGAGGGTGATTTGTTCTCCCCGCGCCAGTGGCGTCATCTGGCTGATCGCTGTCGCCAACGAGGCGAGCGCCGGATCGTTTCGACTGGCCCTGGCCAGGAAATCGAGGAGGTCCCCGGCGAGCTTCAGCAGGGCCTTGGTCGCATCCGGGTCTTTCGCCTGCACGACAGCGCGAAAGGCCGGCTTGGGCTCGAGCGCCAACGTGAGGGAAGCCCAGTAGAGGCCCTGGGTGATCGTGGCGATTGGACCACCGCCCAATTGCGGCGGCAGCACGGTCATCGATTCCTCGATCGCCCGCCGCTGGGTATTGCTCGGCATGATCGCGATCTGGATCGGGGCATCACCTCCGGCGGCCAGGGCCGCCGACAACTCGGGGCGGGCCTTGGGCGCGGCATTGCGGATGCGGGCCAAACCAGCCGGCGTGGCCGCGACGACGGCGCCCCGGATTGTCTCGCTGGCTGGCCACCGCAGCGGGTTCTCAGCGCGCCGCCGAGAGAACCGCGCTGATCGCCTTGGCGTCGGCCGCGTCCGCCAGCGGCACCACTGCGGCGGGGAGGCCGGGCATGTCGGCCGGGTCGAACAAGAGGAACAGGTCCTTGGCACCGGCCGCTTTCAGCGCGGCGATCGAGCCGTCGATGGCCTTCGCGCCGGCGCTGAAATCGTCTTCGTCGGCCAGCTTGCCGAGGACGCGGCGGACGAAGGTCTGGACGTTAAGTCTGGTCAGGTCGACATGGACCACGACGCCGACTTCCTCGCCGAGAAACGAGGCAATGGCCGTGGCCTTGGTGCTGGCGGCCTGTTCTGCTACTGGCGCGGCGACAGCGAGCAACAGGGCCATCGGAATCGAAAGAAACATGACGGTGCTCCATCAATCGAAGAATGGGTCGATCATCGGGCGAGCTTGAGCTCGTAGTGGATCGCGGCAGCCGGAAAGTTGAAGCCCGGAGGCGGGGGAGCCGAAAAGGTCGCCGAATCTCCGTTCACCTGATAAAGAAACGGCTTTCCCGTCGCGGGATCGAGGGGCAGCGGAAGATCGGTGATCGCCTCCAGGCTGGTGGGCAGCTTGCCTTCGTGGGCATGGGCGTAGAGACGGATCGCCTCGATACATTGCATCGCGTCAAGCTGGCGATCGAGCCGAGTGCCCGGCCGCCTCACCGCGTCGAGGGCGGGCATCAGGTTCAGGAACTGAGTGAGCAATGGATTGGAGAGCTTCTGATTCATGGAGTGAGATATCGGGCGGTCGATCCGGTTAAAGGATTGCCAGTAAGGGACGTTCATCCACTTGTACGTGTCGTCGCGTATCCGCCGGTATTCGTCCATGCAGTGGAGCGCGGCGACCTGGATGACTGGCATGGCCTCGACCTGTGTCTCGGCGCGCCCCGGGCGATCAGAGCACGTTTGGCCTCGGGGTAAATCTTGGCGGCCATCGCGGCGATGCCGAGCCGCCGGGACATGTCGGAGAGGTCCATGGGCAGGGCGGCGTCGGCGTCAGGCAACGGCTTTCCCGAGTTGAAACTGTAGAGCTTGCGTTCCAGGGTGTCGGTGAATCGCCTTGCCTCTTCAAGACTCCACGGTTGACGATCGAGCTCGCTGAGCTCGGGCAGCTCTTTCTCGAGAGAATACCGCTCGCCTTCGATCGCCGGTCTCATGTCGATGAACGGCCGGGGCCGATCGGCCAGGGCCCAGTAGAGATTGGGACCGCCGGGCGCCTGGATCAGGTCTTCGAGGCAACGCGTCATCACTAGTTCGATCGAGATGCCGACCAGCGCCTGGATGATGATCGGGCCCTGGCTGACGTGCCGCCCCAGCACGAGGCCGGTCTCGATCCAGCGCATGGCCAGGTCGGTCTTGCCATCGAGGATCGCTAACCGGGCCCGAAGCGCCACCAGCCGCGCCACGGACCGTATCTCCTGGATCTCCGGAAGCTGCAAGAAGATTCCTTCATTGCGCCGGTCGAAATCCCAGTCGCAGGTCGATCGCCGGGCGCCGAGCTCGACCTCCTTCAGGACGTTGCGGTAAGCTTCGAGATGCTTCCGGGCCTTGTCCCGCGGGATCTCGCCGATCGGGCCGTTGGTCCAGTTCGCGACGGTTAGCTCGTCAACCATGTCGGGGTTGGCGCCAGGCGCGTCGTGCCCCTTGCCCACCAATTTGGGTCGATTCTGCACGAGCATGAGGATTCCGCGGTGATAGAAGACCGCGGCGTTGCCCGGCACGAGCGTGCTGTGCTCGGGGACGAGTCGGTATTTCAGTGCCGGCACCGGCGCGGTTGCCGGGCGCAGTGTAATCGCGGTCGGCCGAGGATCGGACGCTGGCTGGGCCAGGGCGGCCGGCGGCACCCAGGCCGCTGCCAGGATCAGCAAGGCAGACGTTGGTCTCATGAGGGGCCTCCAGGATCGAGCAGTTTACGGAGTTCTTCTTGCAACATTTCGCCGGACGAAGCAGGACGCGTCTCCGAGGCCGAAGAGGCGACCGTCGGGGAAGCGGGCAGGCCATCGAGCCCATAGCGCAGCACCTGTGCGGCCAGCCGCTCGTAAGCGGTCTGCCCGAGCGAGAGCGAACGCTCGATCGGGAGCGGCACCGGCACCTCGGCCGCGCTTTGGTTCACGGGCGGGACGGCCGGCGCCGGGGCAACCGCCGGCGCCGGGCGCGAACCACAACCATCTCCTTGACGGTCTGAGGCGGCGGCCGACGGGCCAGTAATATGCCCTCGCCAAGCGCAACGACGGCGAGGCTCGCGGCGATCAGGTGCCACGTCCGCCGGCCCGATCGCGAGGTACGCACCGAAGCTTGACCGGCCCGGAACATCACGAGGTCGCGATCGATCTGGCTCCGAGCCGGCACGAGCGAGCCGAGCGCCGCCTCGACGGCCTTCAGCTCCCGATTGGGCGGGACGGGTTCGTTGGACATGGCACCCCCAAGCGTTCTCTCAGGGCCGAGAGGCCCGCGTGGTACTGGCGATGAGTGGAACTTGCGGAAAACCCGACGAGCGCGGCAATCTGATCGAATGTCAGACCGCCCCAGAGGTGGGCCACGATGATCTCGCGTTGCGCAAGCGGCAGCACGGCCAGCGCGGCCTGGGCCG
Organism: uncultured Isosphaeraceae bacterium; assembly: GCA_963823675.1. Taxonomy (GTDB): domain Bacteria; phylum Planctomycetota; class Planctomycetia; order Isosphaerales; family Isosphaeraceae; genus CAWGMT01. The sequence continues at coordinate 101,032 of CAWGMT010000025.1, read as the reverse complement.
ACTCCGGGTCCACCACCGCGCCGCTCCGAGCCGTCGGGCTGGTCTCGAACCATGCTGGAGCCCGGGCCGCGGCAAGGGCCTCGTGCCGCCTCCTTCTTCGCTTGGCGATCCCGGCGTTGATCGCTCCGTTGCGGACTGTCCGGAATAGCCAGGCCGCGGGTTCCAGCGGTGTCGTCGCCTGGGCCGCCAGCTTCACAAATGCCTCCTGGACCACGTCTTCGGGCTCATCGCACCACTGCCGCGCATAAAGCGCCAGCGCCGACGCGAGTCGATCGATCAACATTCCGAGCCGTTCTGAATCCATGCGTCCTGAACTCGCAATGCCGAATCGGTGGTTCCTTATAGAGGATGACAACGACCGGGGTCCATGATCCCATTTTTTCTAGCGGCGGAGAGGCACCCGGGTATGCGAGGCTCCGTCCGAGCCAGGAATGTGAACGAAAATGCTCGGACGGAGCCTCGCACTCCCAGCCCATCTCGCCGCTTCAGCGAGCACGCCCGTCGGCCGGCTCACGATAAAGCTCGTCGAGAAGGTCGACCGCCGTCGCGACGATCGTTTCGCCCGTGCCGCGCTCGAGGAAGCTGTGCAGGCCGGTCCAGACCTGATATCCGCCCAGGTCGAAAGCCGTGCGATCGGGGATATAGCCGATGTAGTCGTTGGCCAGCTCGAAGACGTAGGTGTAGCGATACGGCGAGCGCCGCTTGATCTCCTGGCCCAGCATCGTGAAGAACTCACCCGGTACCCCGACAATCGCCACGTCGCCGACCGAGAGAGCCTGGACCCACGTCATGCGCTCCTGTCCCTGCATCGGTGCGAGTTTTTTCCTCATGGCGCGAAACGTGTCGATCACGGACTGGGCGGCCCTGGCATCCTTGATGCGCTTGGTGCAGTAGCCGGCCACGGCCTTGTCGTCATCCTCGTCGCGGAAGCGGCGGACCTTGACCGCCAGCTCCTTGCGGCGGGCTCGGACGCGGGAGACGCTCCGCGGCTGCGCCCGCTCGAGTGCCAGCGCGACGGCACGCTGGATCCGGTACATCGCTTCGGCGGGCGCGACGTCGAGATTGTGGGTCGAGCCCGAAGCCCCCTCGAAGAAGAGAACCGTCCCTCCCTCCTCCTTTTCGAGAGCCTGAGCCGCCAGGCCGTAAAATGACGGGGAGCGCACTCCCGGTTTCAGCGTGCCGATCGTGTGGGTCGAGTGATTGAAGAGAACCGCTTCGAGACGGGCGTCGGCCCGGCGGAACGCCAGCACCGGCAGCTCCGGATCGAACGGACCGGTGGGGCGGACGGCGTCGTCCTTGGGGCCGACCCAGTAGATCGTGCCGTCGCCCAGCAACAGCCGGCTGTTCTTTCCCACCGACGACTCTTCGCCCAGCCGGAACAGGAATGTCACGGGTGATAACCCGCGACTCGCGCGAGCCGCCGCCGCAACGATCTTGTCCTCGACCTGGCGGGTGAAGGCTTCTTCGCGCTCATAGCCATGAACGGTCACCGTACTCGGGGCGTGGTGCGTGTGGGTTGCATTGATCAGGATGTGATCGAAGGGGATGCCCGTTGCTTCTTCGATCCGCCGGGCCGCGCGGTCGAGTACGTCGCGGTTGATCATCAGCACGTCGCAGGCGACCAGCGCGATCCGTTCCTGGTGCGGATCCTGGATCACGACCGCGGATGCCCGGAGCAGCCCCTCCTGCCCGGTGGCTTTGCCGGGACCGATCCCGCCGCCGATCACCATCGTGTCGGAGGCGGAAAGAGCCTCCGCGGCCGCGCCGGCTTTCAGTTCCTGGGCACCAGCCCGGTCAGCCCGGCCTGACGTCAGCAAAATCATTGCGAGCGACAGAGCGAAGCGGATCATGGTTGGGTGGGCATCGCCTGGAAGCTTGGCGTGAGTCGGACAACTCGCGATAGGGATCAAGATTAAGATTCAGATTAAGATTCAAATTCAGATTACGATTAAGATTACGATTAAGATTACGATTAAGATTTGGAATAGCAACACATTCTTCCGCGGTTGCGCTTAGGTTGCGGAGGGATTGCGCTTGCGGCTGCGCAGGGGGTCGAATGCATCGCCTTCGGAACGCATCGACTGCGGGCGTCCGAGCGCGAGGTGGGGCAGGGGAGCGTGGGTTTCCACGCGGCGAGCCTTGGTCAGGTCGATGCGTTCGTCGGAGAGATTGACATCGAACTTGCGATTGCCGGCCAGCATCATCGGGATGCGCACCGTGAAGGTGCTTCCCTGACCCGGCTGGCTATCGAGCTGGACCTCGCCGCCCAAGAGCTTGGTCAGCTCGCGAACGATCGACAGGCCGAGGCCGGTCCCCTGGTGCTCGCGGGTCAGGACGTTCTCACCCTGGCCGGGTACCTTGGCCTGGCGGAACTTCTCGAAGATGGTGTCGCGGTCTTCCTCGGCGATGCCGATGCCGGTGTCCTGCACCTCGATCACGACGAGTCGGCCCTCGGGCCGGGCTCGCAAGGTCACGCGGCCGCCTTCGGGCGTGAACTTGATCGCGTTCGAGAGCAGGTTGTACAGGATCTGTCGCATCTTGCCCGGATCCTGACGCAAGAGCGGGATCGCCTCATCGAGCCGGCATTCCAGCGTGATGTTCTTCCGTTCGGCGACCGGACGGCAGAGGTTGGACAGGCCCTCGCAGACGTCGCGGATCGAGAAATCCTCGCTGCGGACCTCCATCTTGCCGCTCTCGATCTTGGCCAGGTCGAGGATGTCGTTGATCATCGCCAGCAGCATTCGTCCCGATGACTGGATGTTGCCGGCATAGCGGCGATGCCGCTCGTTGAGCTGTTCGCTGCCGGAGAGGACCTCGGAAAAGCCGATGATCGAGTTGAGCGGCGTGCGCAGCTCGTGGCTCATCGTCGCCAGGAAATCGCTCTTGAGCCGGTTCATCTCGAAGAGGGCCATGTTCGCCTGCGCCAGCTCGTCGACCTTGCGATCGAGATCGTTATTGACGTCCCGCAGCTCTTGCTGCATGGCAACCAGGTTATGAAGCATCCGGTTGAACGCGTGCGAGAGCTCCTCGAACTCGTCGCCGGTCTGGATCTGGCTGCGGATCGTCAAGCCGGCCGGCGGCGATGGCGTCGGAGACGTCGCGCAGGTGCTTGACCGGCTTGACGATCACGTAACGGACGATCATGTACGAGGAGACCATCGCCAGGATGGCCGTGACCATCGCGGCCGTGATCAAGATCGCCCGGTTGCTGTTGATCGCCTTGTACGTCTGCTCCATCGGCAGGTTGACCACGACCGCTCCGGCCAGGTCGCCGACCTTGGTCTCCACCCAGTGCTCACCGTCGGCGGCGAGCTTGTAGTGGTGGTTGTCGATATGATCGCCCTCGTTGCCGTGGCAATCCATCAGGCAATTGTGGGTCTTGAACCGAACCGCCTGGATGTACTGGAATTCCTTCTTGTTGGCCGTGATCTGTTCGGCCCACATGGGAGTTCCGTCGGCGAAAGTGTGAGAATCGCCGCGCTCGCGCCCGGCTTGGGCGCCGTGTCCTCGGCATTGGCGGCCTTGACGAACCGCGTCAGGACGTCCGCCTCGAAATCACTGAGAGGCTGCGTTTTCTCCCCCTTGCGCAGGTAGGGGTTGAGCACATAGACCTCGTAGTTGGGTAGATCCTCCACGGGCTTCAGATCGTCGGAGAGAACCTGGAAGATCGGCTCGAAATCGGCGTTGCCGAGCGCCTTGATATGTTTGTCCTTGATCGCGCCCCGGACCAGCATTCGTGCCGTCTGGGTCGTTTGCTTCATCACCAGGCTTTCGGTCTTCTGGCCATACCAGAAGAAGCTGGACGACACCAGGACGAGGATTCCCAGCCCGAAGATGAAGCGGCACTTGCGCTCCAGGCTGGTTTCGCCGAGCAGGTGTTTGAAGCTGCGGTAGGACACGAGTCTAGATCCTCTGGCCTGGTTTTCGCGCTCTCCCAACCCTCATACGGGCGGCGAGGTGAGCTGTCTAGGGCGCGAGACTAGAGCGGGCATCCGTGCATCGGAGGTGGTGACACAAACTACACGAAATGCTGGCCGTCCGCCAGAGAGAGTCGGGTGATCGAAAACGGCTCAGAACTGACGACATCGTCAAGACGAACTGGCGGCCGGTCAAGAAACCCGGATGCGCACCCTCCCTATGTTGTCTATTATATAGCACGTTTTTCAAATGTCATTAATGCACCAACGCCGTATTGCGCCCGCAATCCGACCGCATCATCTTTTCTGGATGAGGTTTAATCACGTCGAGCGATTGTCCGGCGTTGACCGAGGTGTTCGCCACGACGACAACTTCCTGGTCGTGGGTGATCCGCGAGAATCTCGCAAGTTTTCTGCCCACTCAGTCGATCAGGGGGGCTCCCATTCTTCGTCGCCTTCGGCCACCGCCTCGCGGCAGAGGACCGAGCGCAATTGTTCGGGGGGGCAGGCTGTTTGAAGGAGAGCCTCGCGAGGTGAATCGTTCAAATCTCAAGGCTAACCGCGCCCGTGGGGGAATTCAAGGGGCGAATCCCCTTGACCGCCGCACAATCAATTTCCCCGATCGCGGGCGAAGACGACGAAGCCATTGGCAGGGATTACGACTGTCGCCGAGCAGGGCAGACCGTGCATCGGGGGGCCGTCGGCATTGACCCCTGATCCGTTTCCCGCCGCGATCGGGTTGACCCAGTGGTCATAGACGTCGCTGTTAAAAACTTCCAGCCAGCGGCCGGGCCCCGGAAAGCCGAGGGCGTACGACCAGTAGGTCGATTCATTGAGGCTGGCTGCCACAACGACGTCGCGCCCCGAGCCCACGACCCAGCGCTGAAAGGCGATCACCCGGTTGCCGTTGTGCACGTGGAACACGTTCACCGCGTCGCCGCGAAGTGCTGGCTGGTGATTTCTCAGGCCGATCAGCTCGCGCGTGAACCGCAGGTGATCCTGAAGTGTCTTGTCCGTCTTCAGGCCATCCCAGTAGATCAGGAGGTTCTTGTCACTGTCGCTCCACTGCTTGTCCTCGAGGAACTCCTGTCCCATGAAAATGAGGGGGATCCCGGGGGCCGTCAGGAGCAGGCCGGTGGCCACCCGCGCGCGGCTTCGGGCGTACCAGGAACGACTGTCGTTCGAATCACTGAGCCTGGCGACCCGGGGGCCATTCCCGGCGAAGACGACGTCGTGATTCTCCACGCAATGAACCGATCGCCAGGCGGCGGGGAAACCAGCCGGGGGATAGAGCCCATCCCGGACGGCGTCGAGGGAGACGAACGCCCCGGCCCCGCCGGCGGCCTGGCCGATCGCCCCGCGCACCCCATCCCGCAGGCGAGGCGACCAAACTCCGTCGAACCCCGCGCCGCCGGCTGACGTGGGACGGATCACCCACGACTGATCGTTCATCCAGAACTCGGCGATGTGGATGCTCTGATTCTTGGCGAAGTGAACCGTGTCGGTCAGGTTCTGGCAGAAGCTCCAGCCGCCGTGCTGGTCGATGACCGTCACCTCGTCGTAGCGAAAGCCGTCGACGTGGTATTCGTCAAGATAGAACTTGGCGTTTTGAATCAAGAACTCCCGGACGCCGGCATTCCAGTAGGCGAAGATCAGCCCGCCCACATACCCTTGATCGGTGAAGTAGAGGCTGCGGTTGTTGTCGCCCGCCGGCTGGCGGTCGAAGAAATAAAGACTGGCGTCGCCGAAGTCGCCCCCGGCGTGGTTGTATACGACGTCGAGCAGCACGGCGATCCCGTAGACATGGAAAACATCGACCAGGGCCTTCAACTGGTTGACCTGAGCGTCGAGCGTCCCCGGCGCCAGTGGCGCATGGCCGCGAGCCTGGAGAAGATGGTTGACTCGGTTCGAAATAGCGGCGCAGCCCAGCCCCAGGGGGAATCGTGTACTCCATTTCGGGCGAGTAATAATCGACCCCGTTGTAGCCCTCGCTGGTCTCCGTGGGAAACTCGACGACCGGCAGCGGCTCGATCGCGTTGACTCCCAGCTCAACCAGGTATTCGAGCCGGTCGATCACGTCGAGGAACGTGCACATGCGGCCCCGACGGTTGTCATTGCCCCGGTCGTCGGTCCCGTAGTATGTCCCTATATGAAATTGATAGATAATCAAATCGCTGAACGCCGGCATCTGGAAACCCTGGTCGTGCCAGGCGTAGCTCTGCGGGCTGCGGACGATAGAGAGGCTAGCCGGGTACTGCGGGTTGACGGTCAGCTCGCGGGCGTACGGGTCGCGCTTGGCCCCCGTCGAGCCCGTGCCCTTGATGAGAAACCGGTACGTGGCGCCCTCGTTGACGCCCGGGATGAACCCCGTCCACTCGCCCTGGCCGTCGCTCTTGAGCTGGCCCGACCCGTCCTGGGTCGAGCCGCTAGAGCCCCCGGTGACGGAGACCTCCAGGGCATTGGGCGCCCAGACGCGGAAGGTTGCCCCCTCGCCGGGAACGAGGTTCGCCCCCATGGGAGTCTGGGCCGTGATATGCTTTTGTGAAGCTGGCATGACTTTTTTATGTCGCTTATAAAGTAGTGGTTCGGATTTCAACGTCCGGGAACCCGATCGGCGTTGACGGGGTTGATCGAGGTAGGAGGTGCGGCCAGGCCGTAAACGTCCACGCGGCCGTCATAAGTCGCGACGAAGACCTTGCCGTCGGCAACCACCGGCGGGACGAACTTGGCGTGGTGGAAGGTATTGCCGGGGATCTGCTTGCTGTCCCAAAGCCTCTTGAGCCGGGGGATGCCGTCGGAACTCTTGACCGGATCGAGGCTGGTCGCGTCATAAGCGCGGAGGATGCCTTCGACGACGTACCGGTTGGCATCGCCGTCGATGGGCGCTGTCGCCCAGACGATCCCCGTATTCGGGATGTTCCCGTTCGCGGAGATGGTTGGGAAGCCGCCCGGCATGCCGCCGAGGCCGCCGACCCCCGCCGAGGCGATCTCGTTGCTCTTCCCCAGGAATGTGAGCTTGCCGGTACCGTCGATCGACCAGGCGCGGAGGCTCTCGTTCTCGCCCCAGACGAAGAGCATCGGGCCGCGCGTCGGGTCATTCCAGTACGCCGCCGTGCCGTGCAGGTGGTGAGTCTTGCCGTCGTAGAGGACGTCGAGGTTCTCGACCCGGGAGGCGTCGATGGTGTCGGCATTCGGGGGAGAGTAGGTGAAGAACTTCGGCGGCTGCTTGAGCTGCGAAAAATCGATGCCGCTCGTCAAGCGGTTCTTGTCCAGGACGTACACCACGCCGTCCTTGCCGGCACCGAGCACGATGCCCAGGTCGGAGAGCACGACCGGGCCGCCCGACCCGAGGTCTTCATCCTGGAATTCTTCTTTGCGGACGACATCCTTGAAGGGGCTGAACCAGCCGACCGGCTGGAGCGATCCCGCAGCCGCCGGGCCGGCTGGGGCGGTGTAGCGCAGCTTGACAAAGCTTTCAGGGAAGTCGGTCGCCGGGTTCGGCTTACGCGCAGGGTCGGTGTTGCTCGTCATCACGTAAATGTCGCCATTCTCGTCGGCGGCAGGCCCCTGCGAGGCCTGCCAGATCCCTCCCTCGCTCGAGTTCGGCGTCGTGCACCATGCCGCCGTCTGACGGAAATCATCGAGGTCGAAGGCGATGAGCCAGCCGTGGGTCGAAGCGTCGCTCTCGCTGGTCATGCTGAAGGCCACGAACAGCACCTTCCTCGCCGGCCGGCCGCCCTCGTTGCCGAAGCGGACCAAGAGCAAGGCGGATCGCTGCTTTTGCCGCGCAGGGATCAGCATCGCTGCCGGCGATGGCCCAGCGGCCTGTGCGGACGTGGCCGCGATCGCCAACGAGTTGAGGATTCTCCCACTTGTGATATCGATCGCGCTGAGCCGGTGGGTCGCATTCTGGACCGTCTGGTCGGGGCTCGTCCAGTAGACGACGTACATCGTCCTGGATTCGAGGTCGATGACCGGCGTGCTGAGAATTCCCCAGAGGATATTCACGCCCCACAGGTCGATCGTCGTCGCGCCCGGGAAGCCCGGGTGGGCGCGGGCGACGGCTTGATTGGTGGGCCCAGCGACACCGGGCGCTCCCAGATCGGCCGGCCGGTGCTGGCGTCGAAAGCCCAGACGTTATTGCCCATCGTGCACACGTAAACGACGTCGTGAGCCTTGCCGTCGCTCATTGCGACCTTCGGGACGTACAGCGGTTGGGCCTCCAGGCGCGGGTCGTCGCCAACGAGGTCCAGGCTGAACAGCTTGATCATGAGGTTGCTGCCCACCTTCCGGGGCGTAAGCACCCTCTCATTCAAGTTTACACCGGTACGTGCACTATCGTACGACCGTGTCAATACCGGTGTCTGGGCAGAAGCAACGGCGGCCAGTGCAGCGCTCCCCAGCACGGAGAGAACGCGGGCGGCTGTGACGCGTTGAATCGACATCGAGGCATTGCCTCCCGAGATGTGGATGATTGAGACGGGCCCGGCCCGGAGAGCGCCGATCAGGAATTGCTCTCCACCGACTCAGCACTCAACCGGTCGGAATCATGAGTCCGTTCGCTGCACCGCGTTGCAAGCGGAGCCATTCTATGCGATGCGTTTCCCGCACACAATCCTCGGGGCGGAAGCCGTTCGCATTGGCTTGGACAACCAGGGATTGGACAGGCCCCCTCGGTCCAGTACATGGTAGAAAGGGGGAAATCATGCCGAACGGCGTTCGAGGTTCCGAGCTACGTCAGATCCAGGCCCTCTACAGCGTGGGGACGTTCGCCGGGCTGGGCGACGGCCCGCTGCTGGAGCGGTTCGCGACGCTCGAGGGCGAGGCGGCCGAATTGGCCTTCGCCGCGCTCCTGGCCCGACACGGGCCGATGGTCTGGCGCATTTGCCGGCGCGTCCTGCACGACGAGCACGACGCGCGGGACGCGTTTCAGGCCACGTGGCTGGTCCTGGTGCGCAAGGCCGGCTCGCTCCGCGACCCCAGCGCGGTGGGTAACTGGTTGTTCGGGGTGGCCTCGCGCGTTGCGCTCGACGCCCGGGCCGCGTCATCGCGCCGCCGGTTCCACGAGCGGCGCTATGCCGAGAGCCAAACCGCTCTTGCCCCGGCGGAGGATCGGGACGGGCACGACCTCGGTGCGGTCCTCCACGAAGAACTCCGCCGCCTGCCGGAACGATACCGAACACCGGTCGTTCTCTGCTACCTCGAAGGGCTGTCACACCCGGAGGCGGCCATGCGCCTGGGCTGCCCCGTCGGGACGGTCCGCAGCCGGCTGGCCCGAGGCCGGGAACGGCTCCGACGGCGGTTGGCCCAGCGCGGCGTCGTCCCGTCGGCCGGTGCGCTGACCGCGACGCTGACCCGCGACGCCGGGGCATCGCTGCCCCCGGCGCTTGTCCACTCGACCATCCACGCCGCGGCGCGGTTCGCGGCGATTCGGGCCACGACGACCGGCGCGGTCATCTCGGCCCAGGCCGTCGTCCTCTGCCAGGGAGTCCTTCACACCATGCTCTGGGCCCAGCTCAAAACCATCGCCGCCGTCGTCCTGGTCGCCGGCACCTTGCTCGCCGCCGGCGCGGGGGTCGCGGCCGTTCACGCCAGAAAAGGTCAGGACGACGACCGCCCCGCATCGAAAACCGATGACCCGGCGGATCGGGCCCAGGTGGTCCGATCGCTGAGCTTCGACATCTACAACCTGGTTCCCGGCGAGACCACGATCATTTCGATTCTTCCAGCCAACGCTCTGGTGAAGAAGGGCGAGCTCGTCTGCGAACTCGACCCGGCCCGAATCAAGGACCGGCTGGCCCACCAGAAGACCACGACCCAAGCGGCTGAGGCCGCCTACTGGAACGCCGAGTTAACCCGCCAGATTGCCGAGATCGCCGTTATCGAGTACACGGAAGGGATTCACAAGCAAGACATGGCGACCGTCCTTGGCGAGCTCAAACTGGCTGCCGCTGATCTGACCCGCACCATCGACCGGGTCGATTGGGCCAGTCGGATGCATGCCAAGGGGTACCTCTCGAAAGCGCAGATGGCCGCCGAAGATAGTGCGCTTCAGAAGGCTTGCTTCGCCGTGGAGCGAGCGGTGAACAAGCGAAGCGTGCTCGAAAAATACACGAAGGAAAAGGTGACAAAAGAATTGAAGAGCAAGGTCGAGAAGGCTCGTTCCGACGAGCTGGCCAGGAAAGCGACATGCGAGCTGGAACGGGCGGCGACCGACCACCTTGCGCGCGATATCGCACGCTGCAAGATCGTCGCGCCGGCGGACGGGGAGTTGATCGTCGCCCCGGGGATCGCGAAGGGGGCGACGGTCCGCGAGCGCCAGTTGATCTTCCGCGTCTTGACGGAGATCCGGGCCGAGCCTTCGCGCTAGAGCGGTTCCCGAGCGGGGCCGCTCGACGACAAGATACCGGGTGCGACGTGCTGGGCGTCCTGATCGCTCGGGCCTCGGCCCAGCCGCTGGAGGCGTTTCTGCGCGATCGTATCTTCGATCCGCTCGGAATGTCCGACCCAGCGCGCGTGGACGTCCCCGAACCCACCGCTCAGTTCACGATTCTGCCATGGCTCGCCTGCTGCGCTGGCTTTGGCTTCGCTTCGCCGCGCCGCCCTTGGCGATGGGCCGCCCTCGTTTCGCCCTGGCTTCCGCTCTTGTATCTGACGCTTGGCCTGGTCCGATCGTTACCGTTCGGCAAAGCGTTTTCCTATACCGACCTTCTCCTCTTCCCCGTCGCCCTTGGTGTCTGCCTGATGGGAGCTTACATTGGCGCGCTGGCGCGTTGGATTGCGCTGCCGCCGTCGCCATCTGTTGAAACCCTCGCGTGAACGGGCACCGGTAAGCGTTATCGTCCGTGAGCCATGCCCGCCGACGAACTGGACCTGCGGAAAGTCCGATCGGTTGCTTCTTCCCACGTGCGGCAATATTCGGAGGGTGAAACGCCATGGGGCGCAAGTTTGGCGTGAGCGTTGAGGATCTCGAACGCCGCACGCTTCTATCGGGCATCGCGTACAGTCTCACGACGGATCATTCTGTCTACCAGGCCGGACAACCGATCGAGATCACGTTCACCGAAACGAACACGGGCACGCAGCCGGTGACGGTCTCGCTCAGCCCGACCGATTTCACCGTCGCTGCGCAAAGCCCAGTATTTGACGGCCCGGTCTGGGAGTCAAACCCGGAGAACGACGGTCAGCCCCCCACCTCGGTGACGCTCCAACCGGGTCAGTCCGTGTCCCAGAGGGCCACCTGGGATGGCACGGTCACGCAGACCGTCTTCCAGCAAGGCACCAGCACGAGCTACGCGCTCAACCAGTTTGGCACGTTCACGGTCTCTAATCCCAACGCCCCACAAGGGGATACGGCGACGATCCAGATCACCGATCCGCTCCAGGGCGCCTTGACGACCAGTCAGGCAATCTACCAATTGGGCCAGCCAGTCCAGGCCACGTACACCGAGACAAACACCTCCGACCAGGCGGTCACGGTCCAGATCCTGAATCCAGTTCTCCACCGGCTCCTTCATAACGGGCAGCAAGTGTCGCCCGTAATGGACCCTCTCGGATCAGGCTATGAGACGATCGGCCCGGGGCAAACGGTGCAACACCATTTCACTGTATCGCAAGCCGAGTTTGGTGGCTCTGAAATCCTGGAAAACCTGACAGGTTCATTTGCCGTTCAGGTTTACGACGTGCCCGCCGCTCCAGGCGAATTCACCGCGAACTTCCAGATCGCGGCCCTGTCTTCCGGGGCCATCGTGTCGAGTGTCACCACGAATCAGCCAGTCTATCATGCCGGCGAGACGGTTACGATGACCTTTACCGAGACTAACAAGAGTGACCAAGCCGTGATGGTCCCCACGGGACAGAATGGCTTCGCGTTCGATCAAGTTTTGCCCGCGTCGTACTCTGATATCCCCTTGTTACCCGGGCCGACCGTTACAGAATGGTTGACTCTTCAGCCCGGTCAATCCTGGACGCAGACCGAGACGTGGCCGGTCTTCGAGCCGGTGTCGGGTCCCTACACCGTCAAGATTTCCAACTTCTTCGACCTGAACGGCCATACGTTGACGTTCGAGGTCGCGGGCGCGTCCACGCCCGGCAATCTGTCGGTGATCACGAACCATCCGGCTTACAGGCTTGGCGAGAGCGTCCGCGTCAGCGTGACGATCCCCGGCACGAGCGCGACCACGGGAGTCTCCTCTCGCGGAGCGGAAACCGGGACGCAATTAGTATTGGGGAGCGGAAACCGGGACGCAGTTAGTATTGACAGCAATTCACTGCACAGGCAGTCGTGGAAACTAGGTGCGTCCGTGTTTCCGTCCCCGACGGCCGGCGACTTGTGCCGTTTCTGGCCACTACTTGGGCTTATTCGAACTATCCGTTCGTTCTGGCTCTCCCGTTCGAGCGCACCGAGGCGATCCTTGCTGGTATGGTTGCGGCCTTCGAGTTCTTTGGCTTTGTCGCCACGGAAGTTTGGTGAGATTATGTGGCCGGGCACATAATCCCACACGTTCGACTTCAGCGCGCGGCCACAGCTCTCTTGCCACATTCTCGAGATGAATGGCGAGAGCTATCGCTTTCGCGAGTCGACGAGACAGAAACAAGGGTCGAAAGTCGGCCTAAAACCAGGTTGCCGTTCTTGCCCAGAACGGCCATTTTTAAAAAGGGGGTGGGTCCCGCTTAGGCGCTCAGTACCATTCGCTCGCCGCGTCGTGGAAGCCCGCGCGTTGACGACTTGGCAAGTTGGTAGCAAAATGCTACCGTTGAGGCATGAGTCAACCCGTCAAGATATCTGATGAACTCATCCTCGATGCCCGACTAACCGCAGAGATCGCGGAGCGCTCAATTGCCGGTCAGATCGAGTTTTGGGCACAACTCGGCCGAGCGATCGAACCTTTACTCGAGGGCTCCCGAGCACTCGCCCTCCGGCGTGCCGGCGCAGCGGTGCCGCTTTCCGAGTGCCTGGGCTCGGTGGATTCGGCCACGGGGCGCCAGCGTGTGGTGGATTACCTTGACTTGAGGCCGTTTCCCCACTATCAGCCGGTTCCAGGCTCGCGGGGCCTGGTGGTCCGCGTCGCTGCCGACGGCACGCGAACCGTGGGGCGATTCGTGGGTCGGGAATTCCAGGCGGGCCCATGCCCGTGACAGCGACCTGAATGTCCCCTACCGTCAGGTCGCCGTTTTCGAACACGGGCAACTGCGTCATCTCCAGGAACCCATCCCGGAGTGGCTTCGATCTGTCCTCCCTTGAGGGGTCAAACCAGGGGGACCAGCCAGAGGGCAGATGCCCAGTCAGGGAGATATTCCTCAATTGTTTCGGCAAGACCAGAGATCTGAATCAAACCATCTTCGCTGGCTTGCCAAGTGATTGAGGAATGTCCCCGTTTCTTCGCCCTGAGCCGCTCGCGCCTAGGGCGGCGGGAAACCTATTGATTTGCTGCTCGCGTCCCCGGGAAGATCTGGTAATCGGCATCGAGAAGACGATGATCCGAAGCAAGGCGCACCGAACCATCGACTCGTAACGCTGGCGGTGCACGTCCAACTGTCGAGGACTGGATATGCGATCTGATATTGTTTCAGGAGCTGTGTTCCCCGATTACGAGCTTACCGATCACACGACGAAGCGTCGGAAGCTCTCGGAACTCCAAGGACAACATCCGATGGTTCTCATAAATGCCGGCCGGACTGGGACATCACAACCCCAGAACTCAAAGCGGCGTGGCAGCAAGGCCGCAAGGAACTCTTCTATCCGTATGGCAAAACGTACGCCCAAACTCTCGGTGAACAGGATTAGGCGCTAGCCCTGCAGTTCTGTCTGATTCGTCGAGCCCGGGCAAGGCTCCTTGGCCGCAGATCGGACTCTCCAGCTTCCGGAGGACTTCATGAGCACCATTGCTGCCTCTGATCGGTCGCCTACGACATCCTCGCGTTCGGCTTCCGCGCTGAACCTGATCGGCGGAACCTGGGTCGAGGGCCTTGGGAACACGAGCCGCGACATCTACAATCCGGCGGACACGGCCGAGATGCTGGCGCCGGTGCGCGAGGCCGCGCCGGAACAGGTGGACGAGGCATGCGCTGCTGCCGCCCGAGCCTTCCCTGGCTGGCGCGCCACTCCAGCGCCGGATCGGGCCCACGTCCTGTTCAAGTTCCGGGAGCTGCTGGAAAAGAACTTCTCGGACGTAGCACACAGCATCGTCCGCGAAAACGGCAAGTTGTTCAGCGAGGCGCGCGGCTCGCTGCGGCGAGGGCTTGACGTCGTCGAATTCGCCTGCGGCATTCCCTCCCAGTTGATGGGACAGACTCTGACCGACATTTCGCGGGATGTCGACTGCCATACCATCCGCGAACCTATGGGTGTGGTGGTCGGCATTCCGCCGTTCAATTTCCCGGCCTTGATTCCGCTGTGGATGATGTCGGTCGCCGTCGCCTGCGGGAACACGTTCCTCCTCAAGCCTGCCGAGAAGGCACCGCTCACCGGCACCCGGCTCGTGGAGCTGTTCGCTGATGCCGGCTTGCCGCCGGGTGTCGTCGGCGTGGTGCAGGGGAGCAAGGAAGTAAGCGAACGGCTCATCGCCAACCCGCATGTCCAAGCAGTTTCCTTCGTCGGCACGTCGGCAGTGGCGGAGTCGGTCTACAGCACCGCAGCGGCTCACAAAAAGCGTGTTCAGGCACACGGCGGAGCGAAGAACCATCTGCTCGTCCTGCCCGATGCCGACCTGGAGCGCAGCCTGCCCGCCCTGATTGGATCGTGCTTCGGCTCTGCGGGACAGCGCTGTCTTGCCGGGAGCGTGCTGGTTGCGGTCGGCGATCGAGTGCGACAGGACGCCGTCGTCGATGCCTTCATCCGCTCGGCGGGTGAACTCAAGCTGGGAGACGGTCTGGACGACACCGCGACGCTCTGTCCCGTGGTGAACCGAGATCAGGAAAAGCGGATCCGGGCAGCGATCGAGCGCGGGGTGGCGGAAGGAGCCCGGCTTCGCCTCGACGGCCGTTCCCAAACCGTAGCCCACAGGCCGCGGGGTTGCTTCATCGGGCCGACGGTCTTCGACGATGTGACACCGGAGATGTTCGTCGGCCGGGAGGAGATTTTTGGCCCGGTGGTGAGCTTGATGCGCGCCCCGGACCTGGACGCGGCGATCACGTTGACAAACCGCAGCCGATACGGCAACACGGCCTCGCTTTTCACGCAATCCGGGGCAGCAGCCCGCACCTTCCGCGAACGCATCCAGGCCGGGATGCTCGGCATCAATGTCGGCGTGCCGGCGCCGATGGGGTTCTTTCCATTCGGCGGCTGGAAGAGTTCGATTAACGGTGATCTCTATGCACAGGGTGCTGACGCCGTTGCTTTCTACACGCGCGAGAAAGTGATCACGGAACGCTGGTTCGGTGCCGAGGGGCCGAAGGATGGATGGGTTTGATCGAACAGGCAAGCCGGGAGCGTCGGAGACCGGAGTTCTTTCTGTTATCGCGCGGTCCTCCGCATGGCAACTCACACCAGGCGGCGGGGGAGCTTACGGCAGCGTCAGGATCTCGACGCATATTGGAACGGTTTCCTGCAGCAACGGCTCGAGACCGGGGCGGCCGATCCGAGGACCACGATCCCCCAGCTTCGTAACGCCTTGGACGACGTGCTCAAGAGTGAGCCAAGGCCCGCCTGGGATTCCTTGGCGATTAAAGCGGCATATCTCGAGATAATGCGCGTGCTGGAGCAGCCAGTCCCTCTCCTCACGTGGGAGGAGATCGGGTGGGAATATACCTACCGCCTGGGCGACATGCAGTTATCGCCCGACACGGTCAATTATCTCTATGCCGCGCGCCGCTTCCTCTTGCGCGAGCCCGAACGCAGCCGTCGCGTCCTGCGGCTGCTCTACGCTAACTACCTGGCGCACGTGGAGCAACCCTGGCGACGCAAGCCGGCTGCAAGAGCGCGCTTCCGCATCGCAAAGCAGACGAGTGGCGCGTCGCTGTATCACGTCAGCCCTGACGCGCCGGCGGACGCTCGCGCGCTGTCGCCGCGGGAGGTGGCCAGTTGGCTGGTCACGACCAACGACATCAAGCTGCGAATCCTCGTGGCGAACAACGTTCAATGGCCTTGGTCACCGGATCGTCTGCGGGACCGCGGGGCCTACAGCGACCTCGTCCTCATGCTGGCCAGGGAGATCTATCGCCGCGAACGCGGGAGCCTCCCTCCCACTGACGTAGCCCTGGTCGGGACCTATCTCAAGAGCTTGCCCGACGACGGCTCGGCCGACCTGACCGTTGAGATGACGCCGACGGTCGAGTAGCGGATTCGGACGTCTCGGCCCATCCGAGCCGAGATGTGGCTCGGGGCCGCCGTCGGCCGCTTGGCGATCTCGAAGCAGGCTCCGGTGACTCTCATCGCCGAGTGCGCCCTTCTGCGCAGAAAGCGCACCGCTGAACTAGCGAACAGAATTCCTTCTGCGTTGGGACCTTCGCCTTGGCCTACGAACCGCGAGCCGCGTTGCGCGCTTCGGTCCGACGGCACCGACGCGCGCCCGGCGCACAGCCCAACGGAGTTCGAGGCATCGATCGACTTCAGGATTGGGTGGCGCTTCTAGCACTGGGGGGCCGTCACTCAAACGCACGATTTCTGCATTCGCGGCGCCGGCATCGGTGGCGAATCGATTTCCTTTCGTGCTTCGGCAGTCATTGATCAAACGGCCGTTGATTTAACTGTGCCAGCCACTTCCTCGATCCAACCGTAAAGTCCCCTTTAAGGGGTAAAGAAACTCGGGCGAGAAATCAACGGCAGGCTAAGAGGCTTAACCACGGGTTTCTTAACGCTTGTCGGTGACGAGGAGCGTGCCAAATACCTCAGAAGGGATCGTCCCATTGATCGACGAAGATTACACTCGGCGCCGGTTTCCCACGCCAACTTCGGAGCGGAGTCACCGTAAACCGAGTGCGGCTTTCAGGCAATCATCGACTTTCTGCATCGTTGTAGCCGGACGGTGACCGATCACCTTGTGGACCCGCGTGAACTCGATCGTGATCAGGTTATTGCACGACACGAGTGAATCGTGCAGCAAACCGGAACTCTGGCCTTCGTTGGTGGACGCCTCAATTAACAGGTGCGTCGGCTCGCCTGCTCGCGCGAGGTTGGTCGTGATCTGGGCCAGGATCGTGGCCGCCATCCGCGAATTGTCGGCGTCGTTTTGCACGACGAGACCAGGGCGCCTCTTGCCTCCCGCACCGGAGGCAAACGGGTAGAATGCCAGTACGACATCGCCACGGTTCACGGCCGATGCTTCTCGTAATCGTCGTAATCCGACATGCCGGGTGCCTCCCAGCCTTCGCGGAACGCCTCATCGGCGACGGCATAAGCGTCCGCCAATTGCCAGTCATCCTGCTTGCAGATGAGAGGAGCGAGGATTCGCTCAATCCTTTCGAACGTGGAGGCCTTCAGGAGAACGTACGTCTCGCAGTTCAATGGGTCTTCGAGTCGGAGTGGTTCGTCTCCGGATCGCTCGATCGCTTGCCGAATCTCGGGCGTGATGTTCATGGGCACCTCCGGCTTTCAAACTTAACATCTCCGCCAACAACCGGCCAGAACTTACGCGTCGGCGGACTGGTTCGCGGTTTTGACCACCTGGCCCTGACGACCGACGCGATCATCAAGGCTGCGGAGTTCTGGGCGTTCCTGCGACAGTCGGGCATCCCGACGGCGTCGCCCGACTCCCTCGACGCCGATGCCATCCTTGCCGGTCAAGCGGCGCTCGCCGGTGTGCCAGGGGATACCGTCACGATCGCAACGACGAACGTGGCGCACTTGAACCGCTTCCCCGGAATCGACGCCCAGATCTAGGATGAAGTCCGGTAGGCATCCTGCAGGGCCGGGGCGCCGCTTCGCTCGTCGAGCCAAGGAAAAGCGACACCGCGCTCCGAACCACACTGCACCGAGAACGACTAATGCGCTAGGTCCCTGTTTTTCCCCCCTACCAAAATCCTCCAGGTGTGGGAATGTCTCATTCACCCCGGTGAGGGTACAATCAGTTGGTTCTATAAAAGAGTTTTGCACATTGATCGACAACATCGGAGTCTCCCAAGTGCAACCGGATTCCGGAAACGCAGTTCTGAGTGGACTGGGAGGATGCTTGCCGGGTTTCCTTGGCACATTCGTAGTCATGGTAGTATTGTCTAGTCTTCTGGACATGGTTTCCCCTTCGGGCCCCGGCCCCGGCGCGATCGTGTTCTACCTGAGTTTGGTTCTGTCCCCGGTTGCTGGAGTTGTGGGTGGCCTCGCGGGACGCGATTATGTCAGGCGACACCAAAAGTGAGCCGGTCGGTGATCGGTCGCAGCCTGACGGAGGATTCCAAATGATGTACAGATCCAAAAAGGCTTGGTGGAGCGTGCTCCTGTTCGTCGGGCTTTCGCTGACGGGCGTAACCGTTGGCGTGGTGCTGCTCTACGCCGGGATCGTCAACCCCTAGAGCGAATTGCCCGTGGCGGGCCGCGTGTTGCTAGCGATGGGTGGGGTGGTGATGATTGCCGTGTGCGCGATCGTGTTGTGGAGCTACAAGCGGTCTCCTATGAGATCACGCCCGAGGAGCTTGTCGTGCGGTTTGGGCCCATCCGGCCGCGATACCGGCTCTCCTCAATCGCCGAGGCGATTCCCACGCGCGTACTGCATGGCCCGGGTTGAAATTTCGCGATGTCCTGGGATATGGTTTGCATCAGATTCCGCGGTCCGGGTGGCCGTGCCGCCGGCTGGCCGCTGAGGATTTCCCCGGCCAACAAGACGGAGTTCCTCCGCGAGCTCGCCGAGCGCGTGCCGGGGTTACGCGGGCGAGACGAGGGCACCCAGGAAGACTCCAGGCGGCTCGAACTCTGAGAGCGTCGCTCATGACGCCCATGATGACGGGTTCGGTGCCGTGCCTCTGCTCTGCATGGAGCGCACCTCACCGGCTGCTTACTTCCGAGCATTTTTCCGCTCCAGGTCCTCGATCAGCTTGTCAACAGCCTGATTTTCGTCACCACGACGGCCGCGCCCGCCACGAAACCGAATAGCGCTACGAGCGGCGTGTAAACTATGGCAAAACCCCTTGCGCTCGGAAAGATCGCCCCTGCCGGCGCCTGGTTGCTGGCTCCCAGCACCACAAAGAGCCACCAGAGGAGAGAGGCGACCACTGCCCCCATGAAGCCCGACTGAAATACCATGAGGCAACCGGTTGCCGGGCGTTCGGTGTCCATGGCCGCGGTCTCCTGAACGTTCAAGATTGATCTAGTGTAATGCGATCAATGTCCAGGATGATATGTTGAATCAAATCGGAGGCGTGCCAAGGTCTCTGACAAAGGTTTGTGGTGACGCAGGACCCTATCGACCGACGCGATCATCAAGGCCGCGGAGTTCTGGGCCTTCCTTCGACAGTCGGGCATCCCCACGGCGTCGCCCGACGCTCTCGATGCCGATGCCATCCTTGCCGGCCAAGCGGCCGTCCCCGGCCAGCCGCGCGATACAGTCACGATTGCGACGACGAACCTGGCCCGCTTGAACCGGTTCCCAGGAATCGACGCCCAGACTTGGGATCAGGTCCGGTAGGCACCCTTCCCGGCAGGGGCCTCCGGCCGCTTGCAGAGCCAGGTACGAGCGAACGATCGCTCCGAACCACGCGCCACTGAGAACGGTTAAAATGCTATGTCCCTGTTTTTTGCCTCTTCCCTGCTTTTTTCCTGTCTGTTGATGGGCTGCCCGGCGATCCTTCGTTGCTCCCTCGAAACGACTTGCGGATCGTGGGCTGTAAGTTGGCCCTTGATGCAGGCGGCGGTCGCATCCGGGTGCTCCCTCGAAGCGACTCGCGGATCGTGCGCTGTAAGGCTTCGACCGCGCCCCAGGTGCGGTACTCGACGGACGGGCCGGTTGGTCGAATGGCGGTGAAACGCATAGGGTCTTGCCGAGCCACGTCTTGCGGATCGACTCCAAAATCAATGGATATCCGCCTCCGCATCTCAGCCTTTTCCGAATCGTACATCACTCGCATCGGCCCTCCCGCCAACTCGCTCCATGAGCGTGGCCACCGCCCCTCTTCTCTGACGAACTGGTCGACCCTGCTGATGGCCTCGTGCGCAAACCGGTCGTTGATCGCGGATTCGGCCCGTGCCGACGCTTTCCGTTGGAGCAGCCAGGCCCCCAGAGCGAGGGCAGCCACGAGCAGCACAAGCATCGTCCCTAGCAAACGGGCAGTGACCGTTTCGGAAAAACGTCCGAATCTGGAGGGGATGCTCGCCTTCTTTCCCGGCCGCACATCCAACGAGAGCAGCCCCGCGGCACTCAGAACAAATGCGATCAGGTCGGGCAGCGCATAGAGCCCGAATAACATTACCATCGGCAGGTTGACGGCCGCTTGCAACGCCAGTAACCCTCCCACAATTCTCCTCGCCACAGGCCCGCAGAAAGTGCAGACCAGCGGTGCCATGGCGAGGACTGAATAGCCCAAATACGGATTGAAAATATAAACTGCGATTAACGTGCCGACCTTTTCGTTGGCCGACATGAAGCGGAACGGCAGCAATCCGAGCCCCAGGGCGGCTGCCAGGCCCACCCAGCACAGAGATGGTCCCAGTCCTGATCGGGTGCCTGAAAAGGTCGAGTCTGTGTTGCCGCCTTTGGTTTTGGTCCCCTCGAGATCGGCATTTTCAAGACCAGCCCGCGCTCTTCGGCTCGGGAAACCAGCCGAAACCAGCAAGCCCGCTGCGCTCACCCCTGCGATCATCAAGGACGGGTCGACCGGGTATAAGGCAAAAGCCACCAGCGCCAGTGCCATGATTCTTTGTGTCCAGCCGCCTGCAAACGTACAAACAAGCGGGGCCATGGCCAACATTGCTAGCACGAGAAGATCCCGGAAGCCGCCTCGTGCGCCGGCCCCGCTCATAAGGTAAATGCTTCCTCCCGAGATGTTCCACAGGATGAGCAACGCCAGGCCCGCCCAACAGAGGAGGATCGCACGCCGGGACCGCTCGTGGCTGGCCGGGAGTTCGACGGACCTTTTCCAGGGAC
Source organism: uncultured Isosphaeraceae bacterium (assembly GCA_963823675.1). Classification (GTDB taxonomy): domain Bacteria; phylum Planctomycetota; class Planctomycetia; order Isosphaerales; family Isosphaeraceae; genus CAWGMT01. Next base: position 80,106 of record CAWGMT010000025.1, on the reverse strand, counting down.
TGGTTGTGCGGCCCGGCGAAAACCCCCCGATCAAGAGCCCCGCCGTGGTCGTGATTAACGCGAGAGCCCACAGCCAGAAACCCGCGAGCAGGCCGTGTAAGAAGCCTATCCTAACGACCTCGGGAATGCACACTTGAAGGATGGACAACGTAGCCAAGGCCAACACCACGCCAACCGCCTTCTTGGCTGTCTTTCCGGCAAAAGTGCAGATGAATGGGGCCGCGATCGTCAAGACGTGAGGGACCCAGCACGGAAAGGCGTAAAAGCTAAGGATCAGGCACACGCAGCCAAGATCGCCGGCAACCCACTCTCCCCTCCCCTGGACACGTATGGCGGGAAGCAAGAGCGAGACAACGAAAAGCACCAACCCGCCCCAGCATAACCACAAGGGGAGCCTGTCTATCTTCGAACCGTTACGTGGTCCGAAATCGGGCAGTTCAGCGCGCGAATCGTCGACATCGGACGGCGGGTTTTCCATCGTACACCTGTCGCTTCCACATTTTCTTTGAGCAGAGACCAGTTGGATCGAACCGCCGAGATCTCGGTTGCAGGCCGGTTTGGGTAGCGTCGGAGCTTGCCGGGGCTCCGGCTTGTAATCCGAGAGACGACTGCGAGGCTTCCTCCAGGTTGGATTGCGCCGCGCTTCGCGGGCTGGGCATCGAGCGGCCGGGCTTCCCACGCCGAAACCGACAAGGTGATTGTAATGTAAAGCGCGCCACGCTCAACCTAATTATGTTGAATCGGATTGGTAGTGTGCCAACACCAGCCAAGAGCTTCTCCGTCAAGGTGCTGACTTCGGCTGTTCCCAAGCAAAGATGCGCGAGCTCGTACCGCAAGAACACTGGGACGTGATCGCTGGTCAGTCCGTGAACGAAGGGATGGATTTAGGACGGATTCTGAGGAGGGCAGGCTGATTTGGAAGAGCGCCTGGTTATTAATTTTCAAGCAATGTGCATATAACGTTCAATATGTACTCGTTGTAAGTTTAAGTTCAGACTGAACATGTGGCCTGTCCCTTCGGCGGTCTTGGACCGAGTTCTGATTCGAGAGAGGAGGCTTAAAACGAATAAGATCGTTGCTGTAACTTCCTAGAGGGTATGCTTTTAGTGGAGACGAGCGGGATCGAACCGCCAACCTCCTGGTTGCAAACCAGGCGGTCTATGAAACCGCAATCCTTTCGGCAGGAAAGGTTTAGATGCGGTCGGACGACTGCGACCGTTTTCCAGGGATTATCAGGATTTCCCGGGAATTCGCAAGATTTATCACCGTTTCTCTGCCGCGGCAGAGTTTTATGCGTGGATGCGATAAATCGAATCGGTCCTCTTCACGTCGATCATCGTTCGTGCTCGGCCGATCTCGATGGGAGCAACTCCCTCGGCCGCAGGCTCGCTCGACTCGGCGCGCTTGTCTCGAGCTTCCGTGCCGAGGCGGACTAGCGTAGAATCAGGGGATCGCTGCCATCTCAGGCGAGGGGAGGCAGACAATGGGTATGCTCGATGAGGAACACGACGCGGACACCGATCAGGAACCCGGCGTGCAAGATCTTCCCCACGCGTCCGCGCCGCGTCCTGTCCCCTGCAACGACGCCAGAGGCCGAGTCCTCCCCATCACGCCGGAGGAACAGGCCCGAAAGGCCCGGGCTATCGCCGCGATCGTCGATAAGATGCTGGCCATGCCCGACGATGACCCGCCGGGTGCCTGGGAGGAAGCAATGCGGGACCTTGACGCACAGCGACCGCACAGGAAGCTTTTCGAGTGCCTCTATTAGTTGAACCGGTTCCCCGGGATCGACGCGCAGACTTGGGATCAGATCCGGTAGGCACCCTGCAGGGCAGGTGCGCCGGTCCGGTTGTCGAGCCAGGGAAAAGCGATAGATACATTGCTCCGAGCCACGCTCGACTGAGAACGATAAAGCGCTACGTCCCCGTTTTTCCGCTCGTCCAATCCCCGACAAGATCAAGATCCAGCAGAAACTCAATGTCGGTAGTTGACCCAAATTGGGCGGGCAGCTCCAATATCGTGCCAGGCGAACCGGCACGCTCGATTTGCCAGATGTATCACGACCTACCTGGTGGCCCTGATCGCGACCGTAATGTATTTAGCGCTCAACTTCTCGTATGGGCTAGGCAGCGGCGCGAAACTGTTTGCCTCTCTCCCTTGGTTGGTCCTGGCAGTCCTCGCGTATCGACACCGTGCCGATGTCGGCTCGGGCGTCGTCGCGCTCCTGGCGGGACTCGGGCTCGCCGTCTGGGGGCTGATCGAACTTAAAGAGGTGTTCTCGCGCCCCGCCGGCTGGACTGCGAAGGCGCTCACGCCGTTCATCATCCCATTCGGTCAAATCCTGGGCTTGGGGTTGGCAGCCGGTTTGGCGGAGGTGTTGCGGCCCGCGGTCAAGGGAAACAGATTGCCACATAAAACGAGCCCCGATCCAGGCCCTGCACCAGACCGGCGGCGCGACTAAAATGATTCTCGTGTCTCGAAGACCTGCCCGCGTGAGCCGGCTGCTGAGCTGTATCGTTGGGCCCACGCCAGCGGACCGAACCCGGTCATGGTGCAGCACGTGGCTCCTCCGCCATGTCGTCCCTGTCAGCCTGTTCGTCCACGGTTCGCGTGTTTTGGCTGTGGGATATCGCGAAACCGATCCCAAGACCGATTAGCGAACCAACAACGGAGGCGGGCAGAGCCGCACATACAGTCCCCGCATAGGTCAGGGTAGCTCCCGTCCAAGCATGGCTCAGATTATCTTGCTGGTATGCCAGAAAGCCAATGTTGAAGATCGCAAGAACGGCCGCGAAGCCACCAATCCATGTGCACCAACCAATCATCGCACTGCGATTGCTCGCCACGCCTGCGGCAATACCGACGATAACGAGTGGAAACAACGTGAGGATTACGCCCCGCCAAAAATCCGCGCTCATCAGTAGCACAAGTGGCCCGTTGACAACGAAAGCCACAACGATCAGGGCGAGCCCGACCAATGGTGCACTGGCAAAGAACAAGAACGGCCTGCGATTGAATCGGTCCGTATTGATGAACAAGGTCTTCTCTGGTTAAAGGCAGCGGAACTGGTGATCATGGTAACCGGCACTGGTTGACTTAGCGATGGTCGGCTTGCCCGTGCGCACCGCCGGGCCCATGCTGATCGGACCTCGATTCGACAACGAGCCCTCTCGCCAACATTTCTCAACTGTCACTTGTTCGTCTCCGGCCTCATCCGGGCGTTGGGCCCGTCGGGCTGGGCGAAGGATGGATTCGCCGGACGACTCGGCCCGAAGGTCCGGGAACGTTCCCACGACGTGTAAGAAACTGATTGTCACCGCCGGAGTCGTGCTGCCTGCTTCATCGGTCTTACGAACGCTGGTGGCAACCCAGGTCCCGATGAGTTGGTCTTTCAAGTGGCTGTCGATTTGTCGCTCGTGTTCCAAGACCTTCGACCGGCTCATGGTGATCGCCCGGAAGGGAAGGTCGAGCGCGATCAGGGCGAGCGCCAGTACGACTAACGGGACGACCGAAACCAAGGTAGACCAGAGCCCGCGGGCGACCTCGGCCAGGCGAGAACGACCGCTGACCGCGTAGATCGCCGCGAAGTCGACGGCAGCCAGGATTGCTCCCAAGCCCAGCAGTGCAAGCGGATGGCTTCCTTTCACAAAGTTGGCAAACTGCATGTAGCGGAGGCTCAACGGGCCGAGCGGGAGTGCTCCCTCGATCAGCTCGGTACGCGTCACTTCCGTGATCGCGGCCGCAACGACAAAACAGCCGAGCCAAATTGCCGCGTGCATGACGGCGAAGAACAGGGCGATCACGCCGGACCGGTTGTGTGTTCGACGTGCCTTGCCTTCTGAAGCCCACCCATGCATGCCGCGACTCCCGGAATGGCTTTCAATCCGATCGCATCGTTCGTGAGGAACAAATGCTAGTGTTTCATCGTTGCATCATTCATCATCGCGGGCAGCGTCACCGGCCTCTCAGGTCTTTGAATTCGGTGATATTGATGATCGCGTTTCCATCAGTGAGGCCCTCGCGCGCTCTGTAATTGATCTGTGTCGGGTAACCAAGCTTTGGGTCATAAGTGGCCGCAATCTTCGCGTAATTGCCGCTTTTGGACACACTGTGAATGTTCGCGAACAGCTCGTCGATGGTGATGCGCGGTGGATCGAGGTCGCTCAACTTGGTGACAGTGGTCACGACGCCTCCATGTACTTCGATCCGGCCGGCGTCATGGCCGAAACTCAGCGCCGCCATCGGGTGAATATCAAAGGAATAATCGCGGATGGCATTTCGTTTCCAGAGCTCCTCGGCCGCGGTCAAGGCCGCGCTCTGGTCGCTCGTCAGGGCAGACGGTGGGCGGGCAGACGGTGAGCAGCCAGCCGCGATCAGCCCGACCCAGCACCAAACCATGCTTCTGGATCGAAGTACTTGCCGTATGGATTGACGCAAAATCATGACCTCCGGAAGAGCCAATGGGCGCGGTCATCGCGCGTGGTCGTTGACAATATCACGCCCAGGACGACTGCTATTTGCATACAACGGGCCATCGTGAACCTCCCGCGTTGCCTGGTGTAGGAGCACTCCACGGGGAAACACAACGCTGTAACGATTAAGGAACATGTCCGTGCCGGCTTTTATTGTGCCACGACATTCGGTTCTTGATCGACGTCAACGCGACGACCGCCGGCTGGGTCCAGCACCTTCGCCGGCAATTGCTACGAACGGATTCGCTGTAAATGCAAATTCAAATGCTAAAATGACTAAAATGCTAGGACAGGCAGTGCAATGTTGACCTTGGTCATCCGACTCGATAAACTGCGTGAATCAGTGAAGAGAGAGTCCTTTGGATTCGGGCGATTCGCTCGATGATAACCCCGGGGGGTCCGCACCGTGACCATCGCACGAGCGCATCTGATTGAACCCTCAGTCACGCGCTGGTACCACTGCGTCACCCGTTGCGTGCGGCGGGCGTTCTTGCTTGGAGAAGGGGAGAACGATCGTAGCCAGTCGGGCGGTTGTTCCGAGAGGGCAAAGCCGCGATCTCGCGTGAGGTAGCGGCTATCCGCGAGCGAATCGGGACGACGGCCGAGACCTGGCAAGCACGGCTGGAAAAACTGAGCAAGGGCCGTCTGTTGGGTCGCTTCTTCGCAGCCAGTCGGCAGCGACTCAGAGAAGTCGCCCAGCGTCTCGGTCTGCGCCGCGTGCCGAACCTGGGCGGATGCCCAGCAACGTAAGCGGCGCGAAGTCCCGATCGGAACCCGATTCGGGCCGTGAGCAGGTGATTCCCTGCGCGAAACGGACAAAGCGAACCTCTGGCGACGTTGCTCTGCGCGGAATCCGAGAATTCTGAGCACATTCGGCGATCGGGACCGATTCGCTCGTTTCGTGAGCCGCTTGCAACCGACCCAAGAGGTTGGACGAAGCGGCTTCGCCGCGGGAGGGAGCGAGCGCTGTGGGTAGATCGCGCGGCTTCGTCCAAACGGGTTTTCCCATCGGCTTCGCGATGAGAAAACCCTTGGACGAAGCGGCTTCGCCGCGAGATGGGGGAGCGGCTTGGTCCGTTTCGGGGACTGGGGGAGCCAGAGCCCGAACGAATGTGATGTGATACCTATGGTCGTCCAGCCGTTGTGGCTGGAGTCCTTTGATCCTGACACTCCAAGGGGTATCACAATGTCCGAGCTCAAAACCCGCATGATCCGAGACATGCAACTCGCCGGGCTGGTTGAAGGAACCCGTCGCGAGTATCTCCGAGCTGTTCGCCAACTAGCAGCCTATTACATGGTCTCGCCCGATCAGCTCAGCGAGCGGAACGTCGAGGATTACCTTCTTTACGTCCGCGATGAGTTGGGAGTAGCCAAGGGGACCTTCGCGCCGATCTTCTTCGGGCTTAAGTTCCTCTATCTCAATACGCTTGGCTACGACTGGCCTCTGTTCACGAAAAAAAAGTCCGCACGCCACGCCGGGAGCGGTTGCCCGACGTACGCAGCGACGAGGACTGCCGCCGCCTGATCGCCACCCTGCAAAAGCCTGTCTATCGCGGCTGCTTTGCCCTCATCTACGCTTATGGCTTGCGGATCAACGAGGCGGTCACGCTCCCCATCTCCGCGGTCGACTCCAAGCAAATGGTTCTGCGTGTCATCGGCAAGCGAAACAAGGAGCGGATTCTCCCGCTGACCGAATCGACCCTCCAGATGCTCCGCGAGGTCTGGAAAACCCACCGCAGCCGGCGGTGGCTCTTTCCCAGCCGGCGGCTGACCACCCACCTGCCTGATGCGACCGCACGGGCCGCATTTATCCAGGCGAGGAACGCCTGCGGCTTCAACGCCAATTTCCGACCGCACTCGCTGCGTCATAGCTTCGCCACGCACATGCTCCAGCGGGGCGTAGACATCCGGATCATCCAGATCCTTCTCGGGCATTCAAGCCTGCGATCCACCGAGATCTACACCCACCTGACCGAGCCCTTGCGGGACCAGCTCCGCCACCTCCTGGCTCAGACCACCGACGGCCTCTTCGAGGGACGGAGGCCGAGCCATGGTTGATCCCCGCGTTTACCCCCCGAAGGGGAAATTCGAGTTGGCGGACGTCGTCCACCGATTCGGTCCCCAATACACCGCTCAACACGGCGACCGGATGATGCCCTCGCACAAGAAGGCACTTTCAGACATCGCCGCCTGCTGCACTCGAGAGCTGGGGGGACGGCTTTACTGCTGCGACGATTGTGACGATACGTTTTGGCGCTACCACTGCTGCCGGAACCGGGCCTGCCCCAAATGCCATGGAAGCCAGGCCCGGCTGTGGCTCCAAGACCGTCACGCCGAGCTGCTGCCCTGCGACTACTTTCACGCCGTGGTGACCGTGCCCCGGCCGTTGCGTGCGGTGTTCCGCCGCAACCAGAAGTTGATGTACGGCCTGCTGATGCAGGTCTCGGCCGCGGCGGTCAAGGATCTTTGTGGCGAAAAACGACACCTCTGGGCCTTGCCCGGCATGCTGTCGGTGCTCCACACCTGGAACGGCCGCCTGGACTATCACCCCCATGTGCACCTGCTGATCACCGGCGGCGGGATTACCGCCGACGGCCAACACTGGGAGCCGGCGCGAGGAAAGTTCCTCGTGCCGGTTGCCGTCCTTTCCCGCAAGATCGCCGCGCAGTTTCGCGCGGCCCTGAAGGCCACGGCGCCGGCCGTCTTCGCCGAGGTCTCCGCCGGCGTCTGGCAACGGGAGTGGGTCTCCTTCTGCAAGCACTACGGCTATGGTAATGATGCCGTGTTGACTTATCTGTCGCGGTACGTCTTTCGCACGGCCATCACCAACGCACGGATTCTCGGCATGGACCAAACCCATGTGACCTTCCGCTGGAAAGACCGCACCGCCGATGCGTGGCGCACCGAGCGGCTGCCGGGCGGGGAGTTCTTGCGGCGCTTCCTCCAGCATGTCCTGCCGCGAGGGTTTCACAAGGTCCGATACTACGGGCTCTGGCACCCCTCGAAGCGAGACCAGTCCAACCGTGCTTGGCTGCTTTTGATGCTGGCCAAGCCGGCCAACCCCGCCCAGCCGCTGAAGCTCACAAGCCTCTCCGAGGTCTTGAGCGAGCTCATCGAAACGGCCGATGAAGCCCTCAACAAAGCGCGGGGCCATGACGAGGAGCCACCACGATGTCCCCACTGTGGCAGTTGCCGGACGCGGCTGCTCGGCGAATATCCCCGGTTGGGGGGGCCGTAACTCCGACGGGAAAGTAACCCGAAACGCCGACAACGATACGATTGTACCGTGTTCTTAAGCCCCGAAGGACGCGGTCACACTACCGCTGCGCGCACCGGGAGTGAAATCTCGGTCATTTTCGCGGGCCGATGCTCATCGAACGGTCTGACCGCCCCTAACGATCGCCATTGGCACCCTCGCGCTCCCCCATCTCGCGGCGAAACGCTTCGTCCAAGAGACTTTTCTCATCGGCTTCGCGATGAGAAAAGTCTTGTCTCTTATCTATTGGTACCCCTCGGGCGTTGCCACCCAAGCCAGCAATCTGCCTGTCCTAGCCAGTCGGTAACCTCCTGGTTGCAAACCAGGCGCTCACATTCGACGCAAAGCCTTTCAGAGTAATTGGTTAAATGTGGTTTGTACGGCGGCTCGATTTCCAGGGTTTCCAAAGATTTCCAGTGCTTTTCTATGGTTTGCCACAGTTTTGGTGCCGCGACACTGATACTCGTGTCCTGGGGCGTAAACACCCTCGCCAGACCAACGAACCGGTGTGGGGGGAGGTCGACGATGCTTTCCTGCGCCGGCTGAGTTTGGCATGGCCTGTAGTCACGCTACAATATGCTTCGTTCACCAGAGCTTCGTTGGCGAAACCACAAGACTATGACGAAGAACTCCATAATTCGGGACGAATCCAACCCTTGAGCAACTTCGCCGAGGAGTTGGCGGATCTTGAGACTTCTTGCTGTGGATTACGCCGTAGAGAGCGGGCCGCTGAGAGGTCAACTATGCCAGCCGACCGCAAACTCGTTCGTGACCTGTTCTGTGCTGTCGCGGAATTGCCAGCCGTCGAGCGTGCGGCCTACCTGACCGGCCAATCTCTAGATACCGATGTCCGCGCCGCGGTCGAGCGTCTGCTCTCCGCCCACGACCACCCGTCCGAGATCCTGTGCCAGCCCGAGCCTGGCGTTCCCACCGGGCCGTATATCCCCATTGTCCAACGGATCGGCACCCGGATCGGGCCTTATGTGCTCATGGAGCAGATCGGCGAGGGCGGCTTCGGCCTGGTCTTTGTCGCCGAGCAACGGGAGCCAGTTCGCCGCAAAGTCGCCCTCAAAATCATCAAGCCAGGCATGGATTCCGCCTGGGTTCTTGCCCGGTTCGAGCGGGAGAGGCAAGCCCTGGCCTTGATGGACCATCCCCACATCGCCAAGGTGCTCGAAGCCGGTGCTACCGAATGCGGCCAACCGTACTTCGTGATGGAGTTGGTGCGCGGCATTCCCATCACGGAATATTGCGACAAGCAGCAGCTCACGCCGCGCGAGCGTTTGGAATTGTTCGTCTCCGTCTGCCAAGCGATCCAGCATGCGCACCAGAAAGGGATTATCCACCGCGACATCAAGCCGTCCAACGTCCTGGTAACCTCGCACGACGGCAAGCCGGTGGCGAAAGTCATCGACTTCGGCGTGGCCAAGCCGATCCATCAGCCACTCGGCCCGCATGCCTTCTCCACGCAATGCGCCCAGATGATCGGCACGCCGTTGTACATGAGTCCGGAGCAGGCGGACATGAGCGGGCTGGACATCGACACGCGGTCGGACATCTATTCGCTGGGTGTGCTGCTCTACGAGCTGCTCACCGGCACGACGCCGCTAGAGGAAAAACGGTTTGCCAGGGTTGCCTACGAGGAGATTCGCCGGCTTATCCGAGAGGAAGAGCCGCCAAAGCCAAGTCTGCGCTTGAGCAGCTCCGGCTCACTCCCCTCCATCGCTGCCCGACGGCATACGGAGCCGGCGAAGTTGTCGAAACTGGTGCGCGGTGATCTCGACTGGATCACGATGAAGGCGCTCGAGAAAGATCGCACGCGGCGCTACGAGACGGCCAACGGCCTGGCGCGGGATATCCAGCGGTACTTGAGCGATGAGGCGGTGGAAGCGTGTCCGCCGTCCGCCACATACCGCCTGAGGAAGTTGGCGAAAAAACACCGCACGGCGTTGAGCACGGCGACGGCGCTGGCACTCCTGCTGCTGGCCGGGATCACGGTGAGCGCCTGGCAGGCCGTGCGGGCGACGCGGGCGGAGACCGACGCCCAGGCCGAACGCCAGAAAGCCGAGGCGGCGCGGGTCGAAGCGCAGACCAAGGAGGCAGAAGCCAACGCGGTGGTGCGCTTCTTCGAGGACAAGGTGTTCTCGGCGGGACGGCCGAAGGGCGAGGCTGGAGGGCTGGGGCACGACGTGGCCCTGAAAGACGCGATCTTGGCAAGTCTGCCGGCCCTGGGGACCAGTCTCAGCCCGCAGCCGCTCGTCGAGGCCCGGCTGCGATATACCTTGGGAGTCACATTCTGGTACCTCGGTGAATACGCCCGGGCTGCGGACCAGCTCGAACAGTCCCGCGCCCTTTACATGCGCTATCGCGGACCCGAGGACCCGGACACGCTCCGGAGCACGCACAGCCTGGCTAACACTTACGCGGACCTGAACCGGCAGGCTGAGGCCCTTCAGCTACGTGAGGAGACGCTGGCCACCCGAAGGCGCGTCTTACCCGCCGACCACCCGGACACGCTTTGGAGCATGAACAGCCTGGCCGTCAGCTACCGGGCCCTGGGTCGGTACGACGAGGCCATGAATCTAGCCGAGGAAGGCGCGGCAGCCCTGAAGCGCGTGCTCCCCCCGGACGACCCAGAGTTGCCCAAAGCCATGATGAACCTGGCGCACATCTACGAGGACCTCAAGCGCCATTCTGAGGCCATCAAACTCGTTGAGGAGACGCTGGCCATCCGGAAGCGCGTCCTGCCTCCCGACCACCCGGATACGCTCAAGAGTATGAACAACCTTGCAATCCTTTACGCGGTCGTGAACCGTCAAGGCGAAGCCCTCAAGCTGCGCGAGGAGACGCTGGCCGCCCAAAAGCGCGTGCTCCCCCCCGACCACCGCGACACACTTAGGAGCATGATATACCTGGCGATTAGCTACGTGGCCATGAACCGCCACCAAGAAGCGCTCCCGCTCATCGACGAGTTCTTTCCCAAGGCGAATCGATTGGGGCTCGACCCACAACTGATCTCGTCTGCGCTCGCACTTCGAACCCAATGCTGCCAAAAGCTCGGCGATATCGGCGGCTGTCGATCCACGGCAGAAATGCAGGAGAAACTCAATCGCACGGATACGCAAAAGCTGTACAATGCCGCCTGCATTCGGGCAGTCACTGCCTCGTTGCAAGCCAAGGCGAAAGCTCCCGACGCCGCGCGCCTGGCCCTGGAGGAGGCCGACCGGGCGATGGCCTGGCTGACGAAGGCCGTCGCGGCCGGTTGGAAGGACGCTGCCCACATGCGGAAGGATCCCGACCTCGACTCACTCCGCAACCGGGAGGACTTCAAGAAGCTGCTGGCGGACCTGGACAAGAAGCCGGAGAAGAAATGACCCCCGAAAGGAAAAATGACGAGCAAAAAGCTGCCTTTCCCTCTTCGACACAGGCCCTCTCATAGATGCACGTCCTTCGCTCGCTCCTGACGCCGAGGAATGCGGCAGGCGGCTGCCGCTGGTTCGCCGCCCACCGGAGGTGATTTTCTCGTGATTCACGTTTGACAGTGTCCCCTCGCGGTTCGTAAGCTCTCGGAATTAACGGCAAGCTTGGTCCACCTGATCTTCGTGGACCGTTGCGTCTTTCGTATCGATTTTCGCCCTGTTCACGATGATAAACCGGATACTCGTGGTGGGGGGCGGGACCGCTGGCTTCATGTCGGCGTTGACGCTCAAGACAGCTCTGCCGCAACTCGATGTGCAACTGGTGCATTCCAGCGAGATCGGCGTCATCGGGGTCGGCGAAAGCACGACCGTGCCCGTCGCGTCGCACCTGCACAACTACTTGGCGGCTGAGCCTTCGGAGTTTTATCGCGAAGTCTCTCCGGTTATCAAACGTGGCATTCGCTTTCTCTGGGGGCCGCGGTCGTGGTTTGATTATTCCTTCTTATTCCAATTCGATGTACTCTACGCGGGGTTGCCGAAAATCGCCGGGTATTACGTCTACGACGACGACAACCAGGACATCGGCCAAGGCACCGCGTTGATGTCGCGCAACAAGGCGTTCACGCGCGGCAGTAACGGCGCTCCGGTGGTCACCAGATCGTTCGCCTATCACCTGGAGAATCGCGCGTTCGTCGGGTGGCTGGAGAAGCTGGCACTCCGAGTCGGCGTGAGTGTGATGGACGCGAACGTGACCGGCGTCAGCCAGGACGAACGCGGCGTCTCGGGCGTTCACCTGTCCGATGGTCGGATGCTTGCCGCCGATCTGTACGTCGATTGCAGCGGGTTTCGCTCGCTGTTGCTGGGGAAGACGCTCGGCGAGCCATTCATCCCGTTCAAGTCCAGCTTGTATTGCGACCGGGCCCTCGTCGGCGAGTGGCCTCGGACGGACGAACCGATCCAGCCCTACACGCTGGCCGAGACGATGGATTGCGGCTGGTGCTGGCGGATCGACCACGACACGGTCATTAGCCGGGGGTATGTGTACAGTTCGTCGTTCCTGGCCGACGCCGACGCGGAGCAGGAATTTCGCGTCAAGAATCCGAAGCTCGGGAATACGCGGATCGTCCACTACCGCACCGGCCGGTTCGCGCGGGCGTGGGTGAAGAACGTGCTCGCTGTGGGAAATGCCAACGGCTTCGTCGAGCCGCTGGAGAGCACCGGCGTCGGCTCGCTGTGCTTCGCGCTCCAAGTCGCCCTGGCGGTGCTGGTCGATTCCGGGTGCGATCCGGCGCCGTCGATGAGCGGGCTGTTTAATCTGAGCAACGGGCGGAACTGGGATTCCATCCGGGCGTTCCTGGCTCTGCACTACAAATTCAACACGCGATTGGACAACGCGTTCTGGCGGGAATGCCGCGAGAAGGCCGACCTGGCCGGCGCCGAGCCCCTGGTCGAGTATTACCAGGAGAACGGGCCTAGCGCTGTTCAAGATCGGGCTGATTGACAAATACGACATCTTCTCGGCCGAGGGATATCTGGCCATGCTGATCGGCATGAAACTCCCCTGTCGGCACAGCTACGCTGCCAGCGCCGGCGAGCGCGAAACGTGGTCGAAAATTCGTCGGCTGCACGCCCAGAAGGCCGATGAGGGCCTGTCCAATCGCGAGGCGATGGCGATGCTGAAAAATCCGCAATTCGCCTGGGATCCCGCGTTTTACAAGCCACCCGGACAGCCATCGCGTCAGTAATGAGGAGCTGTTGGCAACGGCTCCTTCCGCCTGGCGTCGGGCCGTTTCCGGCTCGAGCCCGACGCCTGCGGCGGCATCGCCGGTGTCCGACTCGCCCGAGTTCCATCGAATGCTAGCCAGTCTTGGGAACACCTCGGACTGCTTTGGCGAGAGGAATACTGTAACAAGTGGGCTCTCAAGAATGCATGGTACGAAACGCACTTCCCTGGCCGCCTGGTCACGACCGAGGAGTCGGGCAATCGATCCCAGGATGCCCAAGCGCTGATCAGCGCACATTTCTCGTGAGCGCCAAGTCGAGACGGGTTGCGGGGCCAGAACGGTTGCGTGGACACCAGAGCTCGCGAAAGCGGCGCGGCAGGCGTTCCACGGAATCCGGCTTTCGGGTAAAATGTCCTACATCAAGGAGGGTCGCCATGCCCGAGACGTTCGCCCTATCCGAATCGGCCGTCGCCGTGCTGCGGTTCCGCGTCAAAGGCTACCGGATGAAGGTTACCGACAGTTCGCTGGAGGCGTTCCGCGAGCTGGCCGCCGCCGGGATCATGGAGCCGGTGCCTGGCGCGGATGGCAACCCCGAGGCCGATTACCGCTTCACCGAGGATGGCTGGGCGCGGCGGCAGGAACTGCTCAGCGAGGCGGAGGAACGGATCGAGCGGGAGCGGTTCGAGCCGCCCGACGCGAGCAATCTGTCGGAGGCGGCTAGGGAGCTGCTGCGCCGTCGGCTGGCTGGTGATCGGGAGGTGACGGACGCCAATCGGCCACTCTATCGCGAGCTGGTGGCGGCGCGGATCATGTATCCGGTCTCGACGTGGGTGGGCGGCCCGGAGTCGGTGTTCCGTTTCACCCGCGCGGGCTGGGAGCGTCGGGAGGAATGGATCAATGCCTGCGCCGACGCTCTCCATCCCTGATCTTCCGGGCCAGTTCGCGCGCCTCATGCCGGATGGGCAACTCCGTCTCCGGAGCATGTTCGTAGGCGTATTCGTGGCTGCCGCCGCCTTTAGCCTCCTCATATTCGTGCGCGATGCCAGAATCGATCCTGTCCCGCAATCGAGCCTTCATGTAGGCGTCGGATGCTTCCGGGCCGAGTCGATTGAACAGATCGGGGTTTAGTATCCCGCTGTCGAGATTGAGTCTCCCGTCTGGCGTGTTGCCGCCACCATCCGCCTCGTGAGGAATGAAGGCGGCGTGCCGGATACCGTGCTCTGGCTCGCCGACTCCAATCTTCAGTGGGTCGATCCCGAGTTCCATCATCCGGCTCTCGACATGGTAGTTCAATGGCTCGGCATAACGCTCGGCGAAATCGCTGGCGTGCGCCGCCGGATCGTGCCACATGGGCCGCTCGGATGGCGGCGTGCCGATCATGCCGGGCTTGCGGCGGAAGAAATCGGCGATCCGGCGGAAGGGGCTCATCCCGCCAGCCTATCGCATCAGAGATCGTCGCGCAACCAGGCAGACGCGGGTACGTTCACGCTACGCTAGTGCGCCTTGGCCAACGGGCCGCTGGAAGTAGACTTCCAAAGTTCCATGATCGTAGGATGGGTCGTTGTAAGTCGTTGCCTGCCCTGCGACCTCATCCACAGAAAACGTCGGGTCAACTAAAGAAAGAAGTGTATAGGCACTGAAATAAATATAGGTTTTGGCGACCAACTTACCGTGGCCAAAGCCGCGGATTTCCGTGGACGGTGCGAGCAACTTACCGGCGCACCGTCGAGGCCGGAAGCAGGGTAAAACATCGATTCCCGAAGATATTCTTCGACGTCATCCATCTTGTTACCAGAGACTGAATGCTAGCGGGCCGCCTGACCGCGTGGGAGCTCATCGCCACTGGTTCAGCACGTGAATCTGATCGCGAATCGGGACCGAGGAGGATTCCAGCTTGCTGATCGCCGTCGCAATCCCGCGATCGGTCAGGTTGTGACGCGGGTCGTTGTCAAAGCGGACGAACAGAATACCGGCATGATGGCCAGCGGCTGCGATGACCAGGTCATGGAGGTCTTCGAAGTCCTCCGAATCGCGAGTCAAAACAGGAATACTCCCGGCGATGGAAAAGATCAGCACTCTCGGATCCGAGACGGACAGCAAGCCCACGTCAGGAGCAAGGATGGGATCGTGACCTTGAGCCCGAAGCCGCGCGGCCAACCGAGGATCGCTCATGTTCTCGTCGAACAGCACCCTCATTCGTGCGCTGGCCCGATGAGACCTCGTGCTCGGAGCCTGGCCGCCTCGCGGTCCCGCTCTTGCTGGATGAGCGGGAGATTCTGGGCCACATAGTCGAGAGCCTCAAGGACCGCCGGGAAGGGAACCTGATAGTCCCGAGCGAATTCTTCCGGGCTGCGGGGATCAGGGCCATGGACGGCTTCGTAAACCACCGCCGCTCGAATCCGTCGACCCTTGAGCCACAACTGCCGGTAATTCGAGCCGGGGCGCGGTTCAAGATGCTGGTATTGCGTTTCAGTCTTGGTGGTCATTCGGCCCTCCTTCATGACTCTGTGTCATTATACGTCAAGACTGCGATCTGGTCGTCATCTCCTGGTGAGTACGGCAGCCAGCGGCCGACGACATTCAACCGCCTCGCCGGCACCGCGAAGCCATCGAGGTCCAAGTACGAGATGTAAAGCGTGTGGGCGTTGTCTGACGAAGAGTGGTCAACCAGAGGGACCTTGGGTTGACCCGCTTCAGGAAAGACACTCGCTTTCTTGCCCTGCCATACCTCCATCGACAGCAGCCCCGCGGCACTCAGTACAAATGCGACAATCAGGTTCCAGAACTGAATGGCACGAGGTTAAGCGAAAGTTCAAGATAATAAAGGAGTTACGCCAAGACGCTGCGGATCGAGTTATTGCAAATTGATATATAAACAACCTATAACCACTGACCCGCCCTGGAAAACGAGGGGTCTGGGCTGAGCCTCTGGACAGACGACCCCAAGGGGCCAGAATTCTTGCTTTTCATAAGTTCAAACGAATAAGTAGGTTATGCCTTAACCTCGTGCCATTCGTGGCTGGAACCTTTTCTTCGCCACGCAACAAACAAACTAGCTGCGTCCCAGTTTCCGTCCAGTTTCCGTCCCGGTCATTTCGTGTGGGGCTGCGCCGGGGCGGCGGGGGTCGCTTCAAACGGGATCATGGCCTTCGCTTCCTTGTAGGCCAGCCACATGATCAGGTCGTCATGGTCGGCACCGCCGAGAAGCGGTTTCTGCTCGTCGAGGGGCAGCGGCTTCATCTTCGCGGCCGCTTCGGTCGCGAGCTTGCGGGCAAGGTCGGTCTTGCCCGGTCGAAACAGGCCCATCGCGCGGTAGAACGCCGACGTGCCGACCACGCGCGGGTTGTCCTTGCCGCCAGTTGCCGCGGCGATCAGCGCGGCGTCGGCCTCCGCGAAGTGTCCGCTACGGTATTCGGCCATGCCGAGGGCCATCTGGAACCAGGGAAGCAAGGGATGGTTCTTGCCGAGATCCACCGCGCGACGGGCGAGGACCAGCGCGGATTCGCACCGCTTGGGGTCGGCCTGGCGCAGGCTGCAACACTTTGCCGCCATCTCGGCGAGCCCGGGATCTTGCGTATCTTTCGCGAGCGAAAGGAGTTTCTCACAGGTCGAGGAGAGCTCCTCGTCCTGCCCGAACCACGCCTGGAGGGCAGCGACCCTCAAATAGTCGTAGGCCAGGCCACCGCGAAGATCGATGTCAGAGGGGTGATCGTCAACCAGCTTCTGCCGGATCGCCACCGCCTTGCGGAGCTCGGCCTCCGCCTCCGCCGGCTTGCCCATGTTCGACAGCAGGATGCCGAGGTTGAAGTGCAAGTCCTCCAGGCTCCTGCGGAGGCCGGTGTCGGCGGGGTTGTCGTCGGCCAGCTTCTGCCGGATCGCCACCGCCTTGCGGTACTCGGCCTCCGCCTCCGCCGGCTTGCCCGTGTTCCACAGCAGGATGCCGAGGTTGAAGTGCAAGTCCGCCGGGCTCCTGCCGAAGTTGACGACGGCGGGGTGGTCGTCGGCCAGCTTCTGCCGGATCGCCAGCGCCTTGCGGAGCTCGGCCTCCGCCTCCGCCGGCTTGCCCGTCTTCGACAGCAGGATGCCGAGGTCGAAGTGGCTGTCCGCCAGCCACTGGCGCCCGCTGGTGTCGGCGGGGTCGTCGTCGACCAGCTTTTGCCGGATCGCCAGCGCCTTGCGGAGCTCGCCCTCCGACTCCGCCGGCTTGCCCATCTTCGACAGCAGCTCGGCGAGCGCGCGGTGATTCCACGCCAGCCAGTTGGGGAATTCGGTGACGGCGGGCTCGTCGTCGGCCAGCCTCTGGTTGAGCGTCATCGCCTTGCGGTACTCGGCCTCCGCCTCCGCCGGCCTGTCCCGTGCTCGACAGCACGCCGCCGAGCCATAAGTGGCTGTGCGCCAGGCGGAAGCGGAATTCGGTGTCGGCGGGGTTGTCGTCGGCCAGCTTCTGCCGGATCGACAGCGACTTGCGGTACTCGGCCTCCGCCGCGACTGGCTTGCCCATGGACGAAAACACGTGGCCGAGGGTGAAGTGGTCTTGCGCAGGCCGAGGCGGAAGCGGGTGACGGCGGGGTTGTCGTCGGCCAGCTTCTGGAAGAGCGCCACCGCCTTGCGGAGCTCGGCCTCCGCCTCCGCCAGCTTGCCCGTGTGCCACAGCGACCAGCCGAGGCCGTCGTGGCTCAAGGCCAGGCCGCCGCGGAATTCGGTGACGGCGGGGTTGTCGTCGACCAGCTTCCGGGAGAGCGCCACCGCCCGGCGATGCTCGGCCTCTGCCTCCTCGGGCTTGACCCAGTCCAAATGGCAGCCGAGGTGGTAGTGGCTCTCGGCCAGGTCGCTGCGGAATTTGGTGACGGCGGGGTTGTCGTCGGCCAACTTCTGGTAGAGCGACATCGCCTTGCGGTACTCGGCCTCCCCCTCCGCCGTCTTGCCCGTCCAGAACAGCAGGAGGCCGATGCGAGCGATGGTTTCCGCCAGGTCGTGGCGGGCATCGTTGGAGGCTTCGGGAGCGGCGGCCAGCGCCTCCTGGTCGGCCCGCGCCAGCCGTAAGGCCGCCAGGGCGTCGGAGGTCTTGCCCGTCTTCTGTAGGAGCCAACCCATTTGCGACCGGCAGGCCGCCAGCGCCGCCCGCGCCGATGGATCGGCACCCGCCACGCCCGCCAGCAGCGACTCCGACCGCCGGTACGTCGCCAGGGCCTCGTCCGTCTTGCCGGTCGCTTCGAGCAGACCTGCGACCGCGATCAGGCTTCGGCCGACGTCGACCTTGGCCACGACGCCGGCCCCCGGCTCGGCCGCCATTGCCTCGCGCACCGCCAGCACCGCACGATGCGCCGCCAGGGCGTCTTCGTTGCGGCCGACCTTGCCCGTCAGGTCGGCCAGCTCGAAGTTGGACTGCGCCAGGGCCCGCCGCGAGGCGATGTCGGTCTCCTTGCCGAGCAGGGCGCCGAGCTTGCCGTAGAAGTCCGAGGCCGATTTCAAGAGCCGGTTGCGCAGCTCCTTGAATTTCTCCTCCTTGAGCAGGAAGTCCTCACTCACGCCGGTGTGAAACGTCTTGATCGCGTCCGTTGCCAGCTTGTACCGCGCCTCCACGGCCGCACGTGATTTGGTGAGCTGGCCGTTGGCTTCATTCAGGGCCGTGTTCGCCTTGGTTTCCCTCGTCAGCGAGGCGGCGAGCCTGGCGTTGGCCGCCGTCTGCACTGCCGCCACCGCGGCCAGGCCGCCCAGCAGCGACAGTAGCACCAGGCTCGCGGCGAGCACCCCGTTGCGATGCCTGCGGACAAATTTCTTCGTTCGGTAGATCCGACTCGGCGGCGCGGCCAGTACCGGCTCGGACGAAAGGTGCCGATTGATGTCGGCGGCGAAGCCGTTGGCTGTCTCGTACCGCCGGGTGCGGTCTTTCTCCAGGGCCTTCATCACGATCCAGTCGAGATCACCCGTCAATGCTCGCTTCAATTGCGCCGGATCGATGCTGCGACCGGCCGCGATGTTGGGCAGCCCTTCCGCCGTGCTCACCCTCGTGCTCGGACGGGGCGGATCAACTTCCCGCACCATGCGCAGCATCTCCAGCAGCGCACCTCGCTTGAACTGCGATGCATCCAGCGGCGGCGAGCCGGCGAGCAACTCGTAGAGGATCACGCCCAGCGCATAGACGTCGGTCCGTGTATCGATGTCCATCGAGGACGGGTCCGCTTGCTCGGGCGACATATAGGTAGGCGTGCCGACGATCGCTCCGGTATCGCCCAGGCTTTGGTCGGTCAGGTCGAACCCGGTGGCCTTGGCCACGCCGAAATCGATGACCTTGGGAGTGGGGCGGCCGTCGACCTCGGTGACCATCACGTTCGAAGGCTTGAGGTCGCGGTGGATGATTCCTTTTTGATGGGCATGCTGCACCGCCTGGCAAACGGCCACGAACAGCTCCAGCCGAGCCCGAACCGGCAGCCGTTTGCGGTCGCAGTAATCCGTGATCGGCAGGCCGTTTACCAGTTCCATCACAAAGAACGGCTGGCCGGTCTCGGTGGTGCCTCCGTCGTAAACGCGGGCGATGTTGGGGTGATCCATCAGGGCCAGCGCCTGGCGTTCGGCGTCGAACCGGGCCAGAACCGCGCGCGAGTCCATGCCAAGCTTGATCAATTTGAGTGCGACCTGGCGTTTGACCGGTTCGGACTGTTCGGCCAGATAAACCGTGCCCAGGCCCCCTTCGCCGAGCAGGTTTCGCAGCGTGTACCGCAACGCAATGACCTGACCCGGCACGAACCCGCCAGGGCGGTTTTTCCGCCCTGAGTCGACGGCTGTGGCGTTCGTGGCGCCAGACCCATTCTCCGCGAAGGCGAGCGATTCCGAGGCGGAGGTTCTTGCCGATTGGTGTGTCTCGTTGGCAATCGTTTCCGCTGAATTGGTGGCAATTGACGGCGTATCGGTGCCGGTGGCGGCAAGGGCCTCTAACCCGTCAGCGACCGGTCCCTCCGGGCCTTGTGCGAGGAAGCGGCCTGCCTGGTCGTGGGCCGCCAGTAGCTCCTCGACTCCCGCTTTGAGCGCTGGGTTGCCGCGACATGCTTCCTCGAGGTACGCGTCCCGCTCGGGGCCGCCTGGCCGCTCAAGGGCTTCACAGAATAAGCTCTTCAGGTCGGGGTCGGGCGAAGTCATGGATGTCGACTCCTCGGGATCGGCTCGGAACGACTGAGGATCGGGGGCCCGCAAGCGGCCTCCTCATCGTCATGCTCCGTCTGCCTTCGCCGTGCGACATGAATTTTCCGAAAGCTGCCGAAAAAGCCAGGCGCGTGCGAACGCCCAGTCGCGGTCGGCGGTCCGTCGCACCACCCCCAACGTCTTCGCCGCTTCGTCCTGGGTCAGTCCGGCGAACATACGGAGCTTGACCAAGGAGGCGGCGCGGGGGTCTTCTCGCTCAAGCCGGGAAAGTGCGGCGTCAAGGTCGAGCAAGTCATCCGGCGAAGCGTCGAGCCGAGCCACGGCGTCGAGTTCAAGCTCCTCGCGCCGTCGCGAGGGACCGCCTCTTCGAAGCCGCTTGCGGTTGCGAGCATGGTCGACCAGCACGCGCCGCATGGCCTCAGACGCCGCGGCGAAGAAGTGACCTCGGTTGTTGAACTGCTGATCACCCACCAGCCGCAGATAGGCCTCGTGAACCAAGGCTGTTGCGCTCAGGGTATGGTCAACAGCCTCGTTCGCCATGTGTGCGGCCGCCAGCTTGCGCAGCTCCTCGTATACCAGCGGCAATAGCCGATCGGCGGCTTGCGCGTTTCCAGCTTCAATGGCGCCGAGGATGCGGGTGAGCTCGTTCTTCATGAGGTCAAGAATACCGGCCGGGGCGACGATCGGCCAGCACGTACGGAACGGGACGTTCCGTGGGAAGCGATCGCAGAATCAAGTCGAGCACTCCGTCGCGGCACTTCGAACCGGGCAGAGAGCTTCGCGGCTATGCGACCACCTCGCGTCGGGCTGCAGCAATCATGGCGATCCAGGCATTCGGCAAGAGTTTGCCAGGGCTCCGGGGACATCATACTGTTCCCGGGTTCCGGGGACACGATACTGATCCCGGTGCATTGCGTACTGGCACGGTTATGGCTTTGCCGGCTATATGTTAGAGCTTCGATTCCGCACGCTCTACATGCTCGCGTCGTCAGAGCCCCAGCGCACGGCGCGAGGCTGGGCGGCGTAGAGTTGACTGAACCAGTGGATTTGACCCCTGCCGCGTTTTGAAACGGGAGCTGCAAAATGTCGCGTCTGGTTCCCCTTCTCGCCGCCCATCTGATTTGCGGGGCCGTCTCGCCAGCGGCCGACGGTGGCCCGAGTTTTGCTGGGACATGGCGGCTTTTCGTGTACCCTGCGGGTTCCGCGGTATGCTCGGTCGAGGTTGATGCCGACCGGTCTCCTCTCTCGGTGTCTCTCTCCTCCGTGGCCGACGGATGCGATCTGGGCAAATCAACCGTACAGTCGCCTCGGATTCACGGGGACGCTCTGCGTTTCGACTTAAAACTGGTCCCAAGAAGCGGTCCATCCCGGGTCTTTTCCGTCGCCGTTTATCAGAACGGAGGCGCGAAGACGCCGCGTATCCTTCTGGGCTCATTCGGTTCGGCCGGCGATGTCCGCTTCCCGGCAGAGCTCATTCCTGAGTCGCGCGGTGTAGGGTCGAACGAGGCCGGTCCGGAGGAGCGTGTTCCCAGGTTGCCAAACTTGCAAAAGGTCGAAGGAGACGAGAGGATTGCGGCGTTGGAACGATTCGCCGCGAAATACCCCGACCACCCCCGGGCGTATACGGCCTTGGCGGCGCAGCTCCTTTACATGACGCAGAGCGGAAAGCCCGAAGCGGAATTGCGGGGCGTGGCCGAGCGTGTGATCGGCCAATCCAAGCGGTACGGCCGGGAGATGGTGTTGTTCGCAACCCACTGGGCGGCTTGGGCGATCGCCGAGTCGAACGTCGATGCGCGGGTCGCGATCGAGTATGCACGCCGCGCGGAGGCACTGTTGCGCCCCGAAGATCCTCCGGCGGTCGCTGAAGCGGTCCTGCGGACCCTCTCCTGGTGCCTCCATCGGTCCGGTGGGAAGGCGGACGCCGCCCTCGATGCCCGGATCGCCGAGGCCGCTGGGCGCGTGGACCGCGCCGACGCGGCGGCGGACTCGACGCTCCTGCCGGAAGTGACCCGCGAGCGGCCGAAGTCGAAGGGGCATACCGTCTTGGTCGAACTGTTCACGGGGGCACGTTGCCCCCCGTGCGTCGCCGCCGACGTGGCGTTCGACGCACTCCTGGCGCAATTCGGCCCGGCCGACGTCGTCGCGCTCCAGTATCACCTCCCGATCCCTGGGTACGATCTGCTTACGAATCCCAGCGCTGCCGCGCGGTTCGAGTTCTACGAGTTGCACGGCGTACCCATGATCCGGGTCGATGGCAAGGCCGGCCCAGACGTCGGTGGGCCGATCACCGACGCGAAGGGAACGTACACCGCCTTGCGGAAGGCGGTCGAACCGGGGCTCGATGAGAAGCTCTCCGCGGCGATCGACCTGGAGGTCGAGCGGCGCGGGGACGTCCTCAAGGTCCAGTCGAAGGTCGATCAAAAGGCGCCCGCCAAACACCCCCTGCGGCTGCGCTACGCCCTCGTCGAGGAGGTCGTCCGCTACGCGGGACGAAACGGTCGGCGCGTCCACCACAACGTCGTCCGGGCCATGCCCGGCGGCCTCGAAGGAGTTCCGATCGACGCCAAGACGTTCGAGCACTCGGTCACGATCGAGCTGACCAAGACGGTGGGGGATATTGAGGCGGCCATCGAGGCCCAGTCCGGCCAGAAGAGCGAGCGCCATTACCCCGACAACTACCACGTCACCGGGCTTGCCCGGCTCGCTCTCGTCGCCTTCGTGCAGGAGGAGGAAACCCGCGCCGTCCTTCAAGCTCGTTGGATGCCCGTGCCTTGGTAGCACGAAGGCTGAGGACGGTGGACGAAAGTTCCTAAAAGTTCCGGGAAGACCTACCGATCTAGCTCACCTCCATCTGGATTGTGGTGCGGTGTCCCAGCCTGCGACGGCGATCTTTACTCGCCTCGTTCTCGCCCATCAACTGCTGTCGTTCGAGGTACGAACAAGCAAGGCGTCTGACGAGTTGGAGATCCGGAGAGCGCCCGGTATTCACCCAGGCGCTCGGGTTCATGAAAAACCCGCACAATCAGCGGACGTTTCCACGCTTCTTCAACCGTATGTTCAACCGTGAGCGGCAACTCACTGAAGCAATCGGATAGTTTATCCGCGATTGCACGGCTGTGAGCGCTTTCCAGGATTTATCGGGGTTTTGCAGGAATTCGCAGGGTTTATCACCGTTTGTCTGCCGTGGCAGAGTTTTATGCGTCGATGCGACCCATCGAATCGGTCCCCGTCATTTCGGTCATCGTTCGTACACGGCCGATCTCGATGGGATCAGCTTCCTCGGCCGCGGGCTCAGCCGACTGGGTGCGCTTGTCTCGAGCTTCCGTGCCCAGGCGCGCCACCGTATAATCATGTGGATCGCCGCCATCTCAAGCGAAGGGAGCCAGACAATGAGTACGCTCGATGAGGGACCTGAGGTGAACACGGTTAAGGAAGCCGCCCTGCAGGATCATGCCCGAGCGTGTTCTCCGCATCGTGTCCCCTGTAACGACGCGACAGGCTGCGTTCTCCCGATCACTCCGGAGGAACAGGCCCAGGATGCCAAAGCAATCGCTGCGTTCGTCGAACTGATGTTTGCGCTGCCCGACGACGACCCGCCGGGTGCCTGGGAGGAAGCGATGCGGGACCTTGACGCACAGCGACCGCACAGGAAGCTTTTCGAGGGCCTCTATTAGTCATGGCGCGGTTGATCCTCCTGGACAGCGGGCCGCTCGGTTTGATCGTGCGTGCGCCCGCTCCAGGCAGGCCGCAAGCCGGGCGTTGTCTCGGGTGGGTGCAGACCATCCGGGCAAGTGGCGCGATCGTCATCATCCCCGAGATTGCCCACTACGAGGTGCGCCGCGAGCTGCATCGCATCCGCGCCGTCGGCAGCTTGCGAAGGCTGGAGTATGCACTCAATCGCGGAAGCGGTTTTCGACACCTGACTTTGTCCACCGACGCGATCATCAAGGCTGCGGAGTTCTGGGGGTTCCTGCGACAGTCGGGGATCCCGACGGCGTCGCCCGACTCTCTCGATGCCGATGCCATACTTGCCGGTCAAGCGGCGCTTGCCGGCCAGCCAGGGGATACCGTCACGATCGCTACGACAAACCTGGCGCACTTGAACCGCTTCCCCGGTATCGACGCCCAGACTTGGGATCAGATCCGCTAGGCATTTTACACGTGAACGAAGCCGGGCCGTGCGCGGAGCGACCCAAAAGCGACGCCTCGCTCGGACCCAAATCCATTCCGAGCGGTTGGATACATTGCGGTCTCCGTCCGCCACCACGCCGCCGGATTTGTCGATACTAGTCGCGTCCTCGTTTCCATCCCCAAGCGACGGTCTATAGCCTGGTCGCGGCTGGGAAGCTGCGCCATTACAGGATGGGGTTTGGCCGCGGTTGCATACGGATCGGCGAAGATCACATTGCAGAATACTTGCGGGGAGCGGAGCCGAAAGCGACGCGGCTACCGGCTCCCGGCGCGCCCATGCCGAAACTCAAGCATCTCCGCTTAGGCTGAAGGACGCTGCAAGCGACGCTTGTGGTTTGTAATCGTCATCGATAAATGGCACCAAATCTTCATCGCTATTTGGCGCTGTACTGCACTTGGGAGCCGGTGCTCGTGCGATTTACCCCATGCGGGGGCAAAGCCAGTAAAGGAAACCAGCGTTATCTTAATAGCTCCGGTTGCTTAACGACTTCATCTCAACGAACCCACTCCGACGGGTTTCTTTACTCCAGCGGCTAGCCGGTGGAGGTTGACCATCGGCTACGCGAGGGTTTCGACGACGGAGCAAAATCTCGGCTTGCGGCATGATGAATTGAAGCCGGCGAGAGACGCGTGGGTCGATCACACCGAAGCGCGCTGCGAGGTTGCCTTTAGCCCCGAGACGGTCGAATCACCTTTCACTGACGAACCTTCTCCGCTGTTGAACGACCGTTACCCTTGGTCCTGTAACCGCGCTCCTCTCCGTTATCCAGACCGTTAATAGGTTAATTCAATTTCGTCTTTGCTATCTTGCGCCGTCTGCGTGTCTTGTTGGGCTTCTGCACTTGCTGCGGCTCCAGTGAATCGCCCAGTTTCTCGATCAGCCATTCGTCTTTGCGTTTGATCGGCGTCTCGGCGCTGAGGCGGCCGTGAACTCGACAGATGGTGGAAGCAGATGGGAAGTGATAAGTAAGCTAGAAACCCCGGAGCTGGTACGAAGCACGGAGTATAAGTTAATCCCGGAGACGACGGTCATCGCCCAGACACATTACCTCCTGACTGACCAAGTCTCCGGAAGTTAGGATCGGGCCACCGGACACGGACATGCCATACCAGGAGATTCGAATTGAAATACTTCGGCTTCTCAATCGCAAGCCTCATGGTGGTCGTGGGATTTGTCGCGGTCATCGTAGCCGCCTTCCGCGAATCTTCCGCTCTATGGGCGAGCATTACGTTCAGCCTGACTCTGGTCTGCCTGTCGGCGGCTTCTGTGCTCGCCATTTGCGGACGGGCGCGTCCTGCCTGGGCCGGAATGGCCGTCTTTGGCTTTGTTTACATTCACTTCGCCTTCGGGCAAATCGAATACCCTCCGCTGTTAACCAGCAACTTACTGGATGCCACGGCTGAAAAGGTTCTTGATGGCAAAAAGGGCGAGGTTGCCTACTACTCAAGGCAGGGTCAATTTGAAACCCGAGATGATCTCAAGGAGGCGATAAAATACACCACGAAGTCAGTGCCAGTCACTTGTGTTGACCTTCTGGCCTACCGCCAGATCGGCCATTCAGCCATCGGGCTACTGGTTGGCGTTGCTGGAGCGATGTTCGGCTTGATTGTCGCGCCAGGGGCAGGCGGACGTCGCCAGCATGAGGCCGGAGCTTAATCGCAGAGACATGTAGGAACCCCGGGAGCGCCGGCGAATAGAGGCGCGACCCGAAGGCGTTCACCAAGATTCCATCCAATCAGCGACAAGCGGGGTACCTCCATTGTTTACCCTACACGTTATCCGTCGCTCTTTGAGACCGAAAGGAGACGGGAACGGGACGCGGCTAGGCTTGGATTCACGGGCGTTTGCCGAGCGGGGCCACTGCGCGCTTCGGTCCGACGACACCAACGCGCGCTCGGGGCAGAGCCCAACGGAGTTCGAGGCATCGATTGACTTCAGGATTGGGTGGCGGTGCTCGATCTGAGGGGCCATTAATCAAACCAGCGTTTTGTTTACCATGCCGGTCGCTTAGCGACTTTATCTGAAAAAACCCACTGCGACGGGTTTCTTTACTCTAGCGACTAGCCGGTGGAGGATGATCATCGGCTATGCGAGGGTTTCCCCGTCTGTGCTCAACGGCGCTAAACGCCGCATCGGGGAAGTCGGTCGCGTTCAGCGTGAATAATGAGGCGGGCAGGGGCGAACATACTTGCATCGCAACAGGGTCAATTGCGCCGAGCAAGGATCCGCAATAAGAGACCCGAGTGGGGAGAAATTCGATGCGTCTGAGACTACCCATTTACCGACGGCGTATCGTCGTGTCCGCACTCGCCCTTGCTCTGCTGGTGTTTGGGTTCTGTCTCGGAAAGTGGTTCTCCCGAAGAGACTCGGTAGGCAAGTACCCCGAAGAACTGGTATATGCACGAGCGAGTGACGATGTCGTCAATTGTGGTGCTTTCTTTATCCCTCCGAAAGAGTCCGCCAAACCCGTCGCTGTGATCTGGGTCCATGGGTGGGGAGTGAATTTCTATTCACCGACATACGTCAGAGTTGGGCGGGCCCTCGCGGATCTCGGGTACCCGTGTGTCACAGTAAATACGCGTATGCATGACATTGGTTCTGTTGCCGGCTACCGGGACGGGAAGCGGTTGCGAGGCGGTGGCTACTGGGGTGTTCGGAGTGAAGCCGTCCGAGACATCGCCGCGTGGATCGACTTCGCCGGTGATCGAGGCTTCGACAAGGTCATTCTGGTTGGGCACAGCGCCGGTTGGGCGGTTGTTCGTGCCTATCAGGGAGAAAAGCAGGACCGGCGGGTCGTTGGAGTGGTTCTCGCGTCGGGGGGAGTGAGGGCCTATACCCCTCCGACCGACCCGAATCAACGGGCCGAAGCCAGTCGCCAGCACGCGGAAGCCACTCGCCTGCTTGCAGATGGCCGCGGCGACGATTTGCTGCGCATCCCCAATCGGCCATTCCCGGCCTTCATCAGTGCGGCCACTTTTCTGGATGATGCCAACACCCCGGCGGAAATTGGAGACTTCTTCGGGGAGAAAACACCCAATCCGGCCGTCACTCGGCTGCGGTGCCCCTTACTCGCTTTCTTCGGTACTCGGGAGCCGGATGTCGGGACGGAGGCGGACTTGGAGTTGCTCAAATCCTGCATCCAACGCCAGCCGAGAGGCCCTCGCAGCGTGGACACCGTCATGATCCGGGGAGCCGACCACATGTACTCCGGGGAGGAGGAGCAAGTGGCCCGGACAATCGCGACATGGGCCGAAAGTCAGTTACTTCCCATTGGACGGACCGAGGGCGCGGCAGGAAAGCGCTAGCGTTCGTTCATGACGGCAGGCGACGCAATTCGGGACCCGTCGTTGCCACTGTATGCTGCATTATGCCCAGGTTACCGACTGGCCGGCGCCGGTCCGCGATTTGCTCTTCGAATACCACCTCAAATCGTGGCGCGTCGGGCTGAAAGAGGCCAAGAACTTCGAGAGCATCTGCGACGAGATCCGCCGCGGCGGCGACATGCCCGATGTCCCGTTGATTGTGCTCACAGGCATGGGCATCGATCCATTTCGGGCGATGTTCGCGACCGAAGCCTCGCAGCACCAGTTGAACGACATCAAGTTGGCCATCGACCGGGCCATTGCCAATTCCGTGCGCCACGGTGAACACCGCGTGCTGGAAAACGCTGCGCACGCCACATTCTACGTCTACCGCCCAGACGCCGTGGTGCAGGCGATTCGCGACTTGCTCGACAGGGTGCACAATTGACGCCAGTCCGAATTGGCGACTGTGGGTGGTCTTCGTCACCTGCCGAAATAAATGCTTCGGTCCGACGACACCGACGCACGCTGTTCTGCCCAGCGCGATAGCGCGCGGTCTGCGGCGATAGCCCTGACGGGCTGTCAATCGGACGTACGTTTTCTTTACTCGCGGCCCCGTCATCGGTGGCGAATCGATTTCCTTACGTGCTTCGGCGGTCATCAATCTACCGGCCGTTTTATTTGCTGCTCCGCTGGCTTAGCTGCTTGATCGCAAAATCCCCGCTCCCAAACATTCCGACGGGCTTCAAAACTCGAGCGGCAAAGCGGGGTGGGGTATGATCATCGGCTATGCGAGAGTTTCGACAACGGAGCAGAATCTTGACTTGCAGCGTGATGCCCTGAAGCGGGCCGGCTGCGAGAAGATCATCGAGGACACGGTCAGTGGCGGCAAGGTGCAACGCCCCGGCCTTGAGCGTGTGCACGATGCGCTGCGATCTGGCGATGTGCTGGCGGTTTGGCGGCTCGACCGGCTGGGGCGGTTTCTCAAACACCTGATCGAGCTGATGGCCGAGCTGGAGTCCGAGCGGGTCGGATTCCAGAGCGTCACCGAATCCATCGACACGACCACACCGGGCGGCAAGCTGTTATTTCACATCTTTGGGGCGCTCGCAGAGTTTGAGCGGAATTTGATCCGCGAACGTACGTACGCGGGGCTGGCAGCCGCGAGAGCACGCGGCAGGAAAGGCGGCAGGCGAAAAAAGCTCGGTGAGAAACAGCGTGCCGTGGCTGTCGATCTGTACCGGCAGAAGAAACATACAATTGATGAAATCTGCAAGGCGGTCGGCATTTCGAGGCCGACGCTTTACAAGTATGTCGCGGCGGCTGGCGACACATGACTTCCGATCGGCGGCATGTAATGCGGCTAATGCCGAGTCCGCCGGATAGAGCGTACGTGCGAGTGTTCTTCCGACGCGTCGGTCGATCCGACACCCGACGCGTACTGTTCTGCCCTGCGCGACGGGCGCGCGGTCGCAGTTGATAGCCCTAACGGGCTGTAAGTCAAACCAGGGATTTCTTTACAGCGCCGGTTGCTTAACGACTTCATCTCAAAAAACCCACTTCGACGGGTTTCTTAACTCCAGGGGCTAGCCGGTGGAGGATGATCATCTGCTATGCGAGGGTTTCGACGACGGAGCAAAATCTCGGCTTGCGGCATGATGACGTGCAGCCCGCATTCGACGCTTCGGTCGATCAGACCGAAGCAGGTTGGTACCCCCGCGAAGCATCACCGACGACGAGCGTGGGGCGATGGTGCGCAATGGGCTCAGTTCGGGACCGGCATTGGTCCCGCGCCCGGACACGGATTCTGGGCGAGGCCGAAGTTCGGCCCGACCGGACTATCACCGCTGTCGGGCGGGACGGATCAGGCAGTTAATTCGAGATGCGCCCCGTTTGCGGATGCACCGACGCGGTCCTCCGGCGGTCGGGATGGGCCGGGTGCCGATCCCGTGCGATCGGGTCGCATCGCGCCGGCGTCGCTCGGGTCTCGCATCGCCCCTGCTCTCGCGGAAGCCTCGCACCGAGGCTCGCCCCGGCATCAACATCGTCACTTCGGCCGGGCCGCGTCAGCCGCGCCAGCAGCTCCTTGAAGTCGGCCCGGTGGCGCAGCGCGTCGGGGTCGTGGTCCTCGGTCATGTTGGCGGCGTCGCGGTACCCGGCGGCGACGGCCCGCTCGAGCCAGACCATGGCCCGGTCGGCCTCGTCCTCCGCCTGCCCGGTCCCCGCGGGCGACGTGTCGGCCGCGCGCAGCGCCGCGGCGG
This sequence comes from uncultured Isosphaeraceae bacterium, assembly GCA_963823675.1. GTDB lineage: Bacteria > Planctomycetota > Planctomycetia > Isosphaerales > Isosphaeraceae > CAWGMT01. The sequence continues at coordinate 50,340 of CAWGMT010000025.1, read as the reverse complement.
TGACCGCCCGGAAACACGTGGCGTTGTAGAGGCTATTGGCATCGGAGCCGCCTCGCTTCTCCCACGTCTCGGCGGCGCGGCGGCAGTCGGCGGCGGCCTCGGCGCCGCGACCGAGCCGCACCAGGCCGCTCGCCACGAGGAGACGGCTCAGGAGCGTATTGGGGTGGTCGGAGCCCAGCTTGGACACGTGCAGCGCCAGCCTCGCCTCGTGGAGCTTAAGCGCCTCATCTTGCCGGCCCAGGGCCTGGTAGCTGTTGGCCAGGTTGTTCATGCTCCGGAGCGTGTCGGGGTAGTCGGAGCCCAGCTTGGCCCTCGTCAGCGCCAGCGTCGCCTCGTAGAGCTTGGAAAAGGTGACGCTCTACGCTAGTCCTTAAAAGGCATGGCTTTGTGAATTAAATTGCACCAGCGTCGGGCCCGATTGGCGGGAGACGCCCGTCGTGCCACGCTAAAGTCGACTACGCCAGCCAGAGTCCAGTTTTCTCCGTAACTAAGGAGCTACGAGGGGCTAATGTAAAGCGTCACCGTTCCCGGTATGACGAACGTGTCGGCGCCGCTGGGCTTTGGCGCGCTCGTGGGCGTAAACGGCGCCGCCGGCGCCCACACCTCGGGTTCGCCAGCGGTTCTTGGGACATCGGCCTCGTCATCGGGGACCTGCGGAGCAGCGTTGACGTCCGGGACCTCGGGCTCTTCGACATCCGGCAGCGGCTCTTCAAGCAGCAGCGGCGCGCCGGGCGCGCCTTTGGGCGTTTCGGGCGCTGGGAGTGGAATCTATGCGCCTGCTGGCGCCCTCACGCTGGCGGGAGCCGCGCCGGCAGCAATGGGGACGACATCCTCGGCCGCAGCCCCCGGCGCAGGAGCGCGCAGGCCGCGGGGTTGTCAGCGGCGTCCGCGCGGACCGAACCCCCTGGCGGTTATGAAAACGTGTTCCTGGCCGGCCTGGGCGGTGCGGGCTTAGGGATCCTGCAAGGCCTTGCGAACATCGCAAACGCCGCCACGGACATCGCGACCGGCTTGGCCAACGAGTTCATCTGGGCTGGGAACCAAGTCGCGCCGTTAGTCGGCGCTCACGGCGGAGAGTACATCACCGGTGTGGGCGATTGGAGCCGGGATCTGGTGGTAGCCGAAGACCCGATGTTGCACCAGCTCAGCAAGGCTTTTGGTGCTGTCGCGATCATAGCCGGGCTCGAAGCGTTGACAGCCAACACGACGCCGATAACGGCGCCGTCCGGCTCATTGAGGACTATCTGCCGGCTTGGGAAAGGCGTCGCCAAGAACAAGATCGTCGTCTTTGTACGTGACAAAAAGACCCGTGGGCTTGTTTCTATGCTGTTCGACTGCGAGTGATTCGCGGGAGCTTGACCGCGGGCTAAAAAAGCGGCACGATCATCCCGGTTTTGCATGGCGAGCTGACTCGTGACGGTAAACTTGCCGAAGCGAACATCCGGGGTTCGAGGAGATCCATCAGTGAACGCCAAGAAACTGCTCGGCAACGTGCCCTGGCTCACGAAGGAGGGCTACTTCGATCCGGCTCAGTTCCCAATCGGCGGCGCTCTGAAACAGGCGCTCTCCACTGACGATCAGCAGTTCAGATCGGGGTTGAGCTTGCTGCAGTCCATGTATGGTCATGGACGGGCGGAAGCTGGAGTATTCCTCCTGGGCGTTTTTGTGAACTGCGAAGATAACTGGGAGAAGCGCATCCGAATCGTTGAGGCAATGACGGGCTACAACACCAAGCCTTGTGCCGACCTCCTGTTCGCCGAATTGAAGCGAGCCAAGAGTTCAAACACGACTCGCCGTTACCTGGCGGCAGTCATCAAGGTCTTGGCCTCCATGCCTTGGGAGCTTGTCGAGGAGGGCTTCGAGGCGCTTGCCGAAGACAGGACGTTCAGCCCCAAGATGCGTGATAAGTTTCGCGCGGTCTTGGAGGAGCGGCACTTTGATGACGACTGGTGTCCGTAGGAGCCGGACTTGTGCCAGAAGAGGCAGTGACCGAGACCCTTCCGTTTCTGCAAGGTAGTCGTCACTATCCGCGTGACGCCGATCCATCACGCGGAGCGTGATTACCGCGCGATCCGGCGACGTCGCACCGATGGCCCCGTGAGGTCTAGCTGACCACGGGACACCGGGATCCTGGAGACCACTACGCTCGCAGGCCGGCAAGTAAGCCCATCAACCCATCGCTCCGATCGCGGCGCCCCCTCGTGCCGCGCGAATTATCGGAAGCGGAGCACGCCGCGCTTGTGCAGCTTGGGATCGGCGTCGATCAACTCCCGACCAAGGCGGCGAGCGGTAGATAGTCCCTTCGGGGTGAGCGAGGGGAAGCCGGAGACCTGCTGAAATTTTTTCGCCCCGGTGAGGCGCACCGCCGCAGTTTTTCGCACTGTCTTGTAGACAGGTTGAGCGAAACCCGCCAGGGATCGGCCAGATTGCTGGCCGCCCCGTCCTTCACTTGAAATGGACACACCTCCGATGTTGCTTTCAACTGCCGTCTCAGCCCGGAATACGAATCACCTCCGCGAGCGCGGCCGCCCCGGCCGGCGCCCCACTCCCGGCGGCCGCCGGTCTTCCCGGCCCCGGCTCGAAGTCCTGGAAGAACGCGCCTTGCTCAGTACCGACTTTGTCTCCAACACCAACGATAGCGGCGTGGGATCGTTGCGCTTCACGATCGCGAATGCCAGCGCGGGGGACACGATCGCGTTCGCCAGTGGTGTCACGGGCACCGTTACGCTGTCCGCGACCAATGGCCCGCTGGATATCACGCAAGACCTGGACATCGAAGGCCCGGGCGCTGGCAGCCTCACGGTCAGCGGCAACGGAGCCAGCCGGGTGTTCCTGGTCAACGATTTTGTGACCGCGACCATCGCCGGACTGAACATCGCCGACGGTAAAAGTCACGGAAACGGCGGCGGCATCTTGAACGCGGGCACGCTGACGGTCACTAACTCCACCATCTCGCGCAACTCGGCCTCGCAGGGCGGCGGCATCTTTAACGACGGTGGCACGCTGACGCTCACCAACTCCACTCTCTCGGGCAACTCGGCCTCGCAAGGCGGCGGCATCGATAACCTCGTGGGGACGCTGACGGTCACCAACTCCACCATCTCGGGCGACTCGTCCGGGGTTTCGGGCGGCGGCATCGACAACTTCCTGGGGACGGTGACGGTCACCAACTCCACGATCTCGGGCAACTCGACCTCGGGCGGCGGCGGCGGCATCTTGAGCGCTGGCGCGCTCGCGGTCACCGACTCCACTTTTTCGGACAATTCGGCTGGGAACGGAGGCGGCATCGAGAACTCGGGCGGGTACACGCTGACCCTCGCCAATACGATCATCGCCGGGAACACGGCCGCGACCGGACCCGATGTTGACGGATCCGTCACCAGCCTGGGCTACAACCTCATCGGCAACTCATCGGGCAGCAGCGGCTTCGTGGCCACCGACCTGCTCAACGTCAATCCTCTCCTCGGCCCCTTGCAGAATAACGGCGGCCCCACCGAGACCATGGCCCTCTTGCCCGGCAGCCCCGCCATCGACGCCGGCAACAATGCCCTCGTCCCCTCCGGTATCACCACCGACCAGCGCGGCGCTCCGCGCAACGTCTTTGGCGGCGTCGACATCGGCGCATTCGAAGTTCAGGTGTACCCGGTCTACTTTACGGCTGACAGCGGCGGCGGCTCGCTGCGCTCGGCCATGACTCAGGCCAACCAGTACGGAGGCAGCGTCATCGACTTCACGGCCAGCGGAGTCATCGATCTGGCGAGCCCCCTGCCGGCCATCAGCCGCGACGTCCAGATACTCGGCCCTGGCGCCAACGTTCTCACGGTCAGCGGCAACTTTGCCAATCAGGTGTTCGACGTCAATTACGGCGTGACCGCGACCATCGCCGGACTGACCATCGCCGATGGTAGCTCCTCACGCAGCAGCGGCGGCATCGATAACCATGGCACGCTGACGGTCACCAACTCCGCTCTCCTGGACAACGCGAGCGGAAACGGCGGAGGCGGCATCCTCAGCTTTGGTAAGTTGACGGTCACCAACTCCACGTTCTCGGGCAACTCGTCCCCGAATGGCGGCGGCATCTATAACGGTGGCACGCTGATCGTGACCAACTCCACGTTCTCAGGCAACTCGGCCACGTACGGCGGCGGCATCTATAACGATAGCATGCTGACGCTCGCCAATTGCACGCTCGCGGGCAACTCGGCCTCGGCATTCGCCGGCGGCATCGCGGCCTACTTCGGCACGATGACCACGGCCAACACGATCATCGCGACCAACACCGCTCCATTGGGACCTGATTTGTTCGGAGCCGTCACCAGCAAGGGCTACAACCTCATCGGCAACAAATCGGGCGGCAGCGGCTTCGCGCCGACTGACTTGACGGGTACGTCGATGGCCCCCGTTAACCCCCTCCTCGGCCCCCTGCAGAATAACGGCGGCCCCACCGAGACCATGGCCCTCCTGCCCGGCAGCCCCGCGATCGCCGCCGGCAATGTCGCCCTGGCCGTCGATGGAAACGGCAAGCCATTGACTACCGACCAGCGCGGATCGGCGCGCATCGTCAACAACAAGGTTGATATCGGCGCCTTCGAGTCGCGCGGCTTCACCATGACGGTCCCAAGTGGCAATAACCAGCAGACCGCCGTCGACACGGCCTTCGCCGCACCGCTGGTCGTGACGGTCAGCAGCCTTTATGGCGAGCCCGTTGCCGGGGGCGTGGTCACCTTTACCGCACCCGCGAGTGGGGCCTCGGCCACCTTTCCCGGCGGCAGCAACACCGCCACGATCAACGCCTCCGGCGAGGCCAGCATCGCCGTGGCCGCCAACGGCATCACCGGCATCTACACGGTAAAGGCCTCGATCGGTGCGGGCGGCGGCAGCACGAGCTTTGACCTGGCCAACACGCGGGCGGCGTCCGATCCGCCCGTGATCCACACCTCGGATCCCGGCAAGGGGGCGATCAGCCGTGCCAAGGCCAAGGAAACAAACCGGGCGAAAGACCGCCATGCGATCCGAGGCTCGAGCCTTCCTGCCACAACCAAGCCTCGCACCCGCGTCGCAGTGACAGCGCGGTCTCGCGAATCAAGTGCCGTGCCGGCCGGCGAGGCGTCGTCGCTCGAGGCCGTCGCGACCGCAAACCGCGCTTCGGCTCTTGTCGAGGCGGACTCAGCGCCCGTGCGCGTTCCGCCCAAGTTGAAGGCCAGCCTGGCGGCCTATCTCAGCGCTCTCTGATACCAGCTTACACCCGGCGCCACTGCGGATCGGTACTGGGTTTACGCCAAGGTCTGGCTGTACCGCACATCTCCGGCGAGGTGAAGCCGGAGATCTGCGGAGGTTTTTTCGCTCCGGTGAGGCGCACCGCCTCGATTTTTCGCACTGTCTTGTAGACAGGCTGAATGAAACCCATCAGCAATCGGCCAGATTGCTGGCCGCCAGTTCCTACTCTGGAAATGGAGACGCCTCCCATGCTGCTTTCAACTGCCTTCTCAGCCCGGAATACGAATGCCCTCTGCGAGCGCGGCCGCCCCGGCCGATGGCCCAATCGTGGCGGCCGCCGGTCTTCCCGTCCCCGGCTCGAAGTGTTGGAAGAACGCGCCTTGCTCAGTACCGACATTGTGCAGAACACCAACGATACCGGCCCGGGATCGTTGCGCGAGACGATCGCCGCTGCCAGCGCGGGGGACACGATCGCGTTCGCCAGTGGTGTCACGGGCACCATTCCGCTGTCCGCGAACAATGGCCCGCTGGATATCACGCGAGACCTGGACATCGAAGGTCCGGGCGCTGGCACCCTCACGGTCAGCGGCAACGATGCCACCCAGGTGTTCTACGTCGAGCCCGGCGTGACCGCGACCATCGCCGGACTGACCATCGCCGACGGGCATGCCGGGGTCGGCGGCGGCATCGATAACGATGGCACGCTGACGGTCGCCAACTGCACGCTCTCGGGCAACTCGGCTACGGACGGCGGCGGCGGCATCTTGTGCGATCCCGCGACCACGCTGACGGTGACCAACTGCACCATCTACGACAACTCGGCCCCGAACGGCGGCGGCATCGATAGCCTCAATGTGCTGAACCTCAGTGGAATGCTGACGGTCACCGACTCCACTTTCTGCGACAACTCGGCCTCGGGCGGCGACGGCGGCGCTGGCATCGCCAACCTTGGTTCACTGACGGTGACCAACTCCACTTTCTGGAACAACTCGACCTCGGCCGGCGGCGGCGGCATCTTGACCGCTGGCGTGCTAAATGTCGCCGACTCCACTTTCGCGGGCAACTCGGCCGCGAACGGCGGCGGCATCGAGAACTCCGGCGGGTACACGCTGACTCTCGCTAATACGATCATCGCCGGGAACAGTGCCCCGACGGGACCCGATGTTGACGGAGCCGTCACCAGCCTGGGCTACAACCTCATCGGCAACTCATCGGGCGGCAGCGGCTTCGCGGCCTCCGACCTCGTGGGCGTCAATCCTCTCCTCGGCCCCTTGCAGGATAACGGCGGCCCCACCGAGACCATGGCCCTCCTGCCCGGCAGCGCCGCCATCGACGCCGGCAACAATGCCCTCATCCCCTCCGGGATCACCACCGATCAGCGCGGCGCCTCGCGCGAACTCTCTGGGGGCGTCGACATCGGCGCATTCGAAGTTCAGGTGTACATGGTCTACCTCACGACTGACAGCGGCGTCGGCTCGCTGCGCTCGGCCATGATTCAGGCCAACCAGTACGGAGGCAGCATCATCGGCTTCACCGCCAGCGGCGTCATCGATCTGGCGAGCCGCCTGCCGGTCATCAGCCGTGACGTCGAGATACTCGGCCCTGGCGCCAACGTTCTCACGGTCAGCGGCAACGGAGGCAACGAGGTGTTCATGGTCGGTTACGACGTGACCGTGACCATCGCCGGCTTGACCATCGCCGACGGCTTTGCCTTGAGCGGCGGCGCCATCTATATCAATCCCGGGTCAACGGTGACGGTCGCTAACTCCACCATCTCGGGCAACTCGGCCGGAGGAATCGGCGGCGGCATCTATAACGCTGGCACGCTGACGGTCACGAATTCCACGCTCTCGGGAAACTCGGCCCTGACGGCCGGCGGCGGCGGCATTGAGAACGGTGGCACGCTGACGGTCACGAATTCCACGTTTTCGGACAACTCCGGCACGAACGGCGGCGGCATCTTTAACGGTGGCACGCTGACAGTCACCAACGCCACGCTCTCGGCCAACTCGGCCGAGTTGGGCGGCGGCGTCAGTAACGCCGGCACCGCAATCATTGTCAACACGATCATCGCCGGGAACATCGCCGGGACGGGACCTGATGTTGCCGGAACCGTCACCAGCAAGGGCTACAACCTTGTCGGCAACAAATCGGGCGGCAGCGGATTCGTGGCCGCCGACCTGCTCGGCGTCAATCCTCTCCTCGCGCCATTGCAGAATAACGGCGGCCCCACCGAGACCATGGCCCTCCTGCCCGGCAGCCCCGCCGTCGCCGCCGGCAATGTCGCCCTGGCCGTCGATGCGAATGGCAAACCATTGACCACCGACCAGCGCGGATCGGCGCGCATCGTCAACGGCACGGTTGATATCGGCGCCTTCGAGTCGCGTGGCTTCAGCATCACGGTCACAAGCGGCAATAACCAGCAGACCGCCATCGGCACGGCCTTCGCCGCACCGCTGGTCGTGACGGTGAGCAGCCCTTATGGCGAGCCCGTTGTGGGTGGCCTGGTCACTTTCACCGCACCCGCCAGTGGGGCCTCGGCGACGTTCCCCGGCGGCAGCAACACGGCCACGATCGGCGCCTCCCGCCAGGCCAGCATCGCCGTGGCTGCCAATACCATCCCCGGCAGCTACGCTGTGAGCGCCTCGGCCCAGGGAGCTGCCGCCGCGAGCTTTGCCCTGACCAACGCTCAGGGGCTAGCCACCCAGCTCGTGATCCACACCCAGCCGTCGGCCACGGCCAAGGCCGGCCAGGCGTTTGCCACCCAGCCGGTGATTTACGTAGAGGACCAGGCTGGCTACCTGGAGACGGGCGACAACAGCACGCAGGTGACGGCGGCGCTGGAGAGCGGCGGCGGCGCGCTGGAGGAAACGCTGACGGTCACCGTGTCGGGAGGCATCGCCACCTTCACCAATCTCGCCGACAACACGGCCGGCGCCATCAGCCTCGTGTTTACCAGCGTTCCCGCGCTCACCCCGGCGATATCGGGCAACATCGTCATCAGCCCTGCTCAGCCGAGCAAGCTCGTGATCCATACCCAGCCGTCGGCGACAGCCAAGAACGGCCAGGCGTTTGCCACCCAGCCGGTGGTTTACGAAGAGGACCAGTACGACAACGTGGAGACGGGCGACAACAGCACGCAGGTGACGGCGGCGCTGCGCACCGGCACCGGCCCGCTCCTGGGCACGACCACCGTCACGGTGGCGGGAGGCATCGCCACGTTCACCAATCTGGCCGACAACAGGGTCGAGACCATCACCCTGCTCTTCACCAGCCCGATGCTGGCCAAGGCCACGTCCAACTCGATCACCATCACGGATCCGCCCTCCGGACACATGGTCGATGGCTCGGCCAAGGCCAAGGTCAGGGAAACACGCCGGGCCAAGGACCGCCATGCGATCCGAGCCGCGAGCCTTGCTGCCACAACCAAGCCTCACGCCCGCGTCGCGGCAACACCGCGTCCTCGCCAATCGAGTGCCGTGCGGGCCGGCGAGGCGTCGTTCGAGGCCGGCGCGACCACGGAGCGCGCTTTGGCTGTTGTGAAGACGGTTTCAGCGCCCGTGCGCGTTCCGGCCAAGTTGAAGGCGAGCCTGGCGGCCTATCTCATCGCTTTGAGGTCTGGCGGTTCCGACGTGAATTGAAGTTTTTTTCGCCCCGGTGAGGCGCGCCGCCGTGATTTTTCGCACTGTCCTGTAGACAGGCGTTCGACGTGGGAATTGCGTCGCGGTGCGGAAGATCAACAGCGCACAAGCGTGTCGGGCCCCGCCCGACCATCCCGCGGAATTGACCTGCAACTGGAGACAATCCGATGAATTCCTCATTCCTTGACAGCCCGATCGCCACCTTCAACAAGAGGACCGGCAAGGGACCTGCAGCGGTGAAGGGCGGGGGCCGTCCCCGGATGCAGGCCAATCGCCGGCACCGCTTCCGGCTCAGCCTGGAGCCGCTCGAGGACCGGCTCGTCCTGTCGAACCTACTGGTCACCAGTTCTGTGGACCTTCTCAACACGCCGGGCACCCTGCGTGACGCCGTCAACCAGGCCAACCTGGATGGCGCCCAGGGGATCGCCGACAGCATCTACTTCGCTTCCGGCCTGAACGGTGCCCACATCCTCCTGCAACTTGGGCATCTGGAGCTGAAGGCCGGCGCCAACGTGAACATCTGGGGCAGCTTTCCCGGCGACGCCTCCGGGATCGTTCTCAACGGCGACAGTGACAATATCTTCCAGGTCGATAGCGGCGCCACGCTCGTCCTCCACGAGCTGACGCTGGCGGGCGGCACCGCCGTGAACGGCGATGGCGGCGCCATTAACACCGCCGGAACCCTGGACCTCCGCTTCTGTACACTCACCGACAACGCGGCGACCTTCTCCGGGGATAGCGGCAGCTATGGCGGCGCCATCTATAACACGGGCACCCTGCTGACTTCCTACCCCAGTACCTTCACCAACAACTCTGCCTGGGCCGGCGGCGCCATCGCCAATGGGCCTGGCGGCACCGCGACCCTTGAGAGCGACACCTTCTCCGGCAACTCCGCCCTCGAGGGCGGCGCCATCTTCAGCGTTAGCAATATCGGCCTGCCCGCAACCATGACGCTGGTCGGCTGTACCCTCAACGACAACAGCGCCACGTTTGGCGGCGGCCTTTACAACGAGAGCACGACGACGCTGATCAACACCACGCTCGCCGGTAACACCGCCATCGACACCTCCAACGGGATCGGCTATGGCGGCGCCATCTATAACTCGTATGTGCTAACGCTCAGCGCCACCACCGTCTCCGCCAACTCCAGTAATTGGGGCGGTGGCATCATCAATGGCGACTCGCTGACCCTGGTCAACTCGATCGTGGCCGGCAACACGCTGACCGGTCCCAACGCTGTTGACCCGGACGTCGCCAGCAACCCCACCGCCAACGGCGCCGACAACCTGATCGGCGATGGCACCGGCCTGTCCGGCATCAGTAATGGCGTCAATGGCAACCGGGTCGGTTCCAGCGGCGCCCCGATCAATCCGCTCTTGGCCCCCTTGGGCGCCTACGGCGGGCCCACCGAGACCATGCCCCTGCTGATTGGCAGTCCGGCCCTCAGTGCCGGCGGTCCCGTCACCACGCTGACGGCTGCGATTGGCGCCCAGGACACCGTGATCCCCGTCGCTGATGCCGCCGCCATCGCCAGCACCGCCCTCGAGTGGACCCTCCAGATCGATAGCGAGCAGTTGACGGTGACCAACGTCGATCTCACCAACAATACCCTCACGGTCATACGCGGTCTCTTCGGCGGCGCGACCGGTCACAATGCCGGCGCCGGTGTTTACTTCGCCTACGACCAGCGCGGCGACGCCGTACCCCTACCGAACGCGCCGGCCATGGGAGCGGTGCAGCCTGCGGCGACCGCGACCGGCGTGACGGCGGCGCCCAGCCCGGCGCTGTTGGGGCAGCCGGTCGACTTCACGGCTACGGTGGGCAATACCAGCGGCACCACCGAAACGCCCGCCGGCACCGTGCAGTTCCAGGTCGATGGCAATAACTACGGCCAGCCGGTCGCGCTCGACAGCAACGGCCAAGCGAGCACCACCGACTCGGCCTTGAGCGCCGGCAGCCACAGCATCGTCGCCGTTTACCGCGCCACGGGCATTGATTTCACCGGCAGCCAGGGGAGCACGACGGAGTTGATCCAGACGCCCACCTCGACGAGCGTGACGGCGACGCCCAACCCGGCGCTGGAGTTGGGGCAGGCCCTCACCTTCACGGCGACGGTGAGCAGCAACGGCGGTACGCCCACCGGCAGCGTGCAGTTTCAAGTCGATGGCAGTAACTTCGGCGCACCCGTGACTCTGAACGGCGGTCAGGCTCAGATCCCCGACAGTGATTCAGGTACTTCGGCTTTGGCGCTCGGTAGCCACAGCATCGTCGCCGTCTACATCCCCACCGGCAATTTCGTCGCCAGCCAGGGAAGCACGACGGAAGTTATCGGCGTGCTGACGTCGACCAGCGTGACAGCCGACCCGAGCCCGCTGGTGTTGCAGAACTTCGAGGAAGGCGACGACTCCGACGAGGGCGAATTCGCCCAGCCGGAGGTGACCTTCACGGCCACGGTGAGTAATGCCAACAGCGGCGGCGCCACGCCCACCGGTAGCGTGCAGTTCCTGATCGACGGCAGCGACGATGGCACGCCGGTTACCCTGGACAGCAATGGCCAGGCCAACGCCACCTACGACGCGTTCGATCTGGGCAGCTACACGATCACCGCCGTCTACAGCCCCACGGGCAACTTCGCTCCCAGCCAGGGTACCACGACGGAAGCGGTCGAGGCGGCCACAGCCACCGACTTGGCGGCGACACCCGCGCTCGGGGTGCTTGGGCAGCCCGTTTTGTTGACGGCCACGGTGGCCAACGACTTCAGCGACGGCGGCACGCCCACCGGTTCGGTGGACTTTTTTGACATAACGACCAACACCGATCTGGGCAGTGCCACGCTGTCCAATGGCACTGCGAACCTGAGCACGTCGTCGCTAAGCCTGGGCAGCAACACCATCGCCGCCACGTACACGCCGTCGGGGAATTTCGCCACCAGTGAGGGATTCGCGACCGAACAGGTTGACGTGGGCGACTATTTGACCAACCTGGCCGGCGGCGCCTGGGACGATCCCGGCAACTGGAGCAACGGCGTTCCCCAGTCCGGTTATGATGTCTACGTCAGCAATCTGCAAGCGAACGCCGTTATTACGCTCGGCCCGGCCGATGTCGCGAACAACGTGACGGTGTCCAGTCCTCTCACCTTCTCGGGCGGAAAGCTCGCGATCGGCGGCAGCCTGACCGACTCGGCGCCCCTCACCGTCTCGGCGGGCGCGACCCTCAGCGTTTCCCGGCCGTTCGCGACCAGCGCCGTCACCGTCATGGCGAGCAGCACCTTGTCAGGACCGGGCACCGTCAACGGCAACCTCGTCAACGACGGCGAGGTGGACATGGGCAGCGCGCCGGGAGTCATCAAAGTCATGGACGACTATACCCAGGCTGCGACCGGCGTGCTGACCGTCAAAATCGCCGGCGCCGTGGGGACCGAATTCGATCAGCTCGATGTCCTGGGCACCGCCACGTTTGCCGGTACGCTCAATGCCACACTCATGAACGGCTTCGCACCTGTGGCGGGTGACACGTTTTCCGTGCTGGGTCTCGTGCATCCCCCCGTCGGGGGCTTTTCGTCGTTCACATCTCCGGTGAACAACGGCGTGCTCGAACTCGACGTGGTGAACACGCCCAGCGGTCTCAGCTTGGCGGGGACCTCCGGGCCAGCGGCGACGGTCACGTTTCCCGGCGAGCCTGTCTGGCAGGCCGAGGGGCCGGCGCCGATCGGTGCGGGGACTTTTCCCGCGTCTGTGGGCGCGATCGAAAGCATTGTCGTTGCACCGAGCGGTACCGTCTACGCCGGCACGGTCAACGGCGGGGTTTGGCGCTCCGACAGTATCAGTTGGACTCTCTTCGCCGGAGGTTATCCGTTCTGGACACCCTTGACCGACCCCGAGCCTTCCCTGTCCGTCGCTTCGATGGCCCTGGATCCCGAAGACCCGAGCGGCAACACGCTCTGGGTGGGAACGGGCGACGAGAGCAGCAATGGTACCGGTGGGCCTTCTGTGGGGCTGCTCAAAACGATCAATGGGGGCAACTCCTGGATCCATCTCGGCGCCTCCACATTCAATACGCAGATCACGACCGTGCTTCCCACAGGGACCCCCGATGCGACCACGGGAAAAGAGGTGGTCCTCATCGCGACCGCAGGCCAGGGCCTCTGGCGCGATGACGGGGTCAATTTCACACAGGTAGGCTACGGCGTGTCCTTCGGGGACCTGTACCCGCAGGCCGATGTGACCTCGCTCGTGCAGGATCCGCAGAACCCGGATCGCTTTTACGCCGCTCTGGCTCAAGTCGGCATCTTTGAGAGCGTCGATGATGGGCTGGGTTGGTATGAGATCGACGCCTACACTCCTGGCCTATTCGAGTCCCCGAACACCAAACTCGCGACGACGATCAACGACGACGGCAACACAAACCTGTACGCCGTCGCGGCCGAGACATCAACCGACAAAAGCACTGCACCATGGAACGCCGTCCTCGCCGGTGTCTGGCGGACCGAAATAACGTCCAACCCGATTGCTGTCAATTGGCTACCTATTTCCAACACGCCCACCAGCGATAACCTGGTGGAGGGCCGGGGCGGAGCCCACCTGACCATCGCCCCCGACCCTACGGACCCCAATATCGTCTACGTCGCCGGACCAGTGCAGGACCTCTACCGTGTGACTGTCACCGGCGTGGCAGCCGACGGCAAATCGCTGATCGGCTCGTGGAGCCACCTATCCGGCGGGAGCCTGGGGGCACCCCATGACGACCAGCGCTTCATAACGTTCCTCAACAACAACACCATGCTCGAGGCGAACGACGGCGGAATGTGGGCCCTGACCAACCCCGCCGCGCCCGGTCCCAGTGACCACTGGGTGGCGCTCAACGGTGACATTCAGGACACCGAGTTTTTCGACGTCGCCTACGATTCGATCAACGGAGTCATTTTTGGCGGCACCCAGGACAACAGCACCCCGGTTCAAATCGCGCCCAATTCGACACCCTGGATCAGCATGGGGTCCGGCGACGGTGGGCAGGTGGCAGTCAACAACAGCGGCACGCAATCGGTCGACTACTTTTTCGAGGACGACAAGTTGTATTATGCACTCAATAGCCAGCCGAACACGGCCACCACTCCCACGCTGGCACCGCCGGGTGGCGGCGCACAAAATGGTGGCTTGAATTCTGCTGACGAGGCAACAGAGACAACGCCCGCGGATTTCTCTTATCCTATCGCCGTCAACGCCTTCAGTGACGCCAGCCCCGAGCCATTACTCCTCGGGATTACGGGCGTCTACGAGAGTCTTGACAAGGGGGCTACGATTGCTAACGTCAGCCCCAGCAATATGGCGGGCCATGTCAGCGCCATTACCTACGCCGATGCGCACGGCACGGCGTACTTTTGCACCAACAAAGGCCAGTTGTTCCTGCGCGACCATGGTCCGGACGGAAGTCCTGACGCAGGCTTTCAACTGATCCCGTCGCCACCTGCGTGGCTGACGCCCACGGGGGCCAACAACGGAACTTACGCGTATCAAATTGTCACGGACCCGGATAGCCCCTACATCGTCTATGTCGTTGACAAGACGGGCGGCATCTTTCGCGGCACGATGGCCGACAACGCCTGGACCTGGACCAACCTCACCGGCAACCTCGCCAGCAACCTCACTGGCGGGGTTCTGAGAGCGGACCAGCTCGCGGTCTATAATCCGACTGGCACGCCCGGCGCGGGCGTGTTGCTTGCTGGGGCATATCCCGGGGGCGTCTATCGCCTGTTTCCTGAGCCGGGAGACTTCACGCCTTCCTGGAGCCTGTACGGGCAGGGCCTTCCCAACGCTTATGTCAGCCACGTTCAGTACATTCCGTTGAACACCACGACCGGCTACGGCAACCTGGTGCTGGTGGGCACGTTTGGTCGCGGTGCCTGGATCATTCCGGACGCCAGCGCGAGTCTCATGACGCCGGCTCAGGTAGGGGTCGCGGCGACAAACGCCACCATCGTGCTCTGCAACGACCCTACGAACCCTAACAACGCTCAGGTGCTCGTTGACAATCAGCTCGACATGGACTTGCCCTGGTCCGCCTTGCCGCAGCTCACCATCGACACCAGCACCGGCAGCGCCAGCACCGATGTGGACGATGTGGAAATTGAGGCTGTCGCTCAGGGTACGTCTGTGGTTGTCGATGCCGGGCTTGGCACCGAGATGGTGAACGTCGGCTCTTACGGGAACATTCTGAGAACATTCATTGGCGGGTCCGTGACCGTCGAAGGCCCGAGCCCCGGTTCCGGCAACTGCACACTGAATATCGACGATCAGGACGATACCCTCGCCGGGACGTGGATCATCGGCGCCGGCAGGGTCGCGAACTCTGCTTGGACTGGCTCGGTCAAGTACCAATCGGTCGATCACGTTTTTTTCAACGGTGGGGCTGCGAGCAGTTATTTCGACGTGACGGATACCTCCGGCATCAATACCGATTTGACGCTCAACACCGGCACCGCAAGCGGCAACCAGGTCGAAGTCGATAGTACCGGGGCCTCGATCACGCTGAACATCAACAACAGCGGATCGAGTACGACCACGGCGGTGGTTAGCACGGGCCACGGCAGCAACACCTACATCAACGATTCCGCCGAATCCAATTTCATCATCTTGGGCAACGACGGTACGCGGGAGGGCTCGTTAAGCAGCACCGTGCAGGGCATCCAGGGCAACGTCAGCATTAATAGCACCCCGGTGGACTCGGACACGCTTGACGTGAACGACAGCACCGACCCGCAGAGCCACAGCCATAACCCCGTCACGGTGACCAACGACTCCATTGACGGGCTGGCGCCGGGGAACATCAATTACGGCTCGCACGCGCTGGCCAGTTTAAGCATCGAGGGCAGCACCGGCGGTACCACCTGGAATGTGCAGAGCACCGAGGGCGACGTTCTGGTTCCCGTTCTGATTCCTACGGTCCGCGGGTATATCATCGGCCAAAGTCTGCTAACCACCACGACGACCATCAACTGCGACGGCCAGGACACCGTCAACGTCGGCGACGCCGACGGCGTGCAGGACATCATGGGCGCGCTGATCGTTCACGGCAACTCCCCGGATGTGGTGGGTCTGATCGTGAACGATCAGGCCGACAAGGCCACGGGCGAATCGGTGGCCATCACCACGACCAGCGTCAGCGGCCTGGCGCCGGCCGACATCAACTTCGGCACCTTGTCGGCGAACGGCACCCTGACGCCGGACAGCCTCCTTCAATTGACCGTCAACGCAGGCTCCGGCGGCACCACGTTCACGGTGGGGAGTTTGGTAGGCGGCCCGGCCAGTGTGTCCCTCTCCGCGCTGGGCACCGGCAACACCATCGTCGGCCCGAACACTGACGCGTTGTGGCAGTTCAAGCTGGTGAACAACCAGGTCCAGGATTACCTGTCACAGGTCAACGGCGGTCCGATCGTCAACTTTGCCGACATGCAAACGATCCAGGGCGGCACCGGCAACGACGATTTCCAATTCATCGGCGCCGTTGGTTTCGCCGGCACGATCGACGGGGGTGGCGGCACCAACACGCTCGACTATTCGGGCTACGGCGGCAACTCGCCGATCACGGTCAACCTCCAGACCAACACGGCGACCGGCATCGGCGGATTCGCCAACATCCAGTCATTCGTCGGCAGCGCTACGATCGCCGACTCTCTCGTGGGCGCCAACACGACCAACACCTGGTCGATCACCGCGGCCGATGAGGGTACCGTCAATTCCAACGCATTCAGTGGGTTTGCGAATCTGACCGGCGGCACGGCCGCGGACACGTTCGCCTTCGAGGGGGGCGGTCTCTCAGGCAAGATCGACGGGGGCGGCGGCATCAACACGCTCGAATACTTTTTGAGCACGCCGGTCACTGTCAATCTCCAGACCAACACGGCGACCGGCATCGGCGGATTTGCCAACATCCAGTCTTTCGGCGGCAGCGCTACGATCGCCGACACCCTCGTGGGCGCCAACACGACCAACACCTGGACGATCACCGCGACCAATGAGGGTACCGTCAATTCAATCGCATTCAGCGGGTTTGCGAATCTGACCGGCGGCCCGGCCGCGGACACGTTCGCCGTCGAGGGGGGCGGCGTCTCAGGCAAGATCGACGGGGGTGGCGGCATCAACACGCTCGAATACTTTTTGAGCACGCCGGTCACTGTCAACCTCCAGACCGATACGGCAACCGGCACCGGCGGATTCGCCAACATCCAGTCATTCGTCGGCAGCGCTTCGATCGCCGACACCCTCGTGGGCGCCAACACGACCAGCACCTGGTCGATCACCGCGACCGATGAGGGCACCGTCAATTCCATCGCATTCAGTGGGTTTGCGAATCTGACCGGCGGCCCGGCCGCGGACACGTTCGCCGTCGAGGGGGGCGGCGTCTCAGGCAAGATTGACGGGGGTGGCGGCATCAACACGCTCGAATACTTTTTGAGCACGCCGGTCACTGTCAATCTCCAGACCGACACGGCGACCGGCACCGGCGGATTCGCCAACATCCAGTCATTCGTCGGCAGCGCTACGATCGCCGAGACCCTCGTCGGCGCCAACACGACCAACACCTGGTCGATCACCGCGACCAATGAGGGCACCGTCAATTCCATCGCATTCAGTGGGTTTGCGAATCTGACCGGCGGCACGGCCATGGATATCTTCGTCTTCAGCTCCGGCGCGACCGTCAAGGGTGTGATCAACGGCGGCGGCGGCAGCGACTGGTTGGACTACGCGGCCTACACCACCGCGGTCACGGTCAATCTGTCAACCGGCGTGGCCACCGGCGTCGGCGGTGGCATTGCGAACATCCAGAACGTCCGCGGCGGGCAGGGTACCGACAAGTTGACCGGCAGCTCGCAAGGCAACATCCTCATCGGAGGGGCGGGCGCTAATACGATCACGGGGGGCAGCGGCAAGAGCATCCTGATCGGCGACAAGGGCAAGGATTCGGTCGCCGGCGGTTCCGGCAGCGACATCCTGGTCGGTGGCTACACGAGCTACGACTCCAGCAGCCTCGCCAACGACTTGGCACTGGAAGCGATCCTGGAGGAATGGCAATCAAGCGGTTCTTACTCCGCCCGCATCAGCGCGATCAAGAGCGGTGTCGGCCCCAGCAAGGCTGACAAGCTGGTCTGGGGAACGACCGTTTTCGACAACAGCACAAGCGATGCCAACACGTTAACCGGCGCCGGCGGGACGGAAGGGGCCAACTGGTTCTTCGCCAATGTGGCTCACACCAAAACCAACAGGACACCAAAGGAGGCATTGAACCAGGCAGCGGACCCCGGCCCGGCGACCCGCCGGGCTGGGCCACGGCAGCGGAGGAGGTCCGACATTGATAAACAACATAGTCTCGCCCGCAGCCAGAATCACTCCATCTTGCCAATAGCGGACCTGTCCCCCTTTCCCGCCAGTCGGCCCCGATAATCAGTTCTCAAACTAGAGTACTGACGCCCGTGACACACAGCCAGGTCTGCACCAATGACGCAAGAACACTCATAGAGCGGAGGATCCCATGAACAAGAGTATTCTGGGGAGCCGACACGGGGACGCAGCGAGTTTGTCAAGTGTGTCGGGCGTCCCTGCGTCGTCCTATCCGATGCCAAGAACAGCGAGCGTGGCTCCGTCCGGCTGGCTTCTCGGGAAGAAAAACTCCAACTTCTCACCAGGACTTGCGGCCGGGAAGACGGTATACTGATATTTACTCTACCGGGATCGAACAGGCCGTGTCAGCTCGCCTAGTTTGACGTGAACGAGGTTCACGGAATGCGAGCGGCGCACTTTGTGCTCGCTGAGGACGTCCCGGCGGGGGTTTCCCTCCCAGGCGCCGCGCCGATGAGCGAAGTGACGCGCATCTTGTCCGCCATCGAGCAGGGCGATCCGCACGCCGTTGACCAGCTTCTGCCCTTGGTCTACGACGAGCTGCGGCGGCTGGCTGCCCAGAAAATGGCCCACGAGGCGCCGGGACAGACGCTTCAGGCGACGGCCCTGGTCCACGAGGCGTACCTGCGGCTGGTCGACGTCGAGACGGCGCAGCATTGGAATGGCCGCGGACATTTCTTCGCGGCGGCCGCCGAGGCTATGCGGCGGATCCTGGTCGAGAATGCCCGCCGCAAGCGCGGCGTCAAACACGGAGGGGGCTGCCGGCGGGTTGCGCTCGATGAGGCCGTGGCGTACAGCCCGGAGCCGGCGGACGACCTGCTCGCTCTGAGCGAAGCGCTCGACCAGTTGGCGGCGGAGGACCCCCAGAAGGCCGAGCTGGTCAAGCTGCGCTACTTCACCGGCATGTCGGTCGAGGAAGCCGCCGATGTCCTGGGCATCTCCCGCGCCACCGCGGATCGGTACTGGGCGTATGCCAAGGTCTGGCTGTACTGCGCCATCTCCGGCGAGGGCAAGCCGGAAATCTGCTGACGAATTTTCGCCCTGGTGAGGCGCGCCGCCGTCATTTTTCGCACTGTCCTGTAGACAGGCATTCGACGTGGGGATTCCAACATGGAGCCGCAGAGCATCGATCGCATTTTCTGGGACGCCGCGCAACTGGCCGCGCCGGACGAGTGCGCCGCCTACCTGGACCGTGCTTGCGGCGATGACGGCGAGCTCCGCCGCAAGGTCGAGCAGTTGCTCCGGGCCCGGCCGAAGGCGGAGAACTTCCTCGAAGCCCCCGCCGTTCAACTGGTCGCCGGGGCCGCTCTTCGCCCGCTCTGTGAGGGCCCGGGCACGGTGATCGGCCCGTACAAACTGCTGGAGCAGATCGGCGAGGGGGGCTTCGGGCTGGTGTTCATGGCCGAGCAGCAGCAGCCGGTGCGCCGCAAGGTCGCGGTCAAGGTCATCAAGCCGGGCATGGACACACGGCAGGTGATCGCGCGGTTCGAGGCCGAGCGGCAAGCGCTGGCCTTGATGGATCACCCCAACATTGCCAGGGTGCTCGATGTTGGCGAAACGGCCACCGGCCGGCCCTACTTCGCCATGGAGCTCGTACGCGGCGTTCCGATCACCGAACACAGCGACCAGAACAGTCTGACGCTCCGCCAGCGCCTGGAGCTTTTCCTGACGGTTTGCCAGGCCGTGCAGCACGCCCACCAAAAAGGCATCATTCACCGCGATCTGAAGCCGTCCAACGTGCTGGTGACGCTGCACGACGGCGAGGCAATCGTCAAGGTGATCGACTTCGGCGTCGCCAAGGCCCTGGGGCGGCAACTGACCGACAAGACCCTGTATACCGGTTTCGCGCAACTGGTCGGCACGCCTTTATACATGAGTCCCGAGCAAGCCGAGATGAGCGGCCTGGATGTCGACACGCGATCCGACGTGTATTCCCTGGGCGTACTGCTCTACGAGCTGCTCACGGGCACGACGCCGTTTGACAAGGAGCGTCTGGGCAAGGCCGCCTACGAGGAGATGCTCCGGATCATCCGGGAGGAGAAGCCTGCCAAGCCGAGCACGCGACTTTCGACGCTGGGTGAGGCGGCGACGTTGGTCTCGGAGCGACGGCAGAGCGATCCCAAACGCTTAAGCGCGCTCGTCCACGGCGAGCTGGACTGGATCGTCATGAAGGCGCTGGAAAAGGAGCGCGGGCGGCGTTACGGGACGGCCAGCGCCTTCGCCGCGGACATCGAGCGGTACCTGCACGACCAACCGGTGTCGGCCTGCCCGCCGTCAAGATGGTATCGCTTCGGCAAGTTTGCCCGGCGGCACAAGTTGGCGCTCTTCACGACGGCGCTGGTCACGCTGGCACTCGTGTCGGGCACGGCGCTCAGCCTCTGGCAGGCAATCCGGGCCGCTGCGGCGGTGAAGTCCGAGGCGCGTGCCTTGCGCGACCTGGGCGCGGAGGAGCAGGCCACTCGCCGGGCGCTCGAGCGCTCGTTAGGTGCCGAGGAACAGGCGACCCGCGAACTCTTCGATGCCCTGGTCGCGCAGGCCCGCGCCAACCGCCTGAGCCGGCGCATCGGCCAGCGCTTTGGCACCCTGGAACTTCTTCGTAAGGCGGCGACAATCGCCCGCCAGTTGAAGTTGCCGCCGGAGCGCTTCCTCGAGATGCGCAACGAGGCGATCGCGGCCCTGGCCCTGCCCGACCTGCGCGTGGCCAAGGAGTGGCCGGACACGGCCGAATTGGGGGTGGGTTTTGATGCGACGCTCGAACGCTATGGGCGCACGGACCGGCAAGGGAATGTGCAGGTTCGGCGCGCGGGCGACGGGAAGGAAATCTACCGCCTGGCGGAAATTGGCCCTGGCTACAGCTCGCCGGCTCTCAGCCCGGATGGCGGCTACCTGACTGTCTTCGATGAGGGGCGGGGCCGGGTGTACGTCTGGAAACTGAAGGGTGCCGACCCGCCACGGGTCTTGAACGTGCCCGCCGTCGGGAATGCTTGCTTCAGCCCTGATAGCCGGCAGCTTGCCCTGCAAGAGCCGAACGGCGCCATCAGCGTGTTCGACCTGGCGACGAGCACGACGGTGCGGCGGCTGCCAAAGCTACCGCAGGTGTCTTGTCTCGCGTTCCACCCGGGCGGCCGGCGATTGGCAGTTGCCTGCGACACCTTTGCCCAGGCTCTTGACCTGGAAACCGGCAAAGTGCTCTGGCAGAAGGATCTTGCTGCCAATTCCTTCCGGTGCGCCCAGTGGGATCCGGCAGGCAAAGTCTTGGCGGTTGTGGACGGTGATGGGATTTCCCTCTGGGACGTGGCGCACGACAAACAGACCGGCAGGCTCGAAGGGATCCGGGGGCGCGGCATCGCGTTTCGCTACAATCCCGCGGGTACTTTGGTGGTAAGCAATGGCTGGGCAGGAATCCTGAGTCTGTGGGACCCGCTTACCGACAGACAGGTCTTCAGCACCCACGCCCGGCTTCATACTCAGGCTACGGCTGCACAGTTTAGCACTGGCGGGCGCTTCCTGGCCGCCACCCAACACGGCGGAAAGCTGCGCATCTGGGAAATCGCCGCGGCAAACGAATACCGTACCCTCGCAGCGAGTCCGCTGAAGGGCAAAAGAGCGTATCGCTCGGTTGACATCAGCCTGGATGGACGGTTGCTGGCGGCGGGGGCCGACGGAGCATTCGCTCTGTGGGACTTGCCCACCGGAAAGGAGCTGGCTTTCCTGGAAGGATCGCCATTCAACGGCGTTGCGTTCGAACACCGTCCACCGGCCACGGTCGGCGCCCAGGCGCCAGAGGAGATGCTGCTTACCATGCAGGTCAACGGCCTGTGTCGCCGGCCGATCCGCGCCCTCCCGGGAAGCGGCGCCGTTCACATCGGGGCAGCCCAAAGGCTGCCGATTCCCGCTGCCAACGCCGGATTCGCCCAAAGCCGGGATGGCCGGGTCTTGGCCTGCGCTCAATTCCAGGGCGCCCTGGTGCTGCACGCCGATCAGCCGGACAAGCCGATCAAGCTCGAAGCTCATGACGACGTTCCGGAATGTCGCCGTGAGTCCGGATGGCCGGTGGGTGGCGACGGGGCGTTGGAGCTACCCAGGAGGAGTCAAGATCTGGGAACGAACCCGCAACGGCGAGCCGCCCACCAAAGGCCTGACGTACAAGCTCGTCAGGGAGTTGCCTTCCGGGGATGGGACGTTGCCCGTGTTCAGCCCAGACGGCAAACGCTTGCTCATCTCCGAGAGCGCCGCGATACGTCCCATCCACCGCTGGGAAGTGGGAACCTGGGTCGAAGCACCATTCCAGGAGTCGATCGAGGGGCTCACGGCCGCCTTTTCGCCGGACGGCAAACTCGTGGTGGTGGAAACAGGCTCGGGGGTCGCCCGGCTGATCGATGCCGGCACCGGCAGGGAATACGCCCAGCTGGAAGATCCCACTCAGGACCGCACCGACCGTTGGGCGTTTACTTCCGATGCCACGAAACTGGCGTGCGCGGGCGAGGGTTGCTGCGTGCACGTCTGGGATTTGCGAGCGATCCGCCGGCAACTCGCGGAGATGGGGCTAGACTGGGAATCGCCGCCCTGAGTTCGTCGCTGGCGGCTTGGCGTTCAACAGCTTCCTCGCAGGTCCTGTGCTTCGACGCCGGCTATCCGTTTTTCTCCGGCGAAAGGCGGCCTTTTCCTTTCCCCTCCTTGCGAAGGGGCGTACTGCGCCTGCTCCGGCGAGGGGAAGCCGGAAATCCGCCGGAGTTTTTTCGCCCCGGTGAGGCGCGCCGAATCGCTCGAGATAGGCCGGGCCGTACCGCCGCAACACGTCGGCGACGGTCGGCATTGGATTACTCAGACATCAGCTTGTTGATCGTGGCCCGCGCTTGCTCTTGATCCAGCGACGTCAGATGCAGGTAGATCATCGTCGCCTGCAAGGAACCATGGCCGAGATACTGCTGGTTCAGTCGGAGGTTGATTCCGGCTTCGAGCAGGTGAGTCGCGTAGCTGTGCCTTAGAGTGTGGATCGTGACCCTCTTCTTGATGCCGAGTTGCTGGACTACCCGCCTCATCGCGCCATGGACGCAGGGATGCGCCATTGGCCGCGTGGCGTAGCGGGCTTCTTCGCCGTTGCGTCCCGTGGCCGGAAAGAGCCAGACGGGGTTCCGATGCGTTACCCAATACTGGCGGAGCACGATCAAGGTGCGTGGAGGCAACGGGACATAGCGGTCCTTTGCGCCCTTGCCGCGATGGACGTGGACGACCATGCGGGCGCTGTCGATGTCGCCGACCCGGTGATTCAAGGCTTCCTGAAGGCGTAAGCCGAGCGAGTAGACGGTCCAGAAGTAGGCCTTGTTGTGGGGTGTGCGAACGGCGTCGATGAGCCGGCGCACCTCATCGATGCTCAAGACGTCGGGCAAGGACCTGGGTCGGGGGATGGAGAGCGTCTTGAACGTGGGCCAATCGCGTGGGACGGTGTGACTGAAGAAGAAGATGATACCGCTGGCGGCGACCTTCAGCGCACCCGATGAGTAGTGGCGCTCGTTCTTGAGGTGGAGCAAGTAGTCGCGGAACTCTTGCTCGGAAATCTGATCGGGCGGCTTGTGGAAGTGGGCGGCGAGCTGCCTGACGGCGCGGAGGTAAGCTTTCTGAGTTCCCTCAGCGAGCCCGGCGAGCTGGAGGTCTTGATGCATGCGCTGACGAAGCAGAGTGGTCATGAGTGGGTCCTTTCCAGACGAAGAGGAAAAAAGTCGTCTGGAATCCACTTTTTGGTGACCACTGACGCATGTCAGTCTGACAGGCACTCGACGGAAGAGGGCCGACGCGACGGTATCGCAAAAAGCCGAGGATCGGGCGGGCGAACCATCCTGCCGCGAAGCGGCTTACTTGAACTTACGGTTTCTTCACTCGCGGCTCTGTCATCGGTGGCGAATCGATTTCCTCGCGTGCTTCGACGGTCATCAATCAAACGGCCGTTTATTTAACTGTGCCAGCCACTTCCTCGATTTAGCCGCAAAGGCTCCGTTTAAGGGGTAAAGAAATTCAAGCAAGAAATCAAAGGCAGGCTAAGAGGCTTAACCACGGGTTTCTTAACACTCGTCGGTGACGAGAAGCGTGCCAAATACCCCAGAAGGAACCGTGGCATTAATCGACGAAGATTACACTCGTGGTTTCATCCTCCCTGGCCTTTTTCGCCGACTCGGCCGTGAAAGCCGGATCTTGCTGCACCTTGGCGTAAATCCGGCTCAGCATCGCTCCATTGCTGTGACCTAACAGATTCGCCATAGTAATTGTATCCACGCCGTTCTTTAGCCCCTCGGTCGAATAGCCCTTCCGGAACGCCCCGAGGTGGTATTTCTCGCCCAGCTTCTTCTCCAGCCGGCAGAAGGCGCAGTTGATCGCGTCCTTGACCCAGGGCTTGCCTTCTGAGTTCCGCAGTATCGGACCTTCGGGTCTGTCCGCGCAAAGCCTGGCGACCATCTCCCGCGCCCGGTCGGTGCCGAGGTAGATCACGCGGTGATTATTTCTGCCAGACGGTCAGGCTTCCAGTTGCCGTTGGCCCCCGACGATCCGGCCTGGTGGACGACTCACGTCGATTACCTTCACGACGCCCATCGGCGCCCACCCAGGGCAGCACCCGGCGCGATCGTCGGCGAGGTCACGTACACCACGGATCGCACCGAGGAACCCAGCGCGGGGGAGCCGTAGCCAGATGGCCTGCGAGGTAACCCGGATTCGCAACCACGAATAGCACGAATCTTACGAATGGGAGAGCGGCCGCGCGGCTATCGCGCGACCAACTCGCCGTGATCGTAGGTCCTGACAATCCTCGGATGTCGTCAGACATACCGCTTTTTCCAGGCTGACCGATTGTGCCGATTGCGGAATCGGGGAGAATGTCGCATTTACGCAACTTATTTGCGAGAAGTGGATATCTTAGGGATAGAGCCGCCGCGTTGTTGCAATCGACGCACATTGCCCACTCGGCCGATGGATTAATAACACGGAGATCATCTCATGGCTTCTCCCGCTCAAATCGCGGCTAATCTGGCCAACTGCCAAAAATCGACCGGCCCCAGGACTCCGCAGGGACGCGCGAGATCATCCATGAACTCACTCAAGCATGGAAATCGCTCCCGGAAGCTGGCGATGCTGCGCGAGGAATCGTTTGCCTTCGAAGAGCGATTGCGGAAGTGGATGGCGATCGGCGACGCGCAAAATGACGTCGAAGAGTATCTCGTTTACCGGAACGTATGCCTCTCGTTCGAGCTCGATCGAGCCGAACGCGCTCGCGTTGAGCGGTGCACAATGCTGATCGAGAATGCGGACGAAGACGAAGCCAACGAAGCTGAGGCGGTCGGGAAGCAATTATTCTTCGATCCCGCCGGGCCTACACCGCTCTATGGGAACCCCACGTTTTCTTCCCGCAAGAAGAACACATCCTGGAACGGAGAGGCCGTCGATCCTGATGATCCCGCGGCGCTGGTGAAAATCCTGGAAAGGAGTGCGGCGGGGTGCTGCTGGCTCCGGGAAGAGTGGCAGGCGTTGCGCGGCAACTCGAGTTGACGGGATTCTGGCAATCACACGATCGGCTCAAGGCTACTCGCCTGCTGGGCCGTCAGCCGGTCGAGGCCAACCAAGATCGGCGCGTCGCCACGATTTTCGTGGCCAGCCATGCCCTGGGGCCAGCCGGCAAGTCCGAGTTTCACGACCTCAAAAGCGACATGGAGGATGAGCAGCGCAGCCGCTACGGGAAAGCCGTGCGCGAGCGTTGGCCCGATCTGTTCGCCACCAGGGAGAAAGAGGAGTGGAAACAGATGCTGGTGGCCCTGGCCGATCAAAACATCGAGCGACTGGACGCGAAACTCGAAGTGCACGAGCAGAACAGCGGCGCCCAGGCCGAGCGAACCTTCGCCCGGCTCAGCTTCGATCCCAGCCCCGAAGGCGAGTCGCTGCGCAACTATCTGATCAAATGCACCAATGCGCTGTTCCGGGGAATGGCCAACTATCGCAAACACCAGGCCAGAAAGAGCGGCGGGTCGGGCGGGGACAGTGGCGTGGGGCCTTACGGAACCGAACAGGTCAGGTCAGAAGACAGAGGACGCGCGGCCCGCGAGTGGGATCCCTCGGAGCTCCGGGTTGATGAGTCGTTCGGGTCGGGAGATGGGTTCGGCGATCGTCTCGAGCCCACGGCAGCGATCGAGCCGGACGGGGTGGAGCAGTACGGGGATGAGCTCAGTGGAATGGGCGAAATCGGCGAAAATGCGCCGAGCGAAGCCAATTTTGGTGAAACCACGAGCATCGTGGAAGCACAAGATTCGATTCAGGTTACGGCAGATTCCGGCGCTTTTTCGGGACTTGACAACGGGGCGGACCAGCCAGAGGAAGGCAGCACGCCGGAACAGGGAATAGCCCCGGAATCGGGATCCCAAAGCGGCGATCCCGGTCAAGAGACGTCGGACTCGAGCGATCGGGCCTGCGCGGGGAGCTTGCCGGCGACGGTCTCGAAGCGGGAGCAGAGGCGATTACAACGCAAAGAGGAGCGGCAGGCGGTGGAAAAGATGGTCGAAGACATGCTGAAAGCGGGGAGCTTTTCGCTCGACGAGATACTCACGAGTGCTATGGCGCTGCCACACTCTGGCGGCCTCGGTCCGTGATCGGGAAACCGTAGGACGGATTGCCAATCCGTCCCCCGGTCACTCGCGCATATTAGCCCGAAGCGCAAGCGAGTGCGTGCCTCCGGAAGAACAAGTCACCCACTCGCTTGCGCTTCGGGCTCCGACATCGCCAGATACTTGAACCTGCTCTACGCAGAAGAAGAAGTCACCCACTCGCTTGCGCTTCGGGCTCCGACATCGCCAGATACTTGAACCTGCTCTACGCAGAAGAAGAAGTCACCCACTCGCTTGCGCTTCGGGCTCGTATGACCGGGGTGTCGCCTGTAATTGAGCCAGGCCCAGATCCCGAACTGCCTCTTTGACAATTTGGCCGTTGGTTAGTCCGGCCCGCGCTCTGCGCCCGCGGGCCGGGCCTTCCTGCCTGCGGCGGACGA
The DNA here is from genome assembly GCA_963823675.1 of uncultured Isosphaeraceae bacterium. Taxonomy (GTDB): domain Bacteria; phylum Planctomycetota; class Planctomycetia; order Isosphaerales; family Isosphaeraceae; genus CAWGMT01. Next base: position 23,068 of record CAWGMT010000025.1, on the reverse strand, counting down.
CGCTCGCCGGCGCGCGTTCCCCGGCGCGTCGTCCGTCGCCGCAGGGGTGACTGTTGAAAGACGCTGGATCCCAATTGGCTCATCTTCCAGCCGGCAGTCACCGCGGCTTCTGGCAGCGCGGACAATAGTACGTCGGGCGACCGATCAGACCGGCGATCCGCGTCTTCACGATCGGCTCGCCGCAGGCGGGGCAGGGGAGGTTCTCGCGCCCGTAGACCGAATTCTCCGCCAGGAACCCTCCCTCCTCGCCGAGGACCGTTCGATAGGCCGCGTCAAAACTCGAGCCCTCCAGCGAAATGGCCCTGGCCAGCACGTCTTGAATCGCCGCGTACAGGCGATCGATCATCACCGCCGAGAGCGCCCTCGCGGGCCGCTCGGGATGGATGCGCGCGGCGTGCAACACCTCGTCGGCGTAGATATTGCCGATGCCCGCGAGCACCTTCTGGTCCATCAAGGTGGGCTTGATGCCCCGCGAGGTTTGGCTGATGCGCTCGCCGAGGTCCTGGCGGGTGATTTCCAGGGCATCGGGACCATGAGACCGGCTGAACCCTTCAGCCGCTTCTTCCGGCGTCGCATACCAGGTTATCCTGCCTAGCCTGCGCGTGTCGCAATACCAGACCATCGCGCGCGGTTGGTCCAGGTGGAATACCAGACGAATGTGGCTCGGTCGCTCGGGTTTCTTGAGCCAGAAGCCTCCAGTCATCCGAGGCTGGATGACGATGATCCCACGGTGATCGGCCAAGGTCATGACGACCCACTTGCCCCTTCGACCCACCGAGCTCACCGTCGCGCCGCGGCCCACTCGCTCAAGTCGCCGAGCCGAACAACCCTGAAGTAATGAGCTGTCGAGCACCTCGATGCGACGCAGGCTCCGCCCGGTCATTGCCGGCCGGAGCCCCCGAACCATCGTCTCGACTTCCGGCAGCTCAGGCATTTCGTTTGTCCTTTGTCCGTTGTCCTTTGTCCGTTGTCCTTTGTCCGTTGTCCTTTGTCCGTTGTCCTTTGTCCTTTGTCCTTTGTCCGTTGTCCTTGGCTAGAGATACCAACGGGGAGCTTCCGTTTCTCGAACTGCATAGTCGGCGTGGTCAGTGGTTGAAATGAACCCCCATCCGGCCATTTGGGCCGCATGTCCGACAAGGGGGGGAAGTCGGCTGAACTATCTGGCTGGTACCTTCGTGCGGGCCACCCTCCCCGCGAGTGCGAAAGCGCAACCGTGAGCTTTGGTTCCTTCAAACTACAAAGGACAACGGACAACGGACAAGGGACCAAGAGCGAGAAATCTACCAGAATCCTTCATAATCGACCATTTTCCTTCAAGTCTCTTGACAGAAGGCGAATGATCTCGAAAAATAGTGGAGGATAACGGTCAGACTCTCGTTCGAGGCTGGGGATGCTCGCTGAGACTCGTCGCCGCCGCCTGCTGGAATTGATCACGCGACAGGGTTACGCAACTCTGGACGAGCTCGTGCGGGTAATCGGCGTGTCGGAGAGCACCATCCGGCGCGATCTCGAGTCGCTCGACCTGTCGGGATCCATCAAGCGAACCCACGGCGGGGCGATCTACACGGGTGAAGTGAGGTCGATGCCGGCCTTCGAGGAACGGACGGCCACGGCGGCCGCCGAGAAGCGCGCGATCGGGCTTGCGGCAGCCGGCCTGCTCGATGACGGCGACACCGTGCTGCTCGACGGCGGCACGACGACCATGGAAGTTGCGCGGGCGCTTGTCGGCCGCCGTCTTCAGGTGGTCACCAACAGCCTGCCGATCGCCCAGTTGCTGGCCTCCAGCCCCCAGACTGACCTGATCTTGATCGGCGGTTACATCTACCCGCGAACCGGGGTCGCTCTCGGGCCGCTGGCGATTGCCTCGATGCAATCGATTCGCGTACGGACGGCGATCCTGGGGGCAGGGGGGATCGTGGCCGAGGGCATCTACAACTCCAACTCGCTGCTGGTCGAGACCGAGCGGCAGATGATGGAGTGCGGCCAGGAAGTGATGATCGTCGCCGACCACACCAAGTTTGGGCGTCTGGCCCTGGCGCGGCTTTGCGGGCTTGCGGACGTCGATCAGGTCGTGGTCGACTCGGCGCTCTCGGATCAGGATCGAGCCATGCTCGAAGGGGCGGGCGTGTCGATTCACGAGGCGGCGGTGTCCGAGCCCCGCGCCAGCAATGGATTACTCGTTGATCCGTCAATCGTCGACAACGCGAGGACCGGCGCATGACCAGTGTGGCAACACCGTCGCGAACCCAGGTCGAATCGATCGTCCGCTCGATCGTCCAGAAGCGCTGGGCGACTGGTGCGGCGGGCGGCGGCAACCAGAACGGCCGCCAGACGCCGCCTCGGGTCGTCGTGAATATCTCCGCGCGCCATTGCCACCTGACCCCGGCCGACGTCGAGGTGCTTTTCGGGCCCGGATACGAGCTCACCGTGATGCGGCGGCTGTATCAGGACACCGACTTCGCCGCCAACGAGACGGTGGCGGTGGTCGGGCCGCGGCAGCGAATGATTCCGGCAGTGCGGATCCTGGGCCCGTGCCGCAAGTTTTCCCAGGTCGAGCTGGCGTTCACGGACGCGATCAGTCTGGGGATCGACGTGCCGGTGCGGCTTTCGGGCGACATCGAGGGAACGCCGGGCTGCGTGCTGATCGGTCCCAAGGGAAGCTTGATGCTCGGCCAGGGCGTGATTCGCGCCCTTCGGCACGTGCACATGGGCCCAAGCGACGCGGCTTATTACGGCGTCAAGCATCTGGACCGGATGAACATGCGGGTCGAGAGCCCGTGCCCGTCGTCGCTGGAGGGACTGCTGGTGCGGACTCATCCCGACTGGAAACTCGAGGTGCACATCGACACCGACGAAGCAAACTGCTGCGACCTGGCCCATGCGAGTCGAGTGATCCTGACCAAGGCCTGATTCGACGCGCGCGGCGGGAGACTGTGCCGTTTTTTAGATTGTTTTTCTGGAATCGACGCGACCGGAGCTCTACCAAAACTGAAGAAGGAGGGGCTGTATGGCCTCGGCATCAATCGAAGCACTCGGAATGATCGAAACCAAGGGTTTTGTTGCCCTGGTGGAAGCGGCCGACGCGATGGTCAAAGCGGCCAACGTCGAGCTGGTTGGTTGGGACAAGATCGGCAGCGGCCTGGTGACGGCCTTCGTGGCCGGCGACGTGGCCGCCGTCAAGGCGGCGGTCGACGCTGGGGCGGCGGCGGCCAGCCGGATCGGCGAGGTTGTGAGCGTGCAGGTGATTGCCCGTCCCCACGAAGAGTTGAGCGGCGTGTTGACTTTTGCCAAGGCCGCCCCGGCCGCTGCTTCCAAGAACCCCAAGAGCGACGGAGCCTGAACCCATGGCGACACTCGAGCGCACCAAATCGCGAATCAGCAGTATTGGCAACGGGAACGGGCGCGAAGCCCTCGGCTTGATCGAGACGAAGGGCCTCGTGGGCGTCATCGAGGCGACCGACGCCATGCTCAAGGCGGCCAATGTCCATCTGGCGGGCCGCGTCCAGGTCGGCGGCGGCTTCGTCACGACGCTGGTCGAGGGAGACGTCGGCAGCGTCCGGGCCGCCGTCGAGGCGGGCGCGGAGGCGGCCGGCAAGATCGGTGAGCTGGTCAGCGCCCACGTCATCCCGCGTCCCGACGCGGCCGTCCTGCGGACGTTCTTGGGTTCATGAGCCAGGCAAGCGAGGAGCAGGAGACCTTCTTACCATGAACGGAAATGCCCTGGGCCTGATCGAGACGCTCGGCTTGATCGGGCTCGTGAGTGCGGTGGATGCGATGCTCAAGGCGGCCAGCGTCGAGCTGGCTAGCCCGGTAATCAAGCTGGATGGCGGCGTCGTGAGCGTGATGGTCCGGGGCGACGTCAGCAGCGTGCGTGCCGCCGTCGAGGCGGGCGCCACGGCCGCCTCCCGGCTCGGCGAGCTCCGCGCAGCCCACGTCATTCCGCGGCCCGACTCGAGCGTTGTCCGCGCGTTCGCCGGAGGGAGCGGGCGGTGAAGATTCTCGTCGCCAATCTGGGCAGCACCAGCTTCAAGTACCGCCTGTTCGATCTGAGCGATCCGGCCGAGCCCGTGCTGGCGCGCGGCGCCATCGAGCGCATCGGCTCGCCCAATGCCCGGGTCGTCATCAAATCGTCGCGCGGCGAGCGCGAGCTGGTCTCGGCCGTCGCCGACCACGGAGAAGCCGTTCGCCTGTGCCTCGAGGGGTTGACCGACCCCCAGATCGGCGTCCTCAAGGACGCTGGCGAAGTCTCGGCGATCGGCTTCAAGGCGGTGCACGCCCGGAACCTCACCGGTGTGCATGTGGTTGACGACGCGGTGCTCGCGGCCATGGATGCTTACGCCGACGTGGCGCCTGCCCACAACAATCCTTATGTCCGGGCGATGCGCAACCTGCGCGAGCGGTTCCCCCGGCTTCCGCTGGTCGCCGCGTTCGAGACGGGCTTCCATCGCACGATCCCGGAGGCCAATCAGCGCTACGCCGTTCCCGAAGAATGGGCTACGAAGCTCGGCATCCGCCGCCATGGGTTCCACGGTGCCAGCCATCGCTATATCGCCGGCCGCATGGCCGAATTACTGGGACGCAGCGACCTCAAGCTGATCTCGTGCCACCTCGGGGGCAGCTCGTCACTCTGCGCGATCAAGAGTGGCCGCTCGGTCGCTTGCAGCCTGGGAATGAGCCCCCAATCCGGCCTGCCCCACAACAACCGGGTGGGCGATTTCGACGTCTTCGCCTTGCCCGTGCTCCTGCGCGAGACCGGCAAGAGCCTGAATGAAATCCTGAGCGTTCTGGCCAATAAGTCCGGGCTGGAAGGCTTGAGTGGCGTCGGTGGTGATCTCCGCGACATCGAGGCGGCCGCGGCCGCCGGCAACCCGCAGGCCCGGCTTGCGCTCGACTTCTTCATCGCCGCGATTCGCCATTATCTGGGTGCTTACCTGCTCGAGCTCAACGGGGCCGACGCGATCGTCTTCACCGGCGGGATCGGCGAAAACTCGTCGCGAATCCGCGCGGGGACCTGTCGCGAGCTCGACTGGTTCGGCATCGAGCTCGACCCGGCATTGAATGCGTCGGGCGCCGCCGAGCGCGTGGTGTTCGACCGAGCGCTCCCGCGTGCAGGTCTGGACCGTGCCGACCAACGAGGAGATCGTGGTCGTGCGCCAGGCCAAAGCGCTGCTCGAAAAGCGGTGAACCGACCAAGTTTCTTGAAAGGGATGGTGTCGCGATGTTCCTGGGCAAGGTCACCGGCAGCGTGGTGGCGACTCAGAAGGTCGCATCGATGACCGGTCAGAAGCTCCTGGCCGTCGAGCCTTACCGGGTCGACGACAAGAACCGCGATCGACTGGTCGCGACCGGGCGGACCTTCGTGGTGGTCGACACGCTGGGGGCGGGCTTGGGCGAGCTGGTGCTGGTGTGCCAGGGCTCGAGCGCCCGCTTGACGCCGGAAACCGAGAAGCTTCCGATCGACGCGGTGGTGATCGGGCTGGTCGATACGGTCGATATCGGTGGCCATGTTGTGTTTTCTGCACATGGGGAGGCTGTGAAATTGAGGTAGTCGTGGCGCTCCGCGTGATGACTACAAAAATCCGTCTTGCAGTAGTCGTCACGCTCCGCGTGACCGTTCATCACGCGGAGCGTGATGACTACAGAAATCCGTCTTGAAGTAGTCGTCACGCTCCGCGTGACGGTTCATCACGCGGAGCGTGATGACTACCAAAATCCATCTTGAAGTAGTCGTCACGCTCCGCGTGATGAATACAAAAACCCATCTTGCGACGGTGTCAACCATGCAAATGACCGAAGATCTCATCCGCAGCGTCGTCCAGGAAGTCCTCTCCCAGATGGGCAATGGGGCCGCGCTGACCAACGGTAAAGCCGCGTCACGGGCTGGGGGCAACCTTGGTGCCTTTTCGACCGTTGATGACGCGGTAAAGGCTGCCGAGGCGGCGTTTCAGGTCTTTCGGCCCGCCCTCTGGAGGATCGCAGGAAGGCGGTCGAATGCATCCGGAAAATCTGCGTCGACCAGGCCGAAGAGCTGGGCCGCCTCGAGCTCGAGGAGACCCAGATCGGCCGGCTCGACCACAAGATCGCCAAGCTGCGCGACGCGATCCCGAGGGTCCCGGGAGTGGAATACCTGCGCACGGAAAACGACTGCGGCGACAACGGCCTGACGTTGACCGATTACGTTCCCTTCGGCGTGATCGGCGCGATCACGCCCGTGACGCACAGCCTGCCGACGCTGGCGGGCAACGCCATCAACATGCTGGCCGCGGGCAATACGGTCGTCTTCAACGCTCATCCCTCCGGCGCCAACATCGCCGCCCTGGGCGTGAAGAGGTTCAACCGGGCAATCGAGGGCGCAATCGGCATCGAAAACCTGATCACGATCGTCGATCCGCCGACGCTGGAGTCGGCGGCGGCCCTGTTTGATCACAAGGCGGTCCGTCTGCTGGTCGTCACGGGCGGCCCCGCCGTGGCCCGCGCCGCTCTGGCCAGCAAGAAACGCGCGATCGTGGCCGGACCTGGCAATCCCCCCGTGGTCGTCGATTCCACGGCCTGCCTCAAGAACGCAGCGCGTTCGATCGTCGAGGGGGGCGCCTTTGACAACAACTTGCTCTGCATCGGCGAGAAGCAGGTCTTTGCCGTTTCCCAGATCTTCGATTCGCTGGTGGAGACGATGACCCAGCACGGCGGGTTCCTCCTCACCTCGTCGCAGGTCGAGGCTCTGGCGCAGGCCGCCTTTCAAAAGGGGGCCCTCGGAGCTGTCCACGTCAACAAGGACTTGATCGGCAAGGACCCGGCCGTTCTGGGCGAGTATGCCGGCGTGAAGGTCCCCGCGGGCACTCAGCTTCTGTTCGCCGAGACCGGCGCCGAGCATTTGTTTGTCCAGCACGAGCAGATGATGCCTTTTGTCCCGTTTGTGCGCGTCTCGAGCGTCGATCGAGCGATCGCGCTGGCCAAGGAGAGCGAGCAGGGCTTTGGCCACACGGCCATCCTGCACTCGCGCGATACTTCGGTCATGTCGCGCATGGGCAAGATCATGGACTGCACGATCTTCGTCGTGAATGGCCCATGCACGGCCGGCCTGGGCTTGGGGGGCGAAGGCGTGCTGTCGTTCTCCATCGCCGGTCCGACCGGCGAAGGGGTCACGACGCCGCTCACCTTCTGCCGCCAGCGTCGCTCGAGCGTGATCGGGGGCATGAGATTCGTTTGAGAAGGACAAAGGACCATGCAGATAGGAAGGGTGATCGGCACGGCGACCGCGACGGTCAAGCATCCGACGTTCCAGGGGGAACGGATGCTCGTGGTGCAACTCGAGACGGCACTCCGCCGGCCTGACGGCGAGCCAATTCTCGCGTTTGACCGTCTGGGCGCGCGCCGGGGCGATCTGGTGGTGGTCACCAACGACGGCCGCGCCCTCCAGGAGATTTTCGGCCCGACCACGCCCGGCCGCTGGAGCGTGCTTGGGATTCCCGACCGCGTCACCAAGAGTGCTGGGGCAACCAAATGAGGATCGCCGAAGTCATCGGCCGCGTGACCTTGTCCCGATCGCTGGCTTCCCTGCGGGGCGGACGCTTCCTGATCGCGCTGCCCCTCCCGCTGGACGCCTTGACTCAAGCCGCGCCGGCGCGATCCGAGGACCTCGTGGTCTACGACAATCTGGGCGCGGGCGAGGGAAGCATCATCGGCATGAGCGAAGGCCGCGAGGCCGCCAATCCCTTCGGCAAGAACAAAACCCCGGTGGATGCGTATTGTGCCTGCCTGATCGATGAGCTCGCGATCGAAGAAACATAAAAATAACAAATAACAACTGACAACTGACAACTGACATTCGACTGGAGGAGTTCATGAGCGGCAATGGTACGGTGATGAATGAGTGGAAGTTTCGCGAGCAGATGTGCGAGATCGGCCGCCGGATCTACAACAAGGGGTTCGCGGCGGCTAACGACGGCAATATCAGTTACCGTCTCGGTGAGGACCGCGTGCTCTGCTCGCCGACCCGCGTCTCCAAGGGATTCATGAAGCCGGACGACCTCTGCATCGTGGATCTCGACGGCAAGCAGATCTCCGGCAAGCGGGGTCGATCGAGCGAGATCCTGCTCCACTTGACGATCATGAAAGCGCGGTCGGACATTCGCTCGGTGGTGCACTGCCATCCGCCTCATGCGACGGCGTTCGCCGTGGCCCGCGAGCCGATCCCCAAGTGCGTCCTGCCGGAGATCGAGGTCTTCCTGGGCGAGGTGGCGATCTCGCCCTATGAGACGCCGGGCGGCCAGTCCTTTGCCGATACGGTACTTCCGTTTGTCAAGGACACCGAGACGATCCTGCTGGCCAACCACGGGACCGTCACGTATGGGTCCGACCTGGAAGACGCCTATTTCAAGACCGAGATCATCGACGCGTATTGCCGGATCCTGCTTCTGGCCAAACAGCTTGGCCGCGTCAACTACTACACCGACCAGAAGGCGGCCGAGCTGATCCAGCTCAAGCCGAAGCTGGGAATTCCCGACCCGCGGCTCGAACGGGGACTGGAGAATTGCGACCTCTGCGGCAACAGCCTGTTCCGCCAGGGCTACGGCGCTCCAGGCCCCGAGCCGAAAGTCTTCGTCCACCCCAAGATCGCCGGCGAACAGAATGAGCCGTCGCCGATCGAGTCATCCCTGACTCCGCTTGGCTCCGAGGTCAAGCGATCGGCGGCGCCCGCGCCTGGCCGCCTCTCTGGATCGGTCAGTCCTTCGCCCAACGGAACGGCCCAGTCAGGCGCAATCGACCCCGAGGCGCTCGTCCAGGCGATCACCGAACAAGTCATGCAAGCCTTGAACGGCGCGGTCAAGTAAGGAGCCGCGCGGAAATAACTTTGCCGATTGTGGTGCAGGCGTCCCGCCTGCCGGCAGGGGAAGGGCAGGCGTCCCGCCTGCCGGCACGGGAAGGGCAGGCGGGACGCCTGCACCACAATCCTGAATTCGCCAAGCATCATTTCGCGCGGGCCCTAACGACCGGCTATTGCCGGAAATTCCATCATTCGGGAGCTCGACTCATGAAGGTCAGCATCATCGGCGGCGGCGGACTGGTCGGGTCGTCCGCGGCGTTTGCGCTCCAGTGCGGCGGCATCGTCAGCCAGATCGATTTGATCGATCTCAACGCCGATCAGGTGCGGGGCCAGGCCCTCGACCTGCTCCACGGCGCCTCACTGGTCGCCGACCAGCGGATCCGGGCCACCGGCTATGAGGCGATTCCCGAGTCTGACGTGGTGATCATCACGGCCGGCCTGCGGCGCAAGCCAGACGAGAGCCGGCTGGACCTGATCAATCGCAACGTCGAGCTGTTTCTCGGGATCCTGGCCCAGATCGTGGCGGCCGGGCTCAAGCGCGACGCGATCGTGCTGGTCGTCTCCAACCCGGTCGACGTCTTGACCTATCTGGCCGTGCGCCAGCTCGAGATTTCCCCCAACCAGGTCATCGGCCTGGGAACACAGCTCGACACGGCGCGGTTCCGCAGCTTGCTTGCCGAGGCGCTCAAGCTGCCGCCAACCCAGGTCTCGGCGCTCATCCTCGGCGAGCACGGCGACAGCATGGTCCCGATCTGGTCGGCCGCCCAGGCCGGAGGGCTTCCCCTCGAGCGGTTCCCAGGATGGACGTCGAGCCTGGGCGATTCGATCCTGACTCGCACTCGCGGCAGCGGCGCCGAGGTCATCAAGCTCAAGGGAGGAGCGGGCTTTGCCGTGGGCCTTTCAATCCGCGAGGTCGTCCACGCGGCGGCCCTCGACCAGAAACGCATCTTGCCGGTCTCGACGCTGGTCAACGGCCCCTACGGTCTGCGCGACGTCTGCATTTCCGTCCCGACCGTGATCGGACGGCAGGGGGCCCTCGCCCAGCTCGAAATCGAGCTCTGGCCCAAGGAAATCTCGGCGCTCCAGCACTCAGCCCAGGTCTTGAGAGAGACGATCGAGGCGGTGAAAAAGAGCAATCCCAAGGCGGCCGCCAAGGCCCAGGCGGCCCCGGAAGGCGCTGCCCCGACGGTCAGGGCCGCCGCGGTCACAACGGCGGCGGCCAGGGCCGTCCGCGTGACGACGGGCGTCGGCGGCGGCGACGGCTCGGCAGGCCAGTCGCGGGTCACGATCTCGGGGCTCGGAAACGGGAGGCGGTGACCGATGGAAAAATCGCTCGACCGGAAGCTGGCCGCAATCCACGCCGATCCAACGTGTCGCGAGTTCATCATCGCCGACGCCAAGGACGCCGACATGGCTCTGGGCCTGGGCGCTCCGGGCCAGTCGCCCGAGATGCACGCCGGCGAGATCCGGTTCAAGACGCTCGAGGAATACCGCGCGCAGATGCGGCTGATTACCCGGTCGGAGCTGGTCGACATCATGCTCATGTCGGCGAGCACCAACCATGCGCTCACCATATCCGAGCGGCTCTTCGACCACTCGCCCGTGACGCCGGCCGTCCGCGCCAACGACACCACCGACATCCACCTGGCCCGGGGCGCCGGCTACCACCTGAGCCCGGCCCGGCCGTTCCGCACGGCCAGCCTCGATCATATCCAGTGCGGCCATATCGATTGTGACCCGGCCGAGCGGCGGTTGGGCGCTGATCTGGGCCTTTACAGCGTGACCTTCAACAACGAGCTCGCCCGCGATCTCGAGACGCTGGAGCGGTTCCACGCATTCCGTGAAGAGGCGGAGCGCAAGGCTTTTCGCTACTTTCTCGAAGTCTTTGACCCCAATATTGCCGGTGCCGTCGCGCCGGGTGTCCTGCCGCAATACATCAACGACATGATCACGCGGATGCTGGCCGGCATCGGCCCCGCGGGCCGTCCCATTTTCCTCAAGATGGTCTACCATGGTCCCAAACCGCTCGAAGAGCTGGTCGCGTTCGACCCGCACCTGATCGTAGGCATTCTGGGTGGCTCGGCCGGCACCACGCGCGACGCATTTCAGCTTCTGCATGACGCGCAGAAATACGGGGCCAAGGTCGCGCTTTTCGGCCGCAAGATCAACAACGCCGAAAATCAGTTGGCGTTCGTGCATTTCCTCCGGCTGATCGTCGAGGGACGCATCAGCCCGGACGACGCGGTCAAGGCCTATCACGCCGTTCTCGCCAAGCTCGGTCTGAAGCCCCGGCGAAGCCTGGACGACGATCTCAAGCTGACGGAACAGTCGATGAGCTACTCCGATCGGTCGCGAGCCAGCGCCACGGTAGGCAGAGCTTCGGGCGCGGTTACAGGCAGGGCGGCCGTTTCGGCAAGATCGGCGTCGCCAGGGGCAGCGGCGGCTGGCCAGGGCAAAGCCTCGTGCCCATGTCAGTCCGAGCAACAAGCCGCGGCCCGAAACGGCGCGGCCGAGCATTGCTCATGCCAGCGGCCGGCCGTCACGGAGTCGTACCCTGCGCTCTCCCGGCACGGCGGCATTTCCGTAAGCCGCCAGTCTTCCTCCCAGAACGGCCGGCCCGACTTCGCGCGCATGACCCCGGCCGAACGCCTCGCCTATCATCGCGAGCGGCTCGGACTGGGGCGCTGACTTCGAAGCGGCCGCTCGGATATCCTGGTTCGGACTGCACGTTCAGCCACACGGATCTGTCCACGGTAGGCCACAACACACGAATCACGAACCAGGAGCGGGAGTCGCGACCATGCTTCTTCACCGGCCGTTTCCCATGCTCTCTCGTTTCATCGTCCTTTTCATCATGTTGTTTCCAGCCCGGCTCGCCGCCCAGGGTACCGACTACATCAAGTCTCATTACACCAAATACGAACACCAGATCCCGATGCGCGACGGGGTTCGGCTCTTCACCTCGGTGTACGTCCCGAAAGACGAATCTCAGCGCTATCCGATCATGTTGTGCCGGACCCCGTATAGCTTGCAGCCGTACGGAGCCGACAAGTACCGGTCGGATCTCGGACCGTCTGCGCTCTTTGGCAAGGACGGCTTTATCGTCGTTTACCAGGACGTGCGCGGGCGCTGGATGTCGGAAGGAGAGTTCGTCAACATGCGGCCTTACCTGCCGAAGAAGACAGGTCCCAAGGACATCGACGAGAGCAGCGACACTTACGACACGATCGAATGGCTAGTCAAGAACGTGCCCGCCAATAACGGCAGGGTCGGGATGTGGGGGATCTCCTATCCGGGCTTCTACGTGGACGCGGGAATGATCGACGCCCATCCGGCGCTCAAGGCTGCGTCTCCCCAGGCGCCGGTGACCGACTGGTTCACCGGCGACGACTGGCATCATAACGGAGCGTTGCTTCTGCCGCACGCTTTTGCGTTCCTCGCTAACTTCGGCCACCCGCGGCCCGAGCCAACCAGCAAGATGCCCAGGTTCGAGTCGCCGTTCGACACGAACGACGGTTATGACTTCTATCTGAGACTGGGCCCGCTCTCGAATGTGAACCGTCGCTATTTCAAGGATGATGTGGCGTTCTGGAACGACATCATGAAGCACGGTACCTACGACGCGTTCTGGCAGGCCCGCAATCTCCGGCAGTATCTCCGGAACATCAAGCCCGCGGTCATGACCGTGGGAGGCTGGTTCGACGCCGAGAATCTCTTCGGTGCGCTGGAAACCTACAAGAAAACCGAGGCCAGCAGTCCGGGAGCGACCAACGTGCTCGTGATGGGGCCATGGCGTCACGGCGGCTGGAGCCGCGGCGACGGCTCGACGCTCGGCCCGGTCCCCTTTGATTCCAAGACGGGCCAGTATTTTCGGGAGGAGATCGAGTTTCCGTTCTTTCAATATTATCTCAAAGACAAGGGAAAGCCACGTTTTCCCGAAGCGTGGCTTTTTGAAACCGGCAGCAATCAGTGGCGCAGGTATGATGTCTGGCCCCCGCGGAATGGCCGCTCGCGTTCGATATTCCTCCGGCCCAATGGCGAGCTCGGATTTGACGCGCCGGCCGAAAGGTCGGCTGCGTCCTTCGACGAGTACGTGAGCGATCCGTCGCGGCCGGTGGAATACATCGAGCAAATCTCCGTCAGGATGGTGGGCGATTACATGGTCCAGGACCAGCGCATGGCCTCGCACCGGCCGGACGTGCTCGTCTACCAGACCGCGCCGCTCACCCAGGATTTGACGATTGCCGGAGCGATCCAGGCCAAGCTCTTCGTCTCGACCTCCGGAACGGATTCTGACTGGGTCGTGAAGCTGATCGACGTTTATCCCAGCCGCCGTCCGGAGATGGGCGGCGATGGTCTTCCGTCCAGGCTCGTGGGTTATCAGCAGCTCGTGCGCGGGGACGTGATGCGCGGTAAGTTCCGTAACAGCCTGGAGAAGCCGGAGCCATTTGTCCCGGACCAGCCGACGGCCGTGAATTTCACGCTGCCGGATGTTGACCATGACTTCCGGAAAGGCCACCGGATCATGGTCCAGATTCAAAGCTCGTGGTTTCCGCTCGTTGACCGTAACCCGCAGAAATTCGTCGACATCTACTCCGCGAAGGAATCCGACTTTCAGAAAGCGACCCAGCGGGTTTACCGCACGGCGGAGATGCCATCGCATCTGGAGGTGATCGAGGTCGGGAAATGACGCGGAAACGACCGGACCGGAGACGCATTCGCAGCGAAGGCTGTATTCACTTGTCTCCGCAGAGTTTCCAGAACCGTAGGCCCCGAGGCGCACCGGGTCCGCACCTCGCTGACAAAGCTGGGACACGCGTTCCACGCAGCGGTTGACCGCCCGCGCGGACACCACCAGCCCCGCGGGCGTAAACCGGCGGTAAAACGCCCACTCGACGTACTGTTTCTCCTCGGGGCGAAGCCGGGTTATAATACTTTCGGCACGTATTTTCCCCCGCGCATCGGACCGGAGGTGTGTCAATGGCCACTGTTCGCTCGCCACGTCTGGACGATCTGGTCACCGAGGATGATACCCCTGTGGACAATATGTTTTCGGAAAAGCAGCAACGGCTGCTGACCGAGCCGCTTTACAGTTCGTGGGATCCGGGGCGGTTGTTCCTCGCAGCGGCCAACGTCGGCCTGTTTTACGCCGTCCGCCAACCGCCGCTGGTTCCGGACGCATTCCTGAGCCTGGACGTCGAGGTTCCCGGAGACTGGCTGGCCAAGGAGCACCGCTCGTACTTCTTCTGGGAGTTCGGCAAGGCGCCCGATGCCGCTGTGGAAATCGTCTCCAACAGAGAGGGGGGCGAAACGACGGAAAAAATGCTGAAATATGCCCAGATCGGCATTCTGTACTACGCGATCTACGATCCCGGTCTGGAGGTGCAGCCCGAGCCTTTGCGAGTTTTCGTGTTGCGCGACAAGAGCTATGCGCCGTGCGCGGCCGAATGGCTGCCGATTCTGAATCTGGGGCTGACGCTGTGGCACGGGCAGTTCGAGAATTGGGACACCGAGTGGCTGCGCTGGTGCGATCGCGAGGGCCGAGTCATTCCGACCGGGGCCGAACGCGCCGAAGAGGAACGCCAACGCGCCGAGCAGCAACGCGAACGCGCCGAAGAGGAACGCCAACGCGCCGACCAGGAACATCTTCGGGCTGAACGCCTGGCCGCCCAGTTGCGGGCCCTGGGCGTCACGCCCAACGAACAGTGATCATCCCGTCAGGGACCGCGCAGAAATAACTTTGCCAATTGTGGTGCAGGCGTCCCGCCTGCCGGCAAGGGGAATGCAGGCGGGACGCCTGCACCACAACCATGAAGTCGCCAAACTTATTCTCGCGCGGCGCCTTAATCGACGCGCGCCCTCTTTTCCCGTCACTTATTCCTGGCCGATCGTCGTGGCGAATGCCTTGGCGCTCAGGTTCTCGCCAGTCGCGTGGCGGGTCAGGTCGTTCCAGTCGAGCGAACGGCCCGAGTCGAAAACGCGCTTTGTGAGGAACTCGCCGACTCGTTTGTTGCCGACGATTCCGGTTCCGGGATCGGCGCCTTGGAGCACGTCGCGGCGGATGGCTTCGAGCACCTGGCAGGCGAAGAGCTCGCCCATCAGGTAGTTGTGGTAGTAAGCCGGCGCGCTCACGATATGGATCTTGCTGGCGTAGTCGGGTGCATTGCGGCCGTCGGGCCGGTGGACTAGCTGATACCGCTCGAACCAGGTCCCACCAGAGCGCGTTCAAATCCTGTTCGGGCTTGGCGTAGAGGTCTTTCTCGAAGCGGAACATGACCTGGCACCAGCGTGAGAACACCAGCATTTTGGCGCGGTGCATCTGCGCGCCGGCCCGGTCGAAGGCCGCCGGATCCGGCACCGTCACGTGCATCGCCTGGAGCCAGTCGGCGTCCTTGGAAAACCGCTCGAACAACATGGCGATGCCTTCGGTGGTGAGAATGTGCGCCTCGGTTCGCAGCACGTAGGGGAGGGCCCGCGGAATGTTCTTGCTGCTGTAGACGGAGTGACCCAGCTCGTGGAGCATCGTGCCCATCCAGTACTCGTTGGGGACGATGTTGGCGAGGACGCGTACATCTCCCTCGCGATCGATGTCGGTGCAAAAGGCGTGGGGGCTTTTGCCTGGCTTTTCGTAGAGGTCGCTGCGGGCGATTACGTCGTCGATAGGCAAACCGATCCCGGCATAGAATTCGCGGCAGAGCTTGAGGATGTCGGCCTTGGCGTACACCGCGTCGAAATCGGCGGCAAACAGGGCCGGGGATTCCTGGAAGAACGGATCGTGATAATGCCACGGCCGCAAGTCGCCGACCGCCACGCCACTCTGCTTTGCGAGCTTGACATCCATCTCCGCCTTGAGCTTGCGGAACGGCTCCCGCGTGAGGCCGTCGAGCTCGTCGAAGAGCTTCTGGACCTGGTCCTGCGACTGCTCGGCGAGGTGAAGCTGAAGTTGGTGATAGTCGCCATATCCGAGCTCGCGTGCGGCGCGATTGCGCAGCGCCACGACGGCCTTGAGCTCCCGCTCGACGAGCGGGCCGACGGCTTTGCTTCCCTCCCAGACAGCCTTGCGCTCGGCCGCGTCGCGCGATTCCTTGAGAATGCGGCGGACGTCGCTGTCCGTGAGCGTGCGGCCGCCCACAGTTGCGCGGTACGCATTGAACGTTTTTTCGACGGCGTTGGCCTTGGCGGTGATCTCTTTCAAGAGCTCGGGATCGACTTGTTTCTCGAGGTAGAGCAGATACAAGAGCTTGATCTCGCGTGCGAGTTGCGGATCAGAGATCTTGGCAGCATCGATCTCCTTGAGCCGGCCAAATCGTGCTCTTTCGGACAGCACCGCGTCGAGCCGGTTTTGCGCGTCTTCCTTGGCCTTGAAATCTTCGGCGCGCCCCGTGACGTTGGCGTTCCACCAGGCCAGCGCGGCCTCGCGCTCCAGCGGACGCACGGTCCTTTCATGCTCTTGCACAAAGGCGCTGGCCGCGGCGTAGTCCTGGTTATCCACCTTGGGTTGGCTGGCCATGGACATACCGGCGTAAAACTCCAACGGGCACAAGAGGATCAAGACGGTGCCGAACCGCGCGTGAGCCATGTTTGTCCTTTCCTCGATCGTCAGTCGCTTGGGAGAGACGCTGATTGTCGCACGAACCGGACAATGAGGCAAATGAGAATCGCCCGGGTGTATCCGGCTTCGTTGTCGCCCACTTGACGGAGTAGTCGCTCGCTTCTTCTAATGAACTTGGGCCGAAGTGGCGGAACTGGCAGACGCGCTAGGTTCAGGTCCTAGTGGGCTTAAACGCCCGTGCAGGTTCAAGTCCTGTCTTCGGCATTGCTCGTCGTGGAGGGTTCGCGTTCAGTCTGGCGTGAACTCGTTATTTTGCCCGCTTGTAATCCGGAAAGCCGTCTTGATCCTCAACAGCCGACCCCCCGAGCGCGACCCCTGAGTATGTGAGCGTCGCCTTCGGTGGCAGCTTGGGGATTGAATGATGAAAGTCCGCGCAATCATCAAACTTATTGAGTCGGACGGATGGTATCGAGTCAAGGCACGCGGTGGACACCGACAATACAAGCATCCGACAAAACATGGGCGCGTAACCGTTCCCGGCCAATTGAACGCCGACCTCGACCCGAAGACCGAGAAGAGCGTCTTGAGGCAAGCCGGGCTGCAGCAGTAACGGGAATTGACGGAGGGCCTGATGGAAACGTACCTTATCGTGATTGGAAAAACACGAACCGGTTACAGCGGTCACTGCCCCGATGTTTTGGGCTGCGCATCAGTGGGCAAAACAGTCGAGGCAGTCGTCACGAACATGAAAAGAGCGCTGGAATTCCACTTCGAAGGCATGGTTGAAGATGGCGATCCGATTCCGAAACCCGGCGGCCTGGAATCGTATCGAGCGGCGATGAAGGACATGGGCCTGGACGAGTACTTCCTGGCTCACGTCCAGATCGACACAAGCCGATATGCCGCCCCATTAAGCCATTCCTGAGCAATGTCATAGGGGCGCGTTCGTTTGCCCCTCGACGACAGGATCTGACTGGGTTGATTTTGAGCCTCCCTCCCAGCCCCCTAAGAGACGTGCCACCTACAACTGTCGATAGTCAGCATGTCCCCATTAGCCTGTCAAGATGTGCGCATTTAGCTGTCTATGTTCCCGTTTGACTCTCCGGCGATGATGATGGCCCAATTCGCCTCCGAAACCGGCCATCGCGTCCGACTGGCGTTTGCCCCCGAAACGGCGGCGGCCGACCTTAACGGACAGCTCCGGGAGTATGACCTCGAGGAGTTGTTTATCACCCTGTGCCTCGGCGTGCTGGAGCTCGGGCGGCGGCGGTTCACCTACTGCTCGGCGGGTCGCCCGCTTCCCCTGATCCGCCGGGCGGACGGGCGGATCGAGGAGCACGGCACCGATGGCAACGGCTTTCCCCTCGGGATTGCGTCGGATGCCGTGTATCGCCAGGTAAGCCTCGATCTCAAACCCGGCGACGTGATCCTCATCTACTCCGACGGCGTCACCGACGCACAGAGCGGCTGCGGGGAAAGGTACGACTCGATGGAGAATCCCCGGCTGCGGGACCGGCTGAGCCGAGCCCGTGACGGCCCGAAGGCCATCGGACAGTCCATTATCCGGGATCTTGAGGATTTCTCGGCCGGACACGCCCAGTTCGACGACATCACCCTGATCTGCTTCGGCCCGGTCGCCCCGACAGGTTGCGTCGAAGAGGCGTAGCCCTTTCTTCGTGCATCTTCAGCCTCTTGAGAACCAAGCCACGCCGAAGTGGTGGCACCAGAAACCATGACGGGTTCGACTCGTCCCGTTCTTGCTCAAGCCGCCTGGGTCGGGCGGCGTCGGGCCGTGACATTTCACGCCGACGGTCTCACCGGGTTGCCCGGCAGTTTGCCCTCCCGCCGAAGCCCCCCTTCCTATCACTCAGCCACCTGCATAGCCCGACAGGGAATCCCGAATGGTCGCGGCACGTTGTGATGAGCGCATGGCGGCAAGCATCACCAGCGGCAGCCATATGATTTGCCCGAACGCGAACCCACGGACGTCAAGCGTCCTCTGTATGGTGTACAATTTACGACGGTCCCGCTTACGTGGATCGATTCCGGCACTGAGCGGCAAATGGCCGCCCGCGACGGATTGCGTAGCCCGGAATTGCACGCTGCACTTTCTGAGCGAGAAAGCACGAGATGGCGCTTATCCAGTCGGCATCCTGGTCTGCTCTGGGGTATCGGCAATTGAGCAACCTTCCCAGGACCGGGGGTGGCGAAGACAGCAGGCAGGTTGCGCAGGTACTCTGCCAGAACCAAGCTTACGAGATCGCCTCGAACGATTGGGTCCGTAGGGCGGGCCGGCGGAAGTACTCCATCCCGCTTTGGCTGATGGACACCGTCGCCGTCTTGGACAAGAACAACTTTGCCGATGAGAGTTCGTTACGTTTCGTTGACGACTACCTGGGGAGCCGCTACCCAGATCGAAAGCAACGATTGGTTGACGCCGAATACCAAGATTTCGTCAAGCTGACCAAGGACGCAGAGCAAGCCGACCGCCGGTGGTATGGGGTGTCGAATCTAAGTAAGGCGATATTTGGCAGTGGCCCGAGGCAACTGGCCCCTCTCTTGCGTGATCACGTCCTACCTTGGTTTTTTCGCACCTATCCTGACGGAAAGGTCGTCGGCATATCTATCGAGCACGATTATTTTTGGGTTCGTAGCCTCCTAAAGCGTCTCTACGCCGTGGCTCTTACTCCGCTCGCGGATCTGAAGAATGAAGGCGTAAATCACTTCCACACGCTCGAAGATTGGCAGTCAAGTTCGGCTATAGATTTTCCGAGTCTTATCATCGACTTTTTCAGCTATCTTTTCTACCCAAACGTGTGGGCATTTCAGACTGGTAAGCTGGGTTTGAAGCTTGTGTTCATCTTCGACAAAGCGGAACAACATAACCTTCCTGTCTTCCCAGCGGACTGGCTTGCAATACCCAGATCGCGTTCTGGGTTTGGAGGAGAGCACTTCGATGTCCGCGAGGTTCTTGCGGATAAGCACGGTCCGGATTCCTTACGTGCCGGTCACCGGCGGTACCTTCACGCTAAAGAGTTCAGCGCCGCTGAAATGCTGGATCTCTTGAAATGGTTCGTTTCCAAGGGGAATCGCCTTTATTACGAACTGACAGACGTCGCCAATTCCACTGATGATTTTGATCCGGAGAAACCGATAGATCCCGTCCTTGCTTTCGAGCATCAACTGACAATCGACCGGCTTATCCGTCTTACACTCGGAGTAATGTCAGTTAACGAAGTGTCTTCCGCGAAGGGCGGCGTCTTCGAGGTCGCAGATCTGTATGACGCAATGAGCGAGTTATTTGCAAAAACGCGTAAGACAGAATTCTACAAGCGATTGTTTAACACCAATGTTGGCACGAATTTAGTCTCTTCTGAGTTCACAACGCTGCCCGCGCCATTCGACGCCTATTTCCGCGACCTGACGACAGCGATTAACGGAGAGCTGGAGACGAAGATCATGGACTCGATTTGGCTGAAGTCAAAGGTGACTCCCGTTGGTGTTCTTGTCCGAAATGCCGCGCTGACCGCAGATAACATCGAACCGAACCACAAGTTCGTCGCAAATGTAATGCGGGCACTTCGAAATGCTCATCACGGGTACTTCACTTCCCCAGACGGGAGCAAACGCTCTTCGAGGTACCTTTACCCGATTACGGGCAACGTCCCAGATTCGATTACAACGCTTCCGGCTCTCTGGCTTATCGCTTACCTGGCTAACCCAAGCTTTGCTGGCTGGAAGCATCTTCAGGTGAGTCATTACGACTGACGGAAAATCCGCAGACCGGCAACCCAACTCGCCAAGAAAATGCATGCAGAGGGATCAGAAACACCTAATCCCCCGAACCACCCTACGGCATTCTTGGCAACAATTTGGCAACAGCACTGGCAACATCACTGCAACGTCAGTTAATGTGAGCAGAACCAGGCGGCAACGTCACCGCCTGATTTCCAAGGGTTTCAAACGCCACCGCAATGTGTTGCCAACGTCACGCTGTGGCAGACTGTCTAGATTCAGGTCCTAGTGGGCTTAAACGCCCGTGCAGGTTCAAGTCCTGTCTTCGGCACTAATCACGTTGAGGTTGCAACATGGCTTCGACGACCACTCAGGAAGTCACGGTCGATGTGTCCATCAGTGATTTCTTAATTCGACACGGCGCCGAGCGGGAGTTCCGGAAGGTCTGTGAGCTTGTGCGGGCCTCGTTTCCTGCATTGATGGGCCTCGAACTGATGTCGCAAGAAGATCCCGATGAAGATGGCCGGACCCAGGCCGTCGTATGCGCCAAGCTGCCCGAGGTCTATCCCGATGACCAGCTTCACGCCGCAATGCGACTCTACTACGAGCGTCTGATCGCGGAGCTTCCGCTTTCCTACTGTCCCCTCTTCGCACTGGTTACTGAGTTCAAGTGAAGAGGGAGGGTACCTCAATTGTGGCGTGACTTTATCACGTAGGAGGGCAGATTCTTGCCCGCCTCCGTCCGGGCGCAGAAGGATTCACGTCCCCCGGTAAATCGCCAATTGGTTCGCTGATGGAAGCGTGCT
Source organism: uncultured Isosphaeraceae bacterium (assembly GCA_963823675.1). GTDB lineage: Bacteria > Planctomycetota > Planctomycetia > Isosphaerales > Isosphaeraceae > CAWGMT01. The sequence goes on along the minus strand of CAWGMT010000025.1, from coordinate 2,151 downwards.
GGTTTTCGCTCGTCCCGGTCCCCAAACAATTCGCGGGGACCAGTCCGGCAAAGACTGGTCTATGCTGAGCGTCCAGCACACCCAGAAGTCCTTTTCGATCATACTCGGCACATACTCGGCATACCTGGCACGCGCAGAAGCGTGCCCACTATGCCCAGTATGTGCCCAGTATGTCTCGGGCATGGCAGCCTGCGATGCACGAGCGGATGTACCTTTGAACTGTCCAGACGGCGTGGAGAAGCACGCCGATGAGCTGAGCGGGACGGGCGAAATCGGCAAAACGCGCCGAACGAAGCCAATTTCGCTGGATCCATGAGCATCGTGGAAGCACAAGATCCAATTCAAGTTACGGCAAATTCGGGCGCTCGTTCGCGACTTGACAAGCGGGGTGGCGCGGCCAGGGGAGGGCAGCACGCCGCGTGAAGTTGCCCGAGTTGCCGCGGATGGCCGGTTAACGAGCTGCGGCGCTTAGTGGTCCGTTTCACAAATAACGTCGTGGTTGGGATAGACTCTTGGTATAAGGAGGTGAATCCCGGAAAAAAAGCCCGGCAAGGAAAGGAAGCCGCTATGCCAGGTTCGGTGCCCGCTCGTTGTACTTTCCCGGACGATTTCCTGCAAGACGCACTCGACACCGTTCGACGGCGTACCGTCGCGGTACAGGTCGTTCAACGTTATCGCCTGGTGTTGCTCTTTCAGGAGCAGCCTAGCCTGCGAAACGAGGACGCTGCTGAGGCCGTCGGCCTTTCGCCTCGCCAGGTACAACGTTGGCGAAGTCGCTGGGCCAGCGGCGATTTTTCCATCGAGGATCTGCCTGGACGTGGGCGCAAGCCCGCTTTTTCCCCCTCTGGATCAAGCGTTGATACATGCCCTGGCGTGTGAAGTGATCGCCGAAACCGAAGAACCCCTGAGCAGGCAGTCGCTTGCCGATCTGGTGCGACGGGCGCAAACAACGTTGGGCAAAAAGATCAGCCGAAGTACTGTGTGGCGGATGCTGCATGAGGCGGCCATCAAGCCCTGGCAGTATGAGCATTGGCTTTTTGCGAAGGATCCGCGGCAAGTGTGGCGACGCCTCCTCTCGTCTACGTGTTCGGCGAGCCGGCGCCCTCGCGCTTCTCGGCGATAACGGTCGCCTCGCTCCTTTGGCAGGGCGTGGCCGTGGTCGGCTTGAGCTACACTTTGTGGTTCTGCGCGCTCACGCGCGACGCGGCGGCGCAGCTTTCGGCCTTCACATTCATCACGCCGCTCGTCGGCGTGTTCGCCCGCTGCCTGGTTTTCGGCGAAACGATCACTGGCGGCTTTGCGCTGGCGATCGCGCTCGTCGTCGCCGGGCTTGCGCTCGTCAACTGGCCGGGTCGAGCGGCTTTCCGAGCCGCCCGGCGAGATCCTGGATGAACTGCCAGGCGGTGCGCCCGGAGCGGGAGCCGCGGGTCGTCGCCCATTCGAGCGCCTCGGCTTCGAGCTGCTGCCAGGGCGCGTCGAGGCGATAATGCTTGGCGTAGCCCATGACCATGGCGAGATAGTCGTCCTGGCTGCAATGGTGGAAGCCGAGCCAGAGGCCGAACCGGTCGGAGAGCGACACCTTCTCCTCGACCGCCTCGCCCGGATTGATCGCGCTGGAACGCTCGTTCTCCATCATGTCGCGGGGCATGAGGTGGCGGCGGTTCGAGGTCGCATAGAAGAGGACGTTCGGCGGGCGCCCCTCGACGCCGCCCTCGAGCGCCGCTTTTAGCGACTTGTACGACGTGTCGCCGGCGTCGAACGAGAGGTCGTCGCAGAAGACGATGAACCGATAAGGCGCCTCGCGCAAGAGGCTCATGAGCGCCGGGAGACCCTCGATGTCCTCGCGATGGATCTCGACCAGTTTCAGGCGGAGCGCGACATCCGGCTCGCGGTTGATCGCGGCGTGCGCCGCCTTGACCAGCGAGGACTTCCCCATCCCGCGTGCGCCCCACAGGAGCGCGTTGTTGGCGGGCAGAGCACGCGCGAAGCGGCGGGTGTTCTCGACCAGAAGGTCGCGCACCCTGTCGATGCCGCGCAAGAGCGAAAGGTCGACGCGGTTGACCCGCGCGACGGGCGCGAGCGCGCCGCTGTCCGCGCGCCAAACGAACGCTTCCGCGGCGTCGAAATTGGGCGCGGGCGGAGAGGCGGGCG
>CAWGMT010000024.1:0-23130 GCA_963823675.1 uncultured Isosphaeraceae bacterium | reverse complement strand
CTGACCTGCGAATTGACCAGCACGCGATCTAGACCACGGATGGCTTCGTAGAGATCGATCGCAGTCCGTGAAAATCGCCACCATTTGTCGGCCCTCTTCGCCTTATCAGCGCTCCACTTCGCGAGACTGCCAAGTCTTTCGGGCTTCACCTTCTCTTCGACGATGCTCATCAAGTCGGGCCACCGTCGTGCCTCTTCCTCACTCATCTCTCCGAAGTTGATGATGTAGCGATGATGAGCATGAGTCGGCGAATCGTTGACCTCCTCGCCACCGATGTACGGAAAGATCCGCTCAGCGTTGCGTGGGTCCTTTTGCACTAACTCGTGCATCAGAGCGATTGGGTTGGCGATGCCCTTGGTGTCGGTGTCGTCGAAGGTGAAGCCCATGCCAACGACGACACAGCCCTGGAAGCTTTTGCCTTCATTTGCTGTGAGCTTCTCCGGGTCATCATGCCCGCCAGCGTGGAAGAGATAAGCGGTGATGATGGGAACCGGGCTGTCATCAAGAATGCAGGGCGTGCCGAACGCCATGGAGGAGGCCGTGTGGCTCACTGGAATTCCGTGTCGATCACGCTGGTCCACCCTAACTACGTGGACGATGCTGATGGTCACGGCGGCCTGACCGGGCCATTTCTTGCGCCGGGTTGCGGCGAAGATGGTTCCACCGTGCTTGCAGATCCAGCGCAGGCCGGTTGATCGTGTGTCGCCTTGGCCGATGGTATTGGTCGCGATCAGTCCGAAGGCACCGCCTTGGCGGATCAGGTTGAACGCCCGGCGGAAGAAATGGGCTACCAAGTCGGAATTGCCGTGCGATTCCTCGTGGATTTCCTTTAGCCAATCGATGTAGCCCTCTCGCGATCCCTCCGAAAGCGTGGTCCTCCCCGCAAATGGCGGATTGCCCACGAAGGCATCGAACCCCGGATTGGGGCGATCGAAGACCTCGGGAAACTCGATCTCCCAGTGGAAGGGATGGACCGGCGATGTCTCCTCCAAACAATGTGTGCCTCCCTCGTCAAGCCGCTTACGGAGTTCGAGCTTAAACGTTTCAAATTGGCGCTCAGTTGGTCCGCTGACTCGTCAAGCAGGGTCTTTCGCTTGCGGTCGTTGTCACCCGCGAAGAAGGCCGAGATCACCAGATCGCCGTATCGGCGGGCGGGTTCAACCCATCGGCCGCCTGCGAGCTTCTGGCTCACGAGCGACTCAGGCGTACCCTCGGGGGCTTCACGGATGTCGCGGCGGTACGTCGTGGCTCGACTGATCCGGTCTTCGATGACTGCGGGCAAAATCCCGCTGCCTGTCCGGCTTCCAGTGGAAACCACCGATTTGAGACTTCGTGAGAGCCCGACCAGAGAATCGCCGCACTTCAAGGCATGATCGAGGAACGTAAAAGGATGGTCTCTGGCCAGCGTCGCCAGCCAGAGCGAAAGCTTGGCCAGGTCGACCGCCAGCGGATTCTTGTCCACGCCGTAAAGGCATCGCTGGGCGACGATGCGGGCAGCGTGCAGGATCTCGTCCTCATCGGGAGGAATGCTTTGCTTGCGATCATGGCTGTGCCAGGCCTTGACCAGCAACTCGGCGAGGAAGCGGCAGACGGCGACAAGAAAGGCTCCGGAGCCCATGGCCGGGTCGCAAATCTTGAGGTCCAGTATCTGCTCTGGTGTTGGGTTCGCGCGAGGCGACTCCAGGATCGGCCGGAGCGTGGTGCGGACGATCGGCTCGGTCAGCGTGCGAGGGGTGTAATGAGAGCCTGACCGGCGGCGCTCGTCGCTGGGCTGGAGGATCATGGCCCCCGCGGGGACGATGTTCGGCGTCGCCGCGCGGTGAATCCTTTTTCTCAGGGCTGCAACAGCGTCCTCGATCGTCTTGGCGTCCTTCAGCGCGGCTGCAGCTAGTCCCGTAAGCGATCCGATCGGTCATTCTCTTTTATGCCATCTTGCGCTCTGTTGTCGGGTTTAACCGCGAGTAACGCCTCCAGGTCGATGGTAGCCGGGGGCCGAATTCCCATGTTCGTTTTGGGAGGCCGCATGGCGATAGAGCGGCCCTCGGCGCCACTTCAAGGTCAATGCCCATGATCGTCCTCATAGACCGCTCCCGATCTGCTCAACGTCAAGGGTGCGGTAGCTGAGCCGCTCGCCGTCGAGGATGATCAGGTTCTGGAGAACGCGGTACACCACGCCGTCGGAAACACGCGGCGGTTCCGTCACTCGCCCGGTTGTCGCGCGAGCCTTCTTCGCCCTTCAAGAAAGCAATAGCGATCGGGGTCGAAGAGGTAGCCCTTTCGTGCCGGCATCTCATTCCGCCGTGACGGCCGCCGTCGTAGATCAGACGAAACAGCGTGAGGAGCTGTGCCCATGCCCCGTAGCGGTGGTCCATGGTGTCGGTGTGGCGGCCGGCGTCTTCGCGCAGCCGCTCGAACAGGCCGGTGACGGAGTAGAAATTCTGGTACACCTCGTCGTTCGACAGAAGCGAACGATCCTCGGCGTAAAGCAGGAAGACCATCCGCAAGAGGACGGTAAGCAGTCCGCCATAGACGTGATTCGGGTCGTCGGCAAGCACGGCGCTCAGCAGTTCGCCGTGGCGCTGGTCGTCGGCCGCCTGGAAGCCGCGCAGCAGCTCGTAGAGCGCGGCGAGCACCTGCTCGGCCAGCTTGGTCGAGACAAGGTTCTGGTACTTGCGGCTTTCCGCCAAGATGGCGGGCAGCCGCTGCTTTTCCGGGAGGGAGAAAAGCCGTTCGGCCGAGAGGAGCATTTGCAGGGCGGCGAAGATCGGCCGTCCGGACACTTCCGACATTTGCCCGACGTCGAATGTCGCGTGGCCGGAGGTTTCGCCCTGCGGCGCATAGACCAGCCGGAGCTGCGTGCCGTTGGACAGGATGCCGATCGGCACCTGCGTTCCGCGAAGCAGGCGCTCGAAACGTGCCTGGGGGCTGGCTTCCCAGCGATGGGCTTTGTCGCCGCTGTCCGGGGTATCGTCAAGGCTCGTTCCTGCTTTAACGCGCTGAATGAGCATCAGCCACTTACGCTCGCCGTCGGGGGAGGGGCCACCGTCGGGGACGGCGTAGGAGGGGCGGAGCGTTTCGTTGTATTCGGTGAGCGTCACCTCAAGCGATTCCGGGAGAGGGCCTCCCTCCGGCGTTCCGGCCAGGTCGCTCGGTCTCCAACCCAGCACGGCCGTGGCGAACCGGGGAAATTCGCGGATGGCCGGGCGGGGGTCGGTTTCCCCGTCGACAGTGACCGACTCGACGCAGTCGAGGAATCGCGCGTGATCCGGGATGATGTTCTTTTCGGGATAAGCCTGGGCGGCCGCCAGGGCGATCGGCGAGACGACCAAGCCCACCGGCTGCACATAGCCAAGCCATTGCTTGTGGGCGTAGGATTTCCGGGTCCTGCGTCATCGCATCACCTTAGCCGCTCACCGGCCAGAGATAGACGAGCCCGACAGGCTCGATCCGTTGGGCCTTGACCTCGTAGAGCGCACGGATGCGTTCGGGCTCGGTTGCACAGCTCGCGGTCGATGGCATGGAGCCGTTTTTCCCAGTGCCGCTTGTTCGATTCAAGCTGCCGCTGCTCGTCGTCGTTGAAATCAAGCCATAATTGCCGATCACGAAACTGCGCAGGCGGTGTCGGCGACCCGTTTTTTCTGCTCTTCGAGGATGGTACGCATGGCCTTGGCTTCCTGGTCGGCACGCTTTTGCAGCGCGACGACAGCCTCCGCGGCAAGCTCCCGGCCACGGACCTCCAGATGGGGCAGCAATTCCTCGATATCGCGGGGGGCGGCCTCGCGGAGCTTGGCCTGGACCACGGCATTGGCCCCCTTGCCGCCCGCAGGCAAGAGTGCCGTCTCCAGCAAATCGAGCGTCTTGACCTGGGCTTCCCGGCCATAGGGAGCCATGGGCTTCTTGCGCTGGCTGATCTCGATCCAGCGGGCGGTCACCGGCACCAGCTCCTCGTGCAGCCGGGCAGCGCGGGGCCGTAGAGCGAAAGCCGTCCCATCAGGATGACGCGGGGAATGGCGTCGCTGGTCTGAGTGAGGCAGGCACGGGACAGGTCGTGCAGCACGAATCCCTGGGCCGTGAAGCGGCCGAGCAGCCGCTTGACGACCCGGTGCTCCAGGTGGAGGTGCACGACGTCTTCATCCATGGTGCCCGTGTCGTGGAACACGACGGGGCGGATCGGCGATTCCCTGCCGCCATTCCCACGGCTTCTGGTCGCGTTTCCTGGGCACTCGGAGCGCGTCCATGGTTTCGGCCCAGGTCGGATCGGCGCCATGGCGTTGATCGAGGGCGGGGAACCGGAAACGGTCGATGGGTTTATCCCAGTCGTCGCCGGGGGGGAGGGGTTTCAGCGGGTCCGTGTGCATCAGCTTGAGGGCGCAGGAGATGGCGGAGCGGAAATGGTCTTCCCGCAGGGCAAGCCATTCCTTTGAGACCTCCAGCCGATTCTGGAGCCGGTGAATCTGCGCCTTGAGGTCCTCTTGCCGCTCGCGGGTCGCCTCCAGTTCCGCATCGACCGTCTCGCGGTTTTCCTCGTCAGGTTTCGTGTCCTCCAACTGCTGCGCCATGGCGGCGATATCGCGGTGCCGTGATTCCGTGCTTCAGGGTGTCGGACAGGCGGCTCTCGAGCACGGGGGAAAGGCTGCCCGAGTTCCTGCTTGATCTTCTCTGTCTTTTTCACCAGCACTTCGAGAATGCGGTCCTCCTTGCGGTCGGCGTAGACGAAATAGTGGCAATAGACTTCCGGCTGGGGCTGGAGTTTGCGGTCGATGCGGCCGTTGCGTTGCTCGAGGCGGCTGGGGTTCCACGGCACGTCGAAATGGAACAGGTTCCAGCAGTGGGTCTGGAGATTGAGCCCCTCGCGGGCGGCGTCGGTGGCAATCAGGATGCGTAACGGGTGTTTCCTGGGGTCGGTTGTGAAGGCGCGCTTGATTTCCTCGCGGTCGGCGGGCGGTGTCGGGCCGTGATAGATGGCGATCCGGTCGGAAGCGCGGTCGGTGGCGTCGATGGCGGCCGAAAGCTGCTGATGGAGGTAACGCTTGGTGTCGTCGTACTCGGTGAAGATCAGGATGCGTCGTATCGTTCCACCTGGCCGGCTTGTTCGACGGAGCAGAGATGCCGAGCGCGGCATCTCCGGGCACATGTTGGTCCGAATCCAGTCGACGAGATAACGTACCCGCGCATCGGGCAGCGCCCTGGCCGCGTCGGCGATTTGCGTCATCTGATCCAGGAGCCGCGTCTCGGCTTGAAAAGCAGCGGCGGTGGGTGGCGTGGTCGCCCGGGTGGCCGTTTCGATCTGGGATTCTTCCTCGGCCTGGATCTCCTGTTCGGAGAGAGTGGCGCGGTCGTCGTCGTTGTCGATGCCCTCGGCGAAGAGGCCGGGCGTTGTCGATTCCGACTCGGGTCGTGATGGCCTGGATTGTGCCTCCTGCCAGTGCTTTTCGACCGTCCGGCGGTGCACGCGGAGAGTGCGGGCAAAGGCCTCGATCGAGGAGAGGAGGCGCTGCTGAAGGCCCGTGATGAGCAAAGCGGCGGACGCTTGCTTTTTCTTGGTCTCGCCCGATAGACGGGCTTCGCGCAATTCGCGGTACTGGTTGAGCAACTCCGATAGGTGCAACTCGGGCGTGTCGGGTGGCAATCCCTTGAGGTCGATCTGGCGGGGAATGCGTTTCGGAAATCCGCCTTCGACCTCGCGCAGGTCTTCCTTGAGGCGGCGCACCATGACGTCGTCGAGGAGCTTCTTGCCGCGGACCGGCACGCCCCGGCAGAAGCGTTGCGGGTCGAGGATTTCGAGCAAGGCGGAGAAGCTGTTGGAATGGCCGTTGTGCGGCGTGGCGGAAAGGAAGAGGCGATGCTCGAATCGCCCGGCCAATTCGCGGATGGCCTTGGTGATCTTGGAATCGATGGCGTATCTCGCGCCGCTGGAAGGCGCGGCGTGATGCGCTTCGTCGAGGATGAGCAGGGAGCCGGCCCGGAATTCGCCGAGCCAGTCGCGCAAGGTGGCCGTATAGGCTTCGTCGATCAGGAGTCGTTGGGAGACCAGGAACCGGGAGTGCGTCGTCCAGGGGTTGACGCCGTATCCGCGCTCCTGCCTCACCCGGGCGATGTAATCCTTGTCGAGAATCTGGAAGACCATGCCGAAGCGTTCCTCCAGCTCCTCCTTCCATTGCAGCAGCATCGAGGGCGGGCAGGCGACGACGATGTCCTGGACTTTCTTCCGGAGCAGCAGTTCGCGGGCGATCAGCCCGGCCTCGATGGTCTTTCCGAGGCCGACGTCATCGGCGATGAAGAGGTTAACCCGAGGCAATCGCAGCGCTTTCTGAAGCGGCTCGAGCTGGTAGGCGTCGATGCGGATACCGGCGCGAAACGGGGATTGGAAGAGATTGGGGTCGGTCGAGGTGACGCAGTTCCACTGGAGCGTGTGAAGGTAGGCCGAAAACAGATCGGGCGGATCGAAACCGCGGTTGGCGATGGATTGCCAAGCTTCGGCGGTCGAGGATCTCGGGGTCGACTTCTTTTTCCCAAAGCACCGCCAGCGGCTGACCCTGGGCGTCGTCATCCAGGCAGGACATGCGCACAAGCGTGGAGTCATCGTCAGCCCCCGGCGGCGTCACTTCCTCAACGACGTACTGCCTTTGTCGCACGCGGACGATCTGGCCGGACTGCGGCGCGGCCATCATGGATTTACCTTTTGCGGGTAGTAGGTCACTTCATCGCGGCTCACGGGAATAGGCCCTAGACTCTGCGTAGTTAAGTCAAATCCTAGCAGTGCTGGTTTGCCGTGGCAAGGATTGCAGGGCGCGTGCAGCAAGGCGTGCGGGGCACAAGACTTAAGACAGGGAAAGCGCTTGAATTGTCGTGCGCAAATGGTGTTAGAGCGGTAAAGTCGCTTCGCGGACGGGTCGGTCGATCAGGCCGAATTGCGGAACGCGTGGTTTTTTCAGCAACTATGGCCAATGGCGGAAGATGCGAAGCGGAGGCGGCGAGTTAGAATGAGAGCTGGATCACGCCGCGGCGGCGGGCGTTCAACGCCGGCGGGAACCGGGGCTTACTCACTGGACCGCACCGTGGGGAAACAGGCAAGGGTAAAGGACCGGGTCTATCCGCGTGACATGCACGCGATTTTGCAGGGGCGGTGGGACAGCTCGCCGCTCTTCGACGGGTTCCCGCGGGTAGAGCTTCCGCCGAAGGCTGTGCTCGGCGAGCTGCTTGACGTGTGTTTCCAGGCCAGCATGCTGTCGGAACGAGTTGGGTGCGGCCTAGAGGCTTATCGCTACGCGCATCAATGCTTCACTGCCAGCAGATCGAATCGCTCCTTCATTTCGATGATAGCTGGCATCTCCGAATCGAATGTGCCCTCCGCCGGGCCTTTGATCACCAGCGTGAAGCGCTCCTCTGGCGCGCCAGGGGAAGGCTCGTGGAATTCCGCCGTCCCTGTGCGATAGCCGGGATAATTAAGCCCGGGCAGCAATCACCTCGTCGATCATACCAAGCACGTCCGGCAACTCACGTGCAATCGAAGCTGAGGCGGGAGATGCAACACTGGCGCTTACTGCTCCGGCGCACTGGGCAATCAACTCGCGTCCGAACTTTAATGCATCCTCGGCTACTTCGAGCGTGAAAGTGACCAGCTCCGCGGCAGTCCTCGTACCGCTAGGGTGAGGCTGCAAGCCGACACGAAAGAATGACTCGAAATGCACGCTGTTATTCCTCAGTTCGAATAGGCGATGCAAATCGTCGTATAATTGGATAGAAAAAGGCGGCGCGAATCTGAACACTTCGATGAAGCACTGCGCCGCCCAGTCACCTCGATTATGTTTTGCCCCATCTGTCCTCGCTGGCGGCGTTGCCGAATGATGTCCGCCGTTCGTCTCGAGTTCCTTAAGCAGGGCTTCCATAGCAAATGAAACGGCCACGACCGCAACTAACGCGGCCTCGAATTCCTCGGAAAGACGCGCGCTCTCGATGGATTCGAAGGATGCTGGTGTGGCTTGGCCCCCGCGTGCCCGCCTCGCGTGGGCGACGTGGGTTGCGGCAATCTTCATCCAGAACCACCACATGTGCGTCTTGGTGGAAATAATGGCCGCTTCTGCAGCTGCGGATTCGTCGGTCATGTGACCTCTCTGATACGTCGCGAGTACCATGAAAGTGCTTGGTGGTTCCAGAGCCGAGCGAAGACTTCGGGCGGCGGCAGCAGCGCGTTTTTCTATCGACTTTTAGATCACTATCTTCTCGACCTCGTCGAGCGTCACCTGATCGCTGGTCCTGTCGTACAGCTTGGTCGTGCGCGGGCTGGCGTGCGACGCCATCTGCTGCGCTTTCTCGAGCGTCCCTCTGCCTTCAAGGTAACAAGTTATACCCGTCGCGCGAAAGCTGTGGCAGCCGGCCTTGGTGCGGGGGTGGGCTTCGCCAGCAGAAACCTGTTGCAACGGTGGCGGCGCGGGGTATGGTGCCATCCCGATCAACTGAGAAGTCTACGATGCCAGAACATCAACAATCGCTAGCCGGGAAATCGCGGCGGTACTGGAAGCGGCCGAGGCGCTGTAGCCCTGACCTCCCATTGCCACTGGACGAGGAGAAACTGGCTGTAGCCGTTCGGATTTTGGGCGAATGGTGCGACCTGGCCATCGCCAAGCAGCTCAAATTCGGCGGGAAGGAAGCAATGCGGCTTGCGGCCGAGGCGGTGATCCGAGCCTATGTCGGCTACGACTACACGCGCGTCGAAGCCACCGACCCGTCCGCGGAGCTAAAGAAGAAGAACGCACGCCTCCGGATGAGATTGGCCGTCGCCGAGGCGGAGTGCCGACGGGCGCAGGCACAATCTGCGGTCGCTTTGGTGACGAAGGCGAAGTGCGTCCAGTTGCGGAAGGAGAACGAGCAACTCAAGGGGCTTTGTCCCTCGCTCCGGGGGGACGGTAGAATCTGCTCAAATTCGTACACCGTCCCGCAAAACCCCTCGCTTGTCGTTGCGGATCGGCCAGATGATAAAGTGACAATTGTCGGCGAACCGTCTGGGATAAGAGCGGCGGTCATTCCTGGCTCAATGTTGATGGAGATGCGCTCGACGATGTTGCGGGTGACCTTGCGCCGGCGGCGGTCGTAGAGGCGGGTGGTGCGCGGGTCGGCGTGGCCGGCCAGGTGCTGCACGTCTTCGAGCGCCGTATTGTGCTCGAGCAGGTCGGTGATGGTCGTGACGCGGAAAGAATGGGGCGAGAAGTCGGTGGGCAGTCCGGCCGCCTTGAGCCGCCGCTTCATCATCCGGCAGATGTCGATGGCGGTCATCGGATTCTCGGTGAGCATTCCGGTCTTGCCGACGGCGGTGCGGAAGAGGGGGCCGTCGCTGATGCCGGCGGCCTGGATGTAGGCGAGAAGGATCTTCTGGAGATCGGCGCGGACCGGGATCTCGCGCGACTTGCCGCCTTTCTCGGAGAAACGCAGCGCGTACTCGGTTCCGTCGTGCCGAAGGCTCTTGAAGGTGAGCTTGGCGACGGCGCCGACGCGGGCCGCGGTGAAGACGAGGACGGCAAGGATGGCCCGGTCGCGCAAGCCCACGAGGTCCGGCCTGGTTTCGGATTCGTCCTGGTAAGTGGTCTCGATCGACTTGAGCAGCGTTTCGGCCTGCTTGTTTCTGGATCTCGGGGGTCTTGCCTTCGACTGCGGAATAGCGCTCGGCGCGGACGGTGGCGGCCGGGTTGATGCACGATGACGTGGCGGTTGACCAGCCGGTCGAAGAACTTCCTGAGCGCCGCCAGATGCAGCTTCTTGGTCGGAACGGCGAGGTCGAACTCCTGAAATACTCGCCGATGTGGCCGGGCTCGATGTCGAGGAGCGGTATGCCGTGATGCTCGCACCAGGCCAGGAACTTTCGCGACGGCGTGCAGGTAATTCTTGCGGGTGTGGGCGTTGGCGATCTCGCCCTGGAAGAATTCGTCCCAGGCGAATGCCGCGGCCTTGCCCGCTGCGGCGATGATGCGGGGGACGCCGCTGGCGGGAGGGATGATTACGGTATCGGAACGAATCGGGACGGGGAGGGGGATATGATTATCGGTCATGGAGCCCTCCGCTCAATTGCCCTCGCAGCCGTGCAGAAGGGCGACGCGCGGGTCAAATGTGGCTACACGGTCGCGGAACGCGCGGTCGGCGGTAATCAGCGGAACATCGAATCTGCGCGGCGGCGAGGTAGAGGCAGTCCTGCAGGGCGTGCTTGATTTCGGTTGCAAGCGCCACCGCCTCCGACAGCAATTCCGCGTCCGGGGTCAGTGAAAACAATCCGTCGTCGAGGCGCGCCAGCCAATGGGCGCATCGCACGCGGGCTTCCTGGGCATCAAGCTCGGCGCGACGCACGCGGCGGCACAGCGCCGCGCAGACCTCAACGCGGATCAGCTCCGGCGCCAGCAGGCGTTCCTGCATGGTCAGCATGCCGGTTGCCTCGTCCGAGCCTGCCTCTTCGAGGTAGGCTTTGGCGGCAACACTGGCGTCGAGCACGATCATTTGCGCTCGTCCCGCATTTCCCTGATAACGGCCGCGGAATCGGAGAAGGTCCCGTACTTGTCACGCAGCTCGCCGCGCATCGTGCGCAATTCGTCGGCGAGCTGACGCTTGGGACGCATGGCTTCCTCGCGCAACAGATCCTTGAGCTCGGCTTCGAGGGTATTGCCTTTGGAGCGGCCCGCTGGCGGAGCGACTCGACGACCCAGTCATCGACGTTTCTGATACGGACCTCAGTCATACACACATCATCGCATTATGATACTCTCCCAATAATGCCATGGCATAGGATATGTGTCAAGCGGCATGGTGACAGTCTGCCGCCGGTAAGCGGTCTTGCTGGGATGACACAAGAACGCCGTGCTTACACATGAACCGCAGGTGTGGCGGATAGCGATAGACAACGTCCTTTGTCTATCGCTATTCCGGCATCGTGGTCGCTCTTGACAATGTTTAATAATCATGACATTATTAAGTCATTGATAGAAGCGTTTCGTCAGTGTCATTTTTATGAGCAATGTAATCCACACTAAAATGAGCGAAGGTCGGAGGGTTGCCATTCCGGCCGAGTTTTGCCAGCGCCTACGGCTTACACCCCGGCGATCCAGTTGTGCTCGAGCCGTCGGATTCCGGCATCATCGTTCGTCCACTGGACGCGGTGATCCGGGAAGTTCAGGCGTACTTCGCCGATGTTGCCCCGCCGGGCGTCTCTGTCTCGGATGAACTTCTGCGCGACCGTCGCGAGGAAGCGAAACGGGAGGACCGTGACTGAGGCGGTTCTAGATGCCTCGGCTCTGATCGCGTTCATTCGGAATGAACCGGGGGCGGAGAAGGTGGCTGCCGTGCTCACAGCGTCATGCATCTCTGCCGTGAATCTCGAAGAGACGATCAGCAAAATGATCCATTACGGCAAGCCGCTCGAAGACGTGTCATATCAGATCGAGCGTCTGCGCATCCCCGTAATCCCATTCGACGGGGAACAGGTGCGGATGTCCGCCTCTTTGTGTAAAGTCACACGCCCTTCTGGCCTGTCGCTTGGAGATCGTGCCTGCCTTTCCTTGGCTCTGAAGTTCCATGTCCCTGCCCTAACGACGGAAAGCGAATGGCTCAAAGTCAACGTCGGGGTTCGCGTCGAGAAGATACGATGAGCGCTGCGATCGGCCGGCTCCAAGGCGAAGTCATGGCCAGATTCTTTCAGGCAGGATGATCGTGGCCAGCGGCCCGCAATCCAGACTTCTGGCTTTTTTGCGGCAAAGCGTGCCGACACTTGATGCCAAGCCAGTCTTTAAACGCACTCTTCAAGAATTCGTGCTTCAATACGGGTGGTGGTACGAGCCAAGCCAGCTTCCTGTCAGTAACAATCAGCGAGGGTACCACTCTTTCAGTGAGCCGGGTACCACGCTGTAATCTGTGGGTTTCAGTTGGCTGGTACCCGTCCGTGTAGCTTGGACGCGCGGGCAAATGGCCGTAAACTTGGATGGCGGGGTGCGACCAAGACCAATAGAGGGTCGTGATCAAGAAAGGCGCCTCGGAGCGGAGGTAAGAAGCTCCGCGTCCGAGGCTTGGCCGTCGGAAGTTCGCAGCTTCCTTGGGCCCACATCAAGCTTGCCGCAAGACTGGGGCCAGTCAAGGGGCACGTCGGCGTCGGCCGCGGCCTCGGCAGAGACCATGCCTACTCAAGGGATGCGAGAAGGACTTTCGTCCCACCCATCCCCAAGCCAGATACTGTAGCCCGGAGTGCCGCGCCGCCGCTCGTCGCTGGCGACGCCGGCGTGCCAGCCGACAGTATCGGCAAACCAGCAACGGTCGGGAAAAACGCCAAGCTCAGAGCCGGCAGTACCGGTCTCGTCGCGCCGAGCGCTGCGGGCAGCGGCCGCTCAGGCGAGCCTCTCCTCGACGCCCGATACAACGTGCGAGGCTGTGGTACCGCCGCGCGAGGGCCAGCGCACAGCAGCAGGTGCCGATTTTTCTAGCTGCGACCGTCCGGGGTGCGAAGTCCATTTCGCGCTCTCCAGTCGCAGCCCTTGCCAGCGATTTTGCAGCGCTTCTTGCCGCCAGGCTTTGCGCCGAGTGATCGAACGGGAACGGCGGTGGCGAAAGCGCGCCTCTCAAGCTCGGCGGCACAACGCGGAGCACCGCTCTCGCGGGCCGTGAGTTGGTTGAGCCGTATGGTCCGCGACCGCACGGCGGGATAGTTATTAATCGCCCCCAGAAGGAGGAAGGAGCGGGACGGCTTCCGAGTCCCCTCGGCGCCCCCCGTTTCCTTTCTCCGATTCCCCACATCGGAGACAGGGCGATGAATCCGTGCACAGTCGGTCAGGTATGTCCCGTGCGGCTGGACGAGTTGGGAGATCAGTTTCGCCGCTACCGGCTGCGGCTGCCGCAGGCGGTTCAGGCGATGGCGCAATCGCTGCGCCGCTGGGGCCAGTGCGCGCCGATCGTGGCGACGTTGCGGGAAGAGAAACCGCAGGTGCTCGATGGCTTTACCCGCTGGGAGGCCGCTGGGCAGGTCCGTGGAATGACAACCCTGTCGGTACGGCTGATTGACGTTGACGACCGCCGGGCCAAGGCGGCCATTTATGGTCTGAACCAAACCGGCCGGCGGCCGCACGAGCTGGAAGAAGCGTGGATCGTGCGGGCGTTGGTGCGTGAGGACGGGCTGTCCCAGCCCGAGGTCGCCGAGCTCTTGGGCCGCCACAAGAGCTGGGTCTGCCGGCGCCTGGCGCTGTTGGAGAAGCTCAGCACCGACGTGCGTCAGGACCTGGAAGTAGGGCTGCTCAGTGCGACCGCGGCCCGGGAGATCGCCCGGTTGCCCGCGGGCAACCAATCGGAAGTGGTGGATGTAACGCGGCGCGAGGCGCTCAGCGGCGAGGAGCTCAGGGGTGTGGTTCGCCTCTTGTTGGAGTCGGTGACGGCGGAGCAAAAGATGTTCGTGCTGACCAAGCCGCGGGAGGCACTGGGGCATGTCGGTGACGTGGAGCCGAAAGGCTGGGACCCCCGGTTGAGTGCGCACGGCAATCGCATCAGCAAGCAGTTGGCGGTGCTTTTGGACCGCCTGGCGTGGGTGGAGAACTTTCTGGATTGTCATGGCTGGACGTCGCTGACAGCGGCTGACCGTCTGGTCCTGGGCCCCATTTTTCAGCGGCTTTCCCGTGACGCGAGGTGCGTGGCGGAGGGAGCCGGCGACTTGGCCGTGGAGATGCAAAACCGATGAACGACGCCCTGATTCACGAGATCGTGGTCCGCTTCCGCGGCGGTGCTTCGATGCGGCGGATCGCCCAGAGCCTGCACATCAGCCGCCGCACGGTCAAGCGAGCCCTGGACCATATCGAGCTGGTCCGCGGCGCCGGTTGCAAGTCGGGACCAGCCCAGCCCAGAACGCAGCGAGGCAGTCAGGTCAACGCCCACGTGGGGGCAATCACCGACCTGCTGGCCCGATACCCCGACATCACGACGCAACGAATCCACGAGGAGTTGCGCCGGCTCGGTTACCAGGGGAGCTACTCGCTTTTGAACCAACGGGTGCGCGAGCTGCGCCCCCGCCCCGTCATCCAGCCCGTGCGGCGGTTCGAGACTGCGCCGGGAGAGCAGGCGCAGATGGATTACTCCACCTACGACATCGACTTCACAAGCGAAGGGCGCCGCCGGGTTCACGCCTTCAGCTATGTGCTGGGCTACTCGCGCCGGCAGTACCTGCACTTCGTCGAGAGCCAGGACTTCGCCACGACCATCCGGCAGCATGTCCGTGCGTTCGAGCACCTGGGCGGAGTCGCGGCGACTTGTCTTTATGACAACATGAAAGTCGTGGTGACTGGCTACGACGGCGGCGAGCCGATCTATAACACGCGGTTTCTGGGATTCGCGGCCCATTATGGATTTCGCCCGATCGCCTGCCGGGTGCGACGGCCCCAAACCAAGGGAAAGGTGGAAAGGCCCTTTGGATATGCGGAATCCAGCTTGTTGGGCGGCCGTGATTTCCATTCCCTGGAGCACTTGAACGAAACGACCGCTTGGTGGCTGGCCGAAGTCGCCGATGTGCGCCTCCATCGTGAGACCAAGGCACGCCCGTTGGATCGGCACGCCCAAGAACAGCCCCACCTGATCCCGCTGCCGGCGCAGCCTTTCGACACCGCCGAGGTCGTCTACCGAACCGTCAACGCCGACGGCTTCGTGGTCCACCGCGCCAACTTCTATGGCGCACCGTGGTATCTGATCGGACATCCGGTCGTGGTGCGAACGACCGAAGACGAGCTCATCATCCACGACCAAGCGTTCGTCTTGGCAGTGCGCCACCGGTTACTTCCGAGAACGGTGACTGGCCAGCGGAGTGACTGCAAAGACCGTGAGCCGCCCCGTGATCCACAACGCCGCTCTCAACAGTTGGCCGAGCGATTCGCGGAGCTCGGCCCAATCGGCAGTCGCTTCCTCGAGGGCCTGCTGAGTTGTAGCCGATACGGCAAGAACCAGGCGGAACGCGTGCTTGTGCTCAGTGCCGCCTACCCGCGTCATGATGTGCTCTCGGCACTGGAGCGGGCCGTGCGCTATGGGGCCTTCTCCCTGGCGGCCGTCCAACGCATCCTGGCGGCGCGGAGCCAACCCAAGACACCGCTGGACGCGCTGGCGGAGGAGCATCGGTCCTACCTGGACGGCCTTCTCGATAGCGACCCGGCACCTCCCCGACCCACCTCTGACTATCAAGACCTGTTGCGCGAGGAACCCGACAATGGCGGATCGATCGTGCCCCCCTGGGAAGAGATCCCCGAAGAACCCCAACCCGACGACCGCGACGGTGACTCCGCGGAGCCTGCATGACGACGTCACAGCCGCGCTGCGAACTCTGGGCGTCGCGGTGACACCGGCCATGCTCGACGCGGCCCTCTCGGCGGCGGAGCGGGAATTACTGAGCCACCTGGCGTTCCTCCATCGCCTGCTGGCGGAGCCTGCCGAGAATCGTAGGCAGCGGGCAGTCAACCGGCGGATTCGTGCGGCCAAGTTCCGCGAACTGACCACCCTGGAAGGTTTTGACTGGGCGTTCAATGCCAAGGGGATCGATCGGCGGACGATCGAGCAACTGGCCACGTGTGACTTCGTACGCCGCCGCGAGAACGTTGTCCTGGTGGGTCAAAGTGGCCTGGGCAAGACTCGGATTCTCCAAGCGATCGGCCGGGCCGCGTGCGTGCTGGGTTATCACGTCCGTTATGCGACCGCACAAGCTGCTCCAGGAATTTACGGCGGCGATGGCCGACGGGACCTTTGCTCGGACGCTCAATGCTTACGCGCGATTGGACCTGTTGCTGATCGACGAGTTTGGTTTCGACCGTTTGGAGCGTGAAGTCCAGGCTCAGGCCAGCACGGTTTACTATCGTCTGCTCGATGCCCGCACTGGCCGACGTTCGACTGCGTTGGCGACCAATATCGACTTCAAAGCCTGGGCTGACTATCTCGCCGATCCGCCGTTAGCGACCGCGTTTCTGGACCGATTGGTCGATGGCGCCGTGATCTTGAAGCTTACTGGTCGTTCCTACCGCGCCTCTCGCTCTCGGCCCGTTTTCGGGACCAATGAGGCCGACCGAACTTAAGCGATCTGTCACCGCGACGATCGCCCTGCCTGCTGCCTCCCGCCCCGATTGTCCGCCGGCCGCGACGGAGTTGCGACCGCGCAGGAATCGTCATCTTCACTCCAATCCAGCCAATCACACCGCGCCGCAACCGCTCAGGTGGTACCCGGTGGTCTCCGAAAGTGGTACCCTTTCTGGTTGCAAACGACACCCGCACGGGCATGTGAAGTAGATCGCCATCGAGGCTACTCCGTCGATTTTTTTTCGGTTGACACCGCCCGAAGGATTTTTGAACCCAGTTTGGCTAAACATAGTGTTATAGAGGCAGTGCGGGCGTGCAAGGCCGCTCTGCCAGCCGCCCGGTTTGAACATGGCATGCGTGCCCGCTGCGCCCGTAGGCTTACCGCCGGCGCGGGTGAAGCGGATCGCCCATGCGCGTAATACTACGCCAAAAAATGACGATTTTTTTGTAATATCGCCAAACAGTTCTCACGCGAAGAAAATGTGCGCCGATAGAGGCAAACCGGCGCGATTTACCTAAACAGAAGAGATGTAGAGACCGCGCGAGTACACCCAGCGAGATCTTCAAAGGCTCTATCCTTAAGCGCCGCCCGCATCTGAACGCGAGGTAGATCGGCTTCGCGGAGAGCCGAATGGCTCGAAGCCCGTTGCACTCTGCGTACTTGACACAACCGATTTTGGGGTTAAGGCATATGGAGACGTATTCTTGAGGCGTTGCACCCAATTCCGCTTGTCAATCTAAGTGTGGAGACTTCGCGCCGTGTCCAGCAAATCCAGAGTGGTTGCGAAACTGCGCGGCGGTTCGCGCTACCGCCGAATCGGTGGGTCCATGACTCATTTCGGCAAGCGATCGCCTGTTGCGATCCCGCAAGGCGCCGCTCGGACGATGGGCCATTGCTTCCCTCGTGAGCCCGCTACGAAGA
The DNA here is from genome assembly GCA_963823675.1 of uncultured Isosphaeraceae bacterium. Lineage (GTDB taxonomy): Bacteria > Planctomycetota > Planctomycetia > Isosphaerales > Isosphaeraceae > CAWGMT01. The sequence goes on along the minus strand of CAWGMT010000024.1, from coordinate 6,149 downwards.
AGCAGATTCAAGCCTTGCGTGCGAGGGCGATCGAGTATGTCCGGGACGCCATCGCCAGGCGATTCGATGATGCCCCTGTCGAGTTCATAGGCGAATGCCTTGGGCTGCGCGAAAGGCAAGCAATGACCGTCGTTGGACGGTTGCGGAATCGGTCAGGGAGCGCTGAGGCCAACCTGGTAATTGACATCCTGCACGGGATGCAAACCGGCAAGATTGCGGGAGTACTCGGCACCACACACGACTCCTTCACTCGTTGGCTCTTTAGCGTTATCCGCAACTTCGATGGCGATACTTACTGGGACGAGCTACCGGAAGCCGCGCGCCGGACGACTTGTCATTGCTACGAATGCTGCATTTTTCGTTTTGCGAGGATTACCGGGAATGGGATACGAGAGAGAAATGAATGGGTTGAAGAAACGGCGATTCCACGTGCTGGAAGAACGATACGAACCTCATCCGATTTACCGGCTGTGGGAACGCGCTAGAAGTGTGTCCATTGGCCGTCAACAACTTCCCATCGTAGTCGTGAGCGGTCATGAACGGTATGGCCGACTCGTAGTTGTCCAAGAAGCCGACCTTGAAGCAATTGCTGGCAAATCGCTGGAGCAGTTGATCGGCCAGTGACCTCACACGCGCTTTGTTTCGCCTCGCGGTGTAGCGAAGCCGACAATCCGCAACGCCCGCCTCTCGGTGGTACCTCGGGTATCCATCCCGATCGATCGGGGCGCACGAATCCGCTTGACTACGAAGTCCAGTTTGATCACTTCTGATTCCCTTCTCGTTTCTCGGAAATTGCCGATGGATGAAACACCACGCGCCGCGGGGACGTTGACTTTGCGCCCGCGCTCGCCAAACATGTTGCTGATGGCAGGCTGGTCAAGGCCAGCGCCATCGAGCCGAAATTGCGCACGTCCGACATCGCCCGACTCCGTGGATGCGACGCCGAAAAGATCGATCAGTTGCGGGCCGCTGGCCGTCTCCCGGAGCCCGATCTTTACGCTGCCCGCCGGTCACCGCGATGGCGCACCGAGACGATCGACGCCTGGGTCTTTGGGTTACGCGCATCTTCGCCCATAAAGCCCCGGCAGACGGCCGCGCGTGAAGGGGGTGACTCATGAATCGCCCTCAACGCACCGAGGCCGCAATCGAGCCCCCGAGCCGTCCCGCCGGCCGCTTGCCCGAGGCGGTGCCGATCCGCGAACGCCTAGCGTGGGACTTGGCCGACATCGCCGGTCTACTTGGGGTGTCGAAACGCCTCTTGGAGAGGGAGCGAGCCGCCGGCAAGATGCCGCCGCCGGACATACGAATCGGCCGCCGCGTCTTGTGGCGAACGGGGACCATCGGCGCTGGATGGATTCGCAAGGGGGCGGCCGATGATGAAACCGACCCCTTTGCTTTGCTGGGGACTGGCCCGGTTGTTCTCCGATTTGTCCATTAACGGCGAGCTTGATTGCCTCGAAGGCTGCGAGCGTCGGCTATGCGACCATCTTGCTGGCATACCCTTCCGGGACCGCAATGCAGCATTCCTTGGTTTTCTCGAGAGCGTGCCGCCCGAGGAACAGTCCGCCATCGAACAGGGGATTGACGACGCCAAGCCAGACGGACCGCCGCCCGAGGATGCCGGTGGCGACGAAATCGCGAATCCGGTCGGCGCAGTAGTCAAAATGACCTGCGCCGCCGGCATCACGCCTCGGAATGTCGAGTGGCTTTGGTCAGGCCGTGTGCCGCTGGGGATGCTGACACTCTTTGCTGGCGACCCCAAACTCGGGAAATCCTACGTGACGCTGGCGATAGCCGCTGCCGTTTCCCGAGCCGTACCGTTGCCGGGTGGCGATACCCCGGAGGGACCGGGGAGCGTCATCATTATGAGCGCCGAAGATGACCCGAGCCGGACCATCGTGCCCCGCCTCAAGGCCACTGGTGCCGATCTGAATCGCATCCACATATTAGAGTCGATCATCATCCCTGGCGATAGCTCCAACCCAAAGCGATCGCTTCCTGCGACTGAGCAATTCCCGAGCCTGCGTCACGATCTTGACAGGATCGAGGCCGCCGCCGCTGGTCTTGGCGATTGCAAGCTGATCGTCGTTGACCCCGTAAGTGCCTATCTCGGAGGTATTGACGACCATCGCAACGCTGAGCTGCGTGGGATTCTTTCTCCCGTGAAGGCGATGGCTCGAGCGCCTCAATGTCGCAGTCGTGTTGGTTAGTCATTTCAGCAAAGCCGGGGGGAGCAACGGCAAGCATCGCGTTATCGGCTCGATTGCCTACGTCGGTGCCTGCCGTGCGAATTTCGCGTTCGTTCGTGATCGTTCTGACACAACCGGCCGCCGTGTGCTCATGCTCGACAACGGCGGGAACCTGGCCGACACGGCCCCGACGCTGGCTTACATCATCGAGGATCGCGGGGACGGTCCGCGAGTCGAGTGGCTCGATGGTGCTGTTGCCGTCACGGTTGATGAGGCTCTTGCCGCCGAGATCGAGGCCGCTCAAGATCCCGGACAAGCAGGGGAGCGAAAAGAGGCCGCCCACTGGCTCAAAGAAATCCTTGCGAGTGGACCGATGCCGGCCAAGGAAGTGGAGGACGCCAGACGCGATAGTGGCATCGCAACGCGCACTCTGAAGCGTGCCAAACAAGACATCGGAGTTGAGTCGTATCGGGACGGATTCGGCAAGGACGCCAAGTGGTTTTGGCGATTGACCAATGCATCCATCGCGCAGGCAAACTGACCATAGAACGCCAACTGGCACCATAGGATGCCAAGGGTGCCAAGCTTGGAAGGGTGGCACTCTATGAGAGGGACTGGCACTCTATGGGGTGGACACCGAGCTGGCGCACCCAACCAAAATGATCGCCCGATCGAGTGGGACGCGATCAAGGACAACATCGACCTGGCCGCCATCGCGACCGCCTTGCTTGGCCGTGCGCCAGGTCGCCGCGGGGAGCGCGGACGCCGCCTGTGGTGGCCCTGCCCGTTCCACGATGACAGCAATCCGTCATTTTGCGTGACCGCCGCAAGGCGGGAGTGGAAATGCTTCGGTTGTGGCGAACACGGGAGACGCCGCCGCGCTTGGTGATGAGATTGCAGAACTGGACATTTCCCGAGGCCGTTCGCTGGCTGGCTGACCAAGCCCGCATCGTGATGCCCTCGGGACAGGGAGAGCCAACCCGCCCGAGGCCCCCGGCCGCCAAGCCCGGCAAGACCCCTGCGGCCGCCGCCGAGAAGCCCTCGGGGTTGCCCCTGGCCGATGCCCTCAAGCTGGTCGAAGATGCCGCCGGCCGCCTCTGGACGCCCGAGGGAGATGCCGCATTGGCTTACCTCATGGGGAGGGGATTGACCGAGGACACAATCCGCCGGCATCGCCTCGGATGGACGCCCGGCGTGGGGATTCCCATCGAGGGAGGGGTGAGATACTGGGGAATCGCTGGTGTCGTCATTCCATGGCTCGATGGCGACCGCCTGGCGATGGTCAAGGTTCGCCGCCTCGGTGAGTTCAAGGGAGCGAAGTACGTCGAAGCGTACCGCGACCGGCCCGCAATCTATCCGACCCCCGCCGCCATCCAGCCCGGTAAGCCGTTGGTCGTTTGCGAGGGGGAATTCGACGCCATGCTACTTGGTCAGGCTCTCGGGGACCTGACCGCTGTCGTGACCCTGGGATCGGCGTCGAGCCGACCCGACCCCCTCGCCCGCCGCGTGATGCGCTCCGCCCCCGTGTGGTATCTGGCCCACGATGCCGATGGAGCTGGGGACCGTTCCGCGGAAGGGTGGCCCGCCCGATCAATTCGAGTCCGGCCCCCGAGCCCGCATAAGGACTGGGGAGAATTGCACGCCGCTGGGTTCAACCTGATTCGCTACTTCTGGCATCGCATCCTTGCGGCCCCGACCCCGTGGGAGGAACTGGCCCGCGAGCGATGGGGTGACGCTGTTGGCGACCCCGAGCCCGGCATCGTTGTCTGCCAATCGTCGGTCTTGGAAGCGAGTCCGTTATCAACGGAAGCCTGAGTCCGATGCCTATTCGGCCAGAACCACGTACTTTGCGGGGTCCATTCTTGCCTGCAAGATTTTGACTCCGGGACCGTAACGCGATTTGACGAGCCGCTCAAGGTACGAGCCGCTAACGAAACGGGGACCCATGATCACTTCGGCTAACGCAGTGGTGTAAAACCGGAAAAAAAACAGTCCACCGCTCGGTTCGCAGTCATCAAGTTTCAGGATGTACCGGAACTCTTTCTCGTATGCCCAGTCCTTAGCTTTTTGGAATGACGATACGATCATTAGAGATCTCGCAAGATCGCCTTCCGTAGCTGTTAACGGCATCTCAAAAGCCGGGCGGCAGTCGTCATACTGGACGTCGCTCTTGTAGCCCACCTTAATGCGACTGGAATCGAATCCAAGCGCTAAACCCGTCGCTCCGCGTGCGTAATGCCCCCAAAGCAAAGGACTCGCATAGCTCGTCGAAAAGCAGAGAAGTCCATAATTGGTCTGCATCTCTTTAACTAGTTTGTCCGCCGAATCACAAGACCACGTGCTCTCTTCGCTCTGCGGCGGGGTAGTTCTGGGGGAAAAATCGTAAATGTCGTTCAGTTCCGATGGCGTAGACACCTTTAGCCGCATTTCCTCCAAGACTTTGAGGGCGAATTCAGCAGGCAAGAACTTGTAAACGATTCCGCTCATAAGGGATTGCCTCCAGAATTTGAGAGATTTTCACAGATTAACTAGGTCATAGCAAGAAACCTATTGACGCGATTCTAGATTCGGCGATAATGGGAAGAGTCGGGGACGAGACCGTTGGCGCGATCCCGCCCCCTTGATTCGACCCTGAGTGAGCAGGAGACGAACCCAATGGCTAGTGTATTCAAGTCCAAAGGCTCGCGTAAGTACACCATCCTATACTTCGACGAAAACGGCAAGCGTCACAAGGTAATGGGATGCACGGACAAAGCGGAGAGCGAGCGGATCGCCAATCGGCTCGAAAACGAAGTCGTTCTTCGCCGTCGTGGTTTGAGCGATCGTAAGGCCGAATCGTACCGCGACCATGAAGCCCGGCCCGTTGCCGAGCACTTGGCCGACTGGCACGGGGACATGCTGGCGAAAAAGAAGACAGTCAAGCACGCCGACCAGTACCGCGACCGCGCTGGGAAGATCGTCGCCGCTGTCTCGGGGGTTCGCCTGGACGCAATCGAGCGTGGCCGCCGGGAGGATAGTCAACGTCAGGCCGATGAGAATCTTGCGAAGTCTCTGAAGTCGGCCTGTCTGTCTCACCTGACCCCCGAGGGGATTCAGTCCGCTCTTGCGACGCTGCTCGATGCTGGCAAGTCTCCCCAGACCGTCAATCATTACCGCGCCGCCATCCGCGCGTTCTGCCTCTGGCTGGTTGAGAAGCGAATGAGAAGCAATCCGATGAAAGGGGTCGAAGCTTACAACGTGGGAGAGGACGTTCGCCATGAGCGTCGCGCTCTGACCGATGACGAACTGGCCCGCCTGATCGAGTCGGCCGCGAACGGTCCGACCTTGTTCAACATGAGTGGCGCCCTCCGATCGATCGCCTATCGCACCGCCGCCGGGAGTGGACTTCGAGTTGCCGAGTTGTGCTCCCTGACTCCGGAAAACTTCCGGCTGGACAACCCGCACCCGACTGTCTTCGTGGCCGCCTCAAGCACCAAGAACCGCAAGTCTGCCGATCAGCCAATCTCCCATGCCTTGGCCGCCGAGTTGCGATCCTGGATCGCTAAAGACAAGGTCCCCGGCGAGAGCGTGTTTCCGTTGCACCATGAGACCGCCAAGGCAATCCGGCGGACCTGGAAGCCGCTGGCATCGATTACAAGACCGACGAAGGGGTAGCCGACTTCCACTCTCTCCGGGCATACTACGTGAGTTCGCTGATTCGCTCCGGCATACCATCGAGACCGTTCGCGAATTGGCCCGGCATGCCAAGGCGAGCACAACTCTGGATCACTACGCCAAGGTGGGGGTTTACGATTTGCGTGGCGAGGTGGAATCGCTACCCGTTCCCATGGTGAACACACAAACCGTGACGCTGGCCGCGACGGGGACCGATCCGGTTTCAAATGCTACCGAATCTGCTACCAAAATCGAGGCCGCGGGTGTACAATCCTTGCCGATAGGGAGTTACAGCGAGAGCCAAAG
>CAWGMT010000023.1:0-22498 GCA_963823675.1 uncultured Isosphaeraceae bacterium | reverse complement strand
ATGCGCGGCAAGAAGAACCACCAGTACCAGCCATAGAGCCCGATCCAGTAGATGCTGACCAGGATCACGAGCAGCCGATCGAGCGGGCGGTTCGAGCACATCGGAAACAACGTTCGGGCGGCTCGGCCAAGCGCAACACGCACTCCGGCAACGATGAAGGGCGAGAGCAAGATTCGTTCGAGCCGGGCCGGAGGCGTCCACACCAAGATTGAGCCAGCGGATGGAATTCGCAGTTGATAGGCTTCGAGGACGAAGACGCGAAAGGGGAGCCCGGATTCCGGTCCCCAGAGTAAGCCGCGCACTCCGTGGGCTTCGAGGTAACCAGACGCCCTGACCAACATGGTGGCGCGGAAGCCGGGAAGAGCCGACCAGAATCGTTCGAGCCAGATGGCAGCGGTTCCCTGGTCCAGGCTGAGCAGCCCATAAAGCAAGCAAGCGGGCCGCCATCGCCCCCAGGACCACGCCGAGAGCCGCCGGCAAGACGCACAGGCGGAAAGAGGCGATTGCGATATAGCTGAGCAGGACGTCCGGGACCAAGAAAAACCAGGTACCCTCCAGGAACCCCCAGACCGCTCCCAAGATGAAGGCGGACGACCAGGTGGGCCGCTTCATGTGAGCGGGCCTCGCTCGAGTATGATCTTGCACTGATCGCCTGGCGAATTCAATGCCGTGAGCTGCGGGATAAGCATGAACACAAACCGGAAGATCCGCAGGCCGCCCTGCTCGAAAGGCCGGTAGAACGTCTCGTAGTCGTCGGCAAACTCGGGCTGCTTTCGACCAAGTAGCTGGACCAGTCGGTCGTGGAGCAGCCGCACGTCCGACTCATCCGGCTCGTCCCGGCCAACCTTGAGCTCGACCTGCCAGCAGAGAACTTGCCTGCCGGCATCGAGCTCGGTCCATACGCAGAAAGCTCCCGTGGAGAGATCGCGCAGCTCGCTGCCGAAAAAGACTTCCTCGAGCATCAATTCGAAGATCTTCGAGCCACAGAGGAACAAGCAGCCATGAGCTCGCCCGGCCACGCTGATGACATCGGTCAGCGGCTGATCACCCAGCTTGATCCAGAACGTGGCATTGCCGCTATCGGCGATTGCCAGGGCCCGGCACAGCACTCGCCAGGAATAGAGCCGGAACGCGGTCCTTGAGGTTGTAGCGGGCCAGGGGAATGCCTTGCCACCGCGTGACGACCAGCTCGCCATCGACGATCTCATAGAAGGTATCTTCCCGCTGCGCGTGATACAGGTTGGGGATCGGGGTCGAGGCAAAGCCGAGCTGGCGCACGACCTCCGGATGAGCGTGGAGGAACTGGCAGCGCCTGGATCAAGGAGGCGCTTTTCCACCCCGAGAATTCCCGTGTCGGCCGAGCCATAGACGCTCAGGATTGTCGGCTCATGCCCCGCTGCGCGGGCTGGTCGCGCCAGATCGAGTCGCAGGTCCTCGGGGAACGGCTCACCGGTGACCAGGAACGTGATCTTCTCCAGCGGCAAGATCTGGCCGGTTTGCTCCGCCAGTTTCTCGAGATAGAAGATGGCCGACGGACACAGGGCGATGAGGATCTGATGAACTTCGTCGTGAAGACCACCGATCAGCTCGAGGATCTCGGCGTGTTGATTGGGCGAAAAGACGACCAGGGGGAAACCATTTCGCAGGCGCGAGTGTCTTGAAGATGAACGAGAACTGCTCGCCGCCGGCCCAGCTACCCAGGCTGAGCCCGATGATCACGAGTGTCTTGCGCGTGCCGAGCTCAAAGGCCTCGATGAGCCACCTCACTGGAGCAGTGGGGCCAGGACCATGTCGTGCGATCGGAGCTGGGGCCAGAAGAAGCCCCGGCCGGTTCCATCCGGGTTGGTGGCACCGCTGCACTGCGCAGAATCGAGTAAATGTCGTGGTACGATTCCCTCGGGATGTAATCGCACCACGGGTTCGCCGCGTAGAAGTTGTCCTTGGTGAGAATCGGGACCTCGTCCCAGAGAAGGTCGCGCAGATCGGATTTGCCACGTTGGGGCAAAGTGGCATCGATCAAGCTCCTGTAGGCGAGGGACCCGGCGTAGAAAGCGCTACGATCACGTCCCTCGCCGCGGCTTCTGAACCGAAGCGGGCCAATGACAGATCATCCATTTGCCGCCCTCCCGGAAGCGGATCTCGATGCTCGCCACCCACATTCTTCCACTTTGACCGTGAATGACGGCTCTCACCATGAGACTATGGTTCTTGACCGCCGCGTTGTGCCACCGATTCGCAACTTTGATCCAAAAAACCGCCGAGTAAACGAGTCCCGATTCAATGACGCCTCTGAATGTACTGGATCGAATGCACCTTGTCTTGGGCCTGGCGGGCCGTTTTCCGGCCTTGATGCGCAGGCCGCGCTGGCCGCGCCGGACCCGCATCGAGGCGTATCAGCTTCACCACATGCGACGCAGGCTGGACGAGGCGCGGTCAAGCGTGCCCTTGTACCGGCGCAAGGTATCTTCCGGCGGGTAACCAGATTCGCAGCCTGTCGGACTGGGCCGGCTTGCCGCTCCTGATCAAGGACGAGCTGCGAAGCGGCCCGGAGAGCGATCACCTGAGCGAGGCGTTCCGCCGCGAATGCAAGCTGATTCAATCCAAGAGCAGCGGCAGCAGCGGGCAGGCGCTCGATGTCTATTACGACCGCGACAGCTTTTCCCTCTTCATCCTGGCAGGCCTCGCCTCTGCTGGATGGCCTTCCCGTACCGGCCGTGGCACCGGCAGACTTACATCTACACCAGTGCTTATCCCCTGGACTCCGCTGTTCGGGATGTACCCCATGGAATTCATCCCGACCCTCGCACCGATCCCCGAGGCGCTGGCCAGGCTGCGGCGGCCCGTCCGCCCGACCTGCTGATTTGCTACCCGAGCCACCTCCGCTCGCTGGTTGAACCAGATGACTCCCGAGGATTTTCAGAAAATCCGCCCCCGCGCGGTCAACGTCAATTCGGAAATGAGCTCGGCCGCACAGCGGAAATACCTCGGCGAGAAGCTCCACACGTTCGTCTTCGACGACTACTTCGACGAGGAGCTCACGCGCATCGCCTCTCAGTGCCGGCATCTGAACTACCATCTGTTCGAGGACATCAACTACGTCGAAATCGTCGATGACCACGGAGATCCGGTCCCGGAGGGAACCGTGGGCAATATCGTCGGGACGAACCTGCACAACCGGGCCATGCCCTTTCTTCGCTACGTGCAAGGGGACCGAGCCGCGATTCGATCCACAAGCTGCCCCTGCGGACGGACGTTCCGGATCCTTGAGAAGCTTGAGGGCCGCAGCAACGATGCATTCGCCCTTCCCGGCGGCGAGCAGCTGAGCTCGGGCTTCCTGCTCGAGCTTTCCGACCTATGCCGTTTTCCTCGACTTCGATGGGGCTGTGAGCAGCTTCTGCCTCATCCAGGAGGTCCCCGAAACCTGGGTTCTGGAAATGGTGCCCGGCTCGCGCTGGAGCGCGACTCTGAGTCTGAGCAGCGAATCCCTCGCGAGCTGGAGCAGAAACTGGGCCGGCCGAGCATCCGGATCGTCCCCAAACGGGTTGACCAGGTGACACGGACGTCCTCGGGCAAGGCCAATCCCATCATCTCGCGGTCAAGAAGACCAGCGGGGTTTGATGTCTCCGCTTTGAGAACGCAGAGACACGCCGGTGTCCCAGAGCATGTGGAACATCACGCCGGACTCGGCTCGCGCAGCCGCGCTGCGGCAGCGGTTGACGATGGTCACGACGAGCAGGATGGCGACGCCCGCCAGAACGACGTTGATCCAGGCTCCCGCCTTGAGCCCCAGGCCAAGCAACAGGCACAGAAAGCCGAAAACAAACGCCCGGTCGCTTTTCCCCATCGGTCCGTCATAGCGCCGCGAGCTGCCGATCTGGATCGAGACGACGCCGGCCATTTCGCTCATGAGGGCGAGGATCACGATCAGGGTAACGAGCCAAGGCGAGAAACCGGGTACCAGGGCCAAGGGAAGATAGAGTGCCGAATCCGAAACCACGTCTCCCAGTTCGTTGAGTATCGCCCCGAGCGGCGATTTCATCGCGTGCTCGCGGCGAGCATCCCATCGATGGCGTTGAGGGCCATCCGGACTAAAAGCACGACCGGCAAGAAGAGGAGCACAAAGCGATACCCGGCGAAGCAACCCCAGGATCACCCCCGTCGTGAGGGAGACGAGCGCCGCCAGCACGGTCACCTGGTTTGCCCGTGACTCCCAGAGCGGCGAGCCGCGCTGTCATTGGTCGGAGCGTGCCCGAAATCGAGGTTTCCAGTCGTAAATCGAGGGCATTGTCAATTCCGGCGAGGGGAAGAACGAAACGAGGCGTCCGCGCACGGACGCTCCGAGCGCGGTCCAGTTCGGGCTAAACCGGTCCTTGGTTGCCTATGATATCAACGATCGATAGACTGCAATCAGATCCGTTCCTTTCTCTCTCCAGGAGCATCATCAATGGGCCCGTCTTCAACCACGCGGCGGGGGTTTCTCGAAAGCGTCGGCTCGAAGGGCGCCGCCGCCGGCGGCCGGCACGCTGGCGACGCTCGAATCGGCCCGGGGCTATTCAGCCAATGAGACCTTGAACGTCGCCTGCCTTGGCACCGGCGGGCGTTGTCAGAGCCTGATGAGGTCGCTGGTGCATATCCCGGGCGTGCGCATCGCCGCGGTTTGCGATATTTACGACGTTCACCTCGACCAGGCCAGGAAGCTCGCCGATTCGCAAGCCGTCGCGAGCAAGCACTACCGCGAGATCCTTGACCGCAAGGACATTCACGCCGTCGCTAATCGCGTCGCCGACCACTGGCACGTGCCGATGACGATCGATGCCATGGCCGGCGGCAAGGACGTGTATGTCGAGAAGCCGCTGACGCACAAGATGCGGCGAAGGAGCCGAGCCATCACGGGCCAGCACTCGCCAAGCATCGCAAGATCGTCCAGGTCGGCACGCAGCAGCGGAGCATGCCGCACATCATCCGGGCTCGAGAGCTGATCCGGGGTGGACGCATCGGCGACCGTGTACAAGGTCCACTTGACCTGGAACCGCGACGGCGTCGCGTATCCGGCGGGGCCCGCTGGATGTCGATCGCCGCCGGTCGACTGGAAAGACTTCCTCGGCAAGCCCCCGACCAGCGTATCGACGAATACCACTTCCGCAACTGGCGCTGGTTCTGGGATTTCGGCGACGGCATCCTCACCGACCTCATGGTGCACTGGCTCGACGTCGCACACTGGTTCCTCGACGCCGATCGTCCTCGAAGGCCATCTTCGTCGGCGATCACTTCACCAGCACGGACGTCTGGCAAACGCCCGGACACGATCCAGTGCTCCTGCACTATCGCCAACAATGTGCAGGCCCATTTCGAGGGCACGTTCTCGAACGCGCGCTCTGGAGCGATGATCGAGTTCATGGGGACCGGCGGGACGCTCTACATCGACCGCGGCCGCTACGAGATAACCCCCGAAAACGGCAAGGGGAAGCCCGAATCGCTGATTCTGGGAAGCAACCCGCGCAGAGGCGCCGATTTCTACGATAAGCCCGACGGCGAGCTCTTGCACCTGACCAACTGGGTCAACTGCGTGCGCAGCCGCCAGCAGCCCAATGCCCCGGTCGAAGCGGGCGTGGCCGCCGCCGCCGCGGCCCACCTCGGCAACCGCGCCTATCGCACGGGCCAGGTCGCGGAGTGGACGAGCGTTTGAGGGCCGTTTGAGCCTGCATACCCATCTTGAAGGTGCGATTCTTGAATCTCGCTCCTACGGGCCAGGGACATACCAGCCCAGGGCACTCCCTGGCCTGTCTGCGGGGTGATGGGGTGGATCTGTTGCGCCCCGGCGACGACTGGCAACGGTGGAAGAACGCCGGGTGGAAGCCGCGAATGCGGCGGCAGATCGTAGCCTGGCGGCGTAAGCCCCAGGTCTTCAGATGCGGTCAACACCGGCCCCGTTGATCTGTTGGGATCAAGCCCCGAAGGGGCGACGCGCTGGCGGGCCCAAGGCCAACCACTCGCTGGTTTGCGAGTGGCCGCGTCAAGGCACGACGATGTCGCCCCCGTCTGCGGGCTTGGGCGAATACCACACCGCGGAGCGCGAGGCGGTGATGCGGTTCGGCAATGACCTGGGGCTGACGCCACAAGGCTACGTCCTGTTCGACCCAGTCGGGGCTCATCTTGCGAGTTTGCGGCCCAGAATTCGGTCGAGCGCGTCCGAGCTCTGCTCGATCAGCGCTTCGGGATAGTGAAGGAACGGGTGGAAGTATTCAAACGTGACGTAGCCCTCATAGCCAGCGCCCTCGAGCGCCTCCATCACGGCCGGCCAGTTGGTGGTCCCGTCCAGCAGGGTGCGGAATGACTCGAGGGTGTGGTCGGTCCCCTTCTTGGAAAACTCCTTGAAGTGAACGTTCTTGATCCGGCGCCCAAGAATAGGGGCCCAGTGCTCGGGAAACTGGAACAGCATGACATTGCCCGTATCGAAATGAACCTGCACGTGCTTGCTGCCGAAGCTGTCGACAAACGCGTTCATCTCGGCGGGCGTGGTCAGGTAGCCATTGAAGACGATGTTCTCGATGTTCAGGTAGACCCCGCGTTTTTCGGCCAAGGGTACCAGTTGACCGATCGCCTCGCGGGCGCGGCGGTCGCAAACGTCGATGGGCACGGGCTCGCGTTCCGGCAGCCAGGGAATGTAGGTCGAGCCCGCGATGGTCAGCAGGTTCTCGGTGCCGATTTCGTGGGCGGCGTCGATCATGAGCCGCGCCAGCTCGAGGCCTCGAGCGCGTCGCGCTGGGTCGTTGTCGGTCAGCGAGTAGGGCCAGTAGAGGAACGAACACACACCGCTGATCGCGATGCCGATCGCTTCGGCCAGCTTGCGAATCGAGCGGTAATGCCCGTTTTGCGCTCTGGGGGACAGGTCGTTGTCGAGATCGTAGTTCAGCTCGATGCCGTCGAAACCGGCGTCCTTGGCCAGTTGAAGGCATTCGCGCAGCGTCATCCGCGAAGGATACGGGAAGGCCCAGAGATTGATCGATTTCTTCATGCGATACGGTTTGGGCGAGGCTCGGCGCGGGTCGGCCGGTCGGTCAGCTTGAGGATCGGCTCGCGCGGGTTGGATGCCCGCGGCGACCGAAGGCGCCAAGAGCGGCAGCCGTCAGCGTCGAGCGCAGTGCGGCCCGGCGGTTGAGCAGCGACGCGGCTTGATCCCGTTTTCCGGTAGCGATCGATTGCATGCGAAGACCCCCTCCCCAGACGAGAGAATGAACGGCGCCGTGCGATCCTTCACACCGTTTTACCGGGAGAATGGCCCCGTGTCGAAAGGCTGGTCGAAGATTCGGCGGCAGCGCCGTAGCAGCCCTTGCGAGTCCTGGCTTTGGCTCAGGTTGCGCGATTCGGTGGGGTCGAGGTCGAGGTCGTAGAGTTCCTCGACTCCGGCGGCATGACGGATGTAGACATGGCCTTCGTATCGGATCGCCGCCATGGGCCCGTCGTCGTCCGAAGATCGGCAGGGATCGGGCGTCGCTTCGATCGGCAAGCTCAGCTCGCTGCGAGGAGGCGGGCTCGAGCACGCGGCATCGGCCGGCGAGCGTTCCCAGCAGCGTGTGAGCGATGAGCCCGGGAAGGGCGACTCGCTCTTCCATCCCAGCAGATCGACGATCGTGCTCGGCACGTCGCGCAGGCTGACCGGCTCGGCGATGACGACTCCGCGAGGCACGGCGCGCAGGATCAGCGCACCAGGAGCGGGACGTGAATCTCGGGCTCGTACAGGCTTGCGCCATGGCGAAACTTGCCGTGCTCGCCGAATTGTTCCCCGTGATCGGCCGCGATGATCAACAGCGTGCTGTCGAGCTTACCCCTCCGGCGCAATTCACCGATCAGCTCACCCAGCGCATGGTCCAGCGACGCGATGCAGTCGTCGTACGCATCCCGCGCGAGCGCTACGGACTTGGAATCGGGTGATTCGCGGGCGATCTTTTGCCAATCCCGCAGGACGGTAGAATCTGCGTGCGTCTTCACAGCAGTCCCGAAATGGCGGACGGCGCCGGGAGGCGTCAGATAGGGATCGTGGGCATCGAAGTAATTGAGGAACGCGAAGAAGGCGCCCTGGTCGTTGTCGGCAAGCCAGCCGAGAAACTCGCGATTGACGGCTGAAGCGTCTTTCCGGGGGAAGTCCAGGCAAAGGCCGGGCGCGGCATCGGGCGCCAGAATCCAGCGCAGCTCGTCGCCGACGCGGAAAGTGCCTTGCACGAGAAACCAGCCCAGGGTCGAGCTGCGCAGGACGTCGAGGGCCGTAACGGGATAATCGAGGTAGGTGTCGAAACCCCGAGACAGACCGGTTTCGTGGCCGCAGAAGAACTGGTTGGCCACGAACCCGGCGGTGTTGTAGCCCCTCTCGCGCAGGAATTCGGCAAGCGTCGGCCACTTCGTCTCGAGCCGTCCGAGCTACTAGAAATTGCGCGTCATTCGTTCCGAAAATTGTCCCACTAATTCCTACGGACATGCGGATTCTCGAGGCGAGGGACTCACGATGTTTACGGGACGGGGAACGAGAAAGCGGTTGGCAAAGCCTTAAGCGGCGATCGTGACGGGCGGGTTCCGGCCGTATAGGATAGGTTATTCGTGACTCGATCGAACATTCGGACTGATTCGGCGCGGCGCCTGGTCCCTGGCTTTCTAGCATGCACGGCGGACGCGCCAGGGCCTGCCGGCTGCGTGCCGCGTGCAATCTCCACGGAGTCGATGTTTATGTTTCGCAACATGCTCTTTGCCGCTTTCCTGGTCGTGATGCTGCCGATTCCCGGGCGCAGCGATGACAATCCGCCTTTCGACCGCAAGGTTGACGTGGTGTACGGCCGCAAATATGGCACGGCCTTGACGATGGACGTCTTGACGCCCAGGAGCCATCCCAACGGCGCCGCAATCATCTGGGTGATCAGTGGAGGCTGGTTCTCGGGGCACGACTCGATCAATCCGGGGGCCGTCAATGAGCTGCTGGGCCGCGGCTACACCATCTTCGCGGTCGTGCATGGCAGCCAGCCCAAGTTCACGATTCCGGAGATCCTCCAGGACATGAACCGGTCGGTCCGCTACATCCGGTATCATGCCAAGGACTTTCAGATCGACCCCGACCGCATCGGCATCACGGGCGGATCGGCGGGCGGGCACCTCTCGCTGATGCAGGGGACAGCCGGCGACACGGGCAATCCGAAGGCCGCGGACCCCGTTGACAAGGTGTCGAGCCGGGTTCAGGCGGTCGCCTGTTTCTATCCGCCGACCGATTTCCTCAACTATGGCAAGCCTGGTGAGATCGCTCTGGGCTGCGGCACGCTGGCCTACTTCAAGGGCGCTTTCGACTTTCATGAGCTCGACCCCGCGCCCGAGCTTTGTGCCGGTCACTGACGTCGGCAAGATCATGGAGAAGGGGCGCCAGATCAGCCCGGCTTATCACGCTTCGCCCGACGATCCGCCGACACTGATCATTCACGGCGACGCCGATCATCTGGTCCCGATCCAGCAGGCTGAGCTGTTCCTCGACAAGCTGAAGGCCGCCGGCGTCGAGACCAAGCTCGTGGTCAAGAAGGGGGCTGCCCACGGCTGGCCCGACCAGTCGAAAGACATGCCGACCATCGCCGATTGGTTCGATGGGCACCTCAAGAAATGACAAGGAGCCACCAGATGGGGCAGTGGCCTATCCTCTCATCGTCGTGATTCTCCACGCCGTCTGGGCAGTTGAAAGGAGCATCCCGTCGTGCATCCCAGGCCACGGTACTCGGCACATACATGCCATACTTGTGCCTCCACGATGCCCATGGTTTCATCGAAATTGGCTTCGTTCGCGCATTCTCGTCGATTTCGCGCGTCCCATTCATAAGATCCCCGTGCCGCTCCACCCCGTCGAAATCGATCAGGTCTGCGCGCTCGAGACGATCGTCCAGGCCATCTCCCGACCCGACTGAGTCATAAACCCCGAGCTCCGAACCAGCCCTCTGATGGGCCTCACGTCCGGAATGGGCTTCCGTGATCCTGGGAGGGCGAGGCTCCGTCCGAGCCCCCTGGGAGATTGGCTCGCCGGGCGGCTCGCCCTCAAAGGCTACAAAGGCTAGGACATGCAGTGCAATATTGACTTCGGTCATCCGCACGGCTGGAAAAACTGAGCAAGGGCCGTCTGTTGGGTCGCTTCTTCGCAGCCAGTCGGCAGCGACTCCGAGAAGTCGCCCAGGGTCTCGGCCTGCGCCGCGTGCCGAGCCTGGGCGGATGCCCAGCAACGTAAGCGGCACTAAGTCCCGATCGGAACCCAATTCGGGCCCAGAGCGGCTGATTCCCTGCGCGCCACGGACAAAGCGAACCTCTGCCGACGCTGCTCTGCGCGGAATCCGAGAATTCTGAGCACATTCGGCGATCGGGACCGATTCGCGCGTTTCGTGAGCCGCTTGCAACCATGACCCGTCGAACAGAAAAGGAAGGGCATCGCCGTTGGGACCGAGAACCTTCTGAGCTCCCGCGGTCCCGGCCTGTTCCGCGATCGAGGCGCATTTGCCAAAATGAGACGCTGCGGAAGATCGCACACCTTTACGGATTTCGCGCTCACAGACGTTCGGATCTTTCACCGAGAAGGCCCCGCCATGGCCCCATCCGAAACCGACCGCAACCTGCTCTTTGCCGTCATCGCGCTCCAGCTTGACATCCTCGAACAGGCCCAGTTCGCCGAGGCCTGCGCCGTCTGGGCGTTGACCATGGGACGGCCAATGGACGAGCTCCTTCTGGAACGCGGCTGGATCGCGCCGGATGACCGCCAGGAAATCACCCACAATCTCCAGCGCAAGCTCAAGAAGCACCGCGGAGACGTCCACGCCTCGCTCGCCGCCGCGGCCGATTCCTCCGTGCGCGAGATCCTCAGAACGATCAACGAGCCGGTGGTCCGCCAATCGGTTGACGAGCTGGCGCCGGCCACCGGACATGTGCTGGCCAGCTTGATCCCCGACAAGGGTTCGCGGCACACGTCGATCCGCTACACGCTCAGTCGCGTCCATGGCGAAGGGGGGCTAGGCCGGGTTTGGCTGGCGCACGATACCGACCTCAACCGCAAGGTCGCCCTGAAGGAAGTCCGCCTCGACCGGACCGCCGACGTCCGCACTCTCCGCCGGTTCTTGAAGGAAGCGCAGGTGACCGGGCAACTGGAACATCCCAACATCGTTCCCGTATATGAGCTCGCCCGCGGCAAAGAGGACGACCATCCGTTCTACACCATGCGATTTGTCGAAGGGCGGACGCTGGGCCAGGAGATTGCCGAGTTTCATCGCGACCGCGCCGGCAAGCCCGCCTCCCGGCTGGACTGGCAGCGCCGGCTACTAGAGCCGTTTCTGAAGATCTGTGAGGCAATCGGCTACGCGCATTCACGAAACGTGATCCACCGCGATTTGAAGCCCGAAAACGTCGTACTGGGGGATCACGGCGAGGTGATCGTCCTCGACTGGGGACTGGCGAAGCTCCTCGCGGAAGCGCTCGGCCCGCATTCGACGGTCGATGCCGACCCGATCGAAGTCACCGATGGCGTCGAGAGCGACAAGACGCATGGCCGCGTGGGCACGCCGGCTTACATGGCCCCCGAGCAGGTCGCGATGAACAACGATCAGATCGACACTCGCACGGATCTTTATGGCCTTGGTGCGATCCTCTACGAGATCCTCGCCAATCGTCCTCCCGCGCAAGGTACGACGCTGGAAGAGATCTATCAAAACGTCTCAGCGGGCCGCATTCCCCGTGCTCGCGAGGTGGACCTGACCGTCCCCGCCGCACTCGATGCCATCTGCGCCAAGGCCCTGTCACTCAATCGCCACGACCGGTATGCCAGCGCATCGGCATTGGCCGACGAGGTGCGGCGCTGGCTGATCGACGAGCCCGTGTCGGTGTATCGCGACCCGCTCACGGTGCGGTTGACGCGGTGGGGCCGCAAACATCGTACCCTGGTCACCAGTGCCGCGGCGGTGCTTTTGGTAGCCGTGGCCTCGTTCGCCGTTTTCGCGTCGGAACGGTCGGCACATGCCAGCGCGATCGGTCGCAAGAACAGCGAAGTGACCAAGGTGAATACCGACTTGGAAGTGCAGCGGCGCCGCGCCGAGGATCGCGAGGCGCAGGCGATCGCGGCGGTGAAGCAGTTCGGCGACGTGGTGGCCAACGAGCCGGAGTTGAAGAAGAATCCAGCACTGGAAGCCCTTCGCAAGCGCCTGCTGAAGGAGCCGCTGGCATTCTTCCGGCGCTGCGCGATCGCCTCCAGGCGGACCAGGCGACGACTGCGGAATCGCTTGCCCGGCTGGCATCAGCGAGCTCTGACCTGGGCTATCTCACAAATGAGATTGGCGACAAGCAAGACGCCCTGGCGGCCTTCCAGGAATCGCAGTCGATCCGGCAGAAGCTGGCCGACGACAATCCCAACGTCGTCAAGTTTCAGCGCGACCTGGCGGTCAGCCGCGGCAACATCGCCAGCCTTCTGCGGGAGACCGGCAAGCCGGCCGAGGCGCTGAAAGCGCAGGAGTCGGCGCTTGCGATCCAGCGGAAGCTGGCCAACGACAACCCCGCCGACACTCAGGTCCAGAGCGACCTGGCGAAGAGCCACAATAGTATAGGCATGCTGCTGTACGAGAGCGGCAAGCCGGCCGAGGCGCTTGAAAACGCTGGAGTCGGCGCTTGCGATCGAGCGGAAGCTGGCCAACGACAACCCCACAGTCACCCTGTTTCAGGGCGAACTGGCGGCGACCTACGGCCACATCGGCTTCGTTCTGCTCGCGACCGGCAAGCGGACCGAGGGGCTGCAATCGTACGAGCGGGCGCGGCGCTCTTCCAGAAGCTGGCCGACGATAACCCTGCCGTCACCGGGTTCCAGAGTAAGTTGGCGAACAGCCACAACAGCATCGCCTACGTGCTCCACGACGCCGGCAAGCCGGCCGAGGCGCTGAAGTCGCTCGAGTCGGCTGCGCGATCTATCAGAACCTGGCCGACGACAACCCCTCCGTCACCGAGTTCGTCAATGGCCTGGTGCGCAGCCACGAAAACATCGGCATCATGCTGCACGAGAGCGGCCAGCCGGCCGAGGCGCTGAAATCGCATGAGTCGGCGCGGAAAGTCCGACAGAAGCTAGCCGACGACAACCCCTCCGTCACCTGGAACCATCAGGAGCTGGCGAGCAGCCACTTCAACATCGGCAACCTACTGCGCACGACCGGCAAGTCCGCCGAGGCCCTGAAATCGTACGAGTCGGCGCTGCTGATCTGGCGGAAGCTGGCGCGGGACCATCCCGAGTCGCCCTTTTTCCAGGCCGGCTTAGGCGGGACATTGAACAAACTCGCGATGATCGAACTGGACGCAAAACGGTTCGAGCAGGCCCGCCACTTGCTCCGGCAGGCCATCGAATCGCAGCGCAAGGCCCTCGCGGTGAATTCCGCGAACCCGGGCTTCCGGCGGCCTATGGGCGCTCAGCTCAACAATCTCATCAAAGCTTGCCGAGGGCTGAACGACGCCAAAGGCGCGGCCGAGGCTGAGCAAGAACTCGCCAAGTTCCGCGCCTCCGACCCGGCGATGGTGGCCATGGATGCGCGATTGGCCGGGATCCTCAAGGGCGATCAGACTCCCAGGGACAACAGCGAGCGTCTCCAACTGGCCCAGCGCGCTACGAGAAGGCACTTCACGCGTCCGCAGCCCGGCTCTGGGCCGAGGCGCTGGCGGCCGAGCCGAGCCTTGCTGTCGATCGCCAGGCCCAGCATCGCTACAACGCTGCCTGCGCCGCCGCGCTGGCGGGCGCGGGTCACGGCAAGGACGACCCTCCTCCCGATGACGCCGCCAAAGCCAAGCTCCGCCGCCACGCTCGCGAATGGCTCCAGTCCGAACTGGCGGTCTGGTCCAAGACCCTCGATTCCGGCGCGGCAGACATGAAGGCGAAGGTCGCGCCGACCCTTCAGCACTGGAAGGAAGACACAGACCTCGCCGGCATCCACGATGAAAAGGAACTGGCCAAGCTGCCCGAAGACGAGCGCGCCGCGTTCAAACGGCTCTGGAACGACGTCGATCAGCTCCTGACCAGGGCGAATGGCAGCGAATAGCCCGTTGCCCAGAATGCCCGAGGCTGCCGCGACTCGGGCGAAGCCGGGCCGCGGTAAGCCGGACCGTTCGGCGCACTTGTTCGTACACTTTGAGCGGTCGCTGTCTGAAGGGGGCTAGCCAGCCCGCGGGCCGTAATATGAGCGCGAGCTAAGCTCGGAATGAACTCTGAAGCCTCGAAACGACCAATGTGGCTGTCCAACCCGTAACTGGGAGGTGAAGGCTAATACCGAAGAGCAAGTAACAGTCGTTCGCAATCTTCGGGGCCGCCGGGGTAAGGGAGGCGGCACGCGAGCACAGTCCAGCGGAGGAAATTGGGGAACCTCTGGATTCTAAGCCGCTTCGCGGCAGGATGGTTCGAGGCCTCGATCCTCGGTTTTCTACAATAGCCTCGCGCCGGTCAGTGGCCTTCGGGTACCTTCCACACTGACATTCCTCGGTGGTCACCACAAAGTTGACTCCGGACGACTTTTCTCCTTTTGACGGGACCGTCCGCTGAACTGTGTCAACAGACGGGAACACCGCCAACCGACCGGGTGCACCGAGAACGATCTCTGGTATGGTCAAAGCTGTGGTTTGTCCGGCCGGGCCATGAGCATGAGATTGGGAAATGCTCGTCCTGAATCATCAGACTCGCGACGCGGAAGTTCGCGAAGTGGAAGTGGCGTAGTCGTGGCCAGGCTGCCGCGTCAAACCGGCCGCGATGGCACCCGCGTCCAGCGGCGCTTCAGCTCCAGGAACCGGCGCTCGTAGCCATAATACGAAGCCGCCGCAAGGCCGATCGTCAGCGCCAGGGCACCGATCGTGATCAGCTCCTCCTTGTTGGGAAACCAGGGGAGCCGCGATAGGGCATGGCCTCGTACCCAGAGCGCCACCTCATGGTACATGTAGAGGCCGTAGCTGATCTTGCCCAGCCACACGATCCGCGAATAAGACAGAGCGGCCCGGAGCCAGCCCTGTCCCCATACCGCGACGACAACCACGCCCACGCCGCACAGCCACACCCAGACGAAATCCCACGTCCGGTGATACGTCGTGCCATGCCCGAGGTGGGGCTGGCTCAGAACCCAACCAATCACAAGGTAGAGAGGCCACTGGAGCCAGCGCAGCCACCTGGTCAGTTTCGGTCGGTCGCGGTTCCAGCCCAGGACGAGCGCCAATAACACCCCGCTCAAGAGCGTGTCGAATTGCGCGAAGGTGTTGAAGACGATCATGAGCTGCGACCCCGATCGCCGGGCGCACACCCAGCGCACGGCGATCGAGCCGACGATCAAGAGCCCGACCAGCGGCCGCCTTCCCCGGGCGGGGACCAGTGCGATCAAGAGCGGCACGATAATGTAGAACTGCTCTTCAACGCAGACGCTCCAGAGCACGCTGAGCCAGTCATACGGGATGGGAGAGACCAGCGCCATCGACCAGTTGCCCAGGAAGCCCAGGAACGCCAGGAGGTGAATCCGCAGCGTTGCGGAATATCCGGGCGTTCCGATGTCGCCGTCAATCGCCGGAAGCAAAAAAAAGCCGATCACCAAGACCAGATAATAGAGCGGCCAGATGCGGAGAATTCTCCGCACCCAGAACGCCCGCAGCGCAATGCGGCCGTAGCGCGCCTCTTCACGCAGGAGAAGCGCCGTGATCAGGTAGCCGCTCAGGATGAAGAAGAGCTGAACGCCGTAGCCGCCGTTGTCGCGGAAGGCCGCCGCGACCTTTGACCCAACCAGTCGCGCCAGCAATCCCTGCGGCACCCCTCCGTGAAACAGGTAGACCATCATGAATGCGACAAACCGCAGGCCGTCGAGCTCGGGGAAATAGACGCGCTCCCCGGTCTCCGCCGACGACGGAGTTGGTGCTGGCTCGGCCACGGCCGTCGCGGGGTCGTTCATGGGGCGTCGTCCGCTCCAGTGGGCGAAGGGGGGCGGCAGAGCCCGGAACCTCCGGCGGCTCCGGCCCAGGAGAAGACGCGGTTGACCAACCGATCGGCCAGGTCGGCGCCGGCTGGCAACGTCTCGGGCGCGGCTCCGGGCCGGACGAGGTGGAGCGTGTGCCGGCCCTGACGGATGAGCTCCAGGTCGTTGGCGACGGTCAGTTGGGCTCGATTGGTGCGACAGGCGATCTCGGCCGCTCGGATGAGCACTTCGGGGCTGACGCCCGAGAGCAGCTTGAACCCGACCAGGTAGGTCGAAGGTGACCAGTCGCGAACCGAGCGGATCACCTTGGGAGTACGCGTGCAGTGAAGGACGAGCGATTCCGCCGCCTCGGAGCTGATCTTGCCCGCGCGCGGCTCGGGCTCGAAGTCCGATACCGCCATCGCCAGGAACGCCACATCGATCGCTCGCTCCTGGAGGGTTCGTTTCAAGCTTTGCTGATAGTCGGCGACGGTTCCGGCCTGAAGACGGACGAGATGCAAACGGTCGCCCACACTTTTCCACTTCTCCCTGAGTCGCGCCAGGCGATCGAACTCGGCGGCGGGGTCGGGCGCATCGAGATCGAACTTGGCCGAGCGCATGAAGGGGAGCAGGGCAGGGGGTGTGTGGATGTGCCAGACCGTGGCGTTGCGCTCCAAACAGGCTTCGGTGATCGCCGCGGCGAATCGCCCCGACGAGACGTTGGTCAGGAGGCGGACGTCATCGATCGGGGCGATCGTCCCGCCCCCGGTCACGACCACGTTCGTCGGGCCCGGGCTCACGGATGCGCCGTTCATGAGGCATCCCTCCTTATAGTGCGTTCTGCCAGAAGACGCCGCGGATGGAAGGAACGAGTGCCAGGAAGCGCGTCACATCAAGGAAAAGTCGTTCATCTCACCCGAAGAGCCGAGACTCAATCCTAACGACTTATTCCCTTTTCTTGGACCTTCCTCAAGGATTCCTCATCGGATCAGCCGCAGGCGTTGGACCGGCATGGGGGTACATCTCTTTCCCGGACGGATCGTTCGGGGGTAAACTGGCTGCTCACCTGGACATTCCCAAGAGAACTTTCCGCATGTCCACATCCAGCGGCAATCGCAATCCGGTCGAAAGGCTGGCCGAGGAGTTCCTCGACCGCAAGCGGCGGGGTGAGCCGGCGACGCCCGAGGAATACGCGGGGAAACACCCCGAGCTGGCCGCCGAGATCCTGGCCCTGTTCCCGGCCTTGCTGGTGATGGAAGACTTGGGCGGCGACCCCAGCGGCAAGTCGGGCTCGCTCTCCTCCGGCGCGGGCACGGCCTCCGGCAAAGCCACCGGGTGGCTGGGTGAGTTTCAGCTTTTGCGCGAGGTGGGCCGGGGCGGCATGGGGGTCGTGTACGAGGCTGAGCAGCAGTCGCTGGGGCGCCGGGTCGCGCTGAAGGTGCTGCCGGCCGGAGCACTAACCGATCCCGAGCAGGTCCGCCGGTTCGAGCGCGAGGCCCGCTCGGCCGCCCGGCTGCACCACACCAACATCGTGCCGGTCTTCGGTGTCGGCAACAATGAGGGGACCCATTACTACGTCATGCAGTTCATCCAGGGCCAGGGACTCGACGCCGTCCTGGACGAGCTCAAGCAGATGCGGGCGAGCCGAGGGGCGCAATTACCGGTGGAGCGCACGGGGCCCCAGGTTCTCCACGCGGACCGGCGCGAGACGGCCGCCGACATTGCCCGGTCGCTGGTCACGGGGCGGTTCGCGGCCGGTCTACCTAACGGCGACCCCGTTGCCGGCAGCGCCACGCTCTTGTGGTCCGGGCCGCCGGAAATCCCCACGCATGGGCCGTCGCCCTCCGACTCGGGGCTGTCGAGGCACTCCGGAGGGTCGGGCGTCTCCACCTTCGCCGAGACCGATCGCCGGTTCGCCCAGGGCGTGGCGCGGATCGGCGTCCAGGTGGCCGAGGCCCTGGCGTACGCCCACGGCCAGGGGATCCTGCACCGCGACATCAAGCCGTCGAACCTGCTCCTGGACAAGAACGGCAACGTCTGGGTGGCCGATTTCGGGCTGGCCAAGGCGATCGGCGCCGACGACCTGACCCACACCGGCGACATCGTCGGCACGGTGCGGTACATGGCCCCCGAGCGGTTTCAGGGGCAAGGCGACGCGCGAGCTGACGTCTACGCCCTGGGCTTGACCCTTTACGAGCTGCTGGCATTGCGCCCGGCGTTTGGCGAGTCGGACCGGGCCAGCTTGATCCGACAGGTAACCCAGGAGGACCCACCGCGGCTGAGAAGGCTGAATCGGGCGGTGCCCTTGGACCTGGAGACCATTGTCCACAAAGCAATGGCGCGGGAGCCGGGTCAGCGGTACCCGACCGCGGCGGCCCTGGCCGAGGACCTGAACCGGTTCATCGCGGGCGAGCCGATCGTGGCGCGGCCGGTCCTGCTCTGGGAACGCGCCTGGAAGTGGGCGAAGCGACGGCCGGCGATCGCGGCCTTGATCGGGGCCCTGCACCTGGCGTTCCTGGCTCTGTTGGCGATGGGCGTCGTCTCGTACATCCAGATTCATTATGCTCTGGATCGGGCGAACGACGAGAAGAACAGGGCTCTGGTCGCCCGTGCCGACGAAGCCGGCGCCCGCAAACGTGCTGACCTAGCCCGCCAGAAAGCCGATCTTTCGCGCAACGCCGCCCTGGCCGAGACCTACCGCGCCTCGCTCAGCGAGGTCCGCGCCTCGCGCGGCCGCCCCGCGGGCTGGCGCGACGACGCTCTGGGGAACCTCGCGCGGCTGACAACCATGCCGTCGCCGCGTCGCAACTTGGTCGAGCTGCGGACCGAGGCCGTGGCCAGCTTGGGCGAGTTCGACATCGTCGAGGTGGCCTGGCTCGAAGGGTTCCGTGGCACCGTGGGGTCGCTCGATTTCAGTCCCGACTCCCGGGCCCTGGCGACGGCCACCACAGAGCGGCGACCTCCATCTCTGGGACGTGGCAAGCCGGCAACATGCTTGGCAGGTCGTCGATCCGGCAGGCACGATGAGTCCCTCGGGCTTTCCGTCACCGGCGGAGCCGCAGCCCAGCGTCCGGTTCCTGCCTGACGGCGGGCTGGCGCGCACCACCTGGGGCCATCGCGTCGAGTTCCTCGACTCCTCGGGCCGGCGATCGGCTCGGCCCCCGATCGATGGCGGAACGGCGCAGGCTCTCAGACTGGAAGTTGATCGCCAGGGTCGCTGGCTGGCGGTCGGATGGAATAACGGCGCATCGACCTGCATGATGCCGCCACCGGCGCACTGCGGCGGTCCATCGCAGGCAATCCGTATCCCTGGGCTCTCGCGCTGAGTCCGGACGGCGCTTGGCTCGCGCTGCATGGCCCGAACGATGCGGTCCAGATCCAGCCGACCGGCTGGGACGGCCGGCCCATCACGCTGGGGCGGCACCGCGGTGCCGACAAACTTGCGCTGGCCTTCAGTCCGGACGGCACGACGCTCGCCAGTGCCGCGGGTCAATCCGCCACGCTCTGGGACGTGGCTCGCCGCGAGGAACGGCTCACCCTCCGCGGGCACAAGGAGAAGGTGACCGATCTCGCTTTCAGCCCCGACGGCAACTGGGTCGCTACGACCAGCGACGACTACACCACCCGGATCTGGGATGCCCGCTCCGGCCAGACCCTCGCGGTCCTGCCGGGCCCTTGGTTCATGCACAACGTCGCGTTCAGCCCGGACAGCCGCTACCTGGCCGTGTCCGCGCGGACGGACACGAGGACGGTGACGCTTTACCAGCTCCTGGGCCGCCGCGAGCGGCGCTGGCTGGTCGGTCACGAGTATGGCGTGCAGTGCCTGGCCTTCCACCCCCGCCTGGCCCGGTTGGCCTCCGGAGCCGACGATCACGCGATCATCGTCTGGGACGCGGAATCGGCCCATCCGTTCCGCCGCTGGACGGCCCACACCGCCTGGGTCACCGCGCTGGCGTACAGCCCCGACGGCTCGCTCCTGGCCAGCGGACGCGGCGGCGGGGAAGACTTCCGTCCCCCCGAGATACTCCGGCTGTGGGACGCCGAGACCGGCTCGTTGCGCCGCGTTCTCTCCGGCCACGTGGCGGGCGTAAGTGCTCTCGCCTTCGACCCCGGGGGCCGCCGGCTCGCCACCGGGGACACGAGCGGAATCCTCATGATCTGGGACGTGACCACCGGCCGGATCCTGCGACGCGAGACCGTGGGACCATCGTGGGTCGGGTCGATTGCCTTCCTCGATGAGGGCCGCCGCCTCGTCACCGACGTCGCGGACGGCCCGATCGTCCTGTACGACCTGGAAGGGACCGAACCGCCCCGGCGGGTCTCTCGTGCCGGGGGGAATCGCTCGGTTCGTGGTGGATCCCGCTCGAAACGACTTGATCGTGGCGGCGAACAGCGGCAGTCTGAGCCGCGTTTCGCTCCCCGGCCTCGCCGCCGGTCACCGCCTCGACAAGGCCCATGATGGCAAGATCGAGTCCCTCGCCCTCCACCCCAGCGGGCGCCTGCTGGCCACGGGGGGCAGCGACCGCAGGATCATCCTCCGCGACGCGGCGACCTTCGAGCCGCTATTGAGCTTGCCGACCTGGACCGGCACGGTCAAGGACCTCGCCTTCGACGCCACCGGCCGGTGGCTGGCGATCGCCGGGGCCGATTCTGACGTCGGACTCTGGGACCTCGGCTTGGTCCGCGACGAGCTGGCTGCCCTGGGGCTAGCCTGGGACCAGCCCGCCGGCGGTCGCAAGGGCCGCGGACCTCGCGGCCGTGGGCGAACGATCCCAACCCGAGGTTCCGGTCATCAGGCCTGGGAACACGGACCCGGCCGAATTCGCGAAGGCCCGGGACCTGGTGCAGTCCGGTGTCACAGCTTTCGAGAAACGCAGGCTGGCCGACGCGATCCGCGACCTCCAGCAGGCTCGTGACCGGCTCCGGCCGCTGTTCCGCGCCCGTCCGGGCGATAGCCGGCTGGCGAGCGTACTGGGCATCAGCCTCGGGCGCTTGGAAGTGCACTGCGGGATACTCACCGGCCGGTTGAGGCCCTGGCCTCGTTCCAGGACGCGCGGGGCATCCTGGAGCCCCTGCTCGATCCCGAGCCCAACGACTTCTACAACCTGGCGTGCGTTTACGCCCAGCTCGGTTGGCTGATCCAGGACGCGGCGACTCCGGCGACCTCCTCGGATCGTGCGGCCCTGGCCGAGCGGGCGATCGAGACGCTGCGGCACAGCCTGGCGGCGGGCTGGAGCGACTTCTCGGGGATGGATCGAGACCACGACCTCGACCCGCTCCGCGGCCGCGCCGACTTCCAGGCCTTGATCCTCGACGAGGATTCCCGGTCGAGCCGTTCGCCCCTTCCGGGCTCGCGGTGTCTGCCCGGTCTCGACCGGCCGCCGGTTCGACGCCCTCGGTGGCGGCCGCGACTCCCGGTGGCTACGCCGGGATCGGCGTGACGACCCACACCGATTCCGAGGGGCCGCACTGATCACCGACCTCACCGGGGCGGGCCGGCCGCCCGCGACGGCCGGCTTCACCCTGGCGATACGATCATCGGCGTGGAACAGGTCGTGCTCTTTGGCGACAAGTCCTTGAACCAGATATCCTCCATCTCCGAGGCGAGGCGGGGACGAAGAATTCAAATCGTCGTTCGCCCGAAGGACACGGATCGGCGCGAGGTGTATGAATTCACGCGTGCCTTGATAGCAACGGCGCCGTCGCCGTCGCCGTAGCCGGCGACCGCTGTAACCGAAGCTCTCGACCAGGCCGTGGCGAGTACGGCCGAGAACCGCGCACTCCGGTTCGAGCGGGGCGGCCTCCTGGCGCAGGCGCGGCGCTGGAAGGGCACCCTCGCCGACTTTCGCGAGGGGCTCGCTCGCGACCCGAGCGACACCCAGCCCTGGATGGACGCGGCAACGCTTTACCTCGAGCTCGGCGATATTCGAGGGCTACCGCCGTCACGCCACAATGCTTGATTTGTTCGGCACGACCGCCAGTCCCCAGATCGCGGAGCGAACGGCCAAGATCGGCTTGCTCACCGCTCCGCCCCCGGCGGATGAGTACCCGCCTGACCGCGCTGGCGGAGCTTGCCGTGACTGACGGGGCCGGCACGACGCTAATCCCCTGGTATCAGTTCGCCCGGGGCATGGCCGCGTACCGCGACGGCCAGTTCGCCGCCGCCGATTGGCTCGCGGCCCATCGTCGATAAGCGCCATCCAGTTCAAGATTGCGATCGAGCTGTTCCGGGCCATGGCCGAGGCCCGCCTGGGGCAAAACGACTCGGCCCGCGCCGGCTCGACGGGGCCCGCCGGGCCCTTCTAGAGTCTGCCCCCGCCCGCCGGCCGACCTCGGCGCAGGCTGGCACGATTGGCTGATCTGCCAGATCGCGCTCCGTGAGGCCGAGGCCCTGATCCTCTACAACCCGGTCTTCCCAGCCGACCCGTTCGCGCGGTGGAGACAGCGTCATACCGTCGGTGTCCCAATTCGCCTTTGCGAATTCGTCCGTGTTGCTCCCGTTGATCGCGTCCTACCGGGCCCGCTCGTCCCGCCCGCGCTGAACGGGACTT
>CAWGMT010000022.1:0-22558 GCA_963823675.1 uncultured Isosphaeraceae bacterium | reverse complement strand
GTGGCCAGGCTGACGCTCACACCGGCCGCGACGGCACCCGGGTCCAGGCCCGCTTGAGCTGCAGAAACCGCCGCTCGTAGCCGTAATACGAGGCGGCCGCCAGCGCGATGGTCAGCGCCAGGGTCGCGATCGAGAGCAGCTCGTCCTTGTTGGGGAACCAGGGGACGAGGTACATGCGCTCGCGCATCCAGATCGCGATCTCGTGGTACATGTACAGTCCGTAGCTGATCTTGCCCAGCCAGACGAGCCGAGAGTACGAGAGCGCGGCCCGAAGCCAGCCCTGGCCCCACACCGCGACGATCACGACACCCAGTCCGCAGAGCCAGACCCAGACGAAATCCCAGGTGCGATGCCAGGGGGTGCCGTGTCCCAGGTGGGGCTGGCTCATCAACCAGCCGATGACCGCGTAGAGTGGCCACTGGAGCCAGCGCAGCCAGCGCGTCAAGCGGGGTCGGTCGCGGTCCCAGCCCAGGCAGAGTGCCAGGAACACGCCGCTCAAGAGCGTGTCGAACTGGGCGAACGTGTTGAAAACGATCATCAGCTGCGACCCGTAGCGATGGGCGCAGACCCAGCGCACGGCGATGGCCCCGGCGATCAAGGCGGCGACCAGCGGCCGCCGGATACCGGGGCGCGACCAGCGCGATCAAAAGCGGCACGATCAGGTAAAACTGCTCTTCGACGCAGACGCTCCAGAGAATGCTGAGCCAGTCGGGCAGGGGGGTGACCAGGGCCATCGACCAGTTGCCCAGGAATCCCAGAAACGGAATGAGGTGAATCCGCAGCATGTCGCGATAGCCGGGCGTCCTCAGCTGCCCGTCGAGCGCGGGGATCACGACAGAAGCCGATCACGACGATCAGGTAATAGAGGGGCCAGATCCGCAGGATGCGACGAATCCAGAACGCGCGGAGCGAGATCCGGCCGTAGCGGGCCTCCTCGCGGAGCAGGAGCGTCGCGATCAGGTATCCGCTCAGGATGAAGAAAAGCTGGACGCCGAATCGGCCATTCTCCCGCAAGCGCCAGGCGCGCGTGCGAGCCGATCAGCCGGGCCATGATTCCCTGCGGGCATGCCTCCATGAAACAGGTAGACCATCATGAAGGCGATGAAGCGCAGGCCGTCGAGCTCGGGGAAGTAGATCGCTCGGCGGCCTCGGTCGTCGACGGAGCGGCGCTGGCGTCGGTCACGGTCGTCGGCTGGGTCGTTCATGGGGTGTCGCTCATTCCGGCTGGACGAAGGGTGCGCAGAGCCGGAACCGCCGGCGACTGCCGGCCCAGGCCATGACCCGCGCGACCAGCCGCTCGGCCAGGTCGTCGCCGGGATCGAGCGTTTCGGCTCATGGCCCGGGCGGACCAGGTGGATCGTGTGCCGTCCCTGGCGCAAGGTCTGGAGGTCGTTGGCGACGGTGAGGTCCGCCCGATTGTCGCGGCAAGCGGTCTCGGCGCGCGCGGATGAGCTCTTCGCGGCTGGCGCGCGAGAACAGTTTGAACCCGACCAGGTAGACCGACGGAGACCAGTCGCGAACCAGGCGAATCACCTTGGGCGTGCGCCGGCAGTGCAAGACCAGCGATTCGGCGTCGGAGCTGATCTTGCCCGGCTGCGGCTCCGGCTCGAAATCGGCGACCGCCATCGGCAGGAAGACGACGTCGATCGGCTGGGATTGGAGAACCCGTTTCAAGGTCGCTGCATAGTCGTCGACGTTGCCGATCTCGAGGGAACAAGCTGCAAGCGATCGCGCTGGCTCAGCCACTTTTCTCGGAGCCTCGCCAGCCGATCGAGCTCCGCGGCGGGATCGGCGGCGTCGAGGGCGAACTCGGCGAAACGCCTGAGCGGGAGCTGGGCAGAGGGGGCGTGGATGTGCCAGACCCTGGCTCCGCGATCCAGACACGCTTCGGTGATGGCCGCGGCGAATCGCCCCGAGGAGACGTTGGTCATCAGGCGAACGTCGTCGATCGGCGCGATCGTACCGCCCCCGGTCACGACGACGTTCATCGGGCCCGGGCTCACGGATGCCGCCGTTCATGAGGCATCCCTCCTTATAGTGCGTTCTGCCAGAAGACGCCGCGGATCGAGGACGAAGTGCCAGGAAGCGCCATTCACATCAAGGAAAAGTCGTTCATCTCACCCGAAGAGCCGAGACTCAATCCTAACGACTTATTCCCTTTTCTTGGACCTTCCTCAAGGATTCCTCATCGGATCAGCCGCAGGCGTTGGACCGGCATGGGGGTACATCTCTTTCCCGGACGGATCGTTCGGGGGTAAACTGGCTGCTCACCTGGACATTCCCAAGAGAACTTTCCGCATGTCCACATCCAGCGGCAATCGCAATCCGGTCGAAAGGCTGGCCGAGGAATTCCTCGACCGGAAGCGGCGGGGCGAGCCGGCGACGCCCGAGGAATACGCGGAGAAACATCCCGAGCTGGCCGACGAGATCCTGGCCCTGTTCCCGGCCCTCCTGATGATGGAAGACCTGGGCGGCGACCCCAGCGGCAAGTCGGGCTCGCTCTCCTCCGGCGCGGGCACGGCCTCCGGCAAAGCCACCGGGTGGCTGGGCGAGTTTCGGCTTTTGCGCGAGGTGGGCCGGGGCGGCATGGGCGTCGTCTACGAGGCTGAGCAGGAATCGCTGGGCCGCCGCGTCGCGCTGAAGGTGCTGCCGGCCGGAGCGCTCACCGATCCCAAGCAGGTCCGCCGGTTCGAGCGCGAGGCCCGCTCGGCCGCCCGGCTGCACCACACCAACATCGTGCCGGTCTTCGGTGTCGGCAACAATGAGGGGACGCACTACTACGTCATGCAGTTCATCCAGGGCCAGGGGCTCGACGCCGTCCTGGACGAGCTCAAGCAGATGCGGGCGAGCCGAGGCGCGCAACCCGGTGGAGCGCACGGGGCCCCAGGTTCTCCACGCGGACCGGCGCGAGCGGCGGCCGACATCGCCCGGTCGCTGGTCACGGGGCGGTTCGCGGCCGGTCTACCTAACGGCGACCCCGTCGCCGGCAGCGCCACGCTCTTGTGGTCCGGGCCGCCGGAAATCCCCACGCATGGGCCGTCGCCCTCCGACTCGGGGCTGTCGAGGCACTCCGGAGGGTCGGGCGTCTCCACCTTCGCCGAGACCGATCGCCGGTTCGCCCAGGGCGTGGCGCGGATCGGCGTCCAGGTGGCCGAGGCCCTGGCGTACGCCCACGGCCAGGGGATCCTGCACCGCGACATCAAGCCGTCGAACCTGCTCCTGGACAAGAACGGCAACGTCTGGGTGGCCGATTTCGGGCTGGCCAAGGCGATCGGCGCCGACGACCTGACCCACACCGGCGACATCGTCGGCACGGTGCGGTACATGGCCCCCGAGCGGTTCCAGGGGCAAGGCGACGCGCGGGCTGACGTCTACGCCCTGGGCTTGACCCTTTACGAGCTGCTGGCATTGCGCCCGGCGTTTGGCGAGTCGGACCGGGCCAGCTTGATCCGACAGGTAACCCAGGAGGACCCACCGCGGCTGAGAAGGCTGAATCGGGCGGTGCCCTTGGACCTGGAGACCATTGTCCACAAAGCGATGGCGCGGGAGCCGGGTCAGCGGTACCCGACCGCGGCGGCCCTGGCCGAGGACCTGAACCGGTTCATCGCGGGCGAGCCGATCGTGGCGCGGCCGGTCCTGCTCTGGGAACGCGCCTGGAAGTGGGCGAAGCGACGGCCGGCGATCGCGGCCTTGATCGGGGCCCTGCACCTGGCGTTCCTGGCTCTGTTGGCGATGGGCGTCGTCTCGTACATCCAGATTCATTATGCTCTGGATCGGGCGAACGACGAGAAGAACAGGGCTCTGGTCGCCCGTGCCGACGAAGCCGGCGCCCGCAAACGTGCTGACCTAGCCCGCCAGAAAGCCGATCTTTCGCGCAACGCCGCCCTGGCCGAGACCTACCGCGCCTCGCTCAGCGAGGTCCGCGCGCTCCGCGCCGGCCGCCCCGCGGGCTGGCGCGACGACGCTCTGGGGAACCTCGCGCGGCTGACAACCATGCCGTCGCCGCGTCGCGACTTGGTCGAGCTGCGGACCGAGGCCGTGGCCAGCTTGGGCGAGTTCGACATCGTCGAGGTGGCCTGGCTCGAAGGGTTCCGTGGCACCGTGGGGTCGCTCGATTTCAGTCCCGACTCCCGGGCCCTGGCGACGGCCACCACGAGCGGCGACCTCCATCTCTGGGACGTGGCAAGCCGGCAACATGCTTGGCAGGTCGTCGATCCGGCAGGCACGATGAGTCCCTCGGGCTTTCCGTCACCGGCGGAGCCGCAGCCCAGCGTCCGGTTCCTGCCTGACGGCGGGCTGGCGCGCACCACCTGGGGCCATCGCGTCGAGTTCCTCGACTCCTCGGGCCGGCGATCGGCTCGGCCCCCGATCGATGGCGGAACGGCGCAGGCTCTCAGACTGGAAGTTGATCGCCAGGGTCGCTGGCTGGCGGTCGGATGGAATGACGGGCGCATCGACCTGCATGATGCCGCCACCGGCGCACTGCGGCGGTCCATCGCAGGCAATCCGTATCCCTGGGCTCTCGCGCTGAGTCCGGACGGCGCTTGGCTCGCGCTGCATGGCCCGAACGATGCGGTCCAGATCCAGCCGACCGGCTGGGACGGCCGGCCCATCACGCTGGGGCGGCACCGCGGTGCCGACAAACTTGCGCTGGCCTTCAGTCCGGACGGCACGACGCTCGCCAGTGCCGCGGGTCAATCCGCCACGCTCTGGGACGTGGCTCGCCGCGAGGAACGGCTCACCCTCCGCGGGCACAAGGAGAAGGTGACCGATCTCGCTTTCAGCCCCGACGGCAACTGGGTCGCTACGACCAGCGACGACTACACCACCCGGATCTGGGATGCCCGCTCCGGCCAGACCCTCGCGGTCCTGCCGGGCCCTTGGTTCATGCACAACGTCGCGTTCAGCCCGGACAGCCGCTACCTGGCCGTGTCCGCGCGGACGGACACGAGGACGGTGACGCTTTACCAGCTCCTGGGCCGCCGCGAGCGGCGCTGGCTGGTCGGTCACGAGTATGGCGTGCAGTGCCTGGCCTTCCACCCCCGCCTGGCCCGGTTGGCCTCCGGAGCCGACGATCACGCGATCATCGTCTGGGACGCGGAATCGGCCCATCCGTTCCGCCGCTGGACGGCCCACACCGCCTGGGTCACCGCGCTGGCGTACAGCCCCGACGGCTCGCTCCTGGCCAGCGGACGCGGCGGCGGGGAAGACTTCCGTCCCCCCGAGATACTCCGGCTGTGGGACGCCGAGACCGGCTCGTTGCGCCGCGTTCTCTCCGGCCACGTGGCGGGCGTAAGTGCTCTCGCCTTCGACCCCGGGGGCCGCCGGCTCGCCACCGGGGACACGAGCGGAATCCTCATGATCTGGGACGTGACCACCGGCCGGATCCTGCGACGCGAGACCGTGGGACCATCGTGGGTCGGGTCGATTGCCTTCCTCGATGAGGGCCGCCGCCTCGTCACCGACGTCGCGGACGGCCCGATCGTCCTGTACGACCTGGAAGGGACCGAACCGCCCCGGCGGGTCTCCGTGCCGGGGGGAATCGCTCGGTTCGTGGTGGATCCCGCTCGAAACGACTTGATCGTGGCGGCGAACAGCGGCAGTCTGAGCCGCGTTTCGCTCCCCGGCCTCGCCGCCGGTCACCGCCTCGACAAGGCCCATGATGGCAAGATCGAGTCCCTCGCCCTCCACCCCAGCGGGCGCCTGCTGGCCACGGGGGGCAGCGACCGCAGGATCATCCTCCGCGACGCGGCGACCTTCGAGCCGCTATTGAGCTTGCCGACCTGGACCGGCACGGTCAAGGACCTCGCCTTCGACGCCACCGGCCGGTGGCTGGCGATCGCCGGGGCCGATTCTGACGTCGGACTCTGGGACCTCGGCTTGGTCCGCGACGAGCTGGCTGCCCTGGGGCTAGCCTGGGACCAGCCCGCGCCGGCGGTCGCAAGGGCCGCGGACCTCGCGGCCGTGGGCGAACGATCCCAACCCGAGGTTCCGGTCATCAGGCCTGGGAACACGGACCCGGCCGAATTCGCGAAGGCCCGGGACCTGGTGCAGTCCGGTGTCACAGCTTTCGAGAAACGCAGGCTGGCCGACGCGATCCGCGACCTCCAGCAGGCTCGTGACCGGCTCCGGCCGCTGTTCCGCGCCCATCCCGGCGATAGCCGGCTGGCGAGCGTACTGGGCATCAGCCTCGGGGCGCTTGGAAGTGCACTGCGGGATACTCACCGGCCGGTTGAGGCCCTGGCCTCGTTCCAGGACGCGCGGGGCATCCTGGAGCCCCTGCTCGATCCCGAGCCCAACGACTTCTACAACCTGGCGTGCGTTTACGCCCAGCTCGGTTGGCTGATCCAGGACGCGGCGACTCCGGCGACCTCCTCGGATCGTGCGGCCCTGGCCGAGCGGGCGATCGAGACGCTGCGGCGCGCCCTGGCGGCGGGCTGGAGCGACTTCTCGGGGATGGATCGAGACCACGACCTCGACCCGCTCCGCGGCCGCGCCGACTTCCAGGCCTTGATCCTGGACAGAGGATTCCCGGTCGAGCCGTTCGCCCCTTCCGGGCTCGCGGTGTCTGCCCGGTCTCGACCGGCCGCCGGTTCGACGCCCTCGGTGGCGGCCGCGACTCCCGGTGGCTACGCCGGGATCGGCGTGACGACCCACACCGATTCCGAGGGCGCGCTGATCACCGACCTCGCCCGGGGCGGGCCGGCCGCCCGCGACGGCCGGCTTCACCCTGGCGATACGATCATCGGCGTGGAACAGGTCGTGCTCTTTGGCGACAAGTCCTTGAACCAGATATCCTCCTATCTCCGAGGCGAGGCGGGGACGAAAGTTCGAATCGTCGTTCGCCCGAAGGACACGGATCGGCGCGAGGTGTATGAATTCACGCGTGCCTTGATAGCAACGGCGCCGTCGCCGTCGCCGTCGCCGGCAACCGCTGTAACCGAAGCTCTCGACCAGGCCA
The DNA here is from genome assembly GCA_963823675.1 of uncultured Isosphaeraceae bacterium. Taxonomy (GTDB): domain Bacteria; phylum Planctomycetota; class Planctomycetia; order Isosphaerales; family Isosphaeraceae; genus CAWGMT01. The sequence goes on along the minus strand of CAWGMT010000022.1, from coordinate 15,597 downwards.
TCGCGCTACGGCCCGAGGACCCCGCGCTCCGGTTCGAGCGGGGCGGCCTCCTGGCGCGCCGCGGCGCTGGAAGGGCGCGCTCGCCGACTTTCGCGAGGGGCTCGCTCGCGACCCGAGCGACACCCAGCCCTGGATGGACGCGGCAACGCTTTACCTCGAGCTCGGCGATCTCGAGGGCTACCGCCGTCACGCCCGCGCGATGCTTGATTTGTTCGGCGCGACCGCCAGTCCCCAGATCGCGGAGCGAACGGCCAAGATCGGCTTGCTCACCGCTCCGCCCCCGGCGGATCGTACCCGCCTGACCGCGCTGGCGGAGCTTGCCGTGACTGACGGGGCCGGCACGACGCTAATCCCCTGGTATCAGTTCGCCCGGGGCATGGCCGCGTACCGCGACGGCCAGTTCGCCCCCGCCGCCGATTGGCTCCGCGCGGCCCATGAGTCGATCAGCGCCATCCAGTTCAAGATTGCGATCGAGCTGTTCCGGGCCATGGCCGAGGCCCGCCTGGGGCAAAACGACTCGGCCCGCGCCCGGCTCGACGGGGCCCGCCGGGCCCTTCTAGAGTCTGCCCCGCCCGCGGCCGACCTCGGCGCAGGCTGGCACGATTGGCTGATCTGCCAGATCGCGCTCCGTGAGGCCGAGGCCCTGATCCTCTACGACCCGGTCTTCCCAGCCGACCCGTTCGCGCGGTGAGACAGCGTCATACCGTCGGTGTCCCAATTCGCCTTTGCGAATTCGTCCGTGTTGCTCCCGTTGATAGCGTCCTACCGGGCCCGCTCGTCCCGCCCGCGCGCTGAACGGGACTTCGGCGGCAAGCTCATCAGCCAGTAGATGGCCCGCGGGATCCCCTCCCGGATCATCGAATCATAATGCCCGCCCTCCGTGACGTGCTCGGCCGTGACCGTCTTGCCGGCGGACGAAAGCCGCTGCGCGAGGTCGTGAACTTGGCCCGCAAATGGCGCATCGTCATCTGCGTAGAAAAGGAAAACCGGGCACTGGATATCCGACTCACTCGTTCGTGGATTGAGCTGCGCAAACAGCCGTTTCGCAGGCGGAAACGTCTGCGTGAGTTGCTGTTGGATCTGCGGTGGGTACTTGATCGCGAGGTCGACGGCCGGGGCAAACGCGACGCACCCGGCCACACGCGGCTCGTTTTCGGCGATCAGGAGAGCCAGCGTCCCCGCCGAGCTGTGTCCCACCGCGAATATCCGCTGGGGATCAACGACCGGTACCCGGGTCGTCGCAAAGTCGAGGGCGACCCGCGCATCGACTAAACCCGCTCCGGCGTCGGCGAACGCCGCAATGCAGCCACGAAGGTCCTGCTCACTCGGCTTCTCTCGGTTCGGGAGGGCCCCATCCAGCTCATAGGCCACCACGACAAAGCCGACTCGCGCGTAGGGCAGATGCTCGGCACGGTCTCGGTCGCCGAGATCCATCCCGGTAATCAGGTTCGATCCGGCTGGCGCGATGAGAACGCATGGCAGGGACCGCGGCGGACGGTCTCCAGCCGGTACGTAGAGCCAGAGCTTCCCGCGACGACTGGGCACGCGGTTAGTGGCACCGGCTCGCGAGCCGAGCTTCACCTCGTGAAATCGGATCCCCGGCGCAAGGTCGGTCCCTGGTCCCAGGTCGGGGAGCGCGGTAATCGTCTCGTCGCGTGATGGCTGCGCGGCTGTCGGAGCAGGCGCCCCAGGACGGCGCGCCACACCTGGCACCAACGCTTCAGCTCCTGCCGCGGCGGCGGCGGCGCGACGGTTCTCTTGCCGCGCCCGGCCTGGCAGATAGCGATAGCAGACCCCGAGTCCGATGAGCGCGACGACCACCATCGTCCCGATCGCGGTCCGCATGGCCATCTTGCCGCGGGAGGAATGGCCGCCGGACTGGGCGCTCTTGGTTTTCGCCGATGTGATCGAGGGCGCCCGCGCTCGCCCGGATTGACCCGTACCGACCCGCGGCGAGCCGGGCGCGAGCCCCACCGGACTTGCGGGTTCGGGATCGTTCAGTCCGTAGACGTCGAGGTCGGGCGCGGGGCCGGCTGACGCCGATGGGATCGTCACGGAGCCGCCACAGTCCTTGCACTTGACGTTCTTCCCAGCCCATTGATCGCCCAACTCGTACGTGCGCCCACACCGGTCGCATCGGCAGGAGATCGCCATGGGTCTCTCCGTTGCTCAGCAGATTGACGATGAATTCGTTCGGAGATGATTGCTTCCGGATCATACGCGCGCGCTTGCCGCGGCGTCAACGGCGTCCGGGCAAGCGAACGGCGCGTGGTAGGAAGGTCTCGTTTTCCCCGGTCTGAAAAAATGAAACGGCCCTGCGCCACGGACGCTGACAGTGGCGGAGGTTCCTCGACCACGTGTATAATGCCACCGGTGTGCCTCCAGGGTCTATTGCAGAAGCGATTCGGCACCATGCGCCATCAGTCTCCCGGGATGGATTGTTGGACCCAGATGAACTGGGTTCCTTTCGGGATTGCGAGTGAAGCTTTGGAGGATGGACCTTGCGCACAAGCCCGCCGACCACGCTTGCGACGACTGACACACCGGCCCGCGAGCTTTTCGACGAGATCGCCCGCTGGCCGATCTACGACCCGCACACGCACATCAACCCGCACCGGCCCGCCGCGCGGCATTTCGACGAGATTCTGGGATATCACTACTATACGGAGCTTGCCCACTCGACGGGGATGCCGGTCGAGATGGTTTCAGCCGAGCTGCCGCCTGAGGTACGCGTCGCCAATGTGATCACGTACCTCGATCGTATCGATTCGACCGTTCAATATTCCTGGCTGCTGGAGATCGCCAGGACATTTCATGGGTTCGCTCACGATCGCATCACGCCGGCGAATTGCGGCGAGCTGCTCGATCGAGCCGACCACGGGAAGGACGGTGCGGCCTGGGACCGCGCGGTGTGGCAGACGAGCCATCTCGAAGCGGTCTTTCTCACGAACGAGTTTGACGACTCGCTCGAAGGGTGGGACACGCGGGCCTTTGTTCCCTGCTTGAGAACCGACGACCTGGTCTTGAAGCTGCACGATCGCCAGACGACGGCCAGACTGCGGCGTGCATCCGGCATCCACGTCGAGGATTACGCCAGCCTGCGCGCGGCGATCGGCCGGTTGTTCGACCGATTCGTCAGCCGGGGCGCGAAGGCGTGCGCCATCAGCCTTCCGCCCGATTTTGCGCCCCGCCGCGCGATCCCGCCGCAAGCCGTGACTCCCATCCGCAAGGCAATTCACGGCCTGGATCTGCGGCCTGACGAGCAAGAAGAGGTTCGGTGCGCGGTCTTCTGGATGCTGGCCGAGTTCTGCGCCGATTACCGTCTGCCGTTCGACCTCATGATCGGTCCGGTCCGCAATGTTTATCCAGCCGGCGTCACCGGCGGCCGCGACCTTTTCGACAGGCGCGTCAGCCTGCACGATTACCGCGATCTTTTCAACCATTTCGCCAATGTGACATTTCCGGTCTCGACGCTGGCTCCCGACGCGGGCGCCGAGCTGGTTGCATACGCCTGGATCTTCCCGAACGTCTTGCCGATGGGCCACTGGTGGTATGCCAACGTGCCGGCCTACATCTCGGGCGACCTGCGCGCGCGGTTGCAGGCCTTGCCGAAAGTCAAGCTGCTGGGGTACTATTCAGATGCGTACAAGCTCGAGTTTATCGCGCCCAAGTTCAACATGTACCGCCGGATCCTGGCCGAGGTGCTCGCGGACTTCCTGGTTCGAGGGAGCGGCTGGTCGATCGACGATGCACTGGGAGTGGCGAGGCTCGTGCTGATCGAGAACCCGAAGCGGGTCTTCGGCGGTTCGCCGGAGACTTCCACCCGGGCGATTTGACCTGGGGCCGATTCCGAGGCATGCTTCGGGTACGCGACCGTTCGCCAGGGCGGTAGGGGTACGTGACCGATCCGCATTACCGCGTGCCGGCCTCGGATCGCGGGCCGGTGGTGTAAAGTCACGGGGAAGAGACGCCATGTTCAAGAGACCCTTCGACCTCGCCCGAACGTCGATTCTCGCCATGAGCCTGTGCGCGGGCATCGCCTTGCCGTCCGCCGCCCAGGAAACGTCGCCGGGATTGTCCTCCGGCAGCGGCCAGGGCACCGGCAGCGGCTTGTTCGACGGGAGTCCAGCGCAACCGGACCGGTTCCATGTCGGGCGCGGGCCCTCGCGCTCCGGGTGCGGGCGGTCCGGTCACGCCCATCCCACCCGTTCCTGGTGGAACCTTTCGAGGAGGGGCCGGCTTTACACAGGGGGTCAATGTTCAGTTCCCCAACGATCCGCTGCTGGTTCCCTACCTGAAGCTGGAGGAGGAGCAATTCGGCGGCCCGGTCGATGGGATGGCCCCGAACAGGGTGGGTGCCGACATCCTCAAGCGCGCCCGGCTCATCGAATCACCCGAGGAGCGCAGCCTGGCTCTCCAGCGGATCGCCAAAGGCGCGATTGAGAGCATGCAACTGACCCTGGCCCATCAGACCCTGGAGGAGGCCGCCAAGACGGTCGATGCCGTGACGGATCCGCTGGTACACGACCAGCGGCTGATCGCGATCGTGACGTCGCTCAATACGCTGACCCCGGTGGTCCTGCGCGTGGCGCTCGAGGAGAGACCGCGTCGAGACTCGGACCTGGGCGGCCCGGACGCGGCTCCCAAGCGGATGGACACCGAAATGATTTTCCGGGTTGCCCGGCTCGAATGGAAGCGCGCGGCTCACCTGGCCGCGAACATCGCCAATCCGACCTACCGCAATGAGATGCTGTACCGCGTCGCCGAGAACGAGGCGGCGGGAAGCAAGTCGATCGCCGATGCATTCGCCAAGCCGTCCGAGGCGCCGATTTCATTTGGCAACAACCCCGCGGTGCCCCAGGGCGAAGACCCCCGCAATGACAAGTTCCGGAAGCTGGCGGACGAGGTCCTGGTCGAGGCGTTCGACATCGCCAAAAAGATCGACCGGCTGGTCTGGAGGTTTCGGGCCGAGGTGCAGGTCGCGCTTCAGGCTGCGAACTCTCAACAATTCACGCGAGGCGTCGAGCTGGCACTGCAAATCGATAACGCCAAGTCGCGCGCGGAAGCCTTGCTGCTGCTCGCCGATCCCATGTGCCGGCGCGAGCGGTCCGTCAATCTCAAGCTCGAAACACCACTTCCCAGGGACGATCGCGGCAATGTCACGTTCCGGTTCCCGACCGGTCTGATGAACCGAATCGAATTCCGGGGCGGCGGGGATCCCGACTGGACCAGGTTGGGCGATCCGCGCAAGCTGGTTCTAAAAGGCTACATCAGCAAAGCCGAACTTGCTCAACTGAACGCGCTTCTCAACGACCGGGTCTACCACCGCGCCCTGGGAGAATTATATCGGTTGTACAACGCCGACCAGGACTCTGCGACGCCGGTTTTTCAGGAAGCCGCCAAGGCGACCGCCTCGATCCAGGCTGGCGGACTTCGCGGCGTCGTGAACGGGCTCCTGGTTGACGGCCTCACGAGCGCCGGCCGATTCGATGATGCCCGTGCGTGCACGGCGATCTATGCCGAGGAGTCCGAGCGTTTCGTCGCCTTGGGCGACATCGCCTACGCGCAGGCACGCCGCGGCGGCGCGGAATCGGCACGGCGCTGGATCGCCCAGGAAGCGCCCGAGGAATATCGTTCCGCCTTCTACCGCCGCGTAACCGACGGCGAGCTGTGGGTCATCGACGAGAGTCAAGGCCGCCAGATCCCCAGGGCCGCCGGCGAATAGCCGAAGGCCATCCACGCCCTGGGATTGACGAAATCCGGTGACGGCGACACATCAATTCTTCCGTGTAGCTCCGTGTGTTGGGTGCTTGAACGCCCCTTACACCACCGGGCCAGAGCCTTTCCGCGGCGGAACTTTCGGTTAGAATCGGGTCTGGATCGCGACTCGGCAGCGCGATGATGGGCATTTCCAGACATCGAGGGCCCGATCGATGCGGCGCTTCACACTCGGCCTCTCTCGCACGATCCTGATGGCAGCAGCTTTTTTGTGGCAAGCCGCGCCGCAACCTGCCGTCGGGCAAACCGGCCCCGCCGTGCCCAAGGGCGAGGTCAAGCGCTACGTCTTCGATCAGAGCAAGATCTTCCCCGGCACGGTGCGCAGCTACTGGGTTTACGTGCCGCGGCAGTATGACCCGGCCAGGCCCGCCTGCGTCTATGTGAACCAGGACGGCATTCAGTACCAGGCGCCGGAGGTCTTCGACGAGTTGATTCACAAGAAGGAAATGCCCGTCGTCATCGGCGTCTTCATCACGCCGGGGCGTGTCAAAGCCCCGTCACCCCAGGCGCTCGATCGCTTCAACAGAAGCTTCGAATACGACGGACTGGGCGACGGCTATGTCCGTTTCCTGCTGGAAGAGCTGCTGCCGGAGGTGGAGCAGAAAAAGACGCTGGACGGCCGGCCGATTCGACTCTCGCGCGATGGCAACGACCGTTGTATCGGCGGGGCGAGCAGCGGCGCGATCTGTGCGTTCACGGCGGCGTGGGAGCGTCCCGACGCCTTTCGCCGCGTCTTCAGCGCCATCGGTACGTATGTCGGACTGCGCGGGGGCAATGATTATCCGACCTTGATCCGCAAGTACGAGCCGAAGCCGATCCGGATCTTTCTCCAGGACGGCAGCTCCGACTTGAACATCTACGGCGGCGATTGGTGGATGGCCAATCAAGAGATGGAACGCGCGCTGCGATTCGCCGGCTACGAAGTCAACCACGACTGGGGTACCGGCGGCCACAACGGCGAGCATGCGACGCGGATTTTCCCCCAGGCCATGCGCTGGCTCTGGAAGGACTGGCCGGCCCCGGTGAAGGCGGGCGCAGGATCGCCCCAACTGCGCGAGATCCTCCTGCCGGGCGAGGACTGGACGCTCTTCGTGGAAGCCCATCGTATGAGTGTGGGACTGGCCGCCAATGCGGAGGGAGAGGTCTTCTTCATCGACCTTGCCGATAGCAAGACTTACAAAGTCGGCCTCGACGGCAAAGTCAGCCCCTTCGCCGATGACTCGCGCCAGTGCAACGCCCACGCATTTGGACCGGACGGGCGGCTGTATGCAGTTTCGCTGGTGCACGATCAGGTCATTGCGTACGACTCGGCCGGACATCCCACGTCGATCGCCGCAGGCCTCGGCCGCAACTATGACGTGGTCGTCCGCCATGACGGCGGGATTTACACGACGAGCGGGGACGGGGGCGGCGCCCGCACCCTCGTCCAGTACGTCAGCCCGAAGGGCGAGAAACGAGTCGCGGATGGCGTGCCGAGATTCGCCAGCGGCGTTGCGCTCTCACCCGACCAGTCGCTCTTGTACGTCGCCGATCATGCCAGCCATTGGGTTTATAGCTTTCAGATCCAGCCCGACGGCTCGCTCGCACACAAGCAGCGCTTCTTTCACCTGCACGCGCCGGACAACGCTGATGACAGCGGCGCACGCGGACTTCAGGTCGATCGCGACGGCCGGCTCTACGTCGCCACACGCATGGGCGTCCAGGTCTGCGACCAGGCGGGGCGAGTCAACTGCATAATCCCCGCACCAGGCGGCAGCGTCTCGGACCTTGTTTTCGGCGGCGACGATCTTCGGTACCTTTTTGCAATCACCGACGGCAAGCTCTATCGCCGCAAGCTCAAGGTCAAGGGCGCCCAGGCCTTCCGGCCGCCGATCAAGCCAGCCGCACCGAGACTGTGATTTCGCGAGATGAATCGTCGCACCGACTCCGTCATCCGATCCGAATGGCAATCCAATCGACTCCGTTCCTGAACCTTTCCGAGGAAACACCCATGATGCGACGTCCGCCGATCTCCGTGGACTTTTCCGGGGGAGTCAAGCACTGGACCACGGGGCTGTTCGGATCTTGTCTGGTCTTGTTGCTCTGTGCGTCCCAGGTCCAGGCTCAGAATCGAACCGAGCCCGAGCGCTGGGTTCCCCTGTTCAATGGCAAGGACCTGGACGGCTGGAAGGTCAAGATCAAGGGTTACGACCTGGGAGACAACTTTGGAAACACGTTTCGCGTCGAGAACGGCGTGATCAAAGTTTCCTACGATAGCTACAAGAAGTTCGATCGAAAGTTCGGGCACCTCTTCTATAAAACCCCGTTTTCGCATTACAAGCTGCGGGTCGAGTACCGATTCGTGGGGGATCAGTGCCCCGGGGGTGAGAAATGGGCGTTCAAGAACAGCGGCGTCATGATCCACGGGCAGACGCCGGAGAGCATGAGGAAGGATCAGGATTTCCCGGTCTCGATCGAGGTCCAGTTCCTGGGAGGCAACGGCCGCGACAAGCGGCCGACCGCGAACGTCTGTTCTCCGGGCACGCACATCGTGATGGGCGGGAAGCTCATCACCCAGCACTGCAACAACTCAACCTCGAAGACGTATCACGGAGACGAGTGGGTCAATGTGGAGGTCGAGGTCCATGGCAACGGCAAGATCACGCACAAGGTGGACGGCCAGACCGTGCTGGAATACGAAAAGCCGCAGTACGACGACGAGGACCTCGACGCCAAACGCCTGATCAAGAACGGCGACAAGATGATCTCCGGCGGGACCATCTCGCTTCAGTCGGAAAGCCACCCGATCGAGTTCCGGAAGGTGGAGATTCTGCCTCTGGTAGAGTAGGACGAGGGTTGCTCACGGTTCGTCCGGGGTATGCTTTCTGACTCGCATACCCGGCCCCTAGACCTCCACATACCGCTCCCGCGACATCTCCGCACCGTATGCGAGACAGGCGCGGATGTCATCTTCCTCAAGCCCGGGGTAGTTCGCCAGAATATCGGCATGGGTCCATCCACTGGCAAGAAAGTCGAGTATCAGCGACACCCAGATCCGATGGCCTTTTATGCATGGCTTGCCGAAACAGACGTTTGGGTCTATTGAGATTCGGGAAGCAAACCCCCCTTCACACAGCCAACCCAGCTCACCGGCTCGCCGGCATTTCGTAGCTGACGGACACCATCTCGGGAGGATCGGAGCCGGATTGGATTGCGTACGTCGCCGGCAAACGGGCGATGTTCTCGGTGTGCGATCGATCCTTGCCCGCCTCGGTCCACCGGTGAACCACGCGGAAGGAGCGGGCCCCCTTTGCCGCCATCGGGTCGCGGTAATCGGCATCGACCCGGAAATGCTGAACGCCGACCGTGTTGTTGCCGGTGAACTCGAAACGCAACAAGACCTTGCGCGTTCCGCGCGGCCACTGGCCGACCCGGAAATGGCCTGTGCGTCCCTGGGTCGGCCCGTTCATGACGGTGACCTCACGCCAGGTCCGGCCGCTCGTGGTGCTGGCCGTGACCCGCACCCGGTCTCTCTCGCTGCGCGCCCGGATCTGGGCGCTGAATCCCAGTGAAACCAGGTCGCCCGGAACCTCGATCGGCACCGTCATGGAACCCGTGCCTCCCTTCCACCAGCACGCATCATGTTTGAGGTTGACGTTATCGAAGACAAGTCCCATGGTGCTGCTCGTCTCGTTCTTGGTGAACAACGGGTCGGGCGTGATCCGGCAGGCGATGGTGCGAGTGGCAATCGCCGGATCGCCGTCAGCCGCGACCGTGATCGTGTTTTTCCCCGTGCCCAGCCAGGGCAGCGTGCGCGGGGCGTGCTGGAAGTCGTTGGCGATTTCGAGGGAATTCAAGCCCGCCGCCCCGATCAGCTCGATGCGCAGCCAGTAGGCATACCGCCGCAGCACGTTCTCTTTGAGGTCGATCGTCCTTTCGATCGGGGCGTCGATCGTGCCCTCGAAGATCGTCGCGAACGAGCGGGCGTTGTTGGACGAGATCGAGACGGTCAAATGGTCTCGCGCCGACCGGCCGGCGGCCTTGATTCGGAGCCGGCCGCCGAGATAGACGTAGGGTGAGATCATGGGGATGACGGCGAGGCCCGGCCGGCCCGCGGTCTTGACGTGAAGGCCGGGGGAACCGCCCGAGGCGAGGTTGTCGAAGACCAGGGCGCCCTTGGCCAGGTCGCCGGCGGCGAGGTTGGGTGCGTAGCGATGCACGCCGTTGGCAGCCACCCCGCCGCGATAGCCCGGGAAGAAGTCCTTGAGGTAGACGAGATCGTTTTCGGGGGCCTTGGCTTTCAAGCCGTCCCAGGTGGGATCAACGTCCATATTGACGTGCAGGCCGCGGTTGCCGGCCTCGCGAACGAACGATTCACCCGGCCGCAGTGAGAAGAGCGCGCGGTGGCCGACGTCATAACCGTATTCGTACACTTCGCTCTTGCGGTCATACTCGACCATCGTGGCATCCCAGCCGTGCGTCCTGGCCGGCAGGTAGCCCGCACGGTAAAAAGGACAATGGGCCAGGAGCGGCGGCCCCTCCGCCTTCCAGCCGCTCCAGCCGTCCTTGCGCATCAATTGAAAAATCTTTTGATTATTGTTGTGATAGTCAGGGTGGCTGGCATACCACAGGGCAACGGCCGCCGAGACATCGTTGACCGCGGCCGCGCTGCCGTCTTCGGGCTTGGGAAAGTACGCGATGAGCGACCCGTCGAACATGTGCCAGGCGTTCGTGTAGCGGACCTCGGGCACGCTGTGTCCGTTCAAGATGCGGCCGCGCGCTTCGCGCCCGTCCTCGCGGTTGAGGGCCTCGACGAGAGCCGAGCAGCAGCAGCACATGCAGTAGCCATAGACGTTGAAGATCTTGACCGGGTCGTGCGCTTCCCAGTCGCCGGCCAGGTACTCGTTGGGCGGGGTGGTCTGGTGCCGGTACTTGACCACCGCGGTCCAGAGCGCCTTGGCCCGGGCCTGGTCGCTCATCCCTCGCTTGACGAAGGACTTGAGGATATTCTCGACAGTCGTGACGTCGTCGATCTTGTCGGACAGCACCTTCAACTGGTTGATCCGTCCGCCAGCGCTTGCGCGCTCCTGAGCTGGAAGCGCCGCGGTGGAACAGAGAAAGAGCGTCGCAACAAGTATCGTGAATCTCATGGATCACTCCGAGCTGATGCCGCCGTCATGACCGTAAGCCATAACCCGAGTTTGCCAGGCTCGGGTTGAACAATCAATTGGAGATCGAGCCATGGCTAGAGCGGACACGCCGCCGGAGGAAAGTCCGCGTGATGTCTCCGACATCAAGAAGCCCGCGGTGAGCGAGCGAGACCCGGCGTGGACCGGTTTGAGCCGCCTCCCTGCCCCTGACTTTCAGTTGACGCTCTCGCAGGCCACCGACTCGCGGCAGGAGGACGACCAAGAAGACGATCTTGCCAGCCTCTTTGGCACGGGATCGGCGACGCCCGGCGCCGACCGCTTCCAGATCCTGCGTCGTCACGCCCGGGGAGGCCACGGAGAAGTCTTTGTCGCGCTCGATACCGAATTGAACCGCGAGGTCGCGCTCAAGACGATTCAAGCACCCTATGCCGACGATCCGCGGTTCCGATCGCGCTTTCTGTTCGAGGCCGAGGTGACCGGGAGTCTGCAACACCCAGGAATCGTGCCGGTCTATGGCCTGGGTCGTTCCGATCTTGGCCGGCCGTATTACGCGATGCGGTTCATCGAAGGGAAGCTCGAGGGGAGTAGTCTGCGCGACGCCATTCGAAGGTTCCACGACGCCGAGAAGAATCCGGGTCGGGACCCCGGCACAAGCGCAATCGAATTTCGGGAGCTCCTGGGGCGGTTCATCGACGTCTGCGACGCCATCGCTTATGCCCACAGCCGCGGGGTGATCCACCGCGACCTCAAGCCGGGGAACATCATGCTCGGTCCGTACGGCGAGACGCTGGTTGTCGACTGGGGCCTGGCCAAGGCGCTTGGCCGTACCGACCCGGAGTCGCCGCCGGAGAAGCACAAGCCGGTGTCGAGCGCGACGGGCGACGCCGGCCAGACCGAGCCTGGTTCGGTGCTGGGCACTCCCGCATACATGAGTCCCGAGCAGGCCCGGGGCGACGTGGGCGCGCTCTGCCCCCGCTCCGACGTTTACAGCCTGGGCGCAACCCTCTACGCCCTATTGACCGGCCAGCCGCCGTACCACGCGGAACGGGCCGGCGCCGTGCTGGCGGCCGTGCAGAAAGGGGGCTTCGTGCCTCCGCGCAAGCTGCGACCGGCGATCGACCGCGCGCTCGAGGCCGTCTGCCTGAAGGCGATGGCGCTCTTGCCTGTCGATCGATATGATTCGGCGCGGGCGCTGGCCGGCGACCTGCGGCTCTGGACGGCCGGCGAGCCCGTCTCGGCCTGGCGCGAGCCCGTGCCGCGCGCCCGGCGCTGGGCTCGCCGCCACCGCACGGCGATGACGGCGGCCGCCATTGGCGTGCTCGTGGCCTTGGCGGCCTCGGTCATCATCGCCCTTCTCCAGGCCCAGGCCACCAGCCGCGAGCGGCTGCTCGGCGCCAACGAACGAGCCGCCAAAGTGCTCGCCCAGGCCCGCCTGGGCCAGGTCGAGAAGGCCAACGACCTGCTCGGCTCGATCTTCAAGGAACTCGACCCCCGGGTCGAAGACGACGATGGCAAGCTGCTCCGGGCGGTCCTGCGCGACCGTCTGAGTCAGGCAGCCGCTTCGCCGGAAGTCGAAGCGATCGGCGATCCGCTTACGGTCGCAAAAATGCAGCACATCCTCGGGTCGAGCCTCACGGGCCTGGGCAACGCCGCCCTTGGCATCACGCTTCTGACTCGGTCCGACCAGACGCGCACAGCCCGGCTCGGCCCGGATCACCCCGACACGCTCACGACCCGCAACAACCTTGCCGTGGCCTACCTGACCGTGGGCCGTGCGAGCAAGGCGATCCCGCTCTTCGAGGCGACGCTCAAGGCGCGCGAGTCGAAGCTCGGCCCCGAAGACCCCGACACGCTCCACAGTCGCGACAACCTCGCCTCGGCCTATTACTCCGCCGGCCGAACGTCCGATGCGATCAAAATCGACGAGGAGACGCTCAAGACGCGCGAGTCGAAGCTCGGCCCCGACAACGCCGATACGCTCGCCAACCGCAACAACCTCGCCGCGAACTATCACGCGGCCGGCCGTTACGACGAGGCGAGCGCCCTGCTCGAGGCGACGCTCGCGACGCAGGAATCGAAGCTCGGCCCCAATCACATCCACACCCTCATCACCCGCAACAACCTCGCCGAATCCTACCGCGACGCCGGCCGCACCGCCCTTGCAATCAAGACAAATGAGGCGACTCTGAGGGGATACGAATCCAAGCTGGGGCCCGACCACCCCGACACGCTGGACAGTCGCAACAACGTTGCCGACTGCTACCGCGACGCCGGCCGCATCGCCGAGGCGATCAAACTGCACGAGCAGAACTTGAAGCAACTCGAGTCGAAGGTCGGGCCCGACCACCCTTACACGCTTTCCAGCCGCTCCGGTCTCGCCGCCGATTTTGCCGCCGCCGGCCGCACTGCCGAGGCGATCGCGCTCTTCGAGCAGACGCTGAGCGCACGCCGGTCGAATGTCGGCGCCGACCACCCCAACACGCTTATCGCGCTCGATGACCTTGCGGGGGCCTATCTCATCGCGAGGAGGTGGAACGACGCCGAGAAAACCGCGCGAATGCCTGGCGATGCGGCGGAAAAAGCAACCGGACAACTGGCGGCTGTTCCACACAGGAAGCCAGTTAGGCGCCGCACTCGCCGGCGAAAAGCAATTTGCCGAGGCCGAGCCGAATCTGCTCGAAGGCTACGAGGGATTGAAGGAACGCGAAGCAAAAATGCCGGCGCAGGGCAAACGAGCTCTGGCCGCCGCCGCCGCGCGGATTGTCCCCTTCTACGAGGCTTGGGGCAAGAAGGAGAAGGCCGACGAGTGGAGGAAAAAACTGGACGGAGGGGCTGGTAAAGAATAGGTTGCGCCGATCATTCTCGTGGTGCAGGCGTTTCGCCTGAAGTCCAAGAAACTTAGGCGGGACGCCTGCACCACAAAGTGACCCGTCCGAATCTTGCAGCCAACTCTTCCGCCGACCGTTCGACGTCACGCGAGCCCCAGAACCTGATTGCGGTAAGCGTTAGGGGTCAGGCCGGTCAAGCGGCGGAATACGGAGGTCAAGTGGCTCTGCGAAGAAAAGCCGACGTCGAGGGCGATCTGGGTGATGATCTGGCTGGGGTCGGCGAGCAAGACCTTGGCCCGCTCCACCCTCAGCTCGAGAAGGTAGCGATGCGGTGGCCGTCCCGTCGCCTGCTTGAACGCGGCGACGAGATATCCGGGGCTCAGGCTGGTTTCCTCGGCGAGCTCTTCAAGCGTGATGTTCCAGCTCAGGTTGGCATGGATGAAGTCGATCGCCTTTCTGATCCGAAGGTCCTCGATCCGGTGCGCCGCCGCTTCTCCATGAGCGACAAGCGACGAGTGGTCGCGAACCAGGCAAATGGCGAGCTGGGTATTGAGCGTGTCGAAATAGAGCTGCGACGCATAGCGGGGCGATTGAAGCTCCGCCGCCATCCGCCGGCCCAGCTCCCACAGCCGGTCATCGACGCCCCCATGGAGCGCGATGATTTCCAGCGAGCCGCAGGGCCGCTCGAGCTCGCGCTCGGCGACCGACCGGACGAAGGCCGGATCGATTCCCCACCCCAGGACGTCGATCTGGCCCGAGCAGCGGAAGTCCTGCTCGTCACCGGCCGGCGTGATCGAAACAGTTCCGGGCCGGCAGATCCGCCGGATTTCATGCCGGCCCCGTCGCCAGTTGGCGCGGGTCTCGCCCTTGAGCAAGAACGAAAGCACATGCCAGGCGGCGCGGAACCGAACGAAATTGGGAACCTCGCCCGAGACGATCGTCGCGAACAGGGATTCCAGCCGGAAACGCTCGACCGGAAACTCGGTCGAAAAGCTGAGCGAAGGAAACCTTGCCCCAAGATCGTGGCGGGGACTCGCACCCGGTGGAAGACGATACGCTCCATGCTGGCGTGCCAACTTGTTCAGTCCGGCGGCATCCATCAAATCACCTTGAGCGAACTCTGGCTGTTGCTAATCCAGTCTACAGTCCGCCCGCGGCGACAGCCACAACTTGCCGTATCGTCATTGGCGTTTTGGAGTCTCGTCGTCCCCCGAGGTGAGCTCGCCCGCGATCGGTTGGCCCAGCTCGGCCAGCAGTGTTTTGAGCGTCTCGTCGATGGCGCGCTCATCGGCGCCCACGGACTGATAGCGGATGATGCCCTTGGCGTCGAGGATGTAGATCGTCGGCCAGCCATGGACCGCCCACTGGCTGGAGATCGGCCCGCTGGTGCTGCCGTCGCTGAACGAGGGCCACGTCGATCCTCTCTTGCTTCGTTCGCTCCTTGAGCTTTTTCAGGTCCGGATCGCTGTTGACGCCAACCAGTGCGAACGGCTTGTCGGCCAGCTTCTTCACGAGCGACCGCTCGTGCGGGTACATGGCCCGGCACGGGGGTCACCAGTCGCCCCAGAAATCAAGCATGACAATCTTGCCGCGGAAGTCGCTCAGCTTCATCGGCTTGCCGTCCAGGTCCGTGCCAGTAATCTCGGGAGCAGCACGGCCGACGGCAACGTTGCCCTTCCCGAGCCGATACCACGCCGCGAGACCGACCCCGACCAGGACGACCATCACGAGGATCCGGCCAAGACTTGCTTGCTGTCGGGCACATGCACTCCTCAACTGAGAACTTTGCGGGTCTGATCACGGACGGGCGACCGGCTCGCCTCCGTTGCGCATGACCAGCGCCTTGAGCGCCTGCGGGCTGA
>CAWGMT010000021.1:0-382818 GCA_963823675.1 uncultured Isosphaeraceae bacterium | reverse complement strand
CACCCCCGACGGCCTGGCCTTCGACAAATTGGGCGACCTCTTCATCGCCAACTTCCATGCCAACTTTCTCACCGAGGTGACGGCGCAGGGCACGATCGTCCCGCAGTTCGCCCCGATCAAAAACGCCAACGCTCCCGTCTACGACCCCAACAACGGCGAGCTCTACGTCTGCGACAAGTACGACAACCTGATCGACGAGGTGAACCCCACCACAGGGCAGGTCACGACCTACGTCGGTACCGGCTTCGGGCTTTCTAACCCGATTGACCTGGCCATCGACCAGGCCGGTGACCTGTACGTGCTCAGCCAGAATAACAACACGATCTACGAGGTGACCCCCGGCGGCAACAACGCCACGGCCCTTCCTACTCCCAACGGCAACCTGCTTGACAGCCCCACCTCCATGGTCATGGGCCCCGACGGCAACCTCTACGTCTACAACAGCGGCAACAGCGCGGTGATCGAGGTGGCGCTTCCTTCAGGGAAGCAGTCCACCTACGCACCGCTCAATGGCTCGGTCGCCGGCACCTATGCGGGTCTGGTCTTCGGCCCCGACGGCTACCTCTACGTCGCCAACGACGCCAACAACACGATGTCCCAGCTCGCTCCAGCTTCCCTCGTCGAGGGCCAGGGCATCAACAAACAGACCGTCTTGCACTTCACCGACGGCAACACTAGCGACACGCCCAGTGACTACTCGGCGACCGTTAACTTGGGCGACGGCCAAACCGTCACGCTCAATAGCAGCGGCGGGGTCACCGGGCCGGCGGGTGCCGGTTTGCAGATCGTGAATGACCCCGCCGGTGGTTTCGACGTCCAGCTTACCTATCCCTACCCGGAATTCTTGAGCAACGCGACATTCAGCGTCCAGGTCAGCGCCAACGATGGAGCGACTCTGGGCCCCCTCACCGCCAACTTCAGCGTGCTGGACGCCTCGCTAGAGGGCAGCAGCGCGGCGACAGCCGGCGGCGCAGCCAATGCGCCCGGCAGCAGCGTCCTTTCCAACGCCACCTTCACCGACGCCAACCCGGGCCACAACACCACCGATTTCACCGCCACGATCAATTGGGGTGACAACAGCTCCACGTCAAACGGCACGGTCGTCTACCAGAGCACCAGCGCCGGCATCAGCACCTACACGGTGACCGGCTCGCACACCTATACCGTGGCGGAGAGCTATCACATCAACATCACCGTCATGGACGCCGGCGGCATGAGCACCACCATCACGGGCACCGCCGCGGTCGCGGCCTACGAGCCCCTGACGGAAGTCGCGCTGACGCCGCCTCACGGCTCGGGCACGCCTACCATCAACCAGTTCCTCGGCCCCAACGCCGGGCTCAGTTCCCCCACCGACCCAATCTTCTACGACGGCTCCTTCTACGTCCCCAACCTCGCCGGCAATACGGTTTCCCAGGTGCCGTTCAACCAGCCGAGCAACGTCATGACCCCCGTCGGTACCTCCGCCCAACTGGACACCCCCGACGGCCTGGCCTTCGACAAATTGGGCGACCTCTTCATCGCCAACTTCCATGCCAACTTTCTCACCGAGGTGACGGCGCAGGGCACGATCGTCCCGCAGTTCGCCCCGATCAAAAACGCCAATGCTCCCGTCTACGACCCCAACAACGGCGAGCTCTACGTATGCGACAAGTACGACAACCTGATCGACGAGGTGAACCCCACCACAGGGCAGGTCACGACCTACGTCGGTACCGGCTTCGGGCTTTCTAACCCGATTGACCTGGCCATCGACCAGGCCGGTGACCTGTACGTGCTCAGCCAGAATAACAACACGATCTACGAGGTGACCCCCGGCGGCAACAACGCCACGGCCCTTCCTACTCCCAACGGCAACCTGCTTGACAGCCCCACCTCCATGGTCATGGGCCCCGACGGCAACCTCTACGTCTACAACAGCGGCAACAGCGCGGTGATCGAGGTGGCGCTTCCTTCAGGGAAGCAGTCCACCTACGCACCGCTCAATGGCTCGGTCGCCGGCACCTATGCGGGTCTGGTCTTCGGCCCCGACGGCTACCTCTACGTCGCCAACGACGCCAACAACACGATGTCCCAGCTCGCTCCAGCTTCCCTCGTCGAGGGCCAGGGCATCAACAAACAGACCGTCTTGCACTTCACCGACGGCAACACCAGCGACACGCCCAGTGACTACTCGGCGACCGTTAACTTGGGCGACGGCCAAACCGTCACGCTCAATAGCAGCGGCGGGGTCACCGGGCCGGCGGGTGCCGGTTTGCAGATCGTGAATGACCCCGCCGGTGGTTTCGACGTCCAGCTTACCTATCCCTACCCGGAATTCTTGAGCAACGCGACATTCAGCGTCCAGGTCAGCGCCAACGATGGAGCGACTCTGGGCCCCCTCACCGCCAACTTCAGCGTGCTGGACGCCCCGCTAGAGGGCAGCAGCGCGGCGACAGCCGGCGGCGCAGCCAATGCGCCCGGTAGCAGCGTCCTTTCCAACGCCACCTTCACCGACGCCAACCCGGGCCACAACACCAGACGATTTCACCGCCGCGATCAATTGGGGTGACAACAGCACCACGTCAAACGGCCAGGTCGTCTACCAGAGCCCCAGCGCCGGCATCAGCACCTACACGGTGACCGGCTCGCACACCTATACCGCGGCGGAGAGCTATCACATCAACATCACCGTCATGGACGCCGGCGGCATGAGCACCACCATCACGGGCACCGCCGCGGTCGCGGCCTACGAGCCCCTGACGGAAGTCGCGCTGACGCCGCCTCACGGCACGGGCACGCCTACCATCAACCAGTTCCTCGGCCCCAACGCCGGGCTCAGTTCCCCCACCGACCCAATCTTCTACGACGGCTCCTTCTACGTCCCCAACCTCGCCGGCAATACGGTTTCCCAGGTGCCGTTCAACCAGCCAAGCAACGTCATGACCCCCGTCGGTACCTCCGCCCAACTGGACACCCCCGACGGCCTGGCCTTCGACAAATTGGGCGACCTCTTCATCGCCAACTTCCATGCCAACTTTCTCACCGAGGTGACGGCGCAGGGCACGATCGTCCCGCAGTTCGCCCCGATCAAAAACGCCAATGCTCCCGTCTACGACCCCAACAACGGCGAGCTCTACGTATGCGACAAGTACGACAACCTGATCGACGAGGTGAACCCCACCACAGGGCAGGTCACGACCTACGTCGGTACCGGCTTCGGGCTTTCTAACCCGATTGACCTGGCCATCGACCAGGCCGGTGACCTGTACGTGCTCAGCCAGAATAACAACACGATCTACGAGGTGACCCCCGGCGGCAACAACGCCACGGCCCTTCCTACTCCCAACGGCAACCTGCTTGACAGCCCCACCTCCATGGTCATGGGCCCCGACGGCAACCTCTACGTCTACAACAGCGGCAACAGCGCGGTGATCGAGGTGGCGCTTCCTTCAGGGAAGCAGTCCACCTACGCACCGCTCAATGGCTCGGTCGCCGGCACCTATGCGGGTCTGGTCTTCGGCCCCGACGGCTACCTCTACGTCGCCAACGACGCCAACAACACGATGTCCCAGCTCGCTCCAGGTTCCCTCGTCGAGGGCCAGGGCATCAACAAACAGACCGTCTTGCACTTCACCGACGGCAACACCAGCGACACGCCCAGTGACTACACGGCGACCGTTAACTTGGGCGACGGCCAAACCGTCACGCTCAATAGCAGCGGCGGGGTCACCGGGCCGGCGGGTGCCGGTTTGCAGATCGTGCAGGACCCAGCCGCCGGTTTCGACGTCCAGCTTACCTATCCCTACCCGGAGTTCCTCAACAACGCGACATTCAGCGTGACGGTCGACGCCAACGATGGAGCGACTCTGGGCCCCCTCACCGCTAACTTCAGCGTGCTGGACGCCCCGCTAGAGGGCAGCAGCGCGGCTACAGCCAGCGGCGCAGCCAATGTGCTCAACAGCAGCGTCCTTTCCAACGCCACCTTCACCGACGCCAACCCGGGCGACCACCAGAGCGATTTCACCGCCGTGATCAATTGGGGTGACAACAGCACCCCCTCAAACGGCCAGGTCGTTTACCAGGGCCCCAGCGACGGCAGCAGCACCTACACGGTGACCGGCTCGCACACCTATACCGCGGCGGGGAGCTATCAGATCAGCATTGCGGTCACCGACGCCGGCGGCAGCCGGGCCACCATCACGGGCACCGCCAAGGTCGCCACGGCACCCGCACCTTACAAACTGGTGTTCACCACCCAACCCAGCACCAGCCACGCAGGGGCGTCCATCGCGCCCTCGGTCCAGGTGTCCATCGAGAACTCTCAGAACCACGTGGTCACGACCAACACCTCCAGAGTGACCGTGTTCATCAGCACGAAGCCCGGAAACGGCACGCTGGGCGGCACGCTGACCGTGGCGGCGATCAACGGTGTGGCGACCTTCAGGAACCTCTGGATCAATAAATCCGGCACGGGCTACACGCTCGGGGCCTCGGACGGCAGCCTCAGTGGGGTGGCGGCGACGTCGCGCAGCTTCAGTGTGACCCCGGCGGCCGCCAGCAAGCTGGTGTTCACGACGCAGCCCAGCAACACGGCAATGGGGGTCGCTATCTCTCCGGCGGTGCAGGTATTGGTCGAGGATGCCTATGGCAACGTGGTCACTTCCAATAACTCCAATGTGACCGTGGCCCTCGGCGCGAACACGGGGAAGGGCAAGCTCGGAGGGAAGCTGACCGTGGCCGCGGTCAGCGGCGTGGCGACCTTCAGAAACCTGTCGATCAACAAGATGGGCATGGGCTACAACTTGACGGCCAAGGACGGCACCCTGGGTAAGGCCACCTCGAGTACGTTCAGCATCACTCGCGGTTCGGGAATGGGGGACATGGTCTCTCTTTCCCCGGGGCCAGTCACTGACGCGGCGCTCTCGAGCCTGATGGAGTCGCCAGGCGAGGGTATCAAACGACGGCATCGCGTCGGGTTGGTTGACCGCTTGGATTAAGCCGGTGCGTCCCACTCGAGGATGAGCGGAACAACTCGGCGGCGGATGGCGTCCACGTCCACGGGGTCAGACCCATTATCAAGTTTCGAGGCTGCAGAGTTCACTCCGAGCTTATTTCGCGCTCATGTCACGGCCCGCGAGCTGGCTAGCCCTCCTTTCGAGGACGTTTACGTTCGAGCTTTCGCTGGCCGGGTCACCCCGAGCCAACGTCGAATTTAACTACGTGGGTAAACAGTCAATTCCCAAGACCGGACTTTCACCGGCAAGTCCAACAGCATTATGGGCTGCAGAAATCGGTCTGACCCGCTGGATGACCCGCTGGAAAGTCGCATACGCGAGGGTCGAGACGGAAAATGGCGCGAGAGCGGTTCTTTCGATCTGGCAGGAACGGTGAGGTTGACCGGTTATTCCGTCGGTCAACCCCATACTCGGCACATACTCGGCGAGCTTTGGCACGCGCAAAAGCGTGCGCAGTATGCCAAGTATGTGCCGAGTATGTGCCGAGCATGGCGGCCTACGATGCACGACTGGATGCACTTTTCAACGGCCAATAGGATCACGATCCCGGCCCGAACCCGTTGCGCCGGGCCGTCACGCCGATCCTCTGGGGCGCCCCGTTTGGGCCTGGGCCCGAAATTGCTGCTGGATTTGGAGATCGGAGATGAGGGCCCTCCGAAATTGTCCCATTTCGTCTCATTTTGTCCCACTCACCGGACCGATCCGCAGTGGGCAAAGCCCTGCTCTAGACGCCGCTCGAAGGTTCAAGCGCTACCGGGTAGCTTCGTCAACGTGAGTACTCAAAAGAATGGGAACTTCCCGAGGCGTAACCGGCGTCCGTTCATTTTTCGATCTTGCCTCCCCAGTGCCCTCATATCTGGGAGGCGGGAGTGCGCTTGAGGAAGACGTTGATGACCCCCTTGTCGGTCATGTTGTCCTTGTACTGGGGGTCGCTGCTCAACTTCTTCCAGACCGGTGAGTTGATGAACCCCTGCCAGTGCTTCCTGTGTTCCTCCGGGTTTTCGCCCGACACCATGTAAACCAGGTTGGGCATTCTCGGACCGGACAGGGTCTGGGCGAAGAAAACCGGGGACATGCCGACCTCCTGCATCAGCGTGATCTCGCCGCTGTTAAACATCTTCACCTTGTTGTCGCCCTTGCTTTCGCTCGGGCTCAGGTAGGTGCGCAGCTCGAAAATCCACGGCTTCTTGTCGGCCGACGACGGTGGGAGAGCCAGTTTTTTCATGCCTTCGAAGGCCAAGTGGAGCGAGCTTTCGATGCGTTCAAACGCCGGGTCGGCCTTCGTGGCGGCGAGGTACTCCGCGCCGGCCGCCTGGTAGACCGAATCGGCGGCGAGCTTGGCCGGAACCGAGGCGAAGACGTCCAGCGAATCGTAGGGAATCAGCACGTAAATTTTGTTCGCGGGCGAATCCTCCAGCTCGGTGAAGACGCCGATGGGCTGAATGCCCATGCGGTTGTAGGCGGGAACCGCCGCGTTCTGCCAGTAGTCGCTGATGAGCTTTTGCTGCTTCTCGGACTTGGTGCTGTAAACCCGCAGCTCGTAATACTGCGGCTTGTCGCCGTCGGCCGCCATCGTGCCCGAGGTGTTTCCGAGCGTGGCGACAAGGGCCGCAACGGCAGCCGCAACGGCGGTGGGGACAAAGCTTCGTGTGTTCATGATGAATGGAGGGTTGCTGGTAGTGCTGAGAGGAATTCGGTTTGTTGACGATACGCGGTCGACGGAGACGAGAATACGTTTTCGTCCGTCCTGACGAGATGAGGCTACGCCTGGCCGTTTTGCGTGTCAAGCCTCGGGTCGGGGACGGCCGGGCTACCGAGCAGACAGGCTCAGCGGGTACTGGTGTGGTCGAGTGTCCAGCCGCGCAAACTCAGCAGCGGGCACAAACACTTTCCCAAGATCGGTTTCACCCGTGCGCGCATGCGCGAGGACCTCTGCGACGTTCTTCCAGAGCTCGCGCCAGCCGGCTCGCTCGGGCTCCGGGAGAGCGTCGATGGCCTCGGGCTCGCGCACTCCGGCCAGGTCCGTGTCGGCTTGCCAATGTTCGAGCGTCGCGGCGATCGCGGTGCGCTCCTGGGGCTTGGCAGATGGGAGGAGCCTGGTCCAGGCGGCAAATTCGGCATCGAGCCAGGCGCGGGCCTGGGCGCGCAATTTGGCGCGGGTCGCCTCGTCGGGTGCCGGATTGTCTTGGGTCTTCCCACAACCCGCCAGCGCGGCGGCGCAGGCACCGTTGTACCGGCACTGGGCCTGGCGATCGTCGGTGAGCTTGGGGTCGGTTGCGAGGGCTTCGCCCCAGAGCCGCGCGGCAGTGTAGTGCCGCCCTGTGTCATACGCGCGCTGGGCGAGCGCAAGCCGCTCGGTGTTGTCCTTGGGGGCGTCGCCTTTGAGGACGGCGGCCAGGCGCGCGTCGAGGTCCGCGAACCGTTGGTCGCTCGCCTTGAGCTCTTCGAGCGCGCGCCGGGCTTCGGCCGCCCCTTTGGCATCCTTCTGGCCCCCGGCAGCGTTGATCAGGTTCGCGAGGTGATTGACCAGGAACTGGCGGTATTGAGAATGTCGCGGGTTCGCGGCCAGCGCCTTCTTCTGCCAGCCAACGGCCGCTTCGAGTTTGGTGCGGGCTTCCCCGTAGCGTTTTCGGGCCAGGTGGATCATCGCAATGTTGTTCAGGGTGCCTCCCAGAGCGCTGGCAAAATCGGCCGATTCGGGATGCTCGCGCGCGAGCCGCTCGCGGATCGCCAAAGCCCGGCTATACGACACCAGCGCCTCTCCCGGATGGCGCGTCTTGTTCTGAATCGTCCCCATAGTGTGGTTGGTGCTGGCCAGTTCGCTCTGGTAATCGGTGACGGCGGCGTGCTCCCGCGCCAGCCGTTCCTGGATCGCCAGCGCCCGACCGTACGACGCCAGCGCCTGCTCAGGGTGGCCCGTCTTGTTCTCGAGGCCGCCGATGTTGCTATGGCTTGCGGCCAGGAAATGCTGGAACTTGGGGACGGCTGGGTTGTCGTCGGCCAGCTTCTCTAGCAGCAAGATCGCCTTGCGGTATTCGGCCTCCGCTGGCGATGGCTTGCCCGTTCTTGCCAGCATCACGCCGAGGTTGTAGTGAGTGTGCGCGAGGCTTGTGCGGAATCGGGTGACGGCGGGGTTGTCGTCGGCCAGCTTTTGAAAGAGCGCCAGCGCCCCGCGGTACTCGGACTCCGCTTCCGACGTCTTGCCCGTCCCGGAGAACACCATGCCGAGGTTGTCGTGGCTCTCCGCCAAGCGGCAGCGAAAATCGGTGACGTCCGGGTTGTCGTCGGCCAGCTTCTGCTGGATGGCAAGCGCCCTGCGGTACTCGGCCTCGGCCTCCACGGCGTTGCCCGCCTCGTGGAACACCCACGCGAGGCCGGCGTGGCTGCCCGCGAGCTCGACGCGGGCCTGGGTGAGGGCCGGGTTGGCGTCGGCAATCTTCTGCTGGAGCACGAGTGCCTCGCGGTACTCGGCTGCCGCTTGCGATGACCTGCCCGTGTTCGACAGCAGCAAGCCGAAGTTGAGGTGGGTGCGTGCCAGATCGCCACGGAATCGGCCGATGGTGGGGTTGTCGTCCACCAGTTTCCGCTGGATTGCCAGCGCTTGGCGGTACTCGGCCTCCGCTTCCCTTGACTTGCCTGTATCCGACAGCACGAGGCCGTTGTTGAGGTGAAACGTCGCCAGGCTGCTGCGGAAATTGGCAACGGCGGGACTATCGTCGGCCAGCTTCTGCTGGATCGCCAGCGCCTTGCGGCATTCGGCCTCCGCTTCGGATAGTTTGCCCGTCCGCCAGAGCAGGATGGCGAGCTGGTTGTGGCTCTCCGCCAGGCGGAAGCGGTACTCGGCGACCGCGCGGTCGTCGTTGACCAGCTTCGCTCGAATCCCCAGCGCCTTGCGAGACTCGGCCTCCGCTGCCGACGGCTTGCCCGTATCCGCCAGCAGATCGGCGATCCTGCAGATCGTGAATGACAGGTCCCGCAGCGAGTCGGCTGTCGCCCCGGGAGCGGCCGCCAGCGCCTCTTGATCCGCACGCGCTAGCCGGTAGAGAGACAGGGCTTCGTCGTCGCGGCCAATGTCGTGCAAAAGCCAGCCCAGACGCGACCGGCATTCAGCCAGGACAAGCCGCGCCGCGGCGCCCGCCGCGATCGTCGGGGCCGACTCGACCAGGAGGGCCTCGGCCTTGCGGTAAGCGGCCTCTGATTCCTTGGTCCGTCCGG
This sequence comes from uncultured Isosphaeraceae bacterium, assembly GCA_963823675.1. Classification (GTDB taxonomy): domain Bacteria; phylum Planctomycetota; class Planctomycetia; order Isosphaerales; family Isosphaeraceae; genus CAWGMT01. The sequence continues at coordinate 373,606 of CAWGMT010000021.1, read as the reverse complement.
CGTTTTCAAGCGATAACGCGATGGCTTTAAGGCTCCGCCCGACGTTGACGTCGGTTTCGCGATCGGCCTGGGCTTGGGCCGCCAGGGCCTCGCGGGCGGCGAGGACCTGCTGGTGCGCCGCCAGCGCGTTCTCCGGGTTGCCGACCTGGCGCGTCAGCTCGGCCACTTCGTAGTTCGCCTGCCAGATGCCCGCCGCGATGCCAGGCCCGATTCCTTGCCCAGCAGGGCGCCCAGCTTGCCGTAGAAATCGCTGGCCGACTTCAGCAGCCGGTCGCGGACATCCTTGAACTGATCCTGCTGGAGCAAGAAATCTTCGCTGACGCCCGTGTGAAACGTCTTGATCGCTAGCACGGCCAGATTGTACCGCGCCTGCACGGCGGCCTGAGAGCGAGTGAGCTCGGCATTGGCGGCGGCCAGCGCGGTGTTCGCTTTGGTTTGCACGGCCAGCACGGCCGATAGCCCGAAGACGCCGGCCACCAGGGCCACGGCCGCGGCCGTGACCGCGGTGCGATTCCTCCGCGCCCATCGCCGCGCCCGACTTGCCAGGGGCTCGCGCCAGGCCGAGACCGGCTCATCGGCCATAAAGCGATCCAGGTCGTCGGCCAGGGCCCTGGGCGTGGCGTACCGGTCTTCGGGCTGGGTCGCCATGGCCTTCAAGCAGACGGCCTCGAGCGCCGGGTCGATGCTCGGGTCGCGCTGCCGCGGCGGGCGGAACTCGCCTCGCTGCACGGCATGGATCACGTCCCCCACCTCGCCCGCAAACGGCGCCTTGCCCGTCAAGAGGCAGTAGAGCGTCGCCCCCAGGCTATAGACATCCGACCGCGGGCCCAAGCGATCGAGCCGGCCATCGGCCTGCTCGGGACTCATATAAGCTGGAGTACCCAGAGCGCTTCCGTGCAGCGTCTCGGAACTTCCACTGGCCGACGGCACGAGCAGCCGCTCGCCCGAATCGGTCCCCGGCACGGCGCGGCCGGTCGCTTTGGCCAGTCCCCAGTTGACGACCAGGGTCTCGCCGTGCTTGCCGACGATGATATTCGCCGGCTTGATGTCGCGGTGAATCACGCCGCGGCTGTGTGCGTAGTCAATGGCGTTGCAGACGTCGAGGAAGCGGCGCAATAGTTGGCGAAGGGCGAGCCGCGATGCGTCAGTGCCGCGAGATTCCCCGGTGGGCCGCCCGGCGCTTGCGCGACCGGGCCCGCCGTGGAAACGATCGATGACCTCCTTGAGCGAATCACCACGGATGAACCGCATGGCGTAGTACGGGCGGCCGTCTCCATGAGCGCCCAATCCATAGACAGGCACGATCCCGGGATGCTCGAGTCCGCCGGTGATCTGTGCTTCGATCAAGAAGCGGCATCGGCTGGCCGGGTCGTTGGCGCGGTCGTCGAGAATTTGCTTGAGCGCGACCTCGCGGTCGAGCTCGGAGTCGAGGGCCACGAAGACGGCGCCCAGACCCCCTTTGGCATGATGCCGGAGGATGCGGAACCGCTGTCCGTCAGAGGTCGCCGAGCCCACGGAATAGCTGCCGGTGCGGTCCGGGTCTTCGTCGTCCTGGGTCGAGCGGTGCGCCGAGCCGACGCGCTCGAGGGTTGCTTCAACCAGAGGGCCGCAGGCGCGCGCCAGACTTTCGCGAGTGGAGCGGCCGATTGCCAGCGCGCAAGGCTCTTAAGGGCGTCGCCGCCCAAGACCTGAAGATGCACCAGGACGATGGCCTCGACGGCGGCTCGCCGCGGGGCATCGAGGCAGCCGAGGTCGACGAGATGGTCGGCCAGGGACCGGCCCTTGTCGCGCGCCCAGGCGGCGAATGCCGTAAACAGCCCCCCCTGGTCGATCAGGCCGTTCTGGAGGGCGAGCAGGCCGAAGAGCAGGTCACGCGAGGGGTCGGTCGGTTGCGACATGGCAGTGGCTCGCAATCACAATCAGTCCAGGGCGGAACGGTGCCGCTACGGCCCGGTCGGGCCGGTCCGTACTGATTGTAAACGCCGATCGAGGAGCGGAGAAAGTCCGGCGCGCTGACGAATTTCGCCGCTTACCGCGAACTGAATCAGGCCGTGAGGTGCACCAGGTCCCAGCGCCTCAACGTCCTCCCGGCGCCGTGGACAACGTGGAGCGGCTCCCCGTCGAGGCGCTCGGTTCGGCCCGCGGGGCTCACCCGGTAATCCCTGGGGCCAAGGCCGATGAGGCAGTAGTTCCAGCCTCGGGGGATCTCCAGCCACGTGTGCGGGTTCGAGCGACAGTACAGGTTCATCGCGGTCTGATCGCCCCAATCGCCCGTTCCGCGCAATGCCGGTGAGTTCAGAAGGCCGTCGGCCTCTTTCAAGTATCTCAGCATAGTCCGGGCTGTCCCGGCGGCGAGCCCGGAGTTGATCGTGTCGCAGTCTCTGAACAGATCCACCGCCCGTGCCCGCGCCTCGGGGTCTTCGATCGTCTGCACCCACCACTGGCAGGTTGTGCTATCGCGACACCGAATGACCTCCGTGACAACGAGGAGGTGGCCGGGGTGCGCCCGGACCAGGTCCCAGAGCGGTGCGATCCGGTCCTGGAAGACGACATCCGCGGCATCCCAGTAGGCGCCGGCGTGTCCGGGTGCCAGCTTGCAACGACCTGCTGGAAGTCGCGGAGCGGTCGACGCGCTGGGTGACCGTCGTTGGGGGCGACAAAGACCACGACGCCCGGCTGGAAAGTCTCTTGAAGCGGGTCCAGGACCGCCATTTCCAGGCATCGGCCTAGTTAAGTGTTACATTAGGAACCCAGGAAAGCAGGAGGCCAGAAAATGCTGCTATCTCGCTCTTCGTTGCCTTCGTTTCCTTCTGTTCAAGGTGTACTGGCAGCGGGGCCTAGAGCGGGCGCATGGTGCAGGTCTGATCTTGGAACGTCAGTATTACGCCCGGTTTTCATCAGCCCACGCTGTGGCTCCCCGCACGATCACCCGCGCCCCGTCGTCCGGCCCCAGGACAATCCCGTACCGCCCCGCCCGCGACCGGGCCCCGCCAGGGCGGGCCAGCCGAACCTGGCTGAAGAGGGTCGCCAGCAGGACCTTCATCTCGTAGAGCGCGAACGGCATCCCCAGGCAGACTCGATTGCCGCCGCCGAAGGGGAACCACTCGTGCGGGCCGAACTTCCGTTCCAGGAACCGCTCGGGGCGGAACCGATCGGGTTCGGGGTAGAGGTCCTCGCGCCGGTGGACCAGGTACGAGCAAGGGCAGAGGACCACTCCGGATGGATACTCGCGCCCGCCTACCGCGAACGGCCGCACCGTCTTCCGCACGACGAACGGCGCCACCGGGTTGCGCCGCAGGCTCTCGCGGATCGCCGCGTCGAGGTACTCGAGCGCGGGAAGTTGATCGGCCTCGGGCGGCCCGCCGCCGGTGACCCGTCTCAACTCGTCGGCCAGGCGATCGACGACCTCGAGACGGGGCACGATGAGCACCAAGGCGTATCGCTGCCGGCCGTGGGAAAGCAACCTCTCAATCTTGCCCTCGAACCGATCCATCTCCGGGCCGGGGACCATTCCCAGCGCCGTACGGAGGATGACCCGCAGCGTGATCCGCCGCATCGTCGGCAGGGCGGGAAACGGGGCGTCGCGCGGCCAGGCCCGCGCGGCCTCCAGCGTCTCCAGCCGCATCGCGTCGAAGAACGCTCGCATCCGCTCGCCCTTCAAGGGCGGCACCAGCGCACGGCGCTGGCGAGCGTGCGGGGCCTCGTCGAGCACCAGGACCGATTGCCGCCCGACGGCGGCGATGAAGATCGCGTTGGCCTCGCCCGAATGGAGCACCTCCGGATCGGCGCGGAAGACCTCGCGGACCGTCTCCGGGTTGGAGAGCATCACGAACGGGCCATCGCCGGCGACGTCCAGCGTGAAGGCGTCGCCGTAACGGCGGCGGCACTCGTCGAGCAGCCCAAGCGGGTCGCCCGCGAAGCGGACGAGCTGCCACCAGACCGGGGACGTCGGCCCGCGAGGCAACACGCCGCGGGGGAAGAGGCGGCAGTCGTCGTTGACATCAGGCGCACTCCGGACCGATCACTGTTCCGCTCGCCAGCGAAGAGCCCATCGGCGACGGCCAAACCGCCCCAGCTCGCACCCAGCGAGCTCGACAGGTCTATCCAGATTAGCCGCCCCGCTTGCGAGATAGTAGCCCACGCGCGGTTTGCGGGCCATGGCTTTGCGGTCCGCCGCCTGATTTCTTCGGGCGGTCAACGAATACGCGGATTGCCACTTGCGACAGGTGGATCGCCACGAGCGCATCGACCGATGGCGCGACGGCGCCCTTTTGATCTACGTCGGTCCCAACGGCCTGGCCGGCATCACCAGATCCATCATCAAGAGCTGGAAGTCGGGCCGGTTGCGGAGCGAGTCGAAGGCCGATTCGGTCCGGTAGGCGTCGGGGTTGCGGTAGCCCATTGTCACGGCCTGGCGCAACAGGGCCATTGCCTTCTCGGCCTGTTCCGCCCCCTCCGCGGCGGACACCCCCGAGCCGACGCGGCCCGCGAGTCCCGCCAAGCCGCCGTGGCAGCAGGCCAGGAAGAAGGTGCGCTCTCCGTTCAAGGGCTTGCTCGCGGTGTAGAGCGCAATCGCTCGCTTCCACGCGCCCGCGGCTTCGGCCAGGTTCTCCCGATCACATCGTACCTGCCCGAGTCGCAGGTACGTCTCGCCGAGGCGAGCGCGGTACGTCGGAACTTCGGGATGCACTTTGACCAGTGGCTCGCGCACCACCACGGATCTCTCACATGCGGCCAGCGCCTCATCAAGCTTCCCGGCCCGACGCAGTACGTCTGCCATGCTGGTCCGGCAGTTCGCCAAGCGGTCCTGAACGCCGTCGCTTGCCGATCTCGCGTCGGCGAGCTTCTTGAGGATCGCCTCTTCTCGTTTGTAGTAGCCGATCGCCTCGACCGTTTTTCCGCTCTGGGCGAGCATCCAACCGACACTGAGCAGGCTGGACGCCAGATCCAACTGAAAATATGGGATGGCGGGGTTGTCCTCGGCCAGTTTCTGGTGGATCGCCAGCGCCTGGCGGTACTCGGCCTCCGCTTCCGATGCCCTACCCGTAGTCGCCAGCATGTTAGCGAGGTTGTGGTGGTTGGCCGCCAGGCGGTTGCGGAACTCGGTCACGGCGGGATTCTCGTCGGCCAGCTTCTGCTGGATCGCCAGCGCCTGGCGGTACTCGACCGCCGCTTCCACTGACTTGCCCATATCCGCCAGGACAATCCCAAGGCCGTTGTGGCTGTTTGCCAGGTCGCTGCCGAAACGGGAGACGGCGGGGCTGTCGTCGGCCAGCTTCTCCTGGATCGCCAGCGCCCGGCGGTACTCGGCCAACGCCTCCAATGGCTTGCCGGTGCGCGCCAGCAGGCCGCCGAGATTGTCGTGGCTGCCGGCCAGGCTGTGGCGGAATCGCGTCACGGCGGGATTTTCGTCAGCCAGCTTCTGTTGAATCGCCAGCGCCTGGCGGTACTCGGCCTCCGCTTCCCTGGATCTGCCCCTGGCCGAAAGCAGGAGACCAAGGCTGTTGTGGCTTTCCGCCATGCTGCTGCGGAATTCGTTCACTGTGGGGTAGTCGTCGGCCAGCTTCTTCTGCAGCAAGAGCGCCATCTTGTACTCGCTCTCCGCTTCCGGCAACTTGGCCGCAATCAGCAGCAGATTGCCGAGGTTGGCGTGGCCGATTGCCAGTTCGCTCACGAACTGGGAAACGGCGGGGTTGTCGTCGGCCAATCTCTGCTGGATCGAGAGCGCCGTGCGGTACTCGGCAGCCGCTTCCGTTGACTTGCCCGTACGCGACAGCAGGAGGCCGATGCTATTGTGGCTGGCCGCCAGGCGGGCGCGAAAATCAGTGACGCCGCGGTTCTCATCGGCCAGTTTCTCAAGGATCGTCAGTGCCTTGCGGTACTCGGCCTCGGCTTCTGGCGATTTGCCGGTTGCGGCCAGCAGACCGGCGACCCTGTGAATCGTGGCCGCGAGGTCCTGCCGCGACTCGGCCGTTGCACCGGGGGCGTCGGCGAACACCTCCTGGTCCGCACGCGCCAGCCTGTAGACCGACAGGGCTTCGTCATCGCGTCCTGTGGCGTGGAGTAGCCGGCCAAGACGCGACCGGCACTCAGCCAGGACGACCCGCGCCAGCGTAGGGCCCGCGATCGTCGGGGCCAGCTCGACCAGAAGTGCCTGGGCCTTGCGATACATCGCTTCCGCCTCTCGGGTCTCTCCCGTGGATTCCAGCAGAGCGGCCACGGTCGCGAGGCTGCGTCCCACGTCAGCCTTGATCTCCAAGTTGGCATGACTTTGGGCTGCCAGCGCCTCGCGTGCCGCAAGGACCTGCCGGTGGGCCGCCAGCGCGTCCTCCGGCGTGCCGACCTTTTCCGTCAGCTCGGCCACTTCGTAGTTCGCCTGCCAGAGCGCCCGTCGTGAAGCCAGGTCCGACTCCTTGCCCAGGAGCGCACCCAGCTTGCCGTAGAAGTCGCTGGCTGACTTCAACAGCCGGTCGCGAACTTCCTTGAACTGATCCTGCTTGAGCAGGAAGTCTTCGCTGACGCCGGTGTGGAACGTCTTGATTGCCGCGACGGCCAGGTTGAATCGGGCCTGCACCGCGGCCTGGGAGCGAGTCAGCTCGGCGTTGGCCGCGGCCAGGGCGGCGTTGGCTTTTGTTTGCACGGCCAGCACCGCCGATAGCCCGAAGACGCCGGCCAGGAGCGCCACGGCCGCGGCCGTCACCGCGGTGCGATTCCGCCGCGCCCATCGTCGCGCCCGGCGCGAGAACGGCTCGCGCCAGGCCGTGACCGGCTCGTCGGCCATCCACCGATCCAGGTCGTCGGCCAGCGCCCTGGGCGTAGGGTAGCGGTCCTCGGGCATCGTCGCCATCGCCTTCAGGCAGACGGCCTCCAGTGCTTTGTCGAGCGCGGGCGCATGCTGCGAAGGCCGCCGGAATTGCCCCTGCTGCACGGCGTGCAAGACGGCCCCGATGTCGTCGCCGCCGAATGGCGCCTTGCCGGTGAGCAGGCAGTAGAGCGTGGCGCCCAGGCTGTACACGTCGGACCGTACGCCGACCCGGTCGAGCTCCCCCGCGCCTGCTCCGGGCTCATGTACGCGGGAGTTCCCAGCGCGCTGCCCGGTAAGGTCTCTGACGAGCCGCCCGACGACGGCAGCAGCGTGTTCTCTCCGGCCGACGGATCGGCTCGGCCCACTGCCTTGGCGAGCCCCCAATCCACCACCAGCGTCTCGCCGTACTTGCCCACGATGATGTTGGCCGGCTTGATATCGCGGTGGATCACCCCGCGTGAGTGGGCGTAATCGATGGCGTTGCAAACGTCCAGGAACCGGCGCAACAACTGGCGCAGGGCGAGCGGGGACGCGTCAGCGCCCCGAGTCTTCGTGGAGCGAGTTCGCGATTGACGGGTTGATCGACTCCCGGCGCTGACGCGACCGGGCTCGCCGCGTGAATCACTCCCGACGCTGACGCGACCGGGCTCGCCGTGTGATTGACTCCCGACGCTGACGCGACCGGGCTCGCCGTGAAATTGTTCAATCGCCTCCTTGAGCGAGTTGCCCTTGATGAACCGCATCGCGTAATAAGGCCGGCCGTCGGCGTCCGTACCCAGACCGTAGACGGGGACGACGCCGGGGTGCTCCAGCCCGCCGGTGATCTCGGCCTCGGCGACGAACCGCTGACGGCTGACCGCGTCGTCGATGTGCTTCTCGAGTATCTGCTTCAGCGCCACCTCGCGGTGTAATTCGCTGTCGAGTGCAACAAAGACGGCACCCAGACCACCCCGCGCATGCGGCCGCAGGATGCGGAAACGCTGTCCGTCGGAGGTCGCCGAGCCCACGCAATAGCTGCCTGTGCGGTCCGGGTCATCGTAGTCATCGGCCGCGCCGCGCGCCGCTTGCTCGCCGGCCCCCAATCCCCACGCCCCTCTCAGGGCGGGGTCATCGTCGCGGGTAGAGCGGCGCGCCGAGCCGACGTGCCCCAGGGTCGGCTCGACATCAGGGCCGCAGACGCGACAGAGGCTCTCGCGAGTTGACCGTCCGACGGCCAGAACGGCAAGGCTCTTTTCCGGGTCGCCACCGAGCGCCCGGACATGGAGATCGGCGATGGCCTCGACGACCGCCCGGCGCTCTGCATCGAGTTGCCCGAGCACGACCAAGTGGTCGGCCAGAGGACGGGCTCTGTCGCGCGTCCAGGCTGCGAATGCCGTGAAGAGCGCCCCCTGGTCGATCAGGCCGTTCTGGAGCGCCAGCAGTCCACAGAGTAAGTCGCGTGCGGCGTCGGTTGGCTGGGGCATGGTGATGGCTCGCAATCGCATCGATCCAGGGCAAGACGGTACCGCTACGGCCCGGTCAGACCGGTTCATATCGATTGTAGGCGCCAACTGGAATCTGGCTCAACAGAGCGGGTGGCTGGCGATCAGTCTGACTCTTCCGGCTGCAACATCCACCCGCGGCTTCTCGGATCGGGCATCCCCCCGTTCCGCACGATGAACGTTCAGATCGATTTCGAGCTGAGCGAGTGGGCGGTCAGGCGTAATTACAGTGAAGCGGCCACGGCGCTGCCTGGGGCCGAGTCGCGCGCCCTCCGGGCGAACAGCAGCGGCAGCGATTCCAGTCCATGAAGTCCCATACTGGGCCGGCGGCGCAGCTTCTCCCGCGGCACCCCCAGTCGAAGTTCGGGCAGCCGGCACAGCAACGTGTTGATGGCGATCTGGCCCTCCATGCGCGCCAGCGGCGCACCGAGGCGATAGTGCGCGCCCAGCCCGAACGCAAGGTGGCGGTTCGGCTCCCGTGTGATGTCCAGCACCTCGGGACGCTCGAATTGCCGCTCGTCGCGATTGGCCGAGCCGAGCACCGCGAAAACCATCTCCCCGCGCGGGATCGTCACCTCCGCGATCGTCACGTCCTCGCGCGGATAACGTTCGCTCGCAATCTGCACCGGCCCGTCAAAGCGCAGGAATTCCTCGACGGCCGGCTTGATCAGCTCGGGTTCGCGACGCAGCCGGTCGAGTTGCTCGGGATGCTCCAGCAGGGCCAGCACGCCGTTGCCGATCAAATTGACGGTCGTCTCGTGGCCGGCGATCAGCAGCAAGAAGATCATCGCCATCAATTCATCCTCGCTCAGGCGGTCGCCGGCCTCGCGCGCGCTCACCAGGGCGCTTGTCAGATCATCCCGAGGGTCCGCCTCGCGAGTCTTGACCAGCTTGCGGATGTAACCCAGGAAACCCATCGCGCTCGGAATCGCTTTCAGTTTTCCCCAGGTGGACGATGATGTTGCCATCAAGGCGCTCGACCAGCGATGGAAACGATGCCGGTCGCCGGCGGGGACTCCGAGCATTAGGGCGATGATGGTCGTGGGCAGCGGCAGGGCGTAGTCGCGGATCAGGTCCATCCGTCCCGCGCCTGAGGCGGCGTCGAGCAGCCGGTCGGTCAGCGACTGGATGCGCATCTGCATCATGTCGATCAGCCGCGGCGTGAACGCCTTGTGCACCAGGCCCCGTAGACGGGTGTGGTCAGGGGCATCCACCGCCAACATGTTGCGCTCCAGCGCTTTGAATGCCTTCGGAACCCAGGAAACCTTCGCGGCCTGCTCGGGCGTCTGGGCTTTTGCTCGCTCCGTGGTGAAGCGTTCGTCTTTCAAGACCGTGACGACGTCATCGTAGCGCGTCACGAGCCAGGCGGTCTGCCTATCCGACATCGTCATGCGACAGACGGGCGCTCCCGCGCAACTGTGCGTAGAAGGGATAAGGGTTCGCCTTGAACGCGGGGCTGATGAGCTCGACTTCTCTTACAGGGTTCATGGAATCTCTCCTTCGAGCCAAAGTCTGCCGTCCGGTCGTACGTGCTTCGTGACCTCACACCGGCCCAGGGCTCGTCTGCGCACCCAGGCCCTCACAGCTATTCGTTTGATTCGGCATTGTTTTTGGGAAACCAAAACTTTATTTTTACTTTACCGAGAATTGCACCAAGGTCAAGATGGTTCGAGTGGCGTCTTTGTCACGCAGACGGGTCATCCGGACGCGGGGCGCCTTGATCTCGACACGGCCAGCGCTATAGCCTTGAGTAGTCGTCCCAGTTGGCGGTCAGCAGGGCTATGCCGGTGAGTTTCTGGTCGCCAATCTCGACCACGAACTGGGCGTTCGCGTGGATCGTGGCGAGGTCGAATGGAATTGAATCGCCCGACACCGGTACCACGAGACCGCCAAGGTGTATCCGTCGCTGCTCAATGCAAGGAAGGCCCCATGAACGTCAATGAAACCGTTCGGTTGTTGTCCGAGCGGATGCCCGAAATTCGACAACGATTCGGTGTGCGGGAGCTGGCGATCTTCGGTTCCGTTGCTCGCAATGAAGCACGGCCCGACAGCGATGTGGATGTACTGGTTGAATTCGCCGGGCGTCCCACGTTCGACAACTACATGGGGCTCAAATTGCACTTGGAAGAGTTGTTCGCCGCTGGCGTTGATTTGGCGATTCGCTCCGACCTCCGTCCAAGCTTGCGTCCCCGCATTGAACAGGAGGCAGTGCATGTCCCGTAACTGGCAATCCTATCTGGGCGACATTCTGGAAGCCTGTGAGCGCGCCCGCACCTACTCGACTGGGTTGGATCAATCCGGACTGGTGAACCACCAGATGGCCTACGACGCCGTGCTGCGGAATCTGGAGATCATCGGCGAGGCAGCGAAACGGATACCTCCGGAGGTGCGTCTGAAGATGCCAAAGATTGAATGGACGAAAATCGCCGGAATGCGCGACTGGCTCGCTCACGCCTATTTCCAGGTAAATGCCGACATCGTGTGGGACGTGATCCAGCACAAGCTGCCGGAACTCGAACAGGCGGTCCAGATGTTCAACGAGGCGCACGCTCCGTGACGCGGATCAAACTGGGCGGGATTCCGGGGACACTATCCGGTCGATGATGATCCCAACGGATTTTTCCATTCCCACTCGCACGCCTCGCTTGGCCAGGCTACGCGGAGGGCTCTCGAGATGTGCAGCCAACTTCAGCACCGAGCGATCGGGATTCGTGCCCAGCCATCCCATCAGCTCTTCGCGCTGGCATTTCTGGCGCTAATCGCCGCAACCGCGCGGGCAACGGACCAGCCGGCAAGCCCTTCACCGCAGCCGGTCCTGGATCTGGCCGACGGTAGATCCACGGCCGGCGAGGTCCGAGCTTCGACGCAGCCGGGAGTTCTGCGCTGGCAGTCCGCGTCGGCTGACAGGCCGTCCGAATTCGCCTGGAACGAGGTCAACGCCATCGAATGGCCGCCGCCGGCGACACGGCCCAAACCCATCGGCGATTTTCGCTTCGAGCTGGCCGCCGGCGACGTGCTGTTCGGCTCGCTGATGGCGCTGGACGACCAGCGTGCTGAGCTGGACGTACCTCGGCTGGGCCGCATCCACGTTCGAAGATCCAATCTCCATCGCATCGACCGATGGCGCAACGGCGCCGATTTGATCTACGTCGGTCCCAACGGCCTGGCCGGCTGGCAGGAACCAGCGGGCCGGAAAGACTGGCGGGCGGACGCGGGCCGGCCGATTACCGATCGGGAAGGGGCGCCGATCCGCGGAAACTTCGGACTTCCCCCTCGCGCCAGCATCGAGTTCGAGGTATCCTGGAGGTCGAAGGCCGACTTCGCCTTCGCCGTGGGCGTGGGCGTGGATGACCAGCGGAACACGGTCAAGCGGGCCTTTCAGTTTCAGGCCTGGGGAGAAGACTTGATCGTCGAGCGCGAACTCGACCAAATGGCGGACCTGGCGAAGTTGCAGAAATTATCGAGCGGTCCCGGCCGGGTCCATCTCCAGGTGTATCTCGATCAGGAGAAGGGGCGAATCCTGGTCTTCTCGCCAGGCGGCAAGGAGCTCGCCCACCTCGAGATTCCCGACCCGAAGTTCGCCGCGCTGCCCGCCGTGTACCTGGAGAACCTCCGTGGCGACTTGCGCCTGGACTGCCTGCGGATCGGCCGGTGGAACGGCGAAATTCCCCGCGACATGCGCGCCGACCAGGCGCGCATCGATCTGGCCGACGGAACGATCGTGTACGGCCAGCTCTCCGGGTTGCATCCCGCATCGCAAGAATTCGTCATGACGACCGCGAAGGGCGAGTCGCGAGTGCCCGAGAAACAGGTCTCCAGCGTGCTCCTCTCGGTTCCCAAGGATGACGCGCCGCGGACGATCCGAACCGTCTGCCAGGACGGCTCGCGGATCAGCGGCGAGCCGGTCAAATTCGAGAACGGCGTGCTGACCTTGACGGTGCCGGGCATCCAAGAACCGTTGCAACTTCCGCTGGCCGGCCTTCGATCCCTGGTCGTGCTCCAGCACAAAACTCCGGCCGGAAAAGGGGACCGCGGCAAAGTGCCTTGATTGGAAACTTAACACTCGAGAGGTTGTCAGGCCGCCTCCAATGCGCACTTCCTCGGCCACGCGTCTGCCCCTTGCAGGTCTCTCGATACTGGTCGTGTGGACACTCATCGACGTCCTTGCTCATCTTTGGAACTTGTATCCACTCACCAATCCCTCTGACCCTGGCGTGGGGCTGGTTCGTTGCGGGTTCAATCAAGGGCATCGCGGCGGGCGCCATTCTTGGAGCGTTGGTCCATGAGGATTAGGCACGGACAGCAAAACGGCGTCTGTCTCTCATACCACTCTTGTGGCACTTGGAATGACGGAACGAGATCGCCGGGGTCAGACCGGTCAAGTAAAGGCGGGCGCCTCAGGCGAAATTCGCAACTCAAGCCGTAAAATGATCCCGAATCAAGAATTAAAGCGCCCGAGATCGCGACACGAGGGTTCGATACAGCGTCAAGGGAAGGGGCACCGCGACGGGGAGTTCCTCCATGGCGCGCCACCGATAGGGCGTTTCTACGAAGTCAAGGGAAGGCAGTTGCTGCTGGACCACTTGGGGACGAGAGGCCCGGCCGTGGTCTTCATGCCCGGGGCCGGCCTGATCGGCCTTCATTACTGGAACATCCATGATCAGGTCTCGCACTTCACGACGTCGGTGCTGTACGACCGTGCGGGCACCGGCTGGAGCGACTACGTCGACTTGCCTCGCAGCGCCGCCGAAGTCACGGATGAATTACGGAGTCTTCTCCACGTCGCTCTGGTACCGGCTCCGTACCTGCTCGTCGGCCACTCGCTGGGCGGGTTCTACGTACGCCGATATGCGCAGCGCTTTCCGGACGAGGTGGCCGGGTTGCTCTTCCTGGACCCCGCTCACGAGGACTATCCCGCCCATGCCCCGACACAAACGCGGCTCGGCACCCTTCAGACGGCCGTTTCTCTCGTTCGCGTGCTTGTTCAATTCAAGCGGTTCTGCCGTCGTCGGTTCGAAGGATGTTCGCTCAGTGGCCGGACTCGATCCACACGGACCGTCCAGACGCCGTGGTGCAAGCGATCCGGGACCTACTCCTCAAGAGCTAGAACAGGCAGATCAAATTGCGGCCTCGACGGCTGGATTGGCTCAACCTCGGTTGAGTCGGTTCCCGACGCCTCACGGAACGAGCCAATTCGGCTAAACCGCTTGCGTGTGAAATGCCCGAAAACCGCGGAACCGAGCTCCGTACCGTCGTCGGGTCGCCACGCATCCGCCCAGGTTGGGCACTCGCCGCAGGCCCAGGCGCTCGGCGACTTCTCGAAGGCGCTGCCGGCTGGCCGCGAAGAAATCGCAATCATTCGACCCAATTGGTGTGAAGTCAGAAATTCACCGCCAAGGCGCGAAGATCGCCAAGAAATCCGCCGATCCCGCTCATCAATCATTAACCATGCGATTGATGCCGTATATTCATTGCGTCTTCCGTTCCCTTCACGCTCTTGGCGTGTTCGCGCGACGGAAACCGGGACGCATCGAGTTAGCGGTCAGGGGAACCGTGACCCGGACGGCTTTCGGTTCTCTTTCGTTTGGCATTGTCACTCGCGGTTAGACGGGAGTTGACGCGAACCCTCTAGTTCGCCGGCCGCTCCACCGGCCAGGGCGACAGCAACGCCTTGACCGCATTGTCACCGTGTGCCCTCGACCAGAGACTGCTCCAGCGCCAAAGCTCCGCCCGCTCGACAAGCCGCGCCGACAAAGGCTTTCGCCCGACATAGCGCAGGAGGGACAGGAGATGGTCGTCACATTGCATCGGGAAGCTCTTGAATCGTCCCTGATAAAGAGATCCGTAACCCACAGTACGATGCGAAACGCGCCAGCGCATTGCATGCGTGTGCGCGAGCCACTGAACTTTCGATAATACCAGTGTTACGGCGCGGCCACGATACTAGCTGCGTCCCCAGTGGCCCCCTCTCGGCAAACGCCTGTGAATCCAAAACTCGCCGCGTCCCGTCCCCTTCTCCGTCTCCTTTCAAAGACCGACGGATAACGTGTAGGGTAATCATTTGGATCAGCGCCCTACCGCAGGCGGATCCGCTGCAATGAGAGGATAGGCGAGGCCTCAAATTTGGTTTACACCGTTTACTCTCACTCCAAATTGTGACCGACAATCGTATCGTGTACTTCCTCTCTCTTTTTTGATTTCAGATCCTCGGGCCGAAGCGAGCAAATGTAGAGCAGCATCTCCCGCGTAGAGGAAAAACTCTGTTCCTTGAGCCGCATGTCCTCTTGGGTGAAGGGGTTTTTGACGGTTCGCGCCGGGACGGTTAGCGAATAATTAGCGTCTTGGCTCTCTATAGCCTGCACAGCATTTCGGAGCTTCGGCATCCCCTCGATACCCTCCCCGTCCTGCAACTCCTCCAACAGTTCAACGACCTCGATTCCGACGGTCTTGGCCCGTTGCGATCGGAGCAAATCCAGAAAGCTGCGGGCCGCTTCCTCAAACAAGTCAACTTCCTGGAAGAGTTGCAAGAAAAAGGGAAGATTGTTTGAGGCCCTTTCGATCGCCTGCTTCCTGTCGATCTCGAATTGTCCCGGGTGCTTGGCGCGATCGAAGTCCTCCGTCGCAAGGAACGACAACCAAAACAGAGGGATTCGATATTTCGATTCAGCCATCAATTTCGAGGACCGAGAGCCTGGACTCGTGACGAAAGAGCCGCGTGCGGACATCGATATCACCTATGCCAAATGCCGGAATCGGGATCTTACGCTTAACAAGAAGTCGACCGGGAATTGTCCGTCTAATGCGCCTGGGGCGGGATTAGATGGACGGACGGACGTGATCCGACACGTCGATCCGGCCGTCCTATCCCCACAATGAATTTGAGTTTCACGGATACGTGCGATAGCGTCAAGAGCGGCGAGGTGGTCGTCGGAGCTAGGGCCGCCTGTCGTCTGCGGTGACCGGCCTTCGCCGATCGGTCTGGCATCTCCGGACGATTACCCTACGAGGGATAGGAGCTATGATCTCGCAGCGAGTATGGTGGACCCTAAAAGGTGGACCACTCGGGCCACGTGCATTTGTTAAGGCTTTCCCGCGTTCAGCCCCCTCGAACGTCGCCCCGATACACCTCTCCAGGGTTCTGATAATCGAGAGACTGGTGGGGACGCTCCTCGTCGTAAAACTGGAAGTAGGCCGTCAGACCCGATTCCAGTTCATTTACATGATCATACTCCTTAATATAGATGTCTTTGTATTTGCCACTCATCCACAACCGCTCCACGAACACGTTGTCCAACGCCCGCCCCCGACCATCCCGGCTCACCGCGATCCCGGCCTCCTCCAGGCGGCTGGTGTACTCTCGTGATGTGAACTGGGAGCCTTGGTCGGTGTTGAAGATCTCCGGCCGAGCCCTCGACAGCGCCTCGTCCAACGCCTCCAGGCAGAATCGCCCTTCCAAGGTGTTGGAAAGCCGCCATGAGAGCACGTACCGACTGTACCAGTCGATCGCTGCCGTCAGATACATGAACCCACGCCTCATGGTCAGCCGCATCAAGCGCAGGTTCTCCTCGGAATCGACGGCCGGTTGGAGATAGTCGCTCGAACGGTTGAGATCCAGAAGTTCGCATTATCTACGGGTGCTCTGATGATTATGTCATGTGTCGATCAGGGGTCGCTTGAGGTCAGCCGAAGCGGGCAGCTTTTTTTTTTCAACCACTCGACCTCCATCTTGAGCCGGCCGATCTGCTTGTAGAGCTCGGCCTGGATCGCGTGGCTCTCGTCGTGGTCGCGGCGGCGCCCGTCGCGGAACAAGGATTCGATGCCGTCCAGGAGTTGCTTCTTCCAGTGACTGATCTGGACGGAGTGGACCTGATACCTTCCTGACAGCTCGGCGAGGGTCCTGGTCTGCTTGGCGGCCTCCAGAGCGACCCGCGCCTCAAATGCTGCCGGATATCGCTTGTTCGTGCCTTTCATGGCGCTCCTCGGAATGCAAAAGTGATCTTCGATCAGTTTAACATCTCGAGTGGTCCAGTTTTAGGGGTCCACCTCATTATCGAAATGACGTCGGCAGTGGCCAAGTACCGGACTCGTCGGACGGCCGAGAGCTCGAGGATCAGCGGCGCGGCTAGTCCAATGACGGCGCTGACCCAAAGTGCGGCGCGGACGTCCGGCGCGGCGATCAAGGCGCCGAGCGGCGGGAGCGGCCTCCTGCAGCGAACCGGCGGATCCAGCCTCCGGGTCGAGGCCGGCTCCAGCCGGCGGGTCTCCGGTCGGATTCCCGGATCGCGGCCCGATTCAGGGCGAATCGGGGGCGAGCTGGTCCGACAGCACCTGCAACTGCTTGCGCTCGTCCTCCGTGAACCGGATGTACTGCGTGTTGGTCCCCTGGGCATCGACCCGGATGAAGCCGTAGACAACGCGGATCCGGCGCTCGCCTGCAATCGGCACGCCCGGTTCGGCGAGGAGCCGGTGCACGAACTCGCAGACGCTGCCGACGCGCCGCTGGCCGACCATCCAGAAGACGTCACCCTCGGCGATCTCGCCGATCTTCAGACGATCGGGATTTGGACCCGGATCCACGATCAACGCCCCGCGATCGTAGCGAAGATCGTAGGCGGATTTCAGCTCCGGCGTCACGTCCGCGAGCTGCATGCCGAGCACCGAGTAGGACTTGATACCGCCTGGCACCACAATGGGCTTCAGCCGGACAACCAAGTCAATCTTATCGCCGCTGAGGGTAATCGGCACCTCGGTGTTCTGCTTGATTGCCAGGTTGCGGGCGCGCAACAAGGTCAGGTCTCCGCTCAGGCCGCGCAGGGCGAACTTGCCGTCGGCGTCGGTCAGGGTCGCCTTTTCATGGCCCCGGTCCTCGCGGCCGACCACGACCATCGCGTGGGGGACCGGTTTTCCGGTCCGACCGATCACCGTGCCCGTCACCTTGTAGCCCGTCCGGAGGACGACCCGCACCGACTCGCGATCCGTGGGGGTGAGCGCGTAGATGTCATCGAGCCGCGAATCGATGTAATCGGGATGGGAGAAAAAGACGAGTCCCCGGCCGGCCCCGTCCCCGATGTCGGGGAGCTTCTCGGCATAGCAGAAGAGTTCGAACGACCCGTCCGGATTGGTGGCGGTTCGCTCGATCCCGCCTGAGCTGCGGGCGTAGGACGCTTGGGCGGAAATGTTCACCCCCGAGATTGGCTTCCCCTTCTCGTCGACGACGGTGCCGCGGAAATAGAGTGAGGGCTTGAGCATCAAGGACGCTTCCGCTTCCGTCGCCGGCGTGACCTCGACCTCCTTCGGATCGCCGCCGGACATCAGGGTCCCCACCAGCCGGCGATAGCCGGGTTTCAGCGCATCGAGCGAGACCTTCGCGGGCCCGGTGACCCCGGGGATCTCCACCCGGTAGGCGCCGCCGGCATCGGTCCGCGTTTCCACCAGCTTGTAACGGACGCCAGCGCCCTCTACAAGCTCGCGGCTGACGTTGACGAACCGCATGTCAGTGGCGGGGATGGCTACGCGCACGCGGACGTCGGCCAGGGGGCCTCCGGCCTCGTTGGTCACGCGTCCGCGGAGCACCGCGGTCCGGGCCCTGGCGGATGGCTGGTCTCCGGGGGGCGTCGGATTCGTGGGTTCCGGATCGGCGGCGAAGGCGATGACCAGCGGAAAAATGACGAACCCGGCGACGAGCATGCCACTCAGGGCGCTCAGTCGAGTCGTCCGACACTGGGCCAGCATGTGAATTCTCCTGAACAATGAGCCGTTGGAATCAATCGCCGTGGGCAAGGGGACGGCGATACGAGGTCGCTCCGAGAGGAATTCAAGGGTGTCGACCAGTGCGGCGGCATACGTCCGCGGCTGATTCGGGACAAGTTCGAGGACGCGGCCGTCGCAGCACTGTTCCTCGAGCTCGTGCAACTGCCGGCTCGCCCACCAGGCGACAGGGTGCCACCAAAAGATCGTTGTCGCGGCAAGCTCGAGGAGCCGGACGAGGTGATCGCCGCGCCGGAAATGGATGAGTTCGTGGGCGAGAATACACTCCTGGGCTTCGCGGCTCAGGCGGGCGACGAGCCCCGAGGGCAAGATTACTCGCCGGGAAAACCCGATCGACCAGACCAGGGGCGGCAGATGACGGGACGTCATCCGGACGTCGGGCGCGCGAAAAGCCCCAGGCGGCTCGAGAACTCGGCGGCCATCGCGCGGATATCCGGCGGTGCCGCCTCGCACTCACGAATGAGGCCCGCGAAGCGGCGAATACGAACGGCGTAGCCCGCGGCCGTGCAGAAGATACCACAGATCCAGACCGCGGCAAGGACGGTGGGGAGCGACCAGGGTCCGTGGCCGATTGTCTCCGCGGGCCGATTCGGGAGGACGCCTGGCCGGCCGTCCACGGCGATCGCGCCGCGGGGATTTGTCATGGCAGCGGCAATTGGTGGCGTCGCGCTCTCGTGAGATGGAAGCTCCAGTGGCCCCTTCCGCATATCAGTGCCGGCCGGGGATGGCGAGAAGGCCAAGGCAGCCGGAAGCTCCGCGATCACTAGCGGCGGCGTGAAGAGCTTGAGCAGGACGACGACCCAGAGGGCATGAAGCGCCGCGGGATGCTTCCAGATGCGGCCCAACAGGCTGGCGCCGATCGCCAGGAGCGCAGCGACGACGGCATTACTGGCGATGATTCCCCAAAAAGCGTGCATGGCAGCCTCCCGGATAAAGGGTGATCGATGGTCACCGGTCCGTCGGCCAGATCTCGTCGATGAGCCTGCGCAACTCCTTGCCGTGCTTCTTCGAAAGTCCCTTCTTCGATCGGAGCAGCGTCGTGACCAGCGGCACGATGGCGCCGCCGCAGAGCCGGTCGGCTAATCCCTGGAGGCGATGGCGCAGAAAATCTTCCCGACTGACCAGCGCCCGGAAGCGATGGGCCCGCTCGCGGCGATCGCGGTCCACACAGCCCTTGGCTTCCAGGCGCTCGAGCAGCTTCTGCACCGACGCCATTTTGGAGTCGGTGACCCTTTCGTAGATGGCCGCCGCAATGTCGCGGCTGGTCGGAGCCCCCTGCTCCCAGATGACCTCCAGGATCGAGAGCTCCCACTCGGTCACCGGCTCGATCTTCATCGGATGGCCCTTTCCCAATTTCAATACCAAGACAGACAGACTGTCTATGTTATATCGGTGAGCTGGTGACTGTCAACGGCACGCTTGCTCGAGAGTGAACGGGCCGGCCCGCAGAGGAACCGGACGATCAGCCGCGCCGGTCATCGAGGTGGAGGCGGGCGGCGAAGACGTTGAGCTCGCCCTCGAATCGGATCGAGCCATCGTCCAATCGCCGTGCGGCGACCGGGATGTCCGATGGCGATCCGTCGGCGACGATCGTCAATCGCGCTGCGAGATCTCCGCGCCTCGGGGCGCCGTGGTAAGGTGCTCGCGGCCGGGCTCGAGGGCGGCGAGGAAGACCGAAAGCGCGGCCTTCGAATCGGCACTTCCGCAGGAGAAGATATCGAGAGCGAGAAATCGGTGCTCGGGGTAACTGTGGAACGCGATGTGAGACTCCGAGAGAAGGAGGTAACCCGTGAGGCCACCCCCTTTGAACCGGTGCAGCACCGGAGGGCCGATCGGCTTCATCCCACCCCGACGCGCGGCATCGTCGAGACAATCGGCCAGCAGCCTGGCATCGGCCAGACGGTCGGAGGCAACGTCGTAAAGGTCGGCGAGCAAGTGTTGACCGATCATTGACGTTCAGACCTTTCTTCTTGCGGTCAGGAAATGCTCGAGGCGACCATCAGGCCGGCGGCAACGAAGGTCGCGTGCAAGATTACGGAGCGAGCCGACAAGCGGGTCCCTCCTCGACTGCAAGGTGCTGCAGGAAGGGAAGCATCGCATTGGCGATCCGGTCATAGCTGTACAGGTCGTGTGCACCGACGTAGACGCGGTTCGCGCCCCCAAATCGACGCTTGAACTGCGAGAGCCGGCGGTACGGGTGGTCGGCCCGGTCGCCCTGGACGTCGATCCCGTAAAGGTCGTACGTGGCGCAGCCGCGCTCGATCGCCTCGGCCATGATGCCGGTCTGAAGGGCGGAGGGCGCCATCACTTCGCGGTGTTCCCGGCCGCTGCCGCCGTAAAGGTACGTGGCGCGGGGGCCGAAGAAGACTGCGATGGCAGCGGCCAGGGTCTCGCCCCGGTACGTCGCGAAGAAGGCCGCGGCCATCCGGGCGGGGAAGAGGATCGCCGCCAGGTCCATCAGGTAGCAGAGCGGCTCCGCGGCGAACCCCTGACGGGCAGCGGTCTCGACGAGCAGCGGATGGAATCTCGCGGCGGAGGCCGGGTCGCTCGTCACCTCGATTTCGACCCCGTGCCGCCTGGCGAGCCCGGCATTGTACCGGCCCTTTGACGTCATCCGGGCGAGGACGCCGGCCATACCACCTGAGAGGTCCACTTCGTTCGTCTCGAACGGGTCGAGATCGATGGGTGCGCGGACGAACCCACGCACATAAGGCGGCAGTGGAGGAGCGAGACGGGGCTCGATCCGCCAGAGGATGCTGTCCGTCCGCCGACGCAGCCGGCAAGCCTCGCGGCGGATCGCGGCGAAGAGTAAGGCGGCGCGCTCCGGGTCGTGCCAGGGGACGAGCGGACCGCCGGGCGCGACCAGAATGCCCGGCCCGTCGAGCGAGCGGGCGGCCTGGAAGATCGCCCCGCCCTCGATCCGGCCGTCGCGAAACCAGAGCCGCGGATAGACCTCGACCCCCTGGCGCACCTGGAGCTCGGCCCAGGTCAGCGATTGCATGAACCCGCATGCGGGGTTCTCACGCACCGCCCTTTCCCAGGCGTCACGGTACTCGTCGCTGAACCTGGTGCGTTGGAGCAGGCCAGACATCGGACATCACCCCTACCGCGGCGTGCGGTAGTAGTAGTAGCAGCCGTTGTAAAAGGAAAGGTAGAAGTCGAAAAAGGGATCGGAATACCAATAGTAGTACGGACTGGGCACTGCCCCCGGACCTCCGAACACATACCCGCCGCCCCAGCGCGGCTGTGGGATGATCGGACGGCTCAAACCCCAGGACCGAGCAGACCAGGCTGGGGGATGCGCGCTACCTCCGAAATGGCTTCCACTTCCTGGTGGACTTCCGTGCCCCCCCTTGGCGTAGACGGCCGTGGGCATGGCGGTCTGCGCGAGGACGAGTACGAGCATCAATACGCTAAAGAATCGCCAACCCCAGGTCGTGAAGTTGGCCACGGGATCCTCACCTCGCGACAGGAACGCGCGGAACCGCTTCAGCTCGGCCACGAGCCGCCCGGGCAAGGCGGCGGCGCGGCGGAGCAAAGCCGAGATCAACCGTCGGAGATCGAGAGTGCTTGCGACCTGGGTCAGGTGGCCCGCCCACTCCATGACCAGCTCGCGGGTGACGATCCGGTGACCCAGCGGCACGCACATCAAGAGGTCGTCGATTCCGGTCCCGGGCTGGCGATCGAGCCAACCTTTTAGCTTCGGGCTCGGAACGGTCGCGGTGGCCGGCTCTGGCGGCGGGAACGGGTCGTCGAACCCGAGGAAGCAAACCGTCTCCCCGGCTTCTCCCGGCTCGATCGCGGTCGCATCGAGCAGATACTCATAAAGCGTCCGCCCCGCGTCCGATGCGGGTCGGATCGTCATCCGCTGGTCGGCCTGTTGCCGGGGGAACTCGAAGCAGTCCACGAGCCCGGCCCGTCAAGAGTTCGCACGCCCTGTGGAATGGGCACCGAACGCACCTCAACAGGCGTGAAGGCTCGATCCGAGCCGAGGAAGAACCCCCAGACGCCATAGCCCAGCTCGGCGAAGCTGGGGACGCGCGACCGGCCCGGGAGCGCGGCGAGGCCGGCCGAGCGGAGGGTCTGGTAGACGCACCAGTACGCCGCGGGGGTCTGGTCCGGCGAGAGCCCATTGAGGGCAAGGATGCCCCCGGGCTCCAGGTGCGCGCGGAGCTTCTGGAACCAGTCGCGTGTGAACAGACCGCAGTCGGCCAGGGTGTTGGGACAGGTCAGGTCCGAGAAGATCGCGTGGAACGAGCCGGCCTTCGCGAGCGCCTCCCGGACGTCGGCGACCTCCACGACGACCCGGTTATCGGCGAGGCTCGACCCGTTCCAGGGGGCGAGCTCGGTGCGCGCAAGGGCCAGGACTTCCGCGTTGTAGTCGATCAGGCGGACCGACGCGACTTCCGCATGCCGGAGCAGCTCGCGGACGAGCAGGCCATCGCCGCCGCCAAGCACGAGCAGGTTAAGCGGCCCTGCGAACCTCGCCCGCGCCGCGAGCAGGGCTGGATGGGCGAGCCGATCGTGGTAAATCGCCTCGTCGGCGGTGTCGAACTGAAGGTCGCCGCCAAGGTAGAGCCGGAGCCCTCCAGGGCGTCGCTCCAGGACCAGCGTGGTGTTCGAGGACATTTGTCTCATCCTTCCGCGTTCGTTCCGATCAAACCCAATCCAATGACTGTGCGTTGCAAAAACAACTTCTGCGTCTTACAGACTGCACGTCGGCTGGCGGCTCACCGCCTCGTCCCGGGGCCGCTGAACATCCTGCTGCACCGCGCGCATCCTGCTCGACCGCGAGGGACACCTCCGGCGAGCCAGCCGAGGCCGGCGCGACCAGCGTATTCAGGAACGCCTGCACCTGGATCCGCTCGACCCTGGTCAGCGCCTGGAACTGGCGAGCCGACTCGGCGCCTTGGCCACCATGCCACATCACCGCCTCGTCGAGGGTCTTCGCCCTTCCGTCGTGCAGGTACGGGCCCGAGTCGCAGAGCCCCCACAACGGCGGCCGATTCGCCGCGCTCGGCCTCCTCGGCCGGGTCGTCGGAGACGAAGAGCGGTCCCCGATCGAGGATGACCGTCGCGCAGGAGGCAAGGGGGCCGCGATCCCTCGGAACAGCACAACCCGGCCCCCCGGGGTGGAGGAACGAAGACGGGTCGAGGAGCAAGAGGAAGAACAGCATCATCGGAAGGACCCCGGGTTCGCCAGGCCGATCACCCTCCCTACAACCAGTTCGTCCCGCGTCGGTGTTTTGTGCGAGTGTTTCGCGAGGTTTTCGTTCTCACGGCTTGGCGGGGGAGGGCTCGAGTACGGGGGGCGACCATGTCGGGCTTGGCCTCGCGGGAAGGGGCGGGCGCTTCCGCGTCGGGCACGACGGCGGCTTTGCGCCCGTCGTCGTCGGTGACGGCGGCGGGCAGGACGGGGTCGGTGTCGGTCGGGCGGTACACGAGGAGGAAGCGGTGAGACTTCCAGCGTCAGCAGCGCCGGCGACGTCAGGAACAGGCGGCCCGCCTTCTGCGCCCAGAGGAGTTCCCTGCGAGCGGTCCTTCGCAAGTGTTACCAGCATAGTGAACATATATAGTATATATATAGTATATATAGACGCAGTGAACGAGGTAAGCGTGATGACAGCCAGAGGAGCGCAGTCATGCTAACCGTGACCCACCTTTGCTACTTCGCGACAGTCGTCACCATTGGCATCCTGCTTGGCGTCGTGATCGGGCAGTCGAAAGCCAATGCAGGTCTGAAGTGAATCTGGCTACCGCCGGCCGCGGCCTCTTGCGTGAGGGGCTTGCGGCTGGTCTTCTCATCCTTACCGAGGACCGAGGCCAACACCGGGCCGCGAACTGAGCCGCGTTGCGCACGATCACCCCGCGTCGGCCGGGGGTGATGTTGTTGCGGGTTACTAACCTGCTTCGGTCGGATCGACCGACGCGCGCAAAGCTCCGTCCTCCGTCAATAGAGACGAATCACTTCCAGCGCGGTAAACTGGCCAGTATGAGCGACGTCACCCGCATTCTGTCCGCCATCGAGCAGGGCGATCCGCCCGCCGCTGAACAGCTCCTGCCGCTGGTTTACGACGAGCTGTGCAAGCTCGCAGCGCAGCGGCTGGCACAGGAAAAGCCGGGGCAAACGCTCCAGGCGACTGCCCTGGTCCATGAGGCTTACCTGCGGCTGGTGGGCTCTGAGCAAGTACAGAATTGGAACGGCCGCGGCCACTCCTTCGCCGCGGCCGCCGAGGCCATCCGCCGCATCCTCATCGAGAACGCTCGTTCGAAGGGGCGGCTCAAGCGGTGCGGCGGCCGGGTTCGACTCGAGCCGAAAGCGCGAGACAGTTTTCACCCGGTCGGCGCATTGAAAATGAACAGCAGAGCCCGTTCCTGAGGAAACCCCATGGCCGTCGACCCCGCGCGTGCCAAATCCCTCTTCCTGGAAGCATCGGACCTCGCCTCCCCGGCGGAGCGTGCCGCCTACCTGGACCGCGAGTGCGGCGGGGAGGCCGAACTCCGAGCCCGGGTCGTGGCGCTCTTGGCCGCGCACGACAAGGCAGGCCCGTTTCCGGAACCCAACGCGACCACTGCTGTCGAATCGACCTCATACGAAACGCTTCCCGGCACAGCGACGGCCGCCGCCGAAGCCGCCGCGGAGACCCGTACGGCAACCGCCGAATCCGTTGAGAATGTCCAGATTTCCGATCTGGGGATGCGTCTGGCGGACGAACCTTTGACGAGGGAAAAAGGATGGGATGCGCCGACGGCCAAGCACGAGGAGGAGGCTCGGGCCGAACGCTCAGCAAAACGCGTCGCGGACCAGGTCATTGCCGGCCGGTACACGCTTCTCGAACCTCTTGGGGAGGGGGGGATGGGCACCGTCTACCGGGCCGAGCAAACTCAACCGGTCAAGCGGCAAGTCGCGCTCAAGCTGATCAAGATCGGCATGGACTCCCGCGCGGTGCTTGCCCGGTTCGACGCCGAGCGCCAGGCACTGGCCCTGATGGACCACCCGAACATCGCGCGGGTTTACGACGGCGGCACCACCGCGGCGGGCCAGCCGTTCTTCGTGATGGAGCTTGTCGAAGGGAAGCCGATCACCGAGTACTGCGACCAGAGGCGGCTCTCGGTGCGGGCGCGATTGGAGCTGTTCGTCTCGGTTTGCCAGGCCGTGCAGCACGCCCACCAGAAGGGGATCATTCACCGCGACCTCAAGCCCTCCAACGTGATGGTCAGCGAGGTGGACGGACGCCCCACCCCCAAGGTCATCGACTTCGGCGTCGCCAAGGCGACGGAGCAGAAGCTGACCGACATGAGCCTGGTCGACACCGGCGCGATCGTCGGCACACCGACTTACATGTCACCGGAGCAGGCCGACCCGTCGTCGATGGATATCGACACCCGGACCGACGTCTACGCGCTCGGCGTGATCCTCTACGAGCTATTGGCCGGTTCGCCGCCGATCGACGCGAAGCAGTTCAAACGTGGGGCAATCCTGGAAATGCTGCGGATGGTGCGGGAAGTCGACCCCAGCAGGCCGAGCACCAAGGTGAGCAAGGCGGAGGCCCTGCCGAACATCGCGGCCAGCCGCAACATCGACCCGGCGCAATTGAAGCGGGCGTGCAGGGAGACCTTGACTGGGTTGTGATGAAGGCTCTGGAGAAGGACCGCACTCGACGGTACGAGACGGTCAACGGTTTCGCAGCGGACATCAGCAGGCACCTGGCGTACGAGCCGGTGCTGGCAGCGCCGCCGAGCCGGTCGTATCGGCTGCGGAAGTTCGTTAGGAGGAACCGCGCGGGAGTGATCGCCGCGAGCCTGGTGCTGCTAGCGCTGGTGGCTGGCGTGACGGGGACGACGCTGGGGCTCTTTGAGGCCAAGAGGCAGGAGGGGCTGGCGAACAAACGCGAACTTGGAGAACGTCTCGCCAAGCAGGAGGCCCTGGAGGCGGCCGAGAAAGAGCGGCTTGCCACCAAGAAGGCCCTAGCGGCCGCAGAGGAGGAGAGGAAGGCGAAGGAGACCGTCGAGGACGTCCTCGGATTCGTCGAGGACAATGTCTTCGCCGCCGCTCGCCCCAAGGGTCAGGCAGGCGGCCTGGGCTATGACGTGAAGCTGGCCGACGCCATCGGGGCCGCGTTGCCCTCGATTGAGACGAGATTCCGGAACAAACCGCTGACCGAAGCCCGCCTGCGCCGGACGATCGGAACATCCTTCCATTTCCTGGGGAAGCCGGAGATCTCGATGGGGCAATTCGAGGCGGCTCGGTCGCTATACACCCGGGAGCTCGGCCCCGACCACCCCGACACGCTCTGGATCATGAACCGGCTGTCCGTCGTCTACTCGGACCTCGGCCAGACGGCCGAGGCCCTCAAGCTCCGCGAAGAGACGCTGGCCCTGAGGAAGGCCAAGCTCGGCCCCGACCACCCCGACACGATCGCGAGCATGGGCAATCTGGCCCTCAGCTACCTCGCCCTCGGCCGGCCGGCCGAGGGCGTCAAGCTCGCGGAAGAGACGCTGGCCCTGTTGAAGGCCAAGCTCGGCCCAGACGATCCCGAAACGCTCACCGGCATGCAAATCCTGGTCCTCGGCTACGCCAACCTGGGCCGGCACGCGGAGGCCGTCAAGCTTGCAGAAGAGGCGCTGGCCCTGATGAAGACCAAGCCCGGCCCCGAGCATCCCGAAACGATCCGGAGCATGCACAACCTGTCTGCCCAATACGCCGCCGTCGGTCGGCACGCCGAGGCCCTCAAGCTCGGAGAAGAGGCGCTGGCCCTGAGAAAGGCCAAGCTCGGCATCGACCACCCCCAAACGCTCAATAGCATGCGCAATGTGGCCGCCTTTCTCGCCGCCGTCGGCCGGCACGCCGACGCCCTGAAGCTCCGCGAGGAAACGCTACCCCTTCAGAAGACCAGGCTCGGCCCCGACCACCACGAGACGCTCGCGACCATGATTAACCTGGCCAACATCTACGAATCCTTCGGTCGGCACGCCGACGCCCTGAAGCTCCGTGAGGAGACGCTGGGCATTCAGAAGACCAAGCTCGGGCCCGGCCACCCCGACACGCTCACCAGCATGCACAACCTGGCCATCGGCTATCTGGCCGCCGGACGCACGAAGGCGGCGTTGGCGCTTCTGGAAAAAGCCGGCAACCTGAAGGATACGGCGAGTTCCAGTCAGATCGCCGCTCTTCAGGCTTGGTTCGGACAAGACGAGGCCTACGCCGTGACCCGGAAGCGTTTCCTCGCGTTCGACAAGGGAACCAACGACTCGGTCACAGCACGCGGCGCGGCACAAGCCGGTGCCTTGCGACCCTCGAACGACCCGGCGGAACTCGAAGCCGTCCTGACCCTCGGACGCAAGGCCGTGGAGCTCAACAAGGGGGAGTGGGAACTGCTGGCCCTCGGCATGGCCGAATTTCGCAACGGCCACTTCGCCGCCGCCGACGAGGCCCTCGTCGCCGCCTCGAAGGCCGGGAAGGATGTCAACGCGGCGGGGATCGCGGCGTTCTATCGCGCCATGAGCCTGTTTCAGCAAGGCAAGAAAGACGAGGCACGCAAGCTGGCGACCGAGGCCGCGGCCAAGATGAAGCCGCTTCCCAAGGACGAACAGAGCCCGCTGCTCGATGGAGCGACCTCCGACCACCTGGTTCTTTGGCTGGCATACAAGGAAGCCAAAGCGATGATCGGTTTCGACCCGCCCCCCGCGCCGGCTACGGCAGACGGGAAATAACCGCGACAGCGAGCTGCGATTCGCTCCCCGCGTCAGGTCGTCATCGCCAGCTCATGATTCGGTCCGACGACACCGACGCGCGCGGGCGCGGCGCCACACGGAGTTCGGGGCATCGATCGACTTCAGGATTGGGTGGTGCTTCTAGCGCTGGGGGGACGTCATTCAAACCCACGGCTTCTTTATTCGTGGCTCTCTCATCGGTCGCCAATCGATTTCCTTACGTGCTTCGGCGGTCATCAATCAAACGGCCCTTTTTCTTACCATCTGGAAGCCGTCTCTTCTCGCTCCCATAAAGTCCTTCTTTCGTTTGTTAAGAAACTCAGGCAACAAATCTACGGCAAGTCAGACTGGCCTCTCACGGGTTTCTTTACTACTTGGGAACGACCTCCTCCAAGCAACAATCAGACTTTACGCCCGATTCGCAATGGCACTGCAACATCAGCGGCTCATTGGGTGGTGTCACTCTCATCCCTTTGGATTGTCACATCGTTGCACGCTTCGGTCGGATCGACCGACGCGCCAACGCCCCTGCTCGATGCTTCGGTGTCGTCGGACCGACGCGCGAACAACGACGGCATGGTAAATGGGAATTGATCGCAAAGGGAAGTGCCCTGACGGGTTGAAAACGGGACGAGGTGTGTCCGCTGTCGAATGGGACTGGCCACTGGAGGCTGCCAGGTGCCTGTAGTATCGTGACCGGCCCGCGCTGCGTAATTCACCAGCATGTTTCGATCGACAGCGACGCCGCGATTCTCGATATCGGTTGCGGCGGAGGCAGGACCATTCACAAACTGGCTGCAATCGCCACGAAGGGCAAGGTTTACGGTTTGGATTCGTCGGAAACGGTTGTTGCTGCATCCCGGAAGACGAACGAGGCGTGCATCAAGTCGCGACGAGTCGAAATTCTCCACGGTTCGGCTTCGCACCTGCCGTTCCCCGACCAGATGTTTGCTCTCGCCACCGCTGTCGAAACTCACTTCTACTGGCCCGACTTGCGGGCGGATATTCCACGTCGATTTCGCCCACCAATACGTCATCGTCGAGGTTTCAGCCGGACTGGTAGACCACGCCGCCACGCTTGCAAGAAGGCACGCCTTGCGTGGCTACGACGCGGTGCAGCTCGCGGCGGCCCTTCAGGTGCATTCCCAGATCCCGTCGCTGACGCTGCTCTCCGCCGATGCCGACCTCAACGCCGCCGCCGTGGCCGAGGGGCTTTCGGTTGACGACCCCAACAATCACCCGTAACGCGAATCCGCAGCGGCAGCCAGCAAGCCGGGTTTGCTCAAAAGGCCGAACATTTTGGAGTACAGGCAGATGTCATTGTGCCGGTGCCACTGGTGGAGACCAACCTTCCTTTGGTCGGTCTGCGACGGGTCACGGAGCCCAGCCAATGCGGTCGCCCTCACCTTCGCCGAGCAAGAAAGCGCGGCGGACACAGCGGGTGATGCCGTGGTACCAACCGGTGACGGCGGGGTCCACCAAATGCGCGCGTGCAATCGTCACGACTGGCATCCTCGGAGTCGTGCGAGTTGTTGCAACTTGCTGGGACTCTTCGACGGTCTGCCCAATTGACGAAGTCGCAGCCGATGCTGTCAAGTAGGCGCTGCCTGTCCTCATCGGCGGTTTCAGGCTAAACGCCACGCCTTTTGTGAGCTCGAATCGATCGCACGGAGGCGATCATGGCAGGCTTCCGGGCCGGGTGCCGGAGCGGCTGTCACCTCACTCGTCTCGCGTGACGGCGATCACCGACCTCTTGACGCTCGGCGTGCCGTTGGAGAAAGTTCAATATCTGGCCGGGCATGCGGAGCCGCGAACGACGGGGCATTACGACCGGCGGCAGAAGAAGGTGACGCGGAACATCGTCGAGCGGATTTCGATCCAAACGCAAATAATTATTCAATTTTTGAGGATGGGAACAATGGCTGCTACGTTTTCAAACTCATTAAACCGATATGATTTTATGTTTTCATATATAGCGCTAATTGCAACGGCCGCTTCGATCGCGCAGATCTCGCAATTGAAAAGAGCCGACAATGATCCCAATGGGGCATTGGATAAACTGGTTGCACCCCAACATCCCGTTGCGAAAACGCTGGTCCGTTTTCGCGAGATGGAGGTGGAAGCGCTGCCGCCCGAGCGAGTAGTCGCTGAGGAGGGAGGCTTCCCGGAGAATAAGCCAGCAAGGAGCGGCGTCGAGATCCGGGACCTGGCGGGGGAGTGGAAGATCACCTACGGCCATGGCTCCGTCCGCGTCTACATCTTCGACGAGGATGGCAAAATGAGGGGGAACCTTGAGGATTCGAAGTGGATCTCGTCCTACAAATTGACGGGACAAATCGAGCGGAGGGACGGCATGTTGCTGCTCACCTTCAACGAGGAAGACAAACTGGAGCGGCTCACGCTGGGGTCCGACGGGCGTTTGAAAGTCGAACACTTCGACCCCAAAGCAGACTTCCCGGCGAAGCAGCCCAGGGTGGCCGGCATCGGCATTCGGCGGAAAGCGACGACACCGGTCTGGGAATCAGCTCCTAGCGTCGAGATCCGGGACCTGGCAGGGGAGTGGACGATCATCTACGGCCATGGCGGAGTTCGCATCTACACTTTCGACAAAGGTGGTAAAATGCGGGGTACCGCCAACGACGTGAAACTGACAGGTCAAATCGAGCGGAGGGACGGCAGGCTGCTGCTCACCTTCAACGAGGAAGACAAACTGGAGCGACTTACGCTGCGTCACGACAGACGATTGGCCGTCGAACACTTCGACCCGAGGGGAGACTACCCGGAGAAACAGCCTGGGGTGGTCGGCCTTGGGACCCCTGTGTCCGGAAAATATGCTCCCGGCGTCGATCTGCTCGATGCGGTCATGCTGAAATACATGAATGGTAGCGGTCTCTCCGCGGCCGCGCTGGCAGTCGGCCGCGGACGGGATGCGCACATCCTCTATTCGCGCGGCTACGGATGGAGCGACGACGACCACAAGCTGCCGCTCCACGCGGACACCCCGATGGGCCTCGCAAGCTGCGACAAGCACCTCACCGCCAGCGCGATCAAGCAGTTGGCCCGAAGCGGCAATCTCAGTCTGAATGACTCGGTGCTCAAACTGCTCGAGATCAAACCGGCCGGCAAAATTATCGACCGGCGCGTCTGGGACATCACTCTTCAGCATCTCCTCGACAGTTCGGCGGGCTGGCAGGGTGAGCCGGTGGATCGGGCCTGGCAGGCGGCAAACGGCACGAAGTTTCCCATCGAGTCGGAAACCCTGCTCTCTTACGTCATGGTGCAGGAGCTGGCGTGGACGCCCGGGACGAAGTCGCTCTACGACAGCTTCGGTTACAACTCGCTGAAGTGCGTCGTCGCCAAAGTCTCCGGAAAGAGTTATGTCGATTATCTGCGCCATGACCTATGTGCCCCATACGGTGTCAAGGAGTTGAGGTGGATCCGGCAAGGGGCAAGGCAGAAGGGCGAGCCCCCACAACTTTGGAACGGGCTGATCATGGAAGATCCCGAGAAGTATCGCATGTGCGTGTCGATGCCGGCGCTTTGCACGACCATGCGTTGCTTTTTTCAGATGGGAGATCCGCGAGACGACGGGTCCAGGAATCAAGCGTTCGGGGGCTCATGGTCCAACATCAGCAGTGGGCTGCAATTTCGAGGTGATGGAATCAATATCTGTTACTCGTTCAACGGAAGCAAGCTGGACCTGGACAAGGGATTCGAAGTGGAACTATTTGAAGCGATCGACCAACTGATCGAAGAAAAACGGCTGCGGCTACCGCAGAAATCGAGACATTGAAACGGCGATCCTTCGATCCCCACGGACGATCGCCAGGTTGCGCCACATGGCATTTCCACCGCCTGAGGCGAGCCAGTTTTGTTTTCCCTTTCTTCTTCCTTGGTCGGGTCAGGAGGCGTCCCCCGCTTTGCTCTGGCGGGGCAATGTAGGACGTCGGAAAAGTTGGATCAAGGATGATTTGCATGATGAGCGCGGAAACGTTGCGGACGTCGTGCGACAAGATGGCGGAGTTGCCGGCAATCGCCGGCCGCGAGCCAGCCCGTAGCGCCATCCTCGAGCACGTCGAGGCCTGCGTTCAGTGCCGCCAGCGCGTGGAGCAGCTTCGCACCAAACAGGTGATCCTGGGCCGCGTCCATCTCGCAGGAAAAATCGGTCCGTCGACCGAGCCCGAACTCGACAGTAGTCCCGACCAGCCCTCCAGCCGATCGAGCGGCGGAACCCGTACCATGTCTGGGTTCGATCGGACGCCAATGTTAGCCCGATCGATCTCCCACCAGCGCAGTGTGCAGTGTCCCCGCGACCCTTCGAATTTTCTTCCGCCATCAAGCCAAAGACTTACGGCGAATCGTGCGCCGCGCGATTTGACCGCTTCACCGAGCGCGGGCAACGTAGCTGTATAGGTCTAATTAGGCGCACGACGTGCTCCAGGTTGCCCAGCCACCCAGTGCCGCAACGTAGCAATTCTCCGGTGCTGGTACGTGGGACATCGCGATCGATCATGGGACGCCCCGAGGCGAGTCGATCGCCCGTTTCGCGGGGCTCGGGGCCGCCCGGAATCGGGCATGGTTCAAAACAGCCCCTTTTGAGGTAACACTGCGGACGGTATCTATACCTCTGTCTGGAATTCAGCTCGCGTCAAGGCGATCGGATTCGTGCAGTTTCACGCGGTTCTGCCGATCATGGCGGAAGTCGCGGACGCGAGGGTTGAGACGGTAACCGGGCCGAGGGCGGTTGTTGCGATCTGGCAGGAATGGCGAGTTCGACGGGCTATTCCGTCGTCAAACCGCATTCTCGGCACATACTCGGCATACTGAGCGCGCGCAGAAGCGTGCCCAGTATGCCGAGTATGTGCGCAGTATGTCGTGAGCTGTTCGCGGCGGTAAGGGACGTCTGCTGCATGATAGGCGGTCCGGCCTTTTGTTTCGTGGTCTGTTCTACTAACGTTCGATTTCTTTGCGCGGCGACAGATTGTATAGATGGGCAATTTGGTTGCGGCTTGGCCCCGCTCCGCTGTCCGTGGTTGAGAATTCCTCGATTTTTTCAACCACGGAAAGTGCCGATCGACACGGAACGAATTGCGACACAGAGAAGCGCCCGGTCTACTTTCACCTCGGTGTCGGTTGCACCGCTGACGCGAACGGATTAACCACGAATACCACGAATCTCACGAATCAATATCGAAGCCTGGACTAGCAAGTGCTTGTCAGGACATACGATCACAACCGGTTCGCCAAACGATCCCCACCAGGCCGCTCTCCCATTCGTAAGATTCGTGTGATTCGTGGTTACCAATCCGGATTCCCTCTCCGGTCAAATTGGACTGGTTCCGACGGGGGACGCTGATCGTTCTGCACCGCCAACTTGACATTCTTTCCGTTTTCGTGCCTTTCGTGGTTAAGAATCCGAATTCCCTCCCTGGCCATCTGGCTGCGGCTCGGCCGCGCTGCGTGTTCCGTGGTTAAAACTCTGCAAGTCTGCGGCCCAGGAACGTGAGACATCTCGATCGACGACGAGTCGCGCCGAGGCGATTCAGGAGCCCGATTCGCGGGGCTCGTGAGGGGCTGGAATCGGCCTGGTTCAAAGTCGTCACGTGGCGGCTGACAACGGGTGGTTGTCCGGAGTCGAGCCTGCAGCGGCGGGTGAGCCCCCAAGAGCATCCGCCCCGGACCTGGGGGCGTCGCCCGCCGGCCGCCGACCGCAGTCACCCGAACCTGTTACCCAGTGATGAACCATGCCCGGAATCGGCTGAATTTGACGACACAAGAGGTAAAAGATCAGCAAGTTCCGACGAGCACCCAGCGCGCCGCTGATCCCCGAGGCGTTTTGTCGCCGTACATCGCGAGATGGGACTGGAACCCTTCGAACAACGATTCTCACATGGCGGAAGTTGCAGACGCGAGGGCTAAGACGGCAGCCGGGGCGAGAGCGGTTGTTGCGATCCGGCAGGAATGATGAGCTGGACGGGTTATTCCGTCGTCTAACCGCATACTCGGCATACTTGCCACGCGCCAGAACCTGCCAAGTATGCCAAGTATGTGCCATCTATGTGTCGGGGATCGTGGCGCACGATGTGCGACTGGATGCACCTTCAACTGCCAATCGAGTCGCGATCCCGGCCCGAAGCCGTCTCGATAGCCAAGATGAGTGGGATGAGCGAAATCGGCGAAAATGCGCCGAACGAAGCCAATTTCGCTGACTCGGCGAGTATCCTGTAAGCACAAGATTTGATTCGAGTTACGGCAAATTCCGGCGTTCGTTCGCCGACTTGACAAGGATCTCCTGGTGCGGAAGCCGGCTCGATGCAGTTGGACGCCGCGGATGTAAGCTCTGTTTGGAACCATGCCCGCTCTTGGTCCACGAAGCGATCCGGCTCATCCAGACCGGACTGCGGCGCTGAACGTGGGACATCGCGATCGATTAGGAGATGCCCCGAAGCGACTTGATGGCCCCCTTCGTGGTAATCGAGAAGGGCTGGAATCGGCCGAATTAACGACACAAGAACCTTTAGATAAACAACTTGCGATGACAGCCGACTGCGCTGCCGATACCGCGGCGTTTCATTGCCGAACATTGCGAGATGGGACTGGAGCCCTTCGAAAAAGTCTCACACAGTCCCATTTTTTCCCATTTTCCGTGCACGGTGAGCTCAGCGCCGGCACGGTGGGCCATCGAGCCCGAGAGGGCGGGTCTGCGCCCGCTGCCGGAAGCCGTCTTGGCCACAGACACGTTAGAGCTGCCATCCACTGCCAACCGTTTGTGACTCCCGATCAGAGCAGGTAGTCTAGAAAAGTGAGTACGCCCTAAGAAAAAGCACCCTGGCCCGTCATATAGAGGAAAGGCTAAAGGATGAAGGATGAACGAAACGCTGTTGCGGAAGCTCTGATTCATCCTTCATCCTTCATCCTTAATGGACTGAACCGGGTGATGTCAAAAGTCGGCGAGCCCGAGCATAATTCCTGGGTTCGAGAGACCGTGGCTCGGTTCGAAGGGCCTTTGTCGCTTTACGCTGCGCGATTTCTGCATGACGCGGAATCCGCGCGTGATGTCGTGCAGGAGACTTTTTTGAAGCTTTGTGCCGCCGATCGCGCCGCGATCGAGAGCCACCTTGCGGAATGGCTCTTCACCGTCTGCCGCAACCGGGCTCTCGACGTTCTGCGGAAGGAGCAAAGGATGACTCAGCTCCACGAGGAGCATGTGAATCGATGCCTGAGCCCCGCGCCAGGCCCGCCCGACGTCGCCGAGCGCCAGGAGCTCGCCGCCAGGGTGCTCGAGCTGCTCGAGAACCTGCCCGACAACCAGCGCGAAGTGCTCAGGCTCAAATTCCAGAATGGCTTTTCCTACCAGGAGATCAGTCGGATTAGCGGCCATAGCGTCTCGAACGTCGGCTACTTGATCCACGCTGGGATCAAGACGCTCCGGAGTCGTTTGTTCAGCGGCCAGGCGACCGAAGTGCGACTCTGCAAGCTGGAGGACCGGGCATGACCTTCGATCCCAACGACCCCCGGCTGACCGCATACGCCCTCGGCGAGCTCGATTCCTCGCAGCGCGAGTCGGTCGAAACCTTGCTGAAAGAAAGCGACGAGGCCCGGCAGGCCGTCGAGGAGATCCGCTTGACGGCCGGCTGGCTCTCGCGCGAATTGCACCACGAACGCGAAACTTACTCGCCGCCGCCCTCGCTCAATCATCAGCCTCTGACGGCGCAGGTCGCAAAACCTTCGCCGGCGCCAAGGTCGTGGTGGTCGCGCAACGCACTCAAGCTGGGCTCGCTCGCGGCGCTGCTCCTGGTGAGCGTGGGCTTGTTCCGGCTGGCGATCGCGCCTCGCGGCGAGCCCGCGGCTTCGGCCCCGAGTCTGGTTGCGGCCAGCAAGGCGCGTGGCGTCGCCGACGAACCTGAAGCTGATTTGCGGATGCTCGCCGAGGAAGCTCCCGTCAAGCTCGATTCGAATCTGTGCGCGCGCCCACCGTCGTCATGACAGTAGCTCCTCGCCCCGATAAAGAGGACAGCGAGCTTCCGTCCGCACTGGGTCTTGCCCGCGCTTCGTTCGCTCCCCGATCGGTTCGCAGACGGTCGGTCGTCCAGGCCTCGGCGGCAATTGAGCTCGCCGTTTTTGCTCCCGAAGCGACTAAAGAGAAAACACTGGCTGCGACCGGCTCTGCCTTGGAGGACCGGTATTTCAAGCTGGATGTCAAGGACCAGGCAGCGGCCGAGTCCGAGGCACTGAAGTACCGGCTGCGTGACCAAGGCGGCCAGGGCCAGGGCATGGGTGGAGGGGCCGGCATGATGAACAGCCGGGGGATGCAGCAGAACCTGCAACAAGCCTCTGGCCCGCACGTCGCCAAGCAGATGGGCCCCGCCCAGGCACCCCAAGGCGCCGCCGTGAGCCGGCGTCAAGGCGAAACACCGAAACGGGCCGCGGCTGTCGGCGCGCGGTCCCCTCGGCGACCACGTTCGCCTATGCGCCGCAGCAGACCAGAACGCCCGCGGATGACCCTTTCCGGTCGGTTCGCGAGACGCCGCGGTTGAACGTTCTTGATCGACGTTGATCGGGCCAGCTACGCCAGTATTCGCCGCGATCTCAGCCAGAACACGCTCCCGCGGAAGGATGCCGTTCGTATCGAGGAGCTGCTCAATGAATTTCCGTACCACGATGTCGCTCCCTCGCGATTGAGTGCCGACCCGCTTGCGGTCAACGTCGAGATCGCCGGCTGTCCCTGGGACCAGCGGCATCGTTTGGCTTGCATCGGCATCACCGCGCGGCCGATCGACCAGGCGAATCGACCGGCCTGCAACCTCGTGTTTCTGATCGACGTCTCGGCGTCGATGCAAGGGCCCGATCGGCTTCCCCTGGTCCAGTGGTCGCTCGCAAAGCTCACCGATCAGCTTGGCGAGCGCGATCGGCTGGCGATTGTCGCGTTCGGCCCGACTACGGGAGTGGTGCTTGCCTCGACAACGGGCATGGCGAAGGCGAAGATCCGCGCGGCGGTTCGACGATCTTCGAGTCGAGGCGCAGGACGCCACGCGGTCCGGGCTCGCGCTCGCTTACGAGATCGCCGGCCAGAGCTACATCGAGCAGGGAACCAATCGCGTCATCCTCGTGACCGACGCCGGCTCCAGGATCGGCGCCATGGGGCACGACGACTTGATCGGGCTGGTCGCGGCGAAGGCGTTGACCGGCGTGTCCCTGAGCGTGCTGGGAGTGGGCGCCGGAACCGCCGACAACAACACAATCGCGACCGTTGCGGAAAAGGGACGCGGCCATCACGCCCATATCGGCTCACCGCTCGAGGCATACCGCGTGCTCGTCGAGGAGATGGGATCGAGGCTCGCAACGGTCGCCACCGATGCGAAGGTCCAGGTCGAGCTCAACGCGAATCATGCGAGCGGGTACCGGTTGATCGGCTACAGGGGGGCGAGTGGGCCGCCGGCGGCGTCAATCGACGATTCCCGAGATGCCGGCGCAATCGTGGAGGGCCATCACGCCACCGCGCTCTACGAGATCGTGCCGCCCGATGCCTTCAATCTCGCCAAGCGTACAGCCCAGGAACTTCGCGAAAGTCTTGGCGAGCGGCTGGAAACGCTGACGGTCAGACTGTCCTTCAAGAAGCCGGACGAGGGTCGGATCCGGCTGATCGAGCAGACCGGCATCGATCGTGGAACCAGCTTCGACCGCGCCTCGAACGACTTGAAGCTCGCCGCGGCGGTCGCCGCCTTCGGCATGCTGCTCTCGGAGCCGCAGTCTACGGGAGACATGACTTACGACGCCGTAGAGCAGATCATCCAGCCGTTCGTTGCCGAGGGATCCGACCCGACCGGCTGCTACCGCGAATTCGCCGAACTCGTCGGCAAGGCCAAACTCATCCGCCGCGAACGTGACCATCGCCGATGACGATCCACTTGGTGCTCGTCGAGCTCGCGGAGGCCGCAAGGTCCCCGCGCGTGGATCTTGTCGGTGCTGATCCCGATCTCGGCGCCCAAGCCGAGCTGGCCGCCGTCGTTGAATCGGGTGCTGGCGTTGACCATGACGGCCGAGCTGTCGACCAGGTCGGTGAAGCGCCGGGCGGCCTCCAGGTCGCTGGTAACAATGGCGTCGGTGTGCCCGGACCCATGTCGAGTGATATGAGCAATTGCATCATCGATCGATTCGACAACGGCGACCGCGAGGATCTTGTCGAGGAACTCGGTGTCCCAGTCGGCGGCCGTGGCAGGCGTCATGGCGGGCACGATCGCCCGAGCCGCCGGGTCGCCGCGCAGCTCGACTCCTTCTTTGACGAGGGCCTGGGCGGCCCGCGGCAAGAACTCCGCGGCCACGGCCTGGTGCACGAGCAGTGTCTCGGCCGCATTGCAGACCGCCGGGCGCTGTGCCTTGGCATTGAGCGATGATCTTGATCGCCATGTCGAGATCGCAGTGGGCGTCAACATAGACGTGGCAGATTCCCCTGGTAGTGCTTCAAGACCGGCATCCTGGCCTCGGCGGCGACGCGGCGGATCAGGCTCTCGCCTCCGCGCGGGATCGCCAGGTCGATCCATTCGGGCAGGCCCAGGAGCATGCCCGACGGCCGCGCGATCGGTGGTCGGCACGAGCTGCACCGCGTGCTGCGGCAAGCCCGGCGCCGGCCAGCTCGTCGGCGAGAATTCGGTGCAGCGCTCGATTGGTGTGGATCGCTTCCTTGCCGCCGCGCAGGATCGCGGCATTGCCGCTCTTGACGCAGAGCGCGGCGGCATCGACCGTGACGTTGGGCCGGCTCTCGTAGATCATGAAAATCGACCCCCAGCGGCACGCGCACTTGCCTGACCTCGAGCCCATTGGGGCGCCGGCTCGAAGTGACGACCTCGCCGATCGGATCAGGGAGTGCAACCACCTCCAGGAGAGCGATCGCCATGTCGTCGATCCGCTTGAGATTGAGCGTCAGCCGATCAATTGCCGCGGCGCTCAAGCCGTGCTCCGGTGCGGCCGCGACGTCGCGTGCGCTGGCCGCCAGGATCTCATCTTGTCGCTCTAGCAATGCCCGTGCCGACCGCGTCAGCCAATCGTTCTTGGCCGAGCCTCGAGCGATCGCGAGCTGCCGCGAGGCGGCCCTGGCCCGCTCGCCCAGCTCGCGGCACAGGCTGGCAAGATCCACGGCAATCTCACTCGTGCGCTCCACCGCTTCCGTCGCGCCGCTCATGGCTCTTCTCCCCAACCTCGCATGGCCGTCCAGACTCGAATCGCATCGACCAGGGGAGCAACGTCGTGCACCCGCGCCACACTCGCTCCGGCGACAAACGCCGCCAAGGACGATACCGCCGAGGCAGTTGCTCGTTCCGAAAGATCGCGGCCGGTAATCTTACCCAGAAAGCCTTTCCGCGACGTGCCCACGAGAATTACACACCCCAGACTGGCAAATTGGTGCAGATTTCGCAAGATTTCCAGGTTGTGCGCGGTCGTCTTGCCAAACCCGAGACCAGGGTCGATTGCGATCCGGTCTCGAGCGATTCCGCCGGCGATCGCCCAGTCGATGCGCCGCGCGAGGTATTCGCAGATCTCGCCGACGACGTCATCGTATCGCGGGTCGATCTGCATGGTTCGGGGATTGCCGGGCATGTGCATCAGGACCACGCCGGCGCCGGTCGCGGCGGCGACGTCGCGCATGGCCGGATCGGCCTCCAGCGCGGAGATATCGTTGATGATCACGGCGCCGGCCTGGAGTGCTTGTCTTGCGACCTCCGGCTTGATGGTGTCGACCGAGACCGGCACGGACACCCGGGACGCGACTGCCTCTACGGTGGCAACGACGCGTCTTATCTCCTCGTCGAGCGGAACTGGCTCTGCACCCGGCCGGCTCGACTCGCCCCCCAGATCGAGCAGATCGGCGCCCTGGGCGACGAGTTCGACAGCGCGGTCCACCGCGTCATCAAGGGTTACAATCCGCCCACCATCGGAGAAGCTGTCGGGCGTGAGGTTCACGACCGCCATGACCTTGGGGATCGGGTCGACGGCCGCCACGATGGCGCGGCCTCGGGCTTCCCATCTTGGATGCGGTACTCGGCCCACGTCTGATTCCCAATGCTGGTTTCTTACTCGAGATCCCTCTCGGTGTACCACGCTTGTTCCATCATATCGACGACCTGCTTGGCAATGCTCTGAATCACGTGATTGAAGCCGCTCAAGCTCGTCTCACCCACTTCGGGAACGAAGTTGATGGTCTCGGCAACGATGG
The DNA here is from genome assembly GCA_963823675.1 of uncultured Isosphaeraceae bacterium. Classification (GTDB taxonomy): domain Bacteria; phylum Planctomycetota; class Planctomycetia; order Isosphaerales; family Isosphaeraceae; genus CAWGMT01. The sequence goes on along the minus strand of CAWGMT010000021.1, from coordinate 333,627 downwards.
TCGGCGGCCGCAACTTTTCGATGTCCGTGGGGGGATTACGCGTCCAGTTGACCGCAACGTTGATCGTACCGTTCAGCTCACGCGGGAGGTTGGTCGGTGCTTCCACGACGAGATTCTTGTCGGCATAGGAAACGATGCCCGAAAGAATCGAGTCGGCCTTGGACTTGTCCCCGACGACTCGGTACGGTGTTCGCAAGCTGATTTCCTTGCAAACTGCTTCGGTCAGTTGGGTCTGGATGTCGCGGCGGAATGTCTGCGACTTGAAGTAGACGAAAACGGTCTTGACCTCGCTCGTGTCGAACGGGGCGTAGAAATGCCAGCCGAAGAAACCGCGGTCCTCGGAGCGGTCTCTCGGGCCGCGAACCGAAAAACCGTTGCAGCCCGCGAGGCTCGCCAGAAAGACGCAGACCACGAGCCGCAAGTAAGCGGCGGCCGAAGGCGCCTGCCTTCGCCTGGGACGCTCTCGATTTCGGCTTGCACCCATGTTCCCTCCACTTTCGTTCCGCGCCCTCTCGCCGCCCTTGATAAGGGGGGGCCAGGGGGGTGGGCGTAACACCGGCAACTGCTCGGCCTGAGGCGTGCTTCCCGGGACGGCGCTGGCCGTGGCGTTCCTCACGCGCTGCCCACCCCCCTAACCGCCCCTTACCAAAGGGGGGAGTCTTTTTGGGCGGCGCAGCACAACAAAATGAGCCGAGCGACCGCGATCACATCATGCCCGGACCTCCCATGCCCATGCCGCCCATGCCCATGCCGCCCATGCCCATGCCGCCCATGCCCATGCCGCCCATGCCCATGCCGCCCATGCCGCCCGAGCTGAATGGATCGGTGAAGCCGGGCGGAATGATGATCTTGCTCGGCTTGGACGGTTTACGCGGCAGCTTGGCGAGCTGCGCCAGCTCGGTCTTCGCTTTCACGGCCCAGGGGCTGTTGGGCCAGCGCTGGGGGATCTTTCCCAGGTAGAATTCGGCGGAAGCCACCTTGCCCCTGCGTTTGTAGTAGATGCCGTCCTTGTACGTCTTTTCCGCCTCGGCGTCGTTGATCAGGTCCAGAGTGTGATAGAGCTTTTCAAAGCTTGCCTGCTGCTCGGGAAACGACTGCATGTTCCTCTTGACCAGCTCCCGCGCCTTTTCCAGTGTCGAGCCGTCATACTCGGGACCGAGATAGGCTTTCATCCGTGCCTCGATGGCCGAGTGCAGGACCTGCTGCAAGAGCGGGCTCTTGGTGTGGTCGGTGAGGAACTGGTCGTAGTAGATGCTCGCCGATTCGTAGTCTCGGTGTTTCAAGTAGAAATCGGCGATCTCCATCGCGGCATCGTCCGCCAGATCGCCGGTCGGGTCGTTATGCCGCACGTGCTCGAGGGCCTTGACGGCATAGCCTGGCGTATCGATCAAGGGCAGCGTGCCGTCGAATCGCTTGTACCAAGGGATCACCTGATCGTGCGGAGTCTGGGGATCGTTTTGCTTCATCCAGATGTGAGCGATCTCGAACTCGCGGCTGACCAGCTTCTCCAGGTAGTCGGTCGCGGGGTAATCGGCGTGGAGCTTCTCGAAGCTGTCGTGAGCATCGACGTATTTCTTCCTCTGAAACTGCGTCTCGGCGACGTAGTACTGGCCGGTCTCGCCGTAGGCCGTCCCCTTGCGATTCTTGGCGATCCTGGCAAACTCTTTCTCGGCCTCGGGCAGCTTGCCCTGCTGGAAGAGTTTCAGGGCCGCCTGGAACTCGGCCTCGGCCTTGGGATCCTTGGGTGGCTTGGCCACGGGCCGCCAGCCGTCGGAGCCGAGTATGAGCGTCGAGCCCGACGAATCCGAGCTCGAGATCGGGCCCCTCCGGGGCGCCAGCCATCGGTCCATGAGGTTCTGTGAGTCGGCGGAGCCGGTGACATCGGCCATCTCGTCCTTGGACACGCCTCGCGTGAGGCCGCGATCATACGCGGCGCGCCACGCGGTAAGCGGGCTCACAAAGGTCTGGCAGCCGGCGCAGCAGCCGGGCAGCAGCAAGCCGAGCGCAAGCAGTCGGCGGCGGAATGTCTTTGGGGGCATCGCGCCCACGAAGCCGTGTGATCGATCGGGTCGAACCGATCGAAAACGGTCTTGCCGCCACGGCAATCCGACGGGCCCGTCAACTCCCACCATCCGCTTACACCCCCATTAACGGCCGGAGCCGGGGACGATGGCCCATGACATGACTGATGATCGCTCCGACCGTCTCACGAACGGGAGCGAGCTTTTCGGGATCGGAGCCCAGCTCGCGCCAGGCATTTCCGTGACTGGCCAGGACCTGGATCGCCCGCAGCGTCTGGCTCGAAATGACCGCGACGTGCGTCTGGCCCGGACCACAACGCGTACACAACACCCCGCCCGAAGCCAGTCCGAACGACACCGCTCCCCCGACCGCCTCGACATGGGCACCGCATTGGGCGCATGCGGCGAGCGAGGGCAAGAGCCCCAGTTCCCGCAGGCACGCCAGCTCGAACCGAGCGATTCTTCGTGATCGCAGCTCCGCCTCCCCGAGATGCCGCAAAGTGATCCTCGCCGCGTCGAACAGCTTGGGATGCGGATCGTGGAAGTCGGTCAGGCCGCCCAACAATTCGGCGATGTAATAGCCGGCATAAAGGGCCGCTAGATCGCAGCGTAGAGATGCAAAGCGCTCCACCGGCGTAGACTCGACCAATAAGTCGAGCGCAAGGGACGCCTTGGGAAACAACACGATATCGGAAACGCCCAATAGGTCAAGTCCACCCTGGAGCGGCGATTTGAGCCGCCGCGCTCCCTTGGCCAGCACCGACACCTTGCCCAGCTCCCGGGTGAAGAGTGTCGCGACCAGACTGGTCTCGAAGACCTCGACTGTCCGGATGATCAGAGCCAATGTACGCTGGGCGGGCACGTGATTCTCCTCAACGACCCGACAACAGGCTAGTGAGTCGTCAATCTCGGATTGCGCCAACTGGCGGACTTTGTTGCGCTCTCGGACAGGGGCCCCGGCTCAAACGGCATGAGGAAGCCAGGAAAGCAGGAATGACCCGAGGATGCAATGGCCCAGTTGAAGCCTCACCGAAATCTTCGTTTGCTTTCGCCCTAAATCCTCATGGCTGAAAGGATTGTGAAACCACGATTCGGGCGTACCGTTTTCCAGGGAATCGAAAGATTCAAGGAGACTTTCAGAGTTTTGGCACCATTTCTCTGCCGCGACAGAGAAAACTCTCAACGTCGCGTAACAACTTGGTCAGGGAATGGGGCTCTAGGGATAGGGGGATCTCGTGAAACCCCAACGGAGATTCTGCGGCATGGCACTTTGGGAGCAACAACACGATGAGTCACATCTTGAAGCGGGATCAGCGGAGGGGCGGGCGGGGTAGGTTCCACGGACGGCAACGGTGGCGAATGCGGCCGACTTTTCTGGAACTGGAGGGACGCGCGCTCTTATCCACGATCGTCGTCAACAACCCCACCGACACGCCCGTCGCCGGCAAGACCGACCTCCGCCAGGCGATCGCCCTGGCGAATACGAACGGAGGAGCCGAGTCGATCACGTTCGACAAAACGGTGTTCAACACGCCGCAGACGATCAACCTTGATCCGGCCCTGGGCCAGCTCGCGCTGAGCGACCAGACCGGGACCGAGACGATCACAGGCCCGAGGGCGGGCGTGACCATAAAGGGCAACTACACGACGTCGGGCGTCACCAACAGTGTATTCGAGATCGAACAGGGCGCCACGGCCACTCTTTCGGGCCTCACCATCACGGGCGGCAATAACGCGATCTGGGGCGGTGGCGTTGACAACTTCTACGGCACGGCGACGCTGATTGACTGCACCGTCAGCGGAAACGCCGGCGGCGGTTTTGTCAACAATTTTGGCAGTGCGACACTCACCGACTGCACGATCAGCGACAACTCCACAGGCTATTACGGATTCGGCGGCGGCGGCGGGGTGTGGAGCTACGGAACAACCACGCTCACCAACTGCACGATCAGCGGCAACTCGGCACCCGCCGGGGGCGGCGGGTTGGCCAACTATGGCGGCACGACCACGCTTACCAACTGCACCGTCAGCGGCAACTCCGCCCAATACGGCGGCGGGGGGGTGCTCAGCGAGGCCGGCTTCGGAACGGTGTACGCCACGACCAAGCTCACCAACTGCACGATCAGCGGCAACTCGGCAGTATGGGGCGGCGGGCTGGAAAACATCAACGGCGCGATGACGCTCGCCAACTGCGCCGTCGACAACAACCAGGCCGTGGCCTCCTACGACCTCGCCACGGCTGAGGGCGGCGGCATCTTGAGTAACGGTGGGAGTCTCTCGATCTCCAGCAGCACACTCGCCGGGAACACGGCAACCGGCGTCCTTGGAGCTAATTACCCTAGCGGTCTCGTTGCCGGTTATGGCCTTGGCGGCGGGATCGCTCTCGAGGACAACGCGACCGCCACCGTTACCAATACCGCGTTCCTGGGTAACCTCGCCCAGGCGCTGCCGGCGCCTCGGGACTGATTGGCGGAGAAGCCAGGGGCGGCGCGATCGCCGTGGGCCTGTTCAATACCGGTTATGACGGTCTCAATTCGTTAACGATGAGTGGGTGCCTGCTGATCGGCAACGTGGCTCAAGCCGGCGCCGGCGGCTCGGGAGCCGACGGCGGCAACGCCTCCGGCGGTGGAATCTTCGTCGCCATGGACTCCTCAGCGACCCTCGATCAAACGGTCGTCAGCATGAACCTTGCCTTGGGCGGCCTCGCCGGAGCCGGCGGCAGCGACGGCGACGGCATCGGCGGCGGCCTCTACATCTTTACCGGCGACGTGGTGACCCTCAAGAAAACGACGGTCGCGCTGAACTTCGCCTCCACCAGCAACGACAACATCTATGGGACCGTGAGCTGATGACCTGAATGTGGGACGGCCGCCGCTGTGACCGGACCGGACAGCCGGGGGCGGCTGTCCCACATCGGTTGATTTTGACCTGTCGAGCGGATTAAACTTCGGGTCGACTATTCACTTGCCCGCTCGGGCGTAAAACTCGTGCCGGAAACGGGGCTGTCGATTCGGAGGGACTCCATGAGCGCCAAGGGCCGATTCGATCCCGAACAGCTCCTGGCGGACGCCCGCGGCGGGCGGAGAGAGGCGCTGGGCAAAGCGCTCGAGTTGAATCGGACCAACCTTGCCCTGTGGGCCCGTGCGCAGATCGGTCTTCGGCTTCAGGGGCGCGTCGATGCCTCCGATCTCGTTCAGGAGACATTCCTGGATGCCTGCCGAGACTTCCACCACTTTCGCGGCACCAGCCACGGCGAGTGGGTTGCCTGGCTGCGCAAGATCTTGTGCTACAACCTGGCCCGCATTGTCCAGAGGCAAGTCGACGCAAAGAAACGGAGCACCAGGCGGGAAGCATCACTGGACCGACATGTGGCGGCAATGGAGCGGTCGTCGGGAACAATCCCGCTCGAGACGGCGCTTGTCAGCTCATCGAGCTCGCCGAGCAGCCACGCCGGGCGCCGCGAACTGCGCGGCCCGCCTTTCTGATCAGTTGGCTCGACTCCCCCCCGACTACCGTGAAGTGCTCGTCCTGCGGAACCTGGAAGGGCTGCCGTTCCCCGAGGTGGCCCGCCGCATGGGCCGGTCTGCCGGAGCCGTGCGCATTCTCTGGGTGCGCGCGGTCGATCAGCTCCGCCGGCTGCTGCAAGCGGAGGACTTAGTATGACTGCCCCCTGCGCACGCCGAGGAGGCCCTGGAGCCGACCAGTGAAGTTATCAGCATTCTCGAAGAGTTCCTGACCAAGCTGGAAGCGGGTGCCCGGCTGAGCCCGGCCGATCTGGCGGGCCGCTGCCCCGAGCTTGCAGAGCCGCTGAAAGCGTGTCTGGCGAGCCTGGAATTCCTGCATGACGCGGGCGTCAGCCTGCGAGATTCAGTACACCCGGGGCTGCCGGCGGTGACGGAATGCCCGAGCGAGCCACGCCGCGTAGGAGATTTTCAGCTCGTTCGCGAGCTCGGCCGCGGCGGCATGGGCGTCGTCTACGAAGCCGAGCAGGTCTCACTCGGTCGCCGGGTCGCGCTCAAGGTGCTGCCGTTTGCCGCGGCGCTCGATGCCAGGCAGTTGCAGCGATTCAAGAACGAAGCACAAGCCGCGGCGAGCCTGAATCACACGAACATCGTGCCTGTGTTCGGCGTCGGCTGCGAGCGCGGCGTGCACTATTACGCCATGCAGTACATCGAGGGCCAAACGCTGGCAGCAATCATCAAGGACTTGCGCTGCGGGAGAGAGTGCGGCCTGCCCGGCTTCACCGCGGAACCGAGCGATCGACATGGCACTGCACCGTCCCAGGTCACGGAGGCTTGTGCGGCGGGTTACGCGCACGCCCGCGCGGCGGCGCTACTGGGCATGCAGGCCGCGCTTGCGCCTGGAACACGCTCATCAGCTTGGCGTCGTGCATCGGGACATCAAGCCGGCCAACCTGCTCGTTGAAGCGGGCGGTACTTTCCCCGAAGCAGGAGACAATCCCGAGGCGAACGGTGCGCGCGTATGGGTCACCGACTTCGGCCTGGCTCACTGCCGACAAGGACAAGCCGGGCTGACCGTCACGGGAGACCTGGTCGGCACGCTGCGCTACATGAGCCCGGAACAAGCGGAGGCCCAGCGGATCGGCTTGGACCATCGCACGGACATTTATTCACTAGGGGCAACGCTGTATGAGTTCTTGACCCTGGAGCCTGCGTTCAACGGTGATGACCGCCACGAGCTCTTGCGTCAGATCGCGATGGAAGAACCGAGGCCTGTGCGCAAGGTCAACAAGGCAGTGCCTGCCGAACTGGAAACCATCGTGCTCAAGGCGATGGCGAAGAACCCCGCCGAGCGCTACGCCACAGCCCAGGACATGGCCCGCGACCTGGGGCGGTTCTTGAGAGCCGAACCGATCCTCGCGAGGCCCATCACGCTCTTGGCGCGCACGCGGAGGTGGGTGCGAAGACGCCGGCGGGTGATGGTTTCCGCGGGCGTTGCCTTGCTCGCCGCGGTCGCCGTGCTGGCCGGCAGTATCGGCTGGATCATGCGTGACCGGGCCGCACGCCAGGCCAAGCTGAACGACGACCTTGACGCCGCGGTGGAAGAATCGCAGCGCCTTCAGAAAGAAGGCAAATGGCCGCAAGCGCAGGCAGCCGCCGTGCGCGCCGAGGCCCTGCTTCGTGACGGCGCCGCTCTGCCGGCTGGGGCCGAGCGCGTCAGAGGCTTGCTGCGCAAGCTGGCCGACGAGCAGTTGGATGTTGGCTTCTTCGCCAGCCTCGAGGCCATCCGCGGCCGCGAGGCGGAAGTCAGGGACGACCACTTTGTAATGCATTGGCGGAAGTTTTTCGAACAGGCTTTCATAGCATATGGATTGCACAGAGATGCCATGGCACCGGAGGAGGCGGCCCGCGCCATTTCGCGGCGAGAGCCGGGGGTGCGCGGCACGGTTCTGGCGGCGCTCGACCACTGGTTGATCCTGGCGAATCATGAGAAAGCCCCGGAAGCAGCCTGGCTCAAGCGGGTGCTCGCGCTGGCGGACTCCGACCCGTGGAGGCAGTCGCTGCGCCGGCGCGCGAGCAAAATGACCGCGACGCGATGGAGAAGCTGCGCGCGAGGTTGATGTCGCGCAGGAACCGCCGGAAACCCTGTACGTGCTGGAAAGGGGGCTGATACAGAGAGGGTCCCGTGCGGCTGCCCTGGCGCTGATGCGACGGGCCCAGCAGGCTTTCCCGGCACACTTCTGGATCAACCACGACCTGGGGATCGCGCTGGGAGAATGCCAGCCTCCGCAATATGACGAGGCCATTCGTTTTCTGACCGCGGCGGCGGCGCTGCGGCCCGACAGCCCTGGAGTGCGATACAACCTCGGCCTCGTGCTGGCCCTCGCCGGGCGGCTGGACGAGGCGCTCGTCGCCTACCGGCAAGCGATTGGCCTGAAGCCGGATTATTTCATGGCTCACTTGAAGCTTGGCTTGGCTCTCGACGCGCAGGGCCATTTTGACGAGGCCATCGTCGCGTGCCGGTGCGCAGTGGAGTTGAAGCCTGATCATGCGGACGCCCACCACAGCCTCGGCATATCCCTTGCTCACACGGGTCGAGTCGATGCGGCGGTGGCTGCCTACCGCAAGGCCATTGCGCTCAAGCCCGATTATGCCGAGAGTTATTGCAACCTTGGGCTCGCGCTCCAGTACCAAGGAAAGATCGCGGACGCTCTGAAAAGCCTGGAGCGTGGCCACGAGCTGGGCTCGCGGCGCAAGGACTGGCACTATGCGTCGGCCGAGTGGGTGCGGGAGTGCCGGCGGCAGCTTGAGGTCGCGGGCCGGTCGCGATAACGCACTCTCGCGGGACACTGAACTTACCCGCACACCGGTATGCGGCACAGCGAGTGCCGCACGTCCCGTACACCTGTGTATGGAGCTGATTCCGTTGACATGATTTTCGGCCCGATTTGCGACGCCGGAGGCGCAAAGGCGGATGAACATATATTGTTATAACTGATTAGGCGCGCAGCCATGGTGCGCAATGGTGCGCCCTGAGAGATTCCTCACCGAAGCACGACGATTTTCTCGTGTGCGTCCGGTGAACCACATCTTCAATGCGGTTCGTGGGCGGGGATAATGTTCGGGGCACCCGCTGGACGCGGACGCCAAGCTCGGCGCACGCCATCGCCCCGAGCTCGTCTGGGACGCAGACGAACCCGGGGCTCGGGGGCGATCAAGCCTTCGCGGCTTCGCTGACTCGGCGCAGCTTCTGCAAGCGGTCGGACAGCGGTACAACCGCAGTTCGACTCGTTACCACCCTTGGAAACCCGGGATCGCACGGAATCAGGGCGGCGACGATTCGTAGTGTGAGGCCAAGACGATCATTACCATGGCTTATCGAGGCCCGCTCATGCGCGGCCCTGATTGCGCGACGAGCGGGCTCGTCCGCAATCGAAGAGCAGATCGGACATGGAAAAGCTCATCACGACGGAAGTCGCATTGGCTTACATGAACTGTCCCAGGAAAACATTCGTTCTCCTGAACACGGCCAGTCCAACACCGCCTCACGATTATGTTCCCATCTGCCGCGCTCGCGGCGAAGATCGGCGGGATCGGTATCTCGTGCAGATATGGCAGGACTAACCCGACGCCGTGAGATACGATCGAGCCAGGCTTGGCGACGGGCACCGCTGCCTGATCGGTATAGACTTGCGGGCAGGCGACCTCTCGGCGTCCTGCGACCTTCTGGTGAGGATCGATCAGTCCTCGGCTTCGGGAAGCCATTCGTATTGCCCTCAGGTGATCGCCGGGACGTACAGCATCACCGAGGATCAGAGGTTCGCCATCTCGTTCGCGGGGTATGTCCTGGGGCTGATCCGAGGGAGTCCCCCGGATCACGGCATGGTCATCACCATCGACGGCGTCGCCCACAAAGTCGCCCTCGTTGAGGATTATCAGAAAGTCGTGTCGGTCCTGGAAGAAGTGCGGGGGATGGTTGACCAGATCTCGAAGCCCCTCCAGTCATCCTGAACCGCCATTGTCCCCTCTGGCCATTCCGGAACGCTGTGTGCGTCACCGTCAGCCAGCGTAAGAAGGCCGATACCTGCCGATCCCGCCCGTCCTCGGGCCACACAACCATGTGCCAGTGTTTGGGCATAAGGCACTACCCAAGAATGCGCATGGGTTCGCGAAGGAAGGCTTCTTGCAATACACGCTCAAAAGCGTCGTAGTCGTCGTCATTGAAAAAAAAGAGGGGCACGTGCAGTGGCACGATTCAGAACGTGATCAACGTATCCGCCCGGGATTGAACGGGCTCGTCGTGGCATGTCGGCAGCGTATTTCCGCCCCCATTTTTTTCACCAGTAGCTCTTCAGCTCCTCATCGTAATTCCAGACGGTGAAAACCACAAGCTATTGACTCCCGTCCCCTTTTTCGCTCCATTTCGCGGGCACGATTGAGGCGAGTACCTTGGCGGCCTGCTTGGCGATCAGGGGATCGCGATCGTTGGCGAGCGGACGGAGGATGGCGGCGGCGGACCCAGTCTCGCCGAAGAATTGGAGGAACTTTGCCGCCTGGATCTGGGCCTCGGCGTGGCCCCGGCGACCGTGCTCGCCGCCGCGATTTCCCTCGTCAATCGAGTCGACCTTCATCATCGCCACGATCGCGGGGACAGCAGCCTTGGCAGTGGGGCCGGAACGGCTCAGGGCATTCAGGAGCTTGAGCTGCTCGTCGTAGTCGAGGTCGGGTTCCTTGCAGCACTCGATTAGCGCTGGGACTGCGTCGTCGCCGTGACCGACCCAGGCCAGGCAGCAGGCCGACCACCGTCGGACCTCGCGATTGGGGTCTTTCAAGGCGGCGGTGAGCGCGGCCACCGCGGCTTTCGTTGACGGGTTGTCCTGTGGGTAATCGCCAAGGATCTGACGGATCGTGACTGCGGCGCCGGATCGGATTCCGGGCGAGTCGCCATGCGCCAGCGCCGCGATCAAGACCGGGATCGCCGGCTCGGCCTTCGCCTTGAAACTGGGCAGGGCCCCCATGGCCATGGCACGGGTCCGGGCGTTTTCGCGTGAATCACCAATGATCCGGGCGAATTCGGCGACAGCCCAACCCGCATCGATGCCCCAGATTTTCCCGCTCGACGCCTGGGAGACAGCCTCCCAGAACGCATCCGGTTCCGATGTCTCCCGGATCGCCGCTTGCCATTTGCGGACCGGGTTGAGGTACGCCATCCAGCCCCAGATCAAGAGCGCGGCCCCTGCCACAAGGGCGATCATGGTCCGGATGGAGACGCGGAGCCGGGAGATCTTCATCAATGACCCAATACTTCCCGAATAACCGATGACACCGATCGCTTTGGACCCGTTTCTGAGCAACTCTAAGACAAATGTAACAGGTTGAAACCGATCGGGCAACTCACCAGATTAACGTTCGAAGTCTAGATTCTGCGGCCGCTTGGGCAGCTTGGGGTAGGCCTCGGCCAGTTCGCGGTTCCGCTTTTCTCGAGCAGTCCTCAAGGTTTCCGATTCCGCTGTGACGGCTGCCTTCGCCGGATCGACGACCTCGACGCTGACATCATCCACGCCGAGTGTGCCGACTCCCCGAAGCTCCACTCCCAGGCCCAGGAATTCGGCGTCGGCGGGCACGTCGAGCACGATGTCTTGAGGTTGCCAGTCGGTCTGGCCTTTCACCCCGCGGCCAGCGGTGCTCGTGCGAATCCAGGGGTGTTTCCCCCAGACTTCCATCGACAAGACCGCTTCGTCGGCGACGCCTTCGGTCTTGAGGTACGCGCGGAATCGCACCCGCTTCCACTGGTAGGGGGTCGCATGAACGTTTGTGCCGCTGAGAACGACAGCGGGGTCGCGTGATCGGTTGACTTGCCCTCCAGGAACGTCCGCCCGCCATGGGCCCCCGTCGTGGCGATGCGATGGGCATAGGCATTGGTTCCATGGTGGTGGATGTCCCAGCCGGGGACGGCGTCGGCGACATCGATCGCCTCGAAGTCGAAGTTGGTGGCATGCTCGGCTCGCACCACACCAAACTGGATAAGTTGGGTGGACTTGACCTCCCTCGGGTTGACCACTTCCAGATTGAGGTCGTCAGCCCAGACCTGGCCCGTGCCCATGAGTATCAAGCCGAATGCCAGCCTCACGGCTGTTTCTGGTACGTCGAGAACGACTTCATAGCGCGTCCAGTCGGTCGTGCCCTTGACCGGGCGCGGGTCCATGTTGTCGAAGCCGAGCAACGTGGTCGGGCCGTCAACCCGCAGCCAGAGTCCCGAGAAATCAGCCACGTCGCGCGTCTTCAAGTAACCGGCCAGACGCACGCGTTTGCCGCGGTAGGCGTCGGCCTTGATGAGCTGGGTAACACTGCGGGCCCCCGTCGGCTTGGCGACTATCGAGCGTATCGACACGGCGGCCTTCCCGCCGTGGGTGACCTTGTGGTCAACCTCCGGGGCATATTCATTCGCCTTCTGGTTCAAGGGAATGCCGCTCCCCTCGGTCGCGAACGACCAGCCGGCGGGGGCTACGGACTGCTCGGCCTTTGGCGCCTCGGCGTAGGCGGGAATCGCGACCAGAACCACGAGAAATGCGGCGATGCGGTTCATTGCAAGGTGTGCGTCCGGTAAACCACATCTTCAAAGCGGGTCGTGGGCGTGGGATGATGTTCGGGGCACCGTCTTGACGCAGTTCCGGTGCTGGCGAACGCGATTGCCCCGATCGGCCGAGACCGAGACGAGCGGGGCGGGGCAACCTGAGTCACGGCGCGCAGAATCGCCCCGCGGCTCGTCTGGGGTGGTGACGAACCCGGGGCTCAGGTGCGGTCAGTCAGTTCCGGCGTCGCCGGCCTGGCGCAACTCCTGCCAACGGTCGGGCAGCAGCTCTTCGATCCGCCTCGCCGGGATGGGTGCTGATTCGATCGAGCACATCGCGGAGGTAAGCCTGCGGGTCGATCCCCAGGTTCTTGCACGTCGTGCACAGGCTCATCAGAACGGCCGCCGTCTGGCCTCCCTTGTCGCTCCCCGCGAATAACCAGTTCTTGCGGCCGAGCGCGACCGGTTTGAACGCGCGCTCACAGGCGCCGTTGTCCAGCTCGAGGAACCCGGCCTCCAGGGGACGCTTCAACGCCTCCCAATGGTTCAACGCATACTGGATCGCCTCGCCGATCGGGCTCTTGGGCAAGACCTTCGGCAGCTCGGCTTCCAGCCAGGCGTGGAACTTGTCAAAGATCGGCCGCGATCGCTCGGCTCGCATCTTGTGCCGCAACGCGACGAAGGCCTCGTAATCCGTCGGCTCTCGCTCCTTCGCTTCGCGTTCGACGTCATAGAGCAAGCTGATCCATGCCAGCGCTTGATGGGACCGTTGCGGGTCGCTGGTCCGCGCCTCGTAGAACTTTCGCCGCGCGTGCATCATGCAGCCGACCTCGACGATCTCGCCCGATTTGTACAGGCCGTCGTAGGCCGAATAGGCGTCGGCCTGGAGATAACCCTTGAAGTCCTTGAAGATCTCCTCCGGCCCGGTGGCACTGCGGTCCGGCGTGTAGAGATAGACCACGTAACGATGGTCGTGGTCGCCGATGGAGACCCAGAGCCGGCCGGTCTTGATCCCCTTGCCGTCGTGGTCTTGCACCGGTACCGTCGTGTCGTCGTTCTGGACGACCTTGGAGGTGAGGATCTTGCTCAGCATCAGCTTGACGATCGGCGTCCAGCAACTCGGCGACGACGGCCATCCAGTCGCACATCGTCGAGCGTGACAACTCGACGCCGGACCGCTTGAAGATCCCTTCGAGGCGATAAAGCGGCAAGTGATCGGCATATTTGCTGACCGCGATGTGAGCCAGCAGCCCCGGGCCGGGCAACCCCTTGTCGATCGGCTCGGGAAGCCGGTCGGCGATCACGACGTTGGCTTCGCAGGCCTGGCAGGCGTATTTGGGGCGGATGTGTTCGAGCACGACCAACGACGCGGGGATGAATTCGAGTTGCTCGCGGACTTCCTGGCCGATGCAGGTCCGCTCGGCGCCGCAGTCGGGGCAGACGCGTTGTTCGGGCGGGACGTCGTGCAGGACGGGCTTGCGGGGCAGGCTCGCCGGCAGCGGCTTGCGGCCGTGGCCCTTCTTCTTGGCCGCATTCGGAGTGGGCGTCGGAGCTGGGGCCGGCTCCGGGGTCGAAGCGGGTGTCGGCGTGGGCTCGGCCTGCGCCAGGATCTCCTGGGCGAAGAGCAAGAGCTGAGCCGGGTCGATCCGCTCGCCCTTGGGGCCGTAGCGTTGGCGGAGGAGCTGTTCGAGCTGGTGCTGGAGCTTCTCGTTGAGATGGATCTGCTGAGCGAGCGTCTTCAGCAACTCACGGATGAGCTGATGGGCCGTTTCCAGGTCGTCGGGGAGTGGGTCCGCGAGGGTGATCATACCCTATACTACGTTGACGCAGTGCTCGATTGTTGGCGCATTTTTCTCCGAATTTTGAAGGGGAGTGCCGGGTCGGGAGTAGCGGACGCGCCGTCGGGCCGTGTTCAGGTCGATGCCGGCCAGGAGGGCGGCGAGTTCGGCGGTGGTCATCTCGACGCGATCGGACCCGGCGGCCGGGATGCGGAAGGTCCCGCGTTCGAGTCGCTTGGCCCAGACGGCCAGGCCGTCGCGGTCCCAATACAGGATCTTGATGCGATCGCGGCGTTTGTTGACGAAGACGAAGAGATGACCGGAGAGGGGATCGAGCGCCAGGCTGCCGGATGCCAGGGCGGCCAGGCCGTCGAAGCTCTTGCGCATGTCGGCCGGGTTGCTTGGCGAGGTAAACGCGGACCGCGGCGCTCAGTCCGAACATGGGCGTTCCTCCACGACAGCGATGAGACGGCGGAGAGTCTGGGGGTCGAATCCGGGGGCGACGGCGATCCGACGTCCGTTGGAAAGGATGAGTTCGAGGTGGGGTTGGGAGGCGGTGATCGACGGGATCGGATCGGGAAGGATGGTGACCGGGAGGAAGTGGTGGTCGGCACTGGCGGAAGAACGATCGTCGCTGGGGGTGGGCTTGGACGGGGCTGGCTGGTAGAGGTGCTTTCGGAAGGAGTGAAGCGAGATTTGGCGAAGGCGGCAGAACTCGGCTTGAGTCAGACCGCTGCGGCGGAAATCATTGAGGAGGGCATTCCAGCGTAGATCGACGGTGCGGCTTCGAGACATGGCGTGATCTCCCTGACGGGACCACTGGCCCCGCCGGTACTATCATCGCGGGGAGTCACGCCGCTTTGTAGATGCACTTCACCGGACGCACACATTTTCTCTACTGCATTCGATGCCCGAATTTGAGGGGCAATTGCTGACCCAGAAAGCCCGAGCAGAGCGGGACCCAGGCGGTTGTTGAGCGGGAGCGCCTGCGTTTCTGGCAGGCGATCTGACTCGTAGCTCACAAGCCATAAGTCATTACCGCTGGTTAGTTTAAGTTGGCGATGAGGGACTCGAACCCCCGACTTCCTGCGTGTAAAGCAGGCGCTCTACGCGCCTGCGCAGGTCGCACGACCGCAGGCCAAGGGCGCGGAAAGCAATAGGTAAGTTATTGTTTCGCGCGCCCTCATGCTCGACCGCGCGGCCTGGCGAAGATCACACGGGCGGGCACGGTATGCCGGCGGGTCTCAGGACCTCACGCTCACGCTGGCGCATCACGGCGGCACCAGCATCTGTGTCGTCGTCGTAGCCACAGAGATGCAAGAGCCCGTGGACGACGTAAAGCGCCAGCTCGCTGGCAGGGTCGAGAGCAAGCTCCCGTGCGGTCGCGCAGGCCGTCTCGGCCGAAACGATGAGCTCGCCAACCAGGATCGCATCCGCGGGCTCCGACAGAGGAAACGTGACGACGTCGGTCGGCCAGTCGTGTTCCAGGTAGGTCTTGTTGATCCGATGGATCGCTGCGTCGTTGACAATCGCGATCGAGATCGATGCGCGACTGCGACCTTCAAGCCGCAGCACCCGCCGCACCAGCTCGACAAGCGAGGCGCGGTCGACCCGGAGATGGGCCTGGGTATCGCTGACCTCGACGTCGATTCCGGATGGCTCGCCGGCCATCGCGATCCTCGCTCTCCGCGCTGGCAAACGGCCATCAGGCCGTCCGGTGCTCGGGGTATTTGACCCGGCCGTGGTAGATTCCGATCAAGGACTTGATGAGGCTGTCGCGGACTTCGGCGATTTCGCGGAGGGTCAAGCCGCATTCGTCGAACTGACCGTCTCGAAGTCGCCGGTCGATCATGTCGCTGACCAAGCCTTCAAGGCGCGAGGGGGTGGGGTCGGAGAGCGACCGGCTGGCGCTTTCGACGGCGTCGGCCATCATCAGAATGCCCGCCTCCTTGGTTTGCGGCCTGGGCCCGGGATAGCGGTAGGCGCTCTCCGGGACCGGCGAGGCGTCGGGATTGTTGTCGTTGCGCCGATTGGCCTCGTGGTAGAAGTACTCGACCAGCGTGGTCCCGTGATGCTGCTCGATCAAGTCGATGATGGGCTCGGGAAGGTGGTGCTGCCGGCCCAGATCAACGCCGTCCTTGACGTGGCCGATGATGATGAGCGTGCTCATCGCGGGGGCCAGCTTGGCATGGCGGTTGACCGGTCCCACCTGGTTCTCTACGAAGTAGTGCGGTTTGAGCATCTTGCCAATGTCGTGGTAGTAGGAGCCGATTCGAACCAGCAGGGCGTCGGCGCCCACCCGTTCGGCGGCCGATTCGGCGATGGCGCCGACCGTGATCGAGTGATTGTGGGTGCCCGGCGCGCGACGGACCAGCTCCTGGAGCAGGGGGTGCGTGTTGTCGCCCAGCTCGAGCAGGCTGATACCGGTCACGATGCCCAGCGCGTTTTCGATGAACGGCAGGCTGCCGCCCAGGAAGAAGCCGGCCATCAGGCCCCATCCCGCGCGCCAGAGGCCGTCGTTACGGATCAGCTCGAGCGGCTCGCCTTGCCACAGCCCCGTCGCCCAGGTCATCACGAGATAGACGATCGCGCAGGTCGTACCGACCTTGATCAGCTTGGTGCGGGTCCTGACCTCGCTCAAGGAGAGCACGGCCGCGGCCGTGCCCCCCATCAGCACCAGGAAATAGGGCAGGTCCGTCCCCAGCGCGACGCAGGTGAGCAGCGAAAGCGCAAAAGCGATCATCATGGCGAAGCTCGGGTTGTATGCAATCGCGACGATCATGGCGACGACGGCAACCGGCACGAGCTCGGCGTTCCAGGTCTGCGCCGAGAGCATCCGCACCACCGCCAGGCCCAGGATCGTGAGGCCGCAGACGATCACGACGTGGCGGGGATCGCGGCCGATCTTTCGTTCGTGGCGCGTGACGTACGTCGCGGTCAATACAAAGAGCGCCGTCACGAGCGCGAATATTCCCGCGGCCCGGCGCGCCCGGTCGGCGATGCCGAGCTCGCGGACGGCCGTGTCGTGCTCGAGACGCAACAAGATGAGCTGTTCCTCGCCGACCGTCTGGCCCTGGTCGACCAAGACCTCACCCTGGGTGTAGATGTCGAACTGGTCGGGGACCTGGCGACGGACCTCCTCCCGGAGGCGGGCGGTTTCGTCGGCCTCGAAGGTCAGCGAGGCTGCCAGGTCGAGCTGGTCGCCGATCAGGCCCAGCAGGACCTGACCGACCCGGGGGGCCGTGAACACCGAGCAAAACTCTTGATAGACCACGCTGTCGGACTTGATGATCCGCTCGGGCAGGACGCGGTCGCGAGCCACGGTCCGCGCTTTTTCGGGCGGCTCGCCACGGCCGCGGATCGAGAGCATGCGGCTGGACGATTCGCTGGTCGGCAAGGCGCCGCTACCCAGGATGCCGTCGCGAATCAACCCTCCAAACGCCGCCGCGATCTGGACGTGCAGATTGTCCCGCCGCTCGGGCGTGTCGGTGGCAGCCTTGAGGTCGAGATAGCTCTCGGGCTTGAGCCGCCAGGTCGTCCGAAGGTTTTCCCGCAGGTCTTCGAGGCGGCTCGACTTGGCGATCGCCGTCGTCAAGTCTTCGACTCGCTCGGCCAGATCGCGCAAGGGCGCCGGATCATTGAGTAGCGAGGGCGGAACTTGATCGGCGGCCGCCTGTCGTTCGTTGCTCGTCTTGGTCTGATTGCGAATCTTGAATTCCTTGACCTTCACCCGGAGCTGCCGCTCGGGCCGCTCGCCGATGCGATGCGCAAACGGCGGTCCGGAGCCGTGGACGATCGCCGTGCATACGATCACCGAAAACGCCAGAAACGCGATCAGGGCGGCCCGAGCGCGCTGGCGTACCAGCCGGCCTTGCTTGAGCGAAACGGTGGGAGAAGGCCGCAGTTGCGGCCTGGGAACTTTAGGACGGCGTCGGCCGATACTCATGACGGAAGCGGTCCCGAGGAATCGGCCGGGGAGGCGGCTGGTTTCCCATCCCGGTCCCCGGCCATTTCGCTTAACTCGTACGCGTTGACGATCGACTGCACGAGCGGGTGTCGTACAATGTCCGATCGATCGAGCAGGGCCGTTCCGACCCCGGGGATCTCCTTGAGCCGATCGATCGCGTCGGCGAGCCCGCTGCGCGTTCCCTGGGGAAGGTCAACTTGCGTGATGTCGCCCGTCACCACGATTCGCGCATTCTGACCCATCCTCGTCAGGAACATCTTCATCTGCGGGACGGTCGCATTCTGGCCCTCGTCCAGGATGATCACCGCGTCATTGAGCGTGCGGCCGCGCATGTAGGCCAAGGGCGCGATCTCGATCAAGTCGTTGTCCATGTAGCGACGAATCTGATCGTAGTCCATCAGGTCATGGAGCGCATCCAAGAGCGGTCGCAGATAGGGGTTGATCTTGGCCTCGAGATCGCCCGGCAAGAACCCCAGGTGCTCGCCGGCCTCCACGGCCGGGCGGACCAGCACGATCTTCTTGATGCGGCCGCGCCGCAAGAGCGAGATGGCCATCGCCACCGCCAGATAAGTCTTGCCCGTGCCGGCAGGCCCGACGCAGAAAACCAGCTCGTTTTGCAGGAGCGCCTTGATGTAACGAGCCTGCCCGTCTGAGCGGGGCCGGACTGACCGGTTCCCCTCGCGGATCTCGATCGCATCCAGCGCATCAGTCCCTGGCCCGTAGACTGTCGCTTCCACCAGCTCGGTTACATCGCTCGAGGTGATCGCCTTGCGGGTGCGGTAGATCGCTCTGAGCCCCTCGAAGATCCGTCGCGCTTGCTCGATCCGCTCGGCGTCTCCTTCGATCCGGAGCTCGCCGTGCCGTGCGACGACCTTGACTCCCACCACGTCTCGAATCTGTCTGAGATACTGGTCTCGACTACCGAAGACCGCAAGCTCCTCGGCATGACCCTCCAGACTGATTGTGACTTCCGGCATGCCTCCCCTTTCGCCGGCCCCAGGACCTGGGGAACAGGCCGCTTGGCCACCAATCCCCCCTGTCTCCACGTTCTCAAGTCCGCTCGCAGCCGGCAATCACCACCGTATTATGGAACAAAAGTTAGCCGAAATGCAACAGGTTGACAGCAGCGGGGTGGCTGGGGTCGAGCTGGCGACAGCCGGCACGCCCCCAGTGCGCCCGCCCCGGATCTGGGGGCGCCGCCCTGCGGGCGTCGAACCCCAGCAACCCCTGAGGAGGGTTAAGACGGCGGCCGGGGCGAGAGCGGTTGTTGCGTTCCGGCAGGAAAGGTGAGTTGGACGGGTTATTCCGCCGTCCAACCGCATACTCGGTACATACTTGGCATACTTGGCACGCGCCAGAACCTGCCAAGTATGTCAAGTATGTGCCAAGTATGTGTCGGGGATCGAAGCAGCGCAATGTCGCGACTGGATGCACCTGCGACTGGCAATAGAATCGCGATCCCGGCCCGAACCCGTCTCGACAGCCAGTCACGCCGATCCGTTCCCGCGTTTGCCTGAGTGCATCACACGTGCACCGGGATCAGCAACGATCTCAAGAATCGCGCGTGTTCCGTGCCCGGAGGTGATCGCTCGCACATGTCGGTCCGTGCCCACGTCCGTGAATTCGGCGTTAACGGTTTGAGGAAAGAGCGACGCTGGGAAGGAACGGGTGCATTTCGTTCCGACGGCAGCCGGAAACGAACGAACGGTGGCCCCCTTTCTGTCAGGACCTGTCATCACGACGAGGTCGATGGCGCTGCGCCGGAAGACGGCTCTCTCATTCGTAAGATTCGCGCTAGTTGTGGTTTAGATGCAATCCCCACTTCCTTGCCCCTCGAGGGCGCGCCGGCCGGCTCCTGGACCCGGGGCTCTTGACCGTGGGGGCCAAAACGGAAAAAAACAAGCGGATTCCTCTCACTGGCTCTCATTTACTACCATGCCCGGAAAAGATCGCGAGAGTCAGCAAGCCCAGCTCGCCCTTGCACCGAACCCTTGCCCACGGCGGGTGTTGCGCAGAGAGGAGATCAGACTTGTGGCATCCTTGTTCCCACGCTCCGCATGGGAACGAGATCAATTTCTTGGCGATCCCCAACTTATCGCTAATTCGACGGCATTGGCGTCAAGGCCCCAGGCCCAACCAGAAGGCGTACGCGACGGGACCGGCGAAAATGAGCGAATCGATGACGTCAAGCACCCCGCCGAACCCGGGAACCGCGCGGGACGCATCCTTGCGCTCGCAATCGCGTTTGATCATCGACTCCATGAGGTCTCCGAGCTGGGCGACGGCACCGATCACCAATCCGTAAAGAGCCGCCACCGGCCAGGAAAAGGTGGGCACGTGCAGCAGAAAACGAGCGACCGCCGCGACCAGAAGCGCGGCCGCGACGCTGAAAACCATGCCGCCGGCTGCCCCTTCAATCGTCTTGTGCGGGCTCAGCGAGGGCCACAGCTTGTGGCGGCCCGCCAATCGCCCCATGGTGTAGGCGCCTGTGTCGGCTCCCTTGGCGGTCGCTACCAGGTAGACGAGCGCCAGAATCCCCTGGAGGCGCCCTTCGAACCACCGCAACTGAATTGTAAAACTCGCCAGGACGCCGACATAGGCCACTGCCAGAATTGTGCCCGAGATCTTGGCCATCGTGCGGCCGGGCTTCTCGAATTGTAAGCTCTGAATGACGAACGAGAGCATGAGCACCGCCGCAAACGTCAGAAACGGCCAGGCAAGCGTTTCGAGCGGTCTTGCCGGATCGTAGAGGAGAGCGGATTGCCCGTCGTCCGCGCTGGGGCCGACGGCGACGTGGGGAACCCAGTTCGCTGCCAGGATCGCACAGACGCCACCGATCACGGAGTTGCCAGAGGGGCGGGCGAGTCGTTGCTCCCAACAGTTCGATCAGCTCGCGAGATCCCGCCACGACGGCAAATGCCGAGAGCAGGAACCAGAATGGATACCACGGGGCGAACCACTCATCCACCAACAGCGCACACAGGAGCCCGGCCACCATCAGCAGGCCCAGGAAGACGCGTGTGCCTAGCATGTTCCGTTTCAAAGCTCAATAGGCGGCCAGGCGCGCGGCGGCCGAGGGGAGCCCGCCGAATTTTCGTTCACGGGAAGCGTAGGCACGGCAAGCCTCGACCAGATCGTCGCCGCGAAAGTCGGGCCAGAGCGCGGGCGTGACCCATAACTCGGCGTAGGATATCTGCCAAAGGAGGAAATTGCTGATCCGCATCTCTCCGGCTGTGCGAATTAACAGGTCGGGATCGCTCATCCCCGCTGTAAAGAGATACGACGCAAACCGCGCCTCGTCAACCTGGCTGGGCAGCAATCGACCGCCGTGGACGTCCTCGGCGAGCCGGCGAGCCGCGTCGCTGATCTCCGATCGACCGCCATAGTTTACCCCCAGGCAGAGAATCATGCCATCATTCGCGGCCGTCCGCTCGGCCGTCCGTTCGTACTCGTTCAAGACGTCGCGGGGCAGACCGTCTCGCAGGCCGATCATCCTGAGCTGGACATTCTGGTCCATCAACTCGTTACGCTCGACGACCAGGTAATGGCGCAAGAGGCGCATGAGAAAAGTCAGCTCGCGCGGCGGCCGCTTCCAGTTTTCGACCGAGAAGCAATAGAGGGTCAATTGCTCCAGTCCCAGCCGGCACCCCTCCTCGACGACCGATCGAACGCTCTGAATTCCCCGCCGGTGGCCCACGATTCGCGGCAGCCCGCGCCGCTGGGCCCAGCGCCCGTTGCCGTCCATGATGATGGCAACATGACGGGGAAGCTGTTCGGGTTTCAATCCGGCCGCCGCAATCCGGGCCAAGCCTTCTTCAGTGATCGTCATGGTTGGTCTCTAGCTTGGTCGTCGGTCAACTTGAGGGAAGGCCCCCAACCCAATCGGGGATTAACACGTGCGCCGGTGCCGGCGGGCCGCCCAGCCATCACGCAACGAGGATCGTCTGGCGCCGGTCGGGACCGACCGAGACGATCGTCACCGGCACGCCAACTTGCCGCCCGAAAAACGCGACATAATTCCTCGCCTGCTCGGGTAAATCGGCCCAGCGCTTGACGGTGCTGATGTCCTCGGTCCAGCCCGGTAGAGACTGGTAGATCGGCTGGCAATGCTCGAAATCGTCCAGCGAGCTCGGTAACGCGGTGACCTTCTTGCCATCCTGCTGGTAGGCGACGGCGACCTTGATTTCTTCAAGCCCGCTCAGCACGTCGAGCAGCATGACGGCCAGCTCGGTCGAGCCGCTTACCCGGGCGGCGTGGCGAACGGCGACCGCATCGAACCAGCCGCATCGCCGGGGCCGTCCGGTCACCGTACCATACTCCCGGCCCACGCGGCGAATCCGCTCGCCGATCTCATTGTCCTGCTCGGTGGGAAACGGCCCGCCGCCGACGCGAGTCGTGTAAGCCTTGACGACACCAATCCAGCGCTCGATGTGGCGCGTCGGCACCCCCGATCCCGCGGCAATGCCAGCCGCGCTGCTGTTGGAGCTCGTGACGTACGGATAGCTGCCGTGATCGACGTCCAGGAGCGAGCCTTGAGCGCCTTCGAACAGGAGACGCCGCCCCCGCTCGAGGGCCTCGTGCAGCCACAACGTCGTGTCGCGGACGAAAGGCCTCAGACGCTCGGCATGATCCAGGTATTCATCGGCCACGGTCTTGGGGTCAAGCGGCTCGAATTCGGAGAGCAACGCGCCTAGCAACCGGTTCTTGTAATCGATGATCCGTCGCAGTCGCTCGCGAAACTGCGCCGGATGATAGAGATCGGCGACCCGGACTCCGTGCACCCGGCCGACCTTGTCGCGGTAGCACGGGCCGATCCCCCGCCTGGTGGTCCCGAGATGGTCGGCCTGAAACGCCGACTCCTCCGTCAGCCGCTCCTCGGTCAGATGGTACGGCAGAATGACATGCGCCCGGTCGCTAACATGCAGTCTGCGCACCAGGTCCACACCCATGCCCTTGAGCGTTTCGATCTCCTTGAGCAATGCCGGCGGGTGAATGACCACCCCATTGCCGATGACACAATCAGCCCCCGGACGCAGAATCCCCGTTGGCACCAGCGACAGCTTGTAGGTGACGCCGTCGACAACAACGGTATGCCCGGCGTTGGCCCCACCCTGATACCGAACCACCACGTCATGCTGGTCGCAAAGCAAATCGACAATCTTCCCCTTGGCCTCGTCACCCCATTGCAATCCAACCACGCACGTCGAACCCACGGTACACTCTCTCCACCTTACTCAAGTTCGACCGTCTTGGCCACTTGGCGTTGTAAAGTATCAGCTTAACGCGGCTCAATCACCGGGTCAATCGCGACGGAGGCGCAAGCAGGTCAAAGATGGAGGAAATGGATCGGAAAATTGGAACGATGGTCTGCGATCGTGTACTCATAGAGAAAACGGCTCGACTTACGGAGACAGGCGGGATGTCAAGCGGACAACGTGCTCTTGCACTCGACTCGATGCGGCGGCTCTTCGATTCCGGCACGGCGATCGGCCTGAGTGACCGCCAGCTTCTGGATCGGTTCATCGCGGCGCGTGATGAGACTGCGTTCGAGGCGATCCTGCGTCGGCACGGGCCAATGGTCCTGGGCGTTTGCCGGCGGGCGATACCCGATCAAGACGACGTTGACGACGCGTTCCAAGCAACGTTCTTGATTCTGGTCAGGAAGGCGGGGTCGATCCGCGATCGCGACGTGCTGGCGACGTGGCTGTATGGTGTCGCTCGCCGCGTTGCCGTGAGGGCCAGCACACGCGCTCGCCGCCGGCGAGGCCGGGAACGGGCAATGGCGGAGGACATCCCGGTGAAAGACGCGCACGCAGCCCGAGCCGAGCACGACGAGCTCCGATCCCTCATCGACGCTGAGCTCGAGCGGCTTCCCCAGCGATTTCGTGCTCCCGTCATTCTTTGCGACGTGCAAGGCCAGACCCACGAACAGGCGGCCGCCCAGATTGGTTGTCCCGTCGGGACGGTCAAGAGCCGCCTTGCCCGCGGCCGCGAGCGATTGAGAGCGGGGCTCGTGCGCAGGGGGCTCACGCTCACACTGGCGGCGGTGGCGTCATTCCTCGCCGCCGAGCGCGCCAGTGCCGTTCCCCCGACGCTCATCCAATTCACAATCTCGGCCGCGGCCAGGCTCGCCGCGGGTAGCACCCTGGTGGCTGCCGCCCTCACGCCCGAGGCCGCGGCCCTTACGAAAGGAGTGGTCTTGTCCATGGTCTTCAAAAAAGTCGGACTCGTCGCGGGCGCGCTCTCGGTCGCGGTTCTGGTCACTGGCGTCACCGCGTTTCTCTTCGCGCCGATCAAAGCGGCCCAGCAGACGAAAGGGGCTGTCGCGTCTGATCGCGATGTCCGAGCGCCCACTGGAGCGCTCCCCAAAGACCAAAAAGGCGCAAGCGCGGCGATCGCCCGCGACTGGTCAACCCCCGCGATCAAAGGCGTCGAGCGTTTTCGCCTGCCGAACGGCCTGAAAGTCATGCTCCGGCCGATCAAGGGGGCGAAACAGGTCGCGCTCACCGTCGTTTATGACATCGGGTGCGATCACGACCCGGCCGGTCGATCGGGACTGGCCCACCTGGTCGAGCATCTTTATGTCACTGCGGCGGCAGGCGACACCAAGGCCCGAACCGTCACGGAATTTGCCGCGCGTTATCCCGAGGGTGCCAACGGGCAGACCGGCGACCGATACACGGTCTTCTCGAGCGTCTTTCCCGCGAAGAACCTCGACCAGGAGATAGCAGACGCCGCGGCCCGCATGGCCGACCTTCGGGTCGCGACCGCCGACCTGGAGCGGGAGAAACCTCGCTTGTTGCAAGAGATCGACAACATGTTCTTCCGCTTTCCAGCACTGGCGGCGCAGAATAACGCCCGCGAGCTGATACGGCCGACACCGCACGGTGGACGGCACGGAGGGCGGCCCGATCACGTTCGGGCGATCACTCTCGATGAAGTCCACTCTTTCTGGAAACGGTTTTACAAGCCCGCCAATGCGATCGTCGCGTTGGCCGGCGGGATCGATGTGGGTGCCGCTCGGAAGGCGATCGAGGAGCATTTCGCGAAAGTCATGCCGGGAGAGGAGCCGCCCGCCCCCGGCGAGCCGGGCCCGCCGGCGTCCGCGAAGGGGCAAAGGCAGGTCGTGGCGTCGCCGTGCGCGGCAATTCCGGGGCGGGCGGCCTGCGTGGCCTATCCAACCCCAGCGCCGGGTAGCGACCTCTACGCTCCCTTCCTGGTCATCGCCGCACGGTTCTGGGCTGGGGCGGAAAAGCTTGGCGATGATGAGCTCGGCGGCATGCCCGTTTACTTCACGCCCTTCGATGATGGCGCCGTCCTGGCGGTCAATGCGCGCGTCAAAAACGGAGAATCGCCTCCTCAGGCGTTCGCTCGGCTCGAGACCTTTGTTCGCGAAACGATCGAGCCTGCGCTCGACGGCCAGGAGCTGGCCGGCGCGCGCCAACAGTTGGGTTTCCTGCTGGGAACCACCGAGATTCCCGACGAATTGCTCGCCCAGAATCCGTACGGCGTCTGTTTCTCATTGGCCCGTCGCGAGCAGTTGGGTCTTGATGCCCGCAAGCTCGACGGAGAGCTGGCAAAGGTCACCGACAAGGACATCCGCCGCGTGGCGAAAGAGTTCTTTGATCCTGGCCGGCGCGCGGAAACTCTCGTCGCAGAGCAGAAATGAACTCCGATGGGTTTGCCAGGCTTCAGGGCCAGTTGGCGGATTGATGCGGGCGGATGTCTCATGCTGAAAGAGAAGAGCCTGGCAGTGAAAGCTCGCCGTGGCGAGAAGCTGGGTTGGACTGGTGGGATGCTGGGTGGAACGGCGTGGATGTTCCTCCTGGCCGCATTCGCGTTCCTCGCGGGGGAGTGGCGTATCGGGGCCTCGGTGCTGGCTCTAGGGTTGTCCGTCGTCGGCCTCGTGATTCACCTGGCCCCGTGGAGGCATCCGGCGACGCGATTCTGGAAGCTCTTCCTTCCGCCGGTAGCGGTGATGATCCTGGCCGTTAGCGTTCTGGTGACCTGGGCAGGGCACGGCCTTTCCCCCTCGGAGACCTGGACGACTCTCTGCTTTCTCCTGGTCCCGTTCTGGCCGTTGCTGTTACCCCAGATCGGCGGGCGCCGGTGGGAGGATGGGAACGCGGCGAAAGAAGGTCGTCCCGGCGGACGCGGAGCTATAGGAATCCCATCGCCGGATGGACCATCGCACATTCGATGGTTATCATCCAACGATGCAGATGCCAGTCTGGTTGGTAGTCCTGGGCTCCGTGTGCTCGGGGTTGTGCCTTCTCTCATTCGCAGCTCCGCTTCTCATCCTCGGCTACGTCTTGCTACGACGCGTGGAAAGGGCGTATCAGAAACTGATCAGCCAGTGGGCCAGCGAAAACGGCTGGGGGATCATCCACCAGGAAGCGCGGTTCTACAGACACCCATGGCTCATTAATCGGATCTCGAATCAAAAGGTCTATTACCTGGCCGTCAAGTATCTCGACGGGCGCCCGTTCTTTCGCCATGTCTGGATACGTTGCGGCGGCTGGTACTGGCGACCGGAAAACGCCAAGATCGAAGTCCGCTGGGCGGAAGGGCTGCCGCAGCCGCTCCCGCCCCCGTTACCCGAGACCTCGACTCACCGAGACGACCCTCTCTGGGATCCGTGGGTCGATTCTTTGTGAAGATCACCGATGAGAATTCGTCAATCACTGCCTCACAGACACACCGCCTTGCTTAAGGCCAGAGCAGTGTTAGGTCCGTTGGAGAAACGTTCAACATAGCCCGAATGCGACCAGCATCCCCAGCGTAAGTGAAGCGGCCTGCATCGGTTCAGAAACGTGCGTCTTCCCCGGCCGAGTGCCCGGCGGGAGACATGGCACATCGTTTGCTTCTAGGGCGCGGCTCTGTTGCGACGCGATTGGCCTCTTGAAGACGAGATCCGATGACTCGCGGCCAATCGACGGCGGAAAGCGCCGTGACTGCTTCGTTGGCCCGAGGACAACGCAACTTATGCTCGGATATTTGATCGATATGGATGGTGTCATCTATCGTGGCGGGCATCTGATCCCTGGCGCGGACCACTTCATCAACGAATTGCGGCGGGCGGATGTCCCATTCCGCTTCTTGACCAACAACAGCCAGCGGACTCGTCTGGACATCGCGACCCGGCTCCAGCGCCTCGATATCGACGTCGAGGAGGAGCACGTCTATACCTGTGCGATCGCGACGGCCCGTTTCCTGGCCGAGCAGAAGCCGAGAGGCACTGCTTTTGTCATCGGCGAAGGCGGGCTCTTGAACGCACTGCACGATTGTGGCTACGCC
This sequence comes from uncultured Isosphaeraceae bacterium, assembly GCA_963823675.1. Classification (GTDB taxonomy): domain Bacteria; phylum Planctomycetota; class Planctomycetia; order Isosphaerales; family Isosphaeraceae; genus CAWGMT01. The sequence goes on along the minus strand of CAWGMT010000021.1, from coordinate 306,532 downwards.
ATCGTCGACAAGGACCCCGATTACGTGGTGGTGGGCGAGGGGCGGACGATCAGCTTCGAGCTCGTCGAGGCCGCGCTGCGGATGATCATGGGCGGGGCCAAGCTCATCGCCACCAACCTCGATCCCAATTGTCCGACCGAGTCCGGCATCCGTCCCGGCTGCGGCGCCACCGTGGCGATGCTGGAAACCGCCAGCGGAACCAAAGCCTTCAGCGTCGGCAAGCCCAGCCCGATCATGCTGCGCGGGGCCCGCAAGGAGCTGGGACTCACGACCGACGAAACGATCGTGATCGGCGACACCATGGAGACCGACATCCTCGGCGGAGCCCAGCTCGGCTTCAAGACGATTCTGGTCTTGAGCGGCGGTACCCGCCACGAAGACCTGACCCGCTACGCCTATCAACCGCACAAGGTCGTCGACTCGATTGCCGATCTTGACCAGGCCGAATTGCTCCGCGAGTTTGCCGGCACCGGATCGCCGGCTGGAGATCTGTTGCACGCGCAGGGCTCGCCGGCAATCACCATGATCGGTCTTGGAGCTTCAAGCGGTCAATAACGCCGATCCCGCCGCCAGCGCAGCCGCCCAGCCGGGCAGCTCGCTCGCTTGCTTCAGGTCGAGCGGCTCGGCCGGGTTGGATTCCGGGCCGCGCAGCCTCAGTTGCCACCAGCGCAAGTCGTGCCACGCATCGCACTTGAAGCCGATGTCCCGGTACGTTCCGACCGGCTCGAAACCCATTCCCTCGTGCAGGGCGACGCTTCCCGCATTGGGCAAAGTCGCGCCGGCAAGGGCGTTGTGAAAACCCTGAAGACGAAGCAACTCCAAAAGCGACGTGTACAGCGCACGCCCCAGCCCACCGCGTCGATGCCCTTCACGGACATAGACCGACACATCGACCGACCAGCGGTAGGCCGCCCGCTCGCGGTGCTGGCTGGCATACGCGTAGCCGAGCACCCGCCCCTCGTCTTCGCAGACCAGCCAGGGATACGACTTCAGGGTCTTGGCGATCCTGCGCCGCATCTCGTCGATCGTCGGAGCCTCGGTCTCGAACGAGACGGGCGTGGCGCTGCAAAAGGGAGCGTAGATGGCTGCGATATCGCTTGCGTCGTCCTCGGTCGCAACGCGGATGATCCGGGGCATGCTCTAGTCCATCATTCGCCAGAACACGTCGAAAAGATAGCGGCTGTCGTGCGGGCCTGCCGAGGCTTCGGGGTGATACTGGACCGCGAAGACCGGCAAGCGAGTGTGTTTCAGGCCTTCGAGCGTCTGGTCGTTCAAGTTGATGTGGCTCGGCTTGACGTCCGGGGGCAGCGTTGTGGGATCGACGGCAAAACCGTGGTTCTGCGTCGTGATCTCGACCCTGCCGGTCTCCTCGTTGCGCACCGGATGATTGGCACCCCGATGACCGAACTTGAGCTTGAAGGTGCGCGCGCCGAAGGCTTGTCCCAGAAGCTGATGTCCCAGGCAAATTCCGAAGATCGGGATGCCGCGCGAATCGGCCGCCGATCGGATCAGGGCCCGCAGGGTCGCTGTCGCCTTGGCCAGCGGCTCGGGATCGCCGGGCCCGTTCGAGAGGAAAATCCCATCGGGCTGGGCATCGAGCACCGCCTCGGCCGAAGCCGAGCCCGGCATCACGGTCACCTTGCAGCCCGTGTCGACCAGCAGACGCAGAATGTTCCACTTCATGCCGAAGTCGAGGGCCACGACATGCCGGCGACGAGGGAGCGATCCTGCTGGCATCGCCGGGCGATCGCTGTCCGCAGGGCCATTCCCGCGGTTGCCGAACTCATACGCGTGGTCGATGCCCAGCTCCCATGAGCTCGATTCCCTGGGCATCACCTCGCAAACGAGGTCGCGGCCCACCAGTCCCGGGCTGGCCTTGGCTTTGGCCACCAGGCTCGCGTCGTCGAGATCGGTCGTCGAACAGGATTCCCTTCATCGCGCCTCGGACCCGGGTCAGCCTGACCACGGCCCGCGTGTCGATCCCCTGGATCCCGGGAATGCCGTGCTTTTGAAGATAGGCTGCCAGCGAACCGAGCGCGCGGAAGTTGCTGACCCGATGGCTCAGCGCACGGACGACAAATCCCCGCACCCACGGACGCGCGCTCTCGACATCGTCGTCGTTGACTCCGTAGTTGCCGATGTGCGGACAGGTCATCGTCACGATCTGGCCGTGATAGGAAGGGTCGGTGAGGATTTCCTGGTAGCCGGTCATGCTGGTGTTGAAGACGACCTCGCCGTCCGTCTCACCTTCGGCGCCAAAGGCCGAGCCTGTAAAGACCGAGCCATCTTCGAGCGCGAGTTTTGCAACAGCCATTGCAGGTTCCGTAGCTTGTCTTGTCGAACGGGATGCTCTTCATTTTGCCCAGTGGGCCGGGCCGCCGTGCCCGGCGGCCGCGCGGGCAGGGACGCCCGCTCCACTGGGATTCTTTTCAGTTTACCCAGTGGGCCGGGCCTCCGTGCCCGGCGGCCGCTCGAGCAGGGACGCCAACTCCCCTAAGATTCTTTTCAGTTTACCCAGTGGGCCGGGCCGCCGTGCCCGGCGGCCGCTCGCCAAGTCGTCGCTTTGTTGCGCAACGCTCAGTAAATAATGTACGCGATTACATTCGGACATGTCGAGTGCCCGGCGCTCGCGCACTCAATAGGGCGCGCAGTCGCCGGTTCGCGGTAAAGCACCGCACGCCCAGGCCACCGTCAATGCCGCCACATTGAGCGCCAGGATTCCGAGCGCCAGACCGGCTGCGAGAGAGCGCGCTTCGGGATGCCCGTCGGCGAGGATCAACACGCCGGGCGCGACGGTCGGCCCGTCGGTGCCGGGCGAAGCGAGCAAGGCCGGGGTCAGGTTGGTCGCGGCCAGGGACCATGCCAGTGCGAAGCGTCCGAGCCAGATGATGACGAGACTCGGCGCTGAGCCAGAGCGCGCGGAGTCGCGATGCCCCGATCAACCGGGCGGCATCCATCGCCGCGAAGGTCGTACGCGCGTATGGCTGGACCGGCCGCCAGCAGGCGAATAGAACCGGCCCAAGCACGCAGGCGACGCTGACGGCGAGAAAAAGCGAGGGATCGCCGGATGGGGCGAGCCACCCGGCCAAGGTGGCGAGCGTACGGGCGAGTCCTGCTCCAGGCCCGGTGATCGGCATCTGGTCGGCGGCAGCCCCGGCGACCCAGGGAATGGCGAGCACGCCCACGCCGACGATCAATGGGGGCGCGAAGACGATCGGCAAGGCAGAGCGGGTCCTGTCGGCGCCCGCTCGCGCGCGGCGGGCTCGGCGGCCCGAACCGTCCAGCCAGAAAAGGAACAGAATCGCAGCGGCGACTTCCAGACCGACAATCGCCGACTTGACCGCGAGCCGGCGAACAGGGGGTTCGCCCATGCGGCGGGCGAGCACTCCGAATACGCCCACTCTCCCGCCGCCCGGACCACTCGGCGGACCGCCCGCACCAGGTGCGAGTCGAACCAGACCGAGCACGGGCAGCCACGCGATCAAGCACCAAACGGTCAAGATCGCCATCGAGCCAGCCGCGCGGGGCAACGACGCCGGGCGCGGAATTGACTGGCTTCGCGGCCAGATGTCGCCCGAGTTCGCGTTCGTGAAGATCGGCGCCCCGCCAAGGCGGTGCAGCAACAGGACGCCGGCAAGGGCGATCAGACCGGTCAGCAAGCACCACGCCGAAATGCCCGGGAAGGGAGTGGGCCGACTCGCGGCTTCGACGATCTGAAAGGCCAGGGTCCGTCGCAGTCCCAGGATGAGCGGGGCCCCAGGCTCAACGAGGCCGAGAGCAAATACCAGGGCCGCGGCGCGCGGCGGACGGACGGATCAAAGGCCAGCTCACCGTCCTCCACGATCGAATCGGACCGGCGCCCGCCAGGCGGGCGGCATCTTCCCACGATGGTTCGAGCCGTTCCACGGCCGATGTCGTCGCGGCCGCCACCAGGGCCGTCGCGGCCGGAAGGCTGCTCCAGAGCCAGACCAGCCATAATCCCAGCCCGGTCCAGGACTCGAGGCTGACCCCTCGGTCGGTTGCCCCGGCGCTCGCAAACGGCCACGGCCAATGGGTGCACGGCCCGAGCATACCTAAGATTCCCAGCGCCAGGATCGCCGGAGACGCGCCTAGCAAACCGAGTACCGCGCAGCGCAGAATCGGCCGGCCCCAGAACGAACGCCGGCCGAGCACCCATCCCATCGCGATTCCCAGCCCAAGCGAGCTCGATGACAGCGCGACCGCGAAGATGACGCTATTGCGCACGCAGGTGGGGACGAGCGGGTCGACGGCCAGAAGTGCCAGCGGGAAGCGGGAAAGCCGAACTGCTCCATCCGAGCCGCGATCGATCAGGACAGACACCAAAAGCGCAACGAGCGGTGCGGCGAGGACCGACCCCAGAAGAGCCCGTAAGATCGCACTGAATCGAACGCCGTCCGCCCATTCGCCTGCCAGGGTTATTATGCGTTGCGCAGCCAAAGAAAGTTCCAACGCGGGTAGAGACGTCCACGCCACTCGGCAGAGACGCCCGCGCCACTCGGCAGAGACGCCCACGCCACTCGGCTGGGACGCCCACGCCACTCCGCCACTGCGGTTCTGCTCGCTCTTACCAGTGGGCCGGGCCTCCGTGCCCGGCGGTTGCTTGCCAAGACGTTAACTTTTCCGCGCGGCACTGGTAGACCAATCCGCCACGCGGTTTCGGCGAAGACGATCGTCTCGGTCCTACCAAAATCCGCGCTGATCAACATCGTCAAGTTCACGCCGGTGTCATCTGGCCTAGGGCATACTGATCTCCGCGGTCTCGTCCGTCCCCTCAGACCTCCATGCTGGGATACTCGCCCGGGACCACGAATCGCGCCAGGCGGCGGCTGTCGCGCAGGAGGATGATCTCGGTGGGAATTCCGACCGGGACCTCGGAAAGGCGTTTCTGGAGGTCGTCAATCGTGGCGACCGGCTCATCGCCCAGGGCGACGATCAGGTCGCCTTCGACCATTCCGGCCTGGGAGGCTGGGCCGGCCGGTTCCAGTCCGACGACTTCGACGCCGGTCTCCTGGTTCAGGCCGAGAGACCGGACGACGTGGCGAGCCAGGGGCACGTCGCGGCCGTGCATGCCCAGGTAGCCGCGCACCACGCGCCCGTGCTGCATGAGCTGAGGAATGATCCGCTTGGCCATGTTGATCGGGATCGCGAAACAGATCCCCTGGGCCGACTGAATCACGGCCGTGTTGATGCCGATCACCCGGCCCCGGGATTCGAGCAGCGGACCGCCGCTGTTGCCCGGATTGAGGGCCGCATCGGTCTGGATCACATTATCGACGAGATGGCCGGTGATGCTCCGCAGCGTGCGGCCCAGCGCGCTGATCACTCCGGCGGTGACCGTTGAATCGAACCCGAACGGACTGCCGATCGCGACCACGAGCTGGCCGACGCGCAGGCCCGCCGATTCGCCAAGCTCGGCGTGGGGCAGCCCCGAGGCGTCGGCCTGAACGACCGCCACGTCGGTCCACGGATCGGCGCCCACGACCCGGCCAGTCACCTCGCGCCCGTCATTGAGCCGGACCCGCAGGCGCTCCGACCCGCGAACCACATGGTGGTTCGTGATCAGAAAACCGTCCGGCGTGAACAAGAAGCCCGACCCGGAGCCGCCGCCGCGCCGGCCCGACTCGCCGGCGACCGACCGTAAATTGACGACCGCCGGCCCGAGCATCTCGGCAACCGTCACGATCACCCGCGAATAAGCGTCGAGCGCTTCTCCTTCGGCGGCGTCGCCCGATTGCCTCTCGCTCTCGGGAGGGGAAGGCGAGGTATCAGCAGGGCCGCCACTCAACAGTCGCAATTTCTCATGGTTCATCGTTGCCGCCTTTCCATGTTCACTCCGCAGCCGGACATTTCTATTCTAGCCGTGGAGGTCAAGCGGTGCTCCGCGATGGAACGTGCTTTCGCGCAGCGAAAGGCGACACCGATTTTCGCGTAGCGGCAAAGTAAGGAGGGCAACGTCTTGCCCTGGAGCCCAAAATGGAGGACAAGGAATGCGAAGCGCGACCGAGCCGCAGCCGCCGTGTTCGTTAACCCGGAGCCAACGGCGACGGCGTGCGCCGGTCCGTTCCAAACCGTCACTATCGCCGCGGAATTCGTTAATCCGGAGCCAACGGCGACGGCGTTTCCGGGCCCGTTCCAAACCATCATCGTCGCCGTCGGCTCCGGGTTAACGAGGGGGTCCATCATGAAGGCTTATCGACTCCAACACTTCGGCGGGCCCCTTGGCTGGAAGCTCGAGGACCTTCCCAGTCCGATTCCCGGGCCAGGAGAGGTTCTCATCCGAACACGGGCCGTTTCGCTCAACTTCCGCGACTTGCTGCTTTGCAAAGGGCACTATAACCCCAGGCTCCGCATGCCGGTGATTCCGGTTTCCGACGGGGCCGGCGAGGTCGTCGCCACCGGGGCCGGCGCGACCCGTTTCCGGCCCGGCGAGCGGGTGGCGGTCAGCTTCATGCCGCGCTGGATCGACGGCCTGCTCGACGAAACCAAGGCCCGTTCCGCGCTGGGCGGCGAATCCGACGGCATGCTCGCCGAAGAATGCGTGGTCAACGAAGGAGGGCTCGTCGCGATCCCCGGCCATCTCAGCTACGAAGAAGCCGCCGCGCTCCCCTGTGCCGGCGTCACCGCCTGGAATGCGGTGGTCGTGAGCGGAGCGGTCAAACCGGGGGACACCGTGCTGGTTCAAGGCACGGGCGGCGTCTCGATCTTCGCACTCCAGTTCGCCCGGCTCGCTGGCGCCCGGGTCATCGCCACCTCAAGTCAAGACACCAAGCTTCAAAGGGCCCTCCAACTGGGAGCGAGCGACGGAATCAACTACAAGACGACACCGGATTGGGGCAAGAAGGTTCGCGAGCTGACCGCCGGCCTGGGAGTCGATCACATCATCGAGGTCGGCGGCGCCGGCACGCTCGCCGCCTCGCTGCGCGCCGTCCGCCTGGGCGGCCACATCGCCTTGATCGGCGTCCTCTCCGGCGCGGGCGAGGTTAACCCGATGCCAATCCTCATGAAGGGCGTCCGCGTCCACGGTATCTTCGTCGGCTCCCGCGCCATGTTCGAGGCGATGAACCGCGCGATCGAGGTGAATCAGCTCCGGCCGGTGATCGACCGCGTGTTCGCGTTTGACCAGGCACAAGAGGCGCTCAAGCACCTGGAAAGCGGTGCACACTTTGGCAAGGTTGTTATTCGAGTGGCAAGTGGCTAATGTTTGACAGAAGTTTTTCCTTGAATTCCACGAGAAGCCGCCGCGGCAACCGCAGTGAGACGAGCTTGGCGCGGAGTACATCGCGGTACCAAGTGACGCTCAAGCCCAAGCCCAAACCGGCTCGGTGCGGTGGCTCGTGTCCGTTTCCATTCTTGCTCCAGTCCACTGACCAGTATTCGACTACGTCTTGCGGCTGGTCCAATCCGTTGCGGTCGAACTGACCGGGCTGGTCCTGGGAGCACGTCGCCTCGCCGCTGGAGTAATCCAGCAGGTGCTCGAACGGATCGTACCAGAGGGTGAGCAAGTGTCCGACGAACGCTTTGGCCTCCCAGCCGAAATCGCCCATGAGCGTCTGAAACTCGAGCGTGAACCGGATCTGGTCCTGATCGTTCAGCTCGGCGATCGCAACCCAGTCTTCGTGACGGCTGATAAGCATCGCGTTCACTCCTTCGTTCCGCGGGTGATCCCTTCGGGCAATTTCATCGTGGCGTTTTGGATTCGGACAATCGGCGCATCAGTCGGGTTCGCGATAGCTTGAGGGCCTTGGCGGCGTCGCGTGCGTTGGCAAATGCCTCTTCGATGGTCTCCGCTTGCGTAATCAAGTCCGGATTCAGCGGAGAAGTTACGATGTAGCCGCCTTCTTCCGCCGCCGCCAGGTTCAGCACCAACTTGCCATCGCTCACCGTGTACCGCTCGCTCATAAAACACTCCTGATGGATTATAATCCGCGGCCAGTCTGGCAACCTTTTCCTTGCCATCGTTCACCCGCGGAAGAAGGACCCAACCGCTGGTTTGCTGCTCGGTTTGTTTGCACCGCACGGTTCGAATGTGCACGCGTTTTTACTCCTCCGCCACATCGTAGAGAATTGACACGAGGAAAGCGAGTCTCCGTCCGAGCCGCCCATCGAGAGCCGGCTCGCACGAAGGCTCGCCCTCGTCGAGCGTGCGTCGACCGTCACGCGGAGCCAGCGGCGACGGCATTCGCCGCTCGAGTTCAAGCGGATTAACACGGCGCGGGAAAGCCGCGGCCGCCGTGCGCGTCTAACCTGGAGCCAACGGCGACGGCGGTCAGTGCTCGAGTCCAGGCCGAATGAGGCAGCAGCCGCACCGTAGCCGCGGTGCGCGTTTAACCCGGAGCCGACGGAGTTGGCGTTCACTGTCCGAGTCTAATGACTTGCGGTCGCCGTTGGCTCCCGGTTAAACGACGTCTGCTTCCCACGCTTTCTGGTGATTCCTGCCTCGCGAAAAAAAACTTGGCGCGATTTGGCCGCTGCCGTCGCATTGCTATTAGACCCGCCACGAGGGATGATCGCGGGTTGGCATTACGGGGGGCATTCGCCATGACCGAACGCATGATCTTCGAAGCCGCGCTGGAGCGGAACGACCCCGCCGAGCGCGCCGCCTACCTTGAGCAAGTCTGTGCGGGCGATGCCGGCTTACGCCGGCGTATCGACGAGCTCATCGAGGCTCACTTCGCGCCGGGTGCGTTTCTGGATGTGCCGGCGGCCGGCAACGACGACCCGCCAGGGGATGCTAACCAAGGCCAAAGCTCGACCGATCAGTTCGAGTCAGTTGCGGTCGTCGAGCTCGAGGGCTCACGGGTCGGGCCTTACAAGCTTCTGCAAATGATTGGCGAAGGCGGCATGGGCGTCGTCTTTATGGCCGAGCAGGAAAAGCCGATCCGCCGCAAGGTCGCGGTCAAGATCATCAAGCCGGGCATGGACAGCCGCCAGGTCGTCGCCCGTTTCGAGGCCGAGCGCCAGGCGCTCGCGCTGATGGACCACCCCAATATCGCCAAGGTCCTCGACGCCGGAACCACCGACACGGGCCGTCCCTACTTCGTGATGGACCTTGTGAGAGGTATTCCGATCACCCAGTATTGCGACGAGGCCAGGCTTAGCCCGCGCGAACGGCTCGAATTATTCCTGCCGCTCTGCCAGGCGATCTAGCATGCCCACCAGAAGGGGATCATCCACCGCGACATCAAACCGTCGAACGTGCTGGTGACCCTGATCGACGGCAAGCCCGTGCCGAAGGTCATCGACTTTGGCGTTGCCAAGGCGATTGACCATCGGCTGACCGAGCGGACGCTCTTCACTCAGTTTGGCGCGATCATCGGCACTCCCGAATACATGAGTCCCGAGCAGGCTGACTTGAGCGGCCTGGATGTGGACACGCGATCCGACATTTATTCCCTGGGTGTGCTGCTCTACGAGCTATTGACTGGGTTGACTCCGCTGGAGCGGCAGAAGCTGCGCGAGGCGGGTTATGCCGAGATTCTGCGGCGGATCAAGGAAGAAGAGCCGCCGAAGCCCAGCACGCGACTGAGCCACTCGGGTGATCGGCTGGCCTCGATCGCCGCAACGCGGCGCATTGAACCGGCCCGGCTAACCCGGCTGGTGCGCGGCGAGCTTGACTGGATCGTGATGAAGTCGTTGGAAAAAGAGCGTTCGCGGCGGTATGACACGGCCAACGGCTTGGCGCGCGACATTCAGCGATACCTTGACGCCGACGCCGTCGAGGCCGGCCCGCCATCGGCTTCGTACAAGCTGCGTGCGTTTGCGCGGAAACACCGGGCGGCGTTCGTGACGGTGAGCGCGTTCGTGGTTCTCTTGATCGCGGCTACGGCGGTAAGTGCGTATCTCGCCGTCCGCGCGCGCCGAGCTGAGCGGATCGCCACGGACGAGCGCAATCGGGCTGTCACCGCCGAGGTCAGCGCCGTGGCCGCCGAACGCGAGGCGAACGCGGCGGCCGAGCGGGCGACGACTGAGGCGGAGATCTCGCGGGCGGTCAACGAGTTTCTCCAGCGCGACTTGCTTGGCCAAGCTGACGCGGACAACCAGGAAGATCCGGGAACCAGGCCCGATCCCGACATCAAGGTGCGAACGCTTCTCGACCGCGCCGCGGCCGCGATCGGCGGTAAGTTCGGCGATCACCCAGAAGTCGAACTTTCGGTTCGCCGCACGATTGGCGACGCGTACCTCGGACTAGGGTTGATCCCGTCGGCCGAATTGCAACTCGATCGAGCCCTCGCATTAGCTCGCCGCCAGCTTGGCCAAGAGCGAGCCGTCACCCTCAACGTCGTGGCCAGTCTGGGTGTGCTGCGATTTGTGCAGGGAAAGTACTCCGAGTCCGAGGCGCTCTTGAGCGAGGCGCTAGACGGTCTGCGTCGGGTCCGGGGCGAGGAACACCCCGACACGCTTTCGGCTATGCGCGGTCTCGGATTCGTCTTAACTGAGAGTGGGAAGCTCTCACAGGCGGAGCCCGTACTGCTCCAACACTTAGAACTGTCTGGTAAGATCTTGGGTGAAGACCACTACGGCACAATCGCCTCGATGCGGACCCTTGCCAGGGTCTACCTCTTCGCGGGAAGGTTTGCGGAGAGCCACCGACGCAGCCAGAACGCTCTCGAGATCGCTCGCCGAGCACTCGGAGGAGAGAACTCAACGACCCTCAATGCCGCGTTTCAGCTTGCGTTTGTTTGCCAGCAACAAGGTGAGTTTGCTCAGGCGGACGAACTAATTGCGGCGACAATTGGGGCGGTCAGCAGACGTTACAGCGCGAATAGTATTTGGGTCACCTTGGGACATTTTTCGCGGGCGTGGTTGTTCACGGATGCCGGCAAAACGGCGGAGGCCGAAGCGCTACTGACCAAGGCGGTTGGTGCCGTCCATCAAGGCGTGTCAGAAGACGACGATACGGCCTGCTGGGCGAAGATCCTGTGGGCCGAGATCCACCAAGCCCGCGGCAGGCTTGCAGAGGCTGAGACGTCGTTCACTCAGGCTCTCGCGGGAATCCGCCGCGCGCGCGGGAGCGACAACCCAAACAACCTGGGCGCGATGATCCCACTCGCGGAATTCTATTTGGACGGAGGCCAGTACGAGAAGGCAGAGACGCTCGTGACGGAAGCACAAAAAGTCGGCGCGAGCTTGGGTGGCGAAGGCATGTTCCTTGCCGAATGCCCGACCACCACCCTGAGCCGCCTCCGCCTCAGGCAAGGGGAATTTACCGATGCCGAAGCCGCCGCCCGCCGCGCTCTCGCAGTCCGCCTGGACCGCCATCCCGACCATTGGGCTCGGTTCGATGGCATGAGCCTCTTGGGCAGCGCGCTCGCCGGCCAGAAGAAATTCGCCGAGGCCGAGCCCCTCTTGATCGAGGGCTACGAGGGCCTCAAGGAACGCCAAGACAGGATCCCCTTCCTCTGGCGAACGAAGCGCCCGGCCCAAGCCGCCGCGCGGGTCGTCGAGCTTTACGAGTCCTGGGGCAAGAAGGACAAGGCCGATGAATGGCGGCGGAAGCTCAAGGGAGCTAAGCTGCTAGCTAGGGCTCAGAGCAAGCCCGACCGGCCGCGCGACGGACCTGCCGGCACCAGCGACAAACCATGACCCAACGATGGAGACCAGAGACCGGAGGCAACGAATCATGAAAGCCGTCGAATTACTGTCCCAAAGCACGCCGGACCAAACGCTAACGGTCCCCGCGTCGGTGCTCGACGCGATTCCGATCGGGCAGAAAGCCCGCGTCCTGGTACTTTACCCTGACGCTGATGCCGACGCGGAGCGGGAACAACGAGCGGCGGATGACTTCGGCCGCGGGTACGACGACTCCGATGCCATCTATGACCAACGTTCAGGCCGGTGATCTCGTGCTGGTGCCAGACGGCAATACGAGCGGAGCGGTCAAAATGCTTGACCAGCGTTCCCACGCCGAGATCACACAGATCCTTGCCGACCTCAGCAACGGCGACCCCCAGGCGGCTCGCGCGCTCTTGCCGCTGGTTTACGACGAGCTGCGGAAACTCGCCCGGTGCAAACTCGGGCATGAGCCGCCCGGTCAGACATTAACGCCCACGGCCCTCGTCCACGAAGCCTATCTGCGGCTGGTAGGCCGGAACCCGGACCAGTCCTGGGATGGCCGTGCGCACTTCTTCGCGGCCGCCGCCGAATCGATGCGGCGAATCCTGGTCGAGAGTGCACGGCGCAAACGCCGTCTCAAACATGGCGGCGAACTCGCGCGCGCCGACCACGATCCAGACGAGATCGCTGCTCCAGAGCCGCCGGACGATCTCCTGGCCGTGGATGAAGCGCTGGGTCGGCTGGCCAAGGTCGAACCCGAGGCCGCCAAGCTCGTCGAGCTGCGCTACTTCGCCGGTCTGTCGATCCCGCAAGCCGCCGACATCCTCGGAATCGCCCCCCGTTCCGCCGACCGTCTCTGGGCTTATGCACGGGCGTGGTTACGCAGGGAAATTCGGGGGTGACGCGCCGCCCCGACCAATCGCCCCAAACCCCTTCAGCGCCGCCCCGCGCCAAACCACAATCCAGCGGAGATCAGCCCGAAGCGCGAGCGCGGGACCGTTCAAAGTATCGCGAGACGATCGCCGGATCCCTCGCTGGCGGTTCGGGCTGACACGGCACATTGCCCCTGCGTTGTGCGGATCACCGACGAGTATCCGAAATAACAACTGGCTACCGACAACTGACAACTAACCATTCCCCAGTGCAAACTTCCCCGGCAAAACCACGACATTCTCAGGTGCCACCGACAGCGTCAGGCTCTGCCCTTCTCTCAAATTGTGCGACAGGCTTTGAATCGCCGAGAAGAGCACCGGCCAGTCGCCGGGGCCGCGCGCGTGGAACTGGCGGAGCTCGCCTCGAAATTCGATTCGCTCGATCATCGCCGGGAAGCGATTCCAGCCGGGGGGGATTGTCGGGCCGAAGGCCAGCGTCTCGGGCCGGACCGTGACCGTGACCGGCGTTCCCTGTTCGACGGCGACCGAATGACTGCGGCCGATCAAGCGGCCCAAGGGCGTTCGTACCACCACCTCGCCGCCGCCACTCAAGGCGATCGCGTGGCCCTCGACCTGCCCCTGGAGCAGGTTCGTCGGACCGAGCAACCGCGCGACGAAGACGTCGATCGGCCGGTTGTAAAGTTCGTGCGGCACGCCCGACTGAATGATCCGGCCCAGGTCGATCACCGCCAGGCGGTCAGCGAGCAACATCGCTTCGTGGGGATCGTCGGTCAGGACGAGCGTGGTCACGCCCGCCTCGGCATGGAAGCGGCGCAGGTCGTCGCCGAAATCCCGGCGAGCTCGGGGTTCGAGCGTGGCCATGGGCTCATCGATCAAGAGCAATTCGGGCTGCGTGATCACGGCGTGCGCAATCGCAACCCGCAGCCGCTGGGAAGCCGTCAACTGACCGGTCCGCCGCGCCGCGAGGCTGTCGATCCGAAGCCCCGTCAGCACGTCCGAGACTCGCCTGCGGCGCTGGGAACGCTCGACGCGCTGGGCCTTGAGCGGATAACCGACATTCTCGACCACCGTGAGCCCCGGCCAGAGGCCGAGATCGGCGAACACCATGCCGACCTTGCGTTCGTGGGGCGGGAGCATCTGGACCATGCGATCGCCGAAGAAGATCTCGCCATCGTCGGGCTCGTCGAGCCCGGCGAGGAGTCGCGCCAAGGTCGTCTTGCCCGCGCCGGCCGGGCCGAGCAGATAGGACAGCTCGCCGGGCCTCAGCTCCAGCGACGCCCCATCGAGCGCCGCGACCGGCCCGTAGTGCTTGATCAGCCCTTCGGCGATGACGCGGATCATGGTTTTTTGCTCGGCCTTTCCGGCGCAGCCGCCGCACTGTGCCGTGCCAGCGCAAGCCGCTCGACGCGGCGAAACCGCTGCCGCGCCCAGACGGTCCACTCCGCCCTTAACCACGCGCGAAACCTCGGCTCGGTGGCCAGGCGACCATCCGCGAGGCGATTCAGATCGGCCAGCACGCCCCGGTCGATAACTCGCGCCGGCGCCAGCCAGCTTCGGATCAGCTCGGCCCGGACGGCCGCATCGGGCGCGATTTCCTGCGCGAGGGCCTGCATCAGGTTCAGCCCATCCGAGCCACCCCGCGCCAGCAACCTGGCGATCGAGGCCGGGGGCCACGGTGGCGGTTGGGTCATCCACGTGAGCGCCGGCTCGGGATCGCCCGAGCGATCGAGCGCCGCCCGCGCCGCCCAGAGCTCGTCCTGCGCGTCGATCAGCGTCGCCCCCACCAGGTCCGCGACGAGGTCTTCAATTTGCGGATCGGCCCGCGAGCCGGCCGCGATCGTTGCCGCCGCGGGCCCGTCAGGATACTTCTGCTCCAGAAACCGCAGGAACTCGCCGGCCAGCCGCTCATTGGCCCCGCCCGTCACGATCGCGGCCCCCTCGACCAGACGTGGCGGCACGGCGCCCTCGTGCAAGCCGTCGCGGTCCCCGCCCGCCCGCCCGCCGTTCATTCGCCGCGCCTGGCGGCCGACCTCGGCGCCATCGCGGTCCTTGATCCAGAGCGGACACAGATCGGCCTCGCCCCGTTCGACGGCGCCCGCGCCGCGCCAAGCGGCGGCCAAGCCGCCGGCGGCTGCCCGCGCAGCTTACGAGCCGGGCATAGCCCGCTCGAAAGTGCTCGATATCGAGCAGGCTCGCCACCCACGCCCGCGATAGCGGGTCAACCCTCGGATCGTCGAACGTCACGTCGCGAGCCGCCGTGGCTTCAACGGCGCCTGATCCGCCCATGCCGGCGCGTGCCCTGGAATGCGGCAACTCGCTTTGGCCGGCCGCACGGCCGCTGCGGTCCGCCAGCCGGATCTCGCCCGAACGGATCAATAACCAGGGTTTTGCCGCGTCCTTTCGCACGGCGGTCAGCCGGCCCGACTGCGCCAGCCGGTCGAGCGACTCGACACGCCCGCCGAGCAGCACATCCGGCGGATGCCGCCGCGCCAGCTCGCGCTGCCAGTCGTCCCAATCGCTCACCAGCCGCCACTCAAGCTCGAGCGGATGGCGTGCGAGGTCGCGGCCTGAGCTCGCGAGCCATTGGCGAAACGCCGCCTCCAGCGGCACGCGATCATCCAGTTGCCACCACGTCGCGACGACAAGCCGGTCCGCTGCGTCGGAGCAGCCCACCAGGGCCAAGGCCATTACCGCGGCGGCGAGGCGCAGGCCAGAAAGGATGAAGGATGAAGGATGAAGGATGAATAAGAACCTCATGCGGTCCGCCTTCCCGGTTCACCGTTCATCCTTCACCCTTCATCCTTATTCCTTCATCCTTATTCCCGCGGCCTGCTCCCGAGTGTGACTTGGAGCTTGAGATCCTTGCCTTCTCGCTTGATGACGAGCTCGACCTTTTCGCCCGGCTTGTGCTGTCCCAGGCTCTCCATGAAATCGTAGATCGTCCCGACTTGCTTGCCGGCGAAGCGCGTGATCACGTCGCCCTCTTTGAGGCCGCCCTTTTCGGCGGGGCCGCCCGGGCTGACTCCCGCCAGCCGCAGGCCATCTTTGAATTCCGAGGCGTAATCGGGCATCGTGCCCAGGTAGGCGCCCGAGCCGCTGCGCCCGGGTCGCTGGCGCCGCTCGGCGCCCTCCGGGCCTGGGTGAGGCGCGTGAACGCGGGCCGGTCGGGGCGCCGGATGATCTCGAGCGCGATCAACTCGAGGTAATCGGCGATGCGCGCCATTCCCGGGTAGTTGATCAGGTTGGAGTCGTCGGTTGGCCGGTGATAATCGCGGTGCACGCCGGTAAAGGCGAATAGAACCGGAACTTCCTTGCCGTAAAACGACTGGTGATCGCTGCCGCCGAACCCATCCGATAGCCCCGCGACCTTCTTGATCTTCAAGCCGGACGATTTGCCGAGGCCGTCTATCAGGCCATCGATCCCCGCGCTCGTGCCCGTGCCGACCATCTGAAGGTCGTTCTTGGCGTCGAGCCTTCCGACCATATCGCAATTGATCATCATGACCGTCAACTTGAGCGCGAAAAGCGGATGCTCGACGTAATATTGCGAGCCGAGCAGCCCGCGCTCTTCGCCCGAGAATGCCATGAAGACGACCCGCCTGGCCGGCGGATCGGGTCGAGCCGCGATGCGCCGGGCCAGTTCCATGACCATCGATGTGCCCGAGGCATTGTCATCGGCGCCGTTGTGAATATCGTTCGAGAAAAAAGCCAGCGAGCCCGACGTCAACCCGCCCCGGCCCAGATGGTCGTAGTGCCCTCCGACGACGACCGTCTCGTCCGCCAGCGGTCCCGAGCCTTCGAGGACCCCGATCACGTTCTTGGTTTCGATCCCGGGCCGGTCGATGATGATTTTCTCCGAGACGTTCCATCCCTTGATCGAGCGCGACCGGGGCTTGAGATCGGAGTCGATCTGTTTCTCGAGGTCGGCAAGCGACGGCTCGCCCGCTTCCGCCAACAGCTTGTCGGCGGCGGCGCGCTTGAGCATGGCGATCGGCAAGTTGGACAGGACCTGGCTACCGGCCGCCGTGAAGCCGAGCAGGCGGTCGCCCTCGCCTTTCAGGCTGGCCTGGTCATTGACCAGGAGCAGGGCGGCCGCCCCGTGCTGGAATGCGTTGGTCGCCTTGTGCTCGAAATAGGCAAAGCGGGTCGTCTGCTTGCCCGCGAACGGGCTGGCGTCGTCGTCTTGCTGGGGCTCGTGGCGTAAGATCAAAACGGCCTTGCCCTTGACGTCGACCGCCGCGTAGTCGTCGTAACTGAGCTTGTGCGCATCGTCACGGGCCGTGATGCCATAGCCCGCGAAGACAAGCGGCACACCGGTCAAACTCGCCGACGATCCGATGGTCATGGGATTGAAATCCTGCTTGAGCTTCTCGACGAGGTTCCGTCCTCCCGGCCCGGTGAATTCGAGCGCCTGCCCCTCCGCGAGCACCGGCGACCCGCCGATCTTGAACGGTTGAAAATAACCATGCGCGCCGGGCGCCGGCTTGAGCCCGGCCGATTTGAAGACATTCGCGATATACTCGGCGGCCGCCTCGATTCCCTTGGTGCCGGGCGCTCGTCCCTCGCGTTCATCGGCCGCCAGGAACGTCACGTCGTTTTTCATGCGCTCCGCAGCGCGAGAGAAAAACGCGGCTTCCGGCTTGGCCGCCGGCGTCACTGACTTGGCAGGGGGATCACGGTCGTCGGCGGCCAGTCGCGATCCCAGGAGCGCGATTCCCAGCGAGAGATGCCACAAAAACCAGCTTCGGACGGGCCCCAACCTGAAGGGAGTGGAGCGTAATCGCATGCGAGTCATTCCTTTTGGTGATGATCGGTTTAGGGGGGCAGGACCGCCAATCCCTGAGGTTCAAGATCGCGCCCGAGCCGCAACGTGCGAAAAACAACGACCCGACACTTGGCTCGACGATCGATTCTCGGAACTTCGGCAAAGCCCGTCAAGCTCATCAAACGTGCTCACCGTCGCCACGCCGGAGGAGCCCTGACCGGTCCCTGGCTTGTATCGCCCCAACACGCTGCACTTCTCTTCAAGAGGGTTGCACAATGACAGAATCGGTTATCATGTAAGCGTGGGGGCCGAACTCACGCCGGATCATTCGCGAGACGAGCCATGCGTTCCTTGTTGATCCTTGCGGTGCTCGTTGCGTATCTCGGCGTCACGGAGGGCGCCGGGCTCGCGCAAGACGGGCCAAAACTGCACGACCTCCCGGCCTTCTTCAAGAAGGGCGGCGCCGCCGAGCTCGATGCGGACCTTCTCAAACACCGGCTCTCCCAAGAGGAGATCGAAAAAGCCAACCTGAGCGGCGAGTCAACGGACGTCAAGGACGCTCTGAGGTTGATGGCAAAATATGAGAAATTGGAGATCCGGATCCCGGAGCCCTTCGAGGTGCGGGGGCCGGTTCCAGTGTATCTGCCGCCCAATACGATGGGTGACGAGGCTTACACGGCGTGCTTCGTCGCCTTCACCTACAACGGCCTGGCCCTCTCGGCGACCGGGCCCGATCTCGAGCTCGTCCGGCCCCAAACCCGGCCCGGCCTGGCCCGTCCCAGCCGCCCCTGGAATCGCCAGCAGGTCCTGTCCACGCGGCTTTACCGGCTCGGCTATCTCAAGCCCGATCCGATCATGAGGCATTACAAGGATCGAATCGGCACGCCGGAGGGCCATGCCATCCTGCAACCAAAATCGAACGTGCTGATTGTGATCGACGCGGCCGCGGCTCTCGTCGCCTTGCAAGAATACATCGATATCGAGACCCTCGAGGCGATGGGCGTTCCCGCCTCGCAGGATCACGCGGCCGGCGACGAACCGCGCCCCCCAGCCTGGGGGCGATCGCATCTCTCTACGCCATCCACTTTTATCTCACGGCGTTTGCGCGCGTGAACCAGATCCCTCTCTTCGCCTCGGAAGAAAAAGGCGTCCACGATCGATACTATCGCGAAGCCGACCTCTGGACGAACGAGCGTGGATTCCGGGCGCTCGAAAGCGAGTACCGGCGAATCAACGAGTTCGTGAAGCTGGCCAGGGAGACCGGCGGGCAAGGGTGGGAGGACCCGGACCCCCGGCGCACGTTTCAACCGATCGAACAGAGAAAATTCGAGATCCGCTTCGGAGTCATCATCCGGCCGCCGGCCAGGGGCGCCACGACGAAGAACAAGAAGGATGCGCGGAAGCGGTCTTGAGTCGCGAGCGGGGCTTGTCGGGCGCGGGTCCGGAGACCCTCGCCGAACTCGAAGACGCCGGGGAATACGATGAGCACGGGAGACCTTCGGTCAGGAAATCCGGCGGGGTCGGGAGACCCTCGCCGAACTCGAAGACGCCAAGGGCAAGCCACGGCGGCTTCAGAACGCGGCCCCTTTTTGGGTTAAGCTTCCACGCCCGCCCTCACTCATTCGCCGGCGGGCGCTTGCCGCTGGCCCGACCAGGCCCGCCCGGCCGCCCGCCGCGGCCGAAGCCGGGCCCGCCCGGTCCGCCCCCGGTTAGGGGCACGGTCTTCTTGCCGATCGCGAGCGTCACGGTCACCCCTTTCTCGACCTTGTCCTGCACGCGGTCCATCCCGAAGATCGTCCGGTCAAGCGTGAAGCTACCGGACAAGGTCAGCCCGCTGTCGCCGACGTTGACCTTGACCGGGAACGAAAGTTCGTTGGCCTTGCCGAGCAGAGTCAATGTGCCGGTCATCGTGAACTCACCCGGTTTATCCGGGATTGGCGCGACGCCCTTGCTCAAGAACTGGGCGGTCGGGTGCTTCTGCGTGTCAAAAAAGTCGGGGCTCTTGAGGTGGCCCGTAAGCGGCGGGATCTGTGTCCAGAGCGAGTCCGTCTTGATCTCGACCGACGCGGATTTGAGGGTCTTGCTCATCGGGTCCACCTCCGCGGTGCCGGTGAACTGCGCGAACCCGCCGGTGCGGGGGTCCGGCTTCGCGCCCACGTGAGTCCCCACAAAACCGATGCTCGTGTTTTCGGGGGTCAGCGTCGCCTTGCCGGCCGCAATGGGCACCGGCGTCAATTCACCGGCAGCCGCAGGCGCGGCGCAGGGCGCACCGGAGGCAACTGGTCGGTCCTTGGGTCGCGAGGAGCCGTTCGGTCCGGACTGGGCGGGCGGATCACCCGTGGGCACGCCTGGGCCCAGGTCAGCGCCGGCGGAACATCCGCAGAGAATCATTGTCGCGGCGGTCAGCAGACTCGGAGAAAGTCGTCGGATCACGGTCAGTGCCTCCTGTGGTTGATGTACTGGCCAACGCAACACCATACCAGGACACGCCGGGGATGAGCCAGACTCATGCCCCAGCGCTTGGCCAAGTTGGTATTCGCGCAATTGTCGCTACCGATTAAACTCGCCGCTCATTTCTTCAGGCGCGAACCGCCGGCAGGGCAACTCGTGCCCGGTTCACGATTTCAGGAAAGGTAAACGGCCATGGAGGGCGCTCGACCGATTTCAAAGGGTCTGATCCGCGCGCGCACCACGCGGAAAGCTCAGGGAAGCGTCGCGGCCGGCCGTCGGGCTCGCAAGAAGGCTAGCCGGGGCGCGTTGCGCACATCCGCGATGGTGAGTGTCTCGTTCCTACCCGACGTGTCGTGCTCGCTGCCGGAGGGCCCCGACCTGTTGGAGCCGGAATCGCCCACTGTCACCGCGGAAGCCGGATCGAACGACCCCGCGACGCTCACGATGCGTGCTCGGGAGCGCTTGGCGCTCGGCGAGCACCAACTGGCGGCGGCGAGTGCGCGGGCGGCGCTCGAGCTTCTGCCGGACAATCTTGCGGCCCGATGCATTCTGGGGCTGGCGCTAAGGGCACTCGGGCAAAACGAGGAGGCGGTCGCGGAGCTAAGGCGCTATCTGGACGAGCAACCCGACGCGGCCGCGATTCATGGCCAGGCGGCCGAGGCGCTGGGGTGCCTGGGACGGCTCGACGAAGCCGCGGCCCACTTCCGCCGGGCCGTCGAGCTGGAGCCCGCTGTTGATACCTGGTGCACCAGGCTGGGGCAGGTGCTCATGGATCTCGGCCGGCCCGAAGAGGCACTGCCGCAATTTGAAGCGGCCATTCGCCAGAGGCCCGACCTGGCGGCGTTGCGCGACAGCCTGGGCGAAGCTCTGCGGGCCCTGCGGCGGCTTGATCAGGCCGAGGCCGCGTATCTCGACGCTATCCGCTTGAGCCCGGGACTGAGTATTGCCCACCTGCACCTGGGGTTATTGTACGTCGCAGAAGACCGTGACGAGGACGCTCTTCAACTCCTGAAACGAGCGGTGGAGCTGGAGCCGGACCAGCCCGCCTACTGGGAAATCCTGGCGGCGTTCTACCAGCGGCTGGAACGGTCGCCCGAGGCGATCGTCTGCTGGCGACGAGTCCTGGAGCTAGGGCCGGCCGACCCCGCGCACGCTCACCTCGCGCTGGCATGGGTGCTGATGGAGGAGAGTCGCGTCGTCGAGGCAGAGCCCCACTATGTGGCCGCACAGGCCCTGGCTCCCGACTCGCCCGACGTCCAGCTCGATCTGGGTTTGTACCACCAGGACCGAGGCGAGCCCGACCTGGCGGAAGCCGCCTTTCGCAAGTCGATCGAGCTAGCGGCCGATCACGCCCCGGCTCACGCGCGGCTGGCGAGCTTGCTGGGAGCCAAACTACCCGACGCCGACCTGCAACGGGCCCGGGAACTGGTGGACGATCCCCGGACAAGCCAGAATCACCAGGCGAGCCTCCTCTTCGCACTCGCTCGCGTCTGCGATGGCCGCGGAGAATACGCCGCAGCAGCAGCCCATTCGCGCCAAGCCAATGCCTTGAAACTTGCCGTGGCGCCCCGCTTTCGCCATTTCGACCCGGACCGGCATCATCGATTCATTGACAGCCTGATCGGTGCTTTCGGGCGCGAGCTCTTTGACCGAATCGCCGGCGCAGGGCTTCCAACCCGCCAGTTGGTCTTCATCGTCGGCCTGCCGCGCTCCGGCACGACCCTTCTGGAGCAAGTGCTCGCGAGCCATCCCCAGGTCTTCGGCGCCGGCGAGCTGCCGCTGGCCCGCCGCACCTACGAGCTGCTTCCGACCATGCTCGGTGTGGACGCACCGCCAGCCGGCTGCGTGGCCCATCTCCAGCCGCTCACGACTCACAGCCTGGCCCAAGCCTACCTCGAACGTGTCCGGGGGCTGGCGGGCGAACGTCAATCCGCCGAGCGGATCGTCGACAAGATGCCCGACAACACCTATCACCTCGGTCTCTTGACCGCACTGTTTCCCCGCGCGACGATCATCCATTGCCGGCGCGACCTGCGGGATATCGCGCTCTCATGCTGGATGGCCGATTTCCGCAGCGTCCTCTGGGCCCATGATCCCGTTCACATCGCCACTCGGTTCCAGGCACATCACCGGATCATGGAGCACTGGCGCGCGACCCTGCCCGCCGAGATCCACGAGGTCGTTTACGAAGAACTCGTCGATGATCTCGAGGGCGTCAGCCGCCGCGTCCTGGCGGCCGCCGGCCTCGACTGGCACCCGGATTGTCTCGAGTTCCACCGCACCAGCCGCACCGTCCGCAGCTCGAGCAGCAACCAGGTCCGCCAGCCGCTATACCGCAGCTCGGTCGGCCGCTGGAAGAACTACGAACATGAGCTGGCCGACCTCTTCGCGGCGCTGACATCAGTGGAGGGAGTCTCTCGCCCCATTGCGACCGGGACAGATCCAGAGCCACGACCGTCTCTGTGATCCCCCGGTTGATCAAGGGGGCCGAGAAGAACGGGGCGCTCGCCGATGCCGCGTCACGAATACCAGGGTATCGAGCCGCTCACGGCAGCGCGCTCCGAAGTGCGTGACGTTCGCGTTGTGGCCAAGCCGGCCCCCGTTTCCAGCGGGGACCGGCTCGCCCAAAAATCAGCTTGCCATCGGCACGCTGGGCGTGGCGATCCCGACCGACGACGACGCACAGCAAGCGGCACCGCCGCAACAGGCGCAATCCTCGGCAGCCTTCATCGCACCCACCTTGCCGGCACCATCGCAGATACAGGCCGGGCAGACGCAGGCGTTGCCGCAGCAGCCGCACGCGACCTGCCCAGGCTTGGTTTTCTCCGCAGCGGCACCGAGGCTGAACAGGGCAGCCAGGGCCATTGCTCCAAAGATACCCATCAAGTGACGACGATTCATGATCAGACTCCTTACAGATAATCGGAAAGCTGGCCATCCGCACAATTACGGAAGGCACAGTCCCGTTCCCTGAGACGACAGGGACGGGGAGGACGGCCCGTGGGCACGGACCGTCATCGTCGTCCCCGGCACGAGGGCGTCAGAGAGATCGATGGGCAACGGTCCGTCAGTCAGGTGCCGCGCGGAATTGAGTGTCGCCTATCGCAGAGCGAAAGACGGCTTTTCCGGATACTACAGCAGGGAAATCGGCTGACTCGGTCCCACGCTCTGCGTGGGAACGAGTTTCACCGCCAGGTTCCGCCGTGGGGCAAAAGCCGGCCGCCCGATTTCCTTGCTTGAGCGTCCTTTTTCGGCAAGTTGTTCTCGCGCAGTTGCTTTCGCCCGCGATTGAGCGACTACGAGCGCCCAGCGCGGACGGACCGAAAACCTCGACGTGGGGACGATTTCAGATCAGGAGTCGCGAGATTTGCAGGTGGAGACGCGCTTGGTGGGGCAGGGCGGCGCTGGCCGCGCTTGGTGGCGCCAGCGGCCGGGACGAAGTTTCGAGGACGAACCGTTCGGCCGCTTCAGGGCGACGGAGATCCCGGCGATTTTGTGCGGCCCGATTCCCCTTCGGTTCCGGGGCCGAGGGCGAGCGTGAGCAACAGGCGCATCCGCGCGCGGGCGCGATCCGAGATACTTGCTTGTCGAGGCACAATACGCGATCGATGACGGGCGCGGCGGGCTTCGCCGCGCGCGTATTCGATTCCGGGGCCGTGCAACAGCCGCAGCCCGCACGGCAGGCGCCGGCAGCCGGCATTTCCGTGCATGACGCCGATGCTTTGTCCGCCACGAACAGCAACCCACCGATGATCGCCGCCAGAGCGATCGATGCGAAACGCAGCCTGTGGCGGATGATTGGCATATTGGCTTCCCGCGGCAGCCGATCGGTCGCCTGTCGAATCGATCGGACCTCGCCAATTCTAAGCGATCAGACTGCGGAGACAAGTCCAACCCCCGGGACTTCCTGCTGGAATCTGGAATCCGAAGTCTCGAATCGGGCGTTGGTTGCGGCCGCAGGCCGCACGCTGAATCCGTCTCACGAAAACCCCTCGTGCCAAATCGTCCCGCCAGCCTCTTTACGAACGCCCCTCGCCCCCGATACAGTTGTCGAGTAACAGTGGCGACCGGCGGTTTTCGGCATGCATGCACCGATCGCGCAAGCCGCGGAGGAGCTTCGGCATGGATGTAAAAAAGGGCAACGCCAGCCGAGGGAAGGCCAACACGAGCATCGCCGAGCAAGCGGAGCGCAGGCGCGCGCGGATTGGTGCGCTCTGCGAACGCATCCACAAAATCCTCCAGATGCACGAAAGCCCCCAGGACCTGGCCGCGATCGAGTTTTTCCTCAATTCCGAGCAGCGGGACCGTGGCGAACGGATCGAGAGCCTCGACACGTTCGATGTCCGCGACGCCGTTTCGGAGCTGGTGCGGACCGGTGTCGCCGAGTATTCTTTCGGCAGCGAAGTGAGGCTCGTGACCAAACAAGTCGATCAGTAACCCAGCACGGAAGCCGCATGGCGTATGGCCGATCTTCGCACGGAAAGGCAGAGTGGCAGCGCGTCCGGCAGCGACGATCATCGCGGCCCATTCCAGATCGACCGCGATCGAATCCTTTACTCGATGTCGTTCCGCCGTCTGGCCGGCGTGACGCAGGTTGTCAGCCCCGGCGAAGGCGAGATCTTCCACAACCGCCTTACCCACTCGATCAAGGTAGCCCAGATTGCGCGCCGGATGGCCGAAAACCTGGGGGCACGATATGCCGACGTCGCCGCGGCATGGGGCGGCCTCGATCCCGAGGTAGCCGAGGCCGCCGCGCTGGGACACGACCTGGGGCACCCTCCTTTCGGCCACGCCGCTGAGGAAGAGCTCGACGGTTTGATCGTCGCGGAACTGGCCTCCAACCCCGGACTCGCCGGTCACGTAGCCGAGGAGAGCTGCGGCGAGGGCTACGAAGGCAACGCCCAGTCGTTCCGGGTCGTCACCGAGCTGGCGGTGCGCAGGCCCGAGTCGATTCACGGCCTGGACCTGACCCGCGCGACTTTAAACGCCCTCTTGAAATATCCCTGGTACTGGGAACCAGGTCTCGGCACCCCCAAGAAATACGGGGCCTATGGCTGCGACGGGGCCGCATTCGCATTCGCCCGCGAAGGGACCAGGAGGGTCGGAGACCGGCCCGACCGCGTGCGCTCACTCGAAGCCCAGATCATGGACTGGGCTGACGACATCGCATACTCTGTGCACGACACCGAGGATTTCTACAGGGCCGGACTCATCCCCCTGGACCGGCTGGCCGGCACCGTGCTCGAGCGCGATCGATTCTGGGAAAGCGCCGAGCGCGCGCTTCGAGCGCGGGGATCAAGGTCGATCGCGACTTTCAGCTCATCTTCACCGGCCTCTTCAACCGGATCAGGGTCCGCGAGCCCTATTCGGGTACCCCGGAACAGCAACAGTTGCTCTATGATTTCGTGTCGTCGAACATCCATCGGTTCGTAAGCGCCACCCGATTGATCGAGCCGCCCGACTCGGGCGAGGCGGTCTGGTACCCCGAGGACGTCGCGATCGAGGTGTTCTTGCTCAAGCAGCTCCTGTGGCTCTATGTCATCGAAAACCCCGCGCTGGCCGCCCATCGGCTGGGCCAGCGGCGAGCCATCCGGACCTTGTTTCAGGAGTTTCACGAGGCCGCCAGCCACCAGCGCTGGCCGCTGTTTCCGGCGCTCTATCGCGATCGCGCCCGCAAGCTGTTCGAGGATCGCCAGGTCTCGGGCGAAATCCTGGCCCGCGACCGGACCAGGCTCGTCGCCGACACGATCGCGTCGATGACCGACAAGCAGGCCCTGCTG
Organism: uncultured Isosphaeraceae bacterium; assembly: GCA_963823675.1. Classification (GTDB taxonomy): domain Bacteria; phylum Planctomycetota; class Planctomycetia; order Isosphaerales; family Isosphaeraceae; genus CAWGMT01. The sequence continues at coordinate 281,069 of CAWGMT010000021.1, read as the reverse complement.
GTCTACCAACGATTCACGGGCGTATCGCTCACCTCGGTGCTCGACCCGCTGGTCAGATGAGTTGCAGGCACGCCCGCGATCCGATAAGCTGAGCTGGTTGACTATGACAGTTGTCTGTCGGGGCCAAGGAGCCGACGCTTGCAAGACGTGGTGGTCGCGCGCTGGGCGGATCTTCTGGTCGATTACTGCCTTCAGGCCGAGCCGGGCGAGGTGATCGCGATCAGCTCGGAGCTGGCGGCGCGGCCCCTGGTCGAGGCTTGCTTCAAGGCGCTAGTTCTCCGAGGCGCTTCGCCGCTTTTGCGGCTCGAGCTGCCAGGCTTGCACGAGTTTTTCCTCGAGCACGCCAGCGACGCCCAACTGGCGTTTGTCGCGCCGCCCGCGCTCTTCGAGGCCGAGGCGACCGCCGCGCGCATCCGGATCTCGGCCGAGGCCGACACCCATTCGATGAGCCGTGTCGATCCCAGGCGGCAGGCCATCTACGAACGGGCACGCGATCCGCTGCGCACCGCCGCCCGCAAGCATCGCTGGGTCTTGACCCAGTTCCCCACGCCGGCTTACGCCTGCGATGCCCGGATGAGCCCGGAAGATTACGAACAGTTCGTCACGGCGGCGCTTTTCCTCGATCGGCCCGACCCGGTCGCCGAATGGAAAGAGCTGGGCCGGCGCCAGGCCGGGCTGGTTGATTTCATGTCGCGGGCCAGGACGATTCGCATCGAGGCCGGCGGGACCGATCTGACGCTCTCGGTGGCGGGACGCACCTGGATCAACTCGGACGGCCGGCGGAACATGCCCTCGGGCGAGATCTTCACCGGCCCGGTCGAAGACTCGGCCACGGGAACGCTCCGCTCTGGGTTTCCCGTCTGCCGCGACGGTCGCGAGCTGGTGGGCATCTCGCTCCAGTTCCGGGAGGGGAAGGTGGTCGCGGCCCGCGCCGAGCAAGGCGAAGACTACTTGCTGGCCATGCTCGATCTCGACCCCGGCGCCCGGCGGCTGGGTGAGCTCGGCCTGGGCCTCAACCCGGGAATCGATCGCTTCACGGGCAGCATTCTCTATGACGAAAAGATCGGCGGGACCGTGCACCTTGCGCTGGGCCAGAGCTATCCCGAAACCGGCGGCATCAATCGGTCGGCGCTGCACTGGGATCTGATCGTCGATACCCGCACGGCGGGCCGGATCACCGCCGATGGACAAACCGTGATGGAAAATGGACGATGGCTGGTTGGTTGACTTGGTCGGACTGTTGAAACACGGAGACTCTAAAAATGGGGCGCCGCTGGTTCGCTAACCCTCGGATTGGAGTGCTGTTTTGCGCGTATTGCCCGCGCTCGACGCGGCTGCCGCCGCGCGTGCCCAGACCGCGGCGGTGGATGCCGCCCTGCGGGATCGGGTCGTCCAGCTCGTCGATCGTCTCGACGCGCCCAAGGCCGAAGCCCGCGACGCCGCCATGGCGAGCTTGATCAAGCTGGGCCCTCGGGTCCTGCCGCTCTTACCCGACCTCGCCACCGTCAAGAGCGACGAGCGGAAACAACGGTTGGAGAAAATCCGCACCGAGCTGCGCAAGCGCAGGATGAGGTCAAGACCGGCGCGACCAAGGTCACCCTTACCGGCAAGGGGATTCGTCTCTCCGAGGCGATCCAGCAGCTTCAGAAGCAGTCGGGAAATGCCATCACGGATGTCCGCGAACAGCTCGGTGCCGAGGTCACAAACCCAGCGCTCGACCTGGAGATCCGCGACGTTCCATTCCTGGAGGCGCTCGATCGAGTCGCCAAGGATGCACAAGTCGGAATAACATTCTTCACCGGCGACGGCTCGATCGGCATCCAGGGCACGGCGATGTACGACGGCAAGCCCGAAACTCCGCGCGATCCCAAAATGAAGCCGTTGATTCAATACAGCGGTCCGTTCCGGATCGAGCTCAAGCAATTCGGCCTGGCCCGAGATTTTGAGGCGGGCACGACGGTCGCCAATTTGCAGCTCGAAGTCGGATGGGAGCCGCGGCTGCGGCCGATGCTCTTGAAGCTCAAGGCCGACGAGCTGAAAGTGCTGGATGACCGCAAGAAAGAGGTCAAGCCCCAGGTTGCGGAGGAATCCGACCAGGTCGTGGTCAGGCCCGAGAACGCGGCGGCCCAGGTCAATATCAATCTGGACGCTCCCGAGCGCGCGGCCCAGAAGATCGCGCTCTTGAAAGTCAAGGCCGAAGTGACGATCCCGGCTGGTATCAAGGTCTTCAAGTTCCCCAGCCTCGCGCAGCAGGATGTGACCGTCAAGCAGGGCGACGTGAGCGTGACCTTGCAGGGAACGGAGATCGACGAGCAAGTCTGGAAGGTCAATGTCGTCCTGAACTATCCCGGCGAGGGACCTGCTTTTGAGAGCTATCAGCAGGGTCTATTCAACAACCGGCTCTGGCTTCAGCGCGCCGACGGATCGCGGTTCGAGCACAACGGCGGCTTCAATAACACCAGCTCCGACGGCGGCAAGCTCGGCTTCGAATACCTGTTCGTCGAACGCGCCCGGCAAGCTGGCCGACTATCAGCTCATTTACGAAACTCCCAGCAAGGTGATCACGATCCCGCTCGAATTCGAGTTCAAGGATATTCCGTTGCCGTGACCTTATTTCTTTTCGAGCGCCCGCAGCCGTTTTTCCAGGTCTTCGATGCGTCGCTTCAATGAATCTCGAGCCTGAGCTCGTCACCCGGCTTACTGGCGGCGATTGCCTGCAAGAATGGCTCGACGCCTTCGACTGGCTTGTCGCCGAGTTTGATGATCGTGTCGCCCCTCTTGAGGCCGGAGTGGGCCGCCGGCGTGTCACGCGTCACGTCCAGCACCACGACGCCGCGCCCCCTCCCATGGCGGGGCCCACCATGACGCCCAGGAAGCCACGCGACGAGGCTGAATCGCTGCCGGGCTGCGCACGCGCCACCAGACCAGTCATGAGAAGTGCGAGCACCGCCATGACACCAGAACGAAATGGATAGGTGAGATACATGGACTTTTCTCCTTCACGACCTAACAAATCGCATTCAGCCGCTGTCCGTCGCAAAAGCCCTGGCGGACCGGCGGTTGACAACATCAACGCTCATCGGTCACAAACCGACTCTTTCGGCCATGCTGTCTCTACTTGAAACATCACGCCAACCGATCCGTACGTCAAGGGGTTGGCAGCCGAGTTCGACTCGGGTAGGGGGACCGCGCCGACGTCGATAGGTGCACGGTCATACGGAGTGCATTGGCAATTGGTCTGCGCACGCACGTTCGGCCCCGCTGCCTCGCCCGAGTGATTCGTCCAGCAGCGTAACCAGGTCGGCACGCTGTGTGAGGATCTGCTCGAGGGTGCACTCGTCGAGGACGCGCAGGAACGCGTGCTGGGCACGGTAAAGGAGCCCCTTCAGGCCGCACGCGGGGGCAATCGGGCACGTATTCGTCGCCGGGTCGAAGCACTCGACCAGGTCGAAGTGCGGCTCCGTCTGACGGACCAGCCAGCCGATGTTGATCTCCGACGGGAGCATCGCCAGCCGCAGGCCGCCGCCGCGACCGCGCTGGGACTCGACAACGACGATGTGATGGTGGGCTTCTGCCAGCACGGCCCGGTCATGGAGATCTCGGCGGCCGACGAGGCCATTGGAACGGCATTTTACACACTCGAGCAGACGCAGCAGGAGAAGCCTCTGCCGGTGAGGCAGACCGACTCGTGCCTGCTCTGTCACAGCTCTTCGGCCAATCAGGGCTTCCCCGGGCACCTCGTTCGTTCCCTGTTCGTGAATCGCCAGGGCTTTCCCCTGCTTTCCAGCGGGTCATTCCGCACCGATCACACGAGCCCGCTCGCCGAGCGCTGGGGGAGATGGTACGTCACCGGCACGAGCGGCCGCCAGAAGCACATGGGAAACCTGATTTGCCAGAGTGCGAAGCGGCCGGAGGATCTTGACAACACCGATGGCGTCAACGTGCTCGACCTGAAGGATCGGTTGCCGATTTCCCGCTGTTTGACCCCGCACAGCGACATCGTTGCCCTGATGGTGCTCGAGCATCAAGCGGGCATGCTCAACCGCTTGGCCCGCGCGGGGATGGAAACGCGAATGGCGCTCTATTATGAAAGCGAGATCAACAAGGCGCTGGGCCGCCCAGCCGGCGAGCCGTCCGACAGCGCCCGGTCCCGCATCCGCGGGGTCGGCGACGCGGTCGTGCAGTACATGCTCTTCGGCGATGAGGCGAGGTTGACCGATCGCGTAGAAGGCACGTCCTCTTTCGCGTGTGAGTTCGTTGCGCGCGGCCCCCGCGATTCCAAGGGCCGGTCGCTGCGCGACTTCGACCTCAAGACCCGTCTGTTCCGCCACCCGTGCAGCTACGTGATTTATTCCCGTGCCTTCGATTCCCTGCCCGGCGAGGTGAAGGATTACATCTATCAACGCCTCTGGGAACTCCTGAGCGGCCAGGGGACCGCCAAAGACGACTCTCGTCTGGCCGCCGTGGATCGCGAGGCGATCATCGAAATCCTCCGCGAAACGAAGCCCGGCCTGCCCGATTACTGGAAGGCACCGGCGGCCGCGTCCCCTTGACCTTGGCCGGTCCGAAAATGTCTTGATTGCGAGGCCCCGGCCAGCTTTCAACAACCCTGGGCCCGAGGGGGTGGACCCCGCACGATCAAACACTTCGTAGCGCCCCTTTTTTCCCCTCTTGCCAAGGGGGGCGAAAGTGGCCGAAAGTCGAACGCCAAGGCGTCCTGGTAAACGTCGGAGAAGCGGCTATACTCGACTCGCAGTGGATCGGCGTTGTTCGGTCTCATCCACCGGTCCCGTTCCCTCGGGGCGATATGTGCTGATGGGCACTTTGGCGTATGGCACTCTCTTATTGACGGGTCTCATGGCGCCGGAGCAGGCGATTCCCGGTGATTTCAGAAAGGGACTGATCGCGGCCGCCGCGTGGACGATGATCGACCTCACGCTGGCCGTCGCGCTGTCCCAGGCGACGGTTGCCACCTTCGACCGCTGTCTGGAACGGATCTCGAAACGGCTCATGGCGATGAACGCGGGATCGAGGAAACCGGGCCTTCTCCAATGATCGAGCTGAACGGCGTTTCCAAATCGTATGGTGGATCGATCGTGCTCGAAAAGCTCGATCTGACGATCGCACCCGGCCAAACCGCGGTGTTGATCGGTCCCAGCGGATGCGGCAAGTCGACGCTCCTCCGCCTGATGATCGGGCTGGTGCGGCCCGACGCCGGCTCGGTCGCCATCGCGGGGATCGAATTGACCGAGGCGACGGCCCTCGAGGTCCGCCGCACGCTCGGCTATGTCATCCAGGACGGCGGGCTCTTCCCTCACTTTACCGCGCGCGACAACGTCATCCTGATGGCCCGCTACCTGCGGTGGAGTCGCGCGCGGATCGATAACCGGCTCGCGGAGCTCGCCGACCTCACCCGCTTCCCCAGCGATGGGCTGGACCGCTTCCCGGCCCAGCTCTCGGGCGGCCAGCGCCAGCGTGTCAGCCTGATGCGGGCCTTGATGCTCGACCCCCGGGTGATCTTGCTCGATGAACCGCTGGGCTCGCTCGACCCGATGGTCCGAGCCGAGCTCCAGGCCGACTTGCGCAATCTTCCGATCGCTGGCGAAGACCGTCGTCATGGTCACCCACGACCTCGCCGAGGCCGGCTGGTTCGGCCACGAGATCCTGCTCATGCGCCAGGGCCGGATTGTCCAGCGCGGGTCGCTCAGGGAATTGCTTGACCAACCGGCCGAGCCGTTCGTCACCCAGTTCGTCCGCGCCCAGCGCCAGGTCCTGGCCTTCGGGCCGGAGGGAGATTCGTGATGCCGGCCTTCTTGGTCCTTGTCGTCCTGGCGCTGGCAGCCGGTGAAGGCGGGCCGACCGTCCGGGTCGGGTCGAAGACCTTTACCGAGTCGGTGATCCTGGGCGAGATCGCCCACGGCATGATCCGCGAGGCGGGGGCCCCGTCAGTGCACCGTCGCGAGCTGGGCGGTACGCAGGTGCTCTTCCATGCCCTGGAGGCCGATGAGCTCGACGTCTATCCCGAATACACGGGGACGATCTCGGGCGAGATCCTGGCCGCCAAGGGCATTCGCGACGAAGGCACGCTCCGCGCGGCTCTGGCCCAGCGGGGCGTCGGCATGAGCCGGACGCTGGGCTTCAACAATACGTACGCCATCGGCATGATCGAGTTGACCGCGACGCGATTGGGAATCGCCGGCATCTCCGACCTCAAGCGTCATCCCGGTTTGAAGCTCGGCTTCAGCAACGAGTTCATGGATCGGGCCGACGGCTGGCCCGGCCTGCGTGACCGCTACGGCCTTCCCCAGCGCGATGTGCGGGGGCTCGACCACGATATTGCGTATCGTGCGCTCTCGAGCGGTGAGATCCAGGCGACCGACCTTTACTCGACCGACGCCGAGATCAAGCAGTACAAACTGCGCGTGCTCCGCGATGACCTCGGTTTCTTTCCGGTTTACGAATGCGTGTGGCTCTATCGGTCCGACCTTCCGTCTCGATCGCCCGCGGCCTTCGCGGCGCTTTGCCGCCTGGAAGGCCGGATCACGGCCCTGGAGATGGCGGCGATGAACGCCGAGGCCAAGCTCGATCGAATTCCCGAGGACCGCGTGGCGGCCGGCTTCCTGGCGGCAAAGTTTGGGATCGCGGCCCAGGTGAGCGCCGAGACGTTTCTCGGACGGCTCGGGCGCCGGCTCGGCGAGCATCTTGCACTCGTATCGATCTCGCTCCTGGCGGCGATCGCCGTGTCGATCCCGCTCGGCGTCGTCGCGTCGCGGTCGCAAAGGATCGGGCCGGTGATCCTGACGGCGGTCGGCGTGATCCAGACGATCCCATCGCTGGCGCTTCTGGTGTTCATGATTCCCTGGCTCGGGATCGGAGCGAAGCCCGCGCTGGTCGCGCTTTTTCTCTACAGCCTGCTGCCGATCGTCCGCAACACGGCCGCCGGCCTGCACGACATCCCCGTCTCGCTCCGCGAATCGGCGGAGGCACTGGGGCTGCCTGCCACGGCACGGCTTTTCCAGATCGAATTGCCAATGGCCTCACGCGCGATCCTGGCCGGGATCAAGACGGCCGCGGTCATCAACGTCGGCACGGCCACGATCGGCGCCTTGATCGGCGCCGGCGGGTTCGGACAGCCCATCTTGACCGGCATTCGACGCGACGACTTATCCATGATCCTCCTCGAAGGCGCCATCCCCGCCGCCTTGCTGGCCCTGGGAGTCCAGGGAGCGTTCGACCTGGCCGAGCGGTACATCGTGCCCAGGGGGCTGCGGAACCTTCAGGATTGAATTGTTCAATCATCGCCAAACACGCCCCCAAATAAGACATATTGCGAGAAGTCAACACTCGCTCGGCCGATTGTCCCGCCGAACTATTGACATGCTCCTGTGGATCCGTCATATTGTGTAGTCAGTGCCATTCACCTAGATGTGAAGTGAGCAACAGTTGTTCTTGCGCCGAGCGTTCACGAGTCCAGCTTGGTTTCCCGCCGGGCTCTCTCGTTGTTTTGAGACCCCAACGGAGGCGGAGCCGGGCTGCGTTGATGGAGATCGATAGGCAACTCATCAGAACCGGAGCAAGCAACATGCGTGCAAATTACATTCGTGGATGGTTGGGAAGAGGCGATGTCATCGCGGTGTGCGTGGCGATAGCCTTGGTTCTTCACGGCCGGGCGCGAGTGGATGCCGGCGAGGTCCTGCAATTGAACAATGCGTCGGGGGATGCCGCCACCGTCCTGAACAGCGCAGAGACATTCGTCACCAGCTTTCAGGGCACCAATGACGTGACCATAAAACTACTGTCGGGCAGCATGGACGGCAGTTACATCGATCATTTCACTGCCGGGCCGCCCAGCTCGGATAACAATCCCAGTTACATCACCAGTTTCGTGGGATCAGCAGCGAACGGGACGGGCGACGGGACTGCAGGCGGCTTCCTCCTGCTCCAGCAGACGGCGGGAGCGTCCCTCCAATTCGATTTCTCGACGCCTTTGACCTCGAGCGACCGTTTCCTAGTCGCGGACGTGGACAATAACGAGAAATACTCGATGCAGGCGTTTACTCTTGTCGGGGGCGTCTACACGGCTGTCAGCCTGACAGGATGGACGCTTAATGCCTACACCGGCCAGATGGGAGAACTCCCCAATTCCGATTGGCCGACCTGGGACCCTACAGGCGGTGGCCCGACCACCGGGACGTTCACCTCCAACGACAACACCAACCTGAATGAGCCGCTGGATGTCCTGACTCCGGATCAGTCAATCAGCCGGATCGTGTTCACCGAGATCACCGGCAACGGAACGCCGGGACTTCAGTTTTTCGCCCCAAACACAGTACCCGAACCCTCGTCGTCCGTGCTCTGCCTGATCGGATGTGGGGGAATTGTGGCGCTCGCCATGTTTCGGCGAATTCGCCGGCGTTCGTGTTGACGAATTCAGGCCAAACGACGGCGCTGGCAGGCTGCGGTGTAAGTCGCCTCCAGGTCGATCGGGAGAGCCAAGTCGGCATTGAGCGCTAGCGGGAGCACCGGCAAGGGCTTACCGACCTCCAGGGCCGAAGGCCAGATCTCGATCTGTTCCTGTCCGTCGCGGACAATCGGCCGATACGCGACTCCGTACAGAACCGCCTCCGCGGCCATTGCGAAGGCTTGCCCATGGCCAAGAAGCTGCACGATCTCATTGTGCAGATTCGCGCGTCGGTTGGTGACGATGTCGATCACAATCAGGCTGATTCCTCGACAGAGATAGCTGGCGCATTTGATCGCAAATGCCTGGCGTTGCGCGGCGCGGTCCTTGTTACCGGGGCTGACCAACTCGATCGACGCCACCAGTCGGGCCCCGCCGTCGCTTTCAAACACCAGGACTTCAATAGTGTCGGGAAACGCGGTCGGGACGACCATCGCCGGAGCAGGCGGAGCCCAGACGCGGGACGGCAAGATGACTGTTCCGCCGCCTCGATGCACTGGTGGTTCTGAATCGGCGAAGGTGGCCACGTCGATCTCGACCCGAGGACCGAGCTGCGCGTGCTCCTCGGCGAAGTAGCCCTCGGGCAGCAGGGTTTCGTTGAGCGCGTCGGCAATGGCTCCGGCCCAGTTGACGTGAAACGATTCCCAGTGCCGTCGCGGGGCCAGGGGCGAGTGGAAATGGTCGAGTAGCGGCATCGGCATGCCCTCCCGAGTCGCCATTGTTCAGCCAGCGTTCGTCTTGACCCATCATACGCGGGCAACGCCGGTTCGCCCAGACTAAGTATGCCCGCTTGAGAAACAGCGCCGGGCGGCCGCCGCGACAGATGCGACGGATCGGTCCGATCGGTACGATCGGTCCGATCAGACGCGGCGGCCAGCGAAGGTCTTGGGCCGAGAAAGCCCAGCCTTCGACTCAAGCAATTCTGCGGGTCAACTTAGCAAGCAGAAGTTGTCACGACGGGCGGCCAAACTGATCAGTCAACTGTCAAGTATTGAACCGAGAAATACTTTCTGGGGTCTAACCACTGCCGCACCAGGGAAAAGCCGGCCTGCGACGTGAGCCGGCCGAAGGTGGCGAGCGAATACTTGTACGAGTCTTCGGTATGAATGGTCTCGCCCGCGCCGAATGTAAAAGTCCGACCGCCCACGTGGACGACCTGCGGCTGCTCGCTGACGAGATGCATCTCCATTCGCTCCAATTTGCGGAGATACTCGGCCCGATGACTGAAGGCAGAGAGATCGAAGTCAGCGGCGAGCTCGCGGTTGATCCGCGTTAGCAGGTTAAGATTGAATGCGGCGCTGACTCCCCGGCGATCGTTATAAGCGGGCCAGACGATCGATTCGTCCTTGTCCAGGTCGAACCCGATCAATAGCCCGCCCCCCGCGCCGACCAGGTAAGCGATCTCGCGCAGCAAGCCCATGGCCGCGTCGGGACTGAAATTTCCGACGGTCGAGCCCGGAAAGTAGACAACCGGGCGAGCCCTGGGGTCGCCCGTGTCGGGCAGACGCAGTTGAGCCGTGAAATCGGCGTGCACCGGCATTAAACGGAGCGTTGGGAAGCGGCTGGAGAGGTCTCGCACCGACCGATCGAGGTGTTCGCGCGCGATGTCGATGGGCAGATAGGCCCGCGGCGACCGGAGATGTGCGAGCAAGAGCCGCGTTTTGAGTCCGCTGCCGCTGCCAAATTCGATGAGCACGCAATCTTCGCCGATTAACTCGGCCATCTCGGGCGCATGCAAACGCAGGATCGCCAGCTCAGTCCTGGTCAGGTAATACTCGTCCAGCTCGCAGATCTCGTCGAAAAGCCGCGAGCCGTTGTCGTCGTAGAAGTACTTGCACGGGATTTGTTTCTGAGGCCGCTTGAGGCCGCCGATCACATCCCGCAGAAACTGCATGCGCCACGAGAGCGCTTCGTCGTGGCGGGAAATCGCGGCGATTCTTGAAGTCATACGTCTCTCGCCAGTCTGATTCCCGCGAACTGCCAGCGCGCATCGGGCGGGAAGAAATTCCGGTAGGTTGGCCGGATGTGGGAGGCGGGCGTCGCGCACGAACCGCCGCGCAGTACGAGCTGATTGCACATGAACTTGGCGTTGTATTCGCCAAGCGCGCCCGCCGCCGGCCGCAAACCGGGATAAGGTGTGTACGGACTCTGGGTCCACTCCCAGACATCGCCGAAACACTGTGCAAACTCCGTACCGGACTCGGCAGTGCGGGGATGAAAATGGCCCGTTTCGAGGAAGTTGCCTTGTCGCTCGTGCCGGCATGCGGCGGATTCCCACTCGGCTTCGGTCGGCAGGCGAGCGCCCGCCCAACGGGCAAACGCGTCGGCCTCGTAAAAGCTGACGTGGCAGACCGGTTCGGACTCGAAGAGCGGCCGGAACCCTCCCAGAGTCACGACCCACCACGCGCCGTCGTGTTTTTCCCAGTAGAGCGGTGCCTTCCACGCTCGATCGTGCACGACGTTCCAGCCGTCGGAGAGCCAGAGCTCCGGCCGCGCGTAACCGCCGTCGTCCATGAAGGCAAGGAATTCACCGCTGGTAACAAGCCGCGACCCGAGCTCGTAGGGTTCCAGGTACGCGCGGTGTCGCGGGCTTTCGTTATCGAACGCAAACCCAGGGCCGTCGTGACCAACCCAGCTCAACCCGCCAGGTTGGGAAAACCACCCGTGCGCCGCGCCGGAGCCCTTGATGGCGCTCCAAGCCCGTTACGGTAGGCGGGGCGCAGCGGGTTTTGGGCCAGCGCGTGCTTGATGTCGGTAAGGATCAGTTCTTGGTGCTGCTCTTCGTGGTTGAGCCCGAGCTCGATCACGGCCGCGATTTTCGCTTCGAGCGCATCGCCAGCCGAGTCGAGATAGGTCTCCATCGCCCGATCGACGGCCAAGCGATACGCGTAGACCTCATCCAGGGTCGGACGAGTGATGAGTCCCCGGCAATTCCGAGCCAGGCGGGCGCCGACGGCGTTGTAATAGGAATTGAAGAGAAAGTTGAACGACGGATCAAACGCTTTGAATCCTGGAACGTGAGCCGCCAGGACAAACATCTCGAAGAACCAGGAGGTGTGCGCCAGGTGCCACTTGGTCGGGCTGGCGTCGGGCATCGACTGGACCTGGCAGTCCTCGGGGGATAGCGGCCGCGCAAGCTGCTCGGTCGTCCGCCGGATGGCCCCGTACCGCGCGCGTAAGCGATCCGGAGCCGGCGACGACCCGGTCCCGAGGCACAGAGTCACGGCAATTTCCGACTCGATCCCCGACAACAATCGCGACCCTCAAGGGACTCGTTCTGGCGATGACGCCGTTGGATAGTTCGCGATTCGATTGTCACATCATTGTCAATATCCGCGCGCATAGCTAGCCCCCGCCGCCCCGCACCGATCGAAAAGGCAAATATGTCCGGGGCAAAGGTGTCAGGAACCTATACGGCCAAAAACCGACACCTTTGGGCCTGCCAAAAGCCAACGGTGTCACAAAAGCCAAAGGTGTCAGGAACCTATTCGACCAAAAGCCGCGAATCGGTTCCTGACACCTTTTCGCATTGATCCCGGTGCTATTGGAACGAAATCCCGGCTGACGCTGGAAAACGAATCGGTCTTCCCCTAACTTGGAAGTATTCAACAGCGAATCTTCCGCGGGGGGAACGCATGGAACTGCGCTCATTTGGGCCGACCGATCGCCAGGTTGCGGTCATCGGCCAGGGAACCTGGAACAGCGAGGTCAACAGCCGTGAGACGGCGATCCGCGCGCTGCGCTGGGGGATCGACCTGGGCATGACCCATATCGACACCGCCGAGATGTACGGGTCGGGCGCCGCCGAGGAATTGATCGCCGAGGCGATCGCAGGGCAGCGCAACGAGGTCTTTCTGGTCTCCAAGGTTCTCCCACAGAACGCCTCGCGGAGCGGTACAATCGCGGCCTGCGATCGGTCGCTGGCTCGCCTTGGCACTGACCGGCTCGACTGCTACCTCTTGCACTGGCGCGGAGAGCACCCGCTGGAAGAGACGATCGACGCTTTCGAGCAGCTTCGAAGTGCAGGGAAAATCCTCTCGTGGGGAGTGAGTAACTTCGACGAGGCCGACCTCGAGGACGCCTGGGCGATCGCGGGCGAGGGTCGTCTCGCGTGCAACCAGGTCCTTTACCATCTGAAGGCACGCGCAATTGAGCACGCAGTGATCCCCTGGTGTGATCGCCACGGGGTCGCCGTGGTCGCTTATAGCCCATACGGTCACGGCGACTTTCCCGCCCCGTCCACCAGCGGCGGCCACGTGCTGGAGGAGATCGCCGCCTCGCACCAGGCGACCCCGCGCCAGGTCGCGCTGCGGTTTCTCGTGCGGCGGCACTCCACCTTCACAATACCCAAAGCTGCCAGGCCGGACCACGTCGAGCAGAACGTAGAGGCCGGAGACCTCCGGCTGACCGAAGCCGAGATCGATTGGATCGACCAGGCCTTCCCGCTGGGCCCCCGCCCCAGTGCGCTGCCGGTGCTTTGAGCCGCGGAAGTGGTGAGACTGTGGACCGAGTTTTGAGACGAACCAGGTCCGTCGCGCTGGCATTGCTGGTCGTGTCCGGCGTGATCAACTACCTGGACCGCAGCACCCTCTCGATCGCCAACCATCAAATCCGCGAGGACCTCCGCCTCTCGCTGGGCGAAATGGGCGTCCTGCTGTCGGCCTTTTCCTGGAGCTATGCATTCGCCCAGTTGCCCACGGGCATCCTGGTCAACAAGGTCGGCCCGCGAATCTTGCTCGCCGTGGGCCTTGCGATCTGGTCGCTGGCGCAGGCGTGCGGCGGCCTGGCAAGGAGCTTGAGGCTCTTCGTCGCGACGCGCGTGATGCTCGGGGTCGGTGAAGCGCCTCAATTCCCGACCGGAGCGCGCGTCGTCAGCAACTGGTATCCGCCGCGCGAGCGCGGGCTGCCGACTGGCCTGTTCAACTCGTCATCGAGCCTGGGCCCGGCCCTGGCCCCTCCGCTCCTGACGGCACTCATGGAATCGTTCGGCTGGCGGGGAATGTTCTTCGCGATGGGGGGAGCGGGGCTTCTGGCGGCTCTGGCCTGGTACGTCATCTATCGCGACCCGCAAGCCGCCGGGCTGACGGCGGAAGCACTGCGATCGCTCCGCGACGAAGAGGATCGCTCCACCGGGACGGTCTCATTCGCCCAGTGGCTGCGCCTCTTCCAGCACCGCACCACCTGGGGCATGATGCTGGGCTTCGCGTGCGCACTGTACCTCATCTGGCTTTACCTGACATGGCTGCCCGGCTATCTCGAGATCGAGCATCACATGAGCTCCATCAAGATCGGCTTCGCCGCGTCGGTGCCCTTTATCTTCGGGTGCTGTGGTTCGCTGGCAGGGGGCTACATTTCGGACGTCCTGGCGGCCTGGGGCCTCTCACCGATCCTCAGCCGGAAACTGCCGCTGGTCAGCGGGCTCTTCCTGATGGCAATCTTCACCCTGCCCGCGGCGGTCACCCGCGACTCCAACCTGGCCGTGCTTTCCATCGCGCTGGCCGTTTTCTTCGGCTGCGTGGCAACGGCCAATGCCTGGGCGCTGGTCACGGTGACGGCTCCCTCGGACTACGTCGCCTCGCTGGGTGCGATCCAGAACTTCGGCGGGTATTTCGGCGGCTCCTTCGCTCCCATCGTTACTGGTTATGTAGTCCAGTCGACCGGATCGTTCACTCTCGCGCTCTTGGTCGGTTCCGTCGTCGCGGTCGCGTCAGCTCTGCTGTATCTTGTCGTCGTCCGCGAACCGATCAGAGCCGCGTCGCTCCTGGCCTGAGCGGGCACCGATTTTTTTCTGAGTGCCCCATTGCAATGCACGGCCCAAGCACGTTTTAATGAGATCGTCAAGTCATTGTCAATGCAGGGTCTATGCGGAAAGCTGCGGCGGGTCGGGACGGCATAGCCTGGTTCTGGTCACGAGGTCGTGGCTTGCCGTTTGGATTCGGGCGTTCAAGCCGGCTTCCCGTATAGCCTCTCAAACCCAACGATCCCTGAGCGCCAAAAGATCTCCAAAACACGAAAAGCGTGGCTTATCCGTTCGCCGCGCCCGCGCGCTTGGAGTGCGGTGACGGAGGCGTGACAAAATGCCCGGGAGCGTGGCTCGTGAATCCGACTCGGTTCGCCAGGTGGCGCCCGATCACGACGCTGATCGATGTCCCGCAGGCGCCCCCCTCGCACCGAGAATCCTGACTACGCAACCCGCCGATCCGGAACTTCGTCCGAGTCGGTCAACCGAGTTTCATCGAAGCTTAGAAGCGGACAAAGAGACGAACATGACCGAGGTAGAAACTCCGACTGGTTCGAGCATTGTGGCGGTTTATCGCGACCACCGCGCCGCCGAGCGTGCGGTGCAACGACTCCATCACGAAGGTTTCGCGCTCGCCGACCTCTCGATCGTGGGCCGCGACTTCGAGACCAGCGAGGAGCCAGTCGGGTTCGTCAGCGCCGAAGACTACGCTACGGCCGGGGCGAAGACCGGGGCTTGGTTGGGGGGACTGTGCGGGCTTTTGGTCGGTTCGGCATTCCTGGTCCTGCCGGGCGTGGGCCCGGTCATCGTCGCCGGTCCGCTTGCGGCGGCAGTGGTCGCAGGTCTGGAAGGGGCACTGGCGGGAACGGCGCTGGGCGGTCTGGCAGGCGCTCTCGTCGGCGTTGGCGTCCCCAAGGAGCGAGCCCTCAAGTACGAGACCCAGGTCAAGGGCGGCAAGTTCCTCGTGATTGTCCGCGGCAACCATGAGGTCGTCGCCCGAGCGCGAGAGATGCTCGCAGAGCAGTCGTCAGACAGCTTATCGGTTTACAAGCCGGCGTGCTGAAATCGAAAAATCGAAAGCCGCATACTTTGACCGATTGAACTCGAGCCCGCCGGGCAGCTCGAGCGTGGATCCACATTCGCGACTCTGCTCTGAGAACCCGATGCCCATCATCACGACTGTGATCCTCCTCGTCGTCAACGGCCAATCTCTGGCGCCGCGCGACGACGCTGCGCTCGCGGCCTCTTGCCGCCAACGTCTGGGTGAGATCGGCCGAGCCATCACCGCACACAACCGGGCCGTCGGTCGCCTGCCGGACGCACTCTCGGCCCTGGTACCCGGATACGTCCCGGACAAATCGTCCTTGCGCTGCCCGGCCGATCGCTCCGCGAGCGGCGAGCCAGGCTATGGCGGGCACTCCGATCCCCAGGGCGGTGTCAGTTATTCCTACGAGACCAGCGGCGCGCCTTCCGGCGGGCTGGCGATACCGCCTGGCCCTCCTCCTGAATCCGATATCCCCGGCAAGGCCTGGGGCACGGAGCGCAACGTCCGACTCTGGCTTCGCCGGTACTATGGAGACCGTCCGCCGATCGTCCGGTGCCTCCACCACGCGGACAAGGATGGCCCGATCGCGCTCAATCTTACCCTCGAGGGTAGGGTCTACCAGGGCGCCACGGAATGGCAACATGACTCCACGACGGCCGCCGAGTTCGCCCGCAGGGCCGCGCGGGAACTCGCAACCGACCGGGCCGGGTTCGCGAAGAACTGGAAGCTCTCCGGGATCTCGGCGACGGTCGCTGGCTGGGGCCTCGCCGGCCGCAGCGAAACCGCCATCGGGCCGATCAACGACCTGGCCAAAGAACTCGCGCGGAATGCGGATGCACTGGATGACCCCGCCGATGCCGATCGCGTTGCCGCCCGTCTGTTCCTGCATGCACGCGACTACGAATCCGCCGAACGGGCCGCACGGTCGCTGCTCGCCCGCCGCGGACACGCAGACGAAGAAACCGCCCGGCAGCTTCTGGCCGAGAGCCAGGCCGGCCGGGGCCTCTTCCGCGAAGCCGCAGAAACATACCGGCTGATGCTCAAGCAGAACCCCCAAAGCAAGAACATCAAAGCCAACCTGGCCGACACCTTGGAGGCCTCGGGCCAGGCGGCCCAAGCCCACGAGCTGCTGGATGGGATCGACCCTGGACGAAGGCTCGTTGGCCGGCAAGCGCCCGAGTTCCATACCCCCTTGCTCTCTGGTCCGGACACTTCGGTCTCCGATGCATTGAAGGGAAAGAAAGCGCTCTTGATCAACTTCTGGTTCTTGCGCTGCGGGCCGTGTCGCGAGGAGCTTCCCAAGCTCCAGAGACTTTACGCCGAGCTCAAGGACAAGGGACTCGAAGTCCTGGCGATCGATAGCGACGATGAGCGCGACGCCATCGCGCGCTATGTGATGAGCTCGGGCTGGACGTTCCCCGTCGCGTTGGGTTCAAAAGAAAGGCGGGGCGCGAGCATAACGGCGCTGTTCTCGGTCGAGCTGTTCCCAACGAATTACCTTGTTGACCCGTCGGGCAAGGTGGTCTATCGCCACGTGGGATGGGATGAAGCCAGCATGCGAAACGCCCTTGGGACTCTCGATGTGCGCTAACCCCGACGCACACCCCCACGCCGAAGAGCGTACGGATATGCCGAAGCGCCACCGCCGCTCGTCGATTCTCCATCTCGCGCTCGCCCCCCTCGACCCTCTACCTTGTACCGCGAAGCAGATGTAATGCCCGGCGGTCGCTCCCCCAATCCAATTTTACCGAAAAGACGAAGAGGCGTGGAGAGTCGCCCGTGGGCCACTTGGAGTCGACTCCAGTTTTCTAGTAGACTATTGAGACCTTCCCGGACGGGAAGGCCACCGTGAATTCCAAGACCGGGCCGGCCGCGAATCGACCGGGAGTATGGACCGTGAATCCGACCAACTTCGCCATGCGGCGCCCGATTACGACCCTGATGCTGGTCACGGCCTTGATCAGCGGCGGCGTGCTGGGCTTAAACCGGATGCGCGTTGACATCTTCCCCGCGCTGAACGTCCCGAAGATCTACGTCTTCCTGGATTACATCGGCATGAGTCCCGACCAGATGGAGGGATTCATCGTCAACGAGCTCGAGCTGTATTTTCAGTACGTTCGACGGCATCGAGGACATCAACACCCGCAACATCCAGCAAGTGGCCTTGTGCGAGCTCTCGTTCTTCCCTGGCACCGACATGGGCCAGGCAATGGCGCAGGTCGTGGCGATGTCCGATCGCGCGATGTCGTGGATGCCCAAGGGGACCTTGCCGCCGATGATCATGCGGATGGACTCCGGCAGCGTTCCGGTCGGCTACCTGGTCTTCGAGAGCGACGTGACGTCTCTGGGGCGGATGGGCGACCTGGCGCAGAATATCATCCGGCCGCTGGTGCAAAAATTCGTTCCGGGCACGGTGGCGATCTCGCCCTTTGGCCCCAACATGCGGTCGATCGTCGTCAACGTCGACCCGCAGAGGCTCCTCGACTACAACCTGACGCCGCAGCACATCATCGATGCCCTGGCGACGGGGAACACCGTCATCCCGGCGGGGAACGTCTACATCAAGGGCTCGATGCCGATGGTTGCCAACAACGCGACCGTGGTCGACATTCAAAAGCTGGGGGACATCCCGCTCCGGCTCGAGCGCAACGTCTACCTCCGCGACGTGGCCACGATCCAGGACTACGTTGACATCACGTACGGATACGCGCTGGTCAACGGCAAGAATTCGGTCTACTTGCCCATCATCAAGAAAGACACGGGATCGACGCTGACCGTCGTGGCCGACGTCCACAAGTCGATGCAAAAGTTCCGCGATGCCGTCCCCAAGGACGTCTCGATCAACTTCGAGTTCGACGAGTCGCCCACCGTGGTGGCGGCGGTCGAGAGCGTGGCCACCGAAGGAGCGATCGGCGCGGGGTTAACGGGGCTCATGATCCTGTTGTTCCTGGGCGACCCGAGGAGCGTGCTCGTGGTGGTCTCCAACATCCCGCTGGCCTTGTTGGGGTCGTTGGTCGGGCTCTGGCTGACGGGCAACACGATCAACATCATGTCGCTGGGCGGCATGGCGCTGGCGATCGGCATCCTGGTCGATGAGGCGACGGTGACGATCGAAAACGTGCACGTGCAGATGGGGCACACGTCGAATGTCGCACGGTCGGTGCTGCTCGCGAGCAACGCCACGGCGGTGCCGCGGCTGTTGGCCTTGCTCTGCATCCTGTCGGTCTTCATCCCGGCGTTCATCATGGGCGACCCGCTCCGGTCGCTCTTCATGCCGCTGACGCTTGGGGTCGGGTTCGCCATGATCTCATCGTACATGCTCTCGAGCATGTTCGTGCCGATCATTTGCGTGCGCCTGCTCAAGCATAAGGCGCATGACGAGGAAAAACGCGGGCTCTTCGACCGGGCACTCGGCGTCTATGGCAAGGCCGTCGGCTGGTTGGTCAGTCTGCGCTATCTGGTGGTTCCCGGCTATCTTGCGGCGTGTGGACTGGTCCTGTGGGGGTTGGGTTTGCAGGTCGGCACCGAATTGTTTCCGCAAGTGGATTCGGGAGAGTTCGTCCTGCGATTCCGGCCGCCGGCCGGCTCGAACTTCGAGTTGACGCGGCAGATGGCGATCAAGTGCCTCGAGGAGATCGAGCGCGAGGCGAAGGCCGGGCACATCGCCATCACGATGGGCTACGTCGGCCAGGTCGCCCCGAACTTCGGTATCGACAACATGGTCCTGTTCATGCGCGGGCCCGACGACGGCCAGTTGCGGGTCGCGCTCACCGAGGACAGCGGGATCAAGCTCGACGAGTTCCGCGAGCGGCTGCGCAAGATCCTGCCCGAGCGGGTGATCCCCTGGCTGGCCCAGCGCCTGGAAGAGAGCGGCCTGGCCAAGGAGAAGGCGGAGCAGCAGGCGAAGCTGTCGACCTTCGGTTTCGAGCCGGGCGATATGGTGACCCGGGTCATGAGCTTCGGCTCGCCGACGCCGATCGCGGTCCGAATTGTCGGCACCGATCTGAAGCTGGTGCGGCAGCACGCGGAGAAGATCGCCGCCAACATGAGGCGCATCCCCTTCCTCCGCGACGTCGGGTTCGTGCAGTCGCTCGACTACCCCACCGTCGAGGTCCAGATCGACCGCGAGAAGGCGGGGCTCTCCGGCGCCAAGGTGTCGGACGTGGCCCATGCCATCGTCATGGCCACGGCGTCGACCCGCTTCGCCAATCTCAACTACTGGATCGACGTCAAGACGGGCTTCGACTACCTGGTCCAGCTCCAGGTGCCGCCGTTGCGGATCGACAAGCCGGAAGATATCGAGACCTTGCCGGTGGATTCGGTCAACCCGCTGGTCAACCTGATGATCCGCGACGTGTCAACGGTTCGAAGGGGCGTGCGGCCAGGCGAGATCGACCGCGATATGTCGCAGCGCTACGTGACCCTGACCGCGAACGTCGAGGGAGAGGACATGGGCCGGGCGTCGCGCCAGGTCGCCGGGGCGCTTGCCGCCGCCGGAGAGGCGCCCCGCGGTGTGCGGGTCGACACCATGGGCCAGCTCCCGCCGATGAATGAAATGTTCGTGTCGCTGGGAATCGGGCTGGCGGTCGCCGTATTCGTGATCTTCGTGCTGCTGACGGCCTATTTCCAGTCGCCGCGGCTGTCGCTCGTCTCGATCGGCGCCGTGCCGGGCGTGCTGGCGGGCATCGCGACAGTCCTCTACTTCACCAACACCTCGCTCAACATCGAGTCGTTCATGGGCGCGATCATGAGCCTGGGGGTCTCGGTGTCGAACTCGGTCATGCTCGTGACCTTTGTCAACGAGCATTGGAAGGAAGGCAAACCGGCGACCGAGGCGGCCGTGATCGGCGCGAGCGAGCGTCTGCGACCGATCCTGATGACGGCCTGCGCGATGACCGTCGGCATGGTGCCGATGGCGCTGGCGCTCGAGCGCGGCAGCCAAATGCAGGCCCCGCTCGGCCGGGCGGTGATCGGCGGGCTGGTGATGTTGACGTTCGCGACCTTACTGATCGTCCCGGCGATCTTCGCGGCCGTGATCGGCCGGCGCGAGGCCGAGTCGCCGTCGATCCATCCGGACGACCCTGCCAGCGCACACTACGACCCGCCGCCTACCATCTTCGAGAGCACATCCGGTGAAGAAGGCCCTCGCGCGGCGGGCCGTACCGTGTCGAACCACCCCGCACCCGATGACGGCGGCCATAGGCCGGGGCCCGCACCTTCTTCGCCCGGAGATCCCTGATGCACCAGATACTTCCGTCCAGGCTCTTGGATCGTTCCGCCGGCGCGCGCAGGCTGGTGCCCTGGCTCCTGGCCGCGCTCGCGGCGCCCGGCTGCCGGGGAGAGCCCAAAGGCGAGCTCAAGAGCGTCTCGGAGCCCCCGACCGTGCGGCTGATCCAACCGCAGGCACGGCAGATCGTCCGGGTCGTGGGGCAGCCCAGCTTCATCGAGAGCTACGAGCGCACCTCGATCTATCCCAAGCCGAACGCCTACATCAAGAAGTGGATCGTGGACATCGGCGACAAGGTGAAGAAAGTCGACGTGCTTGCCACGCTCTTCGCGCCCGAGCTGGTCGAAGAGCTCGAGACAAAAAAGGCGGCCGTCGTGCTTGACAAAGAGCGGATAGCGCTGGCCAACGAAGTGGTTGAGGTAGCCAAGGCCGACGTTCAGGCCGCCAAGGCGCGCCTGCAAGAGGCCGAGGTGATCCTGGACAAGTACCAGGCCGAGGTCGACCGCTGGGACACGGAAGTCAAGCGGCTGGAGCGCCAGGTCAACCGGGTCGTGGTGAACGCTCAGATTCTCTTCGAGTCGACCAATCAGCTCAAATCGAGCATGGCGGCGCGCGACAAGGCCAAGGCCACCATCAAGCGGGCGAAGGCGGAGCTGCTCGCGGCCCAAGCCAGGCTCGCCAAGGACCAGGTCGACGTCAGAGTCGCCGAAGCCGCCCTGAAGGTGGCCGAGTACAACGAGCAATATGCGCAGGCGTGGGTCGACTACCTCACGCTTACCGCCCCGTTCGCCGGCGTGATCTCGGTCCGCAACGCCAACACCTTCGATTTCGTCCTGCCCACCACCGGCGACCCGACGGCCTACTACCTCTCCCCCGACATCTCGGCCGCGGGCGCCGCGCCGATTTACGTGGTCGACCGCCTCGATATCGTCCGGATCTTTGTCGACATCCCCGAACGGGACGGCAACTTCGTTCACGTGGGGACCAAGGCGACCGTGCTGGCCAAGGCGTACCGCGACACGCCAATCCCCGCCACCGTCACGCGCATCTCCTGGGCGCTGAACATGAAGAGCCGCACGCTCCGCGCCGAGATCGACCTCCAGAACCCCGACAGCCAGCTTTTACCGGGGATGTACGCCCACGTCAACGTGACCATCATCCGTCCGGACGTTCAGGCGCTGCCGCTGGACGCACTCACCTACAGCGGCGACCAGACCTTCTGCTGGCTTTACGAGGGGGGCAAGGCCGTGAAGGCCGAACTCGAAACGGGCGTCAGCGACGACGAGTGGGTCGAGGTCACCAATCGCCGGCCGCCGGTCAACCCGGAGGCGCCCAGAGACTCGGTACCCTGGACGCCGATCGACGGTGCGGAACAGGTGATCCTCGGCGATCTGTCAGCCCTCACCGAGGGCGCCCCAGTGGAGGTCGCCCGGGCAACAGGCGGGACGCAAGTCCCGAGCAAGACGCCCACCCCCAGGAAAGTGGGGGATCCCTGATGCGCCAGGTCATCCTGTTTGACCTTGCAAATCGTCTGTCCCATTGCCGGCGGCGGTCGTGCTGGCTCTGGTTCATCCTCCTGGCCGCCCTGACGGCGCAAGGGTGCCACCGCGCCCAGAGACGCATTATACGAGCGTCACCAAGCCTCCGAGCGTGCGGCTGATCCAGCCGCAAGTCCGGAACATCGCCCGGGTCGTCGGGCAGCCCAGCTTCACCCAAAGCTATGAGCGCAACTCGGTCTATCCGAAAATGAACGCTTACATCCAGAAATGGATCGTGGACATCGGCGACAAGGTCAAGAAGGGCGATGTGCTCGCCACCCTTTTCGTCCCCGAGCTGGTCGCCGACCACAGTGCGAAGAAGGCGATGGTCGGGCTCGACCAGGAACGGATCGCGCTGGCCAAAAAGGTTGTGGACGTGGCCAAGGCCGACGTCGAGGCGGCCTTGGCGCGGCTCGAGGAGGCCCACGCGGAATTCGCCGGCTATGGGGCCGAAGCCGTGCGCTGGGAGTCCGAGACCAAGCGGCTCGAAAAGGAGCTCGAGAGGGGCGTGGTCAATCCCCAGGACGTCCTCCAGACCACCAATCGGTGGAAGGCGTGCATCGCACTCAAGGACACCGCGGCGGCGACCGTCCTGAAGGCGAAGGCCGAGCTGCTCTCGCAGCGGGCCGCGTTATCGAAGGCCGAGGTCAACGTCAGGGTCGCCCTCGCCGACCTGAAAGTGGCCGAGAGCGAGGAGAGGCGGCTCCAAGCCTGGGTGGACTACCTCGTATTGCCCGCGCCCTATGACGGCGTGATCGTCGCCCGCAACGCGAATACCTTCGATTTCGTCCTGCCCACCCGGGGCGACCCCTCGGCCCTCTCCCGTGGTCCGTACTTGTCGCCCTCGGCTAATGCCGCGCCAATCTACGTCGTCAACCGCATCGACATCATCCGCATCTTCGTCGACATCCCCGAGGAGTTCGCCGATTACGTGCACATCGGCTCCAAGGCCACCGTCCTCGTCAGGGCGTACCGCGACAAGCCGATCCCCGCCACCGTCACGCGCACCTCGTGGGCGCTCAACATCAAGAGCCGCACACTCCGCGCCGAGATCGACCTGGTGAACCCCGGCAGTCAGCTCTTGCCCGGGATGTATGCCTACGCCAATGTGTCGATCGAGCGGTCCGGCGTGCGGGCGCTGCCGCTGGCGGCGCTCATGCACCTCGGCGACAAGACCGTCTTGAAGGTCGGCGAGAAGACGTTCTGCTGGACCTACGCCGACGGCCGCGCGACACGCATCGAGGTGGAGACGGGGGTCACTGACGGCAAGTGGATCGAGGTCACCAATCGCCGGGTTCCGCGCTTCGACGCGGCCGCCACCGGCGATGAACCGTGGACGCCGATCGACGGCACGGAGCAGGTGATCCTGGGCAACCTGTCGATCCTAACCGAGGGCGGCCCGGTGCGCGTCGCCCCGGCAGAGGACGAGACGAAAGTCGCGGGTGCCAGCCCAGCCCAGAAATCCCTGAAGAATCTGCCGAAGTAATCAGTGCTTCGGGGCGATCCGCTGCATGATGGGCACGGCCAAACTGAGCAATTCTTGAAGCCGGTCAATCCGCTCGCCCATTTGATCGATCCGTCGATTGAGACCCGTGATCCGTTCCTTCAGCTCCTTAGCCTCATGGGCCGAGCTGAATCCGGGGATCGACGACGAGGTCGACGTCGACTCCGGAGTGCTCGACCCCTGGGCCGCCTCGGTGGGCGATCCCCCGCCCGGGTTGCTGTGTGAGCTCGCCTCCTGGTTCGATCCCGCCTTGGTCCTGGACAGGGACGAGGAGGCGTCGCCTGTCCCAGGCCCGAATATGTATGAATAGCCCATCGCGCCAATGGTGCCGCTGACGAGACCAACGGCGGCGATGACCAGCAGGTTCTTCATCCTCGCCGGCTGCGCTGGCGGTGGCTGCGCCCGCTCCCCCTCTTCGCTGCGGTCGTGCGCGTCTTGTCCTGGAGCTCGATCGGCGTCGTCCCGCGGCCGATCCTCATGATCGCCCCGCGGCCGAATTCGATCGTGGCCGAGATCCGTTGGTGCGGCCCGATCTCGCGCGGTTTTCATTTCGCCCTCCCGGTTCGTCGCGACGAATTCCGGCTGATGCGGCTGCTGCATCGACCTTGGCGGGTGTTCGCCGCCCTCCCCTGTGACGACGTTGGTGGTGACCGTGATGATATCCGTGGGAGCGACTTGGCCGGGCTGGCCCGAGTCACGATTCGCGTCATCCCGGCGTGAAGACGCGTCATTCCTCACGATAGCAAGTCCTGAAGCCAGAGAAGGCAACTCGTGGCGGGGGTCCCGCTACGAAAGCCACGAGGATACGCCACTCATTCCGAGCACGTCCTCATTATACCGATTGGCGCGTCCCTCCGTGAATCGCCAGTCGCCGGAAGCCTGCCCGCTCGTTCGGGCTGGACGAGGATTGCGGTTCCTGGTTACTCTGGAACTGGATGTGATTGCATCAGTGCGCCCGCGACCAAACATCAAGCTCTGCCCAGTTCTCTACCCGTTGGAAAGCAAGCAATTGCTCAGCGGCGGTGCCGCCGCGAGGCACGGTGGAAACGCCATGACCCAAACAGCGGCCTTGGTGGTCAACACGGGTGCGCCGAGCCAGCACCTGCCCACCAGGTTTCTCGCGTTCCGCGTCACCAACACGTCATCGCAGACCCCCTACGCGTTGATTCCTCCTTTTCAGCAGGTTCTGGTCCAGGCTGTCCAACCCGTGCCCGGCCAGGTTTACAACGTGCTCCAGATCGCCGTGAAAAACGGGACGGCGCAGACCTTCAATGCGAGCAGCGGTTTCGCCGTAAAGGTCACCGGCGATCGCCAGTCTTTTCCGATTCTTACCGGTAGCCAGACCTGGAAGCCGAAGGAGATAATCGTCTTTTATATACTCACCAAGAAGTATTATCCAGTACCGGAGGTTTCCGGGGGTTTTATCTTCGACCTCGGCGGCGCGAGCTCAACGCTGGTACCAGGCCCGTCGGGAGTTTTTCTCCGGGTCAAATACAACCCCAGCACGTTCGCGAAAACTCTCAACTGGATCGTCGCCTACGGTCCGGGTAACGAAGGCGGCCAGGGCGCGAAATCTGGCTTGCCCGACACGGCAATCGCCGAGTTCGTCGCCGCCGGCACCAGGCGGAATGACTTCGGCGGACATTTCTAAATCGCCTTGCAAAACTCCGGGAGGGCGAGCCACTCTCCAAGGCGGCTCGGACGGAGCCCAGGATCACGCAAGCCCAATCAGTCGATCAGCGGGTTGCCGGCGGCGGTCCGTTGCCTACCGGGGGCAGGTAGCCCGGTCGCGCCGTGTCGACCGGCTCGAGGTTGCCCGGGGGCCGGAAATAGGTGATCTCCTGGGCGGGGTAGCCCAGCGCGTGGAACAGCTCGAACTCCGCACGGTTGTAATCGGCGACCGTGGTGAAGTACTCGTCGAAGGCCAGCTTCAAGAGTCTCAGTGCGTAAACCACTTCCTGCGGTCGATAGACCAGGACCAAGACGTCGCCGTAGCGGGTGGTATGACGCAGCCCCTCGACGTTCCCGTTGTAGGCGATGATGGCCGTGCGCAGCGAGCGATCGGCCTGGGTGACCCGGGCCGCCGCCGACTGGAGCCGCGCCTGGGCCTCGGTCACTTCCGCCGCCACCATGTCCTGGGTCTTGAAGAGCTGAACGATGGTCTCCGACTGCTCACCGCGCTGATCCTTGATCCGCGCCAGGTTCCCGATCCCGAGTGCGTCGAACTGCCAGACGAGCTGAATGCTCACGTCGTCGCGGCCGGCCCACTGGTTGAGGCTGGTGTTGGGGCCGAGGCCGAAGAGCCCTGCCTGGATTAACATGCCGCCCGAGGCTCTGGAAGCCGCCGATGCACGACGATGGGCAGGAGCGGGCGCATCTTCTCCCGGCGGATCCGCTCGGCCGCCGCCTGGACCAGCGCCCGTTGCGAGCCGAGCTCGGGGCGGTTGGTCAGGGCGATCTTCTGCAGTTCGGGGAGCGGCCGGGCGGGGTCGATCAAGGTGAGCTGAAGATGATCGTGCTCGAGCGGGACGACCACCGCGCACGGGTTCAGCCGGAGGACCTGGGTGAGGTTGGCGCTGTGGACCCGCCACGCTTGACGCGCGGAGGTCGCTTGCTGCTCGAGGTCGGCGAGCAGGTTCCGGGCCCGTTCGACCTCGATCCTTGAAACCAGCTCGCCGCTCAAGCTCGCGATCTGCTCGACCAGGTCGCGCCCCCGCTCGACGCAGTAGAGGGCTGCGGCATACATGCCCCGGTACTGGTGCACGCGGAAGTAGGCGTCGGCGGTCAGGAGCAGGGCGTCGTTCTTGGCGGTCTGGATGTCCCATTGCCGGGAATTGAGAACCCGCCGCGCGATCAGCGGCTCGAAGATAGGCATCGGTCAGGTTCACGAACTGCAGTGAGCCGTATCCGACATATCCATGCCGCCGCCGGCGTAGAAAAAGTTCACGCTCGGGGAGGTCATGACGCCCTTGTTGAAATCCGGGCCGCCGCCGTCGTGCCGGATATAATCGCCGCCCAAGTCGAGTGTCGGAACCCAGAGGACCTTGGCCCGCGTGAGCTGTGCTTCGGCCACCCAGACACTGGCCTGGGCAGCGGCCACGATCAGCGGCCGGGCGTCGGAGAGCCGCAAGGCTGTGGCGAGGTTGATCGGGAAGCCAAAGTCGGTCGGCGCCAGCGGCGCGGGCTTGAGCCTCCACGACAGGCCGCCAGCCGGTGGCGTCAGGTCCCCGGCCGCCGCCGGCAACGGCGGAGTCGATGGGCTCGATTGTCCGAACCGGCGCGGCGGTGCGATGGCGGCGCGGGGTCGCGGAGTCGACGACGAGGTCGACTGGCCCTTCCAACGAAAGGCGGTGCCGAAACTGATCGGCAAGCGGAGGTCGGCCGGCGCACGCAACGCGGCTAGAATCCGCTCCTCCAGCGTTGGAAATGCCAGGAGGGGAGAGCGGGGGCCGGTCGACTCCCAGCGGCGCGAGCCTCGGCTCCATGGCCCCGAAATCGCTCCCCGATCGCGGTGGCGGGATTGACGTCGCCGGCAGGGCCGAAACCTGGGCGCAGCAGGGTCCGCGGTTCGAACCCCGCGAGCAGCAGGGTCGCGAGGATGACCGTGAATCCGCCGATTCGATCCATCGAGCGCGGCTCCTGCCCCGTCCCTCCTGATCGGAACCTAGAGCGCAGCGACCCAGGCCTGACGGGACGTCAGAGTCTTTATCGGCTCAGTGTGATCCTGATGTTGATGACGAATGTAGCGATTCTAAGCCCCCCACTCTGACCGGCGTGCCGGGACAGATTAGAAATGCCCGGCGAAATCCGTGCGCTGGGTCCTCGCGTCGGTGATCTCGTTGATCGACGTGTTGGGCAGACCGTATTGCGCGCCTGCGCCGACCTCGTTGCCCTGGCCATACGCAACAATCCAGTTGAGCGTCTTGGCAAACGTGGCCGGATTGTAAGTCAACCGCAGAAAGATCCCCGCTGGTCCCGGTATGGCCGTCGATGATCGGCCGCCCAGGTCGAACTGGAAACCGCCGGCGACGAAGGAAACCGGATAATACTTCTTGGTCAGAACGTAGAAGACGAGTATCTGACCCGGTTTCCACTGCTCATTACCCGTCAGAATGGGAAAACCGGCGAAGGATCTCGGTTGATTGGTCATTCGGACGGTAAAACCGTTGCTGGACGTGAAGGTTTGCGATGTCCCGTTCTTGACGGCGACGTCGCACACGTTGTAAACCTGGCCGGGCACCGGCTGCTGTCCCTGGACCAGAACCTGCTGGAAAGGAGGAACCAGCTTGTAGGGGGTCTGCCAGGGCGTGTTGGTGACGCGGAACGCGAGGTACCCATAGGCTCCGGGAGGGGCAGGACGGCTGCCCGAGTGGAGGGCCGACGGCCGTGATCCGTCCTTCGAGTTCGCGACGTGGGTCGTCGCGGAACCGGCGCTCAGCAGTAGTTTTGCTTCAAATTGTTCGAGACCAGGACGGAAATTCATGATCGAGCGTCGGCGCATGGATGAAGAACCCTCCTGGTTCGAGGACGCGGGGACGGATCGGGAGAAGCCCGGTATGTGAGCTCTGCGACCAACCCGCACCAGCGAATCCGTGGGACTGCCGCGTCGAGATCCGGCACCCCTCCCGGCCGGGCGCGCACTCCCGCCCAAGCATGGCGCGAACGTCATGTCGGGGTATATGGCGGCCCGCTCGACGATACCCTACGAATCGGACACCCAGACGCTGGCGGATGATCCGCGGTGGCCACGATCCGGGTCGGGCCGGCTCGGTTATTCCCGGCGAATCGGATGTAGAG
Source organism: uncultured Isosphaeraceae bacterium (assembly GCA_963823675.1). Taxonomy (GTDB): domain Bacteria; phylum Planctomycetota; class Planctomycetia; order Isosphaerales; family Isosphaeraceae; genus CAWGMT01. The sequence continues at coordinate 252,757 of CAWGMT010000021.1, read as the reverse complement.
ATTGGCCGAGCGGTCGGGGCCTGGCGGGCCGGTGACCGGCGATTGGTCGGTTGGAGCAACCGGGAGCTCGGGGGACAGAGCCCCCTACTACAAAGATCGCCTCGGCCGTTAACTCCTTGTACCAGCCGGCTCCGCCCGGCGATCCCATGATGGCGCATCGTGCGGAGATGTTTCCGACGAAGAATCTCAGCCGCGCCTGGCGTGTCAGCGGGTTGCCGGAGGCGGTCCATTGCCCACCGGGGGCAAGTAGTCGGGCCGCGTCGTGTCCACCGGTTCGATGTTGCCCGGCGGCCGCACGTAGGTGATCTCGCGGGCGGGGTAGCCAAGCGCGTGGAACAACTCGAATTGCGCCCGGTTGTAGTCGGCGACCGTCGTGAAGTACTCGTCGAAGGACTGCTTCATGAGCTGGAGCGCGAAGACGACTTCCTGCGGCCGGTTGAATCAGGACCAGGACGTCGCCAAACCGCGTGGTATGCTGCAGGCCCTCGAAGCTGCCGTTGAAGGTGGCGATGCCCGTGCGCAGGGAACGATCGGCCTGTTCGACCCGGGCCGCCGCCGACTGGAGATCCGCCTGGGCCCGGGTCACGTCCGCCGCGACCATGTCCTGGATCTTGAAGAAATCGATGATCGCCTTCGACTGCTCGCCGCGCTGCTCCTTGATCCGCGCCAGGTTTCCAATCCCCATCCCTTCGAGCTGCCACATGAGCTGTAGGCTCACGTCGTCGCGGCCCACCCATTGATTGAGTTTGTCGTTGGTTCCAAGCCCGAAGATCCCAGCTTGAATCATCTCGTCGGGAGTCTGAAAGCCGTTGATCAGGACTGTGGGGAGGTACATGCGTCCCTTCTCCCGGCGGATCCGCGCGACAGCCGCCTCGACGAGCGCCTGATAGGAGGCGAGCTCGGGGCGGTTGGTCAGGGCGATCACATGCAAGTCGGGGAGCGGGCGGGCCGGGTCGATCAAGGTGACCTGGAGGTGATCGTGCTCGAGCGGGACGACCACCGCCTGGGGGTTCAGCCGCAGGACCCGCGTGAGGCGGGCGCTCGAGACCCGCCACGCTTGTCGCGCGGAGGTCGCTTGCTGCTCGATGTCGGCGAGCAGGTTCCGGGCCCGCTGCACTTCGATCTCCGAGACCAGCTCGTTGCTCAAGCTTCTGATCCGCTCGACCAGGTCGCGCCCCCGCTCGACGCAGTAAAGTGCTCCGGCATACATGCCCCGGTGCTGGTGGACGTCGAAGTAGGCAGTGGCGGTCATGAGCGCGGCGTCGTTCTTGGCGGTCTGGATGTCGGCTCTGGCGGGAATTGAGCACCTGCCGCTTGACCAGGGGCTCGAAGAAGACGTCGGTCAAAGCGACGGATCTCCCACAGGCCGCCGCCGCCGTAGAAGAAATTCACGCTCGGGGCCGTCATGATGCCCTTGTTAAAATCCGGGCCGCCGCCGTCGTGTCGGATATAATCGCCACCCAGGTTCAATTGAGGAACCCAGAGGACCTTGGCCCGCGTGAGCTGCGCTTCGGCCACCCAGACACTGGCCTGGGCAGCGGCCACGATCAGCGGCCGGGCGTCGGAGAGCCGCAAGGCGGTGGCGAGGTTGATCGGGAAGCCGAGGTCGGTCGGCTCCAGCGGCGCGGACTTGAGCGCCAGGGCGGGGTCGCCCGTCAGCGATGCCAGGTCCGAAGTCCCCGTCGGCGAAGTTGCGCTCGATGTCGATGTTGACGGGCGAGGTTGCCCGAACTGGCGCGGCGGTGGAATGTCGGCCCCGGTCGCCGATGTCGCGGGCAACGGCAGCGGCTGAACCGCGAGTCGAACCGACGTTCGACGCGGGCGGGGTGGTCCGGTTTGCCGCCGGCGAACTCGATTCACCGGTCGCTCGAAACGGGCGCGGTGGTGGAATCTGGGTTCGGGGTGCTGTCGAAGTTGACGCCGACGCCGACGCCGATGTTGACGCCGACACCGGAGACGATTGCGACTGCGCCGCGGACGAAGCAGGCCTGACCGAAGAGGACAGCGCGGCACCAATCAGGACCAATGCCCACCGGGTTCGTTCCCGCATACGCATACCTCTCGATCGGCGGTTCCGCGGCGCGAGGACATTGCGACCGCTCAGGGTACACCGGCGTTTCGGATCGCGCTTGTGTCAGTCAGGCTTTCTCCAGCCTGACCTACGGCACAGACGCGTCTGCGGTTCCACTCAGCCAGGACAGAGCGCGAGCGGGTCGTTAAAACGACCTGGGGCTCTAGGCGAAATGCAACAATTCGTTCGTGAATACCGCTGAGAAATTCTTCGGCAAATCGAAGTGGTAGGAATTACGAAGATTGCCGGTTTTCGCGGACGCCCACCCGGCCTGCGAGGGAGTTCGGAAAGTTGCGGGGTTTGGGCGGCCGCTAGTCGATGTGCCAGCGCGTCGCAGGCAGAAAGTGGACGGCAAATCGGTCGGTTCGGATTAACGGTTCAAAGCTCGCCGCAGCCCTCGATGACGACCTTTCCCGACGGCTTGCCGCTTGCCGTCCCCAGGCGCTCGATCTTCTTGACCAGATCCGTGCCGTCGGTCACTTCGCCGAAGACCACGTGCTTGCCATCCAGCCAATTGGTCACCACGGTGGTGATAAAGAATTGGGAGCCGTTGGTATTCGGGCCGGAATTTGCCATGGACAAGAGGAACGGCCTGTCGTGCTTGAGCTTGAAGTTTTCGTCCTTGAATTTACTGCCATAGATGGATTTGCCGCCGGTGCCGTTGTGATTTGTGAAGTCGCCGCCCTGGAGCATGAACTGGGGAATGACGCGGTGGAACGACGATCCCTTGTAACCGAATCCTTTTTCGTGGGTGCACAAGGCGCGAAAGTTCTCGGCGGTCTCGGGCACCAGGTCGCTATGCAGTTGCATGGTGATGCGTCCGGAGGGCACGCCGTCGATGCTGATGTCAAAGTAAACGCGTGGCTTTGGCTTGGACATGTCCGTGGTCCTCGATTGGTCCCGACTCGTGATCCTGATGACGCGCAGAAGATCGATCCCTCTTGAAGCAACGACGAAGGCAGTCAACGCAATATGGGCAATCAACTGTTCTCAAGGTACCGGCTTCCGCCTCGCAACTCAAGTTGCGCCGAAAACGAGATAAGGACGATGACGACCAAGGTGTCTTACTGCGACGCGAGAAGATCAGATGAAGAGCCACTTTGGTCTGGCGTAGCCGATAGGTCTGACCCGGTTGTTACGGGCGACCTTTCAAGATATCACTGAGTAGCTGTCACTATTCTAGCGAGACGCTTGCAAAGCGAGCGCGCATCGGCGATGCTGCTTGCTTACGCGAACGTGCTTGCCACTCAAAGCAACAAGTTGATACGACTGAAGCCAACATTAGCTGTGTAGACCGTTTGTTGTGTCCACAAATCCCCGCTGCATCAAGGTATCCGCAGGCCCTTCGATCAACGCTGCTGCAACCTTCTTTTGAAACACACGGGCTATTCTACGCAAATCAGTGCACGTTGAACTCCATCGAGGAATCTCCATCTTGCCTCGGGAGTTCGACGGCTCGGTGGCAGGCTTCGCTTCTTTGCGGTTTTCGTTCAAAACCGGGCGACTGCTTGCCTTCTCAGTAGATCCACGCGAGGTTCCCAAAATGAAGCGGATCACTTTCGTCTTGAGCGTGGCCTTTATGCTGTCGATATGTCCGGGCACGGCACGTGCCCAGTACGGCTACCCTGGCGGTTACGGTGGTTGCGGCTGGGGGGGCTGGGGGGGCGCTAGTACTCCAGGAGGGAGCTTGGCCCGAGGGATGGGCATGTTCGGCATGGGCCGCGGCATGTACAACGTGGATACCGCCCAGGCCCGGTCAATCAACACGAACACAGTCATGCGCTTTAACGAGTACGCTTTTCAATCCCAGATGAAGACGAATGAGCGATACCATAAGCGGCTTGCGGCACAGCGGAAACAGATCAACCAGGCTTACGACCAGATTCAGGATCGCCTGCGGAACCATCCCTCGGACCTCGACATCACCGATGGCGACGCGCTCAACGTCCTGCTGGAGACCTTGCTCAACCCGACGACCGCCGACCGCGCGGTGCAGTACATCAAGACGCCGCTTCGAGCCGATGTCATCGCCAACATCCCCTTTGAGGTCGCCACCGAGGGCATGACAGCCTGCCTCGATGCGATGACCATGGACGGACAATGGCCCCTGGCTCTGCGAGAAGAGGCCTTCCGGCCGGAACGCGAGGCGGTGCGCAACGCCGTTCTGGCAGCGCTCAAGGAAGACGACCAAGGCAACCTCGAACCCGACACGATCGCCGCCGTGGGGACGGCCGTCAAGAATCTCAAGCTCAAATTCGAGAAGCTGGTGCCTCAGACGCGGCCCGACTACGTCGAAGCTCAGGCCTCGATCAAGGCCATGGCCGGTCTAACCAAGATGCTGTACAGCCCCCAGATGGAAAAGATTCTCGCCGAGCTCGACGACTACCAGGGGACAACCCTGGGTGACCTGCTCGGGTTCATGCAGGCCTTCAACCTGCGGTTCGCGCCGGCCAATTCCTACAAGCAGCGGCTGATCTATAACAAGCTCTATCCCATGCTTGCCGAGCAGGCCAACGGCTCGCTCGCGTCCGGGGCCGGAGGTGGAGTCGAGGCGGCCGCCACCCAGGCGGCTGGCGCGGCCGAGGGCGTCGGTGCCAAGGCGGTCGAGGGGCTAAAGTCGGCCGCGACTGATTTCTTCAAGGACATGGGCTGGGAACACCTCTTCGGCAGGTGAGGCCCAGCGATGGTTCGTCCGTGCGTGAGACTTTGGAGACCGCGCCACGATCAGCCGCGCAAAAAGACTAAGATTGAGATTAAGATTAGGAACAGGATTAAGAGAAAGACTATGATTAGGAGTCGGAGCCAACGTCACGTAGGCCCCCCAAGATCGCCGCCGCTTTGACAACCGAGGCCGTGGTGCGCAGTCTTAATCCTACTCTTACTCCTAATCCTCTTCTCAATCTTCATCTTAATCTTTCTCTTTGGATCCGGGCCAGGACGCCCTGGCCAGCGCGCCATGCGATCGGGAATCCGTACCAGACCAGTTCGTTACAGGCTTTTCAGATGCGCCTCGAGTTCGCCCCAGCGCATCCCTTTGAATGCCTCCTTCGCAGCCGATTTCAAACCTGCGCCGGTTCGGTCCGGAGCGGAAGGCGTGGTCTTCTCGGCCTGAGCCTCGTTGCGAATTGTCTTGAGGGCCGGCAGCAGCCGGGTGTAGATTTCGATCTGGCGCTCGGCTGTCGCCGGCCCGAAGCGCAGATTCTGCGCGTCCATGAAGGCGACTAGGTTGCCCACGGTGCGCGCCTCGCCGTCGTCAAGCTTCGTAAGGAACGCTTTCATGCTCGGGTCGTTGAGCAAGCGGGTCAGGCTCGCCAGCGTGGTGAAGTAATCCAGTGAATCCTGGTAGCCCTCCTGAAAGTCGGATGACGTTTTGAGGAATTTGGACCGATAGCTCGCGACCGCTTCGTTGATTAGCTTGCTGGTCTCCGGCGACACGCTGCCGCTGGCATCTTCCTCGATGCCCGCTGGACGGACGAGTGCAGGGCATTGCGTTCGTCGGCATACTTGGGATCGGCCAGCGGGCCGGGGAGCTCGGCCGTTGCCGTCAACTGGTCGATGCAGATTGTAATCGCCTCCGAGTCCCACTCGAACGGGATTTCCCGGATGGCGCTGGGGCTGAGCGGGGCTTTCACCCGCGCTGACTTCGCTGCGGCAGGGTCGGCGTCGAGGACCTGATAGAGCAGGTCATTGAGGGTCGTCCCGTCCCTCAGATTCAACTGCTCAACCCTCTCTTTGCGCCTCACCTTCCCGCTTGTTCGCCTCTTTCCGCCTATCTTCGCGCAGGACGAGCTGGCGCGCCCGCAGGGCCGTGTTCCATTTGACCATCGTCTCGACATTGATCGCATCGGCCTTGGCTTTTTCAAGCTCGTAGACACCCTGACCGCGCGCGTACGCCCCCAGCCCCGCCATATAGCCCGCGCCAGGGTCGGCCCCCCATTGGCTCATCCCGTACCCGCCGTACCCCCTTGGGTACATCCACTGTGCGCTGGCACTCGATGCCGCTAAATTCAGACCGAGCGAAAGACCAACCATCACTCTGAGAAACCTGCACATGATTAATCTCATATTGGAAACATTGAGTCCTCGTCCCTGGCCGCCGAATCCGAAAGGCCCAGCACACCGACTTGCAACACTCGCCCCGAAGGGGCTGCGACATGAAGGCCGAGGGCAGCGCCGTGAGAACACTGTTCCTGACCGCCGTGTCCCGACAGCGTAAGTCACCCCGAACTTCCATATAAACAATTTCCATGAGCATTCACCTGGCTCGCCGCGGGGCTCTCGATCCGGCGTAGGGTAATCGCCGGTAAGCCGGCTCAAGCTCGATCACGGCGAGCAGTTGACCGTCGCGACCAGATCGGCTCGATCTCTCGTGCGTCTCGGCCGCCACAGTCCGCACGCCGGGCACGTCCCCGTGATCGCCCCGTGCAGCGCCCGATCGGCCCACACCGGAAACCGCAAATGGTCCCACGAAATCGACGCCAGCCGGCTTACGGATTGCAGGTCGTGCCGCATCATCCCGGCCGCGGTCAGGGCCAGGACGCCGGCGCCCACGAACGCAACCCAGCGGAAGCGGTTCATGACCACCACATCGACCTACTTACTTCGGAGTTGATCAACCTTGTGAATCGCGTCCTGGGCTCCTTCGACCAAGCCCCCGACGGCCGCGTTGTCTCGCGGAATGGACTGGGCCAAAAACACGGCCGGAAAGACCACGCCGTAGGATACCGCGTAGCAGGTCGTGTAAACGACGTTGGACGCGATCCGCGTGGTTACGCTCCAGGTCCGGATCGCCGCATCGCGTGCATCCGCGGCGCCATCCCGCACGGCCTGCTCACAAGATCCAGGGCACCTGCGGCTGATCCCAGCGGGTCTTGGATCGTACCAACTTGCGTCTCGGACATCGGCTTGTCTCACAATAGAAGAATCGGAGGCGCACCCTTTCAGCGACACAGTATACCCAATTTGCCCAATCATCTCGAACTGTCTATCAAAAAATCTCTGTGTTGAGCGTTCTCTTATTCCTGCGGAGCCGGCGTTCGGGCAAACGGGCGGCTGATGCATCGCTCGTCGCAAATTCAATTCGCGTAGAAAAACCCGATCCCGAGCATCATGAAGACCGCGATGAGCATCGCCCCCTCCAGCCAGTCCGACTCGCCGTCGATCGTCGTGTTCCGTGTCACGAAAATGGAGATGGTGAGAGCGACGAGCTGGAGCCGGCTGAAGAGCAAATCCATGGGTGTGGGCAAGAAGAGGCTGGCCAGCACCAGCGCTGGGGCGACCAGAAGCGCGATCTGGGTGGCGGCCCCGATCACGCTGCTTGCGGCCAGGTCCATCTGGTTCTTGCGAGCGAAGACAACGGCATTCATCATGCCGGAAATGTTGCTCACCGAAGCCAAAAGGATGACGCCCGCAAACACGTCGTTGATCCCCAGTTGCGTGATTGCCGGCACGAGCGCATCGGTGAGGACCTCACTCATCACTGCCAGCAGCAAGGTCGAACCTGCCAGAAACCCGATCGCGGTTTTCCACGAGCGCGCCTTCACCACCTTCAACTCGGGCGGCTTCGGGGCCTCAAACATCTTGCGATGAGTGAAGAGCCTGTAGACCAAGCTCAAAACGTAAACAACGAGCAGGATGACCGAAATCTGGAGGCTGATCTCGTGCTCGGCGGACCTGGACGTGAAATGGAACAGGGCCGGCACCATCAGCCCGCCGACCGCCAAGAACATCATGGAATTCGACAGCCTGGCCGAATGGACGTTGAATTTCTGCTGGGGATACCGCAAGCCGCCGGCGAACATCGCCAACCCCAGTGTGAGCAGCAGATTGCCCAGGATCGAGCCCGTGAGCGAGGCCTTGACGACCGTGATCAGGCCTTTCTTGAGGGCGAACGCCCCGATGATCAGCTCCGGTGCATTCCCCATCGACGCATTCAAGAGCCCCCCGAGCGTCGGACCGATGTAGTCCCCCAGCGTTTCGGTAGAGTCGCCGACGATCTTCGAGAGAGGCACGATCGACACCGCGGTAATGGCAAAAACCAGGAGCGGGTTCGCGCGCGAACCAATATAGCGCAAACGCGATCGGGATGAAGATCAGAAGGTAGTTCAAGTTCAGGCGACGCATTCGCCTTTTCTCCAATCTGGCGCCGCCCCAAATACAAGGGCAACACTGTCCGGTCTGTCACGGAAGCCTGCCGCACCTGCCGTGATCATACCCTGGATCTAACAACCCGGGTCGCAAAGAGACGTATTTCTTTGACAACGAAGGCCGTGTCGTCCATTCCTGGACGAGCGATCGATGAACCGGAAACCGTCGCGGCGGGCCGCCGCGACAAGCTCCGTAGCCTGGGTTACGTCGGCAGTGCTCCCGCGGCTCCTGCTGACAATGACCGCTCGCAAATCAGTGCGAAGATGACAGTACGATTTGATTCCCTTCCGAGTCTTTCATGATCGCCGCAACACCCCACGACTCCGTCTTCGGGGGCTTCGCGAACTCCACTCCCTTGGCACTCAGTTCCTCGAACGTCTTCTGTACATCGTCGCACTCGAAAGATATTCCGGTGAACGTTCCGATCCGATCCTCAAGGCCCGGGCGGGGTGAAAAGTGCGATACCCGTCTCGCCCTTGGGAGGACGAACCTCGATCCAGCGCAGGCCAGGACCCATCGGCTGATCCGTCTGAAGTGTAAATCCAAGTATGTTTACATAAAAGTTCAGCGCACGGTCCTGGTCGCGAACGGGAATACTGGTGAATTTCATCTTTCGGATCATGGCTAGCCTTTCGTTGTGGTGACTCGTTGCCGCGGAATGGACTGTCGCAAATATACGGGACGATCGCCCCGGTCAGAAGCCAGCGCAGCGACATTTTTCGCAAGTCGCGTTGCATGCCACTATACCGATTAGTACTATAGCGATTCATGACACAGATCAACGTCGACGCGTATGTGGTGGACTGTCTCTTGCCCGACCTTGTGGGGCACGATCGACGCTTGTCCTCGTTCATCGTTTATCTCTACCTCTATCGTCACGCGTCCCAAGCATGCGAACTGGTCGGTTCGCATGTCCCATCAGTCGATCGCCTCCGCCACTGGCCTGTCCCGAAGTGCGGCCCAGTCCGCATTGGCACACCTACAGACCCGCGAACTGATCGCGACTTCGCGTGCTCACCTCACCGCCGTTCCCCTCCACCGCGTTCTTCGACCCTGGTTGCGTCTCGGCAGCCAGAAGGGCGAACCCAGCCATGACTGAGTCTGGGTTGATCAATTCGCCGTGAACCGGCTGCGAGGCGCTATAGGAACGGCGCGAGCCGCTTTCTGGTGCAAGCGATGCTCAGGTGAGGCGCTGGAGGCACTGAACGTCTCTGCGAGAAACATGACTCCCACGCCTTTTGTTCCGCCGACTTCTTTGAGCGTGCTCGGTATCCGCGCTTTGCCCTTCATCATCTCGGCATAGAGCGCCAAGCAAGCGCAATTCCGTTGTTTCTCTTGGTCCAGCGGCACGTGGACCAAGCCGCCCGGCTTGGTGAAGTCGATCTTCTTCGAGCTCAGGAACGGCACAGCTCGGACTTCCAGCGCTGCAGCAATCGGAGGAGTGTTTCGCGCTGAGCACTTCTTGGGAATCGCGCCGGAGCGATGTTTCGGTTTCAGCCAGTTTGTTGAGCGCGCCCTCGACATCGCCCTTGGCCTCGAGAATTGCGGCCTCAGCGCGGGAGCGAAACCACGCGTTCGGCGCCTTGACCGGGATTTCCGCCAGCCATTGGGCCGCAAGATCGCCGCGCTTCCGCTTCCGCGCAAGATACACGGCGGCATCGCTCCTGAGGGCCTCGCGGAGGGCGGGCGCGGCATGACCGGAATATGCCAGGCACGTCTCGAGGTGTTGCCCGGCTTCACGATCCTTGTGCTGATGGAAGGCTGCCGAAAAGGCCAGGGCATACGCCTTCACCGTGTCGGCCGAAGCGTCCCGCACCGCGATGGCTTTGGCGAGGAACTCGGCGGAGAGCGCTTCCGGCAGCACACCGTCCGCGATCTGGCCGCCGAGGTGCAACAAAGCCAGCCAGCGTTCGCCGCGCTCGGGTTGCCGGAGCAGGATCCCGATTCGCTTGCCGTCCGAGACGCCGAGCCGGCTCTCAAACGGAAAGAGGTCGTTCACCCCATTTGCAATCGAGCAGGCGATCAACAAGCCGGAGAAGACGGTGATCGGAAAGGGCAACACGAGCACGACCATCACCGTGAGGAAGTTCGCGACCGGCCCGCCCAGGACCATGGCTACGCCGCGCCAGGCAAGCTTGTCAGCGGCGACCGGAAATAGCTCAGCAACTCCATTCACGACCGCGCCTGGCCCTCGATAGAGTGACACGCGGAACGGACGGCTGAATAGCAGTGGGCCGACCCGCATGGACCTGAGACGAAAACCCACGCACAGCCCTGCTGCCACGTGTCCCAATTCGTGAACGGCCAGCATCAGGTAAAACGCCGCGAGCGCCGAGAGGCCAACACCGACGATCCCCTGCTCAGCGCACTGATTCCGGAGCCAGGGACGAAAGTCGGTCACGAACCATTGGCGTAGAATCGGCGGACGATCGAGGAGCCAACACGCCGCAACGACGAGGGCCGCGCCGATCCAAACCGTCAGCAGCACGCGCAAACCGAGACCCGGGCGCTGTTCGCGGCGGCAGCGGGGCCTCCCGGTCAAGAATGGGGGTCGCGTTGGCAAGCGTTTTTGTGGTTGGCGACGTCACGATGAAAACCCAGACACATCGTAGCGGGACGGGTTCAAAAGGGCATCGTCCACCGCGATCTCCGGCCCGCCAACATTCCCATCACCCGTTCGGGTCATCGAGCAATTGCTGCAAGCGAGCACCGAGCGGGGGCGGCAAGCGGGCGGGCCAGGTCGCATCGATCAGGCCGACGCCGATCAAATCGAGGATGTGAACTCTGTCCTTGAGTCGATAGGAAATCAACTTCATGAGTAAAAGCGCTTCGAGCTTGGCGACTTGAAATTCGACGGCTCGTTCCGATTCGTCAATTCCGGGCAAATTGTAGTCGTCGCCCCGTCGAACTTTCTCGCCGGCGTAGAGTAGATGGACTCCACCGCTTGGTTTGCCTTGCGGCCCGTCGATGAACGTATCGATGTCGAAAAGTTCGTGATAGATAAACCCGACCGCTTCAAGACAGGCTCTGGCCGCCGGAAAGTCGGGGCGTCGGATCAGGATATCGACGTCGCGCGTATTGCGGACGGCGTCCTCGTCGATCCGGGCGACCCACTCGGCGACGGCATTGCCACCGACCACCGCGTAAGGGACGCCAGCCGCATCGAGGGCTCTGGTTGCCCTGCGCAACCGCTCCTTGACCTTCTCCGCTGCCATGAGCGCCCTTTCCCAACCGACCGGCTCGACTGCTGCATCTGCCATGACCAACGCTCCCTGTAAGGTCTTCTATCGTAATCGAAAAACACGAGGCGTGATAACCAGGAAATGTTCGCGAATGTCGTTACGTTTTCGATGACCACGGATTGCAGGTCATCGGATCGCTCGTTGTGTGGGCCACCTTGCTGTTGGTGTCCGCCTGGATGATCGCCGCCTTACTGCGCCGCGCGTCGTCGGCCGTCGGCTATTGTGTGTGGCAGTTCGCTTTGATGGGATTACTCGTATTGCCAGCCGTGTTCGCCGCGCTGCCCGGAATCCCGCTGGGGCCTGCGCTTACGGTGACCCAGCCGACCCCGGCAAGCAGTGATGCCCGCCTGAGAACCAATGCGGCCCGGAGCGCCGCCGTGCCGAGTCTTGAATTGCCTGTTCGTGCTCGATCGTCCGGGTCCGATGGGCCGACTGATGCCGCGTACTCATCCAATGCCACGAAAAGGAACGATCCTGGGAGGGATCGTCAAGAACGACGACGGTAAACCGATTGAGGGCGTGAAAATCGAACCGCGGTACGATGGGAAAGAATTTCGAATCGGCTCAAGCAGTCGTGCCGTAATCGCTTTATCGACAAATCGAGAGCAGCCGTTTCGCGGGTGGGGGTTTCAATCAGGAAATGGCACGGCGCGGAATCGCTCTACAACATCCGGCATCCGAACGTGCTCGACACCAAGATTCCCGGCATGTCGGACGCAGAGGGCATCTACGAGTGGATTTGGGCGCCGGACAGCCCGGTGGAGTTTGAGTTCAACAGGGATGGATTTGGCGAGGGAAGGGCCAGCATCACGGCCGGCGACAGTGAGCACGTTTTCATCATGCTGGCGCTCTTACGGATCGCCGGCACGGTGGTCGATGCTGACACAGGACGATCGATTGAGAAGTTCGCCGCAGTCCCGATCATTCACTTCCGGGAAGACTTTCCGTCGGTCGAACATGACGAAGCGGTTCAGCGCGCCGCGGGAAAGTTCTTGACGGAATTCGACCGCACCGACGTGCAGCACGGACTCCAGCTCGAAGCTCCCGGCTACGCCACCGTGCGCGTCGGTCCCTATCCGATCGGAGCGACCGTGCCCCCGCTCCAGGTTTGCATGACGCGTGCGAATCGGCTTATCGGTCGTGTGCTGGACCAGGGCGGACGTCCCGTTTCCAGAGCCCGTGTGTACGTAGGCAGCTATTCTGAGCATCTTTACCTGCATGACCTCGACGCCGAGGATGGTGGACGGTCGTCGAACAATCGGGTTAAAATCAACGACCAGGGTGAGTTCGAGATCGCCCATCAACTTGAGCGATATACACTGATCGTGGTCTGCGACGAGGGATATGGCGAGGCCCATCGGCCGGTCGGAGATCCCCCCGGCGTTGTCAATCTGCGACGGTGGGCCCAAGTCAGTGGAAGACTTGTGCAGGCCGGCAAACCCGTGGCGGAATGGAATGTGCGGCTCGACCCGGTCCGCGATCAGGGAGGAGACGCGCCGCGCGGCCAGGTCGGTTTTTATACCTCGACGGCCGTAGATGGTTCATTCGCTTTCGACCGAGTTCCACCGGTTGCCTGCCGCGTGGAAGGGAACCTGCATTGGTCCGTCAATGGGCCGCTGAGCTCTAGCCGTTCGGTGCCGATTGCTCCCGCACCGGGCGAAAAGATCACGCTGTCTCTGGGTGGCAGCGGTGCCCTTGCGACTGGCCGCTTGGCACTCGATCCGCCAGCGACCGCGGACTTCGACTATCACTTTGGGTTGAACTATCTTGTGGCGCGCACCGCCGGGAATCACGCCGCCGCCGTCAGTCGCCCAACAGGGCTTTGATTGGCGACGCGGCTGGAGCGATGCTTGGACGAGCTCGCAGGAAGGCGCGGCGTATTTGCAGACGCTGCACCATTCTGGGAACATGCACGGTTGGGGGATTGGTCCAGCGCGGACGTACCCAACCGCTTCGCGGTGTCGAGCTTGCCACTTACGTGCTGGTTGGTCCGGATGGCCGAATCAAGGCGCACGAAGGCTCGCTGGATGCGGTCGCTGCGATCTTGGACAACGCGACAACTCTGTCGCCTAGTCGATAGGCCGGTTGGGGGATGGAAACATACCCGTGGCCGAGCGATTGTAGGACGGATTCGCAATCCGTCCCGGTGAATTTGGATCTGCGGGTACCCAAGCTGGCCAGGCAGCGCGCAGCCCTCAGGGCGCAATACCAGCCGTGGACAAGGGTTCGGTGAAATGGCGAGCTGGGGTTGCTTGCTCTCGCGATCTTCTCCGGGCGTGGCAGTGGGTGAGAGCCAGTGAGAGGAATCCGCTACTTTTTTTTGTTTTGGCCCCCCGATCAAGAGCCCCGGGCCAACGAGCCGGCCGGCGCGCCCTCGAGGGGCAAGGAAGTGAGGATTGCATCTAAACCACGACTAGCGCGAATCTTACGAATGAGAGAGCCGTCTTCCGGGGCAGCGCCCCCGAGCTTGTCGTGATGACAGGTCCTGACAGCCAGGGAGCCACCGTTCGTTTCCGACCGCCGTCGGAACGAAATGCACCCGCTCTTCCCCAGCGTCGCTGTTTCCTCCCCCATACTCGGCATACTTGGCATACTGGGCACGCTTTCGCGGGTGCCAAGATTTGCCGAGTATTTGCCCAGTATGCGGCCGGGCGAGGGAATGTCCCCGGGCTTTGCGTTCTAGCGGAGGCGGAACGGCGTTCAGGTCGAGCACGGGGTTGGCCATTTCCGAGCGGGCGCTTGAACTGGCTGCGCTTCAGCCCGTATTTCTGGAGCTTCTGAGTAACGCTGCGGCGGGAAAGGCCGCTATGGCGAGCGCACCGGGCCACATTGCCGTTGTGATGGGAAAGCACTTTGACGAAGTACTCGCGCTCGATGCGGCCGATCAATTCGGCGGTCAAGTCGGGCAGCGCGCGATCGACATCGAGTAACGAGTCGCCCCGCACAGTCTCGACGGTACGAGGAGCAACCCACTCCGGCAAGTCTTCGCGCCGTAGCACCGAGCCGTCGGCGAGGGCGACACCGGCCCTGATGGCGTTTTCCAGCTCGCGCACATTGCCCGGCCAGCCGTAGCGCAGGAGTGCCTGCATGGCCTCGGAACCGATCTCGGCCACGCCCGTGCCCTGGGCCGAGCGGCAATTCTCGACGAAGTGCATGGCCAGGAGGGGGATGTCTTCGGTCCTTTCGCGCAAGGGAGGAAGTTCGATCCGGATGACGTTGATTCGGAAAAAAAGGTCGGCCCGGAACCGGCCTTTCTTGACTTCTTCCTCGAGGCGTTTGTTGGTGGCCGCCACAATCCGCACATCGACCTTGATCGTCTCGGTCCCTCCCAGCCGCTCGAACATGCCGGTCTGAAGGACGCGGAGCAATTTGGCTTGCAAACCCGGCGGAATGTCACCGATCTCGTCCAGCAAGAGCGTGCCGCGGTTCGCCAGCTCGAATCGGCCGAGTTTGCGCCGCTCGGCCCCGGTGAATGCACCCCGTTCATGACCGAAAAGCTCGCTTTCGAGGAGGCCGTCGTTGAACACGGCGCAGTTGATCGCGACGAACGGACCCGCGCGGCGAATATCGGCGGCATGGATCGCCTGCGCCACGAGCTCTTTTCCGGTGCCCGTTTCTCCTTCAATGAGCACGCCGGAGCCGACTGGGCCGACCTGTTCGATCAAGTCGAAGATTCGGCGCATTTTCGGGCTTTTCGAAACCATCGTGTGGAAATGATAGGCCCCGCGGATCTGTTCTCTCAGGTGATCGAGCTCGTCGATCAGCGCGCGCGCTCCAGAATGCGCTTGACCAGGAGGCGAAGGTGGTCGGGCTCATAAGGCTTGGTGACGAAATCGTCGGCGCCCGCTTTCATGGCCCGCCAAGCGTCGGACGCCTCGCCGTAGGCGGTCAGGACGATCACGCCAACCGGGAGCCGCTCGGTGCGCACGCGCTTGAGCAGGTCGATACCGCTCATCCCTGGCATGCGCAAGTCGGTGATGACGAGGTGGTATTTCCGGCTTCGTAAGAGATCGCAGGCTTCGCCTGCGCCGGTGACCATGTCTACCTCAAAGTCGTCAGGCTCGAGGATCTTCTTGAGGTGTTCGCGGTTGAACTCAGCGTCGTCGACCACCAGGATGCGTCGTTTCATCGGGTTCTTCCATCCTTGTGAAGAATCGTCAACTGGAGGGAGGCGGCTGCACGAGGGCATCATAGCGTTGCGACGGCTCAGGCCGCAACGGGAACCCGCCGCCGCCGCGGGCGACTCCGCGATCAACGCTTCGGTTGGGCCGACTCGTTCTTCCGGGAAGCATCCGGCTGACCGGGGTCATGGCCCGCTTCCTTCGAGGCGGTGGTGCGATTCTCGTCGCGTTTGGGCTGCTTCCGGGCGCGAGCTGCCAGGCGGAGCTTGCGGACTCGGTTCGCCTCGTCCACGAGATTGGCAACGGGGTCGAAATAGGGTAGCACGACCTTGCGCCTCCCTCCTTCAAGCGTCACGACGATCGGCTTGCCGGGGTCGTCTGGGGAGAGTTGATAGACCTGCTTCTTCTCGTTCGGAGTGCCCTCGTGAACGACCGTTTCGAGCGTCAAACGGGTAACCGGCTTGCTGGGGTCGGTCCAGATCGTGCTGACGCGAAGGCGATAGTCTCCGTCGAACGCCCGGGGGCAAACATAAATCTCGTCGGGATGCGGACCGTAGCCATTCGTGATCAACGAACCGCCGAAGACGGTACGCGGCGTCTCGAATTTCGCCGTTGCGCCCAGAGGCTCGTCGACGCTGAGGTCGAAATCGGCTTCGCCGTCCCAGGTGAGGCGAACGACGAAATCGCGCGCCTCCGACTCGGTCAGCTTCGCCAGCAGCAACTCGGCGTCGGCCTTGCGCCCGTCCTCGCGAAGCAGCTTGGCCAGACGGTCGGCCTGGTTGCGGGATTCGATGCGGAAATACTCGTCGCGCCCGGGCCATCCGAGCGAGAGCAGCCGCTCGATCGAGTCGGCCATGCGCAGCGGTTCCTTGGTCTTGCCGGCGAGGTTGATCGACATCGCCACCGGCTCGAACCGGTGAGGGACCCGCTTCATCGCCTCGTCCAGGAGCGGCCCGACCCGCTGGTAGTAGCCCTTGAGAAACAGCTTGTCGGCGACGCTCACCAGATCGTTGGGATTGTGCGTGGCCTGCGCGCGGTCGGCGGCGTAATTGAGGGCCTTCTTGATGTCGGCCACGGGCCCCTGATTGAGCTCGATCGCCAGCGCGAGCACTTCGTACATCCAGGGCTCAGTCGCATTGCTATGATGCTTGAGGTATCCCAGAAGTGCTGCGTGGACGTCGCGAAACTGGCGGGCCTGGTTGAGAAGCCGCACCGTTTCACGCAGGTTTTCGGGGTCGGTCTTCTTGTCGTCCTTCGAGCTGTAAAAGCGGTCCCAGTACGTGTACGGGTCGACTCTGGGTCCGGGGCGCGCCACAGGCCCATCGCCCGGGATAATCGGGATCAGGTTTCGACTCTGGAGGCGTGGCTGCGCCGATCCGACTTCAGCCCCCGTCTTCCGATTGCCCATGGCGCTCTTGGGCTTCACGCTCGGCTCATCAAGGAACTTGCGCTTTGCCGACGAAGAAGGGCCAGCCGGCGTCGCGCCGGGCTGGCCCAAAGTGGAATCGGTGCTCTGTTCAGCGCGGGAAGAGTCGAGGAGAGCTTGCCTCAGTTGCTTTTTTTTTGCGCGAAGTCGTCGGCAGCACCCGAAGGGTCCTGGGGCTCGGTGGGCGGAACCGACATCATACCCCCCATGCCGCCGCCCATGCCGCCCATGCCGCCGCCCATGCCGCCCATGCCACCCATGCCACCGCCCATGCCACCCATGCCGCCGCCCATGCCGCCCATACCACCGCCCATTCCGCCGCCCATACCACCGCCGCCCATCAGCGACAGGGGAATGATGGCGAGGTCGGCGACGGGATAGACACGGATTTCGGTCTGCTGGTCTTCAGACTCTTTGGAGGTGATCATCAAGAAGCCGTCCTTGACGGTGTAGGTCAGTCCGAGCTGTTTGAGGAGCAGTTTGAGGGTCGTTTTGAGGGGCACTCCCTCGAGGTCGATGGTCACGGTGGAGGTGAGCGACTTTTCCGCCTCCTGGAGGCCGATGGGATCGACGTAGATCGGGATGCCGGAGAAGCTGGGTGTCGTGGTGGCCGTTCTGATGTACTTCAGGATGTCGTCGAGCGGGGTCTCGTTGGCGAACGACATGGAGAGCGGCTCTTCCATCTTGGCCAGGATTTGCTTGGTCTTGGGATCACGGTCGAAAAGATCGACGGAATGGCCGTACCTGGCGATTCGCCGCTCGGACATCGTGCGCCACCACTCGGCGTCGGGATATTCGATCGTGATCGTGTCGGGGAAGGGGATGCTGGCGCGGCGGACGTCCTGCATGGTGAGGAGGAAACGATACTGAATGAGGGCTCGGAACTGCAATTCCTGGCCCATGAAGCCCATCGAGTTGGAGACGAAGCGGCCCGCGAACGGCGCCGGGTCGTTATCGCTATAGGGCAGGGGACCGCCGCGCTGAAGCGCGTTGGCCTTCTGGGCGAGCTGCTGGGCCTCGAAAAACGGAGCTGTTGCCACCGAAATGTCGCCGTAGCCGCCACTGTAGAGCACATTGTACGTGCCCTCGCTGATCAAGGTATCGAACTGAATCATCATGGCCGCAATCGTTTCCTTGTTGCGCTGGAACAAGTTCGACGGCCCGGGTACGCTGCTCGGCAGCGGCCTCGAGGCGCTGATGCTCGGCGCGTTCGGACACGATGCGCTCTTCCGACTGGTAGGTCGCCAGAAGCTGTGTCTGGATGCGCCGATCGAGCTTTTTGCGTTCCTCTTCCGCGACGTTGGTGGCCGATCGGATGACATTTTGAGTCATCCGCAACTGGGTCAAGGCAGCTTCGGGCTGCCCCTGGTTGAGCAGATTGCGGGCGGCCTGGAGTCGTTGCTCGACGTCGTTGGTCAATTCCTGGCGGGCGATATTCTCGGCGGTCTCAGCCTGTTCGATCGTCGCCTTGGGCTGCGGCGGCTGAACAGCCGGCGGCGGCGGAGGCGTGACGGGCTGCCCCGCGGCGCCCGGCTTGGCGTCCTGGAACGCGACCCGGACCACGCCGGAGCGCGACCGCTCGATTTCCCGCATCCCGCGCTGCGCGACGGCGCTCTTGGGATCAAGCAGCAGGGCTTTCTGGAAGAATGTCTGGGCCGTCTCGGTGGCCCCTTGTGCAAGGGCCTGACGCCCCAGGTCGGCCAGTTGATCGGAAAGGGGCGGATCGTCGGCCGCCAAGGTCTCTACACCAGACAGCAGAACGCCGCCCAGTATCAGCAGACCGGCACCACTCCAAAGTCGCATGGTTCGGGACATGTTCAATCCTCTCCAGCAGAAGGACAGGACCGGCTCGGGGCCGGCGCGGGCGCTCGATGTTCCTTCTAGAATAGCGAGTTCACCTTGATCCAGGCAACCATCTCGTCGTCATCCATTATGCCACACGCTCGCCAGACCGCCAAACCCGGCCGTCTCACATCGCGCTCGCGGCCTTCCTCGACGACCCGGAATTCTTGACAGCCATCGACGCAGATCCTAGTTGTTCACTAAAGGAGAGCAAAAACTCATGAGCAACGACAAAGAAGAGACGACTCCGAGCCCGCGGGAATTCGATTTTTCCCGCTATCCCGAAAATACCCTCATCCACGACCGCCGGACCGGCAGCGACCGAAACGGCCACGAGCCGACGGTCTCCCCGCAAAATAACGAGAAAGACGCTTCGTCACCACCACAAGGAAGGGCGAAGAAGGAGCGCCGACGGCGCATCGACCCCACGACGTTCGACAAGCAGTACACCGACGACGAGCTGGAATTCATGAATGCGATGCAGCGATTCAAGGAGCTCTCGGGCAAAACGTTTCCGACCCACGGCGAGGTCCTCAAAGTCGCGGTCGAGCTCGGATACCGCCGCGTAATCGACGAGCCCGTCCCGAGTTCACAGACCGCCGGTCTACCGCTTGGTGACCTTCAAGACTGATCCCCTGCGCACAAGATTCACCCATGCATTGAGGGCATCCTTCGTCAGGAGTATCGCCTGCTTGAGCTCGAGGGAGATCTCTGGCTTTGAAACCGCATCGGGTGCACTGAGCGGCTGTGCGGGCGCGACCACGGGCTCGGAATCTCGGCGATCGTACGCCTGCGCCTGCGACCAGGGCAACAAGTCAGGGCTTAAAGCGGGATCGAATGCCCGGTCCGCACCCAGAATCGGCATCGAGCCGGCTTCCTCATCGGCGATCCCCGGGTCCGACGGATCTGGCCAGGCACTATCGGCGGCAATCAGATCCGTTCCAGCACATTCAATCCATTCGTCCGGCGTGACATTGGGCCCGCCGGGCAGTCCGGACTCGGGCTGGGACGATGATTGAGCGAGAACCGGCGTGGACGAGGAGGGGACCCTGTCTTCGGCCAGCACGTGCTCAGCGGACTGGATCAATCCCGCCCAGAGTCCAGCATCCAGGTTGTCGATCCGACTGAGGGGCACAATGGCCAGGTCCGCGGCGAATGGGTTCCGCCAGGGGCCGGCTCGTTCTTGATCTCGACGGCAAGTCGCGGCAATGCGCCGGGCGGCTTGCTCGGTCCGGTCGCGATCTTGGCTCCGCCGCCAGTCGGCGGTTTGATCCCGATCCCGTCGGCCATCCGATTCAGGTCGTAGGCAACCCCGGCGTTCAGATCGCCTGAAATGACCATGGGCTCAAAAACGATTGGTCGCGTCTCGAACACATTGGCTGGTAGATCGGCCCACGTCTTGCTTGTCTCGTGGCTCGCCACGTCGTCGGTCGTCGGTAGCTTCATATGATTAGCAGCGATCAGGCGCGCGCCGATGGCTTGCGCCTGGGCGATGCATCCGGGCGAGGCAACCCGCTGACGGAACCGGTCGCATACCTGGTCCCCCGTCAGACGCTCGTGCGCCGCCACGGGCGGTAAACTGATAACGCTCGGGAGTTCATTTTTCCCGCGTGGCGTCCAGTGATCCCAGTCAGCCAGCGCAGCACTTCCGACGTTCCTGACGGACAACCACCAATGGCTGCATTGAGTCGGAGTCGGAATCGTCACACCCAGCGCAGCAACAAGACCAACTAGCAGCATTCGCATTGTCATCGCAGATTCTCCCAGCCGTTTCATCTTCATGGCTATTCAGGGGTAACCTGGCTCGTTTCGTTGGTCGATCGTCCTCGATGTTGAACCTGGGATCTTCTGAGAGAAATTATCGACTTAGTAGACTACGCACTTAAGGATATATGATTTGCGTGGGAAGTTTGAGTTGATAACAAAGTGGCGAGCGGTTGCGTGTGATGCGTAGAAACCGGTGATCTTGTGGCCGGTCGGCTTGTCCCGAAACAAGGTAGCGTCAATCGAGCTTTAGCCGTAGGATCACGCGGGTTAGTGATCAGTGTTCCAAGGGGTAATCGTCGATGGGAAAGACGGTTCTCGTCACCGGGGCAGGGGGGTTTATCGGGAGCCATCTGACCGAACTTCTGGTCAGGCAAGGGCATAGCGTTCGGGCCCTGGTTCGGTACAATGGACGTGACGATCGCGGAAATCTGGCCGATTTGCCGAGCGACATTCAGGCCGAGATCGATGTCGAGCGGGGGGATCTGAAGGACCCGCTGGCGGTCCGGAGGGCGGTGGAGGGTCGCGAATGGGTTTTTCACCTCGGGGCCCTGATCGCGATCCCTTATTCGTATCAGAATCCTTACGACTTTGTGCAAACTAATGTCCTGGGTACGGCCCACGTGCTGGACGCGTGTCGGGCGGCCTCCGTTCTGGAGCGGCTGGTGCTCACCTCGACCTCCGAAGTGTATGGAACCGCCCAGACGGTGCCGATCACTGAAAAACACCCCCTTTCGGGGCAGTCGCCGTATTCCGCCACCAAGATCGCGGCCGATGCCCTCGGAGAGAGCTACTATCGCGCGTTTGGCCTGCCAGTGACGGTGCTGCGTCCCTTCAACACGTTTGGTCCCCGTCAATCGGCCAGGGCGATCATTCCGACGATCATCACCCAGGCACTCTCGCGACCCACGGTCAAGCTGGGCCGTCTCGACCCCCGACGCGATTTGACCTACGTCAAGGACACGGCCTTCGGGTTTACGGCGATCGCGAGCTGCGAGTCCGCGCTGGGACGTGTCGTGAATATCGGTCGCGGCGAGGATGTATCGATCGGTGAGCTCGTCGGCTTGATCGGCGACCGCCTCGGCCGCACGGTCAGCGTCGAGACCGATACGAAGCGCATCCGCCCGGCCGCCAGCGAAGTCGAACGGCTGATCGCCGGCACCAGCCTGGCTCAATCGCTCTGGGGTTGGAAGCCGGAATTCTCGCTGGAACGAGGGCTCGACGAAACCATCGCCTGGATCCGCGATCATCTTGATCGCTTCCGCGTCGATTCGTATGCGACATGAAATTAGCAAGTACTTCGGAGTCTCTCAGTCCGTTTTCCAGTTTTGACGAGCGCCAGATCGCGCCTCGGTCGCTGGCGACGCTGGCGAACCTCAAAGGACATGCGGGGCGACCGCGTCCTCACGTCTGAACTGCGACGCGTTTGCTGTGGGGTGGTTGCCAAGAGCAAACCCCTCGATTAGGCTGGCTTCATGAGTGTAGACTGGTCCCCACTGGCCGATCTGATCGAAACGCACGACCGGTTTCTCGTGACCACGCACATACGCCCCGACGGGGATGCGCTTGGCTCGGAAGTCGGGATGGCTGGTCTGCTGCGCCAGAAGGGCAAGGACGTGCGGGTGGTGAACGTCAGTCCGACGCCTCCGCGCTATGATTTTCTCGACCCGGATTCGTCGCTCTTCGAACATTTCGGCACCACGATCGGGCCGGGTGATCTTGCCGATCGTGAAGTGGCGATCATCCTCGATCTGTCGGCATGGAACCAGTTGGGCGACATGGCCGGTTTCATCCGGCAGTTTGCCGGCCCGCGTGTGGTCATCGATCATCACGTCAGCCAGGACGACCTGGGCGCGACCTTTTTCAAGGACCCGACGGCCGAGGCGACCGGAATCTTGGTCATGCAGGCATTCCGAGCTCTGTGCGCCACCCTGACGCCCGAAGTGGCGGAAGGTCTGTTGACCGCGATTGCCATGGACACGGGGTGGCTGCGTCACTCCAATACCCGGCCCGGCACGCTGCGGGCAGTCGCCGAGCTGATGGACGCGGCGCGAAAATCGACGACATTTATCGGAAGTTGTTCGAGCGAAACACGCTCGGACGGGTCCGTCTCATCGGCGCAACCCTGAGCACAGTTCGGGTCGAGCTCGGCGGCAGGATCGCCTTCTCGACGATCAGCCGCGACGATCTGGTGCGCACGGGCGCAATTCCGCAAGACTCGGAGGACCTCGTCGACTTTCTGGCGAGCATTCGGGGGGTCGAGGTGGCCATGCTCTTCATCGAGCAGAGACGGGGAGGCGCCAAGGTATCCTTCCGGGCGCGCAACGGTCTGGATTGTTCGCAGTTGGCTGGCCGGTTCGGGGGTGGCGGCCATCGGGCAGCCGCGGGAGCAACGTTGCCCGATCCCTTGTCCGAGTGCGTCGCAAAGGTGCTTGGGGTCGTGCGCGAGGCACTTGATCCGGCACCCCACGACGGTTAGGAAGGGAAGGGGGTTTCGCCCATGAATCGCCGTGCTGCCCTGCGCCTGGCGACGGTGGCGCTCAAGTCCGTGATCGGGCTGGTCCTGGCTGTGCCGGCCCTGGCGTATATCGTGACTCCGCTGCGCAAACGCAATCGGGAAAGCTCTTTTGAAACCCTGGCCCGTTTGAGTCAGCTCGAAGTCGGCGTTCCCCGGTCGTTCGCCATCATCGAAGAGCGTCACGACGCCTGGGTCAAATACCCCAGAGAGCCGGTCGGGTCGGTCTGGCTGGTCCGGCAGAAGGCTGGTGCCAAGCCGGAAGTTGTGGCGTTTTCCGCGGAGTGTCCGCATCTGGGATGCGCTGTCAACCTCACGACCGGCGGCCGCGGGTTCCTCTGCCCGTGTCACACCAGTGCATTCGATCTGGAGGGGAATCCCGAAAACAAGGTCCCGCCTCGTCCCCTCGACCGGCTTGAAGTCGAGATCACCGACACCGCCGATCCCGAGGTGCGGGTCAAGTTTCAGCGGTTCCGCAGCCAAATCGAGGAGAAGGTCGCCCTTGTTTAAGAAACTGGCCGACTGGTTCGACGACCGAACCGGCTATCGGGGACGCCGGCGGCGATTGCTCGACGTGCCCATTCCCGGCGGTGCGCGCTGGCAGTATGTCTTCGGGTCAGCGCTTGCGGCCGTGGTCCTGGTTCAAGCATTCACTGGCATCCTGTTGATGACATCCTACAGTCCCTCGACAGGGGCGGCATGGGGAAGCGTCTTTTACATCAACCACGTCATGTGGATGGGCTGGTTCCTGCGCGGCTTGCACCACTTCACGGCGCAGGCGGTAATGTTCCTTCTGGCGGCCCACCTGCTCCAGGCCGTGTGGTCGGGAGCCTATCGCCGGCCGCGCGAGTTCACCTGGTGGCTGGGGATCGCGCTATTGATCGTCGTGGTCGGCCTGGGCCATACCGGTTATCAACTCCCCTGGGACCAGAAGGCCTACTGGGCCACCAAGGTCTCGTCCAATATTCTCAGCGGCGCTCCGCTCGTTGGCCTCTATCTTCAAAAGATCATCGAGGGGGGCTCCGACTACGGCAATCAGACGCTCACGCGATTGTACGGCCTGCACGTCGCCGTCCTGCCCGCGCTTCTGGTCCTTTGCCTGGTCGCGCACGTGGCGCTTTTCCGCCGCCACGGATTTGCCGTCCGTGCGGGCGCCGTTAGCCAGAAGCCCGAGACGGGCTGGACCGAGCAGTCGTTCCGGAACGCCGCGTTTACCACGGCCGTTCTGGGAGTGATCGTCGCACTGGTATTCTGGAATCGAGGGGCCAGCCTCGACGCTCCGGCCGACCCATCGAGCTCAGATTACCCCGTGCGCCCCGAGATCTACTTCCTGCCGCTCTACCAGATGCTCAAGCTGTTCCCCGGCAATCGCGAAGTGATCGGTACTTTCGTGATCCCCACGGCAATCCTCCTGGTCTTCTTGCTGCTCCCATTCCTGGACCGGCTCCTACCGCGCAAGCTGGCCCATTTTCTGGCGTGCGGCTTCGTCTTCGCGATCGCCGGCGGAGCAGGTTATCTGCTGGTCCAGGCCCTACTTGACGACGCTCGCAACCCGGAGTATCGCACCGCCCGCCAGAAGGCCGACGGAGAGCGCGATCGCGCCATTTACCTGGCCGGCTTGCCCGATGTCGGCGTTCCACCCGATGGCTCGGGCTACGTGCTCCGGCGCGATCCCTGGACGCAAGGACAGAAAGTGCTCGAACGGCGCTGTCTCTCCTGCCACTTCTTCGAAGGAAAAGGGACCGGCGAGCAAACGGCGTCGGACCTCGGCGACTTCGGGTCTCGCCAATGGCTGCACGGATTGCTGACTGAACCCAAGGGGAGTGCCTATTTCGGCAAGGTTCCCGCGCTCAAGGGGATGGTCGAATGGAAGAGAAACTCGAAACTGACCAAGAAGCAGCTCGACGACGTTGAGGCGTTCGTGGCGTCGTTTGCAAAAATCCCGGCTGATATGACCACGGACGAATGGCTCAACAGCCCCGGGGTTTCCGACCATCCCGGCCGCGAGCCTTTTCAGAAAGAATGCGGAAGCTGCCACGTGATCGACGGGCTCTCCGAGGGGGGCACTCGCGACGCTCCCAACCTGTTTGCCTGGGGCTCGCCCCAGTGGATCACGCGCATGACCCGTAAGCCGGGCGCCGCCGACAAGTATGGCTTCCTCGATGAGAAGGACCAGATGCCCGCGTTCGGAGACGACCAGCTCAGCGCTAACGACATGGAGATGGTGATTCGGTACTTGAAGGGCGAGTATCCCAAAAAGATTGAGTGACGTGAAAGTGGCGACGACGCTGTGCAAGAATAAGTGTCGCCTCACGCTCAGCGAAAGGACGTTCTTTCGCGGAGCGAAAGTCGACTTTTTGGGCAAGTTCTCGTCGCGCGGTTCCTCAGTAAAAAATGGGCCGGCATGAACGAGCGAACTCTTTCTGTCACTTGTGATCCCGACACACACGAAGACCTCGAGCTCCAGGGGTACTTCCTGGTCAATCCCGGGTCCGGCAAGCGCTATCCTCTCCGCGAGGGCGTGCCGGATTTCGTCGAGTCGGTCACCGGCCAAAACAAAAAGTACCAGGAATTATACGACCGCATCGCCGTGTTCTACGATCCGATGTTCAATCTGTATCGCTGGCTGCATCCCAAGTACGACATGCGCCGGGAACTGATGGACGAGCTGGAAGTTCCCGCCGGCGGACGAGTGCTCGAAGTTTCGGTCGGCACCGGTGCCAATTTGCCTTACCTTCGAGCGGACATCGAGTTTTTCGGTCTGGACCTTTCGTGGGCCATGCTCCGCCGCTGTCGCAAAAACCTCCACAAGTGGAACCGTGCCGCCGAGCTGTTTCACGGCGAAGCCGAGCACCTGCCGTTTCGCGACCGGGTCTTTGACGTGGTGTTCCACGTTGGAGGCATCAACTTCTTCAATGACAGGGCAGGGGCCATCCGCGAAATGATCCGTGTGGCCAAGCCGGGAACCAAGATTGCGATCGCCGACGAGACCGAAAAGGTCGTGAAGAGCAACTACGAGCGCTGGCCCGTCCTGGGTAAGTATTTCCGAGCCCGCACCGAGGCGGTGACGGATCCCACCGAGTTGGTCCCCCGGGACATGCAAGACGTGCGGTCGAGGGAGATATTTCAAGGCCGGCTCTACTGCGTGACGTTTCGGAAGCCGCGCTGAACGCCCCTCTACCATTGCAGCCGCGTGGCGGCGACAGATCGTAGCCTGGTGGCGTGAGCCCCAGGTTTTGTCGGAATTCGCGCCGCATGGCCTTCACGTTTGCAGCCGCGTGCCGGCGACAGATCGGACGCCAAAGGTGTCGGGAACCGATTATGACACCGTTCCTTGACCAAGCTATTGCCCATGTTACGGATCAACGGGTTTGAATTGCACCCGAGGCTGCCGTAGAGTGGGGTGTGCCATCGTCGGCGACTGGAGCCAGGACCGTTCGGCTCCCTGGGTAGGGCAGCGCGACCCGGCACGGCTCCGGATTCATCGGCCGCCCGATTCCTGGCCACCGATGGCCCAATCATGTTCTGGCCTGACCAGACGTGCAGATCGGCAACCTGGCGACCGCCCAATCTGACTGAGCAGGGGTCCACCGAACATCTTTTATTTGTTACTTCGGACGAAACTTCCGTCTTCGTAACAGAAGACGCCTCCAACGTTACCCTTTCGGAGGGTCCGCCATGGCCGCCGAACGACGATGCCCCCGGTGTGGTAACGCGCTGGCCCCCGAGTTCTCGCAGGGCGCCTGCCCGTCTTGCTTGCTCCGCGCGGGGTTCGAACCGGAATCCGGGACGCCGCCCCCCGAGGCCGGAGATCGTTACCAGGTCACGATGGGGTTCGAGCCGGCTCACGCCGGCCGGATCTTGGAAGCCATTGCCTAATCGATCGGCCTGATCCCCCGCGTCCTGTTGCCCGACGCCCAGCCCGGCGACCGCGGCCTCCCCGTGGTAGAGTCGTCGTCGCCCGAGATGCCCGCGCTCGCCGAGCGCGGAGATCGCTATGAGCTGTTCGGCGAGATCGCCCGCGGCGGAATGGGTGCGATCCTCAAGGGTCGCGACGCTGACCTCGGCCGCGATCTGGCTGTCAAGGTCTTGCTCGAAGCACACACCGACAAGCCCGAGTTGCTCCGTAGGTTTGTCGAAGAGGCTCAGATCGGCGGCCAGCTCCAGCACCCGGGAATCGTGCCGGTTTACGAGCTCGGCACGTTTGCCGACCGGCGGCCCTACTTCACGATGAAGCTGGTCAAAGGCCGAACGCTGGCGACGCTGCTGGGCGAGCGGGGTCGCGTCGGCGCCCCGAGTCCGTCGAATTCCACTCCCGGCGCTGACGCAACCGGGCTCGCCGCTGGTTGCACTTCGGGCGAGCGGGGTCGCGTCAGCGCCCCGAGTCCGTCGAATACCACTCCCGGCGCTGACGCAACCGGGCTCGCCGCTGGTTGCACTTCGGGCGAGCGGGGCCGCGTCAGCGCCCGAGTCCGTCGAATTCCACTCCCGGCGCTGACGCAACCGGGCTTGCCAGCGATCTGCCCCGCTTCCTGGCCATCTTCGAGCAGGTCGCGCAGACGGTGGCCTATGCCCACGCGCGCAATGTCATTCACCGCGACCTCAAGCCGTCGAATGTGATGGTGGGCAGCTTCGGCGAGGTCCAGGTCATGGACTGGGGCCTGGCCAAGGTGCTCAAAGACGAGGGAGTCGCCTGCGAGGAGCCGGCCCAGCCACCACCGGTCGCGGTGAGCGTCATCCGGACCCTGCGAAGCGACTCGCCTGCGGACGAGTCACAGTCCGGGAGCGTGCTGGGGACGCCGGCCTACATGGCGCCCGAGCAGGCCGGGGGAGACGTCGAGCAGGTCGACCGGCGGGCCGACGTCTTCGGCCTGGGGTCGATCCTCTGTGAGATGCTCACCGGCCAGCCGGCCTACATCGGCCGGACGTCGCAGGAGGTGATGCGCAGAGCGCTACGGGGCGACACGGCCGATGCGTTCGCGCGGCTCGACGGCTGCGGGGCCGACGCCGAGCTTGCTGCGCTGGCGAAAGACTGCCTGGCCTGCGAGCCGCAGGACCGGCCGCGCGACGCGGGCGTGGTCGCGCGACGCATGACGGCCTACCTTGCGGGAGTGCAAGAGCGATTGCGGTTGGCCGAGCTGGCGCAGGTCGAGGCGCATGCGCGGGCCGAGGAAGAGGCCAAGCGGCGCGTCCTTTCAGAACAACTGGCGGTCGAGGCCCAGGGCCGAGCCGAGGAGGCCGGGCGCCGGGTCGTGGTCGAACGGCAGCGGCGTCGCTACCAGCTCGGGCTGGCCGCATCGGTCTTGGTCCTGACCGCGGTGGGCGGGCTGTCGTTCACCTACTGGGCTCACGAGCGGCAGGCGCGTGCCGCGCGGACAGAGCTGGCTTTGAAGGAGGCCACACTGCTGCGCGACCAGGCCGCCAGGGCGCGGGAAGACGTAGCCAAGTGGCAAGCGGCTGCCAGGGAGATCGAGCTCGCCGGCAATGCGTTGGCGGAAGGGGGCGAGCCGCAGTCCGCGCGCGGCTCGCGGCGCTGCGAAACGAGGTTCAGGCTGGGCTGGGCGCAGCCCGGCGCGACCGCACCTTGCTGGACGCCCTGGCCGATGTCCGTACCAGCAAGGAAGACCTGGGCACGTCCGGCGCCGATGCCGCCTACGCCCGCGCTTTCCGGGAAGCGGGGCTTGACGTCGATGGCGTTCCACCGGCCGAAGTGGGGGCGGTCCTCAAGGCCCGGACGGCGCCGGTCGCCGTCGCGGTCGCCGCGGCGCTCGATGACTGGGCGCTGGTGCGGTGGCTTGATGGTCAGCCGGCGGAGCCCTTCCGCCGGCCCCTGGACGTGGCCCGCGCCGCCGACGCCGACCCGTTTCGCGACAAGGTCCGCGCCGCGATCCTGGAACCCGACGTCAAAGCACGGGAGGCGGCGCTGCGGACGCTCGCGGCTGACCCCGAGGCCCCCGTCCTTCCCCCGCCCAGCGCCGTCCTCCTGGCCACGGCGTTGCGCAGCCTCAAGGCGGTCGAGCCGGCCGTTGCCCTGCTGCGGGCGGTCGTGGGACGTCACCCGGACGACGTCTGGGCCAATTACGTGCTGGCCGATGCGCTGCGCGAGCTCCGCCCCGCCCCGCGAGAAGAAGCCGTGCGATACTACACGGCGGCGCGGTCTCTGCGGCCCGAGACAGCGCACGCGCTGGCCCATCTCCTGGATGAGATGGGCCGCGGCGACGAGGCACCGGCGGTTTTCGCCGATCTGGCCGACCGCCGGCCCGACGACGCGACCAACCTTACCTGTTACTGCCGCTGTCTCAAGGACCGGGGCCGGCGCAAAGCGGGTGCGATCATCGACCGCGCCGTCGCCGCTGGTCACGCGGCGATCCGTCTCGAGCCGGATTCCGCCACGGCCCATGGCTACCTCGGAACCGCCCTGTGTTACCAGGGGAAGCTCGAGGAGGCGATCGAAGCGTACCGCGAGGCGATCCGGCTCGAGCCTGACAGAGCCGCCTTCCACGTCAACCTCGGCGCACTCCTCTGCGACGAGAAACACGACTACGAAGGCGCGATCGCCGAGTTCCGCGAGGCGATCCGGCTGAACCCTGACAGCGTCAGGGCCCACCACAACCTCGGTGTGGCCCTTCAGAACCAGGGGAGGCTGGACGAGGCAATCGCCGAGCACCGCGAGGCCATCCGGCTCAAGCCCGACGACGCCGGCGCCCACCGCGGCCTCGGTCACACGTTGAGCTCACAGGGAAAGTTAGACGAGGCGACCTCCGAGTACCGGCAGGCGATCCGGCTAAGGCCCGAGGACGTGCTGGCCCATAAGAATTTGGGCTACGCACTGCTAGCTCAGGGGAAACGGGACGAAGCGATCACCGAGTATCGCCAGGCGATCCGCCTCAAGCCGGACGACGCAGCGGCCCACGAGTACCTTGGCACAATCCTCTGCGACAGGAAGCACGACTACGAAGGCGCGATCGCCGAGTTCCGCGAGGCGATCCGGCTCAAGCCCGACTTCGCCGAAGCCCACCACGACCTTGGTGCGGCCCTGTATGGCCAGGGGATGCTGGATGACGCTATCGCCGAGCTCCGCGAGGCGATCCGGCTGAAGCCCGCCGACGCTGAAGCCCACTGCAACTTGGGGCACGTACTCCGGCAGCGGGGGGATTACGCCGCGTCGCTGGCGGAACTGCGTAAAGGCCACGAGCTGGGCTCGAAGCAACCCGGGTGGCGGAAACCATCGGCGCAGTGGGTCGCCGAAGCCGAGCGACTGGCCGAACTCGCCTCCCGGCTGCCGGCGATATTGCGGAATGAGGACAGGCCCAAGGACGCCGCAGAGGGGGCTGCCTTCGCCCAGATGGGCTACGACCTCAAACAATTCGCCGCCGCCGCCCGGCTTTGGGCTGATGCCCTGGCGGTTGACCCGAAGCTCGGCGACGACCGCGAGGCCCAACACCGCTACAGCGCCGCCTGCGCCGCGGCGCTGGCCGCCGCCGGTGCGGGTAAAGACGACCCGCCCCCCACCGACGCAGCGCGGGCCATACTGCGGCAGCAGGCCCTTGACTGGCTCAAGGCCGAGCGCGACGCCTGGGCCAAGCTCCTCGAAACAGGCAAACCCGAGGCCCGCGCGACGGTCGCCCAAACCCTGGAGCACTGGCAGAAAGACACCGACCTCGCCGGTGTCCGTGAACCGTCCTCCCTCGCCAAGCTCCCCGACGCGGAACAAAAGGCATGGCACGCTCTGTGGGAGGGCGTTGAGTCTCTGCTGAAAAAGGCCCAATCAACGCGGCGCTAAACCGTCCGGCTAACCACAGCGCGGCCGGGCCGCAGTCGAAGTGCTCGTTTAACCGGGAGCCAACGGCGACGGCGTTGCTTGCGCCCCTCCAAGAGGCCGCCGTCGCCGCTGGCTCCCGGTTACGCGACGCTTGACGCCCAGGCGTCCGCCCAGGGCACGAGGAATCTGCGTGTGAGTGATACGGTTTGGACGAGCACCAGCAGCCTAACGTTCAACCCTCCGCCCCCTCGTACCCCGCGGCAACCACCTCCCCAAGCCCCGAGTGCGCGACCGACTGCTCATGAAATCCCGCCGATCCCGCCATTCCGAGCACCCACAAAACGCCTGAACACCAGCTTCTCGGGCAAAGTCCGACCCATCTGCTCACTCCCCTTCCCAAATGCTCCGGAGGCGAAAAAATACGGAAAAAACGGCAAATCTCCCCGGATTTTTCTTGAAATTCTCCGACCCCACTCGGTAGACTCCAGCCACCTTGCCAAGCGCGGCAAGGCGATTGAACGAACAGTCGGATTCAGGAACTCTCCGGCATCACATCGGACCTATCGGAAGGAGGACATTGTTCCAGTCTGCTCGCGTTTTGAAGGATCAAATAGAGGGTGCCCCGGATGAGGCTTTAAAGGTTATTCATTCCAGCAAAACCTCACGCAATCGCGGGGCAGGCATCACGGTCTTCGTCGGCGTGAACGATCCATCAAAGACGAAACTCCCCGGGATGCATCACAAACGGCTTTCGCCGAGACCATTTCAAGGAAGGGATGGCTGCCATGAAGTACCGTCCGCTGATCGGCATCAACACCGATTATCGCGCAACGGCCAAGAGCCGGGTTCCGCACTGTTATATTCACAGCGGCTATTTCGACTGCCTGCTGTCGGCCAATGCCTTGCCCGTTTTTATTCCCCCGCTGGCCAAGGAAGCCGATCTGACACCGATTCTCGACCGGCTGGATGGGGTGATGTTGACGGGTGGCGATGATCTCGACCCACGCAAGATGGGCCTATCGCCGCACCCTTCAGTTACGATGGTGCCCGAGCGCCGGGAGCTTGCCGACCGGCTGCTCTGCAAAATCGTCCAGCAGCGCCGCATGCCGGTCCTGGGCATCGGCCTGGGCATGCAAGAGCTCAACGTCGTCGCCGGCGGAGGATTGTTCCTCCACCTTCCGGAAGACATGCCCAAGAGCATTCCCCACCGCGACCCTCACGGTGGGGCGCATCGCCACACGGTGGTGATGCAACCCGGTACCCGGCTCGAGGAGATCTACGGGCCCGGCGAGATCCGGGTCAACAGCTATCATCACCAGGGAATCCGCAAACTGGCGCCCAACTTCCGCGTGGCGGCGCTGCGCCCGATGGTCTGATCGAGGCATTTGAAGGCAAAGACCATCACTGGTGGGTCACCGGCGTGCAGTGGCACCCCGAGAACGAGGGCAACATCTCGCTGGACATGCAGCTCATCGAAGCCTTCGTTGCCGCCGCGGCTTCCAGCAAGAGCGCTCCGGCACTGGCCAAGGTCGGCTGAACGAGCGTGCGCTCTGCGCGCACGGCTCGTCGATATCACTCACTCAATGCCGAACGGCGTCCTCGGCCTCCCACGGGAGCCGGGGGCGCCGTTTTTTAGTCTTTCATGCACTGCCCACGGGCTCGAGCTCGACCAAGGCGGCCGTGGCAGCACCCTGTTTGCGGATGTCTTCATTGATGCGCATCGAGCAGAACTTGGGACCGCACATGCTGCAAAACGCGGCCGATTTGAAGGCCTCCTGGGGGAGGGTCTCGTCGTGCATCCGGCGGGCGGTCTCGGGATCGAGCGAGAGCCGGAACTGTTCCTCCCAGTTGAACTGGTAGCGGGCGCGTGAGATCGCGTCGTCACGCTCGCGGGCGCCGGCGCGGTGCCGGGCAAGGTCCGCGGCGTGGGCCGCGATCTTGTATGCGATCACACCCTGGCGCACGTCCTCGACCTCGGGAAGGCCGAGATGTTCCTTGGGAGTCACGTAACAGAGCATACTGGCGCCGTGCCAGCCGGCAAGGGCCGCGCCGATCGCCGACGTGATGTGATCGTAACCCGGCGCCACGTCGGTCACGAGCGGACCGAGCACGTAAAACGGGGCCTCGTCGCACTCGATCGCCTGTTTCTCCATGTTCATGGCGATCTGATCCATCGGCACGTGGCCGGGGCCTTCCACCATGACCTGGCAGCCGCGCAACTGCGCCGGCGGGTTAGCTCGCCGAGCGTCTTCAACTCGGCGAACTGGGCAAGGTCGGAGGCGTCAGCGATGCTGCCGGGCCGCAAGCTGTCGCCCAGACTGAAGGAAACGTCGTACTGCCGCATGATGTCGCATAGTTCGTCGAAGTACGTGTAGAACGGGTTCTCCTGCCGGCGGGCGAACATCCACTGCGCCATCAGCGATCCGCCGCGCGACACGATGCCGGTGATGCGCAGGGCCGTCAGCGGCACGTAGTCGCGGAGGATGCCCGCGTGGATCGTCATGTAATCGACTCCTTGACGCGCCTGGTGCTCGATCATGTCGAGCATGTCGCGGGGCGAAAGCTCTTCCACTTTCTTCACGCGCTGGATCGCCTGGTAGATCGGCACTGTGCCCACCGGCACCGGGCTTGCCGCGATGATGGCCGCCCGGATCGCGTCGATGTTTCCGCCGGTCGAGAGATCCATCACGGTGTCGGCGCCCAGATCGACGGCCATCTTCAACTTGGCCAGTTCGTTGTCGATGTCGGACGTCACGGCCGAATTGCCTATGTTGGCGTTGATCTTGCAGCGTGCCTTGATTCCGATGCCCATCGGTTCCAGGCCGAGCTCGAGATGCACAGTGTTGGCGGGGATGATCATCCGCCCGCGCGCCACCTCGCTCCGAATCAGCTCAGGTTCCAGCAGCTCACGCCGCGCAACGGCCTCCATCTCGTGCGACACGATGCCCCGCCGCGCCATTTCGATCTGCGTCATGTTCCAGATTCCTCGATGAATTCCCGACGGGAGCCTCCACAAGTTTCTGGTGCCAGACAACCGATCTCTCGGATCGGAGCCCCCAGTCGTACTCATTCGGTATAACAATTCCCGGCGCCGACGGTAAGGCTTTCTTGCTCCCCGAACGGCGCATTGAGAAGAAGCCGACGGTAGGGCTTGAGGCACGCGACAAGTTAAGGTTGACCTTTCTCAGTGATGCTTTAGGATTAACTTGGTAGATTTGGAAGCCTCTGCTGCCCCGACATCGCCGATGGCCGAGCCCAGCAAAGCGCGGAGCCTGGGTAATCGGGAAAGGTTGATACGCGATGCCCGGCGAGACGACATCGAGACGGCCCACATTCCGCGACGGGACCCGGATCCGCATGGGCGACGATCAAGAGTGGTCGTTTCCCGATCCGCCTCCGCCTGGGCTCGATGCACAGTTCGATGCTCTGGCCGAGGCTCGTCGCGAAGCCGAAGACCGCGACGAGGTCTTGCAAATCGAGCTGGCTATTTCCATTCTCTTGCTCTCCCGCAACTACGACCTCTCGCCGGCGGATTACCGGCTCATCTTCGATTTCGACGACGACTGCGCCCGCCTCTGTGCCGTCCAGACCGCCGTGTCCGCATTGATCTCCTCGCGCCGCAATCGCGCCGCCGGCACATCCGCGCCCGAACAAGCCTCTCCAAGTAGCCGCTCCGGCGCGACTCGTACCCGGGTCTCCCTGCGCTCCTCGTGGGCCGTGCTCATCAAGACTGTACTTGGGTCGTGACCGCCGTAAACCGAGCCGGCGCAGCGTCATTCGCACGCAAGGGCGCCGGGTGCGGATTTGAAGCGGCCCGCGGTCCTGGTAGAATCGATCGACGATCGAGATCCGGCGCGACTCCCAGACGACTCTTCCCCGATCGCGACCGCGCTATAGGGCCCGTAGAATGTCCAAGATCGTGGTCCAGTGCTCCCGAGAGGCCTGTGGCAAACCAGCCACGTACAAGATCGCCGCGCGCTGGAGCGACGGCCGGGTCGCGGAGTTGAAGACTTATGGTTTTGCCTGTTCGGACCACATCGGCCCGGTTTTTCATGATTCCGAGACGCGCTGGCGGGACTACACCGCGGCGCCGGGTGAAACCATCGAGGAAATCGCGATTTACCTTTACGAGCCCGGCAAGCGCGATCGCTTCCTGCAACGGTTGTGGGGGCTGGAAGAGAACTATCGGTCATGACGGTTGCTCGCGACCCCGGGGTAGCCGGCCGAGACCGGAATGACGATACGGTCGGCGCGAGCGGGCCGTGACGCAACGTTGCACCTTCGGTACGAACGGAGCGACTGGCGCAGCCATCGCGAGACGTAACGCGTCGGGATTTCCCACGTTCGCGACTGTGCCCCGGCGCTCCAGTGGGACGATATAAAGGTCGGTCAAGCTGTTCCCTCGGTCAGTAAGGGAAACGGTGGAGCGAGATCGGGAGTATCCGCTTCCCGTGGATGTGATTGATTGTGTCACGGAGTCGGCCCGGGCGATTCGGCCGGCGGCCCATCCCGAAGGTTCAAGCCGCGGGGAATCGGGTCGCGGCCAGGGACGCTCTGTGACCGCTAGCGAGTCGGCTCGGCTCATGATCCCCCGGGTCGCGCCGGGGACGCCTTGGTCGCTTGAGGCTAGAGGCCAGCGGCCGCCCGACGTACAAGGAGGTAACCAGGAAGTGAACATCCTCACGACCCGCTTCGGCGTGATCCAGGCCTGCGAATCGGACGTGATCCTGATTCCGGAAGGGCTGCTCGGATTTCGTTCATTCACACATTACATCCATCTACCCGACCCGGTTGTCCATGGTCTGACCTGGTTGCAAAGCTTGACCGCGCCCGAACTCGCCTTCGGGCTGGTTGCCCCTCCGCTTGCAGTCGGCGACTACCGAGTCGAAATCCGGTCAGGAGACAGGGCCGCGCTGGAACTGGAGGACGAACGTTCCGCATTGATCTACGTGATACTGAACCGTGGTGAGGGCGGAGGACTGACGGTCAACCTCCAGGGACCGCTGGTCTTCAACCCGATCCGCCGCCTGGGCCGGCAATTGGTTTTAACCTCCAGCCGGTACCCCGTGCGGTATCCTCTCGATACGTACGCATCCACCCCGGCAACAACCGTGCTGCCAGGGCTGTCACCGCTGCGAGCGACGGCGTAACCCGCTCTAGCTCAAGAGCATGAGCCTTTCTGTCAACGTACCATCCCCAGCTCCGTCGTGGTCACCGAGTGCCCGGGCAACGTGATCAGGGACGGTCGCGGGCCTCGCTGGCAGGAGGAAGGAGCCGAATACGATGCTGGTCCTGTCCCGACACCGCGACGAAAGTATCATCATCGGCGATGATATCGTCATCACCGTTGTCGATATTCGCGGTGACAAGGTGCGATTGGGGATCGCGGCCCCGATCGAGATCTCCGTGCACCGCCAAGAGGTGTACGAAGCCATTCAACGCGAGAATCGTCAGGCGAGCCGACTGGAGCCCCACGATGCACGGCAGATCGAACGGCTCAACCAGCCGATTCGACGCGAGCCCCGCCGTCCTCGCTCCGACGGCACCTGAGTCCGATCCTTCCGATTGGCGTCTCGTCTTGAGGCAGCCGGCTCCTGCCTCATGAGCGCCCCTTTTCCGAGAATCTCACTCCCAAGTTCCGTCGAGATCCCCCCCTCGTCAGAGACAACGCCGGAGCGGCCAGGCCGCGCCGGCGTTGTCCTGTTGAATCAGTCCAGTTCGATGATCTCGTCTTCATCCTCGACGATCTCGAAGTATTCACCCCCCTGGTCCGGCGCGGCCGTCTGGCTGGGCGCCGCCGTGGGAAGCGGGACGTCGGACACGGAGGGCGCCGGGAATGTCCGTTGCGTTGACCGAGCCGGCGGCGCCCCGCGCACCCGGCGACAGGGTAACCCCCGCGTCGATTCCCGAATCGCCCAGACCCGTATCCAAGTCCGCGCCCGCACGCACGCCCCGCTGCTCGGAAGGCGACAGCATGTCGTCCGCGCCCAGATAGACGCGCAGCTTGTAGCCGCCGAGACTGATCCGGTCATCCGGCAAGAGCGCGGCCCAGCGCACTCGCTGCCCCTTGACCTTCGTTCCGTTGGTCGTGGCCAGATCGCGGATCACCAGCAGACCGTCCGTCTTCACCAAGATGCAGTGCCGCTTCGAAACACCGGGGTGCTGAAGCACAACATCGCAATCCTGCCTGCGACCGACAACCGTGACATCACGCACAATCGGCACAGGTGGATCACCATTCTCAGGTACAAGTTCCGCCTTCATGCCAGTACGCAGCCCGTCCCGCCTGGGTCGACAACGTTGATCCCGTAACTGAGCAAATCAATCTTATCTCAACGATGCGATACCGACAATAGCTGGATGCTTGCACTTTCAGATCTTCAACTGCCCATAGCGGACGCTCATGCGGCGGCGGATGATCATGGAATTGGACGGCTTGCGGCGGCGGCGGGTCTTGCCCCCCTTGGCCAGCACGCCGCTCGGCGAGCGGGGAGTGTGTCCCTTGGATCGCCCCTCGCCGCCGCCCATCGGGTGGTCGACGGGGTTCATGGCCGTCCCGCGCACGTGGGGCCGGCGGCCCAGCCAGCGCTTGCGGCCCGCCTTGCCCAGGCGGATATTCATGTGGTCGGGGTTGCCGACGACACCAATCGTCGCCCGGCATGCCGCCGGGATGCGCCTGACTTCGCCGGAGGGAAGGGTGATCTGAGCCCAGGATCCCTCGCGGGCCGTGAGCGTGGCCGAAACCCCCGCCGAGCGGCAGAGCTTCGCGCCGCGGCCCGGCTCCATCTCGATGTTGTGGATCTGCATGCCCGCCGGGATCTTGGCCAGCGGCAGGCAACATCCGACCTTTGGCTCGACGTCCGGACCGCTTTGCACGGTCATGCCGGCCTTGAGCCCATCGGGAGCGATGATGTAACGCTTCTCGCCATCGGGATAAACGATCAGGGCGATCCGTGCCGACCGGTTCGGGTCGTACTCGATGTGCGTCACCTCGGCCGTGACGCCGTCCCGATCGTTCCGCTTGAAATCGATGATCCGGTACATCCGCTTGTGGCCGCCGCCGCGGTGCCGGCACGTGATGAAACCGTGATGGTTTCTCCCTCCCGACTTCTTGAGCGGGGCCGTCAGCCGCTTCTCGGGCTTCTTGTTCTTGTCGGTCAGCTCGGCAAAATCACTGACCGAGGCGAACCGTCGCCCCGCGCTCGTCGGCTTATAATACCGAATACCCATCTCGGCGTTCTCACTTTCTAGGCGTGCCGGGACCCAGCCAGTACCACGAAACCCTGCTCCTCAATTCCGCTATGGTCTCTAATATTAGCCTTTTCAGTCCTTCGGGTGTCAACACAAAAACCCGATGCTCGGGGCATCGTGGGAAACGTCAGCAAGCTACCATGGGCAGAAACCAGTCGCTTTGTGATAGAATCAACCCCGGGCCTATTCGCAAGGCCAGCAGACCGCTTCTGGGAAAGAATAAGACGGATTCGCCCGAATGAACGCCATCACCGAGCTGAAAACGCTGAGTTTAAATTCATCTGACGGCCCGGTCGCGGCAATCATCATCGGTTTGAAGATCACCGATCCGGAGGATGCGGATCTGTTCTTGGTCGAAGTCGCCGAGAAATTCAAGCACCAGCGAGCGTCGAGCCCCACCGAAACCAGCTTTCTCCTGATCACGATCGCAGGCGCAATGACGGCAGCCCGGTTCGCCAATGAGTGGCTCAAGCTCGCCGCAGGGGATCAGGTACTCGGTTCAATCATGGCCACGATGAAGAAGGCGGAAGTATTGCGCGGGACGGACGGCGGTCAAACGCTGGAAACCGTCTCTCTCTTGAAGGCGCCGCCCGCGTGAAACTTCGCCTGCCACTGGAGGTCCAAGACATGAGACGCGACGAGCCCGCGGCGTCCGCAAACGCCCCATCGCGACGCGACTGCCTGCGTTTCACTGGCGGCACAATTGCCGCGCTTGCTTTGTTGCCTGCGGCTCGTACCGCCGCGGCCGCTCAATCCGAGGTCGCTCGGCCGAGAACTCCAATCCCCTTCCACCTGGGCCTGGCCAGCTACACGTGCCGGAAGTTCGACCTCGACAAAACGCTGGCCATGACCCGGCGCGTCGGGCTCGATCGCATCTGCCTGAAATCGTTCCATCTGCCGCTCGATGCCAAACCGGCCGAGATCGCGGCGGTCGCCGACAAGGTCAAGGCGGCCGGATTGGTTCTCTACGGTGGCGGCGTCATCACGATGAAAACAGAGACCGACGTCACGCATGCGTTCGAGTACGCGAAGGCTGCCGGCATGACACTCATCACCGCCGCGCCGACGCCGGAAATCCTCTCGGTGATCGATGACAAGATCAAAACATATGACATCAAAGTGGCGATTCACAATCATGGCCCTACCGATCGTCATTTTCCGACTCCGGAGAGCGTCTACCTCAACATCCAGAATCTCGACCGGCGGGTCGGACTGTGCATTGATATCGGCCACACGGTGCGTGTCGGGGCCGATCTGGCGGGCTCGGTCCGCAAGTATGGCGACCGTCTGTTCGACCTCCACATCAAGGACGTCACCGCCGCGACTCCCAAGGGAGTCGGAACTCCGCTCGGCCGCGGAATCATCGACATTCCGGGGCTCGTGCGCGCGCTCATCGAAGTCAAGTTCAAGGGCGTCGCGGCATTCGAATACGAGGAACAGCCCGACGATCTCTTGCCGGGTCTGGCCGAATCGGTGGGCTACATGCGGGGCGTGATTGCGGCGATATGACCTACTCAAAGACGACGGTCCGATTCCCGTCCGCGAGCACGCGATCCTCCAGGTGCCAGCGCACGGCCCGGGCCAGCGCGCCGCTCCACTTCGCGACCGATGCGCACCATGTCCTCGAACGTTGTCCCGGTGCGATACGTGGGCCACGTCCTGGTTGATGATCGGGCCGCCATCGAGCTCGGCCGTGACATAATGAGCCGTCGCCCCGATGATCTTCACCCCGCGCGCGTAGGCCTGGCGGTAAGGGCTTGCCCCCACGAACGCCGGCAGGAACGAGTGGTGGATGTTGATGATCGGGCGGCCGCACGAACCCAGAAATTCGGCAGAGAGGATCTGCATGTAGCGCGCGAGCACGACCAGGTCGATCTCGTGCTCCCGCAACAGCGACGCGATCCTCGACTCCTGCTCGACCTGGGTGGTCTTGGTCACGGGCAGGTGGACGAACGAAATGCCATGGGACCCGACCTTGGGAGCAAGGTCGGCGTGGTTGGAAATCACCAGAGGGATCTCGGCGTCGAGCTCTCCCGCCTCCCAGCGCCAGAGCATGTCGATCAGGCAATGGCCCTGCTTCGAGACCAGGATCGCCATCCGCTTGGGACGGTCGGTAAAGCTCACCCGCCATCGCATCCCATGCTGGCGCGCCAGGGCGCGAAGGCCGCATCAAACTCATCCCGCCCCAGTCCAAAACCGTTGCTCTCGATCTCCATCCTCATGAAGAAGCTGGCGTCCGGCGGCTCGCCGACGTGCTGGTCGGCGCTGAGAATGTTTCCATTGTGCAAGGCGATGAAGCTGGAGACCGCCGCGATCAGGCCCCGGTGGTCCGGGCAATCGATCAGGAGGCGGATATTGTAGCTCATGAGTGATCCCGTGCTACGTCCGTGCGATCGACTTGCGATCATCCGCGCCGTTCCACGATTTCCAAGGCTCGGGGCAGGTCGTCGTTGCGCCGCGACAACGGACGAGTATCCGCGAAGAACGGTCAGTCTACCGGCGCCCGAACGAACGGCCTGACTCTCGAATTTTCGCCCGCACCCATTTTGCCGCGAAACTTGGCACCGTTATCCTGGGGTACTATCAAGCGACCGAGTGTAGCAGAGTCTCTCAACAGCAAGAAGGGCAAGGAACGACGATGGGGAGAGCAGGTTCAGCGTTCTCGGGCGTTGTCGCAAGGTCGCCTGAAATTGGGATCGGAACGGCCACGCGTTTTCGGCGTCAGCACTCCGGGGCGGCCGCCCGCTCCCGGCGGCGGCTGCCGGGGGGCGCGGTCACCGGAATCGCCCGGTTGATCGCGCTGGGCATTTCGGCGCTGGCGATCGTGTCGTTCTCTGGTTCGCTGGCCGGCGCGGGAGATGCCACGCCAGCGAGCGCGGCCGATTGGATCGCGGACGACGCCGTCGCGTGCCTGGAGGTCCCTCACCCCGACCGGCTCATCGACCGCCTGACCGATCCGCGCATTCTCGATTACGCTTCCGGCTTGGCTCAGTATCGCAATGCGGTTCAGAGCAAAAACTTCCGTGAGTTATCCGGTGTCGTCAAGCTGATCGCGGCCCAGCTTGACACCACCTGGGACCAGGGGCTCAAGGACCTGACCGGCGGAGGGATCGTGCTGGCCGTCGAAGCGGAAAAGGGCCAGGAACCTCGCATCTACCTGATTATCTCACCGAAAAACGAAGCGTTGCTCGAGCGTGCCAACCAGGCACTGCTCAAGCTGGCCCGTGGCGACGCGGCAGGCAAGGGGAACCCCGACCCGATCACAACCAGCGAGCACCGGGGCGTGACGATCTTTACCGCGAACGCCAACCCGGTACCGGGTTACGCCATCGTGCGCGGACGGCTGGTCGTGTCAAATTCCAAGAAGAACCTCTCGAAGTTGATCGATCGCGTGAATTCCCCGGCAACGGCCAACGGGGCCAAGACCGCCAAGCCCGCGGCGAGATTCGCCGACTGTGCCGACTGGAAGGCGTTGCGAGCGAAAGGGACCGGCGACGACGCGGTTCGGGTTCTTGCCCGGCTCGATCGGCTCCGCAAGCTGGACCCGGCTCGGTTCGCGCCCAAGGACAAGCCGGATACGGGCATCACCCTGCTCTTTCGGTCGTGGTACGAGCTGCTCAAACTGCGCGCCCTCGATGGCGGCCAGCATCCGCTGGTCGGAATCGGAGCTCGCAGCCGCGCTCGAGTTGCCGCTGGGCCAAGAGGGACATCTCGCGATCGTCAAGGGATATGTACCGCCGGCCGGCGAAGGTGCCGCCAGCCTGATCCAGCCGCCCGGCACCATCGCGTCCTTGAGCCTCTGGCGCGACTGGGCCACGATCTGGGAATCGAGGCTGGACCTCTTCTCGCCGGAGGTCGCTCAGAACCTGGCCCAGTTCGATACGCTCGCAGGGCAGTTTTTCGGCGGCCGCGAGTTCGGCGCCGACGTCTTGGGCCCCCTGGCCCCCCACTGGCGGCTGGTGATCTCTCAACAAGACTTCGACACGATGAAACCGCCGCCAGACGTCAAGCTGCCCGGTTTCGCAATCGTCGCCGAGATCGACGATCCCGAGGGCGATTTCGCCCAGAAGCTCAAAACCGCGTATCAGACTTTCGTCGGGCTCTCCAACATCGATGCGACCCAGAAAAAGGCCGCGCCGCTGGAGCTCGGCTCCGAGGAAGTCGAGGGCATCACGCTGGCAACTGCTCGCTACGTCCTTCCCCAGGGCGCCGCGGCCGAGAACATGATGCCCCAGAGGCGCTATAACTTCAGCCCCTCGGCGGCGCAAGTGGGCAAGTATTTCATCCTCAGCTCCAGCCGAGGGCTGGGTCGCGCCCTGATCAAGGAGCTCAGGCGGAATAAAGCCGCCGCCAGCCCGAACGCGGCCAGCGGATCGACCTTCGCGGTCGAGGCCGACGGGAGCCAGCTCGCGCGGATCCTGGAGCTGAATCGCGACCGGCTCGCCATGCAGACCATGCTCGAACAGGGCCAAACCAAGGAAAAGGCCCAGGCACAGGTTGACGGGCTGCTCGCGCTGGTGCGTTATCTTGGGCACGGCCGGCTCTCGGTCAACGACGGCCCGGGCGCCAGCCGGCTCGAGCTCAAATTCCAGCTCTCAGGCGGAAAATAACCGGAGAGGCCGCCATGAGAGATTCCCAGACGCGTGCCTTCGACGACCCGGCGTGGGCCTGGTCGGCCTTCGAGCCGTCCGGCGGTCGGCGCTTCGATTTGCCGGCCGCGGCCCACCTGCACCGGCGGGCCGGCTTCGCGGCATCGTGGAACGTGCTTTCGCGCGACGTTGCCGACGGCCCGGCGGCAGCCGTTAACCGGCTGCTTGCCGGCGCGCCCCAGAGCAAGGACGGCAGCCCGGCCGCGGAGTTCAACGCGACCATGGACTCGATGGCCGCCCAGCTCTCCACCTCGGCCGCCTTGACCGATCTTCAGGCCATCTGGCTTTACCGGATGATCTTCACACCAGATCCGCTCCGCGAACGGATGACCCTCTTCTGGCACAACCATTTCGCGACCTCGATGGCCAAGGTCCAGTCTGCCAGCTTGATGCAGCGGCAAAATGACCTTTTCCGGTCTCATGCCCTGGGCAGCTTTCGCCAGATCCTGGGCGCGATCGGCAAAGACCCGGCCATGCTGATCTGGCTCGATTCCACAAGCAACCGCAAGGCCAAGCCCAACGAGAACTACGCCCGCGAGGTGATGGAGCTCTTCGCGATCGGCCGCGGCCATTACCACGAGAAGGACATCCAGGAGGCAGCGCGCGCGTTCACCGGCTGGTTTGTGATCAAGGACCGATTCAAGGAGGTCGTCCGCCAGCACGATGATGGAACCAAGACCGTGCTGGGCGAGACCGGTAAATGGGGCGGGGACGATGTCCCGGGCATCCTCCTCAAGCAGCCGGCGTGCGCCGAATTCCTCTGCAAGAAGCTGTTCCGCGCCTTCATCAGTGAAACGCAGCCGCCGTCGGATGCTCTGATCGCGCCCCTGGCGCGCGCCTTCCGCGAATCGGACTACCAGATCAAGGTGCCCGTGGGAATGATCCTGCGATCGAACCTTTTCTTCGATCCCGCGATTCGGCGGCGGCGGGTAAAAAGCCCAGTCGAGTTTGCCGTGGGAACGATCCGGGCCCTCGAAGTCATCAATCCGACCGTCCAGACGACGGCCCTGGCCGAGGCCTGCGTACGAATGGGGCAGAGCCTGCTCGCCCCGCCCAGCGTCGCGGGGTGGGAAGGGGGGGCCGAATGGATCAACTCGACCGCCATGCTGGCGCGGGACAATCTGGCCCTGGGGCTGCTCTCGCAGCAGGATCAGGCGCTCGGGCAACGGCTCGATCCCGCTGTCCTCGCGGCCAGACACAAGTTCACCGGGCGCGACCAGACAGCCCGGTTCTTCCTCGATCTCCTCGTCCAGGACGCCTTCGAGCCCAAGGCCCGCGTGCCAATCGTCCAGGCCGCGACCGCCAAAAACGTCGATGACGATACGGCGACGCGCAACGCCGTCCGCATGATCCTGACCGCACCGGAGTATCAGCTTGCGTGAATCGTCTTGTAGGAGCCGGCTCTGTCCGGCGATCCGGATCGGGGGACAGAGCCCCTCCTACAAAAAACTGCTGGATCGACAACAGATTATACGTCCGCGGCCCGCAAGGGCCTGTTGCCCGCTTCCTACTGACAACTCAAGGAGACCGCGATGAACGGAAACCGCCGAAGCTTCCTCAAGACGTCGCTGGCATCCAGCACACTGGTTGCGATGGGCACGAGCACGGTCCCCGTGTTCTTGAGCCGGTCGGCGCTGGCGGCCGGCGCGGCCAAGGATGGAGACCGCGTCCTGGTAGTGGTTCAGCTCCTGGGGGGAAACGACGGCCTCAATACCGTCGTGCCTCACGGAATCGACGGCTACAACCGTGCCCGCCGGGTCCTGCGATTGCCGGCGAGTCAGATTCAGAAGATCACGCCGGAGATTGGCCTGCATCCCTCGATGTCGGCCATGGCCCGGCTGGCGGAAAAAGGCAAACTGGCCATCGTGCAGGGCGTCGGCTATCCCAACCCCGATCGGTCTCACTTCCGCTCGATGGAGATCTGGGAAACTGCGAAGCTGGAGAACGACGCCAAGGCGCTCGAGACTGGCTGGCTCGGCCGCGCACTCGACGCCCAGGGCCGCAAACCAGGCGGCGACCCGCTCGGCCTGCACGTCGGCGCCCGCTCACTCCCACTCGCGCTGCGCACCAAGAAAACCGAGGTTCCCAGCCT
The DNA here is from genome assembly GCA_963823675.1 of uncultured Isosphaeraceae bacterium. Classification (GTDB taxonomy): domain Bacteria; phylum Planctomycetota; class Planctomycetia; order Isosphaerales; family Isosphaeraceae; genus CAWGMT01. The sequence goes on along the minus strand of CAWGMT010000021.1, from coordinate 207,875 downwards.
CGATAGTCTGGAGACCTACCAGCTCAAGATCACCGGAACCGACCAGGAACGGAAAATGACCCGCACGGCGCTGTCCCGGCTCGCCCAGGTGGAGCGCAAGAGCGACGATCCCCTCCTGGGTTTCATTCGCCAAACGACGCTTTCCGCCTACGAATCGAGCGATCGGATTGAACAACTCGCCAAGAAGCCGGCCGGCACGACCAAGTACCCCGGCTTCAGCCTGGCTCGTCATCTGGAGCTCATCGCGCGGATCATCAAGGCCGGCTTCGGCACCCGGATCTTCTACACTTCGCTCGACGGTTTTGACACCCACGCCAACCAGCTCGGCTCCCATGCCGCGCTTCTGACCGAGCTCTCGGACTCGATCGGGGCCTTTCACGAGGACCTGGCCGCCGCCGGTCAGGCCGATCGTGTGGCGATCCTGACCTTCAGCGAATTTGGCCGCCGGGTCCGGGAAAACGCGTCGCAGGGCACCGACCACGGAGCGGCAGCGCCGGTGTTCGTGGCCGGCCCGCTCGCCAAGGCCGGCCTGATCGGCGCTCACCCAAGCCTCGACGACCTGGACGACGGCGACCTGAAGTTCCACACCGACTTCCGCCGAGTCTACGCCGCCGTCCTCGGCGATTGGCTGGGCTGCAAACCCGAAACCGTCGTCGGCAAGGGCTTTGATCCGCTGCCGCTCTTTCGGCGCGCGTAAGGGGCAGGTCGCTGGCGAGCCCGGTCGCGTCAGCGCCGGGAGTGATCTGGGACGGACTGCGGGCCATTACGCGCCCTCGCTCGCCCAGCAATGTCCCCAACTCGCGCTTTGACCGGTTTCATCTCCCCCAGTAACTCGTCCACTTCACCATCACTCCCAGGATTTCTGACGCTCAGGCGGCCAGCGCGCCGACGTAAAGAAGAGACCGGCTCGAAATCCGCTTTGCCGGGACGGCGACGCATTATCCTTTACTGCATCCCATCTTGTGTTGACTTTTCTTCGATCTTTTGGCAAGATCGTTTCCAGCCGGCGAGCGAGATCGAGTCTGCTTTGCCGGATCGGTTGGGACTGAGAGATCCGAATTCACCGTCAGTCGCGCCGTGCATCCATGGAATTTGGGCGGCCGGCAGTCCTAGAATAGGGCGGGTGCGGACTTCGGTTTCTTTGCAATGCAGAAAGGACGCTGCGTGAGGTTGCCTCGCGGTCATCGCCGATCCGAATCTGCATCAAGATGCACACGCCGCCGCATGGTGGGCGCATCCGGTTCAATCGTTAGAAACTGCCGCGATGTCCGTACTGCCGGCCGGATTTGTTCGTTCCTGAGCCGGCGATCGGGCGTACTCATGCTGGCGGAACGCTTTCCTTTTGACTCCTGAATGTCAAGGCGGAGTAGGTGCCATGGACTGCAAGCGTCGTCGGGCGTTCGTCCTGGTGTGTGCGGCGGCAAGCCTGATGTGTGGGATGGCATCGGGTCAAGAGGGGCGACCCAATCCGTTGCCGGAGGCTCCGCCGCTGCCGGCCGCCGAGACGGGACCGGGCGCCGGGCGCCGAACGGCGGGGCACGCGCGGCCGCGGCCAATCCGGTCAGGCCGCTCACCGAAGGGCCGTTGCACGAGGCGTTCCTGTCGCCGCGTAAGGACCGGGCTCCAGTGCATGTCGAGAAGGCGCCGCCCGGGCCCGTCACCGAACGGCCCGCGGTTGACCCGCCCAGCCCGAGCGCCGAGTGGATCGAAGGCTACTGGGAATGGGACGCCGGCCGCAAGGACTTCCTCTGGGTCACGGGCACATGGCGCGTGCCCCCACCGGGCCGATTCTGGGTCAACGGCTACTGGAAACGCGACGACGAAGGGTGGTATCGGGTCCCCGGCTTCTGGAGCGAGCGCAAGACCGATCGTCTCGACTATCGCAAGGATGGCCCACCCAAGGAAGAACCCGACGATCCGCCCGGAGAGCCGCCGGGACCAGACTGCTTCTTCATCCCCGGCCATTATCAGCCCGACGGCGACGGTGTGGCGTGGAAGAAGGGGTTCTGGGCCAAATCGCATCCCGGCTGGGCCTGGGTTCCGGCGCAGTGGGTCCGCCAACCCGGCGGCTGGATTTTCCAGGAGGGCTACTGGGACCGGACGCTCGAAGATCGCGGAACCCTGTTCACTCCGGCCGAAGTCGATCCATCCGCCCGCAAATCCAACGACCTGACGTACCAGCCCTATAGTACCGTTTCTCCCGACATGTATGGCCAACTCAACGGCGCCTTCGGGCGGCCCAACTCCAATTACGACGGCTACCCTGGCGTCTACTTCGATGACACCGGGCGCTACTACGGCTACGCCTCGTACGGTTACCTGGGCGGATACTACGGCTACCTCGATTACCCATATTACGGAGGTTATGGCTACCCGTATATGGCAACGCCATATAATTACGGCAACGCCTATCCTTACGGCTATGGCTCCGGAATGTATGGCGGCTTGCTGGGCGGCGCCTTCGGAATGGGGCTTGGAGGCTACTATCCTTACTACGGTGGATTGGGATATGGCGGATATGGCGGATATGGCGGATACGGCGGCTTCGGCGGCGGATACGGCGGATACGGTTATGGTGGCTTGGGTGGTTATGGCGGCTGGGGCGGCTACGGCTTCGGGATTGGCTTGTTCCCGTCGGTCGGTGCCTTCGGGTTCGGCTATGGCTACGGCGGCTTCGGCGGCGGCTTCGGCTTGGGGCTAGGCTTCGGCTACCCGTTTTTCGGCCTCGGCTTCGGCTTCGGCTACCCGTTTTTCGGCTTCGGTTATGGCGGCTTCGGCTATGGCGGTTTCGGCTATGGCCGCTTTGGCTATGGCGGCTTCGGACGCGGCGGCTTCGCCCGGAGCGCAAGTGTCAGCCGGAGTATCAGCGTCACCAGGACCGTGGGCAACCGCAGCGTCACACGAACGGTCAGCACGAACAGGAGTATCAGTTCGGGCACGCGCGGAGCTGGTTCAAACCGTGGGGGCGTGCACTCGCCGCCGTCCTCGCATGCCAATGCAAACCCCTTTTCCCACAATGCTCGAACCACGAACAGCGCCAATCGAACGGCGGGCGGCCGGAGCGCCGGGCGGGGTTCGACGCTCGCATCCGGCGGCAATTCGTGGCGCTCGAATTACAACGGAGTCAACTCCCGATCGGGCTCCCAGCTCACGGCGAACCGGAGCGGCGCTTTGAACGCCGCGACGAGTCTCGGGAGTCGCTCAGCGCTAGGGAGCGGCAGCCGGCTCGGCGGCTCGAACATGGGCTCATCGATGTCGCGAAGCCTGGGGCAGAACGCCGCCGGCATGGGCCGGGGCACGTCGCCCGGCGGGAACATGGCCGGCGGAATGGGCCGCACTGGCATGGGCAATCCCTCGGTGGGATCAAACATGGGCCGCGCGGGAGGAATGGGAGGTATGGGCGGCATGCCAATGGGAGGCGGCGTCAGCCGGGGCATGCCGATGGGCGGTGGATTGGGCGGAGGCTTCCGAGGCGGCGGCTTCGGCGGAGGGATGGGCGGAGGCTTCCGGGGCGGCGGCTTCGGCGGTGGTGGACATGGCGGCGGCGGACATCGCTAGCAGCGGGGCCACACGCTCTGCGCCCTAGCGTGGCTCGGACTCGAGCGCACGACCGTCCGTGGAATACTGGGCAGCTCCGCTGGGACTCGGCCATGAACACCAACTACCGAACCGCGGTATATGACGCGATTGACGCCAAGCTTTCCGCCCTTCTCAATGAGGAAACCGACCGGCCCAGGTGGTACGAGGCCTGGCAGCGGCTGAGATTGGCCTCGACCGACGAAGAGCGCCTGTCAGTCTACCAGGCGATCCGTGACAGCGGCGTGCTTCCCGAAGACGCCGGATTTCACCTGGTGAGCTGGCAGGTTGACCAGATTGCCGAACGTCTCGCCAAGACGGCTCTCCGCGACTTCGATGAGCGACTCGACTCAATCCGGAGAGCCCACGGACTGGCGGAAGACGAATACTGGGGATCCGGCGAGGGCCCTCCTGAGTACGTACAGGTCAACCAAGAATACGACCGGGCCGACGACGATCTCTTTACCCAAACACTCGAAGCACACGGCGAGCACGCCATCGCCACTCTCTATCGAACCGACAAGGAAGCCTATGAACGGCGCAATGAGGCTGGCCGCCAATACTTCCACGGTCCCATTCGCCCGGCGATCGACGACGACTCCGAATGGCTCGACTTTCTCCTCGATCATGTGGGCGCGTGCATTCGCGCGGATAGCCCGATCGATTCGCTATGGCTCCAGCACCGCGAGGAGGAGGGCTTTTGGGAGGTTGACATCTTCCCGACCGCCGTGGAGCTGATCGGTGGTGCGGAGGATGGCGCGGTTGTGAATCCCTTGTTCTCAGTCGATCTCGAACAACTCCGCTTGACGTTTGACCGCGTTGACGACTTCGGGTGGAACGCGCTTGGCTGGCACGACGGCGACGGCCCGTTCGTATGGGTCGAAGGGGCGCATCTCGGCCGTCCCCTCTATCTGCGGGTCCTGGCAGAAGATCCGCGTGACGACGAGCCTCGGGCGAAGCTCTACGTCCGCTAAGGAGCTTGGCGACCATCTTCACGCGCGAGGCGCGTCCAGGTAAAAGAAGTATTCAGCGTTCGTCGAATCCTCATCGAAAGATGGGGATCCCTGGGTGGGGACCGAGATGCAAGCGAAACGTGAGGTGGCGGCAGGTTGTCCGCTCCGATCTCTTGTCGGGCTCGTCTTGCTGGGCATTGCCGTCGTGTCCACATGTGAGAGCCGGGCTCTTGCTGCCGGCTCACCGTCCCTCGAATTCAACCGCGACATCCGGCCGATCCTCGCGGAAAACTGCTTCTATTGCCACGGGCAAGACGCGAACAAGCGCCAGGCCGAGTTGCGGCTGGACGTTCGGGACGCGGCCATCGAGGCCGGTGCGATCGTTCCAAGTGACCCGGCCGGCAGCGAGATCCTTTTTCGCATCAACTCGAGCGATCCCCAGGAACAGATGCCGCCGCCCAAGTCGCGGCGGCTGTCGGCCGCGCAAAAGCAGCGCCTGGAACGCTGGATCGCCGAAGGGGCGCACTATGCCCCCCACTGGTCCTTCGTCGCGGCCAACCGGCCGGCCGAGCCCGCCGTGCGGGAAGTCCAGTGGGTGCGCAACCCCATCGACCGTTTCGTGCTCGCCAAGCTCGAAGCCGAAGGGATGCAACACGCGCTCGAGGCCGACCGGCCGACCTTGATCAAGCGGCTCTCGATCGACCTCCTGGGCTTGCCGCCCTCGCCCGAGGACGTCGATGCCTTCGTCGCCGACAACAACCCCAAGGCTTACGCAAACCTGGTCGACCGCTTGCTCGCAAGCCCGCATTACGGCGAACGAATGGCACTCCTGTGGCTCGACGCCGCCCGTTACGCCGACAGCAACGGGTTCCAGCAGGACGGAGACACCTGGCAATGGGTCTGGCGCGACTGGCTGGTCAAGGCTCTGAACGACGACATGCCTTTCGATCAGCTCACGATCCGTCTCCTCGCCGGCGATCTCTTGCCCAACGCTACCACCGGCGACAAGATCGCCAGCGGCTTTAACCGCAACCACCTCCTGAACGGAGAAGGGGGCGCGATCCCCGAAGAACAGCGGTTCGTCAACCTGTTTGACCGGATCGACACCACCGCCACGACCTGGCTCGGCCTGACGATGGCGTGCGCTCAGTGCCACGATCATAAATATGATCCGATCACCCAGCGCGATTATTACAGCCTGCTCGACGCCTTCAACCGCGTTCCCGAAAGCGGCGTGCCCCAGTTCTTCTCGCCGCGCATTCGCGTGGCGGCTCCATTTGTCGAGCTTCCGACCGAAGAGAACAAGGTCCGCATCGCTGAGCTTGAAGCAAAACTGAAGTCGGCCGATGCCGAGCGCAACCGAGCTTATGACGCCATCAAGAGGCAGCTCGGCGAATATCGCGGCGATCAGCTCCCGCGCGTCATGATCATGAGCGACGCCCAGCCCCGGCAAACGGCGATCCTGAGTCGCGGGCAATACCTCACGCCGACGACCAGGGTCAATTTCGCAACACCCGCATTCTTGCCCCCGATGCCCGCGGGAGCGCCTGCCAATCGCCTGGGGCTTGCCCGTTGGCTCGTGATGCCCGAGCATCCGCTGACCGCCCGCGTGCAGGTCAATCGCATGTGGCAGAATGCCTTCGGCGCCGGGATCGTCAAGACGTCGGAGGATTTCGGCGTCCAGAGCGAGTTTCCAGTCCACGGCGAGCTGCTCGACTGGCTGGCCGTCGAGTTCCGCACCCGCGGCTGGAGCATCAAGGCCATGCAACGGCTGATCGTCACGAGTGCAACGTATCGCCAGTCGAGCCGTTCGACATCGAAGGAGCGAGCACGCGACTCGGAAAACCGCCTCTATGCGCGCGCGAGCCGGTTCCGGATGCCGTCACTGATCTTGCGCGACTGGGCGCTGGCGTCCTCGGGCTTGCTGGAATTGCGGATCGGCGGCCGGCCCGTTTATCCGTACCAGCCCGGCGCGATCTGGGAGGCGCTTGCCATCACCAAGGAGCGCGACTTCACCTATCCCGCTTCGTCGGGCAAGGACCTCTATCGCCGCAGCATTTACACATTCTGGCGCCGAACGGTCGGGCCGGCGAACATGTTCGACGCCTCAAACCGGCAGACGTGCCGCGTGCGGTCCGCCACGACCAGCACGCCGCTCCACGCTCTGACCACGCTCAACGACCCGACCTGGGTCGAGGCGGCGCGGGCCCTGGCGCAACAAGCCATGACAACATCGAATATCGTTGATGCGTGCTTGTCCGACGCCTTCCGTCGCGTCACCTGCAGGAAGCCGAGCGACTTCGATCTCAAGGTCTTGCATCGGGCTTATGAGAGGCAAGCGGCGATCTACGCCAAGGACACCCCGGCTGCCAGGGCGCTCCTCGCCGTGGGCGAGTCGAAGCGGGACGAGACGCTCGATGTCGCCCAGCACGCCGCGCTCTCCGCGGTCTGCCTGGCGATCTTCAACTTCGACGAGGCGCTGACACGGGAGTAAGAATGAACGAAGTATATCGCGAAAGCATCGCCCGCGTGACCCGCCGTCAGTTGTTTGGCAAAGCGGCGAGTGGTGTCGGCATGGCGGCCCTGGCCTCGCTCCTGGGGAATGAACGTGCGCGAGCCAAGGGAACCGGTGGTCCCAGGGGCGAACCCGGCCTTCCGGGCTTGCCGCATTTCGCCCCCAAGGCAAACCGGGTGGTCGTCCTCTGGCAGGGAGGTGGGCCTTCGCATGTGGATCTGTTCGATCCCAAGCCGGTGATGAAGGCGACGGCGGGCAAGGACGTCCCCGCCAGCGTGCGCGGAGCGACCCGGCTGTCGACCATGTCGAGCGGCTACGGCAAGTGGCCCGCGCTGCCCGCGATCAAACCATTCAAGAAGTACGGCCAGGCCGGCATCGAGATGAGCGCGATGCTGCCGAATGTGGGGGCCCTGGCCGACGAGATCTGTCTTGTCCGCAGCCTGTACACCGAGGCCGTCAACCACGCGCCGGGAGTGACGCTCTTCATGACCGGCTCGCAGGTTCCAGGCCGGCCCAGCATGGGAGCCTGGCTCTCTTATGGCCTCGGCACTGAGACGGACAACCTGCCGGCGTTTGTCGTGATGACCTCGAGCGACAAGGGAAAAACCTGCGGCCAGTTGTTCTTCGACTACTACTGGGGCAGCGGGTTCTTGCCCAGCCGGTTCCAGGGTGTCCGGTTCCGGAACACGGGCGACCCGGTACCGTACCTCGCGAACCCTCCAGGTGTCAGTCGCGCCGTGCGCCGCGCGTTGCTCGACGAGATCTCGGCCATGAATGCGGCTCATCTTGCCGACTACGGCGATCCCGAGATCGACACGCGCATCGCCCAGTACGAGATGGCCTTCCGCATGCAGACGAGCGTGCCCGACCTCGTGGACTTCTCGAAAGAGACGCCTGCTACCGTCGCGCGCTATGGTCCCGACGCCTTGCAGCATGGCACCTTCGCGAACAATTGCCTGATCGCCCGCCGGCTGCTGGAACGGGGCGTCCGGTTCGTGCAGTTGATGCACTCCGGTTGGGACCAGCACAGCAACCTCTTCACCCAGCTCGAAGCCCAGTGCAAGGACACGGACGCTCCCTCGGCCGCCCTGGTGCGTGACCTCAAGGAGCGTGGAATGCTTGAGGATACGCTGGTCATCTGGGGCGGCGAGTTCGGCCGCACTCCATTCGGCCAGGGCGACCCCGCCAGGCCCACGGGTCGAGACCACTTCGGCAAGGCCTACAGTTGGTGGCTCGCAGGAGGCGGCATCAAACCCGGGGTGGTCTACGGCTCGACTGACGATTTCGCGTGGAACATCACATCCAACCCCGTCCATGTCCATGACATGCAGGCGACGATCATGCACCTCTGCGGCATCGATCACACGAGGCTGACCTTCCGCTATCAGGGACGCCAGTACCGCTTGACCGACGTCCACGGAAAGGTCGTGACGGGGCTACTTTAGCACGCGTCCTGACACCCACTGTCGAAGGCTCGCCGGTCGCGATAGTATGATGTGCCATCGTCGCCGCGCGCGATCCTCGACGCGCTGGCGGTGTCCGAGGGAGGAGCCACGCGTGGCCACACGACGCCCGACCGTGCGCCCGTCCGCGCCCGCTCGCAAGGGGCCGGGCGTGCAAAGGAAACGACAAAAGCGCGCGCGACAAAAGCTGGCCAGTGCAAGAAACCCAAGCACCGACACTTCACGACTCGCCAGATAGTCCGATGGATGGATGTCTGGCACGCGCGCACCGGGAAGTGGCCTCGCCCGAACTCAGGCCGCATCCCCGGCACCGGTGGCGTGACGTGGGGGGCGGTCGAATACGCGCTGGCGAAGGGTCGTTCCGGCCTTCCCGCGGGTTTCACCCTGGCCCAGCTCCGAGCGGTGAAGCGCGGCGTGCCCCGTCCGCAGGACCGGCCCCGATTCACCGAGCGAAAGGTCTTGCGCTGGGCCGATGCCTTCCACGCACGCACCGGCCGGTGGCCTCGTCGAACCTCAGGTACCGTGGCCGACGCCCCCGCTGAAAACTGGCAAGCCGTTGACTACGCTCTCCGTCTCGGGCTCCGAGGACTTCCTGGCGGATCATCGCTGCGGCGACTCCTGGCGCGGGACCGCGGCGTCCGCAATGAAAGGGACCTGCCGCCGCTGGACGTCCGCCAGGTCCTGCGATGGGCGGACGCCCATCGCCGGCGCTTCGGCCGATGGCCGAGCCACCGCTCGGGTTCGATTGCCGACTCACAAAGCGAGACTTGGTTGGGGATCAACCGCGCCCTCCGCTCGGGGCGTCGGGGGCTCCCGGGTGGATCGTCGCTGGCCCGCCTGCTGGCGGAGCGGCGCGGGCGCGCAATATCGGCAGCCTTCCTGCGCTCAGCGTCAGCGAGATCCTGCGCTGGGCGGACGCTCATCACGCCAGGACGGGCCAATGGCCCATTTGCCGATCGGGCCCGATCTCGGAAGCGCCGGGAGAAACCTGGGTGGCGGTCGAGAACGCCCTGAGGCAAGGCTTGCGCGGTCTTCGGGGCGGCTCATCTCTCATCCAATTGCTAGCCAAGAGCCGCGGGATCAGGAACCGCGCCCGGCTCCCGCGCCTCAGCATCCGCCGGATACTCGGTTGGGCTGACGCCTTCCACCAGAGCTCTGGGCGCTGGCCGACGAAGCAGTCGGGCCTCGTCGTGGACGCCGCCGATGAGACGTGGGCGCGGGTCGACTCGGCCCTTCGCCATGGGCTCCGCGGGCTGCCCGGCGGCATGAGCCTGGCCGGCCTGCTCGCGGCGCGGCGCCAGGTGCGGCACAGGTCGAACCCGCCCCCTCTCTCGTCCAGACAGGTCCTGAAATGGGCTGACGCTTTCCACGCGAGAACCGGGCGCTGGCCGAAACGGCTCGACGGACCGATCCCCGAATCCGATGGCGAGCGATGGGACGGGCTTGACCTTGCCCTCCGCACCGGCGCCCGCGGGCTTTCGGGTGGATCGTCGCTCGCGGCGCTCCTTGCGACGGAGCGCGAGGTTCGCTGCTCGTTGCATCTGCCGCCGCTCTCGATCCCGCAAATCCGAGTCTGGGCCTCGGCTCACCTCAAGCGCCATGGCGCATTGCCGACGAGAGAGTCGGGGGCCATACCCGAGGCGCCGGGCGAAACCTGGCAGAGCGTTCATAACGCCATTTACAAAGGAACGCGCGGCCTTCGCCGTGGCACGACACTGGGACGAGTGCTCAGGGGTTAATCGCACTCTCGCCAGCTTCACTCGTCCAGCGGGATCTGCGCCCTCATCGAGCACCAGAGACGCCTCCAGCGCTTCTCAGACGGCAGCCCCAGCGCTTCGGCGAGCGTGAGCCGCGCGTTATGAACCGGTTGGTTTCGAGCAAACTCCCGGGGCGCGTTCAGAGACTCCAGAAGCGCCACGGCGGCGCGGGGATCGATGCATCCCTTGCCGAGGATGGTGCAGGAATTGAATTCGCCGTGCGGACCCTTTTCCTTGGCGACCGAGCGGAGGTAAGCATCCATCGGCTGGAAGAGCACGGCGGCCACCTCGCGGTCATAGTGCGCCAGCAACATGCACTCGAATCCGACGTACGAAAGGGGAACTTACCGTCTTGCAGCAAGTCGAGGGCGCGGTCGAGGTCGAATTCGCCCAGGCTCGCGATGGCCGCCAGCCGTGCGCGATCGTCTCGCTGCTGCGGGCCCGCGCAGGTACGGCTCGAGCAGGCGATCCGCCAGGGCTCGCGCTTCCTCCGGCGCGATCGGATCGGCCTGGGGCTTGATAATCGGCCCGGGTTGCTCGTTCTTGCGCACCAGCGTGAGCGGCCCGAGCTCGACGCCCGCGGACGGATCGACCAGTCGGCCATCGAGCCAGAACCCGGCATGCTCGAACAGGACGACGTTCTTTCCCGGGTTGACGCCGGCCAGGGCGAACCCTCCGTTCGCATCGGTCGTTGTCGAGGGACCGCCGCCGGGAACAAACACGCGGGCGCCGGTAACCGCGCGGCCCTGCCGGTCCTGGATTCGCCCGCTCAACCTCAGGAGCGCCTGGAGACGGATGGGTGGGATCGTGGCACGTTCGCCGTCCAGCCTCACCCAGTCGGAGAAGTACGGCACGAAACCGGGATGGCGAATCGATACTCGGTAACTCGAGCCGCCCAGCATGGTCGGCGGCGTCTGGAATGAGCCCTCAGGTCCCGTCTTGAGCGCGGGTTCGAGCCGCACGATCTCGTCGGCCGTGGCGCGGCGATCGAGTATGGGGCCATGCACGATTCTGCCTCCCTGGGCCCAGACCTCGACCGGGAAATCAGCCAGCGGCTCACCGGCTAGCGTACGCACGAACCCAACCAATCGTCCGCGACGGCCCAGCTTGATCCGAGAATCCTTTTCCTGCGGCGCGTCAAGGGGCAACGCGTGCGGAGCGACTTCGGGTCCGGAAACCCTGATCGATACGGGCGCCAGGATCGCAGGGAGGTATTCGAGCGTGGCCGCTCCCTTTGCGTTCGTGGTCACCGTGAGCCGATCGACCCACTCGTCGGGAACCGTCGTTGGGGAACTGCGGCGATTCGTGGGCCGCACCGAAATCGGGGCCACGCGCAGACCGCCGATCGGCCGGTCATCCGAGCCCAGGATCGTGATGGTCTGTCTTGCCGGTTGATCGAGGGTCAATCGAATCGGCGCCGGGGGCGAATTTCCGCCGAGGAAAACGGCGCTGGTCGCGAGAGCCCGGCCGGGCTGGTGCGCCCAGACATAGGTCGAAAAGAGCCTCGCTCCCGGTCGTTCGCGCGCCACTTCGAGCCGGACGCGTCCCTCGCCGTCGGTTGTCATCCGCTCGACGATCGATTGCTGATCATCCGCGCCCCGCGAATACTGGACGACCACAAGGACGTCGGCCCCCGGCAGTCGTCGCCCCTCCTGATCGAAGACCTCGGCCTCGATGACGACTGGCCCTTTCTCTGCAGCCGGTGTGGTGGTGGAAGCGGCGGGAGGCGACGGCCGCTGCGCCGGCTGAGTGACCGCGACCGCCTGACGACCCTCTTGGCCTGGACGATTTTTCTGCGGCGTGTTCGCCTGGCCGGTCGCGGCACACGCCATCAGGCCCGCGCCGGCGGTCAGGAGCATGGCACTCAGGGCTGTCGCCGCCATCATTTTCAACTTGGCGTTTGTCATGGATCACTCTTCCAGCGCGATCTGTCCGGACGCCGAGCGCCACCAGAGCCGCTTCCAGCGCTTATCGGACGGCAGACCCAGCGCTTCGGCGAGCTGGAGCTTTGCATCATGAACCGGGTTGTTGTGAGAAAACTCGCGGGGCGCCGTCAGCGATTCAAGCAGCGCCACGGCCGCCCGGGGGTCGATGCAGCCCTTGCCGAGAATTGCCATCACATTGAATTCCTCCTGCGGGCCTTTGCTAGCCGCAATCGAGCGGAGGTAAGCATCCATCGGCTGGTAGAGGACGGCAGCCACGTCGCGATCGTACCGCGCCAGCAGCATGCACTCAAATCCGACGTTCGAAAAACGGAGCTGTTCCTTCTTGGTCGGATCGAGCTGGGGATGAAGCGCCACGGTGCGCCAGAAGACTTGGGCGAGCCGTTCCGGCGCGCTGCGTTCGACCACGGGCAGGATCGCGACGGCGGGGTTGGTCGGCCACACCGCGCGGATGCCTTGGAGGATCATGACCTGCTCGGGCCCCGGTCCCGATTCCCGCAGCCGGTCGATTTCCTGGATCGCGTTGTCGATCGCTTCGACAGCGCCGGACTTTTTGGTTTCCGCCAGGCCGAGCGCCACGTAGGCCCAGGCCATCGCGCGCTCCGCCGGGCGCTTGCGCGACGCCGCGACCCGGCGAGCGATCGCCGGATCAACCCGCGCCAACCGCCGGCAGAGGCGCATCACGTAGCGATTTGTATGATCCGAGTGAACCCAATTCCGCTTCCACAAATGGAACGCCTGCTCGGCCTTGGCCGGATGATCGGTCGCGAGCGCGACGGCGACGGCGGCCCCGGGATCATAGGGGTCGCCCGAGAGGATCGCGGTGGGCAGCTTTCGCAGCCGCTCGAGGGCCTGATCGGGGTCAAGCCTCGCCAGTTGCATGAGGAAGTCGTCGATCGAAAATGCGGACCTGGGAAAGCGGGCATCGTCAATCGCTTTCCCCTCTTCCAGCAAGAGCCGGGCGCGCTGGCGCTCGCCCAGATCCAGCCATTGCTCGGCGAGCGCCGAGAGTAGCTGGAGACGAAACACGGGAGGCCCCGGCCTGTGTTCGTTGGCGAACAACGTTGTGGCTTGCTCCAGCAGGGCAAGCTTCCTAGCGCGCTCCCTAGCTGGTGATGCCTTGGCGAGTCTCATGTAGGCAAGGGCCCTGTTCGGAATTTGGCGAATTGATTCGACCATGGCCTCGGCCCGCGCGGGGTCTGTCTCGGCCAGCTTCAACGCCAATCCGAACGGGGCGTCCCCAAAAGAGAAGCGGCGGTCGGCAAACCGCTGCTTTTGAAAAAGCTCGAGCGCACGGTCCAGATCGAACTCCGCCAGCGACGCGATGGCGGCCAGCTTCGCTTCTTGGTCGGCCTCCTCGGCTTCCTCGGGCAGGTACGGCGCCAGCAGGCGATCGGCCAGGGCTCGCGCCTCTTCGGGAGGGATTGGATCGGCCTGGGGCGTGACGGCCGGACCAGGGCCCTCGGTCGTCCGCGCTAAGGCCAGCGGACCGGCCTCGCGTACCGCCGACGGGTTGACCAACCAGGCCTGGAGCCAGAACCCGGCATGCTCGACGAGGATGACGGTCTTACCGGGACTGACGCCAGACAGCGAGAACCTTCCGTCGGCATCGGTCGCCGACGAGGGACCGCCGCCGGGAACAGACACTCGCCGCGCCGCCAACCCCGCGGCCCTGCTTGTCCCGGACCCGCCCGCTCAACCTCTGGAGCGGCTGGAGGCGGATCGCGGGGATCGTGGCGCGTTCGCCGTCCAGCCTTACCCAATCGGAGAAGTACGCCACGAAACCGGGATGGCGAATTGCGACTCGGTAGCTCGAGCCGCCCAGCAGCGTGGGCGGGGTCTGGAATGCGCCTTGAGGTCCCGTCTTGAGCGCGGGTTTGAGCGGTACGATCTCGTCGGCCGTGGCGCGGCGATCGAGTACGGGGCCAGACACGATCCCGCCGCCCTGGGCCCAGAGTTCGACCGGGACATCGGCCAGCGGCTCGCCGGCTGCCGTACGCACGAACCCGACCAATCGTCCGAGCGGGCCCAGCTTGACCACAAAGTCTTTTCCCTGGGGCGCGTCGAGCAAGAGCGCGTGCGGGGCGACTTCCGGTCCGGAAGCTCTGAACGATGCAGGCGCTAGTATCGCAGGGAGGTATTCGAGCGTGGCCACCCCCTTGGCATTTGTGATCACCGTCAGTCGATCGAGCCACTCGTCGGGAACGGTGGCTGGGAACGAGCGGCGATTCGTGTAGACCACCGAAATCGGGCTCACGCGCAGTCCCGCGATCGGCCGGTCATCCGATCCGAGGATCGTGACGGTCTGTCTTGCCGGTTTTTCGAGCGTCAATCGAATCGGGGCAGGGGGCGAGTTTCCGCCGAGCAAAACGGCGGCGGTCGCAAGCGCCCGGCCGGGCTGGTGCGCCCATACGTAGGTGGAATAAAGCTTGGCTCCAGGCCGCTCGCGCGCAGCTCGAGCCGGACGCGGCCCTCGCCGTTGGTTTTGAGCGGCTCGGAGGTCGATTCCTGGTCGTCCGCGCCGCGCGAATCAGCGCACGTTTATCAGAACATCGGCACCTGGCAGCCGTCGGCCGTCCTGATCGACGACTTCGGCCTGAATGACGACAGGCCCTTTCTCCACGGCCGGTTTCGTCGTGGCGGCGGCGGGAGGTGAAGGCCGCTGCGCCGGCTCGGTGGCCGCTCCCGCCTGACGACCCTCCTGGCCCGGACGATTTCCCCGCGGCGCGTTTTCTTGGCGGGTCGCGGAAAACGCCATCAGGCCCGCACCGGCGGTCAATAGCATGGCCGTCAGCACCGTAGCCGCCATCAGCATTAGCTTGGTCTTGGTCATGGCTGCGAGTGCTCCATCCAGTAGCGCGATGGCTTCGGCCGAGACGATCCCGGCCAGCGTATTCTTGCCGAGCCCGGCTTTCAGCGCCTGCGCACGGTCGTATTGAACAGCGGCGTTCCCAAGAGGATGTGAGCCGGCGCCGATTGTTCTTCGATACACTGTCCGGGCTGGACAAGCGGGACAACGGCGGGCGCCAGGCCCCGCCGCGTCAACGTC
Source organism: uncultured Isosphaeraceae bacterium (assembly GCA_963823675.1). GTDB lineage: Bacteria > Planctomycetota > Planctomycetia > Isosphaerales > Isosphaeraceae > CAWGMT01. Next base: position 192,619 of record CAWGMT010000021.1, on the reverse strand, counting down.
ACGCGCAGTCGATCGCGCGCCGGGCGAGCCGGCTCTTCACGGACCCCACCGGCCAGCCGAGTTGTTCGGCGGCCATCTCGTGGGTCAGGCCTTCGAGGTAGCAGAGCACCACCGCCGCCCGGTCTTTCTCGGGCAAGCGGCCGATTTCGTCCTGGATGACCAGGGCCCGCTCGCGATCAAGCACAGGATCGCTCGCTGAATCCTCGGTCGTCGTTGAACTCATTGCGGCCCTCACCAGCTCGTGTCGCCGTCTGCGCGCCGCCCGCGAACGTTCCGAGCTCGCGATCCGCAGCGCCACGCCGTGCAGCCAGGACGCTACCGAAGCACGTTTCCGGATCGAGCGCGCCCGGAACGCCAGCACTAAGAATGTCGCCTGGAACGCGTCCTCGACCTCGTGCCGATCGGCGAGCACGGCGCGGCAGACACGAAGGACCATCGGGCCATGGCGTGCCAGGAGCGCCGCGAATGCCAGCTCGGCGGTCTCCTCGTGCTCGCTCCGCCGTGCGGCGAACCGCTCCAGAAGCTCCGAATCACTGAGGGCCGACGGCGTGCCGTTACGGAACAGATCGGCGAGGTATCTCGGTGCCGCGCGGGAGGATTCGCTGATCACGGTTTGCTCGCCATCTAAGTAGAAGCGTAGAAGGACGCACGTTGCAGGTCGGGCTTTCCAGCCTGACGCCAGCCTGAAAAGGCTGACCTACACCTGCGCGGTCTCTCTCGCCGCTGTACTCCGATCGCTCGCCCATTTGCGGTACTCGTATAGTAGTGTCGCGAGCGACGACTGGCGATCAGGGTTTTGAGATTTTTGCCTGACATCTCTTCGATTTGTAGGAAAGCTTGGCGCGATCGCTCGCTGCGCGCCCCCTCACCCGGCCTTCGGCCACCCTCTCCCCAAAGGGGCGAGGGGGAAAAAACCACGGCCCTTTTCCGGTTTTCGCGTGTCACTGTCGCGGAATGCCAGGGTGAGCGGGTCCGGGCGGATGTCGTTCAGCGGGCTGCCGCCTGATTCACCTGCCGAACAGCTTCGACCTCGGCGTCCCAGTATGACGGCAGGCGGTCGTAGGGGTTGGGGCCGATGTCGTCCGTGATGAAAACGTATCCGACTTTCAGCTCCGCCGCGCGGCGAAGCGAGCGCTTCATCTGCGTTTCTGTCCCGACGTTATGCGCCTGGATGCAGAACCTGGACCCGGAAAACCGCGTAGCCCAGGCGGGGGGCCGGAACTCGTCGAAACCGCGCTCGCGCTCGAACAGGCAGATCACGTCCGCCGCCGGGCGTGCCGCGTAGCCCGGCTCGCACGACGTGCCGGGGTTGGTCACGACCAGCGCGCCCTTGACGCGCTCGCGGACGTATCGGTAGAGCTCGGCGTAGTAATCGACGCCGCGAGCGTCGCTGCTTTGTTCGTCAAAATGGAACCCCTGGATATCGGGGTAGAACCTCAAGAACGTGTCAACCTCCGCTTTCACCTGCTGCAAGGGCTTGCGAGTGTATTGCGTCCCGATATAACCGACGACCGTGACCCCGGCCTTGCGGGCGCGGGGAATGACCGCCGCGAAATTGGTATCGACATGGTCGCCGGGCCCGCTGGCCGGGTTGACGATCGCGACGATCGGCACGGACTTCGCCGCCGCGATCAGCCGGTTCCACTCGCGCAGGCCAGGCCCAAACGGATAATAATAGGCCGGCACCCAGAGCCGCATCCGCACCGCCTGGGCACCGTCGCCGGCCCTTTTTTTCTTGGGTCCCTGAGCCGACGCCGGCATCGAGACCGCCAGAACGGCGACTGCGGTCAGAACGATGCGCCCGAGCGCGCCACGGGGAAGCAGCGCAGACCGCACGCGAAAGTAACGCACGCCCGGGCCCTCGGGAGGTAATCGTCGAGCCTGGCCTCTGCACCGCCGAGCGCGACGCGCCGGACGTGCCGCCGTTTTCCCCACGGCGGCGACCGCGAGGCCATGGAATCGAACCAGCTCGAATCTAACGCGCCCGCGAGACTGCTCGCAATGACTCGGTCCCGCCGGAAAATGCCGCCTGCCGGTCAGGGCCATAGCCATTCCGGGCTCGTCGCAGGCTTTAACCGATCCGTCGTCGCGTTTTGAGCCGCTGGCTTGACCTGCCAGCGCGACGTGACCAGAATAACGGTCACAATGGCACGCGGGCAGCGTTTCTCCCCGATCTTTGACCCGGAAGTCAACCAGCATCTGGGCGCCATCGACAAAAAGTATCACTCATTGATCCGAATGAACATCGAGAAGCAGTTGCGGTTCGAGCCGGAAACGGAGACGCGAAACCGCAAGCCTTTGCGAAGGTCCGCGGACTTGCGAGCCGATTGGGAACTTCGGTTCGGCCCGGACAATCGTTTTCGGGTACTCTATGCAGTCAACCCCGAGCGTCTGGAAATGCAGATCCTGGCCATCGGAGTCAAAGAAGGGAATCGGCTGATCATCGGCGGAGAGGAGCTGAAGATATGAAAATTGCTTCAGTGGCTGACGTGAAAGCGCATGTTCAGCGCTTACCTGACAGCTTGCGAGCAGGGACCGATCGTCATCACCCGAAATGGCAAGCCTGCCGCGGTCCTCCTGACGGTGAGCGACGAGGACGACCTGGAACGGCTGCTGATGGCTTATTCTCCGCGGCTCCAGGCGATCCTCGAAGCCGCCCGGCAACGGATTCAAGCCGGGGCCGGAATTCCCAGTGAAGCGTTCTGGAACGAGGTGGAGGGAGTCACCGAAACGAAGAGACGCGACACCAAGCGGGCGAAACTGGCCTAATGCCGGAAATGCCGCCTGCCGGTCAGGATCATGGCCAGCCCGTGCTCGTCGCAGGCTTTGACCGTTTCGTCGTCGCGTTTTGAGCCGCCGGGCTGGATGATCGCCGTGACGCCCGCGGCAGCGGCGAGGTCGGGGCCGTCGCGGAAGGGGAAGAAGGCATCGGAGGCCAGCACCGAGCCATTGGCCCTCGGCCCCGCCTTGTCGACCGCGATCCGAACCGAATCGAGCCGGCTCATCTGGCCGGCCCCGACGCCCACGATTTGATCGTTCGACACCAGAACGATCGCGTTGGATTTGACCGCGGCGCAGACCTTCCAGGCAAACGCGAGGTCGCGCCGTTCGGCTGCCGTCGGCTGGCGGCTGGTCACCACCTGGCCCGACGTTGGATCCGGCTCGAGCTGGTCCCACTCCTGCGCCAGCATCCCGCCTTCAATCCGGCGCAAGTCAAAGCCCCCTGGAACGGGTCGGCCGGGGCCGAGGGGCTCTCCCAGCTCGACGAGACGAACGCTCTGGCGCCAGCTCGGCTTGGTGGTCAACCAGACGAAGGCGTCTTCATCAAATCCGGGTGCGAGGATGGCTTCGAGAAAACGCCCGGGCTGGCTCATTCGTAGGGCGGTGGCGCGATCGACGCTCCGATTGAGACCGACGATTCCGCCGAATGCGCTGACCGGGTCCCCTTCATACGCTCGTTCGAACGCCTCGGCCACGTCGACACCCTGGGCCGCGCCGCAGGGATTGTTGTGTTTGAGGATGCAGGCGGCGGGATCGGCAAACTGACGAACCAGGCGCAGTGCGCTATCGAGATCGAGCAGATTGTTGTAGGAAAGCTCCTTGCCGTGCCGCAGCCCTGCCGTCGCCAGGTTTGGCCCGCAAGCGGCCGGCTCGACGTAGAGCGCCGCTTTCTGATGCGGGTTTTCTCCATAACGCAACGTTTGGCGCTGCGAGAAGTGGAGATGCAGACTCGTGGGAAATTCGGCGTCCGCGCGCTCCGCGCCCTTGATCTGTGTGCCGAGATAGCCGGCGATGGCCTGGTCGTAAGCGGCCGTCGTCTGGAACGCGGCGAGTGCCAGGGCGCGACGAAGCTCGAGCGTCGTCCCCCCGCGCTCCTGGATTGACGCGATCACGCTGGGATATTGATCCGGACGGCTGAGAACGGCCAGATGCTCGTGGTTCTTGGCCGCCGATCGGATCAAGGTGGGACCGCCGATGTCGATGTTCTCGACGGCATCCGCCAAGCTCGCGTCCGCTCGCGCGATGGTCGACTCGAATGGATAGAGATTTACCACGACGAGATCGATCGGTGGGAACCCCAGCCGCGTGAGCGTCGCCAGGTCGTCGGCGACCTCGCGTCGTGCGAGGATGCCGCCGTGGATCTTGGGATGAAGCGTCTTGACGCGGCCGCCCAGGATCTCGGGCTGGCCGGTAAACTCGGCGACGTCGGTCACATCGAGGCCCGCACTGACGAGCGCCGCACGCGTCTTGCCGCTGGCGATGATCTCGGCCTTCGCGACGGCCAGGACCCGGGCCAGTTCGATCAGGCCCTGTTTGTCGAACACGCTGATCAAGGCGCGCTTGACGGGAATGATCGACTCGCTCATCGCTGCCAGCTCAAAGAGGTCGTGCTCTGGAGGTTCGGTAAGTGCAAACGGAGCTTAACCGAACGACCCCTGGTTTGCCAGTTGCCAGCAGCCGGGCGGGGTCGAGAACCGCGCAAGGCGATTCTCCGATCGCTTCTACTTGGGCGCATCCTCCTTTTTCTCAGCCTTGGGCTCGGGCACGTCGCCCTTCGGCTCTGGCTTTTCGGCGTTCTTGTCGCCTTCCGCTTCGGCCTTCGGCTCTGCGCCGGGCTCGCCGCCTGCCTCGGGGGTTGCAGAGGGCACCACGGGCGGAGTGTTCGGCTTGATTCCCTCCGGTGGAATGAAACCGAAGGGAAGGGCCTTGGCATCGCGAACTGGTCGGGGCTCGCGCAGGCCTGTCTCGCGCAGACAGACCACCATCCCCGAGGGCGTGGCGAAGTACATCCGGTCGTTGTAGCGATTGACGACGGCCATATTGTACTCGCGCAGGTTGAGCCCGGCTCGCAGGTGGCTCTCGCCCGGGTCGACCAGAATCCGGCCGGTCTGCCGGTCAACCAGGAACAAATCGAGATCATAGGAACGCAAGTAGACCTTCGTCCCGCTGACCGAAACCAGGCGGCCGCCGTGAGTCGCCGTGGTCCAGCGCGGCACGCCATCAACCGGCTGCAGCACGGTCAAAGCACCGGCCGTGTTGATCACGAAGACGTCTTCCTCGGCGACCATCGGCTCCTGATCGATCGGGGCGCCGGAAGGAAACGTCCACATCGTGTCCGAGGTGAAGAGGTTGACGGCGTACAGGTTGTTGTCGCCCGATGGGATCAAGAGCATTCGCGTGCCGTAAGCACCCATGCCCTCGCCGATCGGGCCACCAGTCCGGAAGCGGAAGAGCGCGGTGCGCTCTTCGGCCACGATCACGTAGACTCTCCCATCCGCCGAGCCGAACACCGAGAGCGGGCCCGCCGACATCGGCCGCGTGTGGACCGGCCCGCCCGTATGCCACTGCCAGGCAGGCATGGCCTTGGTCAGAATCGACTCTTTTCCCGTGGAGTCCTTGAGCTTCAGACTGAAGCCCCGGATCATCCCCGACGTCATGCCGATCATCGCCCGCTCTTCGTCCGCGGCGGGTGAGCTGGTCGGAATCGTCTTGAGATTCGTCTGCCAGATCAGCCGGCCGCTCCGCTTGTCAAGACAGTAAAAGGAGTTTGCGTTCGTGACGAAGACCGCATACGAATTGGCGGTCACGCCGCGGGCGAATCCGGTCCGCTCTCCCAGTTCCGTCGACCAGAGCAAGCGGCCTGACTCGGAGTCGAACGCAAGCAACATCGCATTGTTAGTCTGGGCGAACAAGAGCCCTTCGGTCAGGCTGATTTTGAGCACCCGCTCCGTCTCCGTCAGCGGGACCACCCCGTACCATTGACGCTCCAATCCCAGGCGTTCCAGCGAGGTCCGAGTGGGAAGCAGATCGACTGGAAAGGGCATCTGCGCCCTGGCCGACCCACCGGCCAGGATCGTGCCCAGGATGAACCAAACCGGTACGAGTCGGCGAAACATGGATTCGTCCTTTCGAGATGCCAGCAAGCTGTACGGCCACTCGCCAAAAAACTCTCTCATTCATCCCTAGCCGACGTCTGCCCGCGCGTCAAGCTAGGTTATCTAAGTTGTGCTGCGTAATTTCGGTCAATTAAGCTCAATCGAAAAGGTGGAACCGAAAGATCCCGGTTCTGGACGTTCCTCAGGGATTGGCGATTTCCGCTTCAGAATCGGGCGATGGCGGACGCAATGATAGATTCGCTAAACACTTGGGGCAAGCGTCGCCAATTCCGGCGTAGGGTGATCCGCAACGAGGACAGAGTCCGACGCTCCGGCGGAGGGTCGGCAGGGCGGCGCGGACGCTGGCTCCTTCTACCGTGGAGGCGAAGGCTTCGGCAAAACGGGACGCCAAGACCACGACTTCGGGCTGGATCTTGGTCGTTCGCAGGCGACGGTGGATCAGGGCCAGGAACCACTTGGCAAGATCGCGATCGAGGGCGGACCGGGCGTCGCCTGCGAGCGACCCGGCCAACATCTGGTAGCTTTCGAGCACGCCTTCGGGGTCGTTCACCTCACGCGCCGCTTCGAGCCTGGCGAGTTGTTGCTGTTTGGCATTATGGATTGCCTCCTCGAGCTCGGCTTCGAGGACCGTCTGCCGCGGGTCATCCGGATAGTCGGCGGCGAACGCATCGAGAAGCGACCGGGCTTCGGCCCATTGCGATGCGCGGGTCGCCCGTTGAAAATCGGCCAACAGCCTGCTCCGATCGGGGCCCGATTGGCCGTCGCGCCAGACTGCTGCGCCGCCCTCACCGAGGACCTGGGCAATTCGGTCGAGATCGGCCACACCGCGCGCCGCCAGCGAGAACAGGTCATCGCTCAAGTGGGCGACGCCGTCCAGGTATTCCCGGATCGCCGCGGCCGTCATTCTCGCGACGACCGCCGCTGCGAAACCGGCGAGGCCGTAGGCCAGGATTGCAAAACCGGCGCCGACCCAGGCGCGGATCGATTCTCCGCTCGTGGCTTGGCCGTCGATCACCGGGCCCGCGACTCGTTCCAATCCGGCGACAAGGCCGAGCGCCGCAAGGCCCCACCCGATCGAGGTACCCATTCGCGCCAGAGCAAGGCACGCGTCCCGGGCCGAATCGATGGGCCTGGGTCGCGCGTCGTCAGCCAACGGGCGCAAGCCGCTCTCGGCTGCGGGCGCCACGAGTGCTTGCTGATGTGTCGGGTCAGTGCCACTTGGGGGCTCGGTCATGGCCGCGGGACTCTGGTCAATTGGGCACGATGCCGTTGAGAAGAACCAGCGGAATCTCACCAACGTCGCGTCCAGGGCATTCACGGCATGTTGTATTCGATTATGGCGAGTTTTAGAGCAGATCACCATCGAGTCTTGCGCACGAACGCTTCGTGAGCGGACCGAGGTCGCGCACAATGTGTCGCGGCGACGCGCTCGCGTCGCCGCGACATCTTGCAAGGGACCGATGGAATTCCGCTCAATGGGGTTTCGTGATCCTGGGAGGGCGAGGCTCCGTCCGAGCCATGCAAACAACCGGCTCACACGGAGGTTCGCCCTCCCCGAATCGTGCAAGGCCATTGAACCGCGCTGGATCAAGGGCCGTCCGACCAGAGCCCGCGATCGCGCTCACGCACCGAATTGCTTGGCGATCCGGTTGGCGGTTTGCCGGTCTTCGTCGACGACCGACTCATCCAGGTGATATTGCATGCTGTACGCGTCTTCGCCGGTATCGGGATAGTGCTCGCGCACAACCTCCATCGCGCGAAACCCCATCACGCGGCAGAAAAGCTGGCCCGGTAGATTGGTTTCGCGCAGGTAGAGCGCGATGCGGCTTCGCCGCTGGTTGGAGAGTTTGCCGACCAGCTTCGCGATCATCTGCCGGCCGATTCCGCGACGCCGGAAGTCGGGATGGCTGGCAAAGTCGAGAACGTGAATCTTGTTGCGATGCAGCTCGTAGATCATGAAGCCGACAATCCGCTCTCCGTACTCGGCGACCATGCCGATGCAGTTGCGCTGGCGCAAGACGCGCAGAAACTCCTCCTCGCACCAGGGGTACTCAAAACTCGCGTGTTCGATGGCCAGGACCTCGGGCATATCGCGCCGGATCATCCATCTGATGTGCACGCGTGTCTGTGCCGGGGAGGTTGGAACCGTGCTCATCGCGCCTCCTTCCATGGAACAGAACTGCCAGCTCACGACCGTTTCCCGCCCTGGAACGGTCACTTTCAGTAAAATTAAACCGAGTCATTCGGCGGAAGCCGCATCATGGAGTTGGAGGCCCCGGACGAGAAGAATGGAAATGGTCCAAATCCTGGACCACGGTCTCGGACATCGAGGCGAGGCGGATTCTATCGAAGAACCCGCTGGCTGCCAAGGTCCGTTGCCGGCAACCGCCTGGATCTTCTGCTTGCTCAATTCTCCCGGCCATTTCCCATCTTCAAACCCGCTCGGAGCCGCCCCACGCGCCCCGTGCTCCCTGGGTCGGCTCTGACCTATTATCGGCCAACCCGCCGAGCGTTCGTGAGGATTGCGCTGGTTCGGGTGAGGTTGCCGCAACGCATTCCGCTCGCGACGGTTTCGAGCTTCGAATCCAAAACGGCAATTCCAGCCCAGCTTACTTAAACATAATACAGCGACTCGTTCTGGCCCCAACCGGCAGCGCCTAACGACGTGTGGCGGGTCAGAATCTGCCGAATGAATACTCGGGATTGGCGGTGTCAAAATCGATCTCGCGCAGCCCGACGTTCAACTTAAGTTTCAGATACGTGTACTCTTCGGTCAGCTCCGCTGGAGCGTCGGGCTTTTTCGGCCAGTCAAAAGCCTCGAACCGAATCGGCAAGCCCAGCTCCTTATCGATGTAGACACGCACCTTATGATGCAGGAAATGATGGCGGCGATGAGGGTGCGCCACCTCGATCAGCGTGCATGGATGCTCCCCCACGAATGCATCGTCCCGGAAGTTCACTATGGTTTCCTCCGGGTTCAGCTCCAGCGCCCAGCGCTTGGAAAGGGTGTCGAGTAAGGGCCCGATCCCGGCGTGCGTGATTGGGTGGCGGTTATCCTCCATCGCGCGCGGGGAGGTGGGATCCAGAAGCAGCGTCCCGGCCAGCAGCTTATTGAACCCGACGTCGTGAGCCAGCATTTTTCCACCGTGGCGGCCGGCAACGTAGATCGCCTCGCGACCCGAGCCAGGTTGCTGGAACTTGAGGTAAATGCTCCCCGGGACCCGGCGCACTTTCATCGTCATCACATGCAGGCCGCTGAGCCGCCCGTCGACCCGCTCACGCTTGTAGAACGTGCAGGTGTAGTCGGCCACAGTCCGGTACCGCGCCTGGCAGTCGGCGATCATTTCCAGCGCGTGGGCTATCGGGCTCGCCTCGGTAGGACGGGTCGCGGGACCTGTCACCGCATCCTCCCTTGGCTTGGGCCGCTCGGGCTCCGAATCGCTGGCGGCCAAAGCCATGCGGTTCTTGACCGGCGTCGCCAGCGGGTTGGAACGCAGGGGCTCTTGCCGGTTTCGCGTCCGCGACGCCTCGCCGGGAGCGTCGCTCTTCGGGGCTGACCCAGCAGTTTCATCCGACTGGGACCCACAGCTCCAAGGTGGACCAGAAGCCAGGACGCCGATCGCCAGACCCGTGACCAGGCCCAGCGGAAGCCATCGCGAGCAACGACCGATCAGACGATCCTGGTTCCGATCGTGCGTCTTCTTTCCAACTCGGTCCACGGCGTCGCCCCCAACCCACCGCATCGGCTCATTTCGAGACGCGCTTGCCCGGTGACTCACTCAACTTAATATATAACATGCAATTCACCGCGACACACACACCGGCCCCGAGCCGGGTGTCCATCGAAATCTGGCAGTGCAGACCTTCTGGTTGATATAGTCAACCTGGACTAACCGTTCTCGGAACCGAGCGGCTTGACGGCAGTGGGTCTGGCATTGGGCTCCGCTGGGTGTCTCTTTTGATCAAGGTCGGCCGCGTCGCACGCTTTTAACCAACGGCATATACCCGGGAGTCAACCGGCCGTGCGCGACTACACGATCGAATCAGTCGTATCGAAACCGTTCGACCAAAATGCATACTTCGTCTGGCGTCGCGATCACGCGCAGGCCGTCGTGATCGATCCCGGTTTCGATACCGACTCGCTCCTGGCCGAGCTTGAGCGCCGGGAGCTGGGTGTAGCGGCGATCCTCGATACGCACGGCCACGCCGATCACATCGCGGGCAACCTTGCCATGAAGGAGGCTTTTCCCGCCGCGCCGCTCTGGATCGGATGCAACGATCGGGCGCTCTTGCTGGACCCCCAGCTCAACCTGAGCGCGTCGTTCGGCATGCCGTTCACCAGCCCGGACGCCGACCGAATCGCCAGCGACAGAGAGTGCATCGACGTGGCGGGCCTTGTGTTCGAGGTTCGCGAAATCCCCGGGCACAGCCCCGGATCGGTCGTCTACATTTGTGCCCAGTTTGATCCGCCGATCGTCTTCGGCGGCGACGTCCTCTTCGCCGGCTCGATCGGGCGAACCGATCTGGGCGGCGATCTCGGACAACTGCTGGAGGGAATTCGCAGCAAACTCTTTGTTCTCCCCGATGCCACCACGGTCTACCCGGGACACGGGCCTGCCACGACGATCGGCCAGGAGAAGCGCTCCAATCCATTCGTCGGCGAGGCCGCACCGCTCTTCCGAATCCGCTAAGGCACCGCGCGAATATAACCTGGCGAATTCGTCGTTGTGGTGCAGGAGTCCCGCCTGCGTTCCCCGTACCGGCAGGCGGGACGCCTGCACCACAATTGGCAAAGTTATTTCTGCGCGGTCCCGAACGCGGCATAGCCGCAACCAACAGATCGGGGGGACAGAGCCCCCTCCTACTGCGGCGCAGCACCACGTGCTTTTGTAGGAGCCGGCTCCGTCCGTCGATCGCAAGATGCGCGCATCTTGCGGGAAATTCAGCGGAAAAAATCTAAGCGGTGGGAGAGAGTGGGACCGGCATGAACATCTGGGGAATCTCGGACCTCCATCTCTCGTTCGCCCAGCCCGACCGTCGTGAACGATACGCCGCCCGCTGGCGCGACCACGCGAATCGCATTGGCCAAAACTGGGTCGAAGTCGTCCGGCCAGGGGACCTGGTCTTGATTCCCGGCGACCTGTCGATGGCGCGAAACCACCGCGATCTCCAGCTCGATCTCCAGTGGCTCGATCGTCTTCCGGGAACCAAGGTCCTCTCCCGGGGAAACCACGACCGCTGGTGGAACGATCTGGAGGCGATCCGCCGCCTGTTGCGCCGATCCCAATTCGCCGTCGACCGAAGCGCCCTCGCAATTAATGAGGTCCTCGTGTGCGGCTCGATGGGCAGCGTGTTACCCCGGAACGACCCGACAGCCCATGAAACCCAGGTCATCGAGCGCGAGCTGGAGGCGTTCGATCAGGCGCTTGCAGAGGCGATCTCGCTCCGCGGCATGAACCCAAATCCCCTCTATGTACTCTGCCATTATCCCCCATTCGATGCCTATGGCCGGCCGGGCCCATGGGTGGAGCGATTCGAGCAAGCCCGCGTGACAGCTTGCCTCTATGGGCACCTCCACATCGAACGCCAGTGGCCGCTCGCTGTCCAGGGAACCGTTCGCGGCGTCCGCTACTACTGCGTCGCCGCCGATGCCATCGGTTTCCGCCCTCTTCGGATCGGCCTTCTACCCGAGAGCCCGTAAGGCCGCCCAGCGCCGACCACGCGGGTCACCGGGCCTCGTTGAATTGCGAGTAACAGCCCGGCATACTAGCCCGAAGCGCGAGCGATGGGAACCGGAACCCTCGCTCGCGCTTCGGGCTAATATGGTCGCCGGGTCGAGCGCGCAAAGTATTACGCGAACAGCCGCGCGCCGGAACCAGGCCGCTCACCTGCCCAATCTTCATCTAGGGATCGTGCTTCCCACCTGGCCAACTTCATCCGAGCCACCGGCCGACCGGCAGCCAGCATCCAGATCCGGGAAGCAAAGTATCAGGTTGCCGCAGGTACCGAGCTGCTCGCCGCCATGACCTCGTTCGCTTGATGTCCCGATCTTGATGCAACGATGCCTACGAACTCGGCTAATGTTCGTCAAAATCGGAACAACGCGCGGATTCCCCAAGAGCTGGCGGAATCAGGCCAGTACGGGCAGCCGCGAAAACGCGAAACGGGAGGCGGAGACCAGGACCCACGGACTGGTTATCAAGCCCCGCAAGGATCGCGCGACACAAAGCCAGGGGCGCGAGCCCGGGGACCGATCATTGAATCTTGCTCACGGTTGCCAAGCAACCTTGGCTTCCCATTCTTACAAAGGCACGTTGAGAAGGGGCGAAAAGATTGGCATCTTATGTTCAGTATGCCCGGACTCATCCAAAGTGAATGTATGCCACAACTTATTTTCTAATAAAGTATTATGGTCAGGATTAGGGTATCGCCTGAACTGGTTGGCACGAAAGGTGCTAATACTGAGAAGAGTTGTGAGCTCCAAAACTGCTTCGGGAAAGGCAAGTTCCAGGCTCCTCATTCAACCGGGAGATAGTCATGCTGGTGTTAAGCAGGAAGCTGGGCGAGAAGATCGTCATCGGTGACAATATCGTCATCACTGTCGTCAAGATCGACCGTAATCAGATTCGGATCGGCATCGAAGCCCCCCAGGATGTACCTGTCTACCGCGAAGAGATCGCTCCGATGCGAGTCGAGGGGAAGCCTCGATCGGATTCGGTCGCACTGACTCATTGACCGACTGGGCTTCGCCGGGGGACGGCGATCCGCGTTTGCGGGCGAGCTTTTGGCGATCATTGACGGGGTTTCCGCGCGGCGGTTTTGGGTGCGCGCATGAATCCTGGATCGGCGTCCCCTTGGCGCGGACCTGCCGAATCACCAGAATCGATCGGTCAGCCTCAACAGCGGGAATTGATCTCGAATGGATCGCGGTCGATGATTCCGCCAGCGCTGGCATCCAGCGAGTGTGCGAGGCCATCGAGCGATGTTGGCGACTTGGATCGAAACGGCAGCCAAAGGGCGGTTGGCAGGTCCTGTACGGGCGGGGATGTGGTCGGCGGTCGTGATCGGCACGCATCCCGTGCAAGATCATCAGCGAGTCTGGCTGGAGCTCGCTGCCGACGAGCTGGAACTGGGACGATTTCCGGCCTACTGGATCGGGAACAAAGGGGGCAACAGCTTCTGGCATGGGCCGGTGCCGCCCCAAAATGTCGGGACGCGACTGCACTATCGCTCGATCGTCAAGCGGGGCGACGGCGCGTTGGCGCAAAGCGGCTTCCAGGACACTGTGGTCCGGCCGAATCTTCCCCGCCGCACCGACAACGGTGATTGTTTGTTGCCGAATGCGGAGGGCTTGGTCGGCAACCGCCTGATGACGGTTCGGGTTGATCCGCGCGGGTTGACCTACGACGTCTACTTCCCCACGGTCGGCCTCCATTCCAAGGTACGTCCCAAGGAGGGAGATCTCCCTTTCAGCCGATGTCACTTTCGGGCAATCATCGGCGGCCTGTCAGTCGGCCACCGCCTCGACTGGTTCAGCGAGAGAGAAGCCTGGGACTGCGAGCAGGAGTATCTCGGCGCGACGAATCTGCTGCGTACCAAGTTGATCTGGCGTCGGGGACCGATCCACGTGTGGATCACCGACCTGGTCGCGATGGGAGACTGTCTGCCGGTCAATGCTGGGTGGGAAAAATCTCCCGGGCAGTACCTCAAGCGATTCTGGATCACAAACCACGGAGACGAAGCACTGAAGGCCACCTTCGGCGTGTTCGTGCAAGCTGAGATCAACGGCGGCGTCGGCGACGTGGGATTGAGCTGGCACGACACCAACAAGTCACTCCTGGCGATCAATCGCGGTCACGGGCATCCCAACCGCAAGCTCTCTCGCGACGCGACGATCGAATTCGCAATCGCGCTGGATGAGCACAGCGATGTCGAATGCGAGCCGACCGGTCCCAATGAAGCGATCGTCTTCCGCAAGATCGAAATCCCTGCGCGGAGCTCGAGACCGATCGATTTGGTGGTCAGCGGGGCGTTCACGGGCTGGAGCGGGGATCGCGGCACTTTTGAGCACTGGCTTCGTCCGGCTCTGAACTGGTTTCGAGCGACCGACCGCGACCAGGTCGAACAGACAACCGCCAAGGTCTGGGACGACTTCGTCGAGACCATTCCCGACCTGTATTTTCCCAAGCCGACCTATGGCGTCAATCTGCGGCGCTCGGCACTTGCAGCCGTGCTTCATGCCGATGCCGAGTACGGCGCGATCGCCTCGGGCTTCGACCGCGGCTTGAGCGCCTATTGCTGGCCGCGGGATGCAATCGCGATCGGCGGCGCCATGGAGCGCGTCGGCCAATCGGCCATCGGCCGGGGCGTCTACCGCTGGCTCGATAAAGTGCGCGAGAAGCACTCCAATTTCCGCTACTGGTTTCAGAAATACTCGATCGACGGCTTCCCCGAGTGGGAGACGCCGGCCGTCGATCAGACGGCGAACGTTCCGTGGGGCCTCGAGCTCCATTATCGACGCACCGGTGATCTCGAGCTGGTCCGGACCGTCTGGCCGATGGTGGAGGACGCCGCGGCCGTCTGCTGCGGCGACTCGGGCGGCCACCCCGGCATGCGGATGCTCGAAGACCTCAATCTGATCACCTCGGCCGGAAGCCGCGACCAGCTTTTCGGTGCGTTTCTGTACTCGAACGCGGCGGTTGTGGCCGGCCTGCGCGCGGCCGCTCGGCTCGCGTCCGAGCTGGATAAGCCCGATCTGGCCCAGGCCTGGACCTGCTGCGCGGATCGGATCTGGAACCAGGGCATCCTCGCGGAATCTCACAGCAATCACCCCGAAAGACCCGGCATGTGCGACGTCGAGACGGGCCGTTTCCTCCAGGCCCGCCGTTTCTCCGAACGCGTGGGAGTCTGGAGCGATCGCCTGGAGCGACTCGTCGATCGTTCGAGTCTCCTCGACATCACCGCGCTGGGGCTCGCCGTACCGTTCGATCTGTTGCCGGCTTCCGACCCCCGACTGGTCCGCACCGCCGACCAGATCATTCAGGCCAATGACGATCTGAAGGGAGATCGTAACATTCTGGCCAAGGCCGTCTACGACCCGGCCAGCCCCAATCGAGGCACCTCAAGCGGCGATCAATACGACGTCGCCAGCGTCGCCACTTTCTGGATGATCCGGTACCTGATCCAGCTCGGTCGCGAGACCGGGCAAGCCCGGCGTTGGGCGCGGGCGGCCTCCTTCCTCGATGGAATCCTGGGCAGGCTTTCTCAGCTCGGCCTCACCCTGCGACCCATCACGCGGGGTTGGGAATCGACCCTCGGGGTCGCGATTCCCGGCGGTACGTCGGCACGACTCCATTCGATGCTCATCGAAACCCTGCTCGATTTCGCCGGAATCGATTACGACGCCGTTGACCGCCGGCTACTCCTTCGACCCGTGCTTCCGAGCCAGTGGCCTCGCATCGGCAGCAAGCAGACCTTGCCTTGCGGAGAGGTTTCGTATCAGCTCGAGCGCCCTATTGGCGGCACGATTCACAACCTCAGCGTCCAGTGTCAGCTCCATCATCCCGCCCAGCTCGACATCCGGCTGACCTGCCCGGACCTCGTTGAGCTTGGCCCGTGGCAATCCGCCCCCGACACGCCCGAGCCCGCATTCAATCCCGCCGTCCGCCAGCTCGAATGGAGCGTTGACCTGCACGCGGGGCAAAGCTCGTGGAACTGGACGTGGGGATAACCGCCACAGCCCTCAGGGCCCCAGGGGCAGGGGCTCGCGGAGAAACAGACGCCAGAGCTCGCGGGCCTCGTCCTGGGGGCTTTCGCTTTCGATCCACTGCCCGCGCATTCTGCGCGGAGGACTACGCCCTTTTCGATATCATGCCCCAACAAACCGTAACGAACCGAGAGGACAAGCTGGGACGCGGTTCGTTGATCGGCGGGCATGCCAGTGATCCGCCGCGCAACGTCGTCCGGCTGGACCATCTCGACGTAATGCACCGGCCGGCCGGCACCAGGCACGGCGGCCACAACCGGCCCTAGCGCCGACGCCCAGCTCGCGGCCATGGGCAGTGTCGTCAGGCTCGAGAGAACCGCAGGCGGCTCGCGGCCGTCGTAGCTGTGGGCCGCCGACTGCGCGTCGCGAGACTCAACACGGCTGGCGAGGGCCGGCGAGAAATCGCAGTCCTGTCGGGCCCACTCGCTCGATACTCCGACTTCGACATCTCTCAGATTTGCCGTCGAATCCGCCCACGCCTGGATCTCGAGGTCGATGCCGTCACCCCCTGACATCGGGGCCCACGTGGCGCGAATGGCGAGGCCTCCCCAGCCGGTCGGCACATAAGTAGCGGCCAGTCGCCCGCGAGCGGTGTCCCAGCCGGCGAGCGAGTGCGCACCAAAAGCCAGTGGGTCGCACCGGCCTGCCTGCGTCAATCCCTCCAGAGCGAGGAGGCGCGCCTTGCCGGGGCCGTTGGCTAGCTCGAGGCCCGGATGAGCGTGCTCGACGTTCAGTGACAAGGAGACCGAACGGAAGTCCAGCGAGAATTCCGGACCGGTTCCCCGCCAGTTGTGATCGACCACGTGGACAACTCAAAACCCCGCCGAACCGCATGGATACGGACCGACGGGGCCGGAACAGAGAAGAGGCCGGTATGAACGGGACAGACGCCCCGGCCAGAAGGAGGGGCTCAGACGCAGCTTCACTTCCGACAATGCCTTAAAATAATGCGCGAAATGCCAATGTCAATAGGCTCGGCCGGTTTTTTTGATTTTTCGGGTCGTAGGGCCGGCAAGCTGCCCGACCCGGCCTGGCTCTTCAGGATCCGCCGGCCTCGCCTCTTTGCGCGACACGCGCCAGCTCGGCGTCCCGGCAGCCGTCTTTGAGCACGTAGAGCTCGACCGGGCCGACGGTCTCGCCCTCAGCCAGCCGCAACATCCGATGATTTCCCCGCGCCAGCTCGAGCTGGGAATCGCGGTGAGCCTCGCAAGCCAGACCGTAGTTCTTCAGCTCCCGGCTCGTGCCGTCACTCCAGACGGCGGCAACCTTGTAGACAGCCGGCTCGCGGCACTCGGGCGCGTTACAGGTCGGTTGATAACGGAAAACACGGCCTGGCTCCATGAGACGACGCCCATTCTGGTCCGGAAATCTGCGGCGGCCGATCTAGCCGGGCTCGCGGCCGCCGAGCGTCAAATAGGCAATGATCAAGGCCGCACTTCCCACGGCGACGGCCGCCTTGACGCGATAGGGCAAGGGCGACGCGGAAACGTATCCCTCGACGAACGCCGCCAGCACGAACAGAACGACCGCGGCGAAGAGAGCAGGCAGCGCGGCGGCCGCCTCCCGACGCAGCGAACCGATGCGCGACTGGCCCTTCGTTTCGATCAACCCCCAACCCAGCCGCAACCCAGCCGCCGCCGACACGATGATCGCCGTCAGCTCGAAGGGTGCGTGAGCTGTCAAAAACGTGAAAAAGTTGACCGCCTGGGGCTTGGTCGCCATGTGACCGGCCAGCGCACCAATGATCATGGCGTTGGAGACCAGCTCATAGAGACTGCCGATCCCGAGGACAATGCCCCAGGCGAAGCAACGCAAGCCGATGGAGGCGTTATGCTGGATGTAAAAGCCAGCCATGAACGTATCGCTGCCCCGCAGCGCTCGGCCTGTGGCGCTGCCGATCGGCTCGGCGTACATGTGGTCGATCTGCTCGAGAAACGCTGGTCCGCAGATCTCGCGCGCGAAGTCCGCGCGACCGGCGGCCAGAAGCGCCGTGATCAGGAGGGCACCCCAGAAAGCCGCGGTCGCGATCCGCAGCGCGGGGTCGGATCGGAGCCGCCGCGGCGCCGTCTGGAAGAATGCGCGGCCCCAATCCCTCGCATGGAACCCGGCGGCCCGATAGACCGCGTTATGGGCGCGGCTGGCGAGGGAGTGCAGATAGGAGACGGTGTCACGCGGCAGATCGTATTCCTCGGCCAGCATCAAGTCTGCACAGACGGCGCGGTAGAGCTCGCCGAGCCGCAACACCTGATCGGCCGACGGGCGGCCGCGGCGTCGCTCACCGAATCGCGCGACCAGGGCATCGAGCTCGCGCCAGGTGGATTCGCGCTGTCGCAGCCGCTCGGCAACCCTCATCGACCCGGTACCCCTTTCCGCCGTTTCGGCTCTCGCGGTTCCGCCTGGATGGCCTTGCACGATTCGGGGAGGGCGAACCTCCGTGTGAGCCGGTCGTTTGGCTGGCTCGGACCGAGCCTCGCCTTCCCAGGATCACGAAACCCCATTCAGTCGCCCAGAAAAACGCGGTCATAGAACGCACAGAGGACCACATCCGCCGGAACGTGCCGGGGGATGGCATAGCGCGCTCGAAGCGGCCGGGCGAGGTGTTCGGCCATCTCGGCGCGTCGCGGCCCGGTGAATCGGCGCCTCTGGTCCACGTAGTCGGAAACCACGCGAGCCAGCTTGGATCCTGCCGCGACCCGCCTGGGCAGCCACGGCAACAAGGCGGCGACCTCGGCACTGCTCACCCGCGCGATCGGGCGGCTGACACGCCGTTCCTCGATCACGACGATCGTTCCCGCAGCCAGATCGCCCACCCTCTGAAACCGCCCCGACAGGAACATCGTGGCCAGTCCGACCAGGAAGCAGAATGGAACCAGCCCATCGGCCGTTCCGACCAGGTTTCGCAGCACCGCCTGGGCTCCGGTGATCGCGACCCCCTTCTCGGAAACCACGCGGATTCCCAGCGCGTACTTGCCGAGCGTCTGTCCATCGAAGATCCCCTCGCAGAAAGCGCCGTAACCCCAGGTCAGCACGAAATACGCCACCAGGAGAGGCCCGAACCCCGCGATCGATCCCATGGCCAGAACCAGCAGAACCAGGATCGCGACCAGAACGAGGGCCGCCAGGAGCATCTGGTCGACCAGATACGCGACGAACCGTCGGGCTGGGCCTGCCAGGGGCAGCACCAGAGTGATTCGTTCAGGCGTGACGACCCGGACGACGCAATCAAGCGGCTCGGGGCGCGCTCGGACTCGGGCTCGGACGATGCTCATCACTGTCTCTCGCAGAGAGCACAGCCGACGCGCCGGTCAGAAAGGGTATGTCAGCAGGCGGATCGCTTGCAGCGGCCAGTCTCGAGGATCATATCCGACCTGGAATCAACGATGCAACGTAACGCGTTCAGTGAACGCCCAAAAAAAACGACAATGCAGCAAGGAAATCGGGCGGCAGGCTTTGCCCCAATACCGTTGAATTCGCGACAAGTTGGGGATAGCCAACGAATTGATCTCGTTCCCACGCTCTGCGTGGGAATGCCGTCTTCGACGCTCCGCGTCGTTATGGCCCACGTCGAGCTTCGGGATCATTCGGACGCAGAGCGTCCCAGACGTGTGTTCCCACGCGGAGTGCGGGAACAAGTCAGCCGATTTCCGTGCCATCGAGCATGCGGAACAAGCGGCAAACCGCGAATCGAGGTCGTATCGTGATTCGTCGTCACATTTCCCGTGCGAGGCGGGGCGGATGGGGGAGGGGAGGGAAGGAGAGGGGAGGGAGATCTTCAGGGAAGCAGCAGCTTGGGATCGTTCGGGGTTCCGTCATACACGCTCCAGATGATGGTCTTTTGCCGCAGCTTGGCGATGTAGGCGACTCGCTCCTCCTGTTGCTTTTGCCGCGTCAGGATCGGCCGAATCTTGTCCTGGACCTCCTCGAAGCTCGCCGGACCGGCCGGCCGGCGATTCTCGACCTTGACGATGTGAAAGCTCTCGGGCCCTTCGAGGACGCCGCTTAACTGGCCGATCTTGAGAGTATCGAGCGCCGAGTTGATCGCGGGGATCGCGTAGCCTCCCGGCGACGTTTGCATCAGTCCGCCCTGGGAGCGCGAGCTCGAGGGCCCGTCGCTTTCCGCCCGCGCCAGCTTGGCGAAGTCCTCACCACTCTGCAAGAGTCGCCATGATCGCTCGGCCTTCTGCCGTGCCTCCTCGCGGCTCTTGTACTTCTCTACCTCGACGACAAACTCTCGCCATGTGATCAGAGCAGGCCTGTCGAACTCATGAAGAGGATAATGCTCATTATAGTATCTGAGTAAATCTGGCAGCTCCACCGACATCTTGTCTTTCAGTTTTTCGTGCAAGAAGCCCTCCGCCAGGAATTCTTGTCTGAAGGACTGGCGCATCGACTCGAGAGACCGGCCTTGCTCGGCCAGCTTTTCCCGAAGCTGCTGCTCGGTATCGACGTTGTAGGCCCGTTTCCTGGGAGGAAGCTCCTCGTCGCGCCACCACCGGTCGGCCATTTCCATGAAACGGTCAAACTGCTTGGGATCGTGCTTCATGAACTGTCGCTTGGCCTCTTGCGCGAGCATGCTGCGCTGCATCAGCTCCGCCAGCGTCTGGCGGGCAAGCATATCGATCTGCCGCCGCTTCACCATCTGTTCCTGGCTGTCGAAATGTGATCGTTGCCTCAGGTCGGGATATCGGTTCATGGCCTCCCTGACCGCAACGATCAGATCATGGGAAGTGATGATCTCGTCGCCGACGCGCGCCACGGGATAGCCGGCCGCCTTCAGGTTCGGGTTCTTGCCGCGGGCGGCCCCGCGATCGGGTACCGTCCCCGACGCGAGCACGACCCGGGCGTCCCGGCGCGGTGGCGCGGACGCGAGCCGATCGGCTGGTTCATTGGCACTGGCAAGCGATGCGCCGCTCGAGACGGGAGCCGTCTCGAGCGCGATCGCCGCAGCCAGCAAGCCGGCGGTGGCCGGCTTGCTGGTCGCGGTCGTTTTGTCGGGTTGGCCTGGCGGCAGCGGTGGCAGCTCCGGAAGCTCCGGTAGAGCCGACGCATCGGCAGCCGCCGGCTTCGTCGCGGGACTCGGAGCCGACTCCACGGGAGGTCCCGCTTCGAGCGGAGGCCCACCCGGTGCGGCCGGCGGGCTTGCCGCGGGCTGCGGGTCGGGATTCGCCGGCTTCGGCTCCGGGCTCGCCGGCTTCAGGTCGGGGCTCGCCGCGGGCTGCGGCTCCGGGCTCGCCGGCTTGGTCGCGGGCTGCGGCTCCGGGCTCGCCGGCTGGGGGTCGCCGCTTACCGACTTCGTATCCGCCTTTACCGGCTTCGAATCGGGTTCTGACAATGGCGGCCTCGCCGTGTTTGTCGTCTTCCGCGCCATCGAGTCGGGGGCCTTCGGAGCGAGACTTGCCGCTGACTTGGCTGCAGCGCTCGCTGACGGCTCCAGGGCCGGAATCTCGTCCATGCGCGGCATGAGGTCGGGATCGGGCCCCAGCAGGGGGTCGCGCCCGCGTTCAGGCGACGGCGGTTTGGCGTTGGATGCCTCAAGTGGGATCGCTGAGGCTAAAGAACTCGCGGCCGCACCTGCAGCCGGGACCGCTCCCGGCGCCGGGCCTGCGGCAGCGGCGGTGGCATATCGAGCCGGGGCGGCGCCAGGAGCCCCACTCGCTGCGGCAAGCCCGCTTGATGGCGGGGTGTCCGTTATGGGCGGCAAGTTCGAGACCGCCGCGATCGATGGGTCGGTCGCCACGCCGCCCGTCCGAGCCAGAGAAGGCCCAGCGGCCGCTACCCGAGCACTCTGCGCGGGCGTTGGCGAGGAAGAATCGGCTCCTCGAGGAGTGCCTTCCGGTCCCGCGGCGGCTGGCTTGGGAACCATGGCAACCTGAGCTCGTCCCGACCAGTGGGGGTCGTCGGGATTCGCCATGGCCGTCTGGCTCATCGCCTTGCCGCCCATGCCGCGATTGACCGTGTCATACACGGAAGGGATCGGTGTGATAGCGACCGGATTCGCCTTGGAATCCTCCTTGGTCAAGGCCGAGCGTGATTGAGCACAGCCGGCCATCGCCAGGCAAAGCATGCCTGACACGACGTGCTGTTTCATGTTCGATCGTCTCCATCCTTGGAGTGAGCCGACCGCGACTGGATTGCGAGCGACAAGCGAGACGAGTCACCGCGGTCGACGGCCATGCCGGCCATCGGCAGATCTGACAAATCGGCCCCTACCAGACACCCGGCTACGAGAATTGCTGGAAAACCGAGCCTGGAACAGGCAGGTCTTACACGGTCAACAGACCGAACCCGCCGCCAAGGGACCGCCGCGATGTGGATCTTACTCAGCTTGGCAGGGAAAGCAAGGCGGATATCCGGCCAGCAACGATGATCCACGCATGGAGTCACATCTTCGTCTTCTCCAGCCGCTCCAGTGCCCGCAGGATCCGATCTACTTTGTCATCAAGGTCATTCAACTTGCGATCGGTGATATCGTCGCGCGAGCTGATCATCAGAAACCCGTCCTGCACCGTGTACGAGAGGCGCAACTCTCGAAGTGCGAACGAGAGGACGAATTCCACCGACCCTTTCTTGGGAATTTGAACTCGCGACGCGATGCCTGCATTGGCGTCTTGCAGTCCGACGGGATCTACATAAATTGGAATTCCGGGAAATGCCGCGTCTGCCGTAGATTGCTTGATGTGCTTCAAGAGCTCGTCGAGAGGAAGGTCGTCACGATCCGATACGATCTCTTGTTTCAGCCGTTCTCGAATCTGGCGTGTCTTGGCATCGAGTTGCCGTTGCTTCTCCATAGTTCGGACGGAATAGGTAGTTTCAGCAACCAGCTTGTAATACGTTTTCAGGTGGGGCTTCGGTGCAGGCTGAGCCTGGGGGCTGTTCTGGGTGGATGACTCTTTGGCGGTCGCTTGATTCCCAGAAGCTTGATCGGCGGCGTGGTGTGATCCTTGTTGTGCCAGCACCACGGTCCCCAGAAGTCCGGCGCCTACCAGCAATCCCACCGCCGACGCCTTGTACGCTTGGAACATCATCATACGGATCACTCCTTGAGCAAGAGTCGCGATCGCATCCGGAACAGCAACGGCGCCGGTCGAAAGGCCGCTGATCGATGACCAGCGCAACGAGAGATGAACGGTTGACTCGACAAGGCTGGGCGAAACGGGCGGAAGCAAAAACCGCGATGATTCGAATGACGCGCCCAGGGCCGAGGCATGGATTCCGCGCCCCGCAATTGCACCGCCAGACGCTTGCGGGCACGATGAAGCCGTCCGCGCAGCGTGGGCTCGGTGACTCCGAGACTCCGCGCGGCAGTGTCGTAGCACATTCCTTCAAGGCAGCAAAGCACCAGCGGCACGCGCAAGGGCTCCGGCAGCCTGGCGATCTCTTCGTGGAGGGTGTTCAGGGTCGTCGCGCAATCCGCCGCGGGATCGTCCCGCGCCGGTAACTCCTCGGAGAGCGGCCGTTCGATCCGGCCTCTCCGGGCCGACCTGGCTCGAGCCTTGCGCGCGATCCTGCCGGCCACTCCGTAGAGCCACGGCCCGATCGTGTCGCGCCTTCGAATCGAGCCCGCCTTGCGGACAAGCACCATAAATGTCGCCTGAAACGCGTCCTCGGCCTCATGCGCGTCCTTGACCAGGCTTCGGCACAAGCCCAGGACCATCGGAGCGTGTCGTTCGACAATGGCCCGGAAGGCCTCTTCGGCGTCTGAACTTGACGTAAGGCACTCGAGCAGTTCGCCGTCGCTCAACGAGCCGAGCGTGCCGACCCGAAAGAGCGTATCGAGAGACCGACCGATTGCGTGAGCCCGACGAGCTGCCATTGTAAGATTTCCTGTTCTGCCGCCCGTTCCGTCCGCAGAGAGTCTATGATATTGTGCCGGCAGGCCGGAATTCCTCACAAAAACCTTCGCAGCGCGATCCTGGATTCTTCCTCAGAAACATCCCCGCAGGATGCGCGCATCTTGAGATCGCCGGACGGAGCCGGCTCCTACAACACCACGTGCTGATGCGCCGCGCCCCTGTAGGAGGGGGCTCTGTCCCCCGATCTCCTGCAACACCACGCGCCGATGCGCCGCGGCCCTGTAGAAGGGGGCTCCGTCCCCCGATCTCCGACTTCCCCGTAAAATCGTCTTTCGCGCAGCGAAAGGCGACAATTGTTTTCGCGCCGGGTCTGAGCGTTTCGTTGGCCGACCTTCGTGCTTCTGGTAAAATTGCGTGTACGACGACCACGCTCACAAGCAGGAGGACTGCCATGAATGCGACGACATCGACCGTTTCGCGGCGGCAGACATTGACGGATCTCGCACGAACCGAGGGCAAGGCTGAGTTGATCGGTGGGAGGATCGTCCATCTGATGGCCACCGGACATAAGCCCAACCGAGTCGCATTCCGTATCGCCCGCAGCCTGGACGATCACTCCGAGCTGACAGGCCGCGGTGTGGCGTACACGGACAGCATGGGGTTCGCCATTCCCGAGCTTCCATCGGGGCGCGAGTCATTCTCCCCCGACGCTTCATTCCATGTCGGTGACCTGCCGGATAATCTGATGCAATTCGTGGAGGGCCCCCCAACCTTCGCAGTCGAAGTTCGCAGCGAAAACGACTACACGGCAACCGCCGAAGCCGCAATGGCCGCCAAGCGAGCCGACTACTTCCTCGCCGGCACCCTCGTCGCGTGGGACGTAGACCCAGTCGTCGAGCGTGTGAGCAAGTATCGATCCGACTCGCCCGATCAGCCAGTTGTGTTCGCCCGCGGCCAGGTGGCCGACGCGGAACCCGCCGTACCGGGCTGGCGAATACCCGTCGATCGCGTATTCGCCTCAGGAACTGGCTGAGAATAACCTTCCCGAGAGTCGTCTTTCGCTCCGCGACAGAACGTCCTTTCGCGGAGCGAAAGGCGACACGGATTGCCGGCCAACGCCTGAGCGGGTGAGAAGGCTGCATCCGCGCGTCAATCAACTCCGACGCCCACGGACCTCATCCCCCCACCCATCCCGCCCATGCCAGCCATCGCGCCCCCACCGATCGGGCCTTCGCGCAGGCCGCCCGCGATGAACTGCGGCCTGGGAAGATCGCGGGAATACTCGAGGCGAAACTCATAGTTCAAATAGATCGTCTTGTCGCCGATGGTTCCCTGCGGCAGCTCGAGATCCCAGCGCAGCAGGTTGTCGGTCCGGGCTGTGCGTCGGTAAGCCGGCTCGGCGCTCAGCTCGGCCGACGTCTTGACCAGATTCACAGCCACCGCCTCGCCTTTTGGCTTGGGCAGGCGGTCCCAGAGCTGGATCTTGACCGAATTGGGCCGGTAATTGCGCAATCCGAGGCGGAACTCGTAATCGAATATCTGGTTTCCGCCCTGAATCGTGCGGGACTTGTTGACCAGCCTTCGACTGACCTGAAGCTGCGGGTCGGCGCCGAAGCCGGCGACAAACGGCTCGCCGATGGCCACCAGCGGCAGCCGCATCCGGCCGACGAAATCGCTGCCGGCGTAAACTGTCGCCTCGCCAGGCAGGAGCACGAACTCGCTCTTGTTGGTGAGCTTCGCCAGGCGATACACGCGCGGAGTCAAGACGGGCACGGCCTTGGCGTAGTACTCGGCCGGCAGATCGAAGCGGGTGACCGCGAGCAATTGCGGGTCGCGGCGCGAGGGAATCTCGAACCGGCCTGCGATCGAAAACGTGACGCTGGGACTGTCCTTGTCGGCTGAGAGCTGGCCCGAGCTTCGCCCCTCGGCGACACGGAGCTCCGCAGCTTGATCGGTCGCTGCCGCACGGTTGAGCATTGCGCCCCGCGTTGCATCGGCGAGCTCGAGCGAAAACCCCATGCCGCCCATGCCGCCCATGCCGCCCATACCGGCCATGCCGATCGAGCGAGCCGAGCCGTTTGGGAGCTCGTCGCGGTCGTCGTCGCCGGCTTCGCTATCGGCCGCCGACTCGATTGAGGTAATCTTGAGCAGGCCATCGCGGACCTGGTACGCCAGGCCGAGTTGATGCAAGAGCAGCCGCAGCGATGCCCGGAGGGGTACCTGCTCCAGGTCAATGGTCACGGTCGAGGTCATCGACTTCTCCGCTTCCTGGAGGCCGACGGGATCGACGTAAATCGGGATGCCGGCGGGGTACGTCGGGCTCTTGGTGCTGTTCTTGACATAGGCGAGCACGTCGTCGAGCGGGGTCTCCTTGGGAAACGACATGGGAACCGCCTTGGCCAGTGCGGCGACGATCCGCTGCGAAGCGTCGTCCTGGGCATCGACCGGCCCCGAGTCGGTGGAGTCCGCTACAGCCATGTTGAGCGGAAGCAGCTCGGGCGGTGCCGCATCGAGCGACGGTCGCGCGGTCGAGAGCGTGACGCTGACTCCTTTCCACGGCTCGCCGGTTTGCTGGACCACGGCGGCGAGATACTCGAGAGCGACGGGCGCTTGATCGGCCCCGCCGCGGAGCCGGTATTGCGGCCACCAGTTCGCGGCCGCGACCAGGTAGCCGAGCCGCACCGTGCTCGCCCGCGGCCGAGTCTTTTGCATGACGATCACGGCATCGCGCTCGATCCGGCTCGTTCCGGCCGAGAGCTCGGCGAGTTGTTTATCGGCAAACGCGATCGCTTCGTTGTCGGCCTGCAACTGCCGGCGGAGGTCGGTCCCTGCTTTTGTCTTGGTGCTGCGGTTATCCATGACGAACTTGCTGAGGTCGACAATCGCCGCGCTCTCCAGCCGCCCTTTTTCCGTCAGGCTCGCCAGCGTAACGGCCGTGAAACCCTCCAGCTTTTTCAGATAGGCGAGGTCTTGGTCTTGGACGGCGATCTCGCTTTGCAGCCTCTGAACTTCGGCCTGAAGTTTCTGCTTCAGCTCCTCTTTGGCGCGGACTTCCTGGCTCGTGTCGTCCCGGACGGCTCGCGAGCGAAAGCGGGTGCTCAGCACGCGCAGCCCGTCGGTTCCCTCGGTGTACACCGAGCCGTCGACGGCCTGAGCGGGAATCGCAGTGACGACCAGCTCGAACGTTCCCTCACCCTCGGGCACGCTCACCTCGCGGGTTACCAGAGCCTGGCCCTGATACACGGTGACGGCTGTGATCTTACTGACGGCGGGCCGCGGCGGAGGTATGTTTTCGGCCTTGGCCGCGGAGTCTACTCCGGGGTTCGTCGCATGCAGTTTCGCGGTCGGGCCAAGCTGAGCGCAAGCCAGGCCAGCCGCCAGCAGAAAAGAGGCGGTCATGGTTCGTCCTCTCTGTCGAGAAGAGTCAGTCGAAATCGGACGAAGCCCGCGAGCCTGGGTCCTTCCACAGTACCTGTCGATTGGACGAGCCGCGCTGCGGTTTTATTCGAGTCCGACCGACGACGATCTCGAAGGGATGCCCGCCATATTTATGCTGCGGGAGACACCGAGCTGCGAGGCAGCAACCCTTCAAACGAGCGAGGCCCAGGCATTGGCACCGGGCTGTCACCAGCCCGACCTCCGAATTCTTGGCCACGGGAGCAAACGAACGAATCCGCTTTCGCGCTCTCGCGAAATCGACGGCCGCGCCAGACTCGCCAGCGTACAAGGGCCGGAGTGCATAGGGTGACGAACTGGACCCCGCCTGCACTACGGTCGTTTCTGGATTATTCGGGCCCGCCCTCCGCGGGCAGCGCCGCGTCCAGGTCCCAGAGGCAGGCGTGGCTCCCGTCGCCCGCGGTAAAGACGTGCCGCCCGTCCGGCAGGACGTGGAGCGACTGCACAGTCTGCTGGCGGCCCATCGGCAGGCGGGACAGAGGGTTCCCGGTCGCGGCATCGTAAACGGCAATCTGTCCGGAGAAGTAGCTGACGACCCGCCGGCCGTCGGGCGAGAGGTCCGGCCGCTCGCCGACCTGGACGTAGTGGTGCAGCGGCCGGTTCGTGAGGGCATCGATCAGGAAGAACTCGGAGATGTTGTACCACAGGAGCACGAGCCGTCCGTCCGCGTCGAGGCGAGGCTGGTCGAAGAACGAGGGGGAACCGGCCACGCCGGACTTCAGTTCCGTCCGCGCGACCACCTTGCCGCTGGCCAGGTCCAGCCGCACCAGCTCGAGCTTATTTCGGGAGCCGGTGCCGGGCTTGTCGTAGGTGGTCACGGCGAGGACGATGCCTTTGCCATCTCTCGTCAGGGCCGGCGGGTAGCAGAGGCCGCGTGGGGTCAGGTCGGGCGATTCCCAGAGGGGGGCGCCATCCGACGCCCGGATCCGGCGTTGCCGGGGGCCGCGATTGACCACGAACGACCCGCCGTCGGGCGCACTGATGCACGAGCGCAGATCCTTCGGCCTCGCGTCATGGGCCGGCAACACGAGGGAGCCCGCTGGCCGGCCGCTGCCGGCGTCATACATCTCGATCTTCCCTTGGCTCTGCGCCACGTAGACCTGCCGCCCGTCCCCCGTGAACCCGAACAGCGGCTCCACCCACGGCGTCTCGATGTTCAGGTTGCCCCGCGGCCGGATCGGCGTGCGGATCCGGCCGGTGCCCAGATCCCAAATGTCCATCCGGCCCGCGCCGTCAAGGAGCAGGACCGTCTCCCCCCTCGGACCGAGCCGCGCGTGGAGCGATCCGCTGTAACCGTCGGGCGGCGGCAGTTCCCGCCCGGTCGCGACCTCCCAGCGCCGGATCGTACCGTCGGCGGATGTGGAGATGAGCCGCCCGCCCTCGGGGGTCAGGTGCAGGGACCGGACGGCATCGCGGTGCGCCCGCATCGGGGCGAGTTCCCGGCCGGTCCCGACTTCCCACCGCCGGATCGTTCCCGCGGCCGTACCCGCGAGCAGTTGCCGATCTTCCTTCGTGAACAGCAGATAGCGGCAGTCGTCCTCCTTGGGCGGGTGCGTCCCGGCTGCTGGCTGCAACGATCGCACGACTTTCCCATTGACCACCTCCCGGATCGCGATCGACCCGTCCCCGGCCGGGACCGCAATGCGGCGGCCGTCGGCGGAGATCCCGACTCGCAGCATGCGCAGGCCGTTCGGCGACTCGCCGATGGCCGCGGGGCCGACGCGAAGGACAACCGTCCTCCGCAAGCTCTCCACGTCGTAAATCGCGATCTCTCCGGCTCGGACTCGTCGAGGAGCGATACGGCGAACCATCCGCCGCCAGGAGCGAAGGCCGGCCAGCAGAACTTCGCCCTCTTGCCGAGGATCCGGCTCTCCTTCCCGTCGAGCGATCGGTACTCGATCGACTCGCGCGAGAAGAAGAGCACGCCCCGGCCGTCCGGCCGGAAGGCGATATGGCCGGGCGAATCGTCGGAGTCGAATTCCCGGATCGGGTCCCCCGTGGTCGCATCCCACAGCCCGGCGGCATTCCCGGCGATCGAGGCGATCCGGCGCCCGTCGGGTGAGATGGACAGGGAGTTGCGCACTCGCTCAGCGTGGAAGACGAGACGCGACTCGCCCGTCTCGAGGTCCCAGGCATAGACCCCCTTGTAAGAGAGCGTGTACAGGGTTCGTCCGGTCGGATCGAGGCAGGCGAGTTCGATCGGCTCGGTGTGTCGGTAGACCGTGCTACCCAGGCTGCGGACAAGCCCCCGGGGGGGCGGCCGGACTGGCCCTCCGCCCGGCACGATGTCGCGTCGGGCAGGACCGAGATGAAGGCGATGAGGACCCAGAGAGATCGCGCTAGCGAATACAATGTGATTGTTCCGTCTGCGTCGGTTCGATCGTCCGTTCCGGCAGCCCGCGGAGCAAGCCGAGGTCGGGAAGCCCGCGGAGCGGGCGGCAGAATTCTCTCCCTTACAAGCTCTGAAAATCGGGGAACAGACCCCTCGAAGGCTCGAAGCCAGTCCCCCTATTGTCAGAGCCGCTGAATTTCATTACACACCGCCACGACGCAGCCGGCAAGCGGAAAACCCACCGGGGGCTCGGCCGGGCACCGCGCCGTCCCCGACGCCGATCTTCACCGCTGCCGGCCTCCGTTACCACATCGCCACCAAGGGGCGCGCCCTCTCACGCAACGGTATCGGCGACATCCTTCGGCTTAGTCGGCGACTCTACCCGAGGAACGGAGACGGCTGAACCGCTCACCGCCGCTCCGGCGTCGTGGGCTGCACGTCTCGGTACATTGAACGAGCGTTCCGTTCCCTGACACTCTATGTAGTCGCGCCAGAAGGCCTGCCATCGCGCGACGGTCGCCCGGTCCACGCCAAACAGCGTTGCAAGCTCGTGGACCCGGCGCGGCGTTGGACCTTGCCGCATGGCGCTGATCAAGATCACCACGGCACCAAGGTAGACCTTTCTGATAAGTTGCTCAAAACTCCCGAATTTCACGTCGATTACCTTGCGCACGCACAGGCCGTCAGCTCGGCGTTGGTCGCCGCCGTGCAACTGTGCGCAAGAGAGAGAGCGCCTGTATGCCGCGGGCGAGGTTGGGCTGGGGCGTCTTGAGCACGACGTGCAGGTGATTGGACATGATCACGAAAGCATAAACCCGCCACGAACAGCGGCTGGCGGCTTTGCCCAGGTGGTCTTGGAGCCGATCGCGGTCGAAGTCATCGCAGACGATGTCCTGACGCCCGTTGCCGCGGGCCATGAGGTGGTAGATCGCGTCAGGATACTGGGGCCGTAATCGTCGTGGCATGCCCTCCATACCAACAGACACACCGGCAGACGGCAAGTAAAAACTTGAAACTAGGTCTGACCCCCTGGACGATCCCAAAATCGGCTCGCGATCGGACCTTCGTGTCCTTGTCAGGTCGCCACGCATCCGCCCAGGTTGGGCACTCGTCGCAGGCCCAGGCGCCCGGCGACTTCCCGAATGCGCTGCCGGCTTGCCGCGAAGAAATCGCAATCCTTCGACCAGATCGGTGTGAAGTCAGAGATTCACCGCCAAGGCGCGAAGAGCGCCAAGAAATACCGCGATCCCGCTCATCAATCATTAACCATGCGATTGATGCCGCACATTCATTGCTTCTTCCCTTCCCTTCGCGCTCTTGGCGTCTTCGCGGTGATAGGATCAATTGGCTAAACCGCTTGCGTGTGAGATGCCCGAAAACCGCGGATCCGGCTCTCGGCGACTTCTCGAAGGCGCTGCCGGCTGGCCGCGAGGAAGCGGCCGAAAAGGCGGCCCTTGCTCAGTCCGGATCCAACCGCACCAGCACGTGCAGATGGTTATCCATCACCGAGAACCCAGCGACCGCCGCCGAGAGAATTTGACTCAGTACCTGACGGTCAGGCGCGGCAAAGCGTGCTTCAAGTCATTCACTCCGTCAGCGGTGACCTGGGTGTGGCGGAGGTCGAGCCTGGACAGTTTGGCGTGGCCCTTCAAGTGAGCGAGGCCGGCGTCGCTGATGCGAGTGCTCTCCAAGCGGAGGAACGTGAGGTTCGAGAGCCCCTTCAAGTGCGCAAGGCCGCGATCGGTGACTCGCGTGTCGTAGAGGTCGAGAAAGGAGAGGTCGGCGAGGCCCTTGAGATGTGGCAGCCCGGCGTCGGTGACCTGGGTCCTGCCCACGTCGAGGTAGTGAATGCTGGTCAGGCCGCCCAGGCGCGCTAGCCCGGCGTCCGTGATCTCGGTGCCGACGAGGCTGAGGACCGAGAGGCTGTGCAAGCCTTTCAGGTGACGGAGCCCCAGGTCGGTGACATCGGCCCCTCCGAGGGTCAAGGCCGAGAGGTTTTTGAGCCCCTCGAGTCGCGCCAGCTCGGCGTCGCCGAAGGGCGCGAAGACGTGCACGCCCTCGAGGCGAGTGAGTTGCTCTAACGGTGCGATCCGGGCGTCCGGCGGCACCGACGTCGTCCACATCAGGGTGACATCGGTGACGTGGCCGAAATAGTCGATTCCCACGAGATCGACGAGCCAGCGTGGCACCGGAGGTTTCCCGCCCGGAATCGGTTTGCCGTCGATCACCTCCCAGTTGTAATTGACGGCGCCTCCGTTTTTCTGGAGCGCGGCGACGGCCTCGCGCTGAATGCGCGCGCTGCGGATCAGCCAGCCGACGCCTGCACCCGTAATGAGGACGAGCGCGATCATGGTGCGCACGCTCAGGCGCGGGTATCGCCAGCGACCCACCGGATTGGCTGCGAGCGGTTCCATGAGGATCCTCGTCGGTTCGCGTCCCCTCGGCTGCCCCTTCTCGGGCAACTTTGCTGCGCAAAGCTTAGCGGCTGCGCTGTTCCGCAATAGCATGCGCCAAGGGCAGGACGTCGTTGACGGCGATCTGGCCGGATTCCGCAACCTTGACCAGAAGAGCGACGTCGGCGGGACCGGGCTTGCGGTGCATGTCCGAGTAACGTCTCGCCTGAGCGGGGCCCGCCAGAATTTGTTAAGATGGTGAATACGACCTGCAATGTGCTCACCCCCGCGCTTCCGATAGAGGAGTTCGGCTGCGGCGGTGGATGAGCGGCAAGCGCACGTGATCGGCGTGCGCGAACGCGCGAGTCCCACCGTTCGAGGAGACACGTGATGACAAAGCCTATTTCAACCAATGACTTCAGGGCTCGTGCCGCCTTGCCGCAGCCGGACATGCCGTTGTCCGAACGCATTGCCTCGCGCTTGCGCGAGCTCGGCTTTCGCGTCGCCGAGACAACGGCCCGCGGAGTCACGTTCACGGGCCCATCCGAGTTGTTCAAGCGAGCCTTCGACGTTCGGGTTGAAGAAACGGACCGCGGACCGACTCTCACGCAGTCGCCGCGACTTCCCGAGCCATTCGATTCTGCCCATGTCCGACTTTATTTGCCGACCGCACCCGAGTTCCATGCTTAACTCCCCATGACGCGCTTGTCCGAAAGGCGAACAAATTTATGAGTGACCCAATTCGTGTTCGGCTTGTGCCCAAGGGTCGATCGCAAACGGTTCAAATGCTCGGCAGCTTTTCTGCTGGGAAGACATCATTGCCGTCGAGTGGGCTTGCTGATCACGGCTTGGCCGGGACTATGCTTGCGGAGTCGCACAAGCTCGGTCTCCAGCCGACGATTTCGCCTTGGGGGAATAGGATCGACAGCATCGTTTCACCGGAGCGATTTCAGGAATTGTTTCAAGCGAAACTTGAGCCGAGAAGCTTCGAGGAGGAACGTGGCCTTCGCGGATTGTATTCGGTGGGTGCGGAAAAAAAGGTGCTGCTGCCAACGAGCGAGTTGAAGGTCCCGGACGCGCTCCTGGACGAGGTTTCCTTTGCCTACGTTCCGACGCCGCCCAGCTTTTTCGGAATGCAGTTTGTACCGCCGCCCGCAAGCTTCTACTATCTCCGGATCGAAGATGTCGCACGCGCGCTCAATGTCTATCGTTGCCACCGGTTTGGTTGGACCGGACGCGGAATCCGCATTGCCATGGCCGACACGGGATTCTTCCCGCACCCGTTCTTCGACGATTACGGATTCGACATTCACCGAATCACAACACCACTTACGAATGACCCAGGAACCGATGATTCGGGACACGGGACGGGAGAGAGTACCAATGCCCTCGTCGTCGCGCCCGACTGCTCGTTCGTCGGAGTCAAGCACGACGACTACTCCGCCCAAGCGCTTGAGACCGCTCTGGCGCAGAACCCGAGAATTCTCACGAATTCCTGGGGATGGAACATTGATACGAAGTCAATGGACGATCTTAAGAAGGATGACCCCAACCTGTATAACGAGATCCAAGATATTTCCGCCATCTTGGCGGAGGCAATTCGCGGCGGTGTGACGGTGATCTTCTCTGCGGGGAATGGGCAGAGACCATTTCCCGCCTGCCTTCCCGATATCATTGCCGTTGGTGGCGTGACGGTTGATGCCGACCGCGGTCTCAAGGCATCGAGCTATGCAAGTTCATTTGTGAGCGCACTTTTCCCCAATCGTCGTGTTCCCGACCTTTGCGGAGTGGTTGGCGAAGCCGGCGGATCGCCGCAGAAGGGGCACATCATGTTGCCGGTCCCAAATGGGAGCAAGCTCGAAGGTGAGAATCTGCCCAACCAGGGCAAGAGCAAGGGCTGGGGGATCTTTTCTGGTACATCCGCCGCCGCGCCTCAAGTCGCCGGCATTGCCGCATTGATGCTTTCCGTCGAACCTGATTTGAACCCTGCTCAGATCAAGTCGATTCTGATGGCAACCTCCCGCGACGTCACGGACGGCACCACGGACCAAGGGGATGCGGCGGGACCCGGGCCCGACCTTGCCACCGGAAGCGGCTTCGTCGATGCCTTCGCCGCGTGTCTGCGCGTGCGGCAAATTCATGAAAAGCGATAGGGCTCCATCGCACCGGCAGCCATAATACTGCGCTAAAGAGTGCTCAGAACGTCGAGGGGTTTCAAGTTCCTTGGGCCGGTCGCACTTCACCCAACTCCTTTTCTAGGGCTCTCAATTGCTCGCGAACTTTCGCATCGGTTGCTAACCAGGCGGCAAATCGCCGGGTCAACATTGGAGGACAGGCAGATGTCATTGTGCCGTTGCCGCTGGTGGAAACCAACCTTCCTCTGGTCGGTCTGCGGCGGGTCATGGAGCCCAGCCAATGGGTCGCAGTGGCGGAATCGGCGGCAAATTCCGGTCTACCGCAGAAGAATCCAGGCCACCCGAGCGTGCGCCCCGCCGATCAGCGCGGGGAATCAGCGAGCGGGTTCAGAAAAGTGGCTGACCTGAGGGTGTCGTGCCAGCCTCAGGTAACCCGGCAACCGCCCAGGTTGACTGCCCGGCGCAGACCCAACCGCTCCGCGACCTCTCTGAGCCGCTGGCGGCTTGCCGCCAGGAACCGGCCCAGGAGGCGGCCTTCGCTCAGCTTCTCCAGTCGGGCCTGCCAGGTCTCGGCCGTCGTGCCCAATCGCTCGAAGATCTCGGCCAGTTCCCGCGAAATCATCGCCTTGCCTGCGCGGAATAGACGCCCGCTGTAATCCACCAAGAGCAGGTAACTGCCCAGCGAAAAGCCTTCCAGCATCCCTTCACGCCTGGAATCAATTCGGCGACGGTCTTCAATGGGACACAGCCAGTGCGATTCCTCGAGTCCGGCCGACGCCTTCGATCCGGCCACGCTCCCCTCGCGGGCGGCCTTCATGTCTTCGGTCCGTCCCTGGGCTTTGACGTGATCGACTCGCTCCTTGACCGAGGTGTGCTTGCTGGTCTCGGGAACCTCCGCAATTCCGGCTGCCACCGGGTTCAGATCAATGTACGCGCACGTCGCCAGCAGCGATTCCTCATCGAGGATGGCCACTGATTTGAACCGCCCCTCGAAGAAAAATCCCCGCGTCTTGTCCTGACGGTTGGCCAGCCGAGCAAGCGGTTCCTTCAGACATTTCATGAACCAACTGAGGCTTTGCAGCCGCTCGCGGGCCTTGACGACCCAGGCGGCATCCTTGAGCCGCCACTCCACCCACGCGTTGGAGACGGGCAACGGCTTCCGCGACTTGTCGCGCGGCGGAAACAGCCGCCCCCAGCGCCGCACCACTTCTTCATCCGACCACGCCGCCGCAACGTCCGGATCGAGCCGAACCAGCAGATGCAAGTGGTTATCCAGCACTGAGAACCCGCCAACGGCGATCGAAAAGATGCCAGCAAGTTCCTGCAGGCGATTGTCGATCCAGAGTTTGCGGTCACCCTCACCTTCACCGAGCAAGAAAGCACGGCGGACACAGCGGGTGATGCAGTGGTACCAACGGGTGACGGCGGGGTCCACCAAATGCGCGCGTGCAATCGTCATGACTGGCATCCTCGAAGTCGTCCGACTTGTTGCGTCTTGCCGGGGCTCTTCAACAGTCTGCCCAATTTACGAAGTCGCAGCCGATGCTGTCAAGTATGCGCTGCCTGTCCTCATCGTTCATCGTTCGGCAGGCGATCAGCATGCCGGTACTTTCGAGCTGACTTGGCGTCCATACCCACCTTCAATGCCGCACGATAGAGTGGATGTCCTCCGCCGAGAAACTGGCGAAGTTTGCGAAACTGGGCATCCGTGATCATGACGGTTCCCTCCTTCTGGTCAGGAGGAAACCAGATAGTGAACAGACGGGCGAGAGGAGGAGGGAATTCTAGTTGTCGCTGGGCGGGAATTCTAATTGTCGCTGATCAGCTCTTCCTGGAAGCGCCGTGAGCGGGATGCCGCCGGCCTGTTCGGGGCTCAACGCCAAGCGCTCTCTGGGTCGTCCGATCGAGACGATCGCACACGATCGGACTCGACGCACGACCGGCTGTTTATCGAAACCAAGCTAAGGGCGTACTGGTCCGTGCGAGGTTTATGGAAGCAGACTGCCGACCTCGCACGCCGCGAGAAGAAGACCCCCGTCGTTGTTCTGTTCAGCAAGGGCAAGCGGGGTGGACTGATTGTTGTCCACCAAGACGATCTTGCCGCTTTCGTTAAGGAGCTTCGGCGTGGAGGTTAATTGGGAATGCACGACCTGCGGCGGTCCAGGTTGCCTGTCCCTTGCGCGAGCCATTCAGCGTCGGGTACCCGGTGAAACCCTTACGCCCCGTCGCAAACGGACAAAATCTGTGCTAAGCCGGCAGCTCGGGAGAGCTCGTTTTCGCCGCCACCCAGTTCAGGATCATTAGGCACGGAACAACGAAAGGGAACACTCCGTATAGAGTGTCACTCACGGAATGCGAGTGACGGTCCACGGCGACGAACACCTGTAAGCAGAAGACAGCCGCCAGCAGAACCAGGACGACTGCTTGCCAAGACGATGGCCGATAAACCCAGCCCCAAGGTTTGAACCACACGCGCGTCATTGAGGCGTACCCCTTTGAGTGCCCACCGAGTTACAAAACCGGCTCTTTACTTTACGATACAAAGTGATTGGACGAGTGTCAATCCCGGAGCCCTCTGAGGGACGGCGCCACGTTGTCGCGATGGTCGGACGTCGGCGCTGATAGGAGCGGAGAAGCACGACGGCCTTGATGCGTATTTCACTTCATGACCGCGGACAATTGGGGAAGGGTGTCGACGTCGTGGTCGCTCAACATCGAGCATTTGATTCCAAATGCGGCAGTTGGTCATTCACTGCCAGATGGCGAGTGAGATCGCGAAGGAACGTTCGATCGAAGTGACCGTCCCTCTCACGCACGTCAACAGATTTTGAGTCCGGCGCGTCTGCCATCAGTCTGACGTTGGGCTGATGCTGGATTGACGTTGATTTCAGGGACTTCGCCGGGTTCCCACGATGGTCCTCGGCGTCGACTGCATTGTAGTCGCATTGGGCTGACGTGGCCAATATGTGCAGAAGAATTGCGTATCGGCCATCACGATGATGGAGATCGTCAAAGGCTGTCAACAAGCGCAAGCCACTGCCCGCACGCAGCGTTTCTTGAATGCGGTGGCCAAGGAGGACGTCTTACCATTGGGAGCCACCGCCGCCGAACTGGCGGGCAGGATTGCGGGCGACCTCGAGCGCACCGGCCAGACGATCGGAATGGCCGATCCAATCATCGCGGCAATCGCCTTGGAACACAACCTGGAACTGGTGGACGGCCTGCGAGGTAATCCGGATTCAGAACCACGAAAATTACGAAATACACGAAAGGGCAGGAATCTGATTCGTACATGCAGATCGGTTCCGCCGCCACCGCTTCGGCCGACCGATCACGATGAGCTGATTTTCGTGTATTTCGTCTGTTTCGTGGTTAGTCCGTCGGATCGAATATCCCGATCTCCGTGCGATCGGTGAAAGCTCGGAGTTCGTAAGGAGTGCCGCTTTTTCCAGGCTGACCGATTGTGCCGATTGCGAAATCGGGGATAATAACGCATTTACGCAACTTATTTGCGAAAAGAGGATATCGTAGGGATAGGGCCGCCGCATTGTTGCAATCGACGCAAATTGCCCACTCGGCGGATGGATTACTCAAACGGAGATTATCTCATGGCTTCTCCCGCTCAGATCGCAGCTAATCTGGCCAACTGTCGCAAATCGACCGGCCCTACAACAGCGCAAGGGAGGGCGAGATCATCCATGAACTCACTCAAGCACGGAAATCGCTCGCAGAAGCTGGCTCGCTTGCGCGAGGAATCGTGTGCCTTTGAAGAGCGACTGCGGAAGTGGATGGCGATCGGCGATGCGCAGAATGACGTCGAAGAGTATCTGGTTTACCGGAACGTCTGCCTCTCGTTCGAGCTCGATCGGGCCGAACGTGCCCGCGTCGAGCGGTGCACAATGCTGATCGAGAATGCGGACGAAGACGAAGACAACGAAGCTCAGGGGGTCGGGAACCAGTTATTCTTCGATCCCTCCGGGCCCACGCCGCTCTATGGGAACCCAACGTTATTTTCCCGCAAGAAGAACACATCCTGGAACGGACAGGCCGTCGATCCTGATGACCCCGCGGCGCTGGTGAAAATCCTGGAAAGGAGTGCGGCGGGGTGCTGCTGGCTGCGGGAAGAGTGGCAGGCGTTGCGCGCGCAACTCGAGTCGACGGGATTCTGGCAATCACACGATCGGCTCAAGGCCATTCGCCTGCTGGGCCGTCAGCCGGTCGAGGCCAACGAGGATCGGCGCGTCGCCACGATTTTCGTGGCCAGCCATGCCCTGGGGCCAGCCGGCAAGAGCGAGTTTCACGACCTCAAAAGCGACATGGAGGATGAGCAGCGCAGCCGCTACGGCAAAGCCGTGCGCGAGCGCTGGCCCGATCTGTTCGGCACCAGGGAGAAAGAGGAGTGGAAACAGATCCTGCTCGCCCTGGTCGATCGAAACATCGAGCGCCTGAGCGCCAAACTGGAAGTGCACGAGCAGAACGGCGACGCCCAGGCCGAGCGAACCTTCGCCCGGCTCAGCTTCGATCCCAGCCCCGAAGGCGAGTCGCTGCGCAACTATTTGATCAAATGCACCAATGCGCTGTTCCGGGGAATGGCCAACTATCGCAAGCACCAGGCCAGAAAGAGCGGCGGGTCGGGCGGGGCCATGGGCTTGGAGTGGCACGGAACGCAACAGGAGATGCCAGGGGACCTCAATCGCCTTGCACGATTCCGGGAGGGCGAGCCTCCCGGCGAGCCGATCTCCCAGGCGGCTCGGACGGAGCCTCGCCCTCCCAACTTCACAACAGCCCATTCAGGACGTGAGGCCTACGAGAGCGATGCCTCGGAGCTCCGGGTTGATGAGTCGTTCGGGTCGGGAGATTGCCTGGACGATCGTCTCGAGCGCACGGACGCGATCGATCCGGACGGGGTGGAGCAGCACGGGGATGAGCTGAGTGGGATGGGCGAAATCGGCGAAAATGCGCCGAGCGAAGCCAATTTCGGTGAAACCACGAGCATCGTGGAAGCACAGGAATCTACTGAAGTTACGTCAGATTCCGGCGCTTTTTCGGGACTTGACAACGGGGCGGACCAGCCAGAGGAAGGCAGCACGCCGGAACAGGGAAAAGCCCCGGGATCGGGATCCCCAAGCGGCGATCCCGATCAAGAGACGCCGGACTCGGGCGATCGGGCCTGTGGGGGAAGCGTGCCGGCGACGGTCTCGAAGCGGGAGCAGAGGCGATCACAACGCAAAGAGGAGCGGCGGGCGATTGAGAGGATGGTCGAAGAGACGCTGACTTCAGGACGCTATTCGCCCGGTGAGATAATCATGACTGCTATGAAGATGCCGCTCCCTGGCGACCTCGGTCCTTGATCCGGAAACCGTAGGACGGATCGCCAATCCGTCCCGCAGCCACTCGCGCATATTAGCCCGAAGCGCAAGCGAGTGCGTGCCTCCCGAAGAAGAAGGAAGAAGAAGACACTCACTCGCTTGCGCTTCGGGCTCGTATGCCGGGGGTGTGGCCCGCGATTGAACCAGGCCCAGGTCCCGAGCTCCCTCTTTGACAATTTGGCCGTCGGTTTTTCCGGCCCGCGACTTGCGCCCGCGGGTCGGAGTTTACGGTGTGCGGCGGACGACGCTCGCCGGCGCGTCGTCCGTCGCCGCGGGGGGCCCACCTCGTGATCGGGACATCAGTGACTTCCCGGAAGAGTCGTCTTTCGCTCGACGAGAGAAGGTGCTTTCGCGGAGCGAAAGGCGACGCTTGTAGGAGATCGGGGGACAGAACCGTTCAAGAGCTCGGCGTTCTCGCCGGTCAATCGCTGACCCGCAACAGCGCCCGCAGCCGTTCGGCGATCTCGGGCGTCTTGACCGGGTCTTCACCCAAGGGAACGTAGGCTTTGCGGGCGTTGACGATCCGGACCTGCTTGCGATGGCGGCGCGCCAGAGCCTCGATCCGGCCTGGATCGGCGTAAGTCAGAACCACGTATTCGCCCTTCTCGACGTGGATTCGCTCGATCTTCCAGGCACCGGCGAGCACGCGGATCTCGGTTTCGACCAGCAGGTTTTGCGCCGGTCGGGGGAGCGGACCGAACCGGTCCGTCATTTCCTGGCGAAAGTCGGCAAGCTGGCCGAGACTGCGCAGCCGGCCCAGCCGGCGGTAGAGCTCGAGCTTCAGCCGCGCGGCCGGAACATAGTCGCGCGGCAAGTAGGCGCGCCAGCTCAGCTCGACCGAGCATTCGAATAGCGGCCTCTCGGGCTGGTTGGTCAGTGCCCGGGCGGCCGATTCCAGCAGCGAGCAATACAGCTCGTATCCCACGCTCTCGATGTGGCCCGACTGTTCGGGCCCGAGGATGTTGCCGGCGCCCGGATCTCCAGGTCGCGCAGCGCGATTTTGAACCCCGCCCCGAGCTGGGTGAATTCCTCGATCGCCTTCAGCCGCTTGACCGCATTCGGCGTGACCGCCTTGTCCGACTCGAGCAGCAAGTAGGCATAGGCGCGGTGCTTGTAGCGGCCGACCCGGCCCCGAAGCTGGTGCAGGTCGGCGAGGCCGTACCGGTCGGCCTCGTTGATGAAAATCGTGTTGACATTGGGGATGTCCAGGCCGCTCTCGATGATCGTCGTGGCGACCAGAATGTCGTATTGCCTCTTGATGAAGGCGAGCATCGTCCGCTCGAGCTCCTCGCCGTGCATCTGTCCGTGCCCGATCGCGATCCGTGCCGCCGGCACCAGGGACTGGATCTTGTCGGCGACGCTCATGATGTCGTAGATCCGGTTATGCACGAAGTAGATCTGCCCCTCGCGGTTGAGCTCGCGGTTGATCGCATACTTGACGATCTCGGGGTCGAAGCGGGTGACCCTCGTTTCGATGGCCTTGCGGTCGGGCGGCGGCGTCTCGAGGTTGGAGATGTCGCGGATGCCCAGGAGGCTCATGTGCAGCGTGCGGGGAATGGGCGTGGCCGAGAGCGTCAGGACGTTGACGGTCGCCCGCAGCGACTTGAGCCATTCCTTGTCCTCGACCCCGAACCGCTGCTCCTCGTCGATGATCACCAGGCCCAGGTCCTTGAACGCGACGTCCTTCTGGAGGATCCGGTGCGTGCCGATCAGGATATCGACGCTGCCCGCGGCCGCCTTCTTGAGCGACTCGCGGATGTCTGAGCGGGGGCGGAAACGATTCACGACCTCGATCGTGAAGGGAAACTCGGCCATCCGGCCGGCGAAGCTGCGATGGTGCTGCTCGGCGAGGATCGTGGTCGGCACCAGCACGGCAACCTGCTTGCCGGCGTCGACCGCCTTGAAAGCCGCCCGGATGGCAACCTCGGTCTTGCCATAACCGACGTCGCCGCAGATCAGCCGGTCCATGGGCTTGACCAGGGTCATGTCGCGCTTGACCGATTCGATCGCGGCAAGCTGGTCGGGTGTCTCCTCGTAAGGGAACCCCGCCTCGAATTCCGCCATCCAGTGGCTGTCTTCACCGGGGTAGGCGAATCCCGGCCGGCTGGCGCGCTCGGCCTGGATGTCGAGAAGCTCCTGCGCCAGGTCGACCACCGCCTCGGCGACCCGCTTCTTCCGCTTCTCCCAGGTCGAGGAGCCGATCTTGGATAGTGCCGGATCGCCCTTCCCACCCCCCACGTATTTCTGGACCAGGTCGATCTTGGCGATCGGCACGTAGAGCTTGGTTCCCTCGGCGAATTCCAGGAGCAGCGTCTCTTCGGCGTGCTCGGCCGACTTGTTGACGAAGTGCAGACCGCGATAGCGTGCGATGCCGTGATTCACATGCACCACCAGGTCGCCTTCATTGAGGTCGAGGAAGCTGTCGATCGCCCGGCTTTCATAGCGCCTGCGCGTGACCGGCCGGCGGACCTCGGCGCGGGCAAAGAGCTCATGATCGCCGATGACCAGCGTCTGGGCGTCGATCAAATGGAAGCCGGCGCGAATGCGGCCGACGGTCCGATGCAGCCGGCCCGACCGGGCAAGCTCGGTGTCGGAAAAGACCTCGCCCAGGCGCTCGACCTCGGCCGCGTTGTGGCAGGCGAGCAGCACGTTTTCGCCCGCGGCCGCGCTATCGAGCTCGTCCTTGACCCGGACCAGATCTCCCGAAAACCGCTCGATGCTCTCGATGCGTAAGTGGCAGGTCGCCTCCAGGGAATCGGCCGAGAGCGTCGAGATCGCGATGGTCGGCAGCCGGATCAGGCGCTCGAAGCAACGTTCCACCGAGTAAAGTCCGCGCTTGTCGTCGAGCCGGGCCAGGAACTGCCGGCCTTCCTCGCGCAAGTCCGTCGGTTCAAGCAGCGAAACCCACGTTCCCGCCGGGAAGAAATCGGCCGCATGGCCCCACGCGGACAAGTCGGTTTCCTCCAGGCCCAAAGGCGCGGTGATCGTGACCGAAGTCCAGCGGTCGAGCGAGCGCTGGGATTCGACGTCGAACGGACGGATCGACTCGACCTCGTCCCCGAAAAACTCGATGCGGACCGGGTCGGTCGAGTCGGTCGGAAAGATATCGACGATTCCGCCGCGGACGCTGAACTCGCCGGGAACCTCGACGACCTCGGCCCGGGCCATTCCGAAATCGCTCAACCACGCCGTCAGGTGCTCGACCGGCAGGACATCGCCGAGTTTCCAGGTGCGCGACAGTTTTGACAGGACGTCGAGC
This sequence comes from uncultured Isosphaeraceae bacterium, assembly GCA_963823675.1. Lineage (GTDB taxonomy): Bacteria > Planctomycetota > Planctomycetia > Isosphaerales > Isosphaeraceae > CAWGMT01. The sequence goes on along the minus strand of CAWGMT010000021.1, from coordinate 150,219 downwards.
TTCGGGACAGGCTGGAGCATCGCCTGAAAGGGCGCGATCAAGAGCCGCGTAGGCTCGGGCGCCAGGAGCTTCTTGGCAACGCGCAGGCGGCGGCCGAAGATCTCGTCGCCCGCGTTCATCTCCCGCGGCAGCTTCTCCCAAGCGGGGAAAACGTCCGGCGTGATCCCCGCGAAGGTGGCGACGTCGTCGCGAAAATCGTCGACGTCGCCCACGTGAGCCAGCACGACGACAAGGGTCGCTGGAGCATGCAGGCCAAGTGCCGCCGCGATCAATGCGGAGGCCGAGCCCCAGGCTCCGTGCAACGGTTGCGCTCTTGCCGTTGCGCAAGGCGGCGATGACCTCGGGAAATCCCGGCGCGCGCTGGATCAAGCGCGTCAGGTCCTTGAGATCGGCGACCGGCGCTTTGGGACGGGCGGCGGCATCAGCCGGCCCGCCAGCGGTCCGTCGTTCGGGGCTCTGGCGGCTGACGATCGGTTTTCTCATCGGTGTTCGAAACGTAACAAAACGGGAGGATTCGGGCAATGTGAGGGAATTGCATTGAGACCCAAGTAGGAGATCGGGGGACAGACCCCCTACAGCGGCGCATAGGCACGTGGTGTTGTAGGAGATCGGGGGACAGAGCCCCCTCCTACATGGGCGCGGCGCAGCAGCACGTGCTTTTGTAGGAGCCGGCTCCATCCGGCGATCCCAGGATGCGCGCATCGTGCGGAGATGTTTGCGACGAAGAATCCAGTACCACAAACGCGTTGCGGCTCGCGTGCGAATTATTTTTCCCAGGGGGCCAGGGCGCTGGAGGTCTCTCGAGAGGGGACGCGGCGGCGGGGACGCGGAGGGAGCTGATGCGGCGGTTCGACCCGCGCGGGCAGAGGCCATTGTTCGGGTGCACGCGATCCGGCGGCGCGCACGACGGAATCGATGAGATCGTCAATTTCAAATGGAAGGTCCAGGCAGATGGCCGCGCCGTGCCGCCTTGGCCCGGCTCACCAGGTCGCGATCTGCAAAACCGATGAGGCCGATTACCGGCCCGGTCGCGGTTGCGCGGCGCTCGAGAACTTGGGGCCACCCTGGCTCCAGGACCGGCATTTCCCAGATCGTCAGGGTTCGCTCCGCGTGAGATGACGCCGACGACGGCGCACGACCAAAATCGCTGGCGAGCAGATCGTCGATCGCCGCGGCCCGGTGCCCGGCTCGAACGCAAACCTCCACCAACGTCCGGCACAGATCTTCATTCTTGCCCGACACTTCGATGGCAAAGTGCGCTCCGTCTCCGAGCGGACGCCGAGCGGCGGGTCCGTTGAAATAACGAATGATCCGGCCGGGCAGGATATCGGCCGCGGTACCTTCCGGAACAACCTGATCGACCAGTCCGAGCACACGCTCGATCTCTTCGTAACGCACATAGGGGCTGACACAGAGAACTAACGCGGGCTTGATCTGTGTCTCGGTGTCGGTCTGTTCGCGCCACCGCTTGATCCGTGACCGGTCGAGTGCGCTCAAGCGATGGCGGTGCAGAACGATAAACCGCGGCGAAGTTCGAGGCCCGAACGGCTCTTCCGGAACGTCGCCGGCGCAGTTCACCCGCGCGACACCAAGGTCGGCGGGTAACGCGTCGGCGATGCCTGCCACCCAGGGGTCCTCCAGATCGCCGATGAAGCCGATGGTGTCCGTCGCTTGAGCCATGGATCCCGCCTCCCCGTTCGGACGATGGTCTCCCTTCCTGCGGATCTCTCCGCCGCCCTTACCGCGCTCCAGGGCTGGTATCGAGTCGGAACCGTAACAAATCATGAGGATCAGGGCAATGCGAGGTAGGCCGGTCAAATCGCGACAGATCATGCTTGACTTCGACGTGGGTGTGGCGATCAAAATCGAGTGATGCTGTATCCACGAACCGACAAGCGTCTGCCTGGCTTCGTAGGTCGAATGGCCGAGCGCAGCGGCGTTTTCTGGCTCTTGAAGACGCCGCTCGGGCGGCTCGTGCTGCTGACGATCGCTCTCGCGCCCCTTGTGCTGCTGGCAATCGTTGCCACTCTGTGGATATTGAGCCACACTCCCGAATGGGTGTTCTGGGAGATCGGGCTCATCTTCCTGATCGTCATCGAGACTCTTTTCGGCGTTGCGGCGGGCTTTTCGCTTCTCGGCGCTCTCGTCTGCGGCGTTCTCGTCCTGGGCAGGATTCGCCAGCGGGCTCCGGGCCTGGGCGTCGTTGCTCGCGGGCTGCTCCTGGCAATCTCGATCCTGGCGGCACTGGCCATGGCGGAAGCCGCCAGCGTGCTCTGGCAAAGTTGGTCCCATCGACACACGGCTCTGCCGACGGGCGGCTTGCACGGAACGACCGGGCTCGCGGACGAGGTGCCTCTCTCCCAGCTCCCCGCCGTGGATCAACTGCCAAACGACTTTCCGGACGCGCGCGATGACCGTCAGATCGACATCCTCGTGCTGGGCGAGTCGAGCGCTGCGGGGGTTCCGTATCAAAACTGGCTCTCGGTCGGATCGATCATCGAGTGGAAGCTCAAGGAGATCTTTCCGGCACGGGGGGTGGGGCTTGAGATCCTGGCCATGGCGTGCGAGACGCTGGAAAGTCAGCAACAAAAACTGAGGTTAATCAGAACGTCGTCCCGAGATCATGATCATTTACTGCGGCCATAACGAGTTTTCCTCACGGCTCCAGGCATATCGCGACCTGCTGCACTACTTCGACGACGCGCTTCCAAGCGCCGGGGGTCTCATGATCGCGCAGGTCGAGGCCGTCTCCGCTCTATTCGGGATGCTGCACGAGACCATCGAAAAATGCCGCATCGCGATCCCGCCGCCGGCCTGGGGCTACAGGGACTTGATCGACACTCCGGTGTACACGTTGACCGAATACGACGCGCTGCTTGTCGACTTCCGCCGCCGCCTCGACTTGCTGGTTTCCTATGCCGGCAGGCTGGGCGCGCTGCCGATCCTGATCGCGCCTCCGGCGAACGACGCTGGCTTCGAGCCGAACCGCTCGTTTCTGCGTGCCGCCACTCCGCGTCACGAGCGCGAGGCGTTTCGCCGCGACTTCCTCGACGCGAAGCGGCTTGAAGAGAACGATCCTGCTCGTGCGATCGCCGCATATCGATCCCTCCTGGCCCGGCAGCCCGGCTTCGCCGAGACTCATTATCGCCTGGCACAGCTTCTTGAGCGGAAGCACGAGTGGGAGGCAGCGTACGACGAGTACGTGCAGGCTCGCGACCAGGATGGTTATCCCATGCGCATGCTGACTGCGTTCCAGGATATCTACCGCGAGATCGCCGCCAGGCACGGCTGCATCTTGATCGACGGGCAGGCTTATTTCCATGCGATTGGACGCCATGGCCTGCTGGATGATCTGCTGTTTCAGGATGCCATGCACCCGTCGCTGCGGGGCCAGATCGCGCTGGCGCAGCGGGCCCTCCAGGCGCTGCGCGACCGGCGGGCGTTCGGCTGGCCCGAAACGACGCCCGCACCCGTCATCGATCCCTCGGAATGCGCCCGGCGCTTCGGCATCGGGCGAGGTCAGTGGCGAGAGATCTGCCTGTGGGGCATCATGTTCCATGATATGACCTACCCGATCCGGTATGATCGAAGCCAGCGATTGCGGAAAAAACAGCTCTTTGCCACGGCCGCAACCGGGCTTGACGCCGGCGCAGCGCCAGAGGCCCTGGGATTGGCGAATGTCGGAATACCAGAACCCGTGCCACTGGTTGCAACTGGCAAGGCCGAGTGAAACCGGCCGGTCGCTCTGGCGGCGGCCGGCTTGTTGCTGGCGAATCTCCAGAACGGCTTCGGCGTAATTCCCCGATGGCGGCTTTCTGAAAGAAAAACGACAAACTTGTATCCAAATTGCCCTGGGGCCGCATGATAGAAGAGACTCGGATCGCGCGGGGAGGTCCGCCATTGAGCATCCATCGATTACCGACATCCGACATCGGGCGCATCTTCCAGGGCGAAACCGTCACGGGGCTTTCGGAATGGCAGCTTCTGGAACGATATCTTGAGCGGCAGGACGAAGTTGCGTTTGAAGCTCTGGTGGCGCGGCACGGACCGATGGTCCTGGGCGTGTGCCGACGCATGCTGGCGAGCCAAAGCGACGTCGAGGACGCATTTCAGGCAACATTCCTCGTTCTGGTTCGTCGGGCACGGCAGCTCGGACCGCGGGATGCGATCGGGCCCTGGCTGCACGGCGTCGCGGTGCGCGTGGCTCTGCGGGCGCGCTGCGAGGCGGCCCGCCGCCGCCGATACGAGTCGATCCACGCCGAGGCGGCAGCCACCACGGCGGCTCGCCCGCCAGCCGACCTCGAGCTCGCCGAAACACTCGACCAGGAATTGAGCCGGCTTCCGGCGAAGTACCGCTCACCCATCGTCCTTTGCTATCTCGAAGGGCAGACACACGAAGAAGCCGCCCGCTTGCTCAAGTGGCCGATCGGCACGGTCAAAGGCCGGCTGGCCCGAGCGCGAGACCTGCTGCGCTGCCGGCTCCTACGCCGCGGGCTGGCGCCGACCGCCCTGGCGGTCGGGGCTTCACTCGCGAACGACGCAACGGCTTCCATTCCCCGCGAGCTGCTCGAAAGCACCGTCAATGCCGGATTGAAATCGGCCATCGGACATTCCACCGCTCAATTCGTGTTGACGTCAGTTGCCGCTCTCGTTGAAGGAGCCTTGACAGCCATGTTGTTGAACAAAATCACGTGCATCGGGGCAGCCTTGTTTGTCTCTGCACTCGCGCTCGCCGGAGCCGCGGTGACCGCCCAGCAACACGGCAGGCAGCCTGACGACAAGCTTGCCGTGGCAGCCGCGCCAGTCGCGGCCGGTGCCGGCTCGACGGCTGTCGTGGGCCCAAGTGTCGTAGCCAATACTTCGTCCGACCTGGTTGCAGCGTCACGCACCCCCGCCAAGACGTCTTCCACCGCAGCACTCCCGAGCACCGAGCCCGCTCCCAATCCGTCCGACCCGGAGGGCCAGCTCCTCGATGCGGCAAAACGCGCCTGGAACAAGGTCTACGGAGAATTCTCGGCCGGCAGCGGGACGGTCGATCGTTTGTACGACGTGTCAAACCTCTTGATGGATGCCCAGAAGCAGAGCGCGACATCCCCCGCGGAGACGGCCTCCGCGATCGCCGATCACCTCGACCGGATCCGCTCGATCGCGCGCCAGCGCCAGAACATCCAGCACGGGGCGTCCACGATCGAGGGCGACAACGCCAAACTCCTGGCATTTGCGGCCAAGGCCCAGCTCGAGCTGGCCCAGGGCGGCGCGGGCTTTGGCGGCCAGGCGCCCAAGCCGAAAAAGGCCGCGGCCGGATTCAGCGTCTCCGGCCACGGCAAGGACCCCAAGTCGCAGCTCATCCTCCGCAAGCTCGACGATCTGATCGCCGTGAAGTTCCCCGACGAAACGCCTCTCGGCGATTTTCTCAAACACATCAAGGATGCCACGAAATCTCCCGGGATGCCGAATGGCTTCCCGATCTACGTCGATCCAATCGGCCTGCAAGAAGCCGACAAATCGATGACTTCGACCGTGACAATCGACCTCGAGGGTGTGCCGCTGCGCCGGACGCTGCAACTGGTCCTGAAGCAGCTCGGGCTCGCCTACCTCGTTGCGGATGGTATGATCTATATCACGAGCCAAGACGACATGGACCAGATGCCTCTCCTTCGGCCTGTCATTCCCGAGGTGTCGCCGATACTCGAAGAGGGAGAGAAGGCCCTTCGCGGCGAGCTCACTGTCGAGGAGATGAAGGAGTGGCTCGAGAAGTACAAGACGCGATTGCAGGTGAAAAGGGCACTGGAAGCGGAAAATGGCGCCGAGGACCTTCATGATCCGAGCGCTCCCATGCTCACCCTGGATGAAGAAATCAAGAAGTTAACCGCGCTCAATAACGAGCTCAAGCAAAAGAGCGAGAAACTGGACGCTCAGATGGCCGAGATGCGCGAGCTGATCTTGCAGATCCAGAAGCGCGAGAACGAAGCCGACAAAACCAAGGACTCCAAACGCCCTGCGGGCCGCCTCCAGTGACGCTCGGGAAATGCCGGCCAACGGCTGGAGTCTTCACGATCATGAATCCCGCTCTGACGGGCCTCGTTCTGCTTTTCGCGACGGCCCACTGGGATGACGCCCCCGCCGCCCAGCCGCTCGAAGTCCTGCTGCTCGCCGAAGATCCGGTCGCACTTGCCAGCGCCGCCCGCCAGCAGGGCGACCCCGCGCGTGGAGCGATCCTCTTCCACGAGCCATTCCTGAGCTGCACGAAGTGTCACGCGGCCGGCGACGGCCGGGGCGACATACTGGGCCCCGACCTTGCAAAGCTTGGCAAGGAGGCGACCGACGCCTACCTGATCGATTCGATCTTGCGACCCTCGAAGGCCATCAAGAAGGGCTTCGAGACCGTCACGATCGCTACGTCCGAAGGGAAGAACGTCACCGGCCTGCTCGCTCTAGACCGGGGCGACCGGGTAATCCTCCGTGACCCCGCTCAGGACGGAAACCTGCTCACCATCCTCAAGCGAGACATCGACGAGCGGAAGGACAAGGGGCCGTCGGTCATGCCAGCCGGCCTCGTGAACGGGCTTAACTCGCGCCAGCAGTTCCTCGACCTGATCCGTTACCTTCGCGAGATCGCCGACGGCGGGCCCGATCGCGCCAAGGCCCTTCGGCCCGACCCGTCGCAGGTCGCGGGACTGGCACTGCCCGACTACGAGTCGAAGATCGACCACGCCGGGATGATCGCCGGCCTCGGCCCTGAAAGCCTCAAACGAGGCAAGGCGATCTACAACCGCGTCTGCATTAACTGCCACGGTACCAAGGACAAGCCGGGCTCGCTGCCGACTTCGCTGCGGTTCGCCTCCGGCCGGTTCAAGAACGGTACCGACCCGTATGGCCTCTATCGCACGCTCACCCAGGGCTTCGGCCAGATGCCGCCGCAGACCTGGATGGTGCCCTCGCAGAAATACGACGTCATTCATTACGTCCGTCAGAATTTCCTCAAAGGGGACAACCCGACCCAGTTCGCCCTCGTGGACCGGGCCTATCTCGAACGCCTGCCGAAGGGCACGACGCGCGGCCCCGAGCCGTCGACCATCGAACCGTGGTCGGCGATGGACTATGGCCCGGCACTCACGGCCACTTACGAGGTGAGCGATGACGGAACCAACTTCGCCTACAAGGGGGTCGCCGTCCGGCTCGATGCCGGGCCAGGCGGCGTCTCTCGCGGCCGGCACTGGACCGTCTTCGACCACGATACGCTGCGCGTGGCGGCCGCGTGGAGCGGCGACGGCTTCATCGACTGGAACGGAATCAACTTCAACGGCCGGCACGAGATCCACCCCAGAATCGTCGGGCTCGTCGAATTCGCCAACCCCGTCGGCCCCGGCTGGGCCAATCCCGAGACCGGCACGTTCGACGACCCGAGACTCAGAGGACGCGACGGCCGGCCCTACGGCCCGCTGCCCCGATCGTGGGCCCATTACCGAGGCCAGTACCGTCACGGCGACGCGGTCATCCTCGCGTACACCGTCGGCAATACGGACGTGCTGGAACGGCCGGCGGTCGAAACGGGACACTCATCTCCGGTCTTCAGCCGTGCCTTCAACCTCGGCCCCCGCGACAAGGAAATGGTGTTGCAGGTCGCACGCGGGCCAGAGGCTCGGCTGCGAACGTTCGCATCCGGGACCGGTACCCTTGACGCCGTCGCGTTCCTCGGCGCGGATGCTGCTTCCGCTCTGAATTCTCCCCGCATTGCCGCGCCTGTCCGGTTTGAGGGACACACACCCGCCCATAACGCGGGCATACTGGCCGGCGTCTCGCCCCCTGTTATGGGAGCGTCATGGTCGAGCACGCCCGCGGGCGACCTGCGACTCACGATCCCCGCCGGCGAGAACCCGTTGCGTTTTACGCTCAAAGTCGGTCGCGTTCCCACCGGTGGGGACGTGAACGTTTTGGCCTCGTCGATCACGAACGGCTCCGCGACAAACCTCGCCGAGCTCACGCGCGGCGGACCGTCGCGATGGCCAGAGGTGATGAAGACCGCGATCAAGCCGGGACGGAACGATGGCCCATTTGCCGTCGACACGTTCGAGCTCCCCGAGAACAACCCCTGGCTCTGCCAGTTGCGCCTGACCGGCTTCGATTTCCTCGACGGGGGTCGTCAAGCTGCGGTCTGCACGTGGGATGGCGATGTCTGGCTCGTCAGTGGGATCGACGCTCCGTCGGGCGAACTCACGTGGAAGCGGATCGCGTCGGGACTATTCCAGCCCCTTGGCCTGAAGGTCCGCGACGGGAACATCTTCGTCGGCTGCCGCGACCAGATCGTGATCCTTCGCGACACGAACGGCGACGGCGAGACCGACTTCTATGAAAACTTCAACAGCGACCACCAGGTCACCGAGCACTTCCACGAGTTTGCGATGGACCTGCAAACCGACGCGGCGGGCAACTTCTACTACGCCAAGGCCGCCCGCCACGGCAAAACCGCGCTCGTCCCGCAGCACGGAACGCTCCTCCGCGTGAGTCGGGACGGTCTTCGCACCGACATCCTCGCCACCGGCTTCCGCGCCCCCAACGGCGTCTGCCTGAACGACGACGGCACGTTCTTCCTCACCGACCAGGAGGGATTCTGGACCCCGAAGAATCGCATCAACCACGTCAAGGTGGGCGGCTTCTACGGCAACATGTGGGGCTACCACGACGTGACCGACCCGTCGGACGCGGCCATGGAGCCACCCGTCTGCTGGATCACCAACGCCTTCGACCGCTCTCCCGCCGAGTTGGTGCGCGTGACGAGCAAAGCCTGGGGACCGCTCGAAGGGCTCGCTCCTGAATCTCTCCTACGGCAACGGCAAGATCTTCGTCGTCCCTTACGAAACGGTCGGCGGCGTCATGCAAGGCGGGATGTGCGCCTTGCCGATTCCGCCGCTGCCGACCGGCGTGATGCGCGGCCGGTTCCACCCGAAGGACGGCCAGCTCTACGCCTGCGGCATGTTCGCCTGGGCCGGCGACCGAACAGCCCCCGGCGGCTTCTATCGCATCCGGGCCACCGGCAAGCCGATGTTCCTGCCGACCGGCCTGCACGCGACCAGTCAAGGATTGAAAATCACATTCACCGATCCGATTCGACCGCACCTCCGCTTCGGACCCATCGCATTATTCCCTGAAAACGTGGTCGCTCAAGCGGACAGCAAACTACGGCTCGGACCACTACAACGAGAAGCCGCTCCGCGTCACCGCGGCGTCGCTCTCCGACGACGGCCGCACGATCTCCCTGACCGTCCCCGAGATTCAGCCGACGTGGGGAATGGAGATCAAGTACTGGCTCAAGGGTTCACTGGGCGAGCCCTGTGAGGGGATGATTCACAACACGATCCACCACCTATCTGCAACCCCGTGACTATCGTTTCGCCGTACCCCGAACGCCGTTTGGTGCACAGAATCCGATCGGATCATTCTGCCCAGATTGGACTTAAGCTTGTTTCTCCAGATGTTTCTGGGCATGGTTCAAACGCAGGTAACACCCCGGCATACTAGCCCGAAGCGCAAGCGAGTGTATCCGGAACCCTCGCTTGCGCTTCGGGTTAGTATGGTCGCCGGCGTGCGTGCACGGAGTGTTACCCAGACAGCCGTGCGCTTGAACCAGGCCGCGAACGAGCGCCGGAATTTGCCGTAACTTGAATCGGATCTTGTGCTTCCACGACGTTCATGGATTCAGCGCAATTGGCTTCGTTCGGCGCGTTTTGCCGATTTCGCCCGTCCCGCTCAGCTCATCGGCGTGCTTCTCCACGCCGTCTGGACGGTTCAAAGGTACATCCGCTCGTGCATCGCAGGCTGCCATGCCCGAGACATACTGGGCACATACTCGGCATAGTGGGCACGCTGCTGCGCGTGCCAAGTATGCCGAGTATGTACCGAGAATGCGGTCTGACGGCGGAATAGCCCGTCCAACTCGCCATTCCCGCCAGATCGCAACAACCGCTCTCGGCCCGGTTGCGGTCTTAACCCTCGCGTCCGCGACTTCCGCCATGATTGGGACCGATCAATTGCTCGGTGTGTTTCACATCAATCGTGGAGAACCGCTGCGGTCGATCCGATGGAAGCTGCTAACCTGGCGAACGTTCGCGCCCCGATGCCGGCGAGCGCTTTGAGACGTTGCGCACTGGCTCGTACGAGTTTCGGAACTCCCGGAGGGACGTGCTCAGTCGAATCTCGTCCTTTTCGCGAATCGCCTTTTGCACGTCCCGAAGGTGCTCAGAGGTGGCGTGCACATCGTCTCGCAGTTTTCGGAGCGTTGACGCTGGACTCCAACCCACCAGAGAATCGATGGCCGGTCCGCGTGCCAGACGCTCTGTCGCGCTCGATGCTCGCTCAGCTTGCTCCTGCATCCTGTCCCAGTCTTTCTTGACTCGGGCCTGCTCGATGCCGTCGATCGCGGCGTCGATGCTCGCAACTTGCTCCACGGCCCAGGGACGGACCATCGGGCCGAGCTCCGGCGTCGCCAGACAGAAGGTCACCACGAGCGAGACCGTCATCACCATGACCACCAGGAACAAGCCCAGGGCCGAGGTCCCGAGCGCTGAGAATCGCATCAGCGATTTGTGCTCGCTCTTGACGCGCCACTCGAAGAGGCCGATCGCCGCCGCCGCTGTCAGCAGAATTGACCACCCGTGATTCACTTCCACGGTCGTCAATCGATCGAGGAACGTGAGCATCCATGAGCCGCCCAGTTTCCGGAGGAACTCCCCATCGATCAAGCCGGCGCCCAAGAGCCCCTGGAATTTCGGGATGATGAAGTACACGTTGAATGCGATGAATAACAGCTCGAGAGCGATCATCAGAATCAGGGTCAGGTTTGCCCACGACCACCACAACCACTTCGCTCGCATTGTTCTCTCCTTCCATTGCAGCGCCCTGTCGATCAACACCGCGAGCATGCGGTGTCCGTGTGTCGCTTCCAGTTCCGGCCGAAGGTCCTCAGGCCGGCCGAACTCCTCCATCGCCTTGGTGACCGCGTCCTCATCGGTGAGCCCCGCCGTCTTGTGCTGCTCCACGGCATCGAGGAGATGAGTGCGCAGTTCTTGCCGCACGTGCTCTCGAAGCGCCTTCGGGCCACCGATACTCCAGCAGATCTGATTGAGGTATCTATCGAGTCTATCCATGGGACTTATCCAGGATGCGATTGACCGCGATACACATGTCTGCCCACGACCGCCGCTTTTCGACGAGCGCGGCCCGCCCGTGCTTGGTGATGTGATAGTACCGCCGCTTTCGCCCGCTCTCCTTCTCCTCCCATTCGCCCACGATCAGGCCATCCTGCTCCAGCTTGTGTAGGCTCGGATACAACGACCCCTCACGCCACGTGAACGCCCCGTCGCTGTCGCTATGGACCGTCTCAGCGATTTCGTAGCCGTACATCTCCTTCCGGCTCAGCAAGGACAGAATGAGCAACGAGAGTGTGCCTTTGAGTAGTGCCGTGTCCATGACTTGCCGTAACCCAGGATTCCGATGCATTGGATTCCTAGGTATTATGTCGCGAGAGTCGCTGCGTGTCAAGGCGTCGAGAGGCTTCGCGGTGTCAAGCTTGTTGAACGAGCTTCGGCCAATATGTAGGCTAGATGAGCAGGAACCGACTCAACAACACGGATTGGTCCAGGATGGCCATCCCGTAGCTGACGGGCAGAAAACAACGCGCAGCCGACGGCCGGGTTGAACCCTGACCCCACGTGCTACAATTGCCATGAGGCCGGGGACTGGGATTTCCTCTCCGTATCTGATGAAAGGGACGGTACATGGACCGACTCCAGGGGCTCTCACTCGCGGCCATCGTACTGTTGTCGCTGGTCCTGCCCGCCGCTGCCGGCGCCTGGCTGACGCAAGCGAACTACATGGAACCACTCCGGGGGTTCTCGCTCGCGGCCATCGTGCTGTTTTCGGTGGTCCTGCCCCTCGCCGCCAACCCCTGGCTGACGCAAGCGAGCCGGCGCAGGGCGTACCTCCGAACGGTCTGGGTCGGGCAATCCCTCGCGGTCGTCGGCGGACTGTGGGTTATCGCCGCCCCCATTCACCCGGAATTTGGACCGATCGTCGCGGTTATCGCGCTTCTGGTGTGTCTGCCCGTCCTCAGACGGCAAACGCGGCCGACTCGTCCTTCCCAGGCATGAGGCGAATACAGGCAATCGCCGCGCGTCCCGGAATCGACCGGTTTCGGGACTCCCTTCGAATGGAATTTGACCAGCCACGCGATGAAAAGCGAGAATGGCGACCCATTTGAATTCCATCGCAGAGAGAATCCCCAGAGAACACGGCTGAACGATTGCGGAACAGTCGCTCGTCGGCCGACGACCAACGCTGCGGCAACGTCCCGCTCCTGCGTTCTTGACCGATCGGCGGAGGGCGCGGAAAATTCGCAGGGACGTTACTGATGGCCGACACCGTGGAGGCAGCGGCAATGAAGCGAGTTTGGATATTGGCGTGCGTGGCCGTCGTGCTTAATGCGGCGAGCGCGGCACAGGCGGCGGGTGAGCCGCTGGTGCTGGAAGTCTGGCCGGGAAAGGCGGTCGGGGATCACGGACAGATCGGTCCGGAGCGTGTGCGGGCACCGGCTGAAGCGCCGACGAAAGACGCGAAGTGGATCACGAACGTGACGCGGCCGACGATCTCCGTCTTCCGTCCGGACGCCGCGAACCGCGCCGGGGTCGCGATCTTGATATGCCCGGGTGGGGGGTACTGGAACCTGGCGTGGGACAAGGAGGGTGAAGAGGTCGCGGCGTGGTTGAACACCCTGGGCATCACTGGGGTGGTGCTGAAGTACCGCGTGCCACGTCGGCCGGGCGAGCAAGAGCGGCAGCCTGCCCCTGGACCGTTGCTCGATGCGCAGCGGGCGATCAGCCTGGTGCGCAGCCGGGCGAAAGAATGGGGCATCGACCCAGAGCGGATCGGGGTCATGGGATTCTCCGCCGGAGGGCATCTGGCGGTGATGACGGCGATCTCGTTCGAGAATCATTCGTACGAGCCGATCGATTATGTGGATCGCTCGAGTTGTCGGCCCAACTTCGCGGTGGTAGCCTATCCAGGCTACATTCTGACGCGGCCCGGTTCGGCCGTCCTCGCCGAGTATATCCGCATCCCGAAGCGGACCGGACCGATGTTCTTGGTCCACGCGAGCGACGACGCTGAGCCCGGCGCGCAGCCGGAACAGAGCCTGGCGCTGTACCGGGCGCTGCGAAAAGCTGGCGTGCCGGCGGAACTGCACATCTACGACGAGGGCGGGCATGGGTTCGGCGTAAGGAAGACCAGAGGGCCCGTCTCGAACTGGCCAAAGCGGTGCGCCGAGTGGCTCAAACACCGAGGCATCCTTCCATGAAAGATCAGAGGCAGGATTGGCAGAGGCTGGATCGACGGAGGTTCTTCAAGGCATCGGCCGTACCGGCGGCGCTGGCCATCGCGGACAGTCCGCCCATCCGTCCGGCACAGGCCGCCGTTTCGCCGCCCGAAGAGCCGGCGGCGGGACCGGAAATCATCGATACCAACGTCCATCTGTTCCAGTGGCCATTCCGCCGGCTCAAGTACGACCGCACCGAGGCACTCCTGCGAAAGCTGCGCCGGCACCGGATTGCGCAAGCCTGGGCAGGCAGCTTCGAATGCGTGCTTCACAAGCAACTGGACGGGGCGAACCAGCGTTTGGTCGCCGAGTGCCGCGAACACGGCGGCGGACTGTTCATCCCAATCGGCAGCGTTAACCCGGTCTGGCCGGACTGGGAAGAAGACCTGCGGCGCTGCCACGAAGAGTACAAGATGCGCGGCATCCGGCTCTATCCGGCGTACCACAGATATGCGCTGGATCACCCCGAGCTACTCCGGCTGATGGCCGCGGCGTCACGCCGCGGCCTGCTCGTGCAGATCGTCATGCGGATGGAGGACGAGCGGGTACACCACCCGAGCATCATCGCGCCAGTGGTGGACGCGTCGCCGCTACGCGAGATCCTGGTCAAGGTACCGGAAGCCAGGGTGCAATTACTCAACGCCGACGCCGTCTTCCGCAGTGGCCGCCTTCGAGCCTTGATCGAGCAGACAAAAACCACGTTCGACATTGCCGCCCTCGAGGGCGACGGCGGAATTGGCCGGCTGATCGACGGCACGCATCCGACCTACCGGGGGCAGGTTCCATTCAACCGGCTGATGTTCGGTACGCATGCGCCGTTCTTCCCCTGCGAGAGCGCGGTGTTGAAGTTATTCGAGTCTCCGCTCGACCGCCAGCAGCTCGACAAGATCATGTTCGCGAGCGCTCGGACGCTCCTGGGGTAACACCGGTGTGATTCCGCGCCGGAAAGTGAGGAAATGGCCTATGAGAACCAGCCCCGACCCACGCCAATTCGCCCTGAATCCCGCCGACTACGGCCTGCCGACCCGAGCCGACTTGATCGCGATGCGGATCTGGGACATCCACTATCACGGCCTGGAGGGGGGCAATCTCCGCCGGCACAAGGAGACGCAGTTCTACGTCGAGCGGATGGGCATCGATCGCGTGCTGTCGCTCGACATCGCCGGTTCGCAACGCGACCCGCTGGGCCGCTCCATCCCGGCCGAGGCGCAGAAGGAGATCCGGCGGTTTCTCGAGGAGCACGCCGACCGGGTCTCAGGACTGATCCCGATTGATCCCGGTCAGCCCCGGGAGAGCTGCCGGAAGATGGAAGAGTGGATCCGCGACGGCCCGTGCGTGGGCATCAAGTATTATGGGGGGAACCCACAGGGGGTGACCTGTAGCCACCCGAACAACGATCCGATCATCGAGCTGGCGGCGAAGCTGCAGGCGATCATCTACATTCACACCTGGATGATCGTGGGCGGGGATCCGCGGCGGCCCGGCGGCGGGAACTCCGCGGGCGAATCGACACCGATGGACGTGGCACTCCTGGCCGCGCGGTTCCCCGACGTGCCCTTCATCTGTGGCCACTCCGGCGGCGACTGGGAGCTGGGCGTGCGTGCGGTCCGAAGTTCGACTGAACGTCTCGATCGAGTTCAGCGGCTCGGATCCGCACTCCGGTCAGGTTGACTACACCGTGGCCCAGTTGGGCGCCGACCGGCTGGTCTGGGGCGGACACGGCCCGAGCCGCTCTTACTCGACCGAGCTTTCGAAGGTTCTCGACGCCGACCTCAGCGCTAAAGAGCGGCTTCAGATTCTTGGCGGCAACCTGCGGCGGATCGCCGCGCCCATATTCCGCCGGAAGGGGTATTCGGTGGATCCGTGAAAGGCAGTCGCTGAGTCGGTTGGGGGGACACCGCCGCCAGGGGGGAAGCTGGTCATTTCTCACTTTCCTCCGCTGGTTTTCGATAACGCTCGGAAGCTTCGCGGAGCTCGTTGATCAGGTCGCGACGCTTGAGCTTGGCGCGGAGCTCGTCAAGCAGCTTCACTGCGTCGGGAGGTTTGTCGAGATCATCCGCGAGAATTTCGGCCAGTTTCATGGCGGTGCGGCATCGCGCGAAATCCGCGGTTTCGGCGGCGAGCGCCTCGCGGAGCATCGCCTCTGCCTTTTCCGGGTGTTCGTCGTCCAGGAGAGTTTCGGCGTGGCGGTCGCGGGCCGCCACGCGAACCACCACCGGGGACTTCCGATCACCCGCCAGGCGGGCCAAGGCGGTCAGGAAGTCGGCACGGCGGTCCACGCCAAAGGCCGCATCGAGCTCGCCGAGGAGCAACTCGACCTGGTCCTCGGAGCGGCCGGAGGACTGGAGGAGCTCGGCCAAAAGCAATTCCCGCGCACGCTCGGCCCGGCCGTTTTGCCGGAGGACGTAGGTCGTCTTCAAGAGCAGGTCCTGGCGTGCTTCCTGGTCAAGGTCGGGAAACTCGGCGGCCAGGGAATCCACGATTCCCAGGGCCGAATCGGCACGGCCCCGCAGCAGGTCGCGCTGCGCGACAAGGAGGCGGCGCCAGGCCTCTTCCAGCGGGTTTTCCGGATCAAGCAGGCGGTTCGCCCAGGCCTCCGATTCGTCGAACTTGCCCAGCGCGCTCAAGCAATAAGCGCCCACGTAGCGGGCCTCGGTCGTGCTTTCTCGGTCCTGGACTTCCTGCGTCAACTGACGGCAATACGACAGGCAGCCGGTCAGGTCTTTGGCGGGCTCGAAGAGCAGGTCGATGATCCCGAGCGTCACCTCGGTGCGCCAGACCGACCGGGGATATTTCTCCAGGTGGCGTTTCCATGAGGCGAGCGCATCACTCTCCTTACCCAGAGCCCGGAACGCCTTGCCGATTTGCAGCAAAGCGTCGTCGGCCCATTTGTCCCCGGCGAGAGCGCCTGTGAACGGGTTCAATGTCGCAACGGCTTCCTCGTTCTCGCCGAGTTTCACCAGGCAGAATCCTGCCCAGAATCGGGCCTCGGCAGCCTGCGGAGCGTCGGGGTGGGCGTCGAGGAACGCACGGAACTTCTGGGCGGCCCCTTCCCAGTCCTCCCGATCCGTCACCCCCCTGGCATCGGCCAGGGGATCGTCCTTCGGCGCCGACTTGGCCTGGGGCGGGTCGTCGGGCGATGGGTGCGCGGGCAAGGCTCCCAGCCAGAGCATGAGCCCGAGGGAGGCGAGAGCGGCAATCATGGGGCGGATTCTCCTCGAAGGCCGTCAGGCCCGGGGTGAAGATGAGAACCGGTGCCGGCGGGACGAGCCGGGCTTGCGGATTAAGCCTGGCGTCGCAGTCGCCGGCGACGCTTCCGACCGTGGGATCTTGATGGCAGACCCGGGTGTGGCGTTGGCCAGTTCCAGCGCCAGGATCTCCCGCGAGGCATGCCTTCCCCGCAGCGAGCCGACCCGCGACAGCACAACCCCCGCCGCGTCGTCTGGATAAGGTGACGACTCGTTGGCCCAGCGGTAAAGCTCGACTTCCAGGGTCGGACGAGGCGATCGGGGCCTTGCCGGCGCGGTCACGGCGCCTTCGTCGTGCGCGAAGACGGCGGCGGCTCGCTTGGAATCGAGGCCCGCTCCAGCTTCGCGCGTGAGCCATTTCGGAGCACGAGCGCCGCGAACAAGACGCTCGCCGCCACGGCCAGGAGCGTCGCCAGGATCCGCCGTCGCGATCGCGGAGGGACAAACGCCGGCTGTCGCGCCGGTAAGGCCGCGGCTGGGTCGTGCCGCCGGGCCAGTTCGCGGAGGAGGCTCAGGCGCTGTAAGTACGCAAGGGACTCGGCGTCGTCGGCCGCGTCGCGCGGGTCGCCAGCGACCGGTTCACCGTCGAAGAGGCGCTCCAGGATTTCTCGGCGTGCGTCGTTCATGGTGCCAGCTCCTCGAGCCGCTCGCGCAGCTCGTCGAGGATCTTGGTTCGGGCGCGGTGCAGGCGGCTCATCACGGTGCCGATCGGGCAGCCAAGCGTTTCGGCCACACGGCGGTAGCTCATTCCCTCGGTCTCGTGCAGAATAAACACGGCCCTCAAGTCGGGTGATAACCCGGACAAGGCCCGCTCGTAGGCTTCCATCAGGGGCACCTCGCCAAGCTGGTAGGGGCTCTTGAGCGAGACGCTCGCATCATCGGGCAAGGTTGCGATCGTCCTTCGCCCTTGCCGCCAGGTGCTCCCTACGTTCGCCGCGATACGGAAAAGCCAGGTGCTCAAGCGGCTCTCGCCGCGGAACCCCGGCAACGACCTCCAGGCCCGCAGGTAGGTTTCCTGGACGAGGTCATCGAGGTCCGTTCCCCGGCAGGCGAGACGGCCGAGCAAGCGGCGAATCCTGGGCTCGGTCAGTGCGACAAGCTCGCTGAATCCATCCCGATCTCCCAGCCGGCACCGCGCAACGAGGCTTTCAAGCCGGGCGTCTGACGCCGGGGCTTCGCCGCTCGAGTTCACGTCGCTGGGGGCGTCGGATCGCGTCAGCATCAATCCATTAGACCGGATCGGCCGGGCATTATTCCACGAGTCGAAGAATTTCCGTGATCCCGAAAAAAGATATCGAAGAAGAACGCGGGGAATAATGCGGTCGGAGATTGGTCTAGTATGTCGTGTCCTTTGCGCAAGGTCTGAAAATCGAGTGCCAAGGGAGAATCTGGAATGCGATTCAATCATCACGGACCGGCAATGGTGATGGGCGTCATCGGACTCGTCCCTCTCACAGCGACAGTCGATGAGGAGCGGGTCGAATTGAAGGATGTGCCCGCCGCGGTCCGGCAGGCCGCCGACAAGACGGTCCCGCAGGCAAGCTGGACGGAGGCCGCCAAAGAGATCGACGAGGAGGTGACGACGTATCATTTGAACGGTGCCGACGCCAAGGGTCGGGAAGTCAATATCACGCTCAACGCAGACGGCCAGGTCGAGCTCTTCGAGACCGTGTTGAGTGTGACGGACCTGCCGGACAAAGTCGTGGAAGTCTTGAGGACTTTGCCTCACGTGAAGTGGACCGACGCAACCGAGAAGGTGGAAGACGGTAAGACGCGTTACGAAGTGAGCGGCAGCGACCGTAAGGACCGTGAGTCGACTGCCTTGTTCGATCCGGACGGCAAGGCGACAATTCATAGCGATATCGAACTGTCGGAAGTTCCCGCCGTCGTTTCCAGCGCCTTGAAGGCCAAGCAACCGGCGTTTCGGGCAGAGCGTGTCCGGTCGGTCACCGAGGACCGTAAGCTCGTCGCTTATCTCTTTGTCCGGAGTGAAGGCACCGATGGCGACGAGATGGAGGTAACGGTATCGGCCGACGGCAAGACGGTGACGATCGGTGACGATGAGGATGAGGATGAGGATGAGGATGACTGAAGGCCCCCAGCGGACCGGCTCGCCTCGGTTTTCGTCTCCCACCACTAACACGCTGACAATCCTCCCCTGGGAGCTTCGATAATGATTGGACGGTTCGCGCCAGCCCTGGTCCTTGTATCGTTCTTCTCAATCGTCTCGTCCGGACTGGCACAACGCAACCAAGTGATCCCACACGCCCAGGACCGGCCGCCGGGACCGGCCCTATCGCCGGAGGAGGCGATTGACATGATGAAGGTCCCTCCCGGCTTCCAGGTTGAGCTGGTGGCCGCCGAGCCAGAACATCGTCAACCCCGTCGCGATGACGATCGACGAGCGGGGCCGGTTCTGGATCACTGAGAGCGTGGAATATCCTCGCAAGTCTCCTGGCAAGGGGAGGGACCGCGTCAAGATCCTCGAAGACGCCGACGGCGACGGCAAGGCCGAGAAGGTCGCGATCTTTGCCGAGGGGCTCAACATCCCCTCGGGGATCGCCATCGGCCACGGCGGAGTCTGGGTGGCGAACGCGCCCGATATCCTCTTTCTGCGCGACACCAACGGCGACGGCAAGGCCGATTCGTCCGAGGTCGTCGTCACCGGGTTCGGCCGCGAGGACACCCACGAGCTCCCCAACAGCCTGATCTGGGGCCCCGACGGCTGGCTTTACGGCTGGAACGGAGTCTTCAATCCGGCCCACATCGCGCATCGCGGCAAGACGTTTGACTTCACCTGCGCGATTTTTCGGATTCACCCCAAGACCCGGGACTTCGAGGTCTGGTGCGAGGGGACGAGCAACCCGTGGGGCATCGCCTTCGACGCCGAAGGATCGGCGTTCGCGAGTGCCTGTGTGATCGACCACCTCTGGCACCTCGTCGAGACTGGCTATTACCACCGTCAGGGGGGGCCGTATCCTCCCGACACCTGGAAGATCGAGTCGATCGTCGATCACAAGCATCAAAAAGCCGCCTATTGCGGGATTCACTTGTTCGACAGTCCGGCCTATCCCCCCGAGTTCCGCGAGATGCTCGTGATGGGGAATATTCACGGCAATTGCATTAACCTTGACCGCCTGGAGCGCCGGGGCTCGACCTATGCCTGCAAGGGTCAGGCCGACTTCCTCACCGCCAATGACGCCTGGTTCATGCCCGTCGTCCAGAAGACGGGGCCCGACGGCTCGCTCTACATCCTCGATTGGTACGACCGGTACCACTGCTACCAGGACGCCAATCGCGATCCGGCCGGAATCGACCGGCTCAAGGGCCGGCTCTACCGCGTCCGCTACGGCGCGACGCCCCGCCGCTACGGATTCGATCTCTCCCGATCAATCGACGACGAGCTGATCAAGCGCCTCGGAAATCCCAACGTCTACGACCGCGACATCGCCCAGCGCCTCCTGACCGAGCGGGCAAGCCCCACGGCCCGGCCCAAGCTAGAAGCCTTGGTCCTCGACGAATCGAGCCCCCGTAAAGCCCGGATGCACGCCCTCTGGGCACTCGTCGGCTCGGGCTCGACCTCGGCCGATTTCCTCGGGAAACTGCTCGCTGCGCCCGATCCCACGTTCCGAGCGTGGGGAGTGCGCGCCGCCGGGAACCTCAAGAAAGTCGCCCCACAGATCGTCGCCAAGATCGCCTCGATGGCCAGGGACCCGAGCCGGGACGTCGGCTTGCAGGTCGCCATTGCCGCGCGGAAGATCGACGGGATTGACGCCGAGGCGGTCCTGGCCGACGTCCTGCTCGCCTGCGGCGACGACCGGTTGATTCCGCACATTGTTTGGCAGAACGTCCATCCGCTGCTCGGCGAGCAGGGTGAAACGTTCCTCCGCCGGGTCGCCACGGCCGACCTCAAGGGCCGGGAGGCCGAAGGGATCAAGGAACGCTTGGTCAACCGCGTCCTCGCCAGGCGCGAATCGGACCCGAAGCCGGTCGTCGCTCTGATCGAGATTCTCGCCGACGTTCGCCATCGCGATGATACCGCGATGCACAAGGCGCTCGACTCGCTCGCGCGGAAGGTCCAGACCGGGGAGCTCGCCGGCGATCGTCTCGCCGCCCTGCGCGATCGCTTGAGGCCAGTGCTCGCGGGCCTGAAAACGCGCAACCCAGCCCTCGCGCTCGACGCCGACCTCCTGGGCGCTTGCTGGAAGGACCCGGAGGGCCTGGTTCGGGCTCGCGCGGCTGCCGTCGATGGCTCCCTGGACGCGAGCCTCCGGCTCCGGGCCCTTGCCGCCCTGGTGGCCGCCGGCGATTCCGCCGGGCTCGATGCCGCTGGAGCAGCCCTCGCGTCTTCCCTGAACTCGGCGGATTTCCGGGGCCAGGTTCTGGCGCTCCTCAGCCGGCTCGACTCCATGGGTGTCGCCGCCGTCGTCCTCGCGGCCTATCCGAAGATGGAGCCCGACCTCAAGCCCAGGGCCGTGGAGCTATTGACCGACCGCCCCGCATGGGCTGCGTCGCTCCTGGAGGCGATCGGCCGGGGCGTCGTCGCCAAAGAGGCATTGAACGTCAACCAGGTCCGCAAGCTCCTGGCGAGCAAGGACGCAGCCATCGCCGCCCGGGTCAAGGCGACCTGGGGGACCATCCGGGAGGGACGGAACCCGGCGCGTGAGCAGGTCGTCGCCCGGATGAAGGCGATGCTCAAGGTCTCGCCGGGCGACCCGAACGCCGGGCGGCTCGCCTTCAACAAGATCTGCGCCCACTGCCACAAGATCTACGGCGAGGGACAGGAAGTCGGCCCCGACCTCACAGCCAACGGCCGCAACGACTGGGATCAGCTCGTCTCCAACGTCTTTGACCCCAGCCTCGTTATCGGCTCTGCCTACCAGGCCGTCACCATCGCCACCGCCGACGGTCGCATCCTGACCGGCTTGCCCATCGAGGAGGGCAAGGATCGCGTCGTCCTCAAGGGACAGGGGGGAAAAGTCGAGACCATCCAGCGCGGCGCCGTCGAGGCAATGAAGTGGAGCGACGTCTCCCTGATGCCCGAGGACGTGGAAAAGCAGCTTTCGCCGAAAGAGATTGCCGACCTCTTCGCCTTCCTCGCCCTCGACAGGCCCCCCGGCGACACGTCGGCCCGCCGGCTGCGCGGGTCCTATTCCCCGCCGGCTTCTGTTGACAATGCCGACCTCATCGAGCGTGTCGCGCCCGGCTTCACAACCAACGCGGTCGGCGAAGATGGCCTCGCACTGATCGAATTTGGCGGCCGTCCCCGAGTCCTTCGGACCCATCCCGGCAGCGAGGACGAGCCGTGTACCCTCTGGCGCCGGCTGGTCGTACCCGCCGGCCGCGCGACCCGCCTTCTTCTGGACGTAGCGCCCGACCCCCGCGGCGACTGGCGTCTCGTCGTCAAGGCAAACGGGCGAGTGCTCCACGACTCGATCGTGAGTGCCTCATCGCTGAAGGCCGGCTGGGCCCACGTCGAGGCCGACCTCACCCCCTTCGCGGGCCGGTCGGTCCTCCTGGAGCTGGAAAACCGGGCCAACGGATGGAGCTGGGAGTTCGGCTATTGGGGAAAGGTCGAGGTGACATCAGGGGAGAAACTTAAAGTCAATCATTAGGCGGGCTCAACTACGACGTGTTCTTCCCATTTCGCCACGTCAGCCGGATCGATAGCGCCGGCATCCCAGATCATGGCATTGGCAACCGCGCAGGCGATGGCGTGGCGGAAGAGCCGCTCGGGCTCCATCGCTGCAAGCCAGCCAGCCACCAGGCCGGCCAGGAGCGAGTCGCCCGAGCCGATCGGGTTGACCGGCTTGATGTGAGGGGGGATGGCTCGATAGCGGCGGCCTTGGTACAAGATATCCACCGGATGCCGGCCGTCGGTGACCACTCCGCAAACGACGCCGTGCTTGGCCCACTTCTGGAGCAGGCCAGCGACATCCGCGTCGGAGACCGCCGGCTTGCGGAGATGGGCTGCGGCCTCGCGGCGATTGAGCTGCATGGCCGTCGGCCAGATGCCCCAGAACGGCGTCGAGAGCCGGGCCGTACGTGTCGAGAAAGACCGGCACGCGGCGGGCGCGAGCCAGCGCGATCAAGTCGCAGTAAAGGCCATGGGTCGCCGATGCGGGACTCGATCCCGAAAGGGTCAGCGCCTCGACATGGCCCGTGGCGAGCCCTTCATCGACAACGCGGGCAAGCGCCTCAGCTTCGTTGGGCAAGATCTCCGGGTTCGGGTCGAAAAAGGCCGTTTGCTCGTCGGTCTCGCCCGTGCGGACGGTCACGATCACCCGCGTCGCCGTGCCGCTCGCAACGACGAGCGGCTCGAGTCCATCGTCGGCCCGGAGCAAGGTCTCGCAGTATGATCCGATCACGCCACCCAAGAACGTGACAGGGCAAGCGTGGCGTGCGAGTCGTTTGAGGGCTCGGGCGACATTGTTGCCCTTGCCGCCAACGACCTCGCGTACCACGGTCCCGCGCACCAAGTCTCCCGGCCGCCAGTGCGGGACGGTCAGGGTCTTGTCGAGACACGGATTCAGCGTGACGCAGAGAATCATGGCATCGGCAACCGCATCGGGGATTTCGGGTGGTGAGGGCTCGCGCCCATCCAAGTCGATTCGCCTTTCACGTTATTCTGCTCGAAATCGCCTGGAGAGCAACGGATCGCTCGTGAAAAATCACCGGCGCACCTTACGTGCTTCCCTTTACCCACGCGCTCTTCGGACGAGTCGTGGAAGTTATGCCGATAGCGGCATAAGTTTCATAATGCCGCCCTCCGGATTATGCCGACAGGGGTTCGCAGGGTGATGCGACATCCGACGAATCGCGCGGGTCGTTCACGGCCTTGAGATACGGTGCCATCCACGGGATTGCGAGTGATGCAAAGAGCGTCGCGGAACGCTATCATTGGGAGAATCGAGAGTGCTGGAGCTTTGACCATCAATCGGTCACTCAGGGGACGCTCGTGCGGCTGTCCAATGTGTAAAGGGTGAATAGCCCCCTCGCATGAACGGCATCCGAGACGAGGGTTAAGGACTTACGTCAAACTTCCAATGTAAAGCCTGGACTAGTATCGAGTGTTGACACTGTTCGGTGTACCCGAATGGTCGCCGGGTTTTCACCATGAGGGGGCCATGAAAGCACCCCGCTTCCGTATCAACTGGCTCATGGGGTGTATCGCTCTCGTCGCCCTTAACTTTGGCGTGATGCGACTACTCGACGACCTTGGGCACCGGCTGGCCGCGCTCAGCCATACCGACCGTTTCCTCCACGTGACACAGCATTGGGTCGTGGGGGGCCTTCCGATGCTGAACACCTTGGGGATTGTCCTTGTGATCGGTCTCCGGCGGCGGGGCAGCCATAGATTCGTCTGGGGCTTTGTGCTCTTTGGTGCGATTGCGTTGGCACTTTACGTTGCTGCGGTTGGCCTGTACTTCGATGAGATCGAGCAGGCAGGCCATGACCTGCTTAGGCCGATTGCGGCTGCCTTGGCAAATGGGCAGACGGTCCTGAGTCCCGGGAGATTCCTGATGTTCATTTGCATCGTCGCTGTCACGTTCTTTCTGCCGCAATTGGCCGTCGCCCTAGTTGGCGGTTTCCTATTTCGTTTCAGATTAAGAGTGTTTGTGGAACGGCGAGATCATTCGCCAACCGACGGCCCATCTTCTTAGTGAGCTGACCAGGAGCCGCCAGATGTCATTGGTGAACTGTAGTTGAGCTGGACAGGTGGCGCGAGACGGTCGAGCAGGCTGTAACGGGTGGACTAGTGATGAGGCTTTCCACCCAGGGCTCTGGCCCGGCGACCGAGCGCAAGCGGCGTTCCAGTGACAAGGGCTGCCGATTTCTCATGGAGGATTGGACTATGCGACTACCAAGGATGACGACACGGCGGTGGATCGCGGCGGTGGCAATCGTGGGATCAGCCTCAGGCGGCACCATGGAGTTGGTGAGGCGTCGCCAGCGATTTCTCCGGGCGTACCGGGAGCAGGCGCTGGCGGAGTTCCAGCGCTCCGTCAGGGCGCAGATCCTCATCGGCACCATGGGGGGCAAGCCGCGGTCGAACGGCCCGGCGCTACGAGTGAATGATAAACGAGGCTTTACAGACTGGTGCGTTCTTTTAGGCAGAAGGCGCACATCTGAACCGACGGTCACCACCGATTGTTGGATAGGTGGCGGGCGACCAGTCGCTCGACGGCATCCCGGCTCAGCGGCCCGCCGCGACTGCTCGGGAATGCCGGCGTCGGCGCCTCAGCGGGACACTCTCGGAACCATTTGCGAAGGGCGAGGACGCGGCGACACTGGTCGGCGCGCGTCGGCTCCTGGAACGAGAAACCCTGCGCGGGTGACTAGTTGTCGGGACCGCCTCGCGTCGGATATGGTGTAGCCAACCTCGAATGTAGTCGTCGTTTCGTGTGAGGTCGGACCATCACGCGGAGCGTGATGGCTACATCTTTGAGTCCATCGTCCGCGTACGGGTTATGGGGTCGGCGACGGAACGGTCGTTTGGGGAGTGCTCAGTTCATGCTAGGCTTTCTTGCGCGATTATTACCTTATTTTCTGGCCTTCACCAGCAGCCTCTGCATCATGACCATCGAGCTGGTTTCGAGCCGTTTGGTCGCGCGCCACGTCGGCTCTTCGCTGACGGTATGGACCAGCGTGATCGGAATCATCCTGGGAGGGATCTGCCTGGGCAATGTCCTGGGCGGCCGCCTCGCCGACCGCCTCGACCCGCGCCGGGCGGTGGGACCTCTCTTTGCGCTGGGCGCGTTCCTGACCTTGAGCTCGCTCTGGGTCAACGCCGAGATCGGCTGGATAATCCCCCACCCCGACCGCATGAACTGGGAGCTGCGGACGGTCATCGTGGTCGCCCTGGATTTCCTGGTGCCCGCCACGGTCCTGGGGATGATCGGACCGGTCGTCGCCAAGATCGCCGTCGAGCAAGCCAAGAGGGCTGGCAGCGCCATCGGCGACGTCTACTTCTGGGGTGCGATCGGATCGATCGTGGGCACGTTTTTCTGCGGTTTTGTCCTCATGTACTACGCCCCCACGTTGACGATCATGCTTGTGGTCGCGGCCGTCCTGTCGCTCCTGGCGGCTCTCTTGATCGGTGAACGACTCGGGCTGGTCGTCGGGCTTTTAACCGCGCTCTGCCTGGGCCTGGGGTCGATCAGGCCGCTGGTCGAAGGGCTTGGCCTGGGAGCGATCGATCTCGGGTCGTACCGGATCAATTATCTGGCCCTGGGCGGGAACCTGCTGGCGTGCGGCCTGGGCGCGCTGGGCGCGCTCCAGCTCAATCGGGCTCGCCGCGCCGAGCTCGAGCTGACGTCGCATTCCGACGGCGGCGATGCCAGCGCAGCCGACAAGGGCCGGCCGCGGACCAGCCTGGCCGATCTGGCGACCCTGGCCTTCGTCGCCAGCCTCGTCTTCATGTCGCTGGAGATGGTCGCCGGCCGCATGGTCCAGCGCCACCTGGGATCGAGCATCTACGGCTGGACCAGCGTCATCGGCGTGCTCCTGGCCGGCTTGAGCTTCGGCAACTTCCTGGGCGGAAAGGTCGCCGACTTCGTCAGGAGTGAGAAACAGGCGAGCTGGCTGTTCTTGCTGGCGTCGATTCTCACGCTGTCGATCCTGCTGCTGGAAACCCAGCCCAAGTGGTTTGGCGACCATTTCCTGGGAGGCGACGGGGCCTCCTTGCTGAGCAACGCGATCACGATGTCCAAACTCGAGGCCGGCCCCGTCCGGATCGAGCTTACCTGGCCGTTCCGGATCCTGCTCGTCACCGCCATCATGTTTTTCTTGCCGGCGCTCTCGCTGGGCACTGTCAGCCCCGTGGTCGCCAAGCTGGCCGTCGACCGCCTCAGGCGCTACAAGCGAACCGGAACCGCGATCGGACAGGTCTACGCCTGGGGCATGGTGGGCAGCATCCTGGGAACCTTCCTCACCGGCTTCGTACTCATCAATTACGTAGGGACCAAGGGAGTGATCCTGCTTCTGGGAACGACGATGGCCTTCGGCGCGACCATCCTGGGCTCGGTCTGGCACGCGATCTGGGCGGGAATACCGCTGGGCCTGTGCGTCATCGCCTTCGTGCCGTTCCCCTGGTTCCAGAAAATCGGCCTGGAGTGGGGCATCCGCGAACAAACGGGCGACCCGGACAACAAGAACGCCGAATACGCCTGGATCGATGAAAGCAACTACTACTTCATCAAGATCAACAACGACAGCGAGGAACTGGGCGAAGTACCCGTCGTGAAGCGGACCCTGGTCCTGGACAACCTGATCCACGGCTATTTCATCCTCGACCACCCGGAACGGCTCGATTATGACTACGAACATATCTACGCGCTCGTTGCCTATCGGGCCGCCAAGGCCAGCGGCAGGGTGACCTTCAAGACCGTCGAGCCGGGCACCAAGCCCGCCGGCCCGGACAAGCCCAGCCCGCCCGAGGGCGGCACGCCGGCCCAGAAAGACGCGAAGAATTCCGGCGGCAAGGGCGGCGATCACTTCACTCCCGCGAAGTCAACGGCGAAGCCCGCCGACGCCAAAACACCTGACGTCCGGCAGCCGGGTGAAACCAAGACGGATGGAAAGAGCGGTCCGGCGCCCGGCACCAACGGCCTCAAGAGCGTGGCCCCGACCGACGACGACGACAAGAAGTCGACCAAGAAGGCCGATCCCGAGCCCATTCCCCGCGCTCCGCTGGCCGAGGATGATGAAGAGTCGACGGTACCGGCCGTCGAGAAATCGAGCTTGAGGACCTTATTCCTGGGCGGCGGGGCTTATTGTTTTCAGCGGCACATGCGGTTTGCCTATCCGGGGACTTCGGTTGACGTCGCCGAGATCGACCCGGCCGTGACCCGGGCCAACCACATGGCGACCGGCCTGCCCAGGGACACGCCCATTCAGACCCACTTCGGCGACGCGCGGCAGTACATCGAGCTCAGCCAGGACACCCAGAAGTTCGACCTGGTCTTCGGCGACGCATTCAACGATTTCTCGGTGCCGTGGCATCTCACGACGCGTGAATTCAACGAGAAGATCAAGAAGATGCTCAGCCCGAGTGGCGTCTACATGATCAACATCATCGATGTCTACATGTCCGACGCCGAGGCCGAGAAACGTGCTCAAAAGGAGATCGAGGAAGATGAAATCACCGACCCCGCCAAGCAGAAGGCCATCCGCGACCGATACATGGCGACGGCCTTGCGCTACGGCGGTTTCGTCGGGTCCTGGACCAAGACCGCGCGTCTGACGTTTCCCCACGTCTACATTTTCGGCACCGACGACGATCCCGGGTCCGGCCTGCGCGAGACATTTGTCGTGGTGGCCTCGATGCAGGAGCTCGACCTCGCCGAACTGGGCAAGCGCGCCGACGATCCCAAGTTCTACCATCACAAGCGGCGCACCGAGCCCAAGCCCTACAGCAAGAACGCCGAAAAGGAAGTGGAAGTCCGCTCGCGCAATATCATCCTCACCGACGACTACGCACCCGTCGAAAACCTGCTCGGCCCGGTCGCCGAAACACGCGGCGACGATTGACCGCAACGGCACTGGAGTTGAAAGAACCGTCGTGGGGCGGGCCACCGCCGAGCCGTCGGCCACAGGCTGCGGTGCGGACCACGACAGCATGCCGGACTCTGGCCCCGCCTCTGGCGCTGTTGCGGGCTGATCATCTCATCCCAGACACGCGGTCATTTCGTGTGGGGCTGCGCCCCCGTGGCGGGGGTCGCGCCAAGCTGGATCATGGCCTGCGCTTCCTTGTAGGCCAGCCACATGATCAGGTCGTCGTGGTTGGCACCGCCGAGAAGCGGTTTCTGCTCGTCGACGGGCAGCGGCTTCATCTTCGCGGCCGCTGCGGTCGCCAGCTTGCGGGCAAGGTCGGTCTTGCCCTGTCGAAACAAGCCCATCGCGCGGTAGAACGCCGACGTGCCGACCACGCGCGGGTTGTCCTTGCCGCCAGTTGCCGCGGCGATCAGCGCGGCGTCGGCCTCCGCGAAGTGTCCGCTACGGTATTCGGCCATGCCGAGGGCCGTCTGGAACCAGGGAAGCAAGGGATGGTTCTTGCCAAGATCCACCGCACGACGGGCGAGAACCAGCGCGGCTTCGCACCGCTTGGGGTCGGCCTGACGCAGGCTACAACACTTCGCCGCCCTTTCGCCGACCGTGGGATCTTCCGTATCTTTCGCGAGCGAAAGAAGCTTCTCACAGGTGGAGGAAAGCTGCTTGTCCTGCCCAAACCACGCGTGGAGGGCAGCTATCCTCATATAGTCGTAGGACAGGTCATCGCGGAGATTGATGTCAGAGGGATGGTCGTCGACCAGATTCTGCCGGATCGCCAGCGCCTTGCGGTACTCGGCCTCCGCCTCCACTGGCTTGCCTGCGTTCAACAGCAGAATGCCGAGGTGGAAGTGGATGTTCGCCAGGCCGCTGCGGAAGCCGGTGTGGGCGGGGTTGTCGTCGACCGCCTTCTGCCAGATCGCCAGCGCCTTGCGGAACTCGGCCTCCGCCTCCGCCTGCTTGCCCGTCTTCGACAGCAGGATGCCGAGGAAGTAATGGCTTCTCGCCAGCCGGTGGTCGTCGGCCCCCTTCTGGTGGAGCGCGATCGCCTTGCGGAACTCGGCCTCCGCCTCCGCCGGCTTGCCCGTGTTCGACAGCAGGTTGGCGAGCGCGCTGCGACTCCACCCCAGGCCGCTGCGGAATTCGGTGACGGCGGGGTTGTCGTCGGCCAGCTTCTGGAAAAGCGCCATCGCCTTGCGGTACTCGGCCTCCGCCTCCGCCGGCTTGCCCGTGTTCGACAGCAGGCCGGCGAGCGCGTTTTGACTCCACGCCAGGTTGATGCGGAACTGAGTGACGGCGGGGCTGTCGTCGGCCAGCTTCTGGCTGAGCGCCGTCGCCTTGCGGTACTCGGCCTCCGCATCCGCTGGCTTGGTCGTGTTCAACAGTAGGTTGCCGAGGTCAACGTGGTCTTCCGCCAGGCGGCTGCGGAATTCGGTGACGGCGGGGTTGTCGTCGGCCAGCTTCTCATGGAGAGCCAGCGCCTTGCGGAGCTCGGCCTCCGCTTCTGACGACTTGCCCGCACCCGCCAGCAGGACGCCGAGCCTTTGGTGGCTGAATCCCAGGCGGTCGCGGAATTCGGTGACGGCGGGGTTGTCGTCGGCCAGCTTCTGCTGGAGCGCCAGCGCCTTGCGGAACTCGGGCTCGGCCTCCGCTGGCTTGAGCGTCTGCCGCAGTAGGTAGCCGAGGTCGTGATGGCTGTGCGCCAGGGCGCTTCGGAAGGCGGTGTTGGCGGGGTTGTCGTCGGTTAACTTCTGATGGATCGCCAGCGCCCTGCGGTACTCGGCCTCCGCCTCCGCGTTCTTGTTCATAATATCCAGCGACAAGAAGCCGATGCGGCTGACCGTGTCCGCCAGGTCGCAGCGGGCGTCGTTGGAGGCTTCGGGAGCGGCGGCCAGCGCCTCCTGGTCGGCCCGCGCCAGCCGGTAGGCCGCCAGGGCGTCGGCGGACTTGCCCGTGGCCTGTAGGAGCCAACCCATTTGCGACCGGCAGGCCGCCAGCGCGGCCCGCGCCGACGGATCGGCACCCGCCGGGCCGGCCAGCAGCGACTCCGACCGCCGGAAGGAGGCCAGAGCCTCGTCCGTCTTGCCGGTCGCTTCGAACAGCCATGCGACCGCCATCAGGCTGCGCCCGACGCCTACCTTGGCCACGACGCCGGCCCCCGGCTCGGCCGCCAGCGCCTCGCGAGCCGCCAGCACCGCACGATGCGCCGCCAGGGCGTCCTCGTTGCGGCCGACCTTGGCCGTCAGGTCGGCCAGCTCGAAGTTGGACTGCGCCAGGGCCCGCCGCGAGGCGCTGTCGGTCTCTTTGCCCAGCAGGGCGCCGAGCTTGCCGTAGAAGTCCGAGGCAGATTTCAAGAGCCGGTTGCGCAGCTCCTTGAATTTCTCCTCCTTGAGCAGGAAGTCCTCACTCACGCCGGTGTGAAATGTCTTGATCGCGTCCGTTGCCAGCGTGTACCGCGCCTCCACGGCCGCACGTGACTTGGTAAGCTGGCCGTTCGCTTCATTCAGGGCCATGTTCGCGTTCGTTTCTCTCGTCAGCGAGGCGGCGAGCCTGGCGTTGGCCGCCGTCTGCACTGCCGCCACCGCGGCCAACCCGCCCAGCAGCGACAGTAGCACCAGGCTCGCGGCGAGCACCCCGTTGCGATGCTTGCGGACAAATTTCTTCGTTCGGTAGACCCGACTCGGCGGCGCGGCCAGGACCGGCTCCGACGAAAGGTGCCGATTGATGTCGGCGGCGAAGCCGTTGGCTGTCTCGTACCGCCGGGTGCGGTCCTTCTCCAAGGCCTTCATCACGATCCAGTCGAGATCACCCGTCAATGCTCGCTGCAATTGCGCCGGATCGATGCTGCGACCGGCCGCGATGTTGGGCAGCCCTTCCGCCGTGCTCACCCTCGTGCTCGGACGGGGCGGATCAACTTCCCGCACCATGCGCAGCATCTCCAGCAGCGCACCTCGCTTGAACTGCGATGCATCCAGCGGCGGCGAGCCGGCGAGCAACTCGTAGAGGATCACGCCCAGCGCATAGACGTCGGTCCGTGTATCGATGTCCATCGAGGACGGGTCCGCTTGCTCGGGCGACATATAGGTAGGCGTGCCGACGATCGCTCCGGTATCGCCCAGGCTTTGGTCGGTCAGGTCGAACCCGGTGGCCTTGGCCACGCCGAAATCGATGACCTTGGGAGTGGGGCGGCCGTCGACCTCGGTGACCATCACGTTCGAAGGCTTGAGGTCGCGGTGGATGATTCCCTTTTGATGGGCATGCTGCACCGCCTGGCAAACGGCCACGAACAGCTCCAGCCGAGCCCGAACCGGCAGCCGTTTGCGGTCGCAATAATCCGTGATCGGCTGGCCGTTCACCAGTTCCATCACAAAGAACGGCTGGCCGGTTTCGGTGGTGCCTCCGTCGTAAACGCGGGCGATGTTCGGGTGATCCATCAGGGCCAGCGCCTGGCGTTCGGCGTCGAACCGGGCCAGAACCGCGCGTGAGTCCATGCCAAGCCTGATCAACTTGAGTGCGACCTGGCGTTTCACCGGTTCGGTCTGCTCGGCCAGGTAAACCGTGCCCAGGCCCCCTTCGCCGAGCAGGTTTCGCAGCGTGTACCGCAATGCAATGACCTGACCCGGCACGAACCCGCCAGGACGGCTTTTCCGCCCTGAGTCGACGGCTGTGGCGTTCTTGGTGCCAGACCCATTCTCCGCGAAGCCGCGCGTTTCCGAGGCGGAAGTTCTTGTCAATTCGTGTGTTTCGTTCGCAGTTGTTTCCGCCGCATTGGTGGCAACTGACTGCGCATCGGTGCCCGTGGCGGCAAGAGTCTTTGACTCGCCAGCGACCGGGCCCTCCGGGCATTGTGCGAGGAAGCGGCCTGCCTGGACGTGGGCCGCCAGTAGCCCCTCGACTCCCGCCTTGAGCGCTGGGTTGCCGCGACACGCGTCCTCGACGTACGCGTCCCGCTCGGCGCCGCCTGGCCGCTCGAGGGCTTCACAGAATATGCTCTTCAGGTCGGGGTCGGGCGAGGCCATGGGCGTTGACTCCTCAGGATCGGCTCGGAACGACTCAGGATCGGGGGCCCGAAAGCGGCCTCCTGATCGTCATGCTCCGTCTGGCTCCGCCGTGCGACAGGAATTCTCCGAAAGTTGCCGAAAAAGCCAGTTGAACTGCTGATTTCCCACCAGTCGCAGATAGGCCTCGTGAACCAAAGCCGTTGCGCTCAGGGTATGGTCAACTGCCTCGTTCGCCATGTGTGCGGCCGCCAGCTTGCGCAGCTTCTCGTACACCAGCGGCAATAGCCGATCGGCGGCTTGCGCGTTTCCAGCTTCAATGGCGCCGAGGATGCGGGTGAGCTCGTTCTTCATGACGTCAAGAATACCGGCCGGGGCGATGATCGGCCAACAAGTAGGGAACGGGACGCTGCGTGGTAAGCTCAACCTCCTGGTTGCAAATCTGGCCCCGCCTCTGGCGCTCTTGCGGGCAGATCCATCTCATCCCGGACACACGGTCATTTCGTGTGGGGCTGCGCCCCGTGGCGCGGGTCGCGTCAAACTGGATCATGGCCTTCGCTTCCTTGTAGGCCAGCCACATGATCAGGTCGTCATGGTAAGCACCGCCTAGAAGCGGTTTCTGCTCGTCGGCGGGCAGCGGTTTCATCTTCGCGGCCGCTTCGGTCGCGAGCTTGCGGGCAAGGTCCGCGTTGCCCTGTCGAAACAGGCCCATTGCGCGGTAGAACGCCGAGATGCTTGATACAGTGTTATTTTTACCTGGATCATTCATCGTCGCGGTCAAAGCGGCTTCGGCTTCCGCGAAGTGTCCGCTACGGTATTCTGCCATGCCGAGGGCCATCTTGAAATAAACCAGCCACCGGGAACCCTTTCCCTGTTCCACCGCGCGACGCGCGAGAACGAGCGCGGTTTCGCACCGCTTGGGGTCGGCCTGGCGCAGGCTGCAACACTTCGCCGCACGTTCGCCGAGGAAGCTATCTTCCGTGTCTTTCGCCAGCGAAAAAAGTTTCTCACAAGTGGAGGAAAGCTCCTTGTCCTGCCCAAACCACGCCTGGAGCGAGGCTACCCTCAAGTAGCCGAAGGACAGGCCACCGCGGAGATCAATGACAGAGGGGTTGTCGTCTACCAGCTTCTGGTAGATCGCCAGCGCCTTGCGGAACTCGGCCTCCGCCTCCGCCGGCTTGCCCGTGTTCGACAGCAAGATGCCGTGGTTGAAGTGGAAGTCCGCCAGGCTGCTGCGCAAGCTGGTGTCGGCGGGGTTGTCGTCGGCCAGCTTCTGCCGGATCGCCAGCGCCTTGCGGAACTCGGCCTCTGCCTCCGCCGGCTTGCCCGTGTTCGACAGCAGGTCGGCGAGCGCGCGGTGACTCCACGCCAGGTCGCTACGGAAGCCGGTGTCGGCGGGGGCGTCGCCGGCCAGCTTCTGCCGGATCGCCATCGCCTTGCGGAGCTCGGCCTCCGCCTCCGCCGGCTTGCCCGTGTCCCTCAGCAACCAACCGAGGTCTTGGTGGCTCCCCGCCAGGCCGCTGCGCAAGCCGGTGAGGGCGGGGTGGTCGTCGGCCAGCCTCTGCCGGAGCGCCAGCGCCTTGCGGTACTCGGCCGCCGCCGCGACTGGCTTGCCCATGTCCTTCAACAGGACGCCGAGGTTTTGGTGGCTCCCCGCCAGGTCGCTGCGGAAGTCGGTGACGGCGGGGTTGTCGTCGGCCAGCTTCTGCCGGATGGCCAACCCCTTGCGGAGCTCGGCCTCCGCCTCCGCCGGCTTGCCCGTGTCCCTCAGCAACCAGCCGAGGTTGTTGTGGCCCCACGCCAGGTTGCTGCGGAATTCCGTGACCGCGGGGTTGTCGTCGGCCAGCTTCTGGTAGAGCGCCAGCGCCCGGCGATGCTCGGCCTCCGCCTCCGCCAGCTTGCCCGTCATCGGCAGCGCCCAGCCGAGGTACCAGTGGCTGTCCGCCAGGCTGGTGCGGAAGCCGGCGACGGCGGGGTTGTCGTCGGCCAGCTTCTGCGTGAGCGCCAGCGCCCTGCGGAACTCGGCTACCGCCTCCGATGGCTTGCCCGTCCCCCCCAGCAGGTTCCCGATAAGATTGATGGTATCCGCCAGGTCGCGGCGGGCGTCGTTGGAGGCTCCGGGAGCGGCGGCCAGCGCCTCCTGGTCGCCCCGCGCCAGCCGGTAGGCCGCCAGGGCGTCGGCGGCCTTGCCCGTGGCCTGTAGGAGCCGACCCATTCGCGACCGGCAGGCCGCCAGCGCGGCCCGCGCCGACGGATCGGCACCCGCCGGGCCGGCCAGCAGCGACTCCGACCGCCGGCAGGACGCCAGCGCCTCGTCCGTCTTGCCTATTGCCTGGAGCAGGCCGGCGACTGCGATCAGGCTGCGCCCGACGTCGACCTTGGCCAGGGCGCCGGCCCCCGGCTCGGCCGCCAGTGCCTCACGCGCCGCCAGCACCGCACGATGCGCCGCCAGGGCGTCCTCGTTGCGGCCGACCTTGCCCGTCAGCTCGGCCAGCTCGAAGTTGGACTGCGCCAGGGCCCGGCGCGAGGCGATGTCGGTATCCTTGCCGAGCAGGGCGCCGAGCTTGCCGTAGAAGTCCGAGGCCGATTTCAAGAGCCGGTCGCGCAGCTCTTTGAACTGGTCCTGCTTGAGCAGAAAGTCCTCGCTCACCCCGGTGTGGAACGTCTTGATCGCATCCACCGCCAGGTCGTACCGGGCCTGCACGGCCTGCCTCGACCGGACCAGCTCGCCGTTGGCGGCAGCCAGGTCGAGCCTCGCCTTCGTCTCGCGTTTCAGCGCGCCTGAGAGCTGGGCGTTGGCTCGCGTCTGCACGGCCAATACCGCCGACAGACCGACCACGCCGGCCAGCACGGCCGCCGCGAGACCGGTCACCCCGGTGCGGTGCCGCGTTAGCCAGCGAACCAGGGTGCGGGCCCAGGGCTCGGGATAGGCCGTCACCGGCTCGTCGGCCATCCACCGTTCAACGTCGTCGGCCAGCGCCCGGGCACTGGCGTAACGATCCGCCGGCTTGGTCGCCATCGCCTTCAGGGAGACCGCTTCGAGGGCCTTGTCCAGTGAGGGATCGACCTCGCGCAGTGCGCGGAGGTCGCCGGCCTGGACCCGGCGGAGGATCTCGCCGACATCCTCGCCCTCGAACGGCGGCTTGCCGGTCAGAAGGCAGTACAGGGTGGCGCCCAGCGAGTAGACGTCGGAGCGAGGGCCCAGCCGATCGAGATCGCCACAGGCTTGCTCGGGGCTCATGTAGGCCGGCGTGCCCATGGCACTGCCGGGCATGGTCTCCGATGACGCGCTCGACGACGGAGCGATGGTCTCTTCGCCGACCGACGGATCGGCCCGGCCCACGGCCTTGGCCAGCCCCCAGTCGACCACCAGCGTCTCGCCGTGTTTGCCGAGGATGATGTTGGCCGGCTTGATGTCGCGATGGATGACGCCGCGGGAGTGGGCGTAATCGATGGCGTTGCACACGTCGAGGAAGCGGCGCAACAATTTGCGAAACGCGAGCGGGGTTGCGTCAACGCCCCGAGTTTTTCTCGAACGACTCCCGGCGCTGACGCGACCGGGCTCGCCGTGTGAATCAGTCCCGGCGCTGACGCGACCGGGCTCGCCAGCACTCCCGGCGCTGACGCGACCGGGCTCGCCATGAAAGTTTTCGATCGCCTCCTTGAGGCTGTCGCCCTTGATGAACCGCATGGCGTAGTACGGGCGGCCGCTGCCGTAGGTGCCCAGACCGTAAACCGGCACGATCCCGGGGTGTTCGAGCCCGCCGGTCACCTCGGCCTCCAGCACGAACCGCTGGCGGCTCACCGGGTCGTCAGCGTGTTTCTCGAGGATCTGCTTCAGCGCCACCTCGCGGTGCAGCTCGCAGTCGAGCGCCACGAACACCTCGCCGAGCCCGCCCCGGGCATGAGGCCGGAGCAAGCGGAACCGCTGGCCATCGCCGGTCGAACCGCCGACCGACAAACTGCCGGTGCGGTCGGGGTCGTATTCATCGTCGGCCTCGGTGGCGTGGCCGTTCTTGTTCCGTGCGACTCGGGCGAGCGTGGCCTCGATCTCGGGCTCGCCCAGCTCGGCCAGGCTGGCCCGGGTGGATCGGTTGGCGGGGACAGCGGCCAGGCTCTTCTCCACGTCGCCACCGTGCGCTTCCAGATGAACCTCGGCCAGCGCATACAGCAGCGCTTTCTTGGCGCCCGTCAGGTCGCCGCGGGCTTCGAGGTGGTCGGCCAGGCTCTTGGTCTTGTCGCGCGTCCATGCCTGAAACGCGAGCATGAGCTGGCCCTGGTCGATCAGGCCGTTCTGAAGCGCGAGCAATCCGAAAAGGAGATGGCGGTCAGCGGCGGCGGTCATGGCACGTCTCCGATCGTCGGTGGTCGTTCTGGCGTCGCGGAAAAGGTGTTGACTCAAAATCATGTTCCGTGAGCTTGACCGCACTCGATAACCATATCTGGACAGGCTTCAAGGACACAGAGCGAGTGGCAGCGGCGAATGCGGCTCCATCATGTCGCCCCGTTCGGGGGCTGTCAGTGCCCGCCCTCGCGCTTCGCTTCCCGATCCTCCTCATCAAGGGTCGACCCGCCAAAGACCATGCCCCACCCGGTCAGGGCCTGATAGGTCACGGCCAGCATCAGGCTGGTCAAGGGCACGGTGAAAACCAACCCGACGACGAACATCAGCAACCCGGTGAGATTGATCGCGATGGTCAGAAAGTAGACGAGGATGATGGTCGCGACGTGGCCGCGCGAGAGCCGCCAGTTGATCGCCAGCGAGGAGAATACTCCCGCATTCTGATCGATCACGACGTAATAGAAAAAGCCAAGCCTCGCGGCCAGGTAGGCGATCAGCACGATACTGCCCGCACAGCCAGCCAGGATCGCGAGCACGCCGGCGAGCGAGGGCCCCTGGAGGATCATGAGGAAGAAGGCGTCGGCGAGCAGGTACACCGCCAGACCCGGACCGGACAGGACGACAAGGAACGCGATCCACGCCAGGATCGTGGTCAAGACGAACTGGCCGCCGCGGAAAATGTCCTCGACCGCGACAATCTGTCCCCGCGCAATCTTGAGGAAGGCGCGGTGCTGTCCGATCGTCAACCAGACGGCGACCACGAAACTGAGGAAGATCGAAACGAACCGGGAGGTCAGGCTCAAAGCGGGGTCCCTCAAGGAAGCGATTCCCCCTTCCAGGAGCAAGATCGACATCTGGGATAACCAGTTGATCCCGAATACTCCCCAGAATGTGCCGAGGCATTGCGCGAGCCGGGCTTTATAGATCGACCAGCTCCAACGTGCCACGTCCTCCACCGAGAACGGCGGAGGGCCGGTGGAAAACCCGAATCGTTGCTCGAGGGACGTGGATCGAGGCGGCGCGTATGGATTGGCCTGGTCGTCTTGTTGGGTGGGTCGCGGGGCTTCCATCGGTACGTCTCCCCGATCAATCGCATCGATTTCGCGTCATAACGCCGGGAGGTCCGTCCGGCTCAGAGCAGGTGTTGGGCCTTGATTTCCAGGTAGCGATTGATCAGTACGGCGGTCAGTTCCTGCGGAAACACGTCGAGGGTCAAGACGCCCCGAAGCCGAAGCCGCGCGAGCACTTGCTCGCGCCAGCTCAAGATCGCCGCGGCCGCGGCCCCCTTGTAGAAATCCGCGCCATGATCGGGAGCCTGGTCGGCCAGGGCGAAGAGGTCGTGATCGCGGAGGAAAGCGCCCAGCGGTAGGTGCCGGCCGGTCAAATTGTGGAGGTACTCGCTCAAAATCTGCGCGTTCAGATCGTCAAACAGGTTCGTCAAGAGCACGACCAGCGACCGTTTGCGGCACCGTTTTTCGAGCTCCAGGAAAGCGCGATCGTAACGCGACTCGATGATTTCGGGAAAGACGTTGTGAACGCTGTGCACCAGCCGCCTGATCCGGCGCGGGCCGCCTTGGGGAGCGACGTAAGCTCTGACTCGGTCCGAAAAAGCCAGCAGGCCGACCTGATCGCCCCGGATCAGCGCCACATGGGCCAGGAGCAGCATCGCGTTGAAAGCGTGATCGAGCGGGGAGAGCCCGTCCCCGGTGTCTCCGGCCATGAGGCGGCCGCAGTCGATCAAGAAGATGATCCGCTGACTCTGGTTGTGCTGGAAGGCGCGACACGTCAGTTTGCGGCGCCGGGCCGTCGCGCGCCAGTCGAGATGGCGGGGATCATCGCCTTCGATGTAGTCGCGCAGCCGCTCGAACTCGTTGTCGGTTCCCAGCCGGCGCGTTTTCCTCAAGCCCAGCGTGCTCAACCGGTCGCGGCGGGCCAGCACGGTGTAGCGGGCGATCTGGTGGATGTCGGGATAAACCCGCACCTCCGTGGCCAGGGGCCACACGGCCTGGCGGCGCCAGAACCCCAACCGGCTGGAGATCAGGGCGTCGACCCGCTCGAAGACGTAGGTGCCCCGTCGCTTGGGGATCGCCTGATAGACCAGCACGGCCCGGCGGCGCGGCGGCACTTCGACCTCAAACTCGCGAGGCGAAGCGCTGAACTCCGCCGGCACATCATCACGCAGCCAGAGCAGCCGGCCGCACCCACTCAGGTTGTCGACAACCAGCTCCACTTTCTGCGGCTCGCCCAGCGAACAGACCGGTCCCAGCCGGCGCTCGACCGCGTACCGCGCCGAGCCGATCAGGGTCAAGAGGTCGAAGCACGCCAGCAGGCAGACCGCGACATCGAGAATGATCACGACCGGCACGATCGCATCGCTCACGAGAATTGCCAGACTTGCCAGCGCGGGAATCAGGAAAGCGACACCCAGCGCCCGACCCGGCCAGAGCATGTTCATCGGATGGGAACCTCGACCGAACGGACCAGCTCGGAGAGCAGATCGTCCGCCGCGCGACCTTCGACCTCCGCCTCGGGCGTGAGCAGCACACGATGCCGCAAGGCAGGCAGCACCACTTCCTGCACGTCGTCGGGCAGAGTGTAGTCACGGCCCTCGAGCGCCGCCAGCGCCCGCGCCCGCGCAGGATGGCGACCCCCGCTCGCGGTGACGCGCCCAGGGAAAAGGTCGGCCACTCCCG
Source organism: uncultured Isosphaeraceae bacterium (assembly GCA_963823675.1). Classification (GTDB taxonomy): domain Bacteria; phylum Planctomycetota; class Planctomycetia; order Isosphaerales; family Isosphaeraceae; genus CAWGMT01. The sequence goes on along the minus strand of CAWGMT010000021.1, from coordinate 111,022 downwards.
TGTCTTCCGCACCAGGCGCGCGATGTATGCGAGCAGGTGGTCGTCGACCAGCACCGTCCCACAGCGGGCCTGCATCGCGCGCACCTCGTCGGGACTTGTCACTACCTGGAGACGCTCGGCCAGCGCTCGATCCGACACGTCGGAGTGGGTGTGCAGCTTCAAGATGCCGGTCTCCTCCGGGGCGCTCGGGTAACCGATCACCAGCTTGAACAAGAACCGGTCCAACTGGGCCTCGGGAAGGTTGTAAGTTCCCTCGGATTCGATAGGGTTCTGGGTCGCCATCACCAGGAATGGCAGATCGATCGGGTAATTCACGCCGTCGATCGTCACCCGATTCTCCTGCATGATCTCCAGGAGAGCCGAGTGAGTCTTGGCGGGCGCTCGATTGATCTCGTCGGCCAGAAGCAGTTGGGTGAAAACCGGGCCGGGGCGGAAGCGGAAGTCGCCGATCCGCTCGTCGTAAATCGGCGACCCCGTGATGTCCGAGGGCATCAGGTCGGGAGTGAACTGGATCCGTTTGAACGAACAGCCCAGCACGCGGCCGAGCGCGCGCACGAGGAGCGTCTTGCCCAGGCCGGGCACGCTTTCGATCAGGACGTGCCCCTCGGCCAGAAGCGACGTCAGCACGCCCCGCACCAGCGGGCGCTGACCGACGAAGACCTTGTCGATTTCCAGGAGCACGCGCTCGGCCCAGGGAACGACCGAGCCGCCCGAAGCGTCGCCCCGTTCCGCGCCGGCCGCGGCGATGCCATCTTCGGCGGGGGCCTCCGCAAACGCTTCGTTGTCATCCATCGGATTTCCGCCTTTCCGTCCTGCGCCGGTAGCGATCGATGATCTCGCGCGCCCGCTCGGGAGAACGGCTCCGCGCCAGGAGCGCGCCGAGAGCCTCGGCGTGGGCAGCGGGCCGGTCGGCCCGGACGCCAGGCTCGTCGCGCGGACGCCCGAGCCGCGGCGCACGCGCGAGCGCGGCGAATAGCGCCGCGAGCCCGATCTGAACGGCGATCCACCGCAAGCTGGCGAGCCGTCTCAAGAGCTGCCAGAGCGAAAGCGGCTCGTCGGCTTCGCCCAGTATGAACGACCCTTCCACCAGAGCGATCCGGTGCCGGTCCGGGCCGATCCAGTCGAGTACCGGCGCCAGGAGTCGCGAGCGTGCCGAGTTCACGAGCGCCTCGTTCAAGAGAAACGATCCGTTGGCAATCACGAGCAAACGGTTCTCGCCGCGCACCGATTTCTCGATCACGAACGCCTTGCCGTCGCCCGCCAGAAGTACTCTTCCACCCTTGGCCTTGAGCGGTTCGTGGAGCACGAGCGCGACAGCCGCGGCATCCACGCCAGCAGCCCACGGACCGCTCAGGATCGTACAGGCTCGGGGCGGCTCCCGGGCCGAGTCCATCTCGAACCAGGTTCCCGCGTCGGCGGGGTGCGCGGATCTGGCGGCCAGACGCCGGGCCCGGCTAGCGGCCTCGCCAAGCGACTCGCGGGCTTTTTCCTCCGGCTGGTGTCCGACAGTCTGAGCAAGTTCCTGGACCACGCTACTCCAGTATTCCGGCGACGCGTCGAAATCGCCAGCCACGTAGATCAGCCACCGTGCGGGATCAGCCGCGAGCCAGCGAGCATACCAGTTTGCCTCCTCGCGATCCGGAGGCCCAGGATAGGGCGCGAAGCGAATGATTCCCCCCGCCCATTCGGCCAGGTCGTCGTTGAGCCGGATCGCCGCCTCGACCTCGTGTCCGTCTCTTTGCAGGATCGCACTCAGAACGGAGATCCCGTTAAGGCTCTTGCCCTCGCTCGAGCCGTAGTCGGTCTCGGGCCCTGCACCACAGCCCGCGAGCGAGAAACCACAGCCGGCGAACAGGCAGACCAAACTGATCCTGGGCGCGAGCCTATCTCTCATCGCGGGCCCCCAACACGTCGCGGCGAAACGCGATGGCCCGGCTCCATGCCCCCTCGAAGGCAGCCGCGTCGGCCGCCTGTGCCCATAGTGAACTTCTTCAAAGAGCCCCAGCGTCGCCCCCAGCGAGCGGCGCAAGTCCTCGTCACCCAGTCCCGAGACGTACTGACGTCCGGTCACACCAGGGGCGAGCCGGATCATTCCGATCTGATCGAGGCTGAGTAGCTGGTGAATGAACAGATAGACGATGGCCCCAGCGAGGTCGCCGGCCGCCCGCCGCGTCACCGCCTCGGACCAGGGATCGCCGTGCATCTGCCGGTCCGCGCCGGCCAGCTCGGCCAGGACCGCGCCTCGACCCGGTCGAGCCCGATCAGGCGATCCGCCGGCTGACAACCCTTGCCGACGATACCAGAGCCGAGCCAGCGCGATGAGCAGTCCGGCCAGAGCGATCCAGAGCAAGATCGTCATCAGGGCATCTCCCGAGGCCGCCAGCCCATGCCCGCGCCCGGCGAAAAGCGCGAGAAAAACTTGCCGATGCGCTCGAGCGCCGCCGTGAGCTGCCGGCCGAGTTTTGCGAGCTGGTCGCCCAGGCTCTTCGTCCAAGCTGGTTTTCGCGACACCAATGCGCGCACTTTGCCCGAGTCAGCGTCGTACCACGGGTAATTTCCGGCGCGTAATGCTGCGCGCACTTCGCTGGCGACAGCCGCCGGATCGGGCGAGCCGGCGAGCGGCGCGGCCGCGGAATTCCCCGAGGGTTCGAGTGGGAGCGCGGAAGCTCCGTCGCCGCCGCCAAGCCAGACTGGCGCCAGGGCCACGGAGAGCACCAGCACGCAAGCGACGGAGAGCGCCAGCACGACCTTCATGGTGCGGCTTCCTCCAGGGCGCGGCCGGCGGCCTTCAGCCTCAGCTCCAGCTCCCACCCCTCGAGCCGGATGCGCCGGTCGATGTAGGAAAGAAACCGGAAGGTCCCGAAATAGGCAACCGCGATCCAGATAGCGGACTGAAAGAGCAATCCGCCCAGTCCACCCGTGCGGGGCCGAGACCACGAAAGCTCGTCGCCGAAGAGCGCCGAGATGATCGTGTCGCTCCCCGTCGTGAAGCACACGACGAAGGTCGCCCCCAGGGCGACCTGGGCGGCCCAGGAGAGAAAGTATTCGCCCTCGAGGCCGCGGCAAAGCGCAATAGCGCGGCCGAGCACCTTGAACCCACGCATGCGCTCGAGCAGGATGACCTCGTCGAGATATGCGAGCCGCGACGGAAAGAAAAGGTAGCCCAGAACCGTGACCAGCAAGACCCCGCGCAACATGAGCTGGGTGAGGACGAGCATGGGCAGGCCCGAAAGAAGGGCCCAGCCCAGTCGTCTCGGCGTCACGGGCATGTTGAACATCAGGTCGCCGAGCGCCACGGTAAGCGGAGCGGTCGCGAACGGTGTTTCCAGCATGAGCAAGAAGACGAAGAACGCCGGGGAAGAGGCCGGATCGGACTCGAGCCAGTAATTGAGGGCCGCACAGGGCAGGACGCCGGCCAGCGCCGCAATCGTCACGACGAGCGGCCGTTCGCGCAGGACCTGGAACGTCAAATCGAGAAGGTCGAGGAAGGATCGCTCGCGCACCTGGATCAAGAGCCGGTCGTAGATCATGGAAGGGCCACTCGGGACCGATTCAGGGAAGCTGCGATTCCGCGATTTCGACGGCCTTCAAGAGCCCGCGCGCCTTGTTGACCGTCTCCTCGTACTCGTCGCCGGGGATGCTGTCGTAGACCACCCCGCCGCCGGCCTGGATGTACGCTTTATTGCCCTGGACCACCAGCGTCCTCAAGGCGATGCAAGTATCCATGTTGCCGGTGAAGTCGATGTATCCGACCGCACCGGCGTAAGGTCCGCGCTTCTGGGGCTCGACCTCATCGATGATCTCCATCGCTCGCACCTTGGGCGCGCCCGATACGGTTCCCGCCGGCAGGCCGGCCCGCAGCGAGTCGAAAGCGGTCTGGCCGGCTCGCAGCCGGCCGGTGACGTTCGACGTGATGTGCATCACGTGCGAGTAGCGCTCGACCTTCATGACGTCAGTGAGCTGCACCGTGCGATAGTCGGCGACCCGGCCGACGTCGTTGCGCCCCAGATCGACGAGCATGATGTGCTCGGCGCGCTCCTTGGGGTCGGCCAGCAGCTCTTCGGCCAGGGCGCGATCCTCGGCCTCGATCGCTGCCGCGGCGGCGCGTCCCGGCCAGGGGCCGGATGGTGACGCTGCCGTCCTCGACGCGAACCAGGATCTCGGGCGAGCTGCCGATCAGCGCAAAATCGCCGAATGGCAGATAGAAGAGAAACGGGCTGGGATTGACCACCCGCAGCACGCGGTAGATGTCGAAGGGCAGGGCCCTGGTCTCGATCTCGAATCGCTGGCTGGGAACGACCTGGAAGATGTCGCCGGCCTTGATGTATTCCTGGCAGTGGCGGACGACCGCCTCGTACTCGCTCGCGGGTGAAATTTGACCGGGGCCGCAGCAAGACCGGCGAGTCCGTCTCGATATCGCGCAGGCCGAGGTCGTCGCCGGGCGCGGCGAGCCGGCCGACGAGCTCGATCGACGCGAGCCGCAGGCGGAATCGTAGGCCGTCCGGGCGTCGGCCGCGAGATCCAGATGCGCCTGGGCGACAACCAGGATCGTCTTGCGAATATGGTCGAAAATCACCATGCGATCGTAGAAGGCGAAAGACAGGTCGGGCAGGCCGCGATCGTCGGGCGGGGCGTTCGGCAGGTTCTCGGAGTAGCGCACGGCGTCGTAGGACGCGTAGCCGACGGCGCCGCCGGTGAACCGAGGCAGCCCTGCTGAGCGGGAGACCGCGATACCGCTCGAGCAGCAGCCTGAAGCTCGACGAAGGGATCGCTGCGCAGTGAACGAGCGGGCGAGCTCGGGCTCGATCGATCGGCCGTGATCGAGACCTCGAGCCCGCGCGCGTCGAACTTCAGGAATGGCTCGGTGCCCAGAAAGCTGAACCGGCCGACCTTTTCGCCACCGATGACGCTCTCGAAAAGGAAGGAGGGGGCCGACCGCTCGATCGCGGCGAAAGGCCGAGACCGGGGTCAGCCCGTCCCCGGTCAACTGGCGGTAGACGGGCACGCACGACGCCCTGAATCCGAGACATCGGCAGAATTCGTCGAATGACGGGCGATAGCGACTCATCGGAAAGCCAGATTCGCGCAGAGTGTCGACGTCTGTGACCGCAATGAATGTACATTAGCAGTCGCGCACGCGCGTCCACAAGTACAAGGCTGGCCGCCCGGCTCGATCGGCGGCGGTGCAACCGACGCCGGAACCGATTTCGACGTTCGTGTGGGTTCAGGACGCTGCGGCCCGCGCAGGTCCGCGGGCGGTCGCAGGCTTTTCCGGATTGCTTGACACCCCTGGATGGGATAATTAGAATACAAAATGAGTTTACGCTTCATTGTGACCCGAGGCGACGCTCCTTCGCGGCGGGTCCTACCGGCCGACTCGAATCGGGACGGCCGTCGGAAATGGCTTCGTGGCCGCCGGCGTGGCCGTAGACCGGCCGGCGGAGTCGCTCCATGAAATGCCAGAAATGTGCCAAGCCCGCCACATTTCACATCACCGACATCGTCGAGAAGGGCAAGCACCGCGAGTACCACTTCTGCGACGAGCACGCCCGCCAGCACCTGGCCCCGCCGGAGGAGGCGTTCGAAGCGGCGCCGATGAGCGAGATCGCCAAGAAGCTGATCGTCAACGCCGGCGGTACCGGATCGGTCCGCGAGCCGTCCGCCGGCCGACAAGCAGGTCTGCCCGGTCTGCCAGATCACGTTCCTGGAGTTCCGCAACTCGGGCCGGCTGGGGTGTCCGTATGATTACGAGGTCTTCCGCGACGAGCTGATGCCGTTGCTGGAGAACATCCACGGTGAGACGCGGCACTCCGGCAAGGTACCCAAGCGTGCGCCTCGCGGAACACGCAGCAACAGACGACCCTGATCCAGCTGCGCAACGAGCTGAAGCGAGCGGTCGCGGCCGAAGATTACGAGTCGGCGGCCCGGCTGCGAGACAAGATCAAGGCCATCGAGACAAGAGCAGGGGCGATGACGGCGGTGTTGCAAGCGGCGGACAATTCCTGGATCATGAGCACGCCCCTTTGCAGGTGGTCGGGCCGATGATGTGTCAACGGTGCCAGAATGAAGCCTCGGTCCACCTGACCGAGCCGACCAAGGGGAAGCGGCGCGAGCTTCACCTGTGCCAGTCCTGTGCCCGCAAGGCCGGCTTGACCGTGCCGGAATAGCCGCCCGACCTGTCGCTGGACGCCGTGGTCCAGTGCCTGATCGTGGCCCACGTCGGCGAACTGGTCGGCGAGCTGGCCGAGCTGACCTGCCCCGATTGCGGCATCAAGTTCATGGAATTCCGGGCCGGCGGCCGGCTGGGCTGCCCGCAGGACTATCAGGTATTCTCGGCCGGGCTGGTGCCTTTGCTCCAGCGATTTCACGGCGCGAGCAGGCACGTCGGCAAGGTCGGCACGACGACGTTCGGGTGCCGGATTACGGCTGCGGCTGCGCACGCAACTCCGCGAGGCGATCGCTCGCGAAGACTACGAGGAAGCCGCGCGGCTGCGAGACCAGCTCCGCCAGAAGGACCCACAGGCATGACTCTCGACGACCTCACCAAGTCTTCCGGCGAATGGCTGCGGGGCACCGGCCCCGAGAGCGACATCGTCATGTGCTCCCGGATTCGCCTCGCGCGCAACCTCGCCGACTTCCCCTTCACCAACCGCGCCAGCCGCGAGCGAGAAGACCGAGATCGAAGCCCACTTCATCTCGGCCGTTGAGCCAGGCCAAGCTCGATCTGTCGTACATCGACGTCAACTCGCTGTCGATTCTCGACCGCCAGTTCCTGGTCGAGCGCCAGATCATCTCCCGCGAGCTGGCCAACGGCGACGGGCCCGCGCGGCGTGGCCATCAGCCCGCTCGAAAACGTCGCCATCATGGTCAACGAGGAAGACCACCTTCGCGTCCAGTTCATGCTCTCGGGTTTTCGCCTGCCGGAAGTCTGGGACGCCGTCAACCAGCTCGACGACCGACTGGAGAACGCAGATCGCCTACGCCTTCAGCCCCCAGCTCGGCTACCTGACAGCCTGCCCCACCAACGTCGGCACCGGCATCCGCGTCGGCGTGATGCTGCACCTGCCCGGCCTGGTTCAGACAAAGCAGATCGACAAGGTCTTCCGCGCACTTCAGAAGATCAACCTGGCCGTCCGCGGTCTCTACGGCGAGGGCAGCCAGGCCTCGGGCGACTTCTACCAGATCTCCAACCAGCAGACGCTGGGCAAGAGCGAGGTCGAACTGATCAAGATCCTGACCGACGTCGTTCCCCAGGTGCTCCAGTACGAGCGGGCCGCTCGCCAGCATCTCCTCACCGAGCGCAAACAGCACCTGCACGACCAGGTCAGCCGCGCCTACGGCGTCCTGAAGACGGCCCAGACCATCTCGAGCGAGGAGACGATGCTCCTGCTGTCCAGCGTGCGCATGGGCATCAACCTGGGATTGATCGACGACCTGTCGATCGCCACCGTCAACGAGCTGTTCATCCAGACCCAACCCGCCTTCCTCCAGAAGCTCCGCGGATCCGAGCTCGGTGTCGAGGAACGAAACGTGGCGCGGGCCTCCTATCTGCGCAGCCGGCTCTCCAACGGCCGCCAGGGGCCCCGGCTCTGAGCTCGCCCCCCGTTGACTTGAAGGAGAGGAATTCGGGACGTGTCGCTCTTCAGTTTCGAGATCGATCCCCAGAAGGTCCTCGGCGTGGCCCAGGGCGCCACGCTCGAGCAGATTCGCGACGCCTACCGTCAGAAGGCAAAACGGTACCATCCCGATACAGGAGGAGAAGACTGGGCATTCCGGATCATCGTGCAATCCTACGAAATGCTCAGCCGCGCCCGCATCGCACGGGCAGCCCACGCGGAGCAGGGCACGGGACACCCGGCCAGTCCCCCCCGGCCCAGGCCCGAGCGACCAAGCGACTCGGTCCGCCCGGGGATGCATGACAAGAACGTTCCTCCCTCGAGCTTGGTCGCCCTCGAGCTTCTGTGCGTGCGTTTTCTCTGGGACGAGGCCGATTACGTCTGGATCACGGAACGGGCCCCCGACGAAGAGCGATTCCTGAGCTGTAGCCTCAACATCTGCTGGCCAGACCCCATCACAGCCGGCCAGCAGCCGGCACACGTTGAGCCCTCGTCCCGGATCGCCACGTTGCAGCACGTCTTCGATCAAATGATCGTCACGACCCGCGTCGTCAGCTCGCGTGCGCGGGTCGCCGACGATCGATTCGATGGCTGGCTGAGCTACTCGAATTTCGACCGCGCGTGGAAAGCCGTGACTACGATCCATCAACTGCTCTCTACCCACGGCCTCGGGCTACGCCAGTGGTCCCGCGACCTCTTCATCCCGCGGGCCAGCCGTTGACCGGACCGCCAATTTCAAGAGGATCGCCTCGATCAACTCGGCCGGCACGAACCGCAAGAGCGCTTCGGCCCCTCCGAAATGGGCGAGCTGCTTGATCAGCGTGCTCGAAACGTGAGAGTACTCGCCATCGGCCATGAGAAAGACCGTTTCGACCCCGGGATCGAGTCGATGGTTCGTGAGCGTCATGCCGAACTCGTACTCCATGTCGGAGAGCGTGCGCAACCTGCGCAAGATCACCTGGGCGCCGATCCGCCGGACGTAACTCACGGTCAATCCCTCGACGGCATCGACCGAAACGTTGGGAAACGGCCGCACGACCGATCGCGCCATGTTGACCCGCTCGTCGACGCTGAACAATGACTCCTTGTTGGGATTGACACCAATCCCCACCACCACGTGGTCGAAAAGGAGACGCCCCCTTCTGATCACGTCGAGATGGCCCAGCGTGATGGGGTCGAACGTTCCCGTGAAGACGGCGGTCCGGAAAGGATCCCGGCTGATCTGAGTCATGGTTGCGCTCCCGACTGGGGTGAGAAGACCATGCCTGGGATAGAGCGCGAGCCCGCCAGGCCCAGGCGGAGCCGCCGGAAGTCGTCGTCATTATTATACAGGTGGGGACTGATGCGAAGCCGCCCCCGCCGGCACGATACCACAACGCCTTCGCGCCGCAGGTCCCGGGCGGCCGCTTGAGGATCGGCGTCACCTCGTTCCAGGACGACGATCGCCGAACGGTCCAGGTCGCGCGTCGAACCATAGACAGCCCACCCGGCGGCCCTGGCCGCTTCGCGAGCGGCCTCCGCCCGGTCCATGATCCGGGCCGAGATCACCTGCGCGCCGAGCTCGTGGAACAAGCCGACGCTCGCCCCGAAGCACTGCAAGCCGGGCATGTTGAATGAACCGCCCTCCCAGCGACTGGCGCCGGGCTTCAAACGAAACTCATTCCGGGGCGAGTTGTAGGAGCCGACGACGCTGTGCCAGCCGACACCGATCGGACGGAGCCGCTCGATCCAGTCGCGGCGCACGTAAAGAAGGCCCGCACCCTCGGGGCCCAGCAGCCACTTGTGGCCGTCGGCCGCGAGGAAGTCGATCGGCGTGCGCTTGACGTCGATCACGAGCGGTCCCAGTCCCTGGATCGCATCCACAAACAGAGCCACGCCCCGTCGCCGGCACATCTCGCAAAGCGCGTCGAGATCGTTGCGAAAGCCCGTGGCAAACCCGACATGACTGATCGCCAGCAGCCGCGTCGCGTGATCGATCGCGGCGGCGAGGTCCTCCAACCAGATCCGGCCGTCGCGGCTTTCCACCTGGCGAAGCGCGACGCCCCGGCTCGCCAGATTCATCCAGGGATAGATGTTGGAGGCAAATTCGTCGGCGGCCGTGACGACATTTTCCCCTTCCCGCCACGGAAACCCCTCGGCGATCAGACCGATCCCGTGCGTCGTATTCGCGATCAAGGCGATCTCGTCGCGGTCGGCATTGATCAATCGGGCGACATCACCCCGGATTTTTTCGACCCTCTCTTCCCACTGGGGCCAGCCGACCACGCCGTCCCTTTCCTGGGCTTCGGTCCAGGCGCGGAGAGCATCCCCCGAGCGCCTGGGCAGAGGCGAGACGGCGGCGTGATCAAGGTAGGCCCAGCTCCGCGTTACCGGAAACTCGGCCTCTCGCAGTGATTCCCAGTCGATCGGGCTGGCGATCGGCACGCGTCACTTCCCCGTAGCGTTCCCGCGAATCGCTCACCGCCGGGCCGACTTCGCCACGATGAAAAGCGCCAGGAACACCAGGCAGCCGGTGGCGATATAACCATCCCAAGGGCGGCCCTTCGATTCGGCACTCTCCTCCTCGCCCGGAGCCGCGGGCTGGGCTCGCGCCTCGTGGTGAGCCAGCGGGCAGAAGAGCAAGCTGCCGGCCAGGAGGACCGGAGCCATCGGGCGAGCCCATCTTTGGAGAATTCGAGTCATCGTTCTCTTTCCTTTACAACAACAGGACGTCGGGCGGAATCCATGTGCATCGGCAGCCATTCGACCAGGGGACGGACCCGGCGGCGAAACGCACGGCGGGCCATCGCAACCGCCTTCCACGCCGGCCCGCGGGAGCGCAGATGGGCGATGTATTCGTCAAGCTCAACGGCCCAGAAGCGGTACTCCAGGCCCCGAAACTCAAATGCGCCGTTCTGGCGCGGCAAGGGAAACGGCTGGATCGGCTCCGCGTAAGCAAACGACAACACCGACCGGAACGCGGATCCGAACATCGTCTGCCAGCGATCCAGTCCGTCCAGGTCATCCGTGGTCACCCAGTTTTCCCAGTCGCGCCGGCCTCGCTTATTCTTGCGCGCTTGCCTTTAACTTCAACCACCAGGTTGGTTGCAAACCGAGGATAGAGCAAGAAATCCGGGCTCTTCAGGCCGTATTCACCCGACAGTGCGCGCTTGGCCTCGTCGATGGCCACACACGGCACGCGCAACGAGCGGACGAATGCCTCGAAAGCCGCTTCGTAATGATTAGAGCGTCGGGCCATCGGCGCCGAGATCCTCCGAACGCGTTGAATGAGAGATCGTCACGACCGGCAGGTTCGCGGCGAGGCGTCCGATCTGCTTGCGCGGCGGCAAAACCGCCTCGGCATACTCCCAGATCTGTTCGGGCGTCTCGAAGAGCTTCTCGAATGACCAATCGTTGTCGTATTCACAATTATCCGTTGTATAGTCGCGGCAGATCTTGGGCCGGTTGAGGTAAATCCCGCAGCGGTTGTCCTTGGTCAGGTAGTTGCACTCGGAGAGCACCAGAAGATACCACTGCCGCTTCTCAACGTAGACCATCGTCCGGCCGTGTGCCAGATACCAGCGAATCGAATCGTAGTCGTTCCAGGTGGTCGGGTTGTCGATCGGCAATGAAAAATAGCGGCAGCACTTGCCGGTGCAGTGGTCGCACAGGCATTCGCCCGCCTTCAGCTCGGCTCGGCTCGGCTTGCGTTTTTTCGGTCTCGGCATGGTCTCGGTCACATTTCCCTTAAAGGAGCGGGTGTCTCCGCTTTTGCGTGGGCCGGTACGCTCAGGTGTGCTTCGTCCTGTTGCGCAGCGCACGCTTACGCGAACCAGAAACCGGTTCTCTTCGTCGGTGAGTGCCGCGCGTCCTTCGTGGTGCAGCTTTGCCAGAATCTCATCCATCCGTCGTTCCTCGGCCGCCTCGCGAGCCAGGCGGCGTTGGCGGCGTTGCTCGGAGCGGCGGCGGCGCCAGCGCTTGATCGCACTTTCCGGGTACGGTCGAACCTTGGCCGCGCTGCTTTCGAGGCTGGTGTAACCATCGGAGAAATCGTAGCCGAAGACCCCGTTGTCGAAATACCCGCCATCCTCGAGCATCCGTGCCTCGATATGCACCAGGAGCGCGATCAAGGCACCGAGCGCGATCAAGGTGATTCCGTCAGAACGCCAGCTCGCGACCAGGCGGACCAAACCCGTGAGCACCAGCAGCAGAGCACAGGCGCGGGCCGTCCACGGAGCGTACATGTTGTCGCGCGACGCTACGACCGACGTGCTCCCCAGGTAGGCCCGGAACGTGCGCCCGAAATCGAAGGGAAGCGCGGGGATCAAATTCGCCAGCACCAGGACGAGGTTCAGGTAGCCGAACCAGCCGGCGATCCAGACGAGTGAGAGCGGCGCGGCCAGGGACCCGCTGGCCAGGGCCGGCGCACCGGCATCGTCGACATTGCCGAAGGGGTTCCAGACGATCGTGGCGTGCGTGAAGATGTTCAGCCCCAGGGCGACGGTCAGAAACACGGCGCCGCTCGTGACCGGGCCCGCCAGGGCCACCAGGATGTGCTCACTCGACCGGGGTACGAAGCTGGGGCCGACCAGACTTCCCAGCGGCCAGACGTGGACATCCTCCTGGGGGCAGTCGAGCCAGGCGGCCGTGACCGCATGTCCCAGCTCATGGACCGCGAGCGCCACGAGCAAGAGGCCCAACCAGCAAGCGGTCTGCACGAGCTGGGCCAGCGTGCCCTGGGCGGCCAGATTGAAGGCAGCCAGGAGCAGCCTGACCGCCACGAAGAGAATAAGGATGACGTGCAACCGCACGGTCGTCCCAAACCAACGACCTAAACTGATCGGCGACCAGGTCAGTGGATCACTCATGGTCGGCCACCTGAATTCCCCAGCGATCGCCCCGGCAGTCGGTCACCCCGACTTATCCTCTCACATCCTATCAGCCGCTCGACTCACTCGCAACGCGAGCCGACGCCCTGTTACTATTGATTCTGCGTCAAGGTCGCAAATCCATCGCGTCCCGAGATCGGGCCCATGCGTTCGCCGGATTTCGTTGCCGATTCCGAGCTTCTCGACGAGCGCGTGCCGGTCGAGCTAGGCCCGCGCTCCTACGTCGTGCGAGTCGGCAATCGCCGGCTCGACGCCTTCGGGCCCTTCGTTCGCGAGGCACTCGATCGATCCTGGGCAGGGCGAGGGAGCCCGAAGGCGCTTCTGGTTGCGGACTCGAACCTCGCCGAACTCGGTCTGGCGTCCGCCTACGAGGCCGCCTTGTCGGCTGCCGGAATTGCGCCCGAGACCGTGCTCGTGCCGCCGGGCGAAGGTAGCAAGTCGCTCGCCGGTGCCGCCAGGCTGTACGACGCGCTCGTTGCCTTCAAGGCCGATCGGCACACCGTGATCGTCGCGCTCGGGGGCGGAGTGATCGGCGACCTGGCCGGTTTCGTCGCGGCAACCTACGCCCGCGGCCTTCCGCTGGTCATGGTCCCGACGACCCTGCTGGCCCAGGTCGATAGCTCGGTCGGAGGCAAAGTCGGCATCAACCATCCTGATGCCAAGAACTTGATCGGTGCGTTTTATCAGCCGGTGGGGGTCTGGATCGATACCGGGACGCTCGATTCGCTGCCGCTCCGCGAGGTTCGCTGCGGACTGGCGGAGGTGGTCAAGTACGGCGTGATCATGGACGCACCGTTCTTCGCCGACCTCGAGCGCGACGCCGGCCTGATTCTCGCTCGCGACCCCTGCGCCTGCTTGCGCATCGTCGGCCGCTGCTGCCGCCTGAAGGCCCAGGTCGTCGTCCAGGACGAGCGTGAGGAAACCGGCCTCCGCGCGATCCTGAATTTCGGTCACACCGTGGGTCACGCGATCGAAGCCGTGGCCGGTTACGGCGGTGAGTTCCAGCACGGCGAAGCCGTGGCCGTGGGCATGGTGGCCGAGTGCCGTCTGGCGGAGCGGCTGGGCTGGATCAGCCCCGACGTGACCGGGCGTCTGGTCCGCCTGCTCGATCGCTTCCGGCTGCCCACCTCCGCACCGGGCCTCGATCAAGAGCGTCTGCTCGAAGCCATGAGCCGCGACAAGAAAAACCTCGGCGGCAAGATCCGATTCGTCTTGCCGCGCACAATCGGCCGCGTTGAAACCACCGACCTCCCCACCGCAAGCGACGTTCGCGCCATGCTGGCCGAGCTGGTGTCGTCTCATCCGCCCGACCTCCCAAATTCAGGGCGCCATGTCGAATGACGGAGTAACGATTGGAACGCGAAGCCGCTGACCTTGAACTGCTCGACCTGCTCCGCCTGACCATGGTGCCGGGCGTCGGTCCTCATACCCTGGGAGCACTCATCGCGCACTTCCGGTCGGCCGGCCGCGTCCTCGCTGCCTCGCGCGCCAAGCTGCGCGACGTCGCGGGGATCGGCCCCAAGCTGGCCGACAATATCGCTGACGCCGCCCAGCACATCGACGCCCAGGCCGAGCTCGACCTGTGCCGCCAGCAGGGAGCCCGCTTGCTGGCCCAAACCGATCCCGAATATCCGCCGCTGCTCAAGGACATTCCCGACCCGCCGAGCTTGCTCTACATCAAGGGCCGTCTCGACCCACGCGATCAGCTCGCGATCGCGGTCGTCGGCTCGCGGCGATCGACGCCTTATGGGGAGCGGACCGCCGAGCGGCTCGCAAGCGCACTGGCCCGCACCGGGTTTACAGTCGTCTCGGGGCTGGCCCGCGGCATCGACGCAGCCGCTCACCGGGGCGCGCTCAAGTCCGGCGGCCGCAGCATCGCCGTCCTGGCCAACGGACTGGCCTCGATCTATCCCCCCGAGCATGTCGACCTTGCCCGGGCACTCACGGAATCCGGGGGAATCGTCAGTGAGATGCCGATGCGGCAGAGCCCCCTGGCCGGTCTCTTCACCCAGCGCAACCGCATCATTTCGGGCCTCTGCCTGGGCGTGGTGGTCGTCGAGGCGACTCCGCGCAGCGGGTCGCTTTCGACCGCGCGGCACGCAATGGAGCAGAATCGCGAGGTGTTCGCCGTGCCCGGGCCCGTCGACAGCCTCTCGAGCCGCGGCTGCCACCGCTTGATTCGCGACGGCGCCCGGCTGGTCGAAACCGTTAACGACATTCTCGAAGAACTGGGCCCCTTGAGCCGCGAGATCCGCGCCGCGCCCGACGAGCCTCCGGTCCGGCATCCCGCCGAATTGGCTCTTTCCGACTCGGAACGCGACTTCCTCGGCCACTTAGGCGACGACCCCACCGGAGTCGACGAGCTCATCGGCCGCACCCATCTGACCGCCAGCCAGGTCATGGCCACACTGAGCGTCCTCGAGCTCAAGCGGTTGGTCCGCCGGTTACCGGGCCACCGATTTGTGCGAGCTTGAGCGGTATCAAGCGAGTCGCCGTCAAAGCCGTTGACGCTTGCCGTTGACGACGGACAACTGTACCGCATGACCATCAAAGTCGACTCGATCGGCTGACACGGAGCCCGATCCGAGCTGACCGGGTGCCGGGCCCACTCTCGCATTAAAAAAGAGGACAGGCACAGTCCGGTGGCGACGGCTCACGGGCCCGACCGCTGTTGGGTCGGTTCCGGACGCCTCCGGAAGCGAGCCGATCGTCGCCAATCGCGGTGTACGCCCCGAAATCTCGGCTCCCACCCGGAACCCGACGTCGCCAGACGGCCGTTTCGTCCAGGGCGCGCAGGAAGTCGCACTTCCGATGCCCGAAAGTCGCGGATCCGAGCTTCGCGCCTGCGTCAGGACGCTGGGCATCCCCCCAGATTCGGCACGCGGGACAGCCCCAGACTTCCGGCCACTTCGCGCAGCCGCTTCCGACTGGCCGTGAAGGAGCGGCCGAAGAGACGCCCCTTGGTCAGAATCTCCAGCCGCGCCCGCCAGGTCTCCGCGCTGCTGCCGAGCCGATCACAAATCGCCGCCACTTCGCGCGAGATTGCCGCCTTACCGTCGCGGCATAACCGGCCGGTGTAATCGACCAGGAGCACGTCGCTGCCCAGCGACAACCCTTTCAGCGCCCCTTCCCGCGACGAACCCAGCCGCCGCCGGTCCTCGATTGGACCGAGCCAGTGCGATTCGTCCAGCCGTGCCGGTGGGAGAGCCGTGGTGTCCCGCGCATCGCAATCATTCGACCGGATTGGTGTGAAGCCGGAGAGTCACCGTCAAGGCGCGTAGAGCGCGAAGAAATACGGCGATCGCGCTCATCAATCATCAACCATGCGATTGATGCCGTAAGCCCATTGCTTCTTCCCTTCGCGCTCTTGGCGTCTTCGCGGTGATCAAGTCAATCGCCTAAACCGCTGGCGCGAGTGCAATCGTCATGGTCAGTTGGCTCTCCTGGAGGAATCAGCCCAAACTGCCGAATCCGCGGGGGGCGCTGCCAGAGCGCCACGCCTGTCCTTTTTAGCTCTCGAGCACCCCGAAGATGTAAGAATTCTTGACCACGCCTGTTGCTGGTCAAGAAGCCTCAGAACTCAATTTCGCCACATACCGGACGACTCTTCCGGTGACGCATTTCTGCCCAGATCCTAACCGCGGATCTTGCGTGCCACAGTCATATGTGTTTTCTTTCACTTTCCGCCTACGACGCTCGACATTGACGGGCGACCTTCCATTTGGCGAGGATGTTAGGCTGGGTGAGCACCACCGGAAAGGGGGTTGCGTTGCCCCCTTCGGGGCTCATCATCTACAACGGTCGAACCGCGCAACAAGATTTATGGTTTTTCGCGCCCTGAGCCCCCTTTCCCAACGGGCAATTTCCCGCTGGACGACTCCGCCGGATCAAGGCCCGAGTCTGGCTTGCGGCAACATTCCAAGGCCAGCAGGGCAAACGCAGTCCCGTAAGGCTTGTGGTAGCTGTAGAGAGGATAATCGAACCACGAGCCGTCGCTCTCCTGGATTCGCACCAAGATCCGCCCGAGCTGATCCTGGTAACGCGGACGGTCGGCCTCGGGCAGTTGGCCGATGCAAAGGGCGGCATGATAATGCCCGAAGTAAAAGAAATAGCCCGCGACCTGGGCGAACGACTCGTGGGGAATCGGCCGCTTTCTGCCCATGTCGAGCCAGCCGTTGCGAGTGATCAGGCGGTCGAGCCACTCCGTGATGACCGCGTCCGTGATCCGCTTGTCTCCCCAGAGCCGAAGCGCCAGGTTGCACGCCTGCGACCGGCCCAGGCTGCCGGCCGGGCGGTTGATCGGGGATTTGGCCGCCGCTTTGTCGAGCGGACTGGAAAGGGAATAGAGATAGCTCGAATCGGGCTTCCTCTGATCGGCAGTCGAACGGATCGCGCGAGTCGAAGATGCGCTCGTCCATGGTGATGCCGAGCGGTTTGGCTCGATCGAGAGCCACCAGCACGGCAGCGTTCACGAAGCTCGCCGAGGGAGCGAGCGGACGCTGCAATCCATCCGCGTAGTAGAACCAGCCCCCGCAAACAGTCTCGAAATGCTCCAGCGCCTTGATCTGCTCGCGCATGCACTGCTCGAGACGGGAGCGCCGCGCGGAGCCGGCCGGCTCGCGCCGAGCAAGCACGGCCAGGACCTGGATCCCGTAGGCGTGGCCCCAGATATTGGGCAGATTGAACGGGTCCGCCCGGCGCAGCCGCGGAAGATTCTCGAGCAGAAAAGCCTCGGCCCGCGCCCTCGCGTTCTGGATCTGGGGCGAATCGGGAACGGCCAGCAGAGCCTCGAGACACAGCGCCGTTGTCGCGGTGCCGAAGGACAGGAACGCACCGGGCACCGGGTCGCGATCGACGCCCCCCGTCCAGCGCGGGCTGCCCCACGAGCCGTCGGGGTTCTGAGTGCGGCAGAGATAACCGGCCCCGCGCTCGATCGCGGCACTCAGCTCCGACTCGGGAAGAGGCAAAACCGGCTTCGGCTGCGATGGGGAATCGGCGGCGGACGCGGACAAGGGCGGCTGCGCCTGCACGACAGACGAGGACTGCCCCGGAGGCCAAGCTAGAGCCAAGGCCAACAAGAACAGTCCCATGGTAAACCCCGTCACGGCTCACCCCTCACGGGAAGGCGGTCACACACGATACAATCCTCTTGGTTCAAACGAACAGAATAAAGGAGGTCGTCTCGATGAGTCAAACCGATCCCCCGATTCAGAACATCTCGGACACAGCTCGCTGGGCCGCGGTCTATCGGGCGCGCGAGAGCGACCGGCCGGATGCGATCTTTCGCGATCGGCTGGCGCGGCGACTCGCGGGCGAGCGCGGCGAACAGATCGCCGCCGCGATGCCGTTCCTCGAACAACATAGCTGGACCTGGATCACCCGCACTTATCTCTTCGACCAGTTCATCAGCGAACAGGTAGAGGAGGGGGTCGACATGGTGGTCAACCTCGCGGCCGGCCTCGATGCAAGACCCTACCGGATGGCGTTGCCTCCCGCGCTGCGATGGGTCGAGGTCGACCTCCCCGAGCTGCTCGACTACAAAGACAAGGTTCTCGAAGGCGAAAAACCGGCATGCGCGCTCGAGCGCATCCGCCTTGACCTCGCCGATGTCGGTGCACGTCGCGAGCTGTTTGACCGGCTGGGCACAAGCGCCCGCAAGGTACTGGTCGTCTCCGAGGGCCTGCTCGTCTACTTCTCACCGGAGGAGGTCGGCGCGCTGGCCCAGGACCTCGCTCATCCGCCCAGCTTTCAACGGTGGGCCCTGGACGTGGCATCCCCTGGCCTGCGCGCGATGCTGCAAAAGAACCTGGGCGCGCCGCTGGGCCAGGGAGGTGCTTCGCTCAAGTTCGGCCCCGAAGAAGGGCCGGGCTTCTTCACGCGATTTGGCTGGACGCCGATCGACGTGCGCTCGATGCTCAAAACCGCGGCGCGCCTGAAACGGCTGAGTACCTGGATGCGACTCCTTGCACTCTTACCCGAATCCAAAGGCCGGCAGGGCAACCGTCCCTGGGCGGGCATCTGCCTGCTGGCGAAGCAATGATGGCTGGGATCGAGCGTCGGCTGGGACAATCGCAGCGGCTAAATCGGAAAGTGATAATATTCCCGGATGATTCTAACCACGGACAGCACTGATCGACACGGAACGAGTTCCAATTCAAGAAAGCAGCTGGTCGCCTTTCACCTCAGTCTGGGTTGCACCGCCGACGAAATCAGATTAACCACGAAACACACGAAACACACGAAAGATCAGACCATCCTGATCGACCGGTTGAAGCGGGCGCGGCGGACCTGATCTGCATGTACGAATCAGGTTCTTCCCCTTTCGTGTGTTTCGTGTGTTTCGTGGTTAAAATCCGAGTTTTCCCCGGCCATCTGGCTGCGGCTCGGCCGCGCTGCGCTGTCCGTGGTTAAAAATCCGGATTGCCTCCCTGACCGCCGGGCTGCGGCTTCGCCGCGCTGCGCTTTCGGTGGTCGAGGAGAGCGTCTCAACCGCCGCCCTTCTTGACCTGCCCGGACTTGTCGGGCTCAGGTGACTGTCCCTGGTCTTTGCCGGCGGCTTCGACGAGCTTGTCGATGGCCGAGTCAAACGACTCTTCGCCAGGGAACCCGACCCATTTGTGGCGGATGACGCCGCGGTGGTCGACGACGTAGAGAGTCGGCCAGCCGTGGACGTTGAACTGACTCGCAATAGGCCCGCTGGTGTCGCCGCCGTCCCACCACGACCGCCAGGTGATGTGCTCCGCCTCCATCCGCTTTCGAAGCTTGTCTTTATCGCCGTCGCTGTTGACGCCGAGGAGGACGAATGGCTTGCCTTCCATCTTCTTCACGAGCGACCGCTCGTGCGGGTACATGGCCCGGCACGGGCCTCACCAGTCGCCCCAGAAGTCGACGACCACCACCTTGCCCTTGTAATCGCTGAGCTTGAAGGGCTTGCCATCGAGGTCCGCGCCGCTGATCTCGGGGCTGGGCTTGCCGACGCCGAGGTTGCGGATCTCGTTCAGCTCGGCGGCAGCGAGCTTGCCGAGTGTGCCTTGGCCGCTGTTGATGTCGCCAAACTCCTTCGCGACCTTCTCGAACAACGACTCGACCTCCGTCGCAAGGGCGGCAGGGTCCGCCGTCTTGAGGCGGGCGATCGCATCCTTGTCGTAGCCTTGCGCGAGAAGGAATTGCTCGTACTGGCCTTGCCGCTTGTCGTTTGCCTTGAGAGCGCGAATCAGCTCGACTCTCCGGTTGAGGAACTGCGCCAGCGCCATGGTCGCACCACCGCGGGCGATCCGATCGCGGTTCGTCTTGATGATCGCCCGCAAGAGCACCTCGGCCGCCGGCGCGGAGGAATACGCAATACTCGTGACGGCGTCTGCAAGCTTGGGGTTATCGGCATGTTTCTGGGCCAGGCGCTCCATGGCCTTGGAGGCATTGGGCCGGCCATTGCCGAGCTGGACGCACCAGACCAGGGCATCTACCGCCGCCGGATCGTCGGGCGGTAGGTCGGCGATCGCCATGAATCGGTCCGCGTAAGCGGTCGGCTGTGGGTACTTTTCGTTGAAGAGTTTGGATCGTTCTTCGTCGGTCTTGGCCTTCGAGTAGGCCTGCGAAAACTCTTGCTGCGCCTTCTGGTACTCGTCGAGCACCGCCTGAAACTGCGCTTTCGGGGTCTTCTTGGCCTGCGCCCCGCAGTCTCCTGGGCATCATCGGGCGCGCCTTGCGCCGAGATGCAGGCAAGCGTCAATACGGCGAAAGCGGCCGTTACGGCTCGTCGCATCAAAGGTCCTCCCCTGAATACGTGGTGCAGTCAACCAGCGACACCCTTGCCGCGGCCGACACGATCAGACCAAAACCGCGCGGATGATGGAAGTCCACAACGGTTCCGCGGACGAATAGCAGACATTCAGAACTGACGCTGCCGGCTACTTTCGATCCCCGTGGATTGTCTGGCTCCAGGTGTGAATATTAGACCAAGCGCTTACGGTGCTCGATTCACGCTCGCCGCGATCAGATCCGCGATCGCCTTGGGATCATAGGGCGCGAGCGGAAAATGTCCTTGCCCCTCCTTGACGATCACCGTGATCTGTCCCCCCAGAGCCTTGAATCGTTTTTCGACGACTCGCGTCTGACTGTCGAGCCACGGATCGAGACTGCCGCAGACGTGGATGAGCGGCACGCCGGCCCTGGCCAGCGGGGCCAGATTGTCGAGCGGCGGCGACTTCGCCATGAGGCTGCGCAGGGCGGGATTCTCGCCGTAGATGCAGGACACGCTTTCCGGGTGTTCGATGGCCCATGCGTAAGCTTCTCCCGCCGCGGTACCCGCACCCTCCAGCACGGCCTTGCGGGAGAAGCCATGCCCGGTGAGAAGCTGGTAGACGGCGTCCCACTGTTCGCGCACCGGGCCCGCCTGCGCGACGACGGGGGCCGCGACGATGTGATATCCCCTGGCGAGCAGCGCCTGATCGACGAGGCAGTCGCGTCCGATCGTGCCCGCTCGAAACACCCAGGGCTTGCCCGGGGCCACCGTCTTGGGCACGACGATCGTCATGCCGGTAACCCGCCACGGGCTCCTGGTCGTGGCATCGTAGCGGTCGTAGCATTCCGTGAAACCCGGCCCGCGGCAGGTGGCGTAGGTTCCCTCTTCGTCCAGGTGGTTGTAGGCGCTCGCGAGGCTGAAATAAGCGGACTTCGTGAATGACTTGTCGGCGAAGTCTGGCCGCAGGCCGCTGGCGGGGTAGGAATTGGTCTCGATCCAATCGGCGAGCGGCTTGGGATTGCGCAGGCTGTGGGGATGATGGGCTGCCCCCTCCTTGATGATGACGGTAATCCGGCCGCCCAACTGATGATACCGGCTCTCGATGGCCAGCGTGTGGCGATCCAGCAAAAAGTCGAGACTCCCGCAGACGTTCAGAAGTGGCACGTCGCGCCGGGACAGCTCGTCGAGCCTGGCGAAGGCGGCGGGCCGAATGGCGGGGTTGTCCGCGTAGATGCACGACACGTCGTCGGGATTGAGCCGAGGCCCAATCATACTCATTCACGCCCCCTTTGCTCATGCCGATGAACGCGGGCTTTTTCGACAGGCCGTGCTTCTCGGTCAGATACGCGTACCAGGCATCCCACGTCTTGTCCGGGTCGGGTGTGATGAACGCGACGTGAAAGCCCCTGCGCAGCAGCTCGACTTCCGTCTGCGGCTCATGGTCCCAGTAACACCCGCGCCAGGACCAGGGGTTCCCTGGCGCCGCTTTCCTGGGGACGATCACAACGCACCGCCGCCGCCCCTTCGGCGGGGCCTTGACCCCGAAGCGCTCATCCTGGTCGCGCTTGAAAGGCTCGACGGACAGGGTCTTCTCGTCCATCGCGAAATCGTAGCGATCGAAGCCGCCGCGCCAGGCGGTCTTCTCTCCCTCGAAAGGGACCAGATCGGCGCCCTTCGTGTCCGACGGATCGCTGAGGATCGCGACGATCAAAACCGCGGCGAGCCCCAAACTTGCGACGCGAATCGTGACGTTCATCTGTGCTTCCTTTAGCAGAGTTCCTTGATAGTATCCTCTGGTATTGAATACTTGGCTTGTTCGTGAGATTCCAATGGCCGCCAAACGTGGATCGACAGCAGACGGCCGGGTTCGGCGCGTCTTCGCCTTGCTGGGAACAGCGGTTTTTCTTGTGCTTGCCCCCGGAACCGTCGCCGGGTTCGTGCCGTGGTACATCTCCCGGTGGCAAGCCCATGCGGCTTTCCCGGGCTTCGCAGCTTGCCAGCTACTGGGGGCGCTCTTGATCGCCGCCGGCATCCCCGTACTTCTCGAATCCTTTGGACGTTTCGCGCTTCAAGGCATCGGCACGCCGGCACCGATTTTTCCCACGCGACACCTGGTGGTCAAGGGATTCTACCGCTACGTTCGAAACCCCATGTACGTCGCGATCGTATCGCTGATACTGGGCCAAGGCTTGCTTCTCGGAGACATCCGCATCCTCGTCTATGCAATGCTTGTCTGGCTCGTGATGCACTTGTTCGTCCTTTTTTACGAGGAACCGACGCTGCGGAGATCCTTTGGAGTTGACTATGACACGTTTTGTGCTCATGTTCCGCGCTGGATACCTCGCGTCGCTCCGTGGCGCGAGGGCAAAGACTAAATGGGCTTGCGTGATCCTGAGAGGGCGAGGCTCCGTCCGGGCCGCCTTGGAGAATGGCTCGCCGGGAGGCTCGCCCTCCCGGAATTGTGCAAGGCGATTTAGGGTGATCGCCCTGTTCGCACTTGCAGCAGCCGCTGCTGTGCCAATTGCCACGATCGGCGCCGCTCAAGGGAACCCAAAAGCACCCTCTCCGACCACGGAGCTCTCGCCCCGGACCAGAGAGATCCTGGCCAGGCTCGACGAACCCATCCCCCTGCGGTTTCCCAACCTGGCACCACTCGATGACGTGCTTCGTTACATCAAGAACGCCAACAAGAAAGGTCGGAATGCGCCGGATTTCCCAGTTTACATCGATCCGCTCGGGCTGCATGAGGCCCATAGCAGCCTCACGTCGGCGGTCACGATCAACGTGGAAGGGACGCCGTTGAAGATTACGCTCCAACAAGTTCTGGGTCAGCTCCGGTTGGCCTACGTCGTCAAAGACGATGTTATTTTTATCAGCTCACCCAATGGCGTTAACCGGGAGAAGAAGGAGAACCATGTCGCGGCCGCCGACGCGCTGCCGAGCACCAAGTCGGTTCTGGCCAAACTCGAGGAGCCGATCTCGATGTCGTTCGCCAACGAAACCCCGCTGGATGACATGCTGAAATACATCCGGCAGGCTACCAAGAAGTTGCCAAACGACCCCGAGATCAACATCCTGCTCGATCCAAACGCGCTCCGGGAGGCCGGGAAGTCGCTCAATTCGACGGTCCAGCTCGACCTAGAAGGCGTACCACTCAAGACGACGCTCAGGCTCATGCTCAAACAGCTCGATCTCGCTTATGCGGTCAAGGACGGAGTCCTGGTCATCAGCTCGCCCGAGTTGATTCGAAAGCTCAGACCGCCGGGCACGGAGGCCCGGCCCACTGGGAAGAGGGCCCAAGTCTTCCGGCGACTACTCGCTGGCACGTCCAGGCAGCCAAACCGTGCGCTCCGGGCGGTGGATGATTCGCCTGGCGGCCCAGCCGAGAATCAGCACGGCGAGGAGCACGCCGACCGCAATCGTGCCGCCTGTGCCGAGAAGCTCGGCCGCCCAGATCAGCAATCGCTGGAAGCCGCGGCGGCGAAATCCTAACTGATCGGGAATTCACGATTGCTCCCAGTCAACGGCAGCTAACGCACAATCGTCTGGTTGATGTATAATCGTGGCGCGGTACCGCTCTGTCAATGCGCCAAAGCGACGGCCATCTTGCACTCACCCGCAAGGAGTCGCCATGAGCTCGCCAAAGCCAAAGCCGGTCATCGTTCCCGGCGACGGGATTGAACCCCCGGCTCCGAGCCTCCGGAGCATCGTCGGCAAGTCGGCTCTGCTCAACCTGATGATTGTCCTGACATCCGGCCCGGTCCTGCTGTTCGCTGGTGGACCGAGAGCCGTCTACCCGACCCTGGTCATCATGGCGGGAATCACCTTCTTGATCTGGACCGCCACGTTCGCGCTCTTCTCGATCGCCTCGCTTCCCCGGCTCTTCCGGCCGCCGGCCGCCCCTCCAGCGCGGCGTGATTCCCCTCTTCCTGCACCGGAGGCGGGGGTCGCTGATCGCTGGCTGGACGGACCTGCTTGACGGAGACGGACAGCAGGGGCTGGGAGATGCGCGCGGCAGGAGCTGGCTGAGAATAAACTCTCGGAGAGTCGTCTTTCGCGGAGCGAAAGGCGACTCTGATTTCCGGCCAGCGCCCAACACGGCACAGCAGCAACCAAGGGATCGGGGGACAGAGCCCCCTCCTACACCAATCACCGCGCGGTGCCGGCCTCTTGTAGGAGCCGGCTCTGTCCGGCGATCCCAAGATGCGCGCATCCCGCGGAGATCTCTTCGAGAAGGTATCGAACGCGGCTCAGCCGCAACCAACGGATCGGGGGACAGAGCCTGGCGTGATGAAAAGTCGGGGTTTAGCGTGATTGAGAGATGGTTTCGAGACGCATGTTTTTGTTGCGCGAATAAAATTACGGGGCGAGCGATCCATCCCTTTCCCCCCCTTGCTAAGGGGGGGCCAGGGGGGGTGGGGGCGCACGCCTCGGAGAGGGTGAATGGCTTTCCGCTTCCTGATGCAACCAGGATTCGCAACGATCTCAAAACCGGTTTCTCCCCCTTGTCTTGCAGGCGACTGGTCCGATTTGCAGACCGCTTCCAACAGCCGCGACGAGGCCGGCGGAAGAAGGCCGGTTGAACGCCGAGCAAATGGTTGTGCCACGGCCACCCCCCCTGCCCCCCCTTAGCAAGGGGGGGAGAGAAAACGGGGCGCTCGCCGAGGCTGCAAAATGAATGTGAGAGGAATGCCGTAGTCCCTCAGGGGCCACCTTTCATCACCCCAGACAGAGCCCTCTCCTACACCAATCGCCGCGCGGTGCCGGCCTCTTGTAGGAGCCGGCTCTGTCCGGCGATCCCAAGATGCGCGCATCCCGCGGAGATCTCTTCGAGAAAGAATCCGATGCGGCTCAGCCGCAACCAACGGATCGGGGGACAGAGCCCGCTCCCACACCAATCGCCGCGCGGTGCCGGCCTCTTGATCGTGACCGCCTGCCGCAACGCGGCCATCGCCTTTTGGGCCTGGCGTGCCCCTTCCGCGGCGGACACGCTCGAGCCGGTTCGGCCGGCGTGGCAGCAGGCCAGCAAAAACGTGCGCTGTACGTGTCGGGCCTCGCTCACGTCGTCGTGCGCGCACCCACGCTTCCAGGCGGCGGCCTCGGCCGGGTTTTCCATGGGGAGTAATCGACGGCGTTGCCGACGTCGAGGAACCGGCGCCACGATTCGCGAAGGGCGAGCGGGGACGCGTGAGCGCCCCGAGTCTTCACCGGTGGAGTCCGCGATCGACTCCGTTACTGACTCCCGGCGCTGACGCGACCGGGCTCGCCGGGGGAGCGACTCCCGGCGCTGACGCGACCGGGATCGCCGGATGACGCACGCCGGTTCTACGACCGATTCGGGCCCAGGCAGGACACGCAAGGATTCGACGAGAATCCGGCGCTCGACGGTCTCGTCTGAAACTCCGACTTCGAGCATGCCCACTCGCGTGAAGCGCCGGGAACCAGAAAAGTCGCGAATCCAGTACCATAAGGCGGTACTCTCTTTCGGGATTTGCTCCGAGGTCCTGGTTGCGGAGCGGCTTGGAACGGTGTGAAATGAGGAAGCCATGTCCGAGCATCAATCCGCGGCAGGGTTCCCGACGACTCACTGGAGCCGCGTTCTGCGCGCCGCCGATCCGACCGATCGGGAAGGCCGGGACGCCCTGGAGCGGCTGTGCCGCGATTACTGGTATCCGCTCTACGCCTTTGCCCGTCGTCAGGGGCTCGATCGCGAGGAGGCCGGCGACCTCGTTCAGGGGTTTCTCGCCGACTTGGTCGAGCGCCGCGACCTGACCAAAGCCGATCCCGCTCGGGGCCGGTTTCGCTCGTTTCTGAGAACCGCCTGTAGCCACTTTTTGTCCCACGCTCGCGAACATGACCGCGCTCTGAAGCGAGGAGGCGGCCGAACGCCGGTCTCGATCGACCTGCAAGACGCCGAAGGTCGGTACGTCAACGAACCGGCCCACGATCTGACGGCCGAACGCCTCTTCGAGCGGCGCTGGGCTCTGGTCCTGCTCGGGCACGTTCTGGCTCGCCTGGAATCGGAGGCAAAGCAGGCCGGCAAGTCCGATTTGTTCGATCGCCTGCGCCCCATGCTGGAGGGTGACGATCTGGCGGAATCCTACAAGGAGATCGGCGAATCGCTGCAAATGAGCGAGGGTTCCCTCAAGGTCGCCGCGCACCGCTTCCGGGGCCGTTACCGGCAAATCCTCCGAGAAGAGGTCGCCCGGACCGTCGCCGACCCGGCCGAGATCGATGCCGAGATCGCCGATCTCGTGCGGGCGTTGTCGTGATTCCAACACCCACTGAAGAATTCGTTGTAACCTTTCGCGATTGGTCCGTCATAAGAGTGTAGTGGACCGTTAGCCGTCGATTGATGGGTTGGAGTACAGCCATGAGGAACTGCGCAAAATAACTTGCTGGAAAAGTCGTCTTTCGCGGATCGAAGGCGACTTAGGGCACACAACAATAAATTACCGAATTCCTAACGATGTGCGAGTGGCTGGAATGTCGAGTGCAAGAGCAAAAACCTCCGACGTCGTTTACGATTGCCGCCTCAGTTACTGGCCCCGACCAGACTTGAACAGAAGCAAACGAAGGCAACGAAGCATGAAAACCGAGCCGAAAGCGGCGGCCAGACGCTGAAATGTCCGAACTCTTTATCAAGAGGAAGAGATTCCACGGCGAGGGGAATTACGAGATTGACCCCCGCAATTCATCACGCCAACTTCGGCAGGTTATTGTTTTGCGCGCCCTTAGCGTCGCGCAGCGCCTCAGGCGGAGAGGACCGGCTGAAACCGGGCCCCCAACTTCTCAATTCAGGATCGACAAGGCAGCAGTGTGATCGTAGTCCGCTCTTGGGAGAATTGGCGATGAAAGATCGAGATTGCTGCCGAGGTTGTGGAGCGAAGCGACCAGCCGACGCGCCTTCGGGCCTCTGTCCGGCTTGCTTACTGAAGGCCGGGCTGCTGGGCGATGGCTCCCGACTGCCCGATGTGACGATCACGTTCGGTCCGGCCTCGTCGAGCGTCCTGGCCTCCTTCGGCGAAGCCTTCGGCAAGATCCCGCCCGTCCTGCTCCGGGACGCCGACTCGGGCACCGATCCTGGCCCGGTGATCCAGCCGTCATCCCCCGAGATCCCCGACCAAGCCGACCGTTCGGCGCGCTTGCAACTCTTCGGCGAGATCGCTCGTGGCGGCATGGGAGCCGTGCTCAAGGGCCGTGATTCCGACCTCGGCCGCGACCTAGCGGTGAAGATCCTGCTCGAGTCGCATCGCGACAAGCCCGAGATGATTCGCCGGTTCATCGAGGAAGCCCAGATCGCCGGCCAGTTGCAGCATCCCGGCATCGTGCCGATCTACGAGCTGGGCGCCTTCGGCGACCGCCGTCCCTATTTCGCCATGAAGCTGGTCAAGGGCCACACCCTGGCGGAGATTCTGGGCGAGCGGGGTCGCGTCAGCGCCCCGAGTCCTCCTCGAGAGACTCCCGGCGCTGACGCCACATCACGAGGAACTCCCGGCGCTGACGCCACATCACGAGGAACTCCCGGCGCTGACGCCACATCACGAGGAACTCCCGGCGCTGACGCGACCGGGCTCGCCAGGGATCTTCCTCGCTTCTTGTCCATCTTCGAATCCATCTGCCAGACCATGGCCTACGCCCACGCCCGCGGCGTGATCCACCGTGACTTGAAACCTTCCAACGTGATGGTCGGCTCATTTGGCGAAGTCCAGGTGATGGACTGGGGCCTGGCCAAGGTGCTGCCTCGCGGCGGCGCGGTCGAAGATGCCTCGGCCGGGCGCGTGAAGGACCACGTGACTGTCATCGCGACCGCACGCACGGGCTCGGATTCCGACCTGTCGCAAGCCGGCTCGATCATGGGGACGCCGTCGTACATGGCCCCCGAGCAGGCCCGTGGCGAAGGCGACCAGGTCGACGAGCGTGCCGACGTGTTTGCTCTCGGCTCGATCTTCTGCGAGCTTCTGACCGGCGAGCCCGCCTTCACCGGCCGCAGCTCGGGCGAGATTCAGCGCAAGGCCGCGCGGGGCGAACTTGCCGACGCCATTGCCCGACTCGACCAGAACAGCTTTGGTTTTGATCCCGTTTTGATCGCGCTGGCCAAGTCCTGCCTCGCTTCCGAGCGTGACGACCGACCCCGAAATGCCGGCGAGGTCGCCGCAAGGATGAGCCTCTATCAATCCCGGGTCCAGGAGCGGCTGCGCCAGTCTGAGATCGCCCGTGCCGAAGAGAAGGCCCGAGCGGAGGAAGCGACCAAGCGGGCATCGGTCGAGCGAGATCGATTCCGCCTGACGGTCGCTCTGGCCGCAACGGTCCTTGGGCTCATCGTCCTCGGAGGGGGAGGCTGGGCCTATCTCGCTCAACAACGAGCTGCGCGGCGCGCGGCCACCGAGCGCATCGTCACCGAAGCGCTCGAGATGGCGACACTGGCGCGAGGCCGGGCGAAGGCGGCACCGGTTGGCGATTTGTCGAAGTGGTCGGATGCCCTTGCCGCCGCCAATCGGGCACGATCCTCGCTGGATGCGGGCGAGCCTTCGAGTGACCTTCGATCCCGAGTCGTCGAATTGCAGACGACTCTGGAGCAAGAGAAAGCCGACGCCGCCGATCGCGCCGAGGAGGCTGGTCGCGACCGCAAGTTCCTCGATCGCCTAGAATCGATCCGCACGAAGCTCAGCGACAAGCACGGACCCGACAAGATCGATTCTGACTACGCTAAGGCGTTTCGCGATTTCGGGATCGACCCGGACCATCTCGACCCCAAGGACGCAGGTCGGCTCTTACGGTCGCGGTCCGAGCCACTGGAATTTGCCCTTTTCCTGGACGATTGGACCCTCATTCGCCGCTCTGCTCTGGGCGAGAAAGGCAGAGATTCCTGGGGGCGCTTGATCGCCACCGCTCGCGCGACCGACCCCGACCCGTGGCGCGATAAGCTGAGAATACTCATCGATGGTGGGAAACACGAGGAAGTGCGCCGACTGGCTGCGGATCAAAAAGCTCTCGAGGCTCAGCCGGCGAGGAGCCTCTATCTCCTTGCCCAGGCGCTCGAACTGAGTCGGAATGATAATCACGCATACTACCTCAACGAATCGGTCGAGATCCTCAAGCGCGCCTGGCGGATCAGCCCCGATGACTATCAAATCTCCAGCACGCTGGGGCGGGCATGTGAACGCGAGATCGACAAGATTCGGTTCTGCACGGCCGCCGTGAC
Source organism: uncultured Isosphaeraceae bacterium (assembly GCA_963823675.1). Lineage (GTDB taxonomy): Bacteria > Planctomycetota > Planctomycetia > Isosphaerales > Isosphaeraceae > CAWGMT01. The sequence continues at coordinate 81,592 of CAWGMT010000021.1, read as the reverse complement.
GGCCAAGCCCGAGAGCGCTCGATCTCGTTCCTCTTTGGCCGATGCCTTTCTGCCTGTTGGCTTGGGCGGCGGCTTAATGTGGAGTTTCGTCACTCTTGCTCCTGGAACAGATAAGCCCGGCTCCGACCCTGATTTGCCTCGCTGGGGATTGAAGACCAAAGACAGCGGGACGATCCTGATGGGCCCGAGCTTGGGTTTTGGTCCGAATTCGGTCAAGGCAGAGAATTTGCGTGACGCCATAGCGGAATACAAGGAAGCCATCCGGCTTGATCCCTCCAACGCCGAGCATCGCACAGAATACGCCGTTGCGTTGATTCTGCAAGGAACCGTTGAACAAGCAATCACCGAGTTTCGTGAGGCGTCCAGGCTCGACCCCGAGAAAGCCCAGTACTCACACGAGTACGCGGCTCAGGTATTTTACCTCAAGGGATGGCTCGACCTGGCGATCGTCGAACTGCAGGAGGCAATCCGGCTGAATCCAAAGTCGGACGGGTCTAACATTCACCTCCTTCTCGGAAACATTTACCAGGAATTGGGGAAGAAAAGTCTGGCATTTGCCGCCTATCGAGGGGCACTTCTTACAGAGAGTACACCCGCCGCGCGATTCATGCTTCCTCTTGCTCTTGAATCCACCGGAACGCCGGAGGACGTCATCGCAGCTTACCGTGACGCGATTCGTGTAAAGCCCAAGAATCCGGATCTCCACGTCAATCTAGCCAAGGTGCTCGTGGCGCACGATCATCGCGACGCGGCGATCGTCGAATTCCACGAGGCAGTCAGACTCAAGCCGAACGATCCGTGGACTTACAACGACTTCGCATGGAACCTGGCAACCCTTCCTGAAGCAAGACAGCGCGACGGTAGAGCGCGGTTGAGTTCGCCACCAAGGCTTGCGAAATCACGGAATGGAAGGATCCCGCATACCTCAACACCCTCGCCGCCGCCTGCGCCGAGTCGGTGGACTTTGATGCAGCCGTGAAATGGCAAACCAAGGCAATCGAGTTGCTGTCCGATAAGAAGGAAAAAGAAGACTACAGCACGCGGTTGAAGCTCTATCAGGAAAAGAAGCCGTACCACCTGCCCGTTCCGTCGCGATGAAACGGACGATTTCCTTGGGTTCTGTTCAAGGTGTGTCTGCAGCATGCCGAATAGCCGGCGCATTGCGCAGGTCTGATCTTGGAACAGAAGCAAACAAAGGAAACGAAGAGTTCGGTGGGGCTTCAAGTGCGCCGTTGCGTCCAACCTTGCACCGCGCCAGCCTCACGCTGTCCAAGCCCCGCGGTTCCCAATATCATCGAATAAAACGGGCCAAGCAGGAATGGCCCATCCTCGGAGCGAGCTCCAGAACAAACAGGTCCAATACGAGAGCGGGAAGCCGGACATGGAAATCGCAACATTGCGGATCGAGAAGCCCGAGGCGACCAACTTCATCCTCGGGCAGACCCACTTCATCAAATGTGCTGAATACGCTCAAGATGGTGCCCGAGGTCTGCCGGATCTTTTGTGCGACCGCCAACCCCACGGAGGTCGTCGTCGCCGAGACCGAGCAGGGTCGCGGCATCCTGGGCGTGGTGGATGGGTCCTCCCCCAAGGGTGTCGAGACGGAGGACGACATCGCGTGGCGGAAGGGGTTCTTGAGGCAGATCGGCTACAAGTTGTGATTTGGCTCGTCGCGGTTGGATTCGTCCGCGCGAGCATCTCCGCACGATGTGGGCATCCTGGGATCGCCGGACGGAGCCGGCTCCTACAAGAGCACGTGCTGATGCGCGGGTGTAGGAGGGGGCTCTGTCCCCCGATCCCTTGGTTGCGGCTACGCCGCGTTGGGGACCGGGCAGAAATAACTTTGCCAATTGTGGTGCAGGCGTCCCGCCTGCCGGTACGGGGAACGCAGGCGGGACGCCTGCACCACAACGACGAATTCGCCAACGTTATTCTCGCGCGGCGCCTTAGCGAACAAATGCTCTTTCCCTCGTCTGCGCGGTCGGTCTATCCTGAGAGTATTGGCGCTGTAACGCTCGGGGACTTCTGCGATGGCACCTCCGAAATCGATCGACAGTCAGAACGCTCTGGCCGGTGCGATCTCCGCACCGACACCCTTGACGTTCGCTCGTGCGGCCGGTCTGGCGAACCTATCGGTCGCCACGCTCGTGTTCGTCGAGTTCAGCGGCATTGCAATCGTTAATCATGACGGCGCAGCCTTCAAGATGGGGCTTTGGCTCATTCCCTTTGTAACACTGGTCGTCTGGAGCAGCGCCAGCGTACTCTATCTCGTCTTTCTGACTGCGGGGCTCCTCGGGACGCTCTGGCGGCGCCTGATCGGACCAACCCGATTCTCACCGTCAGGCAGGTCGGGTCTATGGGACGACTGGCTGGACAGCCCCGCACCGCGCCATCCGTGACGGCTCATCGATTCAGGATCGTCGAAGGCTGATGATTCCACTTTTTCCGAGATCGAGCTATGAGGCGTATCCGATTCACAATCGCCAGCCTGCTGATCGTCGTCTTGTTGGCCGCCGTCGGTTTTGCTGCTCTGCGGGAAGCAAATGAATCGTGGGATAGCGGTCTTTTTTCCCTGACGCTCGGCGTCCTGCTGATCTCGATCTTGCTTGCGGTCCACTGCGCAGAATCCAGGCGGGCATTCTGGGTCGGTTTCGCCGTCTTCGGCTGGACCTACCTTGGGCTCTGTCTCGTCCCGTCGATCGATTCCCGGCTGATCACGACCAGGGCGCTGGCTCAGCTCGCCCACAACGTGCCGCGGCGAACTTTGAAAATTGGAAAAGTCCGGCACGCGGGCAGTTGGAGCATCAGTCCGGGATCACCGGGCAATCAGGTTTCGAGCGTCGCCTTCGGCAGCGACGGGAGCCGGATTGCCACGTCCCAGCCAGGCATCGTGATGCTTTGGGATGCGACAACTGGCAAGCCATTGGGTAGGTTGGTCGGCAAGACCGAGAATTCCCTCCGGATCGGGCACTCGCTGTTCGCCCTGATAGCGGGCTGGCTCGGCGGGCGACTTTCTCGCAGTTTGGGCCGATCTTCCAGAGATCCAGATGGACCAACACGGGTCAATCCTGACGGGACCAATTCGTGACCGAAATTGGACTTTGCCCCGTTTCTAGTTCAATGACAGCGAGACCATGTCATGAAGCGCATCCGGTTCACCATCGCCAACCTGCTCGTCGTTGTCTTGTTTGTCGCGGTTGGCTTCGCTGCTCTGCGAGAGTCGAGCGACCTCTGGGACAGCGGACTTTTCACCGTGACGCTTGGTATCTTGCTCACGTCGATTTTGCTTGCCATCCACAGTCATGAATCCAGACGAGCGTTCTGGCTGGGATTCGCTCTTGTGGGCTGGGCGTATTTGGGGCCGTCGCTGGTGCCGTCAATCGAATCCAGGCTCATCACGACCAAGTTGCTCGCGTTTCTCGATTCCAAAGTGCCGGGGCGATCGTTGGGCGTCTACACCGTTACACTCTTGGAGCCCGGTTCGGGATTGGTGGGCAATCAGGCCCAGACATTCGCCCTCAGCATGAATGGAAGTCAAATCGGCGTCTACAACCAGGGCTCAACGGTCTTATTGAATGGCCCGACAAACGGCTTCCTGACGCGCTGGAGCGGCACCACCGAGAACTTCGTGCGGATTGGTCACTCGCTGTTCGCATTGCTGGCGGGCTGGTTTGGCGGGCTACTTTCTCGCCGTCTGGGCCGGTCTTCCAGGGCGCCCGACGTATCGACACCGATGATCGTTGACGGGACGACTGACAAGGGACAACGGACAACCGCCTAATCTGGCTTGCCAGCCCGGCGCGCATATGCGTGCCTGTGGATGGCCCGGGCGGCCGCGACCAGCTCGGGGTAGGGGGTGTCGGTCACGGTAAGGAAGCCGATGTTGTAGTTCTCGCCGTCGTAAGACCTGCCTGTCAGCGGTTCGTCCACGAACTGAAACCAGTGACAGCCGACAAGCGCTGGGTTCTCCAGCACGCTGGCAACGAAGTCGGTGTAGATGGCCGCACGCTCTTTCTGGTCGGCCGCCGCTTACCAATCCGGGGTGAAACATGCCCGCGGTCGAGCGCCCCGGCATGGAATTCGCCGATGATCGCCGGGCGGCCCAGGTTGGTCAAGAAGCCCCATTTTCCGGGATCAACCCGGCGATCGTAGATGTTGAAGCTGACAACGTCGCAGAACTCAGCCGCCGCGGCGACCGCTTCGTCGGTCCGCCACGCAAACCGGCAGCCCAGGTAAAGGTGGTCCGGATCGGCGGCCTTGAGCTGGTCGCGAACCGTCTTGAAGTAGGTCCGGGCCAGCTCCTTGACGAACGCAGCCAGGTCGGCTTTGAACTCCGCCGACCAGGCCGAATGGCTGGAGGCCGGTCTCCAGGGGGAGTCGAGCGCCTGCCAGTCGCTGAAGTTGGTATTCCAGGCCGTCATTGAGCTGCGATGATCTCGGCGTACTTCTTCTTGAGCTGTTCGAGGATCGCTCGCTTGGCCGGCGAGCTTGCCGCGGGCAGGTCCGAGAGCCCCCAGGCCCAGTCCGTAGCGCCCGCCTTCGTCGCCTGAAGCCGCCCCAGCTCAGCTCGTTGTCCACGAAATAACCCAGGCACCAGGGATCTCCCTTCACCTCGCTAACCACTCCGCGGAGGCTATTCTTCACGCTCTCGGCAAACCTCGGATCGAACGGGTCGTGCATCTTTCCCCAGTAATCCGACCCGCTGCCGACCCGGGCGTGGTTGCCGTCGAGACCCACCGTGGCCACGTAGGGGACCTGGCCGTTGCTGTAGAGGCGATGATCGGACCAGTTGCCGACCGTGTTGAAGCCCCAGGACTTCAGGCGGTTCGAGGGCGGTCTCGCCGCCAGCGATCGAAGAAGTCGGGGCCGTAAGTCCGCTCGAGGTTGGCCGCGTAGAAGTTGAAAGTCTTGCCCTCCTTGACTGGTCCGGAATGGACTCCCCGGACGTTTCCGAAGTGCCGGGCGAGCGGATCGCCGGGCTTGGGCAGGCCGCGAACATCGACTCGCGGCCGGAGACAATCGTCGCCTCGTTGCGGCGTCACGCAATCGACGCCAAGGGACAGGAAGAGCGCTCCGTCGGGATCGACCAGCCACCATTTGCCGGCCAGCCTGGCTGTGCGGAAGAACCCCGTGGCCGGCTGTCTGGGACCGTCGCTCCAGCCGCCGAACCGGTCGCGGTCGGGAGGAGCGGGATGAGTCTTGATGTCAGCCGCCTCGAGCTCGTGACGCCGCACCAGGTCCGATTCGGACTGGACCTTGCCGGGCCAGTCCGCCCGGGCATACTGCCCCAGCGGGTCGACGATTCCGTCGAGAGAGAACGCAGGCGCCAGCCTGGCCGATTGGACCTCCAGCCGGCGCGACGTTCTTGGCTGGTGGACGAAGATCTGGAACTCCACGACATGTCGAAGGTCAAACGGCCCTGATCCAAAGGCGGTTGCATCCCGGGTTCCGGGACGGGCGGGCAGCCCGCGCATGCCGTGGGCCATGGGGTCAATCCGGCTCAATGCCACGGCGACGGTCGCGGACTCGAGGGCCTTGAGCGTCACCTGGGCGGTCCGGCAATGGATCTTGCCATCGGCCGCGGGGTCGTCGTCGATCCGGATGCCGAGCTCGATCTCATGCTGGTCCGGGTTCCTTAATGCGAGCAGAAGGGACCCCTGGGAGCTCCAGTCCCATGCCCGGCCGCGTGGGGCCGGGAAGTGCACGCTGGGCCAGTCGGCGGGATGGAAGGTGACCCGGATCCCGCCGGCCGCCCCGCGCAGCGAGTTCGAACTTGCGCACTCTGGGCTTCGTGAGACCGCAAGTCCAGAGCCGGGCTCGAGCCGTCGGGGCCTGTGTCTGCGGCCCAGCCGATCGTCGTTCCCAGAAGCGCCCCGATACCAGCCGCGATCAGAAACGGGCGGATCATGACATTCTCCTTGTTGTTCATGCACGCTGCCGGAGGGACCGTGTTCCGTTCAGCCTGACGCCTGGCCGGGGCACGTTGGCCAGGCTCGCCGCTCGTGCATGGGTGCGGCAGACCCTCAAGTCCATTGCCGATTGTCAGGCCGGAGATCAACCAGGGCAAGAGGAGAGCGAGGTTGACGATCGGTGCGGTGAAAGGTGTCAGGCGCTCCCTTTTGTACGGCACGCCCATTGTGCGTCCAGCATCTCATGGCGAGAATGTGCCCAACAAATGAATGAGAATCGCGGATGGTCTTGAGCTTGGGCCAGCAGCCAGTGGCAAGCGGCGATTCTTGGGGAGCGGAGGAGTCACCGGCGATGCGAGATAAGAGAGTTACTGGCTTTCTATGGTTCTCTTGCATGTTGGTGTTGCTCCCAACCGTTGTTCTGGCGGGAGACGATGTGGCCCGTAGCGGGCCCGCGACCGAAAAGAGGTTCCCACCGCTCAAACTGCCGCCGGGCTTCCGGGCGACCTTGTTTGCCTGCGACCCGATGGTGGCCTACCCGTCGGCGATCGCCGCGGGGCCGCGGGCGGGATCGATCTTCGTCGCCGTCGATTACGTTTCGGGGCTCGGCGACAAGATCGTGCGCCGCGACGAGGTTCGACTGATCGAGGATCTCGACGGCGATGGATATGCCGAGAAGGTGTCGGTCTATGCGAGCGGCTTCAACTCGATCCAGGGCCTCGCCTATCACGACGGGACCTTGTTTGTCATGCACGCGCCGTTCCTTTCTGCCGTGCGCGATGCCGCCGGCGGCGGTGCAGCGGAAGTTCGCCGCGACCTGTTGGCCGGCCTGGGATTGCCGCCCGAGAAGAACCCGACGCGACTCCACTGCGCCAACGGCGTGGTCGCGGGCCATGACGGCTGGCTCTACCTCGCCCTGGGTGATCGCGGCTGCGACGTTTCGCGACCGGAAGGCGACCGGCTGGTGCTGGAGGGCGGCGGCATCCTTCGATGCCGCGCGGACGGGCGTGACCTGCATGTGTTTGCGACCGGCCTGCGGAATATCTATGACATCGCCCTGGACGAGGAGCTGAACGTCTTCGTGCGGGACAACGAGAACGATGGTGGGGATTACCTGATCCGCGTCTACCACAGCTTCTTCGGCGCCGACCATGGCTATCCGTATCTCTACGCCGAGCAACCTGACCTTGCCTTGGCGCCTCTGGCCATCCTCGGTCGCGGCTCGTCCGCCGGAGGGCTTTGCTATCTGGAGGCGGGATTCCCCGCGGAGTATCGGGGCAACGTGTTCTTCTGCGAATGGGGCCGCGCTGTCATGCGATACCGGCTGGAGCGCTCGGGAAGCAGCTTCGCGCCGCTGGCGCAAGTCGAGTTCGCGGCCGGCGCCGACAACGACCCGTATGGATTCAAGCCGACCGACCTGGTCGCCCAGCGTGACGGCTCTTTGATCGTGGCCGATTGGGCCGACGGTCAGCAACCGAAGCGGGGCCGAGGCCGCATCTACTGCATTGCCGCCCGCGGGCAAGCGCACCGCGGCGGCGCGCACGACGGTCCTTCGAATGACGGTATCGAGAGGGAGATCGCTCGCCTCGATTCGCCGAGCTACGCCGAGCGTGCCATGGCCCAGCTCCGCATCGAGCGGATGGGCGCCCGGCACTAGCGGCCGCCCGCGAGGCCGTCCGCCGAGGTCGCCTCGGGCTACTGGGACAATTGCACGCGACGTGGATCGTGGCCCACCTGGGCGGCTCGCCGGCGATCGACGACCTCGCGCGACTGGCTCGCTCTACCACCGACCCTCGTATCCAGGTCCAGGCCGTACGCGCCCTGGCAGACCTGAGCGACCCGGTCTTGACGCAGCATCGCCTGGCCGCCGGACCTGGCGATGCCGAGCTGGCCAACAAGCTGGCTGCCCTCGCCGACGGGCGAGACCCGCGCGTCATGCGGGAAGTCCTGATCGCGGTTGCGCGACTGCGGTGGGCGGCCGCTCCGGCCTGGCTGGACAAGGCGCTAAAGCAGCCCGATTTCGCCCTCGAGCACGCGGCCATTTCTGCCCTGAGGCGTTCGGCGAACTGGCCTGCCGTCCTCGCGCTCATCAACAAACCCGACAGCGATCCGATGCGATCCTTGGCGCTGCGTGCGATCGCCGATCGTGCCGATCCTGACGTGGTGGATGGCCTGATCGCGCGACTGGGCACCGAACCAAGCCCCGACCGCCGCCGCCACTATGCCGGCGCGCTCGCGCGTGTGTACAAGAAACCGGGGCCCTGGGTCTACTGGGGCTACAGGCCGGCTCCACGGCCGGCAAACACGGTCGCCTGGGAACGAACCGAGGCGATCGGCGAGGCCCTCGATCGCGCGCTCTTCGATCCCGATCCCGCGGTCCGACTGGCCGTGCTCCGGCGCATGCAGCGGGAAAAGATCGCGACTCGCCTGGCGACCCTCGACCGCTGGCTGAAGGCCGAATCCCGTCCCGACGTTGTGGCCACGATCCTCGAGTCGGTGCGGGATCACGGCCCGGACGCGAGGCGCGAAGTCGTTGCGAGGATGATCGTCGACCGCTCGCACACGACGGCCAATCGCCTCCACGCCCTGGCGCTTTTGTCCGGCGGAAGCGCGGAGGGCGCGACGGCGCGACTCCACGAGCTGGTTGGTTCGCTCGAGGACGGTCCGGTGCTGGCGGGAGCGATTCGCCTGGTCGGAGAGCGGTCCATGCCCGGAGCCGCATCGCTCGTAGTCGGCAAGCTGAGCTCGCCCGATCCGAACGTGCGTACCGCGGTCATCGAGGTCGCCGCGGCTTTTCACATCACGTCCGCGGGAGAGCGCGTGCAAGCGCTGCTTGCGGATCAGGACCAGGGCGTGCGCCGGGCCGCGGCGATGGCCGTCGGCGCGCTCGGCCTCTCGAGAGCCATCGATCCGCTTGTCGACCTGACGCGCGATCGCGACCCGGCCGTGCGTCGCGCGAGCCTGGATTCCCTGCGACGTCTCCATGAACCGCGCGTCGTGCCCCTGGTAGTCGCGATGCTCGCCGTTCCCGAAACGCGATCCGCCGCCCTCGCGTGCATCGCGGAGCTGGGCGGCCCCCGAGAAGGCGCAGCGCTCGCTGATCTGGCGAAGCGTCATCCCACGGCGGAGACCCTCCCGCTCGTCGTGCGCGCGTTGACCGACTGGAGCCGGCGGACAAATGTTCCGGCCGAACGCCCCGGACTGGATCACGCCGTGGCCGATGTGCAGGGCGCCACCGGGCTCTTGGTGCGCTGGGAGGTGACCGGGCCGATCCCAGCCGGGGAAGCCCGGTCTTTTTTATCTCGGAGCGGACCGCCCGACCGAGCTTTCGATTCGCCGCCCGGAGGTGCGGGCCGATGGCGGACCCTGTACGCGACCGGCGCCGAGGCAGGAGTGCGGATCGCGGGCGGCGGTGGCTCGAAGCGAGATTCTGTATGGCTGGCGTTCACCGACTTTGCGCTGTCCGAGCCGGCGAGGGTCCAGTTCCTGGCCTCGAGCAACGTCGCTTTGCGGGCCTGGTCAAACGGCAAACTGATCTACCAGAGATCGGATCTTCGGCCGGAACCCGATCGGGTCGAGATCGACCTGGGCCGCGGGTTGAATCGGCTGTTCGTGGAGCTCGCCTCAAGGGCGCGCGCGCCCGATTGGCAGGTGCGGTTTCGCCGCAAGAGCTCCACCGAGGAGCACGAGCGCCTGGTCCAGTTGGCCCTGACACGCGCCGGCGATCCCGAGCGCGGTCGCAAGGTCTTCGATGACGTGGAGAAGTCGCTCTGCCTCAAGTGCCACCGGGTGGGCGACCGTGGCGAGCGGATCGGTCCGGAGCTCTCGGGAATCGGCGATCGATTCTCGCGCGTGACCATCATCGAATCGATCCTGGAGCCCAGCCGCTCGATTGCGCCGAGCTTCGACTCCGTGGCCGTGGGTCTCAAGGACGGTCGCGTGCTGAGCGGGATTCGCGTGGCGGAGACGGAGGCGGTGCTCACCCTTGCCGACCAGGACGGCCAAAAGCATGCGATCGCGATCGCGGACATCGAAGCGGTGCGACGCCAAACGCAAAGTCTGATGCCCGACGGACTGGAGAAACGGGTCACACCCGAGGAGTTCGTCGATCTGATTGCCTACTTGGTCAGCCAGAAATCTCGTGCGATAACTCCACGTCAATGATATGTGGAGCCGCGGTTACTCTACTGAGTGGGCGTCAGATGATTTCTCGGTTGCGGATGTTCCGCCGATTCCCGGGTCATTGCATACGCCACGATCCCGCCCGCGATCGCGCCGAAGAGGTGGCCGTCCCATGAGACGGCGGAATGGAAACGGGGCACGACTCCCAGTACGAGGGAGCCGCCGTAGAGGAAACCCACGACCAGTGCGACGAAGAGGGGGACGATCCGCTGCTCCAGAAAGCCGGACAGAATCAAAAACGCGGTCAGGCCCGAGATCAGGCCGCTGGCGCCGATGTGCACAGCCGTCCGGCCGAAAATCCAGAGCAGTGCACCGCCCAGAAGCGTGATGACGGCGACAACCTCCCACGACTCAGCCCGCGAGCCGGCCAGCAGGATCAAGAGGACGACGAGCGGAATTGTGTTACTGAGCAGATGATGGAGATTGGCATGCAAGAACGGCATGGCCGGGATCCCCACCAACCCGACCAGCGTGCGCGGAATCACGCCAAAATGGTCCAGGCTCGGGAACACCAGGCTTGCGAAATAGATCGCCCAGATGGCCCCCACAAAGAGGGCGACGCCTTTGATCTCGTCGCGAATCGTGTTCGATCCGTCGGGCATTGGGTCTCCGTTGCCTCGGAAATGAGCTTTGCCTGCTGATCGTCAACCACAATGTGATGCATAACCGTGTCTCGTGGTCACGCCTTCCGCGGTGCTTCGCTTTCGCATCGTGTGACGTGATTCCGCTAGGTGCATTGTAGTGTCAGGCCCCACAAGTCACAATCCGGAAAGAGCGGTCTACGGTGTACGGCCTACTGAGTTCGTGCCGGAGGGTTTCTCCTCAAAAACACACTGCGACGGGCGACCGCTCTCGGCGAGGATCGTGATTCGTGGCGTCCCATTATGCGCATCGATCATTGAGGTGAATCATGAGGCGCGTCCTGGAGTGGATTGGGATCATCTCGCTTTTGCTCTCGATCGGGCTCACGATTCTCTGGGCCGATTCCCTCCTCGCGAAGCGGCAGTATGACGTTCTGTCGCTGACGGAAAACCTGAACATTCTCGTCGCCGACGGTCGGGTGACTTTCTTCGGCGATCTGGGTGAACGTGCGAGAATCCAACCCAGGGTTTTTAGCCCCAGAGGGTTCGGCGCTCAACTTGCCGAAAGAACACGCATACTTCGAATGGATCATCCCGGCGCTCGGCGTTCGCTACTGCTTCGTCACCGGGGAGCTCTCGTTTCCGGCATCGCCGCCAATGGGGCCGTGGGCGATCCGCTACGCCGAGTTCACAATTCCGGGCCTTTCCTACCACCGCGACCACCAATCCCAACTTCCGACCGCGCGGTGGTCGCTGGAGCTAGCGCTGCTCATCCCCATCGTGCTCTTGCTCGCCATCTTCGGTCTGTGCTGGCGCCGGCTCCGAAAGGGCCGCCGGCCCGCCACTCCGAGCCCCGAGCCGACGCCCCGTTGAAGGACCTAAATCGAGTTTGATGATCCTGGGAGGGCGAAGCTCCGTCCGAGCCAGGCCAACGACCGGCTCACACGGAGGTTCGCCCTCCCCGAATCGTGCAAGGCCATTTAGCGGACGTTGGGGATTTCCCATCAGTCCGGTGTGCGATTGGCAGGCGAATCGTTACGATTGTTATGCTGTGCGCGATTGAAGGAAGGAGCCTCGAACATGCCCAAGCCCAGATTCCGGCTGCGTTCGCTCCTGGCGATACCGGTCGTCGTCGCCGTTGCAATGTCCGTGTGGATCATCTACGCGCCGGCGGTTCCAATCGACGGCGACGAAGATGTCGCACTCGAGGTCGAGGTCCGTGACGCCGCTTCGGGAGATCCGATCCGGAACGCGCTGATCCAGATCTCCGATCCCTATTACTATTGGAACAGGGAAAAGACCTCCCAGGCCACAACGCGCAGTGACGGTCGCGCCCGGATCGTCCACCGTTTTAAAGTCGTCGGCTATCGCCGCGCCTACCGGTTCACGGGAGAAGTCCGCTACGCGGAGCGGTGGCTCGAAGTCTACGCGCCGGGGCATGAGCGTCTGTTGGCGCCTTTGACGCGGTTCACCGGCGAGCGAGCTGACATTGAGCGCTCCGCGCCGATCCGGGTCGCCCTTCGAGAAGGGGAGTCGCCCGGCGACCTGCTCAATGACATCGCGGGACATTATGTGTGCCGCTGGGGCCAGGGCTTCGCGAACCTCGACATCCTCGCGGACGGTCGATTCTCCCGGACAATATCGGGCTGCTTCACTTTCGATGGGGCATACGGCTTCGCGCGGCTGGTCGACGGTGTGTTGCGCTTGGAGCCAATCGCTTACGATCAACTCGGAGGGAACGCGTACGCTCTCGCCCCGTTATATCCGATCAAATGGAGTACATGGAGATTCCTGCTAAGTAACGAGCAGATCCTGGAATTCTGTAACGCGATCAACCAGGGCCCTCAGCCTCGCAAGCAAATCACTGCCGACTTCTACCACCGGGAAGCCGACCGTGAGAAAAAGCTCGAAGGACTGCCGGCCTTGCCCGGCGAATGGAATCGGTACCTGCTCAAAAAGCCGATCTCGGCCACCATCACGCAGGTCCGAGCGGATCGCAGCGCGACAATCGATCGCGGCAGCAAGGACGGGATCCAGAAGGGAATGCACTTCAAGGCGCACGGCGGGAAAGGTGATCGGCATCCGTATCGCGAGGTCGAGGTCGCCTCCGTGGATGTCCAATCGTCGGTCATCAGACAAGTCTCCCCAGAATGTGCCTGGAGGCAGCAACTTTCCTATTTCGGCGACGGGCCGCTGATCTCTGGGGAGAAGGTCACATCGAGGTTTCGAAAGGAGGGAGACGAGATGCTTGCCGGCTCAGGGACGGCTAATCGGTGAGCGGCGGTGGTTTCAGTGCCACCGGCCAATCCTGTCAAGCTCAACGGCTGCCCGCGTCCCAGATCGTGGCCTCGATGTCGCGCACCGAGCCGGCGCGGTCGTGAAATGCATAAACGGTGACGATCTTGCCGTCCGGCCGGACGACGGAACGCGGATAGCCGATGTCCTGACTGCCGCCGTCGCCGCGGAGGACGAATCGGATCCGTCCACGTTTTGCCCTCGTCGGAGCTGAGCCGGGCGTGGATCGCGAACGGTGGCGCGCGGTAGCCGTAGGTCAAGCAAAGCCGGCCGTCGGCCAGCCGGACCAGGCACGGCGGGTTCCCCTCGCCGATGTCGGGCGCAGGAGTCGCAAGAAAAGACCACGACCGGCCGTCGTCGTGCGAGACATAAGCGTCGATCCACCGGCGGGGAAAGTCGCGGCAGGCGGACGGTCGTCACCAGGTCGGTCGCCGAGATGCGCACCGTCGACGGCATGACGGCATATCCCCGGGGTTCCGGTCCGATGAACGCGAGGAATTGCCAGGTGAGCCCTCCATCGGTCGTCCGGGCCGAAAACGGCCGGCCTTCGGTCCCGTCGGATTTGGTCGCCGTGAGGAACAGCAAACAGGTGCGGCGTCCCTCGACGATGTAATCGGTGCGGCCCATCACCCCTTTCTGGCCGAACAAGGGAAGGCCGAATGGCCCGCGCCAGATCTTGCCGCGGTCATACGAGAAATAAAAGCACGAGGCGCCCCTCTGGTGATCCTGCATGTGCACAGCCAGCGCGAAATGACGATGAGTGAAATCGATCGGTTCGCGGAGCGGGGAGGGGCGTTCTTCCGCGACGCCCGGCGGCATGGCCCCGTGCCGCATGCCCCGCGTGCCCACCATTGCCCCGGGCGGCTTTGGCTCCTCGATCGACCAGGTGGCTCCGCCATCCTTGCTGCGGGCCAGCAAGAAATCCTCGGGCCGGTCCCGATCGATGTGATAATCCGCGCCGTTGTCCTTGTCGTATCCCCGGCTGAAACCGACCAGGATCTCGTCGCCCCACGACCAGATGCCGTGATTGGCCGGCCAGCCCGCAAACCGGCCCGGCTCGGAATAGACCTTGACCCGCTCCAGGACCCGGGGCGGCTCACCGGCCGCGGCAACCCCGCCCACAAGGCCAAGAGTGCACAATGCAAGCCATAGCCGACCAAGGCGCGTTGCACGGGGCTTCCTCAACACTCTCATGGCTCCCTTGTGTTCCGGTTCGTTGTTCTGCTCGAGGCAATCACTCAGCGGGACCGCAGTATTCTGAATGCTGTCGGTCAGGCTGGAAAGCCTGACCTACGCCTGCGCGATCCGTTCCGCCCGTGCATTTAGCGGCCCGCGACGACCTGTCCCATGAACTGATCCCAAAAATGATCGATCATGACTACCGCTTCGCCGCTCCCCGTGGGATCACGCCCGAGGCGTGCCAAAGGGCGGTTACGGGCCCTGCTCGCCGTGAACGCCCTGGCGCTTTGCCTCTACGTTTTCGTCCGCCTCGATCGGCCGGTGGCTGAATCGTTCGGCCCCGCGGCCACGGACGTTTACGACCTGTTCAACCCATCCGAAGGAATCGGCGCGCCGCTGAGCGCGACGGCCCGGCGATTCGTGAATGATGTCAAGGCGCAGGGCGGCGAGCCGAACGTGGCGGTCCTCAAGCCGGGGTTCCTGGGGATCTTCGGGCGCTCCGAATCGTTCGAGGAGGTCGACGCCTTGGTCAAGAGCAAACCGGGATTGAAGATCATTCGTCAGTGACCTTCGTCACCGGGAGCCCCGAACGTGCCCGATGCCAGGTCCCGTCACGAGTGTCGCGATTCAAAACCGCACGTGGAAGTCCCACCAGCAGGTGAGCGGGAGGATGGCAATCCAGAACCATCCGAGCGCCGGCCCGCGCGGTCGATCCAGCTTCGTTCGGGGCGCCATTGCCGGCTCACGAGGAGAAACACCCAGCTCGCCGCGACCGCCACGCCGATCATCGCCATCGTGTTCACGAAATGATCCAGGTCGAACACGAGCCAGCCCGGCATACCTGCCACGAAGCCCCCGATGCCGCCGGTAAATCGGACATTGAAGACGGCAAGGCCCGGGTCGCCGAAGACGCGCGCGTACATCGTCGCGAACCCGGCCAAACGCCATGCGCAGACGAGGACGGCCGCCAGCCCCGCGACCAGTCCCGGCTGCCGGATGAGACGGCGCCAGCGCGCCCGCGGACGGCGGAGCCTGAGAACGAGAATCGCCAGTGTCCACGCCATCGCGAAGGGAAATGCGCGTACCAGGCAGCCCCACGATCCTTGAATCAATCCAATAAATCGCGTTGCGGGACCGATCGGCCCAGTCCATCGCAGAGGGCCGAGAGCCTCGTGGTACGGTTTGAAAACCGCGAGCCCAATGGCCGTGGCGGCGACGAGCACAATCGCATCCGAGAGCAGGAACTTTCGCGGCGTGGTCATGTGCGGAATTCTCATCTTGAGTTGGATATGTCGTCGAGGAGCGGGATGCCGGCTAGTGGTGCGTCAATCTTTGACGGGTAGTCCGTGTGGAGACCTTCGGTCTGGCGGAGGGCGGGGTCAGGAGACCCGCGCCCAACAACCCGTCAATCGAGGATTGACGTGCCACTAGCTCCTCCTGGCACTTCGACGAGATCATCGTCAATGCATCAGACTCGCACGTGGAAGTCCCACCAGCTTGTAAGCGGTAGGCTGGCGATCCAGAACCAGCCGAGCGCCCGGCCCGCGCGGTCGATCCAGCTCCGTTCGGAACGCCAGCGCCCACTCGCCAGGAGCAGCATCCAGCTCGCCGCGACCGCCACGCCGATCATCGCCATTGTGTCCAGGAAGTGATCGGTCTCGAACAAGAGATAGCCCGGAGGCCAGCCAACCCAGGCTCCGCCTCCACCCGCGTATTTTGCGGTCCAGATCCAGAGCCTGGGCTGGCCGATCACGCGCACGCACCACGTCGCGAACCCGACCAAGCGCACGGCCAGGACCAGTGCGGCCATCAGGCCCGCGACCAGTCCCGGCTGGCGGATGAGCCGGCTCCAGCGATCCCGCGGACGGCGGAGCCTCAGACCGAGGATCGCGAGCGTCCACACCACCGCGAACGGAGCTGCGAGTACCAGGCAGAACCACAGGTTCTTGATCCATCCGGCAAATGGTCTGTCAAAAGGGTAGGGGGGGCCCCAGTTGAGCGCGGGCAACGTCGCATGGTACGGCTTGACCATGGCGAGCCCCACTGCCGTGGCGGCCACCAGGACAATCGCATCCGAAAGGAGGAATTTTCGCGGCGTGGTCATCGGGGTAATCGATAAGGCAGGAACGAAATTGCCGAAGGGCGTCTCCCTCCGGCAGGCCATTCTACAATACTCGAACACCTGAACGCATCCACTGGACACCGGGCGACGTCGCTCGCTACTCTGACAAATGTCTTCGAGGACCGACGCCTGGCAGGCTGCGGAGTCTGTGCGATGTCGAGCGGGGAACCGGTGCGCGGCGAGCGTAGGCTTCTGGCGGCATCGGTCGGATCGTTGCTGACGATGCGTCATCTGCCGGTAGCGGCGGCGGCGCTCTCGGTGCTGCTCGCACTGCCGGCGCTCGGTGCCGGGTGGATGCTCGATGATTACTATCACCGGACGGTTCTCCTGGAACGGTCCCAGATCAGAGACCTGCTCGGCCCGCCCTCGGAAATGTTCCGGTTCTTCCGCGGTGACCCGGAACGGACCGGCCGACTTATGGATATCGGGCTCTTCCCCTGGTGGACCGACCCGAATCTCAAGGCCGAGTTCCTGCAAGCGTTGACGGTCTTGACCCATCGCCTCGATTACGCGCTCTGGCCCGACTCGCCGGTGCTCATGCACGCTCACAGCCTGTTCTGGCTAGGCGCCCTGGTGGCCGTCACGGCGGCCTTCTATCGGCGGATGCTTGGCCCGAATTTCACTGCGGGCGTCGCGGCCTTGCTGTTCGCGGTAGACGACGCGCACGGCACGCCCGCGGGGTTCCTGGCCAACCGCAATGTCCTCGTGGCCGCGACATTTGGCGTCTCGGCGCTCCTCGCGCATGACCATGCCCGGCGAGACGGCTCTCGCCTGGCGGCGCTGTTGTCCCCGTTCTTGCTCTTGGCTGCGTTGTTTTCGAAGGAGGAAGGGATCGGAACGTGCGCCTACCTGGCATCCTATGGACTCTTTATCGACCCGAACGGGCGGTGGCGCGGCTGCGTGGCCCTCTGGCCGTATGCCGCAGCGGTCATCGCGTGGGGAACTCTCCGGGCGTCCTGGGGCTATGGCGTCCGCGACATGGGCATCTATATCGACCCGCTGACCGACACCGCGCGATTCCTGGTTGCCGCGGCGGGCCGCCTTCCGATCCTCTTATCCGGCCAGTGGGGCCCGATTCCGGCGGAGCTCGGCGTTGTGCTATCGCCGGCGGGCCGCGCCTATTTGTGGTGGTTCTCGGCGGTGTTCCTGGGCCTGATCTTCTTCGTGATGGCCCCGCTCCTTTGCCGCGATTCACTCGCCCGCTTCTGGGGGGCCGGCATGCTCCTGGCCGCGATCCCGGTCTGTGCCACCCTCCCGATGGCCCGGTTGCTCACGTTCGTCGGAATCGGCGCTTTCGGCCTCTTGGCTCAGTACTGGGCATTCGTGTTCGGCGACGATGTGGGCGCACCATCGAAGGCGATCTGGCGCGTTCCCGCGTCGGTCCTGGCGTGGCTCTTCGTGGCTGTCCACGCGGTCTGCGCCCGATCGCGCTCCCATTCCAGGCCGGGAACCCCATGGGGCCGCGATGGGCCGAGCAGCGTCTCTACGTTCAGACGCCGCTGGGATCGTCGGTGGGGGATCGGACGGTCGTGGTCGTGAACGCGCCGAGCCCCGTGCACGCGAGTTATCTCGTGGCCCGCCAGGAGCTGAGCGGGCGACCGGTGCCCCGGCACACACGGGTCCTCGCGCCGGCGACGCCCTCGGTAACCATCCGTCGCGTCGACGAGCGAACGCTCGCGATCAGGCCCCAAGGCGGCTACCTCAGATTTGTCCTTGACGAGGTCTTCCGGAGCGAGCGCCGACCGCTCGCGCTCGGGAAGCGGATCATGCTGACGGGGATGACCGTCACAATTACCGCCCTGACCGCCGACGGCCGCCCGGACGAGGCAACGTTCCAGTTCGACGTGCCCCTGGAATCTCCGTCACTGCTCTGGCTCTGCTTCCGCAGCGGCGGTTTCGAGCCGTTCACGCCCCCAGCAGTAGGTCGAGAAATCGAGATACGCTTCGACTGGAAGGCGCTCCTACTACCATCCGGTTGACTCGATCCGACGAAACTCGGACCGGACATCAGGCCCCTCGTAGAACGAAAGCCAGCCGCGGATGCGCTGCGTCTCGCCCGGTGCGCAATCGGGGAACTGTGGGTCGCTATGCAGACAAGGACACGGCGCGTTTGCCCACGCGCGAGCGCACGGCTTCCAGGCTGTGATGATCCAGCGGTTCCCGTTGGCGTTGCGGCAGGCAACATAGGGCTTGTCGAAAAGCTTGTTGTCATTGGTTTGTGACTCGAAGCCCCGAGCGCGCTTAAGCATCACGCAATTCTGTACCGCCAGTCCCGAGAGCGCGGCTTTCGTGCCATTCGTTAGCCACAGCTCCATGGCGACGTGATCGTTGGCGGGCGAGATCCGGGCGCCGAAGGAGACGCCGTTGGGCAGCTTCCGGTGAATCGACAGCACGCCGGCGGGCTCGCGCGTCCACTCGAGGCGCTCCAGCTCGACCCCTTGGTTGTCCCACATCGTGGGCACGTGCGTGTGAGCCAGGTACAGGAGCTCGCGCGTGTCTCCTTGCCGCGACCAGATCGCCTCGGGCACGTTGACGACCACGTAGCCTCCGTTCTCCCAGGGCAAAAAGACGCTGACCTTGGATTCCCGGCGCGGACGGATGGCACCGTCGAGAAAGCCGATCCGAGGGTGACGTCCTCCTGGATAGGGCCGCACGATGAGCGGGTCGTTCCCAAAGCGCCGCGGCGGCGAGATCCTGTCAATGCCGAACCGCTTGATGGCCGCGGCTGCAAGGTCGGCCGAGATGCCGGTCGCCGCGCCGATCTCGGCCGGGGTGTAACGGTGGAACACCGACATGTTCTCGAGCCAGTACCGCAAGTCATCGTCATTCACGGGCCGGCGAAAGTCGTCGGCTGGCTTGCCCGCGACGAGGAGCGATTGGCGGTCCTTCATCACGCCCAGTGGATCGTTGGGGACAACCGTTGGATCGACATACTTCAGAAGGTCCCGCAAGGCGATTACTTTGTAGCGATTCTCCGCGAGGTATTTCATGTATGCCTCGAACCGCTCGGGCGGAGTGTGAACCCACGGGTGCGCACGGTCGGGCACGCCGTGAAACTGAAGCACGGCGATGCGCCCGCTCCGAGCCTGCTTCACGGCCGCGATGAAGTTGTCGATGGTCCAGTCGGGGCGCGCGTCACCGGCCGAGGGGATCAACAGAGGATGGTCCAGTCCCGGCTCGTAAGCGAAGCCTCGCCCTTCCTTGTAGGCAAATTCCGGCGACCCGCCACGGCGGGCGAGGAGGATGCCGCATTCCTTGAGAATTCCGAATGCCGCCGGGTCGAACCCGTTACCCGGCCAGGCGAAGGAGACCGGGACCGGAATCTTGTGTTCGCGACACCGCTCTGCGATGGCCCGCACCTGTTCGGCAAGCTGATCGACATTGTCCCGCCTGACGCCGAAGTGGTCTCGCGTGTGATTGCCGATCTCGAACCCAGCGGCATGCAGCCCAGCGATTTCTTCCCACGTCATGTAATCCTTCTTGTTCGTCGGAAAGTCGAACCCCTCGGTCACGAAGAACGTGGCCCCAAACCCGTACCTCTTGAGGATGGGACGAACGACTGTATATTGCGACTTCACGGCGTCGTCGAAGGTGAGGACCACCAGCTTGTCGGGGATCGGCTCGGAGGCCGCGGCGGGTAGCACGCAGCACGAGAACACAAGAAGAGTGAGTCGAGGAAGCATTGGGACTCCTTGGCTAACACAATAACGAACTGGCCCTGCCGCAGCCGCAGCGATCGTTTAACCCTGAGCCAACGGCGACGGCGTTTCCTGCGCCAGTGTAAACGCTCGCCGCAACCAATGCCTCGAATTGACCCAGTCCCACCCGGTCGTTATGATGCGACAATTGTCGGATAACCACCGTGGTTCTGCCAGAAAGGAGTCGGGAGATGACCACTTCGATCGTTCGCATGTGGGCCGGGGCGTGGCTGGTGTTATTGGTCGCAGCCGGCTTGCTGCCGGCCGGCGCCGTGCCGCGCTACGACCTGAAGCCAGGGCAGGTGCTCACCTACGAGTCTAAAGAGACATTCACGAGTAAAAGCGAGAACTCCCGCTCCAAGACGACCTGGCGGCTCTGGGTCGTCGGCCGGAATGATGATGGAAGCTGGCGCATCGTCGCCCGCACGGCCATGGCGACGCTGGGAGAACCTGGCTCGCCGGCTCAAGACGAGATGGTGAGCTTCGCCCGGTTCGACGTCCGCCCCGACGGCGAGGTGCCGGCCTGCCCGACGCTCGGGACGCACGTCGATCCCTCGGAGGTCTTCCCCCGGCTGCCCGGCGATGAGAGGCAGGCCGCCGCGGGCTGGGAATCCCGCGACGAGCGCGACGACACGACGATCAGCTACAAGGCACTCGCCGGCAACGACGTGTCGGGCACTGCCGCCTTCGACTTCCAGGCGGATCGCCGCAGCTACGTCGAGCGCATCTACGAAGGCACGGACCATCGCATGTTCCACTTCGATCAGAAGCGCGGTTTGATCGCGGGCGTCGATATTTCACAGAGCTATGGCTCGCACATGCAGAGCGCCGGCAAGGGAATGCTCGAGCTGAAGTCAGTCACGGAAATGGCGCCGGCGCTGCTCGCGGCGTTCCGCGACGAGATGGGTCGCTACTTCAGCGCCGAGCTCGAGTGTCTGGCGCTCTACCGCAAGGCGGCGAAGTCCGGCGATCAGGCCGGCAAATTGATGAACCAGGCCCGCAAGGTCCTCGCCGACGCCCGCGCCAAGGTTACGCTGCCCGAGCCGAGTGCCGCCCTCGACGCTCAGCTCAAGGACCACGATCAAGATGCGGCCGACGTGGTCGATGAGGCGGAGCTGCTCGCGCAGGTCATCGGCCACCCCGCGGCCGCATGGGAGATCAGGGACTTCGACGGCCGGACTCACACCCTGAAGCAGTACCGCGGCAAGGTGCTCGTCCTCGACTTCTGGTATCGCGGTTGCGGCTGGTGCATGCGGGCGATGCCCCAGTTGAAGCGGATCGCCAGCCACTACCGCGGCCGGCCAGTCGCCGTCTTCGGAATGAATTACGACCAGAAAGAGGAAGACGCCCGGTTCGTAGTCAAGGAGATGCAGCTCGACTACCCGGTGCTCCGGTCGCAGGCCTTGCCCGCCAAATACGGCGTCCAGACCTACCCGACCGTGATCATCATCGACCAACAGGGTAAGGTCGCGGACATCCACGTGGGCTACTCACCGCAACTTTTCGAGGACGTGACGGCGGCCATCGACCGGCTGCTCGAGGCAAAGTAGCGGCATACGTCACGGCGAGCCCGGTCGCGTCAGCGCCGGGAGTCACATTCACGGTCTCCCGTTGCCCGATTTCCGAGCGTCTCCGGTTGGGACTATCTCCTCGCATCCGCGGCGGCTAATCTGGAATGCTTGGCTTAAACGACCGGGCCGCGAATTGGTCCGATCCACCGATTTCGGCCGCGGGCTGACGTCGGGGGATCGGCACAACCGCAGGCTGTCAGGGCCGGGCGGCGCTCTACGATCGTTGTGCGAGCAACACGTAGCAACCGCGGTTTCCCAACAACGCAGGGGCATATTGAACATGAAAATTGGGACAATTCAATCGATCGCGTGCGTCGGGCTGGGCGCGTTGCTCGGCGTCGTCGGCGCGACGCGGGAGATGACCCCGCGTTCGCGGGCCGACCAGGCTCCGCCCCCGGTCCGCGCGGTCGCCGCGGCGACCAGTGCGGTTGGCGCCGAGGTCAGCCGGCCCTCCTGCTCTCCCGCGGGACCGGCCGCGAGCGTATTGCTCGCACACGCCGAGCCCAGGCAGACAGCGGTCCAGACCGAACCGGCAGCGTCCGGCAAGAAGCCAAATATCGTCGTCGTCATGGGAGACGATGTCGGCTGGTTCAACATCGGCGCCTATCATCGCGGCATGATGGCTGGCCGGACGCCCAACCTCGACAGTCTGGCTGCCCAGGGCATGCTCTTCACGGACTACTATGCCGAGGCAAGCTGCACGGCCGGACGAGCCAACTTCATCACGGGCCAGCTACCGATTCGAACCGGCCTGACGACAGTCGGCCAGGCGGGCGCCACCGTCGGCATGCCGGCGCACGCGCCGACGATCGCCACGGTCCTCAAGTCGATGGGATATGCCACCGGCCAGTTCGGCAAGAACCACCTGGGCGACCGCAACGAATTCCTGCCGACCTTGCACGGCTTCGACGAGTTCTTCGGGTATCTCTATCACCTCGACGCCATGGAGGACCCGGCCCACCGCAACTACCCGCCGGAGCTGAAGGAGAAGATCGGCCCGCGCAACATGGTGCACTCGTGGGCGACCGACGTTGACGACCCGACCGAGCAGCCGCGCTGGGGGAAGGTCGGAAGGCAGAAGATCGAAGACGCCGGCACGCTCTACCCCAAGCGGATGGAGACGGTTGACGACGAGGTCCTCGATCTCACGCTCAAGTTCATCGACAAGTCCAAGAGCGACGGCAAGCCGTTCTTTGTCTGGCTCAACCCCACCAGGATGCACGTCGTCACGCACCTCTCGGAGAAATATGAGAGTCTGCGGACTCCGGAGAACGGCTGGTCCATGCACGAAGCCGGGATGGCGCAGCTCGACGACATCGTCGGCGCGGTCATGAAGAAGCTCAAGGACGAAGGTCTCGAGGAAGACACACTGCTGGTATTCACCACGGACAATGGCACGGAGAATTTCACATGGCCCGACGGCGGTCAGACCCCGTTCGCCGGGGCCAAGGGGACGGTCATGGAAGGTGGCTTCCGAGTGCCGTGCATCGTGCGCTGGCCGGGCAAGGTCCCCGCCGCCAAGGTCGAGAATGGAGTGATCTCCGGCCTTGACTGGCTGCCGACGTTCGTGGCCGCCGCCGGCGATCCGGACATCGCCCAGGAGCTGAAGAACGGCAAAATGCTCGGGGATCAAACCTACAAGGTTCACCTCGACGGCTACAACCAGCTCGACCTGCTCACCGGCAAGGGACCTTCGAGGCGAAAAGAGGTCTTCTATTTCGCCGAAGGCACGCTGGGCGCGGTGCGCATCGGCGACTACAAGTATCGCTTCATCGATCAGCCCAATGGCTGGCTCGGCGGTACGGTCAAGCCGGCGTGGCCGATTCTGACGAATCTTCGCCTGGATCCCTTCGAGCGCACCGGGCTCACCGGATCGATCAATTTCTACAGTTGGTACGCCTACGAGTTCTGGCGCTTCGTCTACGTACAGCAGGAAATCGCCAGGTTCGGCGCGACCTTCATCGAGTTTCCACCGATGCAGAAGGGGGCAAGCTTCAACCTGGAGGCCGTCAAGGAACAGATCATGGAGGCGGTCAAGTCACACGGCGGCAAGTAAAACGCCACGATGACTATGGGTCACAACTATTGCCGGCTTGCATGCGGGCTTTTCTGCTGGCAACCTCCGCGGGCCAGCGGGCACGATTGATGCTGCCAAGCGGCGCGCTATCAGGCGTCGCATTCGCTGTGACATCGATATAAGCCGCCTCACCGGCATCCGGCCCGAGGTGCGACTTCGAGAGGAGCGTGAGCCGGCCGACCGTATGGAACGGCGCTTCGGCTTCGCTCCACTCGACGCTCGCATTTTCGATCCAGAAGCTGGCGTCCCGACGGCGGCCCCAATAGGTCATCCTGCCGGCGTCGAGCAACTGGAGCCCAAAGTCGAATCCGCTCATCCGGCCGTCTTCGTTCAAGTGCCGGATCAGCTCGTCCTGGAGGGCATTCGGGTTACTCCTTTGCAGAGCCCGCGCGGGATTGTCCGGGAACGGCGTAGCCGATTGCATCACAGCGTCGATCGGTCCGTGACGAAACGGCACGGTGCTGAAGTAGCGCAGTTGCTGATAGGGTTTGATGGCTTGGCGTGCCTGCAATTGCGCCAGCACGAGGGTCCTCACCACCCTCAACTTGTCCCGGAACGGCAGGGACCACAGGCCGGCGGTCGGGCTCTGCGCGGTAATGACCTTCATGGTCGCCAGAAACGCACGCGCGTCGTTCATGGGCAGTGTCGTCGCGTTTTGCAGGGAGAAATCCTGTCGGCCGACGTTCGCGTCAGAAGCGGCCGTGCCATTGCGAGTGAGGTCTACCGAGAAAGATAGGGATCGAACGTCGGGCTTGAAATCCGAGTTGATATTCGGGTCCGCGTTCGCAAACCGCACGATCGCGGGATAGACACCCGGCTTCGCGAAGATCCCCCTGCGCGAGCCGCGCGGCCAGCGCTCGGTCGCGCCCGACGGTCACGTCCAGCACTTCGAACTCGGCTTGGGCGCAACGCCCTTCGCGTGAGTTCCCCGCCGGAGCGGCCCGTGCTGC
Organism: uncultured Isosphaeraceae bacterium; assembly: GCA_963823675.1. GTDB lineage: Bacteria > Planctomycetota > Planctomycetia > Isosphaerales > Isosphaeraceae > CAWGMT01. The sequence goes on along the minus strand of CAWGMT010000021.1, from coordinate 57,028 downwards.
TTGGTGGCGGCATTCGCCTGCATCAAGAGGATTTTCTCGACAATCTCCTCGATTTCAGACTGTTCCCTGGCGAGGCTCCGGTCCGCGTCGCTGCCAGTCACCCCGAACCATCTCGTCAGGAACAGCATGGAAATGAGCCCTCTTCTAGAAGACCACGGAGCTCATCCCAGCTTGGAGATAAACTTGATGGCGGTGATGCTGGGCAGAAAGCAGTAGGCGGCGGCCTTCGTCGTGATGAAGCTCGAGAACCCCGTGATCTTGATCGGAGGCGAGCCATTCGCTTGCGGAATCACGAAAATGCTCTTCCGTTGGGTCCTGGGTGCCAATCATCGGATCCTTCGATTGAGGATGCAGCCTGACAGACCCCGGCGAATTCGCTGTCGTTGACCCAGTGACCCAGCACGAACTCATACTGATTCTCGATGTTGGAGTTGATGAAGTAGCCGAGCAGCCCGCGCTCGATGCCGTCGTGGGGCTGCGCCGGATTATAGGCCGGCCCGTACGGCATGCCGCGTCGGATCAGCCGGTGAGTATTATTGCTGCCGCCGGGTTGGCCCTGGCCCGTGATCGGCTGGCCGCGGGGATTGATGCGGCGGATGTGCGCGCCGACGGGACAGCGCAGTCCCTTGGGATCGCCCGAGCCATCGGCGTTTACGTATTCGAAGTTATTCATCTGATCGTGTGGGATCCCGCCTGGAGGACTATCCGTTTCCGGGGAGAGCGCCAGCGGAACGCCGTTGCGCCATCGACCGCACATCTTGGCGGCAAGCAGCTCGGGATCGATCTTGTCCCGGTTCGATTGCAGGAAGTTCTCGAACGCAACGACGTCCGTCGTGATCATCTTGAAGACGGCGAAGCTGCCGTTCAGACCGAGCTCTCGAGGCTCCGGCACGTAGTAATTCTCAGCCTCGTCGAGCAAAACGAACAGCCAGGGTTCGCATGGTTCCTGGTGATCCGGCGGGTAACGCTCGGGACCGCCGCGAATCGTGGTCATGCTGATGCCGTCGGTATAACCGAAGTGAACCTTGGTCGTGAAAACGGGCTTGCCGTCCCTGATCTCCGTCGAGCGCCATTCCGTCGGCACGCCAGATCTCCCGGAAGGCGTCGCCTTCGGCAAACAGTGCCGATAGGCGGTCGCTATAGATCGCCATCGCCTCCGGGCTGATGGCGTGCAGCGTCACCAGAACGTGATCGCTTCCCGTCCCGAAGGCGCCGATCCAGTTCTGCGGCCCGCTCGCTCCGGTATCGCCGACCAGTCTCGCTCGTTCGGCGGCCCCGGCGATGAACGCACCGAACGACTTGAACGAGATCGTCGGGACCCGATCCTTGACTTCCAGCGCGATCAGTCCTGGCCAGGTGATGCCCAGGTTAAGGCAATAGTCGGGCTTGCGGCGCGGGACATCGGCCGGATTGTCTCCCGGTCCCGGCCCGAACCCCACGTGCCAGTCTTCGGCGGTCGTGATCTGCGGCGCATCCGACTCGTCGCCGCTGACAAGCCGTCCGAGCAGCTCGCGTGCCTGCGCGGGGACGCCCACCGTGAGCAAGAAATGCCGCACCATCGGCATCCTGTAACCGCGGAGGATGAACCCCTGAATCTCACCGAGATCGAGCGTCGTCTTGCGGCCGCAGGCTTGCCTTGGGCTCGCCATGCCCGAACAGACGGCGGAAGAACCCACCGCCCTCTTTTGCCCGCGGAGCGTTTTCGTCGTTGTCCTGGCTCATTGGGTCTCTCCGACTCGAACCTCGTAATCGATCCCGCGATTATTGTTCCCTGCTATCGGCGATCAGGGCGTTTATGTCCTGAACCGACAGGCCCGGATAGGCCTGGTAGAACCCGATCGGAGCGCGGTTCGCCCCCGCCGCGAAGTCAATGAACTCCTGGACGTGCTTTCTGCATGGCGAAGGCGGCGCGCCCTTGGCGAATTTGAACAGGAGATCGAAGATCGGTCCCATGTATTTGGTGAAATCGGCAATATACTTTTCGAATGAGCCGTCATAAACGGTGAAGAAACCAACCCGGTTGTGCCCCAGCGGCACGAACTGGGCGAAGTGGGGCGTGCCGACCGTGGCCAGATCTTTCTGGGTCCGGTGCGACCTCGCGCGCAGGAGCAATTGTACCTCGATATAGGCAAGGCTGGATTTCATGGGCACAATCACCAGGAATGGATTTAATTCGCCGGCGCCCGTGACGTCCGCGGCGGACGCCAACGCCTTGATCTCCTGAGCGGTCGCGTCCGGGTAGGCACTGAAGAGAGTCGCCGCATGAAGAAGATGCGCCGCGGTCCACTCGACGAAAGCGTCTGCTATGATCGGCGACCGGAGTGGGCGGCGGATTCTCCACGTGCGGGAAGATCGCATCGAAAACTGGCCCTGCGTGACTGGCCAGATCAGCCATGAGCTGACCAAATTCGCCGTCGAAGTCGCCCAGAAAGAGCAGAGTCCTTTCGTCCAGAACCGTGAAGCGCGAGTAGTGAATCCGGCCGATCGTGTCTTCCGCTTGAAACAGCCCCGGCATCATTGGTGGAAGCTGCTCCGCCAGCGCTGTTGCGTCCGCGGGAGACTTCAAGGAAAAGCTGAGCGTAAAGTGGTTATGACTCATGGCGTGCTCTCCTGGGCGAAACGCCGCGAGCTGGGGGCTGGCAGCGCGCTTTTTCGGCGCCTGGGCTACAGCGAATCGGCTGAAGCAGCCTGGGCCGCTCTTTCGAGCCGGCCATTGTATCACGTCAATCCGCTAGGTCCAGGAGATGCGCCGATGAAGACGTTGCTCACGATCAGCGCCGCTCTTCTTGCCGCGATCGGGGGCTTTCGCGATCGCGCCTTCGGCGGTGGGTTGGCTTCGATTCTTAGAATGGGCCAACGCGGAGTGTCCCGGTTTTGAATTCTTGTCGCGCGTCGCCCCCCGGCCCGCTCAGCCGCCCTTCGAACAGCCTCTCCCCACTGGGGTGAGGGGAACCGAGGCTGTGGTTCGCCTAGCAGTCCTGCCGTACCGGCGGCCTCCCATCAAAGAAGACCGCCCTATTTCGCGGCAAGCTCGCGCACTTTGGCGAAGACCTCGCCCGGTCCACCGATGGCGACGACCTTGCCCTGTCGATCGACCAGGACCGCGTGCGGAATGGCGGTCACCGCGTATCGCGAGTAGAGCGTGCCCCAACCGCGAACGCCCTCGGGGGCCGGTGAGTCGATCACGATGGGATACTCCAGGTGGAACTCGTCGATCACCTTGTCGATCGCCGCTCGATCGCTGCCGGCCGTGTGCACGCCGATGACCGTGATCCCAAGCTCGCTGCGCTTCCGATGCAGCTCGGCCAGGCCCGGCAGGTCATTGCGGCAGGGGCCGCACCACTCGGCCCAGAAATCGAGGAGCACCACTTTCCCGGCCAGGCCGGCGAGCTGGAGCGGCTTGCTGTTGATCCAGACGGAGCCGGCGTTGAAATCGACGGCCGGTTTGCCGATCAAGGCCTGCTGGGCAGCCTGGCGTTTCTGCGCGGTCTTGGCCCGCGCCTCGCCCTTCGCAACGATCTCGACCCACTCCTCGGGCGTTCGGTCGGCCTTGAACCTGTATTGCAGCGGCGGGCTGTGGGTCGTGTCGAAGAGGCTCGTCCCTTCGGGGTAATTCAGGACGAACCGCTCGCGCGAGATCGTCCGGTTTACGTGAACGATCTGCGGGTCGAACGATCCAGGTGTGCGTACCCAGGCCGAGCGTCCCTGGGACCACCGTGGCGTTCGCCATCACCGCCGCAAGGGCCTCGCGGTCGAGTGTCTTGAGTCGATCCTTGGTCATGCCCGCGGGCAGGGTGAAATCGGCGACGTAGTAACCGGTATCGGACCCCCGAACCGCCATCCAGACGCCCGGCGCTACCTCATCGATCTGGTCGTTGACGATCCGCCAGGTGACGAAGCGGCGTGCTTTCTCGAATACCTCGATTCGGCGCGGCAGGTAGCCGTGCGTCGTGTCAATCCAGACCGTGAGCTCGAGGTCCTGACCGTAATCCCGGAACTGGCTCTTGAGGACCTTCAGATGCGGCGGCGTGCCGGCCAGCGCGACGAGCTTGGCTCCGCTCAATAGCTTGTCGAGATCGCGGCGCGGCGCGAGCCCGAATCCGATGCCGATCAGGCGAAGTGGATTGCGCCAGACCGTAAAGGTGTCGTCGAGCGGCTTGACCAATCCGCCCTTGGCGTCGCGGCTCAATGCGCCAAGGTCGCACCGTCGTAAAAGAACGCCGTCGTGGTGTAGTGCATCCGGTTGTGATCGACGTAGCCCCATTTACCTTCGACCGCCTCGCGGTAAGGGTCGGACTGCCAGGCCCAGTCGAACTCGGAATAGAGAACCTGCCCGTCGGGCCCGGCGATTGCGCCGGGAACCGGATGGCCGTCGGGCTCGATTGAGTTCTTGGTGCCCGGATTCTTCGGGGAAAAATAGGTACGATAGGTTCCCTGGACCGTCGAGATGGCCCCGAGCGATGCCTTCAGCTTGGCGATCAGGTCCGCGGCCTCACTCGGCTCACCGCCAGCGTCCCCGACCGCGAGCAGGATGATCAAACTCGCCAACGCCCCGCGCCCCGGTCCCACCATGATTCGCCCCTGGAAATGAAGTTCCGCCGCTACGAGGAAGGCGCCACAACGCCGCCGCCAGACTCAGAAACCGCCGCGGTGCGTGCCAGGCCGGTACTTCCGAAGAACGATCGTCACGCCGCTGCATCGTGTATCTTACAATTGTCGGTTCTTTGCTGCAACGCCACACTTCCAAACGCAGCTTGACGGAAGCGCAGGATGCAAACTTACGGAGCGCCGCGCAGCAAGTTTTTCTCAATTTTCAGAAAGATCCGAAACTTCGGGCCGTTTCGACGCTTTATATAGATAGGAGGAGTGATCGCCCCGATTGTATCGAGACGACAAAGATGATGACGCTCCTCCGTGTTTCCTGGAAGGAGGAGAACCATGCGTTCCGCGTGCGCGATCGGCTTGAGTCTGGCGTTCTTGTTCGCCGGCGCCATGGCCCGCGCCAGCAAGCTCCATCACCTGCCAAGCTCGCCCCCACCACCGCCGCATTCAACAAGACCACGTGTGAGAAGTCAGTCGCGAAGATTGGCACTCCGGCCCCAACTATGACGACGGCCGGTCTGTTCGCCGCAATGGATGTCAACAAGGACGGCAAGATCGACCCAACCGAGTTTAAGGGGCCGAACAGGGCGTTCGCCTGGGTCAACACGGATCACGACGGTTACATCACCCGGCCCGAGGCCAGGCGCGCCTACCTGACGATCGTCGGCCTGATGGCGATTGACCAGCGAAAGAGCGCGTTCAAGGCCATGGATGAAAACAAGGACGGCAATGTCAGCCTATCCGAGTACCGTGGCCCGACGCGCAGCTTTCGCCCGGATCGACGTGAACCACGACGGCGTGATCACTCCCGAAGAGGCCAAGCACGCGTTCCAGGCATCCGTGGACCACTTCGTGGTCGCGATCCGATTCAAGGCCCTCGACACGAACCACGACGGCAAGATCAGCGCCGCCGAATTCAAAGGCCCCAAGGCCGCGTTCGCCAAGTACTCCGACAAGAATGGCAAGATCGGCCGGGCCGAGTTCGCCAAGATGATCCACGCGCGCGTCGCCGCCAGGCCGGTCGCGACCGCCAAGCCAGTCCCGACCCCGCCCAAGTTAGTCGTCATGGTGACGAAGACCGATGTCGTCAAGCAGGTCAGCACGACGTCCGCCCCCAAACGAGTGGCACCAGCCGCGCACGCCGGCGGGCTCAACAGGATCCTGGCGATGGACGCAAACAAGGATGGCAAGGTCGGCATGGGCGAATACTTCAAGGCCGTCGAGGCCCGGTTCGTCTGGCTCGACCAGGACAAGGACGGCTACATCACTGCGTCCGACCTCGAGAAAGTCGCCGCGCTGCGGAAGACGAAGGGAACTTCAACCCCAGTCGCCGGGGCCCCTGCGAAGACCCCGGTCAAGCCCGCCACGTTGAAACCGGCCAAGCCAGCGGCCGTCAATCCCGGCAGAACAGCCAGCAAACCGCTCGCGGCCGCGGTGCTCCCTTCGCAAGTCGATGTCTCGTTCGACCAGATCGACAGCAATCACGACGGCGTTCTGACCCGCGCCGAGATCAAGGTCTACTTCGCCAATCAGCCGCACAAGAACGTGACGACGACCGCGAGTCACCACAAGGGTTGATTCCAGGAAACCGGAGAGGCCAGGGCCAGAGCCTTTGAAAGTTCACAGCGTCCATCTGCGATCGACGCCCTGAGACCTCCGTCCCGGCCGGGGCGGAGGTTTTTTTCGGCTTCAGTTTTTCTCTGCCCCATCCCGTTTCGGCGGAGCCGCGAAGCGGGTGGAGGGAAGGGGACGTGACGTGCTCGGTCCCGGCGGTCTCCCTTCTTCTGCCGGACGTCCCGCCTCCGGAATGAATGAGCGATAAAAGGCCTCCCAGTTGTCGTACGGAATGGTTCCCAGTTCCCGGTACAGCGCCAGTTCCCGTTCCTTGGACAGAAGCCACAGCCCGACGAATCGCATCCGGCCTTGGTGTACCCGAGTTTGCGCAGCATCGATGGCGGTGAATGTCGTTGTAAACGGGCTCAGGATGCGCTGGTCCAGAACCACCGGCGTGCCTGGCGGCAGGCCCGAATGAAACCTTGAGCTCATCGAACGCCGTCCAATAACTGGTGAGTGCATCGGCGAACCCCTGGCGGGAGGACTGAATATAATCGTCCGCTTGATCGACTTGCAACTGACTCAACCCGGATGCCTCGCCTTTAATCAGCTCGCGGTACAGCACAAGCGTGTTCTCGGCGAAAGCCACTTCCGGAATTCCCAATATGGGCGAAAGCCGGGCCATCAGGGCTTGGGCTTGACTTGGGGCGCAGAAACGGGCGCCAGCTTCTGCCGCCATTCGGCGGCTTTCTCGGGTTTGGCCCAGGCTTCGTAGAGCTGAATGACCCGGTCGCCGGCCTCGGTCAGGCGGTACTTGCTCGGCGCGGGGATTCGCGCTGCGCGGGCTTTCACGCCGTCATAGCTCGATAGTAGCAGCGGCTCGGCCTCGTTGTATTTTTTCTGTCCGAGCAGGCTGGCCCCAATCAGGCCCTGGGCGCTGAATCGCGACCAGTCATCGGGGCGCTGCGCCTCCAGAATTGCCAGGCCTTGGCGGAGCACGGGCTCGGCATCGGCCCACTTCCGCTCTTTGAGCAGGTTGTCGCCGAGGGCGATGAGGCTCTGTGCGACCACCGGATTGTGCGCGCCCAGACTCCTGGCGCGCCCGGCTGCGACGTCGCGCAGCATCGATTCAGCCTGGGTCAGATTGCCCTGCTCTTGGTAAGCCAGCGCGAGATCGTGCTCGGTGATGAGAGTCCTGGGGTGGTCCTTGCCGAGCTTGACCTGGAGGGACGCGAGTGTCTGCTCGAAGAGGGTGATTGATCGATCCAACCGGCCGGCGGCCTGGTAGGCCAGCGCCAGGTTATTCTGGGTCGAGAAGGTGCTGGGGTGGTCGCCTCCGAGCCTGGCTCTGCGCAGCTTGAGGGTTCGCTCCAGAAGTGCGATTGCCCGGTCGGTCTGGCCGGCGGCCACATAGGCCGGGGCTAAATTGCTCTGGGTAAGGAGCGTAAAGGGGTGGTCGGCGCCGAGCCGTGCCGTCTGGGCGGCCAGCGTCTGCTCGAAGAGCCGGATCGCCTGATCCCACCGGCCGCCGTCGCGGTAGGCCAGGGCCAGGTTGTTCTGGCTGGCGAGCGTATCGGGGTGATCCGGACCGAGCCTCGCTCGCCGGGCCGCCAGCGTCCGCTCGAAAAGCGCGATCGCCCGATCCCACTGGCCGGCGGCCTTGTAGCCGCTGGCGAGATTGTTCTGGCTGGTAAGGGTGTCGGGATCGTCCGGGCCGAGCTTGGCCGCGCGCAGCTCGAGGGCGCGCTCCAGTTGGCGAATCGCCAGTGCGGGCTCCCCCAGGTAGTGGTATGTAAGCCGCAGCTCTGCGCGGATGGATGCCTCGACTGCCGGCTCGTCGGGGAAGGCACCGGCGATTCTCGCCACGGCGGCGTCGATCGCCTGGCGGATCGTCACGTCCTTGCCCAGCCCGCCTTCCTGGCCTTGCGGACGGGCGGCGGCCAGCACGCGGTTATCGAAGAAGTCGAGCACCGAGCGAGCCTCGGCCGCGGAGCGATGGGCCTTTTCCTCTTCTGCCTTCGCCTGGGCCTCGGCCGCCATCGCTCGGTCGCGCTCGAGGCGGGCGTGTCGCTTGGCCTGCGTGGCGCGGAGAGCCAGCGCGACCGCGCTGCGCTCGGCCTGGGTTGCCCGGATCGCCTCCCAGGAGCTCAGCACGGCCCCCAGGAAGAGAAGTGCCGCGAATGCCATAACCCCCACCAGGGCCGCCCGGTGCTTGCGGGCAAATTTTCTCAGCCGGTAGGTCGCCGACGGCGGGGAAGCGTCGACGGCGTCGCCAGCCAGGTAACGCTGGATGTCACGGGCGAAGCCGCCGGCGGTGTCGTAGCGGCGGGTGCGGTCCTTCTCCAATGCTTTCATCACGATCCAGTCGAGCTCGCCCCGGTAGATCCGCGGCAGCCGCTGCGGCTCCGTCCGGCGGTGGGCTGATACGCCGTGCAGCGTACTCTTCAATGAGCTCACGCGCGTGCTCGGCATCGGCGGCTCCTCGTCGCGAATCCGCCGGATAATTTCGTCATAAGCCGCGCCGATCAACTTTTCATGCTCCAGCGGCGTCGTGCCCGTCAAGAGCTCGTACAGGACCACGCCCAGTGAATAGATATCGCTCCGGGTGTCGACCCCAAGCGCGCTGAGACCGGCCTGTTCGGGGCTCATGTATTCGGGCGTACCGACGATCGAGCCAAATTGCATGAACATTGTCCGCTCGATCAGCCGCTGCTCGATCGCCTTGGCGATCCCGAAATCGATCACCTTCGGAACGGGCTTGCCGTCGTAGAGAGTGACCAGGACGTTCGAGGGCTTGATGTCGCGGTGGATGATCCCCTCTTGATGGGCGTGCTGGATCGCGTGGCACACCGATACGAACAGCTCGAGCCGCGCCGGCGGCGTCAACCGACTTTGATCGCAATAGTCGGTGATTGGCACGCCGTGCACCAGCTCCATCACGAAGAACGGTCGTCCGGTGTCGGTCGTGCCCGCGTCGAACACCCGCGCGATGTTCTCGTGGTCCATCAGGGCCAGTGCCTGTCGCTCGGCCTCGAATCGGGCGACGACCAGATCGGAATCCATGCCGGGCTTGATGATCTTGAGCGCGACCTGCCTGCGCACGGGCGTTTCTTGCTCGGCCATGTACACGGTGCCCATGCCCCCATCGCCGAGCTTCTGGAGCAACTTGTACGGGCCGATTCGACTGCCCGCGCGTTCCGTGATCGCGGGCGGGGCGGAGCCGATCGCGGTTTCGGCCGGCCTCGCGCCGCCGGGCGGCGCCGGGCCATGAACGAGGAGAGTGTCGGGCTCGTCGTGGGCACGCAAAAGCGCTTCGACCGTGAGCCGCAGGTCCGCGTCGCCGGCACACTCCCGCTCGAGGACGATCTGGCGGCCCTCGGCGTCCCCATGTCCCACGGCAGTCAGGAAAGCGGTCTGGATGCGTTTCAAGTCGGCCGCCATCGCATGGTCCTCGTGGTAGTCCCGGCCCCCTTCACGCCGGCTTGGGCCCGTCGTAGCTGGCGGCGTAGGCCGGTGCGGCGGTATCGGGCGAGAGCCGGGGATCGGCGATCGGGTGCAAGGGCGCGATTTTCAATGGCAATACGCCGGCCCATACCGGCAGAGCGTAGTCCTCTAGATCGTCGAGCGGCGGGCCGATACGGATCTTGGCCGAGGCCTCCTCGATCGGAATCGCCAGGACCAGCGTTCGCCGCAGCTCGTCGGGACTGGGATGCCGGATCTCTTCCCAGCGGCCGCGGATCAAATGGTCGGTCAAGGCGTGGAGGACATCGAGCTTCTTCTCGGCATCCTCGACAACCGTGGCCGTGCCCAGTACGACCACCGAGCGGTAGTTCATCGAATGGTGGAATGCCGAGCGAGCCAGGACCAGGCCGTTGACATGCGTGACGGTCACGCACGCCGGGACGCCTTGCTCCAGGGTCCGCAGCATGCGGCTGGCTGGCGATCCGTGCACGTATATCGTCTCACCAACCCGCACGTGGATCGTCGGGATCACGAACGGCCGCCCGTCGACGACAAAGCCGAGGTGGCAAATCAGGCCCTCGTCGAGAATTTGATGGACGACCTTTCGGTCGTGGCTCCCACGCGCCGGCAGCCGCTTGACGGTCGTACGCTCAGTCGGTTCGTAGACGTCGGACATGAAAAGTGATCTTTCCTTGGGAGAAGGCGGCCGCTAAAGAACCGCGCTGTTACCGCGTTCATCCGGAGCTGACGCCCAATCCAATATTACGGCAGGCAAGGCCATCCCGACGAGGACGCTTCGCGAAAAAAGGGATTGATGCGCGCGGACGCCGTCAAAACTGGCATTCCGCAATTCGCTCGATCGACCATCCCCAGCTTTAATACTAGTGTATCGATGTATCCATAGCCTCTCGGATCGTCGCGGCCTATAATTTGGAGTTAAGAACCTGAGCCGCGGGACGCGGCGTGGGCTTCTGCCTTTGCGATTTCTGTCTTGTGGGATGACCGCCCCGGGCTATCATCTGCCTGGGTAGCCCAGGGCGGCTGTCCCAAATTCGGGTCGAATCGAAACAAGACTCGGACACAGGGGCGGTTAGCAACCGCGAACCAGTGAGTTGAGCGATTGTTTCCTTGATGGACCTCTCCCAGAAGCGTAGAGGGTCAAGATCGAGTCCCGGGTAGCGATTTCTCAACTACCTTTGCGGACTCTTGTCAAACCGAGCGTAGGGGCTCGATAGGAAGTCGAGCTTTGGCAGTCAACCGATGGCTGGTCACGCCATGCGACTGCCCGGCGCGCGGTTTGCCGTGTCGCGAATCCGGCCGCCGTGGTGGTCATTCCGATGATTCCTGATCAGTGCTCGACGAATGCACGGGGAAACCAATCGCGAAAGCTTCCATTCGTTTGATGCACGAGGAGATCCCTGAAAATGCAGTTCCGATTCCGGATCAGGACGATGCAAGTGGCGGTGGGCATGGTGGCCATCGCCATGGTCGCATTGCGGATGTCAGTTCCCGAGCATCGGACGTTCGTGAGTGTGATTCCGCTCTTCTGCTTCGCTGGGATCGGCGTCTGGACGGCGCGGATGCGGGGATGGAGCGTCATCGTCGGAGGAGTGGTTGGCGGGCTGTTGGGAGCGGTCTCGAATGTCACAATGCAATACTGCTACTACCAATATTTCCACTACGACCCGTTTGCAAGAGTCATCTATCTCGGGCCTGGTTTCTGCTTCATCATCCGCGCGGTAGCGGGTTCGGTCGCGGGTTCGGTGCTCGGCTTAATCGCGTGGGTGGATTCTTGGCTCTGAGCGCTCTTTCCAGGCGGACTCTTCGGAATCTCTGTTCAAAAGGCAATCAAGTGGGGCGCCCAGTAGATTCCGAGTGCGAAGGCCAGGATCAAGAAGACCGCGACGATGAGCATGCTGAAGAGGTCAGGAGGGCTGAGGAGGACGCTCAGAACCAGGAGCGGGCCGATCGCCGCCACCCAGCGAAGTCCTCGTCAACCGAGGCAGCATCCCACGGCGAGGGTCACGAGCACGAAGAGCGACTCAGCGAGGCCGATGCGAGACAATAGCCACATAATTCACCTCCGACACAAGTAGCGCGGGAACACATGAGATGGGTCTTGTGGGTGTGTGGAGCGCGGGTCGCGACGGCCGGTCCCGAGGCCGAAGGCCCTGAAGATGTGCCGCCGGTGGCTTCACAGGGACAGCTCGCCGGCGGGGGCGATCCACAGGCGGATTGTAGCATGAGTCGGAAGGTGTGACAATCGTTTGCATTCACTTCCCCTGAGATTCGGAGCAGTCGATGAGTATCGGACCTCAACGGCGACCTATCGCGTTCACAAGCTCGATGATCGTGGGCCTGATCGCGGCCATGCTCCCTACCCGGCATGATGTGCGTACCGTTGATTTCCTACTTCTGTTCGTTGGTGTACTCCCCTTCTTGCACCGACCAGTAATAGGGCACGGGCTGCGCCAACAGCTTGGGCAGCCAGGGATGTCTTTGGCTCGCCCAGCGGTCTGTGGAGACCCCGCCTGACGTGCATAAGAGCCGTTTGCTACCGCGCAGGCGTAGCCGGTCAAAGCCGTGCAGCACACCGGAAACGAACGAGCCAAAACGCTGCAAGAAAGACTTCATGGTTGCCCCTTCGTAAGCGACAGAAGATATTCGTCGCCTAGTCTACGTTCGGAGGGTGTTTCTTCAGCCCAAGGTTGCCGCTTGGCCGCGCACTGCGCCTCCGTGGTTGAGAATTCCTCGATTTTTCTGAACCACGGAAACCACGGAATCGACACGGAACGAGTTCCAAGTCACGAGAGCATCTGGTCAACTTTCACCTCGGTGTCGGTTGCACCGCTGACGCGAACGGATTAACCACCGAGTAGAGAGGGGACGCACAGCATGAACTACCAAAGGCAGGTCACCAGTGTTTTCCCCTCCCCCTCTAAAATTCCGTACGGTGGGTTTTCCCCAGTACGGCTTCAAACGGAAATTTACCCGCCACCTTCGCAACCACCTCCGAGGTTAAGCGCGGCCCGCATACCCCCAGCCGTAGCGCTTATAAGCGGGCAGAAGCCCAGCCACCCGAACACTGCGGCCCACCGAAGGGCTAACCGTAGAGGGAGCAGATTAATCCGCTCCAAGCGGCACAGCGATTGGCAGAACCAAGCGATTCCGTCCAGAGGTCCTTGGCTCCCCTGCGGGTTATGTTGTCCCGCCGGATCACTGCTTACTATGGCCTCATGTGCGCCTCTCGCTCTCACCCAGCCGCTTATGAATTTGCGGTCGGGTCCTCCAACCCAGGGGCCTGCCTCGGGCGGAGAACGAGAGGGTCCCCAATTTAATCGGCATGTCTGTTCGTACGTGCCATCCCCAGAACCCCGGTGGACCGGCCGGTTGCATTCGGCTGTTACTTCACCGACCGTAATAGCCTTCGCCAATTCGCCGTGGCTCGGCATCCACAAGACCACGCCCGTTGGTTCGTGCGTGAGTCGTGTAACGAGGCGGACAGGATCGCTTGCGCTACGGCCCGCACGATTGCTAGCCCTCACCAACACGGTACATTTACTGTCGAGCTTTCGCCGAGCGAGTCACCCCGTACCCGACGTCGACTATGACTACGCGGGTAAACAGCCAATTCCCGCGGCCGGACTTTCACCGGCAAGACACACCGCCGTATGGGCTGCGAACGAATAGCACGAATCTCACGAATAAATATCCAAGCCTGGACTGGCGAGTGCCAGTCAGGACATACGATCACGACCGGTTCGCCAAACGATCCCCACCAGGCCGCTTTCCCATTCGTAAGATTCGTGTTATTCGTGGTTAAGAATCCGAACGCTCTCTCCGGCCAAATTGGACTCGTTCCGACGGGGGACGCTGATCGTGCTGCACCGCCAACTTGACATTCTTTCCCTTTGGTGTGTTTCGTGGTTACGAATCCGAACTCCCTCCCTGGCCATCTGGCTGCGGCTCGGCCGCGCTGCGCTGTCCATGGTTGAAATTTCCTTGATATTCTCGCTTTGATCGCGGTTGGGGCTCAAGACCAGCGCCCGCTTGCAGGTCCCACACACGACGGACCGACAACCGCGCATCGGTTCGGCCCTGGCCTATCTCTCGCCGACCAGTCGGGATCAGTCAGAACCCACCGATTTCATGTCTGGCTTTTATTGGTTAGAATCGGACGGCGGTTTGGACGACAGACAACAACGCTGTTGCGGCCTGCCGGCTCGGGAGCGATTCATGAATCAGCCCCAAGGGGATCCCGCGCGAAAATACATCGTCATCGAAGCGAACGATCCTCGTCTGCACGTCATGATCAGCAGCACGACGGTGGATCTGCCCGAGCATCGGCGAGAAGTCAGCGACGCCATTCAGCGCCTGGCCCACACGCCGGTCATGATGGAATTCGGCTCCGCGGAATGGAACTTCGACGCGATCAAGTTTTCGCTCGAGAAGGTCCCGAAGTCCCAGGTTTACATCGGCATCTTCGCCCAGCGCTATGGTTACATTCCAGACGATCCCGTTCGCAATCCCGGTCGTCTGTCGATCACCGAACAAGTTGACGAACACCTTCATTGGTCGCGGCAGCGAGCTCGACCTACTCGATGCCTGGGGGAAGTCGAGCGATGCGGTCATGGTTGTCGAAGGGATCGGCGGACTGGGCAAGAGTGCCGTAACGTGGGAATGGACGCAGAGCCGCGCACCCGCCGCGATCCCGGAAGTTTGCGGGCGGGTCTGGTGGAGCTTCCACCAGCGAGAAACCTCGATGGTGACCGTCGTGCGTCATGCCCTGGCGTATATCACCGGACAAGATCCCGAGTCGCTCATCAAGGATTCGTCGCACTACCAGCGCGGCCAGCAACTGCTGGCGGAGCTTCGCCGGCGGCCGTTTCTGCTGGTGCTGGACCGGTTTGAGCGCGTCCTCACTGCGTATCACCGGCTCGATAAGGCGCAGATCCCCGACGATCAAGTCAACAGCGACCTGTGCGAGTGCATCAATCCCCCCGATGGCGAGCTCTTGACCCATTTGCTCGGCTGCGGGCCATCCAAGATTCTGATCAGCACGCGACTCTTTCCCGCCGGGCTGGAAGATCGCGGCAGCCGCCGGCCGATTCGGGGCGTCGCGCACCATGTGCTGAATGGCCTCTCCCCGCGCGACGCCCTCGTACTGATGCGGCAGGCTGGGTCAAAGGGGGACGAGAAGGCGATGCTGTCGTTCGCCGACCAGTTCGGGCGGCAGAGCCAGTTGCTGTTGATCGTGTGCGGCATGATCGCGGATTACCGCAAGAAGCCCTACGACTTCGACGCCTGGCGAGCCGATCCGATCTACGGCGGCGGGCTGAAGCTCAGCGACGTCGATCTCAAGCAGCGCTACACGCACATCCTCCATTATGCCCTGCGCGGTCTCAACGAACAGACGCGAAAGCTGCTGTGCCGCATCGCGGTGATCTCCGAAAATGCGACCTACGACACGCTGGCGGTGCTCAATCCGTTCCTGCCGCCGCGACCGGCGGACGTGGAAGAGCCGAGCGATCCTTCCGACGGTTGGCGATGGGAGCATTTGTCCGACGAAGAGAAGGAGAACGCGCGAACAGAGTATCGCGAGAGACAGGAGGCTTATCGCCGGTATCAGGCGGCAATGCGTGCCTATTTCGCAAGTGCGGAGTATCGCGAGGCGGTGACGGCGTTCGATGCGGCGCTCGATGAACTGGAGAATCGCGGGCTGCTGCAATGGGACCGCGACTCGAACCGTTACGAAATGCATCCTGTCGTTTGCGGCTACGCAGCGGAGTTGCTGGAGGAGAGCGACCGAACTGCGACGATTCTCAAAGTCCGCGACCATTTCGCCAGTCTGCCGCCGGACGACCTCGACAACGCGACCGAGCTGGCGCACGTGGCCCACAGCCTTGAAATCTATCGGTGCCTCGTCGGGGCCGGGAAGTTGGACGAGGCGGCGAGCTTTTATCGTGGTGAATTAGGTGGGACGCTTCTCTTCCATGTGGGAGCGTATTCAGTCATCCTGGCACTACTGACGCCTCTGTTTCGCAACGATCTTCAGGGTACGCCCTGTCTCGAATCGGCTGACGATCGCGGCTACTTCCTCAATCACATGGCGTATGCGCATGCGCAATCAGTTTCTGAGGACGGCGCGCTCGGGGCGCTCGGGAAGGCATTGAAGCTCGCTCTCCAAGAGGAAACCTGGCACGGGGCTGCCACGGTCATGCGGAATCGAAGAATGAGCTTGTCGAATCTTCAGCGACGCGCGGAAGCCGTGGGCGCATTGACTCTGGCCCGTGAGCTGGAGGAAATCGCCGAGGATGAAGAGGGCGTGACGATGGCGATTCACTTTCAAATGAACGACGCCGTCAACCAAGGTCGTTTCACTGACGCTGAGGCGTTGGCCGCCGAATTCTGTCGGCGACCCCAACCGTCTCTTGCTGTCTATCGGCCGGGCGACGCGGAGTACTGGCGCTGCGTGAGCGAGTTCGCCCAGGGGAACCTGACCGATGCAGAATGGCAATCGGGGTATGATCTCGCAGTGCGACATCGAAATGTCGCTACGCAGCATTCATTCCTTGCCATGCGTGCGGAATGGGACTTGCGCGAAGACCGGCCGGCAAGGGCCTTGGAGTCGATCGAGCACGCGTTGCAAATCACCAACAAGCTGGGAACGCCGAGTCCGGGATACCACCACCTGCGTGCCTGGGCCCTGGCGCGACTCGGGCGCACGCACGACGCCAAGGCCGAACTGCAAGCGGAAAGGCAACGCCTATTCGCAGCAGAAACCTACCTGGTGCTCAGCGAGCGCGAGCAGGCCCGAGAATGTGCGCTCAACGCGTATCGCTGGGCGTGGGGCTAAGGGCCGCCGTACATCGATCGGTACGACCTGGAACGCAGCCGCGTTCTCTTAAAGCAAATCGGGGAACCGGAACCCCAGTTGCCGCCATTCGACCCATCGAAAGTTCCACCGATCCCGTTCGAGAAAGAGATCCGCGCCGCCATCGAGCGACTGCGAGCAAAACGCGCGACGCTGACGAAGGACAGCGACTCCTGAGCGGCGATGCTCGCACTGGCCGGGCCTTCGTGAGCTCGACATGTTGTCAGCACCACGCCTGTCAAGAAATCTGTCGAAAATCGGCGCGTCTGTCCGCCGATCCGCGCAAACGGCAATTTCGTGATAGCGAAGAGCTCGCTTCCCCGCCTCATTGCGGTGACATGTGCTCGCCACCGCATCCCGCCTCGCGACCGCTGCGATGGGCGCGTCAGCCAGTAGCTCAAGCCGCTTGAACGTGATGCCGATCCCCCGTCGTCGTAGACGGTGGTGCCGAGAGAACTTTGCACGAATCAAGGAACCGGTGAACTATGAGAAGTCTCCTACGGCCTTGCCGATTTCCGTTCCTCAGCTCTCGCCGCCGACACGCAAAAGGGCGCATCGCTGTAGAGGCCCTCGAGGGCCGGATGGTCCTGACGTCGCCGACCGTGCTCGGTGTCGGATCCAACCTCACCTTCCTCTACGGTCAATCCGAGACGTTCACGGCCACGATCACCGTTTTGAACGGTTCGCCGCCCCCGAGCGAAGGTACGGTCACCTTCTTTGACGATGGCGCACCGCTTGGCACAGCGCCGGTCTCGTCGGGCGTGGCGACTTTCACGACGTCGGGGCTGGCCGTGGGCTTGCACCCGATCACGGCCTCTTACAGCGGCACGGCCAACTATGAAGCCAGCGCCTGGACCGGCTCCGAATCAATCGTCGCCAACTCGGGACTCGGAAACCCGTCGGGAGTGACGGTCGACGGTGCTGGAGACGTCTTCATCGCCGATAGCACGAAGAATCGGGTGATCGAAGTGGCGTCGTCGGGAACGCAAACGACCGTCGTCTCAGGGCTCTCCGAGCCCTCTGGCGTGGCGGTCGACAGCGCGGGTGACGTGTTCGTTGCCGACACCTTTAACAGCCGGGTCGTCGAGGTGACGAAGGCCGGAACGCAAACGACCGTCGGTTCGGAGCTGGACTTTCCCCAGGGCGTGGCGGTTGACGCCGCGGGCGATGTGTTCATCGCCGACACCGCCAATAACCGGATAGTCGAGGTTTCGAAGACGGCGCGCAGACCACCATCGGGACCGGTCTACTGCGGCCCGAGGGCGTGGCGGTGGACGCTTCGGGCAACGTCTTCATCGCCGATACCGGCAATAACCGGGTGGTTGAGGTGACCAGGGCGGGGACGCAAACGACCGTGGTATACGGGATCGCCTCGCCGCTCAGCGTGGCGGTGGACGCTGGCGGCGACTTGTTCATCGCCAATGGCCAGGTGCTGAAGGTAACTCCGTCGGGAGCGCAAACCACCGTCGGCCCTTCGGTAGGCTTCGCCAGCCGCGTCGCTGCCGATGCCGTGGGAGACGCGTTCATCGCCGATAGCGGCAACGACCAGGTGCTCGAGGCGACGCCGGGACTGCTCGTGTCGGTCGGCCAGAACCCGACCAGCACCACCGTAGCCGCCAGCGTGCCGTCGGCATACCTCGGCCAGAGCGAGACGCTCACGGCGACGATCGGCGTTCTGAGCGGCGCGATCGCACCGAGCGCCGGTACCGTCGAGTTCTTCGACGGCGCGACGGAGCTCGGCACGTCGAATGTCTCCGGAGGTATGGCCACCTTCACCACCTCGGCTCTCGCCCTCGGCTCGCACACGATTACCGCGACCTACAGCGGGGCCACCGGGTATTTAGCCAGCACTTCGGGTGTCGAACCCACGAGCACGCGATCCGTGATCCTTGCCAACCAGCTCGTTCAACCAGAAGGACTGGCGCTGGACGGCATGGGCGACCTGTTCATCGCCGATTCACGCAGCCAGCGCGTAGTTGAGGTGGCGCAAGACGGAGCGCAGTTGACTATCGGCTCCGGCTTAACCAATCCGATCGGCGTCGCGGTGGACCCGGCCGGCGACGTATTCATCGCCGACCCGAGCGGACCAGGCGTCGTCGAAGTGACGCGATCGGGAATGCAGAAAACCATCGTGTCCGGCGCCATGCTTCCCGCCGCTGTGGGCGTGGACAGTGCCGGAGATGTGTTCATCGCCGACTTCCTGGGAGCCCAGGTGCTCAAGCTGTCGCAAGGTGGGACACCGGCGACCATCGGCTCCGGCCTGCTGGCACCGCTCAGCCTGGCGGTAGACGGCGCCGGAGACGTGTTCATCGCCGATAACATGCTCAACCAGGTGCTCAAGGTGACTCCCACGGGAGCCCAGACAACGGTCGCCTCGGGCCTGGACGACCCCAGCGGCGTCGCAGTGGACAGCGCGGGTGACGTCTTCATCACGGAAGCAGGCAACAACCAGGTCGTCGAGGTGACTCCGTCCGGCATCGAAACGACGGTTGAATCCGGGCTACAGCTCCCCCTCGACGTTGCCGTGGACGGTGCGGGCGACCTGTTTGTCACCCAGGCGGAAATCAACTCGGTGTTGAAGGTGACGCCGGGCGTGCCGCTAACGGTGAATCCGATTCCGACCAGCACCAGTGTAGCCGCGAGCTCGTCCTCGACGATCTTTGGGCAGGCCGGGACATTCACCGCCACGATCAGCGTTCCGAGCGGGGCGACGCCTCCTACCACGGGCATGGCGACCTTCTTCGACGGCACGACGGCGATCGGAACCTCCGCCGTCTCCGGCGGCGCTGCCACCTTCATGACAACGACGCTGGGAGTTGGCACGCACACGATAACGGCGTCGTTCGGCGGCACCCCCAATTATGCCGCCAGTACTTCGGGCGTAGAGCCCGGAAGCGCACAATCCGTCGTGTCCGCCTCCGGGCTTGCCGGGCCCGCTGGTGTGGCTGTTGACGCCGCGAATGACGTGTACATTGGCGATTTCCTCAACAACGACGTGGTCAAGGTCGCGCCATCGGGCACCCAGACGGTGATCGCCTCAGGGCTCGGCGGGCCCAACGAAGTGGCAGTCGATTCCACGGGGGACGCCTTTATCGCCGACACAGGGAGCCAACACGTGCTCGAGGTGACCCCGTCGGGATCGCAGACCACCGTTGGATCGGGTTTCTTCTTCCCCGTCGGCGTGGCCGTCGGTGCCGGCGGGAACGTCTTCATCTCCGATGTCGGCAGCAAGAGCGTGGTGGAATTGTCAACGTCGGGGACACAGACGGTGATCGCATCGAACCTTGCCGGGCCCCGCGGCCTCGCGATCGATGCCAAGGGAAACATCTTCATCGCCGATGCTGGCAGCGACAACAGCGTGATCGAATTGACGACGTCCGGGACAGAGTCAATCGTCGCCTCCGGCCTGGGTGGACCGACGGGCGTGGCGGTCGATAACGCGGGAGACGTCTTCATCGCCGATACCTCAGGCAACCGCGTGATCGAGGTGACTGCGTCGGGAATAGAGACAACGCTCGAGTCCGGAAATTCTCCGCTCTACGTCGCGGTCAACCCGCTCGGCGACCTTCTCGTTACCTTTTCCGGGAGCAGCAAGGTCCAGAAAATCACGCCGGGCTTGCCGGTGACGGTCTCCGCCATTCCGACCAGCACCAGCCTGGCCGCCAGTTCGGCGTCAACTTCCTTCGGCCAGACCGAAACTCTGACCGCCACGATCAGCGTTCCGAGCGGCTCGACGCCCCCAAGCACCGGCACCGTGACCTTTTTCGACGGCGCCAGGGCGCTGGGGACATCGCCCGTCAGTGCGGGAATAGCGACGTTCGCGACCTCGAACCTCGCCCTGGGCTCGCATACGCTATTCGCTTCTTACAGCGGCACAGCCATCTATTCGTCCAGCAAGTCGGGCATCGAGCCCGATAGCGCCCAGTCCGTCGTGCCCGCCTCGGGGACCGCTGGGCCCGCGGGCGTGGCAGTGGACGCGATGGGAGACGTGTTCATCGCCGATCCCCAAACCAATCAGGTGCTCGAGGTGACCCCTTCCGGGACAACGACGACCGTCGGCACCGGGCTGGATAAGCCCCTGGGGGTGGCCGTAGACGCACACGGCAACGTATTCATCGCGGATACCCAGATTAACCGCGTTGTCGAGGTTTCGGCGTCGGGAGCGCAAACGACCTTCGCGTCCGGACTGGTCATGCCCTTTAGCGTGGCGGTCAACGGCACGGGCGACGTATTCATTGCAAATTCTGAGAATGACCAGGTACTCGAGCTACCGGTTTCCGGGCCCCAGAAGACCATCGGCACCGATCTGGACATTCCCACCGGAGTCGCGGTCGACGCGGCGGGCGATGTTTTCATCGCCGAGTATTTCGACAACACGGTGCTGAAAGTGACGCCATCGGGGACACAGACGACCGTCGGCTCGGGATTGAGCCTTCCCAATGATGCGGCGGTCGATAGCGCCGGCGATGTATTCATCGCCGAACCCAAAAACAATCAGGTGCTCAAGGTAACGCCCGCCGGAACGCAGACGAGCGTCGGCACCGGGGTGTCCGGCCCCGCCTGCATAGCGGTGGACGGCTCGGGAGATCTGTTCATTTCCGACTTCACTGACAACCGCGTGTTGAAGGTGGAACCAGGCGTGCCCGTGACAGTCAATCGGGCAGCGCTCACACTCACCTGGCCCAATCCCGCGGATATTCTTTACGGCACCCCGCTTGGCCCCACCGAGCTCCACGCGACCGCCTCCGTGCCCGGCACGTTTTCCTACACGCCCCCGCTTGGGACCGTGCTCCACGCGGGGCTGGCCCAATCGCTGAGCGTGACCTTCACACCGGCGGACTCGACCGATTACGCCGCGCTCACCGCCACCGCGTTGATCAATGTAGACAAGGCCAGTCCCATATTGACGGTCCACGGCGTAAGCACGACCTTCGACGGCAACCCCCATCCGGCTACTTACGTTATCACCGATGTCAACGGTGACAACCTCCTTGGCCTGGTTACCTTGACCTACAACGGAGCCGGCACCGTGCCGGCGACCGCCGGCACTTACGCGGTGACGGCGACCTTCGGCGGCACGAGCGACTACAACGCCGTGACCGACACAACCCAGTTGGTGGTCATCGCCAAGGCCGCGCCGATCGTAACCTGGGCCAAACCGGCCGATATTCCGTTCGGCACGGCCCTGGAGACGACGCAGCTCGACGCGACCGCGAGCGTGCCGGGCACTTTCACCTACAGCCCGGCCGCGGGTACCGTCCTTTCGCCGGGCCAAGGTCAGGTCCTGACCGCGACCTTCACGCCGGCCGACACGACGGATTATACCACCGCCACCGCCTCGACCACCATTAACGTGATCGGGGCACCACCGATGATCATCAGCGAGCAGGCCCTGTTCAAGCGCCGGTTGAAGCACGGGAAGCCGGTCGGAAATCCGGTGCTGATCGGCTACATCATCGACTTCAGCAGCCGGCTCAATGCATCGAGCGCAGTGTCTCGGAACCAATTACCAGGTGGATACGGTCAGCACCAAGACGGTCAAGAAGAAGAAGGTCACGACACTAGAGCCGCTGACGGGTTTCACCGTGTCGTACAACGACTCGAGCGAGAGCGTCAGTCTGCTATTCACTTCGCCGCAGACCTTCAAGACGGGGGGCCAGATCACCGTTCTCTCCGGTCCCTCGAGCGGAGTGACCGGCCCCTCCGGAGCTTTCCTATTTGGAACCAAAGTGCTCAATATATCGCCCGGAGGGAAGACGATCGCTCTGGCATGAGCGCGGCCGCGATGGTGAGACGATCGGTACCGCGGCTGGATCGCATCGCAGGCGCCTCCGCGAAAATTGTTTTGAGCGCTCGCCCTATTCCGGATTTAATGGAATCTGGTGACTGTGCTCACATCGCACTGAAAAGACACGACCGCGGACCGCGGTCTTCGACCCCCGGGAAGGATGGCCGCATGAGCGGTAAAATCACCACGCAGCGGGCCCGGTTCGATTTTGCACTCTTGACCCTGGCCCTGGCCGCGGCCGCGATCGTGGGAATGGCCCCGCAAGACCCCGGCGAGCTCACCGAGGCCAGCGAGACGTTCAAGAGCAAGGGACAGGACGTGATCGTCGATGTCATCGCTCCCCGAAAGCCGGGACGCCATCCGGCCGTGGTCGTGCTGCACGGGCATGGCGGGCTCGGAGAGGGCCGGCGATCGGGAATGCACAGCCTGGCCCGGCGGTTGGCCGAGTCTGGTTATGTCGCGCTTGTGCCGCATTATTTCGGGAGCCACAAACCCAATCGCAAGAATGGTCAGCAGAACGCCCGCTCGTTTCTGTTCTGGGAGCGGACGGTCAGCGACACGGTGGGCTTCGCGGCGCACCGATCGGATGTCGATCCCAGGCGGATCGGGCTCCTGGGAGCATCGCTGGGTTCCTGGGTTGCCCTCTCGGTGGGGGCGCGCGATCGCCGGGTGTCGGCGGTCGTCGAGCTTTACGGCGGGTTTCCGGAATGGGAGGAGCTCAATCCAGCCCGCCTGCCACCGGTCCTGGTCCTCCACGGCGACGCCGACCGCGACGTGCCAGTGCGCCAGGCGCATAATCTCGAGCGGACGCTCCTGGAGGCGGGAGTCCCGTACGAAATGCACATTTATCCGGGCGCGGGCCATGGATTTCGAGGCGCCGATTACGACGACGCAATCAAGCGCACCGTGGACTTCTTCGACATGCACGTCAAGCGCGAGCCGCAGGGCAAGGCGGAGGAGCCCCCAAAAAAGCCCGTCGAACCGAACGGGGAATAGGCCGAGAATCGAACTGGCGACGTATTTTTGCAGCGACACCCACGAAGCGTTGAAACGCGAGTGAAGGCAGACCGATCCCTTCCGGGGCCGCCCACATCGGGGCTCGCGAGGGGGACGCGCCGGAATCTTCCACCCGGTGAAATCGTGGCCGAACCTCCTCCCCGGCTCGTGTGTCTCTTCAACAGGATGGTCGAATGGAGAGTCGCGCGGACGCCCTCCCAGCGAGTGCGCTGGCGCGGCGCAGTCTGGAGGCACACCCATGAATAGCAACAACGTGGAAACCAAGTTCGCCCGCATCGGGGCACGCGTGAAATTCACGGATCGTTCCAACCCGCGCCGGCTCTCGAGCGATCGCGGCTCGATCAGCCTCGACGTCCAGAACGACCGCCACGGCGAATTCTTCGAGATCGTCCGTGATCCAGGAGACGAGTCAAAGGTCGAGGTCCTGGACATCCAGCCCGCTGATCGTCATCTGCTGCTCCTGGTGCGTCAGGAGGGCGAGAAATCCAAGTTCCTGTGTGGACACGACGAGCGGCACTGGTTTGTCGCCGCCGTTCCCGAATCGGCGCCCGTGGGTACGGTTCGAACCGCCAAGGAAGCGCTCAAGCCCGTCGAGGTCCAGACGACCCAGGCTCAACTGAAGCTTGGGTGGAAGGCTCGCAACCGGCGGAAGAACGCCGCCTACCGCCGTCAGGGTGAGTGGTTCTTCATCCCGGCCGCGCACTTGAAAGTCAACGAGAAGCTGGTCTTGCGCGACGAGCCGATCAGCCGGGGCCAAGGCAGCAAGCCCCACCGGTGCGAATTCTGCTACCGGACGGGAGGCGAACTCGTCTATGTCAGTCGGTGGCACGCCAACGGCGTCACCGCGGATGAACACCGGCGGATCCTCGATTCGGACCCCGGTGCGAAAGGTTGGGGCTGGCGGGCCATGCGCCGCAATGCCAGCGTGTACGTCCGCGGCCGGGTCCGGCACGCTGATCACAAGACGATCAATCTGCTTGGCTGGCACAGGGTTTTGATGAATACCGAAAGAGCTTCCCGCGCGATGCGAAACGTGGCGTTCCTGGACTGATCCAGGGCCATGCTCAGCCATCGCGGGCACCGTTGTCGTCCTCATGCTCCGGCGTAGTCCTCACGCTCCGCGTGAGGAGTCTTCTTCAATGCCCTTCACGCGAAGCCTGAGGGACCGCCGCCGCCGGAAGGCGATCCCACCAGGCTTCCCACTGATCGATGTCGCGTCCCCACTGATGGCCCGAGATCTGCTCCAATGACCAGGTTCCAGAGGTTGGGGATGGTCCGGCGGTGGAAGGCGACGAACGCGCTCCGCTTGTCGAAGCAGAAAATCCGGAGCGGACGATCGTGATCGAATGGTTCGCACACGAATTCGTCGAACAGGCCGCGGGCAGCCCCCATCTCGTCGTTCAGAAGCGAGACCGAATCGGCTGAATCGGACGACCAGATCGTGACCGGCCCGATCCGCTCGAGCGTCCCGGGACGGCCCGCGCATTTGCGAGCGAAGTCAAGCGTGTAGCCCTGCTCCTCGAGCGCCACGCCCGGAGCAGGGCGAACAGCGACGCCAGGCCGACCAGGACGGCAATCAGGGCCAGAGTCATTCCAACTGACACAAGCGGCACGACGATCCAGAAGAGAAGGGCATTTTGAATTGCAGGAAAGTGAGTCCGGACGAAGCTCGACACAACAAATCCCATCCCGATCAGGATTATCGCACCCGCGATGGCGAGACCTGTGAATCCCTTGGTTCGCTCTTTCCGTGCCCCAGGGGGATCGAGAGTCCGCTCTCGGCATTGGGGACAGAGCACGACCGGATCGGCTTTCCTGGCCGGGAGAAAGCGCCGTCCGCACTCCTGGCACATGGGGGCTCTGCGCATTCTGCTGACCCTTCGCCAAGTGCTTCGATTCCGCATCGATGTCACAGCCGAGGTGAAAGCCAGCGCGTGAGATCGTCGAAAACCTGTTCGCGTCCGACCTCGCTCATGGGCTCGTGCAGCATCTTGGGGTAAAAATGCATCGTTTTGTCCACGCTGCCCATCCGGTCGAAAAATTCGCGGGCGGAGGCCGGGTCGATGATGGGGTCCTGTCCACCCACCAAGAGCAGAGTCGGGAGGCGGATCTCGCCGGCACGGGCGATCGCCATTTCCCCGCCTTCGACCATCCCGAAAAAGAGCGGCGCACTCATGCGGCCGTGCCGCAGCGGGTCCGACCGATGCTCTTCCTGGATGGCCAGGTCGCGCGTGAGCAGGCCGGGGCGCAAATCTCCTCTCAACGTGATCCAGGGCGCATACTTCAAGAGAAAGCGGCCGACTTTCAGCTTCGCGGGCGGGATCGGCATCGCGACGCGGAGCGCGGGGTTTGAGAGGATCAGCGCGGCGATCGAGGCCGGTTGCCGCAGCATCAAGCGCAGCGCGACCTGTCCGCCGTTGGAGTGACCGAGGAGAAAATGAGGGCCAGGCAGCCGCTCGCGCGCGGACCAGTCCACGACGCCCTGAAGGTCGCCGGTCAATTCATCAAACGCTCGGACCACCCCGCGCCGGCCCGGGCTCAATCCGTGACCACGGAAATCCGGCGCGATGACGTCAACCCCGACGGCCGCGCCGAGCGCCGCGGCCACGCGCTCGTAGGCGCCGCTGTGCTCGCCGAACCCGTGCGCGATGATGACCAGTCCCCGCGGCTCGGGCAGTTGCCACCATCGAGCCATGAGCATGGTCCCATCCAGGGCGCGAACTTCCACTTGGCGCACCGGCCGCTGGGCAGCCATCGTCGATTCCTCCGCGATCTTCATCTGATTCAGCTCCTTCTACGTCCCTCCTGTCTCTGGAGATCAGATTATCAAAGAGGAGAATTGCGCCGAGACCGATTTATCGAATCGGCCGCGGTCAACGAGCTGGATCAGCCCCACGAGCAGGCGGCCACCTGCGATCAAGCCTTGGCCGCGGCGATCGCGTTTTTCGCTTCAACCAGGCACGCTTTGATATCGGCCAGCGGGTCCTGGGGGTTTTCCTCATATTCAAGCGCCAGGCAGTAACTGTACTTGCGCTCCAAAAGCGCCTCGAGCAAGTCGACCGTGCGAAGGTCGCCGCGGCCCAGCACGGTGAATTTCTCGGCGTCCTTGACGTCCTTGAGATGGACGCCGTAGATCCGAGCTCCGAAGGCCTTGACGGCGTGGACGGGATCTTCCCGCGAACGGAGGAAATGCCCCGTATCGATGCAGCAGCCGATCCGGGCGTGGTGGTCCTTGATCGCCTTGGCGATGGTCTCGATCTTATCGTAGCGATGGCCCGGCCCGTGGTTGTGGATGCCGACGGCGATGCCGTAGTCCTCGACTAGCCGATCGACGCCGTCGAAGGCCGCCGGATCGGGATCGGCGGAAAGGTATTCCAGACCCATTGTTTTGGCGAAGTCGAAGATCCGGCGGTTGGCATCCTGATCCTTGGATAGGTGAACGACACCGTAGCCCACGACCTTGACCTCCGCATCCTGGAACTCGCGCTTGAGCGAGTCGAGCGCTTCGGCGCTCAGATTCATGGGCAAGTGTGCTGGAAACGCCTCCCAGAAATGCACGCCGAGCTCCTTGGTGACCGCCAGCGATTTTTGCACATCGGGCCGGCCGTCCCTGGTGTAACCGCGCAGCGAGTAGCTTTGCAGTCCCATCTTGAATGGTTGGTACGGGCCGTCGCCATCAGTCGAGCCGCGCTCGCCGCCAGGCGACAACCCGCCGAGGGCGAGCGTGCCGGCGGCGGCACAGGCGGCGGCCAGAACCTCCCGTCGATTCAAACTTGGTTGAATTTGCCGCAAGTTCATGTCTGTGCTTCCTCTTGAGCCGAAGTTGGGCCCGCCGGCGCGAAATCGACAATAGGTGCTCCCTTCGCACTTCCGGGCGGGCCGAATCGGCGGACGGCGCTTCCGCCGGATCAGCGATCAGGCTATCCCACTCCGGTCCGCGATGCCAGGGGGCGCAGCGGGAGAATCGGAATGTGTGCCGCCTCGCCGGGTCGGCACTTGTGAGTGTAGGAAGTAGTCTGGTAGTATCTGGGGTGCTCCGACTCCACTCCTTCAGGGCGGGCGCGAAGCGCAACCGACTCGTGGACCCGAGGGTAATGCCATGCGGCCTCAAGCGGAAGTTCTCGGGGTCTTGAACCCCGTAGGCGGCGGCGATCCGATCCCACTGACCAAGGCCGAAATGGTGGTCGGCCGGCGGGCGGGCTGCGACATCCGCCTCGATTTCGAGAACGTTTCGGGCAAGCACTGCATTCTCAGGCTGATCAACGGGGTCTGGATGGTGCGGGACTTAGGCAGCACCAATGGCACGACAGTCAACGGCTCGCCGCTGGCCAGCGAGCAGAGCGTGATGCCCGACGAGGAGATCGGAATCGCCGGCCATCTGTTCACGCTCGACTATGTCCCGGCCGGCCCGGAGGCATTCCTGACCGCACACAGGGACCTTGACGAGGAGGTCGTGCAAGAACGCGCGCGTCACTCGCTCATGGACCTTGCCGGGCTCGATACCGACGACACCAAACAGAAACGACCCAAGCGGGCCCCCACGGTGATCGAGCGGCTCTCGGCCGACGAGGCCGAGTTCGAGGACGTCGTGCCGGACCACTTCAAGCAGCCCGCCAAGCCCAAGAAACCACCATCGGACGACGACTTCTTCAATATTATTGAAGAAGACGTGAAGAAACCAAAGTAACAACTTGATCCAATTCCTCACCGTCCGCACAAAAATATCGATCGGATTCTGATCGTTTGACGCTCACTCCATTGAGGTGAGGACGTTTGTCTTTGAGTTCGCAGCCTTCCGGAAGAGACCTGCTTCCAACTTCGGCGGCGCCTGGAAACAACGGTCGCCAGTTCCATCCCACAGACACCACGGAGATTGCCACAATGAGAGCTTTTTTGACAGCGACGCTCGGTCTGGGTTTAGTGGCCCTGCTCGCGGGACCCGCCGCGGCGCAAGGCCGAGGTGGTTTCGGCATGTTCGGCGGCGGCGGCGGCTACGCCATGCTGCTCGGCAATGAAAGCGTTCAGAAGGAGCTGAAGCTCGAGGACCAGCAAGTCGAGAAGGCCAAGGAGCTCGGCGAAAAGGCCCGCGAGAAGATGACCGCGGCCCGCAGCTCGTTCGAGGGACTCGATCAGGACGAGCGTCGGACCAAGATGATGGAGCTCAACAAAGAGATCAATGAGTCGACCATGAAGGCCGCCGGCGAGTTCCTCAAGCCCGAACAGATCAGCCGGCTCAAGCAGATTTCCTACCAAACGCGCGGTGCCAACGCCTTCAGCGATCCCGAGGTTCAAAAGAAGCTCAACATCACCGATAGCCAGAAGACCGACATTCAATCGATCGTCCAGGAGTCGATGACGGAGATGCGCACGATCTTCCAGGAAAACCAGGACGACCGCGAAGCCGCGATGAAGAAAGTTGCCGAGCTTCGCAAGCAAACCCTCGCCAAGGCCGAGGGCAAGCTGAACGACGAGCAACAGAAGTCGTGGAAAGAAATGCTCGGAGCTCCGTTCGAGCTCAAGTTACCGCCCAGGCCGAACAATTGATCAGAAACCGGTTTTCGTGCTCCCGACTCGATCTGGAGCGAGAATCCTTCGTTTGCAAACAGCCCGCGCCAATCTCAATGAGGCCCCGAATCCTCGATTCGGGGCCTCATTTCGTAACCTTCACTCAACCGTGACGCTCTTGGCGAGGTTGCGCGGCTTGTCGATGTCGCGGCCGAGACGGCGGGCAACGTAATACGCCAGCAATTGCAGCGGCACGACAGCCAGCAGCGGCTGGACGACTTCCGGGGCGTCGGGAATCGGCAGGAAGATGTCGGAGAGCTCCGCTAGGACGCGGTCATCTTCCGTTCCCACGGTGACGACCATGCCGTCGCGGGCACGCACTTCCTCGAGATTGCTCAGTGTCTTGGCGTAGAGGGTGCCGCGCGGGGCGACGAAGACGCAAGGCGTCGCGCGGTCAACGAGCGCAATAGGCCCGTGCTTCATCTCGGCCGTCGGGTAGCCCTCGGCGTGGATGTAGCTGATCTCCTTGAGCTTGAGCGCCCCCTCCAGCGCGACCGGATAGTGGACGTCGCGGCCGAGATAAAGGGCGCTTCTGGCCGCGGTGAATTGCTCGGAGGCTTGCTCGATCACCGCCTCGTTCTTGAGCACCTCGCCGATCAAGCCCGGCACCGATTCGAGCGCGTCGATGACCGCCATGCCGTCGGAGAACGAGAGCTGCCGCAGCCGCCCCAGGTAGAGGGCCAAGAGCGCGAGGACGGTCACCTGCGCCGAGAACGCCTTGGTGCTCGCCACCCCCACTTCGGGTCCGGCGTGCAGATAAATGCCGCCGTCCGCTTCACGGGCGATGGTGCTGCCGACCGTGTTGACGATGGCCAGCGTAGGATGACCGCGGCGCTTGGCCTCGCGCAGGGCGCCCAGCGTGTCGGCCGTCTCGCCCGACTGGCTGAGGACGAAAACGAGAGTCCGGTCGTCCAGCGGGGCATTCCGGTAGCGGAACTCGCTGGCGTACTCGACTTCGACCGGAAGGTGGGCGAGCCGCTCGATCATGTACTCGCCCACCAGGGCCGCGTGCCAGCTCGTCCCGCAAGCGGCGAAGACGACCCGCCGGATCCGCCGGAGCTGGCGGGCCGAGAGATTCAGCCCGCCGAACTGGGCCGTCGCCTCGCCGCGGCGCAGCCGGCCGCGGCAGGCGTTGACGACCGTTTCGGGCTGCTCGCGGATCTCCTTGATCATGTAATGGGCGTGGCCGCCCAGCTCCACGATATCCGGCTTCCAGTCCAGCCGGTCGATCCGCGGCTTGATCGGGCCGTGCTCGAGATGCCGGATCTCGAACTGGCGCGGGGTTAGCCGGACCACCTCGCCATCCTGAAGAAAAGCGACCCGCGCCGTGTGGGGCGCGATGGCGAGCGGATCGCTCGCGAGCAGGTGCTCCGACTCACCGAGCCCCACGACCAACGGACTGCCAAACCGCGCGCCGATCACCTCACCCGGCGAGCTGGGACTGATCACGGCCAAACCGTACGTGCCCTCCAGCTTCGGCAAAGCGCGCTGAACCGCCTCGAAAAGGCCGTCGCCCGATTCCAGCTCGCGCGCGATCAGGTGGGCGATCGCCTCGGTATCGGTCTGACTGGCGAAGGTAAACCCCTGTGATTCCAGCTCGCGGCGCAAGGAGGCGTGGTTCTCGATGACCCCGTTGTGGACGACCGCGACACAGTGAGCCTGGGTGCGTCCCCCGAAATGAGGATGGGCATTCTGGTCGTTGGGCGGGCCGTGGGTCGCCCACCGCGTGTGGCTGATCCCACAGGCCCCAGGGGCCGGCTCGTGCTCGAGATACTCCTCCAGCGCGCGCACGCGGCCAGCTCGCTTCTTCAGAACCAGCCGGCCAGCATCGAGGGTCGCCACGCCCGCGCTGTCGTAGCCCCGATACTCGAGCCGCCGCAGCCCGGCGACCAGGATGGAGGCCGCCTGCTGGGCCCCGGTGTAGCCGACAATTCCACACATCGATCTCTCCGTGCCTTTGCATGCGTTTTCGGGCCG
Organism: uncultured Isosphaeraceae bacterium; assembly: GCA_963823675.1. GTDB lineage: Bacteria > Planctomycetota > Planctomycetia > Isosphaerales > Isosphaeraceae > CAWGMT01. Next base: position 26,189 of record CAWGMT010000021.1, on the reverse strand, counting down.
GCACCCGCTTCCGCCGGGCGAGCAGATTTCACGCTGGCGTTGATTGAACGATCGGCTTCTCGGGCAAGATCGACGCCACGCGGCATCGGAAGCCGGGAATAATATCTTCCCCGGACAGCTCATCGTCTTCGCGGAGCCAGGTCACCGAGCCATCGCGGCGATACACGAGCGCCATCCGGGTCTGGGGATAAATGACCCACACGAGCTGCACGCCCGCGGCGATATACTCGTTGACCTTCTTCTGGAGCCTGTACGCCGGCTCTTTCGGCGAGACGACCTCGACGGCAACGTCCGGTGCGATGACGCAGTAACCTGCGTCGGACGCCAGGCCCCCCGGCAATCGGCCCGAGCGGATAAATGAGACGTCGGCGCGGCGCACTGTACGAGGGGCGCCTGGTATACAGACATAGCCCAGGTCGGATGGCCATACCCAGCCGAGCTTGTTTTGGTCGACGTACATGGCGAGGAAACTGTGTAATCGACCGCCCACCCAGCTCGATCGCATGCTCGTTTCGCGCCTCACCAAGCGGCCATCGTCGAGCTCGTAGATCTTAGCGTCCTCCATGGCCAGGAGGTCTTCGGGAGTACAGGTCCGTTCTTCCAATGTCACACTCATGATTTTGCCCTCACGGCTTCCGACTTCGCGGCCCGGTTTGGCGGTCCGGCGTTTCGAACAATATTATACTCCGCCCGATTCCGTTGCGCCGACAGGGAGCGATCTGTTCTTCCGTCTACTGAACGACGGCGTGCAATCACGGTTTTGGGCATCCCGCTTTGGGGGTAGCCCTCTGGGCAGAGCCTCTTTCCTCGTGTCGCCCATCACACGTCATTTTCGATCCCATACACAGTTGCTCGGGGTGGCCGGTCTGGGTCGTTCCCAGGCCAAAATGGCGTTGACAGGCTCTCCTCTCTTGGCGATAGTGTCCGCCCGACAGGACGACTTCAGGTGAGGTTCTGGAGCCGCGCCGCGCAGCGAGGATTTTCGCCTGTTTTCCCCAGCAACACAACGGAGAAGGCCGCAAGGACGAGGGCCTGGCGTGTTGATCTGCCCGTCTCGTCTTGCAGCGCGTCATTTCACTCACACCCGCGACGTACCAGGCGCGTCACGAACCACCAAGGATGGAGCTTGCCATGCGGATTCTCGTCACCGGCGGAGCCGGTTACGTTGGCTCGACTCTGGTTCCGCTCTTGCTCGAACAGGGTCACCGCGTACGAGTTCTCGACACGCTGAAATTCGGCGGCCACGGGCTCTTGCCGTGCTGCCAGAATCGGTTTTTCGAGCTGATCAAAGGGGACGTCTGCGACCCGGCGACCGCCAGGTCGGCCCTGGACGGAATGGACGCGATCATTCACCTCGCGGCTGTCGTGGGATATCCCGCCTGCAAGAAAGAGCCCCAGCTCGCCCAGACAGTCAATGTCGACGGGACCGCCAACCTGCTCGGTCATCGCAAGCCCGACCAGAAGTTTCTCTTTGCCTCGACCGGCTCCATTTACGGCTCGATTCCCGACTACGTCTGCAATGAAGAGACTCCTCGCGCCCCCATCACACTCTACGGCGAGACCAAGGCGACGGCCGAGCAGATGGTTCTCGACGCCGGCAACAGCGTGGCTTACCGGTTCGCAACCGCGTTCGGCGTGAGCAACCGGATGCGCCTGGACCTGATGCCCAACGACTTCACCTACCAGGCCGTCAAGAACCGCAATCTCATCGTTTACGAGGGCGGCTTCAAGCGGACCTTCGTCCACGTCCGCGACATGGCCCGATCGTTCATCTTCGCCCTGGAGCGGTGGAGCGAGGTGAAGGACGACGTCTATAACGTCGGGCACGAATCGATGAATTTCACCAAGGAGGACGTGGCACGCAAGATCCTCGAGCACGTCGATTATTATCTGCATTTCGCGGAAGTCGGCAGCGACGCCGACCAGCGCAACTACGAGGTCTCCTACGAGAAGGTCCGCAAGAAGGGCTTCGAGACCACCGTCGACCTCGACCGGGGGATCTCCGAGCTCGTCCGGGCAGCCCGGCTGATCGAGTTCCAGAACCCGTTCGCGAACGTGTGATGGCTTTTTGCTATTCGGGAGGGCGAGGCTCCGTCCGAGCCGTGCTTGGTGCCGGCTCACACGGAGGTTCGCCCTCCCGGGATCGCGTCTGCATTCTACTCCTGGGGGAACTTCATGAAGAGTTTCTGGTCTGCCAAGCGTGTGACGGTCACCGGCGGCGCAGGGTTCCTGGGACAGCACGTCGTCAAGCGACTCGAAAGTTACGGGGCGAGGGTCTTTGTGCCTCGCCAGCGCGAGTACAACCTGGTTTCGCTCGACGCCTGCCTGCGCTGCTTGCTCGAAGAGCCCTGCGATGTCGTGATCCACGCGGCGGCATTTTACGGCGGCATCGGCATCAACCAGGCCGAGCCCGCCAAGCTCTACTACACCAACCTCGTCATGGGCGCGAACGTGATGGAGGCGGCCCGGCTCGCCAGGGTCGCCAAGGTCGTCAACATCGGCACGGCGTGCAGCTATCCCGGCTATCTCGAAGGCCACCTCAAGGAACGCGACCTCTGGAGCGGCCCGTGCCACGCGAGCGTGGTCAATTACGGCCTGACCAAGAAGATGCTGGCCGTGCAGGGCGAGGCTTACAAGAAACAGTATGGCCTGGCCTCGATCCATCTCATCCTCACCAATCTCTACGGCCCCGGCGACTCGTACAACACCGAGCGGTCGCACGTGGTCGCCGCCCTGATCCGCAAGTGGGTCGAGGCCGATTTGGCCAGGGCCCCCGAGATCGAGGTCTGGGGCACCGGCAAGCCGGTGCGCGAGTTCATCTACGTCGAGGACTGCGCCGACGCAATCATCCTGGCAGCCGAAAAGTATGATGATGTGACATTGCCGCTCAATATCGGGACGGGAATCGGTACGTCGATACGCGAGCTGGTCGAATCGATCAACGCCGTCACCGGCTATCGCGGCAGGATCGTCTGGAACGCGGACCGGCCCGACGGCGCGATGATGAAAGTGCTCGACGTCGATCGCATGAAGCAAGAGCTTGACGGCTGGGCGCCTCCCACCGACCTCAATTTGGGGCTGAAGAGGACGATTGCCTGGTACCGGGCCAACAAGGCCCAGGCGGACGCGAAATGGTGAGCCGGCGCAGGTGGTTTGACCGTCCGTTCCCCGCGGGACGGAAACGGGCAGGCTCGCAGAGCACCTCCGGCGATAACCATCGCTGGATCGCCCAAGATTCCGCCGAGGCCATCTTCCCTCCGCCGCCCCGGTACGGCGGCGAGCCGGCGACCGCCGCGGCGAGCGGACGGGTCCTCCTGGTCAATCAGTATTACTGGCCCGATCATGCCTCGACGGCCCAGCACCTCTCCGACCTGGCGGAGTCGCTCGCGGCGCGGGGCTACGAATGCCACGTGCTTTGCTCCCAGAGCCGCTACCAGCCCGGCGAGCCCAGGGCCGCCTCTTACGAACTCAATCAAGGCGTCCACATCCACCGCGCCGCGGCGACCTCGCTGGGCCGGCGCGGGACGTGGGCCCGGATGACCGATTATCTCAGCTTCTTCGCCGCCGCGATGTTCAAGGCTTTTTTGCTCCCGCGTTTTGACGTCGTGGTGACCCTCACCACGCCCCCTCTGATCGGCCTGATCGGGACGCTTTTGGCCGCGCTGCGGGGAAGCCGGCACATCTACTGGAGCATGGACCTGCATCCGGACGCCAGCCTCGCCTTAGGCCGGATGTCCCTTAAGAACCCGACCGTTCGATTCCTCTCCTGGTTGAGCGCACTGGTCTATCGCCGAGCCGATCAAGTCGTCGTGCTCGGCCCCTACATGGCCGACCGGATTGCCCTCAAGGCGGTGCCTTTCGAGCGGATCGTGACGATCCCCGTTTGGAGCCGCCGCGACGAGATCTATCCGCTTCGCGCGCGACCAATCCGTTGCGCAAGGCGCTCGAGCTCGAGGATAAGTTCGTGGTGATGTACTCGGGAAACCTGGGATTGGCCCATTCGTTCGACGAGTTTCTCGCGGCGGCGCGGCGGCTGCGCGAGCGTACGGATATCGTTTTTCTGTTTGTCGGCGGCGGACCTCGCCTGGGGGAAGTGGCAGCCGCGCTGCGCGCGACGGGCTGTCGAACGTCCGCTTGCTCGACTACGTTCCCCGCGCCCAGCTTCACGCGTCGCTGGCCCTGGCTGACGCCCACTTGATCTCGATGCGGCCGGAGATGACGGGAATCGTCGTGCCCGGCAAGCTGTATGGCGCGATGGCGAGCGGGCGGCCGGCCATCTTCGTCGGGCCCGAGCATTGCGAGTCGGCCGATACGATTCGCCAGGCCGGCTGCGGCGTCACAATCCCGTCCGGAGAGGCCGAGACGCTGGTGTCGGCCATCGAGCTCCTGGCTCGCGATCCCAGCCTGGCTCGCCGCATGGGCGAACGCGGACGATCCGCGTTTCTGGCCCGTTTCGAACAGCGCCTCTGCTGTCACAAGTGGGCGCGGCTCATTGCCGGGCTGGCCGCAAGACCACCGGCAAGGCAAAAACGGCCGGCTGCATCGCTTCGCCCACGAGCAAGCTCGGGCGAGCTTTCCGTGCCACTGGCCGCGGCCGCGCGTTATTGAGGGAAACGACCCGTTCCGGCTGGGAGACCCAACGTCATGTACGCATCCCGCAAGACCTCGTGCTTGGCACTCTTCGTGGCGGGCCTGGCGATCGCTGCCCCGGCGAGCGGCGACGAACCGGCCGCCACCAGCGTCGCCGCCATCCAGGCCAAGAACGACCGAAACCTGATCCGCGATCTGACCGAATACCTGCGCAACAGTCCCAGGGCCGACGACCGCGACCAGGCTTACGCGGCCCTCTTCAACAAATCGATCGAACACGACTGGTTTACCGAAATCGAAACACTCGCCCAGCAGTACTTGAAGAGCGACCCCGACGGACCGGTCAAGGCGCTGGCCCAGATCATCCAGACGATGGCCCGGGCGCAGTCCGGCCGCTACGAGGAAGCCCTCAAGCGGTACCAGGAACTGATGCAAGGGCTTGGCCAGAGCGATCAGGAAGAGTTTGCCAGCAGCTTTGCCGACACGCTGGCCAGCTCGGCCATCGCCGCCGGCGAGTTTGCGGTGGCGCGCCAGGTTTATGCGACCTTGCTTGCGCGATTCAGCGAGAGCCCAAACCTGCGTCAGAAGATCGAGGCCGACCTGAAACGGCTCGACAAGGTTGGCAGGCACGCGCCCCGATTCGCGGCCGAGGACATCAAGGGCCAACCGATCCGGCTCGACGCCTACCGCGGCAAGTACGTGCTGATCGATTTCTGGGCCACCTGGTGCGCTCCCTGCGTGGGCGAATTGCCACGGCTCCTGGAAGCGCATCGGACATATCATGACGCCGGCTTCGAGATCATCAGCGTAAGCCTGGACGAATCCAAGACGGCCGTGGTTGACTTCGCCAAGGTTCGCAACCTGCCGTGGCCCCAGATCCACAATGCCAGCAGCACGGCCGACCTGGTCGAAGCCTTCGCCGTGGGCTCGATCCCGGCGACTTACTTGATCGATCCCGAGGGAACGATCGTCCGGCTCGACCTCCGCGGCAAGGCCCTCGATCAAACCCTGGGCCGCCTCATCAAACCGGCGCCCCAGAGCGCTCGCTGCGCGGTGAGCGGCGCCTCGTCGCGAAGCCCCGGGGCTTTCGGACGTGGGTCAAGAGCAGGTTTCCGTTCAGGGCGGCCGGCATGGTGCAGCCAAGGCGATCGGCGGATGGAAACATTCCCGTAACCGAGCAATTGTGGAACGGATTGGCAATCCGTCTCGTTGAATTTGGATCCGCGGGCCGCCCAAGCGGCCCAAGCAGCGCGAAACCCTCAGGGCGCAACACCAACCGCCAGGACGGGTTCGGTAAAAGGGCGAGCTGCGCTTGGTTACTTTCGCGATCTTCTCGGCGCATGGGAGTCAGTGAGAGCCAGTGAGAGTAATCCGGGGGGTTTTTTCCGTTTTGGCCCCCACGGTCAAGAGCCCGGGCCAAGGAGCCGGCCGGCGCGCCCTCGAGGGGCACGGAAGTGGGGATTGCATCTAAACCACGACCAGCGCAAATCTTACGAATTCGCCAACTGACGAAGTGATCAGCGAACTGGCGTCCCTCCCGGCGGCCGAACTCCCGCAACGCGTGGCGGATTACGAGGAACTGACGAAGTGATCAGCGCCCGGGCGGCCCCGGCGCGGCGAAAAGTTTGGGCTTGCACAGCTCCTGAGAGCCTTTGGCCACGCGCAGCTTTTGTTGCGCTTCGAGGTCGCGTTTGTTGTGCGCGGGTCTCCTGACCCCGCACGAGTGCCCGACCGAAGGTCTTCTTGCTTCGGAGTGTGCGCCGAGAGCGCAACTGCCTTGGGAGCCAGGGCCTATGACGAGCTCGGCAGACCTTCGGTCACGGATCCCGGCGGGGTCCTGAGACCCGCGCCGAACACTCGGCGTCTTGGCCCCTGCATCAATCGAAGCCGGCCGAACGCCAAACTCAGTCAAGCCCAACTTTTCACCGCGCCAGGGCGACCCTCCCGGAGTCTGCCACATACATTCTTCCTATCCTACCTGTTATAATAACGCGATTCCCAATTTTCGTTAATGCACCTACGCCATTTTCTTGATGATTCTCAACTGGATCTTATTCCCCGGATTGGACTTAAAATTTTTCCCCAAATCTTTTTTGGCGTTCACTGCGCGTGCCCAAATCGGGCCCCAGGCGACACCGTTCGCTCGATTTTTGTGTGGGTACTCACCGCACGTCCGTTTGTTTGGGCGAATATCCCACGCAGGGTGCAATTCAACCGGGCGCGTGCCGGCTTCCACTCGGGGTGTACGAGGTTGCTTTCGCCGCGCGGCCAGGCGAGCCTACAACGTGCCCGAAACCGGCAACCGCGTAAAGCCCGGTCAGAAGCTGGGCGACGCTTACGTTGCAGCCAACCTGCCCGTGGCCCGGCGGCGCCTCTACCAAGCAAGCGTCCGCCTCGCCATGCCGTTCAACGAGGCGTTTCCCGAGTTAGCGACACTTAAGTTCACAGAGCCATTTCCAATCGACGTCAGCCTGCGACCCAGCAGACCCGAGCCCCCGAACGCTCTGCACGACGGGGATGCTGTCTGCTGTCTCGATGTCGAGAAAGAGCCAGGCGACGCCGGTCGTTCCATCTTCGATCAACTTTCTCGAGGAGAACTGCCGGAGGACTACGTGTATGACGGCCCTCGACGTCTCGATGAGAAAGGAGCTCGACGCGGAACGGGTCGTTTATCTTGAGCAACTCGACCGTGGTGCGGCCGATCGGCGTTACGCCGATCAGGTGAGGACCTTTCCAACGGAAATGCCGCGACCATTTGTGCCGACGTGGATTGAACAGCGGCGTGAGCCTCCGCGTCACTTCGTCGATGCTACTAATGTCGGAACCCTTGAAGGAATTGCAATAAAAGCAGCTCAGGCATAGGTTGCCCGCGACGGTCGGTCCCCCATGTTTTTCCGAGCGGATATGATCGATCTCGAATGGCGTCCGGTCGAATGCCTGAGGCATCTGGCAATATTCACAGCAATCGTGTGCCCGCCGCCAGACCAACCGGATCAACGCCGCGTTCATCGGCGTCTCAGGAAAGTTTTCGTTTTTTCGGCTTGATCTTCAACGTCCGGCGGGCTTTCGAGTGCAGAATCGATAGCAGCGTGCCTGCCTTGGCCCACGCAAACAATTCTGTTTTCTCTTCCGGCGCGAGGGCATCGGCTTGGTTCCGAACGGCTAGGTCATGCATCCTCGCCTTGTCCCGCTCGCTGAAATCCACATCCAGCATGGCACGAGCCAACCCACGTGGGAGTAGCCCACGCTCATTGTCAAAAACGCGAGCCAGGATCGTAACTTCGGTTTCGCCCGTGCCTGCCGTTGTGCTCATGCCTTGTGCCTCTCCCAAGATGATTCACTAGGTCGAGTGTAACATGCCACATGGCCATACGGAATCGAAAAGAGTAGTCTCTCTCTTCGATGCGGGCATCCGCGACGGCGCAAGTGGGAGCGGAAACACGGACGCAATTCGTAACGGCGGCAATTCACTGTGCAGGCTCCTGTGGAAACTAGGTGCGCCCCGGTTTCCGTCCCCGAGGAGCGGGCTCGGCGCTCGCTGAACATGGAGCCAACGCCGGCCAGGAAATTGGCCGAAGTGGCGGACATCGCCGAAACGATCATCAACACCCTTCTGCCCGACGACGAGGATGATCGCCGAGACCTCATCGCCGACGACTATCAGCTCCAGTCGGACGTCGAGACATTCGAGCAACTTACCGGCAAGGTGATCCAGCCGGAATACGACCTCCCCATCTTGGGTGACGAGATGGAGCTGGAGGACATCGACCGGTCACTCTGAGTGGGAAAGCGCCTCGCCCTGGTCTCGCCGCCAGGGCCGCTCATCGTTTACACGGTGCGTCGTTGCGTTCGGCGTGGTATCTTCGAGGGTGAGCATTGTCGGGCTTGTGAACATCTGGCAATCAAAACCCCGGTCGAAAAGACCGTCCGATGTGTAAAGGGTGAATATCCCCGTCGCATCAACGAAATCCGAGACGTGGCGTTTGGACTTACGTCAACTCGGCGGTGTAACGGGTGAACTAGTATCGAGAGTTGACAGGCACAGGAGGAGGCGACTCATGAAGCGGATGGTTTCCGCGGTGATTGCGATCGCCCTGACGATCTCATGGGTGGGATGCTCCAAGTCACAAAAGGCCGTGGAGGTTGTTGACACCTCGAGCTCGAATGAAGGGTCGGAGTTCAGCTTCAAGGACGGCATCCTCGGGGTCAATGATAGGGCTTATGGCTCGGTGCGGGCCGGGGACAAGGTCAAGATTGACAAAGCGGGCGCTGTGTGGGTCAACGGGCAGAAGCGACGACTGGCGGAAGGTTCCATGGGAATCGACCTGATCGATCTGGCATTTCGGCTTGAGCGGCATTTCGGCGTAAAGCTCACCATAGATCAGCTCCGCAAGATGTGGATCAAGAATGAGCCACCGGACATCAGAGTCGGAGAGTTGTTTGACTTCGTTCGCGGGCAGGTTCCCAAGGCCGGAGTTCTCGATCTCGGCGCGGACGCCGATATCCTCTGGCCGCATTTCCAGCGTGACGTTTCCGACGCACTGGGCGTCGAGTTAAGGGAAGTCACGAAAGACAAGTGGCTCGCTCATGATCTCGGAGCTGAGTGACAGCCGTAACGCTTGAACTATAGTTGGCGCGTTCAGGCGGGCGCGGGACGATGTTGGGATCTGTAACGCCTGGATTAGAGATGAAAGTTTACACGAGGGACCCATGAGTCTGCCCCGCGTGAGGTTCACGGTACGGCGGATGATGGTCGCGGTGGCGCTGGTGGGACTAGCGTTCTGGATCGTTCGCCTCTGGGCGGTGCGCCAGCTCTATCTCGAAAAGGCCGCCTGGCATGCGGGTTACGGGGCTTCTGTGCTCCGGTCACCCGATACCATCGCCTACTGGGAGTCCCGATGGACGGACCAACGCCACGGAAAGCCCGCGAGGTACCCGTGGCCTGGCGGACCTCCGTTCGTGCCGGCCATGGCCAAGTATCACGATGCAATGAGAATTAAGTACGAACGGGCCGCACGCTACCCTTGGCTCCACATCGAGCCCGACCGGGCAGAGCCGTAATGAATTCCTTCGGGCGCAAGGAGTGAATCATAGTTGAACCTTTCCACTCGCGCCTTGGCCCGACAGAGAAGCGCAACGGGTGAACTAGTAATCAGAATTTCCATAGGTGGAGACGAGACTGTGGGCGTCACCTCTGAGCTTGTGGTCGCGGACGAGGGCCAGGCGACCGAGGTTCTTCGGTCTGATAACCCGGCTGCTGCCTGGGACGGGTTTACGTGTAAGGGCCTCGATGATGTGCGCCTCGTCACCCTGTGGTCGCTGATTGACTCTGGCACAACAGACGACCGCATATCCGAGCGCTTAGACGGTGTCAAACGATTCGAGAGCCGAGATGCTAATCGTTGGGTCATGGTTCTACCGACGCGAATGGTCGAGTCTCTAGCTTCGGTTGCAAGTCTCGAAAGGGAGGAGTTCGACGCTCTGGTCGAAAAGTGGGTGGCCACTGAAGAGTTCGACGGATGGGAGAAGGACGAAGTGGATCAACTCCTTCGAGAAGTAGGGGACCTTGCCGAGACCGCAAATCTTGTGGATTCTACGATGATGCTGTGGGTGGAGTTGTAGCGCTTCGAGTGGCAGGAGTGATTCATAGGTCACTGTTTACGCGAAGCTTCGGTCAGCGAATGGACCTTAAGAGCCAAGCCCGATGACCGACCAGACGGAATACTACCTCAGCGAGGCTAGGAACGGCGATTTTGATAACGCCTACCACGGCTTGATCGAACTGCCGATTGAACTTCTCCCTGAGCTTGAAGAGGCCTATCGCCGTGAGGCTGATCCCGAGATCCGAGTACTGATCGTAGAAGCCGTCTGGCAACACCGGCAGCCCGCTAGCGTCGACTTCCTCGCGTTCGCCTTGGACGACCCACACCCCGACGTCTGGAAGCAAGCCCTCGACGGCCTGGTGACCCTCGCTTCACCGGAATCGAGAAAAACCCTTGAGTTGGCGAAGAGCGGCTTGGCGGAAGAGGATGCAATTCTCCGCGCTTGGATCGAGGAAGCGATTGATCAGATCGACGAACGCTCTACTCGCCGTCGTTAACGCCTGATCTATTAACGAGACTTTCCACTCGGGGCTTCGCCCGGCGGTATTATGTAAGCGATGATCTAGTAATGAGACTTTCCGGGTGGTCGTGGGGTGCGCCGCTGATCTACGGCGTGGGGCTCATGTGGCGCGATCTCCGGAATGAGGCGTTCATCCTCAGCGAGCCGCGTTGCCCATGTGGCGTCCAGCCACCGGACTTCGTGGACGCACCGGTCGCCCGCAGGGGCGGCCTGACTGGGAACAGCAGATGCGATTACCGATCCGCCTTGCCCTGGTCTTGATGATCCAAGCTCACGGCTGCGCGCCGAGGCAGTCACCGGGAAACGACGGGCCCCGCAACCCGCCCCCCGTCCGAGTCGAGTTACCGCCGGGGTGGCAGTCCAGGACGCCCTACTCGAAGAATATCGTCCAACAGGCCGTATACCCCGACCTCGACGTCTATTTCCAGTTCGTGATCGAGCCTAGGTCGGACTTCGCCGACGGGTTGGGCCTCATGGGCTGGTCCAAGCTTGTCAAGCGCAACACCGGCAAGGTCTCCAAACTCGCCAACCGGCAGGAAACCGAGTTGCGGGAAGGGATGATTTCTGGCCGGGCGGTCGTGGAATACGAAGTCACTGGCGAGTACAATGGCGTCAAGTTTCATTATCGACATATCATGCTCGAAGCCGGCGATTATTACTGCAAGCTCGGTTGCTGGACGGTTCCCAGTCACTGGGAGGAAGCCCAGAGACACTTCGACGGACTGGTGGGCCGAGTCAAGTGGGAGGACAACAAAGTACACAAGTGAGAGTCTGTGTGGGAGGGGGTCGGTAGGGTGCTCTCCGAGCACCGGTTCCCTTGACCGTCCCGGTGCTCCCGAAGTGCCTTACCACTCTCCTTCGGCGAACCAAGACCGTAAACGGTGAATTATAGTTGAAACTTAACACTCGGTGCTTGGCGCGGCGACAAAGTGTAACGGGTAGACTAGAAATCAGACTCGGCGCACAAGCAGGAGACAGCCGCCATGACGACTACCCTTCACGGAGAGGGGACCGAGGGAGGTCCTGCGCGTTGCATGTTCTGCAACACTGTCGTTGATGTGCCCGAAGGACAAGAGCCGCCTGGGTGGCCTGTGTTCGACGGATGGACTGTGCGCGATGAATGTTCCGAAAAGTTGGAAAAGGAGGCACCTGTCATCGATCGACTTCTCTCGATCCTTACGAGCGTCGAACGCGAGGTTCTCACGCTCCATTACGGCTTCGGCCGGTCCGACGGACAATGGTACAACTTCGATGAGATCGGCGAGCGACTCGGGATCACGCCTCGGCGCGTCGCCGAAATCGAGGAGCTAGCGCTCGAAAAAACCCGCTCGTTCGCCCAGAAGCTTAACGATGACGATCGACTGTGAGCGCATCGATCTTCGATAATTGGAACTTTACACTCGGGCCTTGGCTTGGCAGAAAAGCGCAACCTGTGATCTAGTATTCGCCCTTGCCACTTCGTATTAAAGTCCATCTCACTTGATAGGGTCGTTTCATTACCATTCGATCCAATTTTTCTAAGAGAACGACGCGTTCCTCGTCAATATCTTAGGTGGATTGAATTCGTCTGTTCGAGGAGTTGTCGCTATGAAACGAACGATCATTGTCTTATCCGCGTTTGTTGCCTGCGCCATCTGCTTGACGACTTACGCGGACTACAGGGTCTGGAACTCGGGGACTTGGCCGAAAAGTTGGCCGTCCGAGTTGGAGCCGTTGCGGAAAGAAGCTTGCACGCTAGAAGGTAATCTGGTGCTGAATCTTCACTACGCGATCCCGTTCACCAACAGGGCGGCGTTCGAGTCAGCCTGGCCGCACATCCTGAAGGTGAAGAGCAAAGAGGGACACCTCATTCTGGTGCGCGGCCCGAATTTCTTTTTGGGCGACAATAGGAAAGCGGGTGTCGTCGTGCATTGTCCTCCTGCGGGCCAAGAAAGTAAAACCACCGGACCAGGAGTTCCGGCTGCCGGCGGGAGCGGCGAGGGAGGCTCGCGTGGAATGGCCTATTCGATTGAGTTGGTTGTGGATGGAAAAATCGTTGACTTGAATCGCATTCCTCTGCCGGCCGATACCCCGATTGTTGACAAGCGATTCTCGGAAGCACCACAGAAGTGAGCGCCTTGAACGGCCGCTTCTAGGCGGAACCGGAACCGGCAGTTAAAGTCAAGGCCGTCGGGTGCGTAAAGCTTCGTCTATAGTTGAAACTTGCCGCACCACGCTGGACACACCGAGCGAGCGTAACGCATAGACCACCGTCCAGAACAGACGGTCACCCGCCTGGTCCGGTGAGCGTCGGCACCCCGCTATGGGGGTAGGCTGTGAGTACGATCAGCAATGACATCCTTGCGGCTCGGCGCTTCGGCGTGGTCCATTGCGGGGTCTCGTCGCTCGCTTCTCCCACCGCGTTGAAACTGGCCCGTGAGTTCGGTCTCCGCGCGGACGAGTCGTGTTACCGGGACATCGACCAAGAAACCGCCAGATCATCGGTCCTGCGACTGTTGCACCGCGACCTGGCATACGATGCAGAGGTCATGCCTATAGAGCAAGCCCGGCATCTCACCGACCGCTTCTTTGCACAGTTCGGCGACGGCTCAAGGTTCTTCACCAACAATAGCTGTTCCGTGACGGATGCTACCTTTGACGAAGGGGTCCTGGTCTTGGCGCCGAACAGCTGCGGCTGCCTGTGGGTCGAAGACGAGGACTGAAGTCCTTTTACCTCGCGCCATCGCGGCCCTAGCAAACCACGAAGGTGGCAGCGGTGAATTATGGATCACCCATTGCGCTGCCTGAAGGGCACGCCTGTCGGCGCCGCTGTGTCCCAGTTCCATGCGTCAACGTACAAGCCAGGCACCGAATGCCGCGCACATCACACCCGCGCAAAAGCAGTAGCACCCGAAGACCTGGAGTGGGATGGGGGAGCTGACGGGCAGCGCCTTGCGGACGCGATACGAGGCTACTCCAGCCATGGCAACCGCTTCGACGAGGATGCCGATCAACGACGTCAATACGCCGAGGGCAAAGATCATGGTCCCGAAGTGCATGAGCCGGGTGACGTCCTTTTCTAAGAAAGAAGAAGCTTCCAGACCCTGTTTTCGAGTTTTCGCCTGTCCTAACTGGCGCAAATTGTTGTTACTAGATCACCGCTTACATGATACTGCCGGGCGAAGTCCCAAGTGGAAAGTCTCGCTAATATCTCATCCTTTGCGCTTCCTTCTGCCGCGCCGACCGGCCGCTGGCGTCTCTTCGTCCCCGCCGGCAGTCCCAGATCGTATCAAGTGCCGGCGATCAACGCAGGATCTCGACCATTCACACTGCTTGACCCTCTCGCGATGCCTGCTGCGGACAGTTTCATCGGCGCACCGTAAACGACCAAGCGAGTAGAGTCAGTGGAGCGGAAACAGGGACGCAATTAGTAACGGCGGCAATTCACTGTGCAGGCTCCTGTGGAAACGAGGTGCGTCCCGGTTTCCGTCCCGCTGGTCATCGCTCGTCCCCGGAACAAGACAGCGAAGTAAACGACTTCAAATATGCGCTTCGAACCAGACGATCCGGCGCCGCCGCTCATCTGAGCAAAAATGCTGCGGATTCTGTGATTGGTCCCATCGCCGATCAGATCGTCTTGGCCGACGCGGAACATGGTTCAGTCCAGGGTTAGGGTGTGAGTAGCACTGCAACAAGCCCTGATCGAGCGTATCAGCGTGGAGTGATGGTGATCTTGAACCTACGGGAGAGAGAGCCACCAATCAGGGCGAAGACGAATTGCGGCAACCCGAGCACGACCAGAACGACGAAGCCGCCGATTGGGATGTAAAGGACAGGACGGCCCGGCCCGATGATCGTCTCCACGGGGTAGAGAAAAGGTGCCATGTAGGGAAACACTACCTCGCGAGGAAAGCAAATCGCCAAGGCGACGAAGACGGCCAACGCCATCGCACCGAACGTCTCGAACCCGAGGAGGAACGGGCGACTTCCGGGACGCCGTTGACCAATCAGCACGCCGACCGCGAGAACGTTCGCCATGGGCAGGGCACCCAGTAACAAGACGATACCAGGCGGCCGGCCGGGGCCATTCACTCGGGGATCAAGGAATGCCCGAATCGCCCCGAAGTCGAGTGCGGCTATAACGACGGCGACCATGACCCAGACGATTCGGACTTGAGGTAGTCTCACGGCATCCTTTTGCTTGCAGAAGTTCGCCTCTGCGTCCGGTGGGGCCTGCCTGCACATCGTCCGGCCGAGTACCGCACCGACCGCCTGCCTCCTCGGACCGGACTGAGCCATTCTCACGGAACAGAGGAACCGCCTCAAGGGCCGTATGCCGCCTACGCTTGCGTCTGCGGGGCGAACGACCTCTGCGCCTCCCTCGTCGATCAGCCGATGGTCCAACTGCACGGGTGCGAAACACGGTTACTACAACGCACATCAACGATCATAAAGCGTCCCGACGCACCCGCAAGCAGGGACGTCCAAGAATGCCGACGCATTCGTAGGGCGCTTGGCCAACTCCTACCAGCCAATGCTGAGTCAACGACCGCTGGCCCGACGTGACGCCGAGAGTCAAAACCACTCACCGAGCGTGCGCCAGCGCTGGCTCGCGCGCTCGAACAAGACAAAGAAGTAGACGTCCGTTCCTCAACTCAGGCGGAAATAGATGGTGAACAAAACGTTGACAGCACTTCCCTCGAGGTGATCGAGAACGTTGCCGAATCTATGATCATTCCCAGAATGCCCGAAGTGCCGAAGATGTGAACCCAAAATCGCCCCGGAGGATCGAGGAGTAGCTCGCCTTGGCCTATGGGGGAGCGGAAACAGAGGAGCGGAAACACGGACGCAATTTGTATTGGCGGCCATCCACTGTGCAGGCTCCTGTGGAAACGAGGTGCGTCCCGGTTTCCGTCCCCTGTGGAAACTAGGTGCGTCCCGGTTTCCGTCCCCGGACCGTCATCCTTGACGGGGCTGACCGTGATGGTAGTCTGAAGGCCGTCGGTGGCACGCATGGTGTGTCTCCATACTGATACTGTGGGGGTCCATCCTGCGTGCTTTTTTATCGACGGGGCAGCGATCGTCGCCACCCCGACTCGGAATCTCGCCGGAAACCACTTCACCTCAAATGAACGTGGCCGAAAAGGCCCGCAAGTCGCGACTCGACCGTGCCGGCGCGGGCTACCAAGGGTTCAAATGAACCCGTTGGAAGTCATCCTGTGCCGGGCGCAACCGGGGCGCGTCGAAGCGGGTGGCCTCGGTGGTCGCGCGACCTGATCGTCCCGGGGATGCTCTTCATGAACCTGGCATGTCCTCCCTCCATGGCCGCGCACGTCCAGAAAGTCCTCCAGGGCGAGTACGAGGTTTCGTACCAGCATCCGCATCCTGTCATTATCGACATCGGCGCCAATGTGGGCAGCTTCGCGACGTGGGCCATGGAGCGTTGGCCGGGTTGCTTCATCCACTGCTATGAGCCCTTGCCCGCGAACTTCCATTTGCTCCGATGCAACCTGGGGAATCTCGAGGGCACGACCGTGGCCTTGAACAATTTTGCCATCGGCGATCCGGCACGCTCCCGGCTCTTCCTGGGCAAGAATAACTGCGGCGAAGCGAGTTTCTTCGATCTGGGGGAGCAGACGAGCGAGTTCGTCGAGGTCGTGACCAGGGCGCCGGAGGTCTTGCCGAAGGCCAACATCCTCAAGATCGACGCGGAGGGCTCGGAGATCGACATTCTGTCCAGGTTGCCCGGCATCGAACTGGACATCGTGTTGTTGGAGTATCATTCCGAAGAAAACCGGCGCAGGGTGGACCTCCTATTACCGGAATATCTCCTGATCGGCGGGCAAGTCCGATGCCTGCATCGGGGCGTGCTGAAGTACGCGCACCGCCGGTTATGCACATGGGAGCGGAAACAGTGTGGAAACTAGTTGCGTCCTGGTTTCCCCCGGTTTCCGTCCCGTAGTGTGGAAACTAGGTGCGTCCGGGTTTCCGTCCCCGAAGTGCCGCAACAGCCTTTCGGCAATGCCGCGTTACGCCTCCGGCACTCCGGATACAATCCTCTGCTTATCGCTCATAAATCATACATTTAATTTTCACTATTCTAATGGCTCTTCCTGAAGGCAGATGGCATATCCAACCCCGGTACTGGATGAATCGGGGAACAACCAGACGTGCAGCTCCCCGTGTCGATCGCCTTGATTGAAGACGAAACGGCCATGTGACGCCACTTGAGCAGGCGAGAGCTGTTCAACCGCATGGTCGGTCAGATTGCCCGTCACGAGAGAACTTCCCTGACACTCCTTTTGCAGATACTTCTCGATGGCTTGCTGGATCATCGGGGGGATTGGACGGCCGTCGGCGATTCTGATGAAGCCACGCCATTCTTTGAAGGAGCCGCCCAACCTCATGTTGAATCTCCCGTTTCCCGTCACCCCCTGGACCGAGACCCCTGGTTGTGATGAGAAGATTGCCGCGGGATCGAACCGCTCAAAGACGGTCGAATAGGGCCTGCCCGGACGTCTCAATGCGAACGTTATTCCGGCCATGACCAAGGCCGTCAACGCGATGATCATCAAGAGCGAGCGGATACGTAGCTTGGGTGCCTTAATAGTTCTTCTCCTCATCCCAGCCAGGCAGCCACTGCATGTGCGTTAAATCGAAATCCTCTCCACGATGTTTCGCGTGACCCTTGTCTGCCGCCGGTCGTAGAGCTCGGTCGTCCGCGGACTGCTGTGCCCGGCGAGGTATTGGACATCCTCAAGCGGCACTCCCTGGGTGAGCAGATCGGTGATCGCCGTTACGCGGAAACTGTGCGGTGACAGCCGCTCCGACAGCTTCGCGGCTTTCAGCCGCCGCTTGACCAGCTCGCAGATTCCCTTGCTGGTCAGAGCACTGCCGGTCAGTTGCTTCGTCTTCCGCACCGCCGAGCGGAACAGCGGCCGATCCTTGGCATCCACCCCGATGCCCGCAGCCTCCAGATAGGCCAGTATATCCCTCTGCAATTCCAGCCGCACAGGGGTTGCTCAATTCCTGGTTTAACTTTTCTTACACGTTTCCGGAGATCGCCAACCCGAACAAGAAGGTTAATAGAAATCCTCTCGTTGACATTCCGCATGACCTTTTCCCGTCGCCAGGCCTTCTCCTATCATTGTTGTAGAGCGGAAACAGGGACGCAATTGGTATTGGCGGCAATTCACCGTGCAGGCTCCTGTGGAAACTAGTTGCGTCCTGGTTTCCGTCCCCGATCGCGGCCGGCCGCTGCTCCAAATCGCCCGGCGTCCATTTGCGGTCGCTATCGTACCGCCCTTCCAGGAGGTGGCGGAGCTCCGGTTCGACGTATTTCAGGGTTTTCTTGAGGTCTGCGTCCATCACGGCATCTCACCCGTGGCTTTCAGATTCGCCCACGCCAAGCAGCGCCGCGTCGGGCAACGCGGGTCTACCGGCAGGTGTGCGGATGCTCGTCCACGTAAAGCCCGCTACGTCTGGAGCGTCGCGCCCCGCGGACCGGCCGGTTACCAGTTCTTGTGCGACGGCGGCCGGAATCACGACCGTCGCACTGAGCGCGGGAAGGATGTGCAGCAGACCGACCTGGTGCAAAGCGATCAGCGCCGAGGTGTCACAAATCAGCTCAGCCAAACCGAGCCTCGTGCGCGAATTCCTGCTCGGTCATGTCGAACACGGGAACGCCGTAATCGCCCAGGCGCTCCAGAAACTCGACGCGGGAGACCCCAGCCAGCCGCGCGGCAGCGCCCGACGAGAGCTTCTTCAACTCAAAGAGCTTGACCGCCGCAAGCATGCGTAACTCCGCACTGGCTTTTTCCGGCGAGTCCGCCAAAGCAGCGAGCGACTCATCGGGAATCGTCATCGCGATTTCGCAAGTGGTACCAACGGGTGACCGCGGGGTCCACCAAATGTGCGCGTGCAATCGTCACGACTGGCATCCTCGGAGTCGTGCGACTTGTTGCAACTTGCTGGGACCCTTCGACAGTCTGCCCAATTTACGAAGTCGCAGCCGATGCTGTCAAACGCGCGTTGCCTGTCCTCATCGTTCGCGCCCCTCGCTCCTTGGGGATGATGCGCGTGACGAATAGCAAGCCCCGTCCGTGAGGGGACGCGGAGTTAGTGCCCTTATTTCCCCGGTTCGGTCGGTTTGTCCCCACTTGAAGAATCCTTCATCCGTTCTTTCTGGGTCGCCTCGAATTTCAGCATGGCCTTCGCTTCCTTGTAGGCGAGCCACAGGATCAGATCGGCACTGTCGGCCCACGGATCCCAAGCGTCTTTCGGCAGGAGCTTCATCTTGGCGGGGGCCGCGAGCGCGAGCTTGCGGGCCTCGTCGTGCTTTCCTTGCCGAAACAAGCTCATCGCCCGGTAAAATGCCGCAATGCCGGTCACCCTGGGATTGCTCGGGTCGGCGTTGACGGCGGCGAGGAGGGCCTCCTGGGCGGCCGCGTCATTGGTGCTGCGATGCTCCGCCATGCCGAGGGCCAGGAGAGTCCAGCCATTCCGCTGAAGTTGCACCGCCGTACGGCCCAGCGCCAGCGCCGCCGCGAGGTCTGCCTTGTCGGTGGCCGGAAGGATACTGCACGCCGCTGCGGCGGCTGCTGCCACCATCCCTTGGTTCGTGTCCTTGGCGAAGGCTAGGATCTTTCTGCGGGTGGCGGCGAATTCCTTGTCCTGGCCCAACCTTGCCTGGAGTGCGGCAAGCTGCAGGGATTGCAAACTGTCCATCGGATTGGCGGCAGACGCCGTCGCCAGATGCGCGTGCGCCCGCGAGCCGGCCCACCGACGCCAAGCGCATTGCCAGGTTCACGCATTGCGCGATCTGGTGTTCCCGCTCCTCGGGCGTCGCGGGCACGAAAGGCTGGGGCTCCTGCTCCTGCGGCGGCCGGGCATCCCCACGCCACGCCAGGCCGATCCGGCTGAGTTCGGCCTGGATCCTGGACAGGTTCCAGATTTCCAGCCCGCCGTCGGCCAAGCCGACGGCCAGGCGCTCACCATCCGGGCTCCAACCCAGAGACCAAATCGGGCCGCTTTCCGGCGGCAGCGAGCAGACCTGCGAGACTCAGAGACTGGAAACCAACCAGCCCCGGCGTGAAAATGCCCGGGGGAGCCGCCCCACATTTCAACGACAGGCGGGAGACCCTCCGTAAACGGTGGCTTGAAACTTTATTCACTGATGTGCCGATCCGGGGCGATCAGCCCGCGGGGCTCAACCGATAGATCAAGTCGCCGAATTGTCTGTCGTTCTTGGAATCGACCTTGCCGCCGTCATCCTTGCCATCCTTGCCGACCGAATAGACGACCGGTTGGCCGCCCAAGATCACGAACTTCATCGGCTGCCCGGAGAACGGGTCGATGGGCACGGCTTTGAGGCTGGCCTCGCGGCAGGCCGCGGCCAGGCTGCGCGGGATCGCCCGGTGCGTGATCTGCCAGCGCCGGACGGCCGCCAGGGTTTCGAGCCCGTGCAGGTTGGCCTCGGTCCTCGTCAGGGCCTGGATCAGCCACGACAGCCCCCGCCCATCTGGCCGAACCAAACGAGCAAGCTCCACTGGAGCGCTCCGCTTTGCGCCGGAGGTGGCGCCGCCCGCCGACTGCGCCTTGGCCTGCTTCTCGGCATAGGGCAGCTTCGCCGCGGCGAGCAGGCCGCGACAATACGTGTTGGCGTCCGCCACCGCATCGGAGTACTGTTGCGGCGTGGCCATCGGCAGGGCGGCGGGAATCGCCTTTGCCTGGGCCGTCTGCCGGGGGCTCTGGGCGAGCTGTTCTAATGACTTGATCAATTCCGCCTTGGCCTTGTCGGCCGCCGCCCGATCGCGGTCGCCTGGACGGCCCGCCGCGTCGTGGAGTGTTGTCCGAACGCTCACGTATTCGGCCTTCAATCCCTCGGAGTAGCCATCCAGGGCGCGCGTCTCGTGGTCGATGAGCACCTTGATCAGCCGGTCGCACTGGGTCCCTCTCAACCTGGGATGCGACAATACCGGCGTGACCACATCCTTGGTGAGCACCGCCACCTCGGCCGCACAGACCAGTTGGCTGATCGCACACCCGCGGGGCTGAAGGTCGCGCGCCATGCGCAGCGCGCGCGAGATCGGCGATCGGCGCGTTCAGGTCGCCGCGGTCGAGGTTGGCCAGCGTCCGCAGGGACACGACGCGGGCCACCTGACGGCTCGTCTGAGCATGGGGCAGCAGGGCAAGGGGGCCCAGGCCGGTCTCGAAGACGCAGCGCGGCGCTCTTGGGCTAAGTCCAGCTTTTGAAAGCCGGCTTCGTAGCTCGCAAGCGCCGCCGTCATCGCGGCCCGGTCGACGCTGGCCGGGCTCTTCACGAAGGCTTCGTACAACGGCAAACAGCGCTCGGATCGCTCTCGGGCCTCCTTGACTCGGGCCTCGGTCTGCGGACCGGGCGGAAAGCACGAGGCCACGTCCTCGCCGAACTCGAAGAGGGCGTCCAGGTACAAAGGCGCGGCGTTCTGCGACGGCGGAGGTGCGGCGAAGAACGCCGCGAGATCGAACGGAGCGTCCTTGCCGAGCCACGCGGGCGGCCTGCCGACAGCTCCGGGCAGGCTCGGGTAGGTCCGCCCCGCCTCTTGGGCCGCCGTGGAGAGCGCGGCCGCGGCAAGCAGGCACATGGTCGCGCTCGCCGTCGAACGTCCAACGGATTGCCTTGTACTTGATCATCGCATGCCCCCTGGCTAGCGGGACCGAGCCCGGCGCGTCATCGCATCCACCACCGGGGCGGCCCGTCTTCACAAGCGGACGACACCCAATCCGCCCAAGGCGCACCCACCGGCCCAGACCGCGATCTGAGAATATCAGACAAGGACACCCGATAGAAGATTCCACCGGTGTCGTTCTTGGGCGGACTGAACATTGAAGGACAGGCGGATGCCATTGTGCCGTTGCCGCTGGTGGTGACCAACCTTCCTTTGGTCGGTCTGCGACGGGTCACGGAGCCCAGCCAATGGGTCGCAGTGGCGGAATCGCCGGCACTGAGGCTTTGCGTTACCTCTCGCCGCCGCGCGACGGAAACATGCGCAGCAGGTCATCTCGGTCGGGGGGATCGAATCCCAGGATGATCTCGAGCTCGGCGCACGCGGCCTGGCGCTGACCAAGGTGGAGATAACTCCGCAGGAGCAACCGTCTGACAGGCAAGTCAAAGGGATTCAAGCGCAGGGCCTCTTTGCACGCGTCGGCGGCGCCTTTCCAGTCGCGGCTGGCGGCTTGGGCCAAGGCAAGCTCGCCCCGGTACTGGAATTGCCAGGGGTTGACTGCAATCGCTTTTTTCCAGTACTCGATAGACTCTTGCCCTCGGCCTGCCAGGCGAGCGAAATATGCGGCGCCTTCCAGAGCCGTCGGGCGGGTCGGATCGTGTTCGAGCACCAGGCGGCAGGCTGCCAGGCCGTCGGCGGGCCGGCCCAAACGGCCCAGGATTCCGGCCTTGGCCTCCAGTGCGGCAAGGTCATCCGGGCGCGCTGCCAGAGCTGCCTCGATCAACGGCAGCGCCTGCGCCGCGGCGCTCTTGCTGCCGGATTGGCCCATAGCGATGGCGCGCTCGCGATCGGCGCCCGCAAGCTCCGCCGCGCTCATCAAGCTTTGGTGGAAGTTCACCAGAACCGCGGCTGCCTCCGACCCGGGATTGGCGCCTGGGCCCTTGGACGCTTTGGTCTCTGCCCGGGGGATTCGATGATTGGTGATGGCGACATGCGCGTTTTCAGAGCTCTGCGCGCGGCATGTGGCAGCCGATGCAATCGTCGCCGCCTTTTCGCGCGAGGCGAGCCTGCGCGGGCAAGCGGCAGCCGGCATTCTGGTGGCAGCGCAGGCAGCGCTCGCGGAAATAGGCGGCCTTTTCGCCGGGATCGGGCAGCACATGCGGGTCGTGGCACGAAATGCAGCCCAGGCGGCCCTGACTGGCCCGATAGCACAGACTCTGGTGCATTTGCTCGGGCTGGCCGGCAAAATCGTTCTCCGTCCCGCCTCCGGCCGGGACAAAGGCCGACCAGACGCGATCGAACGGCATCCCGGGCCGGAAGTCGTCGGCGCGGGCATCGAGGCGAGCCACCCGGCTCACAATCAAATGGCATTGTTCGCAGACGGCATCGCGCGGACCGGGCTCGAGAGCCGCGGGGTTCACAATGGTCGGGCCGCCGCCGCCGGCCAACGTCGGCTCTTGCGAGTGCCGCGCGCCGGGGCCATGACACCGCTCACAGCCGATTGCATAGCCCTGAAAGAGCGGCGTTTGGTATCGGTTAATCTCACTCGAGACCGGCGTCGCCCGATTGGCGTGGCAAAACAAACAATCGGGCAGAACCGGCCGATCGAAGCGCGAGGTCCGGCTCTCGAAACCGGGTGATAAGCCGAAGCGCTCCCCTTTGGCGTACCAGGTGATCGGCGACTGAAAGAGAAATCCGTCGCGCTCGAACAGGTACGAGACTCCCTGTCTACCCGACCCGATCGCGTAGCGAACGTCGGCTTCGATGCCGGCGACGACGCGGCCCGAACGATCGCGGCGCGCCTCACGGTGCACCACCCGGCTGCCCGCGCGCTCGACCGAATAGACGAGGCCGCCGAATTCGAATTCGACCCGCTCGTCATTCCGGCCACTGGGTCCTCCGACAGCGCGCTCGATCGGCGCCAAGGATTGCCCCATGGGGTGTCGGCTGTAGCTTGCGGCGATTGCGGTGTGACAGCGCCAGCATTCCGCATCGCCCACGTACCCCGCGGCTTCGGGTGTGCCTGGTCGCGGCAATCCTGAGCCCGTCCGAGGAGAACGCGCGCTGTGCGGGTAAAGCCAGAAGAGCAGTAAGCCCATGGCACCTAATGCCATGACGGTAAAGGGCCAAAGGAACCACCGATTCCTTGACTTTCTCCACGCGGGCTCGGTCCCGATCGAAGTCGTCATCTTACAATCCCGCTGCCCACAGCACCCCAGACGACGCGCGGAGACGCGCATCAGCAAACCGTGATCCCAGCCAGTTGCCAGTTTCTGCCAGGATCCGCCCTGAATCACTTTCGCGGATGCCTTGCTATGATGTCAAACGAGAATCGACACGAACAGTTTAACCCGGAGCCAACGGCGACGGCGACCGTTCAAACTGGAGCAGTCAACGCCGTCGCCGTTGGCTCCGGGTTAAACAACGTTTGCCTGCCAAGACTTGCGCAGGACGCGTCGTGAGTCAATGCCCGCCCGAATCACGCAGTTCCGTGCCGGCGCCCTTGCGCCTAAGCCCAAATTGACCGCCCGCACGAATCAGCTCGTCTCCGCGAAAGTCGATTTCGACCAATTTCTCGCTCTGCACGTCGCGTCCGGTCTCGTCCTTGAGCACGGCGACCATCTTGCGCGTGCGCGTGTCGATCACGTCGCCGGTCGAGGGGTAGGCGTAACAGAGCAGGTAGTTGCCCAGGGAGAATCCCGGGGGGCACCGACGCCTCAGCCGCGTCGCAGGGCCTCGACTTCCCGCCGGAGGCGGTCGTTCTCTTCGGCCAGGTGCTGTCGAGCGGCTTCGGCAGCCTCGGCGCGGCGCCGTTGCTCTTCGGCGCGGCGCTCGGCCGCCTGGCGTGCCTCGAGCCGCGTCGGTAGTCGCTCGCCCGTCGCGGGATCGAACAGGCGAAGCTTCGTCCCGTCGCGCTCGAGGTGCAGACCCAGGACCCGGCTGGGCAGCCGCCCGGCCATCGGCGTGATCGGAACATACTTCCCCCGGGCCAGCCGGAAACCCTGGAGCGGCGGCTCGAGGTAGTCCTCGGTCGGGTCGAACAGGAAGAGCTCGGACACCCGCAAGATATCGCGATAAATCGCGAACTTCGTCTTCTTGTCCTTTTGGCGCGTTGATTTCGAGGTGATCTCGATGACGAAATCGGGGGCCTTCCTCTCGATCCACACCAGGTAATTCTCGCGCGGCGGCTCCTTCGGCACGTCAAGGGCCACGAGAACGTCCGGGGCGACGTGCTTCCGCGGGTTCCCTTCCTCGTAGCAGACCATGAGATTGCCGCAGACATAGACATTCGCTTGAGCGGCGAAACGATCCTGGAGCATCTGGATGATGTCAATCATCTCCACGAGGTGGAGCTCAGTCTCGGCCATGGGCTTTCCATCCCCGCTGGGATATTCGATTTCGCGCGTCCGCCGCTGGTTCGGGACCGTCGCCATGGTCGCGCTCCTTCTCTTGTCTCTAGGAATTCGCTCGGCGAGAGCGCCTCGGGAACTTACTCCTCACCGGTAGGCACCCGATTCGATTGTACCAAGAGGGGGGCGCGAGGATAGGCGAGTATTTTGCCCTACCGAATGCCCCTGCGACCCAGCCCAAACTGATCGCCTGCCCGAATCGGCTCGTCGCCACGAAAGTCAACTTCGACCAATTTCTCGCTCTGCACGTCGCGCCCGGCCTCGTCCTTGAGCGCGGCGACGATCTTGCGCGTGCGCGTGTCGACCACGTCGCCCGTCGAGGGATAGGCAAATCGGCCGTCGATCGAAAAGGTGATCCAGCCCGGCTGGTCTCTGAGCACGACCGAGGCAATCTGCTTGGGAGGCATGACCGTTGCGTCGAAGATGTGCATCCGGCTGTTGGCCGCGTCGCAGAGCCAGATTTCCTTGTCGTCGGGAGTCATGCCGATCCCGTGGCTCGGGCAGCCGTGCCGCTTGGTCGGCCCCTTCTCGAAGCCCTTGACCTCGACGCGAAAGCGCTTCCGCCCGGTCTTCAAGTCGCCGACCTCGAAGCCCAGCAGGTCGTTGACATTCACGAAGCAGACGGTCTGCGCACCGTTGACCGTGAAGGGCCGGATGCTGGCGCTGAAGGGGCCGACCGCGCGGATCACCGCAAACGTGCTGGTGTCGGCGATCGCCAGAAACGGCGACTTGAGCCCGGCCAGGTACGCTTCCTTGCCGTCCGGGCCGGCGATGGTGTTGTGCGAGCCGGAGTTGGGCGTGATCCGCGCCACGACCGCGCCGTCCAGGCGCGCACGACGTACCAGATCGGCCCTTCCAGGCAAGGCAGGAAGATGTGCCGGCCATCGGGCGTGATGGCCATGCGGTCGCAGCCCAGGTCGTAAGTCTTCTCCCAGAGCAGCTTGTCGCTCGTAAGATCGACGCACATGAGCTGCTTGATCGTGCTGACATAGACGCGCGCGGTGCGCGGGCAGGCGCAGACGCCCTTGACATTGAGCGGAACCCCCTTGGCATCGAGCCCCGCGGTCGGGACCCGCTTGATGAATCGGTGATCGCGATCGATGTCGAAAACCAGGAGCCCGTGCCCGCCATGCTGGAGATAATTGCGGATGCCGGGCTCCGCCACGTAGAGCCGCCGCGAGACTTCGGCCCGGGGGTTTTGGTGCTGCGCTCTCGGGACTTCGCCCCGCAGGGGCTGCAACGGACCAGCCCAGGGCAACGCCCCGGGCACGTGGATCCCTAGCAAAACTCCGGAGCCCTGCAAGGGCGAAACATCCCTGCGATTGTGCCGCCCTTTCAGGGCTTGACCTTCGTTTGGTTTCCGCTCAATCCCAGGGCGTTG
>CAWGMT010000020.1:0-485390 GCA_963823675.1 uncultured Isosphaeraceae bacterium | reverse complement strand
TTGCGGATTCGGCTACAATCAGGGCTTACTACGAATCACAGCGGAAGGATCTGGGGCTTTCCTTCCAGGCCGAGGTCAAGCCCGCCCTCGGTAAAGACACTCGTCGCGGGACGGCTTATTGCGCGCGCAGGACGGTCTGATTCCGTTATTTTCCACTCTCGGTCGCGTAACGTACTACCCTGCTCCTTTGGTCCCCGTCTGCGTGGCAAAGCGCCAGAAGTCGATCCACGAGTGCGAATGCTGCTTGCGGCTTCGCCAGCGCTTGCGCGTTTTCGCTCATCTGGGATAGCTTTCCGGGTGTCTTGATGAGCCTGTCGATCTTGTATGCCAGAGCGGGAAGATTGTTGCAACGAATCGCCACCCCCTCTTCCAGGAGGTGGTCGGAATTGCGTTCCTCTTGTCCCGGAATGGGGTTGATGACCACCATCGGGAGACCCTTGGCCAGCGCTTCGGAAGTGGTCAAGCCTCCAGGCTTGCCCACATACAAGTCAGCGGCCGTCATGAGCTCGTCCATGTCGGTCGTGAAACCGAGAAGTGTAAACGACACCAAGGAATGGTTCGCAAGTTTCTTAGCTTTGTCGGCCAGTTCGGCTCTCAGCGCCTCATTGCGACCGCACACAACGACCACGCTGGCCGGGTGGGAAAGCCGGGCAAGCGTCTGCACCAGATGCGCAACCGGCCCGACGCCAAAGCCGCCCGCAGAAACCAGGATCGTGAAGCGGTCATCGAGACCGTGCTTGCGCCGCATGGCTCGCTTGTCCTTCGGTTTCGCGAAAACCGGATCGACCGGAATCCCGGAGGTTGTGATGAGTGCCTCCGGCACACCGAGTGCCTTCAAGTGAGCCTTGGTCTCTTCGAGGGCCACAAAATACTGTTCAACGTGGCGGCATAACCACATCGCGTGGACGTCGAAATCGGTCACGACCACTGCGTTCAAGACACGTACCTTTCCTTCTCCCTTCAGAGAGGAAATGATCTCGGACGGCAGAAAATGCGTGCAAATGGCAACATCCGGCTGGTACCGATGGAGGTAACGGATGAAGGGATTGGCATTGAGCCGATCGAAAGCTAGCCGGATCGGGTCGTTCTTTCCGGGTTCGTCCAGGTAATCGTACAGCCAGCCCAGAACCTCCGGAGCCTTGTTGACGAGGTCAATGTAGGCTTTGGAGTAAAAGTGGCGAAACACCTGGTTGGTGTACTTGAGCACGTCTACATGCTGGACTTCAGACGCCAGGCCCCGGAGGCAAATCGCCTTTTCGATGGCCTCGGCGGCCCGCAGGTGACCTGCTCCAGCACTGGCTGAGAGAACGAGGACACGTCCTAGCATAACGACCCCCGTCGTTGGATCGGGAAGCAGATATGGGATTGAGACGCAGTCCCGTTCTATATTACCCGAAGAGCGCAGCAATGGGCTGACCATCGGCTAGTTTGTAGGGTCGGCCCGTCAGATCGAATAATTCGCGGGTTGGGTCGATACCGAACCGCCAGAAAAGAGTAGCCGCCAGGTCAGCGGGAGTAACGGCATCGGTTTCCGGATGAGCGCCCTGGTTGTCGCTGGTGCCGAATGTAATTCCGCCTCGAACACCACCACCGGCCAGGACGATGCTGTAGCAATTGGGCCAGTGGTCGCGCCCGGCTGCGGCGTTGATCTTGGGCGTCCTGCCGAACTCGCCCATGACGATGACCAGGGTGCCCTCCAGTAAGCCGCGGCAGCTCAGGTCGTCGATCAAAGCCGAGGCAGCCTGATCGGCCGGTGGTAACAGATCGTTTTTGAGTCGGCCGAAGACATTCTCATGCGCGTCCCAGTTGGCTAGTTGCCCATTGTGTTGGCCGTCGAAGACTGTGACGAACCGGACACCGGCCTCAATCAAGCGGCGAGCCAAAAGAACGCTCTGCCCGAGCTTGGTGCGGCCATAACGATCACGCAAACGTGGATCTTCCGAGCCCAGGTGGAACGCTCGGCGCACAGCCGGCGCGTGAAGCAAGCGAAATGCCTTCTCAGTATAGATGTCGGCAGCATCAACATCGGGCGCAGTGTTGGCTTTGGGATAGCTGTTGCCTGGAGGGTCGTGCCTCTGGATTGCGTTGATGCCCACGGCGGCGAGATTCTCAGCCCTGCGCTGCTGACGGTCAAGCAAGCGCAGCAGCAAAGCACGGTCGTCAAGCCGATCGATCGATAGATTACCGGGCAGGTCAAGCTCGGCGAGCCGAAACTCAGGCGCGCTTGGGTCGGTGTTTACCTGAAACGGGTTGTGTGCCGAACCGAGAAACCCCGCTACCTGGCCAGGGAGCTGAACCACGTTATACATTACGTGAGGCAAAGCAACGAATGTGGGTAGCCCGCGGCGTTCAGGTAACGTGGCACTCAGAATCGCGCCATAACATGGCGGGTCGTTACGGTCATTGCTCAAAAGTTCGAGATCCCCCTTGAGGGGATTTCGGCCGCAAAGCGCTGTGAAGGCTGCTGCATTGTGGTTGGTCATCGGGTGGTGCATCGCTCGAACGACGGCTAGCCGATCCATCACCCGCGCCATGTGAGGAAGATGCTCGCAGACCCGAATTCCCGCCACACTTGTTGCAATAGAACCGAACTGGCCGCGAATCTCCGCCGGGGCATTTGGCTTCATGTCGAGTGTGTCGATGTGGCTGGGGCCCCCGTAATGGAAGATCAAGATGCACGAGCGAATCGGCGAGCTGAAAGCGCCTTTAGCCGTCGATCTGCGCGTAGCCGCTTGCTCGTCCTCGGCCCTCAATAACTGCGGCAGCGTCAAGCCCAATGAGCCCAAGCTGCCGATCCGCAGAAGCTGGCGCCGACTCAGATACCACGGGGAACCCTCCGCCGGCTCATGATCGATCCGCATATGCTGGTCCGTATTCAGGAGTCAGGAGTCAGGAGCACCCACCGTTGCCTATCCGCGGCTATTGAATGACAATTGTTTAACGATGATCGGAGAATAGGGGTTACGTGGAGGAATTGCAAGGGCGAATGGCCCTGGTCAACCCCGCGCACATTCCTGTTGCAGAGATTCTCCAGCGGCTCCGTCGCTCACGACGGGTGGAAATTCGTTCGGATCGGCTGTATGTTCCAATTCGTGGATTTGTGGCAAAGGTAAGCTCATATTTCTAGCGTGGGTCAATCACCATGTTGGCTCTCGAGACGAGGAGTTCGGTCATGAGGATTTGTCGCACCCGTCCGGGTTTGGTGGTCGCTATGGGTGTTTCGTGCCTGGTACTGCTTTGGTCGCAAACCGTAAAGGCCCAGGTCAAGCTTGAGTACAAGTATCCCGAGGGAACGAAGCTGACTTACAAGTCAACGTCAAAGACGCAGCAGACCTTGACGCTACGGGAAATGGGTATGGCGCTTGAGACCACACAGAATGCAACGGTGGTCAAGTCTCGCAGTGTTGGCAAAAAGCGCCCTGATTCGACGCTGCCCATTGAAGACAAGGTGGAATCATTGCGTATCGAGATGAAGTTCCCAGGCGGCAACCTGGTCTACGACTCGAGCGATTTGAACGTCAAGATCGACAATCCGGAGCTTGCTTTCCTGGGTGAGGTCTTCAAGCTCACGAGTCAATCAGCCGTTACGATTGTTCTCGATGAGCATCACCAGGTGAAGGCGGTGGAGGGAACCGAGAAACTGATCGAAAAGGCCGACAAGCTCGATGCAAGGGCCAAGGATCTGATTCGAAGCTCGCTTGAGCCCGACAAGCTGAAGACAAAGTTTATCCAGGAACACGCGAGCCTGCCCGAAGTCTTAGCACGTCCCGGCGAACCCTGGGAACGGACGGAAGTACTTGAAGAAGGTGGTCAGACATTTACATTTCGTAAGAAGTACGAATACCTGGGCACCGAGAAGAAAGGCGAGAAGACTCTGGATAAGATCAGCAGCAAAGCGACCGCGGTTGATCTGAAGCAGGACCCTGAGTCCAAATCGCCGCTCAAGATCGTCAAGAGCGACCTGAAGATCGAATCATCCGAGGGCACAATCCTCTTCGATCGGGAGGCCGGTTGTGTGGTCAACGCCAAGGGCAAGACCCGAATCAAAGGTCCGCTGACGATCTCGGCCGGTGGCCAGGAAATTGCCAGCGATCTGGATCTGACTCTTGAAAGCCACACCGAGCTTCAGCCAGCGACCAAGTAAGCAACAACGCTGCCGTACCGGATCTACGAGTGTTGCTTTTTCCATCCCCTTCCTAGCGCGTCCGCGGCGAGGATGGCATCCGCGACCATTTCGGGGGTGACTTCAAACGGTTCGTTGTGAATGGTTTCACCCGGAGCCGTGGCACGGCGGGTGATGGGGTCGAGCTGGTCGCGGGTCAACTTGGTCAGGCCGATCTCCGCCAAGGTGATCGGCAGTTCCACCTCGGAAGAGAAGGCCAACACCTTTTCGAGCGTGGCGCTCGGAACCCCTTCGAGCACCAGTTGGACCAGAAGCCCGAAGGCGACCTTCTCGCCATGATAGTAGGCGTGCGTGTCGTGCGCGGCGGTCAATCCGTTGTGCACCGCGTGGGCTGCTGCCAATCCTGACGACTCGAAACCAAGGCCCGACAACAATGTGCTAGCCTCGACCAGACGTTCAAGCGCGGGGGTGACAACCTGGGTTTTCACCGCTTGAAGTGCTGCGGCTCCGTCGGCCAACAACGTTCGGTAGCACAATTCGGCCAGCGCCAGTGCGCTGGAGGTCGAATTACCGCCCCGCATGTTTTGTACACATCCGGCGACGCAGGTCTTGGCCTCGAACCAGGTGGCCAGTGCGTCTCCCATACCTGCCGCGAGGAGCCGAGGCGGTGCCTGTGCGATTACCAGAGTGTCTACAAGGACCAGGTCAGGATTCTTGCGGTAAAAGCGATATTCCTGGAAAACCCCTTCCTCGCTGTAGATTACGGAAAGGGCGCTGCAAGGAGCATCGCTCGACGCAACCGTCGGGCAGTTGACTACGGGTAGGTCCAGATCGGCCGCCACGGCCCGTGCGGTGTCGAGGACCTTCCCCCCGCCTGCACCCACAATCGTCCGGGCGCCAAACTCCCGCGCCGCCGTTTTGCGCGCTCGATTTCCCGCGACGAGCATTCACCCCCGAACCGGTGGACCGTGTGGCGGATGGCTGTCTCATTGAGGCTTGCCGTCCACGTGTCAGCCAGCCGGCTGATCACGGTTTTGCCGGCGATGAAGAGCACGGGGCCTTCGAGTCCCAGAATGGTCAATTCACGCCCCAGCGCAGCCGTTGCCCCCCTGCCCTGGGTGTACCGACTGGGCGAGCAAAATACGGAAAGCATGCGATGGTTCCACTCGGGTCTGCTGGATGAGTAACAGCAGTCATGTCGAAGGAATGAGAGGATTGTCCTCTAACCTTACCGATTTCAACGATACGGATGGGTTATAATCTTTGCGGGTGACACGCATTTTGACAATCAGGCGATGACATCAAGGGTTTTCTTAGTCTCATTGCTTGCATCCACATTTCGCTGACCGGAATTAATGCTACGTGCTTGCAACCAAGGTCTTCAGCCAGAGATATAAGGACCGGACATGAAGCGGTGGTCGACCGTATTGATCGCATTGGCGGTCGTAAGTGCGGTGTCGTTTTGGTTAGTGTCCCGGTTCGTCGGTCAAGCTGCGCCGATTCTGGTGGGAATTCTTCATTCGCAGACCGGTCCGATGGAGATCAGTGAGCGGTCGATGATTGACGCCGAGGTTTTGGCGTTGACGGAGATCAATAAACGCGGGGGACTTCTCGGCCGCCGGATCGAATGGGTAACTGCCGATGGGCGATCCGACTGGCCGACGTTTGCCCGGGAAGCGCAACGGCTGATCGAGCAAGAGAAGGTCAGCGCGATTTTTGGCTGCTGGACCTCAGCCAGCCGCAAGAGTGTCAAGCCAGTCGTCGAACAGAACGACCATCTGCTGATCTATCCCATGGCCTACGAAGGCTTGGAGCAGTCGCCCAACATCGTTTACACGGGTGCGGCACCGAACCAGCAAGTGATCCCCGCGGTCACTTGGTGTTATGAGGCACTTAAAAAGCGGAAGTTTTTTCTGGTCGGGTCGGATTACGTATGGCCGCGCTGTGTTAACGAGATTATCAAGGATCAGCTCAAGGCCTTGGGGGCAGAGCTTGCCGGAGAGGCGTATATCCTCTTCGGCAGCGCCGATGTCGAGCCGGCCCTGCAGTCGATCGAGAAGGCGAATCCCGATCTCATCATCAGCACGGTTGTCGGTGATAGCAACGAGCCGTTTTACCAGCGGCTCCGAACCGCGGGCATCCTTCCCGAGCGCATTCCTGTACTTTCTTTCAGTATTGCTGAAGATGAACTGCGCAAGCTTCCAGTCCGCACTATGGTAGGGGACTACGCCGCCTGGGACTATTTCCAAACGATCGACCGTTCCGAAAACCGCGCGTTCGTCCGCCGGTTCCAGGCGCGGTACGGAGCTGATCGCGTCACCAGCGACGTGATCGAGGCGGCGTACAACAGTGTCTACCTGTGGGCACAGGCAGTGGTCGAGGCAGAGACCGATGAGGTTACCGACGTGCTCAAGGCCATCAAGCGCCAGAGTCTCAATGCACCGGAAGGGATTATCTCGGTAGACGCCGAGACCCAGCACACCTGGCGGCCGGTCTATGTCGGCCGGGTGCGAGCTGACGGCCAGTTTGATCTCGTTTGGAGCTCGGAAAAGCCGGTGCGCCCCATTCCTTATCCGCCTTCACGGACGCGCCCGGAGTGGGAACTGTTTCTGGACGGCCTGTATCGGAGCTGGGGTGGTTGGGCCAACCCAGGCCCGCGCGGAGTCCCGAATCGGTCTGAGGGTGGCCGGACTGGTCATTCGTTCGCTCCGGGAACCGGCAAGGCTGACTTCGCCGAGCGGAAAGCGGCCGTCATCGCCGGACCAACCGTGCGGAATGTATCTTCCACCTCGTTCAGGTAAGACCCGCCATGCCTTTTCCCAGAAGTTTGTTCACACTGCCTCGGATCAAGATCAGCAGTTTGTTGCTGCTTTGGTTTCTGGTTCTCTCCTTGATTCCCTGTATTGTGCTCACGAGCGTGATTTCGATCCTTTCCACTCGGTCGTTGCGGAAATCGGTGCGTCAGGAATTGTTGGCCATACTGGATGCCAAGGCCGTTCAGCTCGAGAATTACATCCGCGAGCGCCGCGCGGATCTGACCATGGCGAGCCGGTACCCTGTTCTGGTGGATGCCATACCGAAGCTGAAAAAGATCCGCCCTAAGGAGACTCTCGATTCTGCCGTTTATGTCGAAGCGGCTCGCTCAGTACGCCCCTTCATCGCGAATTTCATCGACTCGTTCGGTTATGCCAATGCCTACCTGTTCGACACGGAGGGGTTGCTGCTGTTTCAGCTCAATGCCGATCTGAACCTGGGGTCAAACCTCTTGAGAGGCCCGCTTGGTAAGAGCGAGCTGGCCGAGGTGTTCGACCGGGTGCGCACCCTCATCCAATCCGAGGTTTCGGACTACCAGATGTATGAGATGAATGACGGTCGGCGCGAGCCGGCGGCCTTCACGGCCGGTCCGATCTTCAGCGACGAGGGGCGAATCATAGGCTTTGTTGCCTTGAAGCTGGACAATTCACAAGTGTTCCGTGTCTTCAAGAACTATGATGGCCTGGGAGCCACCGGGGAGGCGATGGTGGCAAAACGCGATGGACAGTCGTTCGCATTTGTCGCTCCTGCACGCTCCGCACCAGATGCAGCCTTCAACTATCGGGGCCGGATTGGTGATCCCAATGCAACCGCCGTGCAGAGGGCCGTCCGGGGTGAGCGCAATTACGGTGAGGAGACAGACTACCGGGGCCAGCGGGTTGTCGCTGCGTGGTTGTATCTGCCTTCGTTCCGCTGGGGAGTGGTGGTCAAGCAGGATGTTGACGAAGCGTTCGCGCTGATCAACTGGCAGCGCATGGCCATCGCCTTGCTTCTGACGGTCACCGTACTGGTGGTAACGGCCATCGCGCTTTGGCTAGCGCGAACGATTACCCGGCCGATCCGCGAGGCAGCTCTGGTGACCGAGCGAGTCGCTGCTGGCGATCTGAGCGTGACCTGCTCCAGCCATGCGCCGGGCGAGGCTGGGTCATTGCTCCAGGCAATCCGCAAGATGATTCAGGATCTCCGGTCACTGATTGCCAAGATTCAGCGCTCGAGTATCACGCTCCTATCAACGGCGACCGAAATCGCGGCCGCATCGCGGCAGCAGGAGCAAGCAGCTTACAGCTACAGTGCGTCAACCAGCGAGGCCGCAGCGGCCGTGAATGAGATTTCGGCCACGAGCCAGGAGTTGCTCAAGACCATGAACGAGGTCAATCAGGTCGCCAATCAGACGGCACGGATGGCCTCGACCGGTCAACAGGGCTTGGCCGGCATGGACCAGACCATGCGGCAACTGGCCGATTCAACCGGCTCGATCGGCTCCAAGTTATCGGTCATCAGCGAGCGAGCCGCCAATATCAATCTCGTGGTGACCACGATTACGAAGGTCGCCGATCAAACCAACCTGCTTTCGATCAACGCGGCGATCGAAGCCGAAAAAGCCGGTGAGTACGGTCTGGGTTTTCTGGTCGTCGCTCGGGAAATTCGCCGCCTGTCCGACCAGACTGCCGTGGCAACACTCGACATCGAGCGAATGGTGAAAGAGATGCAATACAGCGTCTCAGCCGGCGTCATGGAGATGGACAAGTTCAGCGAGCAAGTCCGCACGGTTGTGAGCGAAGTTGCCCGGATCGGCGGCCAGTTCGGTCAGATCATCACCGGGGTTCAGAGTCTAAACCAGCGATTCGACCAAGTGACCGAGGGCATGCGGGTCCAGTCACAAGGGGCTGAGCAGATCCGCGAGGCCATGTCGCACTTGAATGAAGCGGCCCACCAGACAGCCTTGTCCATTCAGGAGTTCAACACGGCGACCGACCGCCTCCGTGAGGCCGTCGGCGGCTTGAAGGAAGAAGTGTCACGGTTCACGCTCAGTTCGGACGAGCCAGTTTCTGCATTGGCGCTGGCTCCTATCTCCGTATCTTGAGGCCGGCCCTGCCGTGCTTTCATGTTACTTTTGACTTTTACAGCCGGTTCGAAACGATACGCTGTCGACGTTTTGCGAGTCGTCGAGGTTCTCCCCAAGGTCGAGTTGCACCCGATTCTCCATGCTCCTGACCTCGTGGCTGGCCTGCTGAACTACCGCGGCAAGGTAATTCCAGTGTTCGACCTGGGTTTGCTGCTCGATAAAGCCCCTTGCCGAAATCTGCTCAGTTCCCGCACGATTCTGGTCAACGACGTGCCGGGCGATCAAAATCAGGGAACCAACCATCCGGCGGCGGCGGGTCGTTCCTGGCCAGCACCGAGCCAAGCCCCGGTTCTCCTGGGTCTGCTCGCCGAGAATGTTGACGACCTGACCTATATACGGCCCGAACAGGTAATGCCTGCGCCCGTTCAGCTACCGGACGCACCTTACCTCGATGCGATTGTCAGAACAGACCATGAAATTGTCTCCCTGATCGCGGTGCAGAAAATAAGGGATTACTTGCATTCAAGCGTCTTCGCTAACCAAAGTGCGGTCTTGTATCCCCAAACCATAAATCCAGAGTCCATGGATTCGGTGCACGAAAATCGGGTCTCTGAGACCTGAGGATCCTCACTCTGGAATTTCGAACTGGTGTTACGATGCCGGATGAACTGCGCCGAATCGAGGACTTACTGGCCAGGCAAATCGGGTTAGACCCGGTGTCGGTGGGCTCGCGCCTCATTCTTCGCGCAGCCCAGCGTCGCATGAACGAGCTGGGGTTGGACGGTCTGGTCGCGTACGAACATCGGCTCCAGGAGTCAGAACAAGAAATCAAATTGCTGGCGGAGGAGGTGGTGGTTCCGGAGAGCTGGTTCTTCCGTGACGCCCGTCCCTACCAGTGGTTCTGCACGTATGTCCGCCTCCGCTGGCTGGAGCAGCCCTTACGCCCTCCTGCTCGGGTGCTAAGCTTGGCGTGCGCCAGCGGGGAAGAGCCGTATTCGATCGCGATGGCGCTGTCGGACCTCGGTCTTCCGGCTTGCCGGTTTCAGATCGACGGCGTCGATATCAGTTCCCGGCGGCTGGCCAAGGCTCGTCGAGGGGTTTATTCGGCGCATGCCTTCCGTGGTTCCGACCTGAGCTACCGATCGCGCTTTTTCCGGGAGCACGCCGAAGGCTTTGAGATCAATCCCGCAGTTCGATCGCTGGTCCGGTTTTTACAAGCCAATGTCCTCGATCCTCAATTCCTTGAAGGATTAGCAACCTATGATGTGATTTTCTGCCGCAATCTTCTGATCTATCTCAATCCTGTAGCGCGTGCAGCAGTGACCGCTGCGCTCGATCGGCTGTTAGAAGCCGATGGCATGCTCCTCATCGGCCATGCCGATCGATTGGAGTGGAACGGAAGACAGCCGGAATTCATCGCAGTCGGCGAGCCTGGTTGTTTCGCCTACTGCAAAACGATCGCCGTTCTTGCCGGTCAGCCGCAATCCAAGCCCGAACCGACGCTGACCTTGCCGGGCTTGATTGCCGGCGAAGACTCCGCGCAAGCAGCAGCACTGATGCTGCCTCCTCCCAGCCTGGTCACTTTCAGCACAACGGCTGCTGCCGCGGTGCCCTCGTCCATTCCGGCAGGCGAACGGGTTTCGCTTTTGAGTCAGGCGGCCGAGCTGGGCAACCAAGGACGGTACAGTGAGGCAATCGGTGCCTGCAAGCGCGATCTCCAACTCAGGGGCCCCACGGCTTCCACCTACTATCTCATGGGGATGATTTACCAGGCGCAAGGCGATCGCCGGCAAGCCGAAGCCTGCTTCCACAAGACGGTTTATCTCGACGCCAACCATGAGGACGCGCTTCTGGCACTGGCACTTCTTGCCGAACGGCGCGGTGAGCATAAAGTGGCTGAGAACTTTCGCCGTCGAGCCGCCCGCATCGGGGCCCTGATCCGGAATGAGGCAACCTGAAATGACAGTCAATCTGACTGCAATCGGTTCTGCTGAACAAACCGGCCAGCAACAAGTCTCGCCAAGCGACCGCGATTGCTGGAGCCGGATCGGTGTCTCCGGCGACCGAAGTTGCCCGGAACTGATCCCCTTCGTTCACTGCCGTAACTGTCCAGTCTTCGCTGCGGCCGCGCGGAGCTTCTTCAACCGCCCAGCGCCCGAAGGATACCTGGAGGAGTGGTCTCGCTGGTTGGCTCGGTCGGACGAGCGCGATGCCGGCGGTCTGGACCAGCGGCTCGAGGATAGCGGGGGTTTCCGGCCCCACAGTGCTGTGCTCAGCGTGCTGATCTTCCGGCTCGGTGCCGAGTATCTGGCTTTCCGCACCGATGCCCTTGCCGAGGTAACGAGGCTCCATCCGGTGCATCGTGTCCCGCACCGCTCCAACCAGATCTTGGCTGGACTGGTGAACCTGCGAGGTCAGGTCGAGCTTTGCGTTTCGCTTCACGGTCTGCTAGGTGCCGATGCATCGGCAACACCGACGCGAATGGTCGTACTGCACGACCGCGACTGCCGCGAGACCTGGGCATTTCGGGTCGATGAGGTTCTGGGAGTCGAGTACATCTCGCGGAGCGATCGGCATGGTGTCCCCTCGACGCTGGTCAATCCGGCCGTTGGTTTCAGTCAAGCGGTTCTAGCCTGGAACGGCCGGAGTGTCGGCCTGCTCGACGAACAGCGGATCTTCGCGGCATTGCGGAGGTTTGGGCAGTGAGCAGCGATCTCAGTGGTTTCTCGATGCTGGAACTGTTTCGCATGGAGGCTGAGGGCCAGACTGCGACGCTCTCGGCTGGTTTGGTTGCACTCGAAGGCGCATCGGCCGCGCCTGAAACAATCGAGCCCCTGATGCGTGCGGCGCATTCCCTGAAAGGAGCTGCCCGGATCGTCGGCCTCGACGCCGCGGTGCGCGTGGCACACGCGATGGAGGACTGCTTCGTCGCGGCTCAGAAAGGCAAGCTTATCCTCCAGCCGGAACATGTCGACATCCTGTTTCGAGGCGTTGACATGTTGGTGCAAATCTCACAGTCTGGCGCCCAAGATATCGAAGGCTGGCAATCCGATCATGCCGCTGAGATCGATGCCCTGGTGGCTGATTTGACCGCGGTCAAACAAGACCAGCTTCCGGCTCCAGTTGCGCCCTTCACTCGGCAACCCGCAGGCGATCAGAGCGCATCGCTTCCTCCTGCGGTTGTCGAGCCCACCGCGCGCGATGGGGATCGTGTCGTGCGAGTATCGGCTGAGAGCTTGACTCGACTGATGGGTCTGGCAGGCGAGGCGCTGGTACAGACCTACCGGCTCAGGCCGCTGGTTGACTCGCTCTCGCGGCTCGAAGGCCGCCAGACCGGACTTCTGGGAAGTCTTCAGGTTCTTGAAGACCGCCTGTCAAGTCAGGGGGCCGTACTGCCGGCCGCCGAGCGTGAACTCTTGACCAAGGCCAAGGAACAAGCTGTACAGGGCTTGCAGGGGCTGCACGAAACCGTCGAATCCATCGAAGAATTCACCCGCGGCAGCGAGGACGTATCAAGCCGCCTGCACCACGAAGTGCTGACCAGCCGGATGCGACCCCTGACCGACGGGATTCGCGGTTTCCCCCGCCTGGTGCGTGATCTCGCCCGGGAGCTCGGCAAGGAGGCGCGATTCGAAACCGTCGGTGAGACCACCGGTGTCGATCGTGACATACTGGATCGACTCGAGGCTCCGCTCAACCATCTCATCCGTAACGCTTTGGATCACGGCATCGAATCGCCCCAAGATCGGCGCACTGCTGGAAAGATCTCCACCGGGACCGTCCGGATTGAAGCTCACCACCGCGCGGGAATGCTTCAGATTCACGTGAGCGACGATGGCCGCGGGATCGACCTGGAACGCCTGCGAATCGAAGTCGTCAAGCGCGGCCTGACCACGATCGAGATCGTCCAGCAGCTCAACGAATCAGAGCTTCTGGATTTTCTCTTCCTGCCCGGTTTCTCGACAAAGATCCAGGTTACGGAAGTCTCGGGTCGCGGCGTGGGGCTGGACGTGGTCAAGAGCATGGTACAGGCCGTTCGGGGCTCGGTCCGGGTAACGAGCCGGTTTGGCAAGGGTACCCGTTTCGCACTCCAGTTGCCGATTACCATGTCGGTGATCCGCGCCCTGCTGGTTGAAATCGCCGGCGAGCCCTATGCCTTTCCCTTGAACCGCATCGAACGGCTTTTCATGCTCGATCCCAAGGAGGTGCGCGAGCTTGAGGGAAAATCGCACGCGGTTCTGGACGAGCAACCAATCGGTCTGGTCGAGGCGATCAAAGTGCTCGAGCTGTCCGGTCATCACGGTCACCGTCCGGGAGAGTTGATACCGGTGGTGGTCGCCAGCGACCACAGCCATCGCTTTGGTGTGGTGGTCGACCGGGTTTTGGGCGAGCGCGACCTTCGCGCCACACCACTGGACACCCGGCTGGGAAAAGTGCCGAATATCAATAGTTGCTCCGTGCTCGAAAACGACTGGCCGGTCTTGATTATCGACGTTGAAGATCTGATCCGTTCGATCGATAACCTTCTCTCCGGGCGCGGCTCGGCAGGCTCACGGCTGGTTCGGTCGAGCAACCGGTCTTCAAGGCAAAGCGGGTTCTCATCGTCGATGATTCAATCACTGTTCGGGAACTCGAGCGGCAGTTACTCGAAAGTCGCGGCTACGCCGTAGACACGGCAATCGACGGCGTGGACGGCTGGAACGCCGTCCGCAGTGCGCACTATGATCTGGTAGTGAGTGATATCGACATGCCGCGGATGGACGGCATCCAGCTTGTCAAGCATATCAAGGAGGACGCGCGGCTGCAGGCAATTCCGGTAGTGGTCGTCTCGTACAAGGATCGCGAGGAGGACCGGCTCAGAGGACTGGACGCCGGCGCCAACTGTTATCTGACCAAGAGCAGTTTTCACGACCAGACGTTCCTGAGCACCGTGGCCGACCTGATCGGCGAGGCGAGAGACTCACATCGATTGGAATCGGAATCGGAATCGGAATAGGAAAACCGCCGCCAGCGCCGGTTTTCGATCGTCGAGAGAGACCAGCTTGATCGGAAGAACTCTGGAGCCGAGATCGCCCTCTATGAGGATCGGGATTGTCAACGACATGGTCATGGCGCGCGAGGCCCTGCGCCGGGTGGTGCTGTCGCTATCCGAGCACAGCGTCGCCTGGATGGCCCGCGACGGTGCGGAGGCGATCAAACTGGCGCGCAACGAGCCCCCCGACCTGATCCTGATGGATCTATTCATGCCGGGCATAGACGGTGTGGAGGCAACGCGGCGGATCATGGGTGAATCACCCTGTGCGATTTTGGTGGTTACTTCGACGATATCCGGACATCTGAGCAAGGTTTATCAGGCGATGGGCTATGGCGCACTCGATGCGATCGAAACACCAACCCTTGGAACCGGGGGTGAAATCCGCAATGCGGCCTTGCTGTTGCACAAGATCGAGCTGATCGGCCGTCTGGTCGGCACACCTTTGAAAGCCACGGGCGCCGGGCGCGGTGATCCAGCCTTATTGCATCCGAAAGAACCGCCCAACCATACTGTACTGGCACTTGAGCCCTTGGTTGTTCTGGGCGCGTTGACCGGCGGCCCTCAGGCCCTGGCTGAGATCGTCCGTCGGCTGCCTCCAAAGTTGGAGGCCGCCGTCGTTGTCGCACAGCATGTTGACGCAGCGTTCGCCCCCGGGTTGGGGCAGTGGCTTTCCGAGCAGGCTCACCGGCAAGTCACGGTGATCGCGGACGGGAGCCGGCCCACTCGGAACGAGGTTTTGCTCGCCGGCACCGACGACCACTTGGTTCTCGGTGAAGACCGTTGTCTGCACTACACCACAGAACCTCGCGATCTTTGCTATCGGCCTTCGATCAATGTGTTCTTTGCCAGCGTGGCGAGAAACTGGTTGCGGCCTGGCGTTGCTGCACTCTTGACCGGTATGTTGCGCGACGGAGCCGAGGGGCTGCTAGCGCTACGCAACCTGGGCTGGCGGACCATTGCCCAGGACGAGGCATCGAGTGTCGTTTGGGGGATGCCCAAAGCGGCCGTCGAAATTGGCGCGGCTGAGGAGGTCTTGCCGCTTTCCCAGATTGCCGACGCAATCGTCAGGCTGGTGAAGCTTCAAGCTGGAGCATGATCTGAAATGAGTACTGAGCCTGTCCTGACCCAGCACAAGGTGACTGTCTTGCTGATCGATGACCAGCCCATGATTGGCGAGGCAGTACGCCGCATGCTGGCTGGCGAGCCAGACATCATCTTCCACTACTGCCGCGACGCCTCCAGGGCCCTGGAAGAAGCAGGCCGGCTCAAGCCCACGGTGATCCTCCAAGACCTGGTAATGCCGGACATCGACGGCCTGACCCTGGTCAAAATGGTTCGGGCCAACGAACCGACCCGAGAAACGCCGATGATCATGCTCTCAACCAAGGAAGAGCCGGCTGTAAAGGCCGAGGCTTTTGCACTGGGTGCCAACGACTACATTGTCAAGCTTCCCGATCGGATTGAGCTCCTGCGCGCATCCGCTATCACTCCCAGGGTTACATTAACCTGCTTCAACGCAACGAGGCATACCAGGCGCTCCTGGAAAGTCAGCGCCGGCTGGCCAACGAGATGAGGCAAGCCGAACATTATGTGCGATCGCTCTTGCCCGAGAAGCTCAAGCAAGGTGCTGTACGAACCGATTGGCGGTTCATCCCGTCGGCTGAGCTGGGAGGCGATTCGTTCGGCTACCACTGGCTCGATGACGACCATTTCGCGTTCTACCTGCTCGATGTGAGCGGCCACGGGGTAGGGTCGGCCCTGCTCTCGGTCTCGGCCATGAACGCGCTGAGATCACAGGCGCTGCCCCAGACCGATTTCCGCTTGCCCGGGCGAGTGCTCGGGGCGCTGAACAACGCCTTTCAGATGGAACAGCAGAACGGCTTATTCTTTACGATCTGGTACGGCGTCTATCACAGGCCGACGCGACGGATCGATTACGCGGGGGGCGGCCACCCACCCGGACTTCTGTTCAGCGGCCCGTCCAGCGGACAGGTCAAGCTCGAGATTCTTGAGGCAAGGGGTCCCATGATCGGCGCTGTCGCCGACCTCCAATATCAAACTTCCAGCATCTTGCTCGATTCATTCGCCAAGCTTTATATCTATAGCGACGGGGCTTACGAAATCGAGCGGACGGATAAGACCATGTGGCCCTTCAGCGAGTTCCTCGATTTCATGAACCAGGGCGTACATGGTGCGGAGAGCGATTCGCAGATGGACCGCCTGATTGCCCACGATCGGAAACTTCAGGGCCGAGAAGAGTTTGTCGATGACTTCTCGATTGTGGAATTGCAGTTCGAGTAAGCGCCGCCCACTGTTCCCGTCAGACGTGAATAGAGCAGGCGCGATTCTATCGGGGTCGCGCGAGAGGAGCAAACTGTTCCAGCAAGTCGTTCCGGTCGGCGGGATCGAGTGCCAGCAGGGTTGCGAACTCGGTGCGCGCGGCTTCGGGATCTCTCAGACGGAGATAGCACCGGACGAGGAGCTTTCTGATCTCAAGGTCGGCGGGGTTGAGCCGAAGGGCATTTTGACTGGCTAGGGTAGCCGCTCGCCAATCGCGACTTTGGAAATTGAGGAGCGCAAGCTCGGCGTGATAGTCGGAGCGCCACGGGTTCTTGGCAATGGCTCTCCGCCAGTAGGTGATCCCATCATCACGCCGTCCCCCCTGCGCTGCAACCTGGGCCGCTCCCGTCAAAGCGGATTCTCG
Source organism: uncultured Isosphaeraceae bacterium (assembly GCA_963823675.1). Taxonomy (GTDB): domain Bacteria; phylum Planctomycetota; class Planctomycetia; order Isosphaerales; family Isosphaeraceae; genus CAWGMT01. The sequence continues at coordinate 468,649 of CAWGMT010000020.1, read as the reverse complement.
GTCGGGTTCCTTGGCTAGCACGGTCTGAAAAGCTGCCAAGGCTTCTTGAAGGCGGCCAAGCTGCCAGAGCGCAAACCCCCTGGCCTCCTGAGCAGGCGGGTCGTCTGGCTGTGCCTTGAGTGCTTGCTCGAGTAACGGCAGTGCGGTGGCTGCGCCCGCAATGCCATCGCGGCAGAGGATCAGTCCGATGTCCCGCTCGGCGAGGGCGCGTTCTCTGTCGTCCATCAGCTCGCGGTGGAAATTGACCATCAGCAATTGGCTTGGCTGCGAATTGTCAGCAGGGAGCAAAGACTGGTCTTGCCCACCGCCGCGACGGCGGATGCGATGATCGGTGGTAGCAGCGTGGACCACGTCGGAATTGCGCAACGGCGGCATGTGGCAAGCAATGCAATCGTCGTTTGGGCTCCGTCCCGGCCGAGCGGTCTTGGTCAGGCTGCAACCGCGGTCGGCGTGGCATTCGAGGCAACGGTTGCGGTAGTAGGCCGTCTTTTCTGCGATCGCGGGCAGCCGGTGCGGGTCATGGCAAGAGATACACCCGAGGCGGCCTTGACTCGCCTGGTAGCAACGGCTTTCATGCGTTTGCTCGACTTGTCCGACGAAACGGTTCTCAACCGGGCCGCCTGCCGGTTCGAGCACGGTCCAGAATCGATAAAACGGCAACCCGGGCCGGAAATCCGCATCTTGACGGCCGGCGCAGCGCGCGCCGGCGGCCGTTCAAGTGGCATTGCTCACAGACCGCGTCGCGGAGGCTAGGCTCGAGGTCGGCGGGGTTCACGATCGTCATGTCCTTGCCAGCGACGATCAGGGGCTTCCCGATGTGAAGCTCACCTGGACCGTGACATCGCTCGCAGCCGATTGCATGACCGCGGAAAATCGGCCGCTCATAACGGTTGAGCGCGCCCGCGACTGGCTCAACCTGGTTCGCATGGCAAAACAGGCAGGCTGATTTGATCGGCCGGTCGAAGTGGGCGTTTACATTCTCGTAGCCTGGCGACAGGTCCCAGCGCTCTTTGTGCGTATACCAGCTTATCGGGGACTGGAACAGGAAGCCGTCTCTTTCGATCAGGTAAGAAAACCCCTGCCTTCCCGAGCCCAGCACAAACTGGATTTCGGCTTCATTCCGGGCGATGATGCGTCCCGAAGCGTCCCGGTGCGTTTCTTGATGGAAAACCCGGCCGTCCCGCTCTGCAATCGAGTATTGAAACCCCTGAGCTTCGAACAGCGGTTTGTCGCCGTTTCGCTCGATTCCGACTCGCGGAGCCGCGGCGATGGGGAAGAGAGAACGACCCATCGGATGCTGGCGGTAAGTTTCGGCGATCGTTGTGTGGCAGCGCACGCAGGCCAGATCGCCGACATATTTCACGCCCTGTCGCGTGTTCTGGTAGGGCGAGTGGAGATCCAATAACGATCTGCCTGCTCTCGACGAGTCCCACCGCGTCTTGAAGGCCAGTACCGATCCGAGTACCGCGATCAAGGTTACAGCGCCAAGCACGATCGTCCGTCTTGGAGGCATCTTCGCACGTGACTTGGATTGATTCGCACGCTCCACGCAAGTTCCCCGACCATCAGATCAGCCCGCCCCAACGTACCGAGGGGGATGATCTTGTGGCTCTGTTCCATCATGCTACCCACTTGAAGGGATGGGGTCTACTCTCACTATGGTTGTCCAATCGCTCCCAGGTGCGGGGGCTTTCTCAAGCGGGTGCTCAAAGGGTATAAAGAAAACGGCGAGTGGATCGATGCCCGGCCCTAGATCCAGGCTTCTCACCTGACGGATTCATGGTCTGGCACAACTTGCGACGCTCATGGATACGCTCATGCCTCAAACTGGTTCCAGCGATCCGGTAACACACCCGGCTCCCATTCCGTGCCGTCCTTTAGGGCACACCGGTCACCATGTCACGCAGTTTGCGCTGGGCGGTGAGGGCGTGCTCCGCACCCATGGGCGCGTGCGCGATGCAGTCGCGGTGATCCACCGTGCTCTCGAACAGGGGGTCAATTACTGCGACACCGCGCCGGCTTACGCCGGCAGCCTCGACTACTACGGTGCCGCCTTGGGCGATCGGCGCGACCAGGTGTTCCTGGCTTCCAAGAGCCATGACCGCACCCGCGACGGCTCGCTCCGGCTGCTGGACGATAGTCTCAGGCGACTACGGACCGACCACCTGGACCTCTGGCAGCTCCACGACCTGCGCACAACCAACGACCTTGAGATGGTCTTTGCCCGTGGCGGCGCGCTTGAGGCGTTCGTCCACGCGCGCTCTCAAGGGCGAGTGCGGTTTCTTGGCCTCACGGGACATCACGACCCCGCCATTCTGCTGGAAGCCATGCGGCGGTTCGATTTTGACACCGTGCTCGTGGCACTCAACGTGGCTGACGTTTACCGCCTGTCATTCGCTCAAACCGTACTGGCGGAGGCCTCCCGGCGCGGGATGGGGGTCATTGGCATGAAGGTCTATGCCGCAGGTGTTCTCCTGTCGGACGGCACACACCGATTTACGGCGAGCGAGGCCATGAGCTACGTGCTGAGCCTTCCGGGGATCTCAACCGTCGTTATCGGCTGCTCCAGTCCAGCCGAGGTTGACGAAAATGCGCAGATTGCCCGAGCGTTTCAACCTTTCGAGGCACAGGCGATGCGCGAGCTTGAAAGGCGTGCCCATCTCCGAGCTGCACACTATACTGCGTACAAAAAACCGGCTTGAGGTCTTGCTACCCTCCCGACCATGAGACGATGCCATGCGGCATCGCTGTAAGTTGCAGGCGCTCAGGACTTTAGTAATGGCGGTGGGTTGATCTTGATTTCTCGGGTGGCCCTGCGGTTGCTGGTCTCGTTCAGTTGCATCATGGCTACGGTGGTAGCCGTGCCGACGGTGACTAACAGTCGAGCCATCAATCGCGTCAGCCAGGTGGCTGAGATAGGGTGGGTAGTTTCCGCCAGGCCAAAAAACGTCGCTCCGATCAACTCGAAGGTGACCGCTCCGAGAACGGCTCCCGCCAAGCCAGCCATGAAGGCCCTGCCGATTAGCCGTCGTTCACCGAGTCCGACTGCGAAAGCCAGACCAGCCGAGGCGCCCAATAGCCCCCAGATCAGGGCATGGCTGGCCAATGCGAGGATCAAGTCGTTTTCTGGATAGTCTAATCGCGCGCTTATGGCGAATGGCAAAACCCCGATTGGAGCACCCGCGCCCACGGCCAAGCCCAGGACCGCGCCGACCAGCCCACCCCTTGCGGGAGAAGACGCTGGCCATCGAGCCAAGCCGCCAACGACCCCAAGCGATCCCGCCAGGCAGAGACCCAACACCCCGAAGGCCAGCGCCGCGTTCTTGGTTGCGGCCACGCCCTGGGTTTCCTGTGACGGAATCATGGTTTTGGTACCCATGAGATCACGGGGCACGAGTTCGGGGGGAATTACCTTGTAGAGCGGTTCGCCCAAGCCGAAGGCGAGGAGCCCCGACAACAATCCGCCCAGGATTACGAGCCATCCTGTCCGGCGAGACTGTGACTTGGTCTCCTTTGCCGCTGCCCGGAATTCATCCTGCGGCCGAACACCGTGGGCAAGGTCTCCAGGCGCTGCATCGGGTTCGTGCAAACCCATGGCGTACCTCGTTTTCTTGGAATGACCGGTTGTTTTTAACGCCAAGAGCGGTATATTGACACCTAGCAAGGTAGATAGCTAGCGCAGCAATCGCAAGGGTCGCGTTCGGAGCCCGTTTTTTCGGCATTTCACTGGGTCGCGATGCTGTTTGGACCGGCGCTCGCGGTCGTGCGGGAATCTTGCGGAAGTGGTTGGTTCGCGTTCCATCCATCTCTCGACAGCTTCTTCCAGGTAGACTTCTTCCCTTGAGGACGGACCGTTGCGAGATCGGACTTCCTTTTCAACCTGAGGAATTTGAGAATGAACGCTGCTTTCAAGCGTTGCGGGCGATTTTCCATTTCGATGTTCTCGCTGCTGGGGTTTGTGCTGACAATGGGTTCGGCGAGCCTGCTCAGCGGTTGTGGCGATGATAAGAGCCAGATGCAAATGGTCGAGCAGAAAGAAGCCCCCGCCGAGATTGCTAAAGGATCGATGGACTTTTATAAAAATTCACACTTGAAGGGCGGCGCGGCCAGGAAGAAATGAATGTGTGCAATTATCCCTACTCGGCCGTTGGAATCGCGCCTATTCCACTATTCTGACTGTTCGTTCGATTCACGTACGGAAGTTGGCAGTTTCGTTTCTTCTGTTGCGGTGTCTTTTTCCTTATCGATTCGTCGTCCTTCCGATCCCAAAGGAGCCGAGTTCCATGCGCCTACGATTTCGAGGCGGGTTTACGCTGATTGAGCTGCTCGTCGTCATCGCGATCATCGCCGTGCTGATCGCACTTCTACTACCGGCGGTGCAATCCGCGCGCGAGGCGGCCCGGAGATCCCAATGCATCAACAATCTGAAACAGATCGGGTTGGCGATGCACAATTACCACAATGTCCAGAATGTTTTTCCCATGGGCGTGTCGGCCTCGAACAATACGTGGAATTCAAGCAACGGTTGCTCTGCGCTTGTAACCTGGAATGGCTGGAGTGTTCACGCATTGCTCCTGCCGTACCTGGAGGCGTCGCCGGTTTACAACGCAATCAACTTCTCTTTTGATCCCTTGGTGTGCAACAGCCAGAATTTCCAGAACACGGCATTCTTGACCAACATTCCAGGGTTCCTTTGCCCGAGCGATCCGAACTCGGGAAAGTCGACGTACGGGAGCAGCTTCCTCAACAACTATTGCGGCAGCATTGGCACAACGATCGGCATCGTGCAGAATTACCCGAGCCAATCGACGGGGGTGTTCTCGTATCAGACCCCCTACGGTCTGGCATCGATCCAGGACGGCAGCTCGAATACGGTCGCCTTCGGCGAGTCGCTGGTGGGAAGTCCTAACGGCAGGCAGATCAAGTACAGGGGTAACGGCGTTGCGGGGCTCTGCTATGCTTGGATTCTGGATGCCTCCAGCAACCCCGCGCAAACCCTGGCCACGCTCACGGCTTGCAATAACGCCTGGACCTCACTCGTGAACGGCCCAGCTTCTGGTGCCTTCAATGGAGGGGTCAACATCGGTGTCAACCGAGGCTATTATTGGGGTTGGGGTGCCGAGGCGATGTCGCTCATCAATACGATCGTGCCGCCGAGCTCGAATCAGTATCCCTGGAATGCATGCCGTAACGGCTGCCAGGGATGCGGCAACTATGACATGGACCATTCCGAGATCGCCAACGTTACCAGCATGCACCCGGGCGGCGCCAACGTTCTCTTCGCCGACGGCCATGTCCAGTTCATCAAGGGCTCGATTGCCATCACCACCTGGTGGGCTCTGGGAACGGTATCCAATGGCGAGGTATTGAGTGCAGATTCGTATTGATATGATCTGAGTTTCCGCGAGCCCACCCCAACGATCACGAAGGGCGCGGAGGCGAGTTGTTTTGGTTGCGCCGCACCGTAGCGTAGAACAGACTCACAACCCGGCTGCGACAGCGCCGCTTGAGGCGCGCTTACCCCCGCTACGTCGCCGTTGGGTGATATGGTGCGGCCTGGCCGTTTTGAGCGCCGTTCCAGTCGCATTCTGCGCTTACGGATGGTATCAGGTCGAGCTCAGAAGCGTGGAACGCGAACTGAAGGGGGGCCAGCATCGCTCAGCCCGTGCTCGACTATCACGGCTGGCGATGCTGGGATTCAGAAGTACGGAGATTGACTACTGGCTCGGAGTGTGTGAAGAGGCTGAAGGCCACGTCAATCCAGCGCTGACAATCTGGGGCCGGATTCGACCTGGGTCCGCGCGGTTTCCCAACGCCGTTCTGCGCCGGGCTCGGCTTGCCATCGACCAGGGCCGCCTGGCTCTGGCGGAAGAGACCCTCCAGGATGTGAGCTTTCCTGTCGGCAGCCCAGCCTGCGAACTCCACGAAATCATGTTGCAGCAAGTCTATCTCTTTACGGGGCGATCTGACGAGCTGCGCCGGAGGAAGCAGAAAGAGTGGGACGGTGCCGGGAATAAAGCCGACGTTCTCCGCAAACATTGGCAGATCGACGAGCTGCGGTCTTTTCCGGCCGGCGCGCTCCAGTTCCGGCTAGAGGAAGCAGGGCGGAAAGCACCCGACGACGACCGCGTTCTGGCTGGGGCGCGCCTCCGTGGCGCTTTGGACCGCGAAATTCGACGAAGCCGATGCTTGGCTGAAGAAATGCTTGTCGCGACGTCCCGACGATCCCGCAGTGTGGCATGCCCGGTTGGAATGGGCAACTGCGTCGGATCGACTCGCCGAGGCCGTCGAGGCGATGGATCATATCCCTCTCAACGAAGTCGGGCCAGACAGGCTCTTGAGAATTCGTGTCTGGTTGGCTGCTCGTCGGAATGACCTGAATGCGGAGCGGGAGGCCCTGACGAAGTTGCTCGTGCTCGTCCCGGGTGACACCAAAGCTGTGGCACGATTGACGGAACTGGCCGTACGAGCTGGCCATCCCGATCAAGCGGCTCAACTTCGCCGCCGCCAGAAGGAGCTTGATCAGGCCACGGAAAAATACCGCAAGCTGCTGAATGCAGGAGTTCCGACGGGGAATTACGACGAGCTGGGCAGGTTGGCGGAAGCTCTGGGTCGCTGGTTCGAAGCAAGGGGCTGGTGGCAACTAGCGGGGCGTGACGCGATTCACGCCGACCAGGCGCGCCTGGCGCTCCAGCGACTCGGCCAGGTTGAGAAAACGCTCGCTGCTGCCGACGAACGCTCGCTCGCCAAGCATTCTCCGACGCAACCCAATCGCTCGGAGGCGCAGCCAACCCTGGCTGATGCGCAGGCCGACCTCCTTTCGCGCGGAGATCGTGACGGAGTTGCTGCGCAGCGCCTACTGGTCATACCGAGCTTCCGCGATGACGCGACGGCCATTGGACTCGGCTTCGTCTATGAGAACGACCCCACGCCCATGTGCCGGATGCCCGAGACAATGGGGGGCGGCGTGGGACTGCTCGACTACGATGGAGACGGCTGGCTTGATGTCTACGCCGTGCAGGGCGGTAAGCTTTCCAACGAATCAGCGCCGGCTGGTTTGCCGCAAGGCGACCGTCTCTTCCACAATCGCCGCGATGGTACGTTTGAAGATGTGACGGTCGCTTCGAAGCTGGCTGCGATGCCTGGAGGCTACGGCCATGGTGTGGCCGTTGGGGACTATGACAACGATGGTCGGCCCGACCTCTTCATTACTCGCTGGCGGTCCTACGCCCTCTATCGCAATCGGGGTGACGGCACATTCGAGGATGCCACGCTGAAAGCCGGGCTTGGAGGCAATCGCGACTGGCCCACCTCGGCTGCTTTTGCCGATCTCGATAATGATGGCGACCTCGATCTCTACGTTTGCCACTACTCCGCCTGGGACCCTGAGCAATCGCCGCCGTGTCCACATCCGGGCAAGCCCGGCAAGTACAGTTACTGTGGCCCGCGCACCTTTCCGTCGATGCCCGATCACATCTTTCGCAACGATAATGGCTATTTTCACGATGTGTCGCTGGAAGCAGGCGTGCGCGAAGCCGATCGCGAGGGTCGGGGACTGGGCGTCGCCGCGGCCGACTTCGACGATGATGGACGAGTCGACTTGTTTGTGGCCAACGACCTGACGGCCAATTTTCTTTTCCAGAACCGAGGAGGGTTCCGCTTCCAGGAGGTCGCGGCTGAATCGGGGGTTGCTGCCAATGCCGAAGGCGGATACCTGGCTGGAATGGGCGTTGCGTGCGGCGACTTTGACGGCGACGGACGGATCGACCTGGCGGTTACGAACTTTTACTCCGAATCCACCACGTTCTACCAGAACCTTGGGTCTGGGCAGTTTATCGACCATACCACCGCGATCGGTCTTGCAGCGCCGAGCCGGTTCCTGCTGGGCTTTGGGGTAGCCTTTTTCGATGCGAACAACGACGGCCGGCTCGACCTGGCGACGGCAAACGGTCATGTCAACGATCTGGGCCCTCACGTTCCCTATGCCATGCCCTCGCAGCTTCTACTGGGACAAGCTGGCGGCCGGATCATCGACGTCTCGCAGAGCGCTGGCGCACCCTGGCAGGTGCTTCGCCTGGGGCGCGGTCTGGCCGTCGGTGATCTCGACAATGATGGCCAGCTCGATGTGCTGATCGTTTCTGAAGGTGGGCCTTTGGCCTACTTTCACAATCAGGGGCCGGCCGGGCATTTCGTTACGTTCAAGCTGGAAGGGTCTACTCCCGCCTCCAATCGCGATGCGGTTGGTGCGCGGCTGACGCTCACGGTGGCCGGGCATCACCAAGTTGCTTATCGTATCGGCGGCGGCAGCTTCCTCTCAGCCAGCGACGACCGGATCCACTTCGGTCTGGGCGAGACAACTCACGTTGACATGGTTGAAGTTCGCTGGCCATCGGGACACATCGATCGCTACGCCGGCCTGGCTGCTAATGCTGCTTACATCCTGCGTGAGGGCCAGAACCAGGCTGGTTTTCTGTGGGGGCGGCCGGCGCGTAGGAAAGGGCCGTGACCCTTCGCCGGTGTCGGGTTCGAGGTCATGACTGCGACGCCGGTGTCGGGGGGTTAGCCAGGTATGCGGCTGCTTTGGCGCCGCGCGAGAATAAGTTTGGCGAATTTATCATTGTGGTGCAAGCGTCCCGCCTGCATTCCCCGTACCGGCAATCGGGACGCCTGCACCACAACTGACAAAGTTAATTCTGCGTGGTCCCTTTGTGCTCCGGCTTGACCAAGACCGAGATCACGACACCCGCCGTGCCCAGCGCAACCAGAAGGCGGGCCATCAGCCGCGTGGGCCAGGTTTCCGAGATCGGCTGATGCGTTGCCGCGAGTGGGAAGAAAAGGCCGCCGGCAAGCTCGAAGACGACAGTTCCAAGAACGGCCCCGCAAATGCCGGCTATCACGGCTCGATGCCACATCCGCGGCTTTTCCAACCCGACGGCAAAAGCCAGGCCGGCAGAAGCTCCCAGCAATCCCCAGATCAGCGCATGCATAACCAAAGATACGACCAGCACAATTAGATCATCATCCGAGAAACGATCTTGTTGGCTCAAGAACCAGGGCAACAAGCCGAGAGAAAGCCCCACGCCGAGGACCAAGCCCAGGACGGCACCAAGCAGTCCTCCTCTTGTGGCTGCCAGCGCCGACCTCCGAGCCAAGCCGCCTGCGATTCCCAGAGCACTTCCGAGGCAAAGCCCCAGTAGGCCGAAGGAAACGGCCCCGTTCCTGGCAGCCGCTGCGTCCTCGGTCGCTCGGGTGGGCAACCTGACCTTGACGTTCGTCATCATCACGCTCTGCGAGACTTTCTCCGCAGGGATGATCTTGTAGATCATTTCACCGATGCCGAAGGCAGCCAACCCGGCCAGGCAGCGCCGAGCATGACTAGCCACCGCACCTGGTTGTGCGGCACCGAAGCTCCTTCGGGAACTGCCGTCGGCTTCGCCTGGGATGGAAGTGCAGTGGCTAGCTTGTCAATTTCCTCATCAGGTGCGGGCGCGCTCATGACTGCCCCTTCTCAAGTCTCGATCGGAGATAAACAACTCTTGAAGGAAGATGAAGTGGCGGTGATTGCGCGCGAAGAAAGCCGCCTGGACCAGGAAGTCAGGCGGCGAGGTTCGCGGGAGGCTTCTAAGAGCCGACTCGGGACGAGTCGGCTTAGTTACCTCGATCGGTTTTTTGCCCGCAGTGGAGACCGGAGACTTGGCCCTGGTATCCACTGCGGTGGTTTTGACCCCTTGTCTTCTCGCATCTGCCCGAGCAGGGCTTCAAACACCTTTTGCTCGGGCTTCTTGTCGGGAACAAGATCAATCGAAGATCTAGGGGCGACGACCTTGCAGCGACGAGAGCTTGACGGACGAAGCTTTCTTGGGTGCGGCTTTCTTGGGTGCCGACTTCTTGGGTGCCGACTTCTTGGGTGCTGACTTCTTGGGTGCCGACTTCTTGGGTGCGGCTTTCTTGGCGGCTGATAGCTTCTTGACCTTCGTCGCTCCCGCAGTCTTGCTCATAGCCATGATGTAAAACCCTCTGTGATTGTTGAAACTGCCTCGATCGGACCATTGGCCGATCTTCCGTGGAATCATGGGTTAATATATCAGATCACGCAAGACATAAAAGGTCGAATTGTCACGAATTTTTGATTTTCTAGGATGTTCGAGAGCTTGCCCAAACCCCGCTGAGCCGGAAGAGCGAGTTGTGTCGTCATTTTATGTAGCACACGCCAACTCATGTACTAGATAGATAATATTGCGAAAATCGGCTCAAAATAAGGCACTTCCACCGGTCGGAGTCGTATTAGAACATCTGAAGGTTACTGCAACCAGGCTTCTCTGGGGCAGAACAAAGTGGTTGGGTCGGAAGTTCAACAGTTCTTCGAACGGTCGGTCGTGCCGGCAAAAATCTGGGACGCCGATAGCGTGCTCATGCTCGCGGAGCCAGCTCCCGCCAGTCCGCAGGCGAGTTGATCGGATTCGGGCGGAGAGTTAAACTCGCGTGCAGGATTCTTGCAGCCGCTGACTGCGATGAGACTGAAGAATGGTCGGGGTCGTCTTTGGCCTTTATTCGGTTTGGTTGCCATCATGACAGCGCCTATCCAGCCGCGCGAGACCTTCCCGGTGCGCCAGGAAGTGATCCAGTCGTTCGAGACCGCAACGGTTCGGCCGTTGGCGCCCGGAGTCGAGTTGCGAATATTGGTCGGCTCGCACAACGGCGCACGGAACTTGTTCACGGGCTTGATAACCCTGGCGCCCGGCGCTTCCTATCCGTATTATGTCCGGCCATTCTCGGAAGCGTTGATTCTCTTGGGCGGGGATGCGGCGGTCAACGTCGAAGACCGGCGGTACCGGCTCGGGCCGCTGGACTCCATCAACATTACGGCACAGCGGCCGCGCCGCCTGGTGAACCTTTCGGCCGGCTCGCTCGCAACGTTTCACCTGTCACTGGCTTCAGCGGTGCCCGATCAAACGTGGGTCAATGGGCGATTCACGGTCGTCGAGCGGCCCGGTGATGCGATCGGTCGCGCAGAATCGGAGCGGCTGTGCCGCAACGATCCGGCCGCACAATTCGAACTGGCACCACGGGCTCGCTTCCAAGATCTTTTTAGTGCCGAGCTTGGTACCCAGGGGATCTGCGGCGGCTACGGTGTGTTTGAACCGGGTGCGCGACTACCGTGCCACCGTCATGAGTTTGACGAGTCAATCACGATCGTGCAGGGAGTGGCTACCTGTGTGGTGGAGGGCCGTCGCCATTGCTTGTCGGGCAACTCCACGGCCCTCGTGCCCGAAGGCCGCTGCCACTACTTTATCAATCTGACACTTGAGGTCATGACCATGGTCTGGGTCTACGCCGGCGACAAGCCCGACCGCATCGTCATGGACGAAATCTTCTGCCATCCCGAGCGGCCCAGGACCGGCCAAGGCAATCCCGGATAAGGTTCGTTGTCATTCCACGGCGTCTCGGTCTTGCTTGCCGAATTGAAGTTAGGTAGAAGGAAATTGTCTTCCTACCGTCGGCCTTCCCATGCGAACCCACAAGCCACTCCTGTTCGGTTCATTACCATACCGCGCGATTCCGCTGATTGCGTGGTCGGCGGGGCTGCTCGTTCCTTACCTGGTCGCAGCCGGACCGGATCAGACCGGCGAGCAGATCTACCGTCACAAATGTGCCTCGTGTCATGGAGCAACAGGTGAAGGTACCGATGATCAATACCCGCGCGCCCTTGTGGGTGACCGCTCGAGGAGCGCCCTGGCCAGGCTGATTGCCAAGACGATGCCTGAGGATGCACCAGGTGAATGTGTGGGTGAGGATGCCGAGAAGGTTGCCGCATACATCTACGAGTCGTTCTACTCGAAGGCCGCCCAGGCTCGGAACCAGCTCGAGCTGCCGAGGATCGAACTTTCTCGCCTGACGGTGCGCCAGTATCGCAATGTAGTGGCTGACCTGATCGGCAGTTTCCGCACATCCGGCCGCTGGGATGAGCAGCGGGGATTGAGGGGTAATTACTCCAGCCGAACCAGACGTCGGCGCAATGGCAACGGGACCAATGCCTCCCTGAACCGTATCGACCCCGAGATTCACTTCGATTTTGGCAACGATAGTCCGATTCCGGAACAAAGGGCACTCAGGGAGTTCTCGAAGCGCTGGCAGCAGATGCCCTTTCTCTGGGTTCCCCTGGCAGCGTTTCGCCCCTTCTCGCAAGAGTTCAGAGTCAACTGGCAGGGCTCGGTGCTCGCTCCGGAGACCGGCGAGTACGAATTCGTGATCAAGACCGAAAATGCCGCGCGGCTTTGGGTCAACGACAACGTTCGACCTCTGATCGATGCTGGAGTCAAGTCTGGCAGCGACACGGAATATCGCGCATCGATTTACTTGCTGGGCGGCCGGGTTTATCCGCTCCGGTTGGAATTCATCCGGTCGAAGGAACCCATAGGATCGATCGCGCTCCAGTGGAAGCTGCCGCGGCGCTCGCTCGAGGTGATTCCGCGATGGGACCTTTCGCCGAGCATCGTTCCAGAATCGTTTGTCCTGAAGACACCCTTTCCACCGGATGACCGTAGCGTAGGATACGAGCGTGGGACATCCATCTCGAAGGCTTGGGATCAAGCCACGACGGACGCCGCCATCGAAGTCGCGGGCTATGTGGTCGCGCATCTCAAGGAGTTGGCCGGTCTCACTGACGATGCCCGCGACCGTGAGACCAAAGCACGCGACTACTGCCGGCGGTTCGCGGAGCGGGCGTTCCGGCGGCCGCTCCCGGACGAACAGAAGGCGTTCTTCGTCGATCACCAGTTCAAGGATGTCCGGGACCTGGAGACGGCCGTCAAGCGAGTCGTGCTCCTGACTCTCAAGTCGCCCCGATTCCTCTACCACGAGATGAAGAGCGGCCACCCCGATCATTATGACGTGGCGTCCCGGATCTCCTTCGGGCTCTGGGATTCCTTGCCTGACCAACCTTTGCTGGAAGCCGCTGCGGCTGGCCGACTCGCCAGCCGCGAGCAGGTCGTCCGCCAGGCGGAGCGCATGGTCACCGACTTGCGCGCTCGCTCCAAGCTTCGCAACTTTCTGCTGCAATGGCTCAGGGTCGATCAACCGCCCGAGATCGTCAAGGATCGCAAGCAGTTTTCCCAGTTCGACGAGGCGATTGCTTCCGACTTGCGGACTTCGCTCGATCTCTTTCTCCAAGATGTGATCGACAGCAAGGCTGCTGATTTCCGTGAGCTTCTGACCGCCGACAGTTTGTATCTAAACGGCCGGCTGGCGCGATTCTACGGTGCTCCACTGGCTCCGGATGCACAGTTTCAGAAGGTTGCTTTCGATCCCCAAATGTGCGCCGGCGTGTTATCCCACCCTTACCTCATGGCAAACTTTGCGTATACGGCGACAAGCTCTCCTATTCATCGGGGAGTCTTTATTTCCCGTAGCTTACTGGGCAGGGTGCTTCGACCACCGCCCGAAGCCGTTGCCCCGCTTGCGGTGGACCTCCACCCTGATCTGACCACCCGGCAGCGCGTCACACTGCAAACCAAGCCGGCGTCATGTCAGTCCTGTCACGGGATGATCAATTCCCTCGGATTTACGCTGGAGAACTTTGACGCGGTCGGTCGATATCGGAATCAGGAAAAAGGACGGCCGATTGACGCGACCGGGACCTATGAAACCCGCAAGGGCGCGCTCGTGAAGGTTAACGGCATCCGCGAGCTGGCGGCCTTCCTGACTCGCAGCGAGGAGACCCACACGGCTTTCGTCCAGCAGCTATTCCACTACCTGGTCAAGCAACCCATACGCGCTTTTGGGCCTCAGGCACTACCCGAGTTGCGACGATTCTTCCTGGCACAAGACTTCAACGTTCGGAAGTTGATGACCGAGATCATGGCGACATCGGCTCTGACGCCGCGGGGAGTGAAATCTTGAAGTCGATCCCAAGCGGCAACTGGCTCTGGTCCTGCATGGCGGCTAAGATCGTAGTTATCCGCCTGGCCTGTCGGCGGAGATAGCCAGCTCGGCCAACGCATCCTGGAGAGTGAAATGATCGACCGTAGCAGCCGACGCGCATTCATCCGCGACCTGGGACTTCGTACGGCGGCCCTCCCTTTTATCTTGAACCTGCCCAGCCTGGGCTTCGCGAATCAACAGCGGCGTAAGCAAAGACTGGTGGTGATGTTCAGTCCTAACGGCGTGGTGCCCTCTGCCTTCTGGCCCGACCAGGAGGGGACTTCGTTCAAGTTCAAGGAGATCCTCACGCCGCTCGAGCCATTCCGTGATCGTACCTTGATCCTCCATGGCGTTTGCGACAAGCTGCGCGGCGACGGCGACAACCATATGCGCGGCATGGGCTGCCTTTTGACTGGGATCGAGTTGTTTCCGGGAAATATCCAGGGTGGTTCCGACACACCGGCCGGATGGGCCAAGGGGATCTCGATCGATCAGGAAATCAAGAACTACCTTCAGGCCAGGCCAGATACCCGCACGCGGTTCGGTTCCCTGGAATTTGGCGTGCTGGTCCCCGACCGCGCGGACACCTGGAGCCGGATGGTCTACGCCGGGCCAAACAAGCCGATCGCCCCGATTGACGATCCCTACCAGATGTTTGGCAAGTTGTATGGCCGGATGAAGGATCAAGAAACCTTTAAGAGCATCCTCGACGACCTTCAGGCCGACTTGCGCAAGGTCGAAAAGGTGGTGAGCGTCGAGGACCGGCAACTCCTGGAGGAACACGCGACATTCGTGCGTGAAATGGAACAGGAGCTTCGGGACAACCGCAGCCATGACATCGGGCATGCCGTTCCCGAGCTCGAGCCGGGTGTGAAGCACGAAAACGCCAGCATGCCCAAGATCAGCAAGATGCAGATTGATCTCCTGGTCAAAGGGTTTGGCGCCGACTTTGCTCGGGTGGCGACCCTGCAATTTACCAATTCAGTCGGCCAGGCGAGGATGCGCTGGATCGGTGTTGACGAGTCCCACCACGAGCTGTCACATCACCCGGACAGCAACAAGAAATCGCAAGAAATGCTGATCAAGATCAACAAGTGGTATGCCGAACAAATGGCCTATCTCGTCAAACGGCTGGCGGAAACTCCCGAGCCGGGCGGCGGCGGCAGCCTGCTGGATAACACCGTGGTGGTCTGGACCAACGAGCTTGGGAAAGGCAACTCTCATACCTTGAACGATATTCCTTTCGTGCTCGTCGGCAACGGCCTCGATTTTCGCATGGGCCGCTCGCTCAAGTACAAGAAAGTACCTCACAACCGGCTCTTGCTGGCTCTGGCTAACGGCATGGGGCACCATATCGAGCGCTTCGGCAACCCGAACCTCTCTGGCGATGGCGTCCTCACAGGCTTGACGTGATCCTGGTGCCGCAACCCCCTATAAGCTACGTGTCGGGTCGTGCCGTCAACGCAATCGCCGTGCAAAGGGGGAGTCTATGCTGAGCGTGCTCCTTGCTATGTTACTGCGTGCACTGCCTGCCCAGAGGACCGGTCCCGCCATATCTTCTCCTACGCCGGTTCGTTTGGCGATCGAACCATTTGGCTACCGCGGTGTAAGCCTCGACGATGGTCCGCTCCGGCAGCAAGTGGACGCCGCCCGCGAGGACTACTTGCGGATTCCCAACGACGACCTGCTCAAGGGGTTCCGCAAACGGGCCGGCCGGCCCGCGCCGGGTGCCGACCTGGGCGGCTGGTACTCGTCGGACATCTTCCACGTCTTCGGCCAGATTCTTTCGGGCCTGGCACGACTGCACGCGGTCACCGGCGACCCTTCCTACCGCGACAAGGCCGAGGTCTTGCTTCGGGAGTGGGCGAAGTGCATCGAGCCCGACGGCTACTTCTTCTACTCGCGGAAACCGAATGCTCCCCATTACATCTACGATAAGATGGTGGGCGGTTTGGTTGACCTGATTATTCACTGCGACAGCAAGTTGGCGGCCGAATCACTCGCCAAGATCACAGCCTGGGCGATCAAGAACCTCGACCGGTCGAACGCTTACGCCTTTGCCGGGACCGAATGGTACACGCTCAGCGAAAACCTTTATCGTGCTCATCGCGCCACTGGCGACCGAACTTATCGCGACTTTGCGACCGTCTGGCATTATTCCGAATATTGGGATGTCTTTGCCCGGCGGGGCGATCTCTTTGGCGACCGCGGCGAGGGCCGGCGGACGGACATCTATCATGCCTACAGCCACGTCAACACCTTGGGTGGGGCGGCCCAGGCTTACCTCCACAGTGGTGAACAGCATTTTCTCGATACCATCCTCCACGCTCACGACGATCTGCTGGCGCACCAGTGCTTCGCCACCGGAGGTTTCGGTCCCGACGAGCAACTCTTGCCCCGGGCGGCTTGGCGGCGCAAGACGGATTGTTCGCACGACTCGTTCGAAACCCAGTGCGGTGCATTCGCCATCTTGAAGCTCTGCAAGTACTTGATGACGATCACCGGCGATGCCCGCTACGGCAACTGGATCGAACGCACCGCCTACAACGGAATCGCGGCGACGATCCCAATGTCCCCGGACGGCTTGGTCTTTTATTACTCCGACTATAACAGCTTAGGCGGCGCCAAGCATAATCACTCCGTCGGATGGTCATGCTGCACGGGCACCCGTCCCATGGCACTGGCCGATCTGCACGACCTCATCTATTTCCATGGTCAGGAGGAGCTGTACGTTAATTTGTTCGTGCCCTCGACCTTGGTTTGGACTCGCCCTGGCGGTACCGTCACAGTGCGCCAGCGCACGCGGTTTCCCGAGGCGGAATCGACCGAGCTGACCATCGCATCGCAGACGACTGCAACCTTCGGTGTCAAGCTCCGCGCACCCGGTTGGCTGGCCGGCCCGATCAGCGTCTCGGTGAACGGGCAGCCGGTGGTCGCGCCGGTCGATGAACGCGGCTGGGTGACGATTCATCGCGGTTGGCAGAACGGCGACCGTGTTACGGCCCACCTGCCCATGAAGTTTGACGTCAAGCCACTGGATTCTTCAACGCCTTTTCCCGCAGCAATCATTCGCGGGCCGGTGGCCTTGGCAGTCCGCTCGACGGGCCAGAACCCTGGAGACATCCTTCGCGAGGGCAGCCTCGAGCACGCGCTGGTCGCTTCCGATGGAGAGCCCTTGACCTATCACAGCAGGCATGACGCCAACCTTCTGGTCCGGCCGTTTTATGTGTTCAAGCTAGGCGAGCCGTATTACCTGTACCTCGACCCAAACCGTCGCTCGCACCGCGCTGCTCAGTTCTCGGGCGATGGCTGGCGGGAATCCCGGGCTTTTCGCTTCAATGACCGGCCAGGATCATCGGTGAAGTTCCAGTTCGCCGGCACGGGTATTCGCTGGATCGGCTATCGTTTCGACGATGCGGGTACTGCCGAGCTTCGTGTCGATGGACAGGCAGTCGGAAGGGTTGACCAGTACGCCCCCCAGCGCGGCCTGCCGTTTGACTGGCGCAAGGAAGGTCTACCTGCCGGCCGCCACCTTCTCACGATCACCATCCTTGACGAAAAGCCCGAACGTTCCAAGGGGCATTTCACCAACGTCGCTGGCTTCGAAGTAATTCCCTGATGCGATCAGAGCCAGGAACACATCGCGAGGTTAGCGCTAACCGCGTAGCGGTTTCAATTACGGCACCACGAGCCCTGCGCATTGCGGTGATCAGGTTTCGACTTCCCTGCTATTATGGGGCATCCCGAAGCAAATTCACAACCCGAGGCGCGTGAGGGAGAAGACAGTGGCACTGGCACACATCACGCTGGCAACCCGCGACGTAGAGCGGTCCGTGGACTTCTTCCGCGACGTGCTGGGTTGGCGCCGGATTGCACGGCCAGGCAATATCGGCGTGGCGGCCGCCTGGCTCGAAATCGCGCCAGGGTGCGAATTACACCTGGTTGAAGATCCCGAATTCGAGCCGTCACGATTTGAGCGCGAATTCGGCCGTCATATTGCGGTCACCTGCCCACGCTCGGAGTTTTCCGGGTTGAAAGAGCGATTGGGAGCACACGGGGCCGCCTTGATCGAGCCTCTGCGCGAAACGCCATTTGCCCGCTTCTTCTTCCGGGACCCGAATGGTTATGTCTTCGAGATCGTCGACGAAGAACACGACGAGCCCAGGCCAATCGCATGAAATGCCCTGTTCAGTCGCGGCCAACCCCCAGCGCGTCGGCAACGCGATTGATGTAGTTGAACCAGGCCGCGATCAACGTGATCTGCAAGATTGCCCGGTCATCGAAGCCGGCGCAGCGCAACCGCTGGTGATCCTCGGGCGAAACCTTGGTTGCATCCTTGGTGAGCTTGATCACATAGTTGACCATCACTCGCTCCTGATCCGTGATGGGAGCTTTCGTGTAGTCCTCTTTCAACGCCTGGACCAGTGTATCATCCAGGGTAACCCGACGCAGAAACTCTGCGTGTGAGACAATTCAGTAATGACAGCGGTTGGTGAGCGAAACCATCGTGGCAATCATTTCGTGCTGCCGGCGCTCCAGTGGCAACTGCGGCGACATCAAGGCTCCGAACGTGGCGAACGCGTGGTGGAGCGCCGCCGGAATGAGCGTGTGCGAGGCGACGATTCCCGGCAGTCCTTGATCCAGTTCCTGCACGGGCTTTGCGTACTCAGGGGGATATAGGGCGCGCTGGTCGGCCATGGCCTTGAGCACGCTCTCGTCGGCTTCTTCGAGTGAAACGGTCCGAATCCAGGCCATCGTGAATCCCTCGTTTCAGTTTCAGGGGTTAGTGCTCATTGTCGAGGCCGCGGCAGACTCGGTCAAAGGCAATGCCGAGACGGAGACGTTGCCGGCTGGAATTGAGGCGGGGCTCTCAGTGGAGGATGGGCGTTGCCCAGCTACACGCCAGGAAACAGGCACTCCCAGCAAGACGATGAAAAGCCCGGTCAACGCTTCGCGAGGTCTGCCGACGACCAGCAGGACCAGCAGCACCAGGATCGAAGCCAGGAATAACAACGGCGACAGCGGATAACCGGGTGCTCGCAAAGGGGGCTGAGTCGGCGACCCCCGGCGGAGCACGAAGACCGCCGTGACGGTAAAGCCCAGGAAGGCAATCGTCGGCACCATGAAATACGTGAGGATCTGGTTGAAGGTACCGCTCAACACGAGTAGGGCGGCGAGCCCAGCCTGAAGAGCGACGGCGCGCGCAGGTGTGCCCGACTGGGGATCGACAGCGGCGAACCTTCGGAAAAACAGGCCGTCACGCGCCATGGCGTAGTAAACACGGGGGAAAGCGATGAAAACGGCAGTGAGGCTTCCAGCGACTGAGACGACAACCACGGTCGCGAAGATGATTTCGCCGGCTCGGCCGAAGAGAGCTTTGCCCGCCAGAGCTGCGAATGCCTCGTCCGAGGCAATTTGGGCGGGAGGTACCAGGTAGAGAAATACGGTGTTGATAAGGAGGTAGACGACCGTCACGATGGCGACGCCCAGGACGAGCGCTGCCGGTACTGTACGCTCTGGGTCGCGCACTTCGCCCGCGAGTTTGCTGGCATCCCACCAACCCCCGAACGAGAAGAATGAGAGGATCAATCCGCCTGCCAGGGCTGCAAGGAGGGGATCGGACCCCGGTCGCTGGGACCAGAACGGCATGAGGTTCGACCAGTCGCCACTTCCGAGCGCGAAGCCCCAAACCACCAGGAAGCCTAACAGGCTGAGCTTGAGTACCGCAAGCGCGCTCAGGGCCTGGGAGGCGAGCGAAGCGCGGCGCATGCTGGCACTGGCCATGACAACGATGGCCGTGATCGCGACGGCTTTGTGTCCCCAGGGCGGTAGAGACACGAGGTGGCCAACATAGCGAGCCAATCCAACGGCCAGTGCAGCCGTAAGACCTGGGTCGGTCACCAGGAGTGACAACCAACCGTAGAGAAATGCTGCTCGAGGCCCATAAGCTTCGCGCAAATAGGCATAAGGACCTCCTGCCTGAGGATAGCGCGCCGCCAGAGCCCCAAAGCAAAGTGCTCCGCCCATCGAGCAGACTCCCATGGTCAGCCAGACAACCAGGAGCCAGAATGGAGAGCCCAGTGTCTTGGCCATCTCCGCCGGAGTGAGAAAGATCCCCACCCCGATCGTTTCGCCCACCACGAGCGCGACGGCGGTCCCCAGGCCGAACCGGCGGGCCAGATCGGACGCCCCTGCGTCGCTCACGTGGCTGCCACTTTCGGTAATAGATTCCTGGGAGAAGGGATTCGATTGCGTCACAGGAAACTCGTCCCGCAGCATCAGTAATCAGAGCCGCCAACGATTTCGCCGCCATTCCGCGTGCTCAGCGCTCGCCAGACGCTCAGCGCAATACTGTCCTTGACGAAGCGGACCGACCCGTCGCCGAGCAGGACGTTGACGCCGCCGGGGTGATAGCTCGACGGTGGGAGGTCCACGGCCATGTTGGCCATCGAGCCCATCATCATACCGCTGCTCATGCTGGCACAACTGCGGGTATTTGGCGTGGAGACGTGGTTGTAAGTCGAGCAGGTCATGTCGCCGATGGCCCAGGTGGCTCCCATCCAGCTCGTAATGGGCATGGCCATGCTCATGTTCATCGTAGTACACATCTGCCACGTTTGATCGATTGTCAAGGCGGTATCCATCATGTACAGGTCGTTTTTGATGTCCGGCGCTCCCTGGCCCCGGCGCCTTTCGCTGAAAAACGCAGTCTGGCTCGTCCCGTCGGTCATGCTCGCCAGGTTGACGCAGCTCTGGTTATAGAGAGGTCCCTGGGGCAGATAACCCGGCGCGATCGTGCTGGGCGTCTGCTGGCAGCAGTCGCAAAGCCACGACCCTTCATTGCCGAAGTAATTGTTGCCGCTGTCCCAACCGGGCGGGCCGCCCGCCCCGGCCACGTCCGACGGGCACAGGAATGACGAAACCATGACCGCTGACACGCTGCTGTTCTCACGGTTCGGGTCCAGGAACGCGGGCATGAACCCCATGTTGTACGAGTCCATGAATGGCGTTTCCGGCGGGAGGTTGAAATTGATCGCGTTGAACAGGGGCGTTTGCTCGAAGAAACCGAGCATCTGGCTGTGGGTTGACCATCGGGCGTAGACCGGCGCCATGGGGATTACGGTCTGATAGTTGTTCCCCTTGCCGAAGGGCAGACTGTTAAACGCGCCGATATAGTTATGCAAGGCTAGCCCAAACTGCTTGAGATTATTCGTGCACTGCATGCGGCGAGCAGCCTCACGCGCTGCTTGCACGGCAGGCAAGAGCAGCGCAATCAGTATGGCAATGATGGCGATGACGACCAGTAGCTCGATCAGCGTGAAACCCAGCCGTCTGTTGTTACGCGTCTGCATGAGAGTCTCCTTCAATTGCTGTTCGGTTGCGGAATAAGCGAGCGATGATCGATCTGCGCACGATGAAGATGGATGCCGTGTTCGACCGGCGTCACAAGGAAACCGCAGGAATGCCAGGCCAAAGTCGCGGTGACCGCCCTCACTGACGCTCAGCGGCATGCCCGATTCAGGCCATGGGCAAATGCTTCGCGCCAACTGGAGCGCACTGCCGTGGTAATCATGAACCGGTGCAAATGGCGCGGACTTCGACTTGAAGAAAGCCCCACGCACTGTCAAACCCGGTCCGTTCGGCGACCCGACGTTAGTTGACCCGAAACCAGTTTCCTGGTGGGCTGCTTGCGATCAGAGATCACAGAGGTGGTGGATGAAAGATGGATGGTTTGTATTCGCTCTGATCCAGGTGGCGTTGTTCGATTCCGCGATCGGGCGCGCAGCCAGGTTCGAGGACGGGGAGGGCGCTCACGTTTCCCCACTGGTCAATGTTGCGAGGCTCGGGCGAGCCTGTTGACATCGGCAAGGGCGCTTGGCTCGAGCAGCTCATGCCCGAGCAGGGTGTTTGACGCTCGGGCAAGCGCGATCCGAGCGGAGACCGCGCTCGATCGTCCGGCGAAACCGACACGGATCGGCCCACCACCAGCTCGTCGAGCTGATTGAAATCGAGTGAAGAATCAAACCGCGAGACGACCAGATGATTACAGCCGGCCCAGGCCAAGCGGGGCGCAATAAATCCCTGGATCAAGAGCAGCATGAGCCCCCCGATCCCAAACCGCGCCAATCGCTTGAGACGATCGGACCTCATTACGTCTCTATCGCCCTGACCGCTAATGCCTGGACGCGAAAACGCGCTCTCGCTATCGGCGTCTTCGAAGTGCCGATGCCTGATACCGGAGATACGGCAATCCTTTGCAAGAAACAACTTACACATAGATCATTCGATTTGCAAGCCGGTGCGCTAGCCAAGGTACCCCAACCCGCTCAGCCGATCGCGGACGATCGCTTCATCGTCGTCGGCGTATCCTGGCTCTCCCGGTGCTGGCGGTTTGTGGCCGGCAACTAGAGACCGCCCCTGCATTGCGGCTGGGATCTCGTACCCGCCCAGCTCCAGCAGGGTCGGCGCGATGTCCAGGAGCCGAGCCCCGGTGAGCTCGCCTCGAAGGGGATTGTTTGCGGCGGCCAGAATGAATGCCCCGAACTGCGCGTGATTGCAGTCGTCCGGGCCGGTGTCATTTTCGAGGATGTGAATGGTCGGATAGCCGACGCCGCCGATCGATCGCCAGTACAGCCCGCCAAAGTGGACGATGAGGTCGGGCGCGACGTTTCGGACCTCATGGTAAATCTCCTCGGGCTTGAAGACCAACGTGCCCAGCGGCTTACCTTGGGTGTCGACGGTTGCCTCGAACTTTGCCTTGATCCGGTTGCGGAACGGCTCGTACTCGGACGGCTCGATGGCGCCTTGGGGCTCCCGCCCCTTGACGTTCAAGAAGACGCGGGCATAGTAGCCCCCCTCGCTCCATACCTTGGTTTGTTCCCAGTCAACCTCCAGCTTGGCGAATGGTGTCACCTCCTTCGGATAACTTTTGAGCACCAGAAGCCCTTCGCGCACCAGCCACTCGTTGACGCAAAAGCCGCCGTCCAGCCGCTGGGCTCCGTGATCCGAAACGAGCAGAACGATCGTCTCATCGTTCACGAGATCGAGCACGCGGCCGATCTCCTCGTCAAGGTGGCGATAATAGTCATGAACCGTGGTTCGAAAAGGACTGTCCGGCTCATGCAGGACGTGCTCTTGGTCATGATATTTCCAGAAGCCGTGGTGAATCCGGTCCAGGCCGATGTCGACAAAGTGAAAGTAGTCCCAATCCTTGGTTTGCATCAGGTGGCGCACTACCTGGAATTGAATGCGGCTCATGGCAAAGATCTGGTCGCGGAGCCACGCCTTGTCGTCGGTGCGAAATCCCTGCACGTCGACCGGGTAATGACCGACAAGCTGGCGAATTTCCTGGCTCAGGTCGGCCGGATGGGTAAACACGTTCTTCTCGGTATCCGGTGTCAGAAAGCAGCTCACGCTCAGACCGTTGATCCGCCGTGGAGGATAGCCCGGCGGCAGGCCGATGATGATTGACCGTTTTCCCTCGCGGGCGAGCTGGTCCCAGATCGCCGGCTCGGTGATCGATCGCGAGGTTGCGATGCTCAGGCCGCCGTAGGAATGGTTGACCCGGTTGCGGAAACCATACACGCCGAGCGATCCCGGGTCCTGGCTGGTCGCCAGGCACATCCAGGCGGGCACCGTGATCGGAGGCACGACACTCTCGAGCCGTCCGTAGGCACCGGCGTCCATCAATCGGCGGATATTGGCCAGGTCGTCGTAGCCCAGCAGCAACTCGGGGGCCGCGCAGTCGAGCCCCAGCACCAGGATTTTCATGGCAACAGCGACTCTCCTTCCATCGCCGGGCTCTTGGGTAGCCCCAAGGCGGCCAGAATCGTCGGGGCCAGGTCCAGCAACCGCGGCTTGCGCGGCAGAAACGGCCGGCTCATGAACAATACCCCCGGAACGTGTTCGGGATCGATGATGTGATCGCCGCTCCACTTCCGGATGTTGTCCTCAAACTGACCCTGGGCAATACCTCCCATCGATGAGGACCACGAAATGCGGTATCCCGGAGCGAAGTTGACCAGCAAATCGGGTGCTTCTTCCAGGAAGGGACCGCGATAGACTTCCTCCCGCGGCAGCACGCGGCGGATGGAAACCGCCCCTTGCTGCCCCGGGTCGGTAAGCCCGTCGAGCGCTTTCGCCAGAGAGGCCTTGACCGTGGCTGCATCCTCCGGAGCCACGATGCCCTGCTCTTCCCGTCCCTGGATGTTGAGGTAGATGCCACTGAGCCCCAGTGCAAAAGCCCGCGTCTTGTGCCAATCCACTTCTTGGAGAAGATCGCCGGCATCCGGGCCCGGCCTGATCCCATCCCGCAGCGCCAAAAAACCGTTATCGTAGAGCCATGTATTTAGATGCACGCCTCGCCGGAAACTGTTGAATCCGTGATCGGAGAGCGTGATCAACAGCGTGTCTAGGTCGAGGAGCTCCATCACCTTGCCGACGACCGCGTCACACCGGCGGTAACAGTCATCGATCACCTGGCTGAAATCGGCGTCAAAAGCTGTGCCGCGGTTGGCCGGGTGATCGCGCTCGCGGAACCGCCAGAACATATGCTGAACTCGGTCGGGCGTATCGAACAGGCAGTAGAACAATCCTTCCTCGAACGATTCCAGCTCGGCGAGCATCATCGACTCGCGGTCGCGCCAGGCGATCTCGCACTGGGCGAGGAACGCGTCCTCGGAGATGCGCTCGTTGTTTAATCCTGTGGTGTCTTCGACCATGCCGGTGGTGTAAAAAAGCCCGATCCGCTGCCGGAGTTCGCTGGAGTATTCGGGCGGGCTGCTGATCGGAAACAGGGGCGTGTCGGGATCGAAATTCACCGGTGAGGCGTAGAGAGCCAGTTCCGGCTCGCACTGCACGAGGTAGAACCGCACCATCCCGCGGAACGACTGAAGCAGCCCAAGCTTGAACTTGACGCGCAGCCAGTCGCTCCAGGCTCCCTGGTGGATCGACAGTTCCCGGGGCGTGCCATCAGTTTGGAGCGTAGCTTGGCGGGCGTGGGCATCAACCTTCAACGTCATGTCCAGCCGCGCATCACCCCCCGTCTTGGGGTTGCGGGGGCCGATCAAGCAGGTCGAGTATGTGCCTGCCCCTGTGACTTGCACTCGAACCACCTTCTCGCTCTCACGCGGCTTCACCGCATCGCTTGTGGTATAAAACGCCGATGTCCCCAGGCCTCCTCGCACATCAGGCACGCCCATGCCCGAGAGAATTCGACCGCGGACCGACTCGGGGGGATAGGTACAGGGACAGCGCAGAACGGTCGCGCCCAGCCCAGCCACTTTGAGGACATCCCACACTGGCGTGCCCCGGCGCAGGTTAACGGCCTTGGGAGGCAAGAATGCGTTTTTCTGCTCGTAGCGATTGAGAGCGAACTCGGGCAAATAATTCTTGGGATTGCGCCGGATGAAATCAAAGATCCCATGCCCGCCCGGGTTGGTTCCGGTCGCGAACGTTGACCATGCCACCGGGGTCTGGGCCGGGCGCGTCGTGGCGACGCGGGTGTATCCACCCTGTGCGCAGTTGCGCCAGGTTGGGCAGTTGGCCCGCCTCGAGCAGCCGCGAAACCAGTCCGGGATCCAGACCATCCAGGCCGATGACGACGACTTTCTTGATGGTTCTGTCCTCCATGCGAATCTATCGGCCGGAAAAGCCGGTTGGGGTTGCGATCCGTCTTGTGCCTTCCAGCCGCCTGCCGTCGAGCGGAACGGATCATGCGCGGCCGGGTCTGCGTGCATTCTTCAAGGGCGCGGCTCAGGAGCCTTTGTGCTTCGACTGAGGTCGAAGCCATCGGGCCAAGCTACGACCGAACATGGCAACATTTCGGCCGAACATCATGACAACCCCCACTGCGGCCGCGACGATCGACGCCACGGGCAACATCGTCTCGGGACCCATATACGCGAAAAGCATCTCCGAACCCCTCCGATCAAATCGATGCACCGACACTGACCGCGTGGACATCCACCAACTCGGGCGACCTCAATCCTGCCAAAAACCCTCGTTCTAGCCTAGAGCTTATCTTCAAGCACTCCCTGAGCCACGGCCGCCGGTTCACTCGAGGCGAGCGCTAGGTCAGCCTCTCTGCCGCGAGGTAGGCTCGCAGGCTTCCCCTCAGTTCGGCAAGGATGTGTTCGCGCGCGGCATCCGCCTGGGCGACAACCGAAGCGCGGCGTCCAGCGACACCGGCCCGGTGCAATGAGCCGACGCCGGCGACCGCTACAGTCTCCCGGGCTTTTGACGTGTTTTCGGATTGCAATTCCAGGGCCGCATGAGCCTGGAGTTTCCGCGAGGCAGCAAGCTTCTTGCGAGCCAGGCGTGCGCTCGAAGCCTTGGTCGTGGCGGCGGGCGGATCGCTAACCACGTTGCACGCAACTTGGCCCACGATGCCTTGGTTGATCGTGTCGTAGACCGTGATGTAGACAGTGCCGGTCTGTCCAAAGACGATTCCATTCGGAAAGGTGTGCACGCCGTTATCGGCGGCGACAAAAGTGTAATATCCGGGCAAGGTGGCCACCCTGGAGCTGTTGAATTGGATCGAACCTCGATAGCCGGTAGCCTGTTGTGTGCCGGCCGTATTAGTGGAGGCCAGGACGACGATTTTATAGGACGTACCGAGGGTGAACGTGCCGCTACTGTTAGGTACATCGATGATGAATCGCACCGGCGCTGGTAAGTTGGTCAAGGTGAAGCTCAAGTTCGTGCCGGAGGCGCCGTTGGCCGCAGGGGTGACGGTATAGGTGGCGGCCACGTTGTTGGTGCCGACGACGTTGTTGGCGCTCACGCTGACGCTGGCGAACCCTGAGGCATCGATCACCGCGGTGTTGCCGTTGGGAAAGGTAGCCGAGGCCCCGCTGGAAGGTGCGGTGAAGGTGACCACCCCCCCCTGGACGGGGTCGCCGAACGGGCTGCTGACCGTCGCGGTCAGGGGCAGCGGGAAGGCCGTTTTCACAAGAACGCGCTGGTTGTTCCCACCGGAAACCGTGATGGTAAAGCCGCGGGACTGGAAGGCGCCGATGTCCACGGTACCGTTGAAGGGACGCGGTACTCCACGCTGATCGGTGCTGGGAACGGTGACGCCCGAAATGCTGCTACTGCCAGCCCCGATTGCCGGACTGCCGGGCAAGAGGGCGATGGTTGGGGTAGGGCCGCCATTGTTTTGCAGGATGCCGATGACAGGATTCTTGCCGAGCGTGTCGTTATTCGCGAAGCCACTGCCTCCAGAGGGATTGCCGATCAGGTTATAGCCCTTGCTGGTGACCATTCCGGAAACGTCCGGGCCCGAAGCGGCAGAATTGCCGCCTACGATCGTGTTGGCAAGGGTCGTCGACGTCGAGTTCACGCCGACTGAGATTCCTCCGCCGTCAAGAGCGGCGGAGTTATTGGCGATGGTGCAGTTGGTCGCGCTCAGCACGCCTTCGTTCTGGATTCCACCGCCATCGCCGCTGGTTTGGTTACCGGCGATGGTGCAGTTGGCCAGGATCACCGTGCCGTCATTGTCGATTCCTCCGCCGTCAAGAACAGCGGAGTTATTGGCGATCGTGCAGCGAGTCGCCGTCACCGTTCCGCTGTTGTAAATACCGCCACCGGTGGGTTCGTTGACGACAGACCCCGTGGCTGCGTTATTGGCTACAGTGCAGTCAGTCAAGGTCAGGGCCCCAGCGTTCTCGATGCCGCCACCGTCATTGTTCGATACCATCCCGTCTGAGATGGTCAAGCCGGCGATGGTCACGCTCGAACCCGAGTTGATGTTGAATACCTGGTAGAGCCCGCTGCCGCTGACCACGAGGTTGTTGGCACCTGGTCCGAGTATCTGAACGCTTTGGGTAATCGTCGGCAACGCACTGGCAAGCCCGATTACGCCGGTTGCCGTGACGACGACCACGCTTCCTCCAGCCTGATTGGCATTGTTTAACGCATTGCGCAGCGACCCACCGCCGCTATCGGCCGTGCTGTAGGCCGTGTACACCTGGACCTCGAAGGCACCGATATCCACCAAACCGTTGGCAATGCGGGCAAAGCCGCGTTGATCCGTGGTGATTGCGGAGGGAATCAGGACGTTACTGCCGGCGTCAATTGCAGGGCTGCCCGGCGAGAGAGCCATCGTCGGGGTGGGACCGCCGTTATTCTGCAACTGGCCCAGGAGGGGATTCAGAGGATTCGAAGCGGTGCCTTGCAAGTCCGTGGGCCCAAAGCCCCCGCTGCCAGAATTGTTGCCGATCAGGTTGTAGCCCAGGCTGTTAACAGTTCCGGAAATGTCCGGGCCGTCCGAGTTCGAACCGGCAGAATTGCCGGCTACGATCGTGTTCGCCAGAGTCGTCGATGTGGAGTCACCACCAACTGAGATTCCGCCGCCGTAGATGGCGGCTTTGTTATTGGCGATGGTACAACTGGTCAGGCTGAGCACGCCTTCGTTCTCGATTCCTCCGCCATTGCCTCCGCCGCTGCCTCCCGTTTGGTTACTGGCGATCGTGCAGTTGGCCAGGATCAGCGTGCCGCTGCTGTAAATGCCCCCGCCCGCGACCGGGGAGGAACTGTTGGAGACCGTGGAGTTGATCAAGGTCGTCGTATCCACGTTCTCAATCCCACCGCCGACGCCGAGCGCCCCAGTGGACTTACCGGTGACGGTACAGTCAGTCGCCGTCAGCGCTCCGCTATTGTAGATGCTGCCGCCAGAGGATGCGGTGTTGATTCCGGTGCTGGTGCCGACCGTGCAATTGTTCAGATTCAGCGTGCCTTTATTGTAGATACCGCCGCCGGAGGATGTGGCGCTGTTTCCGGTGACGGTGCAGTTACTCAAGCTCAGCGTGCCACTATTGTAGATGCCACCGCCGGATGTTGATGTGGCGTTGTTACCGGTGACGGTGCAGTTACTCAAGGTCAGCGTACCCTGGTTGACGATGCCGCCACCGGAGGCTGCGTTCCCGTTCGTCAGGGTTAGCCCGGCGATCGTCGCAGTCGTACCGTTTGCCACGCTGAAAATGCCGATGGCATCAGCGCCGTTGATCGTCACCAGGTTCGCGCCGGGGCCGTCGATCACCTCCGGCCCGTATGCTGCCGGTGCGGTGAGCGCCAGAGTGCTCAGCGGCATGATTATCTTGGGTGACGAGAAGACCATGGGGGAGAACACGATCTCACTACCTGCTGTATTGGTGGTGTTGCCGTTGGCCAAGCCAATGAGGTATGGCAGTGCGCCCGAGGTGCCCGTACCTGTGGTGCTATTGCTCGTCGAGGTGACGGTGTAGATGTTGGGGCTGCCCGAGAGCAGGAGCCGGTCCTCCAAGTTCTCGATCGCCCAGTGCTTACGGCGGCGCCTCGCGTCCGCTCGGCCCCGGGATGTCTGCGACCTCAATCCGAGCCAACGAATTCGGTTGCGAATCATGGATGGGCTCCTCAAAAGAAGAACGTCGGCGTCCTGGGAAACCCCGCCGATTTCTTCGCGAGATTCACTTAATGGTGTTGTCGATTACAAGGGATGAGCGCTGGATGAGGGCAAGACGAACAGACCGAGGCCGGAAGCGCCAGTTGCCTGCGACCAAGCGTCGCCAGACTATCATAGCGGACCCGATGGCACTGGTGGTAGAGGCCGGTTTCACGCTTGGGACGCATCCACGCGACGTTTGTGATCCGCTTGACCTGAGGTTTAACAGGCCTTGAGCAACGCTCGCCGTGGTGTTGAGCAGTTGATGAATCCCGGGCCCACATCGATGTCGGCCTTGCAAACCCCGGCGCGGTTGGTCAGAATCAACCGCGCACGATCTGGCTTCGACTTCGCCTCTCCCGTTCGCTGGATCAGGGAAGAGGTGCTTACCAGGATGGCCCAGATCGGTCGTCGTCTCACTTTAGCGCGCTCGATCGAGCATGCGGACTGGTGAGAGGAGAAGGCGCCGGACAGTTCCTGCAGCGTATCCGTGTACCAAAGGACGAGTTCGGTCTCAGCTCGGCTGGCAACACTTCAATTCAAGCCGGCTGAAATCTGCGCCGAACGGGGATGTGTCAACTTCAGGAGGTGACAGCAATGCGCAAAAGTCTGTTGGCGTTTGCCGTAGTGTTGGTTTTGGCCGTGACCGTGGTGGCCGGCCCGGGCAAGTACAACAAGGTCGTCGCTCCCGGCGACAAGGCTCCGGCCTTCGCGGGGATCCAGGCTGTCGCGGGTGACAAAGACACGGTGATCAATCTCGACGACCTCAAGGAAGACGTCGTCGTTCTGGCGTTTCTGGCCAACCACTGCCCGTTCGTGACGAAGGTCGAGGATCGCGTGATCGACCTCGCCAACGAATACAAGGACAAGAATGTCCGGTTCGTCGCGGTTTGCGTGACGCCTCCTCCCGAGTACGCTCCCGAGGGCTACAACAAGGAGTATTGCGAGCAGGACACGATGGCCAAAGTCCGTCAGCGGGCCAAGGACAAGAACTACAACTTCGCCTACGGACGCGACGACACCCAGAAAATCGGCCGCGACTATGGCGCGGTCGCCACGCCGACTTTCTTTGTTCTGGACAAGGATCGTAAGATCCGCTACATGGGTGCGCTCGACGACAGCCTCGACGACGAAACCAAGGTGACCAAACGGTACGTCCGCGATGCCGTCGACGCTCTTCTGTCGGCGAAGACCATTGAAATCGAAGAAACCCGCGCCTCCGGTTGCAGTATCGGTTACCGGAAGAACGAATAAACCGCCTTTGCAGCAGGGAGAACTTACTAACAAATGCGGTCGGGGATTGATCGTCTCAATCCCCGCCGCATTTCTCAGTCAATTGACACGGGATCAAGAGCTTACTGCGGCGACTTCAGGCGACGATGGTCGCGCCGGCTGGCGCGAACGTAACCACCTTGTCATTTGATTCCGCGCTCGTCCTTGGCTTCTGGTCGCCTTTCATATCCTTGAGCTCCTTGAGGAGCTGGTTGAGCTTATCCTCGAGCTCGCGAAACCGGCGCTCGTAGTCAGGCGTCGGAAGGAAACGTGGCGGCGGCTCAAGTCGGGGTTCGCCAGGCGCAATGCGGGGCCGGCGCACGTTTCGTTGACCCGGACGGGCCGGTGGCGCAGGCGCGGCGGGTGGCGCGGGCACGGTCCGCGGTGGTGCCGGGGCACCAGGCGCGGCCAGCGGTCGAGGCGGCTCGGCTTCGGCCGGCGATCTGCCGGCAGGACGCCGCTGCGCCCGGCGAGCTCCGCGGCGGTCCAGCTCTTCGAGGCGGCGGGTCGCCCGGCGAAGCTGCTGTTCCAGCTCGCGAATCTGCTGGCGGGCGGCCTCGACTTCCTGGCGATGCTGGCGTGCTTCGGCTTCGTCGGATTGTCCTCCTTCAGCCTCGGGCCGGACGCGCTCGGGCCGCTCGCCGGCTTGATCGGCTTGCTCCGCTTGCTCACGCTGACGCTGGCGGGCAACTTCGACCCGGTCGCGCATCACCTGGCGAATGTCGTCGCGGGCATGCTCCCACGCGTCGCGCAATTCCTTGCGCGAGCGCTCCCAGGCTTCACGCAGCTCGTTGTCGATCGGGCCGCCCTGCTCGAGCGCCCGGCGTACTTCCTCCCGCGACTTTTCCAGCGCTTTGCGCAGATCGTCCGGGGAGGGATTTTCCTTCTCGAGCGACTTATGCACTTCGCCTACCGCCCGCTCGAGAACCTTGCGAAGCTCCTCGCCGGCCGGCCCGAACTCCTTGCTGAGCTTCTCGATCAGGTCTCTTGCCTGATCCTCAAGCCGTTTGGCCGCGTCACGACTTTTGTCGTCTTTCTTATCGTCCTCGTCGTCTACAGCCAGGCGGGCCAGAAGTGCCGCACGAGCGCGCGACTTGCGCCTGGCATTCACGTCGAATTGAGGCTTCGTGTTCTCGACCGTGGTCAACTGCTTGGACCTCGCTGGGTCGGGTTTCGCTTGGTTGTCCCGTGCCCAGCTTGGGGCGAGGGGTAGAATCAGGGCAGCCATGCCCATCACAGCGAGGCGTCCGATCCAGGAGAGGCCTTTAGGGGTACTGGCACGCACGATCATTCGTAACCTCCTTTTCAAGCAAGATACATGGCCGTTACCGCTGGTGGCCGATGCCGCGGCCGGTGCGGTGCGGGCACCCGAGACGAATTCAAGGGCCGCCAGAAGTGCGGCCGCGTAAGTTTTGGCTCCTCGAGGCATGGCCCAGACAACCCAGGCATCGCAGCACTGTTCCTCCGCCTCGCGCAGCGCGCGGCGGGCCCACCAGACGGCTGGGTGCCACCAGTAAAGCCCGCCGACGATCAATTCGAGCCAGCGGACCCAGTGGTCCCGCCGCCTCAAGTGCGCCAGCTCATGCAAGAGGAGCGAGGTCTGCTCGTCGGGTTCCAAACTCGACCAAAGCTCGGTCGGCAGCAAGAGCCTCGGACGTCCGCCGATCGCCCAGAGCATCGGCGGCACCTGCCCCGGGACCAGCCGGGCTTCTGGCCGGCGGTAGAGACCGAGTTGCTCGGCCAGCGCATCGGTTTGCTCCTGCCACTCCCTTGGCACCGACGGAGCATCCGTCACCATGTGATGGAACCGGATGATTCGCACCGCTGCCAACGACCACCACCCAACCGCGCCGCAGAGAACCACGATCAGGGCCCATGCCTCCCACGGGAGCCGAGCTGCCATCGCGATCAGTCCACTGGCCCAGGCAGCTCCCGGGAGACTTCGAGCAGCCTGTCGAGACGCGCCGAGTGGGGGTGGCTGTCCGCGACTTGTGATCTCGGACAGCGGCCATTCTTCCGCCGGTCGACCGCCGCCGACCCCCATGGGAGCGGATGCGATCGCCGGCAACCGGTCATCGGGTGATGGTCCCAGTGATTCAAAGCCTACCTGGAGCTGATCGGCTTGATGGCCCGGCTGCTGTTTGCCAGCCACGGCGAGCGGGTCGCCGAGCGGGGAGATGGACGGCTCGCGCCCCGTGATGAGGTTTTGGGTGCAGGGCAGGAGCGGCAG
The DNA here is from genome assembly GCA_963823675.1 of uncultured Isosphaeraceae bacterium. GTDB lineage: Bacteria > Planctomycetota > Planctomycetia > Isosphaerales > Isosphaeraceae > CAWGMT01. Next base: position 435,806 of record CAWGMT010000020.1, on the reverse strand, counting down.
CGACACCGGCACAACCGGCGGCGTGACCAGCTTGAGCAGGACCACCAGCCAGAGGCTGTGGATCAGAGCGGGGCGGCGGCATAAGCGACTCAAAGCCCCGACCGCCAGGGCCAGCATGGCCGCGGCCACTGCGTTGCTCAACATGCCGTGCACGAGCGATTCCATCGAAGGACGAGCTCCTCGCGGTGCTCATGATTGCCGTCAACGGCCGGCGGCGCCTCGCCCGTTGCCGGGCGAGCGCGGGCGCGGCGTTCGGGATCTTGATCCTGTTCCAAGAGAGGCCAGCGCCCCGGGCGCCCGCCCGGCTCGCGGTCGTTCCGGCCGGTGTCCGGTGTAGCCTCGTCAATAATGGTCCGCAGCGCCATCCGGTCCTCGGCGGTCAGATCTTTGGCTCGCGCCAGATGAGTCAGAAGAGGCGTGAGCGAGCCGTCGCAGAGCGTTTCGGCCAGCGAGCGGAGCCGACGCCCGATCAGCTCGTCGCGGTCCAGCCCGGCGGCAAAAACGTGGACATACAACGATCGGTCACGGCGCACATACCCCTTGGCTTCCATCCGGTCGAGCAGCTTCTGGACCGTGGCATAGAGGGCCGCGCCGCCGCCGGGATAGAGAATGTCAGTCAGTTGCCGGATCGTCGCGGTTCCCTGTTCCCAGAGGATTCGCAACACCCCAAGCTCTGATTCGGTGATATCGTGAGCGGGCCGACCCATGATCTGATTCGTTTACAGTCGTTTTGTCTGAACTTTCAGTCGTTTTGTCTGAAGTCCAGGATAGGAAGGCGAAGCCAGCTCTGTCAAGGGGTCAAGCGAGTGATCGTCGAGAATCGACGGCGGACAACCGGGGTCTACCAATCGCTCGTTCATCCCAGGACCCTCGAAGCATGGACCGGTTGGAGGTTGGGCCGTGGCACCAAGCGGCGAATCGCCTCGACCTCGGACCGGACCAAAGGCTCGCTGGCCCAGCGTTGGGCCGTCCGCTCGGCCACCCAGTTGGCGCTCGCCCACTCCGCGGTGGATTTGCCCTCTGCCATCGCGGAGGCAAGCTTGCTTTTGAGGCTCGTTCATTTCTCTCTGGACATGGTGCCGACTAGCACGCGATGGCAAGGATCCACCGCGCCTCCGATTGGCCCCGCTCACGGTTCTCAGCCCGGGACCCAGGCTGGCCGGCACGCCCTCGAGGGGCAGGGAATGGCAACTGGTTCAAGAGCGCAGCGCGTACGTTGGCGATTGGACGTGGTTCAAAAATTGCCGTTTTCGGCCGGGGTTCCCAACCCCCTCGCCACCCGCGACGCGATCGATAAGCGATTCTCGATGAGAAAAAATGAGACAATCTGAGACGTTTTGGAAGGGTCCCCGTTCCATCTCGCAAGGTTCGCCAACGAAATCCCTCGGAGATCGGCGACGGAGTGGGTGCTCGTCATAAGTTGCTTGTCCATTGGTTCTTGTGTCGTCAAATTCGGCGGATTCCAGCCCCTCTCGAGCCCCGCGAATCGGGCTGCTGAATCGCCTCGGCGCGACTCATCATCGATCGAGCTGTCTCACGTTCCTGCGCCGCAGACATGTGTTCCAGCGGAGGCGGTCACGAGGACGAGAGTGCAAAGACCACGAAACAAATGGCCGGACCGCCTATCATGCAGCAAAGACGTCCTTTACGGCCGCGAACAGCTCACGATGCGCAACAAAGCTGGAGGGAACTCGTTTGCCCCAGTTCAGATGATTCTCGACATGCCTGGCCGCGCCACCCCGCTTGTCAAGTCGCGAACGGGCGCCGGAATTTGCCGTAACTTGAATCGGATCTTGTGCTTCCACGATGCTCATGGATTCAGCGAAATTGGCTTCGTTCGGCGCGTTTTGCCGATTTCGCCCGTCCCGCTCAGCTCATCGGCGTGCTTCTCCACACCGTCTGGACAGTTGAAAAGTACATCGGCGCGTGCGTTGCAGGCTGCCTTGCATGAGACATACTGGGCACATACTCGGCATAGTGGGCACGCTTCTGCGCGTGCCAAGTATGCCGAGTATGTACCGAGAATGCGATCTAACGACGGAATAGCCCGTCCAACTCATTATTCCTGCCCGATCGCATCAACCGTTCTCGGCCCGGCTGCCGTCTTAACCCTCGCGTCCGCGACTTCCGCCATGATCGGCAGAACCGGGTGAAACTGCACGAATCCGATCGCCTTGACGCGGACCGGAATCTAGACTGGGGTATAGATTCCGTCCGTCCTGTTACCTCAAAAAAGGCTGTTTTGAAGCAGGCGATCATTGGCATAGTTCAAACGGAGGTGACAGCTCTGGGGTGGCTGGGGTTGACGCCCGCGGCGTCTTTTTGTCTTTCGCTCCGCGAAAGGCGACTTTACACGAAGCCCAGCTCACGTTACCGGCGAAAGACGGAATCTGAACCATGCCCTCCTCAGCCGTACTCAAGGCGGTGGAGAACGGAAAGGGTAATCTCCGGTGTTGACGGCAGAGCTATACTCGTCTCTCCTCCTGGCACTCTCTTGGTGGTTGGTCGAGTGGCGGCCCTGCGAGGATGATGCCGCGATGTCTATGAGCACCGCTTGAGTATGGCCCGCCATCCGTTTCTCCGCTCGACGGCATCGGACAGGATTTCGAAGTATTCCGCTGGCTCTACCCGTTCGTCTGGCGGCGTTGGCCGCTTCTTGAGTTCCTGGAGCAAGGCCCGTCGCTCTGGCGGGCGCGGCCCCCGTGCGAGGATACGGCTGTAAGACTCGCAGGCGTAAGCAAAGGTCTCGCGCATCCTGAAGGCAATGGGCAAAAGCCATTCACAGCGTCTTTTCCTGGGAAGCCCTACGATCTCACGCTTTGCGTTGTGAAACACGTGAGCTACCTCATCAGAGCTTCGCTGCCACGTCGGATCGAATCCAGCGTGTTCTGACCAGGCCAGCCGCGAAACAACGGATCAAAATCGCCGGTGGCAAGAAACTGCGAAATCGGATCACTTGGGGTAGCCACGATGTGCTCCGGGAGCGAAACGGTTTGGGCCATGAGGAGAATTCATGTCCGTGCGGCGGTTTCTCACAATCAAGAGACAACTACCGCAGGAGGTCGCACGAGACACCAGCAGACCGGCTCGTCGTGCGTGACAGAGCACCCCGCGGGGCGTACTAGATGATGTCGAGAGGTAGCCGAAGTCGGCAGCCTCGACTCGGAAGAAACCGAACCGCGGGGTGCTAAGATGTGGAACTTCGCGATTGCCCAAAAGACAATGCGCGGCAACGCTGGCCGGTCTATTCGCGGGCGGCGCCGGCCGACGTTGGAGGTGCTCGAAGGCCGGGTTGTGCTCTCGGCGACGCCGACTCGACCCAACATCGCGGTGCTTTCCGCCAGGGAGCAGACCGCCACCAGTGTCGCGGTCGTCTATCAGGTGCAAAATGCTCCGATCGCCAAGTCGTTTGAAATCGCGATCGACCGCTCGAGCGCAAGCGCGATCAACTCCACGTCCACGCAAGTTGGTGATGGAACGGCCAGCGGCGCCGGTCTGTCCGTGGGCACGCACACTCTGGTGGTGAACGTGCCGGGCTCGCTGTTGATCGATCCTGCGCAACCGTTCGTGGTTGCCGTGGCCAACCCGAGCCATACCGTCACGGAGAGCAGCTACGCCGACAACTCGGCATCGTACCGGATCACGACCATCGGTGCCGTCACCCAAGGTTTCGGGGACCCCCGCTTCTGAGCTGAACGGGCTCGTGGCCGGGTATACCAGGATGACGTTTCTCGACCCGCATCCGGCCACCAACACACGCGCCGACGGCAGTCCAGCCGTCTTCTACAGCGCTTCGACCGGGCCATTCGGCCAGATGGCGGTGATGACTATCACGGGGATGCAGAACATCATGCACGACCCGGACATCACGATTCCGGCTGGCGTCAACGACCTCGAGGAGTTCTATCAGCACACCAACGTCACCGAGGGCAGTACGCTCTTTGACCAGCTTTTCAGCATGTGGGGGGAGGCCCCGATCCCAGGGGTGAATCACTATTACGATGTGACCGCACTTTTGGGCGGGGTCGGGCACCGCCAGGTCCCCATCTGGTACATGGATAACGTGGTGCCGACTCTGGCGCACGGTTCTCCCACGGTCAATCTTCCTGGCCTGGTCGCCACGTCCGCGCCGGACGCGCCAACGCCAATCCACGTCCCGATGGGAGAAGCCTATGAGGTCTCGGTCATCGCGAAATTCACGAGCAGCCTGACCGTGGCGCAAACGATCGAGAACAAGATGGCCAACATCTATGCCGACTTCAGCGGCGGGCACAAAACCGCTGGGATTGCGGCCTTGGCCGATTTCGAGGCTTACGTCGTCAAAGAAACGGCGGAGCTCAATATCCAACTCTCGGCGTCTGCGGATCTCACCATGATGGCGGCCATGATCAGCGACTACGTCGCGGGTATCACCATGCCCGCGCAGGACTTCGAGTCACTGTAGAGAGAAGCGGGCTGGGATGTCAGATCTCCAGATGGTTTTCGCCGGGTCGCCCTGGGGGAGCGAGCCCCCAGGGCGACCCGGCGAAGAGTCCGAACTTACTCACCGGGAAAGCGGTCTGGCAACCGCGTTGCGTCAACCAGACAGGAACAAGCAACTTCCGAGCTGGGTCTGGGCAACGTCATCCGGAAGAGCACCATCTCGTCCTCGATGAAAAGGATATCGCATCTGGGGTGGCTTACGCAAATCGTAGACGAGCGGGCTTTATGCTAGAATGGCGGCCTGCGTTTCAAGATCGGCCCATTTGGCAACAGATCACAAACCGTCGTCCGGTAATCGATGGCTGTTACGGATTTACAGATCGGCGATCGATTCGAGGTTGCGCCGTCGCGTTTGCCCGATCGGCTGGAACTCCCACAGTCCCTGGGACCGGAGGGGTTCGCAATCGAATTGATCGAGGACGATGCAGGGCGCGTTCTCAACTCAGCGATCGACCCGGCGGCGAGCGCGGTGATCATACGCGAACTGGCCCAGCTTGTTTCCGGACAAGATGCCGTTTTGTGGCTCGAGTATCGCGCGCCGGGCCGCTTTCGACTCGTCGCAGGGTCGGGAACGTCCTATCCGGCCGGGGCGGAAATGGCAAGCGAACAGGGGGTACCCATCCTCTTCGAGCCGCGCGACTGGGCGGTCGTTCGGGGTAACGGTGGCTCGCTCGGGGGGTTGGATTGCTTCGATCTGGCGCTGCGGGCAGCTCGGCTGGCGACTCACGCCGGGTTCGATCGCTTGATCGCCTTGCCCCTGGTGCGCGACATCGAGCTCCTGGAGCATCAGATCCGCACGGCCAAGACCGTGCTCCGGCGCTTCCGCGGCCGGGCCATGTTGTGCGATGAGGTCGGGTTGGGCAAGACGATCGAGGCCGGGCTCGTCTTGTCGGAGCTCGTGATCCGGGGCCTGGCCCGTTCGATCCTCGTCCTCGTACCCCCCTCCCTGATCGAGCAGTGGCAGGGAGAGATGCGGCGGAAATTCTCGCTCGAGCTGATCAGCCATGACCATCCTGACTTCCGCAGTCAGGGCTCAAATGCGTGGGGCGCGTTTGACCGCGTGATCGCGTCGATCCATACCGCCAAGCGCGAGCCGCACCGATCGGCAATTCTGGCGCGCCGCTGGGACATGGTCATCGTCGACGAGGCGCATCATCTCCGCAATCGCAACACCCAGACCTGGAAGTTTGCCAGCGAAATTCAGAAGCAGTTCATCTTGCTGCTGACGGCAACGCCCGTGCAAAACAACCTGGAGGAGCTGTTCAACCTCGTCACGCTTCTGGAGCCGGGGCTTTTGAGCACGGCCCGTCAGTTTCAGCGCCATTTCGTCGATAAGCGCGACAAGCTCACTCCGCGAAATCTGGACGAGCTGCACACCTTGCTCGCGGAGGTGATGATCCGTAATCGCCGGAGCACGGTGGGCCTTCAGTTCACGCGCAGGTGGGCCAGGACCGAGTATCTGTCGTTATCTGCTCCGGAGCACTCCTTGTACCGGGATGTGACGGAGTTTGTGCGCACCCATCTCCGGGCGGCGAAATCCAAGGAGAGCGGCGCCTTGAACCGCATGGCTCTCTTGAGCCTTCAGATGGCGATGGGCAGCTCGAGCCAGGCAGCGGCCGGAACCCTCGCCAAGATCGCCGAACAACCGAAGCTCTCCGAAGCCGATCGCGCGCGGCTCATGGACCTATCCACGCGCGCCGCCAGCCAGAGCCAGAATACCAAGGTCGACCGCCTCCTCGCTTTGCTCGGCGAGTTTCCCGACAAGATCGTCATATTCACCCAGTTCCGCGCCACTCAGGAGCTGCTGGAGCGGCGGCTCAGCGAGTCTGGAAATGATGTCGCTGTATTTCATGGCGGGTTGTCGCGGTTGGACAAGGAGAGGGCCATCGAGCGCTTTCGCGGACCGGCGCGGCTGCTTCTCTGCACCGAGGCCGGCAGCGAGGGGCGCAACCTCCAGTTTGCCCACGCTGTCTGTAATTTCGACTTACCCTGGAACCCGATGAAGATCGAACAACGGATCGGCCGGCTCAGCCGCATCGGTCAAACCCACGACGTTCACGTGTTCAACCTGGTCGCTGCCAACACCGTCGAGGCCGCGGTTCTCAACCTTCTCGAGGCCAAGCTGAACATGTTCGAGCTCGTCATTGGCGAGGTTGACATGATTCTGGGCAACCTGGAAGATGAGCGGGAATTCCAGGATGTGGTCGCTGACCTCTGGGCCGAGTCAAGCGACCAGGACGAATTTACCCAACGCATCGATGAACTGGGCGAGCGGCTGCTGGATGCCAAACGCGCGTATTTCGAGCAGCGTGCGGTCGATGACAAGCTCTTCGGCAGCCGGTTCGCGCCCGATCAATGAGCCGCGACGGCTTGAGGTGTTAACAGAGCGATGAGTATGGATGCAACCACTTCGGGACCTTCCCACACGCCCCTCGAGGAGTTTCTGCGTGCCTATGCGGAAGTGGTCGGCGGCGTCTGGGACGAAGTCGAGCCCCAGGTTTATGACCTGATGCTGCCGGCGGCAGCGCGGCGCGGGAGGCGGAGATCGTGCGCCTCGTCTTCGATCCCGAGGCGATTCCCGAGCATCCCGGAGCCCAGCTCGCCAGCTATGGAACTCCCCTGGTCGACAGCCTGCTGGCCGACGCGGTGAATCGAGGGCGCCACGTGGTGCTGTACCTGGTCGGTCTAAACCTCGCTCCCCAGGGGCTGGAGGACCGACTTCGGCGGGCGGCCACACTGCCTGCCGGTTTCGAGCTGAAGCTGGATCATTGCCGCACACTGCACTTTCCCCAGGCTGCACTCTGGTTCGAAGCGACCTTCGTGAGCGACCAGAAGGAACAGGACTTGCTCACCGTGGCGATCGACGTGCACCATGGCCGCCAGGTACGGCACCTGGAGCGATTGCTCGACCGTGCGCATCTGGCCGACAAGCCGTGGACGCCGCTTGCCGAGGTCCAGCATCCGGGTTTGGCCTCGGCCTACCCAGTCGCGCGGGACCGAGTGGTCCGCACGCTGTCGGCAATGGCCAACACGTATCATCGCGAGCTGGGCGAGCGGCTGCACCGGCAGCTCGAACGCATCAAGCGTTACTATACCGACCTGCGCACCGAGGTCGAGGAACAGGCCCAGAAAGCCCGCAACCGTGGCGAGGAAGCCGCGCGGTTCGCCGAGCGGCTCGAGGCGCTCGCGCGTGAGGAATCGTTGCGATCCGCCGAACTGAAGCGCAAGAGCCAGTTGAAGGTTCAGTTGCGCCTACTGAATCTGCTGGTGATTCATCAGCCCAAGCAATTGCTGCGCACGGCGGTCGTCTCGAAGGGATCCGTGATCGACCATCAGGAGTGGGTCTGGGACCCTCTCATTGAAGCGATTGAAGCCACGGTCTGTCCGGAATGCCGTCGTCCGACTTTTGAATTCGGCGTGACCCGCCAGATGCGGCTTGTCTGCCCGGCATGCGCGGCGGCACCGAGCGCCCCGGCCCGGATCACCCGGCGGTAGGCGGTCAGGCGATCAGGTCCTTGACAACGCGTCCATAAACGTCGGTCAGCCGGAAGTCGCGTCCGGCGTAGCGGTAGGTGAGCTTCTCATGGTCGAAGCCCAGAAGAGCGAGGATCGTGGCGTGGAGATCGTGAACGTGGACCTTGTCCTCGAGGCGGCGGTGAATCCGAGCTCGTCCGTGGCGCCGTGGACGTAACCGCCGCGAGCGCCGCCGCCGGCCAGCCACATTGTGAAGCCATAATGATTGTGGTCGCGTCCGGAGAGCGCGGGCAGCTCGGCCACGGGTGTCCGGCCGAACTCACCGCCCCAGACCATCAGTACCTGGTCGAACAGCCCGCGCTGCTTGAGATCGGTCAGGAAAGCGGCGATGGCCTGGTCCCAGTCGGCGGCAAGCTGGCGGTGGTGGGCCGTGATGTTCTCGTGATCGTCCCAGGGCTGACCGGCTCCGCTCCAGACCTGGATGAAACGCACTCCGCGCTCGAGCAGGCGGCGCGTGATCAGGAGCTGCCGGGCCTGGGTGCCCGGGCCGTAGAGGGCGCGGATGAAAGCGGGCTCCTGGTTGATGTCGAAGGCTTCCGCGGCCTCGCCTTGCATGCGATAGGCCAGCTCGAACGACTGGATCCGCGCCTCGAGCGCCGGATCGTGCCCGCGCGCCGCGGCATGCCGCTCGTTGAGCTGCCGCACCAGGTCGAGCTGGCGGCGCTGTTCGCCGGACTGCGCACGCAGTGTTGCGGATGTTCTCGATCAATTTATCGATCGCGGTATGCTGGGTATCGATGTAGGTTCCCTGATAGGCGCCAGGCAAAAAGGCCGACCGCCAGTTCTGGGTTGCCACGATCGGATAGCCCCCCGGACACATGGCGATGAAGCCGGGCAGGTTCTGGTTTTCCGAGCCCAGGCCGTAAGTGATCCAGGCTCCCATGCTGGGGCGCTGCAAGCGGCCGTCGCCGCAGTTCATCAACATGAGCGATGGCTCGTGATTGGGCACGTCGGCATACATCGAGCGGATGATGCACAGGTCGTCGATATGCTGAGCCGCCGTGCGGGCGAAGAGATCACTCACTTCGATGCCGCTCTCGCCATACTTCCTGAAGGTGAAGGGCGAGCCCAGGGCTGCGCCGGTCTTGCGCTCGGTGCGCAGGTTGGGCGTGGGAAGCGTCTTGCCGTGGTACTTCGCCAGCAATGGCTTGGGATCGAATGTGTCGACGTGCGACGGACCGCCGTTCATGAAGAGGTGGACAACCTGCTTTGCCTTCGGGGCAAAGTGAGGCGACTTCGGTGCCATGGGGCCGAGCGATCGGGGTGGCTGCACGTCCGCGCTTGCGCGGCCGGCTCGACCGGTCAGACCGTTGTCGGCCATCACGCCCGCCAGCCCGATCAACCCGAACCCCATGCCGCAGCGCTCGAGGAGCTCGCGCCGGGTCAGTGTTGGGGTCGTATTGTGCTGGTACGGCAATTTCTGCGCCATCGACGACCTTCTATGTTTTTGGCTCAGTGACGCAGCCCAGCGGCGCGGAGGAGCTCATTCACCGACGCAGCTTGTTCGGGAGAGAGTGGCACGTCGGGAGATTTGGAGTAATCGATCATGGAGCTGAGTCGATTGTCATCGTAAACGTTCGTCAAGGCATGCTGAAGGTCCATGGTTGCGTCCGCGTCGCCCGGTAGCAGCGGTACGAGAACCTCGGGCAGAGGTTGATCCAGGGTAATGGGCCAAATCTCGGTCAAGAGTCGAAGTTCGACGCGACAAACGAAGACGAAGTAGGGTGCGGAAGGCAGAGTCCCTTGCATCGGGATGCGGCGTCCCTTCCTCAACAGGTCGATCTCGATCAGATGGGCCGTGCTTCGCAGGATTCGATCACGCTTGTCGAGATACTCTTTATATCCATCTCCGTGCTTGTTGGTAGGCGAGAAGACCTCGATCACGGTCACGAGCTGCCGGTGTTCCACATCGCGGATCTCGACCGTAATGTGTGGTATCGGGGTGCGGACAAGTGTTGCCATGCGTAGTGGAGGCGCAATCGTTCCGGCCGTGTGGGCACCCCCATCGGTCAGCCCAGACCGGGCCACGGCGACATCCGGATAAACTTCGCCGATGACGATCTCTGACTCCTCGGGTGTGTCCATGACGAATCGGCGAGTTGTCAAGGCAACGTAGCGGGCACTCAACCGGCGGTTTAACTGCCGAGCGATCTCCACCGTCAACGGCGTGTGGACGCTCATCCACAGCGATCCCTCCAGATACGGGTCCATCCCCGGAAACGGTGACGGCATGACGGCGGCTCCTTGAAAGCTTACACGCGCAGGAAGATCCGATTCCGGTACAGGTGCAGGAGCAACAGCCACTCTAGGGCCACGGTACCCGTCGCCACAACCACCGGCCGCAGGCCGCCCGAAAGCCGGGCGACGCCTCCGAAGATGCGCTGCGAGATCGTCTCGAAGGGAATGAAATGAGTTGCGACGTAGATTGTGATGGCGTTGACGCCGATGACGACGAAGAAAAACGCCCAGGCCCGCAACTTGATCACGTCGATGATCGTGTAGAAGAGCGCCAGTAAAAGCAGGCTCCAGCCGCCCGCGACCAGCACGTAGCTGCTCGTCCAGAGAATCTTGATGATGGGAAAGTCTTTGCTCCAGAGCATGCCCAAGCCCAGACAGGCTAATCCCATCGTCGCCAGCCCGACGAACTTGGTCCAGCGCACTCGGTCGGAGAGTAGCCAATGGCCAGCCAGAACTCCCAGCAGTGCCGTCGCTACTGCGGGGATCGTCGAGAGCAGCCCTTCGTTATCGCCGTAACCGTAGAACGACTCGTAGATCTTGCCAGGAAGGTAATGCCGGTCGAGATACCCCGCCAGGTTCGTTTCCTTGGCCAGATCGCCGGCTCGCGACTCAGGCGAAGGAACAAACATCAAGATCGTCCAGTATCCGACCAGGATTGCCACGAACAAGACCACCTGGGTGCGGACCTTCGTGAGCAAGAAGATCGTAGCCGCGAACCCGTAGCAGATCGCGATTCGTTGCAAAACGCCCGCGACCCGCAGCGACTCAAACCGAAACTGGAGGAGGTTGTTGTAGACTAAGCCCAGCAGAAACAGCAGCACGACTCGCCGCGCAATGCGCGCCAAGGCGAGGCTCTTGGGATGATCGCGGGTCTGGTACTTGCGCAACGAGAAAGGCAAGACCGCGCCGACCAGGAACAAGAACAAGGGAAAAATCAGATCGTAGAACCGAAAGCCTTCCCATTCGACGTGGGAAAATTGCTGGGCAAGCTGCGTTCCTTGAGGGGGGCCCCACCATTTTCCGAGTGCATGAGCGAGGTCGTCTCCTCCGACGATCCAGAACATGTCGAAGCCGCGCAAGGCGTCGATCGACAGCAGTCGCTCGGGGGGTGCCGCGTCAGGCTTGTCCGGGGGGCTGCTGGAAACAGCGCTCATGGGTTCTGCTCTCTCCTCTGCGAAAAGCCACTATGGGGGCCGAGGGCTCTAGGCTTTCATCATAACGTCTCGACCCTCGCCTTTCGCACCCTTGAGACATTCCTGTCACTCCTTCAATCGATAAACACAAACTCGTTGGCCATCAGCAGTGCCTGCACGAATGAGCGCCAGCGGTTCGATCCGCTGGGGGAACCGCCCAGGAACTCTCGCGCCAGCGAGCGATCCTCTGCCCCGGACCGGCGGCCGTAGATCAAGCAATCGAGTCGGTCGACCTTGGCGTCTATCTCCGGCGCCGCGTCAATCTCAGGCCGGGCCAGGATCGCGCCGGGTGCGTCGAGCACGAATGGGTGGTTCATGAGAAAGAGAGCCTGGGGCGCGACCGTGGTCTGGTCGCGGCGTGGGCTGGTTGCATTGGGATCGGGAAAGTCGAATGTGCGGTAGAGCCCGGGCAGATTGAGCCGATCGATGAAGCAGTAGATCGTCCGCCGATTGGCGGCGTTGTCGGTCGCGCTGCGCAGGGGCGGACCGCCGATGGCGCGGTCGAGCCTTCCCGAAACGGCCAGCAAACTGTCGCGCACGGCTTCGAAGTCGAGACGGCGCCGGTTCATGCGCCAGTACAAGACGTTCTCGGGATCGACGGCCCTGGCCTGGGGACGGTCGTCACTGCTCTGCTGATAGGTGTTCGAGAGCATGATCAGACGATGGAGCGCCTTGATCGACCAGCCCTGCTCCACGAAGCGCGAGGCAAGCTGATCCAGCAGATCGGGCAGCGTGGGAGGATCGCTGCGCAGGCCGAAGTCGCCTGGAGTGGCAACCAACGGAGTTCCGAAGTGGTGCATCCAGACGCGGTTGACCAGAGCGCGGGCCGTCAGCGGGTTATCGCGGCTGGCGATTGCGCGCGCCAGCTCGAGCCGGCCGCTGCCGTCGTGGAACGGCTTTCGCCCATTGCCGGCCAGTACGGCGAGAAACCGACGCGGCACGGGATCACCCGGATTGTTGAGGATTTCCGCGGACAAAGACTCGCGGCTCAACCGGAGTCGGCACGTCTTCCAAGCTCATCGCTCGCGCCGGTGCGGCGGGACCGCTGGTTAACCATTTCTGCAAGGCGTTGCGCAATTCCTGGAGCTTGGCCTGGGACGGACGGTCGGGGAAAAGGGCCAGCTCGCCGAACGGGCTTGCCGTCAAGTCAAGCGGACTGTCCGGTCCGTAGAGCACGAGCCTCAGCGCCTCTAACGCTGGCTCGGGAAGCGATTGGCATGCTCGTCGCTCAAGGGCCACCCGACGCTCTTGGTCTTTCCAGATCTGGTCCACGTCAAGCAGCAACTTCGCGTAGGTTCGAGCGGCCTCGGCCAACGAACTCGGGGGCTGGGCCAGGAGCGCACGGAGGACGACGGGATTGACTGGGACTGGCTGGGCCTTTCCGCGCAGCGAGCCGCCCGGCGCGGATCGCGGGGTTCTGCCGGCGAGCCGATCGAGCAACGCAGCCGAATCCGCCGCGAAACTCTGGGCGGGTAATTCAGCGAGAGCGTGCCAAGGAGCAAAAACGGGGTCGGAGATCGTCCGGGCCCGAGCCAGGTAGTTCTGCCACCGAATCAGCAGCGCCGGGTTAAGATCGTTACTGTCGGCGAGCAGCATGAAGTCTTCGGTGCTGGGCTGGTCGATGGCACGCTGGGCGGCGACCAAATACTCGGCCACCCGCCGTTTCGCCGAGTCGATCAATTCGTGCTGCTTGGCTGTCACGAACGCGTCCAATTTCTGGCGGCGCGACTCGAGCTCCTGCACGAACTTCCTGTAGGCGGGCGTTTGGGGCGAGTTGCCAACCTCGGGTGCGATCATCGGCTCGCGCGTGCTGGCCAGGACGCCATAGAGTGAATAGTAGTCTTGCGCCGGGATCGGGATCGAACTTGTGGTCGTGGCAGCGGGCGCAGGTGACCGTCAAGCTCATGAGGCCCCGGCAGACAACGTCGATTTGATCGTCGATCACGTCGTGAGAATTGCCCATGAACCGGGCGCCCAGGGTGAGAAAGCCGAGCGCTGCCAGAGGCCGCCGGCCCTGCTCTGCCGGGAGCCGATCCGCCGCGATCTGCTCGATGAGAAACCGGTCGTAAGCGAGGTCGCGGTTGAAGGCCGAGATCACGTAGTCGCGATAGGTATAAGCCCAGTGGAAATCGGCATCCTGGAACAAGATGTAGCCCTTGGTATCGGCATACCGCGCGACGTCGAGCCAGTATCGGCCCCAGCGCTCGCCGTAATGCGGCGACGCCAGGAGCCGCTCGATCAGGCGGTCGTAGGCATCCGGGGCTGTATCGTTATCGAAGGCCGCGATCTCCTCGGGCGTTGGCGGCAGGCCGGTCAGGTCGAAGGTCGCGCGGCGGATCAAGGTTTGCTTGCCGGCCGGTGGCGACGGCGAGAGGCCCCTGGCTTCAAGGTGGGCAAGGATGAAGCGGTCGATCGAAGTCCGCGGCCAGGCGGCATCCTTCACCGGCGGCGCGGCCCTTTTTGCGACGGGTTGAAATGCCCAGTGCTTCAGAGCCGCTGCGCTGACTTTGGTGGGCTCTCCTGCCCCGCTCCGGGCTTGTCCTGGCGAGCTTTCAGGCCAGGGAACGCCCAGCTTGACCCAGGTGGTAAGGTCGGCGATCGCCTGAGCGGGAAGCTTCGCCTTGGGTGGCATCTTGACCTGCGAGTCATGGCGGATCGCAACGATCAGAGGGCTCTCCTCGGGCTGGCCCGGCACCACCACCGGACCGGAATCAGTCCCTTTGAGCAACCCCTGCCGCGAGTCGAGTCGTAGCCTCGACTCCTGCTTCCGCGGACCGTGACACCGGAAGCAATGTTCAGCCAGAATTGGGCGAATTCGTGCTTCGAAGAAATCCGTTGGTTGCGCCGAAGGCGCTTTCGCCGTTTGGCTGGCGATTGGCGCGACCGTATCATCGCCGGCCGACGCGAGCGATCCGCACAGGCACAACCCAGTCGCCAGAAAAAGAAGGTCCTCATCGCCGTTCGTCCTCGATCGGCTCGATCTTGGTTTTGCGGAGGTCGAGGAATGTTCGTGTCTCCCGAAACCGAGGCTCCGGCAGCTCATGAACGAAGACAAGATCATCGGAAAGCTCGGCGCGTGCCAGGTCGATGATGTGGCGGTGGTGGGTGAAGAACAGGACCTGGGTGCGTCGCGAGAGCCCGGCCAGCTCGCGCAAGGCGGCGGTGGCGCGCTCGTCGTCGAAGTTCAGCAGAATGTCGTCAACCACGAAGGGGACGGACTCATGCGCATCGAGCCACGATTCCAGGCTCGCGAGCCTCAAGGCAAGGTAAAGCTGGTCGTGAGAGCCGTCGCTCATCCCGTCGGTCCCGACCAGCCGGCCGTCGGGCCGCACTCCCTTGAGCACGGAACGGCCGTCGTCGTCATCGATCTGGAGCCGGGTGAACGAACCACCGGTCAAAGCGGCGAACAACGTGCTCGCACGGGCCAGGATCGGGCCCTGATTCTTCTCGCGATACCGTTCGATGCCCTTGTGCAAGACCGTTGCGGCAAGCTTGAGGGCCGCATAGCGCGCGGCGTCTCCCTGGAGCCGCACCACGAGCGTCTGGATTTTCTCGGCACACTCGGCAGCTCGGTCGCTACCGTCCATGCGGGCCAGTTCCGCTCGCTTGGTGCCAATGGTCTGGTCGAGCCGGCGCAGCTCTTCTTCATGAGAGGCGATCTTGTCCTCGAGCTCTTTGATGGATGATTCCAGCGCGCTGGAATCAGCCCGCTCAACCTGGGCGGCAAAATCGCCGATGTCGGCACCAGCCGCTTCAACCAGCAGTTGCTCGGTACAGGCTGCGAGGTCCGTCTCGAGGCGAGTGCTGTCTTGAGACCGCCGCTGGGCCTCGGGAAGCTGATCGATATCGGTACAGCCTGCCTCCTGACAGTGACGTTCGAGAGAAATCCGCGCTGCCCCGCACCGGGTCTCGGCGTCTTGGAGCTTGCTCTCGGCGCGGTTTCGCTGCTCCAGCAGCGTGGCGTGGGTCTGCGCGGCGGACCGAGCCTCGCGCAGCAGCCGGAACAGCTCGCGAGCCTGATCGCCGGTGGGCTGATTGCCAAGCTCGGCGGCGATGCGCACCACCAGGGAGCCGACATCACGCGCGAACAGCTCGGCGTCGCGGTCGATGCCGCGGATCCGGCTCAGATGATCGCGCCGCTTCTCCAGGCATTCGAATAGCTCATAAGTCCGGGTCAGAACAACCTCAGCCTGTTCGGGCGCCGCGGCGGGTTCCAGCCCGATGCGAACCATCTTCGCGGCCCACTCGCCCCGCCACGTGTCAAGATCAGCCTCGGCTTCCCGGAGCGAGAGCTGCGCCGCGGCGAGCTCGGACCGAACGCCATCACGCTTGGTCTCCAGTTTCGAGCGCTTCTGAATCAGGTCGTCCTGCTGTTTGATGATCGTTTCGGCCCGGTCCAGCAAGCCGGCCAGGTCACAATCCGAAGCGCTGGGCAATTCGCCCAGATCTGCCGTGAACCGCTTGAGTGCAACTTGGTGTGTCTCGAACGCCTGCTCAAGAGGCTCGACGTCTTGACGGGCTTCCTCGACCTTTTCGAGAAGCTGGATCACCTCATCGCGACTGCGGGCCCAGGCCCGAAGCTCGGCTGGCGTCTGGCACTGGGTCATGATGCCCAGAGGCTCGACCAGCTTCGCCCATTCGAGCTGGAGGTCGCGTTCCTGATGGTCGAGCTGCTTGACGTCCGTTTCCGATGCATGGCGAGCGGCTTGGTGCCGGTGAAGCGACGCAAGCACCTCGGCTTTGCGAGCAACGCGATCGGCCTCGCGGCGCAGGCGATCGGCCAGTACGTCGCAGCGATCGACCGCTTGCTCGTAAGCCACGGCCAGGTTGTCGGCTGGCGGAAAATCCGCCAGAAACGCGGCGATCTTTTCCTGGACCACCTTCATTTCGAGCCAGCCGGCTTTTACGAGCTGCCAGCCAAGATCACGGCGCTTGCGGGCGGCTTCCAGCGCCTCTTCAGTCGGCACGTCCTGCTGCAGCTCAAGGGTTTGAAGCATGGATTCGATCTGGCGGATCGAGATCTCTTCGGCGGCCAGCCGTTCGTCGATGCTTTGGCGCTCTTGCGCAATTGCCTGGAATCGAGCCTCGAACTGGTCCAAGGTGGCGCCGAAGGGCACGGAGAGCCGCTGGAGATCTTCGGGAGACCGGCTCCAACCGGGAAGCTGGCTCAAGGTCAGGGATGCCTTTTTCTCGACACGGGCCAGCCTGCCACGCGCTTCGGCGAGTCGAGCATCGAGGTCGCCTGCCTTGCGCGCCCGGCGGACCACGACGCGGAGAGGCTCCACGTCGCGCGGTTGTTCCAGGTCGGTTGAGGCCTTGTCGAAGCGCTCGATCTGGTCTTGGTGGCGGACGATTGTCCTCCGCGCCTCTTCAGCCTGGCCGCGCAACTGGGCAGATCGTTGGCCGAGCTGGCGGATGACCATCGGCTCATCGATTCGGAGCCGCAGAGATTCCGCGCGATCGAGCTCCGCCGGATGGCCCAGCTCGCGGAGAATGCGCCTCGACTGGTGCTCGGAATCGTCTCGAAAGTTCTCGATCCGGATGCGGTCGAGAGTCGCTTTTTCGACCGCGCCCAGCCGCTCCTGGAGAGCCTCGATCTCAGGCCCGGCGTCCAGCAGCAATCGAGGCAGGTCGAGCTGGTCTAATCGCGCGTCGATGTCAGCGATTTCCAGGCGAGTCTGCTTGATGGTCTGTTCGGCCAGCCCCAGTTTATTCTGGGTTTCGCGAAACTCGGCGCCGAAGTCCTCCCGCAGGCGGACCACGTCTCCCAGCTCGGCAAGCTGCTGGAGCAGCAGGCGCCGCCGCGCCACCAACGGGATTGCCTGCCTGATCCGCGTGATTTGCCCGTGTTCAGCACGAGCTGCGCGGACCTCTTCGTGAAGGCCCGCGGCCTTGCTCAGGGCCTCGTGATATTCCCGATCGTGCTCCAGCCATTCGTTGCTCGACAACTGATTGCGCTTGAGCTCGTCCTGGGATTCGCGAAATTCCGCCAGGGTCTTGTTGATTCGGGGGTTCTTACCCTGGGGTTTGAAGAGTGCTTCCAGCTCTTGTTGCAGCTTTTCCTGGGCCTGGCGCAGACCAGCCAGCCCCGACCCAGCGGCGAAGAGCAGCTCGCCAAGCTGGCCATGGCCGGTGCGGATTTCCTCGCCGGCCTGCGTCAACCGCTCGTGATCGATGCCGAAAAGGGCCTCGAACGTATCTCGGTTCAAGCCGCCCAGGAACCGCGCCAGGCGCTCGTCGGGTACGACCGACGAGTCATCGAGCCCGCGCAGCGTGTTCTGATTGCCCCTGCGGCGGACGAACTCCAGTTCTTCGCCATCGTCGCGCACTAGCTTGCCGCCGACTCGGAGATGTTCGTTGGGATGGATAAAACAGTCGGCCGAAAGGCGAGGAAAGCCAAACAGCAGGTACGACAAGGCCCGCAGCGCCGAGCTCTTGCCCGCCTCGTTGGGACCATAGACAAGCTGCAGGCCCTGATTGCACCGGGAGAAAGCCAGCTCAACGCCGCTGAAGGGGCCCACAGCCTGTAGTCTAAGATTGAGTATCTTCATGGAACGAAGCGGCGGGTTGAATCAGGGCGCAGCGCCCCTGTCCGCACCATCGCCCGATTTGTGCAGCAGGCCGAGCAGCATGGGCTGGACTTGCTCCAGCAAGGTTTGCAACCATTCCGGGTCGTCCAGCCGGGGGGTGTCGCGATCTTGGGTCAGGTCGGGAGGTAATTTCCGTTTCAGCTCGGCCAGCTCCTCAACGACTTCCTGGAATGCCCCGGGCTCGGCCCGGAACTGTTCGAGGACCTCGAGCAGTTCCTCACTCGGGCCGTCAGGCGTCGTGAGGGCCCGCCGAGGCTGGGTGTGAAGCTCGACCTTCTCGATCCAGAGCCGGTCCTGGCCCCGATCGGTGGCGAGGCTGCGAATCTCGGCGCTGACCCGCTCCGGGTCAGCCAGCAGCCGGTCGTGCAATCCCGTGGTGCCGGCGAGGACGAGGCGGACGGCTAGCAGCCCTTCGGGGTCGGGATCAGAGGCGAGCAAGCCATCGAGCGATTCGACCGCCCGGTCGAAGAGATCGGATTCGGATTCCACATCCGAGATCTCGATGCGCTCCCGCTCCCAGCGAACCACATCGAGGCGATGAAAGACCTGGTCGATGCGCCGGCCCGCGGCAACGCTCGCGATCAAACAACCCTTCGCTCCGGTCTCGCGAGCATGACGGCCCTGGACATTGCCGGAGAACGCGACCAGCGGGTCGCTGCACAGAACCTGGCGTGCGTGGATATGCCCGAGCGCCCAGTAATCATAACCGCGCAGCCTGAGGTCTTCGAGCGTGCAGGGCGCGTACGACTCATGGCCTTCCGCGCCGGCCAGGCAGGTATGGAGCAGGCCGATGTTGACGCATCCGGCTACAGCCGCGGGATAGGCCGCCGCCAGGTTCTCCGTGACCGCGGCCCTGGCAAAGCTCTGCCCGTGGATCGCCACTCCCAGGTCGTCCCAAACAACGGTCTCGGGCCGTTCATGGGTCAAGAGCCGGACATTTTCGGGCAGAGGGAGGGCCCGGGTCATCTTGTTGGCTGCATCGTGGTTGCCCTGAATGAGCACGACACGGATCTTGTTGTCCCGCAGCCGGCTCAGCTCCTTGACCAGGAACAAGCCGGTGTTGTAATCACGCCAGTCGCCGTCGTAGAGGTCGCCGGCGATCAGCACGAAGTCGACGCACTTCTCGATGGCCAGGTCGATCATCCGTGAGAAAGCGCGTCGCGTCGCCCTTCGAATCCGGTCCACGGGCGCATTCTCATAACGCTCCAGTCCCCTGAGCGGGCTGTCGAGATGAATGTCAGCCGCGTGGAGAAATGAGATTGTCATGAGCAAAAGCCAGCCCGTTTCGTCCGTGGACTATGTGGCGGAGTACCCCTGGAAGCCGATATGGGGATGCAAGCGCGCTCACTTGCGGCTCATATTGAAAGCATGGATACCGGCTGATTTGCCATCTGTGTAGGCTTCCCACGCGCTCTTGATATGACCGTCCTTATGGAACGTGATCTCGAGGCCATGGATATGGAGGTCTTTCTGCGGGTCAAGGTTGGTGCCACCGTCAAAGACGAAAATCAGGTGGTCGGGTGTGGAGTTGGCCCGGTCAAGCTTCATCCGAGGCTGATTCTGCGCTGCGCAGTAGTGGGTCATGCGCAGATCGTCCCCATCGAGATGGTAGACCGAAACCATCTCGTGGGCCGTGCCGGGGCCCTGGGTTTCGACCAGGGCGCTGCCAGCACCGGTCAGCCGGTAGGTGACAACGGCTTCAACCTTTTTGTGCTGGCCGTCTTCCTTCGCCTCATGCTCGCCGGAGATTTCGCCTTTCCATTCACCGACGAGCGTCTTGATCTTGGCAAAAGCCGTCTTGGCGTTGACGCCTGTCTTGGCCGTCTTGTCGTCGGCCATGCCATTCCGTACTGCCGCCAGGATTCCCACCGTCAAAACAGTCGCTACCCATGTCATGACACTGAGCTTGCTCTTCATCGCCATGTCCCCGCGTGGCTTCCGGATCTGTACAAAACCCTCCTTGGGAGTATAGGGCGTGCGCCAGCCGAGCGTCAATCCAGCCAGTTCAAGCAATTCCGTATCGTCGGCCTTCGCCTACTTCGACACACGACTCCCTGGTTCGCAGGTCTGTTGACCGCCACAATCACGACCGACCCGCCAAAAAACCGTACGAAGACTTGTAACACTTCCCGCAGCCGCCGTACATGAAGTGCGGAAAGGAGGGTCGCGTGAGCCGACCTCACCCGCACCTTCAAAGCAGACGGGTCGCGACAAGGCGTCAGGAAAACGGGCTCGGAATCCTCTGGGGTTATCGGCTCCCATCCTCACTGGACGGCCTCTGACGCATCTTCTGCGCTCCGTTTCGCCAGTTCACCGAGGTGAGAAGCCATGTTCAACACACGCATCACAGTGACCGCTATCGCGGTGCTCATCGGATTTCACCCCGCCTCGGCCACCGCGGCCGGCTCCGGCCGGCAGCGGGCGATCCTCGTCGGGGTCAACGAGTACGACCATGCAAAACTCAAGCCCCTGCGGTACTCGGTCAGCGACGTCACCGCACTGGCCCCGCTGCTACGTCAGGCTGGATATGAGATCGACCTGCTCACCGATGACGAAGGGCGCAAAGGGGCCAGTCGTCGGCCAACGCTGGCGAACATCCGGGCTCGCCTGGAGGCCGTCATCACGAAGAGCAAGCGCACCGACACGCTCCTGATCGGCCTGTCCGGCCATGGCCTCCAGTTCGGCGGCGACCACGACGGCTATTTCTGCCCGGTTGACGCCGACCCGGCGAATCGGAACACGCTCTTGTCGCTGGGCCAGTTATTCCGCAACCTCGATGATTGCGGTGGGACGAAGCTCGTGCTCGTAGACGCTTGCCGCGACGATCCAGCAATCGGGCGGGGGATCGGCGGGGGAATTGCCCTGCAACTACCGGACGAGGTGGCCGCCCTCTATAGCTGTGCGGTGGGAGAGCGGGCGCTCGAGTCCGACAAGTACGAGCATGGCGTGTTCTTTTACCATGTGCTCCAGGGACTGCAGGGACCCGCGGCCGACGCCGACGGAGACGTGACTTGGCTTAGTCTGACCGCCTACGTCAAGAAGCGGGTGCCGATCGATGTCGCCAGGCTCCACGGCGGCCGCGTTAGCCAGACGCCGAGTTTACGATCGGGGGAGATGGCCGGGGCGTCGCCAGTGCTGGCCCGCCGGACGACGGCCCGAGGCACGGCAGCCCTAGCGATTCTCTTCCGAGCGGTGGGCGAACAGTCAGCGGCCCAGTTCAAGCGCGCGCCATCCCAGCCTCTGGTGACCTTCGTTGTCCCAGGCGGGGGCGGCGATCGACTCGGACTGAAGACCGGAGACGTCGTGCTTCAGGTAGACGGACTTGACGTGTCCACACTCGAAGAGACGAAAGCCGCCATTCACAACCGCGAGCTCGCTGATCGGATTGAACTGAAGGTCGCGCGTGGGGGGCAAGAACTGACTCTGTCCGGGCTTTACGTTACCCAACTGCTCGACTTACAGATCATGAGCCGGGTCCGTCAGCTCGCCGGGCGCGACGACATCGAGGCGCAGACCTATCTAGGGCTTCTCCTGGCGAATGGCCAATTCACGATAAAGGACGCCGCCGAGGCGGCTGTGTGGTTCCGCAAAGCCGCTGAAAAGGGCCACGCCGGTGCTCAAGCCTCCCTCGGCCAGATGTATGCGAACGGACACGGTGTGGTCAAGGACGACACCAGGGCCGTGGCGTGGTTCCGCAAGGCCGCTGATCAGGGCAACCCTCATGGTCAAAACGGTCTCGGCTGGATGTATGCGAACGGACGAAACGTCGTTAGAGACGACGCGACGGCGGTCGCCTGGTATTGCAAGGCGATTGGCCAGGGGAACGCCCTGGCCCAAAACAACCTGGGACTCATGTACCGAGACGGACGGGGTGTTGCCAAGAACGACAGGGAGGCAATGCGCTTGTTCCGCAAAGCGGCCGGCCAGGGAAACGCCTTCGGACAGCTCAACCTCGGTCTGATGTACGCGAACGGCCGAGGAGTGACAACGGACGACACAGAAGCGGTCGCCTGGTATCGCAAAGCCGCGGAGCAGGGCCTTGCCGCGGCCCAGGCAAAGCTCGGCTGGATGTACGATAAAGGGCATGGCGTCGCCAAGGACGATGTCGCGGCGGTTGCGTGGTATCGCAAGGCCGCTGACCAAGGAAACGCCATGGGACAGAATGATCTCGGTGTGATGTATCACACCGGCCGCGGTGTGACTCAGGACGACGCGGAGGCAGTCGCCTGGTATCGCAAGGCCGCTGAGCAGGGAAACACCGCTGCCCAGGACAACCTTGGCTGGATGTACGCGCACGGGTGCGGTGGGAATGGGGACGACGCAGAGGCGGTTGGCTGGTACCGCAAAGCCGCAGAGAAGGGCCACGCCCAGGCGCAGGCCAACCTCGCCTGGATGTACGAGAAGGGCCGGGGAGTGCCAAAAGACGACTCGCAGGCCGTCACGTGGTATCGCAAGGCCGCCGAACAGGGCCTTGCCTGGGGTCAAAACAACCTCGCCATCATGCTCCGCGATCGCCGTGGCGTGGCGACCGACGACACGGAGGCCGTGGCCTGGTTTCGCAAAGCCGCGGCGCAGGGCCATGCTGGCGCCCAACTCGATCTCGGCTGGATGTACGAGCAGGGACGGGGCGTCGCGCAAGACATGGCCCAAGCACTGTCCTGGTATCGCAAATCCGCCGAGCAAGGGAACGCTATCGCCCAGTGCAACCTCGGCCTGATGTACGAGAACGGGCGCGGTCTATCGAAGGACCCGACCGAGGCCTTGAACTGGTATCGTCGGGCGGCCGCGGCCGGCAACAGCCGTGCAACTGAGGCGCTCAATCGCTTCAAGTCTGACCCGTCCCTCGTCAATCGCTGAGGCTGCCCTCGAGCCCCCTGCCCCGCTAGCGCGCCTGTTTTCTGAAAACCAATGTTCCCAATTCCGGGGAGACTAGGACTTATGCGACGCAATGCATCGACCCTCCGAATCGCCGCCGCCGCGGCCCTGATGACCCTCTTTGCAACCGCTCCGACAAACGGCACCGAGGTCCTGCGCAAGGAGCTCGATCGGATCGCCGAGCAGATGCAGCAAGCCCTTAAGCAACAGAACCAGCCATCGATCGCCATCGGCGAGATCGCCGGCCCCGCGCAACTCGACACCAACTTCGGTCCTGGCGTGTCAGCCGGTCTCGCCCAGGCGCTCAAGTCGCGCGGCATCACGGTCAGCCGCAAGGCGAGTCTTTCAGTTCGCGGCCGATACGCCAAGGTGCCAAGCGACCGCTACGCAGGTCAGAGCATGGTCCGGCTCACGGTCGAGCTCTTCGACCAGGACGACCAGCCTCGCGGGTCGTACCAGGCGCGGTTTTATGATTCACCGACCATCGCCGCGTTTCTGGGCGTGACGGCATCCTTGCCGCCGGACGGCGACCTCCACACGCGCAACCTCGAGGTTGTCGATGCCGCCGAGCGCCCTTCGGCCGTGATCGACGGGACGCGCCTCAGGGCGTCGTCCAGTAGCCCGTTTGCGGTCGAGGTGCTCGTTTCCGCCGGCCCCGGCCAACCCGCCGCGCCGCGCACGCCGACAATCAGCGATGGCCAGGCCGTTGTCAACGTTTGCCGGGGCGAGCTGTACGCAATCCGGGTCTACAACCAGGCCAACTTCGAAGCCGCGGCGATCATCACCGTCAACGGTCTCAGCGTGTTCACGTTCAGCGAGATTCGGGCCAACGACGGGAGCTCGCTCTACTTCTTCTACCCCGTTGCTGCGGGGACGATGCTCGATGTCGTCGGCTGGTTTCGCGGCATGGGTCGTTCCGATGCATTCCAGGTGACCGAATACGGCCATGGCGCAGCGCGCTTGTCCGCAACCCGCCGGCCGGAAAAACCGGCGTGATCACGGTCCAGTTCGCCGCCTGCGCGCCCAGCCAGGAGCAGCTACCTGCCGACGAGCGCATCGGCGGTCGTAGCGGCGAGCAATACGAAACCGGCGTCGGTCCGCCGCAGCAGACCAACTTCGTCAACGTGTCTCGCGTCGTGGGAGCGCTGCGCGACGTCGTTAGC
Organism: uncultured Isosphaeraceae bacterium; assembly: GCA_963823675.1. Classification (GTDB taxonomy): domain Bacteria; phylum Planctomycetota; class Planctomycetia; order Isosphaerales; family Isosphaeraceae; genus CAWGMT01. The sequence continues at coordinate 411,731 of CAWGMT010000020.1, read as the reverse complement.
ATCCGGTACACTCATTAAGCGAGATTGATGAAAGGGGCCCTCGATGCGATCGCTCAAGTGGTGGACGCTTGCTCTCGGAGCATGGCTTGGTCTCTTGTCGGGTTCGGCACCCCTGGCCGCAGCCGCGGAAGATGACGTAAGGGCTGCGACAAACGACGCGCCGGCGTGGATGGTCCGCGTGGCGGTGGATCGCACGGACCGTGTTTACGCCACGGGCGAATTCGTCAACGTCAGCGTGGTTTCCGAAGAGGCGGGCTACCTTTATCTGTTCAGCGTCGATGCCTCGAAGGCGGCGACGCAGCTCTTTCCGAACCGGTTTCAAGCTGACAATCGGATCGGCGCCAGGGCGGCTGTTGCCGTTCCGGGCCGCGCCCGCTTTCGGATCCGGGTCGGCTCGCGCGGCCTAGGCGTCGAATCGCTCTTTGCCGTCGTCAGCAAGCGGCCGCTCAATTTGAAAGCCGAGGAGCTTTCGCGCGAGGGCCCCACCCCGCTTGCCGCGGAGAGGTTCACACAGCTTCTGGCCGAGGCGACCCTGGGTCGGACCGATCTCAAGGCGGGCTTGCTGGAGGCGCGGGAGGAACTTCGCCGTCGCGACTTCGACGAGTACTTGCGGCGGGCGCACGATTACGCCGAGCACGGGATCCAGATTCGCACCGTGGCGGCCCGGCAGCCGAGCCGGCCCAAACGGGTCGGTCTATTTGTTGGCGTGAGCAGCTATGCCCACCTGCCCGCGGAGGAGCAACTCCGTTACTCACACCGCACCGCTGAGCGAATGGCCGAGGCGGCGCGCCATGTGGGTGGGTTCACCCGCAACATTCTCCTGACCAACTCGAACGCGACACTAGAGAACATCCGGGCCGGATTCAGGGAACTGGTGGCATCAACCTCCGCGGGCGATACGGTGCTGATCTACTGGGCAGGCCACGGTAGCCGTTACGAGACCGGCGATTCCGCCCGGCCCTATTGTTACGTGCTATTAACCACTGATTTTGATCCCGACGACCGTCGCACCTACTTCAGCGATCCCGAGTTCGGACATCTGGTGCAGGCACTCGATGGCCGCAAAATCATGGTGATCATCGACGCTTGCAACAGCGGCGGCCAGATTGAGGGAGCGAAGACGGCGAGTGAGGTGTCGGCACCAGAGTGGAGACAATTGGTCCGTGAATCGGAGCAACCTCACTTTCTCGGCGATATACTCCTTCGCGCCTGGGGATAGGTCAAAAGGACGCCGCCATCTTGACAGCCTGCCGTCTCGATCAATCGGCCGTTGAGTCAGGCAGACTTCAATCGCATTTGATGACCCATTATATCCTGGAAACGCTTATGCGGGCGACCAAATCCCTGACGCTTCGCGATGTGTATGAGGAAGTCGCTCCGAGGGTGATCGAGTATCTGCGCGGCGGTGAGAACGAGGGAAAGCAGACCCCGGTCTTCAGCGACCAAACCCCGAGTCCACCCGCATTGATTCGGCCGTGACCGGTTCACCGCGATAAACCGAGGAGCACCCGATGCGCTGGCTCAAGTCCCTGAGCGTGGCATTGACCTCATCGCTTATCGTCTTCGGGGGGTCGGCGTCGATCCCCGCGAGAGCCGCCGATCAGGGCGCAACAGCGGCCGCGACGAACGACTCGCCGGCCTGGATGGTCCGCGTGGCAGTGGATCGCAGGGATCGTGTCTACTCCACGGGCGAATTCGTTAACGTCAGCGTGGTTTCCGAACAGGCGGGCTACCTTTATCTGTTCAACGTCGATGCCTCGAAGGCGGCGACGCAGCTATTTCCGAACCGGTTTCAAGAGGACAATCGGATCGGTGCCAGGGCGGCTGTTGCCGTTCCGGGCCGAGGCGGCTTTCGGATCAGGGTCGGCTCGCGCGGCCTAGGCATCGAAACGCTCTTCGCGGTCGTCAGCAAGCGCCCGCTCAATTTGAAAGCCGAGGAGTTTTCGCGCGAGGGCCCCACCCCGCTTGCCGCGGAGCGGTTCACACAGCTTCTGGCCGAGGCGACTCTGGGCCGGACCGATCTGAAGGAGGGCTTGCTAGGGGCTCGCGAGGAACTGCGTCGTCGCGATCCCGATGAATATGCGCGGCGGCGCGCGATTACGCCGAGCACGCCATCCAGATTCGCACTGTGGCGGCCCGTCAGCCGAGCCGGCCCAAACGGGTTGGCCTCTTTGTCGGCATCAGCCGGTATCCGAACGTGCCAGCGGAGATCGCAAAGCCGTTGCGTTATGCCCACCGTGATGCCGAGCGAATGGCGGAGGCGGCCCGGCAGGTCGGTGATTTCATGCAGCGCATCCTCTTAACCGACTCCAGTGCCACCCTCGCGAACATCCGCGCTGCGTTCGATCAGCTTGTCGCGTCAACGTCCGCGGGGGACACGGTTCTTATTTACTGGTCGGGTCATGGAGGGCGGGCGAGTACCAGCGACGCGCGCAAGCCCTATCATTACTTCCTCCTTCCCACCGACGTCCTCGCCGACGCGATGGAAACCGTTTTCGAGGAAGACGAGTTCGGGCGTCGTATCCAGTCGCTGGATGGTCGCAAGGTCATGGTGATCATCGACGCCTGTTTCAGCGGCGGCCACATTGAAGGCGCCAAGACGATGACCATGCCTTCTGGCGATGCCGCCTTGCGAACCGGTGGGAATGAGCCATCCTACTTCCTCGACGGAGTTCTACTTCGCGCCCGAAGCATCGGTCAGCGCGACGCGGCTGTCTTGGCGGCGTGCCGTCTCGAGCAGACGTCGCTCGAGTCCGAGCGGTTACAGTCGGGCTTGATGACGCATTTTATGCTTGGGACGCTGCTTCAGGCCACTGGCCCACTGACGCTCCGTCGGGTGTACGACGAGGTTGGCCCGAAGGTATGCGACGCGCTGCGCGGGACGCCCCGTGAAGGCACGCAGACACCCGTCTTCAGCGACCACACGCCGCCGCCGCCGGCACTGATGCGGCCGTGAGTGACGTGAACGTTCAACGACAGAATGGCCGGTCTGGTGCGAATCATCCGCTCGGGCCTTCGCGAGTCCATCGAATGCCGTTGAGAATACCGGATCGCGACGTTCCGTGTGATCCTCTCACAGTCAACGGCGGTCTGCGGACGACGGGCTCAGGGCAGGGCGAAGGCCTCGGCGGGCAGGTCCGCCAGGCCGAGTTTCACCTTCCACTCGGTCACCTTCGCCGGCTTACCCCACGCTTGATACAGCCGCACGACTCGCTCAGCCGCCTCCAGCAGGCGGGGCTTGCCGGTCGGGGGGATCTTGCTCTCTCGGGCCTTCATTCCCTCGTAACCGCCGATGATCGACGGTTCTGCCTCGGCGAACTTATTCTGGCCCAACAACGCCCAGCCGAGCATACTCATCGTGTTGAACCGCAACCATTCGTCGGAGGCCATCTTCTCGCGGATTGCCAGGCACTCTCGGAGCACCGGCTCGGCATCCGACCACTTCGATTGCTTCAGTAGGTTCAGGGCGAGTTCAGCGAGGGCCCCAGTCACGCCGGGGATGTCGGGCTTTTGCGACTTGCGGCGGCGGGCTAGCAGTTCCCGGCGCAGGAGCTCGGCGTCGGGCCATTGGTTGAGGGCTTCGTAGGCCGACGCGAGGTTACTGAAGCCAAGAATCGTGTAGGGATGGGAGAGACCTAATCGCCGCTCCCAGCGATTGAGGTTTTGCTTGAAAAGGGGGATTGCGTCAGCAGTGCGACCGCTACGAGAGAATGCGAGAGCGAGATTGTTGCGGCAGACAAGTGTGGAAAGATGGTCGGGACCGAACTTCGACTCCATTGCCGCCAGCAGCTCTTCATTCACTCGGGTCGCATCTGAGATCCGACCGTCGACGCGATAGGCCTCGGCGAGGCCGCCGAGGGACATGAGATAGTCTGGATGATCGGACCCCAACTTCGACTTCATCCGCGTCAATAGCTCCTCGTAAAGCGACACTGCTTCTTTGGCGCGGCCGTCTCGATAGTAGGCGAGAGCCAGGTTGGCGCGACATCTTAGCGTATCGGGGTGGTCCGATCCCTGCCTAGATTCTCTCAATTTGAGCGTTCGCTCGTTAAGTGCAATCGCCTCCGAAAGGCGATCAGAAGTGGCGTAGCAAAGGGCGAGATTGTGATAGATGGTTAGCGTGTCGGGATGGTCGGACCCCAGCCCCGACTCAAACTCCTTGGCTAGTTTCTTATACATTTGGATTGCTTCATCCCACAGCCCTGCCACCTTGTAGATGAGTGCGAGGTTGGCACGACTGGCGAGTGTCATGGGGTGGCTTCCACCCAGCTTTGCCCCGAGCTCCTTCACCGCATCTTGCTGCAGCTTTACCGCATCCGCTAATCGGCTATTCGCCAAGTAATCGAGGGCGAGGTTATTTCGGCTGGTTAGGGTGTCCGGATGGGCGAGACCCAGCTTCGATTCCCGCACTTTGAGCGTCTCTTCGTCGAGCTTGGTTGCACCGGCGTATCGTCCGGCCTCGTAGTAAGCTCGGGCGAGACTGTTTAGGTTTCCGAGAGTCGTAGGGTGGTCACGCCCCAACTTCGACTCAGACATCTCAACTGCCGACTTCATCAGCTCGATCGCCTCCGCGCCTCGGCCGATTGCCAGATAATCGAGGGCGAGGTTGTTTCGGCTCGTGAGCGTGTCTCGATGATCAGCACCCAGCTTCGATTCCCGCAGTGTGAGTGTCGCTTCGTCTAGCGCGATCGCTTGGGCGAAACGTCCAGCGGCGTGGTAGGCCCGCGCCAGATTGCTTCGGCTGGTGAGTGTGGCTAGATGATAAGGACCCAGCCTCATTTCCCGCAGTTTCAGCACCTCTTGGTTCAATCGAACCGCGTCCATTACTCGGCCAACGTCCTTATAGACAACGGCGAGGCTGCTACGGCTCGTGAGCGTTTCAGGATCGTCAGGGCCGAGCGCGGCTCTCCTGACCTCGCAGGCTTTTGAGAGCGCGCTCATAGCCTGCTCGTAAAGGCCCAAACCACGATAGGTCTCGCCTAGCGCGTTGAACAGCGCTCCCTTTGTCGCCTGTGATCCATCGAAATCGCTGTCAAGCTGCTCAGCCGCTCGGTCGAGCACATCGACCACCTTAACCGCACGGCCGTCCAGCTCAGGGTCCGGGCTGCGTAACGCCTCGACAAGGAACGTGCTGACCGCCTCGGCTTGCTTCAGTGACTCCTTCGATCCCTCCAGCGCTTCCGTCGTCGCTTTATTCGCGTTGGTGATCGCAACGTTGGCCTTTGTCAACCGATCGTTGGCCCGGACTGTGACCACCGATACGACGGCCAGACCGATCACCCCGGCCACGAGCCGCCCGCCGCGCCTGTCATCGCTGTCCGGTGCTTACGTGCCCACCGTAGCGCGCGCTGCACCAGCGGCTCCTGCCTGGCCGTGACCGGCTCGTCGGCCAGCCAGTGCTCGACATCATCCGCCAGCGTTTTGGGCGAAATGTACCGGTTACTTGGTTCCTTCGCCATCGCCTTCAGGCAGACCGCTTCCAGGGCCGCCGGCACTGTACGGCTCACCTGGCGCGGCGGCGGAAACTCGCCCGCCTTGACTTTCCGCAACATGGCGTCAAGGTTGCCATCGGTAAACGGTGCCCGGCCCGTCAGCAGGCTGTAGAGCACGGCCCCCAGGCTGTAGACGTCACTCGCGGAGCCCAACTCATCCAGCCTTCCCGCCGCCTGCTCGGGGCTCATGTAGGCCGGCGTGCCGACCGCCGACCCCATTCGCGTCAGCGTCGAGCCGCCGCCCGACGAGGGGCGAAGCGTTCCCTCTATGGACGCGGGAACGCCCTCCGGGCGGCCGATCGGCTTGGCCAAGCCCCAGTCAACCACCAGCGTCTCGCCGTACGGGCCAAGCATCACATTGCCGGGCTTCAGATCGCGGTGCAAGACACCGCGGCTGTGTGCATAGGCCACGGCGTTGCAAACATCGACGTAGCGCCGCAGCAACTGCCGCAGCGCCAGTACCCGCTCGCCGGGGTCGCGGCCCGGCTCGCGGTCGGCTCGATGGAACTGCTCGATCGCGTCCTTGAGGTTGTCGCCCCGAATGAATCGCATGGTGTAAAACGGACGGCCGTCGGGGTAGTGGCCGAGCCCATAAACCGGTACGATCCCCGGATGTTCCAGACCGCCTGTCACCTCCGCTTCGAGAAGAAACCGCGACCGGCCCTCGTGGTTGTCCGCGTAACTCTCCTTGATCTGCTTGAGGGCCACCTCGCGGTTGAGCTCCTCGTCACGGGCGACGTAGACCTCGCCCAGCCCGCCACTGTCATGCAGCCGGAGGATGCGGAATCGCTGTCCGGCCGATGACGAACTTCCGACCGAGGGAGGCAGCGTTTCCATCGGGTCGGTCGTGCCGGCGGCGGCTCCGAGGTGGGCCACGCTGGCGTCGAGGTCGGGGTCGGCAATCGCTCGCAGGTCTTGCCGCATCCAGCTCACCGAGGTGAGCGACTCCAGGCTCTGCTCGGCGTCGCCGCCGTGCCGCTCGACGTGCTTGTCGACGAGCGGGTCGAGCAGGGCAAACTCGTTCTCGCCAAGGTCTCCACGCTCGACAAGGATATGGCCCAGCGGCTTATCCTTCTCGAGCACCCAGGCGTTCATCGCGGCGATCAGCGCGTCGCGGGTGATGAAGTCCATCTGGATGGCGATGACGCCGAACAGCAGGTTACGGTCAGACTGGTATTGGGCCATGGCTTGGGTCTCGAGGAGGGACAGTGATAATCCCACGGCCTGCAAGCATCGGTTGTGTGCAGTCGATCCCCGGTTCGGATCGGCCGCTCAATGCTTTAGCCCGCGCGACTTCAGGGCGGGGCGGCAGCGGTCGAGCAAGCCGAGCTCATCGAGCTCTTCCTCGAGCCGCTCCAGGCTGGGGTCTTCGAGCGACCGCTCTACGTTACGGACCAACGATTCCACGAACAGGTCGCGCGCGCGGTGCAGGTTCAGGCGGACCCACCCCGCGCTGACCGGCCGCCCCAGCCGCGCTGAAAGCAACTCGGCCAGTTCGGGTGAGCGGCGATCAGGTTGCTCCACGCGCAACCGAAGTACGTCGGCGAATGGCTGTCCGGCCCGTGCCTGGACCTGGTCGAGAGCAGCCCAAGCCTTCGCCATCAGCTCCCCCCGCCAACTCTCCAGGAATCGGGAGTCGTGGTCCCACAGCTCCGGGGCGGGTGCAGCCAGGTCGGGCACGTCAACGTCGAGCGGGAGAGGCCGGGCCTTACGGGCGCGGTGATAGTTGACCATCAGGTTATGGACAGCTCGCTTCAAGAAGTCGCGGAACCGCCCCCGGCCCGGGTCCGCGTTTCTGAAGTCGCCGCGGAGGAAGCGCAGCGCAAATTCCTGCGCCAGCTCATCGGCCGCATCCACGTCGCCCAGCGATGCCAGAAGGTAGCGGCGCACCGCGCCCCCGTACCGTTTTAACAGCTCGCGCCGGGCCCCCCCGGCAGCGTCGACCGATCCTCGATGCGCGCGGATTACTGCGGTCCAGTGAGTCTTGATCCGGCTCAGGTGCGACTCGATCTCTTCGTCGTCCACAGTGCTGCTCCTTGCCGCGATGATTTCCACACGACTCGGATGCAATTGGAACGAATCATGATAGCTCGACCGGATGGATCAGAAAAGGGGCAGGTTGTCGAACCAAGGGCGTCGGATGTTCCCCCGAAGATCGGCGATCATTCGGGAGGTCGAGGCGGCGTCCGTGCCTCCCCGAGTGGCTGGCACGGAGCCTCGACCTCCCAAACATCACGACGGCCGCGTAAGGTTAGACGCTCTTACGACGAAACCGGATGGTTCCGCCCGACCTGGCCTGGTCGGCGCCAGTCCGGCCCGACAGGACTCTCAGCGGGCAGGAATCGTTGTCTCCTTCCCGCTCCCGTTCGGATTGGCTTTGGCCTCGATCCGCTTGAGCAGGCTTATATAATCAGCGCGCGACCGAATCGGATCCAGGTCGGAATCAGCCTTCATCTGCGCGACCAATACCGCGGGTTTGAGGTAGTCTGCAAGGGCGACCTGGGTCAGCAGCTTGACCGCTCGCGTGGCATGGGCCTCCGCCTGGGCGACGCGCTCGGGCTGCCCCAGGGAGGCATCGCCCGCCACAACCCTTGAGAGGAGCGAGAACGCGCAGCCCAAGTTGTAACGCTGAGCGGGAGTGACCTGTTCCCGGGTCAAGGCGTCGAGCTCTTGGAGAGCCCCACGATGATCGCCGCTCTGCATCATCAAGACAGCTCGATTGTTCCGGTTGGTCAGCAAGAACTGCTTGGCTTGACGATTTTGGGGATCGCGCAACAGGACGCTTTCCAGCGCCCGAATCGACCGGCCGTATCCGTCACGGGCCGCCGGCAGGTCCTTCGTGTCGCGGGCGACGGATGCCCGCATGTCTTCGGCGGCGGAGAGGGAGATCATGTAATCGATGACGTCGGGTTGATCGCGAACGAGGCGCTGGAGCAGTTCGATAGCCTCGCCCTGGATCGGTATGGCGCGGTCGAACTGGCGCCGAAGCGTAAGGATTCCGGCGAGATTCGCCAAGGAACGTCCCAGCTCATACTTGAGCCGCGGGACCTCCGGCTCGCGCCGGACCAGTTCCCGCCACTCGGCGATCGCCTCCCGAAACGCGGTCTCCGCCTCGGCGTATCGTTGTACCTTGTACGATAAGCCTCCCAGCGTGTTGACCTCCGATGCGAGCATGAATCGAAACTTGACGACCTCGGGATGATCTCGGACCAGCCTCCGTTGGACATCGATCGTCTTCTTAAGGTCGGCGATGGTCTCGTCTGACGGCGTGGCGGATTGAACCGCCTGGTTGTGGCGGGTCTGGGCGAGGACGTCCTGGAAGTGGGGCGTCTGGGGATTTTCCCTGGCGAGCTTCTCGCGGATCTCGCGGGCGCGACGGGTGACCGCTGTGGCCTGCTCCAACCGTCCCGACCCGTAGTAGACGTGGGACAAGCCCGACAGGGCGACGGCCACTTCATTCTGGAGATCAGGAACGTCGGGGTTGTCACGGACGAGCGCTTCCGCGATCTCAAGGGCCGTGGTGCGGTGCCGCTCGGCCTGATCCCTCTGTCCGATCGACTCGCAGGTCTCGCCCCGGTAGACGTGGACGCGGAAAAGCGCCCTGCGGTACGGGACGACGGTGGGGTTCTCCCGAACGAGTTTCTCCAGGGCGGAAGTGGCTTCGGCGAGAGTCCGGTCCGACTCGTTCAACCGGCCGATCTCTTGGAGATGCTGGCCTAGCTGAAACAGGGTGGTGGACCGGATGAACTGGAGTTGGAGGTTGCTCGGTCGCTGCTTCGCCAGATCGTCGATGGCTTCCAACAATGCGCGAAAGGACGACTCCGCGGCGGTCATCTCTCCGACATGGCTGAAGAACCGGCCGAGGTAGAATTCTGCTTCCTGGAGGGCTTCTCGATCTTCGGCGCTATCTGGATGAGCCTTGACGATGTCCCTGGCCGTCGCCCGAGCGGTCAGGAGGGCCGCCCGGGCATCGGCCGTGCGATCGTGGGAAGAATAGAAGTTCCCGAGGTTTGTCTGGTCCTTGCACAACTTGCGGAGGGGCTGCGGGTCGTTAGGCCGATCGCGCGCCAAGGACTCCCAGAGTCGGATCGACTCGCGAAACTCCTTTTCGGCGAGATCGATTTCGCTGCGGAATCCGTGCATGTAGCCCAGCGTGCCCACTCCCGAGGCCACATCCTTCCGCAGTGTGTCGTCCGCCGAACGGGACTCCATCAAGGGCTATAAAATCGCGAGGCCCTGGCGGGCTAGCTCGACGGCCTTTGCGGACGCGCCGGTATCGAATGTGATGCGAGCGAGCCGCAGGTAGGCGCGCCCCAGCTCGGCCCGAACGCTCAGGTCGTCCTGCCGGTCATCGAGAAACTTCTGGTAAAACTCGCGGGCCGCGTCGAGAAGTTGCCGTCGAACGGGCTGGAGGCCGGGGACGTTCAGGAGGCGATCCTCGCTCACCTGCGTGAAGTAGCGGTCAACTCCGTCGAAGGCGAGGCGGAAGTTGGCGCGCGCCTCGTTACCGTTACGGCGGGCGAGCTCAGCCTGCCTCCGTTCCCGATTGTTCGCTGCGGCCAGCATCGCCGTGGCCACGCCGAAACAGACGGCGGCGACGACCGCGGCGGCGCCCACGGAAGTCACCAGGGTCCTGTGACGGCGTGCTTGGCGGGCGAGCCGAGTCATCCAGGGCTCGGAATAGGCGGAGACCGGTTCGTCGGCCAGCCAGCGCTCGATGTCCTCGGCCAGGCCGCGCGGCGAGCCGTAGCGATCTTCGGGCTTGAGCGCCATGGCCTTCAGGCAGATCGCGTCCAAGGGCCGGGGGACATCCGGCTTGACCTGTCGCGGGGGACGGATGTCACCCTCCTGGATGCGCCGCGGGGCATCCTCGACCTCGGCGTCGATCGGCGGCTTGCCGGTAAGCAGACAGTAGAGGGTCGCCCCGAGGCTGTAGACGTCGCTGGCCGGGCCAAGTTGATCGAGCCGGCCCGCCGCCTGCTCCGGGCTCATGAATGCCGGGGTGCCCATCGCCGAGCCCGGCAGCGTCACGCTCGACCCGCTCGCCGACGGCGGCCGGAGCGTCGCGTCTCCCGATGTCTCCGACCGCCCCACGACCTTGGCCAAGCCCCAATCGACCACCAGCGTCTCGCCGAAATGGCCGACCATGATATTGCCCGGTTTAAGGTCGCGGTGCAGCACACCCCGACTGTGGGCATAGGCGACGGCGTTGCAGACATCCAGGAAACGCCGCAGCAACTTTTGAAGCTCCAGCATCCGCTCGCCGGGCTTCCCACTGCCAGACCCAGCGCGATGGAAGTCCTCAATCGCCTTCTTGAGGCTGTCGCCTTTGATGAACCGCATGGCGTAGAACGGCCGGCCGTCGGGGTAGTGTCCCAGCCCGTAGACCGGCACGATGCCCGGGTGCTCCAAACCACCGGTGATCTCCGCCTCCAGCAGGAACCGCGTCCGGCTCTCGGCGTGGTCGCCGTGCCGGTCCTGGATCTGCTTGAGCGCCACCTCGCGGTGTAGTTCGGTATCCTGTGCGACATAGACCTCTCCCAGCCCTCCCCGGGCGTGGAAGCGAACGATCCGGAACCGCGAGCCGGCCGCGCCCGGCGGGCCGATGTGGGAGACGGTGGCATAGGGATCGGCGCTTGACTCGGGCTTGGTAGTCGGAAGCCGATTCAAACTCTGCTGAAGATCGGCATCGGCCTGGCTGGCTGGCCCCATTGCCCCCCGGATCCAATCGACCGAGCTGAGCGAAGCCAGGCTGTGGGCTGGATTGCCGCCATGTTGCTCGATGTGCCGGTTGACCAGCGGCTCGAGCAAAGCTCGGTCGGCGGGCGCGAGCGCTCCGCGTTCTTCAAGGAGCTCTCCCAGAGACTTGTCCTTCTCGAGTACCCAGCCATTCATCGCGGCGATCAAGGCGTCGCGCGTGATGAAATCCATCTGGAGGGCCAGGACCCCGAATAGCAGATTACGGTCGGACTCACTGTGTGCCATGACCCGGGCCTCGCTACGAGACAGAGACAACCGCACAACCAGCGACGGTCGGTTGCAGACGGCCCATCCCCAGGGCATTCGATCTCGCCATCGTCCAAAGTCCTGCTCCCCCGCCGCTGATTTCGACACGACTCGAATGCAATTGGAACCAATCATGATAGCTCGATCGGATGAGTTAGAAAAGAAGCTCGGTAGCAGCTTTTTTCCCGCGTCCCCCGAGCCCGGCGCCGGGACAAAAAATCCCCAAAGCAGTCGCCTGTCTTGTAACAGTTCACAGCTTGGCCGTATGTGACGATGAGCAGGGGAGCGACATACTCCTCGTCAATCGACAGCCCCGCGACGACAGCCGACTTCAACGAGTGCAATGCGCAAGGCGGCCGGCGCTGGGACCTCGGCGATCGCGGTACCCACGCTCAAAAACAACCAGGAGAACAGCCATGTTGCGAAGGAAGAACTTCGACCGTGCTCCGCGGAAAACGGTGAACCGAAGGCGGTTTCTGCTCGCCGAGGTGCTGGAAGACCGGACGCTGCTTTCCAGCGTCTTCGCCTACCTGGCCGATCCCGTCGGCGTGACGACCGATCTCAACGGCAACGTCTATATCAGCTACAACGACTCCAACGACCTTTCTGGACAGGAGCAGGCGATCGCGGAATACTCCGCGGGCGGCACCCTGATCAACTCGGCGGTCATGGACAGCACCGGGAGCGACGCATATCCCGGCTCCCTCGCCACCCTCGGATCGTCCGAGTCGCTCCCGTACCTCGACGTTGGCGACATTATGGAAATGGAGCCGGATGGCGAGCTCTTCGCCTACAGGCCCTCGACCGGCGGATCGGCGTCCTACAGCTATTACCAGGGGAACGGCTGTAACGCGTCGTCGGCATACGATCCCCAGACCGGAGGCTACGTGGCGCTGACCGGGGTCATCAACCTTTCGAACGCGACGTTCGGCGGCTTCGGCGTCGATGGGAGCAACGTCCTCGTCTCGGGCCAGGCGAACGGCTGGGATTTTGTCATGAGAGCCACCTACTCGGTGGTCTTCCCCGGCAAGCATGTCTGGACGGACACGATCGTGGCGGCTGCCCAGCTCGAAGGCAACGACGACTATCCCGGGGGGTTAGCTGTCAACGCGCAAGGCACCGTGCTCACGACACTTCCCGACACATCGGGAAACGAGACCTTGTTCGCCTTCGACGACCATGGCAGCTCGCTCTTTCCCGTGAGTCCAGATTTCGGCCTGCCCAATTCGCCTACAATCACAGCGGGAGGGATCGCTGTCGATGATCTGGGCAGCTTCGTGCTCGCATCTGAAATCACCTCAATCCTTGATAACGAGCCAGGCTACGCGGCGATCACTCCCGACCTTGCTTATTACAGCGCGAACATGAGCACGCCCAGCTCGCAGGATGGCTCACTGCCCCAGCCATGGGGGATCGCTACGCTGCCGAATGAGGCCGGAGCTGTGATCGCAACCGTTCCGAACCAAGATGAGGCGATCCTCGATTTTTATCAGGACCCCCTGATCAATATGGGCACAGACGCCCCCGCTTACACACCTGCCCAGATCCGCCACGCCTACGGCATGGACCAGATTTCTTTCAACGGCCTGGGCGGAGGGGCCATAGAGGGCAACGGAACCGGGCAGACGATCGCGATCCTCGATGCGGGTTACGACCCCGGCTTTGTGGATACGTCTGACCCGAACTACGATACCAGCGACCTGGCAATCTTCGATCGGACTTTTGGACTTCCCGACCCGCCCCTCTTCGAGCAGATCAACAATCAGAACGCGAGCGAGGATCCTGTAACCGTCGGCGAGACGGCGCTCGACGTCGAGTGGGCCCACGCGATCGCCCCGGAGGCAAACATCTTGCTGTTCGACTTTGCCCCGAGTGAAGTTGCCGCCACGGAATTTACCAGCCTGATGAAAGAAGTGCAGTACATCACGACGTATTACCCCAGTGTCACGGTCGTCTCGATCAGCTACGGCGCTGGCGAGCTGGGAATGGATCAGGAAGGTTGGAATCAGATGGCCGTCAACAAAGACTTTCAGGCAACCGGAGTGACCTTTCTAGTTGCCTCGGGTGATCAAGGAGCCTTTGGCGACTACAACATCGACAGCGGGTCGACGACGCTGACGCCGGAGGTCCCCGCCACGTCTCCGGACGTCATCGCCGTCGGTGGAACGACGTTGCCGCTCGACGGCGCGGGAGATTATCCCGGTACAGAATCTGGTGGAGAAGCGGGTTGGAGCTTGGGGAGCGACGGCCCGCCGGGGACTTCCTACTATTACGGGAGCTCAGGCGGGGGCATCAGCGGCACGAACAATCCCGCCAAATCCAAGACTGAGTCCGAGCCTAATTGGCAGGCGCAAGTCGTTCCTACGAGCGTTGACGCTGGCGTCGGCCGCGCTGTCCCCGATGTTGCCTGGGACGCCGATCCGGCGACGGGCATGGACGTCTACACGGGCGCATTTTGCAGCGATGGCGACTTCAGCGGCTGGGCGGTTCTCGGCGGCACCAGCATCGCCGCGCCACAGTGGGCCGGCTTGATCGCCATCGTCGACCAGGAACGCGTGCAGGAATACGGCGCGCCGCCTTTGACAGGCTATGACGAAACCCTGCCCGCGCTCTACAGCGCGTACAGCCTTTTCCCTTCCCCGTTCAACGATATCCAGTACGGCAATAACGGCTACCAGGTGCCCAGTGGCGGCGGCTATAACCTCGTTACCGGCCTCGGCAGCCCCATCGCCAACCTGCTGGTGCCCGACCTCGCCGCGTACGAGAGCCAGCTTGTGGTGACCTCGGCGCCCGCTTCCAGCGTCACGGCTGGTCAGTCGTTTGCATTGACAGTCGAGGTTCAGGACGGATTCGGCGATGTCGTCACGAGCTATGACGGCAGCGTCACGGTCGCGCTGGCCCGTAATCCTGGTGGCGGCACGTTGGGTGGAACGCTCACGGCGATGGCGGTCAATGGCGTCGCCAAGTTTCCCGGCCTGATGCTCGCCGCCGCGGGTGCCGGCTACGTCATCGAAGCGACCGCCGGATACCTTCAGACGGGGACCTCCGGGCCCTTCAGCGTGGTCGCCGCACGAGCCACGGCGCTCGTCGTCACCGCACAACCCCCGGAGAGCGTCACTGCCGGAACCGGATTCGCCTTCGCCATCACGGCGCTGGATCAGTACGGCAACGTCGCCACCGGATTCGGCGGAACTGTGACAGCCTCGTTGACAGACTATTCCGGCGGCGTCAACGTGACGGCTGTCGATGGCGTGGCTGCATTCTATGTTGACGTCACTCTGGCTGGCACTTTCACTCTCACGGCCACGAGCGCCGGCTTGACCTCAACAACGACCGCGTCATTCACCGTGATACCGGCGGGCGCGTCGCAATTGATCGTCACAGAGCAGCCGCCCAGCACATTCACCGCCGGCGGCAGCTTCGGACTGACCATCACGGCGCTCGACCAATACGGCAATGTGGCAACGTCATTTGCAGGCAACGTCTCCGTAGCGCTGCTGAACAATCCTGGCGGCGGCCGGCTGCTCGGCACGCTGACCGTGGCGGCCGTCGACGGCGTGGCCATTCTTACCGACCTGAATCTGAACACTGCCGGCAGCGGTTACACGATCGCGGCGACGAGTCCCGGCCTGGCGAGCGCCACGACCAAGGCATTCGGCGTTCAACCTGCAGCTCCCTCGCAACTGGCGATCACCGTCGAGCCGCCCAGCAGTGCCACTGCAGGGACAGCGTTCGGCGTGACAGTCTCGGCGGAGGACCCTTACGGCAACGTGGCCACGTCCTTCACCGGGTGGATCACCGTGGGCCTAGCGAGTGGCCCGGGCAGCTTGAACGGCACGGTCACGATACCGGCCTTCGACGGCGTGGCGACCTTTACCAATCTGTTCAGCACGATGAGTGGCTCGATTTCGCTCGGCGCCAGCTCCAATAACGGCATCGAATCCCTGTTCTCGTTGCCGTCCGCTCCGATCGTGGTTAGCGCCGCGGCGCCGTCCCAGTTGGTGATCGCCACCGAGCCCTATTCGACGGCGATTGCCGGTCAGCCCTTCACGTTCCAGCCAGTCATCAAGGAAGAGGATCGGTATGGCAATGTCGTCACCAGCGACAACACCGATACGGTGACGGCGGCTCGCGGCAGCCTCGGCACGTCGATCTTAGACGGCAGCAATTTGACCGTGACGATGGTGAACGGGGTCGCGACCTTTAGCGGCCTCTACTACACTAAGGCCGAGAGCATGAGCCTCAGTTTCAGCTCGAGCGCCCTTGGGGTCGGCTCAGCCACGTTGACAGCGGTCGTGGTCAGTCCGGCCCCGGCCGCCCAGCTCGTCGTTGCCCAACAGCCGTCCGCGACGGCGATCGCCGGAGTGGCGTTTGCGGCTCAGCCGGTGATTTATGAAGAAGACCAGTTCGGCAACCTGGAGACGGGCGACAACAGCAGCGTGGTGACAGCGTGGCTGGCCGGCGGGGCGGGCCCGCTGATCGGGGAGACCAGCGTCACGTTGAATGGGGGCGTGGCGACCTTTGTCAATCTGAGCGACGACCGCGCGGAGATCGCTTCGCTCAGCTTCGCTGCCGGCGCCTTGGCAGTCGGCCCGTCACACGACATCGCGATCAGGCCCGCGGCGCCGCACAGTTTGCTGATCCGGGCCGAGCCCTCGCCCACGGCGATCGCCGGCGTGGCGTTCGCGGCTCAGCCCGTGGTTTACGAGGAGGACCAGTTCGGCAACCTGGAAACGGGCGACGACAGCACCGTGATCACGGCGTCGCTTCAAAGCGGCAAGGGCCCACTCCAGGGCATGACGAGTGCGACCGTTTCCGGCGGCGTGGCGACATTCACCAATCTAGCGGACGACACGGCCGAGGCCATCACGCTCGCTTTCTTCGGTGGCGGCCTGAGCGCTGGGCCGTCAATCGGCATTGCTGTCACCCCGGGCCCAACCGCCAGACTCGTGATCCAGACGCAGCCCTCGCCGACGACGACCGCCGGAGTCGCGCTGGCGACTCAGCCCGTAGTTTACGAAGAAGACCAGTTCGGCAACCTGGAAACGGGCGACAGTAGCACCGTGATCACGGCATCGCTGGCCAGCGGCAAGGGCCCGCTCCGGGGGACGATGAGCGCGACCGTGGTTGACGGCGTGGCGACATTCACCAACCTGGCGGACGACACGGCCGAGAGCGTCGCGCTTGGCTTCTCCGGCGGCGGCTTGAGTACCGGGCCATCGAACAGCATGGTGATCAACCCGGGAGCGACCAGCAGCCTGGTGATCCAGACGCAGCCCTCGGCAACGGCAACCGCGGGAGCGGCGTTCGCGACTCAGCCGGTCATTTACGAAGAGGACCAGTTCGGCAACCCGGAAACGAACGACAACAGCTCGGTGGTGACGGTGTTGCTGGCCAGCGGAAAAGGACCGCTCCAGGGAACGGCCAGTGCGACCGTGAGAGGAGGCGTGGCGTCCTTTCTCAACCTCGCCGCCGACCTGGCCGAGACGATTGCTCTGGAGTTCGAAACCGGCGCCCTTACGACAATGCGATCAAGCCCGATCAACGTGGTCGCCGCGCCCGCGTCGAAACTGGTCATCGCGACCGGGCCACCTGGCTCGATCACCGCGGGAGCGGCATTTGGTCTCCAGGTCGAGGCCGAAGACACTTTTGGCAACGTCGATCAAACATTCGCCGGTCCGGTGACGGTCGCTCTCGGTAGCAGTCCCGGCGGCAGTACCCTAAGCGGCACGCGCACGGTCACATCGAGTTCGGGGTTCGCGAGCTTCTCGGGGCTGTCGCTCAGCGCCTGGCAGCGGCTTCACCTTGCGGATCTCCAGCGGCAGCCTACTTCCGGCGACCACGAGTGCCTTTACCGTCGAGGCAATTCCGACGGTTACCGCAGCGGTATTGCTGACGCAGCCCTTGAACCGGAGGGGCAAGCCGCAGGGGAAACCGGTCTTTTCGGGATTCACGCTTCGCTACAGCACCGCGATGAATCCGCGAACCCCGGGCCTGGCCAACAACTACCAGGTGTACGCCGTGACCACCAAGGGTACGCTCGCGCCGGTCGCGTTCACCGTGACTTTCAACCCGGCCAATAACACGGCAACGCTGACCTTCAGCGGTAAGACGAACCCCTTTGCCGAGGGCGGCCAGATCAAAATCACGGCGACAGGTTCAAGTGGGGTGAGCAGCCAGGCGGGTGTGCGCTCAAGCGCCGGCGACACGATCTTCGTCATCGCGCCCAAAGCAGCCGGGATTTCGCCGGCTTGAGCGTGGCCGCCGTTGACTGAAGTTCACCAGATTCTCCGTATCGCTCCGTCCTACTCACGCTCAACTTCTTTGCGCAGCGCGCAGATTGTTAAAGATAGTCAATTTGGTTGCGGCTTCGCCGCGCTGGGCTGGCCGTCGTTGAGAAAGCCGAGACTTCTCATCAGCACGACCCCCACTCTCGAAAAGCGATTGAGCAGGTTGCCCAACGGGAAGCCGCCTGCCCCGGTCTTCGGCCACCCTCTCCCCAACGATCCAGACATATGCCGGGAAGGCGGACTGCTCTGCTTTTGCAAGTTGTCGCGTTTTTGGCTCATTCCGGAAGCGACGCGCACACAGCCGTGGCGCGTAAGGAGGCGCAAATCATTCGAAAGCCGTCGTCATAACCCATTGTCTGCCAAGGCTGTGACGCTTTGATGCGCGTGACGCAAAAAAAACCGACAGGAAGGGGGTCGGTGAGAGCGGAGCCAAGCTTGTTGTTCCAAACGTCTGATCGTGCCATCAGCCGGTTATCGAACCGTCGTTGACGTATCCTACGACGCGGGAAGTGACGCACTCATCGTCAACTCCTACACGCCCGTGAGGCTGGCCAACGGCCCGTACGCCAGCATGCGGGCGGTCTGGGGCACCAGCGCCGGGGCGCCGCAGTGGGCGAGGTTCGTCGGGATCGCCAACGAAGGCTGGCCCAAATCGAAGACCAGCGATCTCGACGGCGCCGGCCTGGTGCTTCCCGCGATCTACAGCCCTCCGATGGCCGCGGTCTTCAACGACATCCATCGCGATCTTGCCCTTGCTTTTTGCATTGCTCTTTGACCAACCTTGAGAAGCGGTAACACAAGCAGCCTCACAATGGTTGTCACAAGATCACTTGCTCCGTCTTTCCGAAATGGCACAAGTTGACTTTACGCTGGACCACGGCCAGGACCCGAAAGCCGCTCGGGGGAATTTCGAGCATGCGATTACAACAGCTCAAACTCGGTTCGCAAAATGGGTGCGCCAGGTCAACTGGTCGGAAGACCGGACCTCGGTCGCGATGACGGGGCCCGGTTTCGACGTTGTGCTGAGGTATGACGACCAGAAAGTCTACGTCCGTGGGACGGTGCCGGTCGCGTTCAAGCTGATGGAAGGGCCCATCAGGTTGTTCATCGCCCAGGCGCTCGCTAACCGCTCGTGACCGGTTACTGGGATCGCCCCGGCTCGCCCGCGCTTGAGGCTCGAGCGGCTCGGAAATGGCTGGCGATTTCCGCGGCCGGCAATGGACGGGCGAAGAACGCAACTTCACTGATCTTCCCCTCGAAACTGGCTGTGCCGTCGGAACGGCCGCCGATGAACCAAGTCGGTTTCCGGATCAGGTCGGCAGCGAGCCCGCCAGTTATCTCAGGCTCGGTATTACCGTCGAGATACGTGGTGATGCGTGACCCTTCCCGCACGAGCGCGAGGTGGTGCCAGGTCTTGGGCGAGATCTCGGTCTTTCCGGTCAAAGTCGTGCTAGCCGTGCCGCTGGTCGAGAAGAAGAGACGGCCTCTGGCGGCGCGATTTCCTCCGATACCAAGATGGTCACCGAAAGCGTCTTTTTCCCCGTTGAATGCACGCGAGACGATGAAACCGGTGATTGGCCGGAGCTCGTTCGGGAAGCCGTTCCAGAACCAGAGCTCGATGGTATAGGTCTCCTCCATTCCGTTCAGCTTGGCCATGACCCGGCCCCCGGCAAGATGCACAGCCCGGCTGATGGCCGAGCCGGCAGCCAGCCGGGGTGAATCCGGTCCGGGGAGGAAGAACGCGACACCACCTTCGTAACTGGCTTGGCGGCCATTGCCCGATGAATCAAGAGCCGTTCTTCCCTGGATGTCGTCGAGCCGCCAGTAAGCCAGCGGTTGCGAAGCCAGCACGGCGCTTGCATACTGGCTATCGACCGCGCGGAGCGGGCGCCTGGGTTTGCCCGCGACTTGTTCGAGCAGCTCCAGAAGGGCGGCGACAATCCTGGGCTCTGCCTCGACCTCCAGCCCCGCCGTACGAGCCGGCCAGGTCGTGTAACCCCCGAGGGCGTGCTGCTCGGGAGGCGGGATATATCCCTCCGACCCGTTGGCCAGCTCGATGTTCATGGTCGTATCGAACGGACTTTGTGCCTTGAGCTTCAACCCCGTGATGGCAAACACCTCGTTGGGGATCGCAGTCAGGCCTAGCTCGCCGATCCGGATGGCCTGGAGCTTCAACTCCCGCCGGGGTTCCTTATGGAGGAGAACGGCTTCCCTGGCGTAAACCTCCGGCAAGTCGCGGGGTTGGCGTTCCTGGCCATTTTCCTTGAGCCGCCCCACGATTTTGGCGGCCCACGCCAGCCGCGCTTCGTCCGGCGCGCGCGCGCGAGCACCAGGGTCTTTTCGGCCATCGCGAGCGGCACCCAGTTGTGATAGGCGATCGTCTGACAGGCTTCGTGGGCGACGCGGGCGACATCCTGAGCATACGCGTCCAGACCGGGGTCCTTCTTGGGCTGGCCGTAGTCCATCCACATCTGATCGCCGCTCGTGCCTTGCGACATGATGCCCACGAAGGGAGGATCGACGGCGGAGGCGCCGATTCGTTTCGCCAGAGCCGCGGCGAACCGGCCGAAGTAGTCGGCCGATACCGGCTGCGCACCGTAGTAATGCATCGAGTAATTGGCAAGCACGGCGATCGGGCGGCCGTTCCGGGCCTGGATCGAGAGAACGGAGAGAGCCGGGTCGACCGGCCCGGAGGGCCCGATCACGTCAGGGTTCTGATAGCCGGGGTGCATGTTGGCCCGAACAGTGCGCCGCCCAAACGGGTCGTCGATCATCTTATCCGGCCGGCGGATCCAGCGACGGCAGAACGTATGGGCCGGATCGTCGATCACGTTCCAGCCGATGCGAGCCGGTTCGAGCTTCAGAGCAGCCCGGCCCACCGCCTCGGCAATCCGCCCCGGTAAAAGGGCGACATAACTGGCATCGGCCGGACAGCCAAGCGCCCCCATCGCCGCCGGCGCCGAATGGGTATGGGTCGCCGAGATCAGCACTCGCTCCGTGGGGATCCCGGTCTTTTCCCGCGCCAGTGCCTTGGCCCGGTCGATCAGCGCACGGGGCAGCATGCAGCTATCGACGACCACGATCACGAGCCGCGTGGCGCCGTCGTCAAGGACGATCGCTTGGCGCGAATCGCGTCGTTCACCTGGCTCGCGCGGCTCTGGAGGAACCCACCGTTGACGAGAACCGGAAATTTTTCCGGTGCGATGTCGATGGCGGCGGCACCTGCGTAAAACACGCGCTTCGCCGAGGGTGCGGGCTCGTCGGCGCGGGTGGATGCTGCGAAGTGCCACAGCGGGCTTGACGCTACCGCACTCGCTAGGAAGAGGACACAGAGGATGATACGCCTCATGACCACCTCGGGTACAAGGGACCGGTTCTTCATCTACCGCGCGACGTAGCCTCATTCGCGTGGCCCTCTCCCTCGGCCTCCGGTGCTCCCGCAGTTCCGGCGGCATGGTGATTACTCCCTTCGTCACGTCCCGACGCGAAGTAGCATGCCGCCCAGCCGCCGAGAAACGCCCAGAGCAGCGCCTCCATCGCCAGGCCGATCCGGACGAAGTCTGAAAGATTCTCGACACCCGCCCAGCCGCTGGGTCCTCCACCGAATCCACCGCCGGTCACCGTCGCCGCGAGTATCCCCAACGGTAAGCTTTGCAAGCCGCCTCCGCCCTGAGAGTCAGAGTGAAGGACTTCTTCGAGATAAGCGAACAGGTTCGGGGCCAGCAGAAAGCGCCCGACCATCCTGTCCAGCCACGGCACGTATATCAGGAGCAGGTAGCTCCAGCCGAGGACGCCGAAGCCCGACCAGTAGATCCGCCGCATGCCTCGCCCCAAGGCGGCGCCGAGCAGCGAAGAAATCATCGCGAAGAACGTGATCGAGAACATCGCCCCGGCCCAAGCCGCGGAGCCGCTGCGGATCGCGGCCAGCCCGATCGCGATGACCAGCACGACGAGAATGATATGGGCGATCGTGATTCGGGGGCGTTTCATGCGATCTCCGCGAGTTAATGGGGGGCGAGGGATATCACTCTGGAACTGACGGCGTAGTGGAGATCTACCTCGTCCTTGAAGATAGTCGCTCTGCGCGAAGGCGGCAACTTGGCGTCACCCGCACGATTAATCAACACGGTGGCGAACTGGCCGTCAACTTGCTCAAATCAATCAGACAGGTTTCGTTTTCGGCGGCACTTGGACCATCGAGCCCGACAGGAGGATTTCATCGTGCTAAACTGGCTCTTGATCTCTACCGTGACGGCGGCTTTTTCAGCCGCCTGGGCCCCGGATGTTCGGGGCGATGCCGGCGTTGACCTGAAGCGAGGCGCATTTTTTGGTGCCAAAGTCGGCTCGGTTTCGGACGAGGCCCGAGAGAATCTCAAACTCGAGGCAGGAGTTGGAATCACCGTTGAAGAGATCATTGCCGGCTCGACGGCAGCCGAGGCTGGCTTCAAAGCCGGAGATGTCCTGCTCGCCGTTGACGGAACGAAGATCCCAGGGACCGGGGAATTCATCCGCACAATTGCCGGCCTCAAGGCAGGAACATCGGTTGCGATCGAGTTTCGCCGCGGCGATGCAGAAGAGAAGAGCACGGTAATGCTCAAAGGGCGCCCGCTCGAGAAGAGCGACGCCTACGAGGTCCTTTATGGCTCGGTGCAGAGCCGTGGGAACCGTCTGCGGACGATCGTCACCCGTCCACGAGCCGAGGGCAAGCGTCCCGCGCTGTTCTTGATCCAGGGGGTCGGCCTGGCCTCGGTCGATAATCCGGTCGGCCCGCTCGGGCCCTACCGGATGATCGTTGACGATTTTACCCGCCATGGCTTCGTCACTCTGCGAGTGGACAAACCAGGTTGCGGGGACAGCGAGGGCGGTCCGGGCCGCGACGTTGACTTCGACACCGAGCTCGACGGCTACCGCCAGGCCCTTCGCATGCTCAAGGCGCGCGCCGACGTCGATCCGAACCGCGTCTTCATCTTCGGCCACAGCATGGGCGGCGCGATGGCACCGCTCTTGGCCGCCGAATTACCAGTCCGAGGCATCGTCGTCTACGGCACCATCGCGCGGACCTGGACCGAGTACATGCTGGAAAACTCGCGCCGCCAAATGGAGCTCGCGGACAACGACCCTTCCATGATCGACAGTACGCTGCGGAACGCAGCAGCCCTGTTGAATTATCTCTACGGCGAGAAAATGGCTCCCAGGGAGATCGCCGCGAAGTATCCCCGGCTTCGCGAGCTGATCGACCAGACGGTCACCGACGATCGTTACTTCGTTGATCGCAGCCTAACTTTCTTCCGCCAGCTTGCCGACAAGAACCTGGGAGCAGCATGGGAGTCGTACGAGGGACACGCACTGGCAATTTGGGGCAAGGCGGATTTTTTGTCCAACGAGGATGACCATGCCTTGATCGCGCGGATCGTCAATCGCGATCATCCCGGCCAGGGTACGTTCCTTGCCATGAATGGAATCGATCACGGGTTCAACCGCGCCGCTTCCCGGCGCGCGAGTTTCGAGCGCGGTCAGTCACGGCAACCGGGCGAGTTTAATCCGGCGATCATTGAAGTGTGCCGGAACTGGGTTGAGAAATCAGGCTCGACCTTCCTGGCAGCGCCGACACTTGATGATGCCGCAAGATCCGCTCTCGAGCGCGACCCGCAAGGTTGGACCGACCTTCTGGCTCAAGCCGGCTCCAAGCTCGAAGGCTGGGTGCGCGGTCCGCTTCCCGCCGCAGCCAAGCTTAATCCTCAGTCGCAATGGTCGTTCGACGCGGCGACCGGCTATCTCATCTGCGAAGGCAACGGCGGTCATGAATGGCTGCGCTGGGACCGCGAACTCGGTGACTTGATCTTCCACGTCGAGTGGCGGTTCACACCGGTTCCCGGTAAGAAAGGCTACAACTCGGGAGTTTACGCGCGAACTCAGCCGATGCCAGCATCTGGCATCAGGCCCAGACCGGCGACGGTTCAGGGGGGTACATATTCGGCAACACGAAAGTCGGCGATGTGGTCAAGCGGGTCAACCTATCCGAACGAGGTCGAGCATCACGGGTCAAACCGGCCGGCGAGTGGAACACCTTCGAAATTACGTGTCGCGGCAAGGAGATGACACTGTGGGTCAATGGCGCCGTGACCACCCAATGGCATGAATGTGAGGTTCCCCGGGGATACGTCGGCCTCGAGGCCGAAGGCTGGCGCATCGAGTTTCGCAACGTGAAGGTCAAGACACTCAAATAAGGAGCAACACGTGAATACTGACTGCTTGATGCGTCGTTTAGGCTTGTCGGCCGTGATGGCCCTTTTGATCGGGCAGCCTTCCAGGGTCAGGGCCGATGTGAAGGTGCCGGCGATTTTCGGGCCCCACATGGTCTTGCAGCGCGATCAGAAAGATCGCGTGTGGGGGTGGGCCGAGCCAGGTGAAGAGGTCACGGTCGCGCTTGAGGGTCAGACCAAAAGCACCAAGGCCGGCGCCGATGGCTCGTGGCAGGTGGTGCTCGACCCCATGCCGGCTGGCGGGCCCTTTACGATATCAATCAAGGGCAAGAACACGATCACGCTCGAAGACGTGCTGGTGGGAGAGGTCTGGATCTGCTCGGGACAGTCGAACATGCAGATGTCCGTCGGCTCGAGCAACGACGCCGACCTTGAAATCGCGTCGGCCAAATACCCGCGCATCCGGTTGATCTCGGTGCCTCAGGTCGGGACCCAGGAGCCGCAGAAGGATTTTCGGGGCCAGTGGCGGACTTGCCGGCCGGATACAGTGGGCGGTTTCTCGGCGGTTGGCTACTTCTTCGGTCGGGAATTGCATCAGATCCTGGAGGTGCCGATCGGCCTGATCAACGACTCCTGGGGCGGCTCGGCCTGCGAGGCCTGGATTCGCCGCGACCTTCTAGCGGCCGACCCGAAATATGCCCCCCTCATCACGCGCTGGGAACAGACCGAGAAAAACTTCCCGACTGCCAAGGCCGAGTGGGATGCCGCCGTCAAGAAAGCCAGGTCAGAAGGCAAGCAGCCACCACCTCCCTGGACGGACCCCAAGGAGCAATTGAGGGGAAACGCGCGGCCCGGCAACATCTACAACGGAGTTCTCAAGCCGACGATCGGCTATGGGATCCGGGGCGTCATCTGGTATCAAGGCGAATCCAACGCCGGCCGGGCCTACCAGTACCGCGATCTCTTTCCCCTGATGATCAAGAGCTGGCGCGAGGAATGGGGCGAAGGGGATTTCCCGTTCTACTGGGTACAGCTCGCCGATTTTCTGGCCGAGCCATCGGAACCGAAAGAAAGTGCCTGGGCCGAGCTGCGCGAGGCCCAGACAATGACCATGAGCCGGCTGCCGAACACGGGCCAGGCTGTGATCATCGATCTCGGCGAGGGCAAGGACATCCATCCCAAGAACAAGCAAGGCGTGGCGGCGCGGCTGGCGCGGTGGGCGCTTGCGCACACCTACGGCAAGGCGCTCGCCTGTCAAAGCCCGACGTACAAGGCGATGGAAAAGAGTGGAAACAAGATCATACTTGAGTTTGAGTATGCCGGAGGAGGATTGAGGCCCTTCGACGTTGCCGAGCCGCGCGGATTTGCCATTGCTGGCAGCGACCGCAAATTCGTCTGGGCCAAGGCGCGAATCACCCCGCCCGGCAAGATCGAAGTCTGGTCCGACCAAGTTTCCGAGCCGGTCGCCGTCCGTTATGCCTGGGCCGACAATCCGGTCTGCAATGTTTATAGCGAAGTCGGGCTGCCGCTGACGCCCTTCCGCACCGACGACTGGCCGGGGGTGACGGTGCATAACAACTAAACACAACGGCAGAACGTTCTGGGAATTGAACGGGCCTCGGTGCATAATGGACGGTTGTTAAACCTTCGTTTGAGATATCTCGTTGATTGATGATCGGGATCGGGCTTTCTTGTGGAGGAGCCAGCGATGTCGAAGTCGCGCCTGAGCCGTCGCCAGTTCATGGGCCGTTCTCTGAGTGTTGCCGGGGTGGGGGCAGGTTTCGCCATCGGCGGGACCAAGTCTTCCGGACGTGTGCTTGGGGCCAACGAGACAATCCGCATCGCGGTAGCCGGCCTCAACGGCCGCGGAGAATCGCATGTGGGTGAATTCGCCAAGATGCCGGGCGTCGCGATTGCTTATCTGATCGATCCGGACACGCGGACCTATCAGAAACGGCTCGATCAGATCGAGGTGTGCTGCCGTCAGGTCGAGCAGAAGGAAGGCCACTCGTCCACCCAGGTCCGGGAAGTCCGCACCGTGCAAGACATCCGCCGCGCGTTGGACGACAAATCGGTCGACGCCGTGTCGGTCGCGACGCCCAATCACTGGCATGCTTTGATCACGATCTGGGGCTGTCAGGCTGGTAAGGATGTGTACGTCGAGAAGCCGTGCAGCCATAACGTGCACGAGGGGCGGATCGCCGTCGAGGCTGCGCGGCGATATAACCGGATCGTCCAGCATGGAACCCAGAGCCGCTCGAGTCGCGATTGGGCTCTGGCCGTAGCGGCGATCCAGTCGCGCAAGCTCGGCAAGCTGCTGGTTTCGCGTGGATTGTGCTACAAGCGGCGCGCCAGCATCGGGGTCAAACCCACGACGACACCGCCGGCGGAGGTCGATTTCGACATCTGGCTTGGGCCGGCGCCCAGTCAGTCGTATCACGCGAACCTGGTTCATTACAACTGGCACTGGTTCTGGGATTTCGGCAACGGCGACATTGGCAACCAGGGCGTTCATCAGATGGACATCGCGCGCTGGATGATCCCTGGCGCGCATGGCGGAAGTGCGACCTATCCCAGGACCGTGCGCAGCCTGGGCGGGCGGTTTGGCTACCGCGACCAGGGCCAGACGGCCAATACGCAGATCACGGTCATGGATTATGGCGACACCCAGCTCATTTTCGAGGTCCGCGGGCTGAATTCCAGCGCGTTTCACGGTCAGAAGGTCGGCAACATCGCTCATCTCGAAGCAGGGATGATTGTCGATGGCAAGTTCTATCCCAGGGGAGCCACCAGGCCGGTGCCACTGACGGGCATCGTGAAGGCCGATGGTGCCCGGGGGCCTGGCAGAGGCCACTTCGGCAACTTCATCGCGGCAGTGCGCAGCCGCAAGGTCGAAGACCTCAACGCTGATATCCTGGACGGGCACTACTCGGCGGCACTCTGCCACCTGGCCAACGTTTCCCTACGGCTGGGCCAGGAGGTGCCCTTCAGCAAAGAGTCCCATGCCTTCGGCGACGATAAGGAAGCCTACGAGACATTGGCGCGCATGGAAGAGCACCTCAAGGAAAACGGTTTGGCGCTCGATCGACTGAATTACCAGCTAGGCCGCGAGCTGACCTTCGACGCGAGGACCGAGTCGTTCGAAAACGACGCGGAAGCAAACCAGCTTCTGACCCGGCCTTACCGGGCTCCGTTCGTGGTTCCTGATCGAATGGCTTGAGAAGAACGCACGAATTGCTGGGCGAAATCCAGGTATCCGGTCTCACCGGGTTTCCGGTCGGAGCGACGTTGAATCGACTCGTCGAACGGGACGCGGACCGGCGCCCGGATATCGTCGGAAACATCTGCGGGGAGCGATCGAATGAATGGCCGCCGATTCTGTCAGCCGATGAGATCAAGCCAGGCGAAATACGCCTCGATCCACTCGTGGCCTTGCGGCCGCGGCTCAGTCCATTCGAGCTTACTGATATCGACGACGACGATTTTGTCATTGCCTTTGCATTTGCAGACGGCGTTCAGACCGTAGCCTCGCGGGCGCCAGTCGAATCGGACGCACTCCACATCCTCGCCGGCGACGCGCGCGGCGAAGGGGCAGGCGACTTCCTCGCGGATCATGCTGAGCAACCCCGCGTGTTCGTCGCTCTCGTCAACGCTGTCACTGATTGCCTGGTCGATCAGAGCCCGCAGTCTGGTGCGGTCGGGTCGGCTGATCGCCTTATCCACGGTCGCGGATTTCCCGTGACGCCAGTTCCAGTTCATGGGTCCACCCGCCTTTGCCATTGACGAGCGTCGAGCCGAGTGCGGTTCTGGTCGGCGATATCGGTACTCGACAATGGTCGCGTACACGCTTTTTGAGGATCTTGAATGGGAGATTACTGCTTGAAACAGGATGACCGGGTTGTTGCCTGGTCTTCGACGGCGGGTTCCTCCACCAGTCGAACAGAGATCGAAATGGTTGGCAAGGGACGACCTGAGGTCTGATCCGCCAGCCCATGGGGAGAGAGCCGAGAGCTCCGGGCCCTCTCCGTCCGACAACTCAAAACCCGCGACCGGATGGTCTCGGCTTTGCGATAATGACTTCTCGTCCACGATACCGCAACGACGTAGGTTCCTTCAAGGTGTCGGCGGTCGGTTCCAGCTTTTATTTTGACGATACAGTGGGCGCAAATGCCACCCAGCAATCGACGGCAAATCCAGCAGCGATCGTGTACAATGACGCGTCGAATGCACAATCCCATTTGGCCGAAATCAGATCAAAATCGACCGGGAGCCGCTTGGGCGCGGTGCCTCCTGCGATGAAGGAATCGTGGGCCCCAACGGTCTGGCGCCCGGAAATTCAGTCGAGTCTTCTTCATGGCGTTTGATTCCAAGAAACAGCGGAAGATCATGGGCCAGTTCGCCACGGGTGTCACGGTGGTGACGACCGGTGGCGAGGCTGGTGTGCACGGCTTGACTGCCAACGCGGTCGCCTCGCTCTCGCTCGACCCGCCGCTGGTGCTGGTGGCCGTCAACAAGCGGGCCGCGACGCTCGACTATCTCAAAAAGAACCGATGCTTTGCCGTCAACATCCTGCGCGTCGACCAGGAGGAGATCTCCCGCCGGTTCGCCTTGCCAGGGCCGAAAGACTTCTCGGATTTGAACGTCGCGACCGCGGTCACCTCCGCGCCGATCCTGGCTGATTGCCTCGCGTTCGTCGATTGCCGGGTGGTCGAAATCTTACCAGGTGGCGACCACGAAATCTTCGTGGGCGAGATCGTTGCCGGCGAAGATCAAGGAGGCGAGCCCCTCTTGTACCACGGCGGGGGTTACCGGCGTCTGGGCGAGTGAAGGACGAGGAGTTGCGATGAGACCAATCCGAGTGACAGCCCTGGCGCTGATTTCGCTGGTACTGGTTTGCGGGTTCGGTAACGTCGCGCCCGCCGGAGACAATCGCACCGAACCGGCAGCGGCCACGACACCGGCTGCGATCGAGCTGCGGGAGGGGCTGCCGCTGTCGCTAGGGGCCCGCGATCGTCGCGCGCCGATCTCGACGGATCCTGTCACCGCCCTCGTGGTCGCCGGCCAGTGGACGATGCCCCGTGCGGGTGAAGCCGTGGCCGAAACTGGCGGAAAGTTCCCGCGCTGGGAGCCCATCAAAGCTGGCGCGGACGGTGCGTTTGCGCGCCCAGGTGGCGGGTACATTGCCTTCGCCGTCTCATCGGCCGATAGGACGGTTATGATGCTCGAGGCCACAGGGCACGCGATGGTCACCGTCAACGGTGAGCCTCGTGTGGGGGATACGTACGCCAACGGAATCGTACGAGTTCCGGTGCGGCTCAAAAAGGGCCAGAATGAGTTCCTGTTCCGAACCGGCCGCGGTCGGTTCAAGGCCGAGCTGACCGTTCCCAAAGCTACGGCATTCTTCAACCCGGCCGACCTGACAACTCCCGACCTGATCGCGAGCGAGCCGTTTGACACGCTTGCCGCCATTGTGGTCGTGAACGCGACGGAATCGTGGCGGGACGATCTCGTCATCACGGCCAGGCTGCCAAACGGGGCCGAGACCGACACGCCCGTTCCTTCGTTGCTTCCGACGTCGGTCCGCAAGATCGGCTTTGGTCTCAAAGGTCCGCCTCCGCAAGAGGAAGGCGCCTGGACGATCGAGCTCAAACTCCGGCAAAAGGCTCGAGGAAGCCAAGGCCGCGACGTGACCTGGGAAACACTCGATACGAGCGCGATCACCGTGCGAACGCGCCGGCCCGAGCAGACCCACAAGCGGACGTTCAAAAGCGGGATCGACGGCGGCGTCCAGTACTATGCCGTAGTCCCCGCGCTTCGGCGCGCGGCCGATACGAAGGCGGGCCTTCCGGGCTTGGTCCTCACGCTCCATGGCGCCGGAGTCGAGGCGATCGGCCAGGCCCAGGCATACGCGCCCAAGTCAGGGTTGCACCTCGTTGCACCGACCAATCGGCGTCCGTATGGGTTTGACTGGGAAGATTGGGGCCGGCTCGACGCCATGGAAGTGCTCGATCTGGCTGAGCGGGCTTTGGGCACGGACCCGCTTCGGACCTATCTGACAGGCCATTCGATGGGTGGACACGGCACCTGGCACCTGGGGGTAAGCTTTCCCGACCGATTTGCGGCGATCGCACCGAGCGCCGGCTGGATCAGCATGTGGTCGTACGCCGGTGCGAGGCGAGTAGAATCACCAGACCCTGTGGAGCGGTTGATGACTCGTGCCGCTGCTCCCAGCGACACTCTGGCCCTGGTCAGGAACATGAGCCGGCTCGGCGTGTACGTATTGCACGGTGATGCCGACGACAACGTGCCGGTCGGTCAGACCGGGTCGCAAATCTCCTTCGCGCCAGGGGCCGTTCAAGGAAGCGTTTCGCAACCGGTTTCTCTTCGTCATCGGTACCAGGGGAACGCCCCAGGAGAATGCCTGGGGGATTGCCAAGGCACGATTTGATGCCGAGACCTTCTGGTATCGCGGCAATGGCTCGGTCAACGTCGTCTCCGATACGGTCTTTCTGGAGCCGGGGCGGGTGGGCGAGTACGGCGATCGCAACGTGATCGTCTACGGTCATTCCGCAAGCAATGCAGCCTGGCCGGCGCTTTTGGGCGAAAGCCCCGTGCAGGTCCAGCGCGGCCGTGTTCGCATCGGGCAGAGAACCGTCATGGGTGAAAATCTGGCGTGCCTCTTCGTGCGGCCGAGGCCTGGAAGCGACCGGAGCTCGATCGGTGTCGTGGCAGGGACCGGCCTCGCCGGCTTGCGTTTGACCGACCGGCTGCCGTACTTCACCTCCGGCGTGGCCTATCCCGACTGTCTGCTCGCAGACGCCAAGGGCTTGAGTGAAGGTCGCTCGGCCTTCATCGCCGCTGGATATTTCGGGGGCGACTGGAGTGTAGAGTCCGGCGAGTTTGCCTGGAGGGAGTGAGGCAGGTTCGATCCTACCTGTGCACGATCTTCTGAAGCGACCCTGTTCCCGGGCGGAAGCTCCGGTCCTTGACCCACGCATCGCGTAGCAAGACATAAAGGCTGCCGTCGGGCCCAAATTTGAGGTCGACGGGCCGGGCGAAGCCGGTTGCGAAGGTCTCGATGTGCTCTGGATGCTCGGGATCGAGCACCTTGACCCACCCTTTGACGAAGTCGGCGAAGAAATAGCGGCCCTGGTATGTTGGCGGGAAGTTGACCGACTTGCCGACAGGGCAAAAGGCGCCGCCGGAGATCGAGGCGACCGGGTACGAGTGGATCGGCGCGGAAGTGGGGATTCGTCGACGGGCCCTCGGCTAATGGCCAGCCATAATTAGCGCCCGCGAACCCCTCGTCGATCTCTTCCCAGCGGGCCTCTCCAACGTCGTTGATGAAGATGCGGCCGGTAACTGGCTGAACGGCAAACGTGAAGGGGTTCCGCAGCCCGAGTGCCCAGATCGCCCGGTATTTGCCCTTGGCGGCGTCGAAAAACGGGTTGTCGGTGGGAATGGAGCCATCCGGGTTGAGCCGGAGCAGCTTGCCCTGAAACGTGTCCAGCCGCTGGGAAGGCGCACCGGCGGTCTGATCGCCAATCGCGATATAGAGCTTTCCGTCCGCGCCGAAGTGGATTGCGCCCCCCTGGTGGCCTGCCGGAGTGTGGCCGCCGAGTTTCGCCTGATCGTCGCCCTCGAAGAGCACGCGCTCGCTGGCGGGCTCCGCCACGTCGCCGCGCGCCTGGAACCGGCTGACGCGGTGATGGATATACGGACTGGCCGCGATATAGCAGAGATAGACGAAGCCGTTACGAGCGAAGTCCGGGTCGAGCGCGACGCCGATCAAGCCGCGCTCCCACTCGCTGTCGACCACGACCCGGACGAATGGCCTCGGAAGCATGGCCCCATCTTTCACGACCCGAAGCGCTCCAGTCTGCTCGCACACCAGGACGCGGCCGTCCGGGGCAACATCCATCGCGGTCGCGCCGGTGATTCCGGAGGCGACCGAAGCGCGCGTGAACCCTCTGGGCAAAGCAACGGGACCGACGACTCCGCTCCCCGGAGTGCCCTGGCCGGCGGCCCGCAGGCTCGCCAGGTAGGCGATCAGGTCGGAGAACTCCTTCAATGAAAGGCCCTGGAAGAAGCCGTCGGGCATCAACGATATGTCCATTGTCTTGCGCTCGACGACTTCCTGCTTACGGACGCTCAGGCGCTTGCCGTCGATGTTGACCAGCAGAAGCTTATCAGCCACTTCCTCGCGGACAATGCCGGTGACCACGCGGCCGTTGGTCGTGGCGACGGCGACGGGCCGATAACCTTCGACGATCTGGCGCGAGGGCTCGAGCACCGACTCGATGAGCTGTTCACGGTCGTACTTACCGCCGATGTCCGACAGGTCAGGGCCGACCTCGCCCCCCTGACCGCGAACGCGATGGCATCGGACGCAGGCCACGCGCTTGAGGTCGGCAAACAGGGCCCGGCCGCGCGCTGGGTCGCCGGCGCTATTGCGGGCGGACCGGGCATAGTCTGCGAGCGTTATGGGCGGCCGCTCATCTGACGGTAACGCCGAACTGGTGCAGTGATTGACGGCACAGCACGGATCTTTCTCGATGGGTGGGGAGGCCGAAGCCGTGCCGGTGGCGATCGCGGCGTGAATCAAGCCCATGGCCGTGACCAGCGTGGCGATCGCTCCCAAGAAGACCGTCATCAGCGCGCCTTGTTCGCCAGAGGTTTGAGGATCTCGGCCGGCTCCGGTTGCCCTCGGAATTCCAGGGATCGGCCCTGCTCGATCCGGTCGTAACCGGCGCGGATCGACGACGATTCCATCCTAGTGCCAGACCAGCGGCCACGCCACCAGGAAATGAGGGCGTTGCATTGACTTCGTGCAAGGCCGATGATGGTCATGCGCGTGGTGCACGAGACAGTCCCTCATTTTCGGGAGTATTCCCCACGGACTACGAGGACCTTGCCGTGTTGTTCCGGATGCTGGAGCTCGCTGGCGTCGTTGTCATGGCCTGGATGGTCCTGTCGCTTGAGCTGGCAGTGGCGGGCGAGCAAGCAAATGCTAGCCCGCCCGTGGGCCTTCGAGCCGGAATCATCGGCCTTGACACCTCGCATGCCATTGCATTCACCCAGCTCCTGAACGCGCCTGATCCCAGGCCGGAGCTGGCCGGCGTCCGCGTCGTGGCGGCTTATCCAGGAGGAAGCCCGGACATTCGTTCGAGCCGTGATCGCGTGGAGGGCTATACGCAGGAAATGCGCGAGAAGTTCGGGGTCGCCATCGCCGGCTCGATCGGCGAGCTTCTCTCACAGGTTGACGTCGTGCTGCTGGAGAGCGTGGACGGCCGGCCGCACCGGGAACAGGCGCGGCCGGTCTTCGCGGCGCACAAGCCGGTATTCATCGACAAGCCCGTTGCCGGGACGCTTGCCGACGCAATCGCGATTTTTGATCTGGCGCGCGAGACGAAAACACCGTGTTTCTCGAGCTCGTCGCTGCGATTCAGCCCGGGCATCGCGGCAATGCGCCACAGTCCGAAGATCGGCGAAGTTCTCGGCTGCGACGCGTTTGGCCCCTGCCATCTCGAAGAGCATCATCCCGACCTTTACTGGTACGGTGTCCACGGCGTCGAGGCGCTTTACACGATCATGGGCACCGGCTGCCAGACGGTAGCTCGTACTCAGACCGACGGAACCGAGCTGGTCGTCGGCGTCTGGACGGGCGGGCGTATCGGGACGTTTCGAGGGTTGCGTCAAGGTCATGGCGGCTACGGCGCGACGGTCTTTGGCTCCAAGGGGATCGCCCCCGCGGGCAACTTCGCCGGGTATGAACCGCTGGTGGTCGAGATCGTCAAGTTCTTCAAAACAGGGAAAGCCCCCGTCGCCGCGGAGGAGACGATGGAAATCTTCGCCTTCATGGAAGCCGCCGACGAGAGCAAGCGGCAAGGGGGCAAGCCGGTGACGATTGAAAGCGTGATGGCCAGGGCCAGGGCGTCGCTGGCCAGGTAAGCGTGGCATCGACATCCGCATTCTCGCCTCGCTATACCTCGACCCCATTTCAACGTACTGGCCCCGGAGCCCGAAGTCTTATGAGTGACGCTCGCTCACTGGCCTCGACCCCCCTGCCCCATCCCGATGCGCCGCCGGCTCATGACGCCAGTGACCGGCCGACGTGGGTCCGCTACCGGGTGCTCGCCTTCCTGGCGGCGATGACCTTTGTGCTTTATCTCGATCGCGTGTGCATCGCTCAGGCCGCCCCCGCTATTCAAAGGGATCTCGGAATCTCGGAGACCGGATGGGGGTTTGTGATCCCGGCATTCACCTTGTCGTATGCGCTCTTTGAAGTGCCGGCGGGTCGGTGGGGCGACCGTTACGGCTCGCGGGGCGTGCTGGCGCGGATCGTGGTCTGGTGGTCGGTCTTCACGGCCTTGACGGGGGTGGCAACCGGGCTGGGCATGCTCCTGGCTGTTCGATTC
Organism: uncultured Isosphaeraceae bacterium; assembly: GCA_963823675.1. Taxonomy (GTDB): domain Bacteria; phylum Planctomycetota; class Planctomycetia; order Isosphaerales; family Isosphaeraceae; genus CAWGMT01. The sequence continues at coordinate 377,322 of CAWGMT010000020.1, read as the reverse complement.
TTGTTCGGCGCGGGCGAGGCTGGGGCACTGCCCAATTCGGCCCGCGTCTTGCGAGCCTGGTTTCCCGAATCGTGGCGCGGGCGGGCGCAGGGAATCGTTACGACGGCGATGATGCTGGGCGGAGCTGTTGCACCAGTTGCCGCGCAGGGGTTGATCAACCTGTTCGGATGGCGCTGGTCATTTGCATTCTTCGGCCTGCTCGGAATTCTCTGGGCCGTTTCATTCTACCTCTGGTTCCGCGACGATCCGGCCGAGCATCGTGCCACGAATGAGGCCGAGCGCCGGTTCATCAGTGGGGGAGGCAAGCAAGGGGAGCACGCGGCCCTCGACGAAGAAACACTTGCACCCGATATCATCGCCGATGCCGAACGTCACGGACCGATCCCATGGGACCGCGTGCTGCGCTGCGCCAACATCTGGCTGCTGGGAGGCGCGATGGTCACGATGACGGGCATCTATTATTTGTTGATTTCCTGGTATCCCAAGTATCTTCAGGCCGCGCGTGGGGCGACGCCGAATCAGTCGAGCTGGCTATCCAGCCTGGTCCTCGGCACGGGTGCCTTCGGGTGCTTTTTCGGCGGCTGGCTCACCGACTGGCTCGTTGCCAGAACCGGCAACCGCCGCTGGGGCCGCACCGGACAGGCGGTTTTCGGTGCGGGACTGGCGGCCCTGGGCATTCTGGCAAGCATCTGGACGGAATCGACGCTGGTTGCGTCAATCTTCGTGGCGCTGGCGTGCTTCGGGGTTCAACTCCAGGTTCCCGCCTGGTGGGCCTCGGCGACTCAGGTTAGCGGGCGCCATCTGGGGGCCTTGTTCGGGCTGATGAACATGATGGGAGCCGTTGGCGGGATTGCGTCGCCAATCTTCTTCGGCAGCTCGGCCGATCGGCTCAAGAGCCTGGGCTTTAGCGGCCGCGCTCAATGGGACCCGGCGCTCTACGTCTACGTGGTCGTCGCCTTGGTCGGGATGGTCTTTTGGAGCCTGGTCAATCCCGAGAAGACCGTTGACGGTCAGGGAGCGAAGCGAAGTGGTCTCGACGCCGCCGGCGCGTGAGATGCATCGACTGCGGCCGCTCTGGGTCGCGATCCTCTCCCCAATGGCGCCAGCGCCCGCATGGGGACATTACGATTCCATCATGGTAACGACCTGAGAGGAATTGCATTCGCGCTGGGCGGTGAATCGCTGGCCGAATCAAACCTCCAACCGCCACGGCGATCGCATCTCACGCGCGAGCATGGCATTTCCCTTGTCAGCGCGGGGGCCGACGAATCGTTCGGCGCCGGGGTCCCAATCGAGCGGGATGCCCAGCCGAAGCGCGATCGCGCCCAAGTGACAGACCGTGACCGAACGATAGCCGATCTCGACGTCGCAAATCGGTCGCTTCCGCGTTCTGATGCCGTCGATGAAGTTGCCCATGTGGTCGTTGGAAACGTAGAGCCGCGCGGCGTCCCCGGGCAACGGCTCCTTCAAGAGCTTGGGATCACTGGCTTCGATTCGCTCGCGGTTGACGAAGATCCATCCCCCGTCGCCGACGAAGCGATTGCCGTTTTCGCCATCACTGGTGGTGACCAGGTGAGCGCCGGTGGGGTAGGTGTAGGTGACGGCGAAGTGGGGGTGGCAGTTGTAGCAATTGCGCTTGTGTGAAGGCTCCACGCCCGTGCCGGTCACGCTGATCGGCCCGTAGCCGTCCATTCCCAGGCCCCACTGGGCGATGTCGTTGTGATGGGCGCCCCAATCGGTCAACTTGCCTCCGGAATACTCGTACCACCAGCGAAACTCGTAATGGCATCGTTCCTTGACGTAGGGAACATCGGCGGTCGGGCCTTTCCAGAAGTCCCAGTCGAGACCTTGGGGAACTTTAGCCTCGGGAAACGGGCCGCCGATGGGATTGTCGCCGATGCGCGCCTCGACGGTGTGCACCCTGCCGACGCGGCCGTTGCGGACCAGCTCGCACGCCAGGCGGTAACGCGCATCGGACCGCTGCTGGCTGCCGGTCTGGAAGATGCGGTCGTACTTGCGTGCCGCCGCGACCATCGCCTTGCCTTCCTCGATGGTCAGCGACAAGGGCTTCTCACAGTAAACGTCGCAGCCGGCCTTCATCGCGGCGATCGATGTCAGCGCGTGCCAGTGGTCGACGGTGCCGATCGTGACCGCATCAGGCCGCTCCTTGTCGAGCAGCTCGCGGAAATCCTTGTATTCGTGACAATCGTTGCCGACCTCCTTGGCGGCTTTCTTGCGGCGGCTGCCATCCAGGTCGCAGACGGCGACGAACTTGACGCCGGGCTTGCCCTTGGCCCAGTTCATGTCGCCGACCCCCTGGCCTCCAATGCCGATGGCCGCCATCACGATCCGGTCGTTCGGACCTGCCTTCTTGACTTTTTCGCCAGCCGCATCCCGGTCCTGATACTCAGCCAGGACCTCTCGGGCGTACCAGCCAGGTAGTCCGGCGATCGTCAAGGCCGCCAGCGAGCGATCGAGAAATCCGCGTCGAGACAAGTTTCCGCGTCCGAGTTCCATGATTGATCTCCCCGAGCATGATTGGCCTGCGATGACGTTCGAGGTCATCATAGCAATGCATGAGCCGGGGCGAAACGGCCTGGCCCTTGTTCCTTGGCCCGCCGTGGCGCGTGCGGTTATACTGGGGCACGCATGAGCTGCGCGCCTGGATGAGCCATTGGCAGCTCGAATCGACGGTTTCGCTCGCAACACGGCCGCTGTACCGGCCGCACCACCATGCCATGGGGTTCTCGGAGAACGCACTGACATGCTCGGTCTTGGTTCTGGTCTCTGGATCATCGTTTTCTCAATGCCGGCGGCCGGAGGCGCCCCGGCTGACCCACCGCCGCGCTCGCTCGACTCACGGTTGATTTTCGAGCGCATCGCGGCCGAGCCCGAGATCGTCACGCCGACCGGCATTGCCGTCGACCGCCAGGGGCGGATCCTGGTCGTCGAGAGCCACACTCACTTCCGCCCCGCGGGATATCAAGGACCACCCGCCGACCGCGTGCGTCTCTTCGAGGACCGCGACCACGACGGCAAGCCAGAGTGCGTCGGCAGCTTCGTTGAGGGAACGCGGATGACGATGAGCGTCGCCGTCGCCCAGGACGGCTCGGTATTCATCGCGAGTCGGAGCGCTCTTTACCGCTTCGAGGACCGCGACGGCAACGGCCGGGCCGACGGTACCGACGGCGGCAAGCTGCCAGCGCCCTTCGTCCGGCTGGACACTCGGGGTGATTATCCCCATAACGGCCTGTCAGGCTTTGCGTTTGACTGCGACGGCACCGTCTACTTCGGGCTTGGTGAGAACCTGGGGGCCGACTACCGGCTGATGGGCAGCGACGGGGCCACGCTTTCCGGTGGCGGTGAGGGGGGCAATATCTACCGTTGCCGGCCCGATGGAAGCAAGCTCGAGCGGGTCGCCACCGGGTTCTGGAACCCCTTTCATGTAGCGTTCGACGCCTTCGGGCGGCTCTTTGCCGTCGATAACGACCCCGACTCGCGCCCTCCATGCCGCCTCTTACACATCGTGGATGGCGGCGATTACGGCTACCGGTTCCGCAACGGCCGCAAGGGACTGCACCCCTTCACGGCGTGGAACGGTGAGCTGCCCGGTACGCTGGGAATGGTCGCCGGCACCGGTGAAGCACCGTGTGGAGTGCTCGCCTATGAGTCGGATCAGTTGCCGGAAGACTACCGCGGCACCCTGCTCGTCACCTCGTGGGGCGACCATCGCATCGAACAATATCGGCTGGAACCGCGGGGGGCCTCGTTTCGAGCGACGATGAAGCCGGTTGTCGCGGGCGGAGAAGACTTCCGGCCCGTCGGCATCGCAACCGCACCCGACGGCTCGTTGTATGTCAGCGACTGGGTTGACAAGTCCTACACGCTGCATGGCCAAGGGCGCATCTGGCGGCTGCGCAGTCGGCGGGCGGCTGCACGCGGTAAAGCATCGGTCACGGGTTCGATGGAAGCCGGGGACCGCCCGAGGCGGCGCGCGGCCGCGCTCAAAACGATCGTGACCACAGGCGGCCCGCAGACCGCTTCCGAGTTCCTCAAGGACGAATCGGCCGACGTCCGCGCCTTGGCGGTCCGGCTCCTGCCAGCAGAGCGCATCGATCTGATGGCCATTGCGGTCGCCGATCCCTCGTCCCTCGTTCGTGCTGGTGCGCTGCGCCGGCTCGCCGATCCGGCGGCGAAAGACATCCTCTTGAAGGCCCTCGATTCCGAGGATCCATTTATCCGGCAGGCGGCGCGCCTGGGATTGAGCCGATCGCTCACGATCGCCAAGCTGGCGACAATTGCAGATGCGCCGGTGCTTCCGGCCGCGCGGCGGCTTGGCGTGCTCTTGATCCTGCGCGATTCGGACCGGCCCGCGGCTCGCCGCCTGCTACCCCGGTTCATGACCGACACCGATCCGCTCGTTCGATTGGCGGCGATCCGGTGGGTGGGTGAGCATCGGCTCGAAGCCTTTCGGCCTGCACTGCTGGCCGGCCTCACGACCAGCGGAGTGACCCGGAACCAGTTCGAAGCGACCCTGGCCGCTCTGGAGCTGCTCGATGGCAAGGCTCGCACGCCGACGGATGAAGTCGCCGGCGAAGACTACATCGCCGCCCTGCTTAGAGCCCCAGGGACACCAAGAGCCGTGCTGCGGCGTGGGCTGAGAATGCTCCGGCCCGATCACCCCGCCCTGACCACCGATCTCTTGCGGCGGCTCTCGGGCTCGCCGGACGAGGGCGTTCGCGTCGAAGCCGTGCGCAGCTTGTGCCAGAGCCCTCACGCCGGCCGGTTTGCGATTCTCGCCAAGTTGGCCGATGACCAGAGCGTTCCGCTGGCGCTGCGGGCGGAGGCGATCGTGGGCCTGGCTCCTGATGCGCCTCGCCAGCGTGAGAGGCTCCTGAAGCTGGCGGAATGCGACCAACCCGTGTTGCGGCGGGAAGCGCTTCGGGGCTTGCGATCGCTGCCGTTATCGCCAAACGAGCGTACGACGCTCCAATCAGACGCCCGGGATGATGCCGCATCCCGGGAATTGCTCGATCTGCTCGCGCGGCCTGATGCCCGGATACCCGTCGTATCGGACCTCGGCCGTGCTACTGGAGCCAGCGTCGATACCTGGCTCGCACGGCTCGATGGCCCGGCTGACGCCGCTGCCGGCGAGCGCGTCTTCTTTCATTCCAAGGGGCCCGGCTGCTACCTTTGCCATCAGGTCGATGGCCGCGGCGGCCGCACCGGCCCGGACCTCTCGACACAGGCCGCGGTGAGCGACCGGAGACGCCTGGTCGAATCGATCGTGGCGCCGAGCAAGGAAATCGCTCCTCAGTTCGTGACCTGGAGTGTAGCCCGCACGGACGGGACCGTGGTGACCGGGGTTTTGCTCGAAGAGTCACCCGAGGGCGCGCTCGTCCTGGCCGACTCCCAGGGCCGGCGCGTCACCATCAAGGCCGATGAAATCTCGGAGCGGAAGCCCCAGGCCGCCTCAATCATGCCCGCCGATCTGGTCAAGACGATGACCGTCCAGGAATTCCGGGATCTCGTCGCCTTTCTGAGTGGACAATCAGCGGGCGGTCGCTCTTCGCAGTAACAAAGCGAGGCGGTCTTTTCGCGAGGTGGCCATGCAGCGTGTCTCTCGAGAACTGGCTCGCAAATTTGCATTCGACTGGCGCGACGACGTACTTTTACGGGTCGCGCCGGGCGAGGTGTTCGAGGTTGAGACTTTCGACGCAAGCAATGGGTACATCACGAGCGAGCACGACAAGGCAATCCCGGCCCGACGCCCCGGCTTCGATCGAATTCCGCCGCTGGCCAACCCGATCGCCGGGCCGATCTGGGTGGAAGGAGCACAGCGGGGCGATGTTCTGGTTGTCGTGATCGAAGAGATCATCGTGGACACCTACTCGTGGATCGCGATCGGTCCACGCCGCGGGCCGCTGGGCGAGTCGATCCGCTGGCCCGAGCTGTCGAGCGAATACACCACCAAGATCTTTCGCCACACGCCGGGCGCAAGTGGTACCACCCGTGACGGGACCCTTCATTTCGACGAACGGCGGTCGTGGCCGATCTTGCCCTTCATCGGCACGTTGGGCGTCGCGCCAGACCGCGAGGTGACGACCAGCCTCGACGGTCAGGGAGAATGGGGCGGCAACCTCGATATCCGCGACGCTGCAGCGGGTAACCGGATCTCGCTGCCGATCTTTCACGAGGGAGGAAGATTCTATCTGGGCGATGTCCATGCGAGCCAGGGTGACACGGAGTTTTCCGGCACTGCCGCCGAGACCAAGGCAACCGTGCGGCTGCGGCTCGAGCTCGAAAAGAATAAACGCATTCCGGGGATGAGGATCGAGAAGCCACAGAGCGTGATCGCCGTGTGTGCCGACCGGCCGCTGGAGCACGCCGTCGAGACGGCGACCGTCCACCTGATGGACTGGCTGATCGCCGAGCACGGCTACTCGGCGATCGACGCCTACTGCCTGGTAAGCACCTGCCCCGACTTTCGCATCAACGTATATCAGATGTGTCGGATTCGAAACCTGCGCCCCGTCGCTGGCGCGGAGATACCCAAGATTTACTTGCATTCCTGACCGCGACTTGCCAGCAAGGATCAATCGCCCATGCCTGCGCTTTTGCGACCTCCCAGCCCTCCCGGGCCTCCACAGCACTGGCTCTTTGGCAACCTCAAGGAGTTCAGCCGCGACCAACTGGGGACTCTTACCCGCTGGGCTCGGGAGTACGGCGACCTCGTATCGGCCAGGTTCGGCCCTCGGCAGGTGGTGTTTGCCAACCACCCCGACCTGGTCGAGGAGGTCCTGGTCAATCAGCATCGCAAGTTCATCAAGCACTATCGACTGCGGCAGACGGGGCGAACGCTGGGCCAGGGGCTCGTCACCAGCGAGGGCGAGCTCTGGCGCAGCCAGCGCAAGCTTGCTCAACCGGCATTTCATCGCGACCGGATCAAGCGATACGCCCAGTTCATGGTGGAATACACCGAGCGAATGCTGGACTCCTGGGCGGAGGGCCAAGTCCGCGACGTTCACGCCGACATGATGACGCTGACCTTGCAAATCGTGGCCAAGACCCTGTTTGATGCCGAGATCGGCGGCGAGTCGGCCGAGGCGAGCGCGGCCATGGAAACCCTGGAGCGCGGCTTCATCGCCCGCACCGGCCGGCTGATTGCTCCTCCCTTCTGGCTTCCCACGCCGCTGAACGTCCGCCTGGGACGCGCGGTGCGGCGGCTGGAGCGTATCATCCTGTCCATCATCGCCGAGCGGCGCCAAAGCGGCGAGGACCGGGGCGACCTGCTCTCGATGCTACTCAATGCCCAGGATGAAGACAGCGGCCGGCGCATGAGCGACCAGTTGCTCCGCGACGAGGTCATGACTCTCTTCATGGCCGGCCATGAAACGACCGCGAATACGCTTGCGTGGGCGTGGCTCTTCGTGGCACGGCACCCCCAGGTGGAGTCCCGGCTGCACGACGAGCTGGACCGTGCGCTCGGCGGCCGGTTGCCGACCGTCGCCGACCTGCCGCGGCTCTCCTACGCCGAGCAGATTGTGAGCGAGACCCTGCGGGCGTATCCCACCGTCTGGACCATCGGCCGCGAGGCGATCGAACCGGTCGACCTCGGCGGCCATCGTATTCCCGCGGGGATGACCGTTTTCATGCCGCAGTGGGTGATCCATCGCGATTCGCGCTGGTTTGACGATCCTGAGACGTTTCGCCCCGAGCGGTGGGCTGACGGCTTGATGCAACGGATCCCTCGCTACGCCTACTTTCCGTTTGGCGGCGGACCGAGGATCTGCATCGGCAACAACTTCGCCATGATGGAGGCGACGCTGATCCTGGCCACAATTGCCCAAAGGTATCGACTGGCGCTGGCCCCCGATGCCGTGGTGACTCTGCTTCCATCAATGACCTTACGACCCGCACACGGGATCAAGGTGGTTCTGGCGGACCGCCGTCGCAAGGGCGACGGCCAACCGGAAAAGCACACTCTCGGCCGAGCAGACCGGCGCGATCATCCAATGGCAGCGAGTCTCGGCGACGAGCGGTGACCGAAGCCAGAGCAACCGACGCCTCGTGCCTGACACGTTGCGGCGTGCCGGCTGATCGGCCCAAGGCGCCTTCCTCGATGAGGGTCTTCCAGCTCGGCCTGAGGGTCGCGATTGACAAGAGCGCAGCCCCGTCGTTACCGGCCCTCACGCGAAACTCGCCATTCCGTGACACCGATTCGTAAATTTTTTTTCGACCGGATCCCGTTCGCCCGCGGATATTCCGACTCTTCGAAATCACTTGGTATGTGTATTTGCTAGTTCTTGCCGCGATTGACCTTAGGGATTCCGATCGCGCAAGCTTCATCCCGTCCATGAACCGGCTGGGCAGGACGCCTTGCCGCTTGCGTGAGCACATGGGGTGGAATTCTTCTCCGATGACCTATATACTAACAAATTAGGTGTGACTTGAGGCTCAGAGCGCCACCTGAGTTATCCGTGAATCGATTGACGAGATTGGTTCTCGTCGGTAGTGCTCGGCAGCCCCAAAGCCCAACGCCGACGCTGTAGGAACCAAGGTCGTGTTGGTCTCTCCTCAGGCCACGATCAGGGTTGCATCAGGAAGGCTCGCCGGACCGGTGTCTTCCTTTCCCTCCTCGAGGTGTTCGTGACGAGCGAGTTGCCGGACGGGTCATGCAGGCGGAGAAGCGCGCCATCGCCTCATTCGTAGACTCATTTGTCACGTACTCTCAGTTAGGTACATACTCCGCATTAACATACTCAGACCAGATGTTGGGTATTCTCGGGCATAGACTCAGTTCGACATCGTGTCGCACGTGCCCGTGACTGTGCCGGAATGGGCTAAAGCAGTCAAGAAGAGGGGATCACCGCGGGGTGATCGGTCCTTGGCGGAGAAACTGCCGTCCGCGTATGGCCGTTTGGGTGCGGAATGCGTTGAGGGCGGTCAGTCACCGGTTATCTTCAAAGCACATTTGTTTATGGGAGGTCGTCATGAAGCGAGAACGACGGGGATTCACCTTGATCGAGCTCTTGGTCGTCATCGCGATCATCGCGGTGTTGATCGCATTGCTGTTGCCGGCGGTGCAGGCTGCGCGCGAGGCCGCGCGGCGCACTCAGTGCGTCAATAACTTGAAGCAACTGGGGTTGGCGGCCCAGAACTACGTTTCCTCCAACAACGTATTCCCGCCCCAGACCAGTTGGCCGACGCTGGCCGCACAATACACGCTGCAATCCCGCTGGCTTTGCCTGGGGATTCAACTGGTATTACGCACTTTTCCCCCAGATGGAGCAGGCGCAGACGTTCAACGCGGTGAACTTCTCTTTGTCTCCGATGGACTTCAGTCAGGTCACGGCGGCCAGCGTCAAGGTGAGTGCTTTGCTCTGTCCCTCGGAATCGGCCAATCTCCAGCTTTACCCGGTCAATACCGGCACGTACACCTATTTCTACGCAGTCTCGAATTATGCGGGCAATTACGGCGGCCCGGCCGCGATCGCGCCCTATAACGGAACGATCATTCCCCAGTACGATGTCGAACAGGGCATGACTACCGCGACTGGAGCCAGACTTACGACTGTCGGCATTCAGACCGTCACGGACGGGACATCGAACACGGCGCTCTTCGCCGAGCGGCTCGTCGCGGGGTATCCCTTCGGCAGCACCGCTACCGTGTATCCCTCGGGAATCGCCGGTCTGCGCGCGATCTTCACCGGGAGCTACGCCGCGGCCCCGAATTCGGTGACTGCGGCCAACATGTTGACTGGCAACCCTGCGATGCTATTTGCACAGGGGTGCCAGAGCATCTCGGGCGTGACGCCATCGGTGTATCCAGCCGCGATCGGGGTCGAGATGATCGCCGGCAATCCGGGCTACGTCGGTTTAGCAAGCTATAACCACTGGACCACGCCGAATACGGTGCCGTGCCAGAATTCGCTCGACCCGATCGTCGGGTACGTTGGTCCCTACGGCTCGGCCTCGGCCACTAGCCTGCACCCCGGCGGTGTCAACGTCTGCTTTTCCGACGGGTCGGTGCATTTCATCAAGAACTCGATCGGGTTCCAGCCGTGGTGGGGGCTCGGCAGCCGTGCTGGAGGCGAAGTGGTCAGCTCCGACCAGTATTGACGCCGACGTCAGTCGGCAGCTAGTTCGCCAGAGACTGGCCGGGGTGGGAGGCCCCACCCCGGCCGTTCGCCGTTGCATTGCACTTTTCGCTGTGCGTGCCGCTGGCCGCAGGAAAACCCGAACCGATTGGAGCTACCTCATCGGTTCATAATCGGCCGGCCCCCCCTGCTCGATTCGCTGTAGATCGACCATGTCGCGGTAAAGCCCACTACCGGCCACGAGCTCGCGGTGGCTGCCAATTTCGACGATCGCCCCATCGTCGAGCACAAGGATCCTGTCGGCATATCGTATCGTGCTCAAGCGATGGGCGATCACGAACGATGTCCGCCCGCGCAGCAGTTCGGCCAGGCTCTGCTGAATCAACCGCTCGCTTTCGCTGTCGAGGTTGCTGGTCGCCTCATCCAGGATGAAAATGCGCGGGTCGGCCAGGACGGCGCGCGCGATGGCCAGCCGCTGTCGCTGACCGCCGCTCAAGCGCACACCACGCTCGCCGATCAAGGTTTCGTAGCGATCAGGAAGCCGGTCGATGAATTCGGCGGCGTTCGCCGCCAAAGCGGCAAGGGCGATTTGGGCTTTGGTCGCCCAGCGGTCGCCGTAGGCGATGTTCTCGGCAATCGTGCCATCAAAGAGGAATACGTCCTGTTCGACGATTCCCAGGAGCCGCCGGTAGCTCTCGACGTGGATTTCACGCAGGTCGGCCCCGTCAAGCGCGATGGCGCCCTGGGTCGGGTCGTAGAAACGGGCGATCAGGTTGCAGAGGGTCGTCTTGCCCGACCCGCTCCGGCCGACCAAGGCGATCGTCTCTCCAGGCTCGACATCGAGGTTGATGTCGCGCAGCACGCGCCGGCTGGTTCCGGGATAGGCGAAAGAGACGTCCCGCACCGAGATCCGTCCCGCGACGGCGCTTCGAGAAACGGCCCGCGTGCCGGGACAATCCGCCATCTCGCGGGGCTCGGACAGAAGGTCGAGCACGCGGTCGAACCCGGCGAGGTTATTCTGAAACTGGGTGACGCTGCTGGCGAGCACCGCCATGGGTTCCAGAAGCATCACCAGATAGACCAGGAACATCGTCAGGTCTCCCAGCGAAAGCTCGCCGCGGATCACCTCCATGCCGCCATAGAGGAGAAGCCCAATCGAAGCCATGGGCAAGATGAATTCCCAGAGCAATTCGATCAGCCGCGAGAGCCACCAGACGTGCAGCTCGAGCCGGGCCATGAAGTGATTCTCGCCCATGAACCGCGCCGACTCGCTCTTCTGCCGGCCGAAGGCCCGCACGACGCGCATCCCGCCGAAGACCTCGGTCGTCTGGCTGTCGATTTCCTGGCGCTCTTTGCGCACGTCGCGAAACAATGGTCGAATGCGGCGGTTCCAGATCAGGTCGGAGTAATAGACTCCGGGCACCAGCACGAGTGCCCCCAGCAAGAGCCGCCAGTCGACCCAGGCCAGGACGATCAAGCCGCCCAGGAACTGGACCACCGCCTGCCAGGGGTTATAGATCATGCTGAAGATAAGCTCGCCCACGCCGCCGGCATCCTCGCGCAACAGGCTCGACGCGCCTCCGGACTTGAGCTGATACACCCGGTGCAGCGGCAGCCGCATGGCGTGCTCGTAGACCTTGCGCCTGACCGCGACTTGCACCCGCTTGGTCGCTCGCGTGGCCTGCCAGCGGGTGGAAAGCCCCAGGATCTTGCCGACCACCGACACCACGAAAACGATCGCCACGAGGACGAGCAGGCGGCCCTGGGCCGACTCGGGAATTGCAATCGGGCTCCACGCCGCCAGCGACTTGGGAACCGGCCGCCCCAGGAGGGCGTAATCGATCGCGGCCTTGGTCGCTGCGGGTGGGACGAGCTTCAGAACCGTCGCGGCCGATAGGCCCGCAAGCGCGATCGCGATCGCCGGTCGGTGGCCGCTCAAGACGGCATAGAGCTCGCGATACAGTCGCGGCAGCGAACGATGCTTGGCCGGTGGGGCCGCCTCGGCTTGAGAGATCAGCCCCGCCTTGGGCCCGGACCGATACCGCCTCAGATAATCCTGGAACCGCAGCCGGCTGGCAATCCGTCGATGCAATGATGACAAGAAACTTCCTCGAATGTTAATCCTTGTTACGGGGGCATCGACCTCCCTTGGTCTTCCATTCCCCCCACCGTTGATATTGTATTAAACGGGACGCAATTTAACCCAGGGTAAAACCCTGGGCTGGAATCCGTCGGCCCTTCAGGCCGATCCACCTGGCGCTGGTGCGGTTTGCGGGGTGGTTCGCCAGCCATTCCAGGGTGAAACCCTGGGCTGGAATCCGTCGGCCCTTCAGGCCGATCCACCTAGTGCTGGTGCGGTTTGCGGGGTGGTTCGCCAGGAATCCCAGGGTGAAACCCTGGTCTGGAATCCATCGGCCCTTCAGGCCGATCCACCTGGGGCTGGTGCGGTTTGCGGGATGGTTCGCCAGGAATCCCAGGGTGAAACCCTGGGTTTCGAGCACCCGAATTGCTTCGCACCCTGAAGGGGTGCGGGAGATGCGAGCCCCTCCATGCCCCAATCTCTCGCCAAGATTTACGTCCACCTCGTCTTCTCAACCAAGAATCGCGAGCCGCTCCTGCCTGAGAGCGTCCGCGCGGATCTTTATGCCTATATGGGCGGCATTCTGCCCGATCTTGATTCGCCGGCCGTCGAGATCAACTCTGAGCCAGACCACATTCATATCTTGTTCGTGCTTGCGCACCCGCGCGCTGAGTGACGTGGTGGGACAACTCAAGAGCGGCTCCTCGACATGGTTGAAGACAGCGAGCACAGTCTTGGCCGGGTTTCACTGGCAAAACGGATATGGTGCGTTCTCCGTGAGCCAGTCGGGTGTGGACGAGGTCCGCGAGTACATTCGTCGCCAGCACGATCATCACCGACGCATGTCGTTTCAGGATGAGTTTCGCGCGTTTCTTCGGCGGTACGGCATTGCGTTCGATGAGCACTACGTGTGGGATTGATCTCTCCGCGACGCGGACGGGGGTCCCAGGGTTTCACCCTGGGCTGGGTACCGTCGTCCCTTCAGGCCGAGGTATAAGGAGCGGGGCTGCGGCGCGGGTCGCTCAGTGTCCCTGGGTTTCGAACGCCCGGACCGATTCGCATCCCGGCGTGCGGAAAATGCGAGCCTCTCGATGCTCCGATCTCCTGCCAACGGACCATCGCACCCATGAAAGCTGGGATCGTATTCCTCTTCTGCCTGGCATCGTTCCTGGGGGCGTTTTTGCTCTTTTCGGTGCAGCCAATGATCGGCAAGATGGCCTTGCCCGAGCTGGGAGGGACGCCGGCGGTCTGGAATACGTGCCTGGTGTACTTTCAGGGGATGCTGCTTGGCGGTTATCTGGTTGCCCACGGCATTGCCTCCAATCTCGCGATGCGGCAGGGCCGGCTCTTTGCCTGTTGCCTCGTTGCGCTCGCGGCTCTCTGGGGCGTCGGCTACGCCATGCAGCCGGTCGAGCTTGAGTCAGCTTTGAGGCACCGGCTTGCCTCGGACGCGCAACCGGCTCTGGTATTGCTCACGGCCCTGTTGCGATCGGCCACGGTGCCGTTAGTGCTGATCGCCGCAACTGCGCCGCTCTTGCAGGCTTGGTTTGCACGGACCGGCCACCCGCGCAGCTCCGATCCCTATTTTCTGTATGCCGCCAGCAACGCCGGCAGCCTGCTGGGACTTCTGGCGTATCCCTTTTTGGTCGAGCCCAACCTGGGCGTGGCTGCGCAAAGCCGCGCGTGGCGAGCTGGCTTTCTGGCACAGGCGTGCCTGATTGTTGCCTGCGGCGTGGCCGCGTGGTTGTTGGCCCGATCGAGCACAACTGGCGACCCGGCAGCGAGCCCTGGTCGGAAGACCAACCTCCTTGGCGACAGCATGCGCGGCGGGCCGCGTGGGATCGCGGCTCGCTTGCCACGGTGGTTCATTCTGGTTTTCGTTCCCTCGAGCTGGCTCCTGGGCGTGACGACTTATCTGACGACCGACCTGGCGCCCGTCCCTCTGCTTTGGATCATCCCGCTGGCCCTGTACCTGCTGAGCTTCATCCTGGCCTTCGCGCACGTTACCGCGGGAATGGGCCGCGCGGCTCAGGCCTTGCTTCCTTATCTTCTGGTTCCCTGGGTGCTGGTCATGAGCGCCGGCTTTGTGCATGCCGCGTGGGTGCCGCTGCACCTGGCCGCGTTTTTCGTCGGCGCGCTGGCATGCCACAGCGCGCTGGCGCAGACGCGCCCGCCGGCAGCCGATGCGACGACGTTTTACTTGACAATCGCGCTGGCCGGTCTCTGCGGCGGGATTTTCAATGCCCTCGTCTCCCCGCTCGTGTTTAACCGGATCGTCGAGTATCCCCTGGCCGTGGTGCTGGCTTGCCTGGTCGCTTTCCCGTGTGATTTGCGGTTCCGGCAACACGGGCTGAAGATCTGGCTCGGTGACCTGCTGATGTCTGCGACCGTATTCTTGGTGGTGGCGGTCCTGGCAACCAATCGGGCGGGAGTGGCCGACTCGAAGCTCGGTGTTCTGGGCGTGATGCTCGCCTCGGGGCTGGGATTGTACGCCTGCGTGACGGTCCGCCGCCGGCCGGTCCGGTTCGCGCTCGTGGTCGCCGCGGTCCTTGCGGCCACCGGATTGGCCCCCGGCCCGGCCGGCCGGCTGGTCTACATCGCGCGCAGCTTCTTCGGCGTCCTCCGCGTGACCCATGATGCCGAGCGCAATGTCAATCGGTTGTTTCACGGCAGCACGCTGCACGGTCAGCAAAGCCTCGACCCGCTCCTGCGCCGCGAGCCGTCCACGTACTTCACGCGCTCCGGACCGATCGGCCAGTTGTTGGGAGCGATCGAGCAGCGCCTCGCCCAACCCGGCGCGCGGGTTGCAATCGTCGGGCTCGGGGCGGGGACACTGGCGGCATATGCCCGTCCCGGCCAGCGCTGGACGTTCTACGAGATCGACCCGCTGGTGGAACGGATCGCTCGTGATCCGCGGTTTTTTACGTATCTGAAGGATTGCCAGGCCGATTCGGTCGAGGTCGTTCTGGGCGACGCCAGGCTTCGGTTCCGGAATGCGCCCGATCACGTCTATCAGCTCATCGTTCTCGACGCGTTCAGCTCCGATTCGCTGCCGGTGCACTTGTTCTCGCGCGAGGCGATTGCGCTGTATCGCGCCAAGCTTGCCCCAGGTGGCGTGCTGGCCTTCAACCTGTCGAACCGTTATCTCGACCTCGACCCCGTCATGAGCCGGCAAGCCGAGGACGCGGGCTTGTTCTACCGGGCCTGCCATGATTTGCGGCGGAGCGACGCGGAAAAACACGCGGGCAAGCAGCCGTCGATATGGGCCGTGATGGCAGCGGCCGAGCAGGACCTCGGTGGACTGGAGACTGACGCGCGATGGCAGCGCTCTACCCCGCGGCCGCGCTCACGGGTTTGGACCGACGATTACTCGGATCTGGCGTCTTACCTGATCTTGATGCCGGGCCGGCTTTGGGGAAGGCAGGACAAGAGATCGTGAAGGACGTTCATCCACTCTTCGAGACGCCGTGAGAGTGCATCGCGCTGGGACCGATGATCGGGCTGTGCTGAATCCACCAGGTTACACGTCTCGCCGGAATCGCCGGCCAGGTGATAAAGCTCATCCTGGCCGCCCGGCTCGAAGTGACGGATCAGCTTCCACTCGGGCGTGCGGATCATCCGCATCCGAGCGATCGCCGAGTGATGCATGTCGTACTGGCCGAAGAGCGTATCGTCCCAGGTAGCGGCTTCTCCTCGCAGCAAGGGGACCAAACTGCGTCCTCGGATGGCGAGGTTTTCGGGCACGCCCAATCCGGCCAGCTCCAGGATGGTGGGAAACAGGTCAAGGTTGGAAACGACGCGTGTAATTGTCGTGCCCGGCGAAATCACTCCTGGCCAGCAGATCAAGAGGGGAACGCGGGCCGCGTCGTCGAACATGTTGGGCCGGACGCCCGTCTTCCCTTCCACCAGCCAGACGGCGTTGCCTTTGTGCCAGAGCCCATGCTCGCCGATCATGTAGCCGTGGTCGCTGGTGAAGATCACGACCGTTCGTGAGGTGAGGCCGAGTTCGTCAATCTTCGCCAGCAGCCGCCCGACGTTGCGATCGACCGAAGTGATACTGGCGTAATACTCGCGGCGGATTTGCTTGACACGCTCGCGCGGCAGACCAGGCACGTCGGGAATCGCCGGGTCGAGCCCGCGATAGGGGGCGGAATCTTGCTCGGGAACGGGGGCATAAGGCGTGTGCGGCGCACGGAAGTGGATCGAGAGCAAAAAGGGACGGCCCCGATTGCTCTCGACGAAACGCATCCCCGCATCCACCAGCAAGTCAGGCAACGATCCCTTGAGCTCTTGAAGGCGCCCCTCGACTTCGAGCCGCGGGCCGATCGGCTGGTTGCTGCCGTCGCGAAAACCGAGGAAGACGTCAAAGCCCTGGCGCGCCGGGTGAAATTCGTCGCGGGTTCCAAGATGCCACTTGCCCGCGAGCATGGTCGAGTAGCCGAAACCCTTGAGCAGCTCGGGCCAGGTGATTGCCGCCGGTGCCAGGCCAAGGTTAGGCTCCTTGCGCGGATCGATCCAGTCGGCGATGCCCAGCTCGCTTGGATAACGGCTGGTCAATAAGGCGGCCCGCGACGGGGAGCAAACGGGCGTGATCGTGAACGCGCTCTTGAAGATCGCGCCCCGCCGGGCCAGGCGGTCGAGGTTGGGCGTCTTGATGTCGGCATTGCCATACGCACCCATGGCCCACTGGGCCTGATCGTCGGTGTAGAGGAATACGATGTTGGGACGCGATGGAAGATCCGCCTTCTGCTGTCCGTCGGCAAGACCGGCAAAACGATCGCCCGCGCTGGTCGCTCGAGGGCCCGCGATCAAGATCAAGAGCCAGGCCGCGACAGTCAGGGGCGCCACGTGTGCCGACCGAGCCGGCGCACCCCGCCGGTTCACGACAGACTGCCCTGGACTGTTCTCGCGTGCGCTCGTGGTCATCGCTGAAGGCTCACTCGTCGCCAGCGTCGTCCTTGAGGGTCTTGAGCTCGTCGATCAGCTTCTTGATCTGCGCTTCCAGCTCGTTAATGCGACGCTCGCGCTTGCGGTCCCTGGCTGTTGCCGGTGCATTGGCACCCTCCTTGGCACGAGCCGGTAATGGAGACGGCTCGTTCGACAATCGTTTTTGGGCGTCGAGCAGCGAGCGTTGCTGCTCCTTGATCTTCTTCTGGAATTCGGAATCGGGCCCGAACTTGGCTTCCATCTCCTTGCCGAAAGCCTCCATCTTCTTGGCGAATTCGGACCCTGGTCCGAACTTGGCTTCCATCTCCTTGCCAAAGGCTTCCATCTTTTTCTCGAAATCAGACCCTGGTCCGAATTTGCCTTCCATTTCCTTGCCGATCTTGGCGCCGATCTCTGCCATCTGCTTCTCGAATTCCGAACCTGAGCCGAGCTTGGCTCCGATTTCCTTGCCGATCTTCTCGCCGAGCTTCGCCATTCTCTTTTCAAATTCGGGCCCGAGCTTGGCTTCGATCTCCTTCTCGATCGGAGCGAGCTTGGCCTCGATCTCTTGCTCGATCCGGGCGAGATCGGCGTCGATCTCCAGCTCCGATCCCTTGGCTTTTAGCTTGGCCGCCGCTCTTGCCTTGGCTTTTGCCTTCGCAGCGTCTGCCTTGCGTTTGGCTTTGAGAGCTGCCTTCTGGTCATCGTCGTCGTCATCGTCATCGTTAGTTCGGCTGACAGTCTTCTGGTCGTCATCGTCGTCCATCATCAATGTGGCGGCTTGGTCGTCGGTCTGAGCGACCGAAGGTGAGGCGAGCTCGTCTTTCGGGCCCGGAGAAGCCGGCTGGGCCGCTGACCACGATGGCAGGGCGAACAGGGCCAGCAGGCATGCTGCGAGGATACTCAAACGCGAAGGCCGGCAAGGGACGTGGTCGTGCAAGATCATTGTCAATCTCCGCTCAAAGAAGCGGCCGGAGCCGGTGACACCCAACGTGGGTGCCGGCGGCCTGGCCAGGGACAGCGTGGCACAGATATCAAAGAGGACTTCCGCATAGGCGAGGCGGTCCTTGGGGAGGGCCCAGACCACCCAGGCGTCGCAGGCGAGCTCGGCCTCGGCGTCGAGCCGGGAACGGGTCAACCAGTAGAGAGGGTTCCACCACCAGATCAAGCCGGCGGCGAGCTCGAGGCGGCTGACCCAATGGTCGCCGCGCCTGAGGTGAGCCAGCTCGTGCGTCAAGATGCCGCGCCAGTGATCGAGGGAAAGGGATTTGACCAGTCGCCCGGGGAGCAGCAGCTTGGGACGGCCCAGGCACCAGAGCATCGGCGTGACCAGGTTTGGGACCACCAGCAATTCAGGTGCGTGCAGGCCGAGCCGCTGGCTGATTGCCACGGTTTCCGCGATCAGGTCGTCGGGTGCGGGCACCGCTCCCTTGAACTGGCGGCGGAAGCGGATGATCCGGATCGCCTGCGCGGCTCCCACGATCAGCGACACGAACAGCCACAGCATCGAGAGCGCACGGGCGATCGTCGCTTCGCCGGGATGGGGTAGACGCCAAGTTTGGAGCGGCGGTGGGGGGACTTGAACCTCCGCGGTGGCCACGCGCGAGGCGCTCACGTCGCCGTCGCACTCGGAACTCACCACGACGATCTTCCGCTCGACGTTTGGCGGGCGATCGGGATCGGGCGATCGGGGAGCGAATCGCGGCTGATCGAAGTCTCCGACCGGTGCGGGCGCCCTTGTGAGCACGGCTTGGAGCGATATCGTGGGCCACTTCAGGTTCTGCCAGGGTGCCGGCCAGGGCCACGAGACCAGGGGAGGGGTCATCAGTTTGACCAGGACCACCAGCCAAAGCGCGTGCCGGGCCGTGGGCCCGATCGAGCGCAGCCTTCCGGCCAGGGCCGCCACAACGGCCAACGCTGCTGCCACCAATGTCGTCTCCGCGAACCACCATAGTCCTGGCATCGGCGTTGCCTCCACTCAGCTTGGATCGCGATCGCCTGCTCGCTCGATCGTCTCAGGACGTCTGCTCAAGGCTTGGGTTTCGATTTCGGCGCAGGCTGTCCGGCTGCCTGGTCGAGCATCCGGCGGAGCCGCGCCAGCTCTTCCGGGGAGAAGCGGTTGCCCTGGACCAGTGCCAGCACCAGGGGAACGGCCTGCCCGTCGCATAATTCGTCGGCCGCGTTCTTGAGCCGGCGCTCCAGCAACTCGTCGCGGGTGACGGTCGCGCGATAGACGTGGGGAATCGCCGACGGATCGCTGACCAAGAACTTCTTGGCGGCCAGCCGCTGAAGCAAGGTCGCCACGGTCGTGTAAGCCCAGTGCCGGCCGCGGCGCTCGAGCACTTCGTTGAGGGCGCGCACGGTTCCGGGCCCGTGGTCCCACAAAACCTTGAGGACTTCCCGCTCCGCCTCGCTCAGTCCGGGCTGGTTGGCCATCAGTCGCTCCCGCTCTTGCTTCTCGACCCCGAGAAACCCGGGGGGGTCATCTACAACGCGTAGTAGAGACTACTACAGGTCGTAGAAGGGTGCAAGAGAGAATTCGGGGGGAGATGGAGAATATTTTTTGGTGGCGAACAAGGACCGAGAGTGCTGACCAGACAGGTGGGTTCCAGGTGGCGATTCACTCACCCGATTCGGCCTTCGTGTAACCGAGCTTACGGAACGCGTCGGACGGAGTGAGCGTGGTCAACATAATCGATGCGAAATCCGCCGATTCTGATCAACTTATTCCCCGTTCCTCATAGAGCGTCAGGGAACGGAACGCTCGCTCAGTGCACCGAGACGTGCAGCCCACAACGCCGGGGTGGAGGTGAGCGGTTCAGCCGTCTCCGTTCTTCGGGTAGAGTCTCCGACTAAGGGGAAGCGAATCGCGGTACCCATTTCAGTCGCCCCCATCTCCAAGGTGCTGTCTCACGGATTCTGCTGACCAGGAACATCTTTGCCGAAATGGATCATGGACTTCGCCTCCTTGTAGGCCAGCCACAGGATCAGGTCGTCCCAGTAGGCATCGCTGGCCGGGGGATTCTGCTCGTCTTTCGGCAGGGCCTTCATCTTCGCCGCGGTCGCGATCGCGAGTTGGCGGGCCTCGTCGGGCTTTCCTTGCCGGAAAAGACTCATCGCCCGGTAGAACGCGGCAATGCCCGTCGCCATGGCGTTGTTCGGGCCAGCCTTTGCGGCCGCACGCAGGGCCTCGTCCGCCGCGGCGTAGTTGCCGCTACGGTACTCGGCCATGCCGAGGGCCAGCAGCCGCCAATTCCGCCACTCGCTACCGTGATCGAGCTCCACCCCCCTCCGAGCGAGGGCCAGGGACGCCGAGAGCTCCGCCTTGTCGGTGGAGGGCCGGATACTGCACACCTTGGCCGCGCGCTCGGCCGTGCCCGCATCGTTGGTGTCCTTGGCGAACGCGCGAACGCGCTGCAGAGTATCGGCGAGTTCCTTCTCCTGTCGGAACCACGCCTGAAGGGCGGCGACCTTCAGAGAGAGTAACGTGTCGTTCGGATTGGCGGCGGACGCCTTCGCCAGATAGGCGACCCCCTCGCGTGTGCGGCCGGCCGACTGGTAGGCCGTGGCGAGCTTGGTCAACAAGGAGCCGGCAGGCTGGTCGGTAATCGCCTGCCGATATTCGGCTATCGCCCGTTCCCAATCCCCGGCGGCCGCGTACACATCGCCGACGCCGGCAGCCGCTTCCGGGTGATGCTTGAGCAGCGTGTCGAGCGCCGGCTCGTCGCCGATCACATGATACGCCGCGGCGCGTTTCGCCCACGGATCGGTGATCTGCATGGCCGCGAAGCGGGTAAAAGCGGCCGCGTTTCCGCTGACGGATAGCCGGAATCGGCCGAGGTTTTCGCCGGCGCCATTCCCTTCCTGGAACTGCATTTGGAAGGTCAACGTCGTGCCCGCTGCGAGGGAGACGGGCTTTGACATCGACCAGACCGCCGTACAGTTTGCTCCATGGCCGCCGTAGATGTTCCAGTATCCGTCCGCTCTGATCGGGTAGTCTACATGTTGATGGTCGGCGCAAGCATTGTCAAACGGTAGCCTGATGGGCTCTTTTCGATCTCGTGAGGTCGCGGTCACGTTCCAGGAAGTCTGAGCGAAGCTGCCCACCGAATTGCGGCCGGGACCATTTCCGGGCAGCGAGGGGTAGGTGAGCGCTTCGAGGCGAATGGCTGTGAGATCGATGTCGTTCGCAACCGTCAATACGACGCGGTAGCGATCCTTCAGGGGATTGGTGCCGCTGGCGAGGATGGAGTCATCAGGAAGGATTGACAGGGTCGCGCCAGGTTCCGATTTCGCTTCGACCGGCTTGAGGATGGTCCACCTGGCAGGGTTGTCGATCAGTAGCAGGTCGGCCAGCTCCACGGCCCATGTGGGAATCTCAGGTTCCTGCGCCAGCTTCTGTTCCAGCAACAGGCGGGCTTTCGTCCTCGCTGCGTCGGCCAGGGCCGCATTACCTTGCGCGGCCAAACGTCGGGCCCGCGCCACGGCCAGCTCGATCTGCACGCGCACGTCGTTGGGGGCGAGTTTTTCGAGTTTCTCCAGCGCTTCGTACAGTCGAGCGTGCTCGGACAACATACGGATGCGGCTTTGGAAATCGGCGTTCGATTGCAGCAGCAGGCGCAGTTTTTCGGCGGCTCGGTCGGGATCGTTCCAGACGATCGGCGCGGCAGACCAGAAGAAGGAGCCGCCCACTCGTCCGGCCAACAGGTGCATGCCGTCGGGGGAAAATGCGAGTGTAAGCACACCCACGTCACCCAGCTCGATGTTGCCGGGATCCAACTGCATCAATTGCCGCCGCGTCTGGACATTCCAGAGGCGGACCGTGTGGTCCGTGCTGCCTGACGCCAGGGTGCGACCATCCGGCGAAAACACCACGGCGTTGACCGCGCTGGAATGCCCCTTGAGCGTTTCCAGAAGTTTTCCGCTGGCGACGTCCCACAAGTGCACGTTCCCCTCACGACCGGCCATGGCCAGGGTCTTGCCGTCCGGCGAAAAGGCCACACCCTCGACCATGCCCCGTCCCGATTGACCGGATAGAGACTCGTTATCGGGATTCTGGAGCGTCTGCACCCTTTTCCAGGTTGCGGTGGACCAGAGGATGGCCGTCCCGTCGCGGCTACCGCTGGCCAGCAGCTTTCCGTCCCTCGAGAAGTCGAGCGACATACAGAATCCCGTGTGTCCATTCAGGAGGATCTGTCGGCGATTGGCGACCTCCCAGACCTTCAGCGGACGGGGAGGACCTCCTGGAGTAAGCGTCCACTTTACGCCGAAACCGGCGACCAAATATTTCCCATCGGGCGAAAACGCCAGCGCACCGACCACGCGGCTGTCTGCGCTCGCCGGGAAGCCGGGCAGATCGGTCGCTCCCGGCAATCGCACGAGCTCCGCTCCGGCATCGATGTCCCACAGCGCGACATAGGAGACGTCGGCTTGTCCGCCGTACCCGACAGCCAGCAGACGGTTATCGGTGGGCGAGAAGGCCACGCTGAAAATGGAGCTGTTGGCGCCGGCTGACAGCTCCCGCACGAGTCGTCCGGTGGCGGTGTCCCACAGACGTACCCTGTTGCCGCCCGCGGCTGCGATCCAGTGGCCATCGGACGAAAAACGTGCCAGGAACGACCAATCTTTCGATGTACCTTCCAATTGCCGAATGGCCACGCCGGCATTTTCCAGGTCCCAGACTCTGGCTGTTTTGTCCACGCTGGTCGTGACGAGCCGCTTGCCATCGATCGAAAAACGGACGGCTGTGATCGCCCCTTGATGGCCCTTGAGCGTCATGAGCGCCGCGCTCTTCGAAGAAAGCTTCCGCGCATCCTGCCAGATCTTGATCATCCCTTCGCTATCCCCCGTGGCCAGTTTCGCGCCGTCGCTGGAGAAGGCGATCGCCGAGATGGACGACGCGTGAGCGGACATATGCCCCGCAATCGGGCGGCCGGTGGTTGTGTCGAAAACGTGCAACCCTCCGGAGAAGATATGGCCGAGAGCGATCCGCTGGCCATCCGGACTCAACGCGGAGCCAGCCAACGAACCGTTGAAACCAGCATCCTTGGCCAGCGGAGTCACTTTCTTCGCAGTTTCGTCCAGGCGGAAGATCGAGAATTGTGTGTCATGGAATCTGCCGTGGCCGACGACGGCCAGCGTCAGACCATCGGCCGACAGAGCCAGACTGCGTGGGGAGCGGCCACGCGTCTCGCGGCTGACTTGCTGATTGACGGTTGCGATCACCTCGCCGTTCACGGCGCTCAACCACCGAATCTTGTCATCGACGATGACCAACCTGGCGCTGTCCGCGGAGAAGATGAGACGGCAGAAAGGATCATCGGCGGAATCGATCTGCAACGTCTCCTGGCCCAACGAGGTGTCAAATACGTGAATCTTGTTCCCTTCGGCCAGCGCGGCCAGCCGTCCGTCGGGCGACAAAACGCGGACCTGAGCGCTGGGGCCGCCGGGCAGGTTCCGGCGGCTCGCTTCATCTTCGACCTGAGAGCCCAGCACCCAACTCCTCACCTGGCCGTTCGCATCCAGCGTCACGAGTTGACCATTCGAGGTGAAAGTACCGGCGACGACGGAGACACCGTGCCCGGAGAAAACCGCGGCGCTGTTTTCCAGCAGATGGTGATAGTAGTGCCACTCGAAGCCACGCAGGTCGGGATTGGGGGCAGCGGCGTTGCTATCGGGAATGTGTCTCGCCAGCAGGACGCGGAGTTGCTCGGCCGTGGTTCGATCGTCTTTCCACAAAAACGGGGCAAGTTGCATATCGGTCGTGTACTGCAGCTTGCGGCCGGCTTCCTCTTCGGATTCGACGATCTTGAGGGCTTGCTCCGCCCGATCGCGCTGGCTCTTTTCGTCGTCGCGCGCCGTCTCGGCGACGCGCCACTGCCAGGACACCCCCGCGAAGCCCACCAGGAAAAGCAGGGCGATGATCCCGCTTGCCGTCAACAGGATCCGACGACGACGACGCTGCTCCGCCGCCCGCGCCAGGGCCTCCCGCGTCTCTCCCTCCGCCTGGACCCGCTCCAACTCCGCGTGTCGCGCCCGCTCGTCCGCCGCCGCCCGCAACCCGGCCACCGCGGCTGCCACCGCCCCCGCGTCCGCCGGCCGGTCCGCCGGCTCGAACGCCAGGCACTGCTTGCACAGCGACACCAATTCCGGCTCCGCGCCGCAGGCATCCAGCCGGGCGAAGCAGTCCTCCAGTTTGCCGCGCACCGCCTGCACCCGTACCGACTCGAAGGACTCGCCGACATAGGGCGCCTTGCCCGTCAGGATCACCGCCAGGATTGCCCCGAGGCCGAACACGTCGGAGCGCTCGTTGACCTTCTCGATCTCCCCTAATGCCTGCTCCGGTGGGATGAACGCCGGCGTGCCGACCAGGCTGCCGGCCTGGGTGTGCGACCCGGACGCCAGCGCGGGGCTGACCTGCGTCCACGCCTGCGTCTCATCCGCTGACAGCGCATCCGCTGTGCCCGGGCTTCCCTCGCCGAGGACCTTGGCCAGCCCCCAGTCCATCACCTGGACCTCACCGAAGGCGCCGACCATCACGTTGGCGGGCTTGAGATCACGATGAATGACGCGATGGGCGTGGGCGTAGCCGACGGCCTGGCAAACGGCCTCGAAGATGGCCAGCCCGCCTGCGGCGGGGCTGCCGTCGGCCGATGGCTCCGGCCGATATTTCAGGATCGTCTCGAGCGTGCTTCCCTTGATGAGCTTCATCGCCAGGAAGGGCCGGCCATCGGCGAGGGTGCCGACCTGATGCACGGCCGGGATGCCGGGGTGCTGCAACTGGCCAGTGATCCGCGCCTCACTGAGGAAGCGCTGGGCCGGTACTGAATCGGGTGCGTAGCGCTCGGAGAGCAGCTTGACGGCGACATCGCGATCGAGGCCGGTGTCACGGGCGCGGTAGACGACGCCCATGCCGCCGCGGCCGATCTCGTCCTGAAGCTCGTAGCCCGGCGGGCTCTTAGGAGTGACAGTCGGCTCGGCGGCAGTAGCCCCGAGAGTTCCTGAGGTGTAGCTCAGGTCTTCGGCCATGGTATTGCCTTTCCCAGGTCTTCACGCGGTAGCCCGACTGGCCCACGCCTTTCAATCGGCCCAGTTCTCGATTGCGCGACTCGGTCGTCTATCGTAAGAACATATGGGATAACTGCGAGGTTGTTTACGGTTAGGTCAAGCCACTGTTGGGCACGAAGAAGGCCAGCACCATCAGGGGCCTTCAGGAGCATCGCAAACCTCCCTTGCAGTGCTTGGATGCGGCTGACGATCGTAATAGCTAGCGCATCGCTTTCGCGCTGGTGCCGCTCAACGACTCGAGCCAGAGCGAAAACGGCGTCCATGACGCACGTTCGTTCATTGTGCGCGCGGGCGACGTCGAGGAACCCACCCTGGACGACATCCGACGCGTCGAGCCGGGCTCGGATCCGCGGGTCCAAGCGCAGGTCCATCATGCGCCTGAGCCGCTCGCGATGCTAGTCGACGAGCGTTGCTGGCTCGCAGCGGTCGTCGCCGCGGAGCTGCTGGAATCGGATCGTTCGAGTCGCCAGGCGTCTTGTCCAAGAAGGACCCCATACACTTGTAGCAATCCGCCGCCGTTCGATTTATGATACATCCTTGTTGAACATTCTCGCTGGGTGATCCGATACGAAAGACGCGCTCTGTCCGTGTGTTGATCTGCTTCTGAGTGAACTGGGGCCCCGCTGATGATGACTTCAGGGCGACCGCGGTCATCCTGGCCTGTCATGAGCTTTCTGGTCGGGACCGCGTTTGGGGTGGTATACCTGATCGGGTCAGCGAGCGCGGGAGAAGGAAGGCCCGGTCCCGAAGTCCGCGCGTCCCTCGAGCAGTACTTCGAGCAAAAAGTCCGGCCGCTCCTGGCTGAGAACTGCTATTCATGCCACGGAGGCAAGAAGCAAAAAGGCGGTCTGCGGCTCGATTCGCTGGAGGCGATTCTCAAGGGTGGCGAGGCTGGGCCGGTGGTCGTGCCCGGCAAGCCCGGCGAGAGCCTGCTCGTCGAGGCGATTCACTACCAGGGGCTCGAGATGCCTCCCACCGGCAAGCTTGCGCTCGAGAAAATCGCGGTGCTCACGCGCTGGGTCTCGCTGGGAGCGCCCTGGCCCAGCCGCGATCGCCTGGCACATGCCGGTTCGACATCGGTTCGACCCACGCAGTCGCCGCTTGTGGCCGCCAGCCGCGCCTTGTGGTCGGTATCGCCGGTGCGGCGGCCGGCCGTTCCCGACTTCGCCAAGCCGGGGCGGTCCGACTGGGCCGACTGGTCGCGAAACCCGATCGACCGCTTCGTCCAGACGGCACTGCTGGATCGTGGCTTGACCCCGGCCACCGAGGCCGGCAAGCCGGCACTGATCCGTCGGGTGACCTTCGACTTGACGGGGTTGCCCCCGACCCCCGAGGAAGTCGACGCCTTTCTGGCCGATGACGCGCCCGATGCCTACGAACGGCTGATCGACCGCTTGCTGGCTTCTCCTTACTACGGCCAGCGCTGGGGGCGGCACTGGCTCGACCTGGTTCGCTATGCCGAGTCGGATGGCTACCGTCAGGATGCGTTTCGCCCCCAGGCCTGGCGGTACCGCGATTATGTCGTCCGCGCGTTCAACACCGGCAAGCCTTACGACCGGTTCCTTACCGAGCAGCTTGCCGGCGACGAGCTCGATCCCGACAACCCCGAGCTCCGAGTCGCCGCCGGCTATCTCCGGCTGGGGACGTATGAGTACAACCAGCGCAACGTGCGCGGGCAATGGGCCGACATTCTCAATGACATCACCGACACGACCGGCGAGGTGTTTCTCGGGCTCGGCATCGGCTGCGCGCGGTGTCACGATCACAAGTTCGACCCGATCCCTCAGCAGGACTACTACCGGCTTCAAGCATTTTTCACCCCGCTTCTTTTCCGCGACGACTTGACGCTGGCCCGATCGCGGGAATGGGCCGACTATCAGTCGCGGCGTGCGGCGTGGGAGAAAGCGGCAGCCGGGGTGCTCCGCGAGCTGGCGGCCATCGAAGGGCCCTACCGCGATCGCGGTAGGGCGACGGCGATCGCCAAGTTCCCGGAGGAGATCCAGGCGATCCTCCGCAAGCCGCAGCAGGACCGAACGCCGCTGGAGCGCCAGCTCGGCGTGCTGGCCTATCGCCAGGTCAGCTTCGAGCACGACCAGGTGCCGACAGTACTCAAGGGCGAGGCGAAGACCCGGTGGCAGGAGCTCAAAAAGGCGCTGGGGAAGTTCGATTCGATGCTTGCCGATGCGCCGGCGCCTGTCCTGACAGCGACCGACGTCGGGCCGGTCTCGCCGCCGACACGGGTCGCCGGCGACCGCAAGGAAGAGGCGATCGAGCCGGGGTTTCTCTCGGTGCTCGAGCCTGGTCCGGCTCGGATCGCGCCATCGGCGGCAGCGCCCCAATCAACCGGCCGCAGGCTGGCATTGGCGCGCTGGCTCTGCCGGCCGGACAATCCGCTTTCGGCCCGGGTGATCGTCAACAGGGTCTGGCAGTATCACTTCGGCCGGGGCCTGGTTGCCACTGCGAGCGATTTCGGCCGTTTGGGCGAGCCCCCCAGCCATCCCGAGCTGCTCGACTGGCTCGCGAGCGAATTTGTCGAGGGGGGATGGCAGCTCAAGCCGCTGCACCGGCTGATCCTGCTTTCGGCGACCTACCGCCAGGCGTCGAAGAGAAGCATGCGTGATCTTGCCGTCGCACGGCGGATCGATCCGGCCAACCGGTTGCTCTGGAAGCGGACCGTGCAGCGGATCGATGCCGAGGAGATTCGCGACGCCATGCTTGTCACAAGCGGCGAGCTCGAGCCGCTGATCGGCGGGCCGAGCGTGCCGACCAGCGCGCCGCGGCGGACCATCGATTGCCGCGTCGTCCGCAACCTTCCCGACGCGCTCCTGGCCGCCTTCGACGCGCCGGACGGCAATTCGACCGCGCCGCGCCGGATTGCGACCACCACGGCCACCCAGGCCCTGCTGCTGATCAACGGCAACTGGACGCTGGCCCGAGCGCAGGCCTTTGCCGCCCGCCTCGAGCGCCTCGAACCAGCGTCTGCCGACGACCGCGGTCGCGTCGTCCTGGCTTATCGCTTGGCCTTCGGCCGGCAGCCCGAGCCCGCCGAGCTCGCGGCCGCGGTTGCCTTTCTGGGTCGGCAGGCTCATCTGGCCCGCGCGCCTGCCAGGCGATCGAGCGCCACTGCCGAGCAGAATGCACTCGTCGATTTCTGCCACGTGCTGCTAAATTCCAATGAATATTTGTATGTAGACTAGAATGATTGGTGTATCTTTGATGGACGCAAGAGTTCCTCACCGCGTGCTGCCGCTCTCGCGGCGTGAATGGCTACTACACGCCGGCATGGGCTTTGGTGCACTTGCGCTGGGTGAGATGCTGGAAAGCGCCAGAGCGTCTGACTCGGGGTCACTGGTTTCGCCGGCTGCTATGGGAGCCTCCCGACCTCCGTGGTGCCGTCCCGCGACGGCCAGGAGCGTGATCTTTCTGTTCATGGAAGGGGGCCCGAGTCATCTCGATACGTTCGATCCCAAGCCGGCGCTGGGCCGTCTTGCCGGCCGTCCGTTGCCGTCGAGCTTCCAGCCGGTGATCACGCCCATGGGTGAAGGCCGGGCTCCGCTCCTGCCGTCGAAGCGGAAATGGAAGCAGCACGGCCAGAGCGGAATCTGGGTGTCGGACTGGCTTCCCCACATCGCCACTTGTGTCGACGACCTGGCCGTGATCCGGTCGTGCTGGTCCAACGGGCTGAATCATGTGGGAGGCGTCTGCCAGATGAATACCGGCTCAACGCTGGCGGGCCGGCCTTCGCTGGGAAGCTGGGTGAGCTACGGCCTGGGGACCGAGAACGCCAACCTGCCTGGCTTTGTGGTGATGCTCGACAATCCCCGCGCCGTGGTGGCGGGTGGCCCGCGAAACTGGGGCACGGGCTTCATGCCGGCGGCCTATCAGGGCACGCGGCTCGGCGGGGGCGCCGAGCCGATCGCCAACCTCAAGACGCCGGAGAATGTCGGCCCCGCGCGGCAAGAGAACAAGATCGCGTTTCTTCACCAGCTCAATCAGCACCACCTGCTCTCACGTATCGACCAGTCCGAGCTCGATGCTCGGATCAAGAGCTACGAGCTGGCCTTCCGCATGCAGGCCGAGGCGCCCGATGTAGTCAACCTGTCACGCGAGACGGCTGAGACCAAGATCCTCTACGGACTGGACGACGCGGCAACCGAAAGCACCGGCCGGCTCTGCCTGCTGGCCCGCCGCATGGTCGAACGTGGTGTGCGATTCATCCAGCTCTACTGCGGCGCCGGGAGCAAGTGGGACGCGCATACCGACATCGAGGGGAACCACGGCCGGACCTGTCGC
The DNA here is from genome assembly GCA_963823675.1 of uncultured Isosphaeraceae bacterium. GTDB lineage: Bacteria > Planctomycetota > Planctomycetia > Isosphaerales > Isosphaeraceae > CAWGMT01. The sequence goes on along the minus strand of CAWGMT010000020.1, from coordinate 347,856 downwards.
GCGATGGACAAGCCGGTTGCGGGGCTGCTCAAAGACCTCAAGCGCCGGGGACTGCTCGATGAGACCCTGGTCGTCTGGGGGGGCGAGTTCGGCCGCACGCCGATGTCGGAGAAAGGCGACGGCCGGGATCACAACCCTTACGGGTTCACGATGTGGCTGGCCGGCGGCGGAGTCAAGCCGGGTATTGTCGTGGGCCAGACCGACGAGGTCGGCCTGCACGCTGTGGCAGACCGGCTGCACGTTCACGATATCCACGCGACGATTCTTCATGCCCTGGGCGCCGACCATTCCAAGCTGATCTACCGTCACCAGGGCCGACCCGAGCGGCCGACGGTCAATGAAGGCCGGGTTTTTCGACGGCTGTTTCAGGCGTGAAGGCTAGCGTGAGAACCACGACGTGGTGCATCGTCGGGTTCTGGCCGTTCGGGTTCGCCTTCGCGGCGATCGAATTGACGTTGAGGAGGGAAACGGCGAACGCTCGTTTCTCCTGTGCAAAGCAAAGTCGGACCATGCAGCGGTTTGTACCATCGGATCGGAGTATCTGCCATGGAGATGACAGGTCAACCTCGCGTCCGATTTCAATATTCCCTGCGCACGCTTTTCGTCGTCACCGCAATCGTCGCGCTTCTGCTGGTACCGGTAGGCTGGGTGGCGCGGGAACGACAGCGAATGCTGGAGGCGCGGGAAGCGGCACTCCGGGCCGTGGTTCTGGCCGAGCGTGACCGTGCAGTGGCGGTCGAAGCGCGGTATAAGGCTGCTGTCAATGCCCAGACCAACTCGGCGCTCTCTCCGGCTGCGGGTTTGAGCGGCGAGAGTGGGGACAATCCGCCCGGAAACATCGCTGGGCAGGCCGAAAAAGCCCCGATGAACCGGGCGGCGATGGTCGAGCAACTTATGCGTGAGAACGCCGAGCTGAAAAAGACCGTCGAACAGCTCCATCGCGAGATCGAGCGGCTCAAGGCGGCTAAAGGATGAGGGATGAGGGATGAGCGATGAACAAGACTGCTTTTGTGGACGCTCTGATTCATCCTTCATCCTTGCTCGGTACTCAGCACTCAGCACTTGAATTCGGCGCGACAAGGCTCACTGACGCCGACGTACTCCCTCGTTGACGAACGCGATCTCGGGGGTTAGGCTCCTCTATGTCCAACCATCATCGGCGCGTCGCCATTTTCCCCTGCTCAATCGTGTTCCCAGGGCATTTTCCAGGGCCGGCATGCTGCGGCTTCTCGGGGGCGAGCGTTCTCAGGGCGATTTCGCGTGGTGGTAGGTTGTGACCCGTTTGGTACGAGGAGGTTCATCGTGGAGCGACGGCAAGTGACGGTGGAGGGCAACGAAGCAGCGGCTAATGTCGCCCACCAGTGCAACGAGGTCATCGCAATTTACCCGATCACGCCCGCTTCGGGGATGGGTGAGCTGGCGGACGCCTGGTCGGCCGCGGGGCGGCCGAACATCTACGGGACGGTGCCCGAGGTCATCGAGATGCAGAGCGAGGCCGGCGCCGCCGGCACGGTGCACGGCGCGCTACAGGCGGGGGCACTGTCCACCACGTTCACGGCCTCGCAGGGCTTGCTCTTGATGATTCCGAATATGTTCAAGATCGCCGGTGAGCTGACGCCGACGGTCTTTCACATCGCCGCCCGTTCGGTCGCGACTCACGCCCTGTCGATCTTCGGAGAGCACAGCGACGTGATGGCCGCGCGGTCGACTGGGTGGGCGATGCTGGCCTCCGGCTCGGTTCAAGAGGCGCAGGACATGGCGCTGATCGCGCAGGCCGCCACCCTGGAATCGCGCGTGCCGTTCTTGCATTTCTTTGATGGGTTTCGGACGTCGCACGAAGTCAACAAGATCGAGCAGGTGACACCGGACGACATTCGCTCGATGATCGATGAGAGCTGGGTAAGGGCACACCGTGATCGCGCGCTCTCGCCGGAGCGCCCGGTGTTACGGGGCTCAGCCCAGAACCCGGACGTGTATTTCCAGGCACGCGAGGCGGTCAATCCGTTCTACCTGGCCCTGCCGCAACTGGCGCAGCGTGCGATGGATCGGTTTGCGGGCCTGGTCGGGCGGCAGTACCGCCTCTTCGATTACGTCGGCGCTCGGGATGCCGAACGGGTGGTTGTGGTCATCGGCTCGGCGGCCGGAGCGCTCGAGGAGACGGTCGAGGTGCTGCTGGAACGGGGGGAGAAAGTCGGCCTGCTCAAGGTCCGGCTCTTTCGGCCATTTGACGCGGCGGCGTTTGTCGCCGCCCTGCCCCACACGACCCGCGCGATCGCGGTCCTCGAGCGCACCAAGGAGCCCGGCGCTCTCGGCGAGCCGCTCTATATGGATGTGGTGACGGCCCTGGTCGAGAGCTGGAGCGAATGCGGCGCGGGAAGGGAAGCGCCGCCGCGGGTGATCGGCGGACGCTACGGGTTGGCCTCCAAGGAGTTTACCCCCTCCATGGCCGCGGCGGTCTACGCCGAGCTGAGCTCGCCGCAACCCAAGCGTCATTTCACCGTCGGGATCATCGACGATGTCACGCACCTGAGCTTGAAGTGCGATCCCACGTTTTCGACCGAGCGCCCCGACGTTCTTCGGGCCGTTTTTTACGGGTTCGGCAGCGATGGCACGGTGGGCGCCAACAAGAATTCGGTCAAGATCATCGGCGAGAACACCCCGCTCTTCGCCCAGGGATACTTCGTCTACGATTCCAAAAAGTCGGGCTCGACGACCATCTCGCACCTGCGGTTCAGCCCACGGCCCATCAATTCGTCGTACGTGGTTTCCAGGGCGAATTTCGTGGCCTGCCACCAGTGGGACTTCCTGGAGCGCGGCGATGTGCTGGGCGTGGCCGAGCCCGGCGCAACTTTTCTGCTCAACAGCCCCTACGGTCCGGAAGAGGTCTGGGCTCAGCTTCCCAGTGATGTCCAGCGCGAGATCGTCGACAAGAAGCTGAAGTTCCTGGTGGTGGATGCGCTGGCTGTCGCCCATAAGGCGGGCATGGGGGGCCGGATCAACACGGTCATGCAGACGTGTTTCTTCGCGCTGGCAGGCATCCTGCCCCGCGACGACGCGATCGCGCGGATCAAGGATTCGATCTACAAGACCTATGGCAAGCGCGGGCAGACCGTCTTGGAGCGCAACTTCGCCGCCGTCGACGGCTCTCTGAACGCTCTGCACGAAGTCGCCGTTCCGACGGAAATCAACGGGAAGAAGACCTGGCGGCTGGAGATCGCCGATTCGGCTCCCGATTTCGTCAAGCGGGTTACGCGGCTTTTGATCGAGGGCAAAGGCGATCTCCTGCCCGTCAGTGCCATGCCCGTCGACGGCACCTTCCCCACTGGCACGACTCGCTTCGAGAAGCGGAGCATTGCCCAGGAGATTCCGATCTGGGACGCCGACATTTGCATCCAATGCGGCCTGTGTGCGCTGGTTTGCCCTCACGCCACGATCCGGACCAAGGCCTACGACGCTGGGGTGCTTCAGAGTGCCCCGGAGGGATTCTGCTCCAAGCCGTGGAACGGCAAGGAACTGCCCGGCCACCACATGACCGTGCAGGTCGCTCCGGATGATTGCACGGGTTGTGGGATCTGTGTTGATGTCTGCCCGGCGATCAGCAAGAGCGCGGTCAAGCACAAGGCGATCAACATGCGACCCAAGCTCGAGCATCTCGAGCGCGAGCAAGCCAACTGGGAGTTTTTCCTGGGCATTCCCGACCTCGACCGCACCAGCCCGAAGATCGAGACGGTCAAGGGCTCGCAGTTGCTGCTGCCTCTTTTCGAGTACTCGGGCGCGTGCTCGGGCTGCGGCGAGACGCCTTATCTGAAGTTGATGAGCCAGCTCTTCGGAGACCGGGCGCTGATCGGCAACGCGACGGGCTGCACGTCAATCTACGGCGGCAATTTGCCGACGACACCCTGGGCGAAGAACGCCGAAGGTCGAGGGCCGGCTTGGTCCAACTCGTTGTTCGAAGACGCCGCCGAGTTCGGGCTGGGTTTTCGGCTCGCGGTCGATCAGCAGCGGGCGTATGCGCAGTATCTGCTCAAGAAATTGGCGGCCGAGGTTGGCGACGAGCTGGTCGAGGCGATCCTGGAAAACCCGCAGGAGACCGAGGCACAGTTGCAAAAGCAGCGCGGGCTAGTTGCCGCGCTCAAGACGCGGCTGGCTCCGCTTGCCGACGCCTCCGAGGTTCGTCATCTCCTGGTGGTGGCCGATGCGCTCTTGCGGCACAGCGTTTGGATCGTGGGCGGCGACGGCTGGGCCTACGACATCGGCTTCGGGGGTCTCGATCACGTTCTAGCCTCGGGTCGAGACGTCAACATCCTGGTGCTCGACACGGAGGTTTACTCCAACACGGGGGGCCAGGCATCCAAGTCGACGCCGCGCGCCGCCGTGGCCAAGTTTGCCTCCGGCGGCAAGGCGATCGGCAAGAAAGACCTGGGCATGATCGCGGTGGACTACGGGAATGTCTACGTCGCTCAAGTGGCCATGGGCGGCAACCCACTGCAAACGCTCAAGGCGTTCCAGGAGGCCGAGTCGTACCGGGGCCCGTCGATGATTCTTGCCTACAGCCATTGCATCGCGCACGGCTGCGAGATGTCGACGGCGATGACCCACCAGAAGGAAGCCGTTGCCAGCGGTTACTGGCCGCTGTACCGATTCGATCCGCGGCTGGGCGGCGAGGGAAAGCACCCGTTCCACCTCGACAGCCACAAGCCAACCCTGTCGCTTCGCTCGTTTGCGCTCAAGGAAGCACGGTATGCCATGCTCGCCAGGGCCAATCCCGAGCATGCGGAACAACTGCTAGACCAGGCGCAGCACGACGTCGACAGCCGCTGGCGGTTCTACGAACAAATGGCGGGCGTCGAGCGCGCCCTTCCCGGCGAGGTTGAGTTTAAGGACGCGAAGCGATCGGAGGTGAAGGCATGAGCGTCAACTTGCGTACCCGCTATCTGGGCCTCGATCTGAGAAACCCCCTCGTGGTCTCGGCATGCCCGTTGACCAGCAAGATTGATATGCTGTGCCGGCTGGAGGAAGCCGGCGCCGCCGCCGCGGTCATGCCCTCGCTCTTCGAGGAACAGATCGTCCACGACGAGATGACCGTCTTTGAATACTATGAAGACCCGGCCAATAGCTTTCGCGAAGCGCTCAGCTATTTTCCGGAGATCGAGAATTACACCGTCGGCGCCGATTCCTATCTGAAGACGATCGAGACGGCGAAGAGGACGGTGACCATCCCGATCATCGGCAGCTTGAATGGCACCTCCACGGGGGGTTGGATCCGGTACGCCAAGATGATCCAGGAGGCCGGTGCCGACGCATTGGAGCTGAACATCTACCTGATTGCCACCGACCCCGATCATTCGGGAGCCGACGTCGAGCGGCGTTATCTTGACCTGGTGCAAGCGGTCAAGGAGTCGATTTCGATTCCGATGGCTGTCAAGCTGGGCCCCTTCTTCAGCTCGATGGCCAACATGGCGCGGCGGTTGGCGCAGGCGGGTGCCGACGGCCTGGTCCTGTTCAATCGCTTCCTCCAGCCCGATATCGACCTGGAGAAGCTGGCGGTGACGCCCAACCTCGTCTTGAGCACCAGCGACGAACTGCGGCTGCCGCTGCGCTGGATTGCGATCCTCCGCGGCCAGCTCGGCATCTCGCTGGCGGCGACGTCGGGCGTCCATACCTCGGAGGACGTGCTCAAGCTGCTCCTGGCCGGGGCCGATGCGGTCATGACGACGTCGTCCCTGTACAAGAAGGGCCCGGCACACATCGGCACCTTGATCGAGGGCGTCGCGCCTGGCTCGAGGAGAAAGAATATGAATCAGTCGAGCAGATGAAGGGAAGCCTTAGCCAGAAGAACAGCCCCAATCCCGAGGCATTCGAGCGGGGCAACTACGTCAAGACTCTGGCCAACTTCATCGGCAGCGCGATCTGGGGCAGGGCTGACTGGTCGGGCGGAGATTGAAGCACGACTTTAGGCCAGCACGTCGATCGCAATTGTCGATCCGACCCGATTCTGTGAGATCAGTGCTTGGCGATGTGTGCTGAGGCTTGACGGGAGCGTCGTTGCTGTGCCTCAGCCCTCTCTTTGACGCTTGCGTCCGGCTCACTTCGCACGGCCTTCCCTGGAGGACGCGTCCGTTGGGTTTTGGTCAACTCTGCTTCCTTCCCCCGCTGGTTTCTTCGGCTGCTCAGCGTACAGCGGTTCCTGGAAGATGAACCGCCAGCTTTCCTCGATCTATTTTGCCTGGGCTTCGATAATCTGGACAACCTGTCCGTCGGCCAGCGCGGATGCGTAGGCTTGGACAACGGCCTCGTTTCCCTGGAGTCCCGAGCGGATCTCGGCTCGTGTGCCGTCTTCGAGACCTACGGCAACCGGCATTCGCACGGCCTTTCCATCCGCGACAGCGACGCAGAAGGTCCGAGAGTCTTCTCGCACGACGGCCGTGCTCGGCACAGTCAGGACGTCGGGGTGCTCCTCGACGATGATGGTGGCGTAGGCGTAGAGGCCAGGGCGGAGCGTTGCCTTGGGGTTGGGCACGTCGATCTCGGTGCGAAGCGTCCGGTTCTTGGCGTCGAGCGCCCAGGAAGTCCGCGTGACCTTGCCGTCGAAGTCCCGGCCTGAGAGTGCCTGCAGGTGGATCAAAGCACGGTCGCCGGCCTCGACCTCCATCGCATACATCTCGGGCACGCTGACGGTGATGCGGACCGTATCGTCGCGGGCCACGACAAACAGCGGCTGGCCATGCGAGCCAGGCTCGGTCAAGTCGCCGACATCCACATGGCGCCGCGTGATGACGCCGTCGTAGGGAGCAACGATTGTGGCGAACTTTTGCAGGGCCTGGACGCGCCGGGCGTCCGACCGGGCAACCTTGATGCTGGCTGCGGCGGCAGTCACGTCGGAGCGGGCCTTGTCGAGCATGGCCTCACCGTGCCGGACGGCGGCCTCGGCTGATTTGACCTGGGCGTGTACCTCGTCACGCGCCGACTCGGATGCCCCGAGCTTGCTCCGGGTCTCATCGAGCAGGCTTCCGGTTTGAGCGTGTGCGTTGAAGAGTTGCTCGATACGCTTGTACTCAGCACGCCAGCGAGCCAGGTCGGCATCGACCCGCTTGATGCCGGCCTGGACCTCGACGAGCTTGGCCTGGCTGCTGGCGAGATTGGCCTGGGCTACCTCCTGCGACGCCTTCGCCTGAGCGAGCTTGGCCTCGGACTCCTCGACCGTGGCTAATTTTTGCTCGGCCTCGGCGTCGAGGTCGGGAATGCTAATCACGGCGAGGACCTGACCCTTGGCGACCTTGGCGCCGATATCCACGTTCCATTTCTCGACATAGCCCGAGACCCTGGCGTAGATCGTGGTCTCCTCGTAGGCCTCGATCTGCCCGGGCTGCTCGGTTGACCGGCGGACCGTCGCGCGCTCGGGCCGGACGACTGCGACACGAGTGGCGGCCGAGCCAGTGGTTTGGCCGGCCCTGGCCGTGGGACTTTGGTTACAGCCGGGGACGACGGCCGCGAGGGCAACGATTGCCGCAAAGACTGGAGGGATGGGAGATTCTGGTACTTGGACCGACGGGATCCGTACAGAACCTGTCGTGACTCCGTTGGTCGGGCTCAATGCGATCCGTGGCCCGGGCCAGAGCACCGGGTCATACCGTTCGCTCTCAGGATCAGCGGGGTCGATCGACGCCGACCGGCGGCCGGCAGTGCTCTGCACGATCGCAAAGACGGTGGGCAGCACGACCAAGGTCGCGAGAGTTGCGGCGGCCAGGCCGCCGATGACCGCTCGAGCCAGGGGTGCGGTCTGCTCGCTCCCTTCACTCCATCCCAGTGCTAGCGGGATCATGCCGGCGGTCATGGCGCAACTTGTCATCAGGATCGGCCGCAGCCGGCCCTGGGCTCCGGCCACCGCCGCAACGCCCGCGGAGGTTCCTTCCTCGCGGCGATGGTGCTCGGCGAATGTGACCAGGAGGATTGCGTTGGCGACAGCGACTCCGATCGCCATGATCGCGCCCATGAACGACTCGAGGTTCACCGTCGTCGCCGTCAACCAGAGCACGACGACGACGCCTGCCACGACGGCGGGCGTCGTTGACATCACGACGAGCGCCAGCCGGACCGACTGGAAATTGGCTGTCAGGAGCAGCATGATGACGACGATGGCCATCCCCAGGCCGATGGCGAGCCCTCGGAGGATCTCTTTCATGGGGGCGATCTGGCCGCGGACCTCAACCGTCGCCCCTTTGGGCGGCTCGCCTGCCCGCACTATTGCTTGATCGACGTGGTTGGAAACTCGTCCCAGGTCTTCACCCGCGATATTTGCGGTAAGGCTGACGACGCGCTTCATGTTATAGCGGTCATATTCACCGGGCATGGTACCGGGGCTGACCTTGGCGACGTCGCGGAGCAAGAGCGAATCGCCGCCGGAGCGCTGGATCGGGATTGTCTCGACTTCGGTGATCGAATCCATGACCTGGTAGGGGATCTCGACCTGGACCTGGTAGCCGATGCCGCTTTTGGGGTCGGGCCAGTAATTGGGGACGACGAACCGGCTCGACGAGGTGGCGGCGACGATGGAGCGTGCGATCTCGGCGACCGAGACGCCGCTGAGCCCGGCTTTCTCGCGGTCAACCTGGACGCCAACCGTCGGGTAATCGAGGGCCTGGACGAACTGGAGATCGCGGAGCGACGGAACCTTGGCCAGTTCGGCCCGAACTTTTTGAGCGTACGCGTGGTTTTCGGCGAGGTTCGGGCCGTTGACCGTGAATTCCACGGGCGTCGGCGAGCCGAAGCTCATGACCTCGCTGACGATATCGGCGGGCTCGAACGAGAACCGCACTTCGGGCATCTTGGCGGCGAGGACGGCGCGCAGCCGCTCCTTGAGGGCCTCGACGGCGCCGGTCCTCTCCTTGTTGAGAGCGACCCGGAGCACGACCTCCTCCGGCCCGCCGGTCCACTGATAGATGGCGTTGATGGGATAGCTCGAGGGGATGAGCCCGACGTAGCCGATGGAGATCTCGACATCGTCCGCCCCGACTTCCTCGCTGATCGTCTTGAGAACATCGAGGGCGAGCTTCTCGGTCTCCTCGATTCGCATTCCGGTGGGGGCGCGCATCCGGAGCTGGAATCGACCCGCGTCAACTTTCGGGAAAATCTCCAGGCCGAGGCTGCGACCAACGCCGATAATCACGAAACCGGATAGGGCCAGATAGGCCGGTACCACCGCCCACCGCCAGCGCACCACCCGCGACATGGCCTGGCCGTACCGGGACTGGAACCGCTCGAACAGGGAACGGCGCCGGGCCTCGCCCGGCTCGTGGCGGTGACGGAGCAGCCAGGTCGAGAGCACGGGCACGAATGTGCTGGACAAAAGATATGACGAAACCATCGCGAAGCCGACGGCGAGCGATAGTGGGACGAAGAGTGCCTGTGCGGCTCCCTGCATGAAAAACGAGGGGATGAAGACGGCGAGGATGCACAGCATGGCGAGCAGACGAGGCACCGCCGTGTCCATGTTGCCCTGCCGCACGGCCGAGGCGACCGATCGCGTGGTCTCCATCTTGTGGTTGATGTTCTCGATTTCGACCGTTGCCTCGTCGACCAAGATCCCGATGGCGAGCGCCAGTCCGCCGAGAGTCATGAGATTGATTGTCTGGCCCGTGAGCCATAGCGCCACCAGTGCCCCGCAGATCGCAAACGGGATATTGAGGACGACGACGATCACGCTCCGCCAGTCGCGGAGAAAGACAAGCACCATCAGTCCGGTCAGGATCGCGCCCAGGACGCCTTCGGTCGCCAGGCTCTTCACCGAATTGGTGACGGTCGGCGACTGGTCGAATTCGAAGCTGACCCTGATGTCGTCGGGGAGCACCGCCTGCATCTTGGGCAGCGCTTCCTTGACGGCGCGGACGACCGAAAGGGTGGAGGCGTCGGCGCGCTTGGTGACCAGGATATAAACGGCGCGGCGGCCGTTGACCAGCGCGTAGCCGGCGGGGATGTCGGACGCATCCTGCACCGTGGCCACGTCACGAACGTAGACGCTGGGGCTCTGGCCGATCCGGATCGGGATTTTGCCCAGTTCCTTGACGTCGCGGACCAGGGAATTGATCGGCACGATCGGCATCAGCTTGCCGATGCGGAGGTTGCCGGACGGGCTCACCGTGTTGCCATTTGTCAGGGCCGTGATCAACTCGTCGGGCGATATCGAATAGGAGCGCAGCCGCTCGGGGTCGGCGCGCACGACGACCGTGCGCTGGTTGCCGCCAAAGGGCGGCGGAGCCGACACGCCCGGCAGGCTCGCAAACATCGGCCGGACCTTGAAAAGGGCCTGATCTTGAATCTCGCCGATCGACTTGGTCTCGCTGGAGAGCACCAGGTAGCCGACGGGGACGCTCCCGGCGTCGAACCGTGTGATGAACGGCGAGACCGTGCCCGGTGGCATGAAGGCACGGGAGCGGGTGACGAAACTGTTCGTTTCGGCCATCGCTTGCGCCATATTGGTGCCAGGGTGAAAGAAGAGCTTCATCATCGCCATGCCTTGAACGTTGCGGCTTTCGACATGGTGGATGCCCGAAATATAAAGGAAGTGGTATTCGTAGTAATTCGTCAATAGCCCTTCCATCTGCGCCGGGTCCATGCCGCCGTAAGGCTGACAGACGTAAATGACAGGGAGGTTCAGGTTGGGGAAGATGTCAATCGACATCCGGCTGACGGCCAGCAGGCTGCCCAGCGCCACGGCGACGACGAGCACCATCACGGTCAATGGCCGCCTCATGGCGAAGACGATCGGGTTCATGGGCTCGGTCCGTTCGGGCAGTAGAAAGGGGCGGTCGGCAGTGGGATGATTCCAGACCGCCCTGACATCACCCCAGACCTGCGGTTCCGGCTAGGCGGCAACGGTTAGTTTGATCACAGCGGCCACTGGGCCGTGGGGTCGAAGTTCATGATGCGTGACGTGGGCTCACGAGGTATCTGGGGCCGCAGGTAGGGTTTGTCCGCCGCCTTGTGACACGAATAGCAAACCGTCAGACTCTCCTTGTAAACGGTCTCGAACCCGGATCGGTTCTTGCGGTCGATCGCCTGCTTGAGCTGGGTGAGCTGGCTATTCTCGAAGGCCTCGAGGATGTTGACAAGATTGACATCCTGTCCCCGATTGTCCTTGCGAATCGGAATGCGGCGCACGGCCCAATGGAGGTGCGACTTGGTCTCAGACAGGTAGAAGTCCGCGAGCGGCCAGTTCTCGGCCTTGCCGGCAAACCAAAGGTTCGTAAAGTGATCGCCGACATCCGCCATCATGTGCGACTGGGAGGGGACCAGATCCTCGAGAGCCTTCACACGAGCGGCCAGGTTTTCCGGCGGAGTTTCCGACGACGCGGCCGGCAAGGTTTGCTCGCAGCCGCTGGAGACGCCGATCAGGGTGACAGAGAGCACGACCACGACCACGCGACCCCATCGCATATTGCTCCTCCTCATCGTGCAACACTAGCGGTTGGATTTGCGCCGACTTCGGGAATTATCGTCGGACCGGATCGACGGTGTAGGCGGCCGATCGAGCAACACTTCGGTGACCAGCTCCCGCAGCTTCGCCTTGGCTGCCTCCAGGGCGGCGGCTCCCTCCGGTGTCGCGCGGTAATACTTCCGCTGCTTGCCGGCAACGACCTCGGCATGAGAGACCAGGTAGCCGGCTTTTTCGAGCTGGTGCAAGAGCGGGTAGAGCGTGCCGGCGCCAACGTCGTAGCCGTGCCGCCCCAGCTCTTCCATCATCTCCATCCCGAAGATGGGCTCCCTGACCGCGTGGTAGAGCACGTGCAGTCGCACAAAGCCGCCAAAGAACATCCTGGTCAGCAGTTCGTTCACGTGTTTCGGACTCCGATATCGATAGTCAATATTAATCTATCGACAATCTTGCGGCAAGCGCGCAGTCAGGCTCGGCCGCCGATCAGTTGCCCTGTGAGGCGGAAGCGAGTAACATCAGATCGAGGTGTATAGCCAGCCTGGCCCGAACGGTTACGCATCGTCCGAGACCTTTGGAGTTGCTGGCACTGTTCCGCTGGTGATTGCTGGTGTCGAGATAGCACGGATCCCAGTCGCCGATCTCTTGCGACCTCGACGGCAAGAGCCCGTTTGAGCAAATCAACAAGTCGCTCGAGCCAGGCTCGCCTGATGCTGAACGAACCGACATCGATTTTTCCTCAAACGCCTCTACCGCGTCAGCCAGGCGACCATCGTCCGGGTCACCAGATCCGCGGCATCTTGCTGGACGAAATGGCCGGCGCTGGGGATTGTTACAAGAGTCAAATCACTCTCGACCCAATTCCAGGTGTCGTTGAGCGCACCGGGAAGGAGGGCTTGGTCCTTAAGGCCGTGGATCAAAAGAACGGGACACTTGACCGCGGGGACGGTTTCCTTGGCCTGAGTGGGCTCGGACCGCGCTTTGGCTTCGGCGGCGTCGCGCGGGTAGTTGGCCTTGTAGTAATTGAGCATCCCTTCCATTGATGACCGCTTCAAGGCCGCCCGGTAGATCTTGCGCGCGGCAGGATCTTTGACCCACATGCTCAGGAAGTTGACCGACACCCGCTTGGCCGCGTCGGGCCGCTGGAAATCGCGGGCGTACTGGCTAATGCGCTGCTGGTTAGGGTTGTTTGCCAATTCGCGCACGAGCCCGCGCGGGTGCGGAAGGTTGAGCACGATCAGCCGGTCGGTCAACTCGGGCTGAGTCATGGCGAACGTCCAGGCCACCAGCCCGCCCCAGTCGTGTCCCACGAGCACTGCCTTGCCGTGGCCGAAGTGCTTGACCACGGCGACCGCGTCTCCGACCAGTTTATCAATCGTGTAGTTCGAAACTCCCTCGGGCTGGCCGCTCAGGTTGTAGCCTCGCTGGTCGATGGCCACCACATGGAACCACTTTGCCAGCGCGGGCATCTGCTCACGCCAGGAATACCAGAAGTCAGGAAACCCGTGGATCAAGACGAGCAGTGGATCTCGGGGCCGACCCAGGCTGACATAGTGGATCTTGACGCCGCCGGAATCGACGAAGCCGTCATGAGCACCAAGCAAAAGGCTCGAAGCAGACTCGCCGGCGGCTGGATCGGGCTCTTGAGCGACGATACGCATCGGCAATCCGAACACCAGGGCCAGCCCAAAGGCAACTGCCATCCCCTGCCCTCGGCGAATAATCGGTCTCGAGTACAAGTCTCGTTTTGTGCTCATGATGAAAGTCCCAGGGTTTCGTTCTTTGTCGGTCCTTATTCCCCGTTCCAGCGATTCACCAGTCTACCCGTTGGCAACTCGCAACTCGCGAGCGGACCGCTTCAATTGTTACCCAGCGCAAACCCGACCGATTATCATGGGGAAACCAGGAGCAACGGATTCACTCATCGCGATGGAAACACACACCGTGATCCTGGTTCGGAGCCAGACCCATGCACCTGACCGCTTACTTGTTTCACCGACTCCGCGAGCTGGGGGTGGGCCATACCTTCGGCATCCCCGGTGACTTTGTGCTGCCGGTCTATGCGGTGCAGCAGGAAGTGGGGATGCCGACGATCGTCTGCGCTCACGAGCCGGGAGTCGGGTTCGCCGCTGACGCCTACGCGCGGCTCGCGGGCCTGGGCGTTGCGCTGGTGACGTACGGGCCTGGCGCGCTCAATACCCTCAACCCGGTCGCCTGCGCCTATGCGGAGCAGTCGCCGCTTCTGGTCATAAGCGGCGGCCCCGAGGTGGCACTGCGGCGGCCCGAGCTTCACTTGCATCACGTGATCAAGACATTCGAGAGCCAGTTGCAGATCTACAAAGAGGTCACGGTCGACGCGGCCATCCTCGACGACGCCGAGTCGGCTCCCGAAACGATCGACCGCGTTCTTCGCCAGGTCGTGACGCGCAAGCGGCCGGGGTACCTGGAGATTCCCCGCGATCGAGTTCGCGCCTCTGTTACCGCACCGGCCGGGCGGCTCGAGTTCGCTCCAACCGCCAAGGTGTCCGCTGGCCTGGCCGGCCCGCTGGACGAGCTGACGAGCGAAATCGGAGCAATGCTGGCTGCGGCACGTCGGCCGGCACTTTATGTCGGCGTCGGCGTTCGCCGCCACGGTTTGACCGATGCCGTCGTCCAACTGGCCGAGCGGCTTCGGCTGCCGGTGGTCACCGACCTCTTGGGCAAGGCCTCATTTCCCGAGGGCCACACTCAGTATGCGGGCATTTACATGGGAGCCCTGGGCGATCCAGCCATCCGCGAGCTGCTCGACGGGTCTGACTGCGTCCTGGGGATCGGCGTGGTGTTGACAGACCTCGGCACCGGCTTCTGGACCCAGCGCATTGATCCCAAAGCTCGCATCATGATCGACCCCGACGGCGTTCAGGTGAGCTATCATCGCTTCGATGGACTGCCCATGACTCAGGTGGTTGCCGCGCTGCTCGAACACCTGGCGCCCAGTATCCGGCCCGCGCCCAACTTCGCCGGGTCGGCGACCTCGCCCCCTGCCCCGCAAGCGGTCGCCGCCTCCCACGCGGCACCCAAGCCGAGATCGGCCGGCACTTCGGAGATCCGTGTTGCCGATATCATTGCCGTCCTTGGCGAGCTGGACCGGTCGCAGTACAGCTTCGTGGCCGATGTGGGCGATAGCTGGTTCATCAGCTTGGAGCTGCGAACCGAGGTTTATGTGGCGGCAGGCTTTTACTCGTCCATGGGATTTGCCGTGCCGGCAGCGCTCGGAGTCGGGATCGCCGATCGGTCGCGGCGCCCGCTGGCGATCGTCGGTGATGGCGCGTTCCAGATGACCGGGACCGAGCTGGCGACGATTGTCGATCAGGGTTTGCGCCGATCGTGCTCCTGCTCAACAATGGCGGCTACGGCATGCTCGAGGCGATTGACGGCTCGCGCCCTTACTACGAGCGCCGGAACTGGGATTACCCCTCCCTGGCTCGTTCTCTGGGAGCCGAAGCCGAGCGGGTTACAAGCACGAGCGAGCTGCGCGCTGCGCTCCGCCGGGCAGAGGACGCCCCCGGTGCCTATCTCATCGAGGCATTCACCGCCAGGAACGACCTGTCGCCGGTCATGTCCCGCATCAGGGCTCACATCAAATCGGCCTGGCAGACGCCGGCCGGTCTCTGATTCAGTTGAGCCTCGGATCCTCGGGGATGTGGCGGAGCGGAATCACGGATTGAACCTGACGGCGTCCGGCTTCGGTGATGGCCAGTTTCCAGAAGGTCAGCGTGTCGCGATCCTCGAAGACATGGTCGGGCCTGGCTGGCAGCACGACCCAGGACCCGTCGGCGAGCTCCGATTCGAGCTGGCCCGGCCCCCAGCCGGAATGTCCGACAAAGAAGACGGCTCGCCCCTCATCGGAGGCTGCCAGCACCTCCATTGCGTTCAGCTCGGTGGCGACGTACAGATCGTCGGTCACGACAAGGTTGGCGAGCGCACGCTGGTCGTGCACGGTCATCAACGTTCCACTGACCGGACCACCGTGCCGCACGGACTCGTCGCGCAGGCAGGGCGATTGGCTGATCTGCTCCCAGACCTGCGGGAGCCGCATGTTCATCTCGCGGTTGAGGATCAATCCCAGGGCTCCTTCGTCGCCATGGGCCGCAATGAGGACGACAGTCCGCGCGAAGTTAGGGTCGAGGAGGGAGGGTGTTGCGATCAGCAAATGGCCCTGAAGCGAGTCCATGAGGGAAGAACACTCGTCGAATTCCGCGGAAATCGGCCGCCGAGCCGGCCGTCGCGGGGGCGGATACGCAGGGGTTGCACACGTGAGCGAAAGCGGTACGGACACGCTCATAAGACCAGACCGCACGCCCCTTGTCGAGACACGGGTGAAGAAATACATTGTTGCGGCGAATCCGCATCGGTCCGCTGACTGTTTTCCATCGTCCAACGTGCGAATATGGTTGCAATTGCATTCGACGGTCAACATCATGCAGGTCTTACTTCGAGGGTATCATCATCATGAACTGGAAGCCTTTCCGTAATCGCTGCCATGAAATGCCATGGTTGGCAGCCACGATGGCCGGAGTGTTCACGATCCTGCCAGCCGCTGCTTTCCGTAGCGGCGAGGCTCGTGCTCAGAATGAGACAGAGAAGCCGCCGGCTGCGGTCGCTGCCAAGCCCGACGACGTCAAATCCATGGACGCCATCCTCGCCGCGCTCTATGACACGATCTCGGGGCCAGCCGGCGAGCGGGACTGGAATCGCCTGCGCAGCCTGTTCCACGCCGATGCGCGACTGATCCCGTGCGGCAAGGCGGCCCCGGACCAGGACAAGCCGGCGATCAGGGCACGCGTGTTGACGGTCGAGGAGTTCATCAAGGCCATCGAGCCGCGAGTGAAAGCCGAGGGCTTCTTCGAGCGCGAGATCGCCCGTCGCGTCGAGCGCTTCGGCGCCGTCGCGCATGTCTTCAGCACCTACGAGTCGCGCCACGCCGCCAATGATCCCCAGCCATTTGTACGCGGGATCAACAGCATCCAGCTCTTTTTCGATGGCACGCGGTGGTGGGTTGTCACGATCTTCTGGGACAGCGAACGCCCCGGTCAAGCAATCCCGGAAGGCTATCTGCCGAAGAAATGACGTTAGGGGCACGCGATTGCAACCCGCCGCATCAGCTCACGCGGCGCAAGAGCGAGACGCGGCCGGTCTGGACCCACTCCGTGACGAAGATGTTGCCCTCTTTGTCGAAGCATGCATCGTGCGGATGGATGAACTTGCCGGCCGGCCAGCGGTCGGGCTGACTGCGGATCTTGAACCCATCGAGCACTTGTTTGGTCCACTCGGGATCGTAGCCCAGGTGGACCAGCACATTGTTGTTCTTGTCGAAGAGCGTGACCCGCGCGTGCAAATCGGGTACGAGCAAGACGTCGCCCATGATGTCGAAGTGGGCCGGAAAGCTGACTTCCCGGTTGATGCTGATAGGCTTGCCGTCAAGTGCGAGATACTGGAGCCGGGCATTGGCGCGATCGGCAACGACCAAGAGCGGCTCGCGGCCGGGGCGGTTATCGAGCCAGAGCCCGTGGGGCGTATGGAACTTGCCGGGACCATCGCCAAAGCCGCCGAACGTACGGACCCACCGGGCATCTTTGTCATACTGATGAATATAATGCGATCCGTAGCCGTCGCCGACATAGAAGCCGCCATCCGGGGCGAACGCCACGTTGGTCGGCGAAAACGGCGTCCCGGGCTTGTCGTAGACGTGCGGCTCCTTCGGCACTTCCTTGGTCCAGACAACGTCTCCCTTGAGGTCGGTCTTGACCACGAGATTCACGGGGAACATGCAGCAGAGATAGAGGAACTCCTGCCCGTTCTCCTCGCGGATGTCAATGCCGTGGCCGCCGCCGTGATACGCCTTGCCGAAGGACCGGACAAACTTGCCGTCCGGGTCGAAGACGACGATGGTGTCCTGTGCCTCGGCGGCGGATCTGGGCTTCGCTCCGCCGGCACGATGCTTGATATAGATGAAACCGGCCTTGTCGATCGCAACCCCGTGCGTTTCCTGCCAGCGGATGGAATCGGGCACCTGTCCCCAGCCATGATAACACTGATAGCGGTATTCGCCCTGGCCGATGACCGGGTTCTTGGTTCCCACCTTGTCGCTGGCGTGCACGAAGGGGCCGGACGAGGCGGCGGCCGTGGCAACGGCGGCCGCGCTCGTCTGCTTCAAGAATTCGCGTCGTCGCATGTGAAACCCTTTCTGGCTTGATATTGGGAGGGATATGGGGGCCGAGCGAACCAGCCGGCCGCCTGGTCGCTTCAGCCGGCCGGAAACTCGGTACGACGGTGCGGATCTGCGCAGAAATAACTTGCCGGAAAAGTCGTCCTTCGCTCTGCGAAAGAACGTCCTTCGCTCTGCGAAAGGCGACACTCACTTTCGCGTGGTGCTTGCACTACTTCTTGCCCTTGTCTCCTTCCTGCTCTTTCTTGTGGAAGTCACCCGCGGTCACAATCGAAAGCCGTTTGGGATCGATATACTTGCGCAGCGCGGCGTTGACGGCCTCGGGTGTCAAGGTGCTGAGCTTTTGCTCCTGACCGGCCTGAAACTGCATGGTCCGGTCCACGAACAGGTTTTCCGAGAGCTGGATCGCCAGGATCATGTCACTCGTGCGCATCTGTTGCCGCTGATAAAGATAGCCGTCGGTCGCCTTCTTGATCTCGGCGAGCGTCACGCCGTCTTTCAGCAGCCGCGCTAACTCGTCGGCGACTCCCGATACGACCTTCTCGACGTTGATGGGGTTATAGATCGCCAGTACGCCCAATTCCGAGCGGGCGTCGATCGGGCTGCCCTCGAAAATCGACATCGCAGTATAGGAGAGTCCACCTTTCTGGCGGAGTCGATCGGCGATGCGGGACGACAGAGCGCCTCCCCCCAGGACGAAGTTACCCAACACCAGCGCGGGATAGTCCGGATCATCATCCTTCATCGGCAGGCTGAGAGCAGCCAGATAAACGGCGTTGGCCTTATCGGGAATTGCAACGGTTTCGCGCTCTGGCTTGAGATCGGCCTGGTAGGGCCGTTCAATCCGCGCGTAAGGTTTCTCGGCCTTCCAGCCATCGAATGTCCTGGCGAGGATCGGCAGGATTTCGGATGTGTCGAAGTCGCCGATCGCGACCAGCTCGCCATGATCGGCACCAAGATAGCCGTTGTAGAGCGCACGGACCTGGTCGAGCGTGACCTTCCTGGTTCGCTCGATCTCTTCGTCGATGGTGGGCACGTAGCGCACGTCATCGCTGACGTAGCGGGAAAGCAGGCGCTGAAGGTGGTTGAGCCCCTGGAAGATGGGATCGGATCGGTTTTGTTCGATGCCCGTGATCGTCTCGTTTTTGAGCACATCGAACTCATTCGCCGGGAAACTCGGCTCACGGAGGACCTGGCGGAGGATATCGAGGACGGCCGGAAGATTGGCGCGCTTCGTCTGAATCACGAAGCTCGCCACGCCCAGGCCGGCGCCGCCGCCGAGACCGCGGAGCATGCGCATTCCCATGCCGGTGCCCATCCTGGCAAAATTCTTGTCGAGGGCGTCCTGGATCTGCTGGCGGCTCTGGTTCTTGGTTCCGCGCATCATCAAATCCGGCAGAATTCCAGCGGCTTCTCCCAGGCCCTTGAGGTTTTCGGAGTCGCCGTAACGGAGGGTCAGCCGCAGGTGTACTGACTCGCCGCGCGTCTTTCTGGGCAGGAAGGCCAGCTTGATCCCGGCAATCGGCTCGGGGCGTTGCAAGCGGGCCTCAATCGCCGCGGGCGAGACCTCGGAGGTCTCGCTCGACTCGGTCTTGCGCTGGCGGCCGCTGTAGCCCTCCAGGAGTGTGGCGATGTCGGAGGCGGCCGGGATCGGTGTTCGCTCGGGCTTGCCCGTAGGGACGAAAAAGCCCACGGTCCGATTGCTGACGGTCAAGTACTTCGCCGCGACCGCCTTGACCTGGGCCGGCGTAACCTGTTCGATACGGTCGCGGTTCAGGAAGTAAAGCCGCCAGTCGCCTTGCGCGCCCCACTCGGAAAGCTCGATCGCCAACCGGTTGGAATCGGCGGCGGCCAGCTCGCGGTCCTTGAGCAGGCTCTGGCGCGCGCGGTCCACTTCTTCCGGAGTGACTCCCGACTTGACAATTTCGTCGATCACCGCGAGCATCGTGTCGCGGACCTTCTCCAGGACCGCTTTATCCTTGGTGTTTACCTCGGCCGTGATCTCGAGCACGCCGGGGTCATGGTAGGCATGGGGACTGACCGAAACCTCCGCGGCCTTGCCAGTCTCGACCAGAGCCTTGTACAGCCGCCCCGAGGGCTCCGCGCTCAGGATCCTGGCCAGGATTTTCACGGTCGGGAATTCGGCGTGCGCGGCGGCCGGGACATGGTAGACCAGCCCGACCACTCCGACATCCCCCACGCGCCGCAGCGTGACTGAGCGCTCGCCGTCTTGCGGGGGCTCCTCGGTGTAGGTTGCCTGGAGCTTGCGGTCGGGCCGGGGGATCGAGCCGAAGTATTTCGAGATATACTCAATCGCTTTCTTTTCGTCGAATTTGCCGGCGACGACGAGCATGGCGTTGTCGGGCTGATAGTGCTTCTGGTAAAAAGCCCGCAGGTTGTCGACAGGCACGCGCTCGATGTCGGAGCGGTTGCCGATCGTCGACTTGCCGTAGTTGTGCCATTCGTAAGCGACCGCCAGCATCCGCTGCGAAAGCACCTGCTCGGGCGAGTTCTCGCCAGCCTCGAACTCGTTGCGCACGACGGAAAACTCGGTCGCGAGGTCGGTTGCCTTGATCGAGCTATTGATCAGGCGGTCGGCTTCGAGGCCAATTGCGAACTCGAGATTCTGGTCGCTGGCTGGCAGCGTTTCGTAGTAATTGGTTCGATCGACCCAGGTCGTTCCGTTGAACTGGGCCCCGCGCTCCTTCATCGCGCCCGGGATGTCGGAGTGGGTGGGCGTTCCCTTGAATAACATGTGCTCGAGGAGGTGAGCCATGCCGGTTTCGCCGTATCCCTCATGACGTGAACCGACGAAGATTGTCAGGTTGACAGTGGCCTTGGGCCGCGTGGGATCGGGAAACAAGAGCACGCGCAGGCCGTTGGCCAGCCGGTACTCCGTGATCCCCTCGACCGACGTTACCTTCTTGAGCTCTTCGGACGCCGCTTTGGCGCCGGGAGCAATCCCGATCAAAGCCAGCGCGGCAGCCCACAAACCGGCCCATAAGAACGCGCGAGAACGTAATCTCATCGAAATCTCTCTCAAAACAGGGATTGAATCGTCAATCACTCTTCTTGGAATCGGGAGCCAGCACCTGGGACGGCAGTTCCTCCACAACCGGCTTCTTGATCGCTTCGCCTGGTCTGGCTCGAACCCGGATGATCACCTTGCCGTCCTTGATCTCCATGCTCTCCACCTTGCGGAGCATCGCGGCGTTCTTGGGGTTGTTGTAAGCATCCTCGGCCAGGTTCTTTTGCCTGATCTTGGTCATGATCTCCTCGGGCGCGCTTGCCGTTGACCTCGATCCCATCGAGCGTGACGATCAAGACCCCATCGCTGAACGAAGCTTTCAATTCAGCCTCGCCGTTCAGATAACGGCCCTTGAGGATGCCGAGGCCAGGCACCTGGGCGAATCTCTCGAGCGGAATGCTGACCTGTCCCTTCAGCTCACTGCCCTCGATCCTCAGGTGGATCTTTCCTTTGAGATCGGGCTCTTCCTCGATCAGCGCATTGAGATCGTCGCTGGTCAGAACGAGGGGCTCGACCGCCTTACCCTCTTCGACCGCCTTGCGAAATACCTCGACGCGTTTCTTGAGCGATTCGCGATCTTCGGCCGGCATCTCAATCTTGGGGAGTTCTCGAGGCGCCGTGGCCGTATACTCCACGACATACTGCGAGAAGGCTTGGTACGCAAAGTACAAGACGGCCCCGATGAGCAACATCGTCATCACCATGAGGATCGTGGCGATGATGCAGCCATAAAAAAAGCACCCGCGCTGGCGGGGCGGTTGTTGGCCCTCGGGTGTGAATTTGGGAGCTTGGTAGAATTCAGGGTCGTTGGTTGACATCGGGTGCTTTTAACCTCGGAGTTTCTGAGGTCAGGCGAAGTTTCTGAGGTCGGGCGTCCCTTCGGTTGTTGAACGCCAAGCCGGGCCCAGCCTCGGGGAAGGTCTTACCGAAACGATCAGGACAAATATCCAGATGGTCTGGATCGGAACTTGGTAGGATCTTCGCGCCAGTGCCTGAAATCTTTGTCAAACGGCGGCGAATTGTCGAGTGGTAAGCAGTCGCTGCCGGATTTGTTATGGCACCTACGCGAGGATTGCACATGCTCGTTATTCGTGATCTGGTGAAGGTTTATCCCGGGCCCGTGACGGCGTTAGCCGGGGTCAACCTGGACGTGCCCAGAGGCATGTTTGGCTTGCTGGGGCCAAACGGAGCCGGCAAGACAACCTTGATGCGGATCCTGGCCGGTCTGCTCGAGCCGACCTCGGGGACGGCGATGCTCAATGGCCAACCGATGCTCGATCGACCGGAGCAGATCTGGGAGCAACTGGGTTACCTGCCGCAGGACTTTGGCTTTTTTCCCCACCTGACGGGCGAGCGAATGCTCGAATACCTGCTCTCGCTCAAGGGAGTCGATGGGAAAAACGGCCGTCGCGCCCTGCGCGACGAGCTACTCGCTCGCGTCCATCTTTCCTTCGCAGCCCGCCGCAAGGTCAAAACCTACTCGGGTGGAATGCGGCAGCGGTTGGGGATCGCCCAGGCGATCGCCGGCAACCCGCGGCTCGTCGTCGTCGATGAGCCGACGGCCGGGCTCGATCCCGAGGAACGGTTGCGGTTCTATCGTCTGCTTTCAGAGCTGGCCGAGGACCGGATCGTCCTGTTGTCGACCCACATTGTCGAGGACGTCGCCGTGCTTTGCTCCCGCTTCGCCGTGATCCGGTCCGGCCGGCTGATCGCCAATACGACTCCCGCACTAGCCCGGATGGCGATCGAGGGGACGATTTACGAGGGTACGATCTCCCCGGATTCCTATCACAAGCTGCTGACCAGCACCGATCACTGCGTCACGCAGGCGTACCTGGTCGAGGGAAAGAATCGCGTACGCGTCTACCAGCCGGAAAGTACTCCGCCCGAGGGGTTTGCCCCCGTCGCAGCGACGCTCGAGGACGCCTACCTCGTGTTGATCAAGATGGGACGGCTGTACGGCCTGGAACCGGACCCACTGGCCGTTTCGGCCGCACTGAAACCCGCGACCAACGGAGCTGGCGCCTCCTCGGCCGTCGGCCAGGGAGGTGGCTCATGAGCCGGGCTATCACCGCCAGCCTGAGACGGTTTCGAACCGTGCTCCTGGGCGATCTCGCCTATCATACCCGCCGGCCGCTTTTTTTCGTCTGGGCCTTTGCCGTGATCTGGACCGCCTGGGCCTTCTCGAGCGGGGGAGTGCGGATCCAGAGCGGCGATGCCACCGTGGGCGGAACCAAGTCCTACATCACCTCGGAATTTGCCGTGGCATTCCAGCTTACCGTCTTGACGACCCTCCTCAACGGTTTCTTCGTCGCGGTGGTCGCCGGGATGACGATCATCCAGGACCAGGAGTGGCGGCTTGGCGAGCTGCTGCACACCACGTCGCTCCGCCCGCGTGAATACACCTGGGCCAAGTTCCTGGCCGTGCTCGCAGGCTGCGCGCTGATCGTGGCGCTTCAACTGACCGCGATGGCTTTCTTCTATCATGTCCTGCCGAATTCTGAAGCTCAGGACTTTCGCGGACCGTTCCACCTGCTCAACTATGTGAGGCCCGCCCTGCTCTTCTGTCTGCCCACGCTCATCTTCATGGCGGGCGTGTCGTTCCTGCTTGGGGAATGGTCACGGCGGCCGCTCCTGGTATTCGTGTTTCCCGTCGTGCTTTTTCTCGTCGAGGGTTTCTTTTTGTGGGAATGGTCTCCGAGCTGGCTCGACCCGCGACTCAACGATCTCTTGATGTGGCTCGATCCGGCCGGGTTTCGCTGGCTCAATGAAACCTGGCTCAAGGTCGATCGCGGCGTTCAATTCTACAATAACGCGACCATCCCGCCCGATTACCCGTTCTTGCTCAGCCGGCTGGTTTTTGTTGCCTTGGGCCTTGGGGCCGCGGCGCTTTGCCGGCTTCATTTTGCAGCCTCGCTGCGCGGCACCTCCCTCCGGCAGGCCCGGCGCCATGCGGCAATCGCGCAGCGCCGGACTCGGTCTCTGCGGACGACGTAATACCAGCCCCGCGCGCCTCGCTGGGCATGACAACCGCGCGGCCCGGTCTCTGGGCCGGCGCCTGGCGCGTGGCGCGGGTCGAGCTGGCCGAATTGCGCTCGAGTCCGGGTCTGTACCTGTTCATTCCCCTGCTCGTGCTTCAAACGGTGGGCACGGCCTTGATCGAGGTCGGCTTCCTCGATACGCCTCTGCTGGCGACGCCCGGCACATTCGCCGTGCGCACGTTGGGCGCTCTGACGACCTGCCTCTGTTTGCTCCTTTTGTTCTACACGGTCGAGTCGCTCGAGAGGGAGCGATCAACCCGGCTGGCGGCGATCGTTCATGCCACCCCGATCCGCACCGAATCGCTCCTGATCGGCAAGAGCATCGCACTTCTGGCAGTCAGTCTCGCCATCGCTTCCGCGGTGCTCATCGCCGGGATCATCACGATCTTGATCCAGCACAAGGTGGGCCTTGAGATTCGGCCGTTCCTCCTGGTCTGGGGGTTGTTGCTGGCTCCGACCGTTCTCTTGTGGACGACGTTCGTCATCGCCGTCCACACGATCACGCAGAACCGCTATACAACATACGCGCTCGGTCTGGCGGTGCTGATCTTCACGGGCTACCGTTTGCAGACCAACCAGATCAACTGGGTCGGCAACTGGCCGCTCTGGAGCGCCGTACACTGGAGCGACATCAGCATCCTCGAGCTGGATCGCAGGGCGCTCATTCTGAGCCGGCTGTTTGCCGTCAGCCTGGCGGTCTTTTTCTCGGTGTTGACGTTGCGCGCGTTTCGCCGCCGGGAGTGGGATGCCACCCGCGTCGTGCACCGGCTGCGTCCGATCGCGCTTTTGCAAGCGTCTTGGCCGCTGGCCTTGTGGGGAGCTCTTCCCCTGTTTCTGGGTAGCTGGCTGGCGCTCGAGGTGGCCTGGGGCCACGAGGGAGGCGCGGCCAAGAAAAAGGCGAAGGACTACTGGCGCAAGAACCTGGCCACTTACCGCGACGCCAAGACCCCCGATATCAAGCACGTTGACCTCCAGCTTGACCTCTTTCCCGAGCAGAGACGGTATCGCGTCAATGGAACGTTTGAGCTGATCGATCAGGGCGAGCAACCGCTGCGGGAAATTCTCCTCTCGGGCGCCCCTCACTGGGAAAAGCTGAGCTGGACGATGGACGGTAAGCCCTGCTCACCCGAGAACCGAGCGGGATTGTACGTCTTCGCACCGCCCGTTCCGTGGGCGAAGGACCAGGTGGTTCGAATTGGCTTTGCGCACCAGGGCACCTATCCCGCCGGGATCAGCAAGAAGGGAGGCGGCTCGATGGAGTTCATCGTTCCTTCGGCCGTGGTGCTGACAAGCTTTCAAGGCAGCATCGTACCGGTGCTGGGTTATTCCGACGAGGTCGGTATCGACGACGACAATCGCCAGGATTCCAAGGAGTATCGCGATGATTACTACAAGGGCCAGACCGATTCGTTCGTCGGCACCCGGGCGCCCTTCACGACCCGGATCCGCGTGACCGGTCCGGCCGATTTCACCATCAACTCGGTCGGAGCCAAGTCGGAGGACACCGTCAAGGACGGCCGGCGCACCGTGGTCTGGGAGAGCGACCACCCCGTCAATTTCTTCAACGTGATCGCTGGCCGCTGGAAGGTGAAGCGCGGCGAAGGGACGGCGGTCTACTACGATCGCGCCCATCCCTACAACATCGACGAAATGCTCGAGGCCCTGGACGCTGCCCGCCGCCACTTCTCCGAGTGGTTCTATCCCTTCCCCTGGCGCGAGCTGAAGCTCAGCGAGTTTCCCAGCCTGGCGACCTACGCCCAGGGCTTTCCCACCGACATCACCTTCTCCGAAGGGGTCGGCTTCCTGACCAGGAGCACGCCCGAGATCCACGCCGCGTTCGAGATCACCGCACACGAGGCAGCCCACCAGTGGTGGGGCAACATTCTCGTGCCGGGCAAGGGCCCCGGCGGCAATATCCTCTCCGAGGGCACGGCTCACTTCTCGACGATCCTGCTCGTCGAGCAAACCAAGGGCGAGAATGCACGGATCGATTTTTGCAAGCGCATTGAAGCGAGCTACGGCAAGAGCCGCCAGGCCGACTCGGAACGGCCGCTGGTCAAGATTGACGGCAAACGACCGGGCGACACGACCGCGACCTACGACAAGGGCGGTTGGGTCTTCTGGATGCTCTTGAACCATATCGGGCGCGAACAATCCTTGGCGGGCATCCAGTCCTTCATCAAGGCGTATCACGGCAACCCCGATCACCCCGTCCTCCAGGACTTCCTGGCGGCGATGCGTCCGTTTGCCGCCGACCCGGCCGCCTTCGACAAGTTCACTCACCAGTGGTTCTTCGAGGTCGTGTTGCCCGAATATCGCCTGCACGAGCCGACCAAGGTAACAGACGGCCAGGGCTGGAAGACGACCGTCCAGATCGAAAACGCCGGGACCGGCCTGATGCCGGTCGCAGTCGCCGCCACCCGCGGCGAGCGGTTTGCCAAGGACGGCACGCCCTCGCCCGACTACCACGAGTCACGCACCACGATCTCACTCGGCGCGGGGGAATCGCGCGAAATCCGCATCGAGTGTCCCTTCGATCCCGAAAGGATCCTGGTTGACCCCGATGCCAGGGTCCTTCAGCTCAAGCGCAAAAATGCGACGGCAAAGTTTTGAGATTTGTCCTTTGTCCTTTGTCCTTTGTCCTTTGCAAAAACCCTCGTTGGCGGTTGTCCGGCATCCATGGCTCGTTGTCAGTTGCCCGTTGTCGGTTGCAAAAAACCTCTGGCGTCGCAGGCCAGCCTGGTTCAAGCGCGCGGTTGTTTGGGTAACACTCCGCGTACTCGTCCCGGCGGCCATACTAGCCCGATGCGCAAGTTTTGGTGTTGCGCTATTAGACCGGATTTTCGATACTGTGGCAGGGAAAATCGGGTGACTCGTTCCCACGCTCCGCGTGGGAATGCCTCCCTGGCCGCTCTGCGGCCCTCTGCCGAGACGGGACGACGCGGAGCGTCGAAGACGGCATTCCCACGCAGAGCGTGAGAACGAGTTTCTCCGCCATGGAACGCGACAGCTCAAGCGCTTGATCCGTAGCGGTTTCCCGAAGGAGTGCCGGGCCGCGTCATGACTTCAGTGAAAAACAGCGCAACACCAAAAAGCGCAAGCGAGGGTTCCGGATACACTCGCTTGCGCATCGGGCTCATATGCCGCGGGTGTTACCCGCGATTGAACCAAGCCCGCAGGCCAGCCTCAGCCGTCCGCGCCGCGAACAAAGGACAAAGGACGGCGTCGCAGGCCAGCCTCAGCCGTCCGCGAAGCGAGCCACGAACCGCGGACAAAGGACGAAAGACAAAGGACGAAGGACGGCGTCGCAGGCCAGCCTCAGCCGTCCGCGCGGCGAACAAAGGACAAAGGACGAAGGACGGGCGTCGCAGGCCAGCCTCGGCCGTCCGCGAAGCGCACAAAGGACAAGGGACGAAGGACAAAGGACAAAGGACAAAGGACGCCGATCAGGCGAACCTCGTCACACCCGGGATCGGGATCGGCGCAACCGCGAGCGGACCAAACTCGTATCTGGGAGGACTCAGGTCCTCCTTGGAATTGAGGATCATTTCGGGAGTGACGACCCGTCCGGTGTAGGCCGCCGTGCGGCCCATGAGGGCCAGCAGCGTGCTCTGGGCCGCCTGCTCGCCATTATTGATGGGCTTGCCGGCGCGGATTGCGGCAAACATCTCGTCGTGCTCGACCTGGTACATGTCCCGTTTCGACCTCGACCCGCGGTAGCGCCAGCGGTTTTCGCCGCTGATCGCGTGGCCGAAGACGTCGGCCGTGCCCTTGGTGCCCAGCACGTAATCCTTCACCTGGGTGGGCGTGTTGACCCAGTGGCGGCAGTGATGGTAACCGCGAACGTTGTCAGGGTACTCGTAGACCACCGAGAAGTGATCCCAGATGTTGCCGTACTTGGGATCGGTGCGGGACTGGCGGCCGCCGACGCCCCAGCAGCGGACCGGCGGCTTGTCGCCCATGACCCAGCCCATGGTGTCGAGACCGTGCACAGCCTGCTCGGCGATGTGGTCGCCCGAGAGCCAGCAGTAGTAGTACCAGTTTCGCATCTGGTACTCCATGTCGGAGGTGCACTGATCGCGGGTCTTGCGCGGGTCCCAGACCCCTTGCGAGTTATACGTCGTTTCGATGGCCACGACCTTGCCGATCTGACCGTCGAACACCTGCTTCATCGTCTCGCGGCGCGGGCCGTCATAACGCCAGCAAAAGCCGTTGACCAGCGAGAGGTTCTTGGCCTTGGCCTCCTTGCAGGCCTGAAGGAACGCGCGCAGGCCCGGCCCATCCACCGCCATCGGCTTTTCCACGAAGGCGTGGATGCCCTTCTGCACGGCACAGGCGAGATGAATCGGCCGGAAGTGCGGGGGCGTCGTCAAGAGAACCAGATCAACCTGGTCGATGACGTGCTTGTAGCCGTCAAAACCGGTGTACTGGCGATCCTTCGGAACGTCGACTCGCGAGGCTACCTCCCGACCGTTGAGGAAGGAGAGCGATTCGTCAAGGCGATCAGCAAATGCATCGGCCATCGCGACCAATCTGGCATTGGAATCAGCAGTGAGGGCCTGCTCCGCCGCGCCGGTGCCCCGGCCGCCGCAGCCGACGAGGCCGACCTTGATCGTGCTGCTGCCGGCGGCATGCACCAGCGGAACCGCCAGACCGGCCGAAAGGCCGGCGGCCGCCGTGGCAATCGTCGAGCCTTTGAGAAAATCGCGGCGCGTGGCAGCCAGATCGGCGGTAGCCGGCACCGGAGTGGGCTTCGTCGGGTGGGAGCGGTCGTTCACGGCAGGATCTCCTCCGGGATGGGCAAACAAGCACAGTTTCTAAGTTGCCAGTGTAACCCGTTCCCCGCCGGCCAGCAATGCACTCTGCACAGGTCACCAGTGGTCACATTCTGGCGGTTCGTCAACAATTTGGCGACGATGGTAATCGTCGGACAAGGCGTTAGCATGACTGGGAGTCGTGAAACAAGGCAAGATCCGGCACCAGGCGGAATCGGGAGCATGAATCATGAACCGGCGCGTGATGATCGAAGTCTGCGTGGGTGACGTCGAGTCGGCCATTGCGGCCGAGGTCGGTGGTGCCGATCGAGTCGAGCTCTGCGACAACCTGGCTGTCGGCGGCACGACCCCGAGCGCCGGCACGATCGCCGAGGTTTGCCGCTGGCTGAGCATTCCCGTCCATGTCCTGATCCGGCCGCGCGGGGGCGGCTTCGTCTATTCCGAGCGCGAAATCGCCGTCATGCGCCACGACATCGAAGCGGCCAAGGCACTCGGGGCCGCCGGAGTCGTCCTCGGCGTTCTGACCGCAAATGCCACGGTCAACCGCGACCTCGCCACGGCACTGATCGAGGCAGCCCGGCCCCTGGGCGTGACGTTTCACCGCGCCATCGATCAGACGCCCGAGCCCCGGGAAGCCGTGGACACGCTCGTCGCGCTGGGAGTCGAGCGCGTGCTGACCTCGGGCGGACGCACCACCGCGCTCGAGGGCGCCTCCATGATCACCGGCCTGGTCAACCACGCCCATGATCGGATCACCATCATGGCCGGCGGCCAGATCAACGCCGACAACCTGGAGACAATCCTTCGCCAGACGCAAGCGAGCGAGGTCCATATCGGTTCGGCCGTGTGCCGCGCAATGGCCGGCCTGACCCAACTCCAGCCCGGCGACAGCCCCGAGACCTCCTGGCACCGCACCGACGCCCAGCGCGTCGCGGCGATCGTTTCGCTCATCGAGAAGCTGTGAGTTGTCCGTTGTCCGTTGTCCGTTGTCCGTTGTCATTTGTCGGTTGTCGGTTGTCGGTTGTCGGTTGTCATTTGTCGGTTGTCGGTTGTCGGTTGTCGGTTGTCGGTTGTCATTTGTCGGTTGTCGGTTGTCGGTTGTCGGTTGTCGGTTGTCGGTTGTCATTTGTCGGTTGTCGGTTGTCATTTGTCGGTTGTCGGTTGTCGGTTGTCATTTGCCAGTGGGCAGTGGCTAGATGGGGGTTCGTGATCCTGGGCGGGCGAGGCTGGCGCGGTGAAAAGTTGAACTTGACCAGCGAAGCCGAGCGCATGCGATGCGGCTCATTTTGTTGCGCGGCAAGGTTCCCATCAATTTCCCCCCCTTGCGAAGGGGGGGTCAGGGGGCGTGGGGTGCACGCCTCGGACATCGTGAACGGCTTTCCCCTTTCTCAGAGCCGCGACAAGGCGGCCGGAAGAAGGCCCTTTGAACGCCCTGTCGTTGGTCGTGCCAAGATCACCCCCCCTGCCCCCCCTTCGCAACGGGGGGAACGAAATCGGGGCGCGCACGAGGGTGCGCAACGAATAGGCGACGAATGCAGTAGTCCCCAAGCGGCGACCTTTCATCAGCTCCCTGCCCCTTCCATCGCAAGCGCGGGAAAGCGCGCGACAAAACGGGGATCGACTCCATCAAAAGGCAAGACCAGCTTTTCACCGCGCCAGGGCGAGGCTCCGTCCGAGCCGTGCAAACAACCGGCTCGCACGGAGGCTCGCCCTCCCCGAATCGTGCAAGGCCATTGAGAAACACGAACCACGAGCGTCCAGTTCTTCAACTGCCTTCCGCGGCGGGGCCGCAGTCTCTGTCGGGGGGCGGGCCTCCAGCCACCCGATGGGTCGGCACCGGAGCGCGACCGACGGTCTCCCTGGGCCAAAAAAGAATCGGGCGCAGCGCAGAGATCGTGCGGCGGAAGACTCCATTGCTTGGGTTCGGTCCGCAGGATTGCCCCTGGGATTGGCTTCGGTCCGCAGGATCGACCGACAATCGGTTCGGTCCGCGAGATCGCCTTGGATTGGGTTCGGTCTGCGGGGATTGCCCCCTGGATTGGGTTCGGTCCGCGGGACTGCCCGACATTGGGTTCGGTCGGCAGGATTGCCCGACAATGGGTTCGGTCCGCGGGATTGCCCCCGGAGCTTGGGTTCGGTCCGCGGGATTGCCCCTGGGCTTGGGTTCGGTCCGCGGGATTGCCTTGGCTTGGGTTCGATTGGCAGACTTGCCTCCGGGGATTGGGTTCGGTCCGCAGACTTGCCCCCGGGGCTTGGGTTCGGTCCGCGGGCTTGCCCGACAATGGGTTCGGTCCGCGGATCGCACCCGATTGGGTTCGCTTCGTCCGGCGCCTGGCAGGAATCGCTCAGGCGCTGCGCAACAGGCGGATGGAAACATACCCGCGGCCGAGCGATTGCAGGACGGATTGGCAATCCGTCCCGGTGAATCTGGATCTGCGGGTCGCCCAAGCGGCCCAGGCAGCGCCCAGCCCTCAGGGCGCAACACCCGCTGCGGGGAAGGGTTCGGTGAAATGGCGAGCTCGGTTTCCTTGCTTTCGCGATCTTCTCCGGGCGTGGCAGTAGGTGAGAGCCAGTGAGACGAATCCGCTGCTTTTTTTTGTTTTGGCCCCACGGTCAAGAGCCTCGGGCCAAGGAGCTGGCCGCCGCGCCCTCGAGGGGCAAGGAAGTGGGGATTGCGTCTAAACCATGGCTAGCGCGAATCTTACGACTGAGAGAGCTGTCTTCCGGGGCAGCGTCCCCAACCTCGTCGTGATGACAGGTCCTGACAGGTAGGGAGCCGCCGTTTGTGTCCGGCTGCCGTAGGAACGAAATGCACCCGTTCCTTCCAGCGTCGCTGTGTCCTCCCCATACTCGGCATACTGGGCATAGTGGGCACGCTTTCGCGGGTGTCAAAATGTGCCGAGTATGTGCCGAGTATGCGGCCGGACGACGGAATGTCCCCGGGCTTTGCGTTCCTGGTGAAATCAGCGGGTCCAGTTTTCTTCAACTCGGCGAGCGCTTCCCCCGGATGAACCCTATTTTAGGCTCTTGACCGCTACTCCAGGCAAAGCAGTCTGTTGTAAACGACCGGTCGCGAAGCGTGCTGGATATCGCTCAATACCTCGGCGTCAGCACTGATTCCGTGTACTGGTGGGTCGAATGCCGCGGGCTGCCCGTCCATCGCGTCAGACGACTCATGCGTTTCACGTGCTCCGAGGTGGACCAATGGGTTCGCAGTGAGGATGATGGGAGCAGGGGCGAAGACGTCGGGAAGTCAGCATCTCATGGAGCCCCACGTGGCCCGTCGACGACATATCAGTCCATCAATCCGTGCGATTTGAGGGTCGCGCGTTCGAGCAAATTGACGCCATTGGGCGAGCATTGCGAGCGGGTAACAAGCCCCGCCATGGCTCGCTTCGGGGAAGAATCGTTCGAATGGCCGCCAAGGACCCGGTTTACGGAGAAGCCGGTCCGCTGACGGTTCTTTTGGCCGTTGAGACGCCCGACGCGCCGCCGAACGTGGAAATTACCCTCAACCCGAGGCAATATCAGCAGGCCGGCGAGGCGCATCTGCGAGGCCAACGCGTTTCCGTCAGAGGCACTCTTGATCGGATCGGTCGACGGTGGCACCTGCTGGATGTTTCGGATTTTCAAGTAATAAGCGAGACGGGCCTTTGATAGGTGAGCATTCACGTGAAATCCATGGTTGCCTCGGCTGGCCCACGAGCTCAAATCGCACGTTCCCAATATGCTCACTGACCCCATCCGGCCGAGACCCCGGTCGTTCTGCTGGCCCATGACACCCGCGAAGCGAACCACTGACCACTGACCACCGACAACTAGCCTGCTGCTGGCAACTGGCGACCGACAACCGACAACTGACAGCCGATGACGGGAAAATGACAAAGGACAGGGGACGAATGACAGAGGACGAACGACAAGGGACAAAGGACAACTGCCGTGAGCCTCCCATCCTCAGACGCCCGTCCCCTGCGGATTCCATATGTACTTGTGCAGTTGCAACTGAAGCTGCACCTGGAGCCCTGATTCGAGCAGCCAGTCGGCGAGATAGTGCGGCGTCACTGAATCGAAGACGGCGCTCAACAGGACGGTAAGTCGGCGGTCGAGATTTCGACAACGGATAATCTCGTCGGTCCAGTCAAAGTCCCGTTTCGACGCGATGACGAACTTGATCTGATCCGACGGCTTCAATAAGTCCAGGTTCGCCCAGAGGTTGTTGTCGCATTCACCGCTGTCAGGGCATTTCAAGTCCATGATAATGTACGCGCGGGGGTCAACACCCTCGATCGGCACCGTGCCGCTGGTCTCGAGCAGGACTGTGAGCTCGGAATTGGCGCGACGGGTCATGAGCGCGAGCGCCTCCTCTTGGAGTAGGGGCCCACCTCCAGTCAGTTCGACGAGCACACAGCCGAAGGAGAGCACCTTCTCTAGCGCCTCGTCGATCGAGAACGAGTCACCCTCGTTGAACGCGTGCGGCGTATCGCACCAGACGCAGCGGGCCGAGCAGGCAGTGGGCCGAACGAAGACGCAGGGGAACCCGGCGAAGGTCGAATTCTTGAGCGGTACCGTTCCACCGAGCGCGAGGTAGTCGCAGCCCAACTTCTCGAGCGGCTCGAACGCGACCGCGAAGGATTTCGGGCTCGGCCCCTGCGCAATTCGCACTGTTGAAACCGAGCGAGGCTTCACATTCAGTTTCGAGCGTCGGGAGGGAGCCACTTGCACCTGCGACAAGGTTGTCGGCGCACCACGTTCTTGCGCGGAAGCGATCAGTGTCACAGTACGTGGTCTGACGGTGCATGCCCGGTCAGGTCTTGGGCACACACAAGGTGGGCGATGACCGCCGTCGCTGACCGGGCCACCGCCGAGTCGCTCGGCGCAGGCTGCGCTGTTGACTACGACAGCATGACCAGTTCACCCAGTCGAAGCTCGAGCTCGCAGGTGAACCGCTGGCGGTATTGGATCAGGCCGTGTGGCAACGATTGGCTTGTTACAAACGATTCGGCTAATTGTCCAGACGATCGCCCGGTCGAGGGTCGGCCGGACGTCCCGGTCGCTCACGGCGACTGTTCTCGCCCTGCTGGTTCGCACGCGCGCCGGCACATCGACGGATCGACGATTTCACATGCTGGGTCAGGCGGGACTGTTGCGCTTGCTCACATACATTTCTCCTTGTTGAAGGGGCGTCCCTTGTCGCCTGTCAGCACGTCGAGTAAGAACCTGGCCACGGCGCTGTTCGCGTTGGGAATGGTCGTTCGCTTGCTGAAGCTTCAAATTCGTATTCAACACGAACGGCCGGCGTCGTAGTGAAATGTGACCGTGTCAAACGACCCTTGGGCCTCACTTGTTGATGAGCCAATGGCCCGGCGCCACGGGTGCGCTAGACCGCTCCGAAATCCCGCTCGGTGCCACCTCTCCCGTAGGATAGTGCCAAAAAGACTGCCGACGAAAAAGCAGCCAAATCCCGGTATCTCTCGGTGACTCTTGTGAAGGATGAACTCGTTGTGTTTAGGGCCAAACTGCTCCTTTTCTGCGGAAAGACGCAATCGGGATGGCACACCTGGGCAATGCGTTCAGCGCCATCGAGACAACAGCGGCGGATCGTGCGGATCGACAAACCGGATGAAATTCTAGTGGGAGCTTTATCTTCAACGTCCAAGTCGTTATTTTGAAAAGAGTTATTTCCGAAGGTGGCCGTCAAGTAGCTTTGTCTTTTGCGGACTTGATCGGAATTCCATAGGGGTCAGCAGAAGCACGACTCCGGCAAAGATGAGCGAGGGCGCTTGTCGTGAAAATCGGTCGAATGTTCCGACGCGGCGGCATTTGGTACGAGTTTCTCGGCTACTGTGGCCAAGATCAGATGCGCGTACGACGTCCCGGCTCTTGCGAAACACTTCTCCTCCCCGTGAAGTCTAACAAGAGTTCGGCAATTCCGCCTGCGACTCAGCCTAAGGCGGCAACGAGAAATACAGAGGCCAAGCCGCCTCCTCCCTCGCAAGAGCCGACCGTGGATAGACCACCTCTCAAGGGTTCCTTGACTTATCCTCCTACTGGTATCCCGATACTGGGCCGGGCAGGGCGCCCCGACGAGGCTCTCGACAACTCCTTGGCGGATCTTCGTGACGGTATGCACCGCCGCGGAAAGGAAAAGGAACCCGCACTGAACTTCACTGCACTCACTCGCGCCTTGACCGTCTATGGCTTACTGACGTTCGATCGCGAGTGCGTCAAAGCCTTGGGCCATGCCGGGGACCCGGTTCGACGCAGATCACTCCTTTGCCGTCGTGCAGCCATCCGCCGGGAGCTGGAGCGCCGTCATGCGTTCACCCATAGCGCGTGGCGGGATAATCCCGAGGATCAGATGGGCCAGCAAGAGGACGGGCAGATTCGAGGTGAGGCAGAAGAGCTAAGCAGAACGGATCCGTCATTGCGCCAACTGATGATCGACTACTGTTCATCACCAGAATTCAGACTGTTACGCAGCTTGCGCAGTCACACGACAACGACGAGATCCACACCCTCCCCAATCGACACACCGCCGGAGCAAATCCCGTCCAAGCTCGACCCAGCCACCGGCTCGGCCGCGATCGCAAGGGCGGTGACCGACCTCCTCCATCGCCGCGAGGAGCGGGGCCTCGAACGTCCGTGGTCGATAGCCGAGCTTGGTCTCTCGACCGACGAATTTCTACACCTTTCTACCTGGGCTGCCGGGCTCGACGTTCGGACAGTCCGCCTCTGGCTCGGCAACTCGTGGACCTTTGAGACACTGCCGAGCGGTGCCCGCTATTCGCGCCAGGCCTGCCTGGGGCTGTTATTGCTAACCTTTGCTGCCGAGGCGGCGCGCCGCGAGGCAACCGAAGGGAGGCTCTGGCCCCACGTTCGCCGCGACAATTCCGGTACCCGGCGGTTCGGCAGCGGCGTGGATTATGAGCTTTTCGACTACAGTGGTCATCCCACCGACGCATTCAAGCAGGCAATCGAGTCGGCCGCCCAAACCTTCGGACTACGGAACGTCCTCCAAGACTTGGACTCGCAGCGCTATTACCTGACCGTCTTCCTCCAGTTCGGATTCACGATCCGCGACGCCCGGTTGCGTCTCGGGCAATGGCTAACCGGCGCAACAGCCCAGACCGCGACCGGTCACCTCCTAGCCGCCGGCGGTCCTCTGCGTGCGCCGGGATTTGTCTGCATGTGGGAGACATTGAAAAACTCGCGCGCCGGCAACCTGCCTCCCGAGACTGTTGCCCTTCACCTCGCGGAGAGTCCCTGGGTGTTACGGGATTGGGTCGACGAACTTCCCGGAATCGCTGACCGCGACGCTGCGGGCTCAGGGGACGCGCCAGTCACGGCCGAAGGAGGCTTCGCTGCGGTCCTCAGCGAACCAGAGCTCCGCTGGGCGCCGCCCGAACCGCCTCACTTCGCATGCCGCCTGAAAAACCTCGCAACGGCAGGGCTTGTGGCCTCAGAGTACGACCTAACAGCCTGTGGGCGGCGCGTCGCCCGGATCTCACGGGCGGAGGACGGCTCGTACGATGCCACGGTTGCAGAGGTCCGTCTGCCGTCCGTCGCGCCCAGCGTTGTGGCCGAACTCGTCGATCGCGAAGGGGGTGAGGCGGCCGCGACGGTCATCGTGACCTGCTTCGACCCAAACGAGAGCGTTGCGGTTTTCGAACTCCCGACCGGCCGTCGTCTCAAATCTGACGACCGGCTGAAGCCTACCCGCGATTACGCCGTGATGTTCGCTTCCGACTTGACGCTAGATCCACCCGGAGCCTCCTGGAGCGCAGTGGCCACGGGCCGCTACAGAGTTGAGACGGTGGCCGGTCGGGACGTCGCCGCTCTCCGCTTAAGTTCCGGCAACGCGGTTGTCTGGACGCCGCCGGCTGTCGTAACACCCGTCCGTCTAACGCCGGAATGGGCACACATCGATGCTCGAGTCGAAGGGGCATGGGGCGGTCTCCTCCCGCTGGGCGCGTCTTACCGGCTAGCACTCCGCCACGGTGTTGACGTGCAGGTTGTCTATGCCCGCTGTCGAATGGCCCCGGTCCCTGTATCAACCGCGACGCCGGGCACGACATTCGCCGGTCCGGCCATCCTGCCCGCCGACGTGACTCCGCACCTCGTGGTCTGGACCTTCGGACTTCGTCGCGACGGCGAGACCGCCCAGGTCAAATACGTCCCCCGCGTCCGCCCCCTCGGCGCCGCAATCTTCCGAGGGCAGGTGTGGACGGTCCTCGGCTCAGAGTTCCAGCTCTTGCTCGACGACGCCCGCTCGGCTCCTATCCGAGTCTTCCCGCCAGAGTCCTGGGCCGCGCAGAAGGTCGGTCTGGAAGAGTGGGCGGTGATGGAAGGAGATACTTGGGTTGACCGCCTCGGCGCTCGGCCTCGGCCAATTCGGAACCTGACTGGCCTAGGCGCCCGGTTGACGATTCGCCGAGGCCCGTTCAACGCCGTCCCCGATGTTCCGCCCCTGGGGAAAAATCGAACTGTCGATGCGTTGAGTCTCGCGAGCGAGGTGGTGGATCGCGGTCAACTGCGGGGGGTTATTCTCGGCGACGGTCCCGACAGCAATGCTGTGGTGCGCTCGGCTCGTTTGGAGCTGGACGGTACCCTGGAGATCGACGAACGCCACGAAGTGATCTGGTGGGATCGCGACGGTCGGCTGCATCGGTTGCGCCCTCGACGCTGGGTAGCGGACAACGTCCAACGCGATGATTGGTGGGTGGTCAACTTGCCGCCGCTAGCGACGGCGCCGCGGGCAGCGGCGGTCGCCTACGGCGGGCACCGCCTCGGTGCTTGGTGGGCAGTCGACTGGCACGACGGCCTGCGATCGCTGGGCGAGGAAGATCCTTCAGCCGTGGCGGCATTGCTCCGCTGGCTCCGGCTACCAATCCTTGCCCCGGGGGGGTTGCAAGCAACTCGTCGATTCGCGGAGGCACATGCGACGGCAGTCCTCCCAGTCTGGATCTCCGACGCCGACCCCCCCGAGCCGTTCCGCTGGACCTTGGGCGGAGACGGCTGGCGAGCCGCTGTTCGCGAGGCGTTCGTGGAATGGGAGCCCACCTGCGAGGAGGCTCGGGATCTGGTCGATTCATGGGTCGGTCGCGGAGGGGATCCCGTACCGGGAGTTGCTCCTGCCCTCGCGCTGCTCGACTTCTGCCCGCTGCTGATGGGACGATTCGTCCGAGCCTGGGTCGCCGCAGCCGAGGCTGCTGGCTTCCACCCGAGTGACATTCATGCCATGCTAGGTCAACTCCGGGGTGAGATCGTCCGGAACGCGCGAGGCGAGTGTCTTGGCGAGCGCATATCCGGCCGACCCCGCTCGAGCGCAGATCGTCGCGACCACGAAGCGCTTCGCGGCGTGCTACTCGACCGCTGCTGCGAAGGATTTTCGACATCGAAGTCGGGGCTCAAAGTCAACCGCCGGTTCGTCGAAGAGTTAGTCGAATCCGGTGTCGCCGATTTCTGTGCTTCTTCTCGAGGCCGTCGGGCCGCCGAAGAATTCGATCAACGCTCCAACATCGCCGTTGCCGTAACCGGGCTCCAGGCGTTCCGTAACTTGCTAGCCTTGAGCATCCTCGATGCCGTGGCCCCGTCGCCCTTGAATCGGAGACCACGGACGTGACTCCACTCGATGCCTTAGCGCTGACGGAGTCCGTCCGCCGGCGGCTTGTCGAGTTCGCCCTCGACGACCACTATACGCGCGACCCAGAACTGGCCCGGATCGTCCGCTCCGTTTGGCAAGGACCGCCCGAGTACGGGGGGCTAGTAGGCGAACTATGGGTGGAGTCGGCCCCACCCGCTCTGTCCTCGGACGAAACGCTCGGCCAATTGGCCGACGCAGGGCGTTTCGATGCCGCGCTCTGCAAGCACCTCGACTGTCCGGAGATCGTTCCGCGCGACCGACCCCTGCACCTCCATCAACGCCACGCCATCGACCTTGCCAGGGCTGGGGCTGAAGGGGAGCGACCCACCGTGATTATCACGGCGGGGACTGGCACGGGGAAAACTGAGAGCTTCCTACTGCCCGTGCTCGACGACCTCTACGCGCGACCGAACCGTGGCGGACAAGGGGTGCGCTGCCTCGTTCTCTACCCGATGAACGCCCTCGTCAACGACCAGGTGGACCGACTCCACAACTGGCTCCGGGGTCAGGACCGGCTCACCCTTTTCCACTTCACGTCTGAAACGCCCGAGGACGACCGCGCGGCGGCGGCCGAGGGCATCGATCCTTATGATCCCAGCCGGATGCGGACTCGTCGCGAGGCGAGGGGTTTGGAGGATCACCTGGGGCGCGAACTACGGGGCGGCATGCGAGGACCCCAACCTGACATCCTGATCACCAATTATTCCATGCTCGAATACATGCTTTGCCGTCCCCAGGACTCAGTTTTCTTCGGTCCGGCGCTGCGGGCGATCGTGCTGGACGAAGCCCACCTGTATACCGGGACGCTCGCTGCCGAGGTCACCCTCCTGCTGCGTCGCCTGCTCGCGCGTTGTGGGCGCGAGCCGGCGGAGGTCCTCCAAATGGCGACCTCGGCAACGCTCGGCACAGGGGCGGAGGGAGAGCTCGAAGAATTCGCTGCGACAATCTTCAGCAAGCCGAGGACCCTGGTCCGGGTGATCGCCGGCAGGCTCGCACGAGTTCCGATGGGGGACGCCAGGCCGCCAGCACGCGAACCATCGGCCGTCGACGT
Organism: uncultured Isosphaeraceae bacterium; assembly: GCA_963823675.1. GTDB lineage: Bacteria > Planctomycetota > Planctomycetia > Isosphaerales > Isosphaeraceae > CAWGMT01. Next base: position 308,682 of record CAWGMT010000020.1, on the reverse strand, counting down.
GGCCTCTCGACCCTGGCTGACTGGACCGACGATCGTGTTGGATGAGGCAGGTGAATCATGCCTGGCGCAATCGGCGACCGATTGCCGCGCCCTCGCAGCGGAGTTGCCGCGACTGGTGGACCGAGCCGCTGTCGTTCATGCGGCCAGCTCGTGCGGCGACCGCCCGGCGGCCCTGTTACATGCCGCACTAAGGCACGCACCGCTCGTCCACCGAGCAGAGGCGGCTCTCAATTCCTCTGGTCGGATGCGGCTTGCCGAGCTGGCCGGTGCGCTCTGGGCGCGGATTCTCCCGAAGCGACTGCGGCCACAATCAAGCTCCTCCAGATGGGCGCGGCGGCCCGCGAGCGTGTTGTCGATTACCCGCTCCTGCCGCATCGCATTCACGTCCTCGCCCGCCCGCCCGATGGTCTCGTCGTCTGCCTAAACCCGGACTGTGCTGGTGATCTGGCGCGGAGGGTTCCCGGGCTTGGACTCGTCGCGGCCGGCCTCAGTGATCAGTGCCAGGCGTGCGGGTCGGCGACGGTTAGCTTGCATCGTTGCCAGAACTGCGGCGAATGGGGTCTCGCAGCCATTGAGGCCGCCGACCGCTTCCGGCCTGTTCCGCCCCGGGCCGACGCCCAGAAGATGTACCGCTTCGCGGTCAAGCAGGTCGGCGACACGCGGCCGATCCGGGTCGAGCCGAGGAGCGGCGAACGGACGGCCAGGGGTACGCTGGCGCTCTGGCCCGGCGATCGCTGCCCGCGTTGCGGTTCGATGGATCGTGACGACTGGCGGCCCTTCGCCTCGGCCCCACCCCTGGCCCTATCGATCCTGGCCGAGACTCTGCTGACGGACCTCCCCGAGTATCCATCGCCGGGGGCCTCGTGGCGGCCAGCTCGGGGGCGTCGACTACTGGCGTTCAGCGACAGCCGCCAGGAGGCGGCGCGGCTCGGTCCACGCCTCACCCGGCAGCATGAGATCCAGGTCGTCCGCGCCGCCATCGCCCGTTTCATCGAGTCTCAGGGCGGGCCCGAAGATACGGCGTCGCTCGACGACCTGCAGGCAGAGATCGCCGATAAACGGGAGCGCCTCGCTCGGCGCGACCTGACCGACGCGCAGCGGCAGCGTCTCGTCCGCCAGTTGGAGGGGTTGGAAGGAGAAATCGCTGCCGCAGAGCACGGTGGGTCGCTCGAATCCTGGCTGGATGCCTTGGCGACGCATCCCCGCAGCCGTCCCTTATTCGCCGAATTGCTCGACGTGGAAGCCGCCGAAGGCCACTTGGCCGCAGCCTGGTCGCAGCAGGTTTGGGACGAGAACACCCGGTGCATTCTCAACGACCTATCCTCTCTCGTGGGTCGGGAGTTAGCCAGTCCGATTCGCCGGGCCTTCTCGCTTGAGACGCTGGGCCTAGTCGAGATGACCTACCCCGGCCTGGATTCGCTCGGCGCGAACGAGGTCTTCCTCGGCGGTCTGCCAGTCGCCTCGGCCCGGTCGGCGCTGATTTTGGCCTGGCCCGAGTTGCTGGCGGCGCTCTGCGACTCGATTCGCTCTGATGGCGCGGTAACGCTCGGCAGCGAAGAGCGGGATGCCTCGTACCAGTACGGCCCGGCCCTCATCGGCCGCTGGTGCGCCGAGGAGCGTGATGACGGTTGGGGCCTCATCCGGTTCATCGGCCAGAGCGAGCGACAACGCCGGCGCATCTTCGCCGCCGCAGTCCTTAGAGCGGCGGGGCTTTCGGCGGACGAAGCGAGGGCGCGTGCTGCGGATCTGTTACGTGCGGCTTTCGCTCAGTTCCGACAGGCGGCGGGCGGCCGTCTCCGCTGGCTGGAGGCGGCCGAGCGACAGTCTTACGGTGGCCCGGTCGCGGCGGTTCGGATCAAGTTCCTCGAACTAGGCCTTCGTCGCCCCGCGACCCCTCACCGCTGCCCGACCACCGGCCACGTCTGGCAGCGATCGGTCCTCGGGTGTGCCCCGGAAGTCGGCTGCACGACGCTTGAGGCGGTCGACCACGAATCGTTGGATCATGACGTGCGCGTCGGTCGCTACCGCCGCGAGTTCAAGGCTGCGCCGGTCTTCGCCCAGGGACTCTGGGCCGAGGAGCACAGCGCCAGCTCGCGCCGGCGACCAACCGAAGACTTCAAGATCTCTTTCGGGCCGGTATCCGCAACGTGCTCAGCTCGACCACCACGCTGGAACTGGGCATCGACATCGGCGGCCTCAGCGCTGTATTGATGGGGAATGTGCCGCCCGGCAAGGCGAACTACCTGCAGCGCGCCGGCCGGGCCGGCCGCCGGGCTGACGGTTCGTCGGTGGTCGTCACATTTGCCCGTCCCCGACCGTTCGACCGCGAAGTATTCGCCCGGCTCGGAGACTACCTCGGCCGCGATCTGCGCCGTCCCCGCGTCTTCCTCAATCGTGCGCGGCTGGCACGGCGACATGGTAACGCCTTCCTGCTGGGTGAGTTCTTCCGGTCAATCTACCCACAAGGACACCACGTTGGCGCCATGAGGGCCTACGGCCAAATGGGAGGCTTCTGCGGCGTCGTGAAGGTCGGATTATGGAAGGCAGGCGACCCCAAGCCCGATTCACAGCCGAATCCGCCTTGGCCCCTCCCCGATGGCCTTCCCTGGGTGGTCCAACGCTCCGGCCAGGGACTCGGCGGCCTCTTCCTCGACTATCTCGGCTGGGCCGCAGAGGACGGACAAGCCCGGCTCCGCCCCGACCTGGAACGCCTCTTCCAGGACGCCCCAGCACGCGACGAACTCGCCGACTGGTGGTCCTTCATTGCGCGAGTCGCCGACCATTTTGATCATGCACTCCGCGATTGGCGACGCGAGTATGACGCGCTTTACGCCTCATGGTCGGCGATCAGGGGGTCCGAGCCGCGGGACGTGCGTTTCGCCAACATGATCCGTTACCAGCTCAAGACCCTGGCCGACACCACCGTCATCGAAACCCTCGCCGATCGCCAGGTCTTGCCGCGTTACGGCTTCCCGATCGGAATGCTCAAGCTCCGCGTCGCGGTACCCGAGGAAAACGGCAGCAAGCGGCCTCGCGTCCGCGATGAGGACCGCTACCGGCTGGAGCGAGGCGGCCTACTCGCCCTTCGCGAGTACGTCCCCGGCTCGCAACTCCTCGTCGGCGGCCGCCTCGTCACCTCGCGGGGCCTGCTGAAGCACTGGACAGGTGCCAACCTCGACAGCGCCTTCGGTCTGCGGGGTGTCGCCTGCAAGTGTGCCAACGACCATTTTTATTATCGGGTTGAACGTCGGCTCGGAGCCCGGAGATTGCCCGATCTGCGGCGGGCCGCCGGGGCGATCAACCGAGCCCCTCCTGCTGCCGCGACACGGCTTCACGAGCGCCGCCTGGGACCCACCCAAGCGGAGTGCGGATGTCGACACTGTTGGGCAGGTCGAGCGGGCCACTATCACCTTCACGAAGCCCGTGGACCCGGTCGCGGGTGCCGTCCAGGACGCTGACTTCGCTGGCATCCCCGGCCTGCTCGCGCGCTACCGGGAGGACGGCGAAATCCTGGTCTACAACCGGGGAGAGAACAGCCTCGGCTTCGCCATCTGCACCGCCTGTGGCTATGCCGAGAGCGAACCGAGGCTCAGACCTGGCGACCGGGCCGAGGGCGTTCTGGGCCTGCCAACCAGCTTCCTGGACCACTCCGCGCCGACCGAGCCCGATCGTCGTTTCAAGTGCATTCGGCCGGGCGAGCAAGCGCAGGTAATCCGACGGCAGACACTCGCGGCCCGCGAGACAACGGACGTACTGCTCCTCGATGTCTCGGCCTGCATGCCGCCCGTGGTCGACGAGGAGGAGGCGGTGGCGTTGGTCGAGACTCTGGCCCGCGCCCTCCAGTCGGCCGGAGCGAGGCTCCTAGAACTCGATCCGAGGGAGTTGGGGGCGATGGTCATCCCGGCAGGAGGAGCGGGGCAGCGCCGGGCGCAGTCCTGTACGACAACGTACCCGGGCGGCGCGGGCCACGTCCGCGAGCTACTTGACGCCGGCCGTGATTGGTTCGTCGAGGCACTCCGCGTTCTCCGTGGGGACGATGCCCACCACGCACGTTGCGAGACCGCCTGCCTCGATTGCCTTCTGACCTTCGATGCCCAAGACGCCATGAGCCGCGGCGTGCTCCGACGCCGCCTGGCGCACGCCGCCCTCGCCGCGATGCTTGGCCGCGACGCCTGAGCAAGCCCCCGATCACGGCCCGTGTGCGGCTATTTTGCGGTGCGAAATCCCTGAATTTGCGGCGTCCCGTAGACTCGGAATGGCTCCATGATGATGGCGTTCAGCTCGACCCCACGCTTGCGCGAGGCAGCCCCCGAACGACTCCGTTGAGCATAGAAGTGCACCGGACACAGGCGGGGCGAGGAAGGAAAGTTGCTGCCGACGCACCGAACCCCCGCGATACGCGTCAGTCAACCTGGAGGCAGTCACCTGGTCTCATCCGACAAACCTAGAGGAAGAGTTCAACCGTCTTTGTGCGATGGTCAATAAGGGGCGCGGACGTACCGCTATTCGTCTGGACGAAGACAAACCGACGACGTGCCGAGGACCGTCGGCGCCCCGCCGGTACCCGGCGGGACATCCTTCACACGTACCAAGCCGGCGGCAGTACAAATTGCGGTCCACGTGGGTGAATATTCACGCGGTCGGCAGCTCGCGCAAACCAGTCCTTGAATTGCGCTGCCACCTCTGGCACTTCCTCTGGTTGTCTTAGGAGCATTCCAAGTTGTCCCGTGAGGTGACTGACTGCTCTGTTACCGTCGAGGAGGTGGGTGCCGTCGTTAGAACGGCTGTACGTTGCGACGCTCAGAACGCCCAAGGCAGGCGACGCCTGCACTGTCAACGCGCGATCTGATCGGAGGGGCATAGCGGAGTACGCACAAAACTTGGACGGCGCGAACAAGCGGCTTTCCGATTCATAAACGAAGTAGGTAACGGTCCTGCGCCCCCAGAGTCTCCGGCCATCCTCGGTTGACACATCGTCGTTCCAGCGTCGTAGGTTCAAGAAGACGATGAGCAGGTCGCCGGCCAGGTGAACTTCACAGTCGTTCATGGTCATGACCGGCTCCGAAATGGCCATGGCTCGCTCAATTTCTCGGTCGACATGCAAACTCTGGTTTTCGAGATGGACCAGATCAAGGTGATTCAGCCGTTTGATTTCATCTGGCTGGAGCTCGGGAAGCAGCAGGGTCTGGTAGGCCTCCATGCCGACCTGTCTCATGACAGATATGGTATTGGCTGCGAGATTTCTGCGGCCCTTGTTCACGTGCGGGCTAACCATCGATATGAAGCAATCTCCGTCCAATTGATGTCGGAAAAGATGTGAGGTCAAGAACTTTGCATGGTTGGCCACAGGATCGGCACGGCTGACTTCAAATTCAATCCATAACCGTCTCTTGGGTTCTTTCCTCTCGAAAAGCACATCAACTCGAGGCGAGTAGCCGAGCAACTTCTCCAGGCCGACGGGGAGAAGCCTCACTTCGCAGCGGCATGCCCACCCGACGGGCGGTCTGCGCGAGAATTCCCTCTGAAGGAACTTGGTCAGCGCTCCCATGAGTGAACCCGTACCTTGGTTGTCGTCGTCGATGATTCTGCAAGCTGAAGCCAAACTCGCCGCGACCGCTTTATGATGCTTGCTCCGAGGATGCCGGTCCAGGGATCACTCGGGTCATCAGCCACTGCAATCTCTCGTCGTCTGGCCCGCTTCCGGGTGTTGAAGGTTGAAAAGCCCCGGGGAACCACGAAAATGGAATCGAAACCAGATGAAGAGCAGGGAATCAACCAGGGACAGACTAATTGATTCCTTGAGTGCGTCGGTTGAAGGTGGTACTCCCCAAAGGGGCAATGATGGCAGGGATCGACGAGCTTGCGGAGGTGATCCGCGGCGGTCTTCACCCAGATACCAATGAGCTCGCAGTTCGAACCAAGACGGCTCTTGCGGCGATCTTTGGTGAGAGGTACCGCGTCAGCTCCCAGTATGCTACACGGATCGCCTTGATGGCCGGCGAGCAGAACATCCCCTTCGCAGGTCTCCTGCACCCTGAAAACCCGAACAGCGGTGTGTACGGGGGAATGTCGCTAATCTGGTTTCCGGTCCCAACGGAGGGCAGCGAGCCAGCGACTTCACTGATCACCTTCGTTTGTGGAACCAGGGGGCTTTCGCCAGATGAGGCGATCATCGGGCGTCCTGGTCATGCTCGCCACTTGCGTGCCCTTGGTCGCTACCTTCAAAGTCGAGGCGCAGCGTACCGACCTGGGTGAAACGGGATCCGACGAACCTCGGCCAGGACGTCCCTGCCGTTGTTCGTCATCAGTTTTCGCGCTTCAGTGGGGTGTTCGGCCGATACGGACAATACATTTACGCAGCCTCGGAGGTGCCCAAAGAACCGGTCGCTGCCAGACGAGTGGTCTCATCGTTCCTCGATTTTTACGCCTGGGAACGAGGCTGGCAGCCGCTGAAAGCCTGGGTCGAGGAGGTTGCCGATCTCAAAGGAGCACTTCGTCGCCATCTGTTCCCCAGGACGAGCAAGAAGGACGTCGTCGAACTTCTGAGGGAAAGACGGTTCGTCATCCTTCAGGGCCCGCCGGGCACGGGAAAGAGCCGTCTGGCCGACGAAATTCGCACCGAGGACTTTGGGAATCGAGGACAGACCGTGCAGTTTCACCCGGCTGTAACTTACGAATCTTTTGTTGCGGGGATCAGCCCGGATGTGACCGCCGACACGCTGCGCTTCAGGCCCAAGTCAGGATGGCTTGTCGAGGCCGTGAAACAGGCCCGGGACCGGGAATGGCTTCTGGTAATCGACGAGATAAATCGCGCCGACCTGGGTCGGGCACTCGGGGAGGCGATCTACCTTTTTGAGGCGCGGGAGATTGCTGAGCACAGGTCACGCTCTGTCGCTCTGGCTCATCCTCTGGAGGATGGAACCCGACAACTCCAGATTCCTGAAAGACTGTTTGTGCTCGGCACAATGAACAGCGCTGATCGTTCCACGGCGATTCTTGACCTCGCGGTGCGGCGGAGATTCGCCTTTGTCGACATCTGGCCGGACTGGGAGGTTATCCGGGCGCAGGACATTCCACTGGCCACGGAGGCATTCGGAACCCTTCAGGACATATTCTCGCAGCAGGCCCCCAACGATGCTCTGACTCTGATGCCCGGGCATGCCTATTTTCTTGCCAAGGACAAAAAGCAGCTAATCCGCCGGCTGCGATTTGAGCTGATCCCGTTGTTGAACGAGTACCTGGTGGAGGGAAGGCTGGGATCATGTGAAACGGAGCTGGAAGCTTACCTCGACTGGCTGCACGGAGCGCTAGCCTACGATGGCGAGATCTAGACAATCCAGAAGCTCCATGCCCCTCCTCGAGTGGCAGAGGCGCTCCGGCTGCCTTCTCCGGCTCGAAGATCAGGGTCGCTCCATCAGGCTTGATCCCGGCTCTCTTGGGATTCATGGTCGCGATCGAAGCTGGAACTTGTTCGCTCGAGACCTCATCAACGCAAACTCGCCGCAACTCGATGCGCTGGCTGTGACGCCGATCCTGGAGCCCGAGCCTGATCAGATCTGTGTATACCTCCGCCCAGGTGGCACGATAGGATCGATCCCCTTGCGGTCGCCGGCGACGCGAAAAGTGATCGGCGGCTTGGTGGTGCGACCTCGGTTCGGCTGGAACGACATTGGACCGCTCTTGCAGGAGATCGGCTGGACGGCCTCGCCAAGGCTTCTGCCGTTTCCTCTCGTGCCGGGTGCAGCAAAGGAAGTACCTCCCTGGGTCCTCGCAGGTCCGATTATCGAACGATTTCGAGCGCTACTTGGCGAGCTGACGCCAGGTTTTCGTTGGCAGGAAGAGCCGCGTCAGTCGCCACGAGGTCAAATTCTCTGGGACCGTTACCAAAACGAGCAATTGAGAGCTGGGAGGTTCCATGAACTGCCCTGCCGATTTCCTGATCTGGGTCCCGATCTCCTTTTGCGTGGAATGATCCGTTGGGGAATCGAGGTCGTCAGGCGCTCGCTAGCGGGATGGGTCGCCATCGACCCGATCGCGCGTCGCCTGGCTGAGCTGGCTGCTGAGCTCTCCCGCAGGACTGCTGACGCAAAAGCGATCGTCCCGAGCAAGGCCCAGTTGGACGGTATTCTGTTGACGAACAACTTACCTTCCTTCGCGCTCCAAAGAGGGATGCAAGCTCTGGCTTGGCTCGTCGATGAACGCGGCCTGGCTGGAACCGCCCAGAGCGACGGGCTGGCCTGGTGCTTACCCATGCACGAGCTCTTCGAGCGCTGGGTCGAGCACCTGGTTCGGCTTTGGGCGCGCGGCATCGGTGCCCAGGTCCGGTCGGGCCGTGTGCACGAGACGCTCGTCCCAATCCGCTGGAAACGAGCGGAGGCGAGAAGTCTCAATAGCCTGATTCCAGATCTCGTTGTCCAGCGGGGAGTCCACACCTGGATCGTCGACGCCAAATACAAGGGCCATTTCGAAGAGCTTGACGAACACCGATGGGCTGAACTTGCCGATGAGCTTCGCCAAGAACATCGGCACGACCTACATCAGGTTTTGGCCTATGCCTCCGTCTTTGGCGGGGAACAAGTAACAACGGTCCTGGCATACCCCATGCGACTTCATACATGGCAAGCACTCGCCGAAAGGAACCTGACGTTTACGTCAGCGACGGTCAACACTGGGACCCGTCAACTCACGATTGCCCTGATCGGGCTTCCGCTTCAGATGCCTCGGCCGGATCTCGTTGGCTACGCCCTTGAGTGCTGGAACGCGCTGGATCCCGACGAAGGGTCATGATCGCTCACGTGCGAGTCGGGGACGGTCCCGGATCCCGCGGCCTCGCGCAGCGTTTGGGCCCTTAATGGCAGGGACCGTGAGTGTCTTCGGTTTCCCGCCACGGGGCCCAGGAAATGTTCACGGGCAGGATCACGACGCACCGCATAGCCGTACGATGACGTTGAGGATTTCGCCACGCCCGTTGACCTCGAGCACGCGAGCCAGCGCATCGCGCTGATTCCACCCCGGGTCCCTGAAGCTGTAGGCGCCCGTGCCGAGATACTCTCGAACGAACGGCAGCTCATCGGCGAGGCGTGGCCATTTCACTCCCCACGTGCCGCGCTTCGTTGTCGTGTGGGCGTGGTGCAGTACGGCCACGACGAAGTTCTGAAAACCCTCGCTTACGCTGAAGGGCCACCAAGATTTTGTGTAGATCGGACGAATAGACCGACGAGCCGAAAGCGTCTGGTGTGGCACCGATCTCAAACCGCTTCTGGACCTCGACGCTGCCGAAGAGCTTTTGCAGTAATGCCAAGACCGCGGCCTTGCATTTTTGGCATCGCTCGTTGTGGACGGCGCCGTGCTCTATTGGCTTTTGTGCTCTCGGTGGGAATGCCTCTTTGCGAGGCGGGTAGGCCACGGGGCCCTTGATCTCGATGTCGAATCCCAGGCTTTGAAGGAACGTGTTTGTCTCAGATCCGCCGCTGAACTGACCCGACGGCAACTCTCGCCCGGTGGCGTGCTTTGCGGCCAGGCTCATGTCAGTTGCCACGTGTCGGTTGTCAGGTGTCAGGTGTCACGCGTCGGTGGTAGTTGCCAGGTGTAAGTTGTCGGCAGCCAGTCGTCGGTTGTCGGTTGCCAGTTGTTAGTTGCCAATTGTCAGTTGTCAGTTGCCAGTAGATTCAGGAACCAAAAGCGAGTGATCTTTCATATTGCCCTGCCACCGCGCGAACCTAATACGGGATATACTCAACACAGTTTCGCATATCGCCCGGCTCCGGGACCTTGGCGACCAATTCCACATCACGAACTGCTTGCCTTGAAAGAGGCACCATCAGGAAGCAAGCCCCTTGGCCTTGATCTTCGCTCGCAAGACCGATTCACCGTCTCGTGCGAAGATGATCGATCGCGCCAATTGTTCTTCCATGGCCCAGTCCATTTCCTCCTGATGGTCGTGGTAATACGCCGGGCAACTGTGAATCTGTCCGAGCGTAAGGTGTGGATGCTGGCGCTGGATCTCATTGCCAGGAGGCAGTTGCCAGTTGCCAGTTGCCAGTTGCCAGTTGCCAGTTGCCAGTAGTCCGCACCTGCCGTGACCACCTGGGAAACAGGACGACAAGAATCGAGCGACCGCGTATCATGTCTGTCAGCGGGCCTCCGTGCAATTGAAGGCGCAAGACAGGCCGGGTTTTACCCGCCGGACGTCAAGGAGCTAGGGTTCGCGGTCTGCTGTGTACTTGCAGAGGCGGTCGGTCGTTGACTGCTATCCTGACGGGGCTCGCCGAGCCAGGCCATGCGATGCACCAGCCAGCCCTCGACGCCGTGATGCTCCTTGTTCGCACGGACTGACTCACGCGGATGCAAAGCGTGGTACTCTGTGCGTATAACCCGAACCGGGTGTCGCCGCAGGAGTCAATCGCGTCGTGCGGCACGGCCCCCCGGGTCAAGGAAAGAGTCCCAGCAGCATCCATTGCTGCCTCGCTGCCAACTGGACCGCACGGTTCATTTGAAGGGCTGCGACGGTTGCTCGACCAGTCGGGGTCAAGCCCAAGACGGTCGCCGTGTCCCTTTCGATTCGAAAGTGCTCGTGCCACCGATCGCGACGCGGTTCGAACAGCCTGACGACCTCCTGTGTGACATCGTCACGGCCCTCGACCTGATCGGACTTGTATAGGTTGCACGAGCGGCATGCCAGTGCGCAATTCGACTCGTCGTCGGGACCTTCGCGAGACGTCGGGACGATATGCTCGACTTCGAAAGGGAGATTGAAGATCGCCTCGGGAGCGCGGCAGTACTCACAACGATGACCTGCCCGCTGGGCCACGAGCGGGTAGAGCGGGTTCACGGCGCCAGCTCGTTGATGAGCGCTCGCGCGCGGTCGGTCGTGGCTCGAACCTCGCAGTCGATCAAAAGCTCTAGCTCGGACTGCTCGTCGGCAGAGAGCGATTGCCCCGCGTCACGAGCTAATCGCCACCGGCCCATGAGCTGTTCCAGGCGTTGTCGTTGCTCCAGAGTAAAGAATTGATCCGGACGCAGGCTGCGCACGATGATCAGCGTGTCGGCCGCGTCTTCCCCGAGCTGCGTTGTCAAGGCATCCAACGCCTCACCCGCAGTGCGGCCCACGGCCTGATAGTGGGCTGTCAACGCTCGGAACGCGGTTTGGTCCGCGCCGGAGTCTTCACGGAACATGGCGACTTTGGTCATGGAAACGCGTCTCCTGGTCGCTGCCTTGCTTCTTATCATACTGCCAGCGAAGTGGGATTCACAACGCGGAGAGTGTCTAAACTTCTCGGTGCGCCCTCGTGGTCAAAGCATCCCGCGCGGCGAGCTGCCGGCATGCATGTCCGTTGTCCTTTGTTCGCTTCGCGGGTGTCAGCGGCCAGCGTGTGACCGGGCGCCTGTCGGCGGGTCCTTTGTTCTTTGTTCTTTGTCCCTTGTCCGTTGCCAGTTGTTCGCTTTGCGGGTGTCGGGGGCCGGCGTATAACCACGCGCCTGGCGGTGTGTCCTTTGTCAGTTGTCGGTTGCCAATTGTCAGTTGTCAGTTGTCAGTAGATTCAGGAACCAAGAGCGAGGGATCTTTCATATTGCCCTGCCACCGCGCGAACCTGATAGGGGATATACTCAACACGGTTTCGCATATCGCCCGGGTCCAGGACCTTGGCAAGCAATTCCAGATCACGAACAGCTTGCCCTGAGAGAGGCACCATCAGGAAGCAAGCCCCTTGGCTTTCACCTTCGCGCGCAAGATGGATTCACCGTGTTGCCCGCGGAGATGCTCGATCGCGCGCAACTGTTCTTCGATGGCCCGATCCATTTCCTCTTGATGATCGTGGTAATACGCCAGGCAGCTATGAATCTGTCCGAGCGAAAGGTGCGGGTGCTGGCGCTGGATCTCATCGGCATCCCAGTGGTGCGCTAAACGGTCGAGGGCGACTTCGAGGACCTTCGTTTGCGTCCCGATCAGCCAAACCTTACCGTCGCCGCGTTGCTCAATGTGAGGATAGGTGGTCTGAGTCGACATCATTTCCAGCTCCGGTGGGCTACTTGTGCGAATCATCAACGGAATTGTACCCGGTGAACACCATGCCGAGAACTGGCCGCGCATTCGTCTGGGGTGAGGAAACGGGGATACGTCCACCTGAGTATGCTGCGCACTGTCGACATTGATTGGACTGATCCCGCCAGGAGGCAGTGGCTAGCGGCAAGTTGTCCTTGGTCCCTCGTCCGTGGTCCGTTGTTCGCTTCGCGAGTGTCAGCGGCCAGCAGCACTTCCGGGGTTGCCGACGGAGCGCGGCTGGGTCGGATGGCGAGCGAGTTCCGTTCGATTCGACCGGTCGGATTGGGCGCGTTGACGGGCTGTGATCGGCCGGGCTTGGCCGCCGGTCCTCGGAGGTCCGACCTGGTAGGCCGCCAGTCCTCGCCTCGGCCGCGGTTACGAAGCCCAGCTCTCGACGTTCAATTCAGGCACCGCGGAGAAGTCTGTGTCGGTGGTTACGACGGTACAGTTCCCAAGGCTAAGGGCGATAGAGTCCAGATGCAATCCGCCGCCGCGCTGGTGTCGAGGAGGTATCGCCTCATGGGAATAAGGCCTCGATCCGCCTACCGTGCTCCTCGAACCCGGCCATCTCGAATGCTTTCTGAGCTTCCCGGGCGGCTCGCCACCCTGCTTCTTCCAGGGCGGTAATCTCCGAGGGGGGAATTGCGTCAAAGGCCGCGAGCCACCGGGCGATCGACTCCGGATCGTCAGCCTGCTCGTCTCCTCGAATCCCCTTTCCCGGTCGTTTGTGAATCACATGCTGCACACGAACATCACTCAAGTGGCCGGGTGGCCTTCTTCCGCACTGGCTGACACTTCAAGGGTCCAGGCCAACCGTCGTCCCAGCGCGCGGGCATAGGTCCTGAGGGTACCGATCGTCGGGTTGGCGATCTTGCCCGTCTCCAGCTTGCTAATCGTCGCGCGGTCGATGCCCGTTCGCTCGGCCATGTCGGTAAGGCTCAATCCTTGTTGCTCGCGTTCGCGACGCAGGCCGGCCAAGGCCGCGGTCAGTTCCAGATCCCCGATGGGCGGATACTCCTGTTGATACGCTTCAATGTCGCGCGCCAGCTCATCTTGATAACCGGTAGTCTGGCGGTCGGCATGTCGCGCGTCGGCCGCGGCCCGCTGCTGCTGCGTCAACTCTGCGTCACGCAGTCGCCGTCTTCGGCGCTCGTCAGAGTTCGCGGAGGTCTGGCTAGTCATGGTTCACTCCTCGATCTCGTAGGCGGATACGGGGCGAATGACAACGATCCCAGCATCCTTGTGCCGTTCATAAATCACGATAATGGCTTTCCCGCTGCCTGCTCGACCGATCAGAGCCGGGCGCTTTCGAACTCCGGCTCTGAACCTGACGACTCTGCGGATCGTAGATCACGTCCTCAACTTCATCGACGCTCAGGCCGTTGTCCGCAATGTGCCGGACATTTCCCCGCGGATCGTCCTCGGCATCCCATTCGACGAAGTCGAATTCCATCGCATTTTCCCGGGACCTGACTCATCGGCACACATCTGTTGAATTATACGACAATGGCCGGCGACCAGCAAGGCGAACTGCGTTTATGGCGAGGCAGGAAGGACCGGCATTTTTCACCGGCGCCCCAGGACCCGAGTGAGAGACGGGCGCCCTTTCCAAACGCCGCCGCCGGCAATTTTCGGTGCGGGATTTTCGGAGCAGAATCACGGGCTCACTTGATCCAAGGTCACAGGGAAGACGTGCCCAATTTCGACCGCGAACGCCCCTCACCCGATCTCACCGAGGACTTTCCCTTCGGCGAAGCGGGTTTGGCCGTTTTCACCGCCGGGAACCGGATTTCCACCCGGCGGCCGAGGGCTGCGGCGATCCTGCGGAGCATCGCAAGACTGTGGCCGGTATAGTCGGCGTCCTCCAGGCGGCTGATCACCGAAGCGGTGGTGCCGACTCGCTCGGCCAGCGCCTGCTGGGTCAGTTTCGCCCCGCTCCGCAGCCGATAAATCGTCCGGGCGACCTCGACCTCGTCCTCGGCGCGGACCTCTTCGCCCAGAGTTTGGACCTCACGGGCATACCCGCACCCGTGGCCGACGAGCTTCGAAGGCTTGTCGCAACACTCCGGGATAACCTGGGGCACGCACCGAGCTCTTCTGCTTCGCCAGTGGAGGAGTCTCCTGAAGCGTGGATTCAACGCCTGCAAACATGGGTGGACACGCACGCTGTCGAGAACACCGCCATGGACGATAGCCGCGAGAGCATCTACGCCGGTCGGGGCAAATGAATTATCTGGTGGATACGAATATTCTGACGCGACTTGCCGACCCTGGTCATGCCATGCACCAGGAAGCCCTTGATGCCGTCAAGCTTCTCGCCCGCCAGGGTCACAGGCTCCACGTCATTCCGCAGAACTTTTATGAGTTTTGGGTGGTCTGCACCCGCCCCAAAAACGTCAACGGGCTCGGCAAGACTGCGCCGGAAGCCGTGGCGGAGCTCTCTAACCTCAAAGCCTTGTTCCTCTGGCCGGGAGGACCGCGTAATTTGGAATAGCTACAATCGATCCTTGGATTCTGGGGACCGATCCTTGACCTTTGCCATCGCCCGCTCAAATCGCCTTCGGTTGCCGCGTCGCGCTCGCTCCTCCAAGTATTCCTCCGTCAGCAATTCCGAAATCTTTTCGGCCACGGCCATCGCCACGAATTTCGTTGTCCGTTGTCCGTGGTCGAGAAAGCAGACGCGAGCGTTTTTTGAGGGATGGTAACACCGCTGCGAAGTGTGGTACTCTGTACTACGGTTAAGTAGAATGCGCCACCGGTTCGTTCAAAGGCTCGGGGGACTGATTAGGTGGCGGCTTCCGGCCCTTCCAAGCTGCTGCGGTTCGTGCAATTCCCGTCGTTTCTGCGCGATTGGCAACGGCTCCGGCTCGAAGATGAGGCCTTGCGGGCGCTAGAGCGTGAGCTGATCGATGCGCCCGACAAAGCTCCGGTCGTCGAGCAGACCGGCGGTCTACGGAAGCTTCGGTTCGCGCCACCTGGCTCGGTCAGGGGCAAGAGCGGGGCATTCCGCGTTTGCTATGCCTATTTCCCGGCCTACGGGACGGTTGCCTTCTTCGTGATCTTCGGGAAGAACGAACGGAGCGACCTGTCGCCGGCCGAGGCTCGTGCCACGGCCAAGGCGTTGAAAGCGTTCGAGACCGAACTGCGCCGTGAGTTCGAACGGCCAAGATAGGGGAGCGAGAGCATGAAGGGTTCGAAGGCGAAAACGGGAACGCAGCCCGGCCGGAGGGGGGTTGTCGGGCACTCTCGAAACGGTCTTTCGGCCGGGGCGAGGATCGTTGCCGCCATCGATGAGGCAACCGAGATCCTGCGGGCAGACGGGCTCCGGAGCAAGCGGTTGACGGTGCGCGCATACAAGGTTCCACCGGCCCCGCACGTCTGCCGTCCTGGCGACGTCAAGCGAGTACGCGAACTGCTCGGGGCGAGCCAGGCGGTTCTGGCGGGGTTTCTGGGGGTCAATGTCAACACGGTGCGATCGTGGGAGCAGGGCAAGCGTTCGCCGCAGCCGATCGCTTGCCGCTTCCTTTCGGAGATCGAGTCGGACCCGGTGTACTGGCGACAGCGGGTCGAGCAAGGAGCTGTCGAGATTGAACCGGCTTACTCCCACTGCCGCACCTGCTCGTAGTAGCCTTGCAAGGTTGCGACGATGCGCTTCTTTTCGTTGAGGGCGACGAAGAAAAAGAGCGCGCAGCCCGTGACCAGCATGATCAACCATTTGGCGAACGCGTAGTCGACGCTCACACGGGCCATCTCATAGGCCAGGTCCATGACGAAGCTCGCGACGCCCATCCAGACAAACGTCTGGAGGCGCAAGCCGATGCCCACGAAGATGCTCGCGAGCGCGCAGATCAGGAACGCCACCCAGGCGCCCAAGCTCTGGAATTGCCAGATCGGGACGGCCAGCGAAACGTAGATGATCAAGAGGCCGACCGAGCGGATCGTGTTGACGGGCTGGCGGCCCAGCTCGCGGCGATTCACCTCGGCGAAGAGGATGGCCGACAGACCGACCGGCACCAGGAAGAACTGGGGATGGTCCGCCACGCGCCAGCCGATCCGGCTCCAGAGCACCCAGAGGGCCGCGTTGTACAGGACGGCCGCCCCGTAGCCCAGCGGCTTCCAGCGCAGTTGAGCGCAGGCGACGCCGTAGAAGGTCGCGCCGGCCGCGAGGTGGAACAAGCTCAGCTCATCGAGCCCCTTGATCCTGAGGAACTCCAGGAGCGGCAGGAGCGGCAGAACCAGTGAGAAATTCCGCAGGGGACGCGCCAGGAGCGTCCGTTGGAGCCGCTGCATCGCCTCGGCAATGGACAGGTCGAGATACGCCAGGAGCGTGAGCACGGCGGCGTCGGTGGCCTTCGGCAGCGGGAAGGCCATGCGATAATCGATGTAGGCGCCGAGCATCACCACCTGCGCCAGGTACACCAGCCACTCGGCCTGCCAGCGCGGCACCAGGGCGAGGTCCAGGAGCGCCGCGGCCATCAGAACGCCAATACCCACGAACGTCCCGGTGTCTCCCAGCGACGCGGGGTTCGCGGCCGCGGTGAAGACGAGGGCACTCGAGGCGAGAGAGGCCAGGAGCGCCACCCACTCGCCGGCCAGGGCGAGCGGAAGCAGCGGGCCCGCCGTTGCCTCGGAACCGCCGGCGGCGCGACCTTTCCCATTCACGATCGTGGAATCGCGGCGCAGCCATCCCGCCACGGCCCAGAGCGTGAATGCCGAGGCGATCAGGCCGGCTGCGGCGGACGCCGCCCGCGGCTCGAATGCAAACCAATCCTGCCTGCGCGCGACGACCAGTCCCGCCATGCCGCCCGCGGCGGCCCAGGCCACGCTGGCCGTGACGGCGGCGGCCAGCGACGAGACAGCCAGCGCCATCGAGCCGAGCGCGACGGAGGCTAAAGCCAGTGTCAGCACGGTCGTGGGCTCGACGGCTCCCCTGGTAAAAACGATCGCGACGGCAGCCAGGACAAACGCCTGTGCGGAGAGGATGCCCCGCAGCCGCTCGCAGCGGACCGCGCCAAGCCAGGCCGGCTCGGAGCTGCTCTCGCCCCCGAGATACCTGCGGAGAAGCTGGACGGTCGCCACCGCGGCCGCCGCGGTCACGAGCGGCAGGTAGTCGGCGGGTGCCAGCAGGCCCGCCGCCACGAGCGGCGAGCAGCCGACTCCCAGCCACCATGCGATCGCGATACCCAGCCAGTGGAGGCTCGCGGCCGTCAGCTCGGACGCTGCCCTGCCCCAGCCCTCCGGGTCGGTCGCTTTCGCCCCGAGGAACCCACCGAGCAAACCGAGCGTTGCCAGCATGGCCCACCAGTCGCGCGCTGCCAGGTGAAGCCGGAGCGTGTCTTGACCGAGGATCGACCCGCAGACCTCCGCGATCACGATCGTCAAGGCCGCGCAGCACCCGAGCCCGAAAAGCGCCGACGACCAACCTTGCACGACCGCGAGGTATCCGGCTTCCTTGACTCCCAGGCGGGCGCAGAGCGCGGGCTGAACGGGCCGGATTGCGCTCGGCCAGCAGTAAGCCGAGGGCCAGCACCATGCCCGCCAGCGCCAGGAAACAAACCGCGGTCAAGGAAGGAACGATCAGGACGACGACGCTCCACGCCAGGAAGGCCAGGCTCAGGTGAAGCCAGTTGCGGTGCGGATAGGGTCTGAGCATCAACAAGGCCAGCAGTGCCAGGCAGAGCGGCAGCCATACGCAGGCCCTCCAGGAGACGGCCGCCTCGACAGTGAGCTCGACACGGATCGCCAGCGCGATCAGCCCGAGCAGCATCGAGGAATGGACGAAGGGAAACTCGTAGTCGAGCGGGCGAAGCGCAAGCCTGCGCCCAAGCGCCGGCTTGCAACGCTGGACGAGCATGCCGATGGCCCACACGACGAAGGCGCAGAGCATCGCCCAGCCCGCGAGCTCGATGCGCAGCGGGCCTGCGAGCCACCGGAAGTAGCACGCGGCCAGCCAGGCCGCGATCGTCCCGTAGAGCCACTCCGCGCGGGGCAGGCTCTTGACCGTCAGCAGAAAGGAGGCTCCGATCAAGAGCAGGACCAGCGGCGAGCGATCGCAGAGCAAGATCGCCAGTGCCGTGAGGAACAGCGCCCAGTGGAAGAGCGGCGGAGCACACGCCGGCGCCCAGTCGGATCGGGACGCAAATAACTTCGCGAAATAGTCGTCTTTCGCTCGGCGAACAAACGTCGTTTCGCGGAGCGAAAGGCGACCATGATTTTCGGCCAGTGCCTCGTCCCGCGACCGCAGGCAAAGGAAACCGGCGGCCCAGACGAGGAGCGCGTCGATGACCGCGCACAGACCGAGCGTGAACGCCATTCTGGGGTCGTTGGTCCCCGCGCTCAGGAGCACGACATAAGTCGCGGCCACGAAGTGGAGGACGGCCGCGTACGTTGGCACGGCCACGCGCCAGGAGCGGGCCAGGAGCATGGTCGCGACGACGTCCAGAGCCAGGGCGAGCGCGCCCAGTTGGTACGAATCGCGGCTCAAGACGCGGGCCTCGATCGCCAGGACGAAGACGCCGGCCGTGAGGAACCATGCCGTCACCAGCGCGGGCCGGGCGTAGAACTCCGCCAGGCCGAAGCGGCCGCCAAAGGTCGCTGCGAGCTTGCCGAGGCCGCTGCCGGCCGCCCACAACGCCAGCGCGAGCAGAACCGACGCGAGCGCGAGCCAGGCCAGGATCAAGCCCTGATCGCGCGAGGGGATCGCCCAGTATACCAGGACGAGCGCACGGCCACGAGGTGGGCAAAGCTCAGATAAACGAGCGGCTGCCGGCGCAGGAGGCGGGTGGTGCCCAGGAGGCAGACGCAACCGATGAGGAACACCAGGCCCGCGTGCCAGGTGCGGGTGAGGTCGACGAGTGCGAGCGCGTCGGCCGCCGGCGCGAGCAAGAGCGCCGAGTGGAAGAGCGGCAGGGCGCAGGCCCGCGCCGACTCGTCCCGCGCCCGCAGGCAAAGAAACCCGGTCGCGCAGACGATCAGGGCGTCGAGGACCGCACACAAGCCCAGAGTGGAGGCCATTCTGGGGTCGTTGGTGCCCGCGCTCAGGAGCACGACATAAGTCGCGGCCACGAAGTGGAGAACGGCCGCGTACGTTGGCACGGCCACGCGCCAGGAGCGGGCCAGGAGCATGGTCGCGACGACGTCCAGAGCCAGGGCGAGCGCGCCCAGTTGGTACGAGTCGCGGCTCAGCACGCGGGCCTCGATCGCCAGGGCGAAGACGCCGGCCGTCAGGGCCCATGCCGTCACCAGCGCGGGCTGAGCGTAGAACTCCGCGAGGCCGAAGCGCCCGCCAAGGGCCACCGCGAGCTTGCCGAGGCCGCTGCCGGCCGCCCACAAGGCCAGCGCGAGCAGAACCGACACGAGCGCGAGCCAGGCCAGGATCAAGCCCTGATCGCGCGAGGGGATCGCCCAGTAAACCAGGACGAGCGCACGGCCACGAGGTGGGCGAAGCTCAGGTAAACGAGCGGCTGCCGGCGCAGGAGGCGAGTGGTGCCCAGGAGGCAGACGCAACCGATGAGGAACACCAGGCCCGCGTGCCAGGTGCGGGTGAGGTCGACGAGTGCGAGCGCGTCGGCCAGTGGCGCAAGCATGAGCGCCGAGTGGAAGAGCGGCAGGGCACAGGCCCGCGCCCATTCGTCCCGCGCCCGCAGGCAGAGAAACCCGGTCGCGCAGACGATCAGGGCGTCGAGGACCGCACACAAGCCCAGAGTGGAGGCCGTTCTGGGGTCGTTGGTGCCCGCGCTCAGGAGCACGACATAAGTCGCGGCCACGAAGTGGAGGACGGCCGCGTAGGCTGGCGCGGCCACGCGCCAGGAGCGGGCCAGGAGCATGGTCGCGACGACGTCCAGAGCCAGGGCGAGCGCGCCCGGTCGGTATGACTCGCGGCTCAGCACGCGGGCCTCGATCGCCAGGACGAAGACGCCGGCCGTGAGGAACCATGCCGTCACCAGCGCGGGCTGAGCGTAGAACTCCGCCAGGCCGAAACGGCCGCCCAAGGCCGCTGCGAGCTTGCCGAGGCCGCTGCCGGCCGCCCACAACGCCAGCGCGAGCAGAACCGACGCAAGCGCGAGCCAGGCCAGGATCAAGCCCTGATCGCGCGAGGGGATCGCCCAGTACACCAGGACAAGAACGCCTGCGACGAGGTGGGCGAGACCGAGATAAACGAGCGGCTGCCGGCGCAGGAGGCGGGTGGTGCCCAGGAGGCAGACGCAACCGATGAGGAACACCAGGCCCGCGTGCCAGGTGCGGGTGAGGTCGAAGAGTGCGAAACTGTCGGCCAGGAATGTCACGACGATGACGAAGCGCGGAATGGCCTGAAGGAAGGGAATCGCCCAGTAGGTATCGGCTGTCTGCTCTCCCTGGCTCGACAGCGGCTGGCTTGCGTGCCGGCGGCTCAGGTTGGAGAGCGGCAGAGCGAGGGTTGCGGCGGCCAGGCCGTCGAGAACCAGGAGCAGGCCGTAGTCGTGCGCCGGCAGCCGCGGTCCGCCGGCTGCAAGCTCCATTCCACAGATCGTGAATTCGAGGAAGCTGACCAGCGCGACGTAGGCCCAGATCGTGCGGGGCCATTCGCGGTTGAGCAGCACGGCAAGGACCGTCACGAGGCCGAATGCGCCCAGCGCGGTGGGAGAAGACGGCCCGGAGGACGCGACGTGGTACGTGGCGGCGGCCAGCGCCGTCATCTTGAGGGCCAGCGCCGCATGAAGCCAGGGGCGCGGTACGCTTCGGCCGCGCCCAGCCGGCGCAGCAGCAACCGCGTCGCCCAGCAGCCGAATCCCATGCCCGCGGCGAGGAGCGCCTGGCCGGCCCAGGTCATGCCGGGAACCAGGGTCGAGCCGAAGTAAGCGGAGCCGGCGAGACAGGCAACCACGAAGTAGGTCAACCACGCAGCGGAGAAGAGCCAGACTGCGATCCCTGACAGGAGGGCGTAACCCGCCAGGCAGATGGTGGCGGCGAGCGGCTCGAAGCCGCTCAAGACGCAGGCGCCGATCGCCAGCGGCAAGCCGATGAAATGACAGTGCCGGGCCAGCCTGCGGTCGTTCCAGTGCCGGGCGAACCAGAGCGCCAGCCCTGCCAGGAACACGCTCAACGGCCAGGCAAGGACCGCTCGAAACGGGTGAGGCAGAATTTGCGGATAGCCCAGCAGCCGGCCGGCGAGGCCTTCCAGGACGCGCAGCCGCTCGGCCACGAAGTAATGGGCGCCGACGCGGACTGTCGCGGCGGCGCCCAGCGCGAGATAGAGAAACGCCGGATGGCGGAAAGTTTGCAGCGACGCGACATAGAGGACCAGCCCCAGGAGGCCGGCTGCCGTGAGGTTCGTGCTGAATAGCGCCGAGGAAAAGGGAGGACGCGCCAGCGCGACCGCGAATGAAATGCCGGAGAGGACGTAGCCTCCGTAGCGGAGATACGCGAGATGCCGGGGATCGGGATCAAACGGCGCCATCCGCCGCGCTGCCAGGACGCAAGCGAGCGCGCCCAGCATGAGGGGGACCGCATAGAGGGCCGGCTCGAGACCCAGAGCGTAGACCCCGGTTCGAATCAGGCAGGCCAGAAGTGCAAAGCCCAGGAGCCCCCAGACCAGGTATGCGAACTGGCGCTTCTCCTCGGGGGCTCCTCCCCAGCTTCGTGCACCCAGGGCCCAGACCGCGCCCAGAAAGACCAGGGCCGGCACCTGGAACGCCGCGAACTGCCAGCCCCACGGCAGGGGCGAGCCGCGCCCGGCCAGCGCACTGCCGGCACTCAGGAATAAGAGGGCGGCCGCCAGAAAACGCGCCTGGGCACGCGGCAACAAGAGCCGGCTCACTCCGCCGGCCAGCACCCAGAGCCCCAGCCCGTCGAGCAACAGAACGCCCAGGTTCCAGAAGGAGGCATCGGCCAGAAGCTTGAGCTCGCCGGCCAGCATGAAGTGGATCGGCACGACGGCGAGCGTGGTGATCAACATCATCTGGCCAGCGCGTCGCTCCCCAGCGCGCAGCGCCGCGCCCAGGGCCGCGAACGTCAACGTATAGACCAGGGCCAGCGCGCAGATGCTCGCCGGCGCGCTGAGCAATCCGCCGAGCAGCAGGTCTGCCCCGACGGTCGAGCTCACCACGATGAGCAGCACCGCGAGGCAAAGGAGCAATTTCTGCCAGTGCTCTTCCAGGAACTCACGAGCGACGCTCGCCCACGAGAACCGCGGCGGCGGCTGATCAATTCCCTTCGCGCTCATTAGCAGAAGAGGCGCTTCGGCGTAGACCGGCGGGAACGTGTCTTCCTGGGCCATGCCGGAAGAGACATCGTGTTGGTCATGGGCTTGCTCGGCTGCCAGGCGCTGTGCCAGTGCGCGTTCTTGGCGCTGCGCCTCGAGCCGCGCCTGCTCGGCGCGGGCTTGCTCGGCTGCCAGCCGCTGTGCCAGTGCGCGTTCTTCGCGCTGCGCCTCGAGCCGCGCCTGCTCGGCGCGGGCTTGTTCGGCTGCCAGGAGCTGTGCTCGGGCGCGTTCCTGGCGCAGCGCCTCCAGCCGCCCGCGCTCGGTTTCCAGCTCAGGAAAGAGATGGGCCGCCTGTGCGCAGCGTGCCAGGGCCTCGTCCTCGTTTTCGAGGTCCCAGTTCAAGCGGATGACGAGCTTCCACGCTTCGATCGAGGAAGGGTCGAGCTCGAGCGCCCGCTCGGCCCACACGAGCGCGGCCTTGGGGTCTTTGTCCTTGTGCGCCTCGACCAGGCGCATGGCCGCCCGGAACCGGCCATTGCGATCGATCGCTTGGCGCCGCTGCTGGCTGTCGGCGGCAATCGTCGTGAAAACGTCCTCTGCGAGCAGGCCGCGGTCGCGCAGCTCGGCCAACCGTGCGTGCAGGTAATCCAGGTGGCCGAGCTCCTGGCACTCGGCATCGGTGAATCGCGGCTTGACCGTCCAGGCTGCCATTCGAGTCGCAACTTTCTCTCTCTCGCATCGGTCCGGCACAATCCCCCTTCGTAATCCATGATCATTTCGGCCGCGATTGTGCCACGAACTTTTCCATCGGGCACACAATCTTGCGGCCAATCACCAGTTATACTGGATGCCAGCGGTAAGCGAGACCCCGAAGGTTGGGACATCGGGAGACTCTGCGTTGGACGCCCCGGATTCGATTCACCCGAGCGGTCAGCACGGGCCGGACTTTTGATTCGAAAGAATCTGCCGGCCTCGGATCTGGGTAGTCGCGACTACGACGTTCTGAGAACCTTAGAAGCCGGCCCAGACAGCGCATCCGGCCTGAAGCAGCTTGCCTTCGCCTCGGCGGAGGGTCCAGCAATTCTAACCTTGAACACGTATGCTGGGGCAACATCCTTTTAACATTCTGAGCGATTTGCTATGGTTCAGGGTCTGGTGGAGGTACCCTGACCCAACGGATCCGTGGTTCTCGATTCCCTATCACGTCTTTGATCGTGCTTGTCGGGCTTCGTTCGATCGTCATGAGACGCTATTATCCAGACCGAAAGCTGTTCTAAGGCGCGTCAGATATAACGAATCTGATCCTGCATCTCATCGGCCGTCACCTGATTCAGGATCAGGAGCAGCCGCCGCGTGATCTCGTAGGGTGAGTGGCGGGTGCAGATGATGATCCCGCAATGGGATCGGCCCGTCTCGAAGTAGCTTCGGGCGAGCACTTCGAAGTCCGCTCGGTTGTGGGTCAGGAGGATTTCTTGCCGACTTACCGCAGAGGCCAGTTGGTTGAACATCACTGGCTTGCAGGTTGCCGGCGTCACGAGTTGTGGTGGCGACGAAGCCGCGTGCCCTGAGCAAGTCCGCAACCAGGACGTCCACGTCCTCATCCAGGTAGAGTTCGATAAAGAGGCGACTCACGACCCTTTCACCACCGGATCGATCAGGTTATCCGGAATTCGATTCCGTTCTATGTGCCGATGGATTTCCTCCTGATGGTCGCTGTAATAGCTGAGTGCGTCGAAGACCTGCGCCATACTGAGGTGAGGCAGTCGACTTGGGATGGTCTCCGGTGCCAATCCTTGCCGCCATAACTCCACAATCGCACGGACTGGCGTGCGCGTCCCTTCGATAATCGGTTCACCGCTCAGGATTTGATCGTTGGTGACGACGTAGCGGTGGGCCCTTGCTTGAATCATGGAAATGGCTCTTTCGCAATACCAACCGTACCGAGTGACGTTAGGGCATCTAATTGAGGATTCTAACATCGCGTCCAGCGGACGCGAAGTCCCTAGCCTGGCCAACTTCAATTGCGCTTTTCTTTGCGGATGACCAGCTTCAAGCCCGACCAGAACGTCGTTGAACCGCACAGACCTTGATGTCGACCAGACCCAGCGGCAGGGCGAACTCGCGCACGGTGTCCTCCGTGATCTCGGAGGGGATTCCGGAGGCCTTTTTCGGCCACGACACCCAGATGACGCCATTTTGCTTGATCCTGGCCAGAAAAACGCCCAGCGATCGGGCGAGCTCGGACCGAGTCGATGTGAAAACATGAACCAGGTCGAGATCCTTGACCCGGCCCGGCACGATGGTGACGTTCTCGGGTAAGGGACCGAGAAGAGCGGCGTAATTCGCTGGCGCGTTCACGGCGTGGAGGACCATGCCCGCCTTGATTCCGAGCTTCTTGGCCAGAGGCGTTCCCGAATATCCTGCCATGGTTGAATTGACCCTGTTTGCCACACGACCGGGTTTGCGCGTTATCGTATCATGTAGCGAGCAGGTCTCGAAGTCTCGGACTTTTCGGCTTCCGGTCGCGCGGGACGAAAGGAAGGCGCTCCTGACATGTTTGGCTTCTTCAAGCGCCGGCGTCGGAAGCGGCTGCGTTCCGCCCCTTTCCCCCCAGGATGGCTGGAGATCATCGAGCGGAATGTCCGGCTCTACCGGCATTTACCCGACGCCGATCGTGACGAGCTTCGGGGCCTCGTCCAGATCTTCCTGGCCGAAAAGCACTTCGAAGGCTGTGGCGGGCTCGAGTTGACCGATGAGATCAAGGTGACCATCGCCGCGTCTGCGTGCCTGCTCTTGCTCCATCGCGACACCGACATTTATCCGCGGTTGATCACGATCCTGGTCTACCCCAGCGCTTATGTCGCCAGGACAAGAAATCCGATTGGCGTTCTTGCTCTCGAGGGTCAAGCGATCAAACTGGGAGAGTCGTGGAGCAGCGGAGTGGTCATCCTGTCGTGGGATGACGTTCTGGCCGGCGCGTCGGATATCCGCGACGGCCGGAATGTTGTCCTGCACGAGTTTGCCCACCAGTTGGACCGCGAAGACGGCTGGGTCAACGGCGCCCCGCCGCTGGAACAGCGCAGCCAGTATGTGACCTGGGCGCGCGTGCTGGGCGCCGAGTATGAGCGATTGCAGCGTGCCAGCCGGCTGGGCCGATCGACCGTGCTGAACGAGTACGGCGCAAAGAACCCCGCCGAGTTTTTCGCCGTCGCGACCGAGTGCTTCTTCGAGAAGCCCCACGTGCTGCGGACGCGGCATCCGGAGCTGTACGAGGAATTGCGGTCGTTCTATCGGCAAGACCCCGCGCAACTTCAGTTGCCGGATCGTTCCAAGCAGGCGGAGCCTGGCGAAACCGTGGTTTCCGAATGATTCTCACCCGAGGGCACTACCATGGCGATTCGATTGTTCCAATCCGGCGACGAGCAAAAGCAGGCTTCGATCTATAACGCAGCCGCTGGTTCTCTGCCGGGTTTCAAGCCGGCCAAGGCCGAAGAGGTCAGCCGGCGTTATCAGGCAGTCGATTTTGATCCGGGATCCCGGTTCTACGCCGTCGACAACGGCGAGGTCGTGGGATATGCGGTCTTCGGCGAGAATGGCCGCATCAGCTACCCCTGGTGCTTGCCGCTTGCGCAAGCCTGGCGCGAGCCGCTGCTCGAAGCGGTTCTCGCCGAGATGGGAAAGCGGCGCCTTTCCGAGGCCTGGGCCGCTTACCGAGCCGATTGGTCCTCGGTGCTGGGGTTTCTCGACGAGCAGGGATTTGTCGAAAAAAGGGCCATGATCAATTACGTGGGCGAGTTATCGGGATTGCCGCGCCCTGGCCAGCTTCCCGCAGACCGGTCAATCGAGCCCCTCAGGCGCGAGGAGCTCCCTCGGATTCTGTCTCTTGCTCCGCACCTGTTTGCCGGCACCGACGCACAGACCATCGAGCGATACTTCTGGAATCATTCGTTCTACCGATTTCCGGAGAACCTGTTTGCGCTCAAGGAGAGCAAAAGCGGCGAGATGGTCGGCGTCTACGTACTTGTGATCGATGACCGCTTTGCCGACCCAACCAAGATTGATGCCGCCATGCCTTGCTGCCGCCTAGGCGCGTTCGGGACCGAGGACCAGCGGCACAAGAGAGTCAACGGTCTCTTCTCGTGCGTCTTCGCGGATCGGAACGAAGGAGAGCTGATGATGAAGTTGGAACCGGTCTGGTCGAAAGCGAGCGGAGCCGGCCTGACTCATATCGCGGCGCAGGCGCCCTCCAACGCGCCCGCCGTCTGTGCGTTGTACGACCTTTACTTGCAGCGGCAGGGTATGTTCCCGATCGTGGCGCGGGATTTGGGTCGCTCTGGACATCGCTGACTGCAGGAAGGCAAGACCCGCACGAGAAAGCCGAATTATTACATGGGCCGCAAGATCACCGGCACAGCAGTCGATCGGGTGCCCGAGGGTCATGAGATCTATGACTGACCTCTCCGGGAATAGTCCTGCCTGCCCTTGGACTGAAGACTACTCTCAGTGGCGTTCGTCAACCGCCGGAAGTAGATTATCAAGAGGGTGCTCGACATCGCTGGCGAATACAAGGCCCGTCGCAGTTCGGCGGTTAAGGAGGATTTCCCTGATGCACAGCTTTTGCAGAGGCAGTCGAGGCGCGGCAATCTGGCTCGCTGTTCTTGCCCTGGCGCTCGTGGCCCAGGGTCAGGAGAAGCGAGCTGGGAACGAACACGAGCCGCTGGTCTTGCACGCCAGGGCCAGAGTGGCCGCCGCGAAAATCGAAGGCGCTCTCGGGGGTTCATTTGTCGTCCAGCAAAAGACCCTGCGTTGGGACCCGGCGCGAACGGCGGTCATCATCTGCGATATGTGGAACCAGCACTGGTGCCGGGGCGCGAGCCGCCGGGTCGCCCTACTGGCCCCGGCGATGAACCGCGCCGTCGCGGCGGCTCGGGCCCAGGGCGTCTTGATCATCCACGCCCCGAGCAGTTGCATGGGGCCCTACAAGGATCACCCAGCACGAAAGCGAGCGCAGAGTGCTCCGAAGGCGGCCAACCTCCCCGCCGACATCGCCGGCTGGTGCAATCGCATCCCGGCCGAGGAGAAGGGGACCTATCCCATCGACCAGACCGACGGCGGCTGCGACGACGGGCCGAAGTGCCCGCAGGGATCGCCCTGGAAGTCGCAGATCGCCGCCATCGAGATCCATGACGAGGACGCCATCAGCGACTCGGGCGTCGAGATCTGGAACCTGCTCGAGAGCCGCGGAATCACCAATTTAATGCTCATGGGCGTGCATACAAATATGTGCGTGCTCGGCCGGCCGTTCGGCCTGAGGCAGATGGCCAGCCACGGAAAGAACGTCGTCCTGGTCCGCGACCTGACCGACACCATGTATAACTCGCGAAGCTGGCCCTATGTCAGCCACTTCGAGGGAACCAACCGGATTGTCGAGCACATCGAGAAGTACGTCGCCCCGACAATCACCTCGACCGACTTGACGGGCCAGCCCGCGTTCCGGTTTGGCGGCGAGACCCGCCCGCGTGCCGTGTTCTTGATCGGCGAGGACGAATACAAGACCGAGACAACGCTGCCGGCCTTCGCCGACAAGGAGCTCGAGCCGCTGGGCGTCCGCTGCACGTTCGTGATCGCCGACCCGAAAACGCCTCACGACTTCAAGGGTGCCGTTGCGCTCGACGACGCCGACCTGCTGGTCCTGAGCGTGCGCCGCCGCGCGCCCGAGGCCGGCCAGATGGCGATCATTCGCAAGTACCTCGCGGCGGGCAAGCCGCTGGTCGGGATCCGCACGGCCTGCCATGCCTTCGATACCCGCGGCAAGGCCCCGCCCGGACACGTCGAGTGGACCACCTTCGATCCCGACGTGCTGGGCGGCCATTACACCGGCCACTATCCCGGCGATCTCCGCGCGGCGATCTCGCTGGCGCCGACGGACAAACCGCACCCGATCGTTCGCGACGTCGAGACACCGTTTACGAGCGCCGGCACGCTCTACAAGACAGGTCCCCTGGCGGCCGGAACCCAGGCGCTGCTTGTGGGAACAGTCTCCGGCCATCCGGCCGAGCCGGTGGCCTGGATCAACGGCAACGGCTCATCGCGCATCTTCTACACATCGCTCGGCCATCCGGGTGACTTCGACAACCCATCGTTTCGCCGGCTGCTCCGCAACGCGATTTTCTGGGCGCTCGACCGCCAACCAACTCAGGCCGTGCGTGGTTCCAGGGCAAACGATGCTGGCGCCGGCAAGGCCGCTTCTGCGGAGACGCGCCCCCTTTTGATCGTGGCCAGGGCGCGCTCTCGCCCCGCGAGGCCCTGGCCAGGTTCAAGGTGCCCGATGATCTCGAGATCGAGCTGATGCTGGCCGAGCCGATCGTCCGGCAGCCGGTCTCGCTCAGCTTCGACGAAAGGGGCCGGCTGTGGGTGGTCCAGTATCTCCAGTATCCGTTTCCGGCGGGGTTGAAGATGGTCAGCCGCGATGGTGTGTGGCGGGCCGTTTATGACAAGGTTCCGCCTCCGCCTCCGCGCCACTTCCGAGGCAAGGACAAGATCACGATCCACGAGGATTCCGACGGCGACGGCGTCTTCGACCGGCACACGACGTTTGTCAACGGCCTGAACATCGCAACCGCCGTGGCGCGGGGACGGGGAGGCGTGTGGGTGCTCAACCCGCCTTATCTCTTGTTCTATCCCGACCGAAACAACGACGACGTGCCCGATGGCGATCCCGAGGTTCATCTTCAGGGCTTCGGGCTGGAAGACACCCACTCGGTGGTGAATAGCCTGTGCTTTGGGCCTGATGGCTGGCTCTATGCGGCTCAAGGGTCAACCGTCACGGGACATGTCAGTCGTCCGGGTCTCGATGCCGGCAAGGAGCCGGCGCACTCGATGGGCCAGCTCATCTGGCGGTACCATCCCGAGACGCGCCGCTACGAGGTCTTCGCGGAGGGAGGTGGCAACGCGTTTGGCGTCGAGATCGACGCCAAGGGGCGGATCTATTCCGGCCACAACGGCGGCGATACCCGCGGGTTTCACTATGTTCAGGGCGGTTATTATCAGAAAGGTTTCAACAAGCACGGGCCGCTGTCGAACCCCTATGCCTTCGGCTACTTCGCCGCGATGAAGCACAACCGGGTGCCCCGGTTCACGCACACGTTTGCCATCTACGAGGCCGATGCGCTACCCGAGCGCTATCGCGGCCTGCTTTTCGGCGTGGCGCCGCTCTTGAACCATGTGGTGATGAGCCAGGTCCGCGCGGACGGCTCGTCGTTCCAGACCCGCGATGTCGGTCTGGCGGTCTCGACCCGCGACTCCTGGTTCCGGCCGGTGGATATCAAGCTCGGGCCCGATGGCGCGCTCTACATCGCCGACTGGTACGATCGTCAGATCAATCACTATCGCAACCACGAGGGACAGATCGACACGGCCAAGGGGCGGATCTATCGGCTCGAAGCGCAGGGCGCTGCTTTGGCAGTCAAGCTCACGGACCTGTCGCGGCTCTCTACCGCCGAGCTCATCGGGCGGCTGGCGGATCGCAACCGGTGGACGCGCCAGACGGCACTCCGGTTGATCGGCGATCGCAAAGATCGGTCCGCCGCGTCCGAGCTCAAGCGGCTGATCGAGGACGAGAGGGGACAGCTTGCCCTCGAGGCGCTCTGGGCCCTGAATCTGGTCGGCGGGCTGGACGATGCAACGGCCCTGAGAACGCTCGAGCACGCCGACCCTCATGTCCGGTTGTGGACGGCGCGACTTCTGTGCGATGGGCTCTTGGTTTCGCCGGCGGTTGCCGCGGCGCTCGCCCGGCGGGCGGCAATCGAGCCAGACGTCGAGGTTCGCAGTCAGCTCGCCTGCTCGGCGAGGCGGCTGCCGGCCCGGGACGCACTGCCGGTCGTGCGCGCGCTTCTGGCACGAAGCGAGGACGCCCGCGACATTCATCTGCCGCTGTTGCTTTGGTGGGCGCTGGAGGCGAAGGTCGCAGCTCAGCCTGAGGCGGTCCTGGCTCTATTTGAGGACCGCGCGGTCTGGGACCTGCCGCTGGTGAAGACGAGCATCACGGAGCGGCTGATGCGGCGATTTGCCGCGGCCGGAACCAGGCAGGACCTGACCCGCTGCGCCCGGCTGTTGACCCTGGCGCCTGGTCCGGATCAGATCAGGCAGCTCGTGGCGGGGTTCGAGACTGCCTATGTGGGCCGGTCGCTGGCCGCGCTGCCGCCGGAGCTCGCCCTGGCGCTGGGACGCCATGGAGGGCAGTCGGTGACGCTCGGTCTGCGCCAGGGCAAGCCCGAGGCCGTGGCCGAGACGCTGCGCCTCCTGGGTGACGAGCGTGGCGACCATGCCAAGCAGCTCCAGCTCTTGCAGGTCCTGGGTGAGGTGAAGCAGCCGGCCTGCATGCCGGTCGTTCTTCGGCTCGCCTGTCAATCGCCCGACAATGCCTTGCGGAGCGCTGCCTTGACCGCACTGGCGATCTACCCGGACCCGTTCATCGCCAGCGAGGTTCTCAAGGCATACGCCAACATGTCCGACGATGTGCTGGCCGCGGCCCAGACCGTGCTGGTTTCCCGCCGCGGGTGGGCCGATCGATTCCTCGCCGCGATCGAGGCGCAGGCCATCGACCCTCAGACCGTGCCCCCCGAAATCGCCGCGCGGTTCTTGCTCCTGGGCGATGCGCGACTGACATCGCGGGCGACGAAGCTCTTCGGCAGCGTCAAGCCGTTGACGACGGCCGAGCGTTACGCGCAGATCAGCAGGCTGATGACCGTGATCAACGCGGGACCTGGAGTTCCCAAGCCGGGCGAGCAGATCTTTGAACAGGAGTGCGCCCGCTGCCACACGCTCTTCGGCAAGGGCGGTAAGGTAGGCCCCGACCTCACGACCTACCGGCGCGACGACCTGGAAACGATGCTGCTCTCGATCGTGAACCCCAGCGGCGAGATCCGCGAGGGATATCCCACGTACACGATCGCCATGACCGACGGCCGGGTCGTCTCGGGCGTGCTGGTCGAACAGGATAAGAACGCCATCGTGGTACGGGGCAGCGATGGCAAGGAGCTTACGCTGGCGCGCTCCCTGGTCGATCTGATGCGTACCAGTCCGACCTCCCTGATGCCGGAGGGCCTGATCACCAAGCTGAGCGGCCAGCAAGTGCGTGACCTTTTCGCCTATCTTCGGAGCACGCAGCCGCTGATTGATTGATCATGGTCTCGCGGACGACCCACTCGGTGTATTTCAGGGATGAATCCGTAGATGATGTCGTCGATCCGTTTGATCGCTCGCCGGTATCTGAGTGTCGACGGCAGTGGCAGGATCTCCCTGATCCCGAACCAGCGCATCGGACTCATGAAGTCGTGAGCGGCGCGTAGATCTCGGGGAAGCGGCTTTCGATGATGGGAAACAGGCCACCCTTGGCGAACTGCTCGAAGTGAGGCGATGCGCGGTGGGCATCGAGTGCTGCCTGATCGTCGTACTGTTCATACAGGAAGAATCGCCGCGGATCGGTCGCCGATCGATGCGCCAGATACATCCGGCAGCCCGGCTCGGCGCGGGTAGGTTCGGTCAGCTTGCCGAAGAGCGCGACGGCTTGGTCTTCGAATCCCGGTTTGATCACGTAGGTGACGGCAACGCAGATCATGTTGTCCTCCCGCCTCGATTCCCTGATTGGTAATGAGTAGAATTCTAGAAGATCTTCTTGATCGAGACAACGCAGAGGTACTCGCAGAAAACGCCACGCCGTGGATTGCTGGACTTGCCTCCGCTTCATGATTGACCGAAGAACGCCGGGTAATCGGCACCCTTGGCGCGGCACTCAGCCGGGAGACTCAACATGCGCAAACACACGAGAGTGGGGATGCTTGCGGCTATCGGCCTCGTTTACCTCATCTTGCCGGCCGGGGCGAACGCTCAACCCGCCCAAGCCAAGCGAGACGTGCATCAAGCGTCGCCGTCGGCCGACGGGCAAGGCAAGCAAGTCCCGACCGTCCAGGTCATCCATCCGGCGGTCCGGCACATCGTCCGGGTCATCGGGCGTGCGTGCTTTATTGAAAGTTACGAGCGTACGGCGATCCGCTCGAAGATAGCTGGATACGTCGAGAAGTGGAACGTTGACATCGGCGATCGGGTGAAGAAGGGCGACGTGCTCGCCACCCTGTTCGCGCCCGAGGTCCTCGAAGATCACGAGACGAAGAACGCAGCGGTCAAGCTCGAGAGAGAACGGATCGGTCTAGCGCTCGATGTGGTGACGGTGGCGGAGGCCGACGTCCAGGCGGCCCAAGCTCGCGTCAAGGAGGCCCGGTCGATCCTGGCCAAATACGAGGCCGAAGTCGAACGCTGGAACTCGGAGGCCAAGCGGCTGAAGCGCGAGGTCGATCGGAAAGTGGTTGATCCCCAGGTCATGCAGGAATCGACGAATCAGTTGAAATCGAGCACCGCCGCGCGGGACGCGGCCAAGGCGGCCGTCGAGAACACAGAGGCGGAGCTGCTCGCAAAGCAGGCCGCGCTGGCAAAGGGCAAGCGCGACGTCAAGGTCGCCGACGCCGCCCTGACCGTGGCCCGGAGCGAGGAGAACCGGCTCAAGGCGTGGATCAGCTATCTCAGACTGACCGCGCCGTTCGATGGTGTGATCGTGGCGCGGAATGCCAACACTTTCGATTTTGTCCAGCCCGCCGTGGGCGCTGCGCCGATCTACGTGGTCGATCGCACCAACATCGTCCGAATCTTCGTCGATATCCCCGAGCAGGACGCCAACTATGTCGACGTCGGGACCAAGGCGAGCGTGGTCGCCAAGGCGTACCGGGACCGGCCGATTCCGGCCACGATCACGCGCACCTCGTGGGCCTTGAATTCCAAGACCCGTACGCTCCGTGCTGAGATCGATCTGCCCAACCCCGGCAGCCAGCTCCTGCCCGGGATGTACGCCTACGTCAAGGTGGTCATCGAGCGGCCCGCAGCCCGCGCATTACCGGTCGGGGCAATCATCAAGAGCGGCGACAAGACCTGTTGCTGGACATACGCAAACGGGCATGCTGTTTCCACCGAGATCGAGACAGGCGCTAGCGACGGCGAGTGGATCGAGGTCGTCGCGCGTCGCGTGCCGACCTCCCACGGAGAGCCCACCGGCGATGAAACCTGGGTGCCGATCGACGGCTCGGAACAGGTGATCGTGGGCAACCTATCGATGCTCGCCGATGGCGCCGCCGTGCGGGTCGGTCCGCCGACGAACAAGGCCCTAGCGGCGAGTACCACGCCTGGCCGTCGCCTGTCGAATCCCGTTTCCGAGCCCGACGAGGGCCGTGCGGAGCACCACGGCTCGGCCGCTTCCTCAGGTCCCGATCAGGTCGAGGCTGGCGGGACAGAAGCGGCGACTTTCGCGCTCGATCAGTTGCGGGTCGAACAGGCGCTCGAGATGGTGAAAGTAGCCGAAGCCGATGTCCAGGTGGCCGAAGCTCGCCTCAACAGGGCCCACTTGATGCTGACCAACTACCAGGCCGACGCCGATCGCTGGACCTCGGATGTCACGCGGCTGAAACGCGAAGTTGACCGGGGCGTGGTCGACGCCCAGGTGCTCCGGGAGTCGACGAACCAGTTGAAGGCGAGCACCGCCGCGCGGGACGCGGCGAAAGCCGCCATCGAAACCGCGAAGGCCGAGCTCCGCTTGAAAATGGCCGCACTTTCCAAGGCCAAAGTCGATGTGAAGGTCGCCAGAGCCGAGCTGGCCCTGGCCCGCAGCGAGAAGGGTCATGAAGGGCATCTTGACGCTCACCATGAGGAGGGCCGCGGACCGCATCCCTCCCCGCGCGGCGGGGCGGCCCAGGATTGAGGAGCTGCACGAATTCAACTTGCCGGCAAAGGCGCCTTTCGCTCTGCCAAGGAGTGTCCTTTCGCGGAGCGAAAGGCGACACGAATTCTTGCCCGGCGCCTCAGGCACGCACAGGAGCCCGCCCATGGATCACCATTCCGGGCAGACCGTCGCATCGACCGCCCAGATTCGTGCGGCTTTCCCCGCACTGGAGCGGGTCTGCCACGGCCATCACGTGGCCTATTTCGATGGACCAGGCGGGACTCAGGTCCCGCGGGTCGTCGTCGAGGCGATGACCGATTACCTGGTTCATCATAATGCCAACACCCACTGGGCGTTTCCGACCAGCGCCGAGACCGATGCGGCGCTCCGGACGGCCCGCGGCGCGATGGCCGACTTGCTCAACGCCGCCCCCGACGAAATCGCCTTTGGCCCCAACATGACCACGCTGACGTTTCACCTGGCCAGGGCCCTGGGGCGGCGGCTGGGGCCTGGCGACGCGGTCGTCGTTACCGAGCTGGACCATCATGCCAATATCGACCCGTGGCGAGCGCTCGAGCGCGAACGAGATGTGAAGATCCTTCAGGTTCGGATGATCCCGGTGACCGGCGAGCTGGATTGGGACGACCTCATGCGCTGCCTGGCCGACCACCGGGTTCGCGTCCTGGCGATCGGGGCCGCATCCAATGCGATCGGGACGATCAACGACATTCCGCGGGCCGTCGCGATGGCCCACGAAGCCGGCGCCCTTGCGTTTGTTGATGCCGTCCACTTCGCGCCCCATCAGCTTGTCGATGTCCGGCAATGGGACTGCGACTTTCTGGCTTGCTCGGCCTACAAGTTCTACGGGCCGCATGTGGGTGTCCTTTATGGGAAGCGCGAACAGATCGAGTCGCTCGATGCTCCCAGGCTGGAGCCCGCGCCCGAAACGGCACCGGAACGGCTCGAGACCGGGACCCAGAACCACGAAGGGATCGTGGGTGCCGCGGCCGCGGTCGATTTCGCCGCCTCGCTGGCAATCGGGCCGGCCGGCGCGCGGCTCTCTCACGCCGCCAGCGGCTCGGCGTGGTCTACGACAAGCTGGACGAACGCAGCTCGGCGCTCTTCTTGCGACTCTGGGACGGCCTGAGCACGATCGGAGGCGTACGGCTCCACGGTCCTCCCCCCGGTGCCCCGCGCACGCCGACCCTGGCCTGTACAATCGCAGGCTGCCCGTCCGCCGACGCCAGCCGCCAGCTCGCCGCGCGCGGGATCTTCGCCTCCCACGGCAACTTCTACGCGATGACCGTCGCGAAGCGGCTCGGCGCGGAACGCGACGGGCTCCTGCGGTTCGGTTGTGCATGCTACACGAACCAGGACGAGGTTGACCGGGCTATCGACGCCGTCGGGGCCCTCGTGCGGGCGAAGTAAGGAACCGGGAAGAATTGACATGGCCAGTTGTGGTGCCGGCGTCCCGCCTGCGTTCCCCGTACCGCCAGGTGGGACGCCTGCACCGCAACGATGAATTCGCAGAACCTATTTTCGCGCGGCGCCTGCGAAAGGCCGCACGGCCGTGGGTTCGGGAAGCTACTTCGCGAACTCGGCGTGCGGGTGCGTCGTGAAGAAGTGCTGGCGCCGCGTTGGGTCATAGAACCGGTGAAGCGGTACGGTCCCCGGCCTGGCGTCGCGATAGATGTAACATGCGATCCCGAGCGGCCGGTAGCCCAGCCGGCCCGACTTCTCGCCGTCGATGGCGGTCGTGTAGAGCTGGTCCCGGCCGCTGTGCCACCGGTAGAGCGGGATCGCCCCGGAAGCCGCGTCGGCCAGGACATGGCAGGCGATGCCTTCGCTCACCGAATTGGGCCGATCGGGGGCCGCGGGGATGGTCGTGTAGAAGTGAGAACCATCGGCCGGATGCACCCAGCGGTACAGGGGGATCGTGTTCGGCTTTGCTTCGGCAAACACGTAGCCCGTGACGCCCTCCGAACGAAACCGGCTCACGTCGAAGTGAAGAACGACTTCGGTGGGCTCATAGTCGATGCCCTGAAAGACACCATATTCCTTGAACACGGTGACCCGGCGCGTGATCTCGGCGTTGAGCCGCTGATTCAGTCGCGACGCTCTTCCACTGGCGATCTGCGTCACCAGCTCATCGAAATACTGGCCGAGAAACCTGGCGACGACGCCCGAGAAGCCATCAAGCTCGCGGCGCTTGACCTCTTCGATCTCGACCCGGAACCGAGGCGCCCCCTCCAGGCCCGGCTCGATGTTGACCTTGGCCTTGACGTCGAACCGAAACCGCCTCCACCCCTCGGGAGTATCTGGGCTCCGGCCGATCCGCTCCGAGATCGGTCCCGCCACGGGCGGACGAAACTCGCCCTCGATCTGACAGGCTGCCAGAAACTGTCGATTGCGCGGGTCGATGGCGACGAACCGGTAGGAGTGGACGACACCGCGATATTTTCCGGTCTTCTCGAACGAGCAAGGCGGCAGCTTCTCGATGACGCCGGCCAGAAACTCCTTGTCGAAGCGGACCAGAGCCCCGGCCGATGCGGCCTGGCTCAGGAGCAGCCAGGCCCAGCCGAATACGGCCCAGAAGATGGAGCGCCCCGAGATCGGTTTGGCCACGTGCTATCCCAAGTCCATGACGAACGACTGATCGGCGCGACGGAGATTCCGAGCACGACCGGCGCATGGCGGTCCACCTCATCGGACATGCCGACGCTTGATATACCCTGAATTGTCCAATCAGACCAGGTGAATCAGGAGTGTGCGTGCGTTTACATTCACCAGAGCCCGGACTCGCCGGTCGATGTGCCGAGCTCAACGACCCGTTGGGCGTTGACGGCTCCGGTCAATTCCGCGGAAAGATTGATTGGACGAGGGAACAGGCGTTCTCGACGGCTTGCAGCATTGTCGCCAGAGCTTCGAGGTCAGCCAGTCGATGATCATTCCCCACGACGATCAGGGACGTCTCGGAAAGCCCGCTGCGAGAAAGCAGCTCACGGCTATCGGCGATTGGGACCAAATCATCGGCTTCCGAATGAAGGATCAACGTTCCTGGCTTGACGGTGGTCGCAGTGCCCCATTTTTTCCACGCCGGGCAGAGCAGCACGAGTGCCGCGCCTCCCGAATGGATATTCATCGCGACCGCGCCGCCTCGCGATGAGCCGACGACCACTCCGGGCTGGTGCTTGTCAAACTCGACCTGCGCAATCCGGACCGACTCGGCGAAGTCTTCGTCCGGGAGCGCCGGGTTGAGCACGGTGTGGCCGTTTTGGGCCAGATACGTCGGCTTCACGCCTCCCGGTGTTGACGTCCAGCCGTGCAGGAACAGGACAGTTGCCACGGTAATCTCCGTTTGTCCCTTGCTTGTCAGGAGCGTTTGTATTTTCCCATCAGATTCCCTTCCGCCAGGATGTGTCCCCTGATGGCTTTAAGGACCTGGCTACGGGTGGCGGAGGAGCCGAGCTCGAGCTGGATATCGAGTGCGTAAAGCCGGAAGAAGTAGCGGTGTGTCCCGCCTGGCGGGCACGGTCCGCCGTAGCCGATCTTGCCGAAGTCATTGGTGCCTTGTTGCGCTCTGGGCAGCTTGCCGTCAGCCGCTCCGGGCGTCTCGGCCGCCGCCGGGGCGATCGTCTCT
This sequence comes from uncultured Isosphaeraceae bacterium, assembly GCA_963823675.1. Taxonomy (GTDB): domain Bacteria; phylum Planctomycetota; class Planctomycetia; order Isosphaerales; family Isosphaeraceae; genus CAWGMT01. Next base: position 271,055 of record CAWGMT010000020.1, on the reverse strand, counting down.
TCGGGCGGAACGCCTTCATTCAGAGCTCGTAGCCCAGGTGCGAGGTTGAAAACGACCCAGTGAGACCAGGTTCCCAATGGCGCGTCGGGATCATCGCAGACCAACACCAAGGATTGGGCCTTGACCGGTACGCCCGACCACTCCAGAGGCGGTGATCGGTCCGTGCCGTCGCAGGTGAATATCTTGGGGATCATGCCGCCGTCGGCAAACGCCGGGCTGCGGAGCTGGATGGTCAGCCTGGCCGGGTCTTCGGCGGGCAGCGGATCTTTCCCTTGACAGCCAGCCGACACTAGCATTGGAAGCGAACAGGCGATCCCTAAGACGGCGGTTCGGGCATGACGCGATGTCACGAGCAGATCCCCCGCGGGTTGGAGTGATCGTGCGGCGCGCTGTGTTGCGACATTACACGACCACGTTCCATGATCGTTCCGCCAGAACGGGAGTGCAAGATCATGGCCTGGTCGTCGCGGTCGATAAGCGATTTGCGTGCCAAGGCACATAATCTGAACCATACGCGAGCGGACCGGTACGCCTTGTTCGATCGTCGAATCGCTCGGTGAGCCAGGCTGAGTTCTGCCCAGATCCTTAGTTCTCTCGCCGGTTGGCCGAGAAAGGATCCGAGCTGGGGGCGCGGCCGCGCGGAGTCCGCCGATGCTGGGCCGGGGGGAATGGTGCTGATCGCGTCGAGCGTGTCCGCCGATCGGGCGCCGGGTGTGGCGTGCCTGGAGACAGGGGGGGCAAGATCAGTAGAAGAGCCGTCTCGGGCAGGGGAAAGTCCGGATACTGATCCACTGCCGGGAAGCTGCTGAAGGCGTCGCTCCAGTGCACCAAGCCGGCGCTCGAAATCATCGAGCCGGTGCTCGACGCTTTGGAGACGTTCAGCCAGCGATTGCGGCTGGTCCGGGATCGATCTTGGGAGAGTACGACCTCGACCGATCCTTCTGGACGGAGACGTCGCGAATCGTGGGTCAGGAGCCGGTTCAGGTGGGGAAGGATTCGGCGTGGACCCGCCCGGCATTGGTGCGCGCGTAGTGACGGCAGGAGGTGGAAGCGTGTCAAGAGGCGGTGTGACTTGTTCTGGAGGCGTATTTGCCACGGGGGCCTCGGCGGGAGCTGCTGCACTGCTCGTGGGGGGCATGGCCGCCGGCGTCGGGCCAGGTCGGTTTGACGCTGCCCAGGACTTCCAGAAGCTTGTCGAGCTTTTGCTCCACGGCTTGCAGTCGATCATCATCGGGCGCGCGACGTGTCCCAGGGCCTGTCTGTGCCAGCACGCCCATTCCCGTTGTGATGAGAGCCAGGGTGGCGATGCCCAGGACGACGGATTTCACTTTTGCAAACAGCATGGCTTTGAGCACTCCTTCAGCGAGGGTTGTGACCGGGGTCGAGACGATCCCGGCCAGGGAAGTTCCGGTGGAAACGAGAGTCGCAAGCTGGATTGTGGATTCGGCGAGGGTGGGTGGGACGACCACGGCCAGGGCGTCCTGAGCCAGACACGAGCCCAATGCAGCGGCCGAGAGAGCCAGGCCGCGGCGAGTCAGCCGGCCTTTCAACTGGACCTTCGCCCGGGCCAGCCGGCTTGAGAGGGTTCCCTCGGAGATACCCAACCGCGCGGCGGCCTGGCGGCGCGACAGGCCCTCCAGTTCGCAGAGCAAAATTGCCGCGCGGTACCGCTCGGGCAGACGGGCCAACTCCTCGTCCAGAACGACGCGCACCTCGTTTGAGACGAAGGGATCGGGGATTTCGACGGGTCGCATCGCGCCATACCTTTTCTCTCTTGCCTTCTGACGCGAAGCGCGGCCGCGAGCATCGAGAGCGGCGCGGAGCGCGACGCCGTAGAGCCAGCTCGCCAGTTGTTCGCGGCGTGCGATCGATGCCGCCTTGCGCGCCAGCACCAGAAACGTGGCCTGGAACGCGTCCTCCGCCTCCTCCCGGTTCCCGAGCACGCGCTGGCAGACACCCAGGACCATTTTTCCGTGCCGCTCGACCAAGGCCGCGAACGCAGCCTCGGCGGCTTCACCACGTCCGGCGGCAAATCGCTCGAGCAGTTCAGCGTCGCTGAGCTGGCCGGTCGTGCCAAACTGGAAAAGGGTGTTAAGCTGCCTCAAGACGTCCCGTGACGACGCACCGGGCATAAAGCGGTCTCCCGACTCTGGATTTCATTCCGAATATACTGGCGACAGAACGGGCAGCGCGTCCAAGATTTTTCGTTATTGCGGGTTAACTTAGCGAGAGACGCCTGCATGAATGATTGGAAATCCAGCATGCGGAAGACCATCCAGCAATTTGCCGATCAGCTCCGGGTGATCCGAACCGGAACGATCAGCCCTGGGTTGGTCCAGGCTGTGCGCGTGACTTGCGCGGGAAACCAGGTCGCCCTCGGCCGGCTCGGGGTGATCAAGTCGCAAGGCGACCGCATCCTGATCGAGCCGTTCGACCGGGGAAACGTTGCGGGAATCGTCAAAGCGCTCAATGAGGCGCGGCTCAGCGCCTATGCCCTCAACCCGACCACGGTCGCGGTGAGCGTCCCGCCGATCAGCGTCGAGCAGCGTGCCGAGATTGCCCGCCACGTCAAGAAACTGGAAGAAGACGCCAAAATCGCCGTTCGGGCGATCCGCCAGCAGGCTCGCAAACGGATCGAAGCAACCGGCCGCGGTTCTCGGCAGGCCGTGCAAGATGCGACAGACGAGGGGGTTGAGGAAATCGAGAGCTTGGTGAAAGCCAAATTGAGCGAGCTGGCGTGACCGAGAGGTCCGACCGGACTGCAACCCGGCGCGGGTCTCGCGTTCCGGTAGCAACCTATTCCGACTGCCAGGCTACCGGCACCGCGTGGGACGCGGAAGTGGCATTCACCGGAGAAAACCAAGGGGACCGTCGCTCCGCGCCGGTTCAGGGGTAAGGAGCTGGAATGCACGATCCGTGGCGAGAGGCGACCTCGGATCCTCAATGCGCTCCGATCCATCCGTCGTTGCGCATGACCCGGCTTCATAGCAGAGCGGCGCTACCCCGACCGTGACCTGGGAAGGCTACATCGCTCGGAGTCACTTCCGGAGGGACGGGGGACGAATAGCTCGACCCGCGGGCCGTGACGGTGATGTTGCATCGTTCGGAATGACTTCCGGTGGAACCGGGAGCTCGGGGAAGGTTGAGCGGTACGGCTCGTCGGGAAAATACTGACGCCATTCGTCCCGGGTGAAGTTCCGGTTGGCGATCTGCCCCGCCTGACGCTGCCAGGATTCCAGATCGACTTCCCACAGCACGACTCCGCCGCTTTGGTCTGCGAAGCTGTATCCGGCTGCGACGGTCTTGCCGTCTGGGCTGAAGGCCACGCTCTTGACTCCGCCCTCCTTCACAAAGAGTGTCTCGTCGACCAGGCGTTTGCGTGCGTCCAGGTCCCACAGCACCACGCCGCCGCCGCGGGTGACGCCATATCCGGCCGCGATGGTTTTGCAGTTTGGGCTGAAGGCCACGCTCTTGACCTGGCCCTCGTTCACAAAGAGCGGCTCGTCGACCAGTCGTTTGCGTGCAGCCACGTCCCACAGCACCACGCCAGCGCCGCCGGCGCGGGCGAAGTACCCAGCCGCAACGGCGTTGCCGTCTGGGCTGAAGGCCACGCTCTCAACGTCGCCCTCTTTCACGAAGAACAACTCCGGGACCAGGCGTGCGCGTGCGGCAACGTCCCATAGCGATACTCCGCCGCCATAGCCGTACGCCGCGATAGTGTTGCCGTCTGGGCTGAAGGCCATCCCCCTCAGGGTGCCTTGCCAGGAGAATGACTCGTCAACCAGCCGTTTGCGTGCAGCCACATCCCACAGCACAACGCCGGCACCGGTGACGACATCGCTGTATCCAGCCGCGATGGTCTTGCCACCTGGGCCGAAGGCCACGCTGTCAACCGAGCCCTCTTTCACGGAGAGCGGATCATCGACCAGGCGTTTACGCGCGGCCACATCCCACAGCACCACGCCGCCGTCGTGGCCGGTGCTGGTGAAGACGATGTTGTTGTATCCAGCCGCGATGGTCTTGCCGTCCGGGCTGAAGGCCACGCTCTCCACGCTGCCCTCTTTCACGGTGAGAGGCTGGTTGACCAGGCGTTTGCGTTCCGCCACGTGCCACAGCACCACGCCGCCGCTCCAACCGCTGTCGTCTCCGCGGCGAGCACTGTATCCGGCCGCGATGGTCTTGCCGTCTGGGCTGAAGGCCACTCGATAAACACCCCCCTCTTTCACCGAGAGGGGCTCGTTGACCAGGCGTCCGTGTGCGGCCACGTCGCACAGCACAACGCCGCCACCGGTGACATCGCTGTATCCAGCCGCGATGGTCTTGCCGTCTGGGCTGAAGGCCGCGCTCACAATGTAGAGATCCTTCATGGGGAGCGGCTTGTCGCCCACGCGCCTGCGTGCGGCCACGTCATACAGGGCCACGCCGCCTCCGGCGGAAACGTCGTATCCGGCCGCGATGGTCTTGCCGTCTGGGCTGAAGACCACGCTCTTGACGCTGCCCTCTTTCACGGAGAGCGGATCATCGACGAGGCGTTTGCGTGCGGCCACGTCCCAAAGCGCTACGCCGCTGCTACCGATGTCGCCGGGGACGAATGACATCGCGCCGTCTGCCCTGTGCTTCACGTTCAAGACGTAGTATCCGGCCGCGATAGTCTTGCTGTCCGGGCTGAAGGCCACGCTGATGATGTTGCCGTCTTTCACGGAAAGTGGCTCGCCAACCAGTCGCTTGCGTGCGGCCAAGTCCCAAAGCACCACGCCGCCGCTTTCGAAGAAGTCGTTCCCGACGTACCCGGCCGCGACCGTCTTGCCGTTTGGGCTGAAGGCTACGCTCTCGACGTACCCCTCTTTCACGGCGAGTGGCGTGTTGACCAGTCGCTTGCGTGCGGCCAAGTCCCAAAGCACCACGCCGCCGCCGCCGCGGATCGCAGTGATTCCTGCCGCGACGGTCTTGCCGTCCGGGCTGAAGGCCACGCTCGAAACATAACCATCCATCACGGGGAGTGGCTCGTCAACCAGGCGTTTGCGCGCGGCCGTGTCCCACAGGACCACGCCGCTGCCGCCGACGTGTTTTTCGGTCTTTCCGCGTGCGTCAAAGACGATGTAGCCAACGTGGTATCCGGCCGCGATGGTCTTGCCGTCTGGGCTGAAGGCCACGCTCCCGATGTGTCCCTCTTTCACGGCGAGCGGCTGGCCGGCCAGGCGTTCGCGCGCAGCCACGTCCCACAGCACCACGCCATCGCCGCTGCTGCTGCCGTACCCGACCGCGATCGTTTTGCCATCCGGGCTGAAGGCCACACTCTGAACGTGGCCTTCACTGGCATGCAAGAACGACGTGAGCCCAGGTTGGCCTTCAAGGGCGCTGTACAGAGTGTTGCGTGCTTCGGATGTGTTCTCGACTTGGAGCGCTGCAACCGCCAGCAGGAGCGAGCGGTCAAAGCGTTTGTCTCTCTCCGCGACTGAGAGAGCAGCGAGCTGGCGCGAGGTTGCGATCCGTGTCTGAGCCTTGGCTTGTTTGGTCGCGTTCTCCGCGACCAAAGTCTGAGCCTGAGCCAGGTGGGCTGCCCTGTTGGCTTGCTGTCGTTTCATCAACGCATACCCACCCATCCCGATCGCAATCAGGGCCAACACGGAAGCAACGACGACTCCGACCGCAAGCGAGCGAGCGAGTCGGCGTAACTTCTCTTGCTGGACTCGCTCTCGGGCGATGCGATCGTCTTCGGCGGTGATGCTGGCGGCGAGAAACTCGCTCTCGGGCGCCGGGAAGTCATCGGCGTTGCTGGCGAGCCAGCGACGTGCCTCAGCGACGCGGGCGCCGCTTAGTAGTCGGTCGGGGGGGCGATCATGCGTGATCCAGTCGTTCAGTTCGTCCTTGATAGTTTTTTTCCAGAGCATCAATTCCCGGCCCTCATCGAGCCAACCCGCCAGCTCGGACCAGACACGGAAGAGCGATTCGTGGGTTACCTCGACGATGTCGCCGTTCGAGCTGAGCAGCCGCGCCTTCACAAAGGCTTCGAGGACCGGCGCGGCCAGGTCGGGCAGGTCGGCCCAGCGGTACGGCTGGCGCGTGAACTGGCCCTCGTCGTTCACCCGCACGAGCTTGAGGAAGGCTCGCCGCAGCGCGTGGGCGACCTCGGGCGTCCACGGACCTCCGGCCTTGATCCGATCGACGACACGGGCGACCGCCCCTTTGATACCCCCCAGATCGTCGCGGTACACCTTGAGGGTCAATATCTCCTGATCACGGCACCGCTCGTACATCTCGCGGAGCGTAAATGCCAGAAGCGGCAACGCGTCATCGGTCCGCGCATCGGCGATCATCGAGTGAACGAGCCCTGGCTCCAATGCAATCTCCGCCCGGTCAGCCGGGCCTTCGATCACCTGGGGAAAGTTCTCCACCGGCAACAGGCCGAGGGGCATGTCGGCGAAGGCGAGGCCACGGAGGGCGGGATGGTTCTGGAAGCTGCCCAGGAAGTCGGATCGGAGCGTCAAGAGCCCGAACACACGGCCGCCGGGCCGCTCTGTTGCTCGCCGGAGCACGTTGAAGAAGGCCAAGGCTTCGTCGCCGGCAACGCTCTGGAGAAGCTCCTCGACTTGATCCACAACCAGGAGCACGGACGCCTCGCGGCACCCTAGACGCATGGTCAGTTCGTCTGCGTACTCGGTCAACACGGAGGTCGCGACTGCGGCGGGACCTTCGCCCAGTTTTGCCGCGCGGGGCTCGTCTCGGAGACGATCGCGGATGGTCTTCCAGTCGGGCCGGCCCGAGTCCTCGGGAAATGCCGAGAACGACGATCGAGCCAACTCGCTAATCGGCTCGGCCCCGGGACGAAACGGATCGACGAGAACCCACCGCGACCGATCCTTGCCGAGCCGCGGCAGCACGCCGGCGCGGACCAGCGATGATTTGCCGCTGCCCGAAGAGCCGACCACGACCAGCAGGCGTGGCTCGCCCTGGCGCTGCATCCGCGTCAACGTCTCGATCACCTGGCGAACCTCGTCCTCGCGGCCGAAGTAGATGCCGGCGTCCTTGGCGTCGAAATAATTCAGTCCGGGAAAAGGTGGCCGCTTCGGGTCCCAGTGGAAACTGTCCTCCGGATCGAGACCCGCGGCGCGGAGGCTGTCGAAGAGTCGACGATAGGCCTCATCCACCCCCAGGGCGGTCACGTCAATCGACCTGGCGGTCGTTCAGAATGTTTTCGACCCGGCACGGGCTGATTGTGATCGGAAAGATCGCCTTGCCCAATGCCTTCGCCTGAGCGATCTCGACGAAGCACCATCGCGAGGCCATGGAACTCGGGCTGCACAGAACGATGACGGCGCGGGCAAGTTTCAGGTTTCGGTACAGCTCGCGCTCCCAGTCACGCCCTGCCTTGATACCGGAGTCGGGGTCGAAGTCGAGGAAGAGTGAGTCATAGCCATGTTCCTGGAGCCGACGGGAGAGGTCCCCGGCGACCTCATTATCTTGACTGCTATGGCTCAGGAAGATGCTCGCCACTGCATCATCTCCAAACAATTCGTCCAGTGCATCATCGCGCCCACGACCCTCATGAGAATACACGATTCGATTCGGGAAGGATACTTTGCCGAGTTCGCGTCACTCCACGAGCAGTAGTCGGGCGAAGGACGTCATCTCAGAGAAACCAAGCTGCCAGGGACCGATCTTCTTGCTAGCATGGCGTGTCGTCTCGTTCACGAACGGCTTGCTGGTTGTCAGTCCGTTCCGGCCTTGGGGTTTGGTGCCACGGGGAGTCGATCATGTCGCACGCCGGTCCGGATCACGACCAGCGCCTCAAGGTGTTGCTGAAAGAGTTCTTCGAGGCCTTCTTCCTGTGCTTCTTCCCCGCCTGGGCGGCGCGGTTCGAGTTCATCGATATCGACTGGCTGGACAAGGAGCTGTTCCTGGCACCGCCTCAGGGGGAGAAGCGGCAGCTCGACCTGGTGGCCCGGTTGCGGCTGCGGCCTGGCGCGCCACCGCCCCGCGCGGGCGTGACCGACCTGGTGGCCTTGGTCCATGTCGAGTTGGAGTCGCGAGCCAGCATCCCGGCCTTCCGGCCGCGGATGTTCGAGTACTACGTCCAACTGCGGCGCGATACCGGGCTGCCGGTGCTGCCCATCGCCCTGTTCCTGCGCGTCGGGCTGGACGGCATCGGTTGGGACGCCTACGAAGAACACTTCTGGGAACAGCGGATCATCCGCTTCGAGTACGCCTACGTTGGACTGCCGTCCCTGGACGGGGAGCCGTACGCGACCGGCGAGAACCTGCTGGGCGTGGCGCTCTCCGCCCTCATGCGGCTACCGCCCGACCGGCGGGCCGAGTTGTACGCCGAAGGGTTGAAACGGATCGCTGGTTCGGGGGAAAATGACTTTCGGCGCTTCCTCCTGGCCGAATGCCTGGAGGCTTACGCTGAGCTCGACAATGCCCAGAAGGAGCGGCTGAAAGCGTTGCTAGACACCGAGACCTATCAAGAGGTTGAACCCCTCATGAAGACCACTTACGAACGCGGCATCGAACAGGGCATCGAACGCGGCATCGAACAGGGTATTGAGCAGGGCGAGCGGCGGTCGGCCCTGCGGCTTATGGAAGCCAAGTTTGGCCCGTTATCTGCCAAAGTCAAGCAACAAGTTGAGGCGTTGTCTTCGGAGGCGCTGGCCCAACTCCAGCTCGATGTTCTCAAGGCGGAAGCCCTCGAGGAACTCCGCCTGGAACACTGAAGCCCACGCACGAACAATCCAGGCCTTATGACGTCCAAGACTATCACGACCAATCCAGTGCCTGTGGGCACGGCGATGCTCGAACAGATCGCCGGCCTCGATGCCAAGAGTATGTCACCCGAGGCCGCACGCCATCTCCTTGACCTCTCCTTCTCCCGGTCACACCAACGGCAGGTCGATGCGCTGTCGCAGAAGGCGCGGGCGGGATCACTGACGCCCACCGAACGCGCCGAACTTGACGAATTCATTCGCGTGGCCGACCTACTCGCGATCCTGCAATCACGCGCCCGCCAAGCCCTGAAGCGCGCCGGCGTCGCGACACGAGCCCGTTGAAAGGGTTAACGCCCGTCGGCCGGGCCACGATCGAAGTCCTCGGCATCAACCAGCCCGGGGCCGTCAAAGTCCGCAGAGAGTTCAGGAACGAGGGTCTGATTCCACCGATCGATTGAGATTAGATTCGAGATCGAAATCGGCCGGTTCATGCAGCGAGATGGCCGGAACTATTCCGCATGGCGAATGGGTTCAGGCTCGTTGGTGTAGTGGATCGTATCGGTCTCTTCTGACTCAGGCTCTTTCGGGAAGAGCTCGTTGTGGAAATACCGGCACGTCGTCATCAAGACCTTCGAGGCCGCCGGCATCGACCGGGACGTCGGCACCCTCTTCCGGGAAGCTCAGATCCTGGACAGGCTGGAACACCCGGGAATCGTGCGTCTGCTCGACTGCGGGTTCGCCGACGAGGCCGCGTTCGGCATGCGTCTCGACGAGAACCTTGCGGGCACATAAGTCGGAAGCCGCGGTGGGAGCGGTTCTTTCGATCGGGCGGGAATGACGAGTTAGACCGGTTATTCCGTCGTCCAACCGCACCTCGGCACATACTTGTCATACTTGTCACGCGCAGGACCCACGCAAGTATGACAAGTATGGCAAGTATGTGTCGAGGATCGTGGCCTGCGGTGCACGGTCGGATGCGCTCTTCAACTGATCGCCTGTCGGCGAGTCCCCAGCGCTGGTTCTGGGGTGACACGACGCGGGGCAATCAGCGGGCCGCCAATGTGCTGACGATGCATGGAGTTATCGTTACCAAGATAACCTCAATCCCTCCGCCAAATCACATGCGTTAACACGGATGCGGCGGGCATGGCGAAAACTCCCTCGGCGGTCCGCCCCTTGCTTCGATGGGGCCACGACCCTGGAAGACCGAAGCCCAATTCGTCTGCAGACGAAGCGGGTCAGGAAACCCCGCGGCCCTGGGTGGAGGAACTACCGCGCAGGGCACAACGGGCAGGAAGGAGGTTGACGACATGTCGAGCCTGTGAACCGGTTCGGCGATGCCGCCGAGCGAGTATCGGATCTGTGCGTGTGGCGGGATTGGGACGTTTCGGCACGAAGATGGGGTGCGTTCCGGAGTGGTGAAGTGAGGAGATTCTCACCGCGCCGGAACGCCGCTTCATCGATTGGTGAATCGGATGGGGTTGGATCGGTCAACCCGTGCGGGTCGAGTCGATCACTCTGCCTTCTTCTTGCCCGAGCCCCTCTTCGTTTCGATCTTCGAGGCGACCCCCTTCTCGTGAGTTACCTTCACCGTGATGCCTTTTTTCCCCGCGTCTTGGACCTTCTTCAAATACCCATCCAGCTTCTCCAAGTCGACTTTGGTGTTGCCCTTCTTCGAGACTTGTTCGGTCTCGTCGGTGATCTTGATCACGAATTCCTTGCTGGTCGTTTTTTCCTCGACGGTGATCTTCTTGCCCTCGACGTTGACCTTGGTGATCACGCCGAGCAGTTCGTCGGCGACCACGGAGGCAACGACGAAGCCCATCGCCACGACGCCGGCGGTCAACATCAGCAAGAACTTGCGGCGGTTCTGCATGGAACCTATTCTCCTCTAGCAAAAGCAAACTCACGCCCTGCCGCGGGCTACCGGCGCCTGAGTATTCGAAGCGCACCCTGCAGCGGCCCATTTCTCAGCGGGGATCGCGCTATTATGTACCCCAGCGGGCGTGTCCAGTAGTGGGAACCACCGCCGGCAACTCGAATCCTGCGCAAACGAGTCCTCGCCAGGCCAACCGGCTGGACCGGTTCGGAGCTGCCACCGGGCGATCATGGGAAGTGTGAGAGCGGCAGGCTTGAGACGTGTCGGCTAGACTAGCGGGCGCGTTCCGGAGTGGTGGAGTGAGGAGATTTCCACCTCGCCGGAACGCCGTTTCACCGATTGGTGAATCGGATTGGCGTGGATCGGGCGACTCGTGGGGATGGAGTCGATCACTCGGCTTTCTTCTTGCGGAAGCCCCTCTTCATTTCGATCTTGGAGGCGACGCCCTTTTCATGGAATATTTTGGCCTCGACCCCTTTTTTCCCTTTCTCCTTGGCGAAGTCAACCCTCTTGGAAAGCTTCTCCAGGTTGACGGCGACTTCCTCACCTTTCCGCATTTCCTTCGTGTCGTCGGTGACCTTGACCTCGATTTCCTTGTTGGTCTCCTTTTCCTCGACGGTGATCTTCTTGCCCTCGACGTTGACCTTGGTGATGACGCCGAGCAGTTCATCCGCAACCACCGTGGCGACGACGAAACCCATCGCCACGACTCCAGCGGTCACCATCAGCAAAAACTTGCGGCGGTTCTGCATGGAACCTATTCTCCTCAAACAAGAGCAACCTGACGCCCTGCCGCGGGCTGCCGGCGCCCGGGTATTCGAAGCGCACCCAGCGGCGGCCCATTTCTCGGCGGGGATCGCCTTATTATGTACCCCGGCCGGCGTGTCAAGTAGGGGGAACCACTCCCGGCAGCTCGAATTCGAAGAAAACTCACGAAACCCCCCCAATCTCGCGGTCGCCGCACTTCCCTGCATTTTTGTATCTCTTCGAGCATCACGCCCAAGCGGCCGGCACGGTCGCGGTGCGGATCTGCGAGAATCTGGGGCCAGAAACCCGCGGACAAACGCCGTCAATGATAAGGAGGCTGGACTGAGTACACCCCGAATTGAGATGATCAATGTCTGAAGAAGTCGTCTCGTCTCGAGAGGCACCGATGCGTTGCCGTGCTCTGCTTTGCGAAATTGCCTGCGGGTTACTGGTCGCTCTCGGCGGCTGCCAGCGCACCGGGGTCCCGGTCGCTCCCCACGAGACGCCCGTCGTGCCGGTCAGCCAGCCCGTCCGGCGGGAGGTCGCCGATTACGTCGAGTTCATTGGCCGGACCGACGCGGTCCATTCCGTGGAAGTCCGTCCCCGAGTTACCGGTTACTTAGTTGACATGCCCTTCACGGAAGGTGCGGAAGTCAAGGAGAACGACGTGCTGTTCGTGGTTGATCCGCGGCCCTACCAGGCTCAGCTCGACCAGGCGCAGGGCCAGATCGATCTCTACAAAGCCTCGTTGCGGCTGGCGCGGTCGAACCTGGCCAGGGATCGAGCCATCGACGCATCGTCACCCGGCTCCATCAGCTTGCAGCAGTTCGATCAGGATCAAGCTTTGGTCGACGAGGCCGATTCCAGGCTGAAGGCCTATGAGAAGACCCTGGAGCTCTACCAGCTCAATTACGATTTCACGAGAGTGCTCTCGCAGATCGACGGCCAGGTCAGCCGCTATTATCTGACGCGTGGGAACCTGGTCAATGCGGACCAGACGCTTCTGACCACGGTCGTATCGGTGGACCCGATATACGCCTCTTTCGAGATGGACGAACCCACCCTCTTGCGCGGCCGCAGAGCGCTCAACGAGGAGAAGATCAAGGCATCCCCGGACCGCACGACGAGCCCGGTCTTCATGGGATTACAGGGCGAGAAGGGCTTCCCCCACGAGGGGAAGATCAACTTCTACGACAACAAGGTCAACCCCACGACGGGCAGCATCATGGTGCGGGGCGTTTTTGCGAACCCGCTGCCGCCGGGAGGCCGCCGGGTGCTGTCGCCGGGCATGTTCGTGCGGGTCCGGCTGCCCATCGGCCGGCTTCACCCGGCAGTCCTGGTCGCCGAGGGGGCCGTGTTGACCGATCAGGGGCTGAAATTCGTTTACGTGCTCGATGCCGACAACAAGATCCAGTATCGCCGGGTGACGACAGGCGCGCTCGAGGACGACGGCCTGCGCGTGATCGAGCAAGGGCTGCACGGGGATGAGTGGGTCGTTGTCGCAGGAGTTCAGCAAGTGCGCCCGAGGATGGTCGTCAAGCCCGATCGAGTTCCCATGGCCGAGAAGAAGCTGCGCGAATCCGGCAAGTCCGCGAAGCCGCGCACGCTGTCCACCGCGCCGATCAGCCAGCCCGTCCGCCGGCAAGTCACCGACTACGTCGACTTCACCGGCCGAACCGACGCGGTCTATTCCGTGGACATCCGCCCGCGGGTTACCGGTTACCTGGTTAAAATGCCCTTCAAGGAAGGTGAGGAAGTCAAGAAGGACGACCTGCTGTTCGTGGTTGATCCGCGGCCCTACCAGTCCCAGCTCGAGCAGGCGCAGCGCCAGGTCGATCTCTACAGGGCTTCGTTGCGGCTGGCGCGGACGAACCTTGCCCGGGATCTCGGCATCAACGCCCGGCAACCAAGCGCCATCACCCAGGGGCAACTGGATCAGGATCAGGCCACGGTCGACGAGGCTGATGCCAGGCTAAGGGCCTATCAGAAGGCGATGGAGCTCTACCAGCTCAATTACGATTTCACGAAAGTGATCTCGCCGATCGACGGCCAGATCAGCCGCTACTATCTGACACGCGGGAATCTGGTCAACCAGGACCAGACGCTCCTGACCACGGTCGTGTCGGTGGACCCGATGTACGCCTTTTTCGAGATGGACGAGCCGACCCTGTTGCGCGCCCGCCGAGCAATCAATGAGGGGAAAATCAAGATATCCCGGGACCGCACGATGGGCCCGGTGTTCATGGGATTGCAGGGCGAGGAGGGTTTCCCCCACGAGGGGAAGATCAACTTTGTCGAACAATCAGGTCAATCCCGCGACGGGCAGCATCACGGTGCGCGGCGTTTTTGCGAACCCGCTGCCGCCGGGAGGACACCGGCTGCTGTCGCCGGGGATGTTCGTGCGGATCCGGCTGCCTATCGGTCCGCCTCGCCCGGCGGTCCTGGTCATCGACCGCGCTGTGTCGTCCGATCAGGGGCAGAAGTTCGTTTACGTGCTCGATGCCAAGAACAAGATTCAGTTTCGCTCGATCACGACGGGCGCGCTCCAGGACGACGGCCTGCGCGTGGTCGAGCAGGGGCTCAGCGGTGATGACTGGGTCGTCGCCGGCGGACTTCAGCAAGTGCGCGCGGGGGATCTGGTCACCAGCCCCGAGCGATTACCCATGCCGTCCCTGGCGCCCCAGCCGCCCACGGCCGAGACGCCGCCGAGTGAATCCGGCAAGCCGGCATCGCCGGCCCAAGAGCGCAAGACACCATTGCCGGCTAAGCGCGGCGCACCCTCGCCCGAATCAACCAAGCGCTGAGAGGGTTGCTGGCCATGATCTCGCGCTTCTTCATCGATCGCCCGATCTTCGCGACAGTCCTGTCCGCTCTCATCACCTTGGTTGGCGGGATCGCGCTCGTCAATCTTCCCATGGCGCAGTACCCGCGAATCACGCCTCCGGGCATCGCGGTGACCATCAACTATCCCGGGGCCAGCGCTCCGGTGGTCGCCGATACGGTGGCGGCGCCGATCGAGCAGCAGGTCAACGGAATCGACGGCATGCTCTACATGTCCTCGCAGATGGGCAACGACGGCTCGTACACCCTGACAGTCACGTTCGACATCGGCACCGACGTGAACACGGCCCTCGTGATGGTGCAGAATCGGGTGGCGCTCGCCTTGCCGCAATTGCCGACCGAGGTCCAGAACCAGGGGATCACGATCCGCAAGAAGACGCCCGACATGCTGATGATCGTCAATTTCTTTTCGCGTGACGACCGCTACGACGATATCTATCTGAGCAACTTCGCCACGATCTATGTCAAGGACGAGCTGCTGCGGGTTTATGGAGTGTCGGACATCAACTACCTGGGCCAGCGCGATTATAGCATCCGCGCCTGGCTCAACCCGCAGAAGCTGGCGGCACTGAACATGACCGCCATGGACGTGGCGAATGCGATCCGCAACCAGAACCTGGATGCGCCTTCGGGGCGGATCGGTCAGGCCCCTTCTCTCAGGCACCAGCTTTTCCAGTTGCCGGTCGATACCCTGGGCCGGCTCACCGAGGCGGAGCAGTTCGAGAACATCGTGGTCAAGGTCGGCCCGAGCGGTCCGCGGCAGCCGGCCGCCGGCATTGTCCGGCTGCGCGACGTGGCTCGCGTCGAGCTCGGCGCCCAGAACTACAACCAGTCCTGCACCTTCGACGGCCACCCGTCCGTGGGACTCTCCATCTACCAGCTTCCCGGCACCAATGCGCTCGACGTCGCCGACCGGGTGCGGGCCAAGATGGAGGAGCTCAAGAAGCGGTTTCCGGAGGGGGTGGATTACGATATCGCCTACGACACGACCCCGTACATCCGCGAGTCGGTCGGCGAGGTGTTCAACACGTTGCGCGACGCCGTGATCTTGGTCGGCCTCGTCGTCCTGCTGTTCTTGCAGGACTGGAAGACCATGATCCTGCCCATGATCGATGTGCCCGTCTCCTTGATCGGCACCTTCGCGGTCATGGCGGTGATGGGTTTTACCCGGAACAACCTGACGCTTTTCGGCCTGGTGCTGGCCATCGGCATCGTGGTCGACGACGCGATCGTGGTGCTGGAAAACACCGAGCGGATGATCGCCAAGGGGTACGACGCCCGGACCGCCACGATCAAGGCCATGGAGGAGATCACCGGCCCGATCCTGGCCATCACCCTGGCGCTCGAGCGCGGTTTTCGTGCCGTGCTGCTTCCTGGGGGGCATCACCGGCCAGTTCTTCCGCCAGTTCGCGGTGACGATCGCCGTGTCGACGATCATCTCGGCGGTCAACGCGCTGACCATGACTCCCTCGCGGGCGGTGCTGATTTTCAAGACGGAGGAGGGACGCCATGGTCACGAGTTCAAGAGGGAGGCCTTGCCCTGGTGGATCTTCGGCATCGTGGGCGGGTTCCTCACCGTCCGATTTTACCCGAGCTTGCTTGCTGGGCTCTTCAACCTGCCGGCCGGAACGAGCGAGGCCGCGGATGCCGCGGCCTCGAGCTGGTGGTCCTGGGGCGTCACCGCCCTTGATTTCGCGCCCGGGGCAATGGCCGGCGGCTTTGTTGGCTGGTGCCTCATCCGGCCCGTGAACGCCGTCTTGGGCTGGTTGTTCCGTGGCTTCAACCGCTTGTTCGACGGGCTGACCCATCTGTATGGCTGGACGGTCGGCAAGCTGATGCGGATCAGCGTGGTCGTGCTGTTACTTTACGGCTGGTTGCTGGTCGTAACCTACCAGACGTTCCAGCGCGCCCCGACCGGCTTCATCCCCCAGCAGGACCAGGGCCGGCTCATCGTGAATGTCCAGTTGCCCGATTCGGCGTCGCTGGAGCGCACCAAGGAAACCGTGGGGCTGGTCGCGAAGATCGCCCGCGAGACTCCGGGCGTGGCACACATGGTTACCATTTCGGGCTTGTCGTTTCTCCTGCAAGGCAACGCCTCCAACTTCGGCTCGATGTTCATCGTCCTCTCCCCGTTTGACCAGCGCAAGGGCCCCGGGTGCGATGTACGATTGATGTCCTCGTTGAAGGACAAGAGCGAGATCCCGACAGAGGGCAAAGATCTGATCATCGTGGCCGACGTGGATCATGTGCTCCACTTCCGCACTTTCGACATTGATGGCAAGTTGGTCGTGGACACCGACGAGAAGAGGCTGACGGGATACGCATGGCAAATCGAAGATCTCAGGAGTCAGCTCGCGGGCTTGTGGCCGCCTCATGAGCTGATTGGAAGCGAGAAGATCCGGCTCAGTCCGGCTGTCACATCAATCGTCGGACGTGACACCCAGTTTAGCGGACTGCACGCCGACTTCATCATGCCCCGCTTGCTGCGGGAGTACGGCAAGCGGGTCAAGGATGGGGTGGTCAGCGTCCGCAATTCCTCACCGATCCCCGGCCTGGGCGTAGCCGGCGGCTTCAAGATCATGGTCGAGGACCGCGGCGGCCGAGGACTCGAGACCCTGCAAACCCAGACTGACGCGCTGACCCGGAACCTGAGGCGCGAGCCGGGCCTGGCCGACGTCGCCACCGGGTTTCGCTCGCTGACGCCGCAGCTTTTCCTGGACGTTGACCGGAAAAAGGTCGAGTCTCTGGGCGTTTCGTTCCAGGATGTGAATCAAACGCTGTCGATGTACCTGGGCTCGCTCTACGTCAACAGCTTCAACGAGTTCGGCCGTCACTGGCAGGTCACCGTCCAGGCCCAGGGAGATTACCGCAACCGCGTCGAGGACATCAACCTGCTCCAGGTCCGCAACAAGTCGGGACAGATGGTTCCCCTGGGAACGCTCGTCAACGTGCGCGACAAGGGCGGTCCGATCGCGGTCACGCGCTATAACCTTTACACCGCGGCGCCCATCACGGGGAACATGAAGCCGGGAGTCAGCTCGGGAGACGCCATCGATGCCGTCACGCTCGAGGCCGGCCAGACCTTGCCGCTCTCCATGAAAGGCGAGTGGACCGAGCTCATGTATTTGCAGATCCGGGCCGGGAAGAACACGACGCTCTACGTGTTTGCCCTGGCGATCGTCTTCGTCTTCCTGGCGCTGGCGGCGCTCTACGAGAGCTGGGCATTGCCGCTGGCGGTCATCCTGGTTGTGCCGATGTGCCTGCTCTTCTCCGTATCCGGCGTGCTCTACACCCGCCGGGACGTCAACATCTTCGTGCAGATCGGCCTGGTGGTGCTGGTCGGCCTGGCGTGCAAGAACGCGATCTTGATCGTCGAGTTCGCCAAGCAGAAACACCAGGATGGCCTGCCGCGTTTCGAGGCGATTCAGGAAGCTTGCCGGCTGCGGCTGCGGCCGATCCTGATGACCTCATTCGCCTTTATCGTGGGCGTGATCCCACTGACCGTGGCCTCCGGGGCCGGAGCCGAGATGCGCCGGTCGCTCGGTATCGCCGTCTTCAGCGGCATGCTGGGCGTGACGCTCTTCGGCATCTTCTTGACGCCGGTGTTCTTCTCCGTCATCCAGGGACTCAGCGAAATGCGGGCGTTCACAACCGAGACCACGCGCTGGGCCGGATCGGCCGTGGTCTCGGGGTTCCTGGGGCTCGCATTCGGGTTCTTGCTGGCGCAGCTCGGCGTCCTGCGCTTGCCGTGGGCACTGGCGATCTGCGGCCCCGCGGGAGTGCTCGCTGCGCTGGCTGTTCTGGGATTTCATCGTACCGCCGGGCCTCATCGTCTGGCTCCTGGCAAGAGTTTTTCCCAGCACCCGGAATCTGATGCGCTCAACGGAGACCTGGAGCCGTGATTTCGCGTTTTTTCATCGATCGCCCGGTCTTTGCCATTGTCCTGTCGGTCGTCATCGTCGTGGCGGGGCTCGTGGCCGGTTTCGCGCTGCCGATCGCGCAGTATCCCGAGGTGACCCCGCCCACGGTGCTGGTGACCGCCTTCTACCCGGGGGCCAACGCCCAGACGGTGCGGAATACCGTGGCCGCGCCGATCGAGGAACAGGTCAGCGGCGTCGAGAACATGCAGTACATGTCGTCGCAGTGCACCAACGACGGCGCCTACAACCTGATCGTGACCTTCCGGCTGGGCATGAACACCGACATGGCCCAGGTGCTGGTGCAGAACCGCGTATCGCTGGCGCTGCCGGTCATCCCGCCCCTGGTCCAGAACGAGGGCATCAGCGTCAAGAAGATGTCCCCCAACACCATGATGATCGTGAACCTGATCTCCCCGGACGGTCGCTACGACAACACCTTCTTGAGCAACTACGCGACGATCTACATCAAGGACGAGCTGGGGCGCCTGCCGGGTGTCGCCGGCATCACCTATCTGGGCCAGCGCGATTACAGTCTGCGGGCCTGGCTCGACCCGGCCAAGCTGGCGGCGCTCAACCTGAGCGCCACGGACGTGATCACGGCCATCGCCCAGCAGAACCTCCAGGTCGCCGCCGGGCAGATCGGCCAGCAGCCAGTGCCCAAGGGCCAGCAATTTCAGCTCACGATCAACACCGTGGGCCGGCTCGTCGAGCCCGAGCAGTTCGAGGACATCATCCTGAAGGCCGGTCAGGACAACCCGCAGATGATGACCTCTGCGGCCGACTCGACCGGCGCGGGGGGCCAATCCCAGGGCCAGCCGGCAACCAAAGGCGCCCAGCGAGGCGGCGGCAATGCCGGAGGGCAAAGCGGCCAGGGCACCGGGCCGGCACAGGCCACCGGGATCGTCCGGCTGCGCAACGTGGCGCGGGTCGAGCTGGGCTCCCGGCAGTACGATCAGTCCTGCACCCTGGACGGCAAGCCGTCGGTGGCGGTCTCCATCTACCAGTTGCCCGGCTCCAACGCACTTGCGACGGCCAGCGGCGTCTACGCCAAGATGCGCGAGCTCAAGACCCGCTTTCCCGACGGGCTGGACTACAAGATCGTTTACGACACCACTCCGTTCATCAGTGAATCGGTAGGCGAGGTCTTCTGGACCCTGCTCGACGCGGTGATCCTGGTCGGCATCGTCGTGCTCTTCTTCCTCCAGGACTGGAAGGCGATGATCCTGCCGATGATCGACGTGCCCGTCTCCTTGATCGGCACCTTCGCCATCATGAAGGCCATGGGATTCTCCCTCAACAACCTCACGCTCTTCGGCCTGGTGCTGGCCATCGGCATCGTCGTCGATGACGCGATCGTGGTGCTGGAAAACATCGAACGGCTGATTGCGACCGGGCTGGACTCGCGGACCGCCACGATCAAGGCCATGGAAGAGATCACCGGCCCGGTCCTGGCCATCACCCTGGTGCTCAGCTCGGTATTCGTCCCCTGCTGCTTCCTGGGAGGCATCACGGGCGAGTTCTTCCGCCAGTTCGCGGTGACGATCGCCGTCTCGACGATCATCTCGGCCATCAACGCCTTGACGATGACCCCCTCGCGCGCCGTGATGATCTTCAAAACCGACGATTCCGGTCACGGCCACGAGCTCAAGCGCGAGGCGCTCCCCTGGTGGTTTTTCGGCGTGGTGGGCGGCGTGCTGACGGCCTGGCTGAAAATCGGCTTCGTGGCGGATGCTCTTGGCTTGCCGGCGCCGGCCGCCGGCGGCGGCGAAGCCGAAATTTCCGCCTGGATGTCTTGGGTGGTCTGGGGCGCCCACTTTCTCCCAGGAGCCGTGGCCGGCTGCTGCGTCGGCTGGTTCCTCATCCGGCCGGTCAACGTTGTGCTGGGATGGCTCTTCCGCGGATTCAACCGCATGTTCGACCGGATGGCCGGGTCGTACACATGGCTCGTCGGCAAGGTGCTGCGGATCAGCATGCTCGTTCTGATCGGCTACGGCGGTTTGCTTGGCCTGACCTACTGGCAGTTCATCCGCACCCCCACTGGCTTCATTCCGCAGCAGGACAAAGGGTACCTGCTCTTGAACGTGCAGCTTCCGGATTCCGCATCGGTGGAGCGCACCGAGCGAATGATGGCCCGCATCGAAACCCTGGCCCATGAGACGCCGGGGGTCAAGCACACGCTGGGCGTATCGGGCCAGTCGCTGCTCTTGAACGCCAATGCGCCCAACCTCGGCTCGCTGTACATCATGCTCGATGACTTTGCCAAGCGGCACGGCCCGACGCTGACGGCCGACGCCATCGCCGCGGAGATCCAGGGACGCTGTCAGCGGGCAGTGCGCGGCGCCATCGTGACGGCGTTCGGAGCGCCGCCCGTCGACGGCCTGGGCACGACCGGCGGCTTCAAGCTCATCATCGAGGATCGCGCCAATCTCGGGCTGGACTACTTGCAGCGGGTCAGCGATCAGATCGTCGAGCGGGGCAACCGGACGCCGGGGCTGCGGGGACTCTTCAACAGCTCGCGTGCCAACACGCCCTGGTTGTACCTCGAGATCGACCGGACCAAGTGCATGGCCCTGGGCGTGCCGGTCAGCGAGCTTTTCAACACGCTCCAGGTCTACCTGGGCTCTTACTACGTCAATAACTTCAACGAATTCGGCCGGACGTGGCAGGTGAACATCCAGGCTGACCAGCGATTCCGCGGCGACGCCAGCGACATCGGCCAGCTTCAGGTCCGCAACGACAACGGGCAAATGATCCGCCTGGCCACCTTGCTCGATGTGAGAAACACCAGCGGGCCCGTCGCCGTGATGCGCTACAACATGTACTCCGCGACCGCGATCACCGGCAACCCGGCGCCCGGCACCAGCTCGGGGCAGGCTATCGACCTGATGCAAGAAATCGCCGATCAGGAATTGCCCCGGTCGATGGCTTCCGACTGGACTGAGCTTGCCTACATGCAAAATCTTGCCGGCAACACCGCGACCCAGGTCTTTGCCCTGGCGGTGGTCTTTGTCTTTCTGGTGCTGGCGGCTCAGTACGAGAGCTGGAAGCTGCCGCTGGCGGTGATCCTGGTGGTGCCGATGTGTCTGCTCTGCTCGCTTGCAAGCGTGAATCTGGCCCGCATGGACGTGAGCCTTTTCACCCAGATCGGCTTTGTGGTACTGATCGGCCTGGCCAGCAAGAACGCGATTCTCATCGTCGAGTTTGCCAAGCAGGCGCAGGAGAAGGGAGTGCCCCGGCGCCAGGCCACTCTCGATGCATGCCGGCTGCGGCTGCGGCCGATATTGATGACATCCTTTGCCTTCATCCTGGGTGTCGTGCCGCTGGTCGTCGCCGAAGGCGCCGGTGCGGAGATGAGGCGGTCGCTGGGAACAGCCGTCTTCGGCGGCATGCTCGGCGTGACGCTCTTCGGGATCTTCCTCACACCGGTTTTCTACTACGTACTCACGCGGGGCTGGCAGAAGCCGCCGAGCCCAGATCATGGTGTGAAGACGACGCTCGAAGAAATTGGAGTTGCGGCGAACGGACCCCAGCATCGGGCAAACTGAACCACGGCGCTGAGCGGATCGTTATAATGGAACTCGGAGGCCAACACGGCCGGAGGCATCGGATGAATTTACCTGAATTCCTGACGCGTGGCTTGATGGGTGAAATCCGCGTAACCGGACACCGTATCGACCTCTATCTCGTGGTGCAGCGTTTTGAAGGAAGGTTACACGGCCGAGATGCTCCACAACGAGTATCCCACCTTGCCGCTTGAATTGATCCACGATGTAATTGCGTTCTATCTCGAACATGAAGCTGATGTGGACGCATACGTGGCCGAGGTCGAGGCCAAGATCAATGGTATTCGCGCCAGTTATCAACCTGGGCCAGGGATACTGAGACTTCGCAAGCGAGCGCAAGCACGAGCCCGGGGCGAATGATTCTATGGAATTGGTCGATCCGGCAGCTTTCCAGCAGTTCACCGAGCGGACCTTTGCCACCGACCGAAACTTGGTACCCAAGGGAATGGTGGAGGTTGTCCCATGACCATCGAAAATCGGCGTCAGCTAGAGAGCACGCGGCTGAAGCTACAAGAGTTGGAAGAACTCTACGCTCAAACACAGCACCGCCCGGTGACCAGCGAACATGTCCGAGAGCTCACTTTGCGCTCGCTCAAGAAACGATTCAATCAATTCAAGGAAGAGATTACTCGCTTCGAGACGCGCGCCGGTTCGGCGGCTCAACGAGAACCCGCGCCGCCGCCCAGAACCGAGAGCAAGCTGGCTTCACGCGCGCCGCAGGCCCAGCGGCAGGAAGCGCCCGCGGTTTCGCCACACGGGGGCCTTTCTTTGGGTGGTTCACAGGCTGGCGGCGCTGGGTCGCCGCGGGGCTGCTGGGGCTTGCCGGCTTGCTCGGCGTCATCCTCACCATCACAACCGACCACGGCACCGTCAAGATCGCGGGCGGCATTGCAATAGCATGGGGCGTGAGCCCCATGAGCGGGTGAAGATCCGATGATCCTCCCCAGCGCGCGAGGCGCGCGACATTGTCTCCGCACGGGCCCTGAGCCCAATGGGAGGGTCGATGCCGAGCACCTGTTGCAAGAACCTGGGGCTGACGCCGCCAGGCTGATGCCAACAACAGCCCGCGGCCTGACACGGCCGATGAACGCGAACATTCGTGGGTTGACGGCCCCGGGGCATACCGCTAGGGTGGGAGTGCGGTGTAGAGCACCGGTAGCTCGCCAGGCTCATAACCTGGAGGTAGGCAGTTCGACTCTGCCCACCGCAACTGGCCGACTGGCCCCCTTTATCACTCCGGCTTGGTTCAATACCGGCGGTTTTCGGGTAACACGATCCCTGGTTCACCGCATCATCAAGATCACCTCAGTGGCCTCGTAGATCGCCGCCACCGCCAGGACCAGCGCGATCCAGAAGCTGGCGGTGAAATTGAGCAACAGTACGCGCCCCCAGCGAGACAGCGGGTTTCCTCCCAGCTTCGACGAAACGGTGTGAATGGGGATCAAGAGCCCAAAAAACGCAGCCAGGATATAGCCTTCTCCTTCCAGGAGCATCGTTGCCGAGTGCGGCAGCATCTTGAACGCAAGCGCCGGGATCGCCGGTGCCAGGAGGCAGCCCCACATGAAAGCCCGCAGCCACGACAGGAACAGACCGGCGCCGAAGAAGAGGACCGAGGGCAACGTGATGTAGGCGAGCGAGCCCAGGAAGAAATTGACCACGAATGTGACGAGAGCCGCGCGGGCTATGTTTCCACTGCGATAAGCTTCGCCGGCGAAGCCCAGGGGATTATTATTTGCGGAAAGCGCTTCGACGACTTTCCCTAGCAGAACGGTCTGCACTTCCGGCTGCTCGTAGATCAGGACCGAGCCGGCGATCACGATTCCGAAGTAAACCAGGTGCACAGTCCAGAGCAGACGAGGCCTTCGGCTCATCTCGACGAGCGGTTCGGCGAGGAACCGCGCGCCGGCCTTGGTCGACATCCCAGGCCGGCCCGCAAGCCAGCGAAAGAACCCGATCAGCACGCCCGAGCCGCCGAATAAGAGCAGCGCCAACCCGGCGACATAGCCGTAGAACGGTCGCGAATCGAGCCGTTCCGTAGGCGCAAACGCGGCATATTTCGGCGATGGAAACGCCTTCTCGAAGTCCTTTCGGGTCTTTTCGTCGCGGAGGCGGTCGGCCGGCATGCGCACGAGTCGCGCTGGCAAGACCGAGGGGACGACGGCCGGAAAGAGCCCGCTCGCCGCCTCGGAGGGGGGAATGAGCAACGAGTCGGCAAAGAGCGCGATGTCGGGTTTGAGCACGCCCACAACCTTGAGCGACCGGCCGCCGACCACTAACTGGTCGCGATGCGCGAGCCTGGCGCCCGCGACGATCTCGTCGCGTCCCGCCTCGGGCAGCCGGCCCGACTGGAGCGCGCTTGCGCCCAGATCCGCCTTGTCGAACGGGACCTCGATCAGCTTGAGCCGCACGTGCGCTTTGGTGCCAACCGCCTTCTCGGGTGCTTCATCGCCCGCCATGTTCAAGATCGTTTCGGCGAAGTCGTTCGCCGATAGCAGCCTCAAGCGCACCGGGATCGCTCCCGGGAATGACCCTTCCTCGGCCGGACTCTCGGGAGCCGGCGCCTTCGGGGTGGTGGTTGTTTTTCCCGCTGGCTTACTGCTCTCCTTTTCGTGCGTCACCACCGGGCCGATCACGATCGAGCCTGACGACCAGGGCGCGCTCGGGTCAAGCCGCGATTGCGACGTGTAGCTCGCCAGCATTAGCGCCCAGCCCACGGCCGCGACGATCAACCAGATCCACGATTTCATCACAACCCTCGTTTCCAACTTCGAGCCAAGAAGCCCCTCGCATGAATCACCAGCGTACTGCCGGCAATGCCCCCGCTCCATTCGAGTCAAAGCGTGACGTTCGGGTTCGATTTGACCGCTGCGCCGAGCTTGCAGAGCTGGTCCAGAACTTCGGCGAATAGATCGTATAGCATCTTGAGCCGGGCGAGGTCCTTGATGACTCCGACGACCTGGAACACGAGCTCGTCCACGTCGTCGGGAAACTTGGGGCCGAACCAACCCTCGCTGTCGTGGACCGACAGGTTGATCTCGGGCTGCGCACTGATCAGCTCCCGAATCTTGCGGTTCGCGAAGAGTTCACGCACCCTGGATTCATCAGTCCCCTTGATAATGAAGGCCGCGTCAAACTCGGGATCGCCTACCTCGATGTCCTGCATGCCCATCAGCTTGCCCAGCTCGCTGAAGATTCCCTTCCGATAGATGGTAAACCGGAACCCCCCTCCGCCGACGTACGGCGTGCGCATCCGGGTGTAGGTGACCTGGGATTCGCCGCTCGACACGGTATGGGTGTCGAGGGTAATCGTCCAGGGCCCCAGATGGGCCTGAACCTTGCTCCCTTTCCAGAGCTGGCCCGCGACGAAATCCGCTCCGAGCTCCTGGGAGAGTTGTTTCCACAACTCGTCTTTGCTGGGCCCGAACCAGGCCATGGTCTACCTCATCGCTACTTGGGCAAGTTGCTGAAAGTGATTCGCGGCCGCGAAGAGACTATTGGGATCTACGCAGGCGGACAAAGCCGGCAACAACCGGTCACAGCGTATCGCCCTGGACGAAGGAATTCGATAGAATTCTGAAAAGAGCGAGAGACACGACGATGGGTTGGCCCAATGATAAGGGATGAGAGGGATCGGAGAAAACAACAATGGCCATCGACCGAGCGAACGACCTGCAAGCCTTCCGCGACTTTGTTGACGAGCAGCTCGCAAACGATGGGTCGAACCTCACGTTGGACGAAGCGCTCGATCTCTGCGAGTACGAGAATGCGTCTGAAGACGAGCGGGAGAACACGATCGAGGCGATTCGACATGGGCTTGACGATGTAGCGGCCGGTAGGGTGAAGCCGGCGCGAGGCGCTGTTGCCGAGCTCCGACGCAAATACAACCTGACCGAACTCCCATGAGTTTTCGAGTCGAGTTAACGGAGAGGGCAATTGCCGACCTCTGTTTGTGCCCCCGGCGAGAGGCCTTTCAGACCGGAGGATGTCGAGACCTAAGTGTCGAGCTTGCGTATCCGCCGGCTTGTGCGGAACAAATCGGCCGACCGGTTCCTGCGCGGCTTCCCGGACCATGTCCCAAAGTGCTGAACGAGCGGCTCTCAAAGATCGATTCCGCGGCGTATTGCTGGGAGTCGCGCTGGGAGACGCTCTCGGATTACCCGCGGAGGGATTGACGGCTCGCACGATCGCACGCCGCTTCGGGCGGATTGATCGCT
The DNA here is from genome assembly GCA_963823675.1 of uncultured Isosphaeraceae bacterium. GTDB lineage: Bacteria > Planctomycetota > Planctomycetia > Isosphaerales > Isosphaeraceae > CAWGMT01. Next base: position 245,189 of record CAWGMT010000020.1, on the reverse strand, counting down.
TCAGGCTGTTCGGGCAGACCGGATTCGTCTCCGATGATACCGAGCTATCTGTCCTGATCGCTCAGAGCCTGGCGCGGCATCCCACGGACGTCGAACTTTGCGTAGGAGCGTTTCGACGATCTCTCCTGGGCTGGTTCTCAAGATTGCCGTGGGGCATTGGAATGGCGACTTTGCGCTCGTGCTTCCGCGTTGCACTCGGGATCCGGCCCAGCGGCGTCTACTCCGCCGGCAACGGAGCAGCGATGCGAGCGGCGGCCGTGGGGGCCTTTTTCCACGATCGTCCCCGTGAGCGGGAAATATTCGGGCGTTCCCTTTCCGAAGTCACCCATCGCGATGCCCGGGCTGTCGAGGGGGCGCTCTACGTTGCCGAGTTGACCGCATCCTGAATCGAGAAACCAGCCGGAATGTCGCTGATTGACTGTCAGTCTCGAGCTCGACAAGCGGACCGTCACGCCGAGCTCGGGCATGCGATCGACCGGGCGAGCACTTTAAGCCTTCAGGGAGTTGACACGGCCACTGCGGCGCAATCGATTGGGACGACGGGCTTCGTGGTACACACCGTGGCATTCGCGACGTTCTGCTTCCTGCGCTTTGGAGACGAGCCGATGCTGGCCCTGACCGAAGCCATCTCGGCTGGTGGAGACGCCGACTCAATCGGGGCCATTCTGGGAGGGTGGCTGGGCGCACGACACGGCGAGTCGGGCTTGCCTGGCCACCTCATTGCCCGGATTCACAACGGTCCGTTCGGTCCCTCCCATCTACGCGATCTGGCTCACTGCCTGGTCGAGAAGCGGGAAGGGCGTGATTGTGCGATGCCGAGGTATTCGGTCGCGGCGGCAACGGCGAGGAACCTGGCACTTTACCCCGTCATCTTGGGTCACGGCCTTCGACGGCTCGTTCCGCTCTGACGGGCTCGGATAAACTCGGTCGGACCGATTCTCAGGCAACGTCATGCTCGAGGGCCGTGACGCAGCCTTCGAGTGCCCGGAGACCCGCGCCCAACGTTTTACGGCTGAAAGCGCCGCGTCGCGCATTGTGTCGCTACGGCTTCCCAGGGTCCCAGATGGTTGCAGCCAGGTATCGGGTTGGTCCCGAACGGTCTTGATAGTAATACACAGCGACAACCTTGCCGTCGGGCCGGACGACTGACCGGACGTAGCCGAGGTCTCGTCCGCCCCCGTCGTCGCGGAGCGAGATCGCAGCGCTCCAGCTTCGGCCATGGTCGCCGCTGAAACGAGCACGAATTCCGAATGGCTGGGCCCGATAGCCGTAAATGAGGCAGAGCTGCCCGTCGGGCAGGCGAAGTAGGCTGGGCGGGTTGCCCTCGCCGGCATCGGGCTCTGGCCTGGCAAGAAACGACCAGGTTCCTCCGTTGTCGTGCGATGCGTAGGCGTCGATCCAGCTTTTGGGAGGTTCCGCACAGCGGATGGTGGTTACGACGTCGGACCCCGAGATGCGCACAGTCGAGGGCATGATGGCATAACCGCCGGGCTCCGGTCCGATGAACGAGAGGAAGCGCCAGTGCAACCCTCCATCGGTCGTGCGGGCGCAGAACAGTCGGCCTTCACGACCGTCGGACTTGGACGCCGTCAAGAACAGTGAGCATTCCGCCGGGCCGTCCACGATGTAGTCGGTTCGCGCCATCACTCCTTTTTGACCGAACAGCGGCAGCCGGAATGGTCCGCGCCAGGTTTTCCCGCGGTCGTAGGAGAAGGAGAACCGTGACACGCCATTGTCTTTGTTTTCCATGCGGAGGGTGAGCGCGAAATCGGGATGGGCGAAATTGATCGCGGTGTCGAGATCAGTCGGCCGCTCCTCGGCGGCGCCCTTGGGCAAGAGACCGTGGCGCATTCCCGCGGTACCGATCAAGGCGCCCGGTGGCCGCGGTGTCTCGATCGACCAGGTGGCCCCGCCGTCTCGGCTGCGCGCGAGCAGGAACTCCTCGGGTTTTTCCTTGTCGATGTGATGGAAGGGCCCGCGGTCTTTATAGTATCCCCGGCTGAAGCCCACCAGGATTTCATCGCCCCACGACCAGATCCCATGATTGGCCGGCCAGCCCGCGAATCGACCCTCCTCGGCGTATACGACGACGTGACGGACGGCACGGGCCGGCTCACCGGCTTGCGTGATCGCCACGACACCGACGATCGCCATCGCGAACCCAACCAAGCGGATCCCGAGTTCGCGGAGGTTCCGCGACAATGGCATTGGCGACTCTCCGAAGGGGGGCTTCAGTGGCAGAACGGTGGTTGGGGACGACCGACGGCGGTGATCACGTCTGGTCCAGACTGCCAGCGAATTCGGGCAGGGTCAAGGTGCAGTCAGAGCGAAGGGCTTGGCAATCCGCTTCGAAGCCGGGCTATAATCAAGGCCGGATGATTTTGCTCGGACTTACCCGCTGGAACGCGCAGAGATCCAAACTCGCGGCCCTGCCCCCCCAGAGCTTCCCGCGGCGATCAAAACCGGCGACGAGGTTGCGTTGACATGTTCCGACCGATCGTGTTTCTTGTGGTTGTCCTTTTCTCGCCAGCCGTTTCGGCGTTCGCCGCGGATATCGAGGAGGTGGAAAAGCTCTTTCGAACGGGCCGGTATGACGAGGTTGCCCGACTGGCTGGCGCGGAAATCGAAACGGGGACATGGAGCGAGCGCTATAGCGAATTGAAAATCGAGGCGGAGCTTGCCCGAGGCAAATACGCCGAGGCGAAAGAGACGCTCGAAGAGGCCTTGAGGCGCTTTCGTATCAGCGTCTCCCTGCGCCTGCTCGGCCGCGAGGTATATCGGTACAACGGTGGGAATGCCGACGCCGCGAGCCAACTGGATGCGATCGAGCAACTCATCCTGCGCGCTCCAGAGCGGTTTACCTCGCCCGAGAACCGGCTTTGCGTCGGTCGTTTTTTCTTGCTTCGCGGCGCCGATGCGCGGACCGTGCTCGAGCAGTTCTATGATGTTGTGACCAAGGAGCGGCCCACCTTCGTCGCGGCGTTCCTCGCCACGGCCAGGCTGGCTCTCGACAAGGAGGACGATGAGCTGGCGGCCGAAACGCTGCGCAAAGCACCCCAAGAGGCCGCCCAGGATCCCGGTTTCCATTATCTGCTTGCCCGCTCTCTTTCGGACGGCGATCGCGCGGCGCCGAGAAGGCAGTTGCCGAGGCCCTCAAGATCAATCCTCGCCACGTGGACAGCCTGCTGCTTCAGGCCGATCATCTGATTGATGGCGAGCGTTACGCCGAGGCCGCGCAGATCCTCGGCCAGGTTTTCGACGTCAATCCCCACGAGCCTCGGGCCTGGGCCTACCAGGCGGTGCTGGCCCACCTGCGCAACGATCCGGCGATGGAGGCAAAGGCCAGGCAATCGGCCCTTTCGCGGTGGGATTCCAATCCCGAAGTCAACTCGGTCATCGGCCGTAAGCTCTCGCAGAAGTATCGGTTCGCCGAAGGCGCGGCCTACCAGAAGAAGGCGCTCGAGTTCGATCCGGACTACGCGGCCGCCAAGGTCCAGCTCTGTCAGGACCTATTGCGGTTGGGAGATGAAGCCGAGGGCTGGAAGCTGGCCGACCAGATTTTCGCCAAGGATGCCTACAACGTGGTCGCCTACAATCTGGTCACGCTTCGGGACCGCCTGTCGCGATTTCGCGCACTGTCGGCGGACGGATTCATCGTGCGCATGGAAAGCGGCGAGGCCGAGCTGTACGGCGAGCGGGTGCTGGAGCTGTTGCGCCGCTCGAAGAAAGCAATGTGTGAGAAGTACGGAGTCACTCTGTCGGAGCCGGTCATCGTCGAGATCTTCCCCCAGCACAAGGAGTTTGCGGTTCGCACGTTCGGCCTGCCGGGTGCTGACGGGCTCTTGGGAGTTTGCTTCGGGCGCGTGATCACGGCCAACAGTCCAGCTTCCCACGGCGACCATCCCTCGAACTGGGAGGCCGTGCTCTGGCACGAGTTTTGCCACGTAGTCACACTCGTCAAAACCCGCAACAAGATGCCACGGTGGCTGAGCGAGGGGATTTCGGTCTACGAGGAGGGATGTCAGGATCCCGCCTGGGGCACGAAGCTCAACCCGCGCTTTCGCGCCATGATCCTGGGGAGTGACTTGACTCCCTTGAGCCGGCTTAGCTCGGCGTTCCTCGGCGCCAAGTCGCCACTCCACCTGCAATTTGCCTACTACGAATCGTCGCTGGCGGTGGATTTCCTGGTGCGAAGCTTCGGCCTGCCCGCTCTCAAAGGCGTCCTGGACGACCTGGGCGCGGGGCAGACGATCAACGAGACGTTGCCGCGACGGGCCAAAACGACGCTAGAAGAGTTAGACCGAAGTTTTGCGAAGTTTGCTCGAGAGCGTGCCTCCAGCGTTGCTTCCGAGCTGACCTGGGAAGAGCCGGATCTGCCGGATGGTGCCGATTCGAGCGCTCTGGCTGCCTGGCTCGACAAGCATCCAAGGAGTTTCTGGGGTTGGCGCCGCCTGGGCATGCGACTGGTTACCGAGGAAAAATGGCAACGAGCCCAGGAAGTTCTGGAACGACTCAAGGCACTGTATCCGGACTATGTCGGCCCGGAGAATGCGTACATGCTGCTCGCCACCGTACACAGGCGTTTGTCGAGCCAGTCCGCGGAGCACAAGGTGCTCGAGGAGCTGGCAGCGCGCGACGGCGACGCCAGCGCGGCCTACCTCCGGCTAATCGAGCTCGACCTTGCCGCCAAGGATTGGCAAGGTCTGGCCAAGAACGCGCAGCGCCTCCTGGCGGTGAACCCTCTGGTTCCCAGCCCCCACCGCGCACTGGCCCGCGCCGCGGAAGAGCTGGGCGAGCGCGAGCTTGCCGTGGCCGCTTACCGCGCGACGGCGCTTCTGGACGACACCGATCCGGCGGCGGTCCATTATCACCTGGCCCGCCTGCTAAAGCAGAGCGGCAAGAGAGACGAGGCCTGCCGTGAGGTCCTCAAGTCGCTCGAGGAGGCGCCGCGGTTCCTGGACGCGCATCGACTGCTGCTCGAATTGACCGACCGCCGCCAGCCCGCGGCGGCTTCCGAACGTTCCCACTAGCTCCGAGGGCCAATCCCCGTGACCGCAAGACGCGTCGCCCTGTTCTTCCTGCCATGCGTGCTGGCGATCGTCGTCGGCGTTTCCCTGGCCCAGCCAGGTCGGCGCGGCCGGGGCCGATCGTCCATGCCCGGTGTAATCCCCGCGGACCGCGTGGGCGTGCCCGACTGGAAAGTCGACGAACGATTCAAGAACGACGTCTTCACCTTCGTGAGGATCGAGTACGACGACGGCGCCTATGGCGGCGGTCGGCGGGGCGGCTGGGGAGGATATGGCTGGGGCTGGGAGCGCTGGTCCACTGACTTTCCCGATAGCGACCTCAATTTTTCATTCCGCCTCCAGCAGCTCACCGCGCTCAAGGTGAATCCGAATCCGATCACGATGCGGCTGACCGACGAGCGGCTCTTCGACTATCCGTTCATCTACATCATCGAGCCAGGCCGGCTGGTTTTCCGCGACGAGGAGGTTACCACCCTGCGGCGGTATCTGCTTAACGGCGGTTTCCTGATGGTCGACGACTTCTGGGGGGACGAGTGGGATAACTTCTATCGTGAGATCAAACGCGTGTTCCCCGAGCCCCAATATGAGCCCGTCGAGCTGGACCTCAAGCATGAGATATTCCATTGCGTCTATCGCCTCAAGGAAAAACCTCAGGTACCCAGTATTCAGTCGTGGCTGGACACTGGCGTGACCTGGGAGTCCGAATACCGCCACGGCGGCAACACACATGATGTGCATTACCGGGGAATCTCGGATAAGAAGAACCGGCTCATGGTGATCATCTGCCATAACACCGACCTGGGCGACGGCTGGGAGCGCGAAGGCGAAGATCCCGCGTACTTCAACGAGTTTTCCGAGAAGAAGTCCTATCCCATGGGGATCAACATCGTGACGTATGCCATGACCCATTGACCGGGGCTCTGAGTCTAAAGGAGCGATCGTGACGGCCGTCATCGACGTTTACGAGAACGAGCGCCAGATCGTCGAGAAGATCCACGAGAGCCGCGGCCGCATCGAGCGCGAGCTCGCCAAGGTCATCGTCGGCCAGCAGGAGGCGACGCACCAACTGCTGATCAGCCTGTTCGCCGGCGGCCACTGTCTGATCACGGGCGCGCCAGGGCTGGCAAAGACCCTCCTGGTCCGCACCATCGCCCAGGTGTTCCACCTGAAGTTTCAGCGAATCCAGTTCACTCCCGACCTGATGCCGGCCGATATCACCGGCACGGAGATCCTCGAGGAAACCGGCGACGGCCGCCGGCGGATGCAGTTCGTCAAGGGCCCGATCTTCGCCAACGTGATTCTCGCCGACGAGATCAACCGCACGCCCCCCAAGACTCAGGCCGCACTGCTCGAGGCAATGCAGGAACATCAAGTGACGGCGGCCGGCGTCCGCTATCCTCTTGAAGAGCCCTTCTTTGTGCTGGCCACCCAGAACCCGATCGAGATGGAGGGAACCTATCCCCTGCCCGAGGCGCAGCTCGACCGGTTCATGTTCAACGTGATCGTCGACTATCTGCCCGAGGACGACGAGGTTGCGGTCGTGCAGCGGACGACGTCGCGCGCCAGCGAAGCGATCGAGCCGCTCTTCGACGGGCTTGACGTGCTCCAATTTCATGAAGTCGTGCGCAAAGTACCGGTTGCCGAGGACCTGGTGCGTTACGCGGTGCGGCTGGCGTCGTCGAGCCGGCCGGGACCGGAGGTACCGCCGTTTGTAAACCAATGGGTGAGCTGGGGCGCGGGGCTGCGCGGCCCAATCGCTGGTGCTGGGGGCCAAGGCACGTGCCTTGCTGCGGGGGCGGTTCCATGTCGCGCCCGAGGATGTCCGCGCCCTGGTCCATCCCACCTTGCGGCATCGCATTCTCCTGGGTTACCGAGCCGAGGCCGACGGTGTGACCGTCGATGCCGTGATCGACCGCCTGCTGGAACACGTCAAGGGGCCGGGCGCCTGATGTTCGCATTCGATCGCCCACGCAAGACTGATCCATTGTTGCGGCGACGCGACGAGCCTGCGTCTGCAAATGCCTCGCTCATCGATCCGGGTACGCTCTTGCGGATCAAGAGCCTGCAGGTCCGAGCCAGAGTCGCCGTCGAGGGGTTCATCAAGGGAATCCATCGCAGCCCTTACCACGGGTTTTCGGTCGAGTTCAGCGAATACCGCGAGTACAGCCCCGGCGACGACCCCAGATATCTCGACTGGCGGCTGTTTGCGCGCTCGGACCGCTACTACGTGAAGCGGTTCGAGGACGAGACCAACCTGCGCTGCTATCTGGTTCTGGATGTGAGCCGGTCGATGGCCTACCGCTCGGGCGCTCACTCCAAGAGCGACTACGCGCGCACAGCCGCGGCGACCATCGCGTATTTCTTGTCGATGCAGCGCGATGCGGTCGGCCTGATCACGTTCGAGGATCGGATCACGGAGTACTTGCCGCCCCGGCACCGGCCCGGTCATCTCCGCCGGCTGATGGCGGTGCTCGAACGCGAGCCCGCGGGCCGGGCGACCAATCTCGAAAAACCTCTGGAAGAGATCGCCGCCACGGTGCGCAAGCGGGGACTGGTCATCCTGATCTCCGACCTGCTCGCTCCCATGGGTTCCCTGGCCGCCAAACTCGGGTATCTTCGCTCTCGGGGCCACGACGTCATCGTCCTGCGGGTGCTCGATCCTGCCGAGGTCGGTTTCACGTTCTCGCTGCCGGCGATGTTCCAGGACGTCGAGTCGGGCGCGAGCTCTACGTCGATCCTGCGGCCGCCAAGCAGCAATACCTCAGACGATTCGCCAGCCACGCCGCCCTAATCGAGCGGTCGTGCGTGGACCTGGGCATCGAGTACAAGCTCGTCACGACCGACCGGCCGCTCGAGCTCGTGCTCCTCGATCTCTTGAAAGCCCGCATGCGGCGCGGGCGGCGGCCTGGCCACAGAACGGCTCCGGGTCGAGGAGGTGGGCGGTGAGCTTTCTTTCTCCCTGGTACATCCTCGGCTTATCGGCCGTCCTGGCCCCGGTGGTGTTGCACCTGATCCGCCGGGTTCCACGCGGAGAAGTGCCGTTCAGCTCGGTCATGTTTCTCTCAGCCACTCCCCCCCGCTTGACCAGGCGGAGCCGGCTGGACCAGTGGTTATTGCTTCTCTTGAGAGCGGCCGCTTTCTGCTTGCTCGCTTTTGCCTTTGCCCGGCCGTTCTGGCGCCAGGAGACGCGGCTTGGTTCCGGCAATGAGAAGGGAAGCCGCATCGCCCTGCTCGTCGATACCAGCGCCAGCATGCGCCGCGGCAATCTGTGGCCGCGGGCCATGGCGCTCGCCCGCGAGGTCATCGCGAGCTGCCGGCCCATGGACGAGCTTGCCGTCTTCAGCTTCGACGATTCATTCCGGCAGGTGTTCGGCTTTGCGGAATCGAGCACGCTCGAGGCCAGTCGGCGCCAGGCCGTTGCGCTGGCCGCGGTCGAACATTTAGCACCATCATGGGGGTCAACCCATTTGGGGCAAGCCTTGATCGAAAGCGTCTCCGTGATCGGAAGCCTGGCCGACGCTGACGCGAAGGGGGGCCGGATGCCGCGCCGGGTGGTGCTGATCAGCGACCTGCAGCAGGGCAGCCACTTGAGCGAGCTTGGCGATTTCGAATGGCCCTCCGACATCGAGCTCGAGCTCCGGACCGTCTCCCACAAAGGCTCGAATGCCGGCTTGCAAGCGCTCGACGATCTGCCCGCGGCCGGGTCTTCAAGCGGCGATGCACAAGATACGCAACGGCGCGTTCGGGTAACGAATGATCCCGATTCCCAGCGCGAGAAGTTCGAGCTGGTCTGGATCGACGAAACGAAACCGGCGGGGGCCAAGCCGATCGAGGTGTATGTGCCCGCCGGCGAGAGCCGCGTGGTGCGGCTGCCACGTCCCCCGAGATCCTCGCCGCGGCGCACCCTCCGCTTGGAGGGTGATTCCTTCGACTTCGACAACACGCTCCACTTTGCCGACATTCGCCGCGACGAGAAGACGGTGTACTACGTCGGCAAGGACCAGGCGGCCGATACAGCGGGCCTTCTCTACTACCTCGAGCGCGTCTTTCTGGATACTTCCGAGCAAACCGTGCGTGTGATCGCCGCGCCGCCCGGGACGGAGCTCAAATGGGATTCGGATCGCTCGGTTCCCCTGGTGATCGTCACCATCGAGACCGCACCCGCAAATGCGCGCCGTCTGGAACAGTACGCGCACGGCGGGGGGACGGTCTTATGGGTGCCCACCGCGCCCGGCCGGGCCGAAACGCTCGCGACCGTAGCGGGTGTCTCCACCTTTGACGTCGATCCAGCGGCGGGCCGAGGCGATGTGATGCTGCGCGACATCAAGTTCGACCACCCCCTGTTCGCTCCGTTTGCCGCGGCGCAGTTCAACGATTTCACCAAGATCCATTTCTGGCGACATCGACGACTGAGCGAGTCTGCCGTGGGCGAATCCCGCATACTGGCTCGGTTCGAGGATGGTGACATCGCCCTGCTCGAGAAGACTGTCGGAAAGGGAAAGCTCTTCGTCTTGACCAGCGGCTGGCAACCGGCCGATAGCCAGCTTGCGCGGTCGTCGAAATTTGTGCCCTTGATGACAGCGCTTTTGGAAAGCAACAATCCAAGGCTGCTCTCAGGGACGAACTACCTCGTACATGATCGGATCCGACTGTCTCCCGAAGACGGCACCTTCCCCGGGCTCACCGTCCGCAAACCCGGGGGCCAGATCATCAAGACGACGGACGACGGGATTTTTTCCGAGACGGATGAGCCAGGCGTATATACCATCGATTCGACCGCGGGCGCTCGCTCGTTCGCGGTGAATCTCGACCCCTCGGAAAGCAAAACTTCGCCGCTGCACGTTGAAACACTGGAACAGTTCGGTTGCCGGCTCGTGAACCGGTCGCAGAAAGAATTTGAGAACGAAGAGGGGCGCCAGATGCAGAGCACCGAGCTCGAAAACCGCCAGCAATTCTGGCGCTGGCTGATCCTGGCGGCCATCCTGATCTTGATCCTCGAAACCTGGCTCGCGGGACGGCTCAGCCGGCCCAGCGCAGCTCGCGCGGAGGCCCTCGCAATATGAACAGCCAACTGAGACAGTCACTGGAACGGGTCGCGCGTCGATTCCGGCACGCCAGGCTCTGGAGCGGCCTGGCACTCTGCTGGCTGGCCTGGGCCATCGTTGGCTGGGTTGTTCCCGTGGTTCTTTTCCACCTGGGGAAAACGCCGATTCCGGGCTCATGGTTGCTGGGATCGTTCGCGGTCGCCGCGGCGACGGGAGTCGCGCTGGCGATCTGGGCGATGCGATCGGTGCGCGACCCGCGCTGGGTCGCCCGGCGCATCGAGGCGACGTACCCCGAGCTCGGTACCGGGCTTCTGGCCGCCGTCGAGCAGACCACGGCCTCGCCCTCCGACAAGCTCGGTTACTTGCAGACGGTCGTGATCCGCCAGGCGCTCGAACACCGCCTTGGCCATGACTGGGATCAAGCAGTACCGACGCGGGTGCTCCGCGGCGCGAAGCTGGCGCACGCGGCGGCGCTGCTTGTTTTCCTGTCGGTATCCGCCCTGCTGGTTATCGGGCCTTATATCCAGGGCCGCGGCCAGACGGCCGGTGGGCTAGAGGCCGATGCCGCCGCCGTCCAGGTCGAGCCGGGCGATGCGGAGCTCGAACGCGGAACTTCGCTGCTCGTCGTCGCTCGATTCCAGGGAAGCGTTCCCTCGGATTCGAGCCTGGTCGTGCTGGAGGGATCGGGCGTTGCGGGGCGCCGCCCCATGACTCGCAGCCTGGAAGATCCGGCGTTCGCGGGCCGGGTCGAATCGGTCGATAGTGACCTCTCCTATCAGGTCGAGTTCGGCGGTCGGCGATCCCGGACTTTCCAGGTGCGGGTGTTCGAATATCCCGAGCTCGATCGCGCCGACGCCAAGCTGGTCTTCCCTTCCTTCACGTCGCTTGCGCCGAAGACGGTCGAGGATATTCGCCATATCACGGCGGTCGAAGGCACCGAAGTGTCGCTCATCTGTCGCCTCAACAAGGATGTTGCGTCGGCGAAACTGGTCGATGAACAGGGTCAAGAGCTCGTGCTGACTCGTCAGAAGGAGGGCGACCACGTCTATCAGGCGACGATGACCCTCACCGATCCCAGGCGCTACAAGGTTCAACTGGTCGACGGTGAGGGTCGATCAAACAAGCTGCCCGCCGAGATCGTGGCGAACGTGACCCGAAATCGCTTGCCGGTGGTCACCATGTCGCAGCCGGCACACGATGTGCGCGTCTCGCCGATCGAGGAGCTCACGCTCAAGGCACAGATGGACGATGACTTTGGCCTGGTGCGCCAGGGCATCACCTATACCCAGGCGGGCGGTGAGCCGCGGGAGATCGAGCTGCCGCGCTCTTCGGCCGCGGGCCGGCGTTATAGCGCCCTTCACTTGCTCGATTTCGAGTCGCTCCGCGCGGCGCCCGACCAGCTTGTGACCTATTTCTTCTGGGCCGAGGACCTCGGGCCCGATAACCGGCCGCGCCGCGCATCCGGCGACATGTTCTTCGCCGAGGTCCGCCCGTTCGAGGAGATTTTCCGCCAGGGCGAGCAACCAAGCGGCGGGCGCTCAGCAAATGAAGACCAGGAGGGGGAAGGCGGAAACGCTCAGGAGTCCGAGCGCCTGGCGGACTTGCAAAAGGAAATCATCAACGGGACCTGGAAGTTAATCCGCCGCGAGACCGGCTTGAAGCCGTCGGAGAAATTCCTCGAGGACAGCAAGCTTCTGCTCGAGTCGCAACACTCGGCGATCGAGCAGGCGGCCCAGCTCTCCGGCCGGCTCCGCGACCGGGCGTCGAAAGGCCACCTGGATAAGGCGTCCCAGCTCATGAAGGACGCCGAGAAACATCTCGCCGACGCGGTTGGAAAATCATCGGTTGCGCCGCACACGCCCGCCCTGGCCGCCGAGCAGGCGGCCTATCAGGCTCTGCTCAAGCTGCGTGCACGGGAATTTCAGGTTGTCCGCGGCAACATGCGGCAACGCGGGCGAAATTCTCGCGGCTCGTCCAGCAGCCCGTCGCAACGGCAGCTCCAGCAGCTCGAACTGCGGAATGACGAAAACCGCTACGAAGAGCAGCGCTCGGCCCGTTCGCAACAGTCTCAACAAGAGCAAGCCCAGCGCGAAACGCGGCAGGTGCTCAACCGCCTCCGCGAGCTGGCGAAGCGGCAAACCGATCTGAACGATCGCTTGAAGGAATTGCAATCGGCGCTGGAAGCGGCCAAGACCGAACAAGCGCGCCAGGAGATCGAGCGCCAGCTCAAGCGGCTTCGCGAGCAAGAACAGCAGATCCTCCGCGATTCGGACGAGCTCCGCGAGCGGATGGAACGGGAGGAGAACCGGGACCGCATGGCCGACGAGCGCCAGCAAATGGAGCAAGGTCGCGAGCACGTGCGCCAGGCGTCCGAAGCACTGGAAGCAGGCCGGCTTTCCCAGGCTCTCACCGAAGGCGCCAGGGCCGGCCGCCAACTGAACGATCTCCGCGAGCAGCTTCGCAAGAAAGCCGCGAATCGATTCGCTGATGAGATGACCGAGATGCGCAGCCAGGCGCGGCGCCTGGATGAAGATCAAGCGCGTCTTTCGGAGCAGATCGACGCCTTGAAACGCGAGTCCCAGCGCTCGCTCCGCGGCGGCGAACGAGAACAAGCTGGGCAGAAGCTCCGGCAGCAGGCCCAACAACTCGATCAGCTCCTGGACCAGATGCGCACCACGGTTCAGGAGGCCGAAGAAACCGAGCCCCTCCTGGCCAAGAACCTTTACGACACGGCCCGCAAAGCAACCGATCAGAAGATCACCGACGCCCTCAAGGTCGCCGAGCAGCTCGTCAAGCTGGGAGTGGCCGACGATGCCTCCAAGGCTGCCCGCCACGCCGGGTCGGGTATCCAGCAGTTGCGGGAAGGCGTCGAGCACGCAGCTCGCAGCGTGCTGGGCGATGAGACAGCGGCCCTGAAGCTCGCGAAGGCGGAGCTGGACGACCTCGCGCAAGAGGTCAATCGCGAGATCGCGCAAGCCACGGGGCAGAACGTCGGACGGTCCCGCCGGGAGGGCGAGGCTCCGCCCGAGCCGGGACAGTCCCGAGCGGGTCGATCGGCCAGAGAGGGCGAGGCTCCGCCCGAGCCGGGACAGTCCCGAGCGGGTCGATCAGGCCGGGAGGGCGAGGCTCCGGCCGAGCCAGGTCAGGCCCGAGCGGGTCGATCGGGCCGGGAGGGCGAGGCTCCGCCCGAGCCGGGTCAGTCCCGAGCGGGTCGATCGGGCCGGGAGGGCGAGGCTCCGGCCGAGCCAGGTCAGGCCCGAGCGGGTCGATCGGCCAGAGAGGGCGAGACTCCGCCTGAGCCGCAGCAGCGTCGCTCGGGACAAATGCGTGGGGACGGTCAACCCCCACCTCTCGGCCAGGAGCGCCAGGGCGGCGCGCAACCGCGTGACGGACGGGATGGTCGCCAGGCCGCTTCTCCAGGTGATGGCGACCGGCGGGAAGGCAGTCGCCAGGCGGCTTCTCCCGGCGGCGGTGGCGGCCAGCGAGCGGCCGGCCTCGAGCGCATGCTCGAGGGAATCAATCGTGGCCCGGGGGGACCGATCACGGGAGCTGGTTTCCGGCGGTGGTCGGACCGCATGCGCGACGTCGAGGAGCTGATCGAGGATCCCGAGCTGCGATCGGGCGTGGCCCGGGTGCGCGATCGCGTGCGCGGGGAGCGCGAGGAGATCAAACGCCATGCCAGGGAGCCCGACTGGAACAAGCTCAAAGAGCTCGTCGTCGAACCGCTCGCCGAGCTGCGCAACCGGATTGCCGAGGAGGTGAAGCGGCGCGAATCACCCGACGCATTGGTGCCGATCGATCGCGACCCGGTTCCCCCTCAATTTGCCGAGGGCGTACGGCGCTATTACGAACGTTTGGGGAGCGGTCGATGACTCTTCCCGTATTCGTCTGTGGGTCGCCCCAGTGGATGACCGCGGTGGCGGCGCTCTGGGCAATTGCGAGCGCCGCTGTCTTGTGGAGCTACGCCCGAGCCCAGGCTCCGCGGGGCGTCCGGATGGGCGCCGCGATCTTGAAGGGATTGGGCATCACGCTCCTCTTGCTCATCTTGCTGGAACCGCTTCTTACCGGCAAACACGCGCGCCCTCACGCCAACGCGTTCGTGGTCCTGGCGGACAACAGCCAGAGCCTGCTGATCCGCGATGAAGGAGCCGATCGGACCCGGGGCGACTGGGTGCGGGAGCTGTTGACCAAGGACCCGGAGTGGCAAACCCGGCTCGGACAGGATTTCAACGTCCGCGAATACGCGTTCGACACCCATCTGCGGTCGGTCGACGGCTTCGACGGCTTGACTTTCGACGGCACGGGTTCGGCGCTCGGGACTTCGCTCTCGCTCCTGGCGCGACGATTCCAGGGGTTGCCACTGGCCGGGATCCTGGTTTTCACCGATGGCATTCGAACCGATGCCGGCGACGTTGACTGGTCTGGAATGCCGCCGATCTATCCGGTCGTACCGCCTTCGCAGCGAGTTGCCAGGGACGTTCGCGTTGACCGGGTTTCCGTCAGTCAGACCAATTTCGAATCGGCTCCCGTGGTGATCGCTCCGGTTGTTTCCGCTCTCGGGTTCCCGGGCGAAACGATCGTCGCGACGATCAGCGATGAGACCGGCAAGGTCGTGGAGCGACAGGAAGCCAGATCGCCCTCAGGCGACAAGCCGATCGGGTTTCGCTTCCAGTTCCGGCCCGAGCGGAAAGGAATTAGCTTCTATCGAGTGAATGTCTGCACCGCTCTGGATGAGGACAAGGCTGGCGAGTCATCCGCGCCGGCGGCCTCGGGCGAGCAAACACGAGCCAACAATAGTCGTCTGGTCGTCGTCGACCAGGGCAGCGGTCCGTACCGCGTGCTCTACGTGAGCGGCCGGCCCAACTGGGAGTTCAAATTCCTCCGCCGGGCGATTACCGAGGACGAGCAGGTCGAGCTGGTTGGCCTGGTACGTATCGCGCGCCGTCAGCCCAAATTCGACTTTCGCAGCCGGCGCACCCGGTCAACGAACCCATTCTTTGATGGTTTTGACAACCCTGACGCCGATACGGCCGAGCGCTCCGATCAGCCCGTATTGGTCCGGCTCGGGGCGGCCGACGAGTCCGAGCTTCGCGACGGATTTCCCCAAACCGCCGACCTGTTGTACGGCTACCACGCGATCGTGCTCGACGACGTCGAAGCGACGTTCTTCACGCCAGACCAACTCACGCTCCTGCGAAACTTCGTCAGCCAGCGCGGCGGCGGACTGCTCATGCTGGGCGGTCCCGACTCGTTTGGCGACGGCCAGTACGATAAAACGCCGGTCAGCGAACTTTTGCCGGTCTACCTATCGCGGTCGCCTGAAAGTCGAGACGACGCGCGGTATCGCGTGGACCTCACGCGCGAAGGCATGCTGCAACCCTGGGTCCGCTTGCGCAAGACGGAAGACGAAGAGCGCCAGCGCTTGACCGCGATGCCTGCCTTCCACACCTTGAGTCGCGCCGGCAATATCAAACCGGGCGCGGTCGTCCTGGCCGATGCGGTCGATCGGTTCGGGAACAAATCCCCGGCTCTCGTTGCTCATCAGTTCGGCAGGGGGCATGTTGGGGCCCTCTTGATCGGCGATCTCTGGCGCTGGGGCATGCGGCGAGCCGATCCCGCCGAAAGCGACCTCGAGCGATCATGGCGTCAAACCATCCGCTGGCTGGTGGGCGACGTTCCGGGTCGGCTGCAAATCACCGCGCAGCCCAGGACAGACTCGACGACGCCAGCCGTCGACTTGACCGTACGGGTGCGCGACGCGGAGTATCGCCCGCTCGATAACGCCAGGGTCACCCTCCGGATCAAATTACCGGATGGCAGCGATCTGACTCTGGAAGCTGAACCGGACCGCCGCGAATCCGGCGTGTATTCCGCGGCGTACACCACCAAGCAGTCGGGCGCGTACCGAGTTGTCGCGACCGCGACTGCCCCGGACGGAAGCGCCGTCGGCGAGCAAGAAGCAGGCTGGGTTGCACAGCCCGCAGCCGACGAATTTGCCCGCCTGGAACCGGACAAGGACTTTCTGAGCACGATCGCCGCCAAGACCCATGGCGAGCTGGTAGATGGACAAAGACTCGCGGCGTTTGTCTCCGGTCTTCCGTTGCGCAATGCGCCGATCACCGAAACATGGACTTCCCCGCTGTGGCACCATCCTCTCTATCTGATCGCCGCGCTCTTCTGTCTGGCGGCCGAGTGGGGCTTGAGACGCAAGAGCGGCCTGGCGTGATGGCGGCGGGCAAGGCGATCGCACCGGAAACAACGCATCGATTGGTCAATAACACGGGTGCGAGATCGTCGCGCCCCTGGCCGGGATCGGGAGCATGAACAGCCTGCTTGCAGCGTGCCTGTGTCTGGCGGCAGTCGCATCCGCGGATCGTCCGTGCGTGCTGATTGTCGTTGGATCGTCCGGTTCCCCCGACTACGCGGGGCAGTTTTCCCAGTGGGCCGAACTCTGGCAAGCCGCAGCCGGCAAAGCCGGAGCCGAGTCGGTCCTGATCGGGCGCTCCCAGGAAGCCGGAACGACGGATCGGGATCGCTTGCACGCGATCCTGGTCGAAAAGGCTGCCACGGGTCGAGAGCCCCTCTGGATCGTCATGATCGGCCACGGCACGTTCGACGGCCGAGAAGCGAAGTTCAATCTGCGCGGGCCGGACATCAGCGACGCGGAGCTCGGCCAGTGGCTGGCCCCGGCGAAACGGCCCATCGTGGTCATCAATTGCGCTTCGGGCAGCGGCCCGTTCATCAACCGTCTATCAGGCCCGGCCCGGATCGTGGTCACTGCGAGCAAAAGCGGCTACGAGCTCAATTTTGCCCGCTTCGGTCAATACATCGCCGAGTCGATCGGCGACGAGCGGGCCGATCTGGACAAGGACGGACAGGTGTCGCTCCTGGAAGCGTTCTTGATGGCCAGCAGCCGGGTCGATGAGTATTATCGCAATCACTCCCAACTTGCCACCGAGCACGCATTGCTCGACGACAACGGCGACGGGCTTGGAACTCCCGCCGACTGGTTTCGCGGGACCCGCGCCACGCGGCGCGCCAAGGACGGAGCGGGGCTCGATGGTCATCGAGCCCACCAGATCCATCTCATCAAGAGCGACCGTGAACGACAGATGCCGGCTGACCTCCGCCAGCGACGCGACCAGATCGAGCTGTCGATCGCCGCCTTGCGCGACCAAAAAGACAAGCTGGGCGAGGACGCTTATTACCGCCGGCTCGAGGATTTGATGGTCGAGCTTGCACGCCTGTATCGCGACGCCCAGGGGAAGGCTCCCAACGGCCACGGGGCTCCGCGCTGATCTGAGCCGACTCCAGTAACCGGAGAGTCGCTGCTATCCATCGCGCGGCTCTGATATCTTATAATTAAATATTATATACTGTGTTAATTTATATATGGACATTGAACGAAAGCTCGGCTCGCTCTTGTCGGTTCAGGGCCGTTCTGGTAGTATCAATTCGAAGGACTTCAATGACCTTACGGTCGGAAAGAGGAGAGGAAAGTGGCGAACACCTTGGAGATCATGGCTGCTGCCGTCGAGCACAAGCCCCACAGTTTCCAGTTCATCCGCAAAGCGACTGGGCTCACCATGACTGACGCGGAGTTCACGGCGATGGCCCAGAGCAACTCGAGCCGGTTCAAGCTCGTCCGGTTCGTGAAGCGGGACGACGAGGGGTCACGGATTCGCCCGGGACGTCCCGGCGTGGGGCTCAGGAAAGGCCGAAACGGCTGATGCGTGCCGCAGGTAGGCGCCATTGATCCGCGCCTGGGAACAGTCGACGCCGCTGGTACAAAGGCCGCGAATAGCGGGCCTTGATCGATGCCGCAATTGGTGTCTCTCTCCGATCGTGATCACGCTGTCAGTAGCCCCGACTCTCATGGACGAGCCGGTCGCCCAGAGCGAGCACATCTAACCCGACGCGCCAGCAAGGGTGGCTCTACGCACATATCCCGAGATTGCTCCAGCGTGCAGGACCGTCTGTGCCGTTGACGCTGAACCAATACAGACGCAACGCACCGACCTCAGAAGCCAGCCAGGGCATCCGATTGGACGATCGGCGGATGGAAACATACCCGTGGCCGAGCGATTTCAGGACGAATTGGCAATCCGTCCCGGTGAATTTGGATCTGCGGGTCGCCCAAGCGGCCCAGGCAGCGCGCAGCCCTCAGGGCGCAACACCGGCCGTGGGCAAGGGTTCGGTGAAATTGCAAGCTGGGTTTGCTGACTCTCGCGATCTTCTCCGGGCGTGGGAGTAGGTGAGAGCCAGTGAGAGGAATCCGATGCTTTTTTTCGTTTTGGCCCCCCCGGGCAAGAGCCCCGGGCCAAGGAGCCGGCCGGCGCACCCTTGAGGGGCAAGGAAGTGGGGATTGGATCTAAACCACGACTAGCGCGAATCTTACGAATGAGAGAGCCGTCTTCCGGAGCAGCGCCCCGACCTCGTCGTAATGACAGGTCCTGACAGGTAGGGAGCCACCGTTCGTTGCCGGCTGCCGTCGGAACAAAATCCACCCGTTCCCCAGCGTCGCTGTTTCCTCCCCCATACTTGGCATACTGGGCATAGTGGGCAAGATTTCGCGGGTGCCAAAATTTGCCGAGTATGTGCCGAGTATGCGGCCGGACGACGGGATGTCCCCGGGCTTTGCGTTCTGGCGCATTTTCGCAACAGGCAGATGCAAATTCAGCGTGGGACGGATCAATCCGTCCTACGCTCACTCGGGCCAGGGTATATTTCCATCCGCCGCTCGCCTTGGCGATGGGTCGTGGTGCTCTGGACTGAGCCCTGGATCGCTCCCATGCTGACGTGGGCGATTCGAGCCAGGTTGATCCGCGACGACGTTGACCTGAGCAATTCGAGCCAGGTCGGTCCGCTCCGGCGCCGACGTGGACGATTCGGGTCAGGTTGTTCCTAGCCAACCAAGGCCGGGATCAGGAGTTAGGATGCCTACGTCATCCCTCCGGCCCGCTGCAGCTTTCCAGATTTTACGATGATTTACAGTGGCCAACCAGCGCATCTCTGTCACAACTCTGCCAGCGGGCCGATGATGCAGAGCGCGTTCCATTGAGTCTTCTTGCAGGCTTGTCCTCCAGGCAGAGACGTCTTGCGTCTCGATAATCTGGCAGAGATCGCGAATCACTGATCCGTCGAGGAACGATTGATGGGTTTGCGGGCGCACGATCACCAGAGGATCGGCGCGGGCGTCGTCTACTGTCTGAGCAGCGTTGCTGCGCAAGACAGGGCCGTGGCCGCTGTAGTCGATCAGTGGCGGTTAGCTGGCTGACTTTCGCTTCTTCAGCTTCTCCAGCCTGCCGCGCATCCGGCGGATGACGGGCGCACCGTCATAAACCACCCGCCAGAGCTGCGACCGACTGTACTCCATGTCAGCAGCCATCTTCTCCAGCCACGGCTCGTCGCGGAGAGAGACGCCTATGGTGACGATATATTTTTGTATGTTCAAACACTATTTTACGAGAATACAAGCCATTTCCCGGGCCGAGGGAGTTCGTTAGACTAATGTCGGAGGTACCATCCTCCTCCAATTCTCGGGGACGAGGCATGACACTTAAGGCGCTCTCTACGATCCTGGTGGCTGGGCTTTGCATCGGCTGCTCCTCCCAGTTCCAGCCACCCACACGCCTCACGGCGGGCGGCGTTCCTGTCCGAGTCGATAGCCCAGGTTACGCGGCGCCATGCTGGGCCGATGTCGACGGCGATGGCAAGAAGGACCTACTCGTTGGGCAGTACGACGGCGGGATGATCCGCGTCTACAAGAATCTCGGTGAGGGCAATCTCGCGACTGAGCAATGGCTGATGGCCGATGGCGCACCAGCCGAGGTGCCCGGCATATGGTGATGCACCAGCTCGACTCCACAGTTTGTGGACCTCGATGGCGACGGACGTGGCGACATCCTCTCCGGTTCGTATTCCCTCCAGCAACAAAAGATGAACGGGCCTGGAGTTTTCCAGATCCTGTACGGCAAAGAAGATGGGACATTTCGCCGGGCAGAGGTCTTGAAGGGGACGAACGGCGAAACGCTCGTCATCGCCCCGAAAGCTGAGCCGACGGAGGAGAACACCTGCACCCGCCCCTTCGCGGTGGACTGGGACGGTGACGGTCACCTCGATCTGATCGTCGGCAATTTCGCCGGCACCTTCTATCTCTTCAAGGGGCTGGGCAAAGGCAAGTTTCGCCGGAATCCATCCAGATCAACGCCTATGGTCGCCCCCTGAAAATCTACTATCACAGCGACCCGTTCGTCATCGACTGGGACGGCGACGGTGATCTCGATCTGTTGAGCGGTTCTTATGAGGGCGGGGTGCAATGGGCAGAGAATTACGCTGGCCCGGGCAAACCGCCGGAACTCAAGACCTTTCGATCGCTGATCGGTCGTGGCCCCTGGGTCAAAAAGGGGCAACTCCCGCGCGATGCGGATCTCAAAGGCCCGTTGAGCTGCACGCGAATCTGGGTCGATGACGTCAACTCCGACGGCAAGCTCGACATCCTCGTCGGAGATATGGTGCCTTTGATCTCACCGGCCGATAAGGAGGACCGGACGGGCTTCGTCTGGCTGTATTTGCAGAAGTGAGCTCGCCGGGGCTTATTATTGCGCCATGTAATAATAACACTTGATCATCTTTGCAATCTGCAATAGTCTCGCTGAACGACGAGTGTGGCACGGGCGGGCAGACCAGGCTCGCCCGTCTGCTCGCCTGGGACTACTCGACGCTCTGGCGGAAGCTCACCGGCAAGTCGCCGATCACCACGTCCGACGAGTTGGCGATTGGGCAGGCCGTCGGAGAGTTTCGGTGCCAGCGTTTGTGGCTATCAAGCGAGGCCGAATGAGCGTTCTCGGGCGAGTTTTGGCGCCACGGCACTAGAAGATTTAATTCCTTCGGGCTACCTCTTGCCGTAAATCCTTTGCCAGATTAGAGTTACAATGCCCACCGATGGACTCGAACCATCAACCCGCTGATTAAGAGTCAGACGAGCGAATCCCGCAAGCCATCATCCCACAAGGGTTTGCGGATTTCAACCCCGCCCGTTTCCCACCCTATTCCCACCGACACTTGTCAGAACGACCCCGACCTGGCCGCCGTCAACACAGCATGGCCCGCGCTACCCGAGGCCCTCAAGGCTGGCATTCTGGCGATGGTCAAGGCCGCCTCGGGGACAGGGGGTGGCCGGTGAAAGACCGCTCGAGGCGCACGAGCGGACGACGATCGCAACCGGCGGACCTTTTTGATATCTTCCTCCGATCGTTTTGGTGCGGAACGTGAGACCAAGAAAGGCGGTGAGTGATGCTCACACTCGGCGTCGCGGGTTACTTTGTGCTCAGCGCCATGGTCGGCTGCTACGTGGCATACGAGAAGGGCCGCTCGCAGATGGAGGGGTTTATCTTGGGGCTGCTGTTCGGCCCGCTGGGACTTCTCATCGTCGCCTGTCTGCCGACCGGTGACAACCCTGGAACTAAGCGCACTTTTCGACATTTTCTGCATGCACGCACTTGCCAATCGAAGTGGCGCAAACGTGGGAGTGTAGTACACATGGCGCTGGCTTATCGCAATGGCCGGCCCTAGATCTACCGATCCGTTCGGCGGGGTGGCAGAGTCACATCGGAATACGGGGGAAGCGGCGAGACGGCCCGCCAGATCGCTCAGATGGAGACTGTTGAGCGCGACGAGGCGGATCACGAGCGATGGTGTGAGCGTGAAGACCGCCGCAAACTGGAAGACTTGGACCAAGCCCTTGACGAAATGGTCGAACAAGTCAAAGCCCTTGCACGCGACGCCTTGACCGCGGGTGGGTATCATCAGCATGGTCGAGGCGAGTGGAGGAAACGACGTGTCTCAGGACATCGTGAAGGCCAAGCCCGCCGCGTGGGCAATGGACAATTGGGCCGTCGAACACCTGATCGATTGGGCCACGGGGAACGACGGCAACGCGAAGACGAAGGCGTCGTTGAAAGACGAGCTTTGTGACTTCGCCGCCGAGGTTGCCGGCCCGACGCCGACCCCGGTTGAAAGGGTGCTCGCCAACGCCGCCGCAACGTGTTGGTTTGCCTTCCGGCTGTATGAAGCCCAGTACGCGGGTGGAGCGACATCGGAGGGGGGCCTGACCTTCGCTCGGTCCGACCACTATCAGCGTCGCACGGATCGAGCCCACCGCCGATTGCTGAGCACCTTGAAGACCCTGGCGACCGTGCGCCGGCTGGCCGTCCCGGCGGTTCAGATCAACGTCGCCCGCCAGCAAGTCAATCAAATGAACGTCGGCGAGTCGGCATGAACTGTAAGCCGCGGAACCGAGGACGTCGCAGCCTCGGCTGACCTTCGACACCGCTCGATGGAGGGGGACTGACGATTAACTACCTTGAAAAGCTGCGTCGTGAAGGCATCGTCGCAATCTTAAGTCGGCGGTACCGTTGGTATCGGTCCCGGTTAATGATCAATAATGCTACGGTCGGCAGGCTGGTGGAACTGACCGGAAACCGTATCCGAATTGAGGGTCTAAAATTCAGTGTTGATTGCCCTGCGGTCACGACGAGTCACAAGTCCACCCTTTGGTTCGGGAAACACGAACTTGAGGAGCGCGCTCTCTTGCACCGCCATTTGCCATCCGGTCTTCCCGTCGTTGAGTTTGGCGGTGGTCTTGGTGTGGTCTCCTGCCTGGCGAACCGGAAGCTCGCTTGCCCTGATCGACACGTTGTGGTGGAGGCGGCTCCCTCTATGGCCGCGCTCCTGGAACGAAACCGCGATCTGAACGACTGCCAATTCCGGGTCGTCAATGCGGCACTGGCGTACGGCGCCCCCACGGTCACTTTCGATATCGATGCGAGCTTCGTCGGAAGCCGGCTCGATGGCGAGTTCGGCACTAAGGTAACCGTCCCAACGATTACCCTTGGTCAGATCTTGGATGAAGCTGGCTTCAATCGCTTCTCCCTGATCTGCGACATCGAAGGGGCGGAGGCGGATTTGGTGGGTCATGAGTTGAGCCTCATCGCCGATCGCGCGGCCTTCATCCTGGTGGAAATCCACCCCGGATTTTTGGGTGAAGATGGAGCGGACCGGGTTGTGGCGGACCTGATGGGGGCTGGGTTCAGGCTTGTTGAGAGCGTCGGTTGCAACTGGGCGTTCGCCAGATCGCAATGAGGCCGCCATTGCTTGATTCACGAATGAGCGAGAAACTCGTTGACCGCCGGCTCGGATTAGCCGCACATTGCTTGGACGTTCGGGAGGCAAGTATAGTAGTTGCGGTGTGCCCTGAAATCGAATGGGCTAGCCATCGTAATCGCGAGGAGCCAGCAATTCACCGAAGCGAAACGGCGACGGTCGTCTTGCTGTTTGATCATGGCAGTATCCGAGCGGATCTCCGTTGACGACGAGACCATTTACGCAAGCTATGCCAATCACATCCAGCGGTATATGTTCGCGGCACAGTATTGTTCCGGGCGCGCGTTCTTGATGCAGGCTGTGGGACTGGGTATGGGTCGGCGCACCTGGCGATGTGGGCGGCTGCGGAAGTCGTCGCAGTTGACATCGCAGACAAAGCAATTGCGGAGGCACAACGGCTTTATTCTCGCGATAACCTGCGATTCCTCAGGGGCGACGTGGAGCAACTTACCGAGATCCCGGACCTGCATCCCCCGTTCGATGTGGCGATCAACTTCGAGAACATAGAGCACCTCAAGAATCCGACGGGCTTTCTGGCCGAAATAAGGCGTGTGCTCAAGAGCGACGGAACACTGGTCGTGAGCAGTCCGAACGGTCGGTTGACCGAGCGGGACGACGAAGGAAGGATCAAGAATCCGTACCACGTCAAGGAATTCACGGAGGATGAACTCCGCGAGATGCTTAGCCAGTTCTTCGGATCGGTCGAGTTATATGGACAATGGCGAACGCCTGAGATGCTCGCACGGATCGCTGTCGAGAGGCGATTGTTCGATGTCCTCTGCGAGCTGTACTATAGTCCTCTCGCTCGCACCTCAAGGCTCTTACGCAAGCTGGTCGGCAAGAAGTGCGTGCCTCCGCCGATGTACACCGGTGAATGGACCTGCTACGGGCGAGACTCAGTGATCAAGCCGATCGCGAAGCCCCCTTTCCCGTGGCCTCCGGATGTGATTGTGGCGGTTTGCTCGTAATTCGCGACTCGAGACTGACCACTATTCTGGCGCGGGAATCCACTCGTGAGCCAGAAACTCATGCCTCCCTTAGTTCGTAGACACGGAGTTCTCGCTCGTACTCCTTGCGGCACTCAGCGACCGCCCGATCGGTGGGATCGGTAGCGATAATGTATCCACACGTGATTAGATATACAAAAGCTAGCAGGATCAGGATGCCCACCGCAACGTACAAGAAGATCATGGCGCTTCTCCGCTGGTCGGTGGTTTCACGCTGTAAGGTTAATTCGGTGGCGGAAGGGCTAATAAAGGCCGACGCCGGTTGTCCACAGGGAGAACCCGCCTCATCGCGCCGCTCGGCTGCACGCAGTATGACGCAAGGCGAGCGGAGAGACTAGCCCCTCACCCACCGCGCTAACTCGGCGACCCGTTCCACGTCCGCATGGACGTTGTTTAGACTGGAGTGATCGGGACGGGGGAGTCATGACCCGTGAAGGCCCGGCGTGCGATGCAACGCAACCCTATTCCCGTCGTGTCCACGCCGAGCCGGCCCGACCGAGGAATAGGGAACATGCCCGCCAAAGAACCACCGTCAACGTCGTTCGCTTTCCACTTTCGCTCCGAGCCAACGCCAACGCTAGTAGTGACCGCTGAGATGATCGAGCGGGAGCGCGCCGTCCGCAACATGGTTGACTGGGTGCCGAACCCCGACACACTTACCGTCGGTTCAATGGCACGGCTGCTTGACGATATGGAGAAGCTGTGGCCGAAAGCCCAAAGGGCCCCCACGCAGATCGTTCCAGAAGCCTATGTTCGTCGCCATATCGTGCTGTGGGACCAATCAGAGATTCAGCAGCGGTCTTGAGCGCCACGACGGAGACACCAAATAGGTCGTCGATCCTGGCGTCTACTTACCAGGCGCCTTTCTAAAGCCAATACCGTTGAAATAGGCGCAAGTCGCAGCCTCATGTTACTTTGGGTTTGCTCTGGACCAAAGCAACATGGAGGCTGTGACTCGCATGCATCAAGGACGATGTTCGTTGCCGGCTGATGACGCCGGCCGGATCTTGGAGTCAGCGGTTGGGCGTGGCTCCCGTGCGTCAGTTGTTCGCCCAAATTGCCCGCCCTCTGGCCCAGCCGACAACTCTCGGGGCGTTTTACGGCGGATTCCGCTTGGTGGGCATCGACAGCACCGTCTACGACGTCCCCGACACGCCAGCCAATGACAAGGCTTTTGGACGCCCCTCGGCCGGGCCACGCGGCGATGGGGCCTTCCCCCAGGTGCGTAAGCTCAGCCTGGTCGAATTGGGAACCCACGTGGAAATCGGCTTGGTTCTCAAACACGTCCATTGCGGTGAACGAGCGATGGTCGCCGGGTTGTTGCGGCATCTGACCCCGGAGATGCTCCTGCTCTTGGACCAAGGGTTTTTCAGCTACGGTCTGTGGCGGCAGTTGAATTCGACCGGAGTGAAACTCCTGGTGCGCGTGGTCAAAAGCTTGATCTTGAACCCGCTCCGTATCCTCGCCGACGGGTCGTACCTGGCCAAGGTCTACAAGAGCTCCTACGACCGTCAGAAAGACCGCGACGGCATTCTGGTCCGAGTGATCCGCTACACGCTGGACGATCCCCAACGGGTGGGCCATGCGAGCGCACCGATGAACTCCGCAACCGGATCAACCCACGTGTGATCAAACGGAAAATGTCGAAGTGGCCGAAAAAACGTCCCCAGCATCGGCGACTGCCACGCGTGAAGAAAACCTTTAAGGAGTCTCTGGTTATGCTTCGTTAAACGGTATTGCGCTTAAGAGTCGGATGCTCTCAACTTTGCGTGGAGATGGCAAAGAGCTTGGGCAAAAGGAGTTAGGGCGAGCGATTGCCGTTCCGGCCCGCTGCCGCTTTTCAGATTTTATGAGGAATTACAAGGGTTTTCAACCGCATCTCTGCCACAACTCTGCCATTTTGAATGAGGTGGCGGAGGGCATTCCGGCGTTGTGAACGTTGATCTTGCTCTACTGTCCTCGCAGTTTGGGAAAGGCCGCCTGCCGACATTCTTGGGGAAGCATTGCGTAGCGACGATCAGGCGCTGAGAATCTCCTCTAATACCGTGACTGGGGGTTGCAGCAGGTATTCGATCAGAGGGCGTTCGCTTTCTTGTTGGGACCAATAAGCATGGGCCGCGGTCGTGTAATCTCCGCAATGCTCTTTGAACCAGTTCATGTCCGCACGGAACACGGCGGTGCCGCGAATCTTCCAGACGCGACCGCGCTGACCGTTGTATGAAGGGTCAAAGAACTGCCAGCGCAAAACATCGACGTCAGGCATTGCCTTGCAACCGAAGATAACAGCGTATCGGGTAATCCGATGCGGATAGCAATCGCGGCGAATTCGCTCAACTTCGAGCTCACGCTCGAGCGCGTTCGGTTCAAGTTGCTTAGTGAGGATATCATGTCCGAACCGGGTAACGCCTGTTGGGCACAATGTACCGAAAATCGCCAGTTCGTCTGGTGAAAGACCGGCCGGGAGCGGCCCAAACTCTAGGATCTGACCAGCCCGCAGGGATTCGCCAGTACGATCGAGGTGGTAGAAAACGCCCAACGGTCACCTCATTTCAGCCTGTCGGGTCGGCGTAGCGGAGCCCAAACGGCTTGGTTGGTGACCGACGCTGCAGACCGTTGGATCGATGATGGTTCATAAGTCGCGTCATGGCAACGGCAGGAAAACCACCTGTCCTTCCATTCCTCAAGTTCGCTGGCAGCCCAGATCAGGGACAAGGCTGTCAATAATTGACGCAATCGGCGACGATTGCGGAGCCATGAATAAGCCTCGAAACGACTCTCCCGCGGAAACACGAGCGAACGCCGCAGCGGGCATGGTGTTGACGTCATGGGACACAACGAGCAACCCCTCGCATGCGGCATATGCGAGGATTTCGGTGTCGGGCAGCAAATTCATTCCGAGGTCGCGGACGCGCAAAAAGTCGATCAGCGGCTCCTGGCGGAGAACCCCGGACACGATGTGTTCGTTAAGGTCGTGGTCGGCCAGGAATCGCGGCCGACTCATTGCGCATTCGTCCTCGTCCGGGCGGCCAAGTTCGCGCAGCCGCTGGACAACGGGGCTCTCGGCGTCGTGGGCTTTCTCACGCCATTGTTTCCAGACCTCGTCCTGGTTGCGCAGGTACTGGTCGACGTCGGCCTGGTTGGCAAGATAGTACGTGATCGCGCCGTATACCTCTTCCAATGATAGGGCGGGATACTGCTGAGCGATGGTCTCGGCAGAGTGTCCCAGATGGAACGCCGCAACGACCGAATCGAGCATCACGCGGGTGTCACCCACGCGGAGCACGCCGTGTTCGTCCTGACGAACATAAATCTTGGCTGGTTGCATTTGCCGACACCTCGTCTCGGAAGTGCCCCCCGATGGACTCGAACCATCAACCCGCTGATTAAGAGTCAGCTGCTCTGCCAATTGAGCTAGGAGGGCCACGTTACTCGGAAATCACCATTCTGCGGGCTCGAGCGCATCGCGGTGAGGCGCTTTGCCGGACCACGCTTCCGATCTTACGGTGAATTGTGCGGATGTTTCAACCGATCTCTGTCGCCAACCTCGCCATTGCCAGCAGCGTGATTGTTTTGCCGAGCGAGGATTCGCGCGTCAATTCGAGGCGTAATCTGGTGGAGGAAGCTGGTCGAACCTTTCCAGGTGCGCTGCGGTAAGCAGGCGGATCCCAATTTCGTACGGGGCTGCCAGTTGGTTGAATCTGGCCGGCCCTGCTGCTGCCCGAGACTTCTCAAGGCGCGTGGTCGCCGCATACGAAATCCTGTATCCTCAAGGAGTTGTGGACCCTCTTCATGCTGGCCCAAGGGGCGCGAAGCAACCTCCCGTCCGGCGACTGAATGATTCGCCCCGCGCGAGCCTTTCCGGAATCGGTGCGGAACGAGGCGAACAGGGAAAGGAGCTTGAAGAAATGGAGCCCGAGGAACGGGGGTTGGCCCGCGAGATCGACCTTACGATCGTGCTGCCCGTTTATAATGAGGAGCCGAATCTGGTCTCCTTGGATTCCGAGCTGCGATCGACCTTGCACGCCATGGGCAAGAGCGCCGAGATTATCTATGTCGACGATTTCTCGCGTGACGGCTCGCGGGCCGTACTCGAACGCCTGGTGGAAGCCTCGCTTGAGGACCCGATTCGTACGCGGGTCGTGCGCTTCAGGCGAAACTACGGCCAGACGGCGGCGATGACGGCCGGCTTTCAGCTCGCGGAGGGCCGCGTGATCTTCCCCCTCGACGCCGATGGCCAGAACAACCCGGCCGATATTCCGCGGCTCCTGGCCGAGCTCGAGAAGGGCTATGACGTCGTCAGCGGCTGGCGCAAGAACCGCCAGGACAAGGCTCTTTCTCGCAAATTGCCGAGTAAAGTCGCCAACTGGCTGATCGGTCTGGTCTCGGGTGTCCGGCTGCACGACCATGGCTGCACGCTGAAGGCCTACCGGGCTTCGCTCCTGAAGGAGCTCCACCTGTACGGTGAGATGCACCGATTCATCCCGCTGTACTTGAACCACATCGGCGCCAAG
The DNA here is from genome assembly GCA_963823675.1 of uncultured Isosphaeraceae bacterium. Lineage (GTDB taxonomy): Bacteria > Planctomycetota > Planctomycetia > Isosphaerales > Isosphaeraceae > CAWGMT01. The sequence continues at coordinate 216,435 of CAWGMT010000020.1, read as the reverse complement.
GTGGGCGAGCTACCCGTGGACCACCGTCCGCGCCGGGCCGGGGTCAGCAAGTACGGCCCCCGGCGAATCATCAGCGTCGCGCTCGACGTCGTGTTAATTCGATTCATAACCCGCTATTACAATCGGCCAATGCACTTTTTCGGGCAGATGGGACTGGTGTTCTTCCTGATGGTCCTCCTCACCTTGTTGTTCATGGTGGTCTTCAAGTTCGGCTGGCTTCGGCTGATCGGGATCGATTACAAGGCCAGCTTCGTTGAGACCCCGCTCCCTGCCCTGGCGGGGACGTTCCTGGTAGGAACGATCGTCTCGCTCTTTTTCGGGATCCTGGCCGAGATCCTGATCCGGGTTCATTACGAATCCCGCGGGGCCCGCCCCTACGCGATCGAGTCGATCCGGGATTCGGCCGGGTTGGCCGCCGATGCGAGAGTGCCCGCCGGCATCGGCTAGGCACGCGCGGCATTTCAGCAGGCGGTCTGGTGTCACACGCCGCGGCACGGCTGCCAGGTCGGTTATTGGGAAACGTCGTTGCGTATCGCGCTCTCGGGCGCTACGATGATTCACAGGCCGAACGACGCCGAAGCGTGATCGTTCGGGCCGATTTGCAATTGATCCCAGTTCGACCCGTCGAGAACGCGACTCGCGCGAGACAATCACCAGGCGGACATGCGGCATGATTGAGACAGGCAGGCGAATATTCCTCGATGCGTGCGGGCTGAGTTCTGCATTGACCCTTGAGTGCGACGATCCCGGGTTGCCGGCTGCATCTTCGATTTGCCACGAGCACGGATTGCCGTTCGTCATCGTGGGACGCGATCCGAGATCGGATTTTCATCTCAATGACCCGCTCATCAGCCGGCGGCATGCCTACCTTCAGGTTATCGCGGGGCGAATCTTCTGCATCGACCTCGAAAGTCGCTCGCAGATTCGCTGGGACGGCGCGGACGATCCCGCGACGAAGCGATGGCTGGAACAGGACCAGTTCATCTGGCTCGGCCGCTACCGGCTGCGCTGGAGAGGTCGGTTGGGGAAGAGCGCGCAAGATGCCGAGATCGTCGATCCTCTCTCGTCTCACCCGTTTGACCAAGCTGCCGCCGATCACTTGCCCGCAGCGGAGATCGAGTTGCCGATTCGCATCGGGGAAACCCTCTCGAGCTGGAAGATCAGCCCCCGGCTCAGCTTGATCGGGCGATCCGCCGAGTGCCAGCTTGTGCTGACCGACGACAGCGTTTCGACATATCATGCCAGCCTGGTCCGGACACCCCTGGGAATCTGGGTGGTGGACATGCTGTCCAGGCAAGGAGTTTGGGTCAATGGAACACGCGTCCGCTGGGCGTGGCTCGACGACGGCGACACGCTGCGCGTCGGCAGGTTTGCCTTCGTCCTCCGCTACCGGTCCGTGTGCGATCAGATTAGCCGCCAGGACGTTCCACTGGACGCAGGCGCCATTTTCTCACCATATCCGGCCGCCGCGCCAGCCGGTTCTCCCGGCATGTCAATGGAGCTGGTGAAATCCCTGCCCCGCCGATCGAGTCAACTTTCTCGGTCGCGGACCGAGTTTGTGCCGTATTCCGCCGTCGTCGCTCCGCGCTCGGTGGCGTCCCTGCGCGGGGACGAGTGGAACCCGGTTCCCACAGCCGCCGCCGGTCCCATCGCAATATGGAATCAGCACATCCAGTTCCTGGAGATGCTTCACAGCGAAATGATTCTCATGGTAAGGATGTTCATGACGATGCACCAGGAGCACGTCGGCGCGGTCCGCGCCGAGCTCGATCGAGTCCAGCAGTTGACGGGGGAACTGGAAGTCCTCCGGGCCAAGCTCGGCGAGTCTTCGAGTGCGAAGCAGGTCGATGCAACGGCCGGCAGCGAGCGCGACCGCCGAGAAACCGAGCCTTATCGGTCGGTCAAGGCCGCGAAAGAAGTTCGCTCGCTGGGTTCGACGTCGGCCAATCAACGCGAGCGTCGCGAGCGGCGCAAGCCGCCCGATCCTGCGGCGAATTCGGGGATCGAGAGCGTACCTTCTGCGCGCAGAACCCACTCGGCACCTCGCGGCGAGGGACAATCCTCACCAGTCGATACCGCCGAGTTTCACGCCCAGATCACCAGGCGCATCGCCGAGCTCCAGGGGGAACGACAAGGGTATTGGCGCAAGATACTTAGTGTTATATCTGCTTCCGTGGATTAGCGCGGCCTTGTTGCGTTCCGGAAGCAGCTTTCGGCCAATCCGCTCGACCGCTTCGCCACCCACCTGATTGGCGGCTGCGCCCGTCGGATGTTGATTCAGAACAACATCGAATACAGGATCGACCTTTTCCCAAGTGCTACCTTAGGAACGAAAAAGTGATGCGTCCCGAGCGAAAACGACACGAAGGCGATAATTTCGAGGACAAGTCTATTATAAGCAACACTTTAGTCGCTTTTTTTCTGGAATCCTGCCTACTTGCTTGACATTGGTGTCGCTACGTCTTTAAATGTCCCTTGCAATGATGCAGGTGTAAAAGCAGAGATGCAAAGTCCCCCTGATGAACATTGGTTCCACAACTGATGACAAAGAGGGGCTACTACACGACCAAAAGTCGCCTCGCTGTCGCGATGCATCTAATCAAGATAGGACTTGATACAACCGATGGGCACGAAGTGTGCCACAAAACCGCCAAGCGTTCCGCTCGTGTCTGACTGCGCCGTCTGGTGGGCGTCGCCGGGGTTTTTGAGCCGTGACAGCGGGTGTTGGTGCAGACTTCTGAATGGGTTGGCCAGATGAGCTCTCTTCGGAAAAAGTCGGAATGGGTTGCTGCGGAAACGGGTTTGGGTTTAAAAGCCCCGACCGGTTTCTCCGCTGAGATTGTTCCGGCTGATCGAACCGCGATGGAGCGCATCGTCAAGAGATTCCCCTTCGGCGGGCATGTTGCAGCGCTGGATTTGTTGTTTCTGGGGGGGTGCCTGCTCTGGTCCCTGTGGCCTGCGCTTGCCGCCATGGCGGATCGATGGTTGACGGACCCCCGGTACGCCCACGGTTATTTTGTGCCGATCTTTTCCCTGGCCTTGCTCTGGATGCGGCGCAGCCGGCTGGATGGGGTGAAGGCGGGCAAGAGCACCTGGGGACTGGCCTTGGTGGGGCTCGGGGCAATCGCCCAGCTCGTGGGAGGGTATTTTCGCATTGGCACCCTCGAGGGCCTCGCCCTCTTACCGTACCTGAGTGGGCTGGCTTTGCTTCTGGGAGGGTGGCGGGTCCTGGGTTGGGCCTGGCCTGCGATCGCGTTCCTCGCGTTCATGATCCCGCTGCCGTGGCGGGTGGAGAATCTCCTGGGACCGCCGCTGCAGTCCATGGCCACGACGGCCAGCACCTATTTATTGCAGACGCTCGGCTTCATGGCCTTCGCCGACGGGAATGTGATCCAGTTGAACGAGGCGCGAATCGGGGTCGTGGACGCGTGCAGCGGTCTGAGCATGCTGATCACCTTCGTCGCGTTATCGACGGCCGCGGCCCTGGTGGTGAAGCGCCCGCTCTTTGACAAGATCGTCCTGGTCGTGAGCTCGATCCCCGTTGCCTTGGTGGCCAATATCGCCCGAATCACCTTGACGGGAATCCTCCATGACAAGGTTGGGGGCCACGTGGCGACTACCTTCTATCACGACCTGGCTGGCTGGCTCATGATACCCTTCGCCCTGATCCTGTACTGGTTCGAGATCTGGGTTCTCTCCCATCTCCTGATCGAGACCCGGTATCAGGCTCCCCGCCTGGAGCTGGGGGGCTCGGAACGCCCGCCGAACCGGGGCGAAGCCCGGACCAAGGGTTACAAGCCATCGGTTCTGTGAGCTGTGTCGCATTGATGCGACTGAAGATGACAAGTTTCGGGTGCGGTCTGACTCGTCTCCCGGTCACACGGATCCTCGGAAGACTCTGCCATGAAACCACAAATACCATCGCATTCGCACGGCGAACTGGCCCGCCCCATCACCAGCCCGGCGGCCGTCTTTGGCGCGGAAACGCAGCAATTTGCCCCGGCCGTTCCGCTGCACCGGTCAGGATTGGCGAAGCCCGCCGCCGCGAACACGCTGACCGCGACGAGCATTCTACGGGCCCTCCACCGGCGGCAGTTGGCGGCTCTGGGAGCGGCCATCCTCTTGACCGGAATCTGTGGGCCGGCTGCCTACTTCCTGGTTCCCCACGCCAAGTTCAAGGCCCAGGCTCGATTGCAGTTGAAGGCCCAGGCGCCGAAGATCCTCTTCCAGACAGTCGACACCGACTCGGCGGCCCTCGACGATTACAGGCGCTACCAGACTACCCAGATGGCCCTGGTCAAGAGCCAGTTGGCGCTGAGCGCCGCGCTGCGGGACGGCGAAGTCGGCAAGTGTCCCTTGATCCGGAATGAGGTAGATCCGATCGGGTGGCTCGTGGAGAACCTGAAGGTCGAGTTCATCCAGGCCTCGGAGCTGATGGAAATCTCCTTGAGCGGCGACGATCCCCAACAGCTCGCGATCATCGTCAACGCGGTGAAGAAAGCCTACATCGAAGAAGTCGTCAACGTAGACCTCAAAATGCGAACGGCCCGGTTTGACCAGCTCACGAAGCTCAAGCAGAAATACACCGAGATGCTGGCGGAGCGGCGGGAAACCCTGAGGAAGCTTGCCCAGACGATCGGTTCGGATGACAAACAAACGATCGCATACGGGCAACAAATTGCGATGGAACACCAGCAGCACGTCAGGAACGAGCTTCTGGCCATCCAGTCGCAGAAACGCAGGCTGCAAGCCCAGCTCAAGGTCAGATCGCAGCGGCCCGAGGAAAGCAGCGAGGAGATACCGGCCCAGTCGATCAGCGACGCCGAAATCGACGAGTGGATCGAGCACGAGCCGAGCATCGCCAATCTGGCTGCCAAGCGCGCTCACCAGGAAGAGGCCTTGAACACGGCGATTGCCCGTGCTCGGGCGTCGTCGCGGAGGCCGGCCGCGGATCCGTCGCTGAGACACCTTCGGCAAGATATGGCCGCGACCGAGAAACTGCTCAACAGCAAGCGAGCGGAGCTGCGCCCCACCGCCATCCGGGAGCTCAAGCAGAAGGAGGTCACCGGTGCGGTCGCACAAAACGGAGGCGTCGCGGCCGAGCAGGAGCTGCTGATCCTGGATGACATCGAGCAACAGTTGAAATCCCAGCTCAAGTCTGTCTCCGAGGGAAATCAGGCCCTCACCAAACATACCCTGGATCTGCAATCGATCCAGGACGACGTGGCCCAGATGCAGCAATCGGCGCTCAGGGTCGGAGCCGAGGTGGAAGCGCTCAATGTCGAGCTGGGGGCGCCGCCCCGGATCCGGACCATCGAGGATGCCGTCCCCCCTCTCACGGTGGACGACAAAAAGCGGAAGATCATGCTCGCGGTTGTCATCTTCGGCTCGTTCTTCACCGGCCTCTTCGGGATCGCCTTCATCGAATTGCAAAACCAGAAGGTGGATTCCGCCGATGAAGTTCCCACCCACCTCGGACTCCAGGTGGTCGGCACCTTGCCGATCATGCGGGCCAAAGCCGGCGGCGGACGCGCGCTGCGCGCAGGCACGCCGAGAAGGAACGCTACTGGAGCAACCTCATGGTGGAATCGATCGACGCCACCCGGACCATGCTGATCCACGCGGCCGGCACCAGGTTGCACCGGGTGGTGATGATCACGAGCGCGGTCAGCGGCGAGGGGAAGACTGCGCTGTCCAGCCATCTGGCGACCAGCCTGGCTCGTGGCGGCCTGCGGACGATGCTGATCGACGGCGACTTGCGCTGCCCGTCGATCCATCGGCTGTTCAATCTGCCCCTGGGCCCGGGGCTGAGCGAAGTCATCCGGGGTGACGTTGAATGGGCCGATGTCATCGCGACCCCCCCGATCGAGGACCTCCATATCCTCACCGCGGGGACGTGCGATCGTCAGACCCTTGGCCTGCTCTCGCAGGGTTGCCTCATTTCCCTCTTCGCCCAGCTCAAGGAGAAATTTGATTTCGTGATCGTCAACTCTTCACCCATCCTTCCGGTGGCCGATGGCTTGATCATCGCCCAGCACGTCGATGCGGTTCTCTTCTCGATCTTCCGTGACAAGAGTCGCAAGACCAAGGTCGCGGCCGCGTCGGAACGCCTTCAGTGCCTGGGTGTGCCCATCCTCGGGGCAGTCGTGACAGGGGCTCACGGCGGCCGCTACGGGAACGATTACAATTCGGACGGCACCTATCGCCCGATGCCGGATGCGCCAGCCGGCTCATCGGAGCAAAGTCGATCGTCATGATTCGCATTGCCGCCGCCGTGATCTTGATCGTCGGAGCCGGGCTCGTCCACGGAAAATGGACCGATCGCTGGGGCGCGTCTGCGGCGCTCGCCGCGCTCGCCCCGCGGTTCGAATCCGTGCCCACGGTCATCGGCGACTGGACGGGGACCGCGTTCGAGGTGTCCCCCAGAGAACGAGCCATCGCCGGCGCGATTGTTTGCCTCGGCAGGGTGTACGAGAACCGCAGCACCGGGGTCAAAGTTTCGGTTCTGCTGCTCGGCGGCCTGCCTGGAAAAATCTCGACGCATACCCCCGATGTCTGCTACCGGGGCGCCGGTTACACCCTGGACTCTCCGGCTGCCTTCGAGCGCCGCTACGCTCCCGGAGACCGCCAGGCAAATTTCCGCACGGCCGTCGCAGCGCGGGAGGGGACGAGTCCGTCCGTCCTGAGGATCTTCTGGAGCTGGAACGCCTCGAAAGGCTGGTCGGCGCCCGAAGAGCCCCGCTGGACATTTGCGACTGTGCCGGCGCTCTGCAAACTCTACGTTGTCCGCGAGACCGCGGGGGCGGTCGTCGATCCTGGGGCCGACCCCTGCAACGAGTTCTTGACGGTTTTCCTGCCGGAGGTCAACAGGTTCGTGTTTCCCACCCCCAACTAGATCCACGGGAACGACCAGGTGATCGACTCCGGCACGATCACCTCGGCCCGGACCAAAGGGGGTAGCGGCGTTGTCGCATCAGGTTTCAGTTGGTTGCTCTCCGCATGAAGGATTCCCTGCTCAAACGGCTTGCACCCGAGTTCGGCGCACGTCCCGCTCGCGGGCACCGCGCCGGATCGTCTCGAAGGGATTCGAATTCTCGGATTCGGTGATCCGATGCAGGAATGTTACCGATCTTAAGAGTGAGAACCCATAAGGATTTTTTGCATGAGTACTGCAAATCCGGAGATTGGCGAGGTCGCCACGCAGACCCCAAGTTGGGCCGGCACGATCAAGGGCGATTTTCCCGAGATGGACGCGGTTGCCGCGACGCCCTCCGTACGGATCAACCGGTATGAAGCGATCAAGCCTTGGCTCGATTTCGCTCTGGCCTCGGTACTGCTCTTTTTCACGGCCCCGCTCATCATCCTGTTCATGGTCCTGATGAGGTTGAGCTCTCGTGGTGCCTGGGTTTATGTCCAGAAGCGGCTGGGACTGGGGGGGAGGGTCTTCACGCTGTACAAGATCCGGACCATGTACCAGGACAGCGAGAGGGACAGCATCCCGCGCTGGTGCGTCCCCGGCGATCCGAGGGTCACTCCGCTGGGCCGGTTTCTGCGCTGGAGCCACGTTGACGAGCTGCCTCAGCTCATCAACGTCTTGAAGGGAGAGATGAGCCTGGTCGGGCCCCGGCCCGAACGCCCCGAATTCCTCGAACCGCTCGAGCTCGCCCTGCCCAACTACCGCCAGCGGCTGGCGGTGCGGCCCGGCCTGACCGGGCTGGCGCAGGTGCAGCAGCCTGCCGACATCGACCTTGCCAGCGTCCGGCGCAAGCTGAATTACGACCTGTGTTATGTGGAACGGATGAGTTTCTGGCTCGACATCCGTCTGATGGCCGGCACGGTCCTCAAGTGCCTGGGGGTCCCGTTCGTCTGGATCGGTCGAATCTTGCAGCTCCCCGATCCCAACGCAGGCCCCGGCTGCAAAACCCTGCTCACCAACCCAAGCTGACTGCCAACGCACCTATGAGACGGCTCAACCTGGCTTTTCTGGCGATCCTGCTCGTGGTGGTGCCCGTTTTGAGCGCGGGGATGTACCTCGTCCACGAGTACCAGATCAAGAAGAACGCGCAGGTCTTGCTGGCGCGTGCTCGCCGCGCTCTTGCCGGGTGTGACCTGCGATTGGTCTCCTCGGTACAGGACGTGAGTGATATTCCGACAGGTGGCAAGGATCTGGTCGTCGTGGCCGCAGCCGATGATGGGCTCCATTTCCGCATGTTCGACGGTCATGGCAACGCGGTCGTCGACTCGGATGAGAAAAGGCTGACGGACCATGCCGGGCAGATCGAAGATCTCAGGAAGCGGCTTGCGGCCTTGTGGCCTCCTCACGAGCTTACTGAAAGCGAGAAAGTCCCGGTCATCACCGCGGTCACATCAATCGTCGGCCACTCCCCCACGGGCATTGACCAGGGAAAAGCCGCACAAACGCTGGCCGAATATCTGGCTCTCGAGCGCCAGAATGGACCTGTGTGGGACTGGTACGCGCGGCTCCTGGATCAGATATACGTGTACGGGAACCCAGGTCGCCGTGCCGCGGTCTTCCTGGTCTATGAAGAAGCCCTGCGGCACAACCCCGGTGATTCGAAGATCGAGCGCCGGTGTGCCGACATCGCCCTGGAGCTGAAACGGTACCGTGACGCCCAGCGCCATCTGACAAACCTGGTCGGGAGGGTCGCGAGCGATTCGACGGGCCAGGCGGCGGCCGCCGAGCTGGCTGAGCTGGAAGATCTGCTGGGTCAATCTGAACGCGGATTGACCCGGTTCGAGGAGGCCGAGAAACGGTTCCGTGAGGCGATCCAGCATGATCCGCGGCGGGTCGCTTGCTACGATCGGCTGGCGCGGCTGTACCGGATCAATCTGCGCAGATTTGACGACGCCGACAGCACGGTCATGGAGATGGTGGCCAAAAACCCCGGGGTGGCGATGGCTCATGTCTACCGCTGGCGGTACGTCGCCGAGTTCTTGAAATCCGGCGCCGCCAGCGAAATCGAGCGGTCGCTGCGAGCCGCCGCCAACGGGTGCGACCTTCAGTTGATATCCTCGCTGACGGACGAAAGTTGGATACCGACCTCGGGCAAGGACCTCATCATCGTGGCCGCCGTGGGTAAGGTGCTTCATTTCCGCATCTTCGATCGTGACGGCAAGTTGGTCGTGAGCACTGCCGAGAAGCGGCTGACGCAACGTGCGCGGCAAATCGAAGATCTCCGCAAGCAGCTTGTGGGATTGTGGCCGCCTCACGAACTTACCGGCAGCGAGCAGGACCGGCTCATCACGGCTGTCGCGTTCATTGTGGGTCACACTCCCGCCGACGACATCCAGGAAGGCCTGAAGCTGGCTCCCGATGATCCCGAAGTGCTGTTGACCGCGGCCGTCGCGAGCGAGCAGATACCGGATACGGCCAAGGCGCGGGCTTACTTCGAGAAGGGCGTCAAGAAAGATCCCAAGAACGTCGCCCTGGCGCTGGGCCTGGCCCGGCTGGAGACTGGGGAAAAGCAACTGGCCAAAGCCGAGGCCGTCTTGCGGCAAGCGCTCAAGGCAAACCCGGTCACCAACCTGGCAATCGAGCTGGCGCAAAACCTGATCCTTCAGGGCAAGATCGAAGGGAAAGACGAGGCCGCCGAATACGTCGCCCACCTTCGAAAGGCCCTGCGGGGCGCCGAGTTGCAGGACGTCGACACTGTCACGCGCCTGGAAACCGTAATCCGGTATCTGGAAGCCGAGATCGTCTACTTCGATGCTGAACGATCGGTTGGCCAGGCTCTGAAGATCGATCTTCAGCGGCAGAAGTGGCGCGGCGCCAAGCAAAAGATCGAAATGGCCCGAGCGCTCTCGGGATCCGATCCCCAGCTCCTTGTGCAACTCGATCTCATGCTGGCCGATTGCCACGCCCGCATGGGCGAGGAAGAGCAGCGGCTGGACGCCCTGCGGCGGGCCGCTGAAGTTGAGCAGGGCCCGGACTCGGCGCGCAAGAGCCTCGCCGACGCCCTGGCTCGCTCGGGCAGGCTCGACCAGGCGGTCACGATTCTCTTGCCGATCACGCTACGCAAGCCAGAGTGGCGGCTCGATCTGGCGCGTCTCCTGCTCCAGAAGGCGATTCGTCAGCCCAGGGAACCGGGGAACTGGCGGGACGTCGAGTGGGAACTGCGCGAGGCGGAGAAGGCATTGCCGCAGGCCGCCGAGTCGATCACTCTCCTGCGTCTGGACGCGCTCGCCGCTCAGGGCCGCGTCGAGGACGCCCGGGCCCTGCTGTCCTCGGTCCAGGCCAAGGAGCCCCGGAACCTCCAGTACCGGCTCAACTTCGCCCGGCTGACCCAGCGCCAAGGCAAGAGTGCCGCGGCCTTGCAGATCCTCGACCAGGCCGAGAAGGACCTGGGGCCGAGCCTGGACCTGCAACTGGCTCGCCTGGACTACTGGGGTGCCGAGGGGGGCGTTGCGGCCAGGGCCGAGGTGGCGAAGCTGGCGCAGACTCGCCAGCAGATTCCCGCCGCGAACCAGCCCAGGTTCCTGGAGCGGCTCGGATCGGCGGAGATCCAGCTCGGCGAGTCGAGCCTCGGGCGGCAACACTGGCGCGAGCTTGCGGCTCTCGAGCCGAACGACTCCGGCATCCGGCTCAAGCTACTGGACCTGTCCCTGGCGGCCGGGGACCATGCCGCCGCCGCGAGTCTCGTGGCGGAGATCCGCAAGGTTGAAGGCGACGAGGGGACCACCTGGCGGTTCGCGCAGGCCGCTCTCCTGATCGACAAAGTCCGCCGCGGCGAATCCGAGCACCTTGACGAAGCGCGCGGCCTGGCCGAGACAATCTCCGAAATGCGTCCCAAGTGGGCGCTGGCCGTTGCCTTGCGGGGCGACATCGAGGAGCTCGCCGGCTCCATCGACAAGGCCATCGGATATTACCTCCGCGCAGTCGAGCTGGGAAACGTCCCGCCCTCGCTGGTCCGCCGGCTGGTGGGACTGCTCAATGAGCGAAAACGGTTCGACGAGATCGCCTACGTGGCCAGGGTGCGCCGCGACCAGGGCGCCGCCCTCGATGACATCACGATCGTCAAGGCCTTCGATGCGATCCGCCGCCAGGATTTCGACCGGGGCATCGCGCTGGCCCGCGAGGTATTTCCCGACAGCTCGACGAACGCCTCCGATCACCTCACTCTCGGCCGGGTCTACATGGTCGCCGGTCGCAGTGACGATGCCGGCAAGGAGTTCCGCCGCGCCCTCAAGGTGGGCCGCGGACTTCCCGAGTGCTGGCTGACCTACGTTCAGTACCTGGCTCAGACCAAGCACATCGATCAGGCCAGGGCCGCCGTCCGTGAGGCGGGGCAGGCTTTGCCCGCCGATCGGTCGACCCTGGCGCTGGCCGAGTGCTGGCTCTTGCTCGGCGACGTCAAGCAGGCCGAAGACCTGGTCGGGAAGGTCCTGCGCGACGAGGGCAAGTCGGCTGAGCCCGCCGCGCTGCGGCTCGCCGCCAAGGTGGCTCTCAGCCAGAACCGCTTCCAACAGGTCCAGGCGTACCTCGACAAGCTCGGCCAGGTTACCGATCTTTCCGCCAGCGACAGGGCCTGGGTCAACCGAACCCGCGTCGCGGTGCTCTTGAATAAGGGCCGGCCGGCCGACGTCGACTCTGCGCTCGCACTGGTGCAGCAGAACCTGAGGAACGATCCTGCGAGCATCGAGGACCAGGTGCTCAAGGCGACCATCCTCTACTTTCGGCCGGCGGAGCGCGGCGAGGCCGTCGCGATCCTCCAACGGCTGGCCGCCGCCAACACGCTGGGCAACAACGAGCGGTTCCTGCTGGCCCAGCTTTACCTGAGTCAGCATGACGACCAGAAGTACCAGGGCGAGATGGTCAAGCTCCTGGACCTCAAGGTGAGGAGCCCGCAGCATCTGGCCGACTACGTCACCTACTGGATTGGCCGCAACCAGCTCGACCAGGCCGACCGCTGGCTTGCCGAGCTGAAAAAGGCCGAGCCCCAGGGCCTCCTCGCCCTGGAGCTCGAGGCCCGGCTGCTCGATCTGCGGCACCGCAAGCCCGAGTTGCTGGCGCTTCTGGAGGCGCGCGGCCGCGATGTTCCCGACCAGATCGGCTCCCTGGCCGCGCTCCTCAATCGCTACGGGTTTGCCAGGGAGGCCGAGACGGCCTACAAGGCGTTCGTCGCCCGCGAACCCGGGCAACCGCAACGGGCCCTGGTGCTGGCCGCCTTCCTGGCCGGTCAAGGCCGTCATCCCGAAGCCATGACGATTCTCCGGGATGCCTGGAACCGATGTCCGCACGACGCGGTGGCCCTGGCCGGTCTCGACATTTACGGATCGCCATCGGCCGCGAAGCCAGAGAAGGCGGAGGCGGCGAAATGGTTGTTTCAGGCGGCCGGCGAGCGGCCCGACAACCCGGTCTTGACGAGCAAGCTCGGCTTCATTTACTGCCAGGAGGGCGACTTCGACAAGGCCGAGCAGCTCAATCGCCAGGTGCTGATCCGGGACCCCGACAACGCGCAAGCGCTCAACAACCTGGCCAACCTGATGGCCCTCCACCACAACGACAGGACGGCGGAGGCTCTGGGACTGATCAACCGGGCGATTGCGGTCCATGGACCGCACCCGACGCTCCTGGACACCCGAGCCGTGGTGAGGATCCGCGCCGGCCAGAGCGAGCAGGCGATCGACGACCTGCGCAAAGCCCGCGACCAGAACCCTCGCAACGTCAACTATGCCCTTCATCTGGCGTGGGCCCACCAGGCCGTCGGCAAGATGGATGAAGCTCGCGGTTTCTTCCGCCGCGCCGTTGAGCTGGGCTTTCAGGCCGACCAGGCCGACGCGCTGGAACGCTCCTTCATTGAGAAGCTGCGGCAGGACCTCTCGGCGAAGGAGGCGAGCGTTGCCGTCGATCGGAAATCGTGATCGGCGGCAGGTACTTGACTCTCGGCGGCAGAACGTCAACGCTGGAGGCTTATTTGACGGAGCGACGGATCGCGGCCAGGAATCAAGCAAGCATCCTCAACATCGGGAGGTTTCACGGCGTCCACCGCGAGAGATCGGCTTCTTGAGACCGTGGCCGCCGGCCGGCATGAAAGGGGGTGAATGAACCAGGATTCGATCGAATACCCAGGGACCGCTTGCGGCCCGCACCGGGTCGGCCATGCGGCACGTCGCAACCGTGCGTGCGGGACCGGCTCAGGATTTGACGTCTTTATTTCTCGACCAATTTTCAATTGGAAGGAAACCCAATGAGATCACGAGTTCCAAGACTGATGGCTGCCTCGGTGGCGGCCATCGTCTTCTTGGCCGTGCAAGCTACGCCGGTTCATGCCGAATCGATCCTCAACTTCGGCTTGAACAACAGTGGCTCGATCACGGCAACGGAGACCGGTGGTACCTCCACGACCATCACGACGACCGGCGGCGCCCAGGCGGTCACCATCACGCTGCTCAACGGCGCCACGGCTTCGATCAGTGCCTTTCTCAATTTGACCGCGACGTCGGTGGGAGCGGCGACGGCCTTCCAGGGGTCGCTCTATCAAAACTTCAACGGGAGCTTCACGATTACCGCCAACGCGAATGGGACCGGGACGAACTATCTATCCGGAACCTTCACGAACACGTCGTTCGATTCCCAGTTGAGCGGGTTGGTCGGCGGTACCGGTGCCTCGTTGACGGCCAGCGACCCGACCGCGAAGATTATGTTCACCTCCTCCGTGATCACGAGCCTGTCGCCGGCGAGCACCGCATCGTTCACCTTCTCCAATGTGACGCCTAAGCTGAACCTCACGGGGTCAACGATCGGGAGCTTCAAAGCGAGCGGATCGGCCACGTTTTCGGCTAACCCGGCCACTACCATGGTCCCCGAGCCATCGACGTTTGCGGTCGCGGGCCTGGGGGCGCTGGGCATGATCGGCTATGGCCTGCGGCGGCGCAAGGCCTTGGGCGCCTGAGCCCGCCCTGTTAAAATTCACGGCTCGAACGAGCCGCATCCGAATGAGCCAGCTTCATTCGTTGGGCAAATTCTCAGCCCTCGCCGGCGGTTGCTTGCGAGGGCTTTCTGCTCCACTTCAGGAGCGGGAGACCACTCCAGAGTTAGGTCGGCCGTGCGGCACGCCGCGACGGTGCGTGCGGGATCGACTCTGGACTCGATGTCTCCTTTCTCAACCAGTTCTCAGTTCATTCATTGGAAGGACAGCCAATGAGATCACGAGTTCCAACACTGATGGCTGCCTCGGTGGCGGTCATCGTCTTCGTGGCCGTGCAGGCTACTCCGGTTCATGCCGAGTCCATTCTCAACTTCGGCCTGAACAACAGTGGCTCGATCACGGCAACGGAGACCGGTGGTACCTCCACGACCATCACGACGACCGGCGGCGCCCAGTCGGTCACCATCACGCTGCTCAACGGCGCCGCAGCGTCGATCAGTGCCTATCTCAATTTGACAGCGACGTCGGTCGGACCGGCGGTCGTCTTCCAGAATTCGCTCTATCAAAACTTCAACGGGAGCTTCACAATCACCGCCAACGCGAATGGGTCCGGGGTGAACTATCTATCCGGAACCTTCACGAACGTGGCGTTCGATTCCAAGTTGAGCGGGTTGAACGGCGGGACCGGCGCCACGTTGTCGGCCGACGACCCGACCGCGAAGATTGTGTTCACCTCCTCCGTGATCACGAACCTGGCGGCGCCGAGCACCGCGTCATTCACCTTCTCCGATGTGAATCCCGCTGCACCTCGTGGGGTCAACGATCTCGAGCTTCAAAGCGAGCGGATCGGCCACGTTTTCGGCCAACCCAGGTGGCTCCTCGATCAGCCCGGAGCCGTTGACGTTCGCGGTCGCCGGCCTGGGAGCGCTGGCCATGATCGGCTATGGCCTGCGACGACGCAAGGCAGCGGGCGCCTGAGCCCACCATGTCAAACTCACAGCTCGAACGAGCCGGATCCGAATGAGCCAGATTCATTCAGTGGGCAAGTTCTCAGCCCTCGCCGGCGGTTGCCGGCGAGGGCTTTCGTCTCTCTGGTTCCGGCAGTCCAGCGTCTTGTTTTTGGGAAGTCAGGCTGGAAAGCCTGACCTATATAAAGACTGTGTCGTCAAGCGATGTGTCGCGTCATGGCTTTTTTCCAACGCCCTCTAGCATGCCTGCTACCGTTCCTACACAATAGGTCTCGACATTCCGGAACGAATCCGATCCGCGATGAAACCATGGCGTTCGCGATTCGACGGAATTGGGAGGCAAGTTGGTTCGGCTGGGTTCGGTTAGGGTCGAGATGGATTGTTTCGGTGCTCACAAGCCCGCGACCCACGGGGACGAAGTCTGCGCGGGGCGGAGAACCGGCGGTGTGTACCGGGGCCTGGCCGGGTATTCGGGCGGTTTCACCCGCCTTGCCGCTTGCGAGGGAATGCGATCGGGCCGGACAACCGACCGAGGTCACGGATAAAGGCTGTTCCCCGCGCGGCATTGCGAAAGGCAGTCCGTGGACTTCTTCCTGTTCATCATTGTCACCGCGATCCTGTTCATCCGGCCCACCGATTTCGTACCGGGATTTGAGAGCGTCCCGCTTTATCTGATCGCGATGTTTCTCTGTATCCTGCTGTCGTGGCACAAGCTGGTCCCGCTCTTGAGCATTCCGGCCTTGCGCGAGCTACCAGTCCTGGTTTTCGGGATCGCGCTCCTGTTGGTGGCGATCACCTCGAGTCTCGTGCACGGGATCATTGCGAAGGAGCTGACTCCGGCCATCGAGTTCGCGAAGATCCTGTTCTTCTTCTTGCTGATGCAGGCTCAGCTCGATACGCGCCGCCGCATCAGGCTTTACGTCGGCATTGTCGCCTGGATCGTCACGATCCCGGTCATGCTGGCCGTGCTGAATTATCATGAATATATCCATATCGAGGCCTTCGAAGCCCAGAAGGAAGGGGTGGAGACCAGCCCCGAGGAGGAAGCCGTCAAGCCGATCAAGCGGCTGCGTACGACCGGTAACTTCAGCGATCCCAACGACGTCTGTGAGATCGTCAACTTTGCGATGATCTTCAGCCTCTTCGGACTGATCGAGCGGGGTAGTGGTTGCTCGCGAATCGTGTGGCTGGCCCCGATCGCGCTTTTCGGCCATGCCCTGCTCCTGACCCAATCGCGCGGTGGGTTGCTCGGATTCATGGCCGGGCTCTTCGTGGCCTTCTGGAGCCGCTTCGGCACCAAGAAGGCGCTGCTCGCGGCCGCACTGGCCGTGCCTTTGATCCTGGTCTTCGTCGCCGGCCGGCGGCAAGCTTCCCTGAATGTCAAGGAAGGCACGGGACAGGAGCGGGTTCAGCTCTGGGACGAGGCTTTCAATACGATTCGCCAGGAGCCCGTGCTCGGCGCCGGCTGGGGCGAATTCACCCGGATGAAAACTCTTGCCGCTCACAATGCGCTCATTCACGTTTCCGCGGAGCTGGGTCTCCTGGCAAGTACTTTGTTTGTCGGGCAATACTTCTACTGTCTCAAGAACCTGAGCGACCTGAATGCAAACCGCGTTATTCTGGCCGACCCGGAAATGCACCGTCTACAGCCGTTCGTGCTGGCGTCGGTGGCCAGCCTGGCCACCAGTGAAATGAGCGTCACGAATCCTGTGAGTCTGATCACCTACGTGATCCTTGGCGTGGGCACTGCCTTCATCCGGGTTACCGAACCGTATCCGCCCTTACGCGATCTTGCCGTGAGTGGGTCGCTGCTGGGTCGCGCGATGGTCTGCTGCGGATTGGTTCTGGTGGCCTTGTATGTGTTTGTCAGATTCAGTGTCCGGTACAGTTGACAAGATGAACAGACTGAGATCAGAAGTAGACGCCACGCACACCTCTTTGATCGCGACGCTCAGAAACATCAGTGCGGATATCTTGTCGCGGTATGTGGATTCGTCGGGGCCCTTCGCGCTGCTCGACTTTCCCAATCACGCGAACGTCGGTGATAGTGCCATCTGGCTCGGAGAGATCGCGTATTTCCAGACCGTCCTCGGTTCTGCGCCCGCTTACGTTTGCAACAAGCGATACTTCGACGGCGATGCCTTGAACGAGGCCGTACCGAACGGAACATTGTTCCTGCATGGCGGCGGCAATTTTGGCGATCTGTGGCCCGGGTTCCAGCGATTTCGGGAACGCATCCTCGCGCGGTATCCCGACCGGCTCGTGGTGCAGTTGCCGCAGACGATCCACTTCTCCGACTCGGAGTGTCTAGAGAGGACGGATCGAGCCATCAAGGCACATGGAAACTTCGTCTTGATGGTTCGTGACCATCGCAGTTTCGAGATCGCGTCCTCGTCCTTCTGTTGCCCAGTCCATCTGGCGCCGGACAGTGCGTTCTGGATTGGTGCGCTACCGCGTCCGGTGCCGGCCACGCGACCGCTTCTATTGTTGCTGAGAGAGGACAGGGAGAGCGCCCGGACTGGCACATTGCCCTCGTTCGCTCTACCGACGGGTTCGATCGTGGCGGATTGGCTGGAGGAGGCTAGAACGCTCTATTGCAAGGAGGCGGTCAAACAGTTCGGACGTATGTTGGCGGCAAGTCTGTGCGGATCGAGGCCGGCCGCCTTTTCGGGGATGAAGCAGCGGGAATTATTGTTCCAAAGACTTGCTACCAATCGTTTGAACCGCGGCCTCCAGCTCTTGTCCTCCGCCTCGTTTGTCATCACCGATCGCCTGCACGCGCACATACTCTGCATTTTGCTGGGTATTCCCCATATCGTGTTCGAGAATTCGTACGGCAAATTGGGGCGGTTCATTGATGATTGGACCAAGGACTGCAAACTTGTCCGGTTCGCTCCATCGCTGGATCGTGCTCTTGAGCTCTGGTCGAAATCGCGGTGCCCCGCAGCGCCGCAGGAATTCAGTACGCGGTTTTCAGGGTAAGGATCTGGGCAGAAACAAGTTACCGGAAGAGTCGTCGTTCGCTCCGCAATAGAAAACCCTTTCGCGGCGCGAACGGCGACAGTTGTTGCGCAGCGCCTAGGTTTCGTCCCACCTGTCGCCCAGGCGCGGACCATGGATCATGATCGTGCAAAACCCCACGCTCGAAGAAGAGATGCCTGCTGCGCAGGAAGCCGTGGCGGAGACGTTTGCCGCCGGGGCCGCCGAGCAATCGCCGGCCTCGGTCGTGACGCGAATTCGCCCTGCCCAGGGCTGGCAGCGGATCAATTTCGGCGAGCTCTGGCAGTTTCGCGAGCTCGTCTACTTCTTGACGTGGCGCGACGTGCAGGTGCGGTACAAGCAGACGGTCCTGGGGGCGGCCTGGGCCATTTTGCAGCCACTCTTGATGATGATCGTCTTCACGATCTTTTTCAGCCGGCTGGCTGGCGTTTCGTCCGGCGGACTGCCCTATCCGCTGTTTGCCTATGCGGGCCTCTTGCCCTGGACCTTCTTCGCGACGGCGATCGGCGCTGCGGGCAATAGCGTGGTGGGATCGGAGCGGCTGATCACCAAGATCTATTTTCCCCGGCTCGCGGTCCCGTTCGCGGCGGTCGGGGCGGCGGTTGTGGATTTTGTCGTCGCATTCGGGTTGTTGCTCGGCATGATGGTGTACTACCGGGTGGCTCCCGGGCCGGGAATTCTGCTGGTGCCGGCGATCCTGGCGGTGATTCTGCTGGCGGCGCTCGGAGTCGGGACGCTGCTGGCGGCCCTGAACGTCGCCTACCGCGATTTCCGCTACGTGATCCCGTTTCTGATCCAGATCTGGATGTTCGCGACGCCGACGGTGTACATGCAGCCGAAGGCCGAGCCGACCGGCTCCCTCCAGCTTCTCCTGACGCTCAACCCCATGACCAGCCTGATCGCCGCCTTCCGGGCCTCGGCCGTGGGCGGCCCGATCTCCTGGATTTCGCTCGGTATTGCCACGGCTGCGGTTGGGCTCGTCTTTGTGCTCGGCTGCCTCTACTTCCGTAAGGTTGAGGATGGGTTCGCGGATATCATCTGAGAATTGCCATGCCGTCCGCCGTCAGAGTTGAGAACCTGGGTAAGCGTTACCGTGTCGGCGGTGATAGCCAGGTCAGCGGTTATCGCACGCTGCGCGAAAGCCTGGTGAGTGTTCCGGCGTCCCTGATGCAGCGCATGCGGAACGCGCAGCATGGCGGCGGGACCAAGGATTTTTGGGCACTGACGGACATCAACCTGGAAGTGCAGTCCGGCGAGGTCCTGGGCATCATCGGCCGCAACGGCGCCGGCAAGAGCACGCTGCTCAAAATCCTCTCGCGGATTACCAAGCCGACTGTCGGGCAGGCTGAGATTCGCGGGCGGGTCGGCAGTCTGCTGGAGGTCGGGACCGGCTTCCACCCCGAATTGACCGGCCGCGAAAACGTCTTCCTGAGCGGCTCGATCCTGGGAATGAGCCGGCGCGAGATCACAGCGCGGTTCGACGAGATCGTCGAGTTCTCCGGAATCGAGCGGTTCCTCGAAACTCCGGTCAAAAGGTACTCGAGCGGAATGTACGTCCGGCTGGCCTTCGCGGTAGCCGCCCACCTCGAGCCCGAGATCTTGATCGTCGACGAGGTCCTGGCGGTCGGGGACGTGGAGTTCCAGCGCAAGTGCATCGACAAGCTCCGCGAGGTTGCTTCCGGCGGCGGCAGGACGGTGCTTTTCGTCAGCCACCACCTGGCGTCGGTGCTGTCGCTTTGCACGCGGGCCGTCGAGCTGCGGACCGGCCGGGTGGTTGCCGACGGCTCGCCGGCCGAAGTCGTCGAGGGTTACCTGGCGGCGCTCAAGTCTTATTCCACGCCGGACCTGGCCCTCCGAACCGACCGGAAGGGCACGGGCCGCGTGCGGATGACGCGCGTGACCGTGTCGGCCGAAGGCCAGGGCTCGCTCACGCCTGGTTGCGTGGCCCGGATCGAGATCGAGATGGACCGGCAGTGCCACGAGCTCATGGTGGCCTTCACCATCTACAACGCCATGGGCCATGGGATCGCCCATTTTCGCACGACCGAGTGGTCGAGGCGCGACGGGTTCGCGGACGGAAACGTCGCCGTGTGCGAGGTCGAGGGGCTGAACCTCGTGCCCGGCCGGTATTACATGAACGCATCGGTGTTTAGCGATGGCGAGATGACCGACTGGGTCGAGATGGTCGCGCAGTTCGAGGTCCATGAGGGACTGGTGAACGACCGTCCGATCCGCGCCGTGACCCAGATCGCTTCTGCGTTCTTCGACCACCGCTGGACCTTGCCCCGGCCGGCATGAGTCCGTCGCTGCGGGGATCAAACCCGGAATTGGGGCTGCCACTCGATGTTCGACGTTCCCGTGCTGGTCCTGGGCGACGTCATGCTCGACAAGCACGTGCACGGGCACGTGCGGCGGATCTCACCCGAGGCGCCGGTGCCGGTGGTGGGTCTCTTGCGCGAGGACCAAACGCCGGGTGGCGCGGGAAACGTCGCCGCGACGCTGGCCGGTCTGGGGTGTCAGGTTACCCTGGCCGGTCTGGTGGGTACCGATCTGGAGGGGGCGCAGCTTCGCGAGGCGCTCCTGGCCAGGGGCGTCAAGCAGTTGACCCTGGTGGAGCGGCCCGAGCTCTCGACCATCAGCAAGACCCGGATTCTCTCCGACACCCAGCAGCAGCTCTTGCGGCTGGACCGCGACGGCGACCTCGCGGGTTTCGCGGCCGTTGCCCTGGAAGTGCTGGAGCACGTCCTGCCGCTCTTCGACCGGCAGGCGGCCGTCGTGCTGGCCGATTACGAGAAGGGGGTGGTCACGCCGGCGGTGGCCCGGGCTGTCATCGACTGCTGTCGCCGGCGGGGCATTCCCTGCCTCGTGGACCCCAAGAAGACGGACTTCGTGGCGTACGCGGGGGCAACCGTGGTCACTCCCAATCTGATGGAGGCTGAGCGGGCCGTTGGGCGCCCGCTGGTCGGGAACGAAGCGGTCGGACGCGCCGCGGCGGAATTGCGATCGACCCTGGACCTGGACGCCATGCTGATCACCCGCGGATCGGCGGGGATGACCCTTTCCGGTCCGGATGGCATCACGCACATTCCGGCGCAAGTGCGGGATGTCGCCGATGTAACGGGCGCCGGCGACACGGTTGTGGCCGTGCTGGCGGCCTGTCTGGGCTCGGGCTGGGACCTGACGGCGGCCTGCCGGCTGGCGAACGTGGCGGCCGGGATCGCGGTCAGCCACCCCGGAACGTACGTGGTCCACGCCGATGAGCTCACGATGGCCTGGAAGGGGCTGTCGCCCAAGATCCAGAGCCGCGAGTCTGCCAGCCGGCGGCTGGCCGAGGCCCGTCGGCGGGGACTCAAGATCGTGTTCACCAACGGTTGTTTCGACATCCTGCACGCAGGTCATCTGGCCTCCCTCGAAGGGGCCAGGCGGCTGGGAGACCTCCTGGTCGTCGGCGTCAACTCCGACAACTCCGTCCGCGGCCTCAAGGGTGATTCCCGGCCCGTGATCGATCAGAAGAACCGCGCCAGCCTCCTGGCCGGCCTGGTCTGCGTCAACATCGTCGTGATCTTTGACGAGCCGACC
The DNA here is from genome assembly GCA_963823675.1 of uncultured Isosphaeraceae bacterium. Lineage (GTDB taxonomy): Bacteria > Planctomycetota > Planctomycetia > Isosphaerales > Isosphaeraceae > CAWGMT01. The sequence goes on along the minus strand of CAWGMT010000020.1, from coordinate 194,999 downwards.
CCGGACGAGCTGATCCGGCAGCTCGATCCCAATGTTCTCGTCAAGGGGGGCGATTACACGGTGGACCAGATCGCCGGGGCCGAATTCGTCCTGAGCCGCGGCGGTCAGGTTCTCGCCTTGCCCCTGGTCCACGGGCTCAGCACGACGGCGATCCTGGAGCGCAGCGTCGCCCGTTGATGGATGGTTCTCGCGTAAGACGTGTTCTCAAAAGGGGAGGGCGTATGGAAAGCATCTTCTTCGATTCCGACTGTCTGGCGGGGCGGCCCGGTCGATCGGAAGACGCGATTGACCACGCGAGAAGAGGGGGGGTAGCCCTCATTCGAGGCGCCCTGCAAGAGATCGGCTTCGCCGATCGACTCCGTGAGCTGACTCTGGCGGAAGCCGCTCGACACGCCACGGCCGAGCAGATCGACGCGCTCCGCAAGCAGGGATTCGAGCGGATCCACCAGATACTCGATGCCCAGCAGCTTTACAACTTGAACGTCGGGCTTGCCGATCGCATGAAGCTCGAAGCGGCGACGTTGATTCGCGTCTTCGCGGAACGGCTGCTGAATTATGATCGGCGCGTTTTCATCATGGGGACGCCGGTGGTGCGGTTCTTCGTGCCGCACGACGTGTACGCCGCCAACCGGAAACTCTTCGAAATTCGACAGGGCTTCTTGAAAATCCAGGGGCCCCATCACGACACCTGGTTTGACCACGCCACCGAGAGCCTGAATATCTGGATCGCCATCGGCCGGGTCCTGCGCGGCAATGGGTTGATCGTCTATCCCGACAACTGGGGCCGCTATTTGCACCATGACGGGTCTCGCCGGATGCCCAGGTCGCAGAACCTCGGCCGGAGCATCAATTTCGACCTCGATCCGGGCGACGTGCTCTTCTTTCACGGCGAGATCCTCCACTCCTCGGAGCTCAACGTCACCGACGAAACGAGGTACGTGCTGACAAACCGGTTCACCCTCGTGAAGCCGAAGTTCAAGGAATTCCATGTTCTCTATCCCTGGTACGACTCGTCGCTTCTGGGAACGAAGCTGGAAGGGCTGGCTACCTGGCCGACATACCTGTTGACGGCCTTCGTGCGGTACAACCTGAGCCCTGAACGTCTGAGAGGTCTCTGGAGCGATTTCTGGAAATACAGTCTGCCGGTCCGGGCCGTCAAAAAGGTGGGGAGGATCGTTCTTGCCAGGTTCAGAGCGCCGACCGACGGCCTCACGCCAACCGCGGAGCCGAAGCCCCAGGTTGTTCGCGCTCGAGACAACGGCGAGCCGAGCGCCAACGGTGAGCCCAACGCCAACGCTGATCCCAGCCCTTCGAGCTGGGACGACATGCAAGTGGGCGACATCCGCGCCCTGAGCAGAAGCCGCTGCGTCGTGAAGACCGAGGAAGGAATGGTGGCTTTCTCTCGGTTTTGCAGCCACGAAGGTGCCGACCTCGTCAATGCGACATACGTGGACGGCAAGATACGCTGTCCCTGGCACAACTTGACATACGATGCCAGGTCAGGACGTCAGGCCTGCACGAGCCTGAAGGGTCTCAAGGTTGAGTCGTTCGATCCAGCAGCATCAGCCCCAATTCCGGCCGCGGAAATTGCAGAATGAGACTTTGGGAACGCGTTTGCAATGTCGGCCACCCCCTGTGGCGGCGAATGCAGCACGGATATACCTGGCGGATCCAGGGCGTTCAGAATCGCCTCGCTGCGCGTCGCGGCTGGCTTGCCCGCTTGGTGCGCTACCCCCTGCCCTGGACCGCACCGTTTCGCCGGCGCGAGCTCCATATCCTCCGGTGGAGGGCACTGGGCGACGTCCTGATGTGCACCCCCGGGCTGCGGGAGGTCAAGCGCCGCAACCCGTCGTGCCATATCACGTTCTACACCGACTACGTGGAACTCGTCGCGGGCCTTCCGTTCCTTGACTCGGTCCGCCCGTCCGCCGAATGGCCGGAAGGGCCTACCATCTTGCTGGACTATGAGCACAGCCTTCCTCCGCACCGGCACCTCGTGCGTATCCTGGCCGATCATCTTGGGCTCCACGTGGCCGATATCCGGCCGGCATGCGCCGTGGACGGCGAACTGGTCGACCGGTACCGTCGAGAGTGGACTTCCCTGCCCCGGCCCCTGGTGGTCGTCAACCGGCGCGCCGCTCGCTGGACCGCCAACAAGGACTGGCCCGACGCACACTGGGAAACATTGATCGACCGCCTCCTGTCGTGGTGTACGATTATCGAAACGGGGACGGGAGACTTTGAACGCCGTCCGCGCGCCGGGCCGAACTACCTGGACCTTGTGGGTCGAACAACGATTCCACAGCTCGTGGCCGCAATCGCCGCCGCTGATCTACACGTCGCGCCCGACACCGGCACGGTTCATGTTGCCGCCGCGGTGGGCATCCCGGCGGTCGTCATCTTCGGGGGGTACGTGCATCCCGATTGCCTGGCCTACCCGGGAAACATCAACTTCTACTCGCCCGTTCCTTGCGCCCCCTGCTGGTTGCGGGATCCCTGCCCGTTCGATAAGAAATGCCTGCACATGATTACGCCGACCGACGTGGAATCTGCTGTGAAACGGCTCTGGGACGAGAAACGTTGCTCCCCCTCGCACAGCCAGCCCGCAGGGCTACCGACGGCCAGTTCCCACCTGGCCACGGTCGGAACCAGTCGATCTTGAGCCGGAACGGTTTCGCACACATGCCTGTGCGAGTCGACAATCAAGACGTGCTGAAGCACTGTCGCCCGTCATTGTTCCGATTGGCGTCCTCAACGGTGTTCAAGCGAACCATGCTGAAAATCCTCCCACGCCGGGTGAAGAACTCCATCACGCTACTGCTGTGCTTGGAAAAATATGCCCCTGATATGAACTACTCTCCCGAAATCCAGGAGAGTGCGCTGGAAGACCCGGTGATTGGTCACGTGACTAAGCTGGCGGGGCCCGGGCATATCCGGCTCAACGTGGGCTGCGGGACTGATTACCGCGAAGGCTTCATCAACATCGATGGCAGCGACGCGCTGCCCAGGGTCGACCGGGTCATCAATGTGGTCCAAGAGCGCCTCGATGCCGTGCTCGGCAAGGAGTTTGCCGATTACGTGCTTGCGAACGACATCGTCGAGCACGTCCATCACTGGAGCGCGGTGGATTTGCTCGGTCAGTTCTTCCAGGTGCTCAAGCCAGGCGGCGGGGCGCAGATACGCGTACCCGACTGCGAGTACATCATCGCGAGCAATCGCTGGACGATCGAGGAAAAGCTGATCATGCTCTACGGAGGCCAGGAGGTTCCTCGAGGCCTGGATGCCAAGACGGACGAGTCACGGAAGCGTTATCCCCAGTTCCACTGCCATGAATATGGCTGGACCATGAAGCGAATGATCGCCGACCTGAACAAGGTCGGCTTCCGCCGGGTGGCTTTCCGGCGCGAAGAGATGAATTTTGTGGCTTATGCCGTCAAGGACGAGTCGCCGTGAGCGCGATCTGGAGAGACTCTTGAAACGGCCAGGACCATGAACATCCTGTTTTCAACAACCCGCCAGTGGAACCCCGGTGATGAATTCATCCACCGAGGAATCCTCAACTTGCTGAAGCGGTCGGGACTTCGCGTCAACTCCATCGCCTGGAACCGCCATCCGTCGATTCGCCCAGGGAACACGCTGCTGGACAATTCCTACGACGAATTGCGGCACGATCCTCAGTCGTTGGACTACGTGATATTCGCCGGAACACCGGAGTGGCGCGGCCCGAGGACCGACCCGCTTTATCGCCTGATCGCTGACAGCGGATTACGGTGCGCCCTGATCGGAATCGGTGGCCACGGCACTCCGGTCGGCTTCACTCCAACCGAGGATTCGGTACTGGAGAATCAAACCGACCTGATCACATGCCGGGACCGCTCGACCTGGAGTGAATTGTCGGAGAAGTACTCCGGCCCTCCCGTCGAGCTCTTGCCCTGCCCCTCGGTATTTCACGCGACAGCCCCCCGGCAAAGACAGGCGCTTTCCAGGGTCGGGGTCGTTTACCAGACCGTGCATACGCAATGGCAGACGGTCACCAGGAAAGCCCGCGACGTCCTGATCGAGATCATCCAGCGCCTGTCCCGACAGATCGAGACGGTTGTCATTTGCAACTACGTTGACGAATGGTCGGAAGCCAGCTCGATCTTCGGTCACGACCGCGTGTGGTACTCCCACGAATCCCGGGATTACGAAGCGGCATTTCTCGACATTGACTGCCTGGTCGCAGCGCGGGTTCATGGGTGTCTCGGAGCGATCGGCACCGGCGCTCCGGCCGTTCTGATCGACTGGGAAACCGACATGCGCCGCCACGGGATCGCTGATGAGGTCCCTGTCCTGCTCAAGGGAGCCACCGGCGATCCCGCGTCGGTCGTCGAGACCATCCTGGGACTCGACGCGGCAGCGCGATCAGCCGAGATTATCCAGTGGCAAGAGCAGCAATTGCAACGCTACCAGCCGGTCCTTGAGAACCTTTCTGTTCTGAATCGACGACGGAATGAGGGTTCCGTGCCCGCGGAGGCTGCTCAGGACGTCATTCGCCGCCAGCTCGCCGCGAACGAGGAGAGGTTTCGAGCGATCAACACCCCGAAGAAGGTGCCTTTCGTGCGGCGCCTCGGCCCCAAGATCAAGAGAGCCGTCCGGAAGATTGGGCTCTGAGCCGGTTGGTGCCAGGGTAATCCGTGGCACTGGATTTCATGTACGATCCCCGCCTGGGCAGGGAATGAAAATGCGCTGTGTGACTGTCGCGATCTGCACCTGGAACCGCGCGAATCTGCTCGACCAGACGCTGACCCAGATGCGCAAGCTGCGCATTCCGGCGGATGTCGAGTGGGAACTGCTGGTCGTCAACAACAACTGCACCGACGACACGGATCAAGTGATCGTACGTAATCAGGATAGCTTGCCACTTGTGCGCCTTTTCGAGCCAAGGCAAGGCCTGAGTAACGCCCGTAACTGCGCCGTCGCGGCCGCCCGCGGTGAATTGTTACTCTGGACCGACGACGACGTCCTGGTCGAGCCCGAATGGCTCAGCGCGTACGTCGCAGCGGCCGAGAAATGGCCCGAGGCCGGTTATTTCGGGGGAACGATCGATCCCTGGTACGAATGCTCGCCGCCGCGCTGGCTGCTGGAGAACATCAAACACGTCGGGGGCATGTTTGTGATCAAGGACCTGGGCCAGGAGGAGCGCTTCCTCTGCGAAACCGAAATTCCCTTCGGGGCGAACATGGCGTTTCGCAGCGAGATCTTGCGGGAAAACCAGTTTCATCCCAGCCTGGGTCGCAAGGGCGGCGATTGCATGTCGGGCGAGGAAACCATGCTCTTTGGCGCGCTCATCGCCAGGGGAATGAAGGGCGTGTGGGTACCGCGGGCCCGCGTCAAGCACTTCGTCGTCAAGCAGCGGCTCACGCGCGAGTATCTGTGGAATTACTTCCACGGATTTGGTCGATCGTGCACCCGTCAGGACGTGCTGGAGCACGTTCCGCGACTCGGGAAAACGTGGGCCGGCGTGCCGCGATGGCTGATCCGGCAGGCCGTCAAGTCGTGGGTTCTCGCCCACGGCAAGCAGCTTTTCCTCCGGACCGACTGGGTGGCGGACTATGCACGCGCTGCCTTCAGCGCGGGATCGATCGCCGAGATTCTTCACGAGACGCGAGTTGGACGGTCGGCCTAGTTTGCCGTCGTCGACATCGATCGAGGACATCGGACGCATGAGGGTTCTTTACGTCGAATTCATCAAAGCCTTTGGCGGCTCGCTGACCACGCTGCTCGACACGATCGATGGGCTGGGGCCTGAAATCGAGCCGATCCTGGTGATTCCCTACGATCCGAGGCCCTACCGCGCGATGCCGTCAAACCTTGAGATCAGGGTCGTCGAGCCGCTGGAAGACTCGGTCAGCGGATCAGGCAAATTGCCGACAATGACTCGTTTCTACCACTGGACGCGAGGGTGGGCCCGGCGACTGGATCCCGTCGTGCGTGAGGTCGGGCCCGCGTTGATTCACGCCAATAACTCGTGCGCGATGAATCTGCCGGCGGGGCTCGTGGGACGGCGGCACGGCATTCCGGTTGTGTCACACCAGCGGGATAACGAGTATCCTGGCTCGCCGAACTGGCTGGTTGTGAAATCCGGGGTCTTTGCGCACCACATCGCGTGCTCGGAAGCGGTGGCCCGCACGTTGACCGGGTTGGGACTGGCGGAAAAGCAATGCACCATGATTTACGATCCGATACCAGAGCCGCCGCGATCGGTCCGGCCGGTCCAGGAAAATGGACATCCGCTCACGGTTTCGATGTACAGCATGCTCTTGCCCTGGAAGGGCCAGGAGGTCTTTCTGCGGGCGATCGGCAAGGTTCGCGGGAGCGTGGACCGTCCGTTTCGCGCGATCGTCGGTGGGAGTGAGCCCTTCGGCGACTCAGGCTACCTGGCCCGGCTCAAGCAACTGACCACCGAATTGGGGCTGGAATCGATGGTTGAGTTCAGTGGTTTCACCCGCGATATTTATAGCCGGCTCCAGGAGACCGACCTGCTTGTGCTGGCGTCGGTCGACCCCGAGCCGGGCGGCCACATCACGGCGGAAGCCATGATCTGCGGCGTGCCCGTTGTCGTCACCGACGACGGCGGCTCGAGCGAGTGGGCTCGCAAGTCCCTTGGGGGCCTGGTCGTCCCGCGGGGTGATGTGGATGCGATGGCCGATGCCATCGGGCGCCTCTTGATCGATTCCGACCTCCGGGCTCGGAGCGCCCGGCAGGGCCGGGAGTATGCCCGGCGAGCCTTCGCACCCAGCCTCGTTGCCGATCGGGTCACGGCAATCTATCGGGCTTGCCTCGCGGGAAGACCGGTTACCGCCTGATTCTGGAGAAAGAAGAAGAACACTCAAGGCGGGCAGGGACGCCCGCCCCACTGAAATGCTGCTCAGTTTTCCCAGTGGGCCGGGCCTCCGTGCCCGGCGAAGTAAACGCCCAAGGCGGGCAGGGACGCCCCCCCCTGGAATTCTGCTCAGGAATCCCCGAGCTTTCGCCCCCTTTCGCTGGCAGAGGACTCGATCCGTGTCCAAGCTTTACCACTACCTCGCGACCTCCGGCGATCGGCCTGCCCGGCTCGCCCGCAGACTTTACTGGGGGATTGCCACGTTCACGCTGCCTGCGCCCAAGGTTATCGTAAAACCGATGCTCTGGGCCTTCCTGGCCGCCCGGACTGTTTATTACTGGGTGATGCGGGTTTTCATCTGCGAGCCGTTGTTCAAGGCCTATTGCACGCGATACGGGCGCGGCGTGCGTACCGACGTTTTCATTCACTGGGTCCAGGGAAAAGGCGACCTCATTCTCGGGGACTATGTGGAGGTCGACGGGAAGTGCAGCTTCAATTTCGCTGCTCGTTTTTCGCACAATCCCACGCTTCGGATTGGAGATCACACGGTCATCCGGAACGGTGCCTCCTTCGTTGTCTGCAAGAGCATCACGATCGGCAAGCATTGCAAGATCGCCGCGGGAGTCAGCATGTTCGAGTCGAACGGCCACCCGTCCGACCCCGCAGACCGGATGGCGAACCTCCCACCGCGCCTGGAGGACGTCCGTCCGATCACGATCGGCGATAACGTATGGATCGGGCAGAGAAGCATCATCACGCCCGGCGTCACGATTGGAGATGGCAGCATCGTCTCGGCCGCGTCGGTCGTTTTGAGCGACGTGCCCCCTTACACGGTGGTGGCGGGCTATCCCGCCCGGAAGATCGCCTCGTTGCGAAATCCGCACGCTCAGGATGCACCCGAAGCAACCCTGATTCCGGCAAAGTCCTGATCATCGTTCCGCGAGCGCTCGCGCTCGCGGTCCGGTCGCAAATCGGTAGGAAGGCAAGAGTCGCGTCCCGTGAAACTCATCGAGGCCCTGAACATTCTGAAGTCCCCCTGCGGTGCAGGCATGGCTCCATGGAATGTGGCACTGGTCTGCGGGTTTACGCCCGCTCATCTCGAGACCTTTCTCGCGGCTCATTTGCGCCTGCTGGCCGTGGAACGCCGGCCTCTGATCAGCTCCGGTCTTTACGGGGATTTTGTGGGCAACCTGGAGCGGCTCGTTCCGTCCCCGCCCGACGCGGCAGCGGTGGTTCTGGAATGGCCGGACCTCGACCAGCGGCTGGGCTTGCGCCACCTTGGGGGCTGGACCATCAAGAGCTTGGGCGACATCCTCCGGACGGCAAGAGTGCGATTGATGCGGCTTGCCGAGGTGGCCGAGCGTCTGGCTGCGTCGGCCCCGGTGGTGCTCTGCGGTCCGACCTTGCCAATCCCACCCGTGGGGTATTCGCCGGTGCGGCAGGCTGGAGCGTTCGAGCTTGCCCTGCGTGAATCCCTGGCCGCGTTCACCGCTCGTGTTTCGAGCATTCCGGGTGTCCGGGTCGTGAATCCTCAGCTCCTCGATGATTTATCCCCGCATCGTGACCGTCTGGATGTACGGACCGAGCTGTCGTCCGGCTTTCCCTACCGGCTCGCGCATGCGTCGGCCGTCGCCGGGTTGCTGGCGGCATTGCTCTGGCCGCCGGCGGCGAAGAAAGGTTTGATCACTGACCTGGACGACACCGTTCTGGCGGGGCATTCTAGGAGAGGTCGGGCCCGATGGCGTGACGTGGGACCTGGATCATCGCAGCCAGATTCATGGATTGTACCAGCAATTGCTCGACTCACTGGCGGATGCCGGTGTGCTCATCGCCATCGCGAGCAAGAATGATCCGTCGATGGTCAGTCAGGCCTTTGATCGCGCCGATCTGATCCTCACCAAGGAGCGCGTCTACCCGGTGGAGACCGGGTGGGGCCCGAAATCGCAGGCGGTTGCGCGAATCCTCCAGAAATGGAACATCAGCGGCGACGCGGTGGTCTTCGTGGACGACAGCCCGATGGAGCTCGCCGAAGTCCGAGCGTCACATGGCGACGTGGAGTGCGTTCTTTTTCCCAGGGACGACGAGCAAGCCGCGTACGAATTACTCAAGTACCTGCGCGGGCTCTTCGGCAAGTTGACCGTCACCACGGAAGACAGCTTGCGGCTCGAGAGCCTGCGCAGCTCGGCCGAGATCTTCGGCAGCGACTCGATCGGGCGCAGCCCGGCCCCCGAAGAGTTCCTGCAACAAGCGCTGGCCGAGATAACGGTCGATTTCGGGAAAGACCAAGAGGGCCCAAGAGCTCTCGAGCTGATCAACAAGACCAACCAGTTCAACCTCAACGGCAGGAGGTTCTCGGATCGGGAATGGGTGGCCCACGTAAGCGCGCCCGACACGTTCCTGATTGTTGTTTCGTACAAGGACAAGTTTGGCCCGTTGGGAAAGATCGCGGTTTTGACGGGTCGAAGGAATGGGGCCAATCTTGCCCTGCAGCAGTGGGTCATGAGCTGCCGAGCGTTTTCGAGGCGGATCGAGCACCAGTGCCTGGCCATCCTGTTCGAGTCGTTCGCAGTGGAGGAGATCTTGCTCGACTTCCAGGCCACGCCGCGCAACGGGCCCCTGCGCAACTTCATCACGGAGCTGACAGGCGCACCACCGTTACCCGAATGCCGGATTCGCCGTAGTTTTTTTCAGGCAAACTGTCCGCCGCTCCATCACCAGGTCAAGGGCTTCGCTCCATGGCTGACGCCGACACACGAGATCGCCTGATACAGTGCTTTGCGGCGGTTTTCGCCCAGTTGGACGAGCGCGAGATCCCCTGCGCGACAAAGTTCTCAGTCGGCACCTGGGACTCGCTCGCCAACTTCTCGCTCATGGCGGTCATCGAGGAAGAGTTCGGCGTCCGGATCGAGCCCGAGGACCTGGATCTGTTCGTGTCATTCGAGCTGATCCTGGACTACCTGGAGAACAAGAGCCGTGTTTCCTAGGCCCGTAACCCACGGTCCCGATGAATTGAAAGTCGGGCTCGCGGCTGAGTTCGAGCGCCAGGTGACCGAGGAGGATGTTCTCCGATTCGCGGAGGATACCGGCGACTTCAACCCGCTCCACGTCGATGCCGACCATGGAAGAGCCAGCAACTACGGCGGACGGATTGTCCACGGGGCCTTCCAGGTGGGGTGCGCTTCGGCACTCGTGGGGATGTATCTGCCTGGACTCAACGTGCTCTTGGGCCAGATCAACGCGCGGTTCCCGAAGCCGCTGTACTATCCCTGCCGCATCAAGGTCCGGGGTGAGATCACCTCCTGGAACAGGCAAGCCCTCTCCGGGCAGGTCAGAGTGGTGGTGCTGGACGCGGCGCTCCGGGTCCCGACCGCCGAGATCGTCGTCGGCTTCACTCTCCACGAGATCGGGCGGCACCAGACGAGCGAGTCGCTGCGGGTCGCCCCGTCAGCCCAGGGAGGTCAAGACCGGCGGGTGGTCCTCGTCACGGGTGCCTCCGGGGGCCTTGGCGCGGAAATCGTGAGGCGGCTCGCAGGTGTTTACTCCGTCGTTGGCCTCTTCAATCGTCAGCCTTTCAATGACCAGATCGAATCGCTCGAGAGTGTGAGGGCCCTCAAAGTCGACCTCGATTGTCCCGGATGGGAGAATTCCATTTCCGATAAGCTGGGAGGGCGGCTGTACGGCGTGGTCCACGCGGCCTGGCCAGGGGCCCCCCATGGAGGTCTTCTCAGCGTGGAGGATGATGTCCTTCTGCATCAGCTTACCTTCGGAACCTCGCACACGATCAAGCTGGCGCGGCTCCTCTTCTCACTGGCCGGTAGTGAGGGAGGCCGCCTGATCGCGATCGGCTCGATCGTTGGCAACCAGAAGCCTGTCGTCTCACTCGGCGCCTACGGGTTGGGCAAGGCAGCGCTGGAAACGACGATGAAGCTCCTTGCACCGGAACTGGCGCGCAAGGGCATCGCAGTCAACGTGGTCTGTCCCGCCTTCGTCGCGACCGGAATCAACAAACATGCCGGCGAGCAGCAGCGGAAAATGGAGTCTGCCCGCGTTCCTCTCGGTCGACTCTGCACGCCGGCGGATGTCGCATCGGTGGTTGACTACCTCATGTCCTCGGAGGCCGGCTTCATTTCCGGGCAGGTGATCGGTCTCTCGGGAGGACAGTTATGACGCGCGCTTCAAGTCTTGCTTCAAGGCATCCCCCTCAAGATCCCCGAGGCACATGGTCGGGCGGCTCGATCGATTCGATCGATCTCGTCGTGTTCCACCAGGCCAACCCGTTCATGCTCGAGCACCTCGGATCTCAACTGAACATTCCCGAGGAGAAGTTCTATCTGTCTCTCGCCCGCTGCGGTAACACCGTCTCATGTTCGAGCCCGATTGCCCTCAAGGAGGCGCAGATCGCCGGAGTGCTTCGACCGGGCCAGCTTGTCATGGTCGTCGGCTTCGGCGTCGGATACTCATGGGCCGCGGCCTTGCTGCGCTGGCTGCCTTTTTGTGCGAGGTGATTCAACGGAATGGACCGACCGACAGATTCGCTGATTCGGGTTGTCCACGTGACTTTCGGCCTGGCCGTGGGCGGCCAGGAGAAGCTGCTCGTCGAGCTGGCGCGGCACGTCGACCGGAGCCGGTTTGCGCTCACATTCGTCTCGCTCGGCGACCGGGGCGACCTGGCCGGCGATCTGGAGACCTGCGGCGCCAGGGTGATCGCCATGGGGGAGCCTTTGGGGCTGAAGCCCAGGCTGCTCTACCGGCTAACGCGGTTGTTCCGGCGGCTGCGTCCGGAACGTGGTCCACGCTCACGACCATCGCGCCTTGTTCTACGGCGGGCCGGCGGCCTGGGCGGCGCGCGTGCCGCTCTTGATCAACACCCGCCATGGACGGAACAGCCACTTCACGCCCCGGCAGGTTGCGGTCGGGCGTCAACTGGCGCGGCTGGCCGATTGGTATGTCTGCGTTTCGGACGACGTCAAGGCTCAGTGCGTCGCCGAGGGGATCGCCCACTCCCGGCTGCTGACGATCAAGAACGGCATCAACGTGGAGCAGTTCGCCTACTCGGGCCCCTGTCCGGGCGGTCCGGTCGTCGCCGTGGCGCGGCTCAGCCCCGAGAAGGACATCGCCAACCTGATCCGGGCGGCCGCTCAGGCGGCGGAGCGGGCCCGCGACCTGCGAGTCGAGATTGCCGGCGGCGGTCCCTGCCTGGAGGAGCTCGAGCAGCTCGCCGCCAGTCTGGGCGTCGCCGACCGCATTCGCTTTCTGGGCGAAGTCCATGATGTGCCCGCGGTGCTTGCCCGCGCGCGGATGTTCGTCCTGCCTTCCCTGTCCGAGGGGATCCCGCTGACGGTGCTCGAGGCGATGGCGTGCGGATTGCCGGTTGTGGCCACGCGCGTCGGCGGTTTGCCCGAGGTGGTCGACGACGGAGTGACCGGCCTCCTGGTGCCTCCCGCCGATCCCGCCGCGCTGGCCGAAGCGGTGCTCGAGGTCTGGAACGATCCCTATCGCCGCGATCGAATGGGCCGTGCCGGCGGACGACGCGCCCAGGAACACTTCGACGTCCGCCGGATGGTCGCCGAGTACGAGGCCTTGTACTGTGGCGGGGCCTGGAGTGATGGGTTGACGGACGGCGGCCTGGAGGCGGCGGGCGCCAAGCCCAGGCGGGTTGAAACCCCAATGGCTTGAGTGAAACGGCGCGGCCCGGGTCGCGATCCGACTGGCGCGAAAGAGCGATGGGACAATTACGGCTGGACGCTTCGGTGCGAACAGAAGCGCCGGCTGACGGTGGGGCCGCCGAGTGTAAAGCGGGCTTGCCCCGACTGCGGACGGTCCTTATCTGCCACCACGATGATCCGCTCAATCGCCAGGGGCTCGCTGCGTGGTTGGCCTCCTTCACCGACCTGGTCGGCCTGATCGTGACCCGTGAAGACAATGGGCGATTGATGCGCCGCATCCGGCGCGAGCTCCGGCGGGTCGGGCCGCTGCGCTTCCCCGATGTTCTGGCTTTTCGGGTTTACTACCGCTGGTTCTTGCGATCCGCGGACGAAGAGTGGGAGAAGCATCGTCTCGCCCAGCTTGAGGACGCTTACGGTCCGCCCTCGGAAACGGCGAGGGTCGTGGAGGCCACGAACCCGAATAGCGCCGCCGTCGAGGCCATCCTCAAGGAACTGCGCCCGGATCTGATGATCGCACGTTGCAAGACCCTGCTCAAACCGAGGGTCTTCCGGGTGCCGCGGTGCGGGACTTTCGTGATGCACCCGGGCATCTGCCCTGAGTATCGCAACGCCCACGGCTGCTTCTGGGCCCTTGCTCGCAGCGACCGCACCAACGTGGGGATGACCTTGCTGAAGATCGACGAGGGCGTAGATACCGGGCCGGTGTATGGGTACTTCCGCTGCGAGCTGGACGAGATCAACGAGTCGCACATCGTCATCCAGCACCGCGCGGTCCTGGACAATCCGGGGCCCTTGAAATCCAAGCTGCTGGAAATCGGCGCGGGTCGGGCCGAGCCAATGGACACCTCGGGTCGGCCGTCGCGGGAGTGGGGGCAGCCCTGGTTGAGCGCTCAATTGGCCTGGAAGATCAAGGCCCGGTGGAGGCGATGATGGCACTGGCTCTGCTCCATCACGACGTGGTCGAGCCCGGGCTGTACGATTCCTCGGGCTTCGCCGGCACCGGGACCGCACGTTACACGGCCAGATCCGCAGCCTGAGAACGAGAGGTCATCGGATCGGGACCCACTCGTACAGCCACCCGGCGCGGATGTCGTCGTGCGGTCCCGATCAGCTTGTCGCCGAGTGGCGAGACAGCAGCCGGCGGCTTGGCGAGATTCTGGGCGAGCCGGTGACGAACGGTTCGGTGCCGGGCGGCTATTACTCGCAAGAGGTGGCCGAAGCCAACTCGATCGCGGGCTTGCGGCTGCTCTTGACCTCGGAGCCCACTGTGAGCGAATGGGTCGTCTCCGATTGCGTCGTCGCGGGTCGCTACACCATCTACCGAGGGACGTCGGCGCGGACCGCCGCGGCGCTGTCGCGCCCGACTCCGCGGCACGCGCCATTCAGGCAGCGGCCTGGTAGACCGAGAAGATGATGAAATTCCTCGGCGGTCCGATTTATCTGCGATTCCGTTCGAGCGTCCTCAAGCATCTCTATCGCGATGCCACACCGACAACTCGAGGAAACTGAATCCAACCCGCGGTCCGGCCGGCTGAACGTCGTGATCGTGAACGCGGAATTCCCCTACCCGCCCAACGCGGGTAACCGGATCCGGACCCTGAACTTGCTCGAACGGCTGGCCCCGCGCCATCAGATCACCTTCATCGCCCGGCAGGGTGATCCGCAAGAGACGGGGCAGGCGGTCGAGCATCTGGAGAATCACGGAATCCGCACGCTCGTCGTCGACCATCAGGTCCCGCGCAAGTCCGGCTGGACGTTCTATGCCCGCCTGGCTGCCAATTTATTGTCGCCGCAGCCGTACTCGGTGAGCTCGCACGGCGGCGAGCGGCTGCGCCGCGCCGTGCAATCCTTCGCGGCCGAGAACCGCGTCGATCTCTGGCAGGCCGAATCGACGCCTTACATCGGTGCATTTCGCGGCCTCCGCTCCGCGCCCAAGGTCGTGATGGCCCACAACGTGGAATCGCTGATCTGGCAGCGTTACTACGAGACCGAAAATGACCTGTTGAAGCGGTGGTACATCAAGCAACAATGGCGGAAATTCGAACGGTTCGAGCGCCGTGCCTTCCGCGAAGCGACCGGTGTGGTGGCCGTGACCGAAGACGACGCGGCGCTGATCCGGAATCGGTTCGACGGCCGGAACGTGATCGTCGTGGAGAACGGAATCGGCCGGCGTTACTACGAGGGCGTGCGGCCGGAGCCCGACCCCCGGACGATCCTCTTCCTGGGCAGTCTTGACTGGCGGCCGAATCTCGACGCGGTCGGGCTGCTGCTGGACCGGATCTTTCCGGCCGTGCGGGCCGTCGAGCCGGCCACCCGGCTGCTGCTGGTCGGCCGGAAGCCCCAACCGGCCCTGATCCAGAGGGCCCGGGGCATGCCCGGCGTCGAGTTGCACGCCGACGTGCCCGATGTCCGGCCCTTCCTGGCGACGAGCGGAGTCATGGTCGTCCCCTTGCGGATCGGCGGCGGGTCGCGGTTGAAGATCCTGGAAGCGATGGCGGCCGGATTGCCCGTGATCTCGACCAGGGTGGGTGCCGAAGGCCTCGATCTGACGGCGGGGGAGCACTACATCGTCGCCCAGCCCGAGGGGATGGCCGACGCGCTGCTGGCCGCTATCCAGGACCCCCGGCCGGCGCGGGCGATGGCCCAGCGCAGCCGGTCGTTCGTCCTGAACCGGTACGACTGGGATACCCTGGCCGATCAACTCGAGCGGGTCTGGTTTGCCTGTCTCGACCGCTCTGGCGCCATTCCGGAGGGCCAGATATGCGAGAGGACCTGATCCAGAGATCCGGTTGGCCCCGGATCGTGCGCCGGCACGCCTGGTGGGTTCTCACGGCTGCACTGTATGCGCTCTTCATGACCGCAACGGCCGCCCGTTACATGTCCGACACCATCGACTATGCCGACTCGATCAAGTTTGCTCTGGAGGGCGGGAGTCACGAGTTCTGGGAATTCGGACACCTGTTGTGGCGGCCTCTGGGGTATGTCACGTACCGCGCTGCCTCGCCTCTTTTCGAGCGGCAGACGGGCTCGGACCCGCGGACCGGGATCGTTGCCGTCTTGATCGCATGGAACTGGCTGGCCGGTCTCGTCGGCGCGCTGGCGCTCAATCGTTTCGTCAGCCGACTCGGTGCCAGGGCGTCGTGCACCGGCGTGGTAACACTTGCATATATTAGTACATTTGGCGTCCTCAGCTACGCTCATTCGGGGAGTTCTTACATTCCCGGCCTGGCTTGTCTGCTGGTCGCCCTGGCATTGCTGGTTGGACGGGACACGATCTCGATCGGCAGCGCGATCGCGGCGGGAACCGCGCTGGCGTGTGCCGTGGGATTCTGGGCTCTCTACGTGCTGGTAATCCCGGCAGCCCTGGCCTTCCCGTTGGTCTGGTTCGGGCCCGAGCGTCGCCGCGTGTGGAAAGTCGGCCTGACGACGGCTTCGTTCGTCCTGGTGCTTGGCGTGGCTTACTCGCTGGCGATGCAGCAGTTGGGGATCCGCGACCTCGGTGGTCTCAGGGGGTTTGACCTGCGATTGATTTCCTCGGTAACGGACGTCAGCGAGATCCCGCCAGGGGGCAAGGATCTGATCATCGTGGCCGCCGTGGATAATGTGCTCCATTTCCGGGTGTTCGACGGTGGTGGCAACGTGGTGGTGGACACTGATGAGAAAAGGCTGACGAAGCGAGCCCGGCAAATCAAAGATCTCAGGGAGCGACTTGTGGGCTGCTGGCCTCCACACGAGCTTACCGGAACCGCACGGGACCGGATTATCACCGCCGTCACGTCAATCGTCGGTCACACCCGTCTCAGGTCATGGATCCGGGAGTCAGCGCACGAAATTGTGAGCATCCGAGGATTTTCGCGGGTGGCCTTCGGCATTCCGCGATCCTTTATCTCGATGGGGAAGGACGGCATCCTCTTCAAGCGCTTCCTTTTCAAGGATTCCTACAACCGGGTGACCCTGAGCGATTTGATCCGGCTGAGCCTGGTAAAGGTGGTCTTTTTCTATGGGGTGCTAATCGCCACGGTCGCCGGCCTACTGTGCGGCAAGGCCGAACGACGGCTGCTCGTTCTGGCGATCATGGGGGGGATTCCGGTCCTGGCTTTCGCCGTGAGCTGGCAAGGTGGAGATGTTGAGCGCTACATGCCCCTCTACCCCTTCGTCTGCGCGGCCTGGGGTCTGGTTCTGGGGGGGGCGGGAGCCAGACCGGTGCGGCTGATCCAGGCTCTCGTCCTGTCGCTCGTCGGCGTCATGGGCGTCGTCAATCTCCCGGCCCTTTCTCGGGCTTCCGCGGAGCGCGATCGCGTTCTACTCCAACGTCGGCTCGAGCAATTCCGCCCCTCGATGGGTCCCGAAGATCGGGTTTACGTTGTTGTCGTGCAGGACCCCCTCTTTCAGATGAAGAGAGATCCCCTCGTCAGTCTCATCCCAGGTCTCCGAGTCGAAGTGCTGATCCCGCTGGGCTATGGGAGTGGCCTGAATTGGCGGGGCGGTTTCGCGAGACGCGTTCAGGGGGCCTGGTCCAAGGGGGGAAAGGTATGGATTTCGAAGCGGGTCTTAAGCGCGCGGCCCAAGGCGGAATGGGACTGGGTGGAGGGGGACGAAACGAGCGTTTCCTGGTCGGAGCTTCCTGCCTTCTTCGGGGCTTTTGAGCTCGGTCGAGACCTGGGAGACGAGGACGGTTTTGTGTTCCTGGCGTGCACGCCGCACAACGAGCAACTCCTGGAACAGAGTACAGCGAATTCGCCCGGCGATCGGTCGGGCCCACGAGAAACGAAGCCGGCTTGAGGATCACGCTTTGATCGTCGCCCACTTGATGACGTCGCCGTTTTTTGGTGGCCCGGAGCGATTGGTCGTTGGGCTGAGTCAGAGTCTTGCACCACCGTCTCGCTCGACCTTCCTCCTGTTCGCCGATAAGGGAAAAAGCGAGGCGTTTCGCCGGCGGCTCGTGAAGGATGGACTGGAGACGATCACGCTGACGCACGACACGCCTCATCTGCCCGCCATGGTGCGGGAGGTGACTCGCCGGCTCTGGGAACTGGATGCCGGCATCCTGTGCTGCCACGGCTACAAGGCCGACCTGGTCGGCCTCTTGGCGGCGCGGCGGGCAGGCGTGCCGGCGATCGCGATGTCGCATGGCTGGACGGCCGAGACCTGGAAGGTCAGGGTCTACGAGGCACTGGATCGGGCCTGTCTCCGGAAGATGGACCGGGTGGTCTGCGTTTCCGAGCGACAAGCCGAGAAGGTGCATCGCGCGGGCGTGCGTCCCGACCGGGTGTCGGTCATCCGCAACGCCGTTCAGGCCGAACGGTTCGACCGGGTCGATCCTGCCGGCCGCGAAGCGCTCTTGGAGATGTTTCCCGAGCGACCCGAGTGGATCGTCGGCTCGGCCGGCCGGCTCAGCCCCGAGAAGGGATTCGGCGTGCTCGTCGACGCGGCGGCGATCGTGGCTCGCTCCGACCCGGGAGCCGGGTTCATCCACTTTGGCGATGGCCCGCTCCGCGAGCCAATCCGGCGGCGGATCGAGGAGCTCGGGCTCCAGCGGCGGTTCATCCTGGCCGGGCTCCGCGACGACCTTGACCGGTTCCTGCCCCACTGGGACCTCTCGGTGCTGCCTTCATTCACGGAAGGGCTTCCCACCGTGGTGCTCGAGTCATACGCGGCGGGGGTTCCGGTCGTGGCGACGGCCGTCGGGGGGACGCCCGAGGCGGTGGCCGACGGCGTTGATGGCTACCTCGTTCCGCCGGGAGATCCGGCCGCGCTGGCGGCGCGGGTCCTCGATGTTCTCAACCTCGGAGAGGAACGAAAGACCATGGGCCGGCGAGGCCGCGCGCGAATCCGCGCCGAGTTTACCTTTGAGGCCCAGGCCGTTCGATTCGAGCAGCTCTGCGCCGAGCTCGCCAGCGGGCGGAGGGTTGAATTGCCAGCATGAGCGAGCACCAGAAAACCAGGGTGATTCTCGTCGTGATTCTGCTCCTGTGCCTGGCCGGGCGAGTGGGGTATGTTCATTGGTATTTGCAAGAACCGCGCCCGGTCCACGGCGACGGCTACGCTGAAATTGCGCAGAGCATCGTTACCGGCAAGGGGTTCTCCCTGGCGCCGATTCGCCTGAACTGGTTCCGCACGCCGGGATATCCCCTGTTCATCGCGGCGGCGTGGAGCGTCGTCCCGACCTGGGCGCGATACCCTGCGCTTCTGGCGGCCCAGGTTGGCGTCTCGGTGGCCACGTGCGGTCTTCTGTTCGTGATTGCCAATGCGGTCTTCGGTCAGCGCGCGGCCCTGGCCGGAGCATTTCTCTTCGCCCTTTCGCCGTCCCAGATCGTGTATTGCACGTTGGTTTTACCCGAAACGCTCCAGCTCTTCTGGATCGCGCTGGCAGCCCTGCTGGCCCTGCAGCTTTACAGCTCGGCTCGGCTCGCGCCCGCGATCGGCCTGGGGCTGGTCTGGGGAGCGGCCGGATTGACCAGGCCCGAGGCAACTTATCTCCTGGCCCCGCTGGTTTTACCCGTGCTCGTGGTCAGAAACCGGAGGGTTCTCGCGAGACTCTCGCTCTGCGCGACCGCCGTCCTGGGAAAGATCGCCGTCATGGCTCCCTGGGTCGTGCGGAACTACCTCGTCTACGGGACGTTCGTGCTGCACGTGCCGGTCGAGGGAGTAGCATTTGCCGGCAGGGTTCCCGTCGATTTCATCAGCCCCGAAGTCATCGCGGCCCGTCAAGAGTATCGCCTGGCGATCCCGGTCGTCGAGGGGATGCCGGTGTGGCCGGCCACTCATCGCATTCCCATCCTGCCGGCTGAGCGGTACGTTCTGGAGATCAACCGAAAGCTGAAGTCCCTGGGCATGACCAACTTCAAGACCGACAAGATCACTCAGCTACTCAACAGGGCACGCCACGTCAATGCACTCTGGGGGTACCCTGCTGCGTGGTGGGATCACTGGGGCGTCGAAGTGCCGCGATCGCTCGCAATAGTCTGGTACGCGTGCTATCTGGCATTGCTGGGCTTCTTTGCGCTGGGAATCGTCGTCGCCTGGAACGGCGGGACGCTCGGCGTGGTCCCGCTCAGTTGGCTGGTCCTTGTGGCCGGCCACATGGCGGTGTTCCTCTTCATGTTCGCGACGGCTCGATACCAGGTTACGCCGGCGATATTCGTCTATATTTTCAGTGGGTTGGGTGCGGCTGCAATTCTCGACGTCCTCGCCCGGGGGCGGCGTCCGGCTCCAGTTTCGTGCGCCGCGGACAGGGCTGGAACAGCCGCGCACGAAACGGCGTGCGAAACCCCGGGGAGCCAACATCCTTTCCATGCCCCATGGAGGACCGCAGGTCGGTTTTGAGTCCCAATGCTGCACCAGGTCGCTCGAGGAGACGCCACGACGCACCTCACTTCCGGTGATTGTGAGCGCATCCTCCAGGAACTCCAGCGTCAGGTTTGTCCCTGGGGAAGTATCGTTTTCCCCATCGTCAATGATTGTTCCGACTGGCAGGATGGTAGGTTCAAATCGAGGTTCCGCGCGTTGGTAAGAACTCTCTGGCCGTCTCGCCGGCCTTTGGTCAAGGTCCGAAACGGGGCGGGTGTCTGGTTCCTGGGAGACTATCGGGACCTGGAAACAAGCTTCTGGTTCCACCATCAAGGACACAACCGGCACGTCATCCGAACACTGGCTGACGCTTACCGCCGCCGGCCCGGCACGATTCTGGACGTGGGCGCCAACTTATGCGTTCTATCCCTGACACTTGAAAAAGAACTTGGCGAAGGCGACGACCCCATCATTGCGTTCGAACCGATTCCCAGCACGGTAGAGCGCGCCGCTGCCGCACTCGCACTCAACCGGTAACGGCGCATTCGCCTGATACCGGTCGCAATCGGGGAAATGAACGACGAGCTTGAGATGTGCTACACGCCGAATCAAACCGGTTTGAGCAACGCTCGGGCCAAAATCGGCGGCGCCATGCCGGCCGACTCGCACGCCGTCAAGGTGCCGTGTCTGACCCTTGATGCTTTGAGTGAACAGTATCCGCTGGGCAAGGTGAGCGTACTCAAAATTGATGTTGAAGGATTCGAGCCCCAGGTTATCAAGGGGGCTCGCGGTTTCATCGCAACCCATCGCCCCACGATCCTGTTTGAATACGCGCCTCTCGACCCTGAAAACGCGACCTGGACAGCAAGCGATGTCGCGTCAATGATCAGCGAGACGGTTGACTATCGTTACTCTGTACTGCACGGGAATGGATCGGTGACGGAATTTCCCCCGCCGGTCGGTTCTCGCGAGTATCTCGACATTCTCTGCGAACCGATCTCTCCGTAATGACGGATCACTTGGGCGCAGCAAACGGCACGGAATTCTTACGATGGTTCCGCATGGCTCCGGGCTTCGTTTTCTGACCCTCGAGCCGAATCCTCGTCTTCGAAGGGGCAACAAGGTGAGTTGGCTCGAGGCTCTCTTCTGGCTGTCCGGCGTCTCTGTGTTTTACGCGTACGTGGGATATCCCATGATCCTGGCGCTTGCGGCGCGGCTTCGGCCCATCCGGGCGCAGAGCGGGTCTTGCTCGAGCGCGCTGCCGGTCTCGGTGGTGCTGGCCGCGCACAACGAAGAGTCCCGCATTGCCGCCAGGATCCGGGAACTCGTCAGTCTCGTGGCCGCTCACCCGGCGGGAGGCGAGGTCGTTGTGGTTTCCGATGGGTCGATCGACCATACGGTCGAGGAGGCGCGGGCTGCCGCGACCGGAGCGGAGTTATCGACGCATGGCAGGGTTCCGGTCCGGGTCTTGGTACAGGACAGGAAGCTGGGCAAGGCCATGGCCCTGAACCGGGCCCACGCAGCGGCGCGCCACCCCATCTTGGTCTTCGCCGACGCCCGGCAGACCTGGGCTCCCGAAGCACTCGACCGGCTGGTGGCCGCGTTCGACGACCCCTCGGTTGGTGCCGTCAGCGGCGACCTGGTGCTCGAGTCGGCGCCTGGCGTGATGAAGGGGGTCGGACTGTACTGGCGGTTCGAGAAGTGGCTGCGGCTGACCGAAAGCCGGCTCGATTCAATGGTCAGCGTCACGGGCTGCATCGCGGCCGTGCGCCGCGGGCTTTTCAGGACGCTGCCCGCCGGGACGATCCTCGACGACGTGTACTGGCCGCTGGCGGTCGCGATGGCCGGGCATCGGGTCGTCCACGAGGAGCGCGCCAGGGCGTTCGACCGATTGCCCGAGCGGGCGCGCGATGAATTCCGCCGCAAGGTGCGGACCCTCGCCGGGAATTTCCAGTTGATGACCCTCATGCCTCTTGCGCTTCTGCCATGGCGCAACCGGCTGTGGTGGCAATTCGTGTCCCATCGGGCATTCCGGCTCTTGGTACCCTGGGCGCTCCTGGCGATGCTGGTTGCGAGCACGGTCGTGGGGGGGACGTTCTTCCGGGCGGCCCTGTATGGCCAGTTGGCGTTCTATCTTCTGGGCATTGCGGGGGCCTACCCCGCCGTGGGCACGCGGTTCCGGCCGGCCTCGGCGATCGCCTCGTTCCTGGTACTCAACGCCGCCGCCTGGATTGCCTTCTGGGTCTGGGCCTGTGGCCGCAGCGCCCGCTCCTGGGCCAGGGTCGAGTACGTCGTCCCCGTACCGGGTCAACCCGCCAACACGTGAAGTTCGCCTCACGCTAAAGATCGATGTCGACAGGGCCGCTATCATGGAGCTGAAGAACACCTACGCCGACCGGGCGATTCACGAAAAATGGGAGTCGGTCTACCGGACCAGCGGGTCCCAGAACGAGTTCAATGATCGGATCATGGACCGGATTCTCGGGCTCATGAATCCCTCGCCGGGGAGCCTCTTTCTCGACGCCGGCTGCGGAATCGGCGACCATTCCGCCCGGATCGGCCGGCGCGGCCTGCGATGCATCGGGGTCGATATCTCCGAGACGATCCTGGATGAAGCGCGGCGGAAGATATCCAGGGAGAGCCTGGACGGGATGGTCTCGTTCCAGGCCGAGAAACTGGAGCAGCTCTCCTTTGCGGACAATACCTTAGATTTTGTTCACTGTCGGGGAGTCTTGATGCACATCCCCGATTGGGAACGGGCCTTGAGCGAGCTTTGCCGGGTGTTGAAGCCTGGGGGCAAGCTGGTGGTCATCGAGACCAACCGCTCGTCGGTCGAAGCCCGCCTGGTCGGATTGGTTCGCGCGGTCTCCCGGAGGAGGTCGAGACTGGTCGAGACGCCCGGGGGCCTGGAATTCTGGTCGGATCGGGATGGGAACCCATTCGTTGTGCGTATCGCGGATATCGGATATATTGTCCAAACATTGGGGTCAATGAGGATGGAAGTTCGCCGGAGAATCTCCACCGAGTTCTGGGACATCAATCGATTCCCCCGGGGATGGATACGAGGTGGTGTCATTGGTTTCAATCATTTGTGGTTTTCGTTAGGCTTTCCAGCAACATTGAGCGTCGGCAACGCGATTGTCGCCGAAAAGCTCTCAGCGCGGCTCTAGACCGGGCGGTCGAAGCCGGTGGGTTCGGCTGCTGTTTCTGCGGCCGTTCCCGGTCCAGACGGGTCGCTGGGACGAGCGAAGCTGCGTGAACTTTTGCGGTCCACTGGAAATTGCGAGGGGAGGCGACTCCCCTGACTCTCGAAATGACAATCTCACGTTCGATCCCGGTTGATGTCTTGAAGACCAGCGAAGCCTGGGGCCCTTACATCGCCCGGTACCAGTCCGGCGAATGGCGCGACCGGATCTTCCACGACATGATCCTGGCCGATGTCGCACGAATCGGGGGCAAGCCGACCATCCTGGACATCGGCTGCGGCGAGGGACTGGATGGCTCGGTCGAACTCCAGCGATCGGTCGCCGAAGCCGCCGGGCGTTTCATCGGGATCGAGCCCGATCCGGCGGTCGCCCTGGGCGATCACTTCACGGAAACGCTTCGCTGCTGCTTCGAAGAGGCGCCCCTGGCTTCCGGGTCGATCGATCTTGCCTACGCCGTCATGGTACTCGAGCATCTTCGCAGGCCCAAGGTCTTCTGGGACAAGCTGCACGAAGTCCTGGTCGCGGGTGGGGTTTTCTGGGGCCTGACGGTGGACGCCCGCCACATCTTTTCCCACCTGTCGCTGTGGGCTGATCGACTACGAATCAAGAATATGTATATGGATTTTGTGCTCGGTCGAGCCGCCGACTCGGGGCGATACAGAAACTACCCAACTTACTACCGCACCAACACGCCGGTCCAGATCCTTCAGTTAGCACACGCGTTTCATTCCACCGAATTCATCAATTTTTCGAGGGTCGGGCAGTGGAGCCCCTACTTGCCCAGATCGCTGCGGGGGATTGCGCGCGGGATCGACGAGCGGTCCATTCGGAAGCAACAGCCCGGTACGCTCTTGGCGATTCGCGTCGTCAAGTAATCACCCACCCCGGTCGGTTCCGGGTCGTGATCGTCGCACCGAGAATTCGCCGGCCGCCGCCCTGGTGAGTCTCGACCTGGGTTCATCCCCAGCCACCCCAATTGACCTCTTTGAGAAATCGAATCATGTCTACCAAAGTCGCAAAACTCCGCGAGCGGGTCCACTCCGCCGTCAATTACCGGCTGCGGACATTGGCCGGCGGCCGCCTGGCGTCCCACTGTCAACCGACCGAGATCGCAATCCTCTTGACCGAGCGCTGCAACGCCCGGTGCGTCCACTGCGACATCTGGAAGAACCGGGGCAAGGAGAGTCTTCCCAGCGTCGAAAACTGGAAAGCCACATTGCGAGACCTGAGACGCTGGCTCGGGCCGGTCCACGTGGTCTTCACTGGCGGCGAGGCCCTGTTGATGCCCTTTGCGCCGGAAGTGGTTTCCCATGCCTCTGCGGTCGGCCTCCTGGTCGAGCACCTGACCCACGGCTTCTGGCTGGACCAGACGCGCATCGAGAAAATGGCCATGGGCAATCCCATGCGGGTGACGATTTCGTGCGACGGCATTGGGGCGACGCATGACAAGATCCGCGGCCGCGAGCATTTCTTCGAAGCGGTCGAAACGACGATCGAGACGCTCCTCCGCCTGCGTCGGGACCACAAGCTGGGTTACGTCATCCGACTCAAGACCGTGATCATGGAACACAACCTGCACGACGTCAGCGCGATCGCACGCTATGCGCAAGCCCACGGGCTGGAGGTGTGGTACCAGCCGATCGAGCAAAACTACAATACGCCCGAGGACCCGCGCTGGTTCGAGCACAGCCCCACCTGGCCCAAGGATCGCGAGCGGGCCGCGGCCGCAGTCGCCGAGCTGATAGAGCTCAAGCGAGCGGGGCTCCCGATTGCCAATTCGGAGCACCAGCTCGAGGTGATGATTCCCTATTTTCGCGATCCCGAGAAGCTGCTCATCCTGACCCAGGAACACAGCGCCCACGAAAAGCCCCTCTGTTCGGCGCTCACAATGCTTCAGATCCAGTCCAACGGCGACGTCAAGTCGTGCTGGTGCATGGACCCGATCGGCAACATCACCGAGACGCCCGTCCGCCAGATCTGGGAGCGCCGTCCCCGCTGGTGGGAATCGGGATGTTGTTATGAACGGCGGATGTCCGAGTCCGAGAGAGCGTTCGTTGGTTTGTCCGTCAGCTCTTGAGCGAAGATCCGAGGATGCCCGAGCTCATGTTGACCGACTTGACCTTGAAGCCCCCGCGACGAGATGCACCACTGCGAGCCGAGGCTGGCCGGCTCAAGCGAGTCCTCTATGTTCTGAAGCTTGATCCCGCCGGGAAATTCGGCTCGATCGAGGAACAGACGCTGACCTTCGCCCGATTGTTCCGGGAGCATGGCAGCCTCTTTCTGCCGGTATACATCCGGCCGCTCGACGCGGAATCGGCCAGCCAGTATGCGCGGGAAGGGCTAACGGTCGAGGCGCTCGATCTCAGTCGGTTCCGGCTCAGAGTGCTCTGGCGCCTGCTTCATCTGGTCCGTCAGAACCGGATCGACGTCGTTCACTGGAGCTTCTACCATCCTTTGTTCAACGGTTATCTCTGGGCGCTCTCGGCATTGATGCCATGGGTCGAGCATTATTTCACGGACCATATCTCCCGGCCAGCGGCGCGCCTCCAGCCGGTCGTCGGTGGGTTGAAGTCGAGGCTGAAACGAGTGCTGGCGGCACGCTACCGCAAGATCCTCTGCATCAGCGACTTCGTGCTGGCCCAGGTGCGGGAATCGTCCAGTCCGCACGCCGAACGGACGCATTACTTCATCAACACCGACCGGTTCCGGCCGGATCGGTCGGTCCGGCTCGAGGTGCGGCGGGCACTGGGCGTGGCGGAGGAATTCGTCGCTGTCACCGTCGCATACCTGATCAAGGAAAAGGGCATCGACGTCGCCGTCAAGGCCATGGCGGAACTGCCCGACGACATCGTGCTCTGGATTGTCGGCGATGGCCCGGAGCAGGCCAATCTCCAGGCACTGGTCCAGGACCTGGGCTTGGGTCGGCGGGTCCGGTTTCTCGGCGCCAAGCGCAGAGTCGAGCCCCTCCTCCAGGCTGCGGACTGCGCCCTCTGTCCATCGGTCTGGGCCGAGGCGGTGGGTCTCGTCAACCTCGAAGCCCTGTCCTGCGGCCTGCCGGATATCGCCAGTCGGATCGGTGGCATCCCCGAATTTGTCGCAGAAAACCGCAATGGTTTCCTGTTCACTCCTGGAAATCACCATGAGCTGGCGGAGCAGATCCGCCGGCTCTACAATGATGACGAGCTGCGACATCAGATGGGCGAGCAAGCTCGATCGATTGCCGTGGCGCACTATACAGGGCATCGCTTGATGGAGTCGCATCTGCGGGTCTATCGCGAGGCTGCAACCTGAGCCCGCCGCCGCCGCGGAACTGCGGTTGAGATCAACGACGATACTGGCCGACCTGCGCAGCCGATGCAAGCGTCTGCGAGCGCGAGTGACGCTAAGAATTCACATATGAATATCGCTTTTGTAGACCAGAAAATGCTTCCCGGCATCGGAACCTACTACGACACGATTTCGAGGCTGCTGGCGCAGCGGGGAAACCGCACCTGGCTGATCAGCAACGTGCCCAGGGACGGCGACGACTATCGCAAGGACGGGGTGCAGTTCGTGCATGTCCCGAGCTGTCGCTCGAGGGTGCGATTTACAGCTCAGATCAGGTGGGACTGGCGTGTCGCCCGCGTGCTGCAAGGAATCGAGGCCGAGCACGGGCTCGACCTGGTTGAATTCTCATCGTATCTTCCGGAAGGTTTGGTCTACGTCTACTGGAGGCGCGAAGCGGCGGTCTGCATCCGGGTGCATGAATGGAAGAATCGGATCAGGCTGGGACGGATCTGGCACGACCCGGGCGATACAATTCGGGAAATCCTCTGCTGGCTCCAGATGGCGCGGGCGGATCTCATTCTACCGGTGAGTACCGCGCTCTACGACGCATGTATTCCCTACATGGGGTCGGCCCGGCAAGCCCGCAAGATCTTCACGGTCCGGCCAGGCTACGATCTCGATCGGCTGGCGCCGACGGCCGAACCGCCGCCTGCCTATCGATCGCTCGAAGGGCGGAGGATCGTCCTCTTTGTGGGGCGCATCACGGAAGCGAAGGGAACGTACAATCTCATCGAGGCATTCAGAAACCAGATCGCACCGCGGTTTGACGACGCGGCTCTCGTCCTGGTCGGGGTGCCCGAGAAACCCGATCAGCTCAAGAGCGCTCTGGCCGGCGCCCCTGCGAACGTGATTCACCTCGATGATGTCCAATCGAAGGAATTGCCGGCGTTCTATTCTCATGCGTATGTCTTTGCGGCTCCCAGCCGGCAGGAGGGTTTCGGGGCCGTCTTCGTCGAAGCGCTGGCATGTGGGGTTCCGGTCATCAGCGTTGCCAGGGGGGGGCCCCTCGAGATCGTCGTGCCCGAAGAGACAGGGATCCTCTGCCCCGACAATTCCGCAAGCGCGATTGCCCGGGCACTCGAACGTCTTCTGTCCGATCGCGACCTGCGTGACCGCATGGCCCGGGCGGCCCGGGCCAGCGTGGTCGATCGATTCGGGCTCGACCGGGTTGCGTTCGAGTTGATGGAGAGGTACCGCGAGGCCGCGGGGCGTCGTCACCGAAGACGCGGTCATTCTCGTCGACCTACCCCGATCGCGTCTCGTACAGATTGATTGATACAGTAAAGGCGATCCGCCGGGTCGGCAAACTCTTACTTCGGTTGGTGCGATGTCTCTTCTGTCAGAAATCCGGGAAATTCGCGAGCGATCCCTCGATCGCTGGCTCGTACCGTATCTGCTCCAGACCGGTCGCAGGCTGCGTCGTCCCCGCGGGCCGGTCCATCTCCTGATCTGCATCGCCGACCACTTCGAACCCATGGGACATGGCGTTCCAGACGACGTTGCTCGGGAAGTGGCTCGCTCACGCGTCGAGACCTGGGTGCGCCGGTATCCCGAGAGCTTCGGCAGTTGCCGCGACAGCGATGGGCGGACACCGCGTCACACTTTCTTCTATCCGATCGAGGAATATGATTTCGAGCCCGTCGAGGCTCTCGCCGGGCTTTGTCGTGCCGGTTACGGCGAGGTGGAGTTGCACCTGCACCATGACAATGACACAGCCGAGAACCTCCGGAGGACGTTGCTGGAAGCCCGCGACTGCTTCCGATCCCGGCACGGTTTGCTCGCCTGCGACCCCACGAGCGGCCAGCCGGTTTTCGGATTCGTCCACGGGAACTGGGCGCTCGATAATTCCCGACCGGACGGCCGCTGGTGCGGGGTCAACAACGAGCTCGACGTTCTGCGCGAGGCGGGTTGCTATGCCGATTTTACCTTTCCCTCCGTACCCAGCCCGACCCAGCCTCGGAAGATCAACAGTATCTACTATGCGATCGACGATCCCGAGCGGCCCCGTTCGCATGATCGCGGGATCGACATAGGGACGGCGCAGGCCCCCGCCAAGGGCCTGATGCTCATCCAGGGCCCGCTCGTGCTGGACTGGCATCGCACTCGTTGGGGGCTAGTTCCTCGGCTGGAGAATGGTTGCATCCAGGGGAACCAACCGCCGCACATCAACCGCGTGGCCCTCTGGCTCAGAGCGAAGGTCCAGGTCCCGACCCGCCCGGATTGGTTCTTCGTCAAGCTCCATACCCACGGAGGCTATGAGGGGAGCTATGAAGTCCTTCTCGGCGAACCGATGATACGGTTCCATCACGACCTGGCCGATCGCGCCCGGCGCGATCCCGATTTCCGTTACCACTACGTGACCGCCCGCGAGATGTACAACTTGGTCAAGGCCGCGGAGGACGGCTGGAGCGGTACGGTCGCCGAGGCCCTGGATTATCACCTGATCTGGGACGGATGCTTGCCCCGCGCCCACCCGGTGGCGACTTCCGTCATCGCGCCGGGTGAAACCGCGGCGTCCTAGCCGGTTGCAGATTAGGTCGTTACTTTGATTCCGAGAGGGAGCGTGACCATGTTCTTCAAGCGATTGGATGTGGTGGCGGCCGTGCTCGCCGGATTGGGGACAACCAGCATGGGGTTGGCGGACGGCCAGTCGCCCAGCGGCGCTCCACGGCCAGCGGCGGCTGCGCGAGCGGGTCCCGGCCCGACTGTCTCCGAGAGCCGCGCTCATGCACAAGTGCGTCACCGAGCGGCCTCCCAGTTCACTCAAGTGGCTGCAAATCCCCTGGATTGCTGATTACCCGGAAGCAATCCGTCAGGCCAAGGCGGAAAACCGGCCGCTCCTGCTCTGGGTCGCGGACGAGGACCCGCTCGAGCGGTGTTGAGGGTACGCAGGCGGGCTCCGTGCGGGCCCCTTGTCCGACGATCGCGTCATTCAATTGATCTCCGCGAACTTCGTGCCGCTGGCCCTGAGGCTCTCCACGATCGACGGCGCCAAGAACGAAACCGGCAAGTTCTGGCGGTCCGTCTTTCGGCAACGACCCAACTACCAGGGCCTCTGGCTCGTCGGGCCGGATGGCAAGGTACTGTCGGCCAGCATGAGTTATGAGGCCGAGTGGTCGGCGTATTTCAAATGGACAGCGAAGGTGCTGGCGGCCTTGAACTTGGGCATGGACAAGTTCGGCCCGATCGTGCCTCGTCGCGTCCGCGGCGGAGCATCGCTGCCGTACTGGGGGATCGGAGTTCGCCCGGACGGGGGCGTAACTCTCGCCGTCATCGACAGGGCCTACAACACCCCGGACCGGCCGCGACAGCTCCGAGTGAGTGACTTCCGCGAGACCTGCCCTGACCACGTCAACCTTTCGGCAGCCGAGTGGTCGGCCCTGGCCCCGCCCGACGTCAGCGTGGCGAGCCGCTGGACCATCCCGACAGCCGTCGGCCGCAAGTTCTTCCCGCTCCTGGGCCACATGTCTTCGACCTTTCATCACCACGAAGACGTGACCGACGTCCGGTTCACAGGTGGGGTCGCATCGGTGCGCGACGGGATCGCTAACCTGGTTTTCGGAGGCAGCATAACGGGGATGCTCGAGCGCAAGAAGACCGGTCAGCGACTCGACACCAGGACGAAAATCATCGGCGGCGTGGGTTCCTATGACATCGGAGCCGGCCAGATGCTCTCCTTGACGTGGGTTTTCGATGCGGAGTATCGGGATTTCCATGACCCGGCGGCTCATGTCACGCCGCTCCGGTTCGGCACTGTGGTCGCGTGGCGCCGAGGCGGCCCGCAGTCATTCGCCGATGTCAAGCCGGAAGCTCTCAAGGGAAAACTTGGCTCGAAGCCAAGCCGATGAGCAGGCTCAAGGAGGGAGATCCCGTGAAAATGCCCAACGGCGAATCCCGGTTCATCAAACTCCTTTGCCCGATCGGCCAACGAGCAGGTTGTTCCCACCCATCGGCACTTTGTGCACGGGTTCATCGGGATCGCCGCCGCTGCGGGACGCCCGCCAGCGCGGCGAAGAACGCGGAGTCGGCCGGCAGCAAGCCTTGGCTGTCGCCGCTGCTGAAATTCACCGTGCCCATCGCGCTGGTCATCGAGGTGTTGTAGGCCCCGATCAAGTCGCCCTGCGCCGCGATTTCTGACCCGGGCAAGGATGTCAACGCTATCGACTGAGTGCTGGAGACTACGGGGTCGAAGAAGAGCCCGCTCAAGACGGCGTTGGTGCCACCCATGCCGCTGAACTGAATGATCACGTTGCCGGTAATCTTCCACTGGAGGTAGAGCCCCGCATCGAAATTCGAGATGGTCTCGGTGCTCAGCACCGCACCGGTGGCGGCGTTTGAGACCTGGATCTGCTCGGAGCGGCCGTAGTCGGGCCAGTCGAGGGCATAGACGGCGACGTCGTGAGCCTGGCCGTCGGTCAGGTTGACGTTCACCGTGAAGCTGGTGCCGGAGTACCAGCATGCGGCGATGCGGCTTGCGCCGCCTGGTGTCTGGAGCGCGCGGGGATCGCTGGTGCTGCCGGCCCAGGTGGTGTACGTCTGGCCGGAGACGCTGACGGTGGCGTAGGACGGGTAGCTGGCGCCGGAGCCAATGATGTTGTAGCCCTGCGAGCCGTAGGCGCCGATCCAGTTGCCCTCCGTCGTGCTGTCTAGCTTGAGGAGCGCGGCCGAGGCGCTGGGGGAGCTTATGACCGTCGCGCTGGTGGTTCCCGTAATGCTTGTCGAGGCCATGTCGGTCGTCGTGATCGACTCCGTTCCGGCCGTCTTGAGCGTGGCGGAGAAGT
The DNA here is from genome assembly GCA_963823675.1 of uncultured Isosphaeraceae bacterium. Classification (GTDB taxonomy): domain Bacteria; phylum Planctomycetota; class Planctomycetia; order Isosphaerales; family Isosphaeraceae; genus CAWGMT01. The sequence continues at coordinate 163,864 of CAWGMT010000020.1, read as the reverse complement.
TATGCTTCCCGGCGTCGGCGGCCGTAAACGTATAGTTGGCCGGCAGCGAGGCCTGGGGATCGGTGCTGGTGAAGTGGACAGTGCCTGTGTAGCCGGTGGCGACGTTGCCATAGGGATCGTAGGCGGTCACGGTGAAGTTGGCCGCGGTGCTCGCGTTGTCGGTGTTGGGGAAGCCGGTGAGTATCAGCGAGGAAGCCGCGGCGGCGGCGACCGTGATATTCGGCTCGGTGCCGGTGGTGGACGGGTTGGTGCTATCGGTTGCGGTGACTGACTGTGTGCCCGCGGTTTCGAGTGTGGCGGAGAAGGTGTGCACGCCCGCGTCCGCGGCCGTGAAGGTGTAGTTAGCTGGCAGCAGGGCGTGAGGATCGGTGCTGGTGAAGTGGATGGTGCCTGTGTAGTGGGTATCGGTTTGCCCGTTGGGGCCAAGCGCCGTGACGGTGAAGGTCTGCGCCGTGCCCGCGGTGTCGGTGGTGGACGGGCTGGAAATGTTCAAGACGTCGGACGTCGGAGTGGGCGGGTCGAAGAAGAGCCCGCTCAAGACGGCGTTGGTGCCACCCATGCCGCTGAACTGAATGATCACGTTGCCGGTGATCTGCCATTGGAGGTAGAGCCCTCCGTTGAAATTGGAGATGGTCTCGGTGTCCAGCACGGCTCCCGTGCTGGCGCTTGAAACCTGGATCTGCTCGGAGCGGCCGTAGTCGGGCCAGTCGAGGGCATAGACGGCGATGTCGTGAGCCTGGCCGTCGGTCAGGTTGACGTTCACCGTGAAGCTGGTGCCGGAGTACCAGCATGCGGCGATGCGGCTTGCGCCGCCTGGTGTCTGGAGCGCGCGGGGATCGCTGGTGCTGCCGGCCCAGGTGGTGTACGTCTGGCCGGAGACGCTGACGGTGGCGTAGGACGGGTAGCTGGCGCCGGAGCCAATGATGTTGTAGCCCTGCGAGCCGTAGGCGCCGATCCAGTTGCCCTCCGTCGTGCTGTCTAGCTTGAGGAGCGCGGCCGAGGCGCTGGGGGAGCTTATGACCGTCGCGCTGGTGGTTCCCGTAATGCTTGTCGAGGCCATGTCGGTCGTCGTGATCGACTCCGTTCCGGCCGTCTTGAGCGTGGCGGAGAAGTTATGCTTCCCGGCGTCGGCGGCCGTAAACGTATAGTTGGCCGGCAGCGAGGCCTGGGGATCGGTGCTGGTGAAGTGGACGGTGCCGGTGTAGCCGGTGGCGACGTTGCCATAGGGATCGTAGGCGGTCACGGTGAAGTTACCCGCTGTGCCCGCACTATCGGTGTTGGGGAAGCCGGTGACTATCAGCGAGGAAGCCGCGGCGGCGACGACCGTGATATTCGGCTCGGTGCCGGTGGTGGACGGGTTGGTGCTATCGGTTGCGGTGACCGATTGGGTGCCCGCCGTTTCGAGCGTGGCGGAGAAGGTGTGCACGCCCGCGTCGGCGGTCGTGAAGGTGTAGTTGGCCGGTAGTACGGCGTGGGGATCGGTGCTGGTGAAGTGGATGGTGCCGGTATAGTGGGTATCGGTTTGCCCGTTGGGGCCAAGCGCCGTGACGGTGAAGGTCTGCGCCGTGCCCGCGGTGTCGGTGGTGGACGGGCTGGAGATGTTCAAGACGTCGGACGTCGGAGTGGGCGGGTCGAAGAAGAGCCCGCTCAAGACGGCGTTGGTGCCACCCATGCCGCTGAACTGAATGATCACGTTGCCAGTGATCTTCCACTGGAGGTAGAGCCCCGCGTCGAAATTCGAGATGGTCTCGGTGCTCAGCACCGCACCGGTGGCGGCGTTTGAGACCTGGATCTGCTCGGACCGGCCGTAGTCGGGCCAGTCGAGGGCATAGACGGCGATGTCGTGAGCCTGGCCGTCGGTCAGGTTGACATTGACCGTGAAGCTGGTGCCGGAGTACCAGCATGCGGCGATGCGGCTCGCGCCGCCTGGTGTCTGGAGGGCGCGGGGGTCGCTGGTGCTGCCGGCCCAGGTGGTATACGTCTGGCCCGAGACGCTGACGGTGGCGTAGGACGGGTAGCTGGCGCCGGAGCCGACGATGTTGTAGCCCTGAGAGCCGTAGGCGCCGATCCAGTTGCCCTCCGTCGTGCTGTCTAGCTTGAGGAGCGCGGCCGAGGCGCTGGGGGAGCTCACGACCGTCGCGCTGGTGACTCCGGTAATGCTTGTCGAGGCCGTATCGGTTGTCGTGATCGACTCTGTTCCCGCCGTCTTGAGCGTGGCGGAGAAGGCATGCTTCCCGGCGTCGGCGGCCGTAAACGTATAGTTGGCCGGTAGCGAGGCCTGGGGATCGGTGCTGGTGAAGTGGACGGTGCCGGTGTAGCCGGTGGCGACGTTGCCATAGGGATCGTAGGCGGTCACGGTGAAGTTGGCCGCGGTGCCCGCGTTGTCGGTGTTGGGGAAGCCGGTGAGTATCAGCGAGGAAGCCGCGGCGGCGACGACCGTGATATTCGGCTCGGTGCCGGTGGTGGACGGGTTGGTGCTATCGGTTGCGGTGACTGACTGTGTGCCCGCGGTTTCGAGTGTGGCGGAGAAGGTGTGCACGCCCGCGTCCGCGGCCGTGAAGGTGTAGTTGGCTGGCAGCAGGGCGTGAGGATCGGTGCTGGTGAAGTGGATGGTGCCTGTATAGTGGGTATCGGTTTGCCCGTTGGGGCCAAGCGCCGTGACGGTGAAGGTCTGCGCCGTGCCCGCGGTGTCGGTGGTGGACGGGCTGGAAATGTTCAAGACGTCGGACGTCGGAGTGGGCGGGTCGAAGAAGAGCCCGCTCAAGACGGCGTTGGTGCCACCCATGCCGCTGAACTGAATGATCACGTTGCCGGTGATCTGCCATTGGAGGTAGAGCCCTCCGTTGAAATTGGAGATGGTCTCGGTGTCCAGCACGGCTCCCGTGCTCGCGCTTGAAACCTGGATCTGCTCGGAGCGGCCGTAGTCGGGCCAATCGAGGGCATAGACGGCGACGTCGTGAGCCTGGCCGTCGGTCAGGTTGACATTGACCGCGAAGCTGGTGCCGGAGTACCAGCATGCGGCGATGCGGCTTGCGCCGCCTGGTGTCTGGAGCGCGCGGGGATCGCTGGTGCTGCCGGCCCAGGTGGTGTACGTCTGGCCTGAGACGCTGACAGTGGCGTAGGACGGGTAGGTGGCGGCGTTGCCAATGATATTGGAGCCCTGCGAGCCATAGGCGCCGATCCAGTTGCCCTCGGTGGTGCTGTCTCGCTTGACGAGCGCGGCCGAGGCGCTGAGGGACTTCACGACTGTCGCGCTGGCGGCTGCCGCAATGCTTGCTGAGGCCGTATCAGTCACAATGATCGACTGAATCCCCGCCGTTTCGAGCGTGGCGGAGAAGGTGTGTACGCCCGCGTCCGCCGCGGTGAAGGTATAGTTAGCCGGCAGCACGGCGCTGGGATCGGTGCTGCTGAAGTGGATCGTGCCGGTGTAGTGGGTATCGGTTTGCCCGTTGGGGCCAAGCGCCGTGACGGTGAAGGTCTGCGCCGTGCCCGCCGTGTCGGTGGTGGACGGGCTGGAGATGCTCAAGACGTCGGACGGCGGAGTGGGCGGGTCGAAAAAGAGCCCGCTCAAGAGGGCGTTTGTCCCGCCCATGCCGCTGAACTGGATGATCACGTTGCCGGTGATCTGCCACTGAAGGTAGAGCCCCCCGTTGAAATTGGAGATGGTCTCGGTGTCCAGGACGGCTCCGGTGCTGGCGCTTGAGACCTGGATTTGCTCGGAGCGGCCGTAGTCGGGCCAGTCGAGGGCATAGACGGCGACGTCGTGAGCCTGGCCGTCAGTCAGGTTGATATTGAGCGTGAAGCTGGTGCCGGAGTACCAGCATGCGGCGACGCGGCCTGCGCCGCCTGGTGTTTGGAGGGCGCGGGGGTCGTTGGTGGTCGCGGCCCAGGTCGTGGGCGTCTCGCCGGCAACACTGACGGTGGCGTAGGACGGGTAGCTGGCGGCGCTCCCGATGATGTTGTAGCCCTGCGAGCCGTAAGCCCCGATCCAGTTGCCCTGGCTCGTGGTGTCTCGCTTGACGAGGGTCGCGGCGGCGGGCTGGACAACATAGACGAACGCGTCGGAGGCCTCACCGTTGACGCCGTTGCGGTTCTGGTCCATGGAGTTGCCGTACCAATCCTGGATGGACGGGTCAACCTTGAGGCTATAGGTTCCGCCGGCGGTTTGGGGGGCGAACGAGATGAGGAACTGGTGGTCATTCGAGCCGGCGACTGCCGTGACGGAAACCCCGCTGATGGTACCTGCGGGCCCGGAGAGCGTGACCTGCGACGGGGTGAAAGTCGCGGGGTTGATCTGCTCGTTGAAGGTCAACTGGAATGAGCTTAAGGGCGAAGCGCTCGTTCCCGAGCCGTTAGGATTGGCGGAGGTGACGTAGGCGCCGTCGGTGTTGGCGACGGCTGCGGCCGCGTTGAGGACGCCGCCGCTGGTCACAAGCCCGGCCAGGGCCGGGTCGGGGGTGGTGTGGTCAACGACCGCGCCGATGACCTGAGACATCGACCAGGTCGGATGGGCGGCTTCCACCAGCGCGACGGTGCCCGTAACGAAGGGCGCCGCCATCGAGGTGCCGCTCATATAACCGTAGCCGCCGAACAGTGTGCTGAGGATGTTCGACCCAGGGGCAGCCAGTTGGACGGTGCCGGCACCGTAGTTTGACCAACCTGACAGGGTTCCGTCGCTATTGATGGACCCAACCGTGATCACGTTGGGGTACGCCACGAAGCCCATGAGGGGGTTGTCAAGATCCAGGGCGTTATTGCCGGCGGCGGCAACGATGATCACCCCCTCGGAGTCGGCGTAATCGATCGCCTGCGTGAAGACAGGGTCGGTGTTGACCCCGGTAAAGCTGCAGTTGATGACCTTGGCGCCGTTCTGAACCGCATACTCGATAGCCTCGGCAGCTTGCACATCGGTGCCGTCGCCCGACGCGTCGAACGCCTGAACCGGCATGATCTGCACGTTCCAGTCGACCCCTGAGATACCGATTCCATTGTTGCCGACGGCGCCGATTTCTCCGGCGGTGACCGTGCCGTGACCGTTCTGATCCATCGGGTTGTTGTTGTTGTTGACAAAGTTCCAGCCGATCAGGTCGTCCGGCTCGGAGGTGTTGCCGTCCTGGGTCGAGCCGCTGGCCCAACCGCCGGCGCTCGTCGGGGCGATCACGTCGGACCCCGTGATGACGCCATCGCCGTTGGTGTTGACGATCTCGCCGGGCCCCTGGTTGGCCGTATTGTTCAGGTCGGTGAACGTGATGACGCCGTTATTGTAAACGTCTGTCAATTTGGGAAGGACGCTGGAAGGGATCTCAGCCTGGTTGAGCCAGGTGTTATCAATGAGGTCGGGATTGTTGTAGTCCATGCCGGTATCGACGTCGGCGACGATCACCTTGTCTGAGCCGGTGGTGGTGTTCCAGGCGGCGGGAGCATTGATTCCCCAGGTTCCGTTCAGTCCCCACTGGCTTCCGCTGGTGAAATCCGGGTCGTTAGGCACGGTTGCGACGTGAAGCATTTGCACCGGCTGGGCGTAGTGCACGGAGGAGCTGGCCGCGAGCTGCTGGGCCAGTGTGCCCATGTCCGCGCTCGGGCCCTGCACTTCGTAAAGCCCGGAGATGGTCGTCGCCTGGACGGTAGCACCCGCCGCGGTGATCAGCGGCATCAAATGCGCCAGGTTCGCGCCGGTTGCTGAGCTAAGTTGCAGGTTCAACGTCTCGTTGGGCACGGTCGGACCAATGACGGCTGAGCTGGAGAGCATTTGCCTGGTTTCAAGTGCATCGAGGTGTGGCCGCAGGCCCCGGAACGCCCGGTGCCGCCGTGCCATCGAGCCGGCTCGATCGCTTCGGTCACGCTTTGTGGCGGACCAGTTGAGACTCAAAATGCGCGCGGAACGACTGTCATGATAAGGCCACATCGGCGCGATACTCCGGTCGAGGACGAGGAGGAGGGGGGAGATTCGCAACGGGGCTACTGCTGGGCTTGCGGTGGGACCTCAACTACTACCCGCGCCAGGATCTGGCGTCGAACCCCGTCACCAGGTGGGATCTCCCGTACAGAATAAGCCTAGTCCATGATCGATTCCCGTCGGTTTTTTTTCTCACGGGGACCGGCTATCGGAGCAGGGTCGTCGCTGCGCACGCCGCCGCTGGAGACGAAGACGAAATGCCAATGACTATATTATATGTACAGAGTTTTATCATACATTTTCCTCTACGTGGGTTCCTCATCTGTCCGGGCTGGCCAACGAGTAAGTTGTTCCCACCCATTCGGATCGTGCTCAGGTTGATCGGGGTCGCCGCCGTGTAGGGACGTCCGCGAGCGAGACGAGGAACGTGTAGCCGGGCGGCAGGAAGCCCTGGCTGCCGCTACTGCTGAAATCCAGCGTACCGATCTCGTCGGTCGTTGGGGTGTTGTCGTAGGCCCCGATCGAATTGCCCTGCGCCGCGATTTCTGACCCAGGCAAGGATGCGAGTGCTACCGCCGGAGCGCCTGATACCGGGTCGAAGAAGAGCCCGCTCAGGACGGCGTTTGTCCCACCCATGCCGCTGAACTGAATGACCACGTTGCCGGTGATCTGCCACTGGAGGTAGAGCCCATCGTTGAAATTCGAGATGGTCTCGGTGTCCAGCACAGCTCCGGTGCCGGCGCTTGAGACCTGGATCTGTTCGGAGCGGCCGTAGTCGGGCCAGTCGAGGGCATAGACGGCGATGTCGTGAGCCTGGCCGTCGGTCAGGTTGATATTCACCGAGAAGCTCGTACTGGAGTACCAGCATACGGCGATGCGGCCTGCGCCGCTTGGTGTCTCAAGCGCCGGGGGTCATTGGTGGTGGCGGCCCAGGTTGTCGCCGACGCGCCTGTTGCGCTGACGGTGGCGTAGGACGGGCAGTTGACGCCGCCGCCGAAGATGTTGTAGCCCTGCGAGCCGTAGACGCCGATCCAGTTGCCCTCCGTTGTGGCATCTCGTTTGACCAAGGTGGCCGTTGCCGGAGGCGGCGTGGACAGCCCGTCGAAGAACAGTCCGCTTAAGACGGCATTGGTCCCGCCCATGCCGCTGAACCGGATGATCACGTTGCCGGTGATCTGCCACTGGAGGTAGAGCCCCCCGTTGAAATTCGAGATGGTCTCTGTATCCAGTACGGCTCTCGTGCTGGCGCTTGAGACCTGGATCTGCTCGGAACGGCCGTAGTCGGGCCAGTCGAGGGCATAAACGGCGATGTCGTGCGCCTGGCCGTCGGTCAGGTTGATATTCACCGTGAAGCTGGTGCCGGAGTACCAGCATGCGGCGATGCGGCTCGCGCCGCCTGGTGTCTGGAGGGCGCGAGGGTCGTTAGTGGTAGCGGCCCAGGTCGTGGCCGTCTCGCCGGCAACACTGACGGTAGCATAGGACGGGTAGTTGGCGGCGTTGCCAATGATGTTGTAGCCCTGCGAGCCATAGGCGCCGATCCAGTTGCCCTCTGTCGTGCTGTCTCGCTTGACGAGCGCGGCCGAGGCGTTGGCGGAGCTTGCGACCGTCACGCTGGTGGTTCCCGTAACGCTTGCTGAGGCCGTATCGGTTGCGGTGACCGACTGGGTGCCCGCCGTTTCGAGCGTGGCGGAGAAGGTGTGTACGCCCGCGTCGGCCGCCGTGAAGGTGTAGTTGGCCGGGAGTACGGCCTGAGGATCGGTGCTGGTGAAGTGGACCGTGCCGGTGTAGCCGGTGGCGATGTTGCCACAGGGATCATAGGCGGTCACGGTGAAGTTACGGGCTGCGCCCGCGGTATCGGGGTTGGGGAGGCCGGTGACTGTCAGCGAAGAAGCTGCTGCGGCGATGACCGTGATATTCGGCTCGGTGCCTGTGGTGGACTGGCTGGCGGTATCGGTTGCGGTGACTGACTGGGTGCCCGCGGTCTTGAGCGTGGCGGAGAAGGTATGTTTCCCCGCGTCGGCCGCGGTAAAGCTGTAGCCGGCCGGCAGCGACGCCTGGGGATCGCTGCTGGTGAAGTAGACGGTGCCGGCGTAGCCGGTGGCGATGTTGCCATAGGGATCGTAGGCGGTCACGGTGAAGCTACCCGCTGCCCCCGCGGTGTCTGGGTTGGGGAAGCCGGTAACCGTGAGCGAGGAAGCCGCGGCGGCGATGACCGAGATATTCGACTCGCTGCCTGTGGTGGACTGGCTGGAGGTATCGGTTGCGGTGACCGACTGGGTGCCCGCCGTTTCGAGCGTGGCGGAGAAGGTGTGCACGCCAGCGTCGGCCGCCGTGAAGGTGTAGTTGGCCGGAAGTACGGCGTGAGGATCGGTGCTGCTGAAGTGGATGGTGCCCGTGTAGTGGGTATCGGTTTGCCCGTTGGGGCCAAGCGCCGTGACGGTGAAGGTCTGCGCCGTGCCCGCGGTGTCGGTGGCGGACGGGCTGGAGATGTTCAAGACGTCGAACGGCTGAGTGGGCGGGTCGAAGAAGAGCCCGCTCAAAACGGCGTTGGTGCCACCCATGCCGCTGAACTTGATGATCACATTGCCGGTGATCTGCCACTGGAGGTAGAGCCCATCGTTGAAATTCGAGATGGTCTCGGTGTCCAGCACGGCTCCCGTGCTGGCGCTTGAGACCTGGATCTGCTCGGAGCGGCCGTAGTCGGGCCAATCGAGGGCATAGACGGCGATGTCGTGAGCCTGGCCGTCGGTCAGGTTGATATTCACCGAGAAGCTCGTACTGGAGTACCAGCATACGGCGATGCGGCCTGCGCCGCTTGGTGTCTGAAGCGCGCGGGGGTCATTGGTGGTGGCGGCCCAGGTTGTCGCGGACGCGCCTGTTTCGCTGACGGTGGCGTAGGACGGGCAGTTGACGCCGCCGCCGAAGATGTCGTAGCCGTGCGAGCCGTAGACGCCGATCCAGTTGCCCTCCGTTGTGGTGTCTCGTTTGACGAGCGCGGCCGAGGCGTTGGCGGAGCTTGCGACCGTCACGCTGGTGCTTCCCGTAATGCTTGCTGACGCCGTATCGGTCGCGGTGATCGACTGAGTCCCCGCCGTCTTGAGCGTGGCGGAGAAGGTATGCTTCCCGGCGTCGGCGGCCGTAAACGTATAGTTGGCCGGCAGCGAGGCCTGGGGATCGGTGCTGGTGAAGTGGACGGTGCCGGCGTAGCCGGTGGCGAGGTTGCCATAGGAATCGTAGGCGGTCACGGTGAAGCTACTCGTTGCGCCCGCGGTGTCGGGGTTGGGGAAGCCGCTAACCGTGAGCGAGGAAGCCGCGGCGGCGATGACCGAGATACTCGGCTCGCTGCCGGTGGTGGACTGGCTGGAAGTATCGGTTGCGGTGACTGACTGGGTGCCAGCCGTCTTGAGCGTGGCGGAGAAGGTATGTTTCCCCGTGTCGGCCGCGGTAAAGGTGTAGCTGGCCGGCAGGGACGCCTGGGGATCGCTGCTGGTGAAGTGGACGGTGCCGGCGTAGCCGGTGGCGATGTTGCCATAGGGATCGTAAGCGGTCACGGTGAAGTTACCCGCTGCGCCCGCGGTGTCGGAGTTGGGGAAGCCGGTGACTGTCAGGGAGGAAGCCGCGGCGGCGGAGACCGAGATATTCGACTCGCTGCCTGTGGTGGACTGGCTGGCGGTATCGGTTGCGGTGACCGACTGAGTGCCAGCCGTCTTGAGCGTGGCGGAGAAGGTATGTTTCCCCGTGTCGGCCGCGGTAAAGGTGTAGCTGGCCGGCAGGGACGCCTGGGGATCGCTGCTGGTGAAGTGGACGGTGCCGGCGTAGCCGGTGGCGATGTTGCCATAGGGATCGTAGGCGGTCACGGTGAAGTTACCCGCTGCGCCCGCGGTGTCGGAGTTGGGGAAGCCGGTGACTGTCAGGGAGGAAGCCGCGGCGGCGGAGACTGAGATATTCGACTCGCTGCCTGTGGTGGACTGGCTGGCGGTATCGGTTGCTGTGACCGACTGAGTGCCAGCCGTCTTGAGCGTGGCGGAGAAGGTATGTTTCCCCGTGTCGGCCGCGGTAAAGGTGTAGCTGGCCGGCAGGGACGCCTGGGGATCGCTGCTGGTGAAGTGAACCGTGCCGGTGTAGCCGGTGGCGATGTTGCCATAGGGATCGTAGGCGGTCACGGTGAAGTTACCCGCTGCGCCGGCGGTGTCGGGGTTGGGGAAGCCGGTGACTGTCAGGGAGGAAGCCGCGGCGGCGGAGACCGAGATATTCGACTCGCTGCCTGTGGTGGACTGGCTGGCGGTATCGGTTGCGGTGACCGACTGGATGCCGGCCGTTTCGAGCGTGGCGGAGAAGGTGTGTACGCCCGCGTCCGCGGTCGTGAAGGTGTAGTTGGCCGGTAGTACGGCGTGAGGATCGGTGCTGCTGAAGTGGATGGTGCCGGTATAGTGGGTATCGGTCTGCCCGTTGGGGCCAAGCGCCGTGACGGTGAAGGTCTGTGCCGTGCCCGCGGTGTCGGTGGTGGACGGGCTGGAGATGCTCAAGACGTCGAACGGCTGAGTGGGCGGGTCGAAGAAGAGCCCGCTCAAGACGGCATTTGTGCCGCCCATGCCGCTGAACTGGATGATCACGTCGCCCGTGATTCGCCACTGGAGGTAGAGCCCCCCGTTGAAATTGGAGATGGTCTCGGTGTCCAGCACGGCTCCCGTGCTGGCGCTTGAAACCTGAATCTGCTCGGAGCGGCCGTAGTCGGGCCAGTCGACGGCGTAGACGGCGACGTCGTGAGCTTGACCGTCGGTCAGGTTGATACTCACGGTGAAGCTGGTGCCGGAGTACCAGCATGCGGCGATGCGGTTTGCGCCGCCTGGTGTTTGAAGCGCGCGCGGGTCGTTGGTGGTGGCGGCCCAGGTCGTGGCCGTCTCGCCGGCAACACTGACGGTGGCGTAGGACGGGTAGCTGGCGGTGCTGCCGATGATATTGTAGCCCTGCGAGCCGTAGGCGCCGATCCAGTTGCCCTGGCTCGTCGTGTCTCGCCTGACAAGGGTGGCGACGATGGGCTGGACAACATAGACGAACGCGTCGGAGGCCTCGCCGTTGACGCCGTTGCGGTTCTGGTCCATGGAGTTGCCGTACCAGTCCTGGATGGACGGTCCGACCTTGAGGGTGTAGGTTCCCCCGGCGGTTTGGGAGGCGAACGAGATGAGGAACTGGTGGTCATTCGAGCCGGCGACTGCCGTGACGGAAACCCCGCTGATGGTACCTGCGGGCCCGGAGAGCGTGACCTGCGACGGGGTGAAAGTCGCGGGGTTGATCTGCTCGTTGAAGGTCAACTGGAATGAGCTTAAGGGCGAGGCGCTGGTTCCCGCGCCGTTGGGATTGGCGGAGGTGACGTAGGCGCCGTCGGTGTTGGCGACGGCCGCGGCCGCGTTGAGGACGCCGCCGCTGGTCACAAACCCGGCCAGGGCCGGGTCGGAAGTGGTGTGGTCAACGACCGCGCCGATGACCTGAGACATCGACCAGGTCGGATGGGCGGCTTCCACCAGCGCGACGGTGCCCGTAACGAAGGGCGCCGCCATCGAGGTGCCGCTCATATAACCGTCGCCGCCGAACAGGGTGCTGAGGATGTTCGACCCAGGGGCAGCCAGTTGGACGGTGGCGGCGCCGTAGTTGGACCAGCTTGACAGATCGCCGTCGCTGTCAATGGACGCCACCGTGAGCACGTTAGGGTACGCCGCGAAGCCAATGAGGGGGTTGTCAAGATCCAGGGCGTTATTGCCGGCGGCGGCAACGATGATCACCCCCTCGGAGTCGGCGTAATCGATCGCCTGCGTGAACACGGGGTCGGTGTTGATCCCGGTAAAGCTGCAGTTGATGACCTTGGCGCCGTTCTGAACCGCATACTCGATGGCCTCGGCAGCTTGCACATCGGTGCCGTTGCCCGACGCGTCGAACGCCTGTACCGGCATGATCTGCACGTTCCAGTCGACCCCTGAGATACCGATCCCATTGTTGCCGACGGCGCCGATTTCCCCGGCGGTGACCGTGCCGTGACCGTTCTGATCCATGGGGTTGTTGTTGTTGTTGGCAAAGTTCCAGCCGATCAGGTCGTCCGGCTCGGAGGTGTTGCCGTCCTGGGTCGAGCCGCTGGCCCAGCCGCCGGCGCTCGTCGGGGCGATCACGTCGGACCCCGTGATGACGCCATCGCCGTTGGTGTCGACGATCTTGCCCGGCCCCTGGTTGACCGGATTGTTCAGGTCGGTGAACGTGATGACGCCGTTATTGTAAACGTCTGTCAATTTAGGAAGGACGCTGGAAGGGATCTCAGCCTGGTTGAGCCAGGTGTTATCGATGAGGTCGGGATTGTTGTAGTCCATGCCGGTATCGACGTCGGCGACGATTACCTTGTCTGAGCCGGTGGTGGTGTTCCAGGCGGCGGGAGCATTGATTCCCCAGGTTCCGTTCAGTCCCCACTGGCTTCCGTTGGTGAAGTCTGGGTCGTTAGGCACGGTTGCGACGTGAAGCGTTTGCACCGGCTCGGCGTACTGCACGGTGGAGCTCGCCGCGAGCTGCTGGGCCAGTGTGCCCATGTCCGCGCTAGGGCCCTGCACTTCGTAAAGCCCGGAGATGGTCGTCGCTTGGACGGTAGCACCCGCCGCGGTGATCAGCGGCATCAAATGCGCCAGGGTTGCGCCGGCTGCTGAGCTAAGTTGCAGGTTCAACGTCTCCATGGGCATGGTGGGCCCATTGACGGCGGAGCTGGAGAGCAATTGCCTGGTTTCAAGTGCATCGAGGCGTGGCCGAAGGCCCCGGAACGCCCGGCGCCGCCGCGCCATCGTGCCGGCTCGATCACTTCGGTCACGCTTTGTCGCGGACCAATGGAAAACCAAAATGCGCGCGCAAGGACTGCTGAGATGAGAACGCATCAGAGAAACACTCCGGTTGAGGACGAGGAGGAGGGAGATTCGCAACGGGGCTACTGCTGGGCCGGCGGTGGGGCCCGGACTACTGCCGGCGCCGGCATCTGGCGTCGAGCCCCGTCATCAGGTGGGATCGCCTGTATAATACGAGCCTGATCCACGATCCATTGCCGTCAGTGTTTTTCCTCACGAGACCGGCAATCGAAGCGAGATCGGCGCTGCGCACGCCGCTGCTGGAGACAAAGACGAAAGGACAAGAACTCTTGCGTGTGTACATATAACTATAACCGATGTAATCGTCTGCTGTGGTAGAAGTCGCCGCGTTCGAAGTGCGCGCACTACTCCCTTCCCGGGCTCACCGGAACCGGCTTGCCCGTCGGCTAATCTGCTCCTCTTGACCTGCAACGGCTTGGCTTGCCGCAGGCGTCCTGATGCCGGAAAGCCGACTGGCTCCTACAGTTCCTTTCTGCTCGCGAGCACGCCGACAACTCGGTGGGTCATCACACCCAAGCCGTTGCGCAGGCGACCCATTGCCGGCCTGTCACCAGGCTGTTCTTGGATTGTCTGCGGTCTTGGTTGCAATTGTGCGAGCAGAGTTGGTTTCGTATTCGTAGTACCAGGAAGCGTTCGGATCGTGACGAGGCAAAGTAGTTTGGGAGCGGCTACACTTGGGTGTCAAGCGAAAAATCCATAAAAAAAACAAATAACGGGGTCCGAAGGGAATAGGGGAAATGAATCAATCCCGGGTAGTCAAAATGAGTCAGCTCAAACTTGCGTAGTACCTGCATCGATATGATGCGCCCATCGCGATCGAAGCCTCCGCGCCAGATCCGCTATAGATCAGGCAATACCGTTAAGCAGCGCCGGTTCAAGATGGGAGAGTTGGGACGCTCGATCGCATTTTCTCGGACAGAGTGTCACAGTCCCCGGGATGCTTTATACTCGCATTGGGCGAAGTGTGTGGTCAGATAAGCGACCACCGGTCGCGGGCATGGCGTGGGGGGTGTAATGTCACACGCAGCGCAATTCTTATCCGAGGCCAAGCAAGTAATTGATGGCCTGGACGTCGAGGCCATCGAGCGGATGGCCTTGCTCTTGGAACATGCCCGTGAGCGCGGGGGTCGGCTGTTCATTCTGGGCGTCGGTGGGAGCGCCGCCAACGCCTCGCACGCCGTCAACGACTTTCGCAAGATCGTCGGGATCGAGGCCTACGCCCCGACCGACAATGTTTCCGAGCTGACGGCCCGGACCAACGATGAAGGGTGGTCCACGATCTTCGCGGAATGGCTCCGGGTCAGTCGCTTGAAGCCCGAGGACCTGATCCTGGTGCTGTCCGTCGGCGGCGGTAATCTCGAGAAAAACGTGAGCCCCAATCTCGTCACGGCATTGCAATATGCCGGTGAGGTCGGCGCACCGGTGATCGGCATTGTCGGCAGAGACGGCGGCTACACCGCCAAGGTGGCCGCCGCCTGTGCCATCGTGCCGACGGTCAATCCCGACCACATCACGCCGCACTCCGAGGCATTCCAGGCAGTCGTCTGGCACCTGCTGGTCTCGCACCCGCGGCTGAAGTCGCGGCCGACGAAGTGGGAGTCGGTCAAATGATCTGCGCTACCTCCCGCCCGGGCGCCCGCAGGGCAGTCTTTCTCGACCGCGATGGTGTCTTGAACCGTGCCCTGGTGCGCGAGGGCCGTCCGTATCCTCCTCTTACACTCGATCGGTTCGAGATTCTGCCCGGTGTTCCCGAGTCCCTGTGGCGACTGCACGCAGCCGGGTTCCTCCTGATCGGGGCGACCAATCAGCCCGACGTCGCCCGCGGCACCCAGCGCCGTGAGGTGATCGAGGCGATGAACGCACGCCTGCTGGCCGAGTCGCCGATCACCGCGATCCTCGTTTGTTACGAGGACGGCGACGACTGCCCTCGCCGCAAGCCGAACCCGGGCCTCTTGCTCGAGGCGGCCGACAAGTATCGTATCGACCTGGCTGCCAGCTTCATGGTCGGAGATCGCTGGAGGGACATCGAAGCGGGGCGCCGCGCCGGCTGCCGAACCGTGTTCATCGACCGGGCATACACCGAGCGGCGGCCCAACCCAGACCCCGATTACGTCGCGGCCGACTTGGCGGACGCCACTACCTGGATCCTTTCACAGGCCCATCGCCACGAGGTGGAGTGATGCAACTTTCGATCCGGCCGGCGCACCTGCGCTGGCGATTCTCTTTCCCCTCGTCCTCGGCTGCGGACGTGTTCAGGGGAACCTGCTCCAAGACTCATCTTTTGAAATCACCAAGGAGAAGGATCAGTTCGGGTTGGTTTTCGCCAAGTGGGGCGGGTGGAAGTACGAGGGCGACTGCGATTTCCGGGTCGGTCAAATCGCCCACAGCGGCCAGCACTCCTGTCTCCTGTTTGGCTCGGCCGGTCCCAAGATCCGGGTCGCCCAGAACGTGATGCTCGAACCGGGAAGATACCGCGTCACCGCCTACTTGAGAGGGCTCGACATCGGAACCGGCAATGACGGCTGGAAGACCGAGTTTATGTTCGATGGGAAATACGTTCAACTCAACAAAAATGGCAGCTTCGGCTGGACGAAGCTCACCTACGTCGGCGACGTCACGAAGAGGAAGAAGGCGGGACCATCCTTCGGATTGATGGCTCCGGGCTATTTCTGGGTCGATGACGTATCCCTGGAGAAAGTAGACGGGGACGTTCCCCTTACCAATAAACCGGTGCTCGACCCCGAAGAATCGCCGATCGCGCCGCCCGGCGACATCCCCGCAGGCGCCGTCGGCTGCTCGGAGTGCGGATACCGAAACGCCCGAGCGTGGAAAACCTGCTACGCGTGCGGCACATCGCTTTTGACCACGGCAGGCAGCATCGCCGGCCCGGCCGTCAAGACGATCGCCTCCTTCGACGACCGGAACCCCTTCTCCGGCGGCGTCGTCGTGGCGGCCCGCGAGCCTGGCGGCCACAAGTCGCTACGGATCGACAAATCCTACGCGAGCCTGGAAGGGCGGCAGAACTGGCTCGGCTACGATTTCCTCAAGGCCGACCTCAGCACCGACGCCCCCGGGCCGCTGAACCTCGACCTTGAAATCCGTGATGCCGGCACCCGGGACTACTGGACCCGGGTCAATTACTCCACGGTCGTGCCTCCCGGGCGCAGCACCTTGATCATCCCGCTCAAGCAACTGTACGTGGGCGAGAAGTCGAGGCCGGGCCGGACGCTCATCCTGGACAAGATCACTCGCCTGGTCTTCGGCATCGGCGAGCGGCCGGCCGCCCCCCTCATGATCGAGAACGTGCGCCTGGAGCGCGACGTGTCGACGGCGCGGACTGGTTTCGCCGGCCTGTACGCCTTCGACTTCGGGCCCGGCTCGAGCCCGGTGATGGACGGGTTTAGCGCAATCACCCCCGCCACGCGGTATAGCCCAGGCCGCGGGTATGGGCTGCAGAATGCGCGGATCTGGCGAGCCGTTCGACGTGCTCCAGCCCGATCCCCTCTACCAGGATTTCCTCTGCATCGAAGCGGGCGGCTTCGCGGTCGACCTGCCCAACGGCAAGTACCGGGTCTTCGTCAACGTCAACAATCCCTCGGGCTACTGGGGCGAGTTTCAGACCTACCGCAAGCGCTCCATTCTCGCCGAAGGCCGGCCGGTCGTGGACGAGACCATGGATTTCGAGGCGTTCAAGGCAAGATACTACCGGTTCTGGAACGTCGAGGACCGTCCCAATGATGTGACGTTCGACAAATACCAGAAGACCTCCTTCGACGAGAAGCGATTTGATGTCGAGGTGACCGATGGACAGTTGAACCTGGAATTTCAGGGGGAAAACTGGACGTGCTCGGTTTCCGCCGTCGTGATCTTCCCCGTGGCGCAGGCAGCCCGGGGGCAAGAGTTCCTCGAGTCTGTTCAGGCGAAACGCCGCTTCTACTTCGATAACTATTTCAAGCGAGTCCTCCACCCCGTCACAGGAGGTTCCGTGCGAGCGAGCGATGAAGACCGGCGCCGGGGCTACGCGGTCTTCCAGCGCGATTACATGCAGGACGTATTTTATAACGACGCGCCCTCCGAGCGAGAGCCCGGTGATCTCGTTCGCGGAGAGGCATTTGCCGGTGAGTACGAGCCCGTGACGATCAGCCTGGTTCCGCTTCGCGACCTGGGCAAGGTCGCGGTCGCCGCCTCTGACTTGACCGGCCCAGCCGGGACGATCCCAAGCACGGCGATCGACCTGGGCTTCGTCTCTTACCGAATCACCCGTGTCACCATGGAAGGCACTGTTTACTCGATCCAGCCTCGGCTGATCATGCCCGATGGCGTCGCCGAAGTGCCCGCGGGCTTGACCAGGCGGTTCTGGCTGACGATCCGGACGCCGGCGGATGCCCGGCCGGGCGTGTACAGGGGCACGGTCACGATCCGTCCCGAGACGGGTGTCACGGCCCAGGTCCCGCTGGAATTCCGCGTCCGGGCCGGAACCCTGGACGTGGTGGACGTCCCCGCCGGTCCCTTTGGTTTCGGGATCACCATCCCCTGGTACGGCGACGATCCCAGGACCTCGGAATTCAACGCGATGTTGGCCGAAAAAAGCCTCCGGAAGATGCGAGAATATGGCTTCACAGCCTGTAGCGGTCTGCCGTCGATCGTGTACAAGGGGTTCAAGAACGGCAAACCTCTGCTCGACTTCCAGAGAGCCGATTCCCAGATGAAACTCGTCAACGACCTGGGATTCCTCGCGGTTGTCACCTACGGCGGCGGTGTCGAAGGAATCAACGGCTATTACCAGGACGCCCGCCGGATGACGGCCGCCGGGTTCAAGGATTATGCTGCATTCATCCAGGCCGTCTACGGCGAAATCCAGGAACACGCCGACCGGAGCGGATGGGTTCCCGTTTACTTCAACATCGGCGACGAGCCAGGCGCCGACGACCTCGTTCGCTCGGCGGAGAATGCCGAGGCGTACCGGAAGGCGTTCCCGAAGGGCCCGCCATACTTCACAGCCGCTACCAGCTTCAGGGGCAGCAACCAGCAGAATCCAGCCTTCCGCCTCTCCAGGGCATTGCACGTGCCCTCCTGGAACATCCATGACGAGGCTTCCGTGAAGCTGATCCATGAGGTCGGAGGAGACTGGGCCTTCTACAACGGCGGCGATCGCTGGACCTATGGCATCTACATGTACAAGGCCGCGCAGGAGCGCGGCATGAAGTTCCGGGTCGCCTGGCACTGGAACAACGCGGCCGGCGACCCTTATTACGCACTCGACTGCCGCGAGGACGACTACGCCTGGTGCAATTCGTCGCCGGACGGGCGCCTCATCCCGTCGGTCGAATTCGAGCGTCTCCGCGAAGGGCTGGACGACTATCGCAGGCTGCTGACGCTCTCCCGTCTCGCGACGGAGAACGCAGGTAATCCAGCCGCCAAAGCCGCGCGCGAGTTGATCGCCACGCGCATGGCCGCGTTCCACCTGGGACAGAGAAATCACGATTTGCTCTTTTCGCCCGACGACTGGTCAGCATTCCGGCGACAGGTGGATGACGCCATCGAAGCCTTGCGGCAGTAGACCACGAGAGAAGACCATGCCCCAGGATGCCGACCCTGAGATTCTTCCCGCCGCAATTCCGGGGCGCGACGCAGGCGGAAATCCCCGCCGTTCTTGCCACGAGGCGCTCCTGACCCGCATCGAAAGAGCGGCGGTCCGCGTGGGAATCATCGGCTTGGGCTACGTCGGCCTTCCATTGGCGCGAGCCTTCAGCGACCGCCGGATTGCGGTTCTGGGATTTGACGTTGACCCTGTAAAAGTGGCCCGCATTGAACGCGGGGAAAGCTACATCGGGCATATTCCCGACGCGACCATCCGCCAGATGCGCGAGAACGCATTCGAAGCCACGGTCGACTTCCAGCGCTTGGGCGAGCCCGATGTCGTCATCATCTGCGTTCCGACTCCTCTGACGGAGGCAAGAGACCCCGACCTCACCTTCATCATCAACTCGGCGAAGGCCATCGCCGAGCGTCTACGGCCCGGCCAGCTCGTGGTGCTGGAGAGCACGACGTATCCGGGCACGACCCGCGAGGTCGTGCTCCCGCTGCTACAGGCCACGGGGCTAAGACCCGGGATCGACTTCTTCCTGGCCTTCAGTCCCGAGCGTGAGGATCCCGGCAATCCTCGGTTCTCGGCTCCGACCATCCCCAAGGTTGTTGGCGGCCTCGATCCGGCCAGCCTCGAGCTCGCCGTTGCCCTTTACAGCAAGGTCGTCGTCCGGGTCGTGCCCGTCTCCAGCCTGGAAGTCGCCGAGGCCTGCAAGATCCTCGAAAACACCTACCGCGCCATCAATATCGCGCTGGTCAACGAGCTGAAAGTTCTTTACGACCGCATGGGCATCAACGTCTGGGAGGTCATCGAGGCTGCCAGGACCAAGCCGTTCGGCTACCAGGCTTTCTATCCGGGCCCTGGGCTGGGTGGTCATTGCATCCCGATCGATCCGTTTTATCTTACCTGGGTGGCCAAGAAGCACGGCCTGGCCACTCGGTTCATCGAGCTGGCCGGTGAGATCAACACGGGAATGCCCGGGTATGTCGTCGGTAAGCTCGCGGACGCGCTCAACGATCGGTGCAAGCCGGTCAAGGGGAGCAAGATCACTCTCCTGGGGATGGCCTACAAGAAAGACGTGGACGACCCGCGCGAGTCGCCCGGCTTCGCGCTCGTGGACCTGCTTCTCCAAAAGGGCGCCCTCGTCGATTACAATGACCCGCATATTCCCGCCCTTCCCGAAATGCGTCGCTATCCCCACCTTCGGATGACCAGCCGGGAGCTGACCGCCCTATACCTTCAGTCTCGTGATTGTGTGTTGATCGTGACCGACCACTCGGCTTATAACTGGTCCTGGATTGCCGAGCATTCTCTTCTGATCGTCGATACGCGTAACGCGATGAAAGACGTGATCGCACCGGCTGCCACGATCATCCGAGCCTGAGAATTCCTATGAATTATGACGTCGTGATTGCGAATGGTCTGCTTCTTTCCGCCCTTGGCGAGACGAAAGCGGATGTTGGGATTCGCGGCGAGACCATCGCCGCGGTGGGCCCGAACTTGGCCGCGGGCAGCGGGAGCGCGGCGGAGGTCATCGATGCGACCGGGCGGATTGTGATCCCGGGCGGAGTCGATGTCCACGTCCATCTCGAGCTGCCGTTCTGCGGAACGGTTTCGAGCGACGACTGGAGTACCGGCACGCGCGCCGCCGCCAGGGGCGGTGTCACGACCGTGATCGACTTCGCCATTCCCTATGGCCAGGAGACACTGGTCGACGCGTTCGAGAACTGGATGGCCCGCGCCAGGCCCAAGGCGTGCGTCGATTACTGCTTTCACATCGCCATCACGAATTGGGATCGCCACGGGCCCGAGATGGAAACGCTCGTCGGCATGGGTTGCCCGACCTTCAAGGAGTTCATGATCTACGCGTCCGAGGGCTGGCAAGCCGACGACCGGGCGATTTTCAACACGCTCGAGCGGTGCAAAAACCTGGGAGCGATGCTGCTGGTACATGCGGAATCGAGCCGCGTGCTCGATGAGCTGATCGCGCGGTATCACACGCCCGAGCTCATGCGACAGTACGGCGCGCGGCTGCATCCGATGACGCGCCCCAACTTCATCGAGGCCGAGGCGATCCAGCGCGCCATGACCTGGGCCGAAGTGACCGGCGGCCGGCTCTACATCGTCCACATGTCGACCGCCCAAGGAGCCGACCTCGTCAAGGCAGCCCGTGCGCGGGGGGTGGACGTCTACGCCGAGACCTGTGCGCAATATCTCGTGCTCGACGACTCGGCCTTCGACGGGCCCGACGGCCATCTCTTCGCCTGCTGCCCGCAGATCAAGCAGAAAAAGGACCAGGAGCGGCTCTGGAAGGGGCTGCACGACGGCGAGGTCTCGGTGGTCTCCACCGACACGTGTACGTTCAACCGGGCGCAGAAGGGGCGGTGGGAGGGAGACTGGACCAGGATCCCGATGGGACTGCCCGGCCTGGAGACGCTCTTGCCGATCGTCTACACCCACGGTGTGCTCGAGGGCCGGCTCACAAGGGCGGAATTCGTCGCCAAGTGCTGCACGAACCCGGCCAAGCTGATGGGCCTTTATCCGCGCAAAGGCGTCATCGCGGTAGGCAGTGATGCCGACCTCGCAATCATCGACCCCAAGAAGCGGATCGAAGTGGACCATCGGACGATGGAGACGAACGCCGACTGGAACCCATACCAGGGCTGGTCGCTGGCAGGCTTCGCCGAGACCACATTCTGTCGCGGCCGGAAGATCGTGGCGGATTACAAGTTCGTCGGCCAGCAGGGCTTTGGGCCGCTGGCTGCCGCGCGAGCGGGCAGGTTGTCTCGACGAGCGTGTCCCGCTCGCCGCCGCCTCGCAATAACTCGGTCGCGCCGGGGCGGTCCGTTCTCCGCCAGAGTCCGTGATGAGGAGTCGCGCATGTTCCGGGCCGGTGATCTCCAAACCCCCGAGGAATTGACCGCACGATTCGCCGACATCCCGCCGCCGCTCGGGGTCGCCGCGGCTCGGATTGAAGCCACGCGCTGCTTGTTCTGTTTCGACGCCCCCTGCACCCGCGCCTGCCCGACACACATCGACGTTCCGCGCTTTATCCGCCAGATCCTGCACCACGACGACATCGGAGCCGCCAGAACGATCCTCGAAGCCAACATCTTCGGCGGCAGTTGTGCCGCGCCTGCCCCACGGAAGTTCTCTGCGAAGGAGCCTGCGTCGATCGCATTCTCGTACAGTCGCCCGTCGCGATCGGCCGCCTACAGCGGCATGCCTGCGATCTCGCGGCAGCGCGGGCGCACGGTTCTTCGAAGCTGGGCGGCCCACGGGTAAGCGCGTGGCTGTGATCGGCTCGGGACCGGCCGGACTGAGCTGCGCCCACGAGCTGCGCCGGCTCGGCCACGACGTCATCGTCTTCGAGGCACGAAGCCTGCCAGGCGGCCTCGACGCGCTGGGGATCGCCGCTTACAAGATCTCCACCGAGTTTGCACTCTCCGAGATCGAGATGATTCGCCAGATCGGAATCGAGATCAAGCTTGGCCATCGGATCACGGGCGCCGAAGTCAAGGAATTGCTCGGCGCCTATGACGCCGTGTTCCTCGGTATCGGACTCGGCCGGACTCTGCCCCTGGGGATCGAAGGCGAAACCCTGGGCGGCGTCTGGGAAGCACTCGACTTCATCTTTCAGACCCACGCCAGGCCGCTTGCCGACTGCACGGTCGGGAGAAACGTGGTGGTCATTGGTGCCGGCAACACGGCGATCGACGTGGCGACCGCAGCCAGGCGCCTCGGCGCGGAGACCGTCACGATCGCTTACCGGCGATCGGAGGAGCTCGTGCCGGCTTTCGCCTACGAATACGAGCTGGCCAAGTCGGACGGAGTCCGGTTCGAGTGGCTGGCGCAGCCGGTCCGGATACTGGGCGATGGACGTGCGGCGCACGGAGTCGAGTTCGTCAGGACCGAGCTCGATGACCGCAGATCGCGCGCCGGACGGCTCAAGGTGGTGCAAGGGTCGAATTTCACGCTGCCCGCCGATATGGTTGTCAAGGCACTCGGCCAGGAGCCGCTCTTCGATCTGCTGGCTGCGCTGCCTGAGCTAGCGTGCGACAAGGGGCGGATCATTGCGGATCGTACCACCGGGGCGACAAGCGTTACGGGGCTCTTCGCAGGAGGCGACTGCCTGCGCAACGGCGGCGAGGTCGTCGATGCGGTCGAGGACGGCAAAATCGCGGCGCGCGGGATCCACGCTGTCCTCACGGCCTCACAGGAGTCGACATGACCGACCTCTCGATCGAATTCTGCGGAGTGAAGGCCGTGAACCCCTTCTGGCTGGCTTCCGGACCGCCGACCAACTCCGAGTACCAGGTCCGGCGCGCGTTTGACGCCGGCTGGGGGGGCGCGGTCTGGAAGACCCTGGCGGACGAGCCGATCGTCAACGTTTCATCGCGCTATGGCGCCGTCGACTACGACGGGCGAAAGGTGATGGGACTCAATAATATCGAGCTGATCACCGATCGCACGCTCGACGTCAACCTCAAGGAAATCGCGCGTGTCAAGCGCGCCCATCCCGACCGGGCGCTCTTTGTGTCGCTCATGGTGGAGTTGACCCGAAAAGCCTGGCATGAGATCACCAGGAAGACGCAAGACGCCGGCGCCGACGGCATCGAGCTCAATTTCGGCTGCCCCCACGGCATGAGCGAGCGCGGCATGGGCTCGGCGGTCGGACAGGTCCCCGACTACACGTGCATGATTACCGAATGGGTCAAGGAAGCGGCGTCCATTCCGGTGATGGTCAAGCTCACGCCCAATGTGGGTGACGTGACCGCCATCGGCCGGGCGGCGGTCAAGGGCGGAGCCAATGCCCTCTCGTTGATCAATACGATCAATTCGATCATGGGAGTGGATCTTGATACATTGGCTCCCAAGCCGGCGGTTCGCGGCTACGGCAGTCACGGCGGCTATTGCGGGCCAGCCATCAAGCCGGTCGCGCTCAATATGGTGGCCGCCCTCGCGGCCGATCCCGCCATCAACGTTCCGATCAGCGGCATCGGCGGCATTCAGGCCTGGCAGGATGCCGTCGAATTCCTGCTCCTGGGCGCTCACTCAGTGCAAGTCTGCACGGCCGTCATGCACTACGGGTTCCGAATCGTCGAGCACCTGATAAGCGGCCTGGACGGCTGGATGAGCGAGAAGGGCTACCGGAGCGTGGGCGAGCTCGTCGGCCGCTCGGTACCCCGAATCAAGTCATGGGGCGAGCTCGACTTGAACTACAAGGTCGTCGCCCAGATCGACCAGCAGAAATGCATTCACTGCGGGCTCTGTTACATCGCGTGCGAGGACGGCTGCCACCAGTCGATCCGGTGGGACCGGATTTCCTCAGCCGAATACCTCGAGGAGCCGGCCTCGCGCAACGGAGCGATCCGTTCCGGCGGCCACGAGGTCGTTGCCGGCGCGAGCGGTGGTGAGATCAACCTGTTCACCGTCAAGGAGGACGTCTGCGTCGGCTGCAACATGTGCAGCCTGGTTTGTCCGGTGGAGGGCTGCATCACGATGCGGGAAGTTGACACCGGCCGGCCGGCCATGAGCTGGAACGAGTACCAGGCGGGCCTGACAGCGGGCAAGGTCGAGAGAATCCAGCCTCCGGAGCACGTGTGACCAGCCGCGTGCGTCGCTTCCCGCGTTAAGTCGGGGGGGAGCAAGCCGCCGTTGAGGCGTTCTTTCGCGGAGCGAAAGGCGACAATGATTTTCGCCCAGCGTCTCAGTCACCGCGCGCTGACATGAAGCTCAGCACCTCGTCCAGGCAATCCGCCAGGAAGTCCGCGTCATCGCGGGTCAGGCACATGGGCGGCTTGATTCGCAGCGTGTTGCCGGTGAGCCCGCCCTTGCCGATCAAGAGGCCCCGTTCCTTGCACAACTCCAGAAGCTCGGCGGTCTCGCTGACCGCGGGTTCTTTTGTATTCCGATCACGCACCAGCTCGACGCCCAGCATCAGGCCCATGCCGCGGACCTCTCCGATCAAAGGCTGGCGCTCCTGCACCTCGAGGAGCCGCTCCTTCAGATGGGTTCCCACAGCCAGCGCATTTTGCTGGATGCCCTCGCTGTCGATGACTTCGAGAGTCGCAAGCCCTTGGGTCATCGAGACGGGGTTGCCGCCGAACGTGTTGAAATGAATGCGATTCTTCATGACGCGCGCGATCTCGGGCCGCGTGACGCACGCACCCAAGGGCACCCCATTGCCGATTCCCTTCGCCAGCGTGACCAGGTTGGGCGTGACGCCCCAGTTTTCAAAGCCCCAGAAGGCGGTCCCCGTCCGGCCGAAGCCGGTCTGAACCTCGTCGGCTACACACAGGCCCCCGTGCTTGCGCACGATCTCGTAGACGATCTCGAAATACTCGCGCGGCGGCGTCACCACTCCGCCGATCCCCTGGATCGGCTCGGCGATGAAACAGGCGACTTCGCCGGGCGTCTCATACTTGATCAAGTCGGCGACATCCCGCGCACATTTCACGTCGCAGCTCGGATACTCTAGCCCGTACGGGCAGCGATAACAGTAGCCGGGTGTGGCGTATTTGTTGCCGGACGTTGCGTTCGATTTGAATTTCCACGTGCCGATGGCGGTCAGCCCCATGGCTCCCTGGGTACCGCCGTGGTACGCGTTGCGCAGGCTGATCACGTCTGAATTGCCGGTGAATTCCCGCGCTGACAGGATGGCGATCTCGTTGGCTTCGCTCCCGGAATTGGTGAAGTAGCTGACCGACAGGCTGCTTCCCTCGGGCATGTGGTCGGCCAGCTTCTTTCCCAGTTGAGCAATAGCCGGATGCAGATAGATCGTCGTCGTGTGCTGGAGCCGGCCGACCTGCTCGCGAACTTTCTCGACGACCTTGGGGTGGCAGTGCCCCACCGAGACCGTGACAATGCCGGCAAAGGCGTCGAGGTATTGCTTGCCGGTCTCGTCCCAGACGTACTGCATGTGGCCATCGGCGATCAAGAGGGGCTCGCGATAGTACGTGATCAGGCCAGGCGTGAGATATTGGGCACGCATGGCGAGCACTTCGTCGCGCGACGGGCCGTCATAAGGCGCGGGCTGATGTGAGGAGGGCGGCAACGATGGGCGGGCCGTGGTGCCAGGCTTGGTGGCAGTGCGTGTCATACGGGCTTCCTCGATGACGCTTCGGTGACCATACCGGCTCGGTTCCTCGGCCCGAAGGGCCAAAAACATACCAGCCCAGGGCGTCGCCCTGGGAACACGACCGCGACAAACAGCTCAGAGCTGCACGAGCGATCCATAAGTCTCCGGCCTGCGGTCTCGAAAGAACTGCCAGGTGTTGCGGACTTCCCGGATCAGATCGAGATCCAGGTCGGCGATCACGATATCATCCCGGTCACGGCAGCCGACGGCGAGCATCTGGCCCCGCGGGTCGCAAAAATAGCTTTGACCGTAAAACTCGCCGATCCGCCACGGCTCTTCGAACCCAGGTCGATTGATCGCACCGACAAAATATCCGTTGGCAACGGCGTGCGCAGGCTGTTCGAGCTTCCAGAGGTATTCCGAGAGGCCGGCCACCGTGGCCGACGGATTGAAGACGATCTCCGCTCCCCCCAGACCAAGACACCGCGCCCCTTCCGGGAAATGCCGGTCGTAGCAGATGTAGACGCCGATCTTGCCGACGCGCGTCTCGAAGACCGGATAGCCCAGGTTGCCGGGTCGAAAGTAGAACTTCTCCCAGAAGCCGGGCGGGCAATGCGGGATGTGCATCTTGCGGAACTTCCCAAGGTACCGGCCGCCCGCGTCGATGACTGCTGCCGTGTTGTAATAGACCCCGGTGAGGTCCTCCTCGTAGACCGGAACGATCAGCACGAGATCGTGCTGCTTCGCGAGCTCGCACATCAGGCGGGTCGTCGGCCCGTCCGGCACCGGCTCCGTCAGCTCGTACCAATGCGATCGCTGCTCGGCGCAGAAATAAGGGCCGTAAAAGAGCTCCTGCAAGCAGACAACTTGCGCTCCGCGTTCGGCGGCCTGCGCGATCAACGCGACGTGCTTGTCGATCATCGCCTGCTTGATGCGGGCGGCCGGCGAGGTCGCCGGCTCGCAGAGGGTTGCCTGGATCAAGGCGCCTCGGACGACGCGGGACATGAGTGCTCCTTCAAGATGAGGGCTTTCGACATGTTCACGATCCTACATGGATCGAGCACCCAATGCCAGTGCCGACGAGCCGGCCGCGGTTGTTTCCTCGGCCTGACCCCCGACGCGGAATTGCCGCAGCCAAGAGATCGGAGGACAGAGCCCCTTCCTACAACGACGCGGCGGCAGCGTGTGTTTTTGTAGGAGCCGGCTCCGTCCGGCGATCCGACCGCTCTCGACGCGGGCAGAGACGCCCCCGCCACTTGTGGCCTTCCCGTGTTTCTCCAGTGGAGCGGGCCTCCGTGCCCGCCACTCTCACGCCAGGAAGTTGCTTTCATTGCGCAGCGCTCAGTAAGATGCCCTGTGGAAACTCTCACATGGAGCAACACCGATGGCCACGACCCACGTTGAACCCGACGCACACGATACCGTGAAAATGCTCATCGCCGGCCGCTGGGAAGCGAGCCGCTCAAATCGTTCCGGGCCGGTTTTCAACCCATCGAACGGCCGCATCATCGCCCAGGTCCCCTTTTGCGCGGCCGAGGAAGTCGATCGGGCGGTGCAAGCGGCCGCGTCGGCCCTGCCGGCCTGGGCCGAAACACCGGTGGTCGAACGGGCCCGGGTGATGTTCCGGTTTCGGGACCGGCTCGCCACGCACGGCGAGGAACTTGCGCACCTGGTCACCCGCGAACACGGCAAGACGCTCGCCGAAGCCCGCGCCTCAGTTCAGCGCGGCATCGAAGTCGTCGAGTTTGCCTGCGGCGTTCCCATCCTGCTCATGGGCCAGTCGCTGGCCAATATCGCCAGGCAGGTCGATTGCGAGACGATCCGCCACCCGGTTGGCGTCTGTGCCGGAATCACCCCGTTTAATTTTCCCGCGATGGTTCCCCTCTGGATGTTTCCGATCGCCATCACCTGCGGCAACACCTTTGTCTTGAAGCCCTCGGAGAAAGTACCGCTCTCGGCGGTCAGGCTGGGCGAGCTGTTGATGGAGTCGGGGTTGCCCGAGGGGGTCATGAATATCGTGCACGGCGGCCGCGATTGCGTCGATGCGCTCTTGACTCATCCCCTGGTGCGCGCAGTCTCGTTCGTCGGCTCGACGGCCGTGGCCCGTCACGTTTATGAGTCCGGTACAAAAAACGGCAAGCGGGTCCAGGCGGCCGGCGGGGCGAAGAATCATCTGATCATCATGCCGGACGCCGATCTGGACCAGGCCGCGACGGCACTCCAGCTCTCGGCCTTTGGCTGTGCCGGCGAGCGGTGCATGGCGGGCAGCGTCGCCGTGCCCGTCGGCAAGGTCGCCGACTCGCTCGTCGATCGGCTCTCCCAGGCCGCGAACCGCATGAAGGTCGGTCCGACCGACGGCGGTGCCGAGGTCGACATGGGGCCTCTCATCACGCGCGAACACCTCGATCGTGTCGGCGCCTATCTCGACGTCGGCCGCCGCGAAGGGGCCGACCTCGTCCTCGACGGTCGCTCGAGCGCTCCCTCCGGCGGCGGGTTCTTGATCGGCCCGAGCCTGCTCGACCGCGTCGAACCCTCCATGCGGGTGGCGCGCGAGGAGATCTTCGGACCGGTGCTCTCGGTGATCCGCGTCGATGATCTCGATGCGGCGCTCGCCATTGGCCGCGCCTGCCCCTACGGTAACGGCGCGTCGATCTTCACCCGCAGCGGCTGGGCGGCTCGCCAGTTCAAGCAGCATTTCAATGCCGGGATGATCGGGATCAACATCGGTGTGCCCGCTCCGATGGCGTGGTTCCCGTTCACCGGCTGGAATAGCTCGTTTTTCGGCGACTTGCATATCCAGGGAACCGAGTCGATCCAGTTCTACACGCAACAGAAGATGACCATGACCCGCTGGTTCGAATCGGCTGGGGATTCACCCCAGGACCCGGTCTGGAAGACGGGCAAGAACTAAGATCGATGGTTTCCTCTAGGCCGGACCGACCGCCCTGGCGATCGCCGTGATGCGATTAATCAGCGGCCCAGCCTGAATCGACCGACCGGCGAGCCGCTTCGGCGATGAGGTTTAGCCCGCCGCACAATTGATGAAACGGGAGCGGCCGCCTCTGATCCGACCGATCCGAGGTTGCCGCTCCCGCCGCGGATTGGAAAAGTTATTCCTGCGCGGCCCCTAAGGCTGCGCGACGTATAGCGTGACCCTCCGACCTGTGCGCTACCAATTCACATCGACCGGGACCGGCAGGCCTACACGCATGAAATAACGGGCGAATGCTTGGGACAGGAATTCTCGGTACGGTGCCAACAGTCGCGGCCGCAATTTGCCGCGGGCGGCGAGCAGCGATTCCAAGAACTCACGAGGCAAGGTGAAGACCTCGTGGAAGTCCACGATGCGGTGCTCGAATTCGAGGCCGGCGATCGACGACCGATTGAGGATGCTCAAGTTCCACGCGTACCCATCTTTGATGTCGTTGCAGTGCGTCCGCCAGGCCTTGGCCGTCGGATTCTGGTTCTGCTGCCGGAGAAACGCTTCCCAGGTTGCCTTGTAGTCGCTCAGCGACAGGTGCGGACAGGCAACGAGGTTCCGGACTTTCTCCTGTTCCAGATCGCACGCCTGGGTCATCACGACGACATCCGCCTGAAACACAACCCTGCCTTGCTTGAGCGCCTCAACTTCCGAACCGGAAACCATGACCTGAATCGGATCCGGGGACCAGCTCACCAGGGGGCAGTCGAAGATGATGTCCCCCTGGGTGAGTCGATCGTCGGAACCGACCGTCCCATACCAGAGGTCACTCATGGTCGTCGTCGGTGAGGCGACGCTCGTCAACGCTGATGTGAGGCTGCCAGCGCGGAAGTTTCTCCGCGTCCAGCTCGACTTCGTCGGCGAAGAGGAAGTCTCGCTTATTAGGCAAGGCGACGATACCACGAAGACGTTCGGGTTCGGCATCATCACCGTGCTCGGGAAGAGCCGGCGCGGAGCTCAGGCCATTTGTCGGGACGACGGCTGATGACGGCATTCTGTCATCCGATTGAGTTCCCATCGGGGTTTCTGCCATAAGATCTCTCCCAAGAGTAAGCCGCAAGACGGATCTTACCACAGATTGGCACGCCAAGACGATGACAATCGGGCCCCGACGCCGACCGGCGCCCTCTACTCAGTCGAGGCCGGCTAAGACTCGGCGTGTCTCCGCCCGCTCACTTTCGTGAGACCAAGATAACAAGCCGCCGAGAGCCCGAAGCTGATGAACCAGGCGTAATGATACATGGATGTCCAGAACGGCGCAACTTCCAGCGCGCCGATCGTGCCCAGGAAACCCGGCACACAGGGCGCGATCCCGACGGCAAGCGCCACGAGCGCCCGCGGATTGAAACCGCCGGCATACCAGTAGGGGCCGTCGCTCTGATAGAGCCCCTTCAGGTCGAGCTGCGTCCGGCGGATGAAATAGTAGTCAGCGATGAGAATGCCGCCGACGGCCCCGAGCAGTGACGAATAAGCGACGAGCCACACGAAAATGTAACCATTCGGGTCAGCAATCAGTTTCCAGGGCTGGATCAGGATCCCGAGGATGCCCGTGATCAGGCCGCCGGTTCGGAACGAGATCCTGCTCGGCCAGAGGTGCGAAAAATCATTCGCCGGGCTGACCACGTTCGCGGCGATATTTGTCGCCAGGGTTGCCAGGCAAAGCGAGACCATTGCAATCGACAGCACCCACGGGTTCCGGAATCGGGCAAGGACCTCGACCGGGTCCCAGATCGACTTGCCATAAATCGTGATCGTCGCCGAGGTGACGGCCACGCCGATGAACGAATAGAGGGCCATCGTCGGCGGCAAACCGAGCGCCTGGCCCAGCACCTGGTCGCGCTGCGACCGCGCATAGCGGGTGAAATCCGGGATATTGAGCGAGAGCGTCGCCCAGAACCCGATCATCGCGGTCAAGGCCGGGAAGAAGAAACTCCAGAACTGCCCGGCCTTTGGCCCTTCCGGATCGAACTGCGACGGTTGCGCCAGCATCGGGCCAAACCCATGCGCCTGGACGTACGCCCACGCCAGCAGCGCCAGGCCCAGCGCAACCAGAATCGGCGCCTTGATGTTCAAAAGGAACCGGATCGAGTCGATCCCGAGGTAGATCACGAACATGTTGACGGCCCAGAACGCCAGGAAGCAGCCCAGTTGCGCCAGATTGATGTCCAACCACGGAATCAACGGCAGCCGTTCCCACGCGGGGATGTAAATGGCGAGGATCTTGTAAATGGCCCAGCCGCCGATCCAGGCCTGGATCCCGAACCAGCCGCACGCGACAAATGCACGCAGAAGCGCCGGGACGTTGGCCCCGCGTATTCCGAACGAAGACCGGCAATAGATCGGGAACGGAATTCCGTATTTGGTTCCTGCATGCGCGTTCAAGACCATCGGCACCAGCACGATCGTATTGCCCAGGAAGATCGTGAGGATGGCCTGCCACCAGTTCATCCCCTCGGCGATCAGCGACGAGGCCAGCATGTACGTCGGTATGCAAGCCGACATCGAGACCCACAGTGCCGCGATATCCTTCAGTCCCCACCGCCGCTCGAGTTTTGACGTGGGCGCGAGATCGGCGTTGCCATGCAGCGAACCCTCGATTTCCTCCAGCTCTAGTGTCGTCGCGACTCGTACCGGTGTTGCTTCATGGTCCGTCGTCTCCATCGTTCTAGCGCTCCAACTCCGCGAAGCATCTTTCTCCCTGAACCGTTACCGTGAACAACTTAAGCACTTAAGATTGGCGGATCAAGAGACGGCGCAGCCTGCCATGGGCGTCGCTTGAGGCCGACGATGTTGTCCGCGGCCAACGTGTGCCGGTTTATCCCATCGATCTGTTCGACTTTCAGTAGGATTGGGCTGGCCCGGGATGTTATAATTAGGAGTCGGGCGTTGGACGATTTCCGACGCCGCTGGCAGTTTGGAGATGAAAGGTAACTCGCGGTGCTTGCTCTGCCAGGCTATTGCTGTCGGGAGGGGCAGCCCAGGCTTGCTGGTTCCGGAGCCAATTGATGCGACGCGACTTGGATGACGTGATCCAGGATTGGCCGTACGACCCCGAGCCCGGCGAAATCCTGGCGCGCGAGGTCCGCACCCGCGAGGGACGAATGGTCCTGCAGGTTCGGGTCGAGCTCGGAGTCCTTCAGCTCGAAGTTGTCGGGCGTCCCGATGGCGTGCGACCCCACGGATTTGGCACGTTTCTCGACTATCTACGCCATAGCGCTGCGGGCCGGGGCCAGGTCCCCGGCGGCAAATCGCCGCCGTGGATGATGTCGGCCCAGCAGTGTGCCGAAGCCGACCGCGAGTTCATCCAGTTCTACCATCGCCGGGTCGCCTGGCTGGCGCTACGGCGTTACGAGAAGGCAATCCAGGACGCCGATCATACACTGGCCTTGATGGACTTCGTCCGCCGGCACGCAACGGAAGAGGATTACGTGACGTCGCACGAGCAATTCCGCGGACTGGTGCTGTTCCACCGTACGCAAGCCGCAACGGCATTGGCCCTGGAGCGCCGCCGGCCCGAGGAGGCCATCGACGCCTTGCGCGAAGGCGTCGATTCCTTGAACGCACACCAGCGCGCCTGGTGGGACGAGCGCGACCCATCCGACTCGCCCAACCCGACCTTGATCGAGCAACTGCAAGGGCTCGAACAGGAGATTCGCAAGAACTTCGACGTCGCCAAGACCCTGCGCGAGCAGCTCGACGACGCCGTGGCCAGCGAAGACTACGAGCTAGCCGCCACGCTGCGCGATCGGATCCGCGCTCAAACCAAGGCTCGCCGTTAGCATATTATCCGCGACCAATCCACAAGATCAGACCCGACCACCGGCCCGTCGAGACAAACCCGACGGAGGTCCGCTCTTCCGTCAGCCTGGCGGATCGGCACAACGCAACTGAAGCACGCGCCGAACCCGCACGCCATGTGATTCTCAAGCGAAACCTGACATGAGAGATTGTAACGTTCGACGAGTCGAGCCAGTGCAATCAGCATGCCTGGAGGGCCACATCCGGCGACCATATCCGGCCGCTCGCCGCGCTCGAGGCGGCGAGCCAGCAGCTCGGTGACGAAGCCATGGTGCCCCGCGGACCCGTCATCGGTTGCCAGCTCGACCTCGATGCCGGCAAGTCGAAAATCGTCGACGCAGGCCAGGAGCGCGGCCGTACGTACTCCGTACAACAAGGCGGCCGAGTAAGCGACCGCTTCTGGGCCCGCGTCCGCGCCGCTGGCTTCGCCTTCTTGACCGATGCCGCCGTCCGGTTGTCCCTCGCCGTAACGTGCCGAGCCGAGCCACCACCGGCCCAAGGCCAGGAAGGGGGTCTGGCCGATGCCACCGGCGACGAACACAACGTGCCCGGCGGGCGGTGATCCAAAACCGTTGCCCAAAGGGCCCCAGATCGCAAGCCGCTCGCCGGGCCGCCGCTGGGCTAAAGCCGCGGTTCCCCGCCCCACGACCAGATAGACCACGTCGATCCCGGTGGCCTGGCCCGTTCTATCGCGCACCACGTCGTAAAGCGCCAGCGGGCGGCCCAGCAAGGGGTCGGTCGAGCCTTCGGGGCCTGGTCGGATCATGACGAACTGACCCGGCTTGATGAGGCTGGCCAGGAGCGGATCGGCCAGCCGCAGTCGATAAGTGTCGCGCGCGATCGCCGCGTTTTCGACCACGAGGGCGAGTCGGTGCGATGCACAGGCGGGAGCAACTGCGTCCACGACAATAGGGCCCTTGCTGAAGGTGAGCGAATTCCTCGTTGTGGTGCAGGCGTCCCGCCTGCGTTCCCCGTACCGGTAGGCGGGACGCCTGCACCACAATGGGCAAAGCAATTTCTGCGCGGTTCCTTACGATCCATCCGCAAAGGTGCCGAGGACGAATAGCGCCCGGGGTCATCAGGCGTCCTCGCCTTCGATTTCGTTGGCTTTGGCTGGCGCCGACCGCAAGGGTCGCTGCCCCGGCCGGCGCAGTGACGGCTTTCGCGCCGGGGGTCGCTTGGGGATCGATCGGCCTTTTCCTCTCGTGCCTTTACGGCCGCCAGCGGGCGGTTCTGGCTCAAGTCCGATAATCCGCCGCGAGCGCGGTGGTTGCGTGGCGGGCGGAGCCGAGCTGGCGGGCCGCTTCGGTCCGCCTGCTTGTCCCGGCGGTCCGCCGCCAGAACCGATCGCCCGCTTTCTTCGAGGGCCGGATTGATCGGCCGCGGGGACATGCTCCGAAGGTAGGTTTTGCCGCCCTTGGTGATCGGCCCGCGGGACATGCTCCGAAGGCGGGTTACGCCGCCCTTGCTGAACGCCTCGCGGGACGTGCTCCGAAGGCGGGTTACGCCGCCCTTGGTGATCGGCCCGCGGGAGATGCTCCGAAGGTGGGTTTCGCCGCCCTTGCTGAACGGCTCGCGGGACATGCGCCGAAGGCGGGTTACGCCGCCCTTGGTGATCGGCCTCGGGGACATGCTCCGAAGGTGGGTTTCGCCGCCCTTGCTGAACGGCTCGCGGGACATGCGCCGATGGCGGCGTGCGCCGCCCTTGCGAATGGCCGGGTTTCGCGCCGGCCGGGCCGGCATTGTCACGGAAGCGGCGGGGCCCTGCTCCATGCCTCGCCGCGCTTTTTGGCGGCGGGGAACGATCGGCCTGCTCCCTGCGGGGTCGATTCGAGCCATGGGAGTGTGAGCTTCGCGGCGTGTCCGGCCGGTCTCCCTTCATGGATCGCGGCGTCGAGATGGCGATG
This sequence comes from uncultured Isosphaeraceae bacterium, assembly GCA_963823675.1. Lineage (GTDB taxonomy): Bacteria > Planctomycetota > Planctomycetia > Isosphaerales > Isosphaeraceae > CAWGMT01. The sequence goes on along the minus strand of CAWGMT010000020.1, from coordinate 129,722 downwards.
CCCGCGGCGACCTTGCGGAGTAAGTCGACCTCGTGTCGTGACAGGGGCCGGCAGTTGCCGGTCGGGAGGCCCTTGAGAGTGACCGGCCCCATGGCGATTCGGGTCAGGGACATGACCTTGTGTCCCAGCTTGGAGAGCATCCGGCGGATCTCGCGTTTCTTGCCCTCGGCCAGGACCAGCTCGAGCTGGGTGGCCTGTCCCTGGCGGCCGACGATCCGAGCACGCTTGGCGCGGACCTTGCCGTCGGACAGCCAGATGCCTTCGGTCAGCTTGGCGACCATTTCCGGGCCGGGAAGGCCCGCGACCAGCGCGCGATAGATCTTCTCGACCCCATAGCGCGGATGGGCCAGCTTGTTCGCGAGCTCCCCGTCATTGGTGAGGATCATCAAGCCGGTGCTATCCTCATCGAGGCGGCCGACGGTGTAGACCCGCTCGGGAATTTCGGGCAGAAGGTTGACGACGCGCGGGCGGCCCGAGGGATCGAAGTTTGTCGAGACATATCCCTTGGGTTTGTTGACGGCGTAATAAACGGTGGTTTCGAGTCGGATGGGCTCGGCGTCAACCATGATCCGAGCAATTGCGGCATCGACCCGCGTGCCGAGCTGGCGAACGACCTGGCCATCGACGGAAACCCGTCCCTGCAAGATCAGCTCCTCGCAAGCCCGCCGCGATCCGAGTCCCGCATGCGCCAGGACCTTTTGAAGCCGCTCGAGCTTTCCCGGCTCGCGTTCAACCGGTCCGCTTTGAGGTCGCGGTTGCGCGCCGGCTTCGTGTCGCGCGCGGCCGGCGTCCCGGGGTTTTCCGCGACTCGGCGGCGAATGCGTGCCGGCGCCATGTCGCGGTCGAACGCGCCGGCGGCGGTGAATTCGATCGCGATCCAGGGGTTCGAAACGGTCGGCGGTTTGCCATGATCGGGTTCCAGTCCAGGCTATCGGGGCCGGTCCATCAAACCGCCCAGGGGGACGAGGCAGAGCAATTTTCGAAGGCTCTAGTAATCCTATCGACTGGGCGGCCATGAAGCCAGGGATGCTTCGAAATGCCTGGGGTGGCGGAGGATGTGGGAGAATGTGATTGATGGTTGCCGGACACCCACATTTCATGGGCGGTGCGGCCAGCAGGAGGATGGCCGCGTCGTAAACTCTGGCCACCTCCGCCCTTTTCCGATGGTTCCACTGTCGGGGAACAGTTATGATGCAAGAGAAAGATGCGGGCCAGCCACGTGTCCGCATCGACGGTGGACATCATGGACAAGCAGCGCCTGAAGAAGCTCGCCGAGATCAGACTCAAGGATGCCCAGGCGCTGCTGGGAAGAAAACGATGGTCCGGAGCATATTACCTCAGCGGGTACGTGATCGAATGCGCCCTCAAGGCCTGCCTCCCCAAACACCTCGGTGAATCCGATTCCATTGAATAGGATCACGCTGGTAGATGAGTTGATTGACGACGGTCGAAAGCTGATCGACCGCCTCGTCGAAGAAAAAATCCCCGTGATCATGGCCTGCTGGGTCAAGCAGGTTGAGAATGATCGCTGGTCGCTTTGTATCGCCACGCCACTGCTCGATGAGAAACGAGCGGCGCGGGCATACCGCGAGGTGTATCGGGTGCTCGGGTCTCTGGGAAATCTGTGGGTGACCGATTCGGACATCAAGCTTGTCGGGAAGGACGATCCGATTGCAAGGGATGCGCTCGATATCAAGAGACGTTTTTCAGTGAATCTCCCCACTCGCTTCAGGCGTCCTCGACTGGGCAACCCTGCTGTCGAGGAGACGTACTTCTATCTCACAACCGAGCCTGAAGAGAAGCTGCTCCGCCAATCATTTATGGTTAATTATCTCAGGAAGGGCGACACGAACGAGTGGAGGGCGAAAACGACGAGGGAGGAAGTCATCAGGAGCGCCGGGCCAAGGGGGCTGTCGGGTATTCAACGGCCCATTGGGAGGGGGAAAAATCGGATAATGTTAACCACGCCACGGTTCTTGTGCTTGTGGAGATCGATCCCAAGTTCGAGAAGTCTAATATCGAGCACGATTCCGAACTGCTTTGTTCGCTCACCAAGCAGGCTAATCTGACGGCCGATCAAATGTTTAGACAGCATCACCCTGATGCCGTGATCTTGCGCGATGAGAGCGGACCCGGCTGATTTTTCGTCCGACGGAAGCCGAAGAGTTGGTCGACTCGGGTAAGCCACGCGCGGCGTTCCTCGTCGCCTGGTCGGCGGTCGAGACAGCCATGAGAACCGCAGCCCTTCGTGAGCAGCTTGACAGCAAGGACGGCGCGCCTCTTTTCGTCCTGAATACGTTAGGCACCGCCGGGGTTATTTCGCACGAAGAGTATGATCGACTGCGGCAGCGCCTGAAACAGAGAAACCGGCTCGTCCACGGGCTGCCAGCTCCATCGAAGCCGGAGGACGTCCGGTTCATGACCGACTTTGCCAGGCAGCTTACGTGTGGGGTGCCGGCTCCGTCCGATGTCTGGAGCACCGTCAAACACCGGGTCTGCGGGAGATTCGCCCGGGCGGCGACGTTCACGTTCACGGTCGCACCGAAGGCCATATGCGAGACCCGCTTGAAGGTAAATCGGCGGAGCGCTTCGCGAGGGCAAGACGGGTACTCGCTTATTAGGGTTTCCATTCTTCACGTCCGTGCCGACAGTGCAGGGTCGTCACTTACGGCCAGAGCCTGTCTCGATCTGTCCGGTCGGTGATAACGAAGCGAGGCACATCGAATTGCCGAGCCAAATTCTCTTCGACGATGAAGCGACCGGATTCCTTTGCCCTTTCCAGGGACATGCCGGCAGCACGGATCTTCGCCGCCGCTTTGCCGAATTCGATCGCCAAAGCCTTCTCCGGGGCGAGGATCAAACCGGCCAACGCCCGAGCCTGCCATTCGAACTCCCCATAGACCTTCTCGTCGATTCCCGTCACGACGGCCTTCCACTCGGCGAGCGATTCGAACTGGTACTGGCTGATGATGTCGGCATGGATCAGGATATGGCAAAGCTCATGTGCCAAGCTGAAGCGGTAGCTTGGCGGCGCGTGACTCTGGGTATAGGCATCGACCGATATCGACGTCATGTCTCGCGAGACGAACGCGTAGACGTCGGAACTGTGCAGCATGCCCTCGATCGGGATAATGTCGAGCCCGAACTGGAACTCAATGATCTCCTCGATGGGGACTGGAACAGATCCTACCGGATGGTGTTCCGCGACGAACGCCGCTGCGATCCCTCGAAGGTCCTCGTAGGGCCGGTACGGCACCTCAAGGGGGCGCTTCGCCATGGTTACTCAACTCCGTCGAATCTTCTCGACCAATTCATCCAGTTTCTCAGTGTCGGCCCCCGAATCGCGGATCGTCCGGAACAAGACCGGAAGCCGGCCGAGGATTGCTTTGTCGTCCAGCAGGTCCTTGGGGATCTGGCCGCGCGCTACGGCGGCCAGATCACAAAACTCAAGCCATTCGTCCGTGCCGCGTTCGATGCCCAGCGCCTCCGCATATTCAGAAAGCCTCTCTTCCTTCTGCGGCGGGGCCAGGACGCCTCGCTCCAGGCGGCTGAAGTTGCCGTGGTCGAATCCATGCTCCTGGCAAAAGGCACGGAGTGTCACGCCTCTAGCCGTGCGCAGTCGCTTGATAAATCTCCCGAACGTCTCATGGGCCATGCTGATCCCTCCCGCGGTTGCGGTCGATTGCCTGATCCGGCCATAACCCCTTCTATCAGTGATCCTGCTCGTTTTGTTGTAAGAATCTTACAACAGGTTTGCAATGGGTCAAGGCTTGAGCGTGCTTTCCGATGCTACGCAGTGGACGTCCCGCGGGTCGCAATCGGTTTAGACCACGGGTCGCGGTGCCGATCATTCCTCGGTGAAATTCGAGAGTTCGGCGATCGACGCCGAAGATTAAGGCCGTGGAAATCGGGTGTCTTTGCGCCAGGAGAGCTCGCGAAAGGAGGAAGAGGCTCGAACTCAGAAACCTCTCGTTGCAACCCTGCGGCTTAACGAATCCCGCCCGGCAGAGCTTGGCCAGTAGCCGGAAGCGAGTCCTGCGTGGGGAGGGGTGACCCTCGCCGTGGAGCGCAGATAGCGAGTCCGAATGCGGTGCTATCGAGCCCCGAATTATTCCTTTGTGGGAGCCTGCATTGTACCAGAGAAGCGAGGGAAGGTGCCCTCCCGGACTCCTTGGTGCCAGACATACCGTCCGAGCGCCTTCCTTGTGAACTAAGAAACGCGGTCGGACGTAGGTTTCGGAAGTCTGATCCGGAGCACATGTTGTCGAGCAGCACGACATAAGTCTGAATCAGTGTAGCCGCTGGTGTCGGGGTATGAAAACAGCAACTACAGGGCGGTCAGCGTCCGCCGGAGCGAGCTAATGGTGGGGCTCGGGGCTGCCAGTCGCTCCCCCTAGCTGGCGACATGCTCGGGCCGAATGCCGACGAGTTGCTCTTAGGCCTCCGGAAAACCGACAAACGATGAATTGTTCGCATGGGCGCGGTATTCTTTAAGCGTGGAGCTGCCACTGCCGCACTCGTGGTCGGTGACGGCGATCACCGATCCGGTAACCTAAGGCGTAGCTAAAACTCCGGGGGCTCGAAACATGGTATCGCACATGGGGATGCGGAAATTTCGTCTTCGCATTCCAGATCGCCTGATTCTTGTTGGAATAACAGCAGTAGTGATTCTATGGACAGGTAATTTATTAATTCCGCTGCTTTTCAATCATAGCGACGGAAACAAAACGGTTGATTCCGTGGGACGGGCGTACGCCAAGGATAATCTCGTACGCACAGGAACATTCGGTGCAACCAATTCTCTTTTCTCCGGCTTGGCATTTGTTGGCTTGTTGTGGACCATCTCATTGCAGCAGAAACAATTGTTGACACAGCAGAAGGAGTTGCAAAGTCAACGTGAGGACTTGCGACAACAAGCCCAATTGAACGCGGCGGGTGCCCTCGCCCAGTTGTATGCGGCTATCTATTCAAGTGATCGAAGTAGATACGATCAAGAGCATGAGAATGAATGGAGTCGGCGTGAAGCGGGTGATCCGGACACAGACACCGGCGCGACAATAATATCGACTCTATACAGATACATTTCTCGGCTAGAGTTGATTCTTAATAAGCTCGACGAAGCTAAGTCGAAATAGCTACCCGTCAGCTGGCCTCCCTTCCCTTCAGACGGCGCCCCGTGAGCCCTTATCCCCCGCACCGGACATGATTTCGCGACCGCTGAAACATGGCAGATCGCTGACCTCTTCTGATCGAGGAGTTGAATCATGATCGACAAAGAATCGCTGACGCCAGAGGACGAGAACCAGTCCATCGAGGACGGACTCCCCGAGGACGAAAGTGAGCTAGACGAAGAGGACGAAGCTGACCAAGAGGACGATGAGGACGATGAAGACGATGAGGACCAGGAGGACTACGAGGACGGATACGGCTGTGTTTGTCCCGTTTGCGGACCAGGTGTAACGCAAACCCACCCTTGCCCACACTTCGTTTCGACTTGGGAATTCTCGGAGGGAGGTCACTGGGCAGGAGATTTTGAAAAGCTGCATGATTTTCACAAAGAGGTATATGAATTCACAGAAGTGGTGAATTCGTTCGATGATCCTCCAAACGATCTGATCAAGAAGTTCCTGCCCAGGAAGCTTAAGCGCGTGGTTGATGAGGCTGTTTCTGACGGAACTGCAACGTGCGCTTGCAACCACTACCTTGCATCTCTGATCACCAGATCGCCGACGTACATTGGCTGCTCGGATGACGAGTCGTGCAGCCTTGGGATGAGTTCGTCATGGAAGAACTATTGGGCCGAAGACGCGGCTGCGTGCGCCAAGGCGATCGAGGAACAGCTCGCCAAGGACGGGGATGCGTTACGCAAGGCGGCAGAGAAGCTACAAGCCTACTGGGATGAAACAGAAGGCAAGGGTTCTTGAACGTGGCACGGCGGTTCCGTGAGTCAATTGACGCCAAGGTTGGTCCCCAAACCCGATCGAGGGGCTAGCCGACGCGTCTTCACGAGTTAGCCGCAACGACTTTTCGGGGCCGGTTCCAAGGCTCCACGATGGCGTGGGAAACGCGGCACGCCCGCATCGGCCCCCAAGGCCAGCCTTGTATCAGCGTCACCGAGACGGGCCGTCTACGGCTTTTCCCTGGACGAACGTGGCTGGGCCGAGATTTAACGGAATTCCGGGAGCGGCACCTTCTTCATGTGGAACCTTGTGTGCGGCAGCGTCGTAGGAACATCGCACCAGAGAACTGGTCAGCCCTGTCAAGACTTCTCTGCCTCTAAACTTGTGGCAACTCACTGTGGTCCTGTGTTGGTCGCGGCGTGTTCTGACGGTGCTGGCAGCGCCGAAATGGCAGAGGTTGGCGCCGCGCTCGCGGTGCAGACGTTCATCGCGAGCGCCGAAGAAGGTCTATTGAACGAAAGCCTTGTTCCCGCCGCGGTAGATCAAGGCATCCTTCACGCCTGGAACATGAGTTGGCAGCATAAGATGTTGGGGAACGAAAACAGCCGATTTGTATATTTTGCATGAATGATTTCTGGAATTCAGCGCATTGTGTATGTATGAGAACGCGCACGGATTTCCCTTTGCATCGCGATAGGACAAGGGACTAGGCCCAGACCATCAAGCAGTTCAGTTCATGCTCCAGAACCGGGCCGGTCCCTGGGCCTGCGCATCACAAGGACGGCCAGACGGCTCAGAACGCCCCGATCGCTTCCCTGACCGCTTTGCCGCATCGCGCGCCGCGTGATTGGCACGACCGTCAGATTCGATCAGGTCGACAACGCCGGCATCATCACGACCTCGCCGGGCGCGTACCACCGCAATCGCCGAGCGATTGGTGGGAATGCCGCCTTCGGGCAGACCGCGCCGGCTAAACACGGGACTCCAAACCGGGCCAAAAAGGGTGTACCTCCTGGCCCTCGACACGAATCGCCATTTCTGCAAAACAAAGCCAACGACAAGCTGCGTTGACTCTGACGGCGACGCGCTTCTTACCAGATCGGCTGGTTGCTCGACTCGTGCGTTTGGTGACTTCTGCAAAACAAACCCACGGCAAGCTGCCAAGACTCTGACGACGATGAGTTGCTTACCCGATTAGCCAAATGCCGAGCCTTTGCGGATCATGATGGCGCCGGCTCCGTCACGAATTCCGGGACCGACGGCAAAGACGCATAAAAACACACAAATCATTGACAAAAACCTACTCGTAACCCGTTGGCTCATAAAAGAATAACGCAAACCGCGCAAAAAATCGAAACGGCGGGGGGCGGGCGGCGCTTGGCGTGGCTGGTGCACCATCTGTCGGCGCCTGCTGTCCTCAACCACCCCGGGGAGCCCGGCCGTTGCATCTGCTCGGTGCTTCACGGTCGGTTTCAGGCTTCGCCCGTTTCGGAAGGTTGGCCGCTCCCAGCGTATAGGTGACGCATGAGTAGACGCAAATGATTCGAAAACCGTCGTCGTAACTCGTTGCCAGACTTGGCTGTGACGCTGGTGACGCAGAAAAACCCACATGAAGGGGGCCGGTCGGGGCATAGCCAGATTGCTTCTAAGGAGCGCCTGGTTGTGCTGATAATGCCTTGTCCGTCATCTGCTGTTCCGGAGGAATCGATCACGAAGCGGCAGCCAGACTCAACCTTGGGGATCGTCGCGCGAAGTCGATCATGTTGTGATCCCTCCGTCGATTACCAGGATCTGCCCGGTCATGAACGCGGCATCGTCCGACAGCAGGAAATTGACCGGACCAACGATGTCTTCCGGTGTGCCGAGGCGTCCGAGCGGCGTGCGGCGCAAGATCTCGAGCGCGCTGCTTGTCTGTCAACTTGCTGGTCATGGCGGTCCGGAGGTAGCCGGGTGCGATGGAATTCACCCGTATCTTCGCGGGCCCGAGTTCCCGAGCCAGGGCACGGGTCAGTCCGTCCAGACCGGCCTTGGTCGCGGAATAGACCGCCAGCCCTCGATAGCCGCGTTGACTCACGATCGAGGAGATGTTGACAATCGAGCCCCCCTGGCGATGGACCAGCATCCGGCGCACGACCATCCGCGTCAGACGAATCGTCCCTAACAGATTGGTCGCGATCATCGACTCGATCGTGTCTTCGCGCATCGTTGTGAGCAATTGGTCCGCGGCGATTCCGGCACCATTGATCAGACCGCGGATAACCCCGAACCGCTCCTGGGCAGCAGCCAGAAAGTCGGCCAGGGATTGCGAGTCGCACAAGTCGGCTGCCGCGGCGAAGAGACGATCGTCGCTTGCGGCGATTTCGGCGAGGTCGCCAAGACTTCTGGCGAAGGTCGAAACCTGGTAACCGGCCTCCAAGAGCCCGGCGACAAGTGTACGCCCCAGCCCGCGGCTTCCTCCACTGAGAATGACATGGTTGTTCTGATGATTCATAGGTTGATTGAATCGGAATTCGTTGCTCCCGCGCCGAACTAGGTGATCCCATCGGTTCGAGAATCACCCCGGCAATGTCAGGTCTGTCTTCTCTTCTTGGCCGCGGCTGAAAGTGTGATCGCGGACACGACTTCGATAAACCTCGGGCGCTCGTAGGCGGCGAGTTCTTCGAGACAGCGCTGCTGGACGTCGATACGAACCTGCTCCGGATTGTGAATGGGTTCCACGACAATCTCGCACGCAACCAACTGACCCGATAGCGACGACCGCCTGGCGTAAACCCGAGTGTCAACGACTCCCGGAGTGCTCCGAATGACTTGCTCGACGACGACCGGATGGACCTTGTCGCCACCAACGTTGATGATGTCCGACCGGCGTCCGATGAAAAGGATACGGTCTCCGACACGTTCCACCAGGTCTCCCGTCGCCTGCCAGGGAGCGTCCGTAATTGTGGATTTGTCGATGGTTTCACCGCGGAGCATCGAGTTGGGCGAACACACATACAATTCACCGCCCTCGATTTTCACCTCCACCCCATCCGGGCGTGGAGCCTCCACGAAACTCGCGGGAAAACCCTCACGGCCGTCCTTCACCGAGAAGCAGCGTCCTGCCTCGCTCGTCGCGTAAATGTGGACGAGCCGGGCGCGAGGAAACAAACCGCTGAGAGAGTCGAGCACGGCCTGATCGGCGCCCTCTCCGCCCAGCGTCATCTGTCTCAGATCGAGCTGCTCGAAGGCGCCCTTGCTACCCAGGGTGATCAACCACCGCCAGTACGACGGAGTTGCCGAAACGTGGGTGACGCCCGCATTTCGCATCAATTGTACAGTCTCCTGAACCGAAGCGTCCCGCTGCGGCAGGACCAGGGCCGCCTGATTCAGTAAGCAATGCAAGAGCACCTGCAATCCCGCGTACAGGTGCGGGCGGTAGGCCAGTAGCCAACGTTCATCGCATGGATCTTCCGAGCGTCGCACGGGCCGGGTCAGGGTCTCCCAGCTATGTCGGACTGTCTTGGGCCTTCCCGTGCTCCCGGAAGTGAAGAGGGTGATCGACCCCTGGTCCGAACCGTCATATCCTGCGCTGGTAATCCGTGTGCGAAGTCCCTGAGGCGCCGCGTCAACAACGGCGCCCAGGCCATGATCCTCGACCAGTCGAGCCACCGCTCTCTCGGCGCTGATTTCATCGATCAAATAGACGCCGTGCCGATTCAAGATCAAGGCTGCCAGCGCAGCGAATGTGTCGGGCAGAGGGCGGGTCACCAAGCCGATGCGCGTGCGATCGAGGTGCCGGACCTGCTGCCGGTAGCGTTCGACCATCTCCGCCCAAGCGCTCCAGGCAGTTGTACCAGCCGCGGTGATGTAAGCGCTGGCGTTGCTGCGCACGGCAAGACCCATTACCTCATCGAGCGGTCGCATGGGAGCGGATCACCGATACAGAGAGGCCAGGTCCCGGATCGTCACAATCTCTGGAATCGCCCCCTGGGCGAATGGATCACGCCCGAAGACCTGCTCCAGCCGGACAACCAGTTCGGCGAAATCAAGCGACTCCAGACCGAGCGAGGCATCGAGAACCGTCTCCGGCCCGAGCGCTGGGGGAATGAGCTTGCGATTCCGAAATACCTCTAGCAGCTCGGCGATCACCTTGCCGTGAATCTCATCATTCAGATGCGGGCTACTAAGAGTCAGATCGCCGGTCATGGGATCGATCGCGGAATGACTGCTCACGGTAGAGTCCGACATAAGCCGAAAAATCCCAACGACAGTCCCTACTAAGTTGTCGAAGACGAACGTTATCGTACGAAGTCAGCGTCTTCTTGGGAAGCGAGAGCTACAAAAACTCGGGAAGCGACTATCAGATCGTGTTGAACCCATACTGTACGCGGAATCGAAACAATCGGCACCGTTCTGGGAGTGTTCGATGGCGGGTTATCAGATCGGACCATTCGACGAGCGAAGCGTTGCCGAAATTGCGGCATTTCTGATTCAGTCGCTAGAGCAAGCGGCGAACGCCCAGACCTTCTCGGACGGCGACGAACGCCCACCGCTCGCCTCTTCTGGATCGGCTCACGATTATCGATGGCTGCTGGATGAGGACAATCCGGCTCGATCGGCAGGCATTCCCGCAGGCGAGGTGATCCGGAATGATCAGGGAAGGGTTGTAGGGATGATCGGCTATCGTCCGGTCTTTTTTCGACTCGGTGACCGCCATCTGCTCGGGCTAGGGGCGCACAACTTCTTTGTCGATCCAGCGGCGCGGATGCAGGGATTCATCCTGTTCCGGCGATACCTCAACAATCCCAAGGCTGATTTCTGTTATTCCACGACCTGCAGTCCCAACGTGGGCCCGTTATGGTCCAAGTGCGGCGCAGCCGAGTTACCTCGTTCGGACTCGGAGTTCCTGCTGGTCCTTCGCCATGGTCCGGTTCTTCAGGAAATGGCAATCAGAAGAGGCGTCGGGCGGGCTCTCGCCGCGACACTTCTCCTGGCCGGACCGCTGGTTGATCTGGCCATGGGCCCATACCGACATCGTAGCACGCTGAAGCTCGAGTGGTGCGACGATTGGGAACGGCTCGCTGCACTCGCCGACCAAAACCGGGACCTTTCGCGACTGACTCCTGAGCGGTCAGTTGCCGTTCTGCGACACCGGTACGCAACGATGGCCCAAAACTCGAGGTCTGCAGATTCGCTGGAAGGCGCGTATCGCTTTACCGCCTCGCCCGGACGCGAGGGTTGGCTTGCGGTGACCGTAACACCGCGCAGGCGCACCGGCCGGATGCGGAGTTTGAACCTCGTTGATGTGGTGTGGACCCGGGGATCTGTGGAGTTTTCGGACATCCTCCTCGCATTGGTTGAGCTGGCGGGCTCGCGTTCCGATTTTCTGAGCATCCGAGATCGTTCTGCCTGGGGGTTGCGTCACGGGCTACTCGGCCTGCGGAGACGGACTCTCGCTGCTCCGGAGGCCTTCGTCTATAGCGCGGAACGCTCGGGGCTGCCGCGATCTGCCGAGCTCGCACAAATCGCAGACTTTCCGCAGGCATTTGGGACCTGAAGAGGTCACCGGCCGCCTGGAAAGTATGAAGCATCGCACAAACCGGCTGGCTGCTGCTGCGTCAGGCAATGGAGAGTACCCAAACCTAGCACGAGGTCGACGCTGTGAATGCCGGCGATTTCGCGATCGGGGAACAGGCCGGCCAGCGTATCGAGCGCCACGCGGTCAGCCGGGTCGTTGAACGTGGGCACCAGGACGATCTTGTCTGCAATGTAGAAGTTCGCGTAGCTTGCCGGCAGCCGCTGGCCTTCAAAGACCACTGGAGCGGACATGGGCAACTCCACGACGCGGAGGGGCCGGCCATTCTGATCACAGGCTGCGTGCAGCCGCCGGAGGTTGTCCTGGAGAGGGTCGTGGTTCGGGTCGTCAGCCCGCGGCTCGACGACCGTGACGACGGTCAGCGGATCGACAAATCGCGCCAGGTCGTCGATGTGCCCGTGCGTGTCGTCACCGGTGATTCCGCGGCCCAGCCAGATGACATGGCCAGCAGCCAGGTAATCCGCGAAGACTCGCTCCAGAGCCAGGCGATCGAGTCCAGGGTTACGCGCCTGGACGTCGCTTTGCAGGCACTCTTCGGTCGCGAGCAGAGTGCCCTGGCCGTTGACGTCGATCGCACCCCCTTCCATCACGACGCGGAGCGATCGCCCCCCCTGCTCTGCGCGGGGGGCCCATCTCGGAAGCCCCAGCCACCTGGCGAATTTCCGCGGCAAGCGGTTATCGCGTTGGAAATTGTGGTACTTGGTCCAGGCGTTGAACTTCCAGTCAATCAAGCCGATGCGGTCGGAGATTTCGGAGGACGGTTCATCCTTGACCACAAAGGTCGGCCCGCAATCGCGCAGCCAGAACGCGGTCGGTTGCCGCTTTGAAGAAGCGAATGCGCTGGAGGTCGACGGCCACGGCATCGAGCCGGTCGGCGACCAGGCGCTTCATGGCCCCACTGTCAACCACGATGTGAACCATCTCCGAGCGGCTGAGATGGCGGACGATTTCCGTATAGACCCAGGGGATCGGCGCGAACTTGCCCGGCCAGTCGTCGCGGTTGTGCGGCCAGGCGATCCAGGTTGCGGCGTGCGCCTCCCATTCGGCAGGCATCCGGTATCCGAGGGCGGCGGGTGGCTGATCCATGGAAGTGTTGTTATGGACTATCGAGGAACCGCTGGGTGATCGGTGCGTAGGCATCGATGCGGCGGTCGCGGAGGAATGGCCAGTTGCGGCGGGTCTCTTCCTGGAGCTTCGGGTCGCAGGTGGCGATCAGAACGTCTTCGCTGTCGTGAGCGGCCCGGGCGATGATCCGGCCGAAGGGGTCGGCGAGGAACGACCCGCCCCAGAATTCGAGGCCGCCGTCGGCCGCTCCTTCGTGGCCGATCCGATTGACGGCCGCGACGTATATGCCGTTGGCGATCGCATGGGCGCGCTGGATGGTCTCCCACGCGCTCGCTTGAGCCTCGCCGAACTCGGCCTTCTCGCGGGGGTGCCAGCCGATCGCGGTGGGATAGAACAAGATTTCGGCTCCTTGCAGGGCCGTCAGCCGTGCAGCCTCGGGATACCACTGGTCCCAGCAAACGAGTGTGCCGATATGCGCGAACGATGTCTCGAATGCCTGGAAGCCGAGGTCGCCGGGAGTGAAGTAATATTTCTCATAGTAAAGCGGATCGTCGGGGATGTGCATCTTGCGATAACGGCCGCGAAGCGTGCCGTCGGCGTCGATCACGACGGCCGTGTTGTGATAGATCCCTGCTGCGCGCCGCTCGAAAATCGACCCGACCACGACCATCCCCGTCTCCCGGGCCGTGGCCGCCAGCATCTCGGTGGTCGGACCTGGGATCGGCTCGGACAGGTCGAATCGCGCGGCTTCCTCGACCTGGCAAAAGTACTGGGTGCGGAAGAGCTCGGGCAGGCAAGCGACCTGGGCGCCGCGGCGAGCGGCCTGACAGAGCATGGCTTGCGCCCGCTGCAAGTTGGCGTCCGGGTCAACCGAACAGCGCATCTGGATGAGGCCGACAGTAAACGGTCGCGGCGGCCGCTCGCGAAGTGTGGGTTGTTTCACGTTGCTTGTCCAGGCAGCGGGGGCGGGGCGGGCTGGGGAGGTCCGCCGGGGACCGTGAATCGCGGCCGCGTGGTTGAGGTCGTCGTCGGCTGCTCCTGGAGGAGGGCCAGGATTTCCTGCTGGCGCTGGTCCAGCCGGTGGTGAAACGTTCCCTGCACGTCGAGATCGCCCGCCGGCATTCCCATCAGGAGCTCGATTCCCTCGTCGATCGTGTCGATCGCCCAGATGTGGAACTTGCCCTCGGCGACGGCGCTGATCACGTCATGACGCAGCACGAGGTGAGAGACGTTGCCGCGGGGGATGCAGACGCCCTGCGTTCCAGTGAGGCCCTTGAGCTTGCAGGTATCGTAGAAACCTTCGATCTTGTCGTTGATGGCACCCACCACTTGAACCTCGCCATGCTGGTTAACCGAGCCGGTCACGGCCACATCCTGGCGCATTGGCACATCGGCGAGCGCGCTCAGCAAGCAACAAAGCTCGGCCACCGCGGCACTGTCGCCCTCGATCCAGCCGTAGGATTGTTCGAAAACCAGGCTGGCCGAAAGGGCCAGCGGGTGTTGCCGGGCGTAGCGCTGGCGCAAGTAACCCTCCAGGATCAGCATGCCCTTGTCGTGGATATGACCGCTCATCTCGACTTCGCGCTCGATGTTGACGACTCCCTCCTTGCCGACGCCCACCGAGGCTGTGATCCGGCTGGGCCATCCAAAGCGGACGTCCCCCAGCTCGATGACCGGCAGGCCGTTGATCTGGCCGGTCCGGCGGCCTTCGAGTGCGACGCGCAGCGCCCCTTCCTTGATGAGCGCGCGAATCTTGGCGATGATTCGGTCGCTGCGATAGACTCGTTCTTCGAGCGCGCGGCGAACGTGCGTCGCGCCCACGGCGGTCCCATTCGAACTGCGGGCCCAGTAGGCCGCCTCGCGCACCAGGTCGGCCACCGCGCCGAACTGCACCGAGAGTTTATCACGATGCTCGGCGGCGCGAGCTCCGAAGCGAATGATCTCGCCGACACCGTCCGCGCTATAAGGGAGCAGGGCCTCTTCCTTGACCAGCTTGGCGATGAAGCGCGCGTAACCGCGCTGGCTTTCGGCGTCGCGTGGGGCCTCGTCGCCAAACTCGGCCTGGATCTTGAAGAGCTCGTTAAAATCAGCGTCTGCCGCTTGCAAGAAGTAGTAAAGCTGAGACGAACCACGGACGATCAACTTGGTATTGATCGGTATGGGCTGCGGCCTCAGGGCGGGAGCGGTAAAAAGCGCCATCGGATCATAGGCTTCGGTCAGAAGCTGCCCCGAGCGCAGGGCGCGTTTGAGCTGTTTCCAGACGAATGGCTCGGTGAGCGCGTCGTCGAGGTCGAGGACCAGATAACCGCCGCTGGCGCGGAGCAGGCTGCCCGATTTGATGCGCGTGAAGTCGGTGGTGATCCGTCCGAAAGGGTTGACATCGTGCTCGATGGCGCCGAAGAGGTTCTTGTAGTTGGGGGAGAGCTCCACGAGCAGGGGCGCCCCTTTCGTTCGGCCGTGATCGACGACGACATTGACGTCGCAGGCTCGCCAGGGATCCTGTCGCTGGGCAAGAGCGGCGGGATCGCTCCCCTGTTGCTTCTCTTCTTGCAACTGTCCCAGGTTGGCCAGCAGGTGATCGCGGACGTGAACGAGCCACTTGGCCAGCGGCTCCGAAGGGAAGTCGAGTTTGGCCTGCGCGAGGAGCGGGTCGATGATGCGGCGGGCGAACGCGTGGACGATCTCCTCGACCGAGCTGTGCATTTCCCGCATCAGCGCCTGCTGCTGGGCCATGATCCGGGTAATGTGCTCGCCCATCGCTTCCTGGCGACGCTCGAGGTCGGCTTTTTCCGACTCGCTGAGCCCCTCGAAATCCTGCGGTCCCATGGGCTTCCCGTCCTTGAGCGGAATGATGTTGATTGTGCCGCCTTGTTGCCGCTGGACCTGCAGGTCCAGCCGCTTGGCCTCTTCGAGGAGCTCGTTATAGAGCACCTCGCTGCGCTTGCCGAAGGCTGTCCCGAGGCGATCGCGTTCGGCGGAGAAATCCTTGGCCTTGAGGGCCTCGGGCAAGTCGTGCCGCAGGTGTTCGAGGATCTGGCTTGCCGCAGCGCGGAGCCGGGCCCCGTGGCCGGCGGGAAGACGGAGAGCCACCGGGCAATCCGGCTCGTCGAAATTGTGAACGTACACCCAGTCGTCCGGAGTCGGTTCACGTCCGGCTCGCTCCTCGAGCAGCCGCTTGATCAACTCCATGGGGTTCGTTCCGCTGATCCCGGTCGCGAACACGTTGTAACCGCGCTGCGGCAGCGACAGCCCGATTTCCATGGCCCGCAGGGCGCGTTCCTGGCCGATCACCTCGTCGAGGGGCTCGAGCTCGGCGGTGGTGCAAAAGCCCAATTGCTGGGCATCGAGCACCGGGGCCAGATCGGACGGCTTGAGCTCCCGAGGATCGGTCGGGTTATTCATGGGCGGTTTGGGCCGAAAATCGATGGAGGTCCCTGGTCCCGCGCGGCGGATGGCTCAACGGCACAAAATACGAATGCCCCGGCTGTCTTCCGGCTGGACTGCCGCGGTCCGCTGCGCCGGCCGCTCATTCTGGCGCTTCTTGAAGAGACGAATCACATAAATGCCGTCACGGTACTCGGCCTGAGTTTTCTCGGGCGCGACTCGATGGGGAAGAACAAGCGAGATGCGAAATGGCCCGCACCGACGCTCTCGGTGGCAAGGAAGCGTCTCCTCGAAACGAGTTTCACAGCGAGTTCCTCTCAGAGTCAGCTCACCCTCGGTGACGCGGATCTCAACCTGGTCCGCGGGGACGCCGGGCAAGTCGATCTCCACGACGTACCCCTCGGCAGACTCGTGAAGGTCGAAAGGAGGCCGCCACTCCGCTGGATTCGGGATCGCCCAGCGCCGGTAAATCAGCTTCTCGAACGTCTCGTCGAGGTGACGCTCCAGGTCGAGAAACGATGCCTTCCAGAAGTCTGCCATGATCACCTCACCTCTTGCCTTTACCTGTAGATTAACGCCGTGCACGGGGTTGGGCAATCCCGCCCCACGCTCTCATGTTGATTTAAGCCTGGCCAGCCGTTAGTGTTTGGTCCATGTCGGGTTGGCGAAGAGATCAGAGCGACAGCACGGAAACGGAAGGAAAATCTTTATGGGAGCTGAAGCGCGATTGGTTGAGCTGAAGCTGGAGCTACCGCCCGCGCCCAAGCCGGTGGCAACCTATGTGACGGCCATCCGGCACGGCGATCTGGTGTATGTCTCAGGCCATGGTCCTTATCGAACCGATGGAACGTTGATCGTCGGCAAGCTGGGGGCGGATATGGACGTACCGGCGGGGCAGGCTGCGGCCAAGCAAACCGGTCTGGCGATCCTGGCGACGCTCCGCGCGCATCTGGGCTCGCTCGACAAGGTCGTGCGGCTGATCAAGTCGCTGGGAATGGTCAACTCCACCCCCGATTTTGGGGAACATCCCAAGGTCATCAACGGCTATTCCGACCTGATGAAAGACGTGTTTGGCGACGCGGGCGTCGGGACCCGAAGCGCCGTCGGCATGGGAGGACTGCCTGCGGGAATCGCCGTCGAGATCGAGGCGATCTTTCAAGTCAAGGACTGAGGAGCAAGTCTGTGCGACGCCCCGGCCGGATGGAAGGCCGCTCTTGTCTTGTCGTGGGGGGAACCAGCGGTATCGGGCTGGCGACGGCGCAGCGGTTCCTGGCAGAGGGCGCTCGCGTCGTGGTGGCGGGCCTGGAGACAGCCGACTCAGAAGCCGGCACCGGCCGTCGCGTGCCGATCGATGCGGCGCTCCTGGCACCGCTTCGCGTGCTCGGGCCTTGCACGGGCTGGTCGATCGACGCCGGCCAAGCCGCCGACGTCGAGCTGCTGTTTACCGAGGCCCTGGGCTTTCTGGGCCAACGGATCGATGTTCTGGTGCACTCGGCAGGCAAGAGCGGCCGGCGATTCGGCGACGGGCCGTTACACGAATGTTCCGACGACGCCTGGGAGCGCGTCATGCACGTCAACGCCTTCGGCGCTTTCCTGACCAATCGCGCGGCAGTGCGATCCATGCTCCGGCAGCCGCTGGATGCCGCCGGCTTGCGGGGGACGATCCTGAACGTGGGATCGGTGCTGGACCGATCGCCATCGCCGGTTCACTTCGCGACGCTTGCCTATGCCGCCAGCAAGGGGGCCATCCGCGCGCTGACCCTCGCGTCCGCCGCGCGCTATGCCGCGGACAGAATCCGGTTCAACTTGCTCGTTCCCGGTCTCATCGACACGCCAATGGCCGCGGCGCGGCCCACGATCCTCAAATACGGTCGTACCTCGCGACCAAGCAGCCAATTACCGGCGGCCCCGGGTCGGCCGGCGACGTGGCCGAAGCTGCTCTCTACCTGTGCGAGCCAGCCTCGCGGTTCGTCACGGGTGCCGAGCTGATCGTCGACGGCGGCTGGTGCGTTTCGGAAGGCACCTTGCAAGGCGAGGCGACCCGGGAGGGCGAGGCTCGGTCCGAGCCAAACGGGGCAGACGTAGCGATCCGGGAGGGCGAGGCTCCGTCCGAGCCGGCGCATCGCTCATGAGCAACCGATCCGACGTCCTCGCCCAGTATCTGGCTGCTGTCCGAACTGCAATCGACGCCATCGAGGCGACGCAGCTCGACCTGATTCGCCAGGCAGCGCAGCGATTCGCTGCAACGATTCTCATAGAACGATTGGTCCATGTCTTCGGCACCGGCCATTCGCGGATGGCGGTCGAGGAGATGTTTCCGCGCTACGGTTCCTTTCCGGGCTTTCACCCGATCGTCGAGTTATCGATGACGTTTCACAACCCAGTCGTGGGTGCCAACGGCCAGCGCCAGGCGATGTTCCTGGAAAATGTCCAGGGATTCGGCGCGGTGCTCTGGCGCAACTTCGCCACATCGCCGGACGACGCGCTCCTGGCCATCTCGACGAGCGGATGTAACGCCGTGACCGTCAACGTGGCGCTGGAAGCGAAGCAGCGGAAAATATTCGTCGTGGCCCTCACTTCGCTGGAGCACGCGGTCGTGTCGACGGCGCGGCACGAGTCGGGCATGAAGCTTCACGAAGTCGCTGACCTGGTTCTGGATCAAAAGGCCCCGGCCGGCGATTCGGCGGTGTGGGTCGCTGGCCTCGAAACGCCGGTCGCGCCGCTGTCGAGCGTCACCGGCTGCGCGATCATCAACCTGGTCAAGGCCGAGGTCGCCCGCTTGCTCACCGAGGCCGGCTCGCCGCCGAAAGTGCTCACGGCGGCCTGCCACCTGGGCGCCGAGCGATCGCGCGAGCTCTTCGAGGAAACGTACGACGACTACCGCCGCCGGGTGGGGGTGTTGTATGGCTAACCCTCTCGCTTTGGCACAAACACCTTCACATCCGGGTGCATGGTGTAAAGTCGATCCTCGCCCTTCGGCGTTCGAACCAGAATCGCGCTCGAGCAGTTGTGCTGGATGATGGGGTTGCCGGGATACTTTTCCCAGTGGACCAGATCGCGCGAGCGGGCCACGCAGGTCGTCCAGTCTTTCCAGGGTTTGTGGGCATTGGCATGGTAGAACGCATAATAGAAACCGTCGCGCTTGGCCACCTGGTTGACGGCCACGGCTGTCTGGTCATAGGGCTCGGGGCCCATCGCGATGACGGGGTCATCCTTGACGTTGGTCCAGACCTTCAGGTCCTTCGAGGTTGCCAGCCAGATGCCCCGGTCGCCGCGCTCATAGAAGAGGTACCAGGTCTCCTTCTCGAACCAGGCGGTCGGTGTGCCGTAGGGCCCGGGGTCGATTCTGGTACCGTCGGTCCTGCGGATGTCGAGCGATCCCAAGTCGGTCCACTTGCGGCCGTCAGTCGAGGTCAGGAGGTGCGCGATATCGTTCTTGCCCTCGGCGAACATGAAATAAGTGCCATCGCGCGGAACGACGCACATGTCTTCAACCCACGAGGCGGTGAAGATGGGGTTGCCGGGATCGCGTTCCCAGTGAATCCCATCACGCGACGTGGCATGGCCCAGCGACATGGTCGGCGGATGATCGCCGGCATAACCGGTGTACCACAAATGATAGATTCCCTCGCGATCGACCAGAATATAGCCGCGCTCGCGGATCTTGCGATCCCACGTATCCCGGCCCGTACCGCTGAAAACCGGGTTGTCCGCAACGGGAGCCCAGGCCGTGAATAGCCAGGGAGAGCTGTCCTTGGTTTGAGCGCCCGAATCGCCGGCGAGCGCAAGCGCCAGCATGGCGACGAAGACGAGGAGGACGAAACGTCGCGGCAAGGGGATGCAGCCATTTGCCATTGTGGAAACCTCACGTTCCCGTACACGAGTTGTCGCGGTGTGCCAGGGCCACGGACGAGCCACAATCCGCCAAAGACTCGCAGCCCAAGACAATCATCTTACCTTGCGTCCGCGAGGGGAGAACGGTAGTTTAGCGATATAACGGCATAGGGGGCGGTAGCTCAACTGGGAGAGCGTCGCGTTCGCAATGCGAAGGTTGAGGGTTCGAGCCCCTTCCGCTCCACTGATGGTCTGGCCGCGAGGCCGGCCGACGGCTCGTGACCTACGCCCTCTCTTCACGGGGAGGGTACAATTAAACCGTGGCCACCCTGAGTAGCATCTGCGAGGCCCTCCAGGCGCATCCGTTCGACCTCAAACTGGTTGACGGCAGCCGGTACACCGTGCGATGCCCCGACTTCGTCGCGATCCCACCTCTCCAGCGCCCGAGGGAAGTGGTGTACCTCGAGGCGGCGAATGACGGCGAAGATTCAACGTAGTCATAACGCGCGGCGTGATGTCACTTCATCGTTCCCAGAAGCAGCGCTCGCCACTCGTCCAACTGGCGACCAGGAATCCCCAGATGAAATCGAAAGCAGCTCCGATAGCGATCGCGGAACGGCCCATTCCTCCGTCTGCCTCCCGGCTCTATCGCTTCACCGTTGACCAGTACGACCGCATGGCTGACCTGTTCGAACACCGACGCGTCGAGCTCATCGACGGCTATGTGGTGAAGAAAATGACCAAGAAGCCCCCGCACGCGGTGACCGTGGAAGAATCGCGACGCCTTCTTGAACGAACGACTCCCGCAGGCTGGCACCTGCGGCAGGAGAACCCGGTGATCATCCCCGACTACGATGAGCCAGAACCCGACTTGGCAGTGGTGCGCGGCACTCCCAGGACCTATGCCCGCCGCCACCCAGTCGCCGCCGACATCGGGCTCTTGGTGGAAGTTGCCGAGACGACTCTGGACGTTGACCGAGGAGAGAAGCTCAGGGCCTATGCCCGCGGAAAGGTCCCGGTCTACTGGATTGTCAACTTGGTTGACCAACAGATCGAGGTCTACACCAAGCCAGCGTCCAAGGCGTACGCCTCGTGCACGATCTACAAGGCGGGCCGGGAGGTTCCGTTCGTCCTGGATGGCAAGAAGCTGGGCCGTATCCCAGTGGCTGACATCCTCCCCGCAAGTCCATGAGAACCAGTTGTTCGACACGTTGCCGAAAATGTTGATCAAGACACCTTCGGAGGATCTCGTATGCAAGTCTTCAGGCGATGGGGTCTCGCTGCCCTGGCGTTGTTCCTGGCTGTCGGATGGTCCTACCGCGAGGCGGCGTTCGCACTCGGAGCGGGCGCGAAGTCGCGTCCGGGACGATCAACCTCGATCAAGTCAAGATGGCCAGCTTCATGGATAAGGGGGAGCTCGTTGGCAAGAACGGAGTCTACCTTTCGGGCGACACCCCGGCTTCAACCAAATTCGTGACGGGAAGGTTTGTTCTCGAGCCGGGTAAGTCGCCCCACGCGCCTCACGCCCATGCCGAAGAAGAGGTCATGATCATCGAGAGCGGGCACGGCGAGATTTTGTGCGACGGCAAGTTCGACCAAGATCGGGCCCGGTTCGGTGATGTACACGACCCCGAACGCACCCCACGGCATCACCAATACCGGCGATGAACCGATCGTGTTCTACTACGTGAAGTGGGAAGGCCGGAAGTGACACGATTCGTGGGAACAGTCGTGTTGACCTTGGTCCTGGCCGCCGGCTGGCCCCACGCCCTTTTGCGGGGCAATGAGGCCCCCGGGGCTGCGGAGCCAGCTTTGCGGCCGCCGGTCTTCGTCCCGCTGCCCCTGGGAAGTATCAAGCCGGCAGGGTGGCTCAAGGACCAGCTTCGCACTCAGGCAGCGGGGCTGAGCGGGCACCTCGACGAGTTCTGGCCCGACATCAAGGAGAGCGCCTGGTTCGGGGGCAAGGCTGAGGGCTGGGAGCGCGTGCCGTATTGGCTCGACGGCGTCGTGCCGCTGGCATACGTGCTCGACGACGCGGCGCTCAAGGCCAAGGTCAAGAAGGCCATCGATTACATCCTCGATCACCAGCACGCCGACGGCTGGCTGGGGCCAGTCGGCGACAGCCGGAAGCACAAGCCCTACGACGTTTGGCCCCTGTTTCCGCTCTTGAAGGCACTTACCCAGTACCAGGAGGCCACCGGCGACCCACGGGTCGTGCCGGCCCTATTGAAGTGCTGCCGCAAGATCGATCAGGTCATCGGGCGCGAGCCCATGTATAGCTGGGCGCGGTTCCGCGCGGCCGATCTGGCCGTCACACTGTACTGGCTGCACGACCGGAGCAAGGAGCCCTGGCTCTTGAAGCTGGCGCAGACGGCATTCGCCCAGAGCCACGACTGGCGCGCCCAGTTCGACAATTTCCCGTTCACCGCCAAGACCCAGGGGAAGTTCGAGCTCGACACCCACGGTGTCAACACGGGGATGGCGCTCAAGTACGGCGGTGTGCGCTACCGGCTCACGGGTGCTGCGAAGGACAAGAACGCCGTCTTTGGCATGCTCGACCTGCTCGACCGTTACCATGGACAGGCTACCGGGATCTTCACCTGCGATGAGCATCTGGCTGGCCGCAGCCCATCGCAGGGGTCCGAGCTCTGTACGGTCGTCGAGGCGATGTATTCGCTCGAGGTCCTGGCTGGGATTCTGGGCGATCCGCGACTGGGCGACCGGCTCGAGAAGCTCGCATTCAACGCCCTGCCGGCGACATTTAAAAAAGACATGACGGCGCACCAGTATGACCAGCAGTGCAACCAGGTTGTGTGTTCGCGCCAGGGCGAGCACGTCTACGTGAACAACGGCCCGGATTCCAACCTCTACGGGCTGGAGCCGAACTTCGGCTGCTGTACGGCCAACATGCACCAGGGCTGGCCCAAGTTTGCCTCTCATCTTTGGATGAAGACCGGCGATGGCGGTCTGGCCGCGATTGCGTATGCCCCTTGCGTCATCGAGACGCAGATTCAAGGCAAGCCGGTCAAGGTTGCGGTCAAGACGGACTATCCGTTTCGCGACACGATCGAGATCGCACTCACCGTGCCCGAGCCGATGGAATTTCCGCTTCACCTGCGCGTCCCCGGTTGGGCCCGGAAGTTCGAGTTCGTCGACGCGGATGGGGGGCGAACCGGAATTGGCGACGGCAAAGGGGGGATCCAACTTGCCGGTTCTCTTGGGGCTCGGCCAAACGAACACACTGGGTTTTACTTGAGCCGGCGCTGGACTGGA
Source organism: uncultured Isosphaeraceae bacterium (assembly GCA_963823675.1). GTDB lineage: Bacteria > Planctomycetota > Planctomycetia > Isosphaerales > Isosphaeraceae > CAWGMT01. Next base: position 106,691 of record CAWGMT010000020.1, on the reverse strand, counting down.
TCGCAGACGATCACGATTCGCATTCCGCCAGCATTACATCTTTACTCGGGCTTCAACAACGCCGTCGCGATCGAGAGCGGACCGCTGGTGTATGCACTCTCGATCGAAGCCGAATGGAAGAAGGTCAAGAACAATTCCCAGTTCGCCGACTGGGAGGTGCTGCCCAAGTCGCCCTGGAACTATGCCCTAGAAGTCGATCGCGCCAATCCGGCGCGATCGTTGGAATTCGAGGAGAAGCCTGTCGGCCTGGCTCCCTTCTCACCCGACGGGGCTCCGATGATCGTCAGGGTCAAAGGTCGGCGTATCGCGGCTTGGGGTTTGGCGCAAGGAGCGGCGGCTCCGCCTCCGCCCAGCCCGGTTGCTAGCGATCTGCCGCTTGAGGAACTGAGATTGATTCCCTATGGATGCACCGATTTGAGGGTGACCGAGTTTCCCACCTTGGCGCCTCGATGAGCACAAATGGACGCTGATCGTGAGACGAGAATCGATTCTGCACCGCATCACAAACGACGGTTCCCGCGGTCATCGATCGTCTGGAAAATGACGTTGTTTGTGGGTGTGCTGGTCGCGCTCAACGACGGATTGTTGATCGGTGTCGCCTTCTTTGCCATCCGCACGATCCTGCAAAACCAGATCCACGCGCGGCTCACGACGCTGGCCGCCGACCGCCAGGAAATCCTGGCCAGTACGCTGCATCAGTTGGAAGAGCGCACCGTTCAGTTCGCCAAGAGGGCACGCGTCCACCAGCTCCTCGGCGAGCGCACCCTGGGACGGATTACACCGGAGCAATTCCGCAACCAGGCGGAGGTCATTCTCTCGAACACGATATCCAACACGACGGGATTGCTGGCGGCCTGGATCGAGGATGACGCGGGTCACCAGCTCGCGGCGATGGGCCCGGAACACCTGATGACGGCTTACTCGCAGCGGAAACACGCGGGCGATCGGGGGGCGAGTGGAGTCATGGTCCCGCCGGTGCGAACCGGCAACACCTACGCCACGATCTTCTTCGCGGATGTTCCAGGCAATCGCAACCAGGTCCTCGGCCGGGTGATGCTCCTTTTTGATTTCGCACCGACCGCGGGGTTCTTGACGGACCCGAACGGCCTGGGAGAAACGGGCGAGGTACTCGTGGGCATCGCCGAGGGAGAGACGATCCATCTGGTGCTCCCGTACCGCCAGTCGTCCCCGCGGACCGATCTCTTCAAGCGCGACCTGCCTCCCCTGGCCCTTGCAGCCGGCGGACGGTTTGGCTTTGTGCGGACGACCGACGATCGAGGCGTGGACGTCCTGGTCGCCTACCGGCCCATCGGAGGCTTGTATCCGAATTGGGGCTTGATCGCCAAGATTGATTCCGCCGAGGCTTACGAGCCGGTCGGCCAGCTTCGCTCGGTGCTGCTGGTTCTCGGGGGGGTCGCCCTGTTGCTTGGTCTGCTCGCCTCGAATGTCATAGCCCGCCAGGTGGCCCGGCCGATTCGCCGGCTGGCCAGAACAGCAGCGGCGGTCGCCGCCGGCGACTTGAACGCGCACAGCGCCGTGACTTCGACCGACGAGATCGGCGCCTTGAGCAAGGCATTCAACCGGATGACCGAGGACCTCTCCAGGTCCTACGCGTCGCTCGAACTCAAGATCTCGGATCGGACCCACGAGCTGGTTGCCGTCCGCGACCTGCTCGACGCGTTCTTCCGAATCTCGACTTCGCGGCAGGATCCTGACAACATTGAGAAAACGTTCGATTCCGTGCTGCACTTCTGCGCCCAGCTCGGCTACGAGCTGGCCATGATCTCGCTGGTGGATCGCGATGCCGGAGTCATCCGGGCGGCCCGCGGAACGGGGGCGATGTCCGGCCTGGTGGAACTGACTGTGCGCGCTCTCGATGGTGACGACATTCTGGCCGTCGTCGTCCGCGAGAATCGCGTGGCCGTGGTGTCCGATTCGAGGCTCGATCCGCACTGCGACCAGCAGGCCATCGCGCTGTCCGGCATTCGCGGCCAGATAGTCCTGCCGCTCGCAAGTGAGGAGGTTCTGGGCACGCTCCAGGTGGCATCGAGCCAGCCGCTGGATCTGGCGACGCTCGATCTGCGTCCGCTCAATACCCTGGCCATTCACACCGCGCGGGCCTTGACCGGACTGCGACAGATCGAGCAGATCCGGCGGCTGAACCAGACCCTGGAAGAACACGCTGCCGAGCTGGTTCACGACATCACGCGGCGCAAGCGTTCCGAACGAATGCTGGCGGCCCAGTACGAGACCACGAGGGTCCTGGCCGAGGCCGAGTCAACCAACCAGGCCAATCCCAAGATTCTCAAAACCATCTGTGAGAGCCTGGACTGGGACCTGGGAGCATTCTGGCGAGTCGATCCCTACACACAACGGCTTCGCTGCGCCACGCTCTGGCGGCGCCCGACCCTGGAGATACCGCGATTCGAGGCCCTGACGCAGGAGCTATCGCTCGAGCGAGGCACTGGCCTTCCCGGAGGGGTCTGGGAGCGTGGCCAATCGATCTGGATCGCCGAATTCGGCCACGATCTTGATTCTCCCCGTCACGCGATGGCCCAGGAAGAAGGACTGCACGCGGCCTTTGCCGTTCCCGTTCTACTCCGAGGCGACTGCCTGGGCGTGATCGAGTTCTTCAGTCACGAGACCCGGCGCGCCGATGAGGCCATCCTGGAGATGATGGCCAACCTGGGCACCCAGATCGGCCAGTTCATCGAGCGGCGTCAGATGCGCGGTCGGGTCGTGCAGTCCGAAAAACTCGCCTCGCTGGGAATGCTCAGCGCGGGCGTGGCTCATGAAATCAACAATCCGCTCGCCTACGTTGCCAACAACCTGACCGTCATCGAGCGAGACGTCTGTTTCTTGCTCTCGATTCTGGGACTCTACGAACAGGCTTGCGACAAGCTGGCCGACACCGACCGCGAGATCGCCGCGCGGATCGAGCGAATGGCCGAGGAGTTCGACCTGCCTTACGTCAAGAACAACATGGCCAAGCTCATGGAGAGCACGCGCCAGGGGGTCAAGCGAGTCGCCGACATTGTGCAAAACCTCCGCGGTTTCGCCCGTGTCGACCGAGCCTCGTTCGAACAGGCCGACATTCACGAAGCGCTCGAGGACGGCCCTCGAGATGGTTCACGGCCGGATGGAGCGGCGCGCGATCACCGTCCTGGAGCGGCTCGGGGACTTACCTTCAGTCAGCGGCTCGCCAGCACTGCTCAACCAGGTCTTCTTGAACCTGCTCGTCAATGCCATGCAAGCGATTGATTCGACCCATCGCGCCGATGGCCGGATCGCGATCACGACCGAGGCAAGAAACGGCGAGGTCGTCGATCGAAGTGGCCGACAATGGTTGCGGCATACCCGATGAGATCTTGCCGCAGATCTTCGATCCGTTCTTCACGACCAAAGCAGTCGGCGACGGCACCGGACTGGGCCTGAGCATCACCCATGCGATGGTCCAGGATCACGGCGGACGAATGGAAGTCGAGAGTGCCCCGGGAGAAGGCAGCCGCTTTCGAGTGATCTTGCCGGTGGCCAGGCCCGGAAGCTGACTCCTTCTGGCATATCGCCGCGGCTGCGGATAACGTGTATTGATCGCCTGGTGTCTTGCAACGTCACCGGGCTTTGAAGCAACTTGTGCATTCGCGGTTCTCATCGTAAGGAGATCACAATGAGTCGCGCCCAGGGTTGGTTCCAGAACAGCGGCGGTGTCGGGCCCGGCCGCACGGCCAGATTGGCTTTGGGATGCCTGCTCATCCTGGCGGCATCGGAGCATCGTGTGCGGGGCCAGACGGCCAAGACGCGAGTTTCCGGTCAGGCGGCTGCGCGCACGCATGCCCGCTACGTCCCGCGCCAGGATCTGGTCTTTTTCCTGGAGTTTGACGGACTGGACGCGCGATCCGCCGCCTGGCGTGCCTCGGCCGCATACAAGCTGCTCAACGAAACCAAGCTGGGGGCACTGATCGAAGACCTGGCTGCCCAGGGGATCGATCTGGCTCAGCAGTCAGCGGCCGCCGAACAGCGGGTCAAGGCCAGTGACATCATGGGACAGTTGAAGCGCCTGGCGCACGACGGTTTTGTCGTCGCGATGTCGGGAGCCGTTCCCAACGATTCGCGAGTCATTGTGGTTCTGCCCAAGGGCGACCGGCCGGAGATTCGTCGCTTGCTCACCGCCGCGGCCGCCGCCGGGCGCGGCGGTGAGGACGGTGGCAACGCGGCACCCCAATCGCTTCAGAAAGCCGGGCGGACGCTTTACCCGCTCGGACCGAACGGCCTCTGGTGGGTCGAGAAGGGCGACTTGATCCTGACCGGCACGGACAAGGCCGACGAGATCCTGGAAGTTCTCGACGGCAAGCGCCCCAGCGCCGTGGACCACCCGCTGCGCACTGCGCTCGCCAAGCCCGAACGAGATTTCCAGGCCGCGGCCAGGGGTTTCCTCGACATCTCCGCACTTCCGCCCTTGCCTCCCGCCGCCGCCCAGCTCGGGCTCGACGGTCTGAAGCGGATCGAGCTCGCCTGGGGCTTTCAGGACGACGCACTCATGAGCGTGATCCGCTTCGTGGCGCCGGCGCCTCGTCGCGGCGTGCTTGCCTTGCTCAACCAGCCCACTTTCGGGATCAGATCGTTGCCGCCGCTGCCCGCCGCACAGACGGGATTCACGCTGCTCTCGATCGATCTCGTCAAGACCTATGATCAAGTCGTCGCCATGGCGAAGGAGTCCAATCCCCAGCTTGCCGAGCAAATCGCGCATCTGGAGGAGACGATCCGCCAGGAATTCGGGCTCGGCCTGCGCAACGAACTTCTTGCCAGTCTGGGGCCGAAGCTGGCCCTGTATGTGCAGCCGACCCCTGCGCAAGGGGGAGCCGACCCGATGTCCATGCTGCTGGCACAGTCGGCCGGAATCACCCTGTCAATCCAGGTTCGCGACCCAGCCAAGGCGGCAAAGGCCCTCGATCCCCTGATGGGGATCGTCAATCGCACCTTAAGCCAGGCAGGTGCACCGGGCAATCAGCCCGGCGGCAACGCCCCGATCCTCGAGTTCCGCAAACAAGCCGGCGCGGAGGCGACTTATGTGATGGATCTCGTGGCCGGCGCAGTGCCTCCCCAAGTTCAAGGCGTCTATCAGCCGACGGTCATGCTCACCAAGGACCAGCTCGTCATCAGTGCCACGACCGCGGCCGCGCAGCGTGCCGCGGCCGCGAGCAAGGGCGGCGCGGACCGGCGCTGGCAGCCCACCGGTGCGTTTGGCGCCCTGGCGCGAAGGCTTCCCCCCAACCTGGTGCTGCTGAACGTGAATGATCCCCGTGAATCGATTCCGACCCTTCTCGAGAACCTACCTGCCGTGGTCACGCAGTTGAACCAGGCAATCGCGCAGGCCCAGCGGCAGGCGGGAGGGCCCGGCCCCGGGATGTCGTTGCGCATCGATCCGGAACAGCTACCCAGCGCCAACGAGCTGAGCCGCTTGCTTTTCCCCGCGTTGACGGGGCTTGTGGTCGATGCTCAGGGCATGAGTCTGGTCGCGCGGGAGCCGATCCCCAGCATCACCTCGCCGGCAGCCGGCGGTGTCCTTGTGGCGCTTTTGCTGCCGGCCGTGCAGTCGGCGCGCGAAGCCGCCCGGCGCGCCCAGTGCGTCAACAACCTCAAGCAAATCGCGCTGGCGATGCACAACCATCACGCGGCGAACAACACCTTTCCCAAACCAGCAATCACCGACAAGGACGGCAAGCCGCTTCTGAGCTGGAGAGTGGCGATCCTCCCCTACATCGAGCAGAACGATCTCTACAACAAGTTCAAGCTCGACGAGCCGTGGGACAGCCCGAACAACAAGGCCCTGTTGAAGGAGATCCCCGCCGTTTATGTCTGTCCCAGCCGGAGCAACGCCGCGCCCGGCACCACGACTTACCGCGTCTTTACCGGCAAGGGCGCGCTGTTCGAGAAGGGCGAAGCGATCGGAATGGCCGGTGTCACCGATGGCACGTCGAATACGCTGATGGTGGTCGAGGCCGACGAAGCCGTTCCCTGGACCAAGCCCGACGACCTGACCTTCGACCCGCAGGCGGCCGCGTCACTCTGCGGCGCCGGCTCGCCCCATCCGGGCGGCTTCAACGGCAGCATGGCCGACGGCTCCGTCCGTTTCTTCAAGAAGTCGATCAACCCCAATTTTTTCCGAGGCTTGATTACCCGAAACGGTGGCGAAGTCATTGCGGCCGACCAGTTCTGAATTCCCGCTCAGAGCCTGATAGGGGATAAGATATTAGTTGAACAACTTCCGGAAGACGCCACTTGGAAGGACCTTCGGTATGGAATCTATTTTCGTCAGGCAGTAGAGGCTGGGCTGAAGGATTCCCGGGAAGGCCGGACGGTGCCGCTGGAAGAAGCACGTCGTCGGCTCGGGCTCTCAGACGAATGAACGTCCACTGGACCGAAGCCGCATTGGCTGACGTGCAGTCCATCGAGGCGTATATCGCTCGGCGCTCGCCCCGATATGCCCGCAATATGGCCGCGCGCATTCTTGCACGCTCCGAACGGCTAGCTGCTCACGCTCATGCGGTCTTGAGCGGTCTGCTGGCTCTCGAATCGGTCAGTGGAGGATCGTCGTCGTGGCGATCGGCTCGGTCCCTGTCGTTGCCAGGAAGCGGCGAGGAACACGAGTTCATACGCCTGGCCCCCCGAATCTCGGAGGGATTTCAAAAAAAGGGAGATTGGAAATCGCCCGACTTGCAGAATCAGGTGTGAACGGGCCGAAAACGTTGCGAGGCACATCGTCATGAGCCGCTACTCGGGGGTTATCCTGGGCCAGTTGGATCGCGTCTTCAACCAGGGGACCGTCGTGGGCATGGACGACGACGAGCTCCTGAAACGGTTCGCCGCCCAACGCGACGAGGTGGCATTTGCCGCTCTGGTCGCCCGGCATGGGCGAATGGTCCTGGGTGTTTGCCGCCGCGTTCTCCACAACGAGCACGACATCGAGGATGCATTCCAGGCAACGTTTCTCGTGCTGGTCAGCCGCGCGACAGCGATCCGCGACGGCGATCTCCTGGGTCACTGGATCTACGGGGTCGCCCACCGGGTCGCCGTCCGGGCTCGGGCTAACGCCGCGCAGCGCCACGTCCACGAGCAGAACTTGACGGCGGTCCAAGCCGGGGTCGAGCCGCCGTCCTGCGACGGCGAACGGCGCGAGCTGCGCGCGGTTCTTGATGATGAGCTGGCTCGCCTGCCCGAGCTACTGAGGAGGCCGATGGTGCTCTGCTACCTCGAGGGGCTGACCCATGAGGAGGCCGCATCTCGGCTGCGTTGGCCAGTCGGGACCGTTCGCAGCCGGCTGGCTCGGGGGCGCGACAAGCTGCGCGGGCGGCTGTCCCGCCGCGGAATAATGTCGGACAGTGCTGCGCTGACCGTTGCTGCCGGCTCCCAGCCTGTTCCCTCGGCCCTCCTCGATTCGACGGTCCGGGTATCCCTGGAATTCACCACACGACAGGCGACGGCGAGCGCCCTGGCCTCGGCCACGGCTACCGCCCTCGCCAAGGGGGTTCTCCACGCCATGATGATCTCCAAGCTAAAGATTTTCGGTGCGGCGATGCTGACCTGTGTCCTCACCTTGGGCGGTCTGCAAACCTACGCTCTCCAGTTGAGTAGCGCCCACGGGGATAAGGCTGCGGCCGCGCCCAGGCCCCAGGCCGATGACCGCGAGCAGGCCCTGTTCCGGTCGATGGCCAAGATCCAGGGCGACCTGGCCGAATCCGCCCGGATCAACGCCGAGTTGCACAAGGAGCTGAACGACCTGCGCGGAGCTGGAATCCCTGCGCCGGCCCGCCAGGCCGCCGGCCCCAACCAAGAGCGCCAGCCGGCCGGCTTCCAGCCCGGCGGTCACGAAGAACAATCGAGGGCCCGCCGGCAACTTGCCAGGGGCCGGCTTGCCGGGTGGTCTCGGCGCAGCCGGGGGCATCGGAGGCGGGATGGGTGGGATAGGTGCGATGGGTGGTGTGGGTGTGATGGGTGGCCCGGCGACCGGTGCGATGGGCATGGGCGGATTCGGTGCCAGGGATCAACCCCGCTACATTCAAACCGAGCAGCTCATTGTGGTTTCCTCGCCAGAGGGCGACGCGGTGACGGCCTACAGCACCGAGACGGGCAAGGCTCGGTCTCTCCGGCTGGCCAGAGCCGGGGACGCCAAGCTCAGGGTGGTGCCGATCGTCAGCCAGGGGCTCGCGGCGCTCTATCTCAAGGGCCCGAAGATCACCCGGATCGCCGCCTTCAGCGTCCTCGACGGGACGTGGTACGCGCAGAACCTGCGCGAGCCCGTGGACCAGGCAATTCCGATCGTGAGCCAAAGCATGGCCGCCTATGGCCTCGGCCGCCGGATCTATGCGTTCAGTCCTGTCGCGAAACGCTGGGGTGTCCTGGAATTGCCCGAGGGAGCTGTCGCTCAGCCGGTCGTCGGGAACGACCTGATCACCTGCCGGCACGATGCCCACCTTTACGTCTTCAGCGTCAAGACCGGCAAGTGGGAGGACATCGACACTCGAGCCGTCCCCGATGACGAGAATGGCGAGAGGGCCGCGAAGTAAGAGCGAACGACGAGATGCCGGCGCATTCCGATCTGCCGTTCGTTCGGTCATTTGCTTGGCGGCACGACGAAGCCCAGCTTCCGCAACCGGCTTCGGATGGTCGATTCCTGGGCCGCCGGGAAAACCAGATTGCGCTCGCCTGCCAGCAGGCAAATTGTCTTGAGCTTGGCGTCGGCCATCAATATCAAGGCAGTCTCCGGGTCGGCGCATTCGATCATCCGCGCGACACCCCGGTCGCGCAGCCGGCCGGCGCGGTGGCGAAGATCACCCAAGAAAGTCTGAACGTTCGCGGGAAGTGGCTCAGAGCTGCGTTCTGCGAGGAACTCACGCAGAGCGTCGATGCCAAAACCATGTTCAACCGCCGCCACGATTTTGTCGCGGTCGAGGCGCCAGACCCGGTCCGAGGTCCGCTCGGCAACGCGCTCCAGAAACAGCGTATCGGCCGGATCGGGATTTTGCTCGCTCGAGACGACATCGTGGTTCGCCAGCACTTTCCACGTCTTTTTCGCGACAATCTGTTCTGGTTGAGTCACGTCCTCGATCGTCGAAATAACTGTATCGGTACTCCGCGACGTAAAGCTTCCACTCAATTCGCGCGACGGCGAAATCCTCACCGCTGGCTTTGAGAAGACGGAAGAACTCGTCGATGGCGATCCAACGGTCGATCGGACATTCCGCCAGCACATCGCTGACCGACGAGCGCCGATCCGCGGCCGCATTGAGCCGCGCGCTTTGCTTTCCTTTGATCGCCTCGACCCGCTCGAACTCGTCGAAGAGTTTCGTGCCGATCCATTTCTTCCAGGCGGCGCGAATTCCGTGTTGAGCCGGCTGAACGAGACCAGGCTCGAGATCGTGACCTCCCGCGGTTCGGGCACGAAGTCCCTCAGGATCAGACGCAGATCTTCGGGGATCGACCGATCGAATGGCAGGAACAACTGCAGACGGCTCGCTGAACTGTAGCCTCCGAGATCCGGCCGTTGGCCGTACTTTGCGATAAAACGATCCAGGTCGAGCTTTCCAGCCGGGTCGGCCAGGGCCTCCTGAATGGCCGCTTTGCTGACCTCGCCAAGCGAATCATAAAGCCGGCGAATTTCCTCCGGCTGTGACATCAGGCGGCTCAAGTAGGGAACAAGGTCCGACTTTCGCTTGGGAGCGTCGCCGGCGATGAGCTTGGCGAGTGGTTGCAGCGTGTCGAGACCGAGTCTCTCGTACGCTTCGGAGACGTTGGCGGGGGCTATTATCTGCACGTGCCTGGCCATCGCGGCCATTCTCCTTCGCGCGGGCTTGCCGCATGATCGTGGTGCGTTGTAAGGTAGCTCATACTCAGATAGAACGCTTGGGGGCTCCGAGAGCAAGATCCTTGTCCGGCGATGAATCGACGCCCGATCTCTCCGTTTTCGACGGCATCAACCCGGCCGCGTCCCGGCTGATTTTCCTGGCCATGCTGGGACTACTTTTGGGCGGGCTGGTGAGTTACCAACTGCTCAAGAAGCCGCTGGGCCCGCCTCCGCCGGAAGTTGCCAAGGACCCCCTCTTGACCGAGGGGCGGTTGATCTACTTCGGCCGCTGCGCAACCTGCCATGGCAACGACGGCCGGGGCGACGGCCCGATCGCCGCCGACTTGCTCGGCCCGCCGGTCGGCAACCTCACCGACAACGACTGGAAGCACGGCGACCGCCCGGACCAGGTGATGGCCGTGATCCGGGAAGGCGTTCCCAACACCCGCATGACCGGCTGGAGCAATGTGCTCGATCCTCCCCAAATCCGCGCCGTCACGGCGTATGTCTATTACCTCGCCAAACGGCCAGTGCCCGAGGAGTTACGCGAACCCTAGCCCATCGACCTTTCTTGATGAACGACCGCGTCGGCCTCGATCTCGACGAGCGCATCGGGTTCGATCAGGCGGGCGACCTGGACCATGGTTGTGGCGGGCCGGATCGACTCGAAAAACTCGTGGTGGGCGTCGGCGACGTCGCGCCAGCGGTCGATATCGGTCACGTAGATCCGCGTGCGGACCACATCCGAGGCCTTGCCGCCGAGCGCCTCGATGGTGGCGATGATGATCTCGAGCGCGCGCCGGGACTGGGCCTTCATGGTCTTGCCCAGGCGGCCGTCGGGCTCGAGTCCCAGGGTCCCCGTCACGTAAATTGTGTTTCCTTCGCGAACCGCGCGAGTATCCCACCACGGATTCCCAAGGCGCCCCCGTCGAGACGCACTCGCGCCCGTGCCGCCGGTTGACCGTCAGCTTGATATCTGGAGTCACGATGTTTTCTCCGCTTGACTCGATGAGCTCCTTTGCTATCAGCATAATTGACAGATCTTGGATCATAGCCGAATCGACCGAGCCAATCACGCCGACGTCCTCCGGCACTGACCGGTGTTCCTTTAAACCCGTTCAGGGAATCTGCTCGCGGAGGAGAGGCGGACCTTGAGCGATCGTGACTCGGACGCAATGATGATGGCGTCACATTCCCAGTTCCGAGAGGAGAGGCCATGTCAGAACTGTCGCGACGTGGATTCATCGGCTCAGCCGCCGCGGCCGCGAGCCTGGCCGGATTGACTGCGGCCGCGGATGAGGACTTCCCGTTCAAGAACAACGTCCCCGACCCCATACTCGCCGGCAAGGAGCTGCCGACTTTCAAATTTGAGCTGGAAAAGTCGCACGGCAGGGTGATCGACGGCAGCTATGGCAAGGAGGCGACCGTCGAGCAGCTCCCGATCTCCAAGGGGATTGCCGGCGTCTCGATGCGTCTCGAGCCGGGCGCCATGCGCGAGCTTCACTGGCATGCCACCGCGGCCGAGTGGGCGTTCGTGATCGAGGGACAGACCCGGACGACGGTCATCGACCCGCAGGGGAACGCGGAGACGAACGACTTCGAGCCCGGGGACGTGTGGTATTTCCCTCGCGGCCACGGTCACCAGCTCGAATGCCTGGGAGACAAGCCGACGCACTTCATCCTGATCTTCGACAACGGCTATTTCTCGGAGTTCGGTACGTTCAGCATCAGCGATTGGATCGGCCACACCCCCAAGCCGCTGTTGGCGAAGAACTTCGGCGTCCCCGCATCGACTTTCGACGGGTTCCCGAAGGAAGAGGTATACTTCGCCCGCGGGTCGCTGCCGCCGGCGAAACGGGCGACGCCGCTCCAGGGCCAGAAGCTGCCGCCGCAGACCCACAAGTGGCGGCTCCTCGCCCAGGCGCCGATCGTCGACAACAAGGGAGGCCGGCTATGGCTGGTCGATTCCCACAATTTTGCGATTTCCAAGACGATTACCGGCGCAATCCTCGACCTCGAGCCGGGGGCGCTGCGGGAACTGCACTGGCACCCGAGCGCCGACGAATGGCAATACGTCATCCACGGGCAGGTCAGCGTGGCGATGTTCGGCTCGCACGGCCGCTACCGCACCGAGACGCTGGAAAAGGGCGACGTTGGCTACATCCCCCAGGGCTACGGACACTCGATCGAGAACGTCGGCGACACGCCGTGCCGCGTCTTGATCGGGTTTAACAACGGCGTCTACGAAACGATCGACCTGTCGCAGTGGATCGCCGGGAACCCGACCGACGTGCTGGCCACAAACTTTGGTAAGCCTGAGGCCCTATTCAAGAAGTTCCCACCAAACGACGTGTTCATTTCGCCCTAGGACGGGCTTTGAAGGCACTGGCAGGATCGGCGACGGGATGAACGCGGCGAGGGTCGAGACGAAATTCGCCACGGTCCGACGGTCGAGGAACAACGGGCGGTCAATCGAGGTGCAACATGGACCTGACAAGGCGGCAGTGGCTGGGGGTTGCTGCATCGGCCGGGGCGGGCCTCCTGCCAGTAGGCTGCACCGGCCGGCCGGAAAAGGAGGCCACTGGCCGCGATGAGGACGTGCTTGCGCAGTTCCCCGGCAAGGTGGCCATGAGAGTCGTCAACGACCGACCGCCCTGCCTGGAGACCCCATGGCGGTACTTTCAGCACGACTTTACGCCGAATGAGGCGTTCTACGTCCGCTCGCACCTCCAGGCGGTGCCGGCGGCGATCGACCTCAAGGCATGGCGGCTGCGCATCGACGGGGCCGTGGACCGCCCCCTGGAGTTATCGATGGACGACCTCCGAGCGGCTGGGCGACCGACGAGGTGGTGGCCGTGAACCAGTGCTCGGGCAACTCCCGCAGCCTGTTCGGGCCCGAGGGTCCCCGGGGCGCAGTGGCGCAACGGGGCGATGGGCAACGCCCGCTGGGCGGGGGTCGGGCTGGCCAAGGTCCTGCGGGCGGCGGGGGTTCGACGCGACGCCGTGCAGGTGACGTTCGACGGGCTCGACGAGGGGCCGCTCGCCTCGGTGCCCGATTTCGTCAAGGCGCTCGACATCGACCACGCTCTCCAACCCGAGGTGATGGTGGCGTACTCGATGAACGGCGAGCCTCTACCGGCGCTCAACGGTTTCCCGGCCCGGCTGGTGGTCCCCGGATGGTACGCCACCTACTGGGTCAAGGCCCTGCACAGGATCACCGTCCTGCCGCATGTCTTCGACGGGTACTGGATGGCCAAGGCGTACAAGATCCCGGCCAACCCCAACGGCGTCGAGGACCCCCACGCGAAGCTGACCGACCACCTGATCCCGATCAATCGCATGAATGTCCGCTCGTTCGTCACCACGCCCGAGCCGGGTGCGAACGTGCCGGTGGGCCGAACCATCGAGGTCGAGGGGATCGCCTTCGACGGCGGCAGCGGCATCCGGGGCGTCGAGGTCTCGGTCGACGGCGGATCGACCTGGGCCGGGGCCGTCCTGGGCGACGACCTGGGCCGGTATTCGTTCCGACGCTGGCGATACGCCTGGTCCCCGGCGTCACGGGAGCGAGTACCGCCTGCGATCGAGAGCTACCGCGGGAGACGGGCAGGTCCAGCCGGACAAGGAAGGCTGGAACCGAAGCGGGTTCATGCGAAACACCGTCGAGGAGATGACCGTCCATGTCGCCTGAACCGACCGAAGGGCATGCGCCGCCCGGCCACGACCCCGATGCCACCCACCGCCAGAGATTCGGGCTGATCCTGGCGATCGGCGTGGGATCTGATTGCCGCCGGGTTCTCGTACTTCGGGACGAGGGACGTTTGGGTGACGGCCGACCGACGTCCCGCCGCCGTGGTCGCTGCGGCTTCGGTGCGTGGCGACGGACCCAGCCTGGGACCTGGACTTTCCGGAGGGGCCGTACCGGGCCGATTTCCAGACGTCGTGCCTGATCTGCCACTCGGCCCGCCTTCCCCTCAGCCAGCCGCCGTTCCCAGGGAGAAGTGGGTCGAGATCGTGCACAAGATGGTGGCCGTCTACGGGGCGCCGATGACCCCCGAGGAGGAATCCCATGTCGTGGACTACTTGCTCGCCGCCCGGCCGCCCGGTCCTTGACCGGCCGGCCGAGCTCTCCGAACATTATTCCCGCCCCCGAGGGGGACTGCGAGGACCGCATGGCCACGTCGAATGAAGAACGCTCAACGGGGTCGCAGACGATCGCGCTCCTGATCCGCTGGCACGGCTATGCCGCCCTGGCGAGCGTGCTCTACGTGGCCCTGCTCGGGCTGACGATGTCGATCAAGTTCCACGCGCCGGACTGGCTCGGCGGCGTGCCCTGGCTGTCCTGGGGGCGGATCCGCTACGCCCACACCCAGGGGCTCTTCTTCGGCTGGCTGGGGAACGCCTTCCTCGCCTTCCTCTACTTCGCCGTGCCCAGGCTGGCCGGCCGCCCGGTCACGAGCGTCCGGCTCGGCTGGGCGCTGTTCGCCGCCTGGAACGGGCTGGTCGTGCTGCCCGGCTGGGCCCTGGTTCAGGCCGGCGTGAGCCAGCCGCTCGAATGGGCCGAGTTCCCGCTCCCGGTCGATGGCGCGGCGACCCTGGGGATGGTCCTGGCGTGCGTCCAGTTCGTCGTGCCGCTGCTCCGTGCCAGGGTGTCGAGCCTGTACGTCTCGGCCTGGTACATCCTCGGCGGGCTGACGTTCACCCTGCTGGCCTACCCGGTCGGCAACGTGGTGCCCGAGTACCTGCCCGGTGCCCTGGGGGCGACGTTCAGCGGCCTCTGGATTCACGACGCCGTGGGCCTGTTCGTCACCCCGCTGGCCCTGGCCGTCGCCTACGCCGTCATCCCCGCCGTCTCCCGGCGGCCGATCTACAGCCACTTCCTGTCGATGATCGGTTTCTGGCTGCTGTTCCTGATCTACCCGCTCAACGGCACCCACCACTATGTCTTCTCGTCGATCCCGATGGAGGCCCAGAAGGGGGCGGTCGTCGCCTCGGTCTACCTCGGGGCGGACGTGGTCCTGGTGGTCACGAACCTGCTCCTGTCGCTGCGGGGCCGGTCCGGCATGGCCGCAGCCGACACGCCGCTGCGCTACGTCTGGGCCGGGGCGGTCGCCTACCTGATCGTCAGCCTTCAGGGCTCGGCCCAGGCGATCATGCCGCTCAACCGATTCGTCCACTTCTCCGACTGGGTGATCGGCCACTCGCATCTGGCGATGATCGGGTTCGGCTCGTTCATGGCCCTGGGCGGCCTTCTGCATGCCTGGCGGCTGACGCCGGGCTGCCGGTACAATCCGCGGTTGGCGAGTTGGTCGTTCTGGCTGCTCGCCCTGGGCCTGGCGGCGATGGTCCTCGACTTGACCGCCGCCGGGCTGGTCCAGGGGCAACTCTGGCAGGGCGACCTGCCGTGGATGGACTCGGTTCGGGCCTCGGTGCCATTCTGGTGGGTCCGCTCAGTGTCGGGATTCGTGCTCCTGGCCGGGTTCGTCGCCGTCGTGGCGGCGATCACGACCGGGCCGGTCGTCGTCCCCGCGCCTGCGCGGGTGCCGACGGCCGAAACCGGCGAGCAGGACGATGCCGAGGAGGAGGTGGCCGGGTTCCGCTGGCTGAAGAATGCCTACGTGCTCACCGCCGGGGCTGGGTTCGGGCTGTTCGCCTTCTCGTTCGTCGTTCTGGGCGCTCTGGCCCAATCGCACGCTGGAACGACCAGATCGCCCGGACGGAGCCGGCGGCCCGCACGGCCCGCACGGCAAGCGAGGATCGCGGACGACAGGTCTATTCCCGAGAGGGCTGCATGAACTGCCACTCGCAGCTCGTCCGCTTCACGGAGGACGACGTGCGGCGGTTCGGGCCGGCGAGTCAGGCGTGGGAGAGCGGCGGCGACGCCCCCCAGATGTGGGGAACGCGGCGGGTCGGACCGGACCTGGCCCGTGAAGGGGGCCGGAAGTCGAGGGACTGGCAACTCGCCCACCTCTGGAACCCCCGGCACGTCGTCCCGGATTCGGTCATGCCCGGCTACCCTTGGCTGTTCGACGGCTCGCCGACGCGGCCCAGGCGGGAGGCGCTCGACCTCGTGAACTACCTGGAGTCGCTCGGCCGCGACGCCCGGCTGGCGGGCCTGTCCGGGCCGGGGCCACTGTCCGGCCGCGACCCGGAAGAAGAGACGGCGAAAGGGAATGTTCTGCGACTGCGCCATCCCCCGGACCGCAGGGAAGGCCCCGGTCTGGGACACCACATTGGCGGTCGGCGAGGGCGAACGCTTCGCCCGCAGGGGAGCCGAGGTCTTCGCCCGCAACTGCGCGGGTTGTCACGGGCGGGATGGGTTGGGCGACGGTCCGGCGGCGGCGGCCCTCACCCCCGCCCCACGCAACCTGGCCACCGCCCGGTTCTCCGACCGTTCCCTGAGCGAATCGCTCTGGAACGGAGTTCGGGGCTCGTCCATGCCGTCCTGGAGCGACCTGCCCAGCGGAGAATTGAGGGGGCTCGTGGCCTACTTGAAGACGATCGCTCCGACGGAACCGCCGCCCGATCTCACCGCGCAAGAGCGGGCGACGGGGAAGGCCGTCTTCGTCAAACAATGTGCGGTCTGCCACGGCCAGAACGGGGCCGGCGACGGTCCTACGGCGGCGATCCTGGCTCCGGCCCCGACCAACTTCCACGAGGTCCGGCCCACGGTGGCCTACGCCGAGGCGGCCTTGACGAGCGGGGTCCGGGGCACCGCGATGCCGAAATGGGGGCAGAAACTCACGCCGGACGAGCGCTCGTTATTGGCTCGCTACGTCCGGTCGTTCTACGGGAAGGCAACCGGGGAGTGACCTGATATGGCCATCAACGTCATCGTCACCGCGGTCACGCTCATGATGGGCGGGTTCGTGGCCGTCTGGTTCGTGTGCCCCCGATGCCGCCCGTGGTTCGAGGCCCCGAAGTGGCAACCGCTGGTCTGGGACCAACTGCCCCGAGCCCCGGAGGATTGAGCGATTCAGGAGCAGCTTGACGACAAGGCAGTTGACTGGATGGAACAGGTCACGTTTCCCAACCAGGACCCACCCTCGGCGTCTCCGTGACGCCGAACGTTGCCCTGCCGTTTAGTGCCCTCGACCAGGTTCCGACATCGGGGGCGGCGACCAGGTTGTCAGCGTTGAGAATCACGCAGTGATGTCCACATTTCAAGACGCTCGATCCTCTTGGCGAACTGCGCTCTTTGGGCGCTCCTGACCGCGGACATACCGCCGGCACTGGAAGGTTTCTGCCCATTTGGTCAGTTTGATCCCAGCGAAAGCGAAATCATGGATATGGCAGACGTACCGGACTCAAAATCCGGTCCTCGCAAGAGGGTGTGGGTTCAAATCCCGCCTTCGGTACTTATTGCAAAATGCTAAATTCAGTTGCGCGCTCCGATTGAAGCGTGCGGTTGGTCCCACTTCGATTGAAGCTAGTCGCGCGTTTCACGAATTCGCCCGGTTATCTGGACACGGCCAGAACGGCCCTCGGATCAAGGAACGATGAAAAAAACCTCGAAATCGTGAACTTTGCTGCAATGAGCGATAAACCGACGAACTTGTGAGACGCACGACTAGGCATTTTCCCTCGTATGGCAAGCGTGATCTGACCCGATGAGTCTGCGTTACTGGCGCGCGATCGACAAGGTCTCCTATCGTAGTCCGCGGTCGAGTGCAAACGGGTGTCGCTATGTTGGAGATCAGTGTGATGTCCCCGGAACCTTGATATGGTGTCCCCGAAGCCCATCGTGCAGCGTCACCACCTCAAGCCGCCGGCGGCGCGAAGTCTCAGGCCGCTTGCTGTTCCGTTCATGCCGAAACGACGTGCGACAGGGTTACAAACTCAAACCCTTGTTCGCACAGGCTCGGAATGAGCCCATCCAGGGAGCGGACCGTCTGACTCTTGTCCCTGTCGAACCGCCCCACGTAACCGTCGTGGAGAATGATGATGGAGCCCGGTTGAACTCGCCGCAGCACTCTCGAAGTTATGATTTCAGGGCGCGGCCAGGCTACATCGACCGGGAACACGTCGCCGACCACAGCGCGATACCCCAACTCTTCGACCGTGTCGAGGGCGCGCTCGGTGAATAAGCCGTTCGGTGGACGGAGAAAAACGAACTCGAAAGCTTACAGAGAATCGGTGGATGGTGCGAGGTTCCGGCGGCGCGACCGTTCCGGCGAATGCGTAGACCCGCGCCGAGCGGACGCCGGAGACCCTCGCTCGAACTTCAGTTCGACATCGAACGACATGGTCACGAACCCACCAAGCGGGCCGATTTGGCAACAGTTTGGTAACAGGATTGGCAATATCAGCCCAATGCCACTACAACGTAGGTTGGTCAGGGCGGCATGCTAACCGCCTTGAAAGCAAGGATTTTAAGTATCACTGCAACGTGTTTCCAATACCAGGGATGTGGCAGAAGTCCCGGACTCAAAATCACCGCCTCGATGTCATCCTCGACAAGTGTGGCGTTGGGTCCGACCGACTTCAACGTGCGCGACACAACCCATTTCGGCTGGCTCCGCCACGCCGCCGCGAAGTCGTGTTCCTCCGCGCCCCAACGCCTCTCGTGAAGGGAGGGTCTGCGCACACCACGATTCCCGCTCTCAGTCCTACTCGATTCGAGCCACACCATTCCCCGGCTTCGGGAACCGGACGAACACCTCCGGGTCGTGTCCCGGGATGATCAATCGAGGGTTGGTCGCGAGCTGCTTCATCCGGTCCTGCGCAGCCAGGTTTGACTTGGCGTCGAGCGTAGCCGTGATCGGCACGTGCTTGTCGAGGTTCTCGTACAAATAGACGTTGTCCGACGCCACCACCATGCGGCCCGACTTCGTATTTACGCCCACGTACTGCGACGCGAACGTGTGCTTCCCTCCGGTGTAAACCGTCACTCCCGGTATGATCTCCTTCGCGTCGCCGTCGACCAGACGAACACGGCCCTCAGTGTTCAGCTTCACCAGGGCCGAGACGTCATCCTGCGCGGTCGCCGCGCCTTTGTCGGACGGCGGCTTGACCTCGCGCGTGTAATGATTGAACTCATCTTTCTGGATCCAGACCGTTGCCTTCGGAAACAAATCGACGCCATCGAAGTGATCCGAGTGCATGTGTGTGACGATGACGTCGGTGACCTCTTCCGGCTTGATCCCGAGTCGCCCGACCGCCCGGTCGGGTCGAGTGTAGTCGGCGATCCCTTCGAAATCCTTGAAGAACTGCGGCCGGTAGAATCCGGCATCAACCAGGACCGTCCGCCCGCCTGGGCCTTTCAGTACCCAGAAAGTCATGGCGAGGTTGACCTTCCGCTGCGGTTCGGCCCCCTGCACGAGAAAAGAGACTGGACAGCCGGGGCACGTGCCATACCGGACAGCATACACTTCGTAGCGCGGCGGCTCGTCGGCCCGTGCGTCGAGCCCGTAGAGGCCGCTGACTACAGTCATGACGATGAGTGCGAGGAACCGTCGATGTGGCATGAAAAACTCCTTCTCTTTCTCGAGCAACTCACGGCGCGCGGTCAGCCATTCCTCGCGCGAGACTGTTCTGGGTTGAGCATTGACGACCGTTGGCATGGCGATTTCTCCTTCGTTTCAGGTTGCGCTGTGCGTCGGCCGGCTTCTGGGGGTCTGGTGCTGTCAGCGAGTCGTGCATAGTAATGACCGCTTCCGAGTCACGTTGGAGTGACTGGTCACACAAAATGGTCGTACGGAGTCGGCGTCAATCGACAAGAGGCCGCGCGGAATGAAAGACTTTTCGGTTCATGCTGCAACGCATGCGGCCGTTTGTCAGGCAGGTTTTATCGCTTCTGCCAAGACTTCGGCAGCTTGGCTAGCCGCGACCAAGTACGATGGGGTGGAGGTAAAGTCGATACTCATCAATAAGACCAAGGTTGGTTAGGCTTCCTGCCAAGTCTGGTCCGGCAACTTGAATCTCCCCAACTAGCTGTGCCTTCAGCCCACGTATCACCGCCTCGATGTCATCCTCGACAAGTGTGGCGTTGGGTCCGACCGACTTCAACGTGCGCGACACAACCCACTTCGGCTGGCTCCGCCACGCCGCCGCGAAGTCGTGTTCCTCCGCGCCCCAATCCGGGCAGTCTTCGTCCCAATAACGCATTACCTCGTACATGCGGCGACCGTACACACTGCCCGTCAGGTCGCGCACTTGTTCTATGAAGTGACGAAAGAGCGCCGGGCTTGGCCCAAATTCCAGATGGTCGACGTAGCCATCCAACGACTGGTTCATTCCATAGACGAGCTTTGCCATGGTACAAAATCTCCACCTCAGGTTCTTCAGAATAGCTTGAGCCGACGTTCCACATCCTCGATTTTATCGATGATCCAACAGGAAAGTGATGATGGGCCTGCTGAGTAGAGGTTCCGTTCAGAGCTACTTTTACCTTTTCGAGGGGTTGGGCATTAATAGCCTGCATCCACCACGATCAGCGTGAAGCCATCGCGGCTCTTCGAGATATTGGTAGATCTCCAACTCGACAGTCGCCTTGCTACCTGAATCTCGCCCCGCCTTGCCGGGATCGCCGGGATTCATGTTGCCCGACGCAAGGTGGCCGCATAGCAGCGAAGCACTCTGCCCCGTCCGAATTGTCGCGACGGGGGTTCTCGCGTTGATCGTGCGATCGCTTCCCCTCGAACGTCCCGTTCCCTCCATGTTGGCCGATCTTCGTCCGGAGCGGTATTCTGGACCTCATGAACAACGAGGTCACCCGCATTCTTGGCGCCATTGAAGCGGGAAGCCCGCAAGCCGCCGAACGGCTACTGCCGCTGGTCTACGACGAGCTGCGCAGGCTGGCGGCGGCGCACATGGCGAACGAGGCGAGCGGCCATACCCTTAACGCAACGGCTCTGGTTCATGAGGCCTACTTGCGGCTAGTGGGAGATCAGAAGTTCGACAACCGAGGCCACTTCTTCGCGGCAGCGTCTGAGGCCATGCGGCGCGTGCTGGTCGACCATGCTCGCAACCGCAAGCGGCTGCGGAGAGCCGGACCTTCGCGACGTCGGGAGGAGCTCGACCTCAACGCCGTGGCTCGGCTCGACGCTTCGCCAGACGACCTGCTCGACCTCGACACCGCCCTTTCCCGGCTTGAGCGAGAAGACCCCCGCGCCGCCTCGTTGGTCAAGCTCCGTATGTTCGCGGGACTGACCCAGGACGAAGCGGCGAAGACGTTGGGGGTGGTCCGACGGACCGCCGACCGCGACTGGGCGTTCGCACGCGCCTGGCTTTTTCGGCAGCTTTCGGAAAATTCCTGTCGCACGGCGAAGCCAGACGGAGCATGACGATGAGGAGGCCGCTTTCGGGCCCCCGATCCTGAGTCGTTCCGAGCCGATCCCGAGGAGTCGACATCCGTGACTTCGCCCGATCCCGACCTGAAGAGCTTATTCTGTGAAGCCCTTGAGCGGCCAAGCGGCCCCGAGCGGGACGCGTACCTCGAGGACGCATGTCGCGGCAACCCAGCGCTCAAGGCAGGAGTCGAGGCGCTACTGGCGGCCCACGACCAGGCAGGCCGCTTCCTTGCACAAGGCCCGGAGAGACCGGTCGCTGACGGGTTAGAGACCCTTGCCGCCACCGGAACCGATGCGCCGTCGATTGCCACCAATTCAGCGGAAACGATTGCCAACGAGACATACCAATCGGCAAGAACCTCCGCCTCGGAAACGCTCGCCTGCGCGGAGAATGGGTCTGGCACCACGAACCCCACGATCGCCGTCTCAGGGCGGAAAAACCGGCCCGGCGGGTTCGTGCCCGGCCAGGTCATTGCGATGCGATACACGCTGCGGAACGTACTCGGCGAAGGCGGGCTGGGCACCGTCTACCTGGCCGAGCAGACCGAACCGGTGAAACGCCAGGTCGCACTCAAGTTGATCAAGCTTGGCACGGACTCCCGCGCGGTTCTGGCCCGGTTCGACGCCGAACGCCAGGCGCTGGCCCTGATGGATCACCCGAATATCGCCCGCGTTTACGACGGAGGCACCACCGAAACCGGCCAGCCTTTCTTTGTGATGGAGCTGGTGAACGGCCTGCCGATCACGGATTATTGTGACCGCAAACGGCTGCCGTTCAAGGCCCGGTTGGAGCTGTTCGTGGCCGTCTGCCAGGCGGTGCAGCATGCCCATCAAAAGGGAATCATTCACCGCGACCTCAAGCCTTCGAACGTGATGGTCACCGAGGTCAACGGCCGTCCCACGCCCAAGGTCATCGATTTCGGCGTGGCCAAGGCCACGGAGTTCGACCTGACCGACCAAAGCCTGGGCGATACCGGAGCGATCGTCGGCACGCCTACCTATATGTCGCCCGAGCAAGCGGACCCGTCGTCGATGGACGTCGACACACGGACCGACGTCTATGCGCTGGGCGTGATCCTCTACGAGTTGCTCGCCGGTTCGCCGCCGCTGGATGCTTCGCAGTTCAAGCGAGGTGCGCTCTTGGAGATGCTGCGCATGGTGCGGGAGGTCGATCCGCCCCGTCCGAGCACGAAGGTGAGCACGGCGGAAGGGCTGCCCAACATCGCGGCCGGTCGCAGCATCGATCCGGCGCAATTGAAGCGAGCATTGACGGGTGATCTCGACTGGATCGTGATGAAGGCCTTGGAGAAGGACCGCACCCGGCGGTACGAGACAGCCAACGGCTTCGCCGCCGACATCAATCGGCACCTTTCGTCCGAGCCGGTACTGGCCGCGCCGCCGAGTCGGGTCTACCGAACGAAGAAATTTGTCCGCAGGCATCGCAACGGGGTGCTCGCCGCGAGCCTGGTGCTACTGTCGCTGCTGGGCGGCCTGGCCGCGGTGGCGGCCGTGCAGACGGCGGCCAACGCCATGCTCAAGGCCTCGCTGACGAGAGAAACGCGCGCGAACATGGCCCTGAATGAAGCCAACGGCCAGCTCACCAAATCGCGTGCTGCCGTGGAGGCGCGGTACAAGCTGGCAACGGAGGCGATCAAGACCTTCCACACCGGCGTGAGTGAGGACTTCCTGCTCAAGGAGGAGAAATTCAAGGACCTGCGCAACCGGCTCTTGAAATCGGCCTCGGACTTCTATGGCAAGCTCGGCGCCCTGCTCGGCAAGGAGACCGACATCGCTTCGCGGCGCGCCCTGGCGCAGTCCAACTTCGAGCTGGCCGACCTGACAGGCAAGGTCGGCCGCAACGAGGACGCCCTGGCGGCGCATCGTGCGGTCCTGGCGGCTCACGAGGCGCTGGCGGCCGAGCCCGGAGCCGGCGTCGTGGCCAAGGTCAACGTCGGGCGCAGCTTGATGGCGGTCGCAGGGCTGCTCGAAGCGACCGGCAAGACGGACGAGGCGCTGGCGGCCTACCGGCGGTCGGAGTCGCTGCTAGCCGGCCCGGCGGGTGCCGATCCGTCGGCGCGGGCCGCGCTGGCGGCCTGCCGGTCGCAAATGGGCGGGCTCCTAAGGACCACGGGCAAGTCCGCCGCCGCCCTGGCGGCCTACCGGCTGGCGAGGGCCGACCAGGAGGCGCTGGCCGCCGCTCCCGAAGCCTCCAACGACGCTCGCC
This sequence comes from uncultured Isosphaeraceae bacterium, assembly GCA_963823675.1. GTDB lineage: Bacteria > Planctomycetota > Planctomycetia > Isosphaerales > Isosphaeraceae > CAWGMT01. Next base: position 83,338 of record CAWGMT010000020.1, on the reverse strand, counting down.
ACGACCTGGCGGACACGGTCCTCCGGATCGGCGTCCTGCTGGGGGGGACGGGCAAGCCGTCGCAGGAGGAGGCCGAGTACCGCCGGGCGCTGGAGATCTACCAGAAGCTGGCCGACGACAACCCCGCCGTCACGAAATTCCGCAGCAGCCTGGCGATCAGCCACAACGTCCTCGGGTTGGTGCTGGATGAAGCGGGCAAGCGGGCGGACGCGGAGGCCGAGCACCGCAAGGGGCTGGCGCTCTTGCAGAAGCTGGCCGACGACCACCCCGCCGTCACCGAATTCCGCAGCAAGCTGGCGATGAGTCACAACAACCTCGGCGCCGTGTTGAATCACATGGGCAAGCCAGTCGCGGCGGCGGCCGAGTTCCGCAAGATGCTGGCGCTCCAGCAGAAGCTGGCCGACGACAACCCCGCGGTCACCGAATTCCGCAGCAGCCTGGCGCTCAGCCACTTAAACCACGGCATCCTGCTGGGGGAGGCGGGCAACCCGGCGGAGGCGGAGGCCGAGTACCGCAAGGCGCTGGCGCTCTGGCAGAAGCTGGCCGACGACAACCGCGCCGTCACCGAATTCCCCGAATGGCTGGCGAAAAGCCACGGCTGTCTCGCCAGCCTGCTGTCGAAGACGGGCAATCCAGCGGAGGCGGAGGCCGAGTTCCGCAAGGCGGTGGCATTCTGGCAGAAGCTGGCCGACGACGACCCCGCCGTCACCGAATTTCGCAGCAAGCTGGCGTGGATTCACCGCGCGCTCGCCGAGCTGCTGTCGAAGACGGGCAAGCCAGCGGAGGCGGAGGCCGAGTACCGCAACGCGCTGGCACTCTGGCAGAAGCTGGTCGACGACCTCCCCGCCGACACCGGCTCACGCAGCAGCCTGGCGGACTACCAATTCAACCGCGGCATCCTGCTGTCGAACATGGGCAAGCCAGCGGAGGCGGAGGCCGAGTTCCGCAAGGCGGTGGCGATCCGGCAGAAGCTGGTCGACGACAACCCCTCTGACATCAATTTCCGCCGTGACCTGTCCTACGGCTATATGAGGATAGCTGCCCTCCAGGCGTGGTTTGGGCAGGACAAGGAGCTTTCCTCCACTTGCGAGAAACTCCTTTCGCTCGCGAAAGATACGGAAGGTCCCCCGGTCGCCGAATGGGCGGCGAAGTGTTGCAGCCTGCGCCAGGCCGACCCCAAGCGGTGCGAAACCGCGCTGGTTCTCGCCCGTCGCGTGGTGGAACATGGAAAGGGTTCCCAGTGGCTGGTTTATTACGAGATGGCCCTCGGCATGGCAGAATACCGGAGCGGACACTTCGCGGAAGCCGACGCCGCTTTGACCGCGGCGATGAATGATCCAGGTAAAAATAACGCTGTATCAAGCACTTCAGCGTTCTACCGCGCGATGGGCCAGTTTCGACAAGGCAAGACCGACCTTGCCCGCAAGCTCGCGACCGAAGCGGCCGCGAAGATGAAACCGCTGCCCGTCGACGAGCAGAAACCGCTTAAGGGCGGTGCCGACGAGAACGACCTGATCATGTGGCTGGCTTACAAGGAAGCGAAGGCCATGATCCCGTTTGACGCGACCCCCGCCGCCCCGGCGCAGCCCCACACGAAATGACCACCTGTCTGGGATGGGACGGAAACAGGGACGGGGACGGAAACAGGGACGCGACCAGTATCGACAAAGCCGGCGGGGTAGTGGCGGACGGAAACCGCAACGTCTCCAACCGCTCGGAATGGATTTTGGTTCCGAGCGAGGTGTCGCTCTTGGGTACCTTGCTCCCTTGCCGGCGTTCTCTTCCTTCAGTGCCAGTCCGAAATCGGCGACGTAGGGCTTGTCGTCCTGACCGATCAGGATATCGCCCGGCTTCACGTCCCTATGAACGAGTCCGTGCTTGTGGGCGTAATGCAGGGCGTCGGCCACGGTCGCCACCAGCACCGCGGCGTCCCGATAATCGAGCTCAATGCGGTAGCGACCGATCCGCTGGGGATATTCGGCAGGTGCAGCACCACGTTGTGGGTCAGCTTTCACTTCGTGATCCTCCGTCACATCGAGTATATTCGATTCGTTCACGGCTGCCGTCGCCCTCCTCACCCATGCCCGGCATTTTCGTCACCTCTCTATCAAGTCCGAGTCTAGCAATCTGGATCTGGGAGTGCATCACGCACCCGCAGTTTGAGCGGCAAAACGATGTTTCTTTCGCCGAAAGCCGGGGCCAACGAAAAACCCCCGGCTGGCAGGACCGAGCGCCTCTCCTTAACGGGTTTTGTGCCTATCGGTCGCAAGACCGCTCCGGCATCGCCCGCGGATCACTTGGGACGGGTTTACCGGTGTAATCCGACATCGGCCGCCGCGCGTCAGTCTATCACGCATCATCAAGCCTGTACGGGCCTCCATTCGGGCGCGAGTTGGGAACAAATTGGGAACAGTATTGGCAACGTCAGCCCCATGCGGCCACAATGCGAAAACACCAAGGTGGCGACGTGCTAGCCTTGGATTCACAGACTTTAAGCATCACCGCAACCTGTTTCCAATGCCACGGCCACGGCAGACGCGCCGGACTCAAAATTCGGTCCCCGCAAGGGGGTGTGGGTTCAAGTCCCACCTTCGGTACTATGTGCAAAGTGAAAAAGTGTCCCGGATGGCCAGGCCAACAGCCTGGCAACGAGGTGACGCGTCGCGAGATCGCCGGCCGAAGCTCGCCGCGCAAAAGGCCAACGAAAAGCAACAAATGCAGATGCCAATTTGCACTTTGCACTTTTCGTTTTGCACCTTTCACTGCTGTTTCGGACTGGAGAGCAATCCCGCGGGGACCCCAGTTGAATGGATTCACGGCCATTATGAGTCTGCCGATCGAATCACCTGTAGGCCGAGATTGCGCAATGCCGGAAGCGCTTTCAGCTCGGGGATTCCGGCATCGGTGACCCTGGTGCCGGAGAGTCCCAGGGACTTGAGTCCGGTGAGCGTCCGCATTTCCTTCAAACCGACGTCCGTGACGTTGGTCTCGTTCAGATACAACCCGGCCAACTCAGGAAGTTCTCGAAGTTCTTTGAGTCCAGCATCCGTGACTTTCGTGCCGCTCAAATGCAAGACCTTGAGGTCCTTGAACCCGTGAAGTGCCTTCAACCCGGCGTCCGTGATCCTGGCACGGGAAAGTGCAAGCAATTCCAGGCTCTTGAATTTTTGGAGCACTAGAAGCCCGCCGTCCACGACCCGATCAGAATTGAGTTTGAGCTCGTGCAGTATCGGAAATTGGTTCAGTGACTTCAGATCAGCGTCGTTGATTTGGTGGTTGCGGAGCAAGTCAACTTGGACCGAGGGTCCACTGTCTTGGGCGAATTCGAGGAACACCACACCACCCCGTCTCTTGGAGGCGGCGATCCCGGATTGCATGCCGATTCGTCGCGGTGTTGCCGCTTCTGGCGGCCTCCCAAATCCCGCTGATACCAGGTCCCAGGTGATGTCGCTCACACCGATCTCGATGATTCTCCCGCGGTGAACCAGCACACCCAGAGCATGTCATCGCTGTGAAGACGTAAAACAGGGCGGCAGCGCCCGGCGGGGCGAGTGCCATGCGGGCGAGGTCAGGGCGGTCGAGAGGTCCTCACATCTCTTATACGTCAAATCTTCCGAAATCTTACCGAAGATCGGTTGACGGTGCGAGGCTCCGGCATTTCGACCGTTTCGGCGCATACTGAGACCCTCGGCGAGCGCGGGCCGGGGATGAAAGCAATGACTCCGTCGAAAGACCATGAACGGCCGAAACGAGGAGGGAGCAGCGTACTCGCGGCGCTATCGTAACGAGCGAGACAAAGAGGTAGACAGATTGTGCGCAAATGGCAGACTGAATGTGTGCTCGATGGACGGTAGTTGGGAACTGCAACGAAACGTCAAGAGCATCGCACCTCCTTGGTGCTTGAAGGCGAGGCGGATTGACCCGGCGCCTCAAGACGCCTAAGCTGCTCGGTAGCGCATCGGGGCGCTGCCGTGTCCGCGGAGAGGACTGAGTCCACCCGACTGCGATCGACTTCTATTCGGCTGACAAACCTTCTTTCAGCCTGTGACGCGGACACCGGGTGCTTTGAAAGGAGGTCGTTGTGACCGATTCTCATCTCTCATCAGACCGTGAGTGGCCGCACTGGCCGAACTTCAACCAGTTCAAGCGCCAAGCGAAGGAACTGCTCAAATCCTACCGTGCTGGCGACGCCAGCGCAGTCGCCGAAGTCGAACGACACGAACAGGCTCCCGATCCGGCTGCCTTCGCTTTGCACGACGCGCAGCGTGTGCTCGCAAGAAGCTACGGATTCAGGAGCTGGCAGAAGCTGAAGAGCTACGTCCAGACGATCGAGAACTACCGCCAGCCGCTCCAGCCAAAGTCTGATGACGATGCGAATAAATTCCTGCGCCTGGCGTGCATCACTTATTTCGACGGCGATCATCCTTCGCGGCGTGAGAGGGCTCGGCGGCTCCTCGCCGCGAAGCCGCAAATCGCAAAGGCCAACATCTACACCGCCGCAGCAGTTGGCGATGTCGCGGCGGTTGCCGACTTGTTGATGAAGAACGCGGATGTGCATGCGAAAGGCGGGCCGTTCGATTGGGAGCCGCTGGTCTACGCGGCGTACTCACGACTCGACAGCGAAGCCGAAGAGCACTCGACGTTACAAGCGGCGCGGCTGTTGATCGAGCACGGCGCCGACCCGAACGCCGGCTTCCTGTGGGAATGGGGCGGACAGTTTCCGTGTCTCTGCACCGCGCTGACTGGAGTGCTCGGCCTGGGCGAGACCGACGTGCATCGAGTTGAAGGGTCATTGTACCAGCCGCCGCATCAGTACTGTTTCGAGTTCGCGCGGCTACTGCTCGAAGCCGGCGCCGACCCCAACGACAATCAAGGACTCTACAACCGCATGCAGTATCCCGACGACGAGCATTTGAAGCTGCTCTTCGAATATGGCTTGGGCAAGGATCAGGGCGGGCCATGGTTCAAGCGGTTCTTTCAGTTCTGGCCGCGCGTTCGACAACCGCAGCCCGTCGGACATTCTCTCGTATCAGTTGCTTTACGCGGTTAAGGCGAACTATCTTGGCCGCGTCAAGCTGCTCGTCGAGAACGGCGCCGACGTTAACCGCACCAGCCAGTACCCGGCCGACGCTCGTGCGCCGTATGCGGCAGCCATGTACTACGGTCATCAGGAGATCGCCGACTATCTTGTCGCACAGGGAGCCAGGCGAATCGCTCTCAGTACGGCGGATGAATTTGCCGCAGCCTGCAACCGAGTCGATGCGGATCGCGCCCATGAACTCGTTGCGCGCGATGCGTCGCTGTTGGACGATCCGGGAGAACTCCTCATCTTGGCCGCCGAAGAAGGCCGTGCGGACAGTCTTCGCTTGTTGGTGGAGCTAGGCTTTGACGTCAACGGCCAGGCGGACCGTCCATCGCCGTTGCATTACGCCGCTCTCGCCGGTCAACTGGACACCGTCAAATTGCTCGTCGTACTCGGCGCGGACGTGGATGCCCGCGACCCTCACTACGGAGCCACGCCGCTGTCCGCGGCGAACTACAAGGACCAGCGGGACATCGTTGAGTATCTGCTTCGGTTGGCACCGATCTGCGACGCCGTCGCGCTCGGGGGACTCGACCGAGTGCGCACGTTGCTGCGGGAGAACCCTGACTGCGTGAATGTCCGAGACGATGAAGGACGCACTTCCTTGCACTACCCTAACAAGGACACGCAGCACGGCGAGGAGATCATCGAGCTTCTCATCGAACACGGCGCCGACATCAACGCCAAGGACAACGAAGGCCGCACTCCCGCCGACCAGATGCTGCAAAACAGCCGCGAGGATCTGGCCGAGGTTTTGCGTCGGCACGGCGGTGACTCGGCATGAGCGGCGCAGTCCCCGTAGATCGCATGGCGCGCACGTCAGACCCGTCACGTCAGCGATCAGCGACCTGTTTTCGGCGCGATTGCGGCGACGAGATTTGAACTTGATAAGTCGTTGGCAAACAATAGGTTAACGAAGAGGATGGCCGAGGGCGGTGAAACTGAAGCAACCGTTTGAACCCACGGAACAGCCCGACAAGACGCCGCAACCCGCTGCTAACCAAAGAGAAACGGCTCGCCACAAGTGAATGCGACGAGCCCCGTTGATTTCAAGTCGGGGCGACTGGACAAGGTTAGAACCTTTTGTCGCTGGCGTCCGGGGCTGGGAAGCGGGTTTGCGACAACAGATGGATGACGGAAAGCTAATCTCGTAAGGCTGTCGAGTCGCCTTTCACAGGTTGCAAAAACGCCTTGGCTTGGTAAATTGAAACCAAGCGTTCAGGGCGCTTCTGTGTCCGCGGAAAGGGCTGAGCCCACCTGACCCATGCGTTGTTATTGATTGCCAACGTGCCTTCTTTCGGTTCGCGACGCGGACACCGAGCCATGCGGCCAACAGCCGCGGAAAGGAGGACGTCATGTCTTCTCAATCTGCGCCCACGCGCACTCTCCCGCCCAAGCCGAGCCTTGCCCAACTCCGCAAGCAAGCCAAGGAACTGCTCCATTCGTACCGTGCCGGCAAACATGCAGCCGTCGCCGAAGTCGAACGCTTCGAACAGAGCCCCGATCCAGCGCATTTCGCTTTGGCCGACGCGCAGCGAGTGCTTGCGCGAGCCTACGGATTGTCAAGCTGGCCCGCGCTCAAGAATCACGTCGAGGGTGTGAACTTCCAGGCGCTCCTCGCGGCGGCCGAAGCCGGTGACGTGGCGGCTGTGCGGCGGCTAGCCAAAGCGCGTCCCGACCTGATCGACCCGAATCACGCTGAGTTCTGCGACAGCGCGCTCCATCGCGCCGTGCTCAGTCGCAATGAAGTGTTGACCCGCGTCCTGATGCAGCTCGGCGCGAACGCGCGCGTGGGTATCTGGCCGCACCGCGACGCAAGCTCCGCTTACGCCATTGCCGTCGACCGCGAGTACAGCGAGATTGTCACCACCATCGAGCGCGAGGAAGACAATCGCCGCGCGCGGCTCAGCCACGGGGTGAAATCCACCGGCACTGCGGTCGATGCGCTGTGGCAGGCCATCTCCGAGGGCCGCGCCGCCGAGGCCATCGCCTTGGTGGAAGCCGATCCAGCGCTCATCGGTGCGTGTGATCTCTATGGTGTCACGCCGCTGCACCTCGCGGCCTGGAAGCACGATTCCGCGATCGTGGGCTGGCTTCTCGACCACGGTGCCTCCCCCGGCGCCATCGCGTCGCGCACCGCCATGAGGTGCGATTCGCCGGAATCCGGCAAAACACCGCTCGACTTCGCGGCCATCGTTGCCGGTTGGGCGCCGGAAGGACGCGATTCCATTTTCTACTTCATGGAGAACGCGCGCGTCGATCCTGCACGGTTTCACGAGACGGCCCACCTGTTGCTTGAGAGAGGGGCCGAGCACACGCCCCGCGCCGCCGTCGCCCTCGGCGATCGCCAGGCGGTGTTGCGACTGCATCGCAAGGGCCGGCTGCCGAACGAGATCCAAGTGTTCCGCGGCGGCCTGCTTGCCATCGCGGTGCGGGTGAACCGGCTCGACATGGTCGCCACGCTGCTCGACCTCGGCCTCGATCCCGATGAGTCGGTCGTCACCGACGACGGCGCCCGAAGCTGGGGCATGCCTCTTTGGTTCGCTTCCGTGTGCGGCCGGCACGAAATCGCCGAATTGCTGCTCGCCCGCGGCGCCGATGCCAATGGAGTCGTGTACGCTTCTGGCGATTCGATATGCATGGCCGCGGACGAGAAGATGGTAGCAATGTTGCGCAAGCATGGAGCGCGGCTCACGGTCGAAACGGTGGCGGACCCGAAAACCGCCCAAGCGATTCTCGATGGGACTGTGATGGCGTACAGTTTAGCTGACCCTGAGCCGCTCAAGATCCAGCATGCGGCCGAAGCGCTGTGCGGCGGCGATCCGGTATTCATACGGCTGTGTCTGCCGCACATCACGCGAAAGCGCGACGATCCGTGGTGGAATGGTCTGCTCCTCGGCGCCAAGTTGCCCGAGGGTTTGAAGCTCATCCTGGACCATAGGGTCGATCCCGACGTTCGCGGCGGTGAGGGATATACGGTCCTGCACTACCTCGCGTCGGATTACTGTCGAGCGTCAAACGACGAGCGCGTTATGCGGGCGACGATGCTGCTGGATGCCGGTGCCTCGCTCACGATACGCGATTCGCTGCTCAAATCGACGCCGCTCGGCTGGGCCTGCCGGTGGGGACGCATCGATCTTGTCAGACTGTATCTGGAACGCGGCGCTGATGGATTGGAGGCGGATGCCGAGCCGTGGGCAACGCCTTTGGCATGGGCGACGAAGCGCGGGCATCACGAGATTGTCGAGTTGCTCCGCTCCCCTGGCTCAAGTTGACGTTGGTACCGACTGGATGGCGAGGTTCGCAGCGTCGCGTACACCGCATCGAAGCGGCAATCCCCTTCCTCAGCAAGGGTTACGCCGTCGCTAGCATCAACCATCGCTACAGCCGGCAGTCCCCGTTCCCGGCCCAAATCGAGGACTGCAACGCCGCGATTCGCTGGCTGCGGGCTAACCGCCCTTCCTCATCATGCACGGCAACCGGGATAATATGGTGCCGTTCAACCAGAGCGAGTTGCTGTACGAGGCCCTGAAGACGGCGGGCGTCGATGCGACGTTCCATCCGGTCAAGGGGGCCGGGCACGGTAAAAAAGCACGGCCTGGGCCCGCTCGTCGCCCTCGAGCCCCATTCCGTCTGGTGAGAACGCGCCGAGCAATCGCCCGGCTCGCGGCGCATCCGTACGATCGGACGCCTACTGTGCCCTCGATACCGCCGTACGGTATCTCGGCATGAGCCGGGCCTGTCGCAACTTTGGAGATGTCTTGACCGCGGCCCAATTTGTAACTACCGTAGTTACTGGATCCACGGAGCCTCGTCCGCAAGGTGCCGGACCTGGCCTGACGCCCGATCGCCCAACGACCCGACAACCGGAGGAATCCTATGAGAAGGCTCGCTCTCGCAGTCACCCTCGTCGCCGCGGCAACGCTCGTCTCCTCGACGTCTGCCATGGCCCAGGCCGCCAAGAAAAAGCGGCAGCGGATCAGCCCGCACGAAACAATCACGGCCACGATCGATGGCGACGAAGTGAAACTTGTCTACGGGCGGCCGTACACCACGAAACCCGGGACCACCGAGGCCCGCAAGATCTGGGGCGGATTGGTCCCCTTCGGCAAGGTCTGGCGCACGGGCGCCGACGAGGCCACGCTGCTGACGACCGCGATGCCCATCGAGATCGGCGGCACATCGCTTCCCGCAGGCACGTACTCGCTGTTTACCGTCCCTGCCGAGGGAGACGGAACTTCGAAACTCGTCATCAACAAGAAGACCGGCCAGTGGGGCATCCCCTATAATGAGACCGCCGAGAAGGCGAACGAGCTGGCCCGGGTCGACCTCAAGAAAACGACTCTCGACAAGAAAGTCGACCAGTTCACCATGGCGATTGAGCCGCAGGCAGGCGCCGGGGGTGAGCTCAAGATGATGTGGGAGGACACACAGTACTCGATCCCATTCACGGTGAAGAAATGAGTAGGATCGGCGGGTATCGCCGTGTCGATTTCCTTCCCTCGCGGCCGCCGCCAGGCCGCGATGGGCCTCCCAACTCCGGAGCCCGCGCATGTTCTTGGCTTCACAACGCTCCCAGGCAAGGGACCGATCCGTCGGTCATCTCGTCATGTTTCTGCTTTGCGGCGTGCTCTTCGCGGGGGCTACCAGGGGAGGTCGGGCGTCGGAACCGATGACGGCACAGGACGCGCTCCGGGAGCTGCGCGGGTTTCGCGTGCTGGGAAGCGTGCTCTATGTGGCCGCCCACCCCGACGACGAGAACACCCAGTTGATCGCCTACCTCGCCCGCGGCCGGGCATATCGCACAGCCTATCTCTCGCTCACTCGAGGCGACGGCGGGCAAAATGTGATCGGTCCGGAGATCTTCGAGGAGCTCGGAGTCATCCGGACGCAGGAGCTTCTCGCGGCCCGCCGGCTCGACGGCGGCCAGCAGTTTTTCACCCGCGCCATCGACTTCGGTTTCTCGAAGAGCCCGGCCGAGACGCTCAAGATCTGGGATCGAACCGCCGTCGTGTCCGACATCGTGCGTGTCATTCGCACGTTCAAGCCCGACGTGATCATCACGCGGTTCTCTCCCCAAGGGGGCGGGCACGGGCACCATACCGCGTCGGCCATCCTCGCCGTCGAGGCATTCAAGCTCGCGGGTGACCCGAAGGCATTTCCCGAGCAGATCCGCGAGCTGGCTGCCTGGCAGCCCAAGCGCATTCTCCAGGACGGCGGCGGATTCGGTCGAGGCGGACGAGGAGGCGGCGGTGCCGGCGCGGTGCGCATCGAGGTCGGCGGCAATGATCCGGTCACCGGCGAGGCGCTGGGTGCGATCGCCGGACGGAGCCGGTCGATGCACAAGAGCCAGGGCTTCGGCAACTTTGGCGGGGGCGGAGGCGGCGGAGCCGGCGGAGGCGGCCCACGCGCGGGCTCATTCACACTCCTGGCCGGCGAGGCGGCGACCAAAGATATTTTGGACGGGGTCGAAACGACGTGGGCCCGCGTGCCCGGTGGCGACGAGGTGGCGAAGCTGGCCGACGTGGCCGTCGCGAAATTCGACCTCAAGGATCCCGCGGCGAACGTGCCGGCCCTGCTGGCGATTCGCCAGCGTCTCGCTGCGCTTCCACTCGACTCCATCGTCAGCGAGAAGAGGCGCCAGCTCGACCGGGCGATCCAGGGCTGCCTCGGCCTCGTGGTCGAGACGACGGTTCCCCAGGCCGAAGTCGTACCGAACGAGGTGTTACACCTGCGGCACTCGGCCAAGGTCAGCTCGGTCGTGCCCGTCCGCTGGTTGGCGGTGTCGTACCCGCTGGCGGGCCGGTCGATCGATGCGCCGATTGATCTGACGGCCGGCACTCCCGCAATTCGCGAGGAGGAACAGAGGCTGCCTGCCGGCTCGCCGCTCGGCCAACCTTACTGGCTGCGCGACGAGCACCCGGTCGGCATCTTCAAGGTCGATTCCGCCACGTTGATCGGCCGTCCCGAAAACCCAACGGCGTTCCCGGTCGAGCACCGGTTCCAGGTCGGCGGTGAGACGCTGGAGGTCGCCGACCTGCCAGTGCAGGCCGCTGCCAGCGGCCGACCGACCCGCTCGCTCGACGTGATCGCGCCCGTGGCGTTGCGGTACCTGTCGGCGGTGAGGCTCTTCGCTCCGGGAGCGGAGCGTCTCGTGGAAGTCGAGGTCGCAGCCCTGCGCGATAAATCGACGGGCACACTGGAACTGAAGGCGCCGAACGGCTGGAAAATCACGCCCGCGTCACAGCCGTTCACCCTCGGCTCGGCCGGCGAGAGCGTGAAGCTGGCGTTCCGTGTGATAGCCCCGTCCGAGCCCGGCACGGCCGCCATCGCGGCCGTGGCTCACCTGGGCGACGCGACGTGGAATAGCGGTCGGATCGTGATCAAGCACCCGCATATCCCCGTGCAATTGCTGCAACCATCCGCACGCCTCAAGGCCGTATCGCTCGAGCTTGCGAAGAAGGGCCAGCGCGTCGGCTACATCCCCGGCGCAGGTGACCGCGTGGCCGAGGGGCTCGAAGAAATGGGCTACGAGGTCACCCGGCTCGCCGGAGCGGACCTCACGCCTGAGAAACTGAAGGACCTCGACTGCGTGGTGATCGGCGTCCGTGCCTACAATGTGCGCGACGACCTCGCCCCAAAAATGGATGCTGTCTTCGCCTATGTCGAGGGCGGGGGAACGGTCGTCGCCCAGTACAACCGGCCGAACGGGCTCAAAACGACTCGGCTCGCGCCCTACGACCTGCGCCTGGCGGACGCCCGCGTCACCGACGAGAGCGCGCCGGTTGAGTTCCTCGAAGCCGACCACGCCGTGCTGACAACGCCTAACAAGATCACCAAGGCCGACATGGAAGGCTGGGTGCAAGAGCGCGGCATCTATTTCCCGACCCGGTGGGATGCGCACTTCACGCCGATCCTGGCGTCGGGCGACCCTGGCGAGACACCGCTCAAGGGGGGTCTTCTCGTGGCGAAACACGGCCGGGGCCACTTCGTTTACACGGGGCTCGTGTTCTTCCGGCAGCTACCTGCCGGGGTGCCAGGGGCCTACCGACTCTTTGCCAACCTGGTGTCGCTCGGCAAGTGACGCACCACGACGACGACAGCACTGTGCCGCACCCGTCGCCTTTCGGTGAAGAGGCCGCGGATGTCTTTACCGGTCTGTCGTGGCCGCGTACCTGGCCCGGGCTCTACCTGTTCGTGATGGGCTGCTTGGTCGCGTGGGTTGCCCTCCTGGTCGTGATCGAGCGGAGCTTTCCGTGAACCTGCTCGACTTGCTGGTGCTGGTCGTGTGCATGGTCGGGATCTCGGTCTACGGCGTTTGGCAGACGCGTGGGCGACAGGAGCTGAGCTACTACCTGAAGGGCGACCGGCGCACGGGTTGGGCCGCCATCGGACTCTCGGTGATGGCGACCCAGGCCAGCGCGGTGACATTCCTCTCGATGCCCGGCCAGGGTTACCAGGACGGCCTGGGATTCGTCCAGAACTACTTCGGCGCCCCGCTCGCGCTCATCCTCATCGCGGCGGTGTTCTTGCCGATGTACCGTCGCCTCAACGTGTACACGGCGTACGAGTACCTCGGCCGCCGGTTCGACGCGAAGACCCGGCTGCTGGGCGCGGCGTTGTTCCTCCTCCAGCGCGGCCTGCAGGCGGGGATCACCGTCTACGCGCCCGCGATCATCCTCTCGACCGTGCTGCACTGGCGCACCGACGCCACGATCCTGCTCACGGGGCTGGTCGTGATCGCCTACACGGCCGCGGGCGGAAGCCAGGCGGTGAACGTGACGCAGAAGTACCAGCTCGGCGTGATTTTCTGCGGGATGTTCGCGGCCTTCGTCGTCCTTCTGCGCCGGATGCCGCCTGGGGTGGGGCTCGACGACGCCCTGGCCTTGGCGGGTGGCTTCCGCAAGCTCACCGGGGTCGACTTCTCGGTCGATCCGAGCCGGCGGTACACGTTTTGGTCGGGGCTGCTCGGGGGCTTCTTCCTCGCGCTGTCGTACTTCGGCACCGACCAGTCGCAGGTCCAGCGCTACCTCTCGGGAACATCGCTTCGCGAGAGCCGGCTGGGCCTGATGTTCAACGCCGTGGTAAAGATCCCCATGCAATTCTTCATCCTGCTGCTGGGGACGATGGTGTTCGTCTTCTACCAGTTCGTGCCGCCGCCCGTGTACTTCAACCAGGTCGTGTGGGAGCGTGGACTGGAGCGCGACCCCGACGGTCGCCTGCGGGATCTGGAGCGGCGGTACGGCGAGCTCCACGCCGAGAAGCGGCGCGCCGTCGAGGACTGGCTCTCCGCCCGCGAGTACGGCGACCCCTCGGCCGTGGCCGTGGCGCGGTCGCGGGCCCTGGCCGCCCAGGACCGGAGTCAGGCCGTGCGGGCCGAGGCGAAGGCTGCCCTCGAATCGCTGAGCGCCCGGGCGAAATCCCCGGACACGGATTACGTGTTCATCACGTTCATCCTCGGCCACCTCCCCCACGGGATGATTGGTCTGCTGATCGCCGCGTTCTTCGGCGCCACGCTCTCGTCGAAGGCCGCCGAGCTGAACGCGCTGGCGTCGACGACGATGGTCGATTTCTATCGGCTCCTCGTGACGCGAAAGGCCGATGACGCCCACTACGTGACCGCCGCGCGGTGGTTCACGGTGATGTGGGGTGCGGTCGCGGTCGGCTTCGCGCTCTTCGCCAGCCTGGCGGACAACCTGATCCAGGCTGTGAACATCGTGGCTTCGATCTTCTACGGCGTGGTCCTCGGCCTGTTCCTCGTGGCGTTCTTCCTGCGGCGGGTGCAGGGGACCGCAATCTTCTGGGCGGCGATCGCGGCGCAACTCCTGGTGTTCGCGCTCTTCGCCAGCCTGGACATCGGCTACCTCTGGTACAATCTGATCGGCTGCGCGGCGTGCGTCGGCTTCAGTCTGGTGCTCCAGGCCGCGCTGGGCTCCGGCCATTCGCGTGAGGAGGCGCCTGCGAACCCATGACAGCGACCGCGACTTCCCCCGTGATCTGCTTCGGCCAGCAGCCGTGCGGCTTCTTCCCCCGGCGCTATCTCTACGCCAAGATCGCCACGGCGCGGCGGCTGCAGTCGGAGATCGGCGGCGCGGTCGTCTTCTTCTGCCACGACAGCGACCACGACTTCCGCGAGACCCGCACGACCCTGCGCCACCGCAAGACGGGCGAGCCGCTCCAGCTCAACTTCGCCTTCGACAACCAGGTGCAGCGGAAGTTCTCGCCGCTGTACCTCAAGCGAGTCCGCGCCGGCTGGCAGGCCTGCACCGCCGACCAGATCCGCCCCTACGTCGGCCCCGAGTGGGTCGAGGCGTTCCGTGCCGTCGAGGCCGAGAACGTCGCCGATTTCTGCCTGGAGATGTACCGACACATGGGCCTGCTTGACGGCATCCGCGTCGCCCGCTCGAGCGACCCGGCCTTCCGCCGGGCGGCGTGCGACGTGGAAGACTACTACGTCGACGTGCCATACGAGGGCGAGGTCGTGCGGGCCCGGCTGCTCGAGGGCCGTCCCAGGCTTTACAAGGGGGGCGACCAGTACGTGGACCTCCCCGACGCGGCGTACACCCGCGAGCAGATCAGCCCGACGCGCGACACCCGGCTGCGCTGGATGCAATCGGTGATCCGGTGCACCCACTACGTGTCGGGAGCCAGCGAGCAGGATTACCTCCGGAAGGATGATGCGCCCGAGATCACCTATAGCGTCCGCGACATGATCGAGCGGGCCGATGAAGCCTATGTCGAACCCCCGACCTGAGCCGGCGCCCTTGCTGGCGTTCGGTTGTCATCCCGACGACGTCGAGTTCGGCTGCGGCGGCGTCGTGGCCCTCGAGTCCCGCGCCGGGCGCCCGGCGCACGTGGTCGTCTGCTCGCGCGGCGAGTCGGCCAGCCACGGCACGCCGGAGGAACGACTGGAGGAGTGCCGGGCCGGCGCGAAGGCGCTCGGTGCGTCATTGGAGCTGATCGAGCTCGACGGCGACGCCCACCTCGAGGAGAGGGCCGCGCACTCGATCCGCCTGGCCGGGGTGATCCGACGGCTGCGTCCGGCCACCGTCCTGGCCCCGACGCCGGTCGAGAACCAGCACCCCGACCACTATCGGCTGGGACGGTTGGTGCGGGACGCCGCTCGGATCGCCCGGTACGGCGGCGTCGCCGAGCTGCGCGAGCTACCGCCCCACGCCATCGAGCAGCTCTTATACTACGCACTGGCGCCCTCGGCTGAGCCCCGCGACGTGTCGCCCATCTTCGTCGACGTGTCGAACCCGGACGTCGTGGCTGCCTGGACCGCCGCGATGGAAGCCCACGCGACCCAGGTGAAGGCCCGCCCCTACGTCGAGATGCAACTGACGCGAGCCCGCGTCAATGGCCTGCGGGCCGGCGTCAGCCACGCGATCGCCGTCTACCCCAATGACCCGCTCCTCGTGGACTCCCTGGCGCGCCTGGGCGCAACGCGAGCCAATACTGACATGGAACCCGCCCGCCCGCTCCGAATCGGCGTCACCTGCTACCCCTCAGTCGGGGGCAGCGGCATCCTGGCGTCGTCGCTGGGCGCCGACCTCGCCCGTCGCGGGCACGAAGTGCACTTCATCAGCTACGAGCGCCCTTTCCGACTGCCTCCGGAATTGCCCCATGTGCACTTCCACCCGGTCGGCATCAGCTCCTACGGCCTGTTCAAGTATTCGGACTACACATTGCCTCTGTCGGTGAAGATGGCCGAGGTGAGCCGCGAGCATCGGCTCGACATTCTGCACACGCACTATGCGGTGCCACACGCGACAGCCGCCTTGTTAGCACGGTCGATGCTGCCGCCGGAGCTGCGGCCCAAGGTCGTCGCCACTCTGCACGGCACTGACACCACGTTACTGGGCCGCGATCCCGGGTACGGGCCGGCGATCCGCCATGCCCTCGAATGCGCCGACGCCGTCACGGTCGTGTCGGAATACCTCCGCGACGAGACCCGCCGACTCCTTCACTTCGACCGGCCCATCGACGTGGTGCACAACTACTTCGAGCCGCGACCGCCGATCCGGGCGCGTGCAGAGGTACGGCGGCAGCTCGGCGTGACCGACGAGCTGATCGTGTTACACAGCTCGAACCTGCGCCCGGTGAAGCGAATTGACTTGCTGCTGGAGGCGGCCGCGCGGGTGCGCCCGCGCCAGTCGTTCCGCCTGGTGATTCTCGCTGGTGAAGATTTCGCCCCTTTCGCCGGCGACGTCCATCGACTCGGCCTCGGCGGCAGAGTCGTCGTGCTCGAGCGTGTAACCGACATCGAAGACTATCTGCAAGCGGCCGACCTCGGCCTGTTCACGTCCGATTCCGAGAGCTTCTGCCTGAGCATTCTCGAGGCGATGTGCTTCGGCTGCCCGAGCGTCGCGACGCGCGTCGGCGGCATCCCCGAGGTGGTGGAGGATGGCATCTCGGGCCTCCTGGTACCCCCCGGCGACGCGGCCGGACTCGCCCGGGCCGTCGAGGCCGTGATCGCCGACCCGACCCGCCGCGCCGCGATGGGCGCGGCGGCGCGGCTCCGCGCGATGGACCGCTTCTCGGCCGACGTCATCGTCCCTGCCTACGAGGCGATCTATCGGCGGGTCTGCCACACCTGACCCGGTCGGGCGACCAACGGCCGACGAGGCCCGGAGCCCATCCCGGTGTGCCGCCTCCCGCCGGGTGCCCGCGGTAGGGACAACCGCGAGCCAACGGACCTCTCCCGACCACGGAGGACGGTCGGGGCCGTGGGCCGGGATGCGGTCTCCGATCGACCGGGATGACCCCTCCATCCGGCCAGGGTGATGATCGGGCAAGTCCTGGCAGCAAGGTGACGAACCCGAATGGGTCGAGACATTTAGCCCTCGGAGATCGGCTTGACAGCGACGTCGGTCGTAACTATTATGGTTGCGAATCGGAGTGGCGATGCTCAGTTCCAAGCTCACCGTCGGCGTCCACATCCTGACCCTGCTCGCGTTGACGCCGGACCAGGCGCAGGTCTCGGAGTACATCGCCGGGAGCGTCAACACGAATCCCGTGGTCATCCGCCGCCTGCTCGGCCGGCTCCGCGAGGCCGGGATCGTCGAGTCCCAAGGGGGGATCGGCGGCGGCTGGCGGCTCAAGGTCCCCGCCGGGCGAATCACGCTCCTGGATGTGCTCCGGGCGGTCGAGCCGCAGGGCGAGACGATTGCCCTGCACCGGAGCGAGCCCAACTCGCTCTGCCCGGTGGGTCGGAACATCCAGGGCATCCTTACAGCGGTCTATGGCGAGGTCGAGCGGCGGATGGACGAGCAGCTCGCCAAGACGACCATCGCGGGCATCCTGGGCTCGGTCCAAAAACGGGAACGGGCCTGAACCCTTTTTTTGCCCTCCCGTGTAACAAAAGTTGTTACGAAAGCGGGCGTTCCAGAAGGAGGAGATGATCTTCGGCTACGACGGCACTGATCTCGAGACCGACGCGGCGCGCCAGGAGACGACCGTGACCATGGCTCCCGAACGGATCGTAGAGGGCCGGCTGGTCGACGTGCACGGCCAGCCGGCCGCAGGCGTCTCGGTCCGCGTTCGCGAATTGAACATTCAAAAGCATCCCTATGGACCTGGCCTCCCGGGGGATGTCCCGTCCTGGCCGGCTTCCGTCACGACCGGCCCGGACGGCCGGTTCCGCTTGCAGCGCACAAGCGAACGCGCGGTGATCACACTCGAGATCGACGATCCGCGGTTCGCACACCGGTCACTCATCTTTGCCGCCGGAGAGGAAGGTCAAGCGCGGTCCAAGACGATGCCGCTGCTCCCACCTCAGTGTTGGATTTACAAACAGTGAACGCCCCAAAAAGGCATGGTTATACGATGAGCTTTTCCGGGGGCTACGGGGCTGAAAGCGGCTTGTTTCCCGCCGAATAGCTCTCTTCTGTTCCGTTGCTACTCACGCCCCCCTACCTCGCCGTATACCCCCCATCGACCATGAGGTGAGCCCCGGTGATGAATGACGCCTCATCGGAAGCGAGGAACAAAATCGCCTGGGCGATCTCGCGGGGATCGGCGCAGCGCTGCATGATCTGGGCGCCGGCCCATTGAGGATGGACGTCGGCAGCCGCCCGATCGAGTCCCATTGCCTTGGCCTGGCGCTCGACGACCTGAGTCCACACGACTCCCGGGCAGATCGCATTGACCCGGATATGATGCGAAACGAGGTCGAGCGCCATGCACCGTGTCATTCCCAGGATGGCCGCCTTGGTCGCGTTGTACGTGACGTAGTTGGGCTGGGCAATAAACGAAGAGATCGAGCCCAGGTTGACGATCGAACCGCCGCCGGCCTGGCGCATCGCTGGCACGACATGCTTGGCGACCAGTGATGGCCCCATGACATTCACATCCAAGCTCTGGCGCCATTCCTCGGGCGTGGCCTCGATGCCGCGCAAGACGAAAACTGCGGCGTTATTGACCAGGACGTGAATCGCTCCCAAAGCGTCGACCGCCTCGGCCGCCATGCGCGCGACGCTCGACTCGTCGGCCACGTCGGTGGCCACGAATCGGGCTTTGCCGCCGGCATCGTTGATCCGACGCGCAGCGTCGCTCCCGGTCAACTCGTCCCGCTCGGCAATCACGACCGCGGCCCCTTCCTCGGCAAACAACTCGGCGGTGGCGCGGCCGATTCCCGCTCCCGCCCCCGTGATGACGGCAACTTTTCCCCGCAATCGGTTCATCGTAAGCTCCTGACCGCTTGACCCCAAAAACCTGGTTTCCCGACCAACGCCCTGATGATCACCCAAGCGCTGTTCTCGTTCAATGACCCGCTGAGAAGCTGGCAAGATCGCCGGACGGAGCCGGCTCCTACACGATCTGGTAGGAGGGCGCTCCGTCGCCCGATCCCTCGCTGATCGGCCGGCCAGATCGCCGGACAGAGCCGGCTCCTACAGCATTTGCACGAGGCGCTCTGTCGCCCGATCCCTCGTTGATCGGCCGGCCAGATCGCCGGACAGAGCCGGCTCCTACAAGATCTGTAGGAGGGCGCTCCGTCGCCCGATCCCGTGGCCTCGTTGCCCGCCGCGGCGTGATCTCACCGCGTCGATCCCCCGCGCAGGAATGCGATCAAGTCGGCCATGTCCTGGAGACCGAGCCCTTGCTCGAGGCCCTCCGGCATGAGGGATTGGCCCGTGGATCGAACCTGTTCGATCTCGGACCGAAGCAGGGTTTCCTCGACCCCCTGCGCGGCGCAGCTTCAAGGTCGTTGCGGTCTCCTCCGCGAGCAGTCCCGTGGCAACCTGGCCTGACCGTGTGGCCACGGCGATCGTCGCGAAGTCCGGAGCGACTTCGCGGTTGGGATCGAGGATGTCGCTCAAGAGCGCTTCGGCAGCTCGGCCCATAACGCCCGAGAGGTCCGGGCCGGCTCGATGCCCGCGGCCCTGGTGTTGATGGCAAGTCTCACACGTCCGGGAAAACACGGCCTCGCCCTGCCGTGGGTTTCCTTCCAATTAGAGCGCGGGCCGATACTTCGCCAGCACGGATGATCGGTCCGGGGGCACAAACCTGGCCAGCAGAGCCGAAGCACGCGATCGCAGCCCCGCGTCGGCAAGATGCAAGAGGGCTTCTCGTGTCGGCGCGTCCAGCTCACTCGGGGCGATCGTCTGCCGTTCGAGCGCTGAAAGAAGCTCCTGCGCCAGGAGATGTGATCCCACCAGCGCGGCCAGGAGCTCCCGGCGCGTCGCCAGGCCCAGATCGCCCCAGAGCCCGATAACCTGGGCGGCCAGCGCAGCCCGACCCGCACGGGCCACGGCACGCACGGCGGCAGCCTGAATCTCCGGCGGCTCGCGGACGGCCAGCAATTTCGGGACGACGGCCTCGGCCTGCTCGGGCCAAACCCGCGCCAGCACCTCGACGGCCGCCATCCGTTCCGCGGCCGGACGGTTCGAGACGGCCAGGGCCGCCGCGGCCGGCCACATCACGGCAAGCTCGCCCAGCGGCAGCTTCAGCTCCTCTTCCGGCGGCGCCTCGATCAAGGCATGAAGCCCCGGGCCCGATCGCTCCAGGCCCGCAGCCAGGCCCGCCAGCATCGTCAACCAATCGGTTTCGCACGTGCTAGCGCCAGGCGCGGGCGGCCGCTCCCGAGCCGGGCGGGCGGCAATCCTCTTCAGAAGAGCCGCCATCTCAGGCACCCGCCTGCGCACTCCCACAAGCGCCGCCGTCTGAGCGAGGAGCTCGGTCCGGCCTGCTGATCGAGGAATCGATAGACAGAAGGGAATGAAATTCAGAGCCGATTCACCCAGCCCGCTGACGATCGCCAGCCGCATCCAGGGATCATCGGCGTCCCCGGCCGCGACCCTTCCCAGGGCCGCGAGCGCCGCCGGGTCTAAAGCGCTGCGATCTCCCAGCAAGAGCGCCGCTTGGAGCCGCACGCGGATCGCCGGGTCTTGAGCCAGTGCAGCCAGGCTCGAAGTCGAAAGCCAGCGTGCGCGCTGGCTTGGCTCGACCGTCGCCGCCACGCGCAGCGCGTGCTCGCGCAGCCCGGCATGGGGATCATGCGCCACTCGATCCAGGCGCGACGCATCCAGGGCGCCCAAGCCGGCCAACGTCCAGAGAGCGTGCAAGCGAAGGAGCGGGTTCCGACGATCCTCGAGTGCCGTGGCCAGGAGTGGCACCGCATTCAGATCTCGCCGTTCGACGAGCAGCCGTTGCGCCGTCATGCGCCACCAGCCGTTGGGATGCCCCAGCAACCCGACGAGCGCCGCCGGATGGGCCTGGCTCAGGCTCGTCCGGTCGATCGCCGGCTTGATCGCCGACCTGGGGCGAACGCGCCAGATCCGGCCTCGATCGTGCCAGCGGCGAAAGTCAACCGCTCCGCGGGCTGACTCGGGCACGAACTGGGGATGTTCGACCAGCTCGCGATACATATCGACGACATAGAGACACCCGTCCGGCCCATTCGCGAGATTCACCGGCCGGAACACGGGGTCGGACGATGCGAGGAATTCGCGACCTTGCTCCACGCGCCGCGCGCTGAACGTCAACCCGGCCGGCTCGACCGCACGCCGGTGCACCAGGTTCGTCAAGGGCTCGCAAACAAACGCATTGCCCCGGTAAGCCTCGGGCAAGCCATCCCCGCGCTCGAAGAGCGGGCCGCAGCTCGCGTTGAAGAACGCCACCGTCTCGCGATTGAACCGCGCCTGGGCTGGACTGATCGCAAAAATGCGTCCGCCGTCGGCCGGGTCGAGAATCGACGCCACCGACGATGTTTCGGCCAGGTACGGGTTTCGATCCAGGCTCTGCTGCTCGACGACGACATGCCGGATGGGAATCGTGTTCCACGAGGGATAGCGGTTGCCCCAATCGTCGTGCGCCAGGCCAAACTGGCTGAAACCGGCAATGGCCTCGATCGCCACGCGCGTGCCCGGTCCTGGCTGCGCGCTCAGCCGGAATCGCAGATCGCGGCGCCGGATCGAGACGGCCCGGCTCGGCGGGTCGTCCGGTGCCCGGATTTCGCCGTCGCTCCGTCCATTGGCGGCATAGATCCAGTTATCCAGCCCCCATTCCAGGCCGTTGACCCGAAGCTGGGTATTGCCCTCGCCGAACCCGGTGAGCACGACGCGCCGCTCGTCAGCGCGGCCATCGCCGTCCTGGTCGCGCAAGAACCAGATATTGGGCGCGGCCGTCACCAGCACGCCTCCGAAGCAGGGCATCACGCCATTCGGGAAAGGCAGCCCGTCGGCGAAGACAGTCGAACGCTCATAGCGGCCGTCGCCGTCGCGGTCCTCCAGCCGCCTGATCCGCCCCGCCGTGGTCGCAACCGGATAGTCGAGCATCTCGGCGACATAGAGCCGCCCCACTTCGTCCCACGCGATCGCAACCGGACTCGTCACGTCGGGCTCCGCGGCGACCAGCTCGATTACAAGCGCGGGGTCAGCCAGCACGAATGCCCGCAGGGCGTCGTCCGGCGACCGAGGCGCGACGGCAGTGCGCTGCGCCGCTGCGCCAGACACGATGAAAAAGGCAGCGAATAGTGCGAGAGCGATCGCAAGATGACGATGAAGTCGTGGAGTCATGAATCTCGCGGAGCGAAAGGCAACACTCATTGTTGTGCAGCGCCTAAGGGGCCGGACCGAGCTTGCGCCGTTCGTCCAGTAGAGCCTGTAATTCCGCGATCGCCTCCAGATCCTTGGGCCGTCCCGCGGCGCGTTTCAACTGGATCAGCCGCTCCAAGGTGACCACGCGCCAGGTAACACCGAAGACCGAGAGTTCCTGCGTGAACGGCATGAGTTGGTCGTACGTTCCGCCGCCGGGTACTTCCCCTAGCAGATCAAGGTCGCCCAGGGAGGTCGTCAAGGTGAAATTGAGCCCGCCCGTGATTGTCCGTTCGTCCCATCTAAACGGCAAACCCGGTGGAGCGCCGCGCAAGTAAGGTTGCCCGGAGCTGAGAGCCGCCGCGAGAGCTTTCAGATTCTCAGGATCGCGGGCATATACCAGATCCACATCGTTTGTCGTCCGAGCGGCACCGTGAAGAATCGCCGCCCAGCCGCCAATGACGATGCAGCGAACGTGATGCTCCTGCATGGTGCGGAGCACCTCTTCCAGGGAAGCAATCACGTTTCTTCTTTTCCTTTGACGGCCAGCGGCCCCTGCCCGGCTGCGCCGCGTAAGAGCGCAATCGACTTGTGAACGCACTCGGCCTTTCGGACGCGCTCTTCAACCGTCAACTTCAAGTTCTCACGCAACAGCGTGCGATCGACGTCTTTCTTGTACGCTTCGATCACGGGATCGAAGAAATCCGCGGGGGCAAGCTGCTGGAGGGCCTCCCGGGCTTGATCGGTCCTTTCCGACATGGTGATTCTCCTTCCGCGTTGAAAGTCGATCAACCATTATAACAAGAGCTAATCGCGCGGTCCCTTTTCCATGTCCCGCCTCAACGAAAGCTTCGTTACCCATGCGGAGCCATGCGGGGAATCACCCTGTGCACACGACCCATGGTATTGCGCATCACGGTGATAGCGAGGGGTGAGGCGGATTGGGATGGGCGTGACGGTGTGTCAACTCGGGACGGGTAGCACGCCCACTTGCGCGAGCGGCTTCGCGGACGAACCGGATTTGGGTTTAGTCTTTACGAGGCCGGGCCCGCGTCACGATGGCTCTGACGAGACCAGCGAGCAAGACCCATGACGGCTGCAAAGCCCATGCCTGCCAGGACCCAGCCGGCTGGCTCCGGAACAGACCCGTTGACCTGCATGATGTACGGATTGTCGGGAAACGGAGGTTCCCAGGTCATGCCGCCGTCGTAGCTGATGGTGGTCTGAGGTAGGCTGCCGGGGCCAATGGTGGTCGTCGAGTAGGTGTAATTCCAGTCCACGCCTCCCGTCCCGTCGCTCGGAGAACTGCCGGCCAGGACGAACCAGTAGTTCGTGTTGGCGGCCAGAGTCATCGTATGGACCGGATCAAATTCAACATCGGCGAAGCCCGAAGTGGGAATGGAGCTCGCGTTGAACGTGAACGAGACGAGCGTGGAACCGGTCGGAGTACCGCCGGAATCCGCGACCAGCGTCGCCGTGAGTTGGAAGTCTCCATTGGTTCCGGAATAATAATAGCCGATATTGGCGAAGATCACGTCCAACGTAGTCGCCGCGGGCCCGGTGGTGAATTCCTGCGCCGAGTTGAGGCCGTACTGGACCGGATAGTCGTAGGTGGGCATGATCGTATCGAAGCCCCCCACGGGTTGATCCAGGTTACCGACAACAAGGCTTCCGGCCCGCGCCGAGTGAGAGGCTACAACTCCCCACAAGGCAAGCATCGCCAAAACACAAGATCTTGATCTCATTCGTTCGGTCCTTAAGTCGCTCTCACTGACTCAGCCTGGCAACCAGAGAACTCGGCGTTGTTGATCGCATACACTTCGACATCGTGGCTCGATCAGCCGCCGCTCTGGCAACAATAGAGCTCGGCGTTGTTGATCGCGTACACGGCCCCGTCGGGGCCGATCAAGGTCGGAGTATACGCCTCTCCGGTGGCCGCGGCCATGGGAAATGCCGTTGAGAGCGTGTTGGTCATGAAGCTCCAACGGTAGATGTGCCCGTCTTCGCTGTTGACGACCGCGCACTTGTTGGTCGAGTCGATGGCCGCGGAATTGATGCACCACTCCCGCACTCCGCCCGGATGGTTGGGATCAGCCGACGGGCCCAGGACCGTCAGCACCTCGTACATGACCGTGGCCCCGGTGACGGGATCGGTCTCGGTCAGGCTGTTGGGGTCGAGAACTGCCAGCTTGTTCTGACCGTTTCCGGTGCCTATGCCTGCATAGTTGTTATATTTCGTCAGAATCAGGTATGAGGAAGTGCCGGTGTAGGATGGAACCGCCTTGGCGGGGACAATCGAGGCTGTGTCGTCCCAGCCGAACGCGCCCGGAGTCTTCACGGTCGATAGATCGGCGCTGAAATGCAACATCCAGCCCCGATCATTGTTGGAAGGAAAACTGCCCTCGAGCACGCCGAAATAGACGTCGCCGTCGGGCCCGATGGTGGGGCTGGCAGTCGAGTCGTCGGTCATCGTTGCCGCCCCCTTTCCAGGCCGGGGATCGTTCAGGAACACGCTCGCCTGCCTGCTCAGGTCCGCGCTATTCAGCTTGCAGAGATAGCCAGAACCGAAATTCCCCGCCTGGCCCACGGGGACATTGTTCACCGCGACATACACGGTCGATCCGTCGGTGCTGACCGCCGGCGCACAGTTGTAGCTGACCTTGACCATCGTGTGCGTCGCCGCTGAGGGCCGCAGCGCCGTTAAAGGTGCCGCTACCCGAGCTCGAGACCTTGCCAACCCGCTGGGAATACCGTTGGGATAGCCGGGCAGCGGGCTCGCGGAGGTGGAGGAGGAAACGTATCCAAAGTAGAAATGGCCGGCGGCGTCGCACGTGATCGGAGTGCAGATCTGGATCGCGCTGTTGAACGCCGCGGCATTCTTCTGGTAATTGGCGATGCCGTAAAAGGCGATGCGCGTCAGGTTGCCGTGGCCGCTGTTGGGCGTTGTTCGTACCAGCAGAGTTCCGCCGGCGCCCGCCATGGCCACCATGGTGTCGCCCGGCGTAAGAACCGGCCCAAACGGCGGAATCCAGTCGAAATGCGGAAACGCGTAGTCAGAAGTGATCGACCAGAACAGGCTGCCATTGGTCCCCTGATGCGCATCGAGCCGCAAGCCCCCGTTAGCCGCCGTCTTGACCGGAACCAGCACCAGGTTCAAGCTGGTGATCAGCGGCGAGCCATAGTGCGTGTACAAAGCGCCGTTGCTCGCATACTGCGGGTCCAGGTCGACCGGGGTCTTCCAGCGAATGGCCTGGGGAAGCATCGACGCAACGCTCGACTGGCAAGTGTGCTGCGCATCATGCGAGTAACTCGGCCACGCCTGGGCCGATGATCGAAACGACGCAACGGCCAGGATCGCAACCGCCAGAAAGCCGGAAGCCGCGTACCGCCGCCAGGCGCGCCCTATCTCGACACGAGCCACCATCGCCGGAATCTCCTTGGTTTGAGATTCAATGTGAACAACGTCGGACAGAAATGTAGTCCTCCGACGGCAAGATTGCAACGGAAAAGAACAATTTTTGGTCGGTTTGTCGTGGTTTCAGCGGCCGGCAGGAACCAAGCACGCACCGATGTTGCGTCACGGCATCACGATCGCGGCGCGATGAGGGATCGGCTCGACGTTCCCCGCCGCGTCTTCCGCCCAGGCGCTCAGGGCCAGCGGCCCGGAGGGCGATCCCGCGTCGATTTCAACCTGCCATTCGAGGTAGTTCGGCGCCAGGGGCAAAGCCGCCTGGCCGTTGACACGAACCGAACGGACCACTCCGTCATCGACCGTGACACCTCGCACGACCACTCGACCCCGCCGGATTGGACTGATGCGAATCATCACCGTGACGGGCGGCCGGTCGTCCACGGGCTTCAGAGGGGAGGGATAAACGCTCACATCCGGCCGATTTCCGACCGCAAAGGCCTCGGGTAACCCAACGCGGTAGCGGTTGACCCCGCGGTATGCATGTCGCGCGTAGTGCGGGCGCCAGAATCCGTAGTCACATTCGGCCAGGGCCAACCCGTCGATCAACACCGACGGCGCCGCCAGCGTCAATCCCCACCTACTGTCCCAGACGTTGAAGTTACGGATCAGGAACGGATGATGCACGTCCGGCCCGATCTCACCCACGCCACCTTCCGATCCACTCCCGGCCCCTCCTCCCAGGTTCAACCCGTACCGAGGTTGAGCGTGAGCCTCGTTCCCATCGAAGCGGATGAAGGGCAGGGTCCGGATGTTCGACCGTGCCGCCGCCGGCCGTCGGGGCTTTTGACGGCAACGCACAGGCCGGCTCCCGACCCCTCCGGCGCGTCAAAGCGATAACCATACCCATCGCACTCGACGGCCACGTTGCGGGTGAACGCATTGCGGCTATCGGCCCACCAGAAGCCGGCTCCGTCGTTGCCGTCATACGGGAAAACCTGCCCCGGCAGCGGCTTGCCCCCGCAGGCCTGGACCGCCAGATTCCGGTCCAGGATGTTCTCGACTTCGGTGCCATCCTCCAGGAAGAACCCGTGGCCCGTGCTTTGATATCCCACGCAGTCGCGGACGACCAGCGTGTTCGTTCCATGAATCGTGATCCAACGATTGGCACTGTCCCAGATCGACGCCCCGATCACCGACGTCCCACGCATCGTATCGCCGGCCCGGTGAAAATGCAGGCTATACTTTCCCAGTTTACCTCGTTTTCCCAGATGACGGAATTCAGCGTAGGAGATCGATCCGGCCGAGTGGCGATGATACATCGTATGGCCGCGCACTCCATCGGGAGCGGCCGACTCGATGATCACGTTTCGGCTCAGGTTGGCCACCTCTCCGCGACGCTTTTCGAACGAGCAGTGAGCGAAGGCCAGCGGAGCGTCCAGCACGACCTCGAGACCATCGTTCTTGATGGCCCGGATGATCCGCTCCTCGGTCTCGGGCCGCTCGCGAACGCTCGCCAGCTTGGGCTCACTGCGCGCGTTCTGCCGGCCGGTTGCCGTGATGATGACCCGATCGCCGACTCGCCAATCCGTCACGGGCTCGCCCAGGACGACCGTCGTCGCCCCCGCGGCCGCCCGTTGGGCCAGCTTGACCCAGGTGCGGCAAAGCGGGCTGCCGTGCACGTCCCAGCGGCCGCCGCAACAGACGATGGCCGGGCATTCCTCGGGATCGAGACCCGCCGCCATCGTCAATCGAATGACGGCCGTATGGTCGCGGGCGATCGGCTGATCCGGCATGCCGATTTCGAGGGCGGCTCGCGCGTGTTTCGGGTCCGGGGGCGCCACATGATTCTCGCAATCGAGACCCGACTCGCTGGCGTCATCGCCCGCCTGGATCTTGATCAGACCGACGTCCAGCCGCGTGTCGCGCCCGGGATCGAACCTCAGCGTCCCGGCGACATGGATCGATCGGATCGCGCCCTCGGTCTTGACGTCATACGTCACGACGTGCCCGGCCCTGACCTGAACTCTGGCACCGCTGCCGGGCACCTTTCCCCCCTGCCACGTCGCCGCAACCGACCATCGACCGCTCTGGGCAGATCGGTAGAGGGGCGGCTCCGCACTCGCGATTGCCTGACCGGCTCCCATGATTGCACTTGACAATGCCACCGACACGAGGAAGCTCGAAAGCCCCAGAACGCGACCCAGATTGCCGTCGAAAAGCAGTCCAAGTAACAACGGAATCGCCGTGTTCGGGTCCACGAGTGCTTCTCCTTGAGCGCCGCAACGGCTGATCAATCGGCCGGTGAATTTTCGACATGCATCCCCTCGCGGGTGGTTCCCCGTGCTCGTGCAAAGAAATCTTATCGTGGACCGAGGTCTGTGGGCCAGTCATCTCGATGCCTTTTGTGGTCAAATCCGTTTCCTTTCAGGAGACGTCAAGGATCTGCTGGCCCGATTCGTCAATGCCGTCACAATGGAGCTGGACATCGACTGTAAGGGTGCTGGCGAGACCCCGTGGAAGCGTCCGGAAATCGCGCGCGGGTTGGCGGTCGATCAGTGCTATTACTTCGAAGCAGGAAAGCCGGCTGCCGTCGCGGCGGCCCGAGCCCGCAAGTCCAACGACGTCGCCGACTATCCCAACCCCGATCTGGCGATTGAGGTTGACCTTTCGCCGCCCGAGATTGACCGGGCCGGTATCTATGCGGCGCTCAAGGTCGTTTTTGTAGGGATCGGGGGACAGAGCCCCCTCCTACAGCGAGGCGACGCATCAGCACGTGGTTTTGTAGGAGCCGGCTCCGTCCGGCGATCCCAAGCTGTGCGCATCGTGCTGAGATGTTTGCGAGGAAGAATCTATGCGGCCTGGTCGCCGGGTCCGCGCTGCGTGGACCCGTTCCAGAGCAGCAACAGCGCCACAAAGCCCAGAAACGGCATCAGCCCGGCCAGATAGGTGACTTCGGAATAGGAGTGGGTCTGGTCGATCCAGGCGCCGATCGGCACGTTGACGAGGGCCGTCGCCGTCCAGGTCAAGAAGCTAAGCGCGCCGGTGACTCGTCCCATCCGCCGCGCCGACAGCTCCTGGCTCAATGCGTAGTAGATCGGAAACTGGCCCAGCGAGCCAAAGCCGATGCACAACAGGGCGACGAGGAGCAGCCACGAGGCCGGCAAGAACGCGGCGCCGACGCATAGGCCCGTCAGGCACGAGCAAACCAGAAACATCGCCATCCGAGCGCCGTGGACCGAAAAACCTCGACCCGCCAGCCACTTGACCAGGAAGCCGACCGAGAGACAGCCCACGTCGGTGGCCACGTAATAGGCCATCGAGAAGATCTGAACCTGCTGCTTGCTGTAGCCATACTGTTCGCGGAGCATGCCGGGCATCCAGGCCCGGAAGTACTGCCAGCAAAGGTTGATCGTGATCACGACGACCGCCAGGGCCAGGAACCGTCGGACGAGCGTCCACGGCGCGGCCGGTGCTGGCACGGCCGCAGTGCCGGCCGCAGTCTCTAACTCGAAGGGCTTGTCCTGAGACCCGGCTGCCGCGATTTCATTGCTCGTGAGCTCGAGGTCCTTCGATCGAATCGTGGTCAGCCAGGCAACTACCCAGAAGACGCCGGCTGAGCCGATCACGCGGAACGGCAGCCGCCAGCTCTCTGGCGCCTCGCTGGTCAATAGAAGTACGACCATCGGCGTGGCGATCGCGCCCAGCGAGGCCCCGCTCTGGAGGATACTGTTGCCCAGCGACCGGTCGCGGCGCGACAGGAGCCGTTGCGAGGTCACCAGCGCGCAGGGCCAGTGCCCGGCTTCGAAGAACCCCAGAAGAACCCGGCAGACGAAAAGCTCGCGGTAGCTGGTGACCCATCCGGTCGCGAAGCCGACGCCCGACCAGCCCAGGAGGACTATCGGATAGAGCCAGCGCGGGCTGATCCGGTCGGCAATTAACCCGGTGACAATCCCCCCCAGGGCAAAGGCCAGGCCGAATCCGGTCTCGAGCCGGCCGTAGTCGCGATCACTGAGGTCTAGTGCCCTTGAGATCTCGGTCTTCTGCTGCGCGAGCGCCTGGCGATCCATGTACATGAGCATGGTCGCCAAGAGCAGCAAGCCGCAGATTCCCCACGCGCGGAGCGCGGACCGGCGCTCGGCGGCTGCCGGCCAGACCGAGGTCGTCGGGCTCGAGCTCGACTCGATGTCAGCCATCCCAGGAATGTCCGTCCCAGACGATCACCCGCTCCAGGAAGTTGGCGACGTCCTGCGCGAAGATGCGGAAGAGGGCCTCGCCCTTCTCGGCCGTGGCGCGGCGGGGGTCGCCGATGTGGCCGGGGGCGCTGCGCTCGCGAGTGATCCAGCCGCGCGCGGCCGGCTCGAACGGCGCGCCGAAGGCGACCGGCTCGACCCGGCTCAAATCGCCGACCAAGTGCGGCGCCAGGTGCAAGATCATCGAGGTCTCCCACTCGCATGCGTGTCCCATGCGGTCCTGCGCGATCGAGGAGTCGACCAGGAAGGGTTTGCCGCCAAGAAGCCAGTACGTCGCCGCCAGGAGCAGAAGGTCTTGCCGCGTTCGCGTGCGCTGGCGGGCCTCGAAAACGGCCTGCTGACCCGGCACGATATTGCCACCGTGACCGTTGAGCAAGACGATGCGCCGGAACCCGTGACCAACCAGGTTGTCGATTAGGTCGCCCAGCAAGTCGAGATAGGTTCGCGGCGCGGCCGACAAGGTACCGGCGAAATCCAGATGATGATGCGAGTTGCCCAGCCACAAAAGCGGTGCCCAGACCACGCGGTCGCGCAGTGACTCGGCCGCTCGGCGCACCACCTCTTGCAGCAGGATACTATCGGTGAAAAGCGGCAGGTGGCGTCCGTGTTGCTCCACGGCCGCGATGGGCAGCACGACTGGCAGGTCTTGCGAGACCGCGGCCACCGCCGGCCAGCTCATTTCCTCAAGTCGCACAGAGCGATTTCTCCTTCTTGCGGCGTCGTTTTGGTCCGCAGCCCGCGGGTTCCAAACCGTGGCGTCCGACCCCCCACCTTACAGAGGATCGCATAAGGAAGGAAAGACCCAAAGGCGGGCAGAGACGCCTGCTCCACTGCAAGGTCGCTGGATTCTCCCGGCCGGGCGGGCCTCGTGCCCGCCGCTCTCTGGCCAAGAGTTTCCTGCCTTATTCAACGCTTTGTAATCCTCCCCCGCTCTGGGAGGAGATCAGAGCTCCTCATCGGCGGCCGCCTTCGCTTGGTGTCAAGTAGTGGACAAACCACTCCTGCGCCAGGCGGGCGACTTCTTCGAGCGCTCCTGGCTCGACAAAGAGGTGGGTCGCGCCCGGCACGATGTCGAGCTGTCGCGTGCAGGTGAGGAGATTGAACGCTTCGCGGTTGAGCTCGAGCACCACCTCGTCGTCGCCCCCGACGATCAGCAGGGTGGGCGCGGCGACGTCGGGCAAAACCTCGCTTGCCAGGTCGGGCCGTCCGCCCCGCGAGACGACCGCGCCGACGGATTCCGGCGCGCGGGCCGCGGACAGCAGGGCGGCGCCTGCTCCGGTGCTGGCCCCGAAATAGCCGAGCGCAAGTCCCTTGGTTTCGACCTGCTGCGCCAGCCAGTCGGCCGCCGCTTGCAGCCGGCCGGCCAGGAGGGCAATGTCGAAGACCTTGCGACGGTCGTCGGCCTCCTGCTCTTCGAGAAGGTCGAGCAAGAGCGTCCCCAGCCCGGCCTCTTCAAGCACTTGCGCGACGTACTGATTGCGCGGACTATAGCGCCCGCTGCCGCTGCCGTGGGCGAAGACGATGACCGCAAGAGCGCCACTGGGCAAGGCCAACGTTCCTCGCAAAGTCCGATCCCCCGCGAGAATTGCCACCTCACGCTTCTCGACCGCTTGATCGGTGATACCGCTCATGTCACTTCCTCCCCTCTGGGTGCGAACGCCTCGGTCGTGCGATTCAACAGGTCGCAGACCAAGGCGTCATCGGTCTGGGCAAAATCGTCGTACCAGAGCCCGACCGCTCGAAAATGCTCCGGAGCGATGACGCAGACGCAGTCATCCGCGATTGACCGCAATTCGGCGCACGTCGAGGCCGCGCCGATGGGAACGGCGACCACGATTCGCGCCGGGTTCTGGTTGCGCAGCGCCGCCACCGCCGCGCGCATGGTCGATCCCGTGGCGAGCCCGTCGTCGATCAAGATCACCGTCTTGTCTTCGACATCAAGCGGCGGGCGATCGTCCCGATAGATCGCCTCGCGGCGGGCCAATTCCTGGCGCTCGTGTTCCACGGCGGCGGCAATCGCCTCGCGGGAAATCTTGAGGGCCGTGACGACATCATCGTTGATCACGACGACATCACCCGAGGCAATAGCACCCATTGCGAGCTCTTCTTGACCCGGGCGCCCAGCTTTCGAACCAGGAAGACGTCGAGCGGCGCCTTCAGCTCACGCGCGACTTCGTAGGCGACGGGAACCCCGCCGCGCGGCAGACCCAACACGACCACGTCCTTCCGGTTGGCGTAGGCCGCAAGCTCTCTCGCCAGAACATGACCCGCATCCGCTCGGTCCACGAATGGCCTGCTCATTCCTCCAAGGTATGCGCCCGCACCTGATGAGTCAAGAGATTTCCAGATATCTTGACACATCTCCTCGCCAGCGCCTCATGCACGGACAGCGCGGTAGTCAACACGTTCGCGGAGCGAAAGGCGACACTCTTATTGTTGCGTAGCGGCTAACCGTCGAATAACCAGGTCTGTCACCGCGAAGCGCCCCTGGTGACGAGCGAAAATGGCCCTGGAGGCGGCGGGATCGGCAGAGTCAATAGGCCGATGAACCGATCCGTTCATGGATCACGCAAGCGCTCAGGAGGACCATCAGCGGCATGTCGTAGGCGGTCCGGCGGCCGTCGTCCATCGCCGGGAGCTGATCGAGCAGCGCCACGACCCGCGACCGGTCGAAGAACGGCAGCGACTCCAGGGCCGGCCCGCGCAGCGTATCCTGGATGAGCTGGTAGAGCCGGCCGTCGGGGGACAGGGCTGCGGGGGGCGTCGTGAACGGGTGCTTTTGCCGGGCGCAGACCGTCGCCGTCAGGACCGGACGGGCGGCCTCGCGCAACACGTATTTCTCGACCGTTCCCCGGATCTTCTGGTCCACCGGCAGGCTCCGGGCCAGCTCCACCACACGGTGATCCAGGAACGGCAGCCGACCCTCGATGGAGTGGGCCATCTCCATGCGGTCGCCCAGGAACGCCAGCACATAATTCGGCAGCAACACCTTGGCCCACAAGTAGAGTGACTGATTCACGGGCGCCCGGCCGGCGAGCTGCCCGGTTACGTCCAGGCCCTCCAGCAGCTCGCAGTACGCGTCGCGGCCGGTGACCTCGGCCGCGAAGTCGGGCGAGAACAGGGCGCGGAGCTTGTGGGCCTGGGTCGCACCGGTCTCCAGCCAGGACGGCGCGAAACCCATCGCGGCGCGGAGGCCCTCCAGGGATGCCCCCTCGCCGTCGGGCAGTAGGAGGCCGCGCGAGACCGGGTTGCGCTCCTGGAGCTCATCGAGGAGCGCCTGGGCAGACCCCGCATCGCGGCCGGTGGCCCCGAGGTCATGGAGCCAGAGGTCGCGGCGGAAATGGGGGTAGCCGGCGAGGATCTCATCGGACCCCTCCCCCGTGAGGACCACCTTGTAGCCGGCATCCCGCACGGCGCGGCTGAGCAGATACTTGGCCACCCCGTGCGCGTTGATCGCGAGCGTCTCGGCGTGGGCGACCGCGTCGGCGAAGTGGTCGGCCAGCTCCGTTTGCGTGATCGGGATCGGGTGGAACTCGGCGTTCGCGAGCCCGGCCATCTCCCGCGCAATCGCCGTCTCGTCGTACTCCGGCCGGTCGAAGCTCAGGGTGAACGCCCGGATCGGATCCGATCGATGGGTGGCCGCCAGTCCCAGCACGGCGCACGAGTCGAGCCCGCCGCTCAGGTAGCAGCCGACCGGCACATCGGCGCGGAGCCGGAGGCGGACCGCCTCATCGAACGCCTGGCGGAACTCCTCGATATGCTCGGCATCGGGGCGCGCCGATCCGGCCCGGTCGGTGGTCGGGTAGTCGAAATCCCAGTAGCGGACCAGCCGGACCTCACCGGCCGAGGCGATCAGGTAGTGCCCCGGCGGGACCTGATGCACGCCCTCGAACAGCGTGCGGTCCTGCGGCGGCGCCTGGTGGTGGACGGCCCGGAAGAAGCTGTCGCGGTCCCAACGGGCCGGGATGCCGGCCGCGAAGAGCGCTTTGGCCTCCGAAGCGAGGACCAGCATGTCGCCCCGCCAGGCGTAATACAGCGGCTTGATCCCAAATCGGTCCCGCGCGGCGAAGACCCGGTCCGTGCGGCCGTCCCAGAGGAGAAAGGCGAATTCGCCGCGGAGCTGCTCCAGGCAGCCGGGACCGCGCTCCTCGTACAGGTGCAGCGCGATCTCGCTGTCCGATCCAGTCCGGAGCCGATGGCCGCGTTTCCTCAGCTCATCCTGGATGCGCTCGAAGTCGTAGAACTCGCCGTTGACCACGATATGCAGGCGCCCGTCCTCGCTGGCGATGGGCTGGTCCCCGGTCGCCAGGTCGATGATGCTCAGCCGCGCGTGGCCCAGGCCGACGCGATGGTCGGAGTCCAGCCAGGTGCGTTGACCATCCGGGCCGCGGTGCGACAGCCGTCGGGTGGCGCGCTGCAGCTCCTCGGAGTCGACCGCGCCCGTCGGCGAATACATCCCCAAGATGCCACACATCCCGATCCTCCGCCCATGGGAAAAAGAGAGAGCCGGCCCCCGGACTCAGCCCGGTCCGGCCGGAGCAAGACACTCCAGTACTTTCCACGCGAAGCGAGTCTTTCGACCCATCGCCGTCATTCCCGCGGGAAGAAGTAGAGACATCCCATAATCGCCGAGTTGCTCGTATAAGTCTGGTTGCGTCATCGGGCGTCCCTCCGGTCAATGGCGTGCCGCTTCGAGCGCCCAATCGACGTAGCCTAAGTTGGTATCAGCGCGCCAGCGGGTACAAGCCGAGGTGCTCGAGCGCGTCGAGGGCCCACGGGTGGCTCCAGGGGTTACGCATGGCATAACCAACAGATAGCGCCGAGACGCCCAGCGCGAGTAAAGAAACGACCTGAACGGCGCGGCGGTCCTGGCCCCCCTCGACACCTCTGATCAAAAGCAGCAGCCAGAAAGGGATCAGCCAGAAGAGCCAGCGGAGGCCCTGGGTCGAGCCGCCGTAATTTCGGGCCAGGGGGTTCCCGGTGTAGAACGCCAGCAGCACGACCGCCAGCACGGCCGTCAGCCAGGCGACGGCCAGGAGCGGCTCGCTCGCCCGACGAGCGACAACGAATGAGGCGGAAACGGCCGCGAGTGCAAGCAAGCCATAGAATAGCCAACGATAGGGAGCGAGTGCTCCACCGGCTCTCCAGGCCGCGGTGTCAAGCAAGTAATACCCGGCCAGGCCCGCAAAGGCCAGCAGCGTGAGCCAGGTCCACGCGGCCAATGACCGGAAGGGCGCGCCCAGGAGCCGCAGCGCTCCCCAACACGAGAGCAGAAAGATCGGCGTGAGCGAGAAAACCCCGTGATGTCCCAGCGTCATGTGTAGAAGGTAGATCCCACGCGGCTCGGGATGCTCGTTGAAGGCATCGAGGTCCAGCGGTGTCTTCCAGAGGCTGCCCTCGTAGAGATACTCGTCGGTCCCGAATGATTCATAAGCCAGCTTGAACTCGCCGAAGACCGCATACTGGGCGATGGCGAACGCGACCAGCGGAATGATCGCCGCCGGGGCGAAAAAGAGCAGGGTTTTGCCCGGAAAGCGCACCAGCAAGAGGCACGATAGCAGAGCCAGAAACGCCAGGGCGGGCAGCTCATTCGCCGCGGCGAAGGCCGCCCAGAAGCCCGCCACTGCAAATCGCCAGCCCGCGCGATCTCCCTCGTCCCAGACCGCCAGAAACTGGTAGAGCGCAAAACGCGCTCCAGGCCGCGATCGTGTGATTGTTCAGGGTTTGCGTAAACGGCAAAAGATATGTGCCGCATGCCGCGGCAATCAGGCTGAAAAAAAAGGCCCAGTCGTTGGCCGCATTGCGGTCGAGCACACGGGCGAAAAGGACCAGAAAAGCCCAGAAAGGGACGACGTTCAACAGGAGGACGATGGGTTTGAAATAGAAGATGTATGCCGGCCACTTTAAGGGCTCCGTGGGCTTCTCGAGCACGCCCTTGACCTTGTACGGAGACGCCGGGTCGGGCTTTTGCGTCCAGCGCTCGGCTCGCTCCTGGAACACCACGTGGTCCAGCGGCACGCCGGCTGCCTTTCTGGCGGGGTAGAGAATTCCCGCGATCAGGGTCGGCAGGAGGGCCGGCTTGCTGGAGTAATAGTGCTTGATCGGTTCGCCTTCGGTCAGCGATCCGACGATCGCTCGCCGCGCGTGAAAAACCTTGTCCTGGGTGTCGGCCTGCCAGGGGCACTCGTCGATCGCGTAGGTTCCGCGCTCGAGCAGGCTCCATACCGTGCACCAGCGCGAGATGTCGTTGGCGCCCATGAACGTCGGCTGCCGCAAGGCGACTCCAGCCGCGATCGCCGTCGCCGTGGTGATCACGATCAGGGCCACGAATCGGCGCGCTTCCGGACGAATTGGGACCGGCCTTTGCTCCTTCATGGATGAAGTCTCGTTGGGGCGTGGATCTTGGTTCGAGGTCGATTCTTGGTCATGAAGACTCAAGATCCGGGTTCGCGGCCCTCGTGTCAACGCCACGCTCCCGCGCCGGGACTTTGCTCTTCGGGCGAGCTCTCGCGTCCATTGCTGGGGATCGTCTCGGCGATGCTGTAGGTATCCTCGGCGCGGATGTTGTAAGCGGTGACCAGCTCGGCCAGGATGCCCAGGCTCACGAGCTGGGCGCCCACGACGAGGTTTGCGAACGAGTACAACAGCAGCGGCCGATCGCCGATCGGCCGGTTCCTGGGATCGAGCCACAACACGGCCAGGTAGACCATGCCCAGGCCGCCCAGCCCGAAAAGGAACAGACCGATGCCACCCAGAACGTGCAGCGGCCGCTGGCTGAAGCGGGTCAAGAATCGGACGGTCAGCAAGTCGAGAAAGCCCTTGAGAAACCGCGAGAACCCGTACTTCGAGACGCCGTGGCGGCGGGCCCGATGATGGACCGCGATCTCGCCGACTCGGAAGCCTCGTGCATGCGCCAGGACGGGAATGAATCGGTGCAGCTCGCCGTAGATCCCGACCTCCTTCAGCACCGCGCTGCGGTAGAGTTTGAACCCGCAATTGTGGTCGTGCAAGCGACAGCCGGTCAGGCTGCTGACCAGCCAGTTGAAGACCCGGCTGGGATAAACCTTATGCCAGGGGTCGTGGCGGGTCTTCTTCCAGCCGCTGATGACGTCGTGGCCTCCTGCGAGCTCGGCCAGGAACCGGGGAATTTCCGCGGGATCGTCTTGAAGGTCGGCATCGAGTGTGAAAACAAGGTCGCCGCCGGCCGCTTGAAACGCGGCCACCAGAGCCGCTGCCTTGCCAAAGTTTCGGCGAAACCGGATCGCCTTGACCCGAGAATCGCGCTGGCAAATCCCCGCCAGGACGTTCCAGGAACCGTCGCGACTGCCGTCATCGACGAAGATGAACTCGGCCGGCCCGAGAGCGCCTGCCGCGAAAACGGCATCGAGCTCGCCATACAGGACCGAAAGGCTCTGCTCCTCGTTGTGGACCGGCACGATGACGCTGATCATGAGCCACTTTGACCTGTCTCTAGCGGAGGATCGAGCGCGGCTTTCTTGGGTCGCGGCCAGGCGACCAACAGGGCCCCGACAGCCAGCTCGGCGATCACCCAGACCAGACGCAATGCCAGGGCCGCGATGACCGACGCCTGGGTGCCCAGGGCTGGGGCCAGTACCGACATCAGGACGCCTTCTCGTACCCCCAAGCCGCCTGGGAGGACTGCGACCAGAAACCCGGCGACCGTCGCCAGGGCGACCCCGGCGATGACCACAGGCCCCAGGCCGAGCTCGAGCAAACGCTCGGCCCCGGCGCGATCAAACGCACGCACGACCGCCAACTGACTGAAGCCCAGCAAGATCCAGCCGGCCGCCGACCACAAGAGACCCCGAAACAGCAGCCCGGCCGTGAGGCGCGGCAACGCCTCGGGCCCCACTCCCGGTATCGGCAGGCTGACCAGTCGCGCCAGCCGGCCGAAAATCGGCGGTATGACCAGGACGAGAAAGCCCAGACCTAATGCGAGACCCGCCAGGGCAACCATCCTGTAGAACGGAAGGTTGACATCTCCCCACGCGGGCAATTTCAGGTTCGACGCGCTCCGAGCCCGCGGCCGTTGTGAACCCGGCTGCGGCGACCACGCCGCCGGCGGCCATCATCACGAGCGTCTCATAGAACGTGGCGAAGGCCGCCGTCGAGGGTCGGGCCCCGTGCTGAACGGCCAATCCAGCGCGGACGACCACGACCATCGCCTTGCCGGGCACGTACTTGCCCAGGTGGCTGAGCAGGTAGGCCCGTAATGCAGGGCCAAGCCGCACGGGGGTGGCGCTCGCATGCAAGATGCGTTCGTAGAACCGCCCAAAGGCTACAAGCCCGGCCAGATAGAGCAGACCCGACCCGACCAGCCACGTTGGCTCAAAGTGGAGCGAAGTGCCCTGACGGCGGAGGTCATTCCAGGCATGGAGCACATGCCGTCCGACAGCCCAGAGCACCACGATCGCCACGATCGCCTTGATCACGGCAAGCGTCCACCCTTTCCAGCTTGGCCGAGTCATTCGTAAGATTCAGGGCAAGATTAAGATTAAGAGCAGGGCCCGACCCACGCGTCTCAGGAATACTTGATCCTCATCTTACGCTTTCTCGATGGACATTACTTCCCGAACATCAACGCGGACCGGGGCAGCCTGCCACCCAGCCGCACTTTCTCCGGACGAGCTGGCCGCGGAAATTGATTTTGTGGCCGCGCGGCGCTCGGGGCCTGGCGGGCAGAACCGAAACAAAGTTGAGACAGCGGTGATCTTGACCCATCGTCCGACCGGTACCAAGGCCGAGGCGTCGGAACGGCGCACTCAAGGCGAAAACCGCCGCGTGGCGCTCTTGCGGCTCCGGATCGAGCTGGCTTTAACTTTTCGGCTCCCGATTCGCCGCGATGAACACACGCGTTATGAGCCCACTCTGCTCTGGCGAAAACGGTGCGCCCGCGGCCGATTGGAGATCAATCCCGGGCATGAGGATTACCCCGCGCTCCTGGCCGAGGCGCTCGACGTGATCTGCGCGTGCGGCGACGAGCCCAAAGCCGCGGCGGACGAGCTCGGGTGCACTCCCTCGCAGTTGATCAAGTTTCTCAAGGAGTCGCCGCGAGCTCTGGGACTGGTCAATGAGCGCCGGCGCAGAGCCGGGCGGCACGTCCTCCGGTGATGAGGATGGTGCCGCCGTGCTCGTGGGTTTTCCGACTTGATCGGAAGCGGCTGCGCCTGGCGAGGGGCAACGTCGCAGGGCAAGAGGTCACGCGGTCTCGTCACTGGCGGCGGGTGCCGACAAAGCCGTCAGCTCTTCCGCCGAAAGATCATCGAAAGCGCGTCCTTGCTGCTCCAGACCCGCCTTGAGCCGCAAGGCAATTTCGTGGAGTTCCGGTAAGTCGATGGTGGTCGCGAGATCAGCGAGCTCGGCGGGATCGAGATCGCCCAGTCGCCGCCCGCGCCGGTCGAGCTCGCGCTCCATCTTCAATGCGGTATCCTGCAGCTCGGCGTGCGTTTCGGCCGATCCGCCGAGGATGAGGCTCTGGTCACCGCGGGTCAGACGGTTGTCGTCGTCACCGCTGTCAAGGCCAAGCCCGATCAAGGCGGCTCGGAGGCGTCGCGGCCGTGGGCTGGATTGCTGCGTCAGGATCATCGCGTTGTGGGCCTTTCGCGTGTGGGTTGCCGGAATCAAGCGCGCATCGCATGGACCGATTGGCGATCTGCCGGCTCGGCCGCATTCGTCACGCGAATGTCTTATCGGCTACCGTTTCCGCATCAAACAGCACGGATCGAGAGAATCACGCAAGCGCACGAGACGCGACCGGCAACGCTCTTACGACCCGCCCAGGCATTCTTTCGCGACTGTGCGGGCAACTCGGTACGCGGCTTTGATCGTGATCCCGCGGGCCTCGATCTGCTCTTCGCCAAACAGACGAGCTTCACTGGGAGGGAGACCGGCCAGGGAAAGGGTCAACGGCAGCAAGTCCAGAAATTGTCGATACTTCTGCTGCAATTCAGCGGCAGCGGCTGGTTGGTCGGCCACGGGGTTGGCTCCTCGTTGCGTTGGGTCTTGAAAGGATAGTTTGACGCCCCGATGTAGGGCGGGCGCGATCCCGGCGGGAACCCAGCCACGAGTGAGGCGCAACCTTCGGTCGAGCCGGGGGTCTATTACACCACCCATGTCCGCTTTCCCACTCACATTAGAAACTAGCGCGCAAGCGTCACCGCTAGCAAGGCGTCAAACGCAGATTCTCGGACTCAGCCCGTCCGGCACAATCAAACATCCAACCCTCCGAAATTCCGAAAATACCTCGCGATCGAAAAGCAGCTCGCGAACTTTGGGAGCCTTCGGGGCTATTGGCTTTGACGAACGCGTTCTAACCGGATAGGATAGCAAGAGCTTAGGAAGTGAAATCAGCGGCTGTTGCCAAGGTCGTGGCAACCGGCTCCGAAAGTCGGACATGTCCGAGAGAGACCTCCCCTTGTTGAATGGTCAAGAAGACCGGCCCCCTGCCTTTCAAATCGTTAAGAGCGGGTGGTCAGAAAACTTGAAGGAATCTCGAGCCATACTCACGGCCTCCATTCCCAAAACTCCGTATCGACTGTTTCTTTGGAGGATTGATTGATCCGACGTGTTCCAGAGGAACCCACCATCGGGTTCCATTCGATGGGCCTGAGCGCGACCATGCTCAAGGCCCTGAAGCAAGCCAAGTATGCGACGCCAACTCCCATTCAAGCGGCCTTGATTCCCCAGGCGCTCGACGGACTCGACGTGATTGGCCAGGCCAAGACGGGAACGGGCAAGACTGCGGCGTTTGGCATCCCCTTGATCGAGATGCTCGAATCCCGCACCCGCGGGCCGCAGGGCATTATCCTGGCGCCGACCCGCGAACTGACTCAGCAGATCGTGGGGGAGCTGCAAAAACTCGCGATCGGCACCCAAGTCGCGATCTGTGGCGTCTTCGGTGGTGAACCGATCGAGCGCCAGATCCGAGCGCTGCAGCGGGGAGTCGACCTCGTGGTCGGAACTCCCGGCCGCGTGCTGGATCATATCCAGCGCCGCACGTTGTACTTAGGTGATATCGTGCACGTCGTGCTCGACGAGGCCGATCGCATGCTCGACATCGGGTTTCGACCCGACATCGAGAGGATCCTGAAAAAGCTGTCGAGTCCACGCCAGACCTTGCTCCTCTCGGCAACGATCAGCGAGGATGTGCGCAAGCTGGCGCAGCGTTTCATGTATCGACCCTCCGAGGTCAATCTGTCTCGGGACGAGCCTTCCGTCGAGACCATTCAGCAGTATTACATCACCGTGAATACGGACCAGAAATGCGATCTGCTCGTGCACTTGCTCAAGCGAGACCGCCCGAGGCAGTGCATCGTCTTCACCCGCACCAAGCGAGGTGCCGACCGACTGGCCGACCGGCTGCGCAAGGTCGTACGCGGAGTATCCACGATTCACGGCGATTTGCCGCAGACCACACGCGACCGCGTCATGCGCGCGTTCCGCAGCGGAGAGATCACGGTGCTGGTCGCGACCGATGTCGTCGGCCGCGGCATCGACGTCGAGGACATCAGCCACGTGATCAACTACGATATCCCCGATGACGCCGAGAACTATGTTCACCGGATCGGTCGCACCGGCCGAATGGGGAAAGATGGGGTGGCTTACCTGTTCGTCTGCCCCGACCAGGGCGAACCGCTGACCGCGATCGAAAACCTGACCAACCGGGTGATCCCACCGCTCAACGTCGAGGGATTCAGCCGTCCGCGGCCGAAGACCGAGACCACGGCTCGTGAAATCTTCAACAATACGAGCAGGTCGCGCTCATTCAGCCACGCGCTTTAGTAGACGCTTGTGAGGGCTCGCTCCGAGTTTTCACGCTCGAGCGGGCCCAACTCAATTTGCTCGACGACGCCATCGCGGCGGTGGG
Source organism: uncultured Isosphaeraceae bacterium (assembly GCA_963823675.1). Lineage (GTDB taxonomy): Bacteria > Planctomycetota > Planctomycetia > Isosphaerales > Isosphaeraceae > CAWGMT01. The sequence goes on along the minus strand of CAWGMT010000020.1, from coordinate 41,670 downwards.
CTGGTGCCGAGAATGCCGCTTTGCCCTTCTTGACTTCAGAATCGGCACGGATGCGCCAAGTTTCTTCAAGGTTCCAATTCGCGGCGCGGCCGCTCTAGGCCATGCTGGCGTGAGAGCTTGACCCGGCCGAGAGCTTGAAAGAGTTGGCGGGCCGATTCGCGCAGATCGGACGCACTGGGGTCGCCGTTCCGCTCGCGATAGAGAGCTAAATCACAATGGGCAGCCAGCCGCTCGGCCGCAATGCCCAGGATTTCGGAGCCCGTCACTGCCGCAACTCCCTGGCGCGCTTCGATCGGTGTGAGAGCTCCCGGTGGGCGCCCGGCACCAAGCTCGAGATACCGGGTCAAGTCGTCGCTAATGCGATGCGCGAGAACCCAGCATCGGGAGCCGGAAGCGCTCGCGCGAGCGGCCAGATCGGGGGAGCTCGATTCATCTTGTCCCGGATAGCCCGAGGCGCGTCCCAGGGTTCGAGCCAGGCGGACAGCGAACGCCCGAGCCGCTGCCGGCCCGTGGCGCGGCGCGGCGCGGCGGCGTCGACGGGCCCGCGCCAGCGCAAGAGACGCTCCGCACAGGAGAACGGCCGACAAACTCCAGGCAGTCCATTCCACCCACTGAGCACGAGCAGGACCTGCCGGTGATTGCAGATCCTCAATCGACGCCGCGTTGAACGAACGAACCGCGATGACGCGGACCGATACGCTGGAAGTGACTCGGGTGACGTAGCGCTTGACCGCGGGGTCGAACGCAGCGATCACCACGGGCGGCAAGACAATCGCCCCCGCACGAGTAGGCCGGATGTGGTAGACGAAAGTGCGTGACGGAGGCTCGTTGGTCGTTTCGTCGGGCTCGTGTGCGACTCTCAGTCCGGCCTCGTGGCTCTGCAAGCGGGCCAGATCGGGCCGAGCGGTCATGCCCCAGGCCGCTGGGCCCGTGACCGTGATCCGGTAATTCAATTCTTGCCCGAACCGGATGACACTGGGAACCGCCTCGGCCCGCGCTGTAAATTGTCCGACCCCGCCCCCGAATTCGGCGGGGCGGCCTTCGAGCGGCACGGGCTGAATTTCGACGCGCCTGGGCTGGCTCCGGCCCGATCGGCCATTGATCTGGGCCGTTATCGGGGGAATCTCGAGTGTGCCCGGCCGGCTGGCCACCACGCGAAAACGGCTCAGGAACAGGTTCCGCTGCGCGACGACGGCGCCGATGCCGCTGGTTGCGATCGGTTTGAATTCGGTGCTAATCAACCAGGCCCGCGCGCCCGCGATCCGAGGCAGTTCGACCTTGGGCCGCTCGTCGCCCGCGACCACGCCCACCGCCAGCTCTAATCCTTGCCCGGCGTAATGGGGACCGCGCACTGCGCCCACCTGCACTCGGAGCGATTCGGAGCTCTGGCCGTCTTGCGCGAAGGTCCCTGGCTGGACGGGAAGCCAGATCAGGCCCAAGAGCGCGGAGCGGACCAGGAAGCTCGGAGACCAAGGCACGACGCGGCGAATCACGGACGCTCGATCAAAGCAATAGCACCCGTGGCCCTCGTGAATTCGAGGGGATCGGCCCGATCCGGCGATGAGAAGATCCGCGGGGGATTGTCGGAGCATTTCTATATTCGCCGAACCTCAAGGTGGGATCCGATCTCACCAATCCTTGCGATCATCGTTGGCCGACGCGGCGGGCTCGTCATCGGGAAGTCTGCGGTTCTGTGCATTATGGATGCGCTCGAGCGCGGCATCGAGCTGATCTTCGGGCGACTCGCCGGCCGGCCCCGATTGCGAGGACCGCGCGCCGCCGGCTCCTCCCACTCGCCGCCGATTGCGGGGCGGACGCTGCTGGTCGGGATTCGCCTCCGAGCCTTTGCCGGAACCACCACCGCCGGCGTCCGGCCCGTTCTCGCCCTGTTCGTCGGGCGACTCCTCGCCGCTCCCGCCGGCTCGTCGGTTTCGCGCACCCTTGCGGTCCGGCTGCGAAGACCGGGACGGGTCGTTTGCGCTTTGCCCTTCCGGAGCCGTGAGCGACTGCGACTGTTCGAGTGCGAATTGCCGGTTGATTGCGGCATCGCGTCGAACCGAATCAATGTCCGTCCCTCTCGCCGTCGACGACAGACATTGGTCGTACGCAGCGATCGCTCCCGTGATGTCACCAAGTGCCAGGCGCGTGTTGCCCAGCACAAAATCGATTTTCGTTCGCAACGGTGGATCGGCGAGCTGTCCGGCTTCGAGGTAGCGCTCCTGGGCTTTTTCGTAACGGCCAAGCTGGAAAAGCGCGGCCGCTGCGTCATACCGGGGGATCGCCGACCGAGGAACGAGCGAAACCGCCGTCTCGAAGGCAGAAAGGGCCTCCTCCAACCGCCCCTCGTAGTAGGCTGCCTGGCCGCGAGCGACCGCCTCGGCCGCGAGATCTGCGCCGGTCCGTCTCCCAGGGCCGACAGCCCCGGTGATTGCCGCACATCCGGCGACGACGATCAATCCCAGCCCCAGTTTCGGGGCCCGGCGGCTCAGCACCCAAGGCCAGGCCGACGTCCACCTCCAGGTCCAGCCGCGGCGGAGCGGGCAAGATCCCGCCAGGAGCAGCCCGAGCGCGGCCAGCAAGCAGAGCGGGAACCTCTCGGCGCGGGTCTTGTTCCCTGATGTCTCGCGGCGGCGGCGAGCTGCCGGCTCGATCCTGGTCTTGTAGAGCGAACCGAGATCGATCGACGCCAAGCCGAGACGAATGAGCACGCCGCCCGTCTCGCGAGCAATCTGTTCCAGGGCAGCGTCGGATCGGCGCGACAGGACTGACTCGCCATGATACAAGAGCGGCGGGGCATTCTTTCCCGAAGGAACGGGATGACCCTGATCGGAATCGCCGATGGCGACTCCATGGACGGCAACATCGTCTTGACGGAGCCGCTCCAGTCGCGCGCTCCACCTCGCTGCGTGATCTTCGCCGTCGGAGAAAAGGACGATCGCTCGGCCCTGGGCATGCTCCTCGGCGCCCATCGCCTGGAGCGCCGCGTCCAGAGCAGCGCCCAGATCGGTGCCGCCGGGTCGCACCGCGCCCGGTCGGAGCCGGTGCAAGGCGTCGAGCACTGCTCCCAGGTTTTCGGTCAACGGACAGCGGACCACGCCGCGACCGGCAAATGCGACCAGGCCTACGCGGTTGGCGGGATCGGCTGACAGGGCGTCCACCAAGCTTTCGGCCGCAAGGGCCGCAAGTGCCAGGCGGTTGGGCACGGCGTCTTCGACCGCCATGCTCCGACTGACGTCGATCGCAATGATCACGTCGTGACCCGGCGGTAAAGAAGGCGACTGCTCGTGCCCCCAGCGTGGCTGAGCCATTGCGACAATCAAACTGGAGGCGCACGCGATCAATCCCAGAGTGCCGTCGCGGGGTGCGCGGCCGCGCTGGGCCAGTCCGGACCAGGCCCGCCGGCTCAAGAATCGACCGCGCACCGCCCAGACGGTCAGAATCGGTAGGATCAGCAACAGCCAGAGTTGCTCGGGATGGGCGAAGCTCAAGGGCCCCTCTTGCAAGAATCGCCAGACGACCAAGAAGCTTTGCTCACGGCAATCGTCGGAGTCGTCCAAGTGAAAGGAAACGGTCGAGCACCAAGAGCGCGAGCGCCAGTCCGGCCCAAGATGCATAATGTTCATCATACCGGGTGAGGATCTGGCCGCGAATCGGGCTCCGTTCCAGGTTGTTGATCGCTTCGAAGACCTTGGCCAGCGTGTCGGCATCGGCCGCGACAAATGAGCGTCCGCCCGTCAGTTCGGCGAGTCGCGCGAGGAGCGGCAGATTCGGCCCGGTGACTTCCGCGATAACGGGGAGCCGCGTGTCGGGATCGACGCCTTGAACGACTCCACCGCCATGACCGATCGCGATCGTGTGCACGGTCACGCCCAGGCGACGGGCCAGAATTGCGGCCTGCTCGGGGTCGAGCGGATCGGGTACGGCCGGCTCGTTGTTGCCGTCCGTCATGAGTACGAGGACTTTTTTCTTGGGCGGCGCGAGAGGAGCGCATCAACACTCAGAGCCATCGCGTCGCCGATGTTGGTGCCGTCGTCACCCGGCAGCGCCGGGTGGAGGGCTTGCACAAGATCGATAAGAAAGATGTGATCGGGCGTCGGCGGACATGCGAGATCGCAGTAGTTGGCAAAGGCCACCAAGCCGATCAAGTCGTCGGTGCGTCCCTGGACGAAGTGAGTAAAAGTCGCCTTGGCGGCATCGAACCGCGACATGAGTCGAGTGCCCCGATCGGCGGGGAAGTCGACGGTCTTCATGCTGGAGCTCTGGTCCAGCGCGACGACGATGGCCACGCCTTTGCCCGCGATCCGGGTCACGCCGCCGACCGTCTGGGGCCGTGCGAGGGCGACAGCCAGGCTGCCGACGGCTAGCCCACGGAGGACCGCGGGCAGCGCCCGCAGCCAGACCCAGCCAATGCGTCCACGGGCCGGGAACGTACCGAAGCTGGGCCAGGCGATCCGTGAGCGCATGCGCTCGAACAGCCAAGGCAGGGGGATCAGGACGAGTAGCCAGAGCCAGCCGGGATTCGCAAAACGCATACGATCTTCAACTACAGAAGCATCAAGCTTGTTGTCCGACTCTCATCGTGACTGGCGGCCGGGCACCAGGGCGGAGCGCACGGCCATTGCCCGCCGGAGCGCGGTCTCGGGATCGAGGTCGAGCACGGTGAGATGGCCCATTTTTCGGCCGGCAACCGGCGTCCGCTTACCATAAAGGTGTATCGAAACGCCCGGATCAGCCCGAAACGCGGCGTCCCAGCAGGGCTCGCCACCGGCTGAGCACCACAAGTCTCCCAGCAGGTTGACCATCGCGGCCGGCATGACCAAGTCGGTCTGTCCCAGAGCCAATCCGCAGAGGGCCCGTACCTGCTGCTCAAACTGGCTGGTGCGGGCGGCTTCGATCGTCAGGTGTCCCGAATTGTGCGGGCGAGGAGCGATCTCATTCACCAGCAGCCGGCCAGCCGATGTCACGAAGAATTCGACCGTCAGGACGCCGACGGTGTCGAGGGCCTGTGCGGTACAGAGAGCCAGCCGGCGCGCTTCCTGCGCGACAATCGGCCCCACGGGGGCGGGAGCCAAGGTCGAGTCCAGGATGTGGCGTTCATGGCGGTTCAGAGCGGCCGGATAGCACACGGCCTGGCCGTCGCAGCCGCGGGCCACGACCACCGAAATCTCGGCGGCAAAGTCAACCCAAGCCTCGGCGACGCAGTAAGCGCGGCCCAGGCTCGCCCAGGCGCCGGAGAGCTCGGAGGCTTCGTTTACGAGGATCTGTCCCTTGCCGTCATAGCCCGATGCCTCCGTCTTGAGGATGAGCGGCAAACCGACACCCGAGACGGCCCGTTCCAGCTCGCTCGGGTTGCGAACGGGAACCCACGGGGCATGAGGAATGTCATGACGAGCCAGAAAGCGCTTCTCGCGCAGCCGGTTCTGCGCGGTCCAGAGAGTCTGCCATCCGGGACGCACGGCCCGGTGCCGCGCCAGCCAGCGGAGCGCCGCAGCCGAGACGTTTTCGAATTCGACGGTGATCGCGCGGGCGTGCTCGGCAAACGCCCGAAGCGCCGGCAAATGGTCGGGAAGGCCGATAACAGTCCAGTGAGCGACCTGTGCGGCCGGCGTCTCGGAGGTGGCGCTCAGAACGCCGGGGCGGTAGCCTAGCCGTTGTGCCGCCAGGATGAACATGCGGCCCAGTTGGCCGCTGCCGATCACGCCCAAGGGAGCGGGGGGGAAGATCGCCTCGTTTCGGGTTGCAGGCGCGAGAAAAGTTGACAGGCTCATGCCGGCAATTCTCCCACGGAGTCGGTCTGGTTCCGGCGGTAACGAGCCAGGGCTTCGCGGATCGCGGGATACTTCCGCCCCAGAATCGCGCCCGCGAGCAGTGCCGCATTGGCCGCGCCCGACGTGCCGATGGCGAGAGTGCCGACCGGGACGCCCCTGGGCATCTGCACGATCGACAGGAGCGAATCAACCCCGCGCAAGACCTTGCTCTCGACCGGCACGCCCAGGACCGGCAAGAGCGAGATCGCCGCCAGCATGCCCGGCAGGTGCGCAGCTCCCCCCGCCCCGGCGATCAAAAGCTCGAGACCCCGGTCCTCGGCTTCTTGGCCGTAACGAAACAGCCGCTCCGGCGTTCGGTGGGCCGAAACCACGCGCGACTCGTGGGGAATGCCGAGCTCGGCCAAGACCTCGGAGGCATGGCGCATCGTCTCCCAGTCGGATTTGCTGCCCATGACCACGCCGACCAGCGGTGATTGGGGGGCTACTGGTGTCATGTCGCTCCGAAGAATGGCATCAGCAACGTGATCGCTTCTATCTTACACGAAACCAAGGCTGTCGGACGATCCGTCTCGGCCAACTCCGAATTTCACCAGCACCGAGCCTGGAGGAGGCCAATGAGGCTATGAGGTGCTTCCGGGCTCGGCTCCCATCATCATGAGGTCACAGCCTGGCTCAGCGGCGATTCGCAGCCGCGCCTGAAGCGAAGCCCGCTATGGTGAAGTCACTTCGCTCCACCGTGCTTGCCGCGCGCTCCGCGGGAAGCGGGATGCGATTCCTTAGTGGATTTGGCCGGCGGCACATTCCTCTTGGCTGTTGCGGGATGGGCGCCATCCGTGCCTTTGCTCTTGGCTGTTTTGGCGGCGTCCTTCGGCCCTCGGGCAGAGCCGGAACGGGCAGCCGAAGGGGCTGTTTTGCCCTCCTTGTGGGAGAGAGCGTAGGGGCAGACTTTGCGCAGCTCGCAGCGTGAGCATTGCGGCTCGGCTTCCAGGCAGGTATCGAACGCGAGCTCCTCAAGCAGGTCAAGGAATTCGGCGCCTCGATTCTTGGGAACCGCGCGTTCCAGGATGCCGCGGAGGGTGGGGACGTCATTCTCACTGAATCCGAACCGCTGCAATACGCGGTGCGAGACCTTGTCGATGGGGATTGCATGGCCGCCAAGTGCCTGCTGGACGACCGTGGCTGTAACGTAGTCGGAGGCAAATGCGTCGTAAGTGTGCAAGACCTTCAAGGCTTCCTTGAGCGGCCTCTTGGTCAGCGCGTCGAGGGTGAAGCCGTAGGTCCGATTGAAGAGCTGGCGGAGGAAGCGGCGAATTTTCTGAGCTCGCACCGCGGGCTCGGGAATTCCGGCGAGCCTCTCCTCGATTTCTTCGACCCCGCTGACCCGGACTTCGTTCCAGTCGAAGAACTCGTCGCTGAACCGCGAAAGTGCCTGGTTGGCCTGCTCACGCGTGGTGTTCTCGTGACAGATTCCGTAGACGACCGCCTCGAGCACGGAAAGCCGGGAAGAGTCGCGGTCGGCGCTCGGCTTGTAGCGGCGCTTGAGCGAGGAATGAATGTCGTTGAGAAGCTGCGATTTGCTTTGTGTCGCCATGGGCCTATTCGCGGGTTGAAGAATCCGGCCGGCTGATCCGAGGCGACGGCCTCGTCGATCAGGCGGCTCAGCTCGATTCGACTTCTTGACGCTGTCGTCGAGTTCTGAAGTTCAGAGCACCGGCGTGAATCGCGTTTGCAGCCGCCGCGGCCACGCGGGACTGGAGGAACCCCGCGGCGTGCTTCAGCCCCTGCAATCGCTCGGTTTGTGCTCGGCTTCCGTGCCCATGACCGATACGAAAACTGGTCGCATGGCGCAAGATCGCCGGAGACGTCGGCACCCAGGACAGTGACTGCATGAATGCGCGGGTCGGCAACCTCAAACAGAATTGCCGTTGAGACAACCTCACGAATGGCTTCGGCTATCCGCAGGCTGCGGTGCGACGGCATGGAATTTCACCTTTGTCGTATTATCAGAGCGTGCGCCGGATCACGTCGATGCGGTAGGCTTCGATGACGTCGTCGACTTTGACGTCGTCGAAGTTGCCGATCTTGATCCCGCACTCGAAGTTTTGGGGGACCTCCTTGACGTCTTCCTTGAACCGCTTGAGGGCTTCGATCGCGCCCTTGTAGATCTCGCGCCCCTCGCGGATGAGACGAACCTTGGCCGAACGCTCGATGGTTCCCTGCGTGACGAAACAGCCCGCGACGGTTCCGACCTTGGAGATCTTGAAGACCTGACGGACGACGGCGCGGCCCAGGTGAACTTCCTTGACCTCGGGGACCAGCATCCCCTCGACGGCTTTCTTGATGTCGTCGGTCACCTGATAAATGATGTCGTAGCGGCGAATCTCGATCTTCTTTTCCTCGGCAAGAGCCATCGCCCTGTCTTCGGGGGCGACCCGGAAGCCGATGACGATGGCCTGTGAGGCATCGGCCAAGACGATGTCGCTCTCGCTGATCCCGCCGACCGCCTTCAAGAGCACGCGAATGGGGACCTCGGCGTTTTCCAGTTTCTCGAGTTCCTTCGTCAGCGCTTCGATCGAACCCTGGACGTCGGCCTTGAGGATGAGGTTGAGGCTCTTGAGCGATTGCTCGGCCATCTTGGTGTAGAGGTTTTCGAGCGTGACCGTTTGGCGGTCGGCGTGGGCGAGGTCCCGCGCGCGGACGCGGCGAGTCTCGGCGACCTCACGGGCGCGAGAGATGTCGTCGGCGACGGCAAAGCTCTCGCCGGCGCTTGGCACCACATCGAGGCCCGAGACTTCGACCGGTGTCGATGGGCCGGCCAGGTCGATGGACCGCCCCTGTCGTTGAAGAGGGCTCGGACGCGGCCGAAGCCGTCGCCGCAGACGATGACGTCACCGACGCGCAACGTCCCGTCCTGCACCAGGATGGTGGCGACCACGCCTCGGCCCTCCGAGAGCGAGGCCTCGAGGCAGGTTCCGGTGGCGGGTCGAGTCGGGTCGGCCTTGAGCTCGTGCAGATCGGCGAGAGTTTCGAGCGTGGCCAAGAGCTCGGCGATTCCCTGGCCGGTCGTCGCCGAAGTCTTGACGATCTCGACGTCGCCGCCCCACTCGACCGGGTGCAGGCCCTGCTGCGCGAGCTCGCCGTAGATCTTGTTGATGTTGGCCAGAGTATCGACGTTGGGCAGATCTATCTTGTTGAGTGCGACCACGATCGGTACCTCGGCTGCCTTGGCATGGGCGATCGCCTCGATGGTCTGGGGCATGACGCCGTCGTCGGCGGCGACCACGAGCACGACGATGTCGGTCACATTGGCCCCGCGGGCCCGCATGGACGTGAACGCTTCGTGGCCGGGCGTATCGACGAAGGTGATCGCGCGGCCGTTGGACTCGACCTGATAGGCGCCGATGTGCTGGGTGATGCCGCCGCTCTCGGACTCGACGACGTTCGACTTGCGAATGCGATCCAAGAGCGACGTCTTGCCGTGGTCAACGTGGCCCAGAATCGTGATGACGGGAGGCCGGGGTTGGAGGTTTTCGGCCGAGCTGGTCGATTCAAACGCGGCCAGGAAATCGTCTTCGGCGGTGCGCTCGCGGACGACCACAAGCTCGACGCCGCATTCCATGGCCAGCATCACGGCCAGCTCTTCGTCGAGCGACGCGTTGATGGTCGCGAGCTGATTCATGCTCATGAGTTTGCGGATGAGATCGTTGGCCTTGACTCCGATTGTCTCGGAAAGGCTGCGCACCGTGATCGGCGGCTCGATCTCGACATGCGACTTCCGGACGGGGGCCAGGGCAGTCCGCTGGCCGCCGCGAGATTTCTTGATCCCGGAGCGGGTGCGTCGCAGTTCTTCTTCCTCGGAAAGCAGGACGGCGGCGGGGAGTGGCGACGTGACGCGGCGTTCTCCGGCTCGCTCGCTTCTGCGGGCGCGCCGGCCTGCCCGGTCGGCCGCGGAGCCGAGCCGGCCTGTCTTGCCTTTGCGCTCCTCCTCTTCATCGGTCACGACGGACGGTGGTGGTGGCGGGCCAGCGCCGCGGCCCCGGTGGGCCGCCTGGAAGCGGTTGTGGTCCGATGGTCCGAGGCGCTCCGGTGCCTGGCCCCGGCCCGCGGTGAGGCTGCCCGATCACGCGCGGCCCGCCGCCTGGGCTTCCGGGCCCGCCGCGAGGCGCCGGGTGAGTCCCCAGTTGACCGGCGCGCATCAGGGCAAGAACCTCGTCCTTGGTCATCGACTTTTCGGGGCGCTGGGCCTTGGGAGCAGCAGGTTGGGCCGACGGCGGCCGCAACGGTCCGCCCGGACGAGGTGGCGTGGCAGTTGGAGCGGCGACCTTCGGCATCGGCCGTTCGCGCCGGCCGCCGTCACCGCCAGACTCTCCGCCAATCCGGCGCTGGGGCTGCTGTGCGGACGCGGGACCTGGCGCTTGAGCGAGCGGCCGCGAAGCCGAAGGCCGGATGCCGGCCGAGGAGATGTAGTCGTCCGGTCGTAGCGGTCGGAGGGTTGAGGTCGGTGTGCCGCCCGTAGCCGGGCCCTGGCCGGGCCTGGCTTCGGAGCGCGTGGACTGAGACCCCGAGGTGCCCGCGCCCGGCCGGGGGCCGCCGCCTCGGTGTGGCGTGTGACCCGAGAGGGGCCCACCCCCGGCTCGAGTACTCGAGAAACCACCGCTCGGCCGTGCCAAGGGGGGTGTCGACCCTGGTGGGCGCAGACCGCCCGTTGCCGCCGCCGGGCCGGGCGCCGCAACACCCGGTCGCGCTGGTGCAGTCGGCGCGGACCCGGGTGTCAATCTCTGAGCGAGCGGAGAAACCGTGGCTGGACCGCCGGAACCCCCCGGAGACAAGCCGGCGCTGGGGCCTGGAGCGCCCGGACCGGACGCCCCCGCAGCCCTGGGACCCGTCGGCTCCGCCGGGCCGCTGGGTCCTACCGCTGCCGCGGGCGAGGGCGAGGGCGCAGCCGCATGCGGTCCGGAAGCCGGAGCCACGGTTTCCTTCTCCTGCACCGGCTGGCCCATGAGCGCCCGGATCCGTTCCACCGTCGTCGAGTCGAGGCTCGCCAAGGCGCTCACCTTGACGTCAAGCCCCCACTTCTGGATCCTCTCAAGCAGCTCGGGACTCTTCAGGCCCAGTTCTTTGGCTAACTCGTGAACTCGCGTCGACAAAGGCAGCTCCTCCGGGATACCGCTCCGGTTGCCCAGGCCGGCCACGACCCGGGGTGTTGGGAATTGGTTCAAAGTATTATATCGGTTTCATGCCGGCTTTGCATGCCGGCACCATTATCTATCTCGGGCTCGTTTCCAGAGTGATCACCATTCCATGGATGCGAGCCGGATCTGTTTTCAGGTTTTTTTTTCGATTCCGGCGTATGCGACGACGGCCCAGATTGATCCGGCCCCAGACCCACGAGGGCCTGGTTGACCAAGTGGGTCAGGGATTTTCGCCGGCTTGGCCAAGCGCCTCGTCGGCAGTGTGATCTGGCGGGACGTCCGACGAAGACGTCCCCGTGGGCCGGGCGGCGGCCGGCTTGGGCCCCGAGCCCTGGGCAGGAACAACCGGTCGGTCCTGGCTCCCCGGCTCGACGGCTTCGGTTACGATGCGGATGCTCTCGCCCTGATCATCGTCACTGGGCGGAAAGGTTACCTCGTGGCCGTGGGGCGAATAGGTGGAGCTTTCGACCGCCAGTGCCAGGTCATGAATCTCGTCGTCGCCTTTGTCGTCGTTCTCCGGATCCGGGCGTTCTTCGCCAGTGAAATCACCCCCGGCCGAGGCATACGGTTCGGTGGGCGAGACCGGACCGACCTCCTCAGCCAGGGCATCGGAATCGAGCGGAAACTCTTCGTCTGGAGCCAAAAGAGCCTGAGTCGCGAGCTCGAGTTCGGTGGGTTCCACGACCTCGCCCGAGCCTGCTTCCGGACCGGGTTCGGCGCTGGGCGCCTCGGCGACGGCGCGCGACCCTTTGCGGCGCGGAAGCTCCTCGGTTTGAGCCTCCGCGAACGTTTCGGCCTGCGTGACAATCTGGACTGCCTGCTCTTCGGTCAACCCCTCGATCGTGTTCACTAAATCCGAGATTTCCATGACCGAAAGATCGTCGTAGCTCAAAATGCCCTGCTCGACCAGGCGTTCCGCCAGTTCGACATCGACCACCTCGATCTTTTCAAAAGCCTTGACGGCCTTCTCGATCACCTCGTCAAGCTCCTCGGCAGTCATGATCTCGATGTCCCAGCCGACGAGCTTGGACGCCAGCCGCACATTCTGACCACGCCGGCCAATCGCCAGCGACAACTGGTCGTCACGGACCAAGACAATCGCCCGGCCAAGCAGGTGGCAGAGCATGACCTCGTCGATCTCCGCCGGCTGAAGTGCGTTCGGAATGAGAACCTGGAGCGACTCGTTCCACCGAACGATGTCGATCCGCTCGCCGCCCAGCTCATCGACGATGTTCTTGATTCGCGTGCCGCGCACGCCCACGCAGGCACCGACCGCGTTGACCTTGGTGTCGATCGAGGTAACCGCCACCTTCGAACGGTAACCAGCCTCACGCGCCAGGGCACGGATGGCAATGATCTGATCGGCAATCTCTGGAATCTCGAGCTCGAAAAGCCGGCGGACAAAGTCGGTGTGGGTCCGGCTCAGGATGATCTTGACCCGCTGGCCGACCTTGCGGACATCAAGAATGATCGCGCGGATTCGCTCGTTCGGGTGATAGCTTTCGCCTGGAATCTGTTCGCTTCGAGGCAAGATCGCATCGGTTTTCCCCAGGTTGACGATGACGGCCCCCCCCTCGAATCGTTGCACCGTCCCCGTAACCAGGTCGCCGCGCTGATCTTCAAACTCATCGAAAAGGCTGTCCCTTTCCGCCTCGCGTATCTTCTGGATGATGACCTGTTTGGCCGTTTGCGCTGCAATCCGGCCGAGCTCGGCGGGGTCCATCTTGACCCCGTCCTTCGTCGCATCGATCGCGCCCGAATCCGGATCGATCCGCACCTCGATCTCGGCGGCCTCGGGGTAGTGTTTTCGCGCGGCGGTTGTGAGTGCCGATTGAATCCCTTCAAAAAGTATGTCCTTCGAAATATTCTTGTCGCGGTGGATGCTATCGACGATGCGGACCAGATCGACACTCATTTAGCTTCTCCGAGGCGTGCTCATGATCATCTGCCGCGACTCGACGGAGCGGGACGTCGAGTTCGAGCGGTTGCGGCACTACCGGCCGGAACACCCAGCCCGTCGAGTGAGGGCTCGGAGTTCCAAACTGTGGTGTGCCAACTGAGCAACACCTCCCTGGGGGCTCTCAATGGCCCAAGCCGCACGGCTTTTCGGCGCAGAGAGCGATCCAAGCCCCTGGCGGGCCGAGCCCGACGATCGACTTGTCCAGCCCCGGCCCAAACGTCCACTCTAACACGCCGTTGACAGGGATGTCAAGCAGCCCAACAATAGGTAGATCCATGCCTGAAATGGCTTGCGGTCTGAGTTTCGGGACTGCCCGAGCGGCCTTTTCCGAGCTCCGACATCACGCGGCCGACCGGTAACCGAGGAATCGTCAAAGCGATGGAGAACTCGCCCCTCAGTCATCACGCGCTTCGTTTCCACTGCCTTCGCGTGGGCCCGGTTCACGACCGACCCACCAACTTCGATCCCCTGTCATGAACGACCTGGCTGCCGACACCACGATGTGGGTCGATACCCACGCCCACCTGGCTTCTGAACGTCTGCACACGCAACTTCCCGCCATACTCGACCGGGCTCGTCGCGCTGGCGTTGCTCAGGTGATCGCCATCGCACCACCGCTGCCGACAGCTCTGAGCTGGTAGAGATTGCCCAGGCCCGACCGGGCGTCTTCGCTGCCGTCGGAATCCACCCCAACGACGCGGCGGACGCGACCGAAGCAGATTGGTCATCGATTTCCGAACTTATCACTCAACCGTGCGTGGTTGCCCTTGGCGAGACCGGCCTCGACCGCTACTGGGATCGTACGCCGTTCGAAGATCAACAATCCTGGTTCGAGCGTCACCTGGCTCTGGCATACCAGCATGATCTACCGGTCGTGATCCATTGCCGCGATTGTCAGCGTGATATCATCGAGCTGCTGAAGCGACTGGAGCGGCCCATACGGGGAGTCATGCACGCATTTACTGGATCTTGCGAGGACGCCGAGGCCTTCGTTGCGCTCGGGACTCTCGATCTCATTCGCCGGCATGCTCACCTTTACCAATAAGGGACTCGACTCGCTACGTGCGGCGGCCGCCCGCGTGCCGCTCGACCGCTTGCTGGTCGAGACCGATAGCCCCTACTTGAGCCCCCACCCTTTCCGCGGAAAGACCAATGAACCTGCCCGGGTCGTCTTGACCGGTCATCAACTGGCCGAGATTCATGGTCTTTCGGACAATGATCTCGCCGCCGTCACGACCGCGAACGCGCGAAACCTATTTCGACTGTCCGACGACCAGTGTCTTCCCCTTTCAAATTGAGCACGGTCAGCTCGACCCGCATCTTCCGCTTGATCGGCATCGCGGAATTAATCGACCTGATCGGCAGGATTCCGACCCATGGGACCGAGATTACCCGAAAAGCCTCAATTTTTTTCGCCTCGACGAAAGACGCGAGGTAGTTTTCAATTCGTGACGCGGCTCCTGAAACTGGCACGGTTCTTGCCGGATGTCACTTCGGTGCTTGCTGTGCGGTTCATCTTCGATCGACCCCCTTATTCATTGCTGCAACACCTTGGGGAGTCTAAAGGATGTTGATTACGGGCCATCAAATCAAGGAGGCGTGGGTCGTACTTCCCATCCTGCTGCTTTTATTTGTCGGAGGTGTGATCGCGGTCCAAAGCGGCGTCGAGCGGAGGGCCTCGGGTCTGAACCTCCGCCTGGTGGTCCGCAACTTCTCCCGCATGCTGCTGCGTATTGTGGCCTACGTGGTACTGCTCGTCGTCTTGCAATACTGCGTCGGCCTGCGCCCATCATTGGGGTGGTAGCACCCCGGCCGGTTACGACCGGCTGTTGACGTTCTCTCGCTCGTTGCACTTGGGCTTGGCGGCGCCAGGCAGGCGGTCGGTGATCTTGCTCGCGGCAGAATCATTCAGACGCCGTGCGCCATCGGGTCCCAGAGGATCTTGTGCTGCTGAAGTTGAAGCCGGATCGGCAGTCGTGATTCGAGGACCCAGCCGGCCAGTTCGGCGGGATTGACCAGTCCGAACGCCGCGCTGAAGAGAACCGGACAGCGTTCGTAGAGCCGCCGCTGACCGACGATCGCAGTCGCCCAGTCGAAATCAGCGCGGTCGCATACGACCACCTTGACCTCGTCGCCCGGCTTGAGCCGATCAACGTTGGTCCAGAGGTTGGCCGCACTTTCCCCGGAGCCCGGTGTTTTGACATCGAGAATCACGCGCACCCGGGGATCGACCGCGGCGATGTCGATCGCGCCACTGGTTTCCAGCAAAACGGTTTTACCGGCGTCGGCGAGCCCGGTCATGAGGGGGTAGACCTCCGGCTGCAAGAGAGGCTCGCCCCCGGTTATCTCGACCAGAGCATCGCCAAGTCGAAGCGCCCTGGCGACAATCTGGTCCAACTCGAAAATACTTCGCCCTGCGCAAAGGCATGCGGCGTGTCGCAATAAACGCAACGTAGATGACAGGCCGTTAACCGGATAAAGACACAGGGGAGCCCGGCAAAAGTACTCTCCCCCTGCAAGCTGCGGTAGATCTCGTGGACGAGGAGCGTCCCCGCCGGCTTGCCTTCCAGCGGTTTGAGACGCGCAAGCTGAGCGGCCGGCATCGAAACGACGGGCAGAGCCAGCCCCGCCACCGAGCTTCCCCCCGGTTCCGGGCCGCCGACCGGCTGACGATCACGATCCTCGAACACGACACGAGACATGTTTGCTCCCGGCTCGATCCGCGCACCCCCGCAGACATTTTCGACCAATCATACCCCACGCGGAACACTCAACTAGCCACTCTTATACTGCACGCGGGCACTGGTGAGCCATTTGTAGGTTGGGTGCAACCCACCGGAAACGATGTGCGGGCGGTGGGTTGCGCCCACCCTCCAATAATGCCGTCGTTGCCGTGCGAAGTATCTAAGCCAGCCCGCGATTCGTGATTGCCGGTGGTTGCGTTGCCCGCCCGGTCCGAAGTTGCGTATGATGATCGGCGACCACCTTCGAAGTCAGAAATCGGCCTCTGGAGGCCAATCCCATGGCCGTGTCAAAGCCCCAAGCCAAGTTCGCCGAGGCGACAAAGGTTCCGTGCAACGGTGCCATCCTGCCACTGGAGAATGGCGACCGGCTGACCCGCGCGGAGTTTGAGCGCCGATACGATGCGATGCCTGAACTCAAAAAGGCTGAGCTGATCGAAGGAGAGGTTTACATGCCCTCACCGGTCCGTTATCGGCGGCACGGCCACCCGCATACCAGGCTGGTTGCCTGGCTAGCGAATTATGAAACCGACACACCCGGGGTCGAGGCGGGTGATAACAGCAGCGTGCGCCTCGACCTCGATAACGAGCCTCAACCCGATGGTTTTCTGATCATCCGGCCCGATTACGGTGGACAGGCCCGCATCAGCGAGGATGATTACATCGAGGGAGCGCCCGAGCTTGTCGCCGAAGTTGCGTCCAGCAGCGCCAGTTACGACCTGGGAAAAAAGCTGAACGCCTACCGGCGCAACGGCGTTCGCGAGTACGTCGTCTGGCGCGTGCTGGACAGGGAGGTCGACTGGTTCGTGAACCGCAAGCGGCGATTCAAGCTGATGCCTCCGGCGGCCGACGGCATCCTGCGCAGCACGGTCTTTCCCGGTCTCTGGCTGGATCCGGCCGCCTTGGTGCGCGGCGACAAGGCGACCGTCAAGGCGACCCTCGAGCAGGGCCTGAATTCCCCCAAGCACAGCCAGTTCGTCGGCCGACTCAAGCGGGCCCGCGTCATCTGAATGCCCAATTCGTGACCCTCCGGTTGCAAGGTTTCGATCGCAGGCACGAAAAGCTGTTAAGGAAAGCGGCCGAAGCGAAACGGCGAGGCGGTTTGCCGGAGATTCCTCACGGGAATTGAGGGACTTTACCCAGGGATGGCAGGGCGTTAGGATGTCCTCTCCCGAACACTCGGCACAGTCATTGAATGTGACGATCGTTAGCCGGCGGCTGGTCATCGTCACGACGTATAGCCCGGAGCTTGCCACCTATGTCAACCAACGCGAAGCCATCGCCAGCGCCTTCGTCATCGCCGACCCCGGTCCAGCATATCGAAAAGGGGATCCGGATCTTCATGTGGCCCAAGGTGATCTTCTTGTATCCGACCGCGATCGTCGCTCTGGTCTGCGCGCTCGGTATGTCGATCATTCACGACCGGACGCACGATCCAACCAAGTCGATCAAGTCCGCCGTTGACCCCACACAACTGTCGCCGGAACATGACTTGAGCGACATACCCGCCACGAGCCTGACCAAGGTCGATCGATTCCTGACGCCGCAGAATCTGCTGGCGATGCTCTTCCTGGGGATGTTCGCGTTCAACCTGCTGGTGATGGCCTTGGACTTCCCCCGCTTCACGCTCGTGGCGGTGATTCTCGGGATCCTTTTCGGCCTCTTCTTCTTGCTCTGGTTGGGCGCGGTCTTTCACTGGGACCTGATGAAGCCGATCCACGTCGTCTACAGCGGAATCTACGCAGTGGCCAACAAAGGCTTTTATATCATGGTCTTCGTCACCTTGATGTTGGTCTTCGCCGTCATCTACGTGACGCGCTGGCTGGACTACTGGGAGATCATGCCCAACGAGATTCTGCACCACCACGGACCGCTCTCGGACCTCGAGCGCTATCCGACCATGAACCTGAAATTCGACAAGGAGATTCCCGACGTCCTGGAGTGGGTGATGCTCGGGTCGGGACGGTTGGTGCTACACGTCCCCAACGTCGCCAAGGCCTTGGTCCTCGACAACGTGCTCTTCATCACAGCCAAGGAACAGGCGCTCAAGAAGGTCATGAGCCGTCTGGACGTGCGGATCACAACCGACCAGGAAGTCGGCGACACCACAACTTAAGCCAGCGGCAGATGGGGCTTCAGAAGTGGTCCGACGAGGGGCGGCGGTCCCGCGTGGTGCTCGATCTGCAGTGTGGAGTCGCTACTGCGCAACTCGGCGAGGATCGCGCTATTGAGCACCTCCTCGACGTCGCGCAGTCGCCGGGCGACGTAGGCCCCGTCAAGGACGCGATGATCGTAGATCAGCTTGACCGTAACCTGGCCGGTCGCCGGGTCGATCGGTCCATAAGTCAGGGTCGTGGTCAAGGGCGAAATGGGATGAATCTGCTCGGCCCCCAGCGAGCCGTAACTGGACAATCCGAAAGTGCCAAAACGCTTGGTCCGCTTGAAGCCGGAGACGTTGAGCGCTCCCCACCACAAGAGCCGCCGGATCGGCGTCGGGGCATTACTGAATCGAAGTTCCATCCGGTAGAAGCCGACTTTCTCGACGCTTTCTGTCTTGTACCAAGTCACCGCTTGCTGGAGCTGGGTCAACGACTGCTGGTCCGGTGCCCGAAAGATGCCGACGAACACACCCTCTTCACCCTGGTAAATTCGCTCGATAGCCATCGCGCAGTTCATCCATGGGTGTTCGTACAATCGCGGCCACGGAAATTGCAGAAGCTGGCGTCTGAGAGGGGCGTGTTCGGCGCCAACCAGCGCGTAGGCTTTCATGAACAGACACGCCCATGAGGGTCGAGCCGGGTGAACCGTTCTCGGACCGAAGAGATCGGCGACCTGAAACGACCGGCTGACGGGCGCCGAGGGAATCTGACGGGCAAAGTGGACCAGATCCCCAATGAAGCGCCGGGGACCCCCTAACGGAACATAATGTCCTTTCGGCTCGTGCATCCATGCACCTCAGTAGTGACCTGATGGTACTCAAACTACCGGCGGTGCTTGATCTCGGGCTGCGTTGTCCGTTGCGAACGCTTTGCTCTTTTGAACCTCGCAAGGCAACGTCGGCGTCAGTGAGGGGTGGTTGCAACTCACCAGCCTCACGCCGTTTGCGGTGGGTTGCACCCACCGTGCAAACAAGTGGCTGACAAACGCTCGCGTTGCAGTATAGACACACGGTTTGGGCGGGTCGAAGCCTATCGTAAAGCGGCCGGACGGGGAAGTCGAAAGGTCGCGGGAAAGTGACGATCGGCGGGCTGCCTATGTTTACGCATCTTGCCGAGGCAACGGACAAGGCGAGATTTCGCACAGAGCCAATGATTCCCCAAATTGGCTTGGATATGCCATAATCTTCAACGTTGTCACGAGATTTGCCTTGGGAGGGTTACTGAGGAACTGGCTGAGAATAACTTCCTGGAGAGTCGTCTTTCGCGGAGCGGAAGGCGACACTGATTTCCGGCCAGCGCCTCAACACGCAACCGCAAGTATGGTTTCGACTGACCGGCCGACGGTATTTGTGCATCTACTCCCGAGCCTGATTCCGCCGGGAAGTCTCCCTGGCGCCATGGTGGTTGTCGTGGATGTTCTGCGCACAACGACGGTCATGGTTCATGCGCTGGCAGCCGGGTGCCAGGCGGTGATTCCGTGTGGTGAGATTGACGAGGCCAAGTCCGTTGCGTCGAGGCTGCCGGCTGGCACGGCGCTCCTGGCCGGCGAACGTCTGGGTTTGCCGATTCCGGGTTTCGCGCTGGGCAATTCGCCGGCTGACTTTACCGCAGAGGCTTGCGCTGGCAAGACTTTGGTGATGACCACCACCAACGGCACGCGAGCGATACTGTCTAGCCTCGAGGCCAGGCGCGTCTATATCGCCAGCTTTGCCAACTTGACCGCAACGGTCGATGCGATGGTGGTCAAGTTTCAGAGGAGAGACCGGCGCCGCTTCATATTGTGTGTGCCGGGACGGAGGGATTCATCAGTCTGGAGGATTCGTTGCTCGCGGGGCGCTGGCAGCGCGACTGCTCTTGCCGGCCGGCGGCACCGAGCCCGAGGGCCGTCGTCTGGGCAACGACGAGGCATTGATCGTGGTGTCCGAGTGGTTGGACGTGGAGCGATACCAGCGGGAGCGCCCGCTTTCGAGGTTGCTCTGTCTGGGTCGAGGAGGGCAGAATGTGCAACGGATCGGAAGGGCCGGCGATATCGACGATGCCGCCGCGTTCGATCGCTTCAGCCTGGTGGCCGAAGTGTGCCAGGACCGTGACCCGGTGCGGATCGTGGCTGTTTGATCTGGGGAACCGATGCGAATTGGGGCGGGCCCTGCCAAGGTCGTGTCCCCTGGAAAGGTGACGATATGCTGGACGACATGGACAAGCTGGTCTCGCTCTGCAAGCGGCGCGGGTTCGTATTTCCATCGAGCGAGATCTACGGCGGGATCAATGGGTTCTGGGACTACGGTCCGCTCGGGGTGGAGCTGAAGCGAAACATCAAGGAAGCGTGGTGGCGCGACAACGTCCGGATGCGCGACGACATGGTCGGTCTGGATTCGTCGATCATCATGAACCCGCGCGTCTGGGAAGCGTCGGGGCATGTCGGGGGGTTCTCCGACCCCATGGTCGACTGCCGGGCGACCAAGGAACGGTATCGAGCCGACCAGCTCTTTGTATTTGCCTATATCTTCCCGGCCGTGAACCACAAGGGAGAGCCGACCGAAGCATGGATCGCGGGGCTGGGCGGCACGCCGGAAGAGGCCGCCGAGAATCCCGAGAAAAGGGCGGCCAAGCTGGCCAAGCGGTTCGGAAAACCGATCGCGCCGCCAGCGATCATCCCTTACATGCAGCTCGACGCCACCGACCGTGAGAAGGTCATCGGTCCGTCGACCGACGAACGCGGGACGCTCACCGAGCCCCGGGCATTCAACCTGATGTTCAAGACCTTCGTCGGGGCTCTCGAGCATGAGTCAAACGTTGCCTACCTCCGACCCGAGACGGCCCAGGGGATCTTCGCCAATTTCAAGAACGTCGTCGACACGGGTCGCGTCAAGCTCCCCTTCGGTATCGCCCAGATCGGCAAAAGCTTTCGCAACGAAATCAACCCCCGTAACTTCACCTTCCGCTCGCGCGAGTTCGAGCAGATGGAGATCGAGTACTTCTGCCGGCCCCAGGAAGCGACGGAATGGTATTCCTACTGGCGCAAGGCGCGGTTTCAGTGGTACGTCGACCTGGGCCTGCGATCCGACCGGCTGCGGTTGCGGGACCACGGGCCGGAGGAACTGGCCTTCTACTCGACGGCCACGGCCGACATCGAATATGCGTTTCCGTTCGCGATCAGCGAGCTCGAGGGGATTGCCCATCGCAGTGATTACGACCTCGGCCAGCACATGAAATTCAGCGGCAAGGACCTGAGCTATTTCGACGAGGAGCGAAAAGAGCGGTTCGTGCCCCACGTTGTCGAGCCTTCGGCGGGTGCCGACCGGGCGACCCTGGCATTTCTTTGCGAGGCGTACACGGAGGACCAAGTGGGGGGCGAGGCGCGGACCGTGCTCAAGTTTCACCCGCGGATCGCTCCGATCAAGGCGGCGGTTTTTCCCCTGGTGAAGCGGGACGGAATGCCCGAAATCGCCGAAAAGATCTACCGTGAGCTCAAGCGGCACTTTAACGTCTTCTACGATGAAAAGGGCGCGATCGGGCGGCGCTATCGGCGGCAAGACGAAGCGGGCACGCCGTTCTGCATCACGGTCGACAGCCAGACTGCGGGTGACGGCTCCGTGACCGTGCGCGACCGCGACAGTTGCCGTCAATGGCGTGTTGCGGCCGCGGGCATCGTCTCTGCGATTGGCGATCTTCTGGAAGGGCAGCCAATCCCGGCCGAAGGTTGACCTCGACGTCCCATGAAGCCCTGTATCAGCCAAGCGACAACCCTGAACAACGCCTTTGAAGCCGACCCGACGGTCTACGGCCGGAGCGGTTGGCGGGCAGTCGAGCTCTGGCTGACCAAGCTCGAAGCGTTCCTGGAATCGCATTCGCTCGAGGAGGTTCGCGCGATGTTCGAGCGAAATGCCGTCAAGCCGGTCGCCGCGGCTTCTCAGGGAGGTTTGCTCCTCTCTCAGGGCGAGGAGCGCGCAGCGCACTGGCAGCACTACCAGCGGCGACTGGAATTGCTCGCCGAGCTCGGGGTCGCGACGCTCATCGTCTCCCCGGACTTCGCGCAGCGGCCCCGGGCCGACGACTTTGGCCGCGCGATCGTGGCGCTGGGCGAAGCCGCCGAGCTCGCGCTTCGATTCGGCGTGCGGATCGCGCTCGAGTTTCAGAGCTCGTCGGCGCTCTGTTCGTGTCTGGAGACAGCCGTGGCGTTGATTGCGCAATCCGGCGCCAGCAACGCCGGCGTCTGTTTCGATGCCTTCCACTACTACACGGGGCCGAGCAAATTCGAGGACCTGGCCTACTTGACCGCGCAAAACCTGGCGTGGGTTCAGGTTTGCGACCTGAGCGGCACGCCGCGCGAGCTGGCAGGCGACCGCGACCGTATCTTGCCGGGTGAGGGCGATTTCCAGCTCGGGCCGATCCTCGACCAGCTTGGACGGTATCGGCTATGACGGCCACGTCTCGCTCGAGGTGCTGAATCCGCATCTCTGGCAAGTCTCGGCCGACCGGGTTGCCGACCTGGGTTATCAGGCTCTTTGCCGCGTGCTTGGCCGCTGGAATTCAGACTCGACGGAATTTTCAGGAGGGTCATGAACGTGTCGTCCGTGGCGGCCCTCCGGCCCGCGGTGGTCGTGTTCCGTGAGGAACAGTACTTCGACTGGCGGGTCTATGCCCTGATCGCACTGGGCTCGGTCCTCACAGGACTGGGCCTGGC
This sequence comes from uncultured Isosphaeraceae bacterium, assembly GCA_963823675.1. GTDB lineage: Bacteria > Planctomycetota > Planctomycetia > Isosphaerales > Isosphaeraceae > CAWGMT01. The sequence goes on along the minus strand of CAWGMT010000020.1, from coordinate 19,166 downwards.
TCACAGACGCGCCTGGTCGCTCGAGCTTTTGCTGGGTCTGGCCGTCGGGCTGTCGCTCTTGATGGTCATCGTCTTCTTCTTGTTGCAGATGACCACCGAGGTCATCCCCACCGACGTCGGGGTCTGGTTCGGCTGGGTACCGACCTATCGGCGAATTGTGCCGATTGCCACGATCAAAAAGATCGAAGTCGTGACGTTCCGGCCGATCGCCGATTACGGCTTCTGGGGAATTCGCCGGGGGCGCGACGGCGAGCGCGTGCTGATCGCGCGTGGCAACCGCGGCGTGCGGTTGGAGCTGATGGACGGATCAAAGCTCCTGATCGGCAGCCAGCGGCCGGAGGCGCTCGCAACGGCTCTTGAACGCGCAATGCGGCCGGGGGAGTGAGCGCGGGGGCGGCGCCTGTGGAGCGTTGCGCAAGTATGGCAACTTCTTGGCAAGCGACCGCCGGGCACGGAGGCCCGGACCACTGGGGAAACTGAGGAGTATTTCACTGGAGCGGGCGTCTCTGCCCGCTGTTGGGGTTTACGTTGCCGCGTAACGCTCAGTAATTCAGTCACGCCGCCCCCAGCACCGCCAGCACCTCGTCGCGTTTAAATTCGACGACGGCCGTGCAGCAATCGGCTGCACCGTAATAGACCAGATACGAATCGCCCGTCTCGACGATGCCGGTCGGAAAAACCACGTCGGGTACGAAGCCTTTCCGCTCGAAATCCGCCGTGGGCTCGAAGATCGAGGAGGCCGTGCGCTTGAGGATATTGGCCGGGTTCTTCGGGTCGAGAAGCAGCACGCCGGTCGAATACATGCCCACTTCACCGGGTTTTGTCGGTTGGCGATTGCCATGGTAGATCTCGATCCAGCCGTCGCCTGCGCGGACAGGCGGCGCGCCGGCGCCGACGCGGCCGGTTTCCCATCCCGTCGCGCCGCCGTGAAGACATTCATGCCGGCCCCAGTGGATCAGATCGCGCGACCGCGCGACCCACATCTCGGGCCGGCAGAACGTCGTCGCCGCGTTGGGGCGGTGAAGCGCGACGTGGTGCCCGTCGATCCGCTCGGGAAAAAGCACAACATCCTTGTTCTCGGGGCAAAAGATCACCCCATGCCGCTCGAAGCGGCGGAAATCGGTTGTCGAAGCCAGCGCGGTAGCCGCTCCATGACGCGAGACCGCGACATACGTGAAGTAAAACCGGCCATCGATGGCCGTGATCCGCGGGTCCTCGACGCCAAACTCTTCGAGCTCGCAGGATGGCAGGAACGAATCCTCGGTCACTTCCTCGACGGACCGGCCGGCTCCGCACCGGACGACTCGCAGATGCGAGATGAATGTCAGACGGATCAGGCCGTCTGCCTTGCGCTTGACGACCCGCGGATCGATGGGCTCAATTTCCGCTTCGGGTACCCAATCAATCGTCAGGCCGGCCCTCGCATCCCAGCGCGGCAGGCCCATGAAACCAGCTCGGCGTATGCGGGGTCGTTCTGCCACTCGCACCACCAAAACGACTTCACCCCTCGCAAGGATCGCTCCCGGGTTGAACACGCCGGCGACCTCGAAATCGTCACGCAGCGGCTTCAAGTCGACCGGGCTCAATAGCAACCGCTCGTCGTACCGTTTCAATAACATTTTCGACTCGTTTCGATTTCGTAATCCGGGGCGGGCGAGGCTTCGTCCGAGGCGCGGCGGACATTGGCTCGCCGGGAGGCTCGCCCTCCCGGAATTGTGCAAGGCCATTTAGTGGGCGGTCTGCGCCAACCGGTCCGCCGCGCACGCGACAGCCAGCGAGTCACGTCCGTTGACTTCGGTAATCTTCCGCGGGTGGGTCGTATCGCGGGCCCAGGCGAGCTGATCGGCCAGGATCGCCCGCAAAAGTTCGCCGTAGCGGTGCGACTTGTTGGTGCCATCACCCCAGGAGAGCTCGATCATTTGATAAACATCGAGCGCCTTGTGCCGTCCCTGGCAAGCCCGGTCCTTGGGCGAGTAGGCCGTCGATACGTCGAGCCGCGCACCGGGGAACAACTCGCAGAGGGCGCGGGTCTGTGCCTCGTCGGCGATGGCGTGAATCTTGGCCCTTGTAGGCACCCAATCGTAGAGAGTCACATCGCCCCGTTCGAAGACCAGGCGCAGCTCCTGGCGGTCCATCCGGCCGGCTTGATGGAAGCCGTGGTAAAAGTTGATCAAGACCGTCGAGCCGTAGCGGACAGTGCACTGGACGTGTTCTTCGATCGGCGGCGTTGAGCCGGGACGAAGCCCCCGCTGGGCGGCGACTACGGTGCCGGGGCCGAGCCAACCGGCAAAGAGGTCGAAGAAGTGCACGCCATGCTCGACGAAGATACCGCCGCTTTTGCTCCGGTCCCAGAACCAATGCTTGGGCGGCAGGTTCTCGTCGGAGGCGTAATTCTCAAAATATCCGTGCAACAACTCGCCCAGCGTTTGAGCTTGCATCAGGCGCTTGACGGCGTCGTAGACGGGGTTGTATCGCTGCATCAAGTTGGCGATGAGTAACCGGTCGCGCTTCCGGGCCGCGGCAATCATGCTGTCGGCCTGGTCGAGGGTCATGGCAAGCGGCTTCTCACAAATGACGTGCTTGCCCGCTTCGAGCGCCTCGAGTGCCTGACGATGGTGGAGAAACGGGGGCGTTGCGATGTAGATCAGGTCAACGTCGTCGCGGGCCAGGAGTTTGTCAACATCTTCGATATCGGGAATTCCGAACCGCTGCGCGGCAGCGTAGGCGGCCTGACGATGCGTGCCCGCCATGCCCGTCAGCTTGACCCCGGGTACCTGGGCGAACTGTTGCAAGGCATAGAGGCCGAAACCTCCACAGCCGATCACTCCCAGGCGGATTTCCCCGTGTTTCATGAAGCACTCCGTTATTTGGGTCCGATCGGAACTCGAGACGTCCCCGGAGATTCACCTCATTCCCCGGCTTCGTCAAGTGCGAGATGGAATAGCCCATCCGAGATGTACATTCCCGCATCGCGGAGGCTCTGAAGGGCGTCGCGGACGGACGGAACGATTCCGAGTCTGCGACCGGTCAGGACCAAGCCGACGTTGCCGATGCACGGGACCCCCAGTCTGGCGGCCTCGCGGCGCGCGGCGTAGTCATCGAGCACCGCCTCCCAGCCAGGGTTGTCAAGAACCACGGAGAGGACTGCGATCTCTCCGGGATCGAGCCGACGGGGTTGGATCGAAGGGTGGACCGGAGGCGTGGGAACCACGCGCAGCCAATCGTCCACTGCGACGGGAACGAGGCAGACCGCGGGATCGTCGACCTCTCCCCTCATGACCTCGTCCAGAACGGTGTGTGGAATGACAACCTCGATGTCCGGTCGCGGCTCACGGAGCAGGTCGAGCCGCGCTAGGTGCGTGAGCACGATCAGCGGAGACGCGTTAACGACGCGGATCAAGTGTCCGCTCCACTTCGGCTCTTAATTCCTCGCGAGTAACCTGAAGGGCGTCAACCTTCGCGGCGCTCAGTTCTCGAAGAAATTCGAAGCGAGTTAGTCCGGCCAGCTCAGCGCCTTTGCCCTGAGAAATCAGCCCCTGGCTGTACCAATGGATTGCGGCAGCCAGCCGAAGCGCTCGGGGCAAGTCCTCTTCCGACTCGGCAACTGCGAGGCTCAGGCTATCCGGGATCTCGATCGTGATCGTTTTCATGGAATACCTCCGCAGCACCATTATAACACGGCGCGATACCGAAGCCGTAGTCGTCAGAACATGGGCTCGATTCTACCAGAATGGCTGGCCGGTGCTTTCACTTCCCCATAACGGACGCGGAACGATGACGTCCGGCAGATCGATCGTCTTGCCGGCCTCGGCCGTGAAGTCGTGGCCGCGGAACCGATAGGTCGCACCGGGGATCAGGGATTCCATGGTGACGCGGCCGTCGGCGTCGGTGCCTGATCCTCGTATACGTTTGGGGTCCAGGTTGCCTTGGAACTCGGCGTCGGCCATGGTCTTTTCCCGATCGGGCGTGTCGGCGCCGGGCGTGATGATCAGGATCAGTTGGTCCTGCACTTGACGGGAAGCGGCGGGCTGGTAGCTCGCGACCGGCTTCCCTTGAGAATCTTTGTATCGAACCCGGGCGGCGCCGCACTTCTGAAGCTGGACGAGAACTGGTTCGTTCGGGGCCGATTTGCCGCTAAGCTTGGCGGTTGCCCCAAGCTGGTGCTCGCGGTCGAGGAAATAGAAAGCAGCCGGTTTCTCTGGATCGCATCCCGGGATTTCGAACTGGCCATCGCGCATCACGATCTCTGGTGTAAAGCCATTGAACGAATGAGAGATGGAACCCCTGTGGTTGTACGGGACGTAGGTTCGGCCGAAAGCGATCGCATCGGCAACGGGATGCCCGTCAGAACCGATCACTCGCCCGGCGATCGTCATTCCGCGCCGGAGCCGCATCGTGACTTCGTGCGAGGTTTCGCCGGGTTTGGGATCGATGTGAGCCAGGGCGTTGGGGTACATCAACCAGTTGGGCAAAAGGCCTGTACCCAGCTCCAGGTTGGACGTGGTGACGTGTAGATAATCAGGGCTCGCCGCCCGGACCAAGAGGTGACCCGGGCCTGGGGGAACCGTGATCTGGAAATGGCCATCGGCGGTGGTAACTGCCTCGCATCGCATCGATTGGAAGTCACGATAGAGCCGCCCGTCGGCTCGGCGCGTCATGGAGTAAGAGACAAGGGCACCAGCCACCGGTTTGCCAGAGGGTTCCTCCGTGATCGTGCCGCGCACGGGCACCCCGCGCATGAGCTTCAGCTCCACAGCCTGCCGGACAGTACCTTTGGGCCACTCGAGGATCACCCGCCGGTTCAGATAGGGCACACTGGCTGGTGCGCTCGCGGTGATCCAGAAGGACTCACCGAGTGCAGGCGTGATCCGCACAAGTCCGTGCTCATCGGTCCGAGCGTTGGTCTCTGGCACCGGCACCGGCCGGGCTACCATGCCCCGACGCGGGGCAATCACGTTCACCCAGGCTCCCGGTACTGGCTTGCCGTCGTCAGCGCGAGTGACGCGGACCTCAATCGCCTGCGCCGGGGAGAGCGCGAAGTTCGTTTCGCGAGCCCACGCCTCATCACCGGGATCGATCCGAAACATCTGGCGCGCGTGGCCATCACTCGTAGCTTCAAGCATGATGGTCCCATTCGGGCCCGTTCCTCGAAGCGTGAATCGGCCCTGGTCGTCGGTCATCACGGGGCTTGGCCAGGCCGGAGCTTCGCCGGCCGCTTCATAGGGGAGAGTGTTATACCGGTAGACGCGAACTTTGACTCCGGCGATCGGCTGACCTTGCAAGTCGATGAATCGCCCTCGAATAATTCGCTCGGGTTGCAAGGTGATCGTTTGATTCGAACGTCTGGCGCGAGCCGACCTAGCGTGCCGACGATTGCTCGGAGTTGGGCACTGCGGAATGTCAGACGGAACGGCGATGAGCAGCGGCAATTCGCACAGCACTCGGCGACACGGCGGCGGACTTGGGTTCGTCCCTCGCGGTTGTATCGACCGGAGTGGGAGTATCTTTCGCCTTGCCCTTCGGTTTGGGTGGGTCCGCTTGCCGCACAGCGCACTGAGGATGAATGCCCGCCAGCGAATAGACCGATTCATTGCAGACCGGGCAGCGCTTCCGATTCGGATCAACGATGGGGGCGTGGCGATAGCTGGGAAACATCAGGGGCTCGTGGTGAATGGGTGAATCGAGCAGGGTGGCTGGCGCTTCAATGAGGACCCAAGGTGTTCGCTCAATCGCTAGACCAACCTATTGAAGTATAACCAAATTGAAAAAAAAAGAAATGACGAACCGGGTAGACTCATTCGGGCGGGCAGAAAGGTGAGGCCGTAGGCATCCGTCTGATTAGCCAAGATGCTTCAACCGGAACCCCGGGTGCGTTATCTTCGACTGGTGTTTCTTTGCAGCAACCTCGATCGACACGGAGACACCGACATGCCTGCATCCGAGCCTGAATCCACAGCCCCGAAAGGCGAGGCGACGGCTCTCTACAGCCGTGAAAGCTTCATTCCACCGTCTCCGGAAGAACTGGCCCGCCAGATTCCCAACCTCGAAGTCGTCGAGCTTTTAGGCCAAGGCGGAATGGGTGTCGTCTACAAAGGCCGTCAACCGCTGCTCGACCGGTATGTCGCGATCAAGGTCCTCCGGCCCGACTGCCAAACCGATAGCGATTTTCAGGAGCGGTTCATCCGCGAGGCGCGGATGCTGGCGAAGCTGAGACATCCCTACATCGTCACAGTGTTCGATGTCGGCAAGTCCGGCCAGCTTTACTACCTCGTCATGGAATTCGTGGAAGGCGCTAGCCTCCGTCAGTTGCTGGTCGATCGGTCGATCTCTGAGCGCGACGCGCTCGAATTCGTGCCGCAGATTGCCGAGGCGCTTCAGCACGCACACGAGGCCGGCGTCGTCCACCGCGACGTCAAGCCGGAGAATGTCTTGGTTGACGCTCTCGGCCGGGTGCGGCTCGTGGACTTCGGCCTGGCCACGCTCTTCGGGCCCAACGTCTCGCGGCACCCGGACGATAACCGCGTGGCCGGCACACTTGGCTACATGGCGCCCGAGCAGTTCACGACGCCCGAGACTGTCGATCACCGCGCCGACATCTTTTCCACGGGCGTCGTGTTCTACGAGATGCTCGCGGGAGAGCTTCCGAAGGCGGATCGTCTGCCACCTTCGCGGAAGGCGGCCACCGACGCTCGGCTCGATCCGATTGTTCTGCGCTCGCTCGAGCGGGAGCGGGAGCGGCGGTATCAAGCCGCTCGAGACTTGCATGCGGAGATCACGGCCCTGGCGCGTACTCCGGAATCGACCATCCGCATCGAGCAGCGAATCAACGCTCCAGCCGAACAGGTCTTCGCCGCGTGGATCGACCCCAGCAGCATGACCAATTGGTACGCGCCCACAGACGACTTCAAGCCGACGCAGGCTGAGGTCGATCTCCAGGTTGGCGGTCGGTATCGCGTTGCGATGTTTCCCCCGGATCGTGAGGAGCCGGCCGTGGTCACCGGCCAATATTGCCGCATCGATCCGCCCCGATCCCTGAGCTTCACGTGGTCCTGGGTATCTCCCCGGGCTGACGCTCACGAAACGCAGGTGACACTCGAGTTTCACGCGCAGGGCGACGCCACAGACCTCGTGCTGACTCACGAGCGGTTCCGCGACGAATCGCTCAGGAGCCAGCATGCTCAGGGGTGGCAAGGGTGCCTGGAGCGATTGTCGCGGAAGGTAGGGGCAAATCATTGATTCCGATGGTCCAACCACGCTTGCGGACGGTTCACGGAGGCGTGGCAAATCATCCACTGAGGCTCTTACCATGCAATTTCGTCGATTGGCGTACGCGTGGCCGCTGTTCGCGACCATCGCGGCCGGTTTGTTCTTTATCCTGCTGATCACCGCGGCCTCTCGCCGCGATGAGCGCCTCGTCATGGCCGCCTACTATCAGCAGAAAGGGGCCGAGCTGCTCAATGCGAGCCGGGAGGAGGCGTACATCGCCGACCTGGCCGAGGGCAAGGTCACCAGCGCGATTCTCCCCTTCCTGAACCCGATCGGAGACGCCGAATCGCACCGAGTCGCAGCAGCCGCGCACGCTGACCGGGCGACTCGATACGGCCGGATGAGCAGCGAGTACGAGGCTGCCGCCGCGCAACCTTGGCGATCGGTTGACCTTTCCTTACGCACGCCTTGAGCGGATCGGGCCGAGCCTTTACACGGTTTGTTTTTTGAATCGCGCCGCCTCGTCCGAGCCGCTGGTTGCATTGCCGGCGCTGTAGGAATGCGCCCCGGCCCCGGCCAGCTTTCCGCCGTCGACGATCAGGTATTGTTCGCGAATGGGACGGCCCTCGAACCAGCATTCCAGAATCTCGCGGGTCCCGGCGGCGTATCGCGCCTGTGCCGAAAGACTGGTGCCCGAAGTGTGAGGCGTCATGCCATGGTGGGGCATCGTCCGCCATGGGTGGTCCTGCGGTGCCGGCTGGGGGAACCAGACGTCACCCGCGTACCCGCCAAGCTGGCCGCTCTCCAGTGCCCGCACAATGGCATCGCGGTCGCAAATCTTGCCTCGCGCGGTGTTCACGAGGTAGGCGCCTCGCTTCATCTTGCCGATCAGCGCGTCATTGAACATGTGCTCCGTCTCGGGATGAAGCGGGCAGTTGATCGTGACGACGTCGCAGACGCGCACCAGCGACTCGACGCTCGGATGGTACGTCAGCCCGAGCTCCTTCTCGACAGCACCCGGCAGCCGGTGCCGGTCGGCGTAGTGCAGCTTGACGTCGAACGGCTTGAGCCGTTTCAGCACGGCCAGGCCGATGCGCCCGGCGGCGACGGTCCCGACGGTCATCCCCTCGAGGTCGTAGGATCGCGCGACGCAGTCGGCGATGTTCCAGCCTTTCTTGACCACCCATTGGTAAGAGGGGATGTAATTCCGCACGAGCGACAGGATCATCATCACGACGTGCTCGGAGACGCTGATACTGTTGCTGAAGGTGACTTCAGTGACCGTGAGACCGTGCTCCATCGCAGCTTGCAAATCGACGTGATCGGAACCGATCCCCGCGGTGATCGCCAGCTTCAGCTTGGGCGCCTTGGCGATCCGCGCCGCCGTGAGATAGGCGGGCCAGAATGGCTGCGAGATCACGACTTCCGCGTCCGGCAGTTCTTTCTCGAAGACGGAGTCCGGACCATCCTTGTCCGACGTCACGACCAGTGTATGGCCCTGGTCCTCCAGGAACTTGCGCAATCCGAGCTCGCCGGAAACGCTGCCGAGCAACTCGCCCGGCTTGAAGTCGATCTTTTTCGGCGTCGGGAGCGATTGGCCGTCGGGATAACGATCCAACCTGGGAACGTCGTCGCGGGCGTAGGATTTCGGGTAACCATCAACCGGATCGTCGTACAGCACACAAACGACTTTCGCCATTCGGAACCTCCTCGAGATCGAAGGTGGATATAAGTAAATCAAAGAATCCACACCCATTTGGGTGCAGCTTCTCCGGTCTGTAGTTCGCACAACCCAGGTGGCTACGGGGATTATCACCGCCTGATTGGCGGCCTGCAAGCAGGTTGCGGTGAACCGTCCCCCTTGGCATTCTCTCCGCCCGAGGGAACGGAAAAGTGAGACATCCACCAGGGCTATTTGCCAGAGGGGCCGCACGTCCGGTATGCTCGATTTCCTGACCGGCTCGTCGATTCGGATCATGAAATCGGAGCACCGCGTACTCAAGAAGAGTGCGACGGGATTTGCTTGACGCAACCGTCTGTAGCGCTTATATTTCAGGCAATTGGGAGAGGTGACAGAGTGGTCGATTGTGCGGCACTGGAAATGACATCGGAGAGCGATGTATTTCGTCCTAAAGCGTTTAACACCAAATGGTTAAATCGATCGCTCGGAATCAGTGTTGGCCTTATGTTCCTTCCGCGATCCTTGCACTTCGAAAGACTCTATAAAACATGGGCGGTTCGCCCGTAGCGAGGATTCTCACGCCGTGGCGTCAACTGAGCACAGTCATTGACCCATAGGAATATATGTCAGATCTGTCGTTCGCGGATCTACGCGAGGCTTGACTGCTCGCACTCGTAGCGCGGTGCGTTAGAGCACCGTCTTCACCCAGTGGCAGTCGCTGTCGTCAACAAAGCTGTGAAATGCGCCGCCCCTCGCGACCATCCTGGACCGCCAATTCAATTGCGTATGTGCCGGTTCGTGGCGCGATCGCGAATCGCGGCGGTGCTGCCGGGACGGTGGCCGGCTCTCGACCGCAACGATCAGCCCACAACGAGTAATTCCTTCAGATTCGCTGCCACCTCAGCTTCCAGGAGTTGCCGAGAGTCGTGCGTTGCATGTCGTTGGGTGTCTGGTTGACCGCTGTAAGGTTGGTGTCTCATGCGGGGTAGAGACGATGGAACGACGAAATGGACGAAAAAACTGAAAACCACATACGGCAGTTGCTCGCCACTTAACTGATTGCCTGGAGATACTTTCCATAAAATGAGATCGCTCCGTTTGGGACCGTGAGGTCGAAGGTTTCGAATTCCGTCGCCCGGGCTGCCTTTTCACCGGTGCCCTTCGGAGTAGGTGAGTAGATGAGGCGGCTCGGTTTTTGCTTGCGGGCCGCGCGGCCGGTCGCTTATGCTGAGCGTTGCTCTGGGTTGATCACATCCGTCTCGGATCGGCTCCGATCCCGGCTTCGGGGGCCGTCCCCTCGAGAGGGCTCTGAGCGATGGAACAGACCGACAGTCGTGCGGCCGCCCTGCGATGGATGGTACCTGTCAAACTCCGCTCGAGCCGCAACTTATGGCTGCCCGTGGTCCTATGGGCCGCGCTGGCGACCATGTTCCTGGTGGGTCCGCTGGTCTCGCGGGCACGGGCGCAGGCGAGCTTGGCGGCTGAGGACATCGCTCAGGACGTCAAAGTCAAGATCGACGGCGTTGAGGAGACCTTCACCGTCGTCCGCGACGCCCTGCAGCGCAACCAGTGGTACTACATGCCCAACTCGCCCCGGCTCTACGCAGCGCTCGTTCCAGGGCCGCCGCGAGCCCGAGTTCTCCCTGATCCGCTACCAGTTCCCCGACCCCGACGACCCCGCCAGGCTACTCGAGGGCGGCATCCTCCAGTTCGCCGCCACACTGGCAATAACGCCGGAGGCGCTGGACCAGCTCAAGAGGGCGGTCGTCGACAAGTTCACCGGCACCAGGCCCGAGGAGGTCCGCCTCTCCGGTATGCCGCTGAAGTCGGCCAAGGTCAGCCTGCTCTCGCCCCAGAAGGGGACTCTGTTATCTTCGCAGCCGCAGGGCTGTGGCATCGGGCCGGCTACCGCCAGCCACTCGAAGATGATCTTCCTGCTGGAGCTGACCAGCAACGGGACCGACATCTACGAGAAGCTAACGCGGGGCAGCACGGGCGTGCCGGTCCACATCGAGTTCGTCTACCTGGGCCTGACGCCCAAGGCGGCCATCAAGGTCACCGTTCAACTGGGACCAGGCGTACACCTACTACAGCGGGGACGAGAAGTTCCGGGCCCGGGCCTCGTGGTTCGGTCTGGTGTCGGCCGGCGCGAGTGCGGACCTCACGAAGATTCGCGAGGAGCTGACCAACAACCGGGTGATCCGGATGGAGGCGATCGAGGGCGAAAACTTCGACATCAAGTCGATCGACCAGTACATGCAGCCGATCCTCAAGCAGATCAACGACGTGCTCTTGGAGGAGTTGAAGCCACCGTCGTACTTCGAGCCGGGGCGGGCTGTGACGCCTGAAAGCGGCGGGTTCTTCGGCGGTGTGGGGTACTCAGTGGCGATCAAGGAAGTCGGTAAGGTGAAGAAGGGGACGGAGGTCATTGACTTTCGAGTGCAGCGGATCATGGAGCGTGCGACGATCGCGGACGGTTTCCTGGGGATCGGCAAGTATCCCAAGGAGGTACAGGACCGGCTGGTGACTGTGCTGGAGTCGGGTAGGTCGGCGTATTTCCTGTTGCCGCCGGTAGGGGACGGCCTAGGGATTGAGGAAGTTGATCTGGAAGTCGCCATCAACGGCGCGGAAGACCTCCTCCCCGCGGAGAAGGCGAGGTGGAATTCAAACCAGGGATGGACGAGGCGCGTTGAGAATCCATCCGGCCGCTTATCGTCTCGGGATGTGACGAGCGCCTCCGTCTTATCGATCCCACTAAACCCGCTCCCGGCCGAGCTCAGGAACAGAAGGCCGGGCCAGTTTCAATTCAAAGTGACGACCAAGATCCTCACGCAGAGCAATCAACTCTACAAGGGATCGGAAATCGTGGCTACGTTCAACGGCCGCAAGGCAGTCTCTCCGCCGACGTCCGGAGTGGATGTTGTCCGTGTCACCGGCCGCTTCCTGCCGTGGCGAATGATCAATGAAGCGGGCCAGTTGAATGCGGTTGACATCAAGCTCGCATGTGGCGAGCAGTCATTGAGGACAAGAATGGCGGCCAAGAGGATCAATGGAGTGTATTACCCACCAGATCCGGTGAACTTTTTCGTGGAGAAGACGTCGAACGGCGAGAGGGCACCGATCTTCGCGACCATCACCTACGAGTTGGAGGGGCGCCCGAGCACTCCAATGGGAGGACAACGGCAAGGATCTGCGAAAGCTGGGGATGACCGTGGTCCTCGATCCAACTAACTGGCCCAGGGAGGGGAAGAGATGAATCGTTCGTTTTCATCGGCGGCGATTGGTCGGCATCAACGGCGCTATCGAGCACGCAAACGAACCATCGGTTTCTTGTGTTCCGGAGGTCACACCGATGGCAATACGTAGCCTCATGCACCCTCTGGTCTCGGCTCTACTTGCTCTCGCCACGCCCGCGATGGCACTAGCGCAAGCTGATCCGCATGAGACCCCTTTGATCGACAGCAACGCGTACCTGGTGAACTGGATGGAGCGGTCACATGCAGACGCCACCATTCCCCTGGAGCAAGGGAAGGCGACGGCGGTCATCCTTTGCAATGACATCGATCTGGGAGGGCGAACATTTCGCCATGCGAGCGGAGAGTGCCCTAAGAATATAATTATTATCTCAGACAGAATTCACATTACTCAAAATGTTAATATATAGATATCATGTGATGGTGACACCACGCCTGCGAAGAGAATCACGGACACTTTGGACATTGTCGAGAAAACCACCGAGTATGCGAGGAGGCAGCACAAATACAGCATGCGCAGACCTCACGGACACAAGCATCGATATCACGGACAAGATGCTCCCCGGCCCCGGCCGATCGCACCGATGTGAGCCCCCAGCGCAGAAACGACCGCCGGCACCCCGGTCGGCCTTCCTCTCGCCAGGTTGCGAGCCCGCGATAGCCTGGCCTCCGTACTCCGGGGCTCCAGGCCGCACGGACTAATTCTCTTTTGCAAGTCGGCGTGACGAGTGGTAAATTCATTCTTCGATCTCGGCTGTCGCGGCACCACTTGAACCTCAGGCGATCTCCACTCCGATCGCTCCCATCCACCTAGGAGTTGCTCGGTGGAAGCCACGAATTTCCAAACTGTCACGGAGTTTGGGGGAACGGCCATCGATATCCACCCAGAGACACGGAGATCAACCCATGCGAAAGCCCTCGCTCCGCCCATGCCGGAGACCGTCCCGCCTTGTCGCCACGTGTGGCTGCTCCGGGCCCTTGGAGCTGCACTTTGTGTCTCCCACCTGATCGGTCCTTTGAGCGGCCGCGCCAGGCGCAGGCCACACTTTCGCGACCGGAGATGCAGGTCGAGGATTGGATTGGTCATACAAAAGCTCTGCCTCGAGTATCGACCGCGGGTGACAAGACTACAACCGTCGTATTCGCGGATGATATCGAGATCGGTGGCAGCAATTACGTATTCAGCAAGAAGAACTGCCCAAAGAATATTATAATCATCGCTGAGACTATTCGCATTTCTGACATTTTAAATGTTGACCTCAGTGCCGGCGACATGAGCGAACAACAATTAGAGATTCTCAGCGCGAAGGGACTTCCATTCCCAGTTTTGGCGCTGAAAGGCGAAAAAATGGCCCGCGACCTTCGTGGGGGGGATCTTACACTGATCGCACGCTGTATCATATTCACCCGAGCAGGCTCGTTGCATTTTGAATCCAAGGGAGCCAGAGGTTTGGATGCGCGGACGATCGGTGAGAAAGGGGGATACGGATTCGCCAATGTCCCCGGGAATGTCGTAGAAATAAAGGACTTAGCAGGCACCGACGGAGGCAACGGAGGAAACTTCGCGCGTTTCGTGTGATATGGCATTGGACAACGAAAAGATTACATATTTTAATCGCGAAACATTCGAGAGCTTCCTGAAAACCGATAGAATCACTCATGACCTGAGCGGCGGTCTTTGCGGAAGGCATGCGGATCTTTTTTGGAGATGCATCGACTTCAATAATAACGATATAAAATATGTTGAATCGAAGTATCAATCTAGACCTGCACTGACCGGTGAGGTCGGATTTATTGGAAAACAAGGATTTGAGCGTGAAATAGGCTCGTGGAAATTGGGGATGCTCTCAAGAATCGAATACCGATTACGCGACGCACGACGCAAGCGCGATGAACTTGAGTTTGGCAGGATGCTGCGCAAGTATAAGGCTCTCCCCGATTGGCCCGTCGATAATCTTTCCTTGGGAGCAATCACCGAAGCTCTGGCCCGAATTCAGGCCATCGCTGACACCAACAAGGTGGTGAGTTGGGAACAAATCGTGCAGTCTGCTGCAGGTTGGTCCCGCGCTGTCGATCTCGTCATGGAAGGCCCCGACGCCACTCTCCGCGCCTCCCTACCGAAGCGCTTCCATTGACCCGCCGGATCGGTGACCGAGAAATACTCGGCTTGGTGCAATTCGATCAGGCGAACCCGAGGCTGGCTATTCTCAATCTAGAGGCCAGGTTGGCACTTGATGCCCGGCTCTCGTCGTCGCTCGATCGGGAGTTGGAGAAAACCAATGAAAGGCGGTTGGGCATCTTTAGCTCGTGGAACCCGATGCCGCGAGACTCGCGCGTTCCTGGAATAGAGTCGATTACGGCCCAAGTTGTCGGTGATGTGATGCAACTGCAAATGTCGCTCGACATTAACCGGTCTGGACCAGTCCTCTGGCGGTTGACAAGCGAGGCCGGCCTGCCGCTTGAGTTTGATTGGGCTTACAACGGTGACCCGGCCGTCAAGGGCCAGAGACCCATCTCCATTTCTATCTCGCTGGCCCGCCGCGCCCGGCACGACCTGTCTGTCGCCGACGGCAGGCTCACGAACGCCGGCCGCCGGACCGCGACCGTCGAGTACATCCAGTCTGGCCCCGGCCGCTTCGCCCGGCCTCGCCGCGGCGACGCGCTGACGCTTAAGCCCGGTGAGTCGGCATCGCTGTCGGACTTCGAACTCCCTCCCATTGCCGACCCGGCGAAGGTGACCGTGCCGCCCGAGGCGGTGCGCATCGAGGTCGGCCCCGACCCGTTCGAGGACTTCCAGCGTGATCCGGGCCTGCTCGAGTCTGTTACGGTGCGCAACCTTCTGCCGGCCGCGACGCGGCCCGCAAGACCGAGCTTCGGTTCGTCGAGGTCCGGATCGTGCAGGTGGTTGGCGAGGGCGGTGACGCCGTTGAGTCCTCCGCAGGCCCGTTCCGACTGGCGCCGGCGGGCGCGACGGCGCAGAGGCCACAGTCCCGTTCCTGAAGCCGGGTACCAAGCCGAGGAAGTACCGGCTGGAGGGGTCCGCCTACTATCAGAGCGGCAAGGACGACTTGAAGCCGACGACTATCGAAGGCACCAGCGCCGACATCACCGACTCGATGCTCCCAGGGCGATAATCCCGCTGACTCGACCGCGGGCGCCGACAGGCATTTCAGGACTTTCAATCGCGATTCGCCGGCTCCGGACCTCAAGAGCCGGCCTCTGGCCGGGATTTCGTTTGCGGTACGCCACGACAGCCCTTAGAATCGGTCTCGATCGCGGATGATTCCGGGCGAGTCTGGTCGCAATCGTGCCAGAGCCGGCATACCGACCTTTCGCGTGGAATCGAGCCATGATGCAGGCAAACGACCACTCGACTTCCCTCTCGTGGCGATGATCAACATCGATCCGTTCGCACCGCACGGCGTGTGCCCGCCTCGTGCTCGGGGCAGCCTTGTGCGCCACCCTCTTAGCCGGGCCGCTCGTAGGCCAGGCACAGGCCAACCGAGCTTAGGGGCCGAAGATATTATAGAGGATGTTGCCATCACTGTCGCCGGGCTCCAACAGAACGTCACGCTCGTCCGTGACGCCTCCCAACGCGATCAGTGGTACTATCTGCCCACCTATCTGCCCCTCGACGGCCATACGTCTCGTCAGCGCCCCGGGTGGGCGTTCTCCCTGGTGCACTATGAGAACCCCGAGCCAGCCAGACGGACCGAGGGTGGCTCCGTCCGGTTCGAAGTATCGGTACGCGAGCCACAGGAAACTCTCGACCAGATGAAGAGAGTCCTTGCCAAGAGGGCCTCGACTCGAGGCGGCGAGGATCTGAAACTCTCGCTTCTCCCAATAAGCTCGGCTTCCGCGAGCCTTTTCCTGCCGCAGCAAAAGCAACCAGTCGCCAGTGGGGTCGGCGCCCCGGTCGGTGATTCTATTCTCTTCCTGTGGAAGGTCACTAAGGCAGCAGCTCAAAGTTTGGAGAGGATCGTCCTGAAAGGAGAAACCCTCGCGATTCATCTGGAAATTACCTATCCTATCGTGGCGCCGAAGTTTGGACTTCGAGCCAAGGTGGATTGGGAGCAAGCATACAATCATTATAGCAAGGATGAGAGTTTCCGTGCCCGAGCCTTCCGCTCCGCACTCATGCCCGAAATGCAGGACGGCGCCTTTCGGGCAGTCCTTGAGGATCTGATCGGAGTCCGCGCCGTTCAGCTCGAAGTGATCGGCGACGAGGACAATCTTGCCAAGATCCAGCGGTTCCTCCAGCCTCTATTGTGGCGGATCAACGAGGAGATTCTGGTACGGCCAGCGTTGTTCCCGAACCTCTTATTACCTGGGGCCACCGGGCAAGGAGACGGCGGGGGCATGGTCGACTTGAGGTGGGGGCCAGCCATGAAGCCGGTCGGGCAAGTGAAACGCGGATCGGAGTCGATCGACTTTCATGTTCACCAGGCCGCCCAGCGGGTGGCGGCCCTTGACGGATTCCTCAACTTCTCCAAGTTGGCGAGGGTCGTACGCGTAGAGGTTAGCCCGGCCGTGTCGGAGATCATTGTGCGCGACGAGGCTCTCACCGAGACGGTCAGGGTACGTAACGTCCTGCCGGCATTTGACAACGCTCGATTCGTCCAGTTGAAGTATGTCGAGTTCCGCCTGACGCAGATCGTTGGGGAAGGGAAAGACGCGACCGAGTCGAGCGCTGGACCATTCCGTCTTGCACCGGGTGGTTCCCAGGGCGATGAAGTCGAAGTACTCTTCCTCAAGCTTGAGAACACGGCACGGAGGTACCGGAAAACGGAGCCGTCTATTACTCGATGGGCGATAAGGACGACTTGAAGCCAACGACCTTCACGGACACAAGCATCGATATCACGAACAAGATGCTCCCAGGCCGATAGCGCCCGTTGTGAGCCCGCAAGCCCTAGAAAGCAGCGATGAACACCGGCTCCTCGGTCGGTCTTCATCTAACCCGGCTGATAACCTGCAATCTGCGGAACCTAGGGCTCTCAACCGATCCTGCTGCGTTTTCACTTTTTGAAATTCGGCGTGGCGATTGGTAGCATCATCGAACAGTCTACGTTGTCGCAGCTCGACATCGATTTGCGGTCCCTCACATCTATCAAGGAGTTGCTCAATGGAACCCGCGAACGACCATGCTAATGCCTTGGGTCCGCCCACGCTTAAGGACGTCACCCACCCTGCCAGATGTCGCTCACCATTGCGGGTTCGGTCGCCCTGTGCACGCCCTGCTGATCGGGCCGCTGAGCGGCCGTGCCTCCGCCCAGGCCAGCCTTGCCGCCGAGGACATCGCCCAAGACGTGAAGGTCGAGATCGAGGGGGTGCCCGAGCTCTTCACCGTTGTCCGCGACGCGCTCCAACGCAACCAGTGGTACTACATCCCCAACTCCCCCCGTTTGTACGAGCGCTCCTACCAGGGCCGCCGCGAGCCCGAGTTCTCCTTGGTCCGATACCAATTCCCAGACCCAGCCAACCCCGCCACGCTTCTCGAGGGCGGCATCCTCCAGTTCGCCGCCACGCTGGCGGTGCCTCCGGAGTCATTGGACCAACTCAAGCAGGCTGTCATCGACAAGTTCCCCGGTACCAGGCCGGAGGAAATCCGGCTCTCAGGAATGCCGCTGAAGTCGGCGAAGGTCAGCCTGCTCTCACCTCAGGTCGGGGCGCTGCTATCCTCGCAGCCTCAGGGGGGTGGGATCGGGCCTGCCACGGCGAGCCAGAAGATGGCCTTCTTACTTGAGCTCACCAGCAACGGGACCGATGTCTACGAGAAGCTGGCTCGAGGCAACACGGGCGTGCCGCTGCACGTCGAGTTCGTCTACCTCGGCTTGACACCTAAGGCGGGATTCACGGTCACTGTCGACTGGGACCAGACTTATAGTCACTACAGCTCACACCACCAGTTCGCCGCCCGTGCCTCCTGGTTTGGGCTGGTTTCGGCCAATGCTAGGGCCGACATCGCGTCGATCCGCGAGGAGTTGACCAACAATCGGGCGATCAAGGTTGAGGCAATCGAGGGCGAAAACTTCGACATGAGCAAGATCGACAATTACTTGCAGCCGCTCCTGAAGCGGATCAACGACGAGCTCTTGGAGGAACTGAAGCCGCCGTCATACGTCGATCCGGCTAAGGCTGACAGGCCGGAAGCCGGCGGGTTCTTCGGCGGGGTGGGGTACTCGGTATCGGTCAAGAATGCCACGAAGGTAAAGAAAGGCAGGGAAGTGATCGACTTCCGAGTGCAGCGGATCGTCGAGCGGGCGACAATCGCGGACGGTTTTCTGGGGATCGGGAAGTACCCGAAGGAGGTACAGGACCGGCTGGTGGTGGTGGCGGAACCGAACTTCAAGTCGGCGTACTTCCTGCTGCCGCCGGTGGGTGACGGACTGGGGATCCAGGGTATCGACCTGGAGGTTGCCGTCGAGGGCATGGGGGCATTGGCTCAATTATAGCACGGCGCAGTGGAAGCCGCCGGTTTCGTCAGCCCAAACCCCTCGGCTTGACGGTTGGATCTACAAGACAAGCCGGCAACCGTCGTTCCCATTCCGCTCACCGGCCTGCCGGCGGAGCTGACGTCCAACGGTGTGGACAAACTGAAATTGCGGACAACGACCAAGATCTTTACGGCCGGGAACCAGCTTTACAAGTCATCGGAGGTAATCGACGCGTTCAACGGTCGCAAGGCCACTACGCCACCGACTGCCGGAGTAGAGGTGGTCCGGGTCAACGGCCGTTTCCTACCTTGGAAGGATCTGAATCCTACCGAGAAGCTTGCAGCCGTTGACGTCGAGTTAACGAGCGGCATGCAGTCACTCCAAGCGTCGATGGAACCTAAAGTGGTCGATGGAAAGGCGACGCGCCCGATTCGGTCATCTTCTTCGTGGAGAAACCTCTGGGACGTAATGCCGATCCGATCGTGGCCAACATCGTTTACCACTTCATCGGCCGAGCCGATCTTCCTTGGGAGAATAATGGCAAAGACCTGAGACAGGCGGGACTAGGGCTTACGATCGTCCTTGATC
>CAWGMT010000019.1:0-114166 GCA_963823675.1 uncultured Isosphaeraceae bacterium | reverse complement strand
GTGACCGAGAAGGATTGCCCGACAGCATTCGGTTCTGGAGGACTCGCATCGAGGAGACGGACCTCGATAAGACGTTCTCGGTGGGCCTCATCTATGGTCCAAGTGGATGTGGCAAATCATCATTGGTCAAAGCGGGGTTATTGCCCCGACTGTCGGAGAACGTAATCGCCGTCTACGTCGAAGCGACCGCTGCGGAAACAGGAATTCGCTTGCTCAACAATCTGCGGAACCGCTGTCCGGCCCTGCCGGACAGCTTGGGTCTGAGAGAGACACTGGCTGCAATCCGACGAGGACAAGGGAGTTCCTCGGGAAAAAAAGTGCTGATCGTCCTTGACCAGTTCGAGCAATGGCTTCATGCGAAAAAGGAAGAAGAGCAGACGGACCTGGTGCAATCCCTGCGGCAGTGCGATGGTGGGCGATTGCAATGTATCGTCATGGTACGAGATGATTTCTGGATGGCGACGACTTGCTTTATGCGGGAGTTGGAAGTCCGTGTCCTCGAAGGACAGAACTCTGCTGCTGTCGATCTCTTCCCGGTTCGCCACGCCGAGAAGGTGCTGGCAGCTTTCGGTCGGGCATTTGGTGCGTTGCCCGATCATGCCAAGGAAACGAGCAAGTGGCAAAAAGCATTCTTGCAACAGGCCGTTCATGGATTGGCCAAAGAAGGCAAGGTCATCTGCGTGCGGCTGGCTTTGTTTGCGGAAATGATGAAGGACAAGTCATGGACGCCCGCGACGTTGAAGGAAGTCGGCGGCACCGAGGGCGTGGGCGTCACGTTCCTCGAAGAGACGTTCAGTGCGGCCACCGCTCCACCGGAACATCGCTATCACCAGGGAGCGGCCCGAGCCGCCTACACGCCCTTTTGCCCGAAACCGGCAGCGACATCAAGGGCCACATGCGGTCGCATGCGGAGTTGCGGGAAGCGTCCGGTTATGGGAACCGCCCGGAAGACTTCGATGACCTGATTCGCATTCTCGACAATGTAATCCGCCTGATCACACCGACCGACCCCGAAGGGAAGGAAGATGATCTGTTAGCACAACGCGCAAGCGAGGCAGCGGCAGAGGGAGAGCCACGACCCTCGCTTGCGCGTCGGGCTACGCGCCACCCGCTACTATCAACTTACCCACGATTACTTGGTCCCATCGCTCCGGGAATGGCTGACCCGCAAGCAGAAGGACACCAGAAGAGGGCGGGCCGAACTGCGGCTTGCCGAACGAGCAGCCCAGTGGAATGCCAAGCCGGAAAACCGCCACCTGCCTGCCTGGTGGGGGAATGGTCCAATATCCGACTCTTCACCAGGAAGAAGAGCTGGGCCCCGCCGCAGCAGAAAACGACGCGAAGAGCGGCCCGTTACCATGCGGTAAGAGGGGCTGCGCTGGCTCTGCTACTGGCGGTTGCCACACTCACGGGCTTGATAGTCCGGGGACAGGTCGTCGAACAGCGGAACGCAACCGATGCCGCCGGACTGGTGCAAGCAGTCCTCAATGCGAATACGGCCCAAGTGCCAGCCATGATCGACGGAATGGCCGAGTATCGCCAATGGACCAATCCGCTCTTGCGTGAGGAGTACGACAAGGCGGCAGACAAATCCCGGCAGAAGCTCCACACCAGCCTCGCCCTATTGCCCGTGGACGGCACGCAGGCCACGTACCTCGCTGATCGGCTGCTCGACGCCGCACCGCACGAAGTTCCGGTGCTCCGTGACGCTCTGGCCGCACACAGCGATGGTTTGCTGGAGAACCTTTGGGCGGTCGCCGTGAAGCCGGAAAAAGGCAAGGAACCGAAGCGGCTGCGGGCGGCAGCGGCGCTGACGAAGTACGACCCGGAGAGTGAAAACTGGGCGAAGTGCAGCCCTCTGGTGGTCAACGATCTTGTGCTGGAAAACCCGGTGTACTTGGGCCAGTGGAGCGAGGCATTCCGGCCCGTGAAGAAGTGGTTGCGAGTTCCGCTGGCCGACGTCTTCCGAGATCGCAGCGCGGCACGAGCGTGCGGCGGAACGCACCCTGGCAACGAACCTGCTGGCCGACTACTGCGCCGACCAGCCGCGGGTTTTGGCCGACCTTCTCATGGACGCTGACGACAAGCAGTTCGCCGTGATCTATCCGGCATTCGCGGCCCAAGGCGAGCGGGGACTGCCCGTGCTCACTGGCGAGATCGACAAAAAGCTGCCGCCCGATGCCCAGGAGGATGCCAAGGAGAACCTTGCCAAGCGGCAGGCCAATGCGGCGGTAGCCCTGCTGCGGATCAATCAGCCAGCCAAGGTCTGGCCGCTGCTGCGGCACAGTCCCGATCCCAGGGTGCGCAGCTATCTCATCCATCGGTTAGGGCCGCTGGGTGCCGATGCCGACGCGCTGGTCGAGCGGCTGGCGGATGAACCGGATGTGACAATCCGGCGGGCGTTGCTCTTGAGCCTCGGCCCGGAGGAGTTTGCAGAAGCGAGATGGCAGCCCGAGGAGAAGAAGCGGCTGGTAGAGCAGTTGCAGGAGATCTATCGCAAGGACGCCGACCCGGGACTGCACGCGGCGGTGGAATGGCTCTTGCGGCAGTGGCATGAGGAGGCTTGGCTGGCCCGGACGGACCAGGAATGGGCCAGCGACGGCGTCATGCAGGCGAAACGCCTGGTGGACATCCAGCAGGTTTTGGCCAAGGATAAAGACCAGGCGAGGCCGCAGTGGTATGTCAATGGCCAGGGTCAGACCATGGTGGTGATCCCCGGGCCGGTAGAGTTCCTCATGGGCTCGCCGGAGAAGGAAGCGGGCAGACTACCTGGGGAAAATCAGCACAAGAGGCGGATAGGTCGGACGTTCGCGCTGGCTGCCAAGCCGGTGACGCTGGAGCAATACCGGAAGTTCAAGGCTCGCTACGGCATTGGTGAAATTGAGCCCTGGGCACGCACCGGCGACAGCCCTGTGATCGGCATGAATTGGTATAAGGCGGCGGCCTACTGCAACTGGCTGAGCGAGCAAGAGGGACTGCCCCAAAGCGAATGGTGTTACGAACCCCTGGATCCTCTGCCGGCGCTGGCCGGCAGCAGCGTCGGGCGGTTGGCCGGCTCGTTGCGTCCGTTAGCGGCGAGCAGTGGGCTGTCTCCCAAGCGAACGGATCCGGAATTCAAGGAGGGCATGAAGCTGGCCAGAGATCATCTGGAGCGCAGCGGCTATCGGCTGCCGACGCAAGCGGAGATGGAATACGCCTGCCGGCCGGGGCGACCACGAGCCGCTATTTCGGCCAGACCGAAGAGTTGCTGGACAAATATGCCTGGTACATACACAATGCCCAGGACCGAACCTGGCCGGTGGGCAGCAAGAAGCCCAACGACCTGGGCTTGTTCGACCTGCACGGCAACGTCTGGTGCTGGTGTCAGGAAAGATATAAGGACAATCCCAAAGAACCAAAATCGGTTATTGTGGATAAAGAGGATATGCTGGAAATTAAAGGTAAGGATAGCCGTGTTTTGTGTGGCGGCGAGTACTCCTTTCCTGCGTCGAACGCCCGCTGTGCCAACCGTGTCGGGGATGTGCCGGCCAGCGGTAACGGCGCTGCCGGCTTCCGGCCGGCGAGGACTTTCCCGCTGGGCTCCTTCAGCCCGTGAATCTTCTTTGCCGCCGGCGGACCGCAAGGTAGCGCGCGCCCGACCGATGCGCTACGAACTTACATAGGGAGTTGCGAAGGCGGGCAAGGCATCCAGGTGCTCGGCCAGTACATGGCGGTGACGTGCGACCTGCACCTGAACAACTCCGCCGTCCGGCGCGAATAGCGTGAAGCCCTGGCCGAGGCGCGGACGTGCGGCAAGCTCTCGCCCCGTGGGACCAACTCGGCGGCGACGGCGCCGAGTCCACGACGGCCCTGCTGGCCGCGTGTCTCGCCCGCCATGAGCTGGCCGCCCGTCTGTGGGAGTTGGGATCTCAGCCGGAGCGGCAGCGGATGTGCGAGGAAAACTGCTCCCGGCTGGAGCGGGCGAGCGGCGGGGGCGGCGGGCCGCCCGAGCTGCGCCTGGAGCTGCTGGAGAACCTGATGCAACTGGGTCTGATTTACAAACAAGCCGGCAACCGGGTCAACTCCGACCGCTGCTGCCGGCGCGGCTACGAGTTGGGGCGGCGGCTGATCGACGAGATGCCCGAAAGCGGCAGCGTGGTGTACCACCTGGCGACTTGCGGCCGCGAGCTGGCCGCGCGGGACCGGGCGGCCGCACCCCCGCAGGAGACCGCCCGGCTGTGCGGGCAAGCGGCCCGGTTGCTGCGGGCGCAGCGACGCGACCCGGCCGACCGCGACTGCGGCAGGACATGGCGGACGTGTAACCGTTCACGAGTCGAGGGTGACAGTCGTTCAGCAGCGAACAGGATGCGGCGGCACGAGAGCCGATTCAGCCGACATAGGACCAGAAGCAGCCCCGGTGGGTGCTTCGGACGTCGGACCGAAGCGCCAAGTGGAAGGAAAGGCGACTCGTTGAATCGCACAACTCCAAACGCTGGACCGGAGATTCCAGCCATTGACCTCAGTTACCCGGACATTGCTCCTTCTCGCGGGCGCCCGCCCATCGCCGGATCGATCAATCGGCGTGACGGCCCGGCCAGATGCACCGAAAGCACGATCTGCCCGGGCGGGCTGAATGCGGCGACCGGTTGTGAGATAATCCAACCGATGCGGCCCAACGGCAGCTCGAAGGCTCCCATCTCTTGGGATCGAGGCGAAACATGCCGCCTCCGACGCCTGGAGACTCGTTTCATGGCTACCGTCGCCGCCGACCGCCATCTCCTCGTGGGATTGATCGCACTTCAGCACGGAATTATTAACCAGGGTCAGCTCCTGGCCGCGTTCCAGGCTTGGACACTTGATCGGGGCAAGAGCCTGGCCGATCATCTGGCCACCCGCGGCGACCTCGAGGGCGAAGACCGCGCCGCCGTCGAGGCGCTGGCGGCGCGGCATCTCAAACGGCACGGCGGCGATGTGCAGCAGAGCCTGGCGGCTCTGAACGCACACCGCTCCACCCGCGCGAGTTTGGGCCGCCTGGCGGACGCCGACATCGAGGCCTCGCTGGCCCACGTGGGGGAAACCGCGATCCTGACTAGCGACGAAGTTCAACGCCAGCCGCACCGCCAGCTACTCGATGGGAGTAGCCACCAGCGACGGCCAGCGGTTCCGCTTGCTCCGGCCTCACGCGCGCGGCGGGCTAGGGGAGGTGTTCGTCGCCCTCGATGCCGAGCTGCACCGCGAGGTGGCTGCTCAAGCAGATCCTCGAAAAGCATGCCGACAACCCAGTCAGCCGCCAACGGTTCGTCGCCGAGGCCGAGATCACCGGCGCACTGGAGCACCCTGGCATCGTCCCGGTCTATGGCATGGGAACCTACGGCAGCGGACGGCCCTACTACGCCATGCGGTTCATCAAGGGAGAGAGCCTCAAGGAGGCGATCGAGCACTTCCACGGCGACGACACGCTCAAGAGCAACCCTGGCCGCCGCTCGCTGGAATTGCGCAAGCTACTCCGCCGCTTCCTCGATGTGTGCAACGCGGTGGATTATGCCCACTCCCGCGGGCGCGATCCATCGCGACATCAAGCCGGCCAACATCATCCTGGGCACGCACGGCGAGACGCTGGTCGTGGACTGGGGGCTGGCCAAGCTCGTCGGCCGGGCCGACCCCTCGGTGGGCGAGCATACCATCGCTCCGTCGTCGAGCGGATCATCGGAGACGCTTCCTGGCAGTGCTATGGGTACGCCGGCCTACATGAGCCCCGAGCAAGCCGCAGGCGATCTCGACCGGCTGGGCCCTCGCTCCGACGTCTACTCGCTTGGCGCTACCCTTTACTGCCTCCTGACAGCCCAGCCGCCGTTCGAGGGCAACGACATCGGCGAAATCCTCCGCCGGGTCCAGGCCGGCGACTTCCGCGCACCGCGGGTGGTCGATCCCTCGCTGGACAAAGCCCTCGAAGCGGTCTGCCTGAAGGCGATGGCGACGAAGCCGGCCGATCGCTACGCCAGTGGCCGGGGGCTGGCCGAGGACGTCGAGCGATGGATGGCCGACGAGCCGGTGGCGGCTTGGCGGGAGCCGATGTCGCGCCGCGCCCGCCGCTGGGCGAATCGCAACCGGACGGCGGTGGCGTCGGTGGCCGTGGCGCTGATCGCGGGTGTGGTGGGGCTCTCAGCAGTGCTGGCCGTGCAGACGAAGGCGAAGGCCGAGCTGGAAGACGCGCGGGCCAAGGTAGAGAAGCGGTTCGAGCTGGCTCAGAAGGCCATCGCGACGTTTCACACCGACGTCAGCGAGGACATGTTGCTCAAGAACGCCGAGTTCAAGGAGCTGCGGACGAAGCTCTTGAAGAAGGCGGCCGGCTTCTACGACGACCTCAAGAACCTGCTCGAACGGCATACCGATGCCAAGTCGCGGAAGGCGCGAGCGGCGGCGTATTTCCAGCTCGCCGGTCTGACGGGCGACATCGGCTCGATTCCGGAGGCGCTGGCGATGCACCGCAAAGTGTTGGCGATTCGGCGGGAGCTGGCGGCGGTAAAGGGGGCGGAAGTCGAAACCCGGCTGAACGTGGCCCGCAGCCTATTAGCGCTTGGATCGCTGCTACACAGATCCGGTGATAACAATGAGGCACTGTCGGCCGTCCGGGAGCAGCGAGGCCTGGTAGCGGCTCTGGAGGCGGAGTCGCCGACGTACGCCGTGCGTGCCCAAGCGGCCGATGGGCACGAACTTCTCGGACGTATTGAAAGTAGGGAGAGCCCGGCCGTGTGCTTGAATCCTTCCGTAAAGCGTTGGCAATCAGCCAAAAGCTACCAGAAACCGGGCAAGACGACTTACCGGGTCAAGGCCTTACTTCTATTCTCCAGTCGCAGGCAACTATTTACCTGAACATGGGCGCGCTTCTGTTGCAAACGGGCAAGTTAGCGGACGCACTGGAGTCATTTCGCACGACGTCGGGCATCGCGGAGAAGCTGGCCAAGGCCAACCCTGCGAACATGTCTGTCCAGCAAACTCTGGCCCTGTCCTATCACGACATCGGCCACGTACTCAGGATGATCGGGAAGCCGGCGGAAGCTCTGGAAGCGCATGGCAAGGTGCTGGCGATCGTGCAGAAGCTGACCGATGCCAAACCGGCGGTCGCCCAGTTCCAAATGTACTTGGCCGGGAGCTACAACAACATCGGTCTTGCGCTGTCGCAGTCAGGCAAGCTGTCAGACGCCTTGGAAGCGCAAGTGAAGGCTTTGGCGATCCGCCAGAGGCTGGTGGATGCCAATCCCGCCGTCGCCGAGTATCAGAACGACTTATGGTGGTGCCGCGACCAGATCCGCGGTCTGCTCATGCGGGCAGGTAGGCCCGCGGATGCGCTCGCGGCGTGCCGCAAGGACCTGGCGATCCTGGAGAAGCTAGTCGCGGAGAACCCCACCGGCACCGACTTCCGCAGCCGACTGGCGTACAGCCACAACAACCTCGGCAACCTGCTGGTGGAGACGGGCCGGCCGAAGGAGTCCGAGTCGGAGTATCGCGCAGCCGTGGGGCTCTATCAGAAGCTGGCTGCAGAGAACCCCGCCGTCACCGAATTCCGCAGCCGACTGGCGGACAGCCACAACAACCTCGGCAACCTGCTGTCGAGCACGGGCACGCCGACGGACGCGGAGCCCGAGCACCGCAAGGCGCTGGCGATCCGGCTGAAGCTGATCGATGACAATCCCTCCGTCGTCGATTTTCGCCGCAACCTCGCCCTTGACTATTTGAGGGCAGCCTCGCTCCAGGCGTGGTTTGCGCAGGACAAGGAGCTTTCCTCCACTTGTGAGAAGCTTCTCGCGCTCGCGAAAGACACCGACGATGCCGTGGTCGCCGACCGTGCGGCAAGGCCTTGCTGCCTGCATCTGGCCGATCCCCAGCGGTGCGCAGCCGCGCTGGTTCTCGCCCGTCGCGCGGTAGAACATGGAGAGGATTCCGCGTTTCTGATTTCTGCGCGGATGGACCTCGGCATGGCGGAATACCGTAGCGGACACTTCGCGGAAGCCGACACCGCTTTGACTGCGGCGATGAATGATCCAGATACAAATAGCACCGTATCAAGCACTTCAGCGTTCTACCGCGCGATGGGCCTATTTCGACAGGGAAAGGCCGACCTTGCCCGCAAGCTCGCTACCGAAGCGGCCGCGAAGATGAAACCGCTGCCAATCGACGAGCGGAAACCGCTTGCGGGCGGTGCCGACGCGAACGACCTGGTCATGTGGCTGGCCTACAAGGAAGCGAAGGCTCTCCTGAAGTTCGAGGCGACCCCAAAAGAAGGAATGAAGGAATAAAAGATGAAATTCCCAGCTGGGACACGCATTGCGCCCTCCTAAACCGATGCATTCGGAGGATGAAACGACGCCGGAACGAAACCCGCATAAGGCACATGCCACGGTTCATCGCTCGAAAGGAGGCGCTGTCGTCCGATTTTCCAGTGGGAATGCGTTGCTCTTCGGCTCGATCTGAATGCCGATCTGAAAACACTACATTTGTTCCCAACTGGCGGCCAAATGGCGGCTTCTACAGGCTTGATCATGCGTGATGGGTTCACGCAGGCAGTGGCCGATGTCGGATCACGGCTGCAAACCCTGTCCCCGGTGATCCGTGGGCGATGCCGGAACGGCCTTCCTAGCTAGAGGCACAAAACCGCGTCGAGGAGTGGCCCTCGGTCGTGCCAGCCGGGGTGTCTTGTTGGCCTCGGCTTTCGGCATCGGTTCAAATCCAGTCGCCCCGACTATGTTGCAGTGGCAGAGCATTCACATTGCGTTTAAGTTGTACACTTAATCTGGGAATTCTATCGTTACTGCCGCGCAAGAATTGCTCGGCGCTGTCGGAGGCGCCGGGACGGCACGCGGCGTGCCGAATCACGGCACGTGAGTCCCGAGCCGCACCCGCCGAGCAATATGGAGCCAGATGCGCCCCTCACCTTGGAAACGACGGCTCGTAACCACGGTCCGGTGGTCGCTGCTGGGTGACGCCCTGGTGTCAGCGTTGGCGGCGCTGCTGACGACCTTTCCGTGGCCGGTCTGGACGCAGGCAATGGGCACGGAGGCGTGGCCGGTCGGGTTTGTGGTGCCGGAGATCGCGCTGTGGCTCGTTCCGCTGCCGGTCTGTTTTGCGGCCGCGGCGCTGTGGCTCGGTCGGCGCAGGGGCCGTTGGCTCGCCGGGGTCACGGTCGCGCTGTGCGCGGCCGCGGTGATCCTGTTGTGTAAACCGGCTGTCCAAGCGTGGCGGCTGGGGCGGACGCTGGACGCGACGCTGGATGCGGCATTCGGCGCGCCGCCGGTGGTGCCGCCGTGTCCACCGTTTTCGCTGGCGGCCACAGTGGTGCCGCGCAATCCCGCGCCGCTCGCCATCGAGACGATGCAGTATGCCGACGGGCTGCTGCTGGACTTCTACCGCCCCCCCGGCGCCGCCGGCCACTCACCGCGGCCGTGTGTGGTTGTGATTCACGGCGGGAGCTGGGTGTACGGGAACCGGCTGGACGACGGCACCAAGCGCTGGCTCAACGACTGGCTCGCGGGGGTTCCGGGGACACCATACCTGGTTCCGGGGACACCATACCTAATTATTGTCGTAAGTTAGGTTCCGGGGACACCATACCTAATTATTGTCGTAAGTTACGTAGGGCGTTCCCGGGTCCCCGGCTCAAGCGGTACGGCAAGCAGGTCGGCCCGCTAAACGCCGGGCACGGTGTAGACATTCTAGCCGGTGGTGCAAATACACGCGTGCGTGCAACGGCTCGGTCACGTGAACCAGCACATTCAGGGATTCGTGCCGCTTCCCCCGGGCGCGACGCACGTAAAGACGCCGAAAACCAGAAAGTCCGACTGGTTGGTGGTGAGGAGCGATTGGATGCCTGCCTGCCGGTAAGTTGCGGCAAGGAGCGTATCCAGCAGTCGCTTGCGGCCCAACGAGAACTGCTGCAGCCAGGTGAGAAACTGCCGCACGGCACCAGCGTCGGGGAACGCTTGCACGACGTCGCTTGACGTCCACCACTGCTCGGCAACATGACGTGCCGCGTTCATGTCGAGCGGCTGCGTGAAACGACGGGGGTCGGTGACGACATGGATAAACTCCGCCAATACCTGCGGGGCGATAGCGATGACGTCGCCCGCCGAGAGCACCTGCGCCAGCGTGGCACGCGCGTCAGCGTGCGCGGCGTGTTCTCTTACCTCCGCGGCCACAAGGAACCCGGTGTCGAGGCCATGGATCATGGCCGACCTTCGAGCATTTCGCCGAGCAGGTCGTCGTCGGACGTCAGCGGACGAAGTACCGAGCCCAAGCTCACGGTCGCGATGTCGAGGACGCTGTGCGACTGCGAGCCTTCCGTCCGCGGGGCGGGTGACTCGGTGCCATGCGCCAATACGGTCACTTCTTGTCCCTCAGGCAAGCGCACGCCGTTGTCTAGCACCACAACGCCGTTTTGCACTCGACCACGGGCAACCATGGGAAACCTCGTCCAGTCGCGAGTCACTGATGCAGGTTCACCGGATTCTATCACGCGAGGCATTCGAGAGAAAAGTGTCTTGGCTCAGTCGAAGTGGGACAAACCGCGCACTCGAAGCCGATCACTTACAATTTGCACTAAGTACCGAAGGTGGGACTTGAACCCACACCCTCTTGCGAGGACCGGATTTTGAGTCCGGTACGTCTGCCATTGCCGTGGCATTCGAAACAGGTTGCGCTGGTGCTTAAGGTCTGCGAATCCAAGGCTAGCACGACGCCACCTCGGTGTTTTCGCATCTTGGCCGCATCGGGCTGATATTGCCAATCCTGTTGCCAATTTGTTGCCAAATCGGACTGGCCGATTTCCATCTGTAGAACGCTCACGGGTTGACGGTCTGTCAGTTACCGTCCACTTTAACGGTTCAGATCAGGCGGCGTCGCCGAACCAGGCTACGCTTCGCTTCAGAAGTAGATCATTAGGCACCGGAGGCTTCGGGCGGCATGGGCAGGACGAAGTTGGGGACGAAAGTGAGGCCGGCTTCGTTGTAGCGCAGTGACATCTTCGGGCGATGCAAAGTGGGCTGGAGGTCGCTCTTATCGACCGAGGCGAAGAAGAGGCGATCGGCACCGGCTGCCATCAACTCGTGAGCCCTTACAAGTACCGAACTCAGGATAACCTTGTCGTTGTACTTCAGGCTGTCGTCGTCCAGCTCGAGGGCCTCTAGGAAATTACACACCTGTTTTGACCCGTGCAAAACCTCATCCCCTACTTCCGCGGCAAAGTCGGCGAGTTCGCGCTGGTACACGGCCTTCGTGCGGCTCACCTCACCCATGGCAGCATCTAGCAGCTTTCGTACCTCGTCGAAGTCCCAGGAGGCCGTGCCCGAGTCAGCCGCGAAGCGGTGGAATTCGAGCAAGTCAGAGCAGCGGTTGCTCGGCAGCGATTTGGCGATGAGATTACGAGCTTCCTGAAAGCAGAGATAAGGCACATATAACTTGACGTCGCCGGTGCCGAACTGTGCCTGTAGCGCCAGGGCATCTCGGTGCCGTTTGCTCGGCATGCGGAAGACGCCGAACAGGAAGTTTGTCTCCACGAAGACACGGGCCTGAGTCATCTGGCGGCCACTTCATCGACGACCCGCCCCTCCGCTACGGCGCCGACGATATCGGGGAAGAGGGCTCGCACCACGTCCGGATCCTCAGGCAGCGCGTCCTCGTAAGACGCCGCGAGGCGCTCAAGCCACTCGTGCGCCAGCCATTCCAGTTGCGGCAGAGAGAGCGCTTCACCCATCGGCTGACTTACGCGGCTGAGCAGGCTCGCCGTCGGAAGCTCGTCCGTCAGCCGGATCGACTCCGGGCCGGCAGCCGTGAAGTCATCCCGAAGAATAAACGTGATTGTGGGCGTCATAATGATGCCGCAGTGACAGTTCGCCCCCCACATGTGACGCACAACCTGCCTTACGTCGCGGTTCCGGGTTCCGGGGACACCATACTCAATTATTGACGGCGGGACAGAGTCTTGATAGGGTGAGTTCATGGCTCGATTAGCACGTGTTGTCGCACCTGGCTTTCCCCATCACATCACTCAGCGGGGCAACCGACGACAGCAAACGTTCTTTTGTGAGGAAGACTACCAGAGCTACCTCGAGCTCATTTCGGAATGGTGCGGCGCCTTCGAGGTCGAAATATTGGCGTACTGCCTGATGCCCAATCATGTCCATCTGATCGCCGTGCCTCGGTCGGCCGATGGGCTGGGGCGGGCGATCGGAGAGGTCCACCGCCGTTACACTCGCATGGTCAACTTCCGCGAAGGGTGGCGCGGGCATCTTTGGCAGGGGAGGTTCGCGTCGTGCGTGCTCGATGAGCCTCATCTGCTGACGGCGGCGCGTTACGTGGAACTCAATCCGGTGCGAGCGGGACTGATCAACACACCAAGCCGTTATCGATGGAGCAGCGCCGCCGCCCACGTGCGCGGTCGGGATGACACCGTGGTGCGGGTCGGTCCCTTGCTCGAACTCGCCCCGAACTGGCGAGCCTTCCTCGCCCGGGTGCTGCGAGAAGAAGACATCAAACTCCTCCGTTCCCACGAGCACACTGGCCGGCCCCTCGGCGACGAGGCGTTTCTGGCGACACTGGAACAAGGCCTGGGAAGGACTCTAAGACGGCAGAAACCCGGGCCTAAGGGAAAAACGCCGAGTTGAGGCCGGTGGTTCCGGAACCCGCGTCGGAGTTGACTATGGTGTCCCCGGAACCCGGAACCCGCGTCGGAGTTGAGTATGGTGTCCCCGGAACCCCGGCGACGAGGCGTTTCTGGCGACACTGGAACAAGGCCTGGGAAGGACTCTAAGACGGCAGAAACCCGGGCCTAAGGGAAAAACGCCGAGTTGAGGCCGGTGGTTCCGGAACCCGCGTCGGAGTTGACTATGGTGTCCCCGGAACCCGGAACCCGCGTCGGAGTTGAGTATGGTGTCCCCGGAACCCCGACACTGGAACAAGGCCTGGGAAGGACTCTAAGACGGCAGAAACCCGGGCCTAAGGGAAAAACGCCGAGTTGAGGCCGGTGGTTCCGGAACCCGCGTCGGAGTTGAGTATGGTGTCCCCGGAACCCGTTGATAAAGTGGAGCGGCGTAGCTAAAGGTGAAGATGCTTAAATGGGTATAAACGCCCCAATAGTCCACTATGCGGTCAAATCCCTCATAGCCAGACGTGTCTTCTGCTGTTGTGAAAAGAATCTTTTTGTTGCCCCCAGAACTATCTCGTATGTCGGTAGCTTTCAGCACAGGTACGAGGGGAATCACCAGATTCCGGCGATACGCCGCGATTGTAAACAGACCGTCCACCCCGAATTCCAAATTGGCCACTCGCAATAGATAATAAGCACTCGTATGAGACGTTTGGACATCCGCGTAATTCGAGCGGAGAAACTTTTCTAAGTAACTCGCCAAATCTTCTGGTTTAGCCCTGGAAAGCAACTCACCAAGGAATACCGATCTCAACGCATCGAGAATGCTGGCCCGGTCGCATATTGCCATCGTAATTTCAGATGTGCCATATCCATGAAAACCCCGCATGCCGTGATGTTGCTCATATAGGTAGCAGCTTTCTTTGTATGTATCAGTTAGCCAAAAAAACATTCGTTTGTCGCTGGCCCTATTATCCACGATCACGAGCCGCATCGCGGCCAGTTTGGTTGCAAGCTTCGCGTCTTTCTTGAGGATTCTCACAAGTTCATCCCGTGCCTCATTGAAAGCTGGGACGACCAAGCTAAAGAACCGGTCTTCGTCGAGCGGTGTCAATGCAGAACGCGGTAAAATCTCGCCACCACCCGCATGAAGCTGGGGGCTGTTCGCAACCGGAATCTGCTTGTCGGGTGTTCGTTTTTTGCGTGCCATCATCTTATCCAAGTGACTCTCAACTGGAAATCCGTTTGACAATGCTTCGCGTCACCGTTTTCTGCCGCCGGTTGTAAAGCCCTGTCTTGAGGCCCAGTGCCAGGCACGCACGGTCGCCGAGCGACAAAATCCACAGGCCCAACGCTAAGGCTGTTGTGCACCGGCAGGCCATTTTGCTTTCAGAAGCTCGATGATCCGCGACGCATCAAGCTCTTGCCCGACTAAGGTATTCCGCATCGGCTCAAACAACTTCACCATCCGCCGATAATTTTCAAGCAGCGGGCAATGCGAGTTGAGGTCGCGGCCTTTGAAGTCGGAAAACCGCCCCAGCTCGTTAACTAAAAAACCCGCGATGCCTAAATGTTCGCTTTCATAATTTCCGTCGAATCCGGGGAACACGACAGCCTTGCCAAATGGCTCAGCTTCCGCCGCAACGCGGTCTTTGTCTTTTTTCGACAGTCGGGCATATCCCCGCTCTAAGAACGCCCACATATCCAGTACATCCACCACTTCTTTCAGCACTGCTTTACTATCTTCGTGCCCATGAAAGATGCCGGTGTACTCCCAGCCCAAGGCCCAGAGAGCACCGTGATGTATCGCCGCCGCGACGAAGTTTGGATCGATGTCGCTTTTGACTTTCTGATGTTTGAAAAGGTCGCACAGCATTAAGATAATCAGCTTTCCGTCATCGCTGAACCTTATCTCGCGTCCCTTCGGCTCCCCCAGCCCCGCCTCTATAAGCCGCCGCACCGCTTCCGCCCTTGATGGCAAATCCGCCTGCCGACCACGCCAAGCATCAACGTCATCTAAAATGCCCGGATCAAGCCGCAGCTCAAACCGTTCCGTTTTTGCAGCCGTTCCCATGTGTCACCTCCCTTGTTGCCGATTTATCCGTGCAATGCACCGGAACGTACGGTGCATGTACGGATCATACGGCTCATCGCCCGTACTTGTCAAGTAAAAACGGATCGGCGGCTTCTCACCTTTTGCTTGCCTCTTTCTGTGGCTGATTTATAGTTCGGATAAAGTGAGTTGTCCAAACTAATGCAAGCAGGAGTGCGAGGGAGCGTGGACGACGATACCTGGCTGCTCCGCACCCCCTACCGGCACACCCGAAACGCCTACGAGTGTCAGTAACAATCAGCGAGGGTACCACTCTTTCAGTGAGCTGGGTACCACGCTGTAATCTGTGGGTTTCAGTTGGCTGGTACCCGTCCGTGTAGCTTGGACGCGCGGGCAAATGGCCGTAAACTTGGATGGCGGGGTGCGACCAAGACCAATAGAGGGTCGTGATCAAGAAAGGCGCCTCGGAGCGGAGGTAAGAAGCTCCGCGTCCGAGGCTTGGCCGGCGGAAGTTCGCAGCTTCCTTGGGCCCACATCAAGCTTGCCGCAAGACTGGGGCCAGTCAAGGGGCACGTCGGCGTCGGCCGCGGCCTCGGCAGAGACCATGCCTACTCAAGGGATGCGAGAAGGACTTTCGTCCCACCCATCCCCAAGCCAGATACTGTAGCCCGGAGTGCCGCGCCGCCGCTCGTCGCTGGCGACGCCGGCGTGCCAGCCGACAGTATCGGCAAACCAGCAACGGTCGGGAAAAACGCCAAGCTCAGAGCCGGCAGTACCGGTCTCGTCGCGCCGAGCGCCTGCGGGCAGCGGCCGCTCAGGCGAGCCTCTCCTCGACGCCCGATACAACGTGCGAGGCTGTGGTACCGCCGCGCGAGGGCCAGCGCACAGCAGCAGGTGCCGATTTTTCTAGCTGCGACCGTCCGGGGTGCGAAGTCCATTTCGCGCTCTCCAGTCGCAGCCCTTGCCAGCGATTTTGCAGCGCTTCTTGCCGCCAGGCTTTGCGCCGAGTGATCGAACGGGAACGGCGGTGGCGAAAGCGCGCCTCTCAAGCTCGGCGGCACAACGCGGAGCACCGCTCTCGCGGGCCGTGAGTTGGTTGAGCCGTATGGTCCGCGACCGCACGGCGGGATAGTTATTAATCGCCCCCAGAAGGAGGAAGGAGCGGGACGGCTTCCGAGTCCCCTCGGCGCCCCCCGTTTCCTTTCTCCGATTCCCCACATCGGAGACAGGGCGATGAATCCGTGCACAGTCGGTCGGGTATGTCCCGTGCGGCTGGACGAGTTGGGAGATCAGTTTCGCCGCTACCGGCTGCGGCTGCCGCAGGCGGTTCAGGCGATGGCGCAATCGCTGCGCCGCTGGGGCCAGTGCGCCCCGATCGTGGCGACGTTGCGGGAAGAGAGACCGCAGGTGCTCGATGGCTTTACCCGCTGGGAGGCCGCTGGGCAGGTCCGTGGAATGACGACCCTGTCGGTACGGCTGATTGACGTTGACGACCGCCGGGCCAAGGCGGCCATTTATGGTCTGAACCAAACCGGCCGGCGGCCGCACGAGCTGGAAGAAGCGTGGATCGTGCGGGCGTTGGTGCGTGAGGACGGGCTGTCCCAGCCCGAGGTCGCCGAGCTCTTGGGCCGCCACAAGAGCTGGGTCTGCCGGCGCCTGGCGCTGTTGGAGAAGCTCAGCACCGACGTGCGTCAGGACCTGGAAGTAGGGCTGCTCAGTGCGACCGCGGCCCGGGAGATCGCCCGGTTGCCCGCGGGCAACCAATCGGAAGTGGTGGATGTAACGCGGCGCAAGGCGCTCAGCGGCGAGGAGCTCAGGGGTGTGGTTCGCCTCTTGTTGGAGTCGGTGACGGCGGAGCAAAAGATGTTCGTGCTGACCAAGCCGCGGGAGGCACTGGGGCATGTCGGTGACGTGGAGCCGAAAGGCTGGGACCCCCGGTTGAGTGCGCGCGGCAATCGCATCAGCAAGCAGTTGGCGGTGCTTTTGGACCGCCTGGCGTGGGTGGAGAACTTTCTGGATTGTCATGGCTGGACGTCGCTGACAGCGGCTGACCGTCTGGTCCTGGGCCCCATTTTTCAGCGGCTTTCCCGTGACGCGAAGTGCGTGGCGGAGGGAGCCGGCGACTTGGCCGTGGAGATGCAAAACCGATGAACGACGCCCTGATTCACGAGATCGTGGTCCGCTTCCGCGGCGGTGCTTCGATGCGGCGGATCGCCCAGAGCCTGCACATCAGCCGCCGCACGGTCAAGCGAGCCCTGGACCATATCGAGCTGGTCCGCGGCGCCGGTTGCAAGTCGGGACCAGCCCAGCCCAGAACGCAGCGAGGCAGTCAGGTCGACGCCCACGTGGGGGCAATCACCGACCTGCTGGCCCGATACCCCGACATCACGACGCAACGAATCCACGAGGAGTTGCGCCGGCTCGGTTACCAGGGGAGCTACTCGCTTTTGAACCAACGGGTGCGCGAGCTGCGCCCCCGCCCCGTCATCCAGCTCGTGCGGCGGTTCGAGACTGCGCCGGGAGAGCAGGCGCAGATGGATTACTCCACCTACGACATCGACTTCACAAGCGAAGGGCGCCGCCGGGTTCACGCCTTCAGCTATGTGCTGGGCTACTCGCGCCGGCAGTACCTGCACTTCGTCGAGAGCCAGGACTTCGCCACGACCATCCGGCAGCATGTCCGTGCGTTCGAGCACCTGGGCGGAGTCGCGGCGACTTGTCTTTATGACAACATGAAAGTCGTGGTGACTGGCTACGACGGCGGCGAGCCGATCTATAACACGCGGTTTCTGGGATTCGCGGCCCATTATGGATTTCGCCCGATCGCCTGCCGGGTGCGACGGCCCCAAACCAAGGGAAAGGTGGAAAGGCCCTTTGGATATGCGGAATCCAGCTTGTTGGGCGGCCGTGATTTCCATTCCCTGGAGCACTTGAACGAAACGACCGCTTGGTGGCTGGCCGAAGTCGCCGATGTGCGCCTCCATCGTGAGACCAAGGCACGCCCGCTGGATCGGCACGCCCAAGAACAGCCCCACCTGATCCCGCTGCCGGCGCAGCCTTTCGACACCGCCGAGGTCGTCTACCGAACCGTCGACGCCGACGGCTTCGTGGTCCACCGCGCCAACTTCTATGGCGCACCGTGGTATCTGATCGGACATCCGGTCGTGGTGCGAACGACCGAAGACGAGCTCATCATCCACGACCAAGCGTTCGTCTTGGCAGTGCGCCACCGGTTACTTCCGAGAACGGTGACTAGCCAGCGGAGTGACTGCAAAGACCGTGAGCCGCCCCGTGATCCACAACGCCGCTCTCAACAGTTGGCCGAGCGATTCGCGGAGCTCGGCCCAATCGGCAGTCGCTTCCTCGAGGGCCTGCTGAGTTGTAGCCGATACGGCAAGAACCAGGCGGAACGCGTGCTTGTGCTCAGTGCCGCCTACCCGCGTCATGATGTGCTCTCGGCACTGGAGCGGGCCGTGCGCTATGGGGCCTTCTCCCTGGCGGCCGTCCAACGCATCCTGGCGGCGCGGAGCCAACCCAAGACACCGCTGGACGCGCTGGCGGAGGAGCATCGGTCCTACCTGGACGGCCTTCTCGATAGCGACCCGGCACCTCCCCGACCCACCTCTGACTATCAAGACCTGTTGCGCGAGGAACCCGACAATGGCGGATCGATCGTGCCCCCCTGGGAAGAGATCCCCGAAGAACCCCAACCCGACGACCGCGACGGTGACTCCGCGGAGCCTGCATGACGACGTCACAGCCGCGCTGCGAACTCTGGGCGTCGCGGTGACACCGGCCATGCTCGACGCGGCCCTCTCGGCGGCGGAGCGGGAATTACTGAGCCACCTGGCGTTCCTCCATCGCCTGCTGGCGGAGCCTGCCGAGAATCGTAGGCAGCGGGCAGTTGACCGGCGGATTCGTGCGGCCAAGTTCCGCGAACTGACCACCCTGGAAGGTTTTGACTGGGCGTTCAATGCCAAGGGGATCGATCGGCGGACGATCGAGCAACTGGCCACGTGTGACTTCGTGCGCCGCCGCGAGAACGTTGTCCTGGTGGGTCAAAGTGGCCTGGGCAAGACTCGGATTCTCCAAGCGATCGGCCGGGCCGCGTGCGTGCTGGGTTATCACGTCCGTTATGCGACCAGCGCCAAGCTGCTCCAGGAATTTACGGCGGCGATGGCCGACGGGACCTTTGCTCGGACGCTCAATGCTTACGCGCGATTGGACCTGTTGCTGATCGACGAGTTTGGTTTCGACCGTTTGGAGCGTGAAGTCCAGGCTCAGGCCAGCACGGTTTACTATCGTCTGCTCGATGCCCGCACTGGCCGACGTTCGACTGCGTTGGCGACCAATATCGACTTCAAAGCCTGGGCTGACTATCTCGCCGATCCGCCGTTAGCGACCGCGTTTCTGGACCGATTGGTCGATGGCGCCGTGATCTTGAAGCTTACTGGTCGTTCCTACCGCGCCTCTCGCTCTCGGCCCGTTTTCGGGACCAATGAGGCCGACCGAACTTAAGCGATCTGTCACCGCGACGATCGCCCTGCCTGCTGCCTCCCGCCCCGATTGTCCGCCGACCGCGACGGAGTTGCGACCGCGCAGGAATCGTCATCTTCACTCCAATCCAGCCAATCACACCGCGCCGCAACCGCTCAGGTGGTACCCGGTGGTCTCCGAAAGTGGTACCCTTTCTGGTTGCAAACGACATACGAGCGGGATTTGGGCCAGTTCCTTGAGCACGCCGGGATCGCCGCCCTGCGGTCGCCGTTCTCCTATCAAGCACCCATTGGCGTGCAACGAAAAGAGCTTTAGACTCAAATCGCCTGCACGACGCTGAACCGCATTGAGGCGATGGCTGTCTTTACCGGTGTTTAGCGATTGTTCGCGGCACCAGATGCGATCCACAGGCCCGCGTTAACAACTGCTTATAAGCACATGTTGACGTAATTCATGCGTTTCTATTTCAGGTCATTTGCTATGGCAATCGAGGCGAAGAACTTCATCCCACCCTTCGATCCAGGACATCTGGAAGCAATCGCTAAGGTGTTGGGAGATACGACAACCGGCTTATCCGGCTCCGAAATCGGTCACTTGCTCGCCAGTTGCCGAATCGCCGATTCAACGCCCGACATGACAAAATGGAAGCGGCTTTACAACGCTTTTGCTGAATTTCAAAATAAGAACCAGGCAGGTAATCATGTCTTGGTTTTCATCCAACGGGCGATGAATCCCGGTTCCTACACCGACAATCCGGGCCTGTTTCAGCTCAGGCTTAACCAACTCAATCCGATCATTTCTTTCTCCGGCATCGAGCTAGACCAGAAAGGCCAACTGATACGGGTGACAGTCGCCAGGACGCTCAACGACGCCCTGGAGCGGGCAAACCGCTTTCAGGCGTCCCTGAAGATACGCAACGTCCACCCGGACATTTTCCGATTCTGCACCGCAGAAATCCTCGCTCAAAACTACTTCCACGCCGTGTTCGAGGCGATGAAGAGCATCACGGCGAAAATCCGCACGCTGACCGGCTTGTCGTCCGATGGGGCCGATCTGGTGCGGGAGGCGTTCCAGCTAGGCAAGACGGACACGCCGTTATTTGCCATCAACACCCTAATCACCGAAACCGAAAAAGGTGAACAGCGGGGCTTTGTCAATCTTCTGATCGGCCTCTACGGCACGATCCGCAATCCGCTGGCACACAACCCAAAAATCGAATGGGACATGACAGAGGCGGATGCTTTAGATATGATGTCGACTTTATCGTTGTTGCATAGAAAACTCGACAAAGCCCGAAGATACACCCCTTAAGACGTATCCGGCCTGCTTCCTGGCTCTTTTGCAACCACACATTGAGGACTTTTCAGGTGGTTGATTTCAAGAAGCGACTTACTGGCCGACCAGCAGAAAAGCAGACCGATCCGGTTAAGCTTTATGACACGCTCGACCGTGCTCACGACAAAGGGCCGTTAAGACCAGCTCAAATCGCCGTGCTCTCCGCCTGGTTCAGCAATCATCACACTACCCGCGACATTATCGTCAAGCTGCACACCGGTCAGGGCAAAACGCTGATCGGCCTGCTTATGCTGCAAGCCCGCCTGAATGCTGGCAAAGGGCCAGCCGTATATCTATGCCCTGATAATTATCTCATTGACCAAACATGCGAACAGGCTAAGCAGTTCGGAATTTTTACATGCAATGCCCCGAATGAGCTTCCAGATGAGTTTCTAAGCGGCGACAAAATCCTAGTAACGTCGGTGCACAAGCTTTTCAACGGCTTAACCAAATTCAAGCTGAACCGGCAGTCCGTCACCATCGGCACTTTCCTCATGGACGACGCCCATGCGTGTGCCGACAGCATTCGCGAATCGTGCCGCCTTCGCATTCCGAAGGAAGAACCCGCCTACCATGCGTTACTCACGCTGTTTGCCCAGGACCTCGAATTACAAGGCGTTGGCACTTTTGCCGACGTGTGCAATCATCAACGCGATGCCTTGTTGCCTGTTCCCTACTGGGCCTGGCTCCCTCGCGAAGCCGACGCAGCCCGAATCTTATCAGCAAACGCACATCGCGATTCGATCAAATTCGCATGGCCGCTCCTCAAAGACATCCTCGGCCAATGCCAATGTGTAGTGTCCGGCACGTCCATCGAAATTGAACCCTATGTTGCCCCGCTCTCCGCGTATGGTTCGTATTGGACTGCCAATCATCGTATTTTCATGTCCGCCACTGTCACCGATGATGCGTTTCTCGTGAAAGGCTTGCAGCTCGACCCGGATACTATCACCCAGCCGCTGACCTATGCGAAGGAAAAATGGTCTGGGGAAAAGATGGTGCTGCTCCCTTCGCTCATCCATGATGATCTCGGGCGTGAAGAGATGGTAAACGGTTTTGCTAAGCCTAATCAGCAGCGGCGTCATGGTGTTGTTGCCCTCACACCGAGCTTTGCACGCTCAAAGGATTGGGCAGCATATGGTGCGGCAGTGACGGATAAGGCCACGGTCGCAGCAGCTATTGAAAAGTTGAAAAACAATCAGTTTGAACAAACGGTCGTACTGGTAAATAGGTACGACGGCATAGACCTTCCCGATGATACATGCCGGATATTGCTTTTCGACTCAAAACCCTTTTCAGAAAGTTTGGTCGATCTCTACCAGGAGCTTTGCCGACCCGACAGCGACGCCACGCTTATGCGAACCGTTCGCTCTGTTGAGCAAGGGATGGGCCGTAGCGTTCGTGGTGAAAAAGATTACTCGGTAGTTGTGATGATCGGCACTGACCTCATCAGGCTAATTCGCGAGAAATCGTCTCGACGCTTTTTGTCGCCGCAGTCGGCCGCCCAAATTGAGCTGGGGCTGGAAATCGCCGATATGGCCAAGCAGGAGATTCAGGACGGGACAAAACACGCAGATGCTTTTAATGGTCTGCTGAGGCAATGCCTTCGCCGCGATGCGGATTGGAAGGCATTTTACGCCGAGCAAATGGAGAAGGTGACTCCCTCTGGAGCCAATGAGGGTATCCTACGCCTGTACGCCGCCGAACTGGCCGCCGAGCAGGCTTTCAACGCTGGCGATTATGCCAGTGCAAGCTCCATGCTCCAACGTCTTTTAGACAATGGTTCCGTCAACCTCGACGACAAGGGGTGGTATTTGCAGGAAATGGCTCGTTATCACTACCAATCTAACCGCCAGGAATCGCAGCGGCTTCAGGTTGCTGCCCACAAAGCCAACCCCATGCTACTACGCCCGCCAACAGGTGTCACCGTAGCCAAACTGACCGTCATAAGCCAAGGCCGGGTGGAACGGATAGCGGAATGGATTCGCGAGTGCGGAAGCTACGCCGACCTTGACGTCCGCGTGTCGGACATCCTCAATTCCCTTGTCTTCGGCACCAAAGCCGATAAGTTTGAACAGGCGTTAAATGAACTTAGCCGGGCCATCGGTTTTGCCGGGGAGCGGCCCGACAAGCAATGGAAAGAAGGACCGGATAATCTCTGGGCACTCGATGCCACGCAATATCTGCTTTGGGAGTGCAAAAGCGAGGTTGACACGCAACGTGCTGAGATAGACAAGCGTGAAGCCGAGCAAATGAATCGCTCAAGTGCCTGGTTTGAAAAACATTACCAGGGGATGAAGGTCAAACGTATTGTTATACACCCTACGCATGTCGTGCAAAGTGCCGCAAGTTTCACGCATCACGTAGAGGCCACGCGGGTTACCGAATTGAAACAGCTCACCAAGTCGATCAAAGAATTCTTTAAAGCTTTTGAAGGGCAAAATTTTAACGATTTATCGATGCCGCACATCCAACAGATGATCGATACCCATCGCCTTGCTGTAACTGATTTCCTGAGTGGCTACTCAAAGGCATTGCGAAATCTAAAGTAATCCACCCAACCCAGCATCCTTCAACCGCCGCTTAACCAGCTCACAGATGGCTTTTGTGGTCATGCCCAACGCTTTCCGCTTACTTACGCTTTGACGAGAACCGGACGACGGTGTTGTGCAACGTCGTCGATTACGACGCGATCCTGAGCCCCCCGACATCGCATCGGCGGCCATGATGCACTGCCGCCCCCACCTAGATAGTCAGGTGTCAACCGGCTGACCGATTTGGGAACAAAATGGGAACAGGATTGGCAATATCAGCCCAATGCGGCTACAATATACGTGCGTCAAAGCAGTATCGTAACTGCCTTGCAATCAAAGCCTTTAAGTGTCACCACAACGTGTTTCCAATACCACGAGTATGGCAGACGTACCGGACTCAAAATCCGGTCCTCGCAAGAGGGTGTGGGTTCAAGTCCCACCTTCGGTACTACCGGCTTAAGGCAAATCGCAGCCTTCCAGGTCGTCTGAGCGTCAGGAACGTTACCACACGGAGTTGATGTTGACGACCCCTGCGTTGCGGTCAGTGTCCGGGCTTGCCTTCAAGCACGAAGAGACGCAAATACTTGCCCACTGGCATGACCCAAGTTCTCCCCGAACGAAGAGTAGTAGCAAAGGACCCCCAGCCGAGGACTGCGCGGGAAGCCATGCCAACGGCCTACCATCCTGGGACGATTCGACGACGGTGTCGAGGCCGCGTTGTACCGCTCGCCACGGAAAGCGATAGTCACCCGCGGCGATGGCCGAAACATCTCGCTGTCCCTGAAACACCTTGAGACAATCGCCGCTGGTCGCATCCCAGAATCGTTCCGCTCAACTTGATGTCGTTTACAGCCGGAAAGGGTACCACTTTGACAATGACCGGGTACCAGCCCTCCCCGAGAGCATTCTCGTTGGCCCAAACGCCCTTCATTTTGTGCTGAGGGCGTTTGGGTCAACGAGAATGTGCCATGCCTGTGTCACAGGTGGTGCCCTCATGACTAGCAGAGTGGTACCCTCGGCAATTGTTACCGACACAACTTGAACAGCGCCGTTCCACCGAAATGGAACGGCGCGTTTCCGCGCTCCATGAGGGACACACCGGTCAATGAATTTTGCCGAGAGCGCAATCATGCGTTGTTTTTTCAACCGGCTTCCAACCTCGGTGCCATCCAGTCAAGCACGCGCCCCATTAAGCCCAGCACGAACTGCGCACTAACATGGCCATGAGGCAATCGCCAGATTTCCGGCTGCTGCCACTTTTGCCAAAGCTCCTCGATCGGTTGCCTCTCCGCGAACAAATCATGGATTCCTTCAATCAACAAAATATTTTCTTTCGGGATGACTGGCGTGGACAAAATCAGATTCAACCGGGTCGTATCCATCGCTTCGTGTGCCGACCTCAGAGCCTGAAGTGCTTCCCGAACACGCCGCCAGACGACCGGCTGGCAGCACCTCATGCGCACACCGGGCACAGTCAGAACGGCACAGGCGATGCGCGTATCGCTGCACGCAGTCAATCCCGCAAGCCATCCCCCAAACGAAAAACCCAGAAGCGCCATGGATGGGCAACCTTCATCAAGCAGCCAGCCGGTCAGCGCGCGAATCTCGGCGACGTTCTGCGCCATAGCCCGCGCGAACTCCAAACAATTCTCTTCAATGGGTCGGCGCGGACGGCGTTGAAGTTGGTAGGGAGCGACCAATAGAGCCACATTGAATCCTGCCCAATTGAACCGACGGGCAATCAACGGAAACCCGGAGTGATAACCGACGGCAGGATTGCCATCCAATAGAATGATCACCGGCCTTTCCTGCCAGTGTTCCGCACACCGATAGAGCCGGCCATACACGATGTTGTTCTCCTCGTCTTCACTCGGGCGCGGCGTGGGAAATCTGAAATGCCGCCGCCCATCAAATTCAATCCGCGCCGGATCGCTTGCGGCGGGAAAAAAGTCCGGCCCATTCAGAAATTCGAGCGCTTCGGCCAATCTCCATTTTGACTCAGGCGCGTGTCTCAGCGGAGCAACGACGTATGCCATCTGAAGAGCTGACCAATCAATGAATTTTGCCAATGGCGCGAACATTCGTTTTTAAGTTTCTTTCCCTCAGTATCTGGTAATCCTTGAGGACGGTGAAGTATTACCGCCGTCGAATCTCCTTTGTCGGACGTTCCGCACATCTGGGGCGAATTTCCATTCGATATCTCTGACTTACCAAGGGTTTACGTCATATATTTGGTGCCGCATACGTGCTTTAATGGACGGGCGTTCTTGGTGTACCGGATGGCCTAAGTCGTTGTCAGACAAGGTGTTGCAAATTCAAAGATAATTAGCCCCAGATGTGCGGAAAGAGGGCTTTGTCATTCCTGATGAAGCTGAATTGCAGCGGACTATTCACGGCGAAGAAATTCGTTTCCTACTCGGGGCGACAGGACGGCTATTGAACTTTTTCTGCGCGGTATCAGGGCACTCGCGTTGCAGTCACCCACCGTTGACGAACTTCGATGGGTCCTGCCGTCGCCACCTCATTTCGCGTAGCGACTGATCGTAACGCGATTTCCTTCATGACGACCCATAGTCCGGACGTCCACTCAC
Organism: uncultured Isosphaeraceae bacterium; assembly: GCA_963823675.1. Classification (GTDB taxonomy): domain Bacteria; phylum Planctomycetota; class Planctomycetia; order Isosphaerales; family Isosphaeraceae; genus CAWGMT01. The sequence goes on along the minus strand of CAWGMT010000019.1, from coordinate 88,540 downwards.
GATGCGCCCTATCGTTTTCAGGAACAGCAAGGTCATGTCTCATTTCGGTGGCGAATACGGAACCAGTGAGACTCACCGCTGGCGGTGAAGGCGACAATACGGGCTTCGAACAGAGGACCGAGAGCATTCCAGAACGGACCAGGAGCGGTGAGCTGCTGGGTAGGCACGGTCGCTGACGCAGCACATCCGGGAACGTTGACGAAGGTATTGACCACCAGATTCCCGGAGACGACTTCAGCACTTAGTCCGCTTCGTTTTCGTCTTCGTTTCGTACTGTGATCTAAAACCTCCGCCAAAAGCGTCTGGGCTTCGTTGGACTTCTTGGGGTGTGTTGCCAAGCATGCGCCGGTTTCGGTATCCCATACCTTCAGCAAGTTGTCGTGGTTATCAAGACACTCGTCATATGGCCACGAGTAGAGCAGACGCTCGTCGGCGGAGAAAGCGACAGCATCAGGTGAGCAGTCGGTGATGGTGTTGGTCAGACGACACTCGCCAGTCTCGACATTCCAGAATTTGATCATTCTGCCAGACAGCGAAACGAGCGTCTGCCCGTCGCCAGTGCACGCCAGACTGCGGATCGTGTGATCCCAGCCCGTGCGGTTGTGGCGAGGGAGAGTACGTAAACAGTTGCCAGTCGGGACGTCCCAAATCTCAACCGTCCCGTCATATGAACCCGAGAAAACCATTCGCCCGTCTTCGGAACAATCCAGTTTGGTTACACAGCCCGCATGGCCAGCGAGGGGCGGACGGCTCACTTCAGCCATGATGTCCCAGACTTTTACTGTGTAACCATCTGCATTCGAAACACACATGCGTCCATCAGCAGAGCAGGCTATCAAGCTTCCACCGTTAATGAGTGTCCGCAGACACGCTCCGGTCTGGATGTCCCATAGCCTCACCATGTCTCGCGATGCAGAGATGATTATTCGCCCGTCGGCAGAGCAAGCTACGCTCGTGACGTTTTCCTTGTGGCCAGTGAAAGTGCGTAAGCACGCACCAGAACGAGCATCCCAGACCTTGACCTTCTTGTCCTGCGAACCAGAGATGATCATTCGTCCGTCCACGGTAACAGCCACAGAATAAACACGGTCCTCGTGTTCGGAGAGTGTCAGCAGGCATTGGCCAGTTTCGCTGTCCCAGACTCTTACATCTCCGTCATCAGACCCTGAGACGACGACACGTGCATCGCCCGAACATGCAACGCTGTTGACAGTGTTCCTGTGGCCGATGAGCGTTTGCAAACATGCACCCTTTGAACTCGACCAGATCTTCACCGTGTTGTCTTTTGACCCTGTAACCAGTGTTTTTCCATCGGTGGCAAACGCCACACTCAAGACATAACCCGTGTGGCCCGTGAGGGTATGGCGGCACTCGCCGCGCTGGGCGTCCCAGACTTTGGCGGCCTCATCCTCGGCACCAGAGACGACCGTCATCCCGTCGGCGGAACAGGCTACGCTTCTGACCCATCCCGTGTGACCAGTCAAAGTGTGTAGACCCGCGCCCGTTTGAGCATCCCAGACCTTTACAGTCCTGTCCTGATCACCCGAGACGAGTATTCGCCCATCGGGGGAGCAAGCCACACCTCCGATAAGCGCTGTATGGCCGATGAGGGTCATTAAACAAGCAGGTGGTTGCCAGTCTTGATGTCGATTGGTCCATTCCAGGATCGCGATTGGGACGTGTGGGACGTGAACAATACCCTGAGTCACTGCCGACCACGCTTGTTGTGCGGCGCGACTGACCGGACTATCGACCGGCTCATTGAAAGCTTGCTGGAAGAAGCAGTGAGGGTATTGATGAAGGAACTGTGGATTTGATCGCACAAAATAGTACCACCATCCAAGTCCGTCGGTCGAAAGCAAGTCCGTCGCCTGGCCGGCTTCAAACATCTCGTGGCAGAGATCTGATATCAATCCCGCATGCGTCTTGGCTTGAAGCCAGTCGAAGTTCATCAACAGAGCGAGGGCTTCGTCATCGCGACCTGCGGCGATCAGATGATGCCGCAAGTGCTGGAAATAGTATCCATCATTCGGCCCGGACCACCAGCCGTTGAGGCACCGGTTTTGGTATGCATCCAGGAGTTTCTGGTGCAGAGCCGCTTCGCCACCCAATTCCTTGATAGCACGGGCCAAGCAATAGTCTTGGATCAAGGAGTGCAGCGAGATTTCGCCGACTGATCCAGCAGGAGTTTTGTCAGTCTTTGTAATCTGGATCAGCGACCGCTGTTTGAGACGGTTCAACAGCGAGGTCGTATCGAGGTCATCCAGGCTGCCTGAGTGTTCCCAGAGCGTAACAATTGTTGTTTCAGGGACGGCTTCGTCCTGCGGGAAGACCCCCAGTTCGATCAGCCTCGATTGTTCGACGGACGATAGCGTTTGCACGCTGACTTCAATCATCCGCAGCAGGTCTTGGTGCTGAGGGTTTCTTTGATCGTCGCGGAAGAATTCCAGTCTGTGTCGTTGAAAGGCTGTAAGGAGTTTCGCCCACGGCATGTTGTCAGCGGCGATCATGCCCCCCGCCAATGCGACTGCAAGGGGAAGTCGACCACACTCTCGAAGCAGCAAATGGGCTTCCGGGGGGAGTTGGCTGACTTGTTGCCCAATGGTTGTGGCCAGCAATCGCAGTGCTTCGTCATCAGTTAGGAGTTGCAAGAGATGAGGCGTGCTGCCCATTGAAGTCAGCAGTTGGGCATCGCGCGTCGTGATGAGCGCCCGGCAACGGGGACCGAGAACGTTGAAGGCATCGACATCCTTCCGATGCCAGACGTCATCGATGACCAACAGCACGGCCTTGTTGGCCAAGATTTCCTTCAGCTTCTGCTGGCCCTCATGTTCCGATGTGAAGAGGCCGTCGCCACCCAGTTGCTGATGGACACGCTGCATCAAGGACGTGATGTTCGGCAACGAACCGAGCCCTATCCAGACAATGCCATCGGGAAACGCTTTGCGAACTTCGCGGTCACGCGCGAGTAGGTTGGCCAATACGCTCTTGCCGATCCCGCCCATGCCATGCAGTCCCACCTGCCGGGAGACAGACGCAATGCCGTGGAACTGGTGGTGAATCGCAGTCCCACCGAGCGGAGCAGGACTATCCAGCCCCGAGCGTAACGCATCACGAAGGGAGATCAGCCGATCCGTTCGCGTGAGGAAGTGAGCTGGCAGTGCAGGGGCACCGATGACTTGTCCCATCGGCGGAACAGGTTCCTGCAAGATGCGAATAAGCTCCTTGAGATGCTGTTGGTATTCCGCGTCATTTCGGAAGTCTTCGCAGTGCAGCAGTGCGAGCTCGGGAATCGGTAGTGGGTAGTCGCCAAGTCTCAGGATGGGCGTGACGACCTTCTCGGCATCGAACCACGCGTATTGCCATTCTTGACGCACGTACTCGGATTTGACCGCCTGCGGTCCAACCACCAGCAGCAGTCGATCACGCTGAGTAATCGCCTCTCGGATTTCCTGGTGAAACGTCAACCCGCGCGACGGCATGTTGACGCGATCGAACCAGACGTCGAACTTGGCCTTCGTCAGGTCCTCGTACAGCCGACGCACAAACGGCTCGTCATCACCACGTGCATAGGAGAGAAATATTTTCATGTGGTTCTCTAGACAGCCCCAAACCAACAACCAAGGCGAGACTGGCGACAAGATTTGAACTACCTTATCATGCCACCAGCCAATGAGTTACGTCAATGCCGTTAAGAAAACCGTCGAACGAGGATTATCCTTTGGACACGGCTGCCAACCGCGCAACCCCTGTCCCAACAACAAAAAAGCCCTTCGAAGTACTCGCCGAAGGGCTTCTTACTGAAAACAGTCGGGGCGACTGGATTTGAACCGACGCCGAAAACCGAGTCCAACGAAAAACCCCCGGCTGGCACGACCGAGGGCCACTCCTAGACGCGGTCTTGTCCCTCTCGCTCGGAAGGCCATCCCGGCACCGCCCACGGATCACCGGGGACAGGGTTTGCACGCTTGATCCGACATCGGTTGCTGCCCGCGTCAGCCCATCACCCATGATGAAGCCTGTACCGGCCTCTATTCGGGCGCGAGTTGGGAACAAATTGGGAACAGTATTGGCAACGTCAGCCCAATGCGGCCACAATGCGAAATTACCAAGGTGGCGACGTGCGAGCCTTGGATTCGCAGACTTTAAGCACCACCGCAACCTGTTTCCAATGCGACGGCGATGGCAGACGTACCGGACTCAAAATCCGGTCCGTCTGCCACCAAGCTGATCGCCTACCCGGGCGCGCCGCGAGTCGAGTCACGGGGCATTCCTGAGGGACACAAGGGTTGGTCAGGCCCGGGCATTGGTCGTGTCCGGCCACCACGGCATCGCCGCCCCAGGCCAGAGGGCGGCCACAGATCGGGCGCAGGCCGGCGAGGATCTCCTGAAGCTCGGCTCGGGCGGGCTCGACGGGAGCTGCGCGGAGTCCTCGTCCTCCATGCCGAGCTGTTTCTTCTGGGCGTCGCCCACCGCGGGGTCCAGGTCGAGGATGACATCCCCGGCGAGATAATCCCGGTCAGCCCGTCGAACGGGGTCAAACGTGATCGGGGCGCGAAGCTGGTCGCGCATGAATTCAAGGTCGCGCCGAACCGTACGTGGATCGACCTCCAGCTCGCGCGCAGAACCTTGTCGTCCGGCCGTCGATCAGCCCGGATTGCGACGTGGGCCGGCCCACCATTGCAACCGCTGCACACCGCCCACTCATTTGATCCGGCATGAACCACAGATGCGATATCGCCGGTACATATTGCTGCGACTCCACTCCTTGGGTCCGTTATTACAGTGCGCCAGTGAACGTCCAGAAAAAGTTCACAGAAAAATCTAAGTCGAATCCAGACAAGATGATCCGATCGGGTTTGACCCTCAAAACGGCGCACACGCTTTCATGAAATTCCAAAATCAGCGCATTATAGATATAGGGAGAATAAGAAGCATAGATAGGGTGCGCGCCCGGTTTGCTTGTGGGAGCGCCAGGTCGCGATCCCGCCGGTTCGCGGTTGCCGGTTCTCCGTCGTCAATATGCACCGAACGAAGCCAATTTCGTTTTGTTTCGTGGTCTGTGCACTCTCGTCCTCCTGGGTTCCCATTCGACCCGTTATTAGCCGCCCGGACCGCCTCCGCTGGAACACATGCCTGCGGCGCAGGAACGTGAGACATCTCGATCGATGATGAGTCGCGCCGAGGCGTTTCAACAGCCCGACTTGCGGGGCTCGAAAGGTGCTGGAATCGGCCGAACTTGACGACACAAGAAGCAATGGACAAGCAACTTATGACGAGCACCCACTCCGCCGCCGATCTCCGAGGGATTTCGTTGGCGAACCTTGCGAGATGGAACGGGGGCCCTTCCAAAACGTCTCAGATTGTCTCATTTTTTCTCATCGAGAATCGCTTATTGATCGCGTCGCGGGCGGCGAGGGGGTTGGGAACCCCCGCCGAAAACGGCAATGTTTTGCGCCACGCGGCCCCGAAAAAAAAGCGAGTCTTGCGTGGCGGGGGTGACCGTCACTGCGAAGCGTAGACAGCGAGTTCAAACGCTGTGTGATTGACCCCCGAAATTTCCTTGTCGCGAGCCCTCGTCTTGGACGCCCGCGGGGGCCGAGCCAGGCATTAGCGACACCTGGACCCACAGGCGTGTCTGGTCACACCGGGGTCGGAGGAACCTGGCAAATGATCGCACGGGTTTTACGGGAACGTCGGAGATCCTGGCAGTTCCCTGAAGTAAACCGGACTCGGAGCAACCGGTACAGCAAACTCCGGGACGATCCGTCGGCCATGCGTCTGCGGCCGAACGGGGACGAAACGCAGTTACGTGCCTGGGTGGCGGCGTTTACGCCCCTGCAGATGGGCATGGTCCGTAACTGGGTAACAGCTTCGGGTGGCTGGGGTCGGAGCCGGGAGGGCGACGCCCCCAGGTCCGAAGCCGCCGCGCTGGATGCTCGCCGGCTGTTGCCGGCTCGACCCCAGCCACCCAACTTTGTCGCCCGCCAAGTCACGACTTTGAACGATGCCAATTTCTCGGATTAGGGGTCCTTGCGAATGCACACTCGGGGCACTACCATCAGGTGCCAGGGTCGTAGCCGCGCAAGGGTGGCGGGCCATCCGGGAGAGTTCGGATTTCAGCCGAGCTTCGAAGCCTCCGGTTTCTTGATCGATCGCTTCGCGAGTTTTTTTTGCTTCGGTTCCTCGCGCGGATGTGCGCGGCTAGAACAATTCTCGTCCTTTCATTTTCTGTTCCCGAAGTGCGGGCATGGCTTAGTCCCGGATAGCCCGCATCTTCGAGTCGAACCGTGACAGGGAATTCTGCGCATTCCCTCGAGAAAATGTTCTCGATCCAGGGCTCAATGAACAACTCGCCGGCGGATTCATTGTGAGGCTAACCCATGTGGAAATCGAGATGGAGCCGTTCCAAGAACCTCCAGTCCCAGCGCAAGCGGCCGCCGTGTCGGCCTTTGCTGGATCGACTCGAGGTTCGTTGCCTGCTCGCGACGAATATCACGCAATACCACGTTGATTCCCAGTCGACCGGGGCCAACCTCACCGAGACGCAATTGACGCCGTCGAATGTCAACGCGGCCGATTTCGGCCAACTCTACAACACCCCAGTGGACGGCCAGGTCTATGCCGAGCCGCTGGTTCTGACCAACGTCACTATTGTTGCGGGCCCGAACACTGTCGGCACGCCCGGCACCTACAATTCGGTCGTTTTTGTCGCCACCCAACACGACTCCCTCTACGCCATCAACGCCGCCAACGGCGCAATCCTCTGGCAGCGCACGTTCCTGGATACCACCAATTCCAATGACTATCTCCCTGGCGCGACTTCCGTCACCACCATTCCGAGCGGGGACACGAATTCGGGTGACATCAGCCCGGAAATCGGCATCACCAGTACCCCGGTCATCGACCCGTCCACCAACATCATCTATGTTCTTCCCAATACCGAGGAAATCGTCGGCGGTAATGCCTACTACGTCCAGCGGCTCCACGCCATCAATATCAGCGATGGCACCGACGCCGCTCCTGCTTTCGTGATCGGCACCACCACAAACGGCAACACCAATAACACACCGATCTATGTCAGCGGCACCGGGGACGGCAACGTCGGCGGAGTGGTCCAGTTCAACGCCTTGCGCGAGAACAACCGCCCCGCGCTGAGCCTCGTCAATGGCGAGGTTTACGCCGAATGGGCTTCGCACGGCGACAACGGTCCCTATCACGGCTGGGTCGTCGAGTGGAACGTCACTCAACTGTCGACGCAGGGGATGGTTCTTTCTGGGGTCCTGTGCACCGACCCCAATGGCGGCGAGGGAGGCATCTGGGGCGGCGGCGGCGGCCTGACCTTCGATCCCGACGAAACCTTCAATGGGCAACCCGCCTTCTACTTTGAAACCGGCAACGGCGACCCGCGCGGCGGCCCTCCGCCCCTCGATGGCAACGGCTTTCCCGCTGACGATGACTATTACGAATCCCTGGTCAAGGTCGAGGCCGACCCGACCACCACCGCGACCGACCAGAATTCCAATGGCTGGGGCCTGAAAATCGTCGATTACTTCACACCCTACAACGTCAACGCGCTCGACGACGCCGACGAGGATTTCGGCTCCGGCTCGCCCCTGGTGCTGCCCGACTCGGCCGGCATCCCCGGCCATCCGCACCTCATCGTGGCCGCCGGCAAGGAAGGTACGATCTACCTGCTCGACCGCGACAACCTGGGGAAGTTCAATATCAATGACGACAACGTTCTGAACTCGGTCTACAATCCCAGCACCGGGATAACCACCCCGCCCGTCTTGATCAATGGGTCTCTGAGCACCCCAGCCTACTACCATGGCACGCTTTATTGGGTCGCGGGCTACAACAGCAATGCCTGGTCCTACGTTGTGGCCCCCAACCCGGCGCCCGACCCTCCCACCGTCCCCATCGCCGTGCTCGAGCCAACCTCGGAAACAGCCAACAACAACTTCGGCTATGTCCCCGGTTCGGTGATGATTTCGGCCGACGGCAGTGAGGACCCGGCCGGCGGCATTGTCTGGATCATGGACACTAACAACGGCGAACTCCATGCCTACAGCACGTTGTCACTCAGCACCGAATTGTGGAACAGCGGCCCCGGCAGCATCGCAACGGTCAAGTTCGCGGTGCCAACCGTGGCCAACGGGCAGGTATTCGTCGGCACGCAAGACAGCCTGCAGAGCTTCGGGCTCACTGGAGCGGATACGCCTACCCAGGCGCCCAACGCTCCGGCCAACTTGAGCGCCCAAGCCCTATCGGGTTCGGCCATCGAACTGAACTGGACCGACAGCACGGTATCGCCGAACTTCGCCACCAACTATGCCATTCAGGAATCCACGGATGGAGTGCATTTCACGACGGTGGCCAATGCCGTCCAGGAGTTGACGAGCTACACCGTCACCGGCCTGAACCAGAGCACGACTTATCATTTCCAGATTGTGGGCAGCAATTCGGCCGGTTCCTCCGGCCCTTCCAACATGGCCACTGCCATGACAACCAACCAGACCGGCCAGACCCCGACTGCCCCCCAGGGCTTAGGCGCCACGCCGGCCAGCGGTTCGGAAGTCTATCTGACCTGGACCAACACGGCCAACAACGAGACCGGTTTCACCCTCACGCGCGCGACGAACAGCCTGTTCACCCAAGGCGTCGTCACCCAGACGCTTGCCTCCGCGCCCTATTACGATACGGACGGGGCCGCCGGCCTGAGCCCCGGCAACACCTATTACTACAAGTTGCAAGCGACCAACTCCTCCGGATTATCGAGTGCTTCGAACACGGCTTCCGTGAGCATCCCCAATGTGCCGCCAGCGCCGACCGACCCCGCGGCCGTTGCCAGCGGCAGTCAAGTCGTGGTGAGCTGGACAGACCACGCCGGACCATTTGCTCTCGGTTACCAGATTTCCCGATCCGTCGATGGGGGGCCCTACTCGATCTATGTCGATCGGCCCGAGACCAGCGATTCCCCGCCCACGACCCAAACTTTCACGGATACCAATGTCCCCGTGGGACATACGTACATATACGAGATCGTGGCGGAAAACGTTGCCGGTTTCAGCACTCCGGCCTACGCCACCGCGAGCGTGCTCGGAACCGCCACCCTGTCCCTCGATAACGCGGGCAACCTGGCATTCACCGTCTCTCCGGGCGTTCCAGACCGGCTCAGCATCCAGCTTGCGGCCGGCATCTACACGCTGACGGACCTCGCGGTGACCATTGCCGTGACCGGCGCGGGGGCCGGGTTCGTCACCGGGTCCGGCACCTCCACGGTGACCGTCCCGGCAGCCGATGTGTCGGCCATGACCTTGGACACCTCCGATAACACAGACACCATCCGTATCATTTCCGACGCGGTCCCAATCACGATCACCGCCGATTCTGGAAGCGGCCAACCCACGATCAACCTCGGCGACCCGACGAACAATGAATTGATCAGCGGCACCATCACCAACGCCAGCAATGGCGCTCTGTCGATCTCGGGCTCCGGCACGACCACCATCACTGGCAATCTCATTTGCCAGGGGAGTGGGGGCGTCACTCTGGCTGGCGCTGGCAGCATCGACATCGCCGGCAATATCGATCTGGGCCTGCTGGGCAACCTCATCGATTCCGGTTCGGGCCCGGCCACGATCAGCGGTACCATCAGCGGCGAGGCCGCCTCGGGATTCGTCCAGGCCCAGGGGCTATTCGGCACCTATTTCAACCTACCCTACGGGGCCGCAACCTCGCCCCTGATCTATCCCGCTGTACCGGGCAATTCCGCCTGGCTGGGAAATCAAACTCCGGCCGTGACCGCGCAGCTCGTCGGGCCCATTGACTTCCCGGATATCGCGGATAATGGGTTCGCGGATAGCGTGGGCGACGCTGCCTATTACAACCTCGGCGCCGGCAACAATAACAACGTCGAGGCCCGCTGGTATGGCAATATCACGATCCCGGGCACCGGCACCGTCCCGGTACCCATCAACTTCTCCACCGCCAGCGACGACGGCAGCATGCTTTATATCGATGGCAACGCGGTGGTTTTCAACGACTACAACCAGGGGGTGACAGGGCGAACAGGTCTGGCGAATTTGACCCCGGGTGTCCACACCATTGACGTCGAATACTACCAGGGGGACGGCGGCGCCTCCCTGGATGTTCAGTGGGACCCCACCGGCGGCACCAGCTTCGTTGATATTCCCAACTCCGCCTTTTCCAGCATCCAGGTCGTTAACGGCGTGACAATGACTGGTCGCGGCACGTTGACTCTGTCCCATACCAACAGCTACTCCGGGTCAACCACGATCAATGCCGGCACCCTGGTCGCGGCGGCGAACGGCGCCATGGGACCGGCCACTGCCGCAGGGGTCGCCGTCAATACCGGCGGCGCCCTGGCCTTTACCGGCGGCCTCGACTATACCACTGCGGAACCGATTACCATTAGCGGCTCCGGTCCGGCCGGCGACGGCGCCATCGAAAACAAGAGCGGCGCGAACACCTTCGCCATCCCCATCACCGTGCCCGGGACGGCGGTGATTGGCTCCGATGCCGGCAGCATGACGCTCGGCGGCAACGTCACTTGCCAGGGTGCGGGCGTAACCCTGACCGGCGCCGGCGCGATCGACGTTGCCGGCAATATCGACCTGGGCCTTGAGGGCAATCTCACCGATTCCAGTTCCGGCCAGGACACGATTACCGGTCTGATCAGCGGCACTGCCACCTCGGGATTCGTCCAGGGACTCATCGGCACCTATTTCAACCTTCCCGCGTCCGGGGACCTGATCCAGCCCGCTGACGCCAGCAATTCCGCCTGGCTGGGAAATCAAACTCCGGGCGTGACCGCACAACTCGTCGGGCCGATTGACTTCCCGGATATCGCGGACAATGGGTTCGCGGATAGCGCGGGCGACCCTGCCTATTACAATCTCGGCGCCGGCAACAATAACAACGTCGAGGCCCGCTGGTATGGCAATATCATGATCCCGGGCACCGGCACCGCCCCGGTACCCATCAACTTCGCCACCACCAGCGACGACGGCAGCATGCTTTATATCGATGGCAACGCGGTGGTCAACAACAACAACTTTCAGTCGGTCAACCAGGCAACAGGCATGGCGGATTTGACCCCGGGCATGCACACCATTGACGTCGAATACTACCAGGGGGGCGCCGGCGCCTCCCTCGACGTTCAGTGGGACCCCACCGGCGGCACCAACTTCGTGGATATTCCCAACTCCGCCTTTTTCGAGCCCACCAATAGCCTGATCCAGACTGGCACCGGCACCACGACCCTCCAGGCGGCCCTCGGTAACATTGGCAGAGTGGCGGTCCAGCAAGGCACCCTGAGTCTCCAAGGTGGCGGCGCCCTTGATAGCACCTATCTCGTACTCGCCGGTGCGACGCTCACGTTCGGAGACGACAATGTCACCACGACCTCGATCGCACTCCCCAGCGACTTCGGCGCTGGCGCTCGACTGGTCCGCAACCTTCGCCGGCACGGCCCAAGACAACAGCGGCAGCGGGCTGGCCTCGGTCGGCGTCAGTCTGTTTGATGGCAGCAATTACTACAATGGCGCGGCGTTCGATAGTCCCACGCCGGTCTTCAATGCCGCCGCACTGTCCGGGAATTCGTGGAGTTACACGATCGACGCCGACAACTTCCAAAGTGATCGGCCCTACGCCGCCGCGAGCGAAGCGACCGACAACCAGGGTGGCAGTGAGCCCTCAACAATCGCGTCCGTGCTGCTTTCGCTGTCCCTGCTTTCGCCGCGCCCCCCGGCGGTGAGTGCCGTCGCGCCAGCGATCGGGCCTACTGCCGGCGGCACCACAGTGACGATCACCGGGTCCGCGCTCGCCAATGCCACGGCGGTCAACTTCGGCACGATGCCGGCGACCATCGTCAGCGATACCAACACCATGATCGTGGTGACGAGCCCGCTGGCGATGGCGGCCGGAAGCGTGAACGTGACGGTGAAGACGGCGGGAGGGACATCGGCGATTTCGGCGGCCGACAAGTTTACCTACGACGTTCCCCCGACGAGCACTGTCGCGGCGCTGCCCGCGACCACGACCAAGACGAGTTTCACCGTCTCATGGTCTGGCTCCGACGGCACCGGGCCGGGCATCGCCAGTTACAGCGTGTATGTCTCGAACAATGGCGGCGCCTACCAGCCGTTTGTGACCGCTACAACCAAGACCTCGGCGGTCTTCACCGGACAGGTGAATCACACCTACGCGTTTTACAGCGTCGCGACCGACCTCCTCGGTGTCGTTCAACCCGCACCCAAGTCGGCTCAGGCGACCACCAAGGTCGTCATGCCGACACCTGTCGTCTTGAAGAAAGTGGTGGATGTCACCAACAACAAGCACCAGGTGACCGAGGTACTGGTAACCTTCAGCGGCCCGGTCAACTCCACCGAGGCCGATCAAACTGGAACCTACCGCCTCGCGCAGCCGGGCAAGGGCGGGTCGTACACGGCCAAGAACGCGAAGGTCATCACGCTCAAGTCAGCGGTCTATACCGGCGTCAAAGTCACTGTGGCACTGACGCCGGTGAAGCCCTTCGCCCTCAAAAAGCCGGTGCAGCTCCTGGTATACGGCACGGGCGCCACCGAGCTCAAGGATAGCTACGGCGGCCCGATCGACGGCGGCAAGAACGCGATCGCAATCCTCTCCGCAGGCGGCGCGACGATCGAGGCGATTGCGCTCGGCCGGGCGCTGGTCCGGCGGCCCGCCTGGCCGCGGTGGACGCGGCCCTAAAGAGCAAGTACCTGGCAGTCCTTCGGCGGTCGTAGAACGAGATTCGTCCCGTCGCGACCAACACATTCCGTTGCTGCACCGCGCACATCACCGCCCGGTGCCATTGCACCGACCTCGTTGGCGGCGCACCGCCGGCCGACAAGCTACGGCCGCGCGCAATCCGGTGAACCAGTTCAGAGAAGGCGACATACGCAATGACCACCGACACCGAAAGAAGCGATTCGAGTAGCGACCCACCGCCGGTGCTAAAGAAAGACTGGCGCTTCTGCGCCGGCATGGCCGCCTTGCTTCTTGCGCTCTTTCTGCCGCTCCTCGGTCTTGCCGTACCACCCACGGCTACGAGCGCGGTGCTTATCGGCGGCCTGGTTGCCGGCGGGCCCGAGGCGCTGATGGTGCTGGCCGTGCCCTTGCTCGGCGAGCAGATGCTCGCGGATGGTGTCCCCGGAACTCGGACGATGGCCGATCGTCGGAGATTGTCGTAGGTGGCCCTGTGCGATACAATAATTCATGGTGAACCGATCCGCATAACCGCCCGTCCCGCCGGGGGGTCCGAGCATGAAACTGGAAACGTCGATTTCGCTTTCACCACCCTGTCTGGTTCGAATCCGCGAGGAGCCGGAGGGTCAGTTCACCGCCGAGCTCTTCGGCGCGCCCGACATCCAGGCGACGGCGGCGACGCGCGCGGAGGCCGCGGAGCGGGTTCGTGCCCTACTCCAAAACCACGTGAACCTGGGCTCAATCGTAGCCATTGAAACGCCGCCGCAACACCCCTTGATGGAGCTGGCCGGTATGTACAAGGACGATCCCTCTTTCGACGACTTCCTGGAGGAGATCCGTAAGTTCCGCCAAGAGGAGGATCGCCGAGCGGGTTATGTACCGGATATGGATGAATGCTTTAACACCTCCTCGACACCGACCACCTGACGATGTTCTTGCACGGGCATTATTCAGTGGTCCAGCGCGTGACATTGCATGCCAACTCTGTCGGGATCAGCGTCGTGACCGTCGAGGGACTGCAAAGGACAGGGACCGCTCCGCAGATCGGTCCCCCTGGGACGAGAGGCGCCCGCAGCCGCGTACCGCCCCCTGGCACGTGCCGCGATCCGAGCTCGAGCGCCCTGTCTCCCGGTCGGGGGATCTGCCAAGTCCAGGCATTGCCGGGAGATCCGAACCCCATCGCTGCAAATGGGTTGCGGTTGCCTGCATCACCCAATCGCGGGCAAACGGCTGGCGCTTCCGCGCCTGTGCTTTCCGCTCAGTCAGGGGAGAAGCGAACTCGCTTGTACACCGTCGGTGTGAGACGCGCCGGCTCGAACGCTCACAGGTTCCACCATCTGCCGCCCGGTCGGCTTACCGCAATGTCTCGAGTGCGAGCAAAAGGTCGCGATGTGCCTTTTGGAGCGCCACAAGGTGGTGCCCGGCCTGCTTCATCCCATCAATCGCAGTCGTCAGTTGTCGAGTCAGGCTGGTAACTGTCTTCGCAGTGTCCATGGCGGAAGTTGCAGACGCGAGGATTAAGACGGCAGCCGGTGCGAGAGCGGTTGCTGCGATCCGGCAGGAATGGTGAGTTGGACGGGTTATTCCGTCGTCCAACCGCATACTCGGTACATACTTGGCATACTTGGCACGCGCCAGAACCTGCCAAGTATGCCAAGTATGTGCCGGCTATGTGTCGGGGATCGCGGCGCAGGATGCGCGACTGGATGCACCTTCGACGGCTGATAGAATCGCGATCCCGTCCCGAACCCGTCTCATCGGCGAAAATGCGCCGAACGAAGCCAATTTCGCTGAATCCACGAGCATCGTGGAAGCACAAGATTCGATTCAAGTTACGGCAAATTCCGGCGCTCGCTTGCCGACTTGACAGGGGCATCGCGTAGGGGAGGGCAGCACGCCGCGTGAAGTTGCCCGAACTTCCGCGGATGGCCGACTAACGAGCTGCGCCGCTTAGCCCACCAACCTGACGCGCACGGCATGAGCGTCGCCTGACAGGCTGGGCCGAGGACTCCCGGCGCTGACGCGACCGGGCTCGCCATGTGCGCGCCGACGCAGACTGGTCGGTTCGGCCTGGCCGAGGACTCCCGGCGCTGACGCGACCGGGCTCGCCAGGTGCGCGCCGATGCAGACTGGTCGGTCCGGCCTGCCCGAGGACTCCCGGCGCTGACGCGACCGGGCTCGCCGCGTGCGCGCCGATTCAGTTTGGTCGGTCCGGCTGGGACGGGGACTCCCGGCGCTGACGCGATCGGGCTCGCCGTGTGCGTGCCGATGCAGTTTGGTCGGTCCGGCCCTGCCAGGGGCGCCAATTCGCCGGGTAACGCGGACCATACAAGTTCGGTGGTATCGCCGTTGCAACCGCTACTCGTCATCCAATCGTTCAATTTGTCTCATTTTTTCTCATTCTTCCGCGGCCCCGAATTCAGTCGCCGGCACAACTGAGCCGTTACATCCGGTATTTCGGACAGAACCCGCTGCCGACAGCCCTTTGAGCCGCGAGTCTCAACGGTCGCCGTCGCCGTCGGCTCCGGGTTAACGGTCGCCGTCGCCGTCGGCTCCGGGTTAAACAATTTCCGCCTGCTGGAGATCTGCGCCGGGCGCGACGAATCTCGGCATTGCGAGAACGGCCATTATTGTTTCTTGCCTAATCTTCTTGATTATCCTAAACTAACATTCTTGGGACTTTGCTCCGTTCCTGGCGTCGAGTGGGAACGAGCCCAGGCCGCGTTGTGCAGATCGAGTATGGGGAGCGACGACGTTCATGAGATGGCAAAACGGTTTCGGAGTTGTCATGGGCCTGGGACTTGCCTTGTGTCCGACGGTCCCGGCGTTGGCTCAGGAGACGAGCGGCGGTTCGGGCGATGCCGGCCCCAAGAAGGACGTCTTCGCCGGATTGAGCCTGCGCGGCATCGGGCCGGCGCTCATGTCGGGGCGGGTGGGCGACATCGCGGTTGATCCGTTCAAGCGCAGCACCTGGTACGTCGCGGCCGCGTCGGGCGGGGTGTGGAAGACCACGAATTCCGGGACCACCTGGGCGCCAATCTTCGACGGTTATGGGTCGTACTCGATCGGCTGCGTCGCGGTCGATCCCGCGCAATCACCTGGTGGTCTGGGTCGGCACGGGCGAAAACAACAGCCAGCGAAGCGTCGGGTACGGCGATGGTCTCTACAAGTCGATCGATGGCGGGGCGAGCTTCGCGAAGGTTGGACTGGAAACCTCCGAGCACATCGCCAAGGTCGTCATCGACCCGCGTGACTCGCAGGTCGTTTATGTCGCCGCGCAAGGGCCGCTCTGGAAAGCGGGCGGCGATCGAGGACTCTACAAGACGACTGACGGCGGCAAGACGTGGAAGGCCGTCTTGACGGTCAGCGCGAATACCGGCGTGACCGACGTCGTGTTCGATCCGCGCAATCCCGACCTGCTTTATGCGGCGGCCTACCAGCGGAGACGGCATGTGTGGACCTTGATCGACGGCGGCCCCGAGTCGGGCCTCTACCGCTCGACCGACGCGGGAGCGACCTGGAGAAAGATCAACAAGGGACTTCCCGCCGGCGACAAGGGGCGGATCGGCCTGGCCATTTCGCCGGTCAACCCCGACGTCCTCTACGCCACGGTCGAGGCGGCTCGCGGCGAAGGCGGTTTTTTCCGCTCCGAGAATGGCGGCGAGTCCTGGGCGAAGCAGTCGAGCACGATTTCGAGCTCGCCTCAGTATTACCAGGAGATCGTCGCCGACCCTCGCCACTTCGACCGCGTCTATTCCATGGACACCTTGCTCCTGATCTCCGAGGACGGCGGCAAGACGTTTCGTCCGCTGGGTGAGCGGTGGAAGCACGTCGATAATCACGCGCTCTGGATCGACCCGAGGGATTCCGAACATTTGCTTATCGGCTGTGATGGCGGATTGTACGAGACCTGGGACCGCGGCCAGTCCTACCGCTACACCGCTAACCTGCCGATTACCCAGTTTTACAAGGTCGCGGCCGATAATGACACGCCCTTCTACAACGTCTACGGCGGCACGCAGGACAACGCGACCCAGGGAGGGCCCTCGCGGACCAATAACGTGCACGGCATTCGCAACAGCGACTGGTTCGTGACCGTCTTCGGCGACGGCTTCGATCCGGTGGTCGATCAGACAAATCCGAATATCATTTATTCTCAATGGCAATATGGCGGCCTGGTGCGTTACGATCGCCGCTCGGGCGAGCGGATTGATATCAAGCCGCAGGAAGCCAAGGGCGGACCGCCCTTGCGCTGGAACTGGGATTCGGCGCTGATCCTCAGCCCGCATTCGCCGACGCGACTCTATTACGGCGCCCAGATCCTGTTTCGCTCCGACGACCGGGGCGACACCTGGAAGGCGATCAGCCCGGACCTGACCCGCAACATCGACCGCAACAAGCTCAAGGTCATGGGGCGGGTCTTGAGCGTCGACGCCATCGCCAAGAACGAGTCGACGTCCTTCTACGGCACCATCGTCGCCCTGGCTGAATCACCCCTGGTCGAAGGGCTGATCTACGCCGGCACCGACGACGGGCTGATCCAGGTCACCGAGGACGGCGGCAAGACCTGGCGCAAGGTCGAAAACTTTCCATTCACCAGCAAGCCGTCGGATGTCTACGTATCGGACGTCGAAACCTCGCAACACGATCCCAACACGGTCTACGCCTGTTTTGACAATCACAAGAGCGGCGATTTCAAGCCTTATGTGCTGCGGAGCAGTGATCGCGGCAAGACCTGGGTCAACATCGGCGGCGATCTGCCGGAGCGCGGATCGGCCTACACGATCGCGGTCGATCACGAGACGGCCGATCTGCTCTTTGTCGGTACGGAGTTCGGGGTCTTCGCGACTCGCGACGGCGGCCAGCACTGGCATGCCCTTCGAGGCGGCATGCCGCCGATCGCGGTCCGCGACCTCGAGATCCAGCGGCGGGAGAGCGATCTGGTCGTCGGCACCTTTGGCCGGGGGATCTACATCCTCGACGACTACAGCCCGTTACGGCACCTGAAGACCGAGGTCCTGGCCAAGGCGAGTGCGATCCTGCCCGTCAAGAAGGCGCTCTTGTATATCCCGGCCGCGCCCCTGGCCGGGGGAGAAAAGGCGTTCCAGGGAGCGAGCTTCTACACAGCCCCGAACCCTCCCTATGGAGCGACGTTCACTTATTACTTGAAGGATTCGCTCAAGACCAGGAAGGTCGCCCGCCGGGAACAAGAGCAGAAGCTCGAACGCGAAGGCAAGGACGTGTTTTATCCTGCCTGGGATGCGCTCAAGATCGAGGACCGCGAGGAAAGCCCCACGCTGATCTTGACCATCAAGAACGCGGCCGGGCAGGTGGTGAGGCGGCTAGGCGGCCCGAACACGTCGGGCCTGCATCGGGTGAGCTGGGACCTGCGGTGGCCCGGTTACCGGCCGGTCACCGAGGGCAGGCCCGCTCGAGGCGGCGACGACGACGGGCCGTCCCAGGGCGGCAATGGCCCGCTCGCTCTGCCCGGTAACTATACCGTGAGCCTCGAAAAGCGCGAGGACCAGGCCACGACCGAGCTCGTGCCGCCAACGCCCTTTGTGGTCGAGCCGCTCAATTTCGCCACGCTCCCGCCTGCCGACCGGGAGTCGATCCTTGCTTTTGCCAAGCAGACCGGCGAGCTCCAGCGCGCCGCGCTGGGAACACTCGAGGCACTGAATGAAGGCTTGTCGCAGGTGACCTACATCAAGCGCATCATCGAGCGGACGCCGTCGCTAACGCTGAGCCTGCGCAACGATGCCCGAAAGCTGGAGCTGAAGCTCATGGAATTGCGCGAGCGATTCACCGGCGATCCCACCAAGGAGCGTCGCTTCGAGCCGGCTCCCGAAGGACTGATCGCGCGCATCCAAACGATCATCAGCGGACACTGGACGACGACATCGGCGCCGACCGGGTCGCATCGCCAGAATTACGAAATCGCGGCGGCCGAATTCGAAGCGGCCCTGGCGAGCTTGCGCCCGCTCTTGGAACACGATCTGCCCGCGCTGCACGATACGCTCGAAGCCGCCGGAGCGCCTGGGCGCCGGGCCGCAAGCTGCCCAGCTGGAAACGGTGACGGAACCAATCGACGCTGGCTTGACGAGAGATGCGCACCTCGTCAAACCTGTCAGCGACCCTCGCCGCGCTTCAAATTCTCGAGTGCCTTGAGTATCTGGTCGAGCTTGCGCTCAATACCGCGCAATCGCTGCTCTTCTGCGGCTCCGGCCGTCTCTTGAGACGACGGCGCGGGAGAGGGCGGCTTGCGTTCGACGTCGGTACCCGCGGTCGCCGGCTGATCATCGGGCGCAGTCTGATGAAGGGCGGTCAAGCCGTTTTGTTCCAGCAGATGATAGATCGACCTCGGGCTGGCGTAGAGCCCATGGTCATCGTGAGGTTCGGCGTAATTACAGACTCCTACCAGATAGCCGTCCGCGGTAGACAGCCCACCCCCGGTTCGGCCTTGTCTGGGGGCGATCGCGCACTCGATCGCCTCGTAGATGTCGTTGCCGGCCAGGGGCCGCGCCTTCGGGTTTACAATCGAAGTTGACCACGCGGTCGCGTCGCACCCCAGGGAACACCCAACGGTGATCATGCCACGCATGCCTCTGGTTGGCTGCCACCCGGACGGAACGACCGGGGAGCAGAGTAGCCGGCGTCCGGGTCGAATTCGGACCAGGCCCACGTCGCGCTTGAAGTCGAGGTCGATCACCTCACCCGTGTACGTCTCACCGGCGAAGGCGACCTGCGCTTTTCCGGGGTCAATGTCGAGGTCGCCGCGGAACAGGTCCACCGCAAGCTTTCCGGGAACTGACAACGGCTCGTCCCGACGCTTGCCGCCGTTGAACTTTGAAGATATGCGCACACGTCAGGATCACGGATTCCTTCGTGTTGCTGACGATGACTGTGCCCGAGCCAAAGGCTACTGATCGTTCACCATGGATCTTGATGCGAACCACCGTTTGCCATGGCCTGGGTTTCACGAGGTCCAATGGCAGCGCAGGCTCCGGCTCGGCCGCGTGCGACTTCGACGGTTCTGTCTCGGGAGGGGGCATTTTCGCTTGATCGCCGCCAAGCGGGGGCGCGGTCCGTCTCGGGTCGTGTGCCGGTCTCGGTTCGTCTACTGATCCGCTTCGATCGCCGGGAGCGGGTTTCCCGCCGGCGCCGATCGATGGGGAAGGGAGAATCGTGACCACGGCGAGTGAGCTGACCAGGAGCAGAACGGCGAGGCCGGCCTTCACCTTGGCCATGAACATCATCTTCAGGACTCCATCGGTAAGCAGGGCGACCTCGGCCGACACTTCGGTGGCAGCAACTGATCGGAACAACGCAAGACGTATCGACGCGGAAACGGTGGCCTCGGCGAGCGGCATCGGCACCGCTGCCACATCTGCGCTTGCGCAAAGCAAGCCCGGAGCGATCGCAAGCCCGGCCGATGGGGTAATCCCCCGCCGCATCAGCCGGCCGCGCAACTGCTGGCGGCCTCGAGCCAGCCGGCTCTCGACCGTCCCGACTGGCCAGCGGAGACGCTGGGCCGCCTGCTCATGTTGCCTGGAATGCGTCGTCTGCGTCGTGAGTGTTACGTAGAACGGCACGACAGACCCGTAGCACCATCGAGCCGTGACGATCGACCAGGGCTGCGAAGGCCAGCTCGGCCGCCTCACCACTTTGGGTCGTGAAACGCTCGAGCAACTGTTCGTCCGTGAGCCCCCCGACAACCCCGAGCTGGAAAAGGGTGCGGACCTGCGGTACAAGAACGTCGTGCTGCTCCCTCGCCATGGGCCCGGTTCCTCCCGAATTCCTCCAGGTGCTCCATCATGAGAGTAATGAACGGCCAGGAGTCGAGCAGTCCGACAATTTTGGGAAAATCCGCCGGATTTTCGGGAAGGACTTCCAAAACGCCTGGCGAACGTACCACAATTCCGTCCGGGCGGGTACCGGTCGTGGCGGTGGCTTCTCGCCTTGGGGCGGCGCCAGAAGAGGTGTCGCCGTTCGCTCTACGATAGGTGACGTTACCGTGAAGCTTCTCGCGTTCCGATCCCATGCGGCAACCGGCACTCAGCCAAGCCGCGGTGTCTCGACCTGAACCTCGACATCATTATTGACTGTAACGATTCACGTCGATCAAACTGTCTCACGTACGAACGGTTGCAGTAAGTTGGCTTGAGAACTTTCCCTTTCTGCGCGGCCGCCCCAAGGGGCGCCGCTGGATCGGAGCGAGCCATGGCACTCAATCACATCAATCTCAGTGTGCCCGATGTTGCGCTGACTCGAACGTTCTTCGAGAACTATTTCGGGTTCCGGTGCGTGTTCGAGAGGGGCCGCGACACCCTTGCCGTCCTGGTCGACGAATCGGGTTTCATCTTGACCTTCAGCAATTTCGACAAGGCAACCGAAGTCGAATATCCCGGTGCGTTTCACATCGGCTTCATGCAAGACAGCCGGGAAAGGGTGGACGAGATCTACGAGCGCCTGAAGGCTGACGGGTTCGAAGCCAAGCCGCCCATGGAATTCCATGGCGCTTGGACCTTTTATTTGCGTGCCCCGGGCGGGTTCCTCGTCGAGGTCGGATACCAATACAAATGAGTCCGAAGAGGCAGGGGATGAAGGACGAGCCGTCTCGGATCAAAACGTCGCCCTTACCGTCGAAGCTGAGCGCCTGGGGCAATGCTCTAGCGATCACGTCGCTGAGCGGACTTGTCGGTGGATTCGGTTGCTTCATTCTGCTGGCGAACTACCTGGCCGGGGACGGGATGATTATACCGAGCGAATGTCTCGAACAAGGGGGCCAGCGCTGCCTCGTAATTCTTCCACCGACCGACCGATTTCGAGTAGATCGGCTGCCGGACCTGGCCGAGGCTCGCGGTCCGGATCGTGCGTTCGAGTGAGTGGTACTCGAGGCAGGCTGGGTCCCACTCTAGACCCACCGCCTCGACCAGCCGCCGGGCCTGCGGCTCGAAGTCGGCGACCAGCTCCTCGTAGACGACTTCGATCAGGCGGATGGGCAACACGGTCTTCCAGTGCGCGATCAGTCGGTCGTGCTCGATAATCTGTCTGGCCACCACCCGGAGGTCGTTGGCCCAGCGAATCGCCCCGAAGTAGGTCGCCCAGCACGAGAGCGCGATATCGCGTGGGTCCCGCCGGCAGAGGATGATTTGGGACTCGGGCCAGAGTGCGGCGATGAGCCCGAGATGCAGGTAGTTCGACGGCATCTTATCCACCACGCGCTCGGCCGAGCCGCCCAGCTCCTCGAGGCGGGCGACATACCGGTCGGCCAGCTCGCGGAACGACGCGGCGTCCAGTTCGAGCGCCCTCTGCGCCACGTCAGTGGGGCCGCCAGGTGGAGCGGCGAGCTGAGAGGCCACGCGGTTGATATCATCAAGCTCTCCCGCGCCATAGACCCGCGGATGGCTGGCGAGGATCTGCTCGGTCAACGTTGTACCCGAGCGCGGCATGCCGACGATGAAGATAGGACGCCGGCTCGGACTGCCCCGACCCCGAACAGTTTGAAAAAACTCGGGAGTGAACGAGACCATGATCTCCTCGACCGTCTGGGAAATCCGCTCGGAGTCGACGGTCTCGCCCCGCTCTGCCAGGAGCGCGGCCTGTCGCGCGTTGGCGATCTCGAAGAACCTGGCTGCTTCCTCGTAGCATCCTCGCGCGTCGTGCACGGTCCCGATCCCGAACGCCAAGCTCACCACGGCCTCGTGGCCATGGTAGGGATGATCGATGAGCTCGACCATCTGCCGGAAATCTTCGTCGGGAAGCCGGGCGCGCAGGTTCATTGCAAGGTAAAAGCGCGCCTCGGCCGACTTGGGAAATTCGGCCAGGACCTCGCGGGCCGTGGCGTTGGATCGCTCGAAGTCACCGTCTTCGGCGAGCATTCGACACTTCGTCATCCGCGGTGCAATCAGCCTCGGCCGCAGCCGGATCGCCGTCTCCAGCGCAGTCCAGGCTAGGGCGCGGCGACCCAGGAACACGAGGGACACCGCCATGCCGTGGTAGGCCTCGGCGTGATCGGGCTCACAGCGCAGTGCGAGCTGGTAGCGTTCGACGGCCAGGGCGTGGCGATCCTGGTCGGACAGGAGGCTGGCCAGGTTCGCGTGGACCCGCGCCGCGCCCGGCTCCCGCTCGAGCGCCTGCTCGTAGGCCGCCCGTGCGGCTTCGAAGCGGCCAAGCTGCTGCTCGACGCGGCCGATGTTATTCCACGGCATGGCCAGGCTCGAGTCGACCTCAATGGCGCGCCGATACGAGGCGAGTGCATCGTCGAGCCGGCCCATGACCTTATAAACGTTGCCGAGATTGGTATGGGCCGCCCCGAGCCCTGGCGACAGCTCGAGTGCACGCCGGCAGTGCAGGGCGGCCTCGTCGAGCCGGTCGATATTGCCAAGCTCCACCAGCACGTGGCCCAGGTAGGTATGGACCCAGGCATTGTTGGGCTCGATCTCCAGCACCTCGAGATACGCCGCCGCCGCTTGATCCCAGAGGCCCAGCGCCTGGAGCGCCTCACCGCGATTAATGCGGGCGGTGGTGAACGCGGGCCGCAAGCGGACGGCTTCCTCGAAACACGCGAGCGCAGAATCGGCCCTCCTCTCGCGCACGTGGACCAGCCCCAGGTTGTTGTGAGCCGTGGCCAGGCTCGGGTCGAGCTCGAGGGCCTTTGCCAGGACGGCGGCCGCCTCGTGGTGCCGGCCCAGCTCACGCAATACCTCGCCCAAGGCGCCGTGGTACGCGGCAATATCGGGTCGTCGCTCGATCGCCCGGTTGATCCACTCTAGCGCCTCGAGCTTCCTCCCTTTCTGGCAAAGCGCGACGCCCAAGAGGTGCAAGGCGTTGGAGTCATCGGGCTGGACGGCAAGGCAGTAGCGGTAGCCGCGTTCGGCTAGGTCAAGCCGTCCGGAGCGATGGTGGGCCATGGCAATATCGAGAAGCCCAGTCATGCATCACCCCCGCAACGCATCGCCGCGACACATCTCCCGTCGTTAGCTCCAGGACATTGTAACACCGGCGCCGACCGTCCGCCGTCTACAGCTTTGGCTTGCTCCCAGCGGAAAGCGGCGAGCCCTGGTGATCGCCAGCAACACTGATGGCCAGTTCATTCAGAACCTCGGGGTCGATGAGCGTTAACAATTCCTCACCGTTCGGACCAACATCGCCTTGACCGACCGCGACCGTCCAGAGGGACGTAGTGCCGGGCGTCGTCAGATCCGCGGGGGTCAAAACGCGAGCCGAGCTCGGGGTGCCCGCGCCGACGCTCTGCGAGGAAGACGTACTTTGGCCCGAAGAGACGAGGCCTCCCCCGGTCCCGACCTGAGTGAGCTGTGCACTGCCGCCCAGCCCGAGCGGCCCCTGCGGCGTGGAGGCCAACGCCTGTGGCCCAGCCGCGCCGGAGCTGGTGCCGGCGCTGCCCTGGAATTGCAGCTCGTTGACCACCAGGGACGTCTGGGGAAGCCCACCGGAACCGGTCACCGACAACAACGCCGCGGGTGCGTAGATCGCGCCGGTCAAGTTCGGCATCGCCGACCCGCCCAGCACGATGGTCTGAGCATTGTCACGGGCCTGGAAGATGACGATGCCGGCGTAGAGGCCGGTCGAGGCGGCCGTGAGCTGGATATTGGCCGCGCCGCTGAAATTGATGGCGCCAAAAGTCCCGCCCGAATTGGGGAAGTTCTTGCCGGCGTTGTAGATCAGCACTCCCTTGCCGGTGACCTTGCCACTGCCGCTGACCGTGAAGCCGCCCCCTGCGATTTCGTAGATACCGGCCGTCAGGGTCAGGCTGGCATTCCCCGATACGTTGATCGAAGTGTAGACACCGGGGCTGATCGATAGCGCGCTATTGCCACCGAGGCTTACCGAACCACGCGCAGTGCCTGCTGCCGGGACGGCAAGGCTGGCGAACGGGTCGGCGACCGGCTTCGTGCCTGTGACCGGAGCGGGTCGAAGCGATGCCGTTCCGCTCTTGCTCACGCCGCCTACCACCTGGATGCTGCCCGCCACGACCGTGGCGCTGCCGCTGGCCACGACCGCCGAGGCAGAGCTCGAATCGACCTCCACCACGCCGGGCGTGCTCACGCTGGCCGCGCCTGTCACATCGAGCGCCCCACTGGCCGTCGGGTTCAGAACGTAGATCGAATTGGCCACGGAGACCGTCGCGCCGGGCTGGCCGTGCTCATTTGGAAGTTGCTCTCGCCGCTGTAGATCGCGGTGATCACGTGGGTGCCGGCGACCAGACTCGAGACCGTCACCGACGCGCTCTGCGCCGCCAGCATGACGCTCCCGAGGTCGTTGCCGGTGTTGAGGTCTTCGAATTCGACCGAGCCGGCCGGCGTGCCGGCGCCTGGAGAGTCGGCGGTCACCGTGGCCGTGAAGGTGATCGCCTGGCCAAGGTCGGTGCTCGCGGCCGTCGAGCTGATCGTGGTGGTGGTCGGATCCGGGTAGACAGACTGACTCACCGAGCCCGAGCCGCCCGCGAAGTTGCCGTCGCCGCTGTAGACGGCCTTGATCGTGTGGCTCAGGCTGCCTCCCAGGCCCGACCATAAGAGCGTCGCGGTCGTCGAATGCCCGCTCGTGACCACCCTCACCGGCGGGCCAAGCTGCGTCGTGCCGTCGTAGAAAGTCACCGTCCCGGTCGGAGAAGCTGCGAAGGACGACCCCGGAATGTTCACACTGATGGTCGCGGTGAACGTCGTCGCCTGGCCGTAGGTCATTGGGTTGATCGACGACGCGACGCTCGTCGTCGTCGCGGCCCGCTCCACCGTCTGCGTCATGGCCGTCAAAGTCGTGCTGGTTTTGAACTCGCCGCTCTCGCTCGTGAAGGTCGCGGTGATCGCCTGGCTGCCTACCGGCAAGCTCAGCGTGGTGAATGAGAATGACACCGCGACGTGGTTCTCGCTTGTCGTCTGTGTGCCGATCGCGACGCCATCGTCGTAAAACGTCACAATTCCGCTGGGCATGGGGAAGCCGGGGAGCTGGTTCGACACCGTCGCGAGGAAGGTCACGGGCTGGCCGAAGACCGACGTCGTAGTCGATGTCTGCGGGATGAGCGTGATCGTCGTCGGGATCTCGGACTGATAGGTTGCTGTAACCGAGTCCGACAGGCCGTCCTCATCCGTGATCGTGATCGTGACCTGGTAGGGCCCGTCGCCGTTATACACATGCCCGAGAGTGATCGTGCCCGGGTCAGTCGCAGTGGGCTCGACGATGTAGGGGACAAGGGCGCCGCTCGAATTCGCGTACGTCGATTGGTTGTCGATCGTACTGACAGAGCCGTCGCCCCAGCTCACCGTGACGGTTTCGCGATCGGCGCCGCCCGGCTCGGTGAAGGATTCCTGGATCGTGAACGGTAGGCCCTGGATGAACCCACCGTCGGGGAGCGGGGCCAGGGTCGGGCCGACATCCTTGACCGTCGCCGCGAACGAGCCCTGGCCGACTCCGCCGCCGTCATCGGCGACCGAGACGGTCACCGGATAGACGCCCGGTTCACCGTAAGTGTGGCTGCCGGAGACGGTCCCGACCGTCGCGACGCCCTTCGACCCGGGCGTGACCGTCACCGTGCCGGTGGTGATATCGGGGTTGCCCGGCGTGCCGTCGCCCCAGTTGATCGTGGCGGGATAGCTGGCGGGCGTGGCGCCCGACTCGTCAGCCCGGGTCCGTGAACGTCGCGGCGACGACGACCGGGCTCCCGTTGTTGACTTGCTGATCCGAGCCGGCGGAGACGGTCGGCGGCGTCTCCAGGGCGGAGAGCGTCGTGCTCGCGCTCTGGCCCAGGTTATCGGAGAGGGTCACGATCACGGTGAAGCTGCCGTGGACGGAGTAAGTGTGGGTGCCGGCGATGGACCCGGTGGTCGGTACGCCCAGGCTGCCCGGCGTGGTGTGCACCGTGGCGGTGGTGATGTCGGGGTTGCTCGCCGTGCCGTCGCCCCAGTCGATCGTGGCGGAGTAGCTCAAGGACGAGCCGCCCGCCGACGGGAACCCCGGGTCGGTAAACGTCGTCTCGATCGAGAAGGGAACTCCCGGCGACTGCTGCTGATCGGAGATCGGTGCGAGCGTCGGGGCCGCATCCGTCACAGTCACCTCGAAGCTACCGCTGCCGGAGCTTCCGAAACCGTCCGTGTCGGAGACGGTCACTTGGTAATTGCCGGGATAGCCGTAGATGTGGCTTCCGAAGATGGCGCCGAGATCGCCCGGCGCCACGGGCTCGAAAATCGCCGAGGCCGGGACCGACTGGATGTCGGGGTTGCCGGGCGTGCCGTCGCCCCAGTTGATCGTCGCCGTGTTGGTGGAAGGCGCCCCGGTATCCGCGAAGCTGGTCGGGGGCAGGAAGAGCGCCGTCCCGGCACCGACCGTCTGATCCGGGCCCGCGTCAACCGTCACGATCGGGGCTCCGACCGTGACGTTAAATGATCCGGAGTCCTGCTCCCCGTCGCTGTCAAGGACAGTGACGGTCACCGTGTAGGTAGAGTCGGGCGCGAACAGGTGGGTGCCGGTGACGATGCCGGTCGTCAACACGCCCGCGGACCCCTGGGTGACCGCAAGCGTGCCGACGCTCGTCGTGCCGTCGCCCCAGTTGATCGAGAGCCGTGAAGTCCCAATTCGCAGCCGGGGTCGTGTATCCCGGATCGGTGAACGAGACGCCGCTGAGCGAGAAGGGCGTGCCGGCGGCGATCGTCTGGGGAGACTCGACCGAGACCGTGGGAGCCACGTCGGTCACGGTGATCGTGGTGTAAAGGTCGGAGTACGTGCCGTCCTGGGCCGTGATTCGCCCATGGACCACGAACGAGCCGGGTTGGGCCAGCAGGTCCGCCGGCACCGCAGCGGTCGGGCTCGAGGTATCGGCGACCTCGAACGTTCCGTCGTTGTAGAAGTCGTAGCTGTAGGTATACCCGGCCGCCTGCTCGGCCGCGGATTGATCCGCCTGATTGCTGAACGACACGGTGCTGCTTCCGCCCAGGGATGCATCGGTGCCGGTGAAGGTCGCGGTGGGCGGAGTGGGACTGACAACCAGAGTGGTCGGGGCCGAGATCGGCGTGGCACCGCTGTATGACACCGCGACAGCCACATCGCTGTACGTCCCTTCGTCGATCCCCAGGGCCTGGAGCTGGGCCCAGGTCTGCATCACCTGGTAGGTCGTGTAGCCGCTCTCGGTGCTGAAGCTGGCCGTGCCGCCGGGTAAGGCGACGAAATTGCCCTGGCCGAAAAGGTCCCACGTGAACGCACTCGCGCTCAGATCACCGGCGGCGGTGGCGACGAGCATCAAGCTTCCGCCGGTGGAGATCGTGTAGGGACCTCCGGCACTGAGAGACCCGCTGCCTGCGGAGACGGTCACGTCCTGCATGGCCGCCGTAGCGGGATAGTAAGGATCCGAGGCGGTCGCGGCGATGGTATCGGTCGCCGCGGTCGTGTAGGTATGAGTGGCCGATGTGGCGTCGCTGGGCAACGTGGTGATGTCCGGATTGGCCGGTGTGCCGTCACCCCAGTTGATCGTCCAGCCGGTGATGCCGTAATTCGCGCCCGAGACCTCCGTTCCGGAGAAGTTGATCGTGTAGGGCACGCCCGCCGTGGCGGTTGAGGGACCGGAGACCATCACCGTCGGAGCGACAGACTCGATCGTCAGGCTCGAATAGGCCGTCACCGTGCTGGAGGTGGTCTCGACGCGCAGGGCGATCGGATACGTGCCCGGACCACTCAAGCCCAGCGCGACCAGTTGCGCCCAGGTGAACATGGGATCGAGGCCGGTGGCGGCGTTGAACAGGCCGGCGGCGTTGAAGTCCCACGTCTCGCTGACGATCGTCGAGTTGGTGGGCGGGGTAGCCGAGCCCGATAGGGTAATGCCTTGGCCCTCGGGGAACGGCTGATACGTACCCGCGCTGGCGGTCGCGCCGACAAAGCCCGGGATGCTGCTCATGCCGGTATAGATCACTTTGGCGTTCAAGCCGGCGGCGACCTCGATCTGGCCGTCGGGGATCGCGGGCTGGTTGTCGAGGATCGGGTTGCCCGAGGCATCGTAAGCCGCGATCGCCTGGCCCTGGGCGTCGAAGAGCAAGGTGCCGAACCCCGCCCCGTTGACATTCACGCTGGCGGTCGGGTCCAGTGCGGTCCCTTCGACCTGGGCCGTGCTGTCGTCGCTGCCCAGATTGATCGTGATCGCGTCATTCGCCGCGGCTGCGTCGAGCTCGAAGAAGTCGTTGCCGCTGCCGCCGTTATACATGAGCGTCGCGCCCGTGTCGGTCGAGCCGGGGTGCGCAGTCACCTGGTTGTAGCCGCTGCCCGTCGTCACCGTGGTCGTGCCGCCGATATCCAGGAGGGTGATCGTATTGTCCGCGTTGCCGGCCGTGATGTTGAGCTGCGCCGGAGTCGTAGTTCCCGGTCCCGTGGTGGCGTAATGCGGCTCGCCGATCGTGCTGTCGCTGTTGCCGACTTCAACATTGAGTGTCTGGATGTTGCTATAGCTAAGCGACAGGGTGTGCGGCACCTGGTCGGTCAGCGGGCTGAACGACGCCAGGCCGCCGCCGCCGCTGCCCAAGCCCTCTTCCGAGGCGACATAGACGTCCCCGCTCGTCGGATCGACGGTCAGGGCGTCGGGCTCTTCGAGGCCGAGCGAGCCGCGCAGCACCTGATCGAGCACCAGGGTGCCGTCAGACTGCGCGCCGTATACGGCCAGCGAGTCCTCCTGGCCACTCGTGACATACACGTACTGGCCATTCTGAGCGACCGCCACGCCGGTTGCCTCGGCAAGGCCGCGCGCCCCGCTGACGCCGTCCTCCAGCGTCTGCAACCAGGTCAGCACATTGGTGGAGGGATCGCGCGAGAACACACTCAACGTGCCGCTGGTCTGGCCAACGACGAAGACATCATTACTCAGCGCGCCAACGATGGCCGGGTTGCCCGGGGCCGCGACGGCGCTGGCGCCCTCCAGGGTGCTCGACGGCGCATTGGGGTTGGCCCCTGTCACCGAGGCGTTCGTGAGCGCCTGGTCCAAGGCGAGTGTCGAGGCATCCAGAACGTAGAGGGCGCTATTGCTACTGCTGACGGCGTAAAGCAGGGTTTCGTCGCTGCTCGCGCTCAGGCTGTTGATCGAGGTGATCGCCGTCGTTTCCTCTGGGGAAGTGAGCGTATTCGTGGTGGTGTTCCCCTGGAATTCCGCCACGCCGCCCGTACCGCCGACGAACACGACGTCGGAGCCGCCGCTCGCGCTATCGACCGCGATGCTGGTCAACGATCCGATGCCCGAGACACTCAAGGCGCTCTGGAAGTCGAGGTCGCCGGTCGAGCTTCTGGAGAAGATGGCGATCTCCTGTTCAGTTCCGCTGACCACGTAGACGTCGTTGCCGTCGGGGCTGACGGCGACGGCGACGGGGTCGCCCAAGCCGGCGACAATTGGCCCGATGGCCTGCGCTTGGTGGTCCCCGAAGGTCTGCCGCTGGGTGAGATTGGAGGCATTGGCCACCACCAGGAGATTCTCGGCCGAATTGACGCCGTAGACGGTCTGGCCGTCGGGGCTGACGGCCGTCGCCTGAAGGCTGGGGATGGCGGCGCCGCCAGCTTGCGACGGCGTCTGGGCGGAGATGTAGTAGACGTCCCTACCGGCGCTGTCGGTGAGAAGCATGTCAGAGATCGGATTCACCGGCAAGCCGTTCAGAGTGGCGTTGACGTAGGCGTTTCCGCTGGGCACCAGGGTGGCCCAAACCTCGCCGGCCGGGAGCCCGGTGATCGTCGTGTAGTTGCCGCTCCCTCCGACGGACGAGTCGGCGGCCACCCCCCCGATTTGCAGGGGCGATTCGGCGGTCGATGGGGCGCTGCTGGTAACGAGACCCAGCTCCGGATCGGCCAGATTGACGCCCGTCAGGTTGACGAAATAGACAACGTCGTCGTTCTGATAATTGGGCAGACCGGGCGGTGCGGGCTCGCGGATGACGGCGACCAAATCTCCGGCGTTCGCGCCCGTGATGGCACCCGAGATCAGCGTGTCGAATGTATTTGCGTTCGGGGTCAGGGCATTTAGCGGCGTGATATTGCCATTGGAGCCCGTCACCCCGACGAGCCCGAAGAGGTCCGCGCCGCCGATGAGCCCAACACTGCCAACGGAGCCCGTATCGGGCCCGGGGATCTGTGGCGTCTGCTGGGGCTGATTATTACCGTTGGTGACGTATTGATTCGTGCTCTCGGGCCCCGCGCCGGAGGAGGAGTACCCATTGGGCAGCGCTGCCTTCGTATTGCTTTCGAGGATCACGCGCCCGACCGCGCCGGCAGCACCATTGCCGACCGCGCCCGCAACACCATCGCCGAGCGCGGCCCCACCCGAGACGTTGATCGAGCCGGTGCCGAATTCGAGATCGCTGGCGTCGAGCCAGACCGTGCCACCCGCTCCGCTGCCGCCGGCGCCGCCGGTGCCGCCGCTCGCACCGGCGCCGCCGTTTGCGCCAGCGCCCCCGTTTCCTCCATTAGCCAAGTCTCCGGGCGGCGTGTAGGGGCTCTGGCCGCCATTTCCCTTGCCGCCAACATTGCCGTCGGAGCCTGACGAACCGATACTACCTTGGCCGCCTATGGCGTCATAGTTTGCGCTCGATTCGTTGACGAGTGAACCGAACGCCTCGATCTCGAAGGCACCGCCGCCGCCGCCGCCCAAGCCGCCGGCACCTCCAGCGCCACCGAATCCGCCGGCACCACCCGTCCCGCCATATCCACCCGATCCGCCGTACTTGCCGTTATAGAGATAAGTCGTAATCCCTATACTATCCTTGCCGACGTGAGCACCCTGGCCGCCGCCACCGCCGCCACCGCCGCCACCGCCGCCACCGCCACCACCACCGCCCGCACCACCACCGCCGCCGCCGCCGCCGCCGCCGCCGCCGGAGAGGACCAGGCCGGTGGCGACTATTCTTTCCGCCACCGCCGCCAAATCCCAGTACCGCCGACCCCGCCGCTCGCCCCCTCTCCGCCCCTCCTCCGGGGGATCCGGTGCCTGTGCCATGAGCACCCGGGCTGCCACCCGGGCCACCGGTACCGCCGAGACCTCCCTGGCCATAGTACACTTTTAAAGTAGCCAAAATAGGAACTGTATTTGACACTTCCATCAATACCGGCGTGGCCTGCGTGACCGCCCTGCCCAGCGGTGCCCCCCGCGCCTCCGTTGACGCCCGGCCCGCCGGTTCCGCCGGTCCCACCAACGCCACCCGGCTGTCCCGGAAGTTCCGCCCTGAGCGGTCGAACCGGGATTGCCAATTTTGCCGGGATAGAGTGCTGTAGCTCCGAGGTCGCCCCCGCTGACTCCTCCGCCCGCCCCACCCGGCCTGGGCGGCCGGGATCTGCACCGCTGCCGGCCTTCCTAGGCGAGCCGGGCGTGCCCTGAGTGCCCGAGCCACCGCCGCCGGGACCGGCCGTGGTCCCCACGGCCGACGCATTGATCGTGACGCCCTGTCCGATGATCGCGTTGTTACCAACCATGAAATCCGCGGGGTATTCGCCCTCGATCGTCACGGTGGTACTGTTCGGGATGTACAGGTCTCCCTGGAAGACGAAATAGGCGACCATGTCTTCAACGTAGGCATACCAGTTCGTACCATTGAACGTCCCTCCAGAGTAGTAGCCTGGTCCTAAATTGCCGTTATTCTCCTTGACGTAAGTAGGACTGGTACTATCGATGGTCAAGTAGCTGGTATAGACAGTCACGTTCGTGGGAGACGAGCGCGCTGGTTGTCTGGACGGATGGGAGGCTGACGGGCGCCACATACGGTAGCAGGTCGTTTGCCACGATGTTGGTCGCCAGCGTCGTCCCGGGGGCCCAGGACACCGACTTCAAGGCCGTGAACGTGGAGGGGAACGGGAAATACACGAAACCGGACGATGGGGGGATGGTGAAGGGCCCCGCGGTCACCTTCATGCCATCGCCCGTCGTTCCGGTGAAGGTCACGGTCGCTGCGCTATTGCTATTGGCGTTCGAGCGAGATCCCATAAAGTGCGAAGAGCCCGTAATCCGTCGAGCTCGCCGACGGCGTGGCCGTGAGCGTGAACGTATCGCTTGTTGAGCCCGCCTGCACGGAGCTGCCGATCGTCGTGTTCGGCAACAACTCTGGGGGGAAGGCCAGGCTCGACAGTGTGTTCGTCGTCGCGGCCTGGCTCAAGGTGATCGAACGTGGTCGAGTTGATCGCGGCGATGGTCGTGCCGGCGCGGATGCCGGTTCCTGTGACCGTCTGGCCGACAACCAGGTCGGCCGTGCTCGGGAGTCCCGTCACCGAGGTGGTGCCGTGCAGTGCGCCTATCAACACGATTTCACTATCAAGAAATGTCAAGTTCTCGGGTGTTGGGACCGTCGCGGCCTGGCTCAAGGTGATCGCCGTGTTCGAATTGATTGCGGTGATGATTGTCCCAGTCGGGATTCCCGTTCCCATGACTGGCTCGTCGACGTACAGGTCGGCCGTGCTCAAGAGTCCCGTCACCGAGGTCGTCCCGTTCAGTATGGCCTTCAACACTGTCTCACTGAATGTCAGGCTCTCGTTTGAGCCGTTCGTCGCGTTCAGGCTGAGAGTGATCGCCGTCATCGAATTGATTTTGGCGATGGTTGTCCCACTCGGGATTCCCGTTCCCGTGACTGCCTCGCCGACGTACAGGTCGGCCGTGCTCGAGAGGTTCGTAACCGAGAGGTTGTTGTGCGTTGTGCCCATCAAACTGATCGGGAGGGAGCCGGTCGGGGTCAATGTGAAGCTGCCCGACGCGAGTGCGTCGGTATAGGAGGTCGAGGCTTTGAGCCCGCTGAAATTGATGAGCTGGTTGAGGTCGCTGAAGTCGTTGTAAGTGTTGAAGTTCGTCTGGTTGAGGACGTTCACGCCCGTCACCAGCGTCACGTTGTTGCCGCTGATCGTCGCGGCGGTCGGTGCGGAGAGGCTCTGCACCGAGAGGGAATTTTGCCCTGACCCGCCCAGGATCTGGACGGAGCTGGCCCCGTCGATCGACAGCAGGTCGACGGTCGTTGACTGGCTGTTCACCGCGGAAAGCTCGCCGTCGCCCGCGATCCACGGCACTCCGGTACTGCTCCCGGAATTATCGACGATCAGGGTCGCCAGCTTCGAAAGCTCGGAGCTGGGTCAAGTAGTCTAGGCTGGGAGTGATGTCGTCCAAGGCCGGCGGCAGCGGGGGGTTGACCGTACTCGTGTCGGTGGGCGAGACGGAGAATTCCACTTTGAGGGTGTCCTGGCCGTTTCCGCCCACGATCTGGTCGGCGGCATTGGCGAGCGTGGAGTAGCCGAGCTGCTCGATCTCGATCGTGTCGTCGCCAGAATTCTGCGAGTCGTCGGTCAACGTGCTCCCCTGGCTATTCTGCACCTTCTGGTCCGTATTGACCGAGAGGTCGGCGATGTCGACGTCGATCGTCAGGCTGTTGATGTTCTGCCCGAGATTGAGGTTGGCCACCTGGAAGCCCGTGAAGTCAACGGTGCCGATCGGGCCGAAGCCGTCCAGCTCGGCATAGCCGGTGTATGGCCCGGCGCCGGCGACGAGCTGCGCGGCGGGTATCGCGAGGTTAAATGCGGTCGCGTCGAAGGTGATCGTGTCCTGGTACGATGTCGCACTCGGATTACCGCTTAGCACCAGCCGGGCGGAGGAGGTCTCGACGATAATATTGGCCGAGGCCGTGCTGGCGGTGTTCGTGTTGATCGTGACGGGCCCGGCCGCCGCGATCGTGCTCTCCACCAAAAGCTGGCTTGCGCCCGTGCCCAGGTCAACCGTCATCGCGCCAAGCCCGCGAAAGTGATGGTGTCGGGCCCGCTTCCCGGCTCATACTCGCCCAGGCCGGAGATGCTGGTCGCGGTCAGTACCGGATATTCCGGTTGGCTGTAGTCGGAGTCGTCAACGTAAAGCGTGGTGTCTGATCCGCCTCCGTTGATGGCGATCGCCCCGTCGACGCCCGAGTCGAACGTCGTGGCGACACCGCTGATCGTGGTCGAATAGGTCATCCCGTCGGCCAGGTCCTTGATGGCCGGGACCGTGACCGATCCGCCCCCGGCGACCGGGATCGCGGGCGGCGCACCCCCAGATTGATGTTGGTGGTGGTTGCCGAACTTGCGTTGATGGTCGTGGAAAACTGCGTGCCCAGGACATAGGCGGTGTTGGTGCCCGTCCCGGTTTGAAGGTTGAAGTCGAGGGCGGCTTCAGTCGGATTGCTATAGGTAAGCTGGAGGCCCGCGCCCAGACGGCCGCGACGTAGGCCGCGGCCCCCTGCACGACCTGGATCGACTCGTCGGCCATGACGATGGTGTCGCCGATGCTCGCGCCGAAGACGTTGACCGTGTTCTGGCCCGCGCCGCCGACAAAGTCAACCGGGGCGTTGAGCACGACGGCATTGTTCTGAACGCTCGCGTGCAGGTTGAGGACGTCGTTGCCCGGGCCGCAGTCGAGGGTCGTCGCGGCGCTCGTGCCGTTCACGGTGAAGGTGTCGTTGCCGCCCTGGGAGCCGGTCACGACCGGGTTCGGGTAGTTAACCGCCATCAACTGGATGTCGGAGTAGGTGATGGTGCTTTTGACGGTGCTGCCGCCGACCTGGATGCAAACCTCGGAGCTTGTGATCGTGAAGGCGTCGTTGCCCGAGGTGCCGGTGATGTTGAGGGCATTGCCTGTGCCGCCGCCCCCATCGACCGAGAGGGGGACGAGGACCGGAAGCTGGTTGATGTTGATGGTATCGTTGCCGGTCCCGTTGCTGGTCCCGGCGGTGATCGAGGCGGTCTTGGCAGAGAGCGTGCCGTCCAGGTTGACCGTGTTGCCCGCGGAGTTGTCTGCGATCAAGGCCACCGTCGTGGCGGCCGAGAGGTCGGCCCCCGCGTAGAGTGTGATATTTCCCGCGCCCTCGAGCGTGATCGAGCTGCCCGTGCTCTGGACCAGAACGGCAGTGGGTACCGAGAGGACGTCGCCCGTGCCGGCCGGGCCGGTGGCATCGAGGAGGATGCTGCCGGACGCCCTGACGTCCTGGTAAACGGCCAGGGTGCCGGAGGTCGTCACATCGATCGCCCCAGCGGCGCCGAGGCCGGTCACGGTGCCGAGGGCTCCGATCGTCAGACTGCCCGTGTTGACGAGCCAGAGCCCGGGCGAGCCCGCGTTCGGCGGCGAGCCCGGTGATCTGGGCCTCGATCGGCGCGGAGGAGGTGCCGATCCCCCCGCCCGCCGCGAGGATCGCGTCGGCGGCCGCCAGCACGACCGCCGTCCCCGGTACCGCCGTCGGTGATCGCGCCGGCGGAGGTGAGCGCCACGTTACCGGTGGTCGAAGCCACCAAGCCCAGATTCAGTGTGCC
Source organism: uncultured Isosphaeraceae bacterium (assembly GCA_963823675.1). Taxonomy (GTDB): domain Bacteria; phylum Planctomycetota; class Planctomycetia; order Isosphaerales; family Isosphaeraceae; genus CAWGMT01. The sequence goes on along the minus strand of CAWGMT010000019.1, from coordinate 52,513 downwards.
CGCGGTCTGGTCCAGGTCGATGTCTTGCGCGGCCGTGGCGGTAACCACCCCGGTGCCATTGTGCGACGCGTCAATCCGGAATGGGTCGCTGGCGGTGCCAATGCCGCCGCTTGCGCGCGAGAGCGTGACATTCTTGGCCGTCACATTGGTCTGCGTGCCGCTCGTCCCGTCGACGATCGACCCGCCGGAGGCCGTCAGGCTGGCGTCCCCTGACTGGGCCGTGATCGTGCCGCTGGTGATCGATCCGCCGGACGTCAGGGTAACGTTGCCCTGCGCGGTCGTGATGGTGCCGCTGGTGATCGATCCGCCGACGGCCGTCAGGGTGACGTTGCCCTGCCCGGTCGTGATGGTGCCGCCGGTGATCGACCCGCCCGAGCCGGCCGTCAAGCTGATGTCCCCGGCATAGGTCGTCACCGAGCTGACGTCCAGGCTGCCGGTGCCGGTCAAAGACACGTTCACCGTGCCGGTCGTCCCGGCCTGGACGACCAGGGACTGCACGGCCGCCACGCCGCCCAGGTTGCAGGTGCTGGCCTCGGGCGTCGTGCCGGTCTGGCCGGCCGTCTGCGAATTGCCGTCCTCGAGTCGCAGGTTGACCAACTGACCGCTCGAGGGCCGACCCGGTGACGACCACGGGGGGAGAATCGGTCGTCTGGTCAAGCACCGCCAGATCGAGGTAGACGTTCCCGTTCGGAGCCGTCGCCTGGACGGAGGGAGACGACAAAACGGCTGGCGATCCATAGTCGGCCTGGACGAGCTGGGCGATCACCCGGGCGGAATTCGACCCGATACTGCCGCCGGTGCTGGAGAGCGAGAGCTGCCCCGTCTCGATCGACTGAACGCGCCCGAGGAGCTGATGTTCCCGCGGCTAAAGATCGTCGTCGAGCCCAAGGCGTTCTGGATATCGCCGGTGAGAATGACCTGGGTGTCAACTGTGTTGGTGATGGTGATCGACGTCGGGGCGGGACCGACGAAATTCGTTGTGGGATGCCACCCTGTCGAGCTGGACGAGCTGACCGTGAGATTCGCCATGGGGTGAGGAACAACGGCGCTGATGCTCGGAATGACCAGGGAGTAGGCAGGATCATCATTGATGATGCTCACGAGCGAGACCGACGGCGAGTAATGGAAGATAGGGCTGCCGGAAAGCTGCTGGGTCGCGCCGGTGGTCGTGAGCGTGGCCTGCCCGCTGGACGGGTTGCTCAAGCGCGATACTTCTTGATCTGCGAGTCGCTGATCTGATAGGCGATGCCGCTGGATGGCTCAATCACTTGCCCGTTGGGGCCGATGTGCAGCTCAGTGCCTCCCCCAGGATGGTGACATCGGCATTGAAGGTGATGGAGGACGACTGGACCGGAGTCGTTGGGTTGGGGTGCGCCGATCCGGTGTCGAGCAGGGCCGCGCTCTGTTTGGCGCTGGTGGTCAGGCTGGGAGCCGGCAGGTAGGCAGCACGGTGTAGCTCGCGGTGGTGATGCCCATCAGGGCGGTGCTGTCGCCGAACCGGATACGTGGTGGTCGTGAACGTGTTCTCGTCCGGGAGTCGTCGCCGACAAAGCGGGAACGACGACCGGGAGCGGGGTCCTGGACTCGGCGTTCAGATCGACGAGGCGGTCGCCGGACCCATCTCCGAGTCGATCGTGACACCGGTCGTGCCGGTGATGCTCGTGTCGGGATCGGGGCCTGACCCGCTTCCGGCGTCGCCGTTGACATTGGCGGAATAATCCGTGGTAGTGTTGTTGGTGGAGGTCAGCAGTATCCCAGAGGTCTTCGGCGATCAGGTGGGTGCGAGGCCGAGGCGTTGCAGCCGTGGAAATCGCTCGGCCGGCGACTGGCGTCGTTCGCGGAGGACCTTTCACCGAGTCGATGTTGGTGGTGGCGGCGGAGGTCGCATGGTGGATGCGGTGGCGTAGCTCCTCGATCCCGCAGCAGATGCGGATGTGCTGGCACTGAATGCCCGCCCAGGCCGATCTGGGATTGGATCGCGATCTGCATGCCGGAAATCGCTTGAATCGCCGAACCTGGCCCGACCGTAGCGGTGGCCGGATCGTAGCCGGTCGTCGTGGGCGTGGGCTGGCCAGCGATACGAAGCCGCGCCGGCGGCGGACGCGGTGGCGTTATCGTTGGTCGAACGGCGGTAACATTGCCAGGTTGGAAGTCGGTGCGAACAGGGTCGCCACGCTGGTGGTGTTGATCGTGTTCGCCGGCCTTCGCCGGGGAGCTTATCGGCGAAGAAGCCGGCGTCCCGTTCGAGGTAGTAGGCTCGGACCCGGTCGTCATGTTGGTCAACGTGATCGCGATGTTACCGTTGGTCATGATGGATGTGTCGTCGCCGATCGTCGCTGCGCGCTTGTTGTCGGCGAGGATTCGCCGGCCCAGGCCGATCACCGTGGCGGTACAGTTGGCTGATCGCCGCCTGGGTGGACTTTGCCAGACAACGTTCACGTCGCCCGAAGCCGGCATCGATGACCACGTGGTTGCCCGGCCGAAGCCGATGTCGCGTTCGAGACCGTCGCTTCGGAGGTCGAGTGCCGATCGCGACCGCCCCCGCCCTGGAGTACCATCACGTAGGCGTTTCACATGTCGTGGAAGTTCGCGGACGAACGCCATCGACGTCGGCCTGGTTCCCGTGGCATGATCGAGGCGGTGTTGTCGAACAGGTCCACCGAGGCGTTCGAGTCGTTGTAGGTGCCCGAGCCGATGCCGCCGGCGAGCACCGTGGTAATCCTCGTCGCGAACGGTAGTTGCGCTCACGGTCGGCGATTGCCTTCGTCACGTTCCAGTTCGATGGCGTCGGTCGAGTCGCTGGTGGTGGCGGTGGCCCAGGAGAGCCCCACGGCGACCAGCCCGGCGGCGGCGATCCCGGCCGGCATTGGCGCTGGCGACGTTGCTCACGGCCTGGATCACGATGGGCGAATTCGGCGCGCGGAAAGAGTCGCTCCCTGGTGAACATCAGCAACACGGTAAGAGAAGTCGTGCGGTGGCCTGGGCCCCGGTACCGAGCCCGTAGTTGACCGCGAACCTTCGCATGGCCGTCACCACGTTGTGATCGGTATCCCGTCCATAGCCCTCGTTCTGGAGCGTTTCGACGGTGATCGAGCCCGCGTGGTCGGTCAGCGCGCCGATGTAGGTGTTGGTGGCGGGCGCGACCTCGGCATTCGCGAGCGACACACCCACCGACAAACTGGCCGAATCCGCGATCCCATTGAGATCGGCCAGATGGTCGAGCTTTGCGAGAGCGTCAGGATGGCGAACTTCCCGGCGACGTCGATGATGCTGCTGGGGGCAACGACATGCTGATGGTGGGGTTGACAACGGCGTCGGTGCTGACCCGGTACCGCCGAAGCGGCAGGCGGACATGGCGTAGCCGTAGCTTGAGGCTCGTTCGCCGTCCCAGCTCCAGGGTGAGGTCGCCCTGGTGCATCGTCGTGCCGGCGAGCGAGACGTTGATGGTTCCCCCCACCGTGGCCGTCGCCGAAGCCGACGGCGATGGGGCGGGGATTCCTGGCAGAGCGCTGCTGCCGGTCGCCGTGGCGATGTTGTCCGACTCGACGTTCAGCATCACGTTGCCAACCCCGGCCGACACGACCGAACCCGCGTCGAGAACGATATCGATATCCGGGCTGGCGTTGGCGTTGACGTCAACGTAATTTGCAACGCCGTTGCTCGATGTCTTGTCGGCGACCACGCGGTACGTCACCCGGCTGCCGAGCGAATATGGAGTTCCGGGTCGGCGGGCGTTGGGGTCTGGGGCTGTGTCGAGGTCGTGCTGCAGAACTGCATTCGGCGGCCTCGTGGCAGCACTGGCGCTCGCCTTCGGTGATGTAGGCGTACATCAAGTCGCTGGGGCTGGACGTCTGGTCCGGAAGGCCAGGACGTGGCCCTCTCATGGAGCAGCGCGGTCGGCCAGTGGAGCCCCGCCCGCATCCATATCACCACGAACCGGGTGGCAGCTCCTGGGTGTATTCCGAACTGCTCATGGGCATCGTCAACAACCGGCGCTCTGGTTCGCGTCGGGGCTCATGCAGCACGAGCTCGCCCATCTCCACCAAGACCGCGCCGGCGATGAGCAGGCAGCCTGGTATACGATGTTATCAAGCCGGAGATCTGATTGGGAGTGAGGCCCGTCGCGAGATCCAGATGGTCGGCGACCTCGGCCATCCACCTGGTTTTTGCGCAGGGTCACTGTCCCCCAATAGAGCCGTCGGCGGCCCGCTGACGGGGATGAGCGTGAGCGGCGAGCCGACCGTGAGCTGTGATCATCTGAGAGAAAATGGTTGGCCCTTGCCATCGTCGGCCCTGACCACAACCGTATAGGTGGCCTGGGATGTCGGGGCCGTCAACGACAGTACGCCCGTGGTCACGCTGATCGTGAACACGTTGGGCGTTGGCCTCGGGACGATGGCGAAGGTCGCGGATATGGTTGTGGTAGGGCTCAATCACGTTGGTGCCAGTGGCCGTAAGCGTCGCCGCTTGCCTAGCTCCACCGTCTGGGTCGGTTGATCGTGAGAGTAGTCGAGCCCGCCCATCGGGATACCGATGGCTTTGGCATGGGGGTCGGCGTTGTCCTCGGTAATCGACATGTTGTAAGCGTTGCCTGTGGCTGTCACGGTCGCGCCGTTGCCAAGAGTCGCCGCAACGGTGGGCGATGTTTCCGCTATCGTGCCCACCATCAGCCCGCCGAGCGCGATCACGTAGCCCACTCCGTTCGTATAGGCGCGTTCGTACCCCACCGCCATGTTTTCAAAGTTGCTGGCGTCGACTGTCCCGTCGATGTGCGACGTGAGCGTCCCGTTCGAGTAAGCGTTGGCTTCGGCCTCGCCCCCGCCGATCAGGCCGACCGCGGTGGAGATCGCCTCCGCGTCGGTGTTCAAGTAGGCCAGCGTCAGATTCACGAAGTTGGCGGTGGTGGACACGGTCGTTCCCGCCTTGACCGAGCTGTCGAGGGTCGGCGTGCCGGTCACCTCACTGTCGGCGCCCGCCCCGGTGAGCAAGCCGCCCGTGCCGGAGGTGGTGGTGGCCTTGTCGGTGTAGCCGTCGTTGCTGCCCATGTTCTGCGTGATCTGCGTGCCGGTCGCGGTATAGTTCAGCAGCGATTCGATGATGACCGACCCGCTGGTGTAGAGGCCGGCGGTGCCGCCGATGTAAGTGGTTATTGCCGGGCCGATGTTGTCGTCGATGACCGAGCCGCCCACCGCTGCCAAGGGGCTGAAGGCAACCCCCTCGGCGTCGCCATCGGTGTTCGTGAGCACCGTGGCGCAGGACAATGACGTCGCCGCCGAACGGAGCGGCCGCGGTCCCGACTGTCCCATCGATCCAGGCGTTTACGGTCGGGTTGAAGTTGATCGTGCCCTGGGCCCCCGCGCCGCGCCGCCCAAGCCGATTCCCCCGGCCAGCGCGAAGATCGTGGCGTCGGCGGTGCCCGTGTTGGTCGCCAGGACGTTCAAGCTTTGGCCCGTCAGTAGGGTGCCGCACATGTACGCTTGGGTGGTCCCGTCAAGGGTGGCGGTCCCCAGGCTCACGCCGATCGCGACGACAGCGATGCCAACGCTTACCGCGTAGCCGTGGCTGTCGGCCTCGGCGTCCTGGCTCGAGGTCGCCTGGATGGTCACGCTCCCGTTGGACGGGATCGTGAGCACGCCCGACGGCCCGACGAAAGCTTGCACCGTCCCGCCGATCGCCGAGGTGGTATTATCGCCGCTGCCGGCGAATGCCCCCCCTCCGACGGCGACGGATGTCGCGACCGCCGTGCCGGTCACGCTCACGTTCGAGCCCGAGATGACCATGATGTCGCCGTTTACGACAGTCACGGGGGCATTGATGTAAGCCGAGACCATGTTGTTCACGGTGCTGCTCTGAATCGAAGCCCCGATCGAGGCCCCGACCTCGCCGAACGCCACCGCATAGGCGCCGACCGACGAGGTGATCTGGGCATTGTCGGTGGTCGTGACCGAGATGAGGTTGCCGGCCTGCACGTTCGCGCCATCGTCGATGTACGCCGCGACCGTATTGGTGATCATGTTGGTGGCCCCGGCGCCACCGCCCGCGAAGCCGGCCGAACCCTCGGAGATGCCCCCCCCGACTGACACGGCGATCCCGTCCGACTCGATCTGGGATGACTTCGGCGTCGTCGCCAGGAGCGTCACCTGGCCGGTCGGGGAGCTCGTCGTCACCTGCGAGCTGTCGATGTAACTCTCGACCGTGTCCATGATCGTGTTGAAGGACTGGACCGCGGTGATCGCCAGCCCGACCGCGAAAGTCGCGCTAGCGGCTATGGCCACGCTGCCGCCGTGGGTCGTGGAGAAGATCGATGGGCCGTCGGTTGCCGACAGCGCCACACTGCCGGTCGTTGCCGTGACCCCGTACGACCTACCGCTCTGGCAGTCGAGGATAAACGCGTAGGTGTTGTCGTTGACGTTGTTGCTCGCCCCCGCCCCCGCCCCCGCCAGGGCCACACCGACATTGGAGCCTGCGCCGACGGAGCCCGAGCCGCCGAACGACAACGCGTCGATCGACGCGAGCGACGACGCCGTGATCGAGACGCCGCCGTCGGCCGTCACGAGCGAGCTGTCAATTTCCGAAGTTGTGGTGTTCCCGATCGTGTTCGTGGCCTGCGCGAACCCGACCGAAAGGGCGCCGCCGCCCCCACCCGCACCAACGGCGATCGCGATCGCCACGCCGCCGGCGTCCGCCGTGATGCTCGACGCGTCGGTGGAGGAAAGGTCGATGCTCCCGCCCTGACCGGCCGTCGTCGTGACCGCGCTGCCGGCCTGGATCGCGGAGAGGATCGATTCATAGATGTCGTTGGTCGTCACGGCCCCCGCAATCGCCCCCGCGAGCGCGATTCCTTCTCCGGTGCCGGCCCCCGCGCCGTGCCCCCCATCGCGAGCGCGTCGATCTGAGCCTCCCCCAAGCTCGTTAGCGACACGTTCCCTGGCGCGCTTACGGTGGAGCTATCGATATACGCCTTGACGAACTGGCCGACGTTGCCGATCTGGCCGACGTTGCCGATCTGGTTCACGGAATCGGAGCGCCCACCGACAGGGCGCCGTGCCCCCACTGGTGACGCCACTGATGGCGACCGCGAAGCCCCCGGTGTCGGCGTGGATTGCACTATCGTCGATGGCGGTCAAGGTGACACCCCCTTGCGCCGCGGTGACGCCGCCCATGCCCGAAGGTGTCGAGGTTGACGAGCAACCCAAGATGAAGGCTTCGATGTCATTGTTGACGGTGTTCGAACGCGCCGGCACCGGCGCCGGCGAAAGTGCCCGTGAGTCCTTCGCCGCCGGCGCCGGACGCCGCGCCGCCGATGGCGAGCGCATCGATCGTGGGCGACAGGGTCGTGAAATTCTGCCCGCCTCCGGTCCCGGTGCTCGTCAGCTTGATCGGCGTCGGGGTCGCCTGGAGCGCTTCGGCCTTCGTCAGAGCGAGCTCGATCGTGTTGTCGTCGATCACGATCGCGTAGTAGCTCTGGCCGTCCACCAGCCCGCCGATCGCCGCCGCGGCCCCACCGCCGCTGTGGTAGATCACGCGGTCGCCGGTGTCCAGGCCGTGGTCGGCCAGCGTGATCTGGTTCTTGGCCGTGTTGACGTCGGATGGCTGGAAACTCAAGGTCTTGTCTGTGTTCGCCTGGGTTTGCGCCGTCGCGCTGACGCTTCCCGACGCGCTGACGAGCGAGTCCGTGATGTCGGCGTGAACGGTGTCGGCGACGGTGTTGGTCGCGACCGACGCACCGATCGTCAAGTCGCCCTGGCCCCCGTTGCCCACCGCGATCGCGATCGCGACACCTCCAGCGTCGGCTGTGACCTGCGAGCCATCGGTCGCAGTCAGGCAGACGTTGCCGGAATTCGTGGTCGTGACCGAGCTGCCCAAGATGTATGCCTCGATCGTCTGCGTGAGCGTGTTGATCGTCCCCGCACCCGCGCCGGCGACTGCACCCGATAAGCCCGTGCCGCTCGTGCCTGAGCCGGCTCCCGCGCCTGCCGCCGATTGCCAAGACTTTGAACGTGGCCGTCGACGTCGCCCCGATCGTCACGTCGCCCGCGGCAATCACCGCCGAGTTGTCGATGTAGGCCTCGACCGATTCGCCGTTGCCCTCTTGTCCGATCGAGTTGTCCGATTCCGAGGCGCCAATGGCCCCCGCGCCTTGGCCGCCTTTGGGTCCCTCGCTCGCCGCGATGGCCACCGCGTAGCCGCCAGAATCGGCGCGGACGCTCGTGTCGTCGCTCGCCTTCAGGCAGAGCGTGCCGCCGCCGGCACGCACGTAATAAGGCGAGGTACAGTTATTAATGTACGCGGCGATCGTGTCGTCGACCGTGTTCGAGGCGCCGGAACCCGCGCCGGCGAGCGCACCGTTGAGCGTTCCACCGCTGGAACCCGCTCCGGAACCCGCCACGCCGAAGGCGAGCGCGTCAATTCGGTAAGCCGCCGTCGAACCGGTTGGCAAGGCCGACATCGCCTTCACGCTGACGCTGCCGGCCGCATCGACAGTCGAGCTGTCGATAAAGGCGCTCACGGTGTCCGTTTCGGTGTTAAGGGCAGCCGCAGCGCCGATCGAGCCGGAACCGGATGAACCCCCTCCTTTACCCGCCGCGATCGCGATCGCGACGCCCCCGGCGTCGGCATCAATCGACGAGTAATCGGTCGCAGTCAGGCTGACGTTCCCGGAAGGGGTCGTTCTGACCGAGCTGCCGCCCTTGATGGAGGCCTCGATCGTCTGTGTGAGCGTGTTCATCGTCCCCGCGCCCGCGCCGGCGAGTGAGCCCGACAGGCCCGTGCCTCCCGTGCCTGAGCCGGCCCCCGAGCCGCCGATGGCCAGGGCGTCGATTGTGGCCGTTGACGTCGCCATGATCGTCACGCCGCCGGCGGCGGTGACCGTCGAGTTGTCGATGTAGGCCTTGACCGATTCGCCGTTGCCCGCTCCTCCGATGGTGTTATTCGATTCCGAGGCGCCGATGGCCCCCGCGCCCTGGTCGCCGTTGCCTGCCAGGCTCGCCGCCAGGGCAATCGCGTAGCCGCCCGAATCGGCACGGATGCTCGTGTCGTCGCTCGCCGTCAGGCCGAGCGTGCCGCCGTTGGCCTGCACAGAATAAGAATTGGTACAGTCATTAATGTAGGCGGCGGTCGTGTCGTTCGACCGTGTTCGAGGCGCCCGAACCCGCGCCGGCCAGCGCGCCGGTGAGCGATCCACCGCCGGAACCCGAGCCCGATCCGGAACCCGCCACGCCGAAGGCGACCGCGTCAATCCGGTAAGCCGCCGTCGAACCGGTTGGCAAGCCTGACTCCGCCGTCGCGCTGACTCCGCCGTCCGCATCGACAAGCGAGCTGTCGATGTAGGCGCTCACGGTGTCCGTTTCGGTGTTAAGGGCCTCCGCGGCGCCGACCGAGCCGGAAAGGGCTTTACCCCCTCCTTTGCCCGCCGCGATCGCGATCGCGACGCCGCCAGCGTCGGCATCAATCGACGAGTAATCGTCGGCGGTCAGGTTGACGCTCCCGGAATTGGTCGTCGTGACCGAGCTGCCGCCCTTGATGGAGGCCTCGATCGTCTGCGTGAGCGTGTTGATCGTCCCCGCGCCGCGCCGGTGAGCTCGCCCGACAGGCCCGTGCCGCCCGTGCCGGAGCCGGACGCCGCGCCGCCGATGGCCAGGGCGTCAATCGCGGCCGTAGACGTCGCCATGATCGTCACGTCGCCCGCGGCGCGGACCGTCGAGTTGTTGATGTAGGCCTTGACCGACTCGCCGTTGCCCTCTTGTCCGATGGAGTTGTTCGATTCCGAGGCGCCGAATGGACCCCGCGAACTGGTTGCCGTTGCCTGCCAGGCTCAGCGCCAGGGCCACCGCGTAGCCGCCGGAATCGGCACGGATGCTCGTATCGTCGCTGGCCGTCAGGGAGAGCGCACCGCCGTTGGCATGCACATAATAGGGATTGTTACAGTTATTAATGTACGCGGCGGTCGTGTCGTCAACCGTGTTCGAGGCGCCCGAACCCGCGCCGGCCAGCGCGCCGGAGAGCGATCCACCGCCGGAACCCGATCCCGATCCGGAAACCGCCACGCCCCAGGCGACCGCGTCGATTCGATAAGCCGCCGTCGAACCGGTTGGCAAGGCTGACTGCGCCATCGCGCTGACGCCGCCGTCCGCATCGACGGTCGAGCTGTCGATGTCGGCGCTCACGGTGTCCGTTTCGCTGTTAAGGGCTTCCGCGGCGCCGATCGAGCCGGAAAGGGCTTTACCCCCTCCTTTGCCCGCCGCGATCGCGATCGCGACGCCGCCAGCGTCGGCATAAATCGACGAGTAATCGTCGGCAGTCAGGTTGACGCTCCCGGAATTGGTCGTCGTGACCGAGCTGCCGCCCTTGATGGAGGCCTCGATCGTCTGCGTGAGCGTGTTGATCGTCCCCGCGCCTGCGCCGGTGAGCTCGCCCGACAGGCCCGTGCCGCCCGTGCCGGAGCCGGACGCCGCGCCGCCGATGGCCAGGGCGTCAATCGCGGCCGTAGACGTCGCCATGATCGTCACGTCGCCCGCGGCGCTGACCGTCGAGTTGTTGATGTAGGCCTTGACCGACTCGCCGTTGCCCTCTTGTCCGATGGAGTTGTTCGATTCCGAGGCGCCAATGGACCCCGCGAACTGGTTGCCGTTGCCTGCCAGGCTCAGCGCCAGGGCCACCGCGTAGCCGCCGGAATCGGCACGGATGCTCGTATCGTCGCTGGCCGTCAGGGAGAGCGCACCGCCGTTGGCATGCACATAATAGGGATTGGTACAGTTATTAATGTACGCGGCGGTCGTGTCGTTGACCGTGTTCGAGGCGCCGGAACCCGCGCCGGCCAGCGCGCCGGAGAGCGATCCACCGCCGGAACCCGATCCCGATCCGGAAACCGCCACGCCCCAGGCGACCGCGTCGATTCGATAAGCCGCCGTCGAACCGGTTGGCAAGGCTGACTGCGCCATCGCGCTGACGCCGCCGTCCGCATCGACGGTCGAGCTGTCGATAAAGGCGCTCACGGTGTCCGTTTCGCTGTTAAGGGCTTCCGCGGCGCCGATCGAGCCGGAAAGGGCTTTACCCCCTCCTTTGCTCCCCGCGATCGCGATCGCGACGCCCCCAGCGTCGGCATCAATCGACGAGTAATCGTCGGCAGTCAGGTTGACGCTCCCGGAATTGGTGGTCGTGACCGAGCTGCCGCCCTTGATCGAGGCCTCGATCGTCTGCGTGAGCGTGTCGATCGTCCCCGCGCCGCGCCAACGAGTGAGCCCGACAGTCCCGTTCCCCCCGTGCCCGAGCCGGCCCCCGCGCCGCCGATGGCCAGAGCGTCGATCGTGGCCGTCGACGTCGCCATGATCGTCACGGCGCCCGCGGCGGTGACCGTCGAGTTCTCGATGTAGGCCTTGACCGATTCCCCATTGCCCTCCTGTCCGATGAGGTTGTTCGATTCCGAGGCGCCGATGGCCCCGGCGCCCTGGCCGCCGCTGCCTCCCTTGCTCGCCGCGAGGGCAATCGCGTAGCCGCCTGAATCGGCACGGACGGTCGTGGCGTCGCTGGCCGTCAGGGAGAGCGCACCGCCGTTGGCATGTACATAATAGGGATTGGTACAGTTATTAATGTACGCGGCGGTCGTGTCGTCGACCGTGTTCGAGGCGCCCGAACCCGCGCCGGCCAGCGCGCCGGAGAGCGATCCACCGCCGGAACCCGATCCCGATCCGGAACCCGCCACGCCGAAGGCGAGCGCGTCGATTCGATAAGCCACCGTCGAACCGGCTGGCAACGCTGACTGCGCCATCGCGCTGACGCCGCCGGTCCGCATCGACAGTCGAGCTGTCGATAAAGGCGCTCACGGTGTCCGTTTCACTGTTAAGGGCCTCCGCGGCGCCGATCGAGCCGGAAAGGGCTTTACCCCCTCCTTTGCTCCCCGCGATCGCGATCGCGACGCCGCCAGCGTCGGCATCAATCGACGAGTAATCGTCGGCAGTCAGGTTGACGCTCCCGGAATTGGTGGTCGTGACCGAGCTGCCGCCCTTGATCGAGGCCTCGATCGTCTGCGTGAGCGTGTCGATCGTCCCCGCGCCGCGCCGACGAGCTGGCCCGACAGTCCCGTGCCGCCCGTGCCGGAGCCGGACCCCGCGCCGCCGATCGCCAGCGCGTCGATCGTGGCCGTAGACGTCGCCATGATCGTCACGTCGCCCGCGGCGGTGACCGTCGAGTTCTCGATGTAGGCCTCGACCGACTCGCCGTTGCCCTCCTGTCCGATGAGGTTGTTCGATTCCGAGGCGCCGATGGCCCCGGCGCCCTGGCCGCCGCTGCCTCCCTTGCTCGCCGCGAGGGCTATCGCGTAGCCGCCTGAATCGGCACGGACGCTCGTGGCGTCGCTCGCCGTCAGGGAGAGCGCGCCGTCGTTGGCATGCACATAATCGGAATTAGTACAGTTATTAATGTATGCGGCAATCGCATTGTCGATCGTGTTCGACGCGCCGGAGCCAGCGCCGGCCAGCGCGCCGGCGAACCCGGTGTTGGTAGTGGAGTTCGATCCCGATCCGGAAGCCGCGACGCCGAAGGCAAGCGCGTCAATGCGGTAAGCCGCCGTCGAACCGGCTGGCAAGGCCGACTGCGCCGTCAGGCTGACGCTGCCGTCCGCATTGACGGTCGAGCTATCGATATAGGCGCTCACCATGCTCGTTTCGGTGTTACCGGCAAACGCGGCGCCGATCGTGCCGGAAAGCGACTTGCCCGTCCCCTTGCCGTAGGCGACCGAGATCGACACGCCGCCGGAGTCGGCGAGGATAGACGAGTCGTCGGTGGCGGTAAGATTGACATCGCCGTCGAGGGTCGAGACCGTGCTTCCGCCCTTGATGCTGGCCTCGATGGTTTCGTCGATCGTGCTATAAGTCCCCGCGCCCGCGGCGGCGACCGCGGCGGTGAAGCCTTGTCCGCGGGTCGCCGCGACCGAGGCGCCGATGGCCAGAGTATTGATGGTCGCCGTCGACGTGGCGCTGATCGTGACTGGTCCCGCGGAGGTGACAGACGAGTTGTCGATGTCCGCGGTGATCGACTCGCCGCTGTCGCCCCCGACGTTGTTGGTCGCGACCGAGGCCCCGATCGCGATGCCCCCCGCAGCCTTGTCATTTTTGGCGTCGCTCACACGCCAGCGCGAACCCGGCCGCGTCGGCGGTCAGGTTCGACATGTCGGAGGCCATCAGCGAGACGCCGGCGCCGCCGTTGACCTGGATGCTGGCGATCAAGCTGGAATCAGGATTGGGCGCGTTGCAGTTGCTGATGGTGGCCGCGATCGTGTCGTTGACGCTGTTGGTGGCCGCCGAGCCCGCGCCGGCCAGGGAGCCGGTCAGACCGGTCCCGCGCGCGATCGCCGCGGCGACCCCCAGGCCCAGGGAATGGACGTCGGGCGACGCCGTCGCGGTCAAGCTGATCCCGGCGTCGGAGAGGGCGTTCGAGGCGTCGATATACGCCTTGACCTTGTTGCTGACCGAGTTCTGGGCGATCGCGACCCCGATCGCTCCGCTGGCGGCTGCCATCGCGGCGGCCGCGGTTGTCGCCGCCCATGCGACCGCGACGCCGAAGGCGTCGGCCCCGATCAGCGTGGTGCTGTCCGAGGCGTAAAGCGTGATGTTTCCGCCGCTGCCGGGCGAGGTGGTCACGTCGCTATCCGTGGCGATATGCGTCTCGATCGTCTCGGTGATGTTGTTCGCCGCGTAGGCGCCCGCCCCGGCCGCCGAAAACACCTTCGTCGCCGCCGTCCCCCCTCTCGACGCCGAGCCCGAGCCGCCGACCGCGAGCGCCTCGTCATCGGCGGTCGAGGTCGCCGTCAGCGTGATGTTCCCGCCCGCCGTGACCACCGAGTTGTCGATCGTCGCTTCCACGGCGTGGCCGGTATTCTGGCCGATCGAGTTCTCGGCGATGGAGAGGCCGATCGACACCGCGGTGGATGTGGGTTGGCCGGCAGTCCCCGTCGGCGTGCGCACAAAGGTGAAAGAGACGACCCCCGCGATCGCAGCCACTTTGGAACCGTCGTTGGCGGTCAGGCTGATGTCTCCGCCCGTCGCCATGACACTGCTATTGTCGATGAACGTCAAGACCATCGTGTCGATATAGTTTCCCGAAAACGCCCCCGCGACCGCCACGTTCGTCGCTGACCCGGTGATCCCGACGGACCCGCCGATCGACAAAGCGACGATCGTCGGCGTGAACTCCGCGTCCATCGTCAGGCCGCCGTCGGCAGCCACCGTCGCGCCGTTGATATAGGCGCGGACACCGTCATCGACCGTGCTCTCGGCCACGGCGACCGCAACCGAATACGTTGACTTGACCGGGGCCGCGGGAGCATTGTTGGCTCCCGGCGGCTTGATCGCGATGGCGCCCGCGATGGCGAGCGCGCCGACATATCCGGTATTGTTCGCGTCGATTTTCATGGGGCCGGTCGAATGGAACGACCCATCGCCCGGGCCGCTGCCGGCGGTGTAGGTGTTGCCGATATAGGCTTGCGTGTCGCGGTTGACGTAGTTGACTGCGAACGTGGCTCCGACGCCGATGTGCTGCCCGAGCGCCAGCCCGCCGGCCACGGTGGCCACGAGAGATTCGTCGTCCGCTTCGACGACGGTGCTCATCCCGCTGTCGGTGCTCGGCGACGTTTTGTTCGTGAAGGGGTCGGTCGTGCCGGGCAAGATCACCTGCGCACTGCCGACCGTCACCTTCGCGCCGGCGCCAACCGACGCGTAGGTCTGGTCCTCGACCTGGTTGTACAGAACGACGCCGTTGACGCCGAAGTTCCCACTCTTTCCTCCCGACAACCCGAACATGTACGCCTGGGAGAAGTTGTTCGCATCCACCAGCAAATCGTCGGCGTACAGGCTGACGCCATCCTGAATCGACGCCGCCAGGTTACTGGTCGTCTCCAGAATCTCCACGGTAATACCCACCGCACTCCTGGTATTCGGACCGCCGGTGCCGGTAATGCTCGCGTTCTTGGGTTTCTTACTAATTCCATTTCCATAGCCGAGGGTCTGAAAGTTGCCAGCGACGTTGAGCGAGTCGTTCTCTCCCTTTGCTTCAACGATCACGTCCTGCTGCACCTCCGACCAGTTGGCCGTATCGGTGAAGTCGGTCGTCGCGAACGTGAACGGTGCGCTGGCTTTGCCCGTATACTGGTACTCGCTCCCAACGATTCCTCCCGCCGTGTGCCCCGGCTCCACCAGGACCGTCTGATTAGGGGCGACAGTGATCTGGCCCGCTTCGTTCGTGTTGTAGGTCGCGGGGGGCCTTCGAAATCGGGCGGTCTGATTGATCATCGCCCCGGTCTCGATCGTGGCGTCTGACGTGTGGTCAAGCAGCATGAGTGTGAACGCGAGCGCGCCGGAAACTTGTTTTTGCCCGACCGCGGTCGCCTGCGTGATGGAGTTGGTCAGGTTGTTGCCGATCCCGAGGTCGGAGGTCGCGTAGGAAGTCAGCGTCTGAAGCAAACCCAGGAGCGCATTTCCACCGATGCTGATGGGCGTCCACGAGAGCGTGTTGGTGTAGTCAGCAGTGCCCAGGTCGATCGGGGCGTTGTCTGGCCCAATGTACTCGTAGGTAGCGCCCCCCTCGCCGTCGGCGCTCGGATAATCGCTGGCGAGCTTGACCGTGTTGCCGTAAAAGAGGTTTTGAACGCCCGAGGTGCTCATGAAGGTCGGGTTCAACTGCGAGGGATAGAGCGAAACGCCTATGGAAGTTATGTAGGAGCCGGAAAACTTCAGGGCATTGAGGGCGTTGGAATTGACCGACAGCGCAGAGCCCGAGTTGACCACCGCGTTGCCGGCGATGTAGGCCTGGGCGTTGTTGGTGAAATCGCCCACGGTGATCGCGACCGCACCCCCTCTGTTCGTGTCGGTGGACGGGGCGGGGGTGGGGGGGGCGGGGGGGGGGGGGCGATCCCGGGGTGATGATCGTCTTTCCGTTCAAGGCTGTTGTTGCAAGGCTGCTGACCGAGGCGGAGGCGCCGAGGGCAGGCTGGGAATTGATCGTTGACGTGACGTAGACGCCGCCGGTCCCCTCGACTGTTGCCGTGTCAAGCGTCGATCCGTCGCCAATACGGGCGGTGGTGTTGATCGTATCCACAACGACCGTGAGTGCGCCGGCGCCCTGCCACTCGGGGCGAGTTGGCGCGGCCGGATTGTTGGTGGCTCCGTAGGCTTTTTGCTTGACCCAATCGGTGAATTTATCCCAATGGATGAATTTTCCGAGTTTCTCCAGGCTCTTGTCCTGGAGATCATCGAAAGCCGAGCCGGAACTGTTGGTGCCGACTCCCGCGCTGGCGTTGACGCCGATGAGCAGGGCTGGGAAGAGTAGCTCCTTGAACCCCGTATCGGTGTTGGTGGTCTCCGTGGCGGTCACGTTCACAACGCCCCCCACGTTGGCGGTTCCGTCGAGGTAGGCGTTCGTATTGCTATTGATCACGTCCACGGCCACGGCGATCCCGAGCTGGCCCTCGCCACCGGAGACGGTCTGCGCGAGGTCTCGCCGCGCCATCGTCGTGTCGGCCTGGACAAAGAGGTTGCCGACGACGTTCAGGGTGGCATCGCTCATCACCTCGGCGTTGGTCGTGTCATTGCCGACCGTCACCGCCAAGGCCCCGCTGCGCGGCTCGGTCACGTCCGCGACCACGTTGGTCCTGGCGTTGGTCGACGCTCGGATCGTGGCGTCGCCCGTGGTGTTGATGGTCGCATCGCCGATCGTCGTCTCCGCGTCGGTGATCGCGACGCCGACGGCGATCGACGCGCCAATCATCTTGATCGTCGGAATCCCGATCGGCGCGGCGTAGGGCGCGACGTTCGCCGTCGAAAGTGCCGTGAAGTCGGCGGCGTCGATGATGGTATCCTGCGCCGTCGGTCGTGCCGATCGTGATCTTCGCCGTCGATTTCGAGACCGCGACGCCGGCCAGGAACGACACTCCCAGGATCGAATGGATCAAGTTGTCAATCACGCTCGACCCGGCGACCGACGAGGAGCTGCTGACCACGTTGCTCGCGGAGACGAAGTGCTGACTATCGGCGGTGGAGAGAACCTCGACCTCGCCCCCCTCGATCGTCGCGCCGTCGATCGTGATGTCGGTTTCATTGAGGCTCACCGCAATGTTGCCCAGCAGCGGAAACTGCGTCACTATGGCGTGGGGGTCTAAGGCCTGGATCGTGATCGCGCCGTTCTGCGCCGTGGAGCCCGGCGTCGCGTCCGCGTTGAGCGTCGCGCCTTGGTTGATCATGATGTGCTCGCCGGTCAGCGTGATGCTCCCCGGGTCCGGGCCGCTGGTGCTGAGCGTGCAGCCCTCGATGTTGATGTAATCGGCCTGGAGCTTGATGTTCATGTCGGGAACGATGATGTTGCTCGTCTCGGTGAGCGTCGACGTGTCGTTACCCGCTTCTCCGTAGCCGAGGGAGTCAACCTGGTAGTTCAAGGGGTCCGACGGCGGCACGGCGGCGAAATTCACCCACCAGAAGTCCGACTGCGTGACGTTCGACGGGCCGCCCTGGATGACGACGTTGTTCGTGCCCCCGCTGGTGTACACGGTGAACTGGTGGGCAGTGTCGGTGGCGCACGAGGGCGCGGTCAGGCCGGCCACGTCCAGGTCGTACGTGGTCTCGCCGCCGGCGCCCCCTTCCAGGGTGGCCAGTCCACCCGTGGTGGCCAGTGTGACGGGACCGAGCGAGAACGCCAAGGCATTGAACTTGGTCGTGTTACTGCCCCCGGTGAGCTCGGCGGAATCGATCCCCACGAGCGTGTCCGATCCGACGACGGTCCCGGTGATGGGATCGGTCATGGTCAAGAGGGTGTTGGTCAGCTTGAAGTTAAAATCGCCCGACTCGACCACCGTGGCGGTCTCGCGGCCTCCATTCAGAATGTTGTTCCCGCCGCCGCCCGTGAAGGTGTCGCCGCCCGGACATCCCGTGAGGGTGTCGTTCCCGGAGCCGCCGGTGAGGGTCACGCTGCTGATGGCGATTGGAGTTCCGGTCAAGACGTTCGCCGGCGATGCGGCCGTCCCGGCGATTCCCAGGTCCTCGGCCGCCATGCCGCCGTTGAGGTCGGCAACCGACAGTTGGCCCGGACCGCCCGAGGTGTCGGTGATCACGATCGCCGAAGTCGTCGGATCCAGAGTGGCCGAAAGATAGGGGCTCGCCGCGTCGATGGCATCGAGCACGTCCTGGATCGTCGTCAGAGTGGCGAGGTTGACATCGACCATGGACCCATTCGTCAAGGTGATTCGCAGGTTGCCCGCGCCGTCGGAGATGGGCGAGCCGGTCAGCACGTTTCCCTGTCCGGTGCCCAGGATTCCCAGCTCACCGGCCGCCGGTGAATTGTTCAACCGGGTGACCGAGATGTTCCCCGAGCCGCCCGCCGAATCGGTCAGGGTGAGCGCGTCGCCGGCGGGGGTCAGTCCCACGGTGAGCAGAGGCGACGCCGCCTCGATTAGGTTGACCACGTCCTGGAGCGTCTCCGCCCCGCTGATGGAGACGTCCACGGCAAAGCCGTTGGAGAGGGTGATCTGGAAGTCGCCCCCGGCGACCGACTGCACGCCGGTGCCGTCGTTCAAGGTGTAGAGCGGGACTAGGGCCAGCAAGCCGGTCATGTTGAAGTCGGTGCCGTCCGTGGTTTCGAAGGCCGTTGCCGCCATTGAAGAAGATCAGGTTCGTGGCGGGGGAAATGGCCGTGAACGCCGAGGCATTGAGCGCGACTCCCGACGAGCCCGTCGCGGCACCGCTCGTCAGCGAGGCGAACTGGAACCCCGAGATCGTGTCCACCTGGCTGCCGGTGATGCCGCGGCCCGTCGCCGTGAGCGTCGTGTTGGTCAGTGTGAAACTGACGTCGGTTGTCCGCGTTTCGATCAGCTCGTTCTGCCCGCCGGTCCCGCCGATCAAGGTATCACCGCCGCCGCTTTGGGCGATGATCGTGTTATTGCCCGATCCACCGTCGAGATAATTCGTGCCGGAGCCGCCGATCAGCGTGTCGTCGCCCACGCCGCCGTACATCGTGACATTCCCGCTGTAACCGCTCGCGTCCATGTCACTGTTGCTGGCGCCGGCGGTCAGGATGACGGCCTGGATGTTCGTCAACGTGTTGAGGACGGTCTGCGCCCGGGGTCGTCACGACGGCCGAGACGCCGCCGCCGGTCAGGTTGACGCCCGCAGCCACAAGCGGTGGGAGCGACTCGCAGCCGAGTGAGGCGCGGAACTCCACGGCCCAGGTGCCGTTCGCCTCCGTCTGGATCACCGAGACGTTGTCGGTTCCGATGTTCGGCAGTGCCTGGAGCGCGTCCTGGACTTCCGCGGCGCTGGCGTTATAGTCGAGCGGATCGGTCACTTCGCCATCGTACGTCAGGGTGAACGTCCCCCCCGTGACCGTCGGGTCCATGGAGACGGTGACGACCTGATCGGTCCCCTGGCCCATGTCGAGCGTCGCGCTTGCCGGCGTGCCGGTGACGACGAACCGAGCGTCGGCCGTCTCGACGTCGGTGTTGTAGCCGCCGCCGCCGTCGAGCGTGCACTGGCCGCCGCCGCCGGTGAGGAAGTCGTTCCCCGAGCCGCCCCGCAGTAAGTCGTTCCCCCCCCCGCCAACCAGCGTCACGCCGCCATTGGTAAACGCCGACGCGTCGAGGGTCTCATTGCTCGGGCCCCCGGTCAACATGGCATGGCTGATCCCCGAGAGCGTCTCGACCCAGCTCGTCCCGCTGCCGATGGGCGCGACGGTCAGGGTCGTGTCGGTCAGCGTGAAGTTCGCGTCGCCGGACTCGACGAGCGTATCGTTTCCGCCGCCGCCCTCGATCGTGGCGTTGCCGCCGCCGTCCGTGTACGTGTCGTTGCCGTAGCTGCCGATCAGAGTGTCGTTCCGCAGCCGGTTATCTAGCCGGAGGTCGCCGCTGCCAACGATACTCGTTCCATACAGGACGTTGCCGTTCGCCGTGCCGACGATGCCCAGGTCGGTTCCCGCGGTCGAGCCGTCCCGGTTCGTGACGGTGAGCTTTCCGGTCCCGCCCGCCGTGTCGGTCAGGTCTAGCCCGGTCCCCGCCGCGTTGATGGTCGCCGTCAAGAACGGGCTGGAGGCGTCGATCGTCGCGATCACGTCTTCTATGGTCTGTAGCCCGGAGAGGTCGATGTTGACCTGCGTCCCGTCGGTCAGCGTCACGCCGATATCGGCGCTCACGCTGGTGATCACCGCCCCTTCGAGGAACGGCCCGTCGCCCGTGGTGAGGATACCCAGGTCGTTGGCCGCGGGCGAGTTGTCCAGCGCGACGACCTGGATGTCGGAGGCGCCGTTAACCGTATCCTGGAGCGTGATCGCATCGCCGGTGCCCTGGTCAAGCTGGACGACCAGCCGGCCGTTTGCGGCGTCGCTGATCTGGTTGAGCACATCCTGGACGGTCGTGCTCGCATTGATCGAGAGCGTGACGTTGACCACGGTGCCATCGGTCAGGATGACCTCGAAGTCGGGTTGGCCGTTGTTCAAGGCCGTCACGCCGTCGCCGTTGTTGAGGGTCGAGACGAGGGTCGTGCTCTCCAGCCCGAGCAGGTTGTCTTCGGTCAGGTCGGTCGTCTGGACTCCCGCGCGGTTGTTCAAGAGCGCGAGCGGCGTGGTCACGCCGCCGCTGAGCGTCACATTGCCCGCGGGGACGCTCGCCCCAAAGAGTGTGCCGCGGACCCCAGCGACGTTGAGGCCGAGGTCTGCCGCCAGCGACGAGGTTGAGGTGACCGCCAGGTTGCCCGGGCCGCCGCTCGAGTCGGTCAGGTTGATCCCGGTCTGGGCGGTGTTCAGGGTCGCCGTCAAGCTTGGGCTGGCATTGTCGATCGCGGTCAGCACATCCTGGACCGAGACCGCTTTGGAGAGATCAACAGCGACCGAACTGCCGGTCGTCAGGGTGATTTGCAGCGAGCCGTGCGTGGTGTTGACCCCGTTTCCGTTGTTGAGGAACGACAGCGGCGTCAAGCCGGTGAGCCCGGTGAAGGCCGAGGCATCGATCTTGTTCGAGTCGGTGCCGCCGGTCAAATCCGCCAGCTCGATCCCCGAGAGCGTCTCCACCGTGCTCGTGGTGCTGCCATAGGGCGTGACCGTGAGCGACGAGTTCGTCAGCGTCATGTCGGCGTCGAAGGTCTCGACGAGCGTGTTGACCCCCGAGCCGCCCGTGATCGTATCCGCGCCGCCTCCTCCGCTGAACGTGTCGTCGCCCGTGCCGCCAATCAAGATGTTCGCATTCGCATCTCCCGTGATCGTATCGTTGAAGTTCGATCCGCGCACGTTCTCGAAGCCGGTGACGTTGGCGAAGTCGGTCGCGGTCCCGGTGGCCAGATCGACGTTGACTGCGCTGGCATAGTTGCTGTAATCGAGCCAGTTCGAGCCCGGCCCGCCGATCAGGTTCGCGACGTTGGAGGCGTTGACGGTTCCCGAGCCGTCACTGACCGCAAACGTATTGTCGGCGTTGATCGTCGTCGTCAAGTTGGCGCTGACGGCCGAGAAGTCGAGCGTATTGCTCCCCGGTCCCGAGGTGTCGGCGGCGGATTCGACGACGTCGTCGTTGCCGAAGTTGTTCTCGAAGACGAATGTGTCGTCGCCCGT
The DNA here is from genome assembly GCA_963823675.1 of uncultured Isosphaeraceae bacterium. Classification (GTDB taxonomy): domain Bacteria; phylum Planctomycetota; class Planctomycetia; order Isosphaerales; family Isosphaeraceae; genus CAWGMT01. The sequence continues at coordinate 30,943 of CAWGMT010000019.1, read as the reverse complement.
CCCGCCGGTCAGGGTGTCGTCCCCCGAGCCGGCGGTGATCGTGTTGTCCAGGCCGTTCCCGGTGAGCGAGTCGTTCCCCGAGTCGCCGCCAATGACGTTCTGGATCGCGTCAACCGCGGAGAGCGTCAGCTCGAGGTTTCCAGCCGGGTCGATGGATTGCGTGTTGGCGCTGGAGAGGTCCACCGTGACCGGGACCGTGGCGGCGGAGAAGTCGAGCGTGTCGATGCCGCCGTCCGTGCCGCTACTGCCGATGACCGTGTCGTTCCCCTCCTTGTTGTCCGGATCGAAATTAAAGGTCGTGTTGCCGCCGGTCCCGCCATTGAAAGTCTCATTGCCGACCCCCGCGGTGAACGAGTTGTTGCCCGACCCGCCGTCAACGACCGAGATATTGGCGACGCCGCCGGTGTCGGTCGCGGTGCCCGCGCTCAAGTTGACGGTCACGCCGGTCGTGTAGGCCGAGTAATCGAGTGCGTTCGTGCCGCCGCTGCCGCCGTTGAGATTGTACGTGCTCCCCGCGGCGCCCTGGGTGAAGACGAAGACGCTGTCGCTGCCGCCGCCCTTCAGGTTGCCGATCCCAGCGAGCTGGATGTTGTCGTCGAGGGTGACGGAGGTCGGGCTGTTGAGCGTCCATGTGTGTTCGTTCGAGCCGGGCGTCGCGAGCGTGTCACTTGCGACTCCGGTGTCGGTGAGCACAGTCGAGCCGGTGAGCAGCGCGGTCGTCAGCGAGTCTTCGAGCGAGAGCGTCTCTTGCCCCCCGACCAGGTTGACCTCGATTGACGTGAGCGATGACAGCAGAACGGTTTGCGTTCCGGTCGCCGAGTCGAATTCGTCGCTGAAGGTTGTCCCGTTGGTGCTGTACTCGAGGTTTCCGTCGTTGACGGCCAGCGTCAACTGGTCCCCGGGCGTGTTATCGCTGAACGTCACCGTGGTGCCGCTGATGGTCGGCGTGATTGACAGGAGAACACGGTTCTCCAGTTCCTCGAAGGCAATCGGTCGAAGCGCGAGCCAGCGCCACAGGGACCGCCGTCGCCGCTCGGCGCGCCAACCGATCCGATCCCGACTGCGAATTACCACGACCGCGTTTAAGAATCGCCATCTGAGGTGTACTCCAGCGTTGGCGTCGGCGCAATAAAGAACGACACCGCGAAACACCCTGCGGCATCCGGCGACGTCGGCCTACTCTACAACGAGCCTCCCGGACCAGCCGGGCTGCCCTTCATCTCGTCTTCTGGCAATCGGGAATCAAGATTTCGAACGGAGCAGACAGAATCTTCGTCGCGACCATGCTCGATTGATTCTCTCGCGTCAGTCAGAAATTGCAAACGAATTTTTTAGCGCTTTTCTTATTTTATATCTTCGATGGTTAAAGCACGAGAACCGTCCCGTAAAGAACGGAATTCATTCCGTCTCTCCGCTGTGTTGCTGTTCGGTTGTGAACGGCTCTACAAGAGAATGTGCGCGGCGTTGCACGAAAATGGGTGCTCAAGGCGCTCAAATCAAGGAGAATTAATGAATCAACTCGCCGAACTGCTCCTTGAGCCGGCGCAGGACGCGGGACTTGGCCGTGCGGACGGTGGTCGGGCTGACGCCCAGGATCGGGGCGACGTCGGCGGGGGACTTGCCTTCGACGGTCGTAAGCCAGAAAGCCTGCCAGGTTCGTTCCTCAACCTGGCCGCGAACCAGCTCGAGGGCGCGACGGTGGAGGCCTTCCAGCTCGGTGGGGGAGTCATCCTCCTCCGCCGCGCCCTCGGTATCGGCCACCTCGTGGAGTCGCTGGAAGGCGTCGCTGCCGCCGATCGCTTGTGGCTGCGCGTTCTGGCGGCGAAAATAGACGAGGGTGAAATTGCGCGTGATGCCGCGCAGCCAGCCGCGAAACGAATCGCCGGGGCGCTCGCGGCGAAACTTTTCGATGCTGGCGGCGGCGACGCCAAAGACCTCCTGGGCAACATCTTCGACATGGTCCTGGCGCACTCCAGCGCGGATGCACCAGTGGCAGATCAGGGGGCGGTAGAGCGACACCATGGTCCGCCACGCCTCGGGTTCGTTGTCCCGAAGGCGCTCTAAGAGGGTAAGCGATGTGGCGGGCACGCGGCCCGGAACCGGCGCTGCGTCCGATGGCTCATTCGCTCCGCGCGGCATGCTGTTTTTCCCACGCTCGCTGTCACACCAAAGCAATAACTATAATAGCTGCGCTTGCGCCCGCGTCACGCGTCACAAACGGGAAAGATCTCTGATGCCTCGCAGCGAGTGCCTGACACCCCCGGAACTGGCGGCCTACCATCTGGGCGATCTGCCGGATGCGGAGCTGGTGGAGATCGGCGACCACCTCGAAGGGTGTGCCCATTGCCAGCACGAGGTGCAAGCGCTCGATGGCCTCTCGGATAAGCAAGTGGACGACTATCGAGCGAGCGCGCTCTCCGGCCCCCTGCCCGGTGATGCCGCGCCGCCTGCGCGGGTGGGCGATTACGAGATCCTCGGGGAGATTGGCCGGGGCGGCATGGGCGTCGTCTACCGTGCCCGGCACGCCCAGCTTCACCGAGTGGTGGCGCTCAAGATGCTGCTGGGCGACTACTTTGCCGACCGCGATCAACGTCTGCGCTTCCGGGCCGAGGCCGAGGCGGTGGCGCGGTTGCAGCATCCCAACATTGTCCAGCTTTTCGAAATCGGCGAACACCGGAGCGAGACTGGCTCGCCCTGCCCCTATCTCTGTCTTGAATTTGTCGACGGGGGCAATCTCGCCCAGCGCCTGGCGGGGCCTTTAGCGGCGCCGGCCCAGGCGGCCGCATGGCTGCAAACCCTGGCCGGCGCGGCTCATGCGGCCCACCAGCAAGGGATCATTCACCGCGACCTGAAGCCGGCCAACGTTTTGCTCAGCCGCGACGGCGTGCCCAAGATTTGCGACTTCGGCGTGGCCAAGCTCACGACCGGCTCCGACCTGAAAACCGTAAGCGGCATGCTCGTGGGCACGGCCGAGTACATGGCCCCCGAGCAGGGCGAGGGGAAGACGGCCGCCACGCCGGCCACCGATGTCTACGCCCTGGGCGCGATCCTTTATGAAATGCTGACGGGCAAGCCGCCTTTTCGGGGCGTGAGCGAGCTGGACACGCTCAACCTCGTCCGCCATCTCGAGCCGGTGCCGCCGCGCCGCTTGCTGCCCAGGCTGCCGATCGACCTGGAAACGATCTGCCTGAAATGCCTGGAAAAGGAAAGCACGCGACGTTACCAGAGCGCCCTGGCGCTGGCCGACGACCTGGACCGCTTCCTGAAGGGCGGGTCGATCCAGGCGCGGCGGCTGTCGGCAGCGGAGCGATACTGGCGGTGGGCCCGGCGCAACAAGGCGATCGCCGTCCTGGGCGGCGTGCTCACCGGAGTGCTCGTGCTCGCCTCCGTGGCCTCACTGCTGGCGGCGGGGCGGTTCCATACCCAGGCCGTGGAGCGCGAGGTCCAGCGGCAGGCGGCGGTCCTCGCACGGCTGGAAGAGGCGGCGGCCCGCCGGAAAGCCGACGAGGCCAACACGAACCTCCGTGCGACCGAGGAGACGCTCCGCCGGACGGTGTACGCCACCCGCTCCAACCTCGCCCTCGCAGCCTGGGACGCCGCGGACGTCCAGCGCCTGCGCAGTCTGCTCGACCTGATGCGGCCGGCCCCGGGTGAGCCCGATCTGCGCGGCTGGGAGTGGCGCTATCTCTGGCAGCTCGCCCGCGAGGATCGGCTCACGCTCGAGGCCAACGAGGTGCGATTCACCGACGTGGCCTTCAGTCCCGACGGGCAGACCCTCGCCGGCCTCGAGGGAAATGGCCGCATCCATTTCTGGGACCGGCACACCGGGCAGTCGTTGCGGACCACAGGGGTCACCTCACTGGACCAAACTTTTGATCTCAGCCCCGAAAGCGGCGTCCACGCGCTGGCGTTTGGCCCCGACGGCCGCTTTCTTGCCGGGCCGGGTGCGGACGCGAGCCTGGTGCTCTACGCCGTCGACACCGGCCTGCCCATCTGCCGCTTCGAGGGCGACAAGAGAGCGATCCTGGGGCTGGCCTGGAGCCCCGACGGCCGGACCTTGGTCGGCGCGCTCTCGGCCCACGTCATGCGCGTCTGGGACACCCGCGACGGTCGTCTGATCCGCAAGGCCTTCGGCGAGCACCGGGGCCCGGTCGCCGCGGTCGCGTTCAGCCCCGACGGCCGCACCATCGCCTCGGCCGGCTATGACCACTCGGTGAAGCTCTGGAGTCCCGAGGACCCACGACATCCGCGCGGTGATCGAGGGGCACACCGACGAGCTTCGCGCTGTGGGCTTCAGTCCCGACGGCCAGCGGATCGTCTCCGCCGGCCTCGACCGGACGCTCCGGGTCTGGGATACCGGGTCGGGGGCGGCGCTGGCCGTGATCCGGGGACATACCAGCTCGGTGACATCGCTTGCCTGGTTACCGGGCGGCGCGCAGGTCGCGACGGGTTCCGACGATGAGACGGTCCGCGTGTGGGACACGGCGACGGGGCAGGAGCTTCGCTGTTTCAAGGGGCACAGCGACACCGTTGCCGCGGTCGCCTTCAGCCCGGACGGCCAGACCATCGCGACGGCGTCCTACGACCACACGGTGCGGCTCTGGGACGCCGCCGCCGGCTCGCCTCGAGGCGTCCTGGAAGGACACATCGACCAGGTCGATGCCCTGGCCTTCAGTCCCGACGGCCGGCTCGCCTCGGCCGCTCTGGACAGGACGATCCGGCTCTGGGATCCGACGAGCGGGCAGACGCTGCTGATCCTCAAAGGGCACGCGGCGCCGATCTGGTGCATCAAGTTCAGCCCCGACGGCCGGACGCTCGCCTCGGCCAGCTCCGACCGGACCGTGAAGCTCTGGGAGGCCGCCCCAGCGGCCGTCCTCGCCAAAGCCGGCGAAAAGTCGGACTCGGCCACGCGGGACGACCATCTTGCTGGCACGCCCGCTGGAGCTCATGTTGACCCACCGTAAGAGTTTCTCCAGATAGCAGTTGAGTGATGAGCCTCCGGTTGACAAGCGGCACTGGGGCGCACGTGGGGGACCGTCCTTTGTAGCCGCCAGCCGTATTCGCCGGATAATCCCGACGAGTCTTCACACCCGGCCCCGGAACGACCGATCCCGCCCCCGCGAGCCCGACGGGCAGACGCGCCCTCCACAACGCGTTCTCACGCCGAAAAGGAAACCGCCCAAATGCCGACCGCCTTGTATGCCTCGGGCGGCCGCCGTAAGTTTGTATTGGGCATGTTCATTTCTCGTCCTCTCGGGAGAACGCGCGATGTGCGACTCTGGCGACCTTGGGCCGGTGGTCAGCCGTCGTACTCTGCTCGGGGGCGGAGCTGTCGCGACCCTGTTCTGCCGCGTCCTATCGGCGAGTCTGGGGCGCCAATGAGCGCGTGGGTTTGGGCTTCATTGGGTTCGGGTTGATCGGCAAGCGGCACGTCCTCGACTTTCGGGAGCGACCCGACGCCAACCTGGCGGCGATCGCCGAGGTCCACAAGGGCCGCCGCGACGAGGCCGCCGCGCTCATGGGCAGGGGAGGCTCGGTGCGCGCCTACGCCGACTTCCGGGCCCTGCTCGACGACCACGCCGTCGATGCCGTGGTTGTCTCGACCCCCGACCACTGGCATGCCCTCATGACCATGATGGCGTGTGCGGCGGGCAAAGACGTGTACGTCGAAAAACCGCTCAGCCTGTTCGTGCGCGAGGGGCGGTGGATGACCGCGGTCGCGCGGCGGCACAAGCGAGTCGTCCAGGTCGGCACCCAGCAACGGTCGGGCCCGCACTACCAGAAGGCTCGCGAGCTGATCCAGAGCGGCCACATCGGCAAGGTCGTCTCGGTCAGGATGTGGTCTTACCGCAACGTCATGCCCGGCTTCGGCTCGCCGGCCGACGGCGAACCCCCGCCGGAGCTGGATTACGACATGTGGCTCGGCCCGGCCCCGAAGCGTCCGTATAATCCCAACCGCGCGATCTATCACTTCCGTTGGTTCTGGGACTACTCCGGAGGGCAGATGACCAACCTCGGGCAGCATGCTCTCGACATCGCCCACTGGGTTCTCGGCGCCACGGCCCCCGCGGCGGTGACCAGCGCGGGCGGACGGCTCGGCCTGCGTGACAACGGCGAGACGCCCGATGTGCAGGACGCCCTGTTCGAATACCCCGGCTGGCAAGCCACGTGGTCGCACCGCGAGTGCAGCCGGGCGCGGCTCCGGCGCGCGGACTGGAATTCTGCGCAACCAAGGGGAGCGTGACGATCTCGCGCAGGGGCTTCATCGTGACCCCCGACCCCAGAATCGCCACGGCCGACGCCATTCCGCGGTTTGGCAGCCCGCACCCGGTGGGCGGTCCGGCCGGCTCCGGCTCGCACGAGTCGGCCGCGGCCTGGACCAGCGCCATCGAAAACCGTTCGGGCGACGAATTTGACCAGTTCCGTCGTCATGCGGCCGAATTCATCGAGTGTGTCCGATCGCGCCGAGAGCCGATCTCGGATCTGGAAAGCGCTCATCGCGTCGCCAGCGCGTGCCACCTGTCGAACCTCTCGCTTCGACTCGGCCGCAAGCTGCGCTGGGATGCCGCACGCGAAACGATCGTCGACGACAAGGAAGCCGACGGCCTGCTGGAGCGGCCGTACCGTGCGCCCTGGGACGCCGAGCGCAAAGCCCTACTTGGGACTGGTTGAGCCATGCGATTGACCCGACGTGTAGCGCTCAAATACTGCGGCGGCGCGATGCCCGTCTTGGCCGCCGCGGCGGCCGCAGGCAGCGCCCGGCCTGGTTTGCTGGGCGTGGTCATTCACTCATTCGCCGTTCGGACCGCCGGCGATCGCGGACGGCGCCCGCAAGAGCGGTTCGCCGACCCGGCTCGATTTCTCGAATACGCGCGGTCACTGGGTGCTCGCGGCGTGCAGGTCGGCCTCGGCGCTTCGCGACGACGCGCACGCCGAGGCCCTGCGCAGCGCGGGCCGAAGCCGCCGGTATGTACCTGGAGGGCATCGTCACACTGCCGCGCGACGATGCCGACCTCGGGCGGTTCGAAGCCGAGGTGGGCACGGCCAGGAAGGCCGGGTGCGAGGTGGTCAGGACGGTGATGCTCTCCGGGCGGCGGTACGAAACGTTCAAGAGCATCGCCGCGTTCCGCCGGTTTGCCGAGTCGTCGTTCCACTCCTTGAATCTGGCCGCGCCCGTCGTCGCGCGGCACGGCATCCTCCTGGCTGTCGAGAACCACAAGGACTGGCGGGCGGAGGAGCTGATCGCCATTCTCAAGCGGGTCGGCAACGACCATGTGGGCGTCTGCCTTGACACGGGCAACAGCATCGCGCTCCTGGAAGACCCGATGGAGGTCGTCGAGGCCCTGGCGCCCTGGGCCTTCACGACGCACTTCAAGGACATGGGTCTTGAGGAATACCGCGACGGGTTCCTCCTCGCCGAGGTCCCACTCGGGCGCGGGCGCTCGACCTGCCCCGCGTGGTCCAGTGTTTGCGCAAGGCCCGCCCGGCAATCCGCTTCAACATCGAGATGATCACCCGCGATCCGCTTTTGGTTCCCTGCCTCAAGGAGCCGTTCTGGGTGACGTTGCCGGATCTGCCGGGACGACAACTTGCGCAAGCCCTTTGCCTGGTCAGGGACCACCCGGGGAGCGCACGGCTGCCCCGCATAAGCCCGCTGCCCGTCGAGGAGCGGTTGCGGATCGAGGAGGAAAACGTCCGCCTTTCCCTCGCGTTCGCCCGAGATTCTCTCCGCCTGTGATGGGAGCTACTCGAAATTCATGCATCATCTCCTGACGCGCATCGTGAAGATTTCGCACCCAGGCTTCGGCCGCCGCGATCGAAAAAAACGATCTCTGGCGAATCTTCGGATGGAAAGACTCGAGGATCGGAGCCTCCCCAGCGGCGTGACCTACGCCGGCGGCCTGCTGATTCAAAATGTGCTGGTCGTGCCAATCTTTTACGGCTCGGCGTGGACATCGCCGACAGAGGCGAACGAGATCGAGATGCTCCATACCTTCCTCGGGTATCTCACGAGCGGGACCAATCCCTTGATGACGTTTCTCAACAGCCAGTACAACGTCGGCCGCACCACCCCGGGGTATGAGGGTCGGTCTTACACCATCGGCTCGGGCTCGGTGTGGTCCGGCAATAGTGCCGAGCCAACCGGCAACGACGTTGTCAATGTCGCCGTTCCCAGTAAACTAATTGATTCGACATACCCGTCGATCATCCAGCATGAGATCGCCGCCGGGCATGTGCCGGTCCCCACGGCGAACACCGTTTATGTATTCTTCAGTCAGCCGGGTACCGAGGTCTACGATTCCGAAACACATGGAGTGCCGATGGGAAGAGAGTACTACGGGTACCACTTCGTATTCCCGGATCGCAGCTCGTCGAGCGGAAACGCGTACTATGCCGCCATTACGTGTCCGGGCAATGCCAGCCAGACGTTGGCGGGCGAGATCGATGGGAAGCCGCTCAATGCGTTCCAGGATCTCACCGAGACTCTCACTCATGAAGTGACCGAGTCGATCACCGACCCGAATTGCGACGACTCGGGATGGACCGATCCGGCGTTTCCCGACGATGGTGAGATCGCCGACATGGGTCTTGAGCCCACACGCTACGATCAAGTCCACGACTACTATCAGAAGAACTGGCTCACGTTACTCGACGATTACGTCGTCCCCCAGTTGTGGAGCAACAAGGCGGGAGGGGCCGCGTCGCTGCCGGGTGCGAAGCCCGGAGCCACCACGCCCGCAACCACGCTGTCCACGAGGATAGGCCCAACCCTTGCTCCGATCGCCGGGGCCATCACCCAGCAAAATCCGCCAGTCTTCAGTTGGTCCTCGATCAAGAACGCCAACTGGTACGAGTTTGAGCTCGATGACGTTACGGCCGACACGGTCGTCACACGAACAACAACCACGACCTCGCTCAGCGATCAGGTCACGGCGGGCCACACCTACCGCTTTACCGTCCGGGCTTTCAGCAACGATGGTGTGATGGGCAACTGGAGCGGCGTATCCCAATTCACAGTCCAGGCTTGACCGCCTCGCCCATGTAGGAAGAATGAAACGCCCTTGGCGCGAGATCTGGTTGCCTAACTCGTGGCGCATGCACCCATTAGAAAGAAAAAGTTCATGTCGATCGCCGAGGGTCGGCGAAGTCGATTAGAATAGGGGCCGGGGCGGCGCGGTGTGAGGGCCCCGATCCCACGACAAGGAGGACGTGAGATGGAGACGGTGGCGCGACGGAAAAAGTATACAAGAATCGCTGGCGGCGTCCTCTTGGGCTGCGTGGTGTTGCTCGGGTTTGCTTATGTCGGTGTCGCATGGTTCACAGCGGACCGGCTGACCCGAGCCACCAATCGGCCCCTGGCGATGGACCCCTACCGCTTGAGCCCCGACGTCGAAGCCTGGTCAACGCGCACGGCCGATGGACTGACCCTGCGAGGCTGGTATCTTTCGACCAAGGACAGACGCCATTTGATCGTGCTCGTCCATGGGATGTGGAGCTCATGGCTGGAGATGGCAGCGCTCGGGCGCGATCTTCACCAGAGCGGCTTTGATGTCTTGCTCTTCGACCTGCGCGGCCACGGGCAGAGCGACCCGTCGCGGCTCTATCTCGGCCGCCGTGAGCGCAACGACATCCGCGCGGTCATGGAGTGGGGGGAATCCTCGGGTTTCCCCGAGGACCGAATCGGCTGGCTCGGCTATTCGATGGGGGGCTCGACGTTGCTCATGGAGGCGGCTCGAAATCCCCGGATTCACGCGGCCGTGATCGACAGTCCCTACGGCGATCTACCCAAGCTGCTGAACGCTCAGCTCAGCAAGCATAGCGGGCTGCCGGGCTGGTTCAATCCGGGAATCTTGCTGGCAGCCCGGTTCGTTTATGGCGTGCGCACCGACGACCTGGTCCCGATCCGATTTGCTCGGGCATGGGGGCAGCGGCCTCTTCTCTTGATTCACGGCGAATCCGACTCGATCGTTCCGGTCGCCCAGGCCCAGAAACTCGCCCAGGCGATCGGAAGCTCGTGCTTGACCCTGACCTTGCCCGGCGTCGATCATGTCCAGGCCTATCAAAGCGATCCTGAGAGCTATGTCAGGCTTGTCGGCCGGTTCTTCAGCAATCACCTCACGCCTTGAGAAGGGCGCTGCGGAAATGTCGCGTTGCTGTTGCCGGTCGAGGCGGGCGAAAAGGCAAGAGGGCCGGGGCCAGGCGTGAGTCGCCTGGCCGGCCCTCAGGAAATCCGCGTACGACGAATTGAACGACCGGCTCCGGCCGCCACGGGGGAGACCACCCTGGCTGGAGCGAGTCGTTCGAGCATCCTCGCTCATGCAGGCTTGCTCAGGGACCCAGGCCGCCATGGGTCCGGAACGGCGTCATGTGCGAGGGTTGGTCGAGCAGCCAGAATCGCTCCCACTCATCGCCAGCCTGTCGCAAGTTTTCCGAGTCAACGAGCAACTCTTCGACTCGCCGAGGCTTGTAGGCTGCGTAGTGCGGCAAAGGGACCGGGGCACAGCCTTCGAACAGGGCGATGGACGCGACCGTGATCGCCAGGGCCGCGAACAGTTTCCGCATTTCGGGATCCTCCCGTCTTTTTTGACCGCTCGAATCAGTCTGGCCCAGCATTCCTTGCTCGGGCCTGATTCGAGGGGACTCGCCGCCCAGGCGACTGCCCGAGCGGAAGCCAGATTCCTTTCGCCACGATCCAGGGAGAGTTGACCGCCAATCACGACCCATGTCGTTCATCGGTCCGGCCATTCGATCCTGCTGGCTCGCCCTGGAGCGACTACCAGCTTCTCTGGCCGGTCAACATTCAATCGGCGGACGAACTGGTCTGCGGTTCCGAGACCGGCTCCACGGGTCCGTTATTATCTAGATCGGCATCGGCGTCCGCTTCCAATAGCGGAAGATTTTCCGGATTCATGTTTCGAACCAATTCTTCCATTTCTTTGCCCGGCTTGAAGGTCACCACATTCTTCGACGGCACATAAACCTTGGCACCGGTGCGGGGATTCCGAGCTTTGCGCGGCGCTCGCTGTTTTACCTCGAAGACCCCGAAGTTTCGTAATTCGATGCGGCCCTCCGAAACGAGCGTCTGAATGATCGCATCGAGGGTCCGTTGAACGATGTCCTTCGTCTTGAGCTGAGTCAGATTGATGTCTTCCGAGATCTTCTTGACAATCTCTTTCTTGGTCACGATGGCGATCTCCAGGGGCGTGGTCAGCCCGATCCATGCAACAAACGGCTCAAGTGTAATCGTGGCTTGGGTTAGTGTCAATGAGCTTGTCAGGTCGATTTCGTGATTCGTGAATCGGTGATCCGAGAAAAACCAGCCGGGTCACGCTCGGCGATCAAGTTCGGCGGTGGCGCCCGCAGTCTCTGAAAATGCCGGTTGCGTGGTGCCGTCAACCCGGGCTCGTTCCTCGAGGCTACGTGAGGCCAGGTCGATCGACAGACGGCCCTGGTCGCGCTCCCGGCCAAGATGAGTGTGCAGGGGTGCATAGTTCCATGTCAGGTCCCATCTCTGTGTGATCGCTTTGAGTTCGGTGATGGATCGTTCCGAGATCTCATGGGCTGATTCCTGATAGGTTGGATCGCAGTGGAAGATCCGGCATCCGAGGGGTCGTGAGTCACGGGCGGTGCAGCGGCCGAGCTGGTCTTGCCAGGGGCAGTGGTCGCCTTGATCGAGCGGGCGAGACGGTCGAGGCGCTCCGGCAACAAGATAGCGGATTTCGAGCGTCGAAACGAAGAGGGTATGTCCGTATTCCGCGAATCGGCAGCAGCGGCCGCTTAACTGGCAGATGGGCCCGATCCTGGCGACTGCTCGATCGACACGATCGTAGAGGGCGCGGAGCTCCGCCTCCGGGCTCGGCTCCGGATGCCGGATTGCGTCGGCGGCAAGGGCGGATGAATGGGTCATTTTTCGACCTTGGCGACCTCGGAAAGAATCTCTTCCACGGAATACACACGTCCGTGTCCCGAGCCGGGGCAGACCTGGCAAACGCCCGCCCATGACTCCGCGCTTTCGACGTTTTCAGGCCAGAAGGGCCAGGTTCGGCATTGCACCGGTCGCGCCTGATAGACGGTGCACCCAGCCTTTTTGTCCCAGAAGATGCAATCGCCGCCCGGTTTCTCGATGAGGCTATAGCGATTCTGGACACGGCGCACGAATCGGGAGGAAAACTCCTGCACGCCTTCGCCGCGAAACTCGGCAATCTGGCGGATCTCGTCATGGGAAACCCAGACGTAGCCGGGAGCACCGGTGCAACAGTTCCCGCACCGCGTGCACGTGAAGGCCAGGCCATCACGATACCAGGGTGACGACGTGTCGTTTCCACTCATGATCAGTCCTGAAATGCCCGCAAGACTCTCGACCTCGAAGTCCGCACACTTTAGCGAAACGAGCTTGGCATGGCAACCCTTTTCAGTTCCAACCTAATGCAATTTCAGGATTTGTGTGTTAGGCTGAAATGAGATGCGGGGCTCAAAATCCCGCGAATCGCGGTATGTCCATCGGGTCGCCACGATCCGGGCGGCCGCGTTTCTTGGCGACCAGGGACGAGGTCGATCCCGAAATCTAAACCGGGGGACCATAGCGATGACGACCACTGGTCCGGTCGAACGGGTCGTCCTGACACACCTTCAGATTCCTTTCAAGGAGCCATTCCGGATCTCGGTGGGCGAGGTGACGATCAAGGACGCAATCCTGGTGGCAGTCGAGACTCAATCGGCGATCGGCCTGGGCGAGAGCTCACCGATGGCCGTCGGGTTCGGGTATTCGCCCGACACGCCCGAAGGATGCTGGCACGATCTGGCGACATGTCTTGCGCCGGCCCTCCTGGGTCAATCCTTTGCCACCACGGAGGACATCAATCAGCTCACCTCGACCTGGCGGGCAAGCCGGTTCGCCGTGGCGGGGGTCGAGACGGCGCTCTGGGACTTGCTGGGCCAGGCCCATCACGCCACGATTGCGGAGCTTCTGGGTGCTTCCGACGCTGCGCATCACGCTGGGAGTCGAGTCAGGGCTGGCGGTCGGGATCTATCCCAGCATCGTCGAGCTCATCAGGACCGTGGAGAGCCACCTCGAAGCTGGCTATCGCCGCGTCAAGCTCAAGATTCGGCCCGGAGATGACGTCGAGCTGGTGCGCGCGGTCCGGCAGCACTTCGGGGACGTGCCGCTCATGGTCGACGCCAACGGGTCTTATACAACGGCCGATCTCGACTCCCTGCGCGAGCTCGACCGCTACGACCTGCTGATGATCGAGCAGCCAATGGCCGCCGCCGACCTCGAAGGCTCGGCCGCTCTGCAACGCACGATCGAGACCCCGGTCTGTCTGGATGAAACCGCGGAGAGCCTGGAGCGGACTATCGCCGCCATCGAGCGCGGCGCCGGCCGTATCGTCAATCTCAAGCTCCAGCGCGTCGGCGGCTTCGGCCCCGCCCAGGCGATCCATGACGTCTGCTGGCAGCACGGAGTCGACTGCTGGGTCGGATCGATGCCCGAATTGGGGATCGGCCAGGCCCACGGCATCCAGTTAGGGACCCTGGCCAATTGCAAGTATCCCAGCGATCTGGCGCCAAGCGCGCGCTGGTTCGTCGATGACTATACTGTCCCACTCGTTGAACACGCATCACCCGGGGTCATCCACGTTCCGGATCGTCCGGGCCTGGGCTACCTGGTGGATGTCGCGAAGGTTCATCGTTATCAAGTAAGGAAAGCGGAATTCACCCCCCGATCGCGTGCATCAGTCGATCGGGCTGGATGAACCGGGCCGTATTGATCTCGTGCCCTTCCCACTTGGACGCGACGCAGTCTCGCACGGCCTGGGCGATTTGCGCGTCGTCGGCGCCGCCCCGCAGCAGGCCGCGGATATCGGTTTCCTCAAGCGCGAAGAGGCAGTTGCGCAGCTTGCCGTCGGAAGTGAGGCGGATGCGATTGCAACTCAGGCAAAACGGCCGGCTCACCGACGCGATAAAGCCGACGCGGCCGCCGCCGTCTGCATAGTCATAATCGAGCGCGGGCGCTTCAGGATCTTGATCAGGAGCGGGGACGAGCCGGCCGATGCCTTTCTCGAGAATCTCAATGATGTCGGCGGCAAACAGCACCTTCGCCCGCTCCCACTGGTGGCCGGCGTCGAGCGGCATGTATTCGATGAATCGCAGCTCGAGCCCGTGATGGCGGGCAAATTGCCCCAGGGGCACGACGTCGTCTTCAGTGCTGCCGCGGATGGCGACGGCGTTGACCTTGACCGGGTCGAAGCCGGCCTCCTTGGCGGCGATGATTCCCGCGATCACCTCTTCCACACCCGGGCGCCGCGTCAGTTGCTGGAACCTGGCGGCGTCGAGCGTGTCAAGGCTGACATTGATCCGCTTCAGTCCGGCGTCGTGGAGCGTCCGCGCGACCGGGGCCAGCAGGATCCCGTTGGTTGTCAGTCCGATATCGCGCAGCCCCGGGATCGCCGCCAGCTTCTCGACGAGCCGGGGCAGGTCGCGCCGGACCAGCGGCTCGCCCCCGGTCAAGCGGACCTTGTCGATCCCCAGCGCAAGCGCGATCCGGACGAACCGCTCGATCTCCTCGAAGCTCAAGAGCTCGGCGCGCGGCAGGAACGTGACCTGCTCCGGCATGCAGTAGACGCAGCGGATATTGCAGCGATCGGTGACGCTGATCCGCAGGTTGTTGTGCGGGCGTCCGTAGGAATCCAACAGCCGCGAGTGTTGTGCGCTCATCAAAATGGCCACGGGTTTCGTTGCTTTCTTTGCCTCACGAGCGATTATACGCTCGCATACCCCTTCGCGTCACGTGCTGGTGCGGCTGCGCCTGGTCGAGCCCGCATCGGCCGCGGTGCATTTGCAATTTATAAACCACTCTGCAGGTGGCAATGGGCCGGCCGCGCTTCAAAACTCGAATGTGTGCGACCTATAATGCATGGAGATCGGCTGCCAGAGCGAGTCACTGACAATCCGTGAAGACCACTGACCAGTGAAATGGGAACCCCGAACATGAGCCAAGATGCGGCGCGAGCGCGTGACTTGCTGTTTGCCCTGCACGGGCTCCAGACAGGACTGATCGAAAAGGACGATCTCCTGGCGGCAATAGAGCAGTGGAAGCCGGAGAACCAAAGCTCGCTCCGGGACATCTTGCTGACGCAGGCTGCGCTCGCTGCCGACGCGTGCGGGGTGATCGACTCGGTCGTGGTGCATCATGTCCAGAAACATGGTGGTCTCGACCGCAGCCTCGAGAGAGTGGCGGCGCGAGTTGCCGCGGGCGTTGGCGATGCCCTGAGTACGCTCTTGCCAAGCCCCGCCGGCGCCGGAGGACGTACCGAAATGACGGCCGGCGAGGGGGCGTCCGCCGGGTGTCGCGAAAGCGCGCCCGAAGGCCCGGACGGCGGGACCGTCTGGCTGACTCCAGCCGAGGTGCCAGGTGATGTGCTCAGGTTCGCGCCGCGCGAGGGTACGGCTGCTCCACCTCGGTTCACGGTCCTTCGGCCGCATGCTCGCGGCGGCTTGGGCGCGGTGCATGTCGCGCTCGACCGGGAGCTCAAGCGCGAGGTCGCGCTCAAGCAGATCCAGGAGCGCCATGCCGACGAGCCGGCGAGCCGCGCGCGGTTCGTATTCGAGGCCGAGGTCACAGGCGCGCTCGAGCACCCCGGCATCGTGCCGGTCTACAGCCTCGGTGCCGATGTCATCGGCCGCCCCTACTACGTGATGCGGTTCATCAAGGGCGATAGCCTCCAGGAGGCCATTGCGAAGTTCCACGGCGAGCCCGGTCGCGTGAGCGCCGGGAGTCAGTTCCACGTCGACCCCGGTCGCGTCAGCACCGAGAGTCAATTCCACGGCGAGCCCGGTCGCGTGAGCGCCGGGAGTGAGTTCCACGGCGAGCCCGGTCGCGTGAGCGCCGGGAGTGAGTTCCACGGCGAGCCCGGTCGCGTGAGCGCCGGGAGTGAGTTCCACGGCGAGCCCGGTCGCGCGAGCGCCGGGAGTGAGTTCCACGGCGAGCCCGGTCGCGTGAGCGCCGGGAGTCGTTCGAAGAGTCGATCGGAGACTCGCTCGGCGAAAACTCGGGGCGTTAACGCGTCCCCGCTCGCCTTTCGCCAGTTGTTGCGGCGGTTCATCGACGTCTGCAACGCCATTGACTATGCCCACAGTCGCGGCGTGCTCCATCGCGATTTGAAGCCCGCGAACATCATCGTCGGACACCACGGCGAAACCCTCGTCGTTGATTGGGGCCTGGCGAAGGCGGTGGGGCGATCCGACCCCACACTGGCGCGCGGCGAGTGCGTGATCTTGCCCTCCTCCGGCAGCGGGTCGGCCGAGACGATCGAAGGCTCGGCGCTCGGCACTCCCTCGTTCATGAGTCCCGAGCAGGCATCGGGCCAGCTCGACCGCCTTGGCCCTGCCAGCGACGTTTACAGCCTGGGCGCCACGCTTTACTGTCTCTTGACGGGCACGCCGCCGTTTATGGGCGGCAACGTGCGCGAGGTTCTGGCAAGAGCTCAGAACGGCGATTTCGTGCCGCCGTGCCGCGTCGATCGCTCGATCCCCCCGACGCTCGAGGCGGTCGTGCTCAAAGCGATGGCCAGGGACCCGAAAGAGCGATATAGCACCGCACGCACGCTGGCTGATGACATCGAGCGGTGGATGGCGGACGAACCGACGAGCGCGCGGCGCGAGCGCCTTGACGAGCGCGCCCGACGCTGGATGCGCCGGCGCCGGGCCTCGGTGATGGCCGCGGCGGCCGCTCTACTCGCCAGCCTGGTGGGCCTGGTCGCCGTCGTGGTCGTGCAATCGCGTGCTAACGCCGCCCTGCACTCGGCAAATTCCCAGCTCTCTGCGTCCAACCAGCGCGAGCGGGATGCGAACGCCAGCCTTCAAACGGCCAACCAGAAGCTCGCCGCGTCCAACGAGCGGGAGCGAGAGCGGTTTGCGCTCGCACTCACTGCGATCAAGACTTTCCACACCGGCGTGAGCGAGGACGTCTTACTCAAGGAGAAAGCCTTCGAAGGGCTGCGCAAGAAGCTGCTTCATGGCGCGGCCGATTTTTATGGCAAGCTGGAAGCCTTGCTCCGGAACCAGGCCGACCGGAACTCGCGATCCGCGCTATCGGAGGCATACGCGGAGCTCGCGGAGCTGATGCAGGAGATCGGTTCACAAGAGCGCGCGCTTGCACTTTACCGCCAATCTCTCGAACTGCGCCAGACGCTCGCCGCCGAGCCCGATTCACCCAGCTCTGAAAAGCTCGATCTCGTGCGCGGGATGCTTGACACCGGCCGGGCTCATCAGAGAATTGGCGAATTGGGGCCGGCCCGTGCCGCCTTCGAAGAGTCGCTCAAGCTCGCCGGCCGACTGCCGAACGACCTGGATTCGAAGCGCGCGCAAGCCGTTCTCGCGCGTTGCTACTGGAATCTGGCTTCGGTCGAGATCGATGCATCTCGACCCGATCTGGCGATCGCGGCAGACACCAACGCCCGCACGATCCAGCAGAAGCTCGTCAACGAGTTCCCGGGCGACCTCCAATTGAAGGTGGACCTGGTCAATACGGATCTCAGTACCGGGTACAACCTGATTGCCCACATGGGCAAGCCGGCGGACGCTCTGCTTTACCTCGAGCACGCGCGGGAGATTCAAGAGCGCGTCGTGGCCGGAGAGCCCGAGGACCCTCACTATCTTCGCGTCCTGTCCGAATGCAGTTCGCTGATCGGATTGGTTCACCTGGAGCTCGGGCGTCCCCAATCGGCCCTGGACGCCCTCGGACGGGCACATGTGCTCCAGCGCAAGCTAGTCGAGAAAAACCCCAACGTGACGATGTACCAGAATTTCTTGGCTGGAGATCTGGGAAACATCGGCATCGCGTATGCGAAGGCAGGCGATCGACAGAAGTCGCTCGAGGCTTATTCAGCTTCGCGGCGCATCCTTGAAAAGCTCACGGCCGCCGACCCGAGCGCCGTCAAATTGCAGCGAGACCTGGCTTCGACGATCAACAACATCGGCGACGCCGAGCTTGGTCTGGGAAGGGTCAGCCCGGCCCTCGAGGCTTTCTCCCAAGCGCGAAAGTTGCTGGAGGCCCTGGTCAAGGCCCATCCGAGCGCGCAGCCTTACCAGCAGGGTCTGGCCTTCAGCCTATCGGGCCAGGGACGCGCAAACTTAAGACGAGGCGAGACCGCAACCGGCGTCGCTGACCTGCGCACGTCGAGCGCGATCTGGGAACGGCTCACAATCTCGACGAACGAGTCGCGATACGCCCTCGCCGGTAATCACGCCCTGATCGCGGCAGTGGCTGGAGTACCGGGATCGGGGATCTCGGCGTTAGCAGCCGAGACCGAAGCGAAACGGGCCGTCGAATGCCTGCGAAAGCCGCTTGCGGCCGGCTATCACACGGCTGCCGAGCTGCGCGCCGATCCTGATTTCCACGCGATCCTGGGACGCGCGGATTTCGAGAACATGCTGCTGGATCTCCAGTTTCCGGTGGACCCATTCGCAGGGCACTAACCCAAACCGCGTGGCCCCCACCAAGAGATCGGGGGACAGGGCCCCCTCCTACAACGCCCTGGCACATCGGCACGTGGTTTTGTAAAAGCCGGCTCCGTCCGGCGAACTAATCCATCGCGGCGTAGCCGCCACGAAGAGATCGGGGGACAGAGCCCCCTCCTACAACGCCCCGGCGCATCGGCACGTGGTTTTGATAGGGGTAGGAGGGACCGATTGGTTTCGGTCCCCCCTCCCTCCGAACCGTACAGGCGGATCTCCCGCATACGGCTCTCCAGTCAGTGGTATTTACCTCGAAGAGGATTGACACGCCAACCGATGGGCTGCTTTCAAGCTGTACAGTCCCAGGTCAGCAAAGTACGCATTTGGCCAGCGCTGATGATCCGAGCCACGACCACGCCCCCGTTTCTTCTGGCGTTTCCGGAGTATGCTTCTCAGCCTACCCCGGATCCAGCCGTCCAGTTCTGGGAACGTCGTTTTATAGCTGTGTTTGAAGTATTCAAACCAGCCCCGCAGCGTCGGGTTCAACGACCCGATGATCGCCGGAAGGCATTGCCCGTTGTTCCGCTTCGTCTTGGCTCGGATCGTATCCTTGAGCTTCTGGATGCTTTTGGTGCGCGGAAAGCGTTTGCCTTTGCGGAACCGATAGCCCAAGAACTCGAAGGAGTCGGTCGTTGCGTTGACGATCCGCGTCTTGGTCGGATGCAGCATGAGCCCGGCTTCCGCCGTCCATTCTTGCACCACCGCCAAGGCTCGCATCGCGTCTTCCGGGCTGCGACACAGGATCACGAAGTCATCCGCGTACCGCACCATCTCGAATCCCTCTTGGGCCATCTTGTGGTCCAGAGGGTTCAGATAGATATTACTGAGCAGCGGGCTGACAACAGCACCCTGGGGACTGCCCATCTCGGGAGTCCATTCACGCAAGCCGTCCAGGACGCCTTGCTTGAGGAACGCCTCGATCAGGTTCAGTACCCGTCCGTCCGATACCTTCTGGCCCACCAGGGTCATCAGGCGATCGTGGGGAATCGTGTCGAAATAGCTCTTCAGGTCGGCATCGACGATGTAGGTGTACCCGGTCTTGAGCAGTCCGTCTACTCGACGCAGCGCGTCTTTGCATCCCCGTCCGGGGCGAAATCCGTAGCTGTGTTCGGCGAAGTCCCGCTCGAAAATCGGTTCCAGTACCATCCGAAGTGCCGTTTGGACCACCCGGTCTCGGACCGTCGGAATCCCCAGCGGCCGCTTCTCCTGACTCCCCGGCTTGGGGATGTAGTGTCGGCGGATTGCCTGCGGACGGTAGCTTCCGTTCCGCAGTTGTTCGCTGAGTTTCCTCACTTCCTCGTCCAGGCGATCTCCAAACATCGTGGTCGTGACGTGATCAACCCCTGCGGACCCTTTGTTGGCGGCAACTTGACCGAACGCCGCTCGCAGAGTTCGCTCGGGGTGGATCTTGTCAATCAAGCTAAACCATTTGCCTCCTTTGACCCCCTGTATGAGGGCTGTCAACATCCGCTCTGTCCAAACCGTTGGTTCGGTCCACGTCCAAGGACGCAGGAGCTCTCCGACGCGTTTAATCCTTTCGGATACTGCCTCCGGTTGGTTTTCCATCGGTTGGGTCATTGCGTTTCCACCTTCCTGCACCCCTTGGCTCCCCCGGAGTTACCCGGCTTCTACGCTACTATGGGTGCTGTGACTCCTGGGTGGCTGGCTCTTCGACTCCCCGTGGAGTATGAACACCTGCTTTGGCGCCACCCAGGTCTCCCTGCGTTTTGTCATCGAAACTTCCGTTCATTCCGTCTCCAACCACCCCCCGTCGTCCCGACTGGTCTCTGGGGTTTTTCTCAGTCGGACTTACCGGACCACAGGCTGTGGCCGCCCTTTAGGGGCCGTGCGTCATTTGGGCTTCGCCTTTTCCCAGCAGGCTCGCCACGACGGATAGCCGAATCGAGTTCACTTGTGTTACGGACTGAACGTTCACCTCCGGTTGCTCTCCACCCCGCCTCACGGCGACGCAGTTACCATTGGTTACGGGATGCCAGAGCATCCCGGCAAGGACTCCCACCTTGCAGAATCGATGCAGTTACAGGCGCACTAGGAGCCGGCTCCGTCCGGCGATCCGAAGATGCGGGCATCGTCCGGAGATGCTTCTGCGGAAGAATCTAACCAATGCAACATTCTGTAGATCACGACGGCCCCACTGAGGGCGGCGATGCCGACATCGTGCTCGATGCGCTCGCGGAATGGGACGAGAGCTACCGGCGGGGCGAGGATCGGCCGACCACTTCGTTCGGTTTGAGCGACCCTGCGCTCCCGGCCAAGCTTCGAGGCCGGATCCAAACACAGAAAGAGTTGTATGCGGGCCTGAAGCTGAGGGAAACCGGAGTTCAACAACTTGGCGAAGCGGCCGCGTCGTTGCCGTGTTTCCCCGGTTACGAGACGGAGAGCACGATCGGACGGGGTGGAATGGGGGTCTTCTACAAGGCGCGCGACGTCAAGCTCAACCGCGTCGTAGCCATCAAGACAGTCGCCTGGGCGGAGCATGCGTCGGCCGCCCAGCTCGGGCGCTTTCTGGCCGAAGCCGAACTTGAGGTCGATTGCCTGATGAAGCTCGGCGCCTCCCTTTCGCTGCCCGCGCGCCGTGACGAAGCCATTGCCGTCTATGAGCGCGTGATTCCGCTGGCCGATCGGCTGGCACGCGTCCAGAACGACTCGCCCTCCTCGGCAGACCTGCGCGCCGCCTGCCATAACAGCTACGCAAGCATCTTGGGGCGCGACCGCTTCGAAGTGGCCAAGGCTCACTACCGGCAAGCGATTTCTGCGCTTCAAAATGCGGCCCGGGCCGGGTTCTTCCGCGACGCCGCCATGCGGGATTATGCCCGGAAAGACTCAGATCTCCGAGTCTTGCACAACCGTGACGAGTTTCACCTCATTCTCCGCACAAACTGAGTCGCCATCGGCGACGCCACCACGTCATCCGGATACGCTCGGGCGCCCGGTCCCGCCGGCTGTTCTGGATCGATCAGGATCGTCAATCAAATCGCTGGCTGCCGGTCGATTGCGGGCTGTGTGTCCGCTGCCTTCTTGCTTGATCCTCGTCAAACCCGGATGGGCCCACTCCTCGGTCCCATCCGCCCAGCGTTCCTTCTTCCAGATCGGAACGACCTCCTTGAGCGTGTCGATCAACCAGCGGCACGCCTCGAACGCGTCGTCCCGGTGCGGACAGCTCACGGCGACCACCACGCTCACCTCGCCGAGATCGAGATGTCCAAGCCGGTGGACCATGGCCAGCTCGATGATTGGCCAGCGGCTGCGCGCTTGCTCCTCGAGCTCGGCCAGCTTCTTCCGGGCCATTTCGGGATAGGCTTCGTAATCCAGGTAGGCCGTTTGGCGGTCGCCGGTCAGCTCGCGTACCGTGCCCAGGAACGAGCAGACAGCACCCGCCCTGGACGATCGGACTCGCTCCACCAACGCGGCGTGGTCGATCGGCTCGGATGTGATCTCGATCATGGGTTTCGTCGCCTTCAATCCCTGTGAAACGCACACGGAAACCAGCGACTTGCTTGGTCGTGGCTTCCACCACTCACCGGCGGGATCACGGCGATCCGTGACCCGGCGCGAGAATCTGGTCGTCGTCGGCATACTCCTCGTCAACCGCGATCATGGTTTTGGACAGGAGGGGAGCGAGCGCGGGTAAGCGATGGCCGATCGCAGCGCGTAGGTCGGCTACGCGGGACCCGCGCGGCAGCTCGACCTCGACCGTCGTCCGGCCCGCCCGCTCCTTGGCCATCGCGAAGAGGCGGACCTCGAGCTTGATTCCGTCCGGCGAACCGGCCGCCTCGTCCGCCGGTCGGCCGATCGGCGCCAACGGGCTGACGGCGGGCTGGCCGCTCGCCACCGGGCCTGGCGATTCCTCGTCGAGCCAGCGGCGGAGATCGGCGGGCGTATCGAGGTCGGCGGACACATCCGGGCTCGCCACGGTCAGCTCCGTGATCCGCCGGGCATGCTCGGACACGAGGGCGTTGACCCCGGCGCCCGCGGGGAGCCTCGGGATCTCGGCCGCCAGATCCCACGGCAATACGATGGGGTGTCCTCGCCGGCCTCTCGCAATGGGAATGATCATTCTCTCCGGCTCACGAGCGGCTTCTTCGATCAGCGCGGCGACGACCTGGGGCGTGACGCCGGGACAATCGCCGGGCGTGAGAATGACCCATCGCGGCGGCCCGTGCTGGGCCAGCCGAAGAAGGGCAAGCTCGATCGAGGCACGCATGTCGGGCGGACGCGAAAGAGGCACGATCACTTCGGCCTCGCCGGCTTGCGCTTCGGCAAGAATCGCCGGCCCTTCCGCGCTGTCGGCAGGCGGCGCAACCACCAGCACTCGATCGGCGCCTCCTGCGCGAAGAGCGTTCACAACCCGGCTGATCAGTGTTCCTCCGCCGATCGTCACGAGCAGTTTGGGCCGGCCCATCCGCTCGCTTCGGCCGGCGGCCGGAACGATGGCGGCGATTGTGGGATGACCGGAACGTGGAAGCGGCTCGGCCGCAGCCGCACCCTGGCGGGTTCCGGGAATGGCGGTGTTCATGGTGTTGTCACGATGCCGACGCCCGCACCGGGCCGGGCGGTCGGATTTGCGCTCCTCGAACAATCGCCGGCGGAGCCCGACGACACACGCCGCAGGCCCAGGTTGCGCCGGGCGATCAACTCGGCCACGATGCTGACTGCGATCTCCATCACCGACTGCGAGCCAATGTCGAGCCCAATTGGCGCGGTGACCCGCTCGAGAGCCGGCTCGGGAATGCCGGCTTCGCGCAGGTTGTCGAAGATCAGCCGAATCTTGCGCCGGCTGCCGATCAAGCCGACGTAAGCAGCCGGTGTCCGGGCGAGGTGAAAGAGGGCTTCCTGATCGTGACCGTGCCCCCGGGTCATGATCAATGCGTACGTCTGCGGCGTAATTTCCAGCGATGGCAAGACCTCGTCGAACGGTCCGACCACGAGTCGTTGCGCGGCCGGAAACCGCTCGTGATTGGCGTACTGATGGCGGTCATCCACGACCCACACGTCAAAATCGACCTGGGCCGCCAGGCCCGCGACGGCCTGCCCCACGTGCCCGGCACCGACGACAATCAGGCGCACGCGCGGCCAGCCCGGCAAGAGAGCGACTCCGTCCCGAACCGCGGGCTTGGGACGTTCGCCCGGCGGAAGCAGCCATGAGGCCAGTCCTGCCGGTGCCAGAGCGGCGGGCCAGGAAGCCCTCAAGTTGCCGCGGGCATCAAACAGATAGCGACCTCCCAGCACCGTGCCGGGCACGTTCTTGGGATCGACCACTACGCCCTCGGTATGTCCCTCGGCTTCCCCGATCACAAGATCGAGCGCCCGGTAATAGGCCAGTGCCTCGTGCCCGCTCACCGGCTGAGTGACGATTGCCATCTTGCCGCCGCATATGAGGCCATCGGCCCAGGCATAATCGTGGTCGAGGACGAACGTATGCAATGCGGCCCCGGAGCCGCCGATCTGCTGCATCGCCTTGAGCTTGACCTCGTTCTCGACACACCCGCCGCCGAGCGTGCCCGCCTGGCCGCCGCCCGTATCGACGACCATGAGCGCCCCGCCTTCTGCGGCGTCGATCCCCGAGTTTCGACGACCTGGCAGACGATCAGCTCGCGACCCTGCTCCAGGGCTTCGATCAATTGCCGGACGACATCACGCATTTGCTGGTGTTTCCAGATTCCAGATTCCAAAGTCCAAGTTCCATTCCTATGATGACAGGCTATCCCGGCGCACCGTGCGCGGCAATCCACCTTCGCGCCAGAGGCGGTGCATGGACCGTGAGAAGGTTTGCCAGGGCGAGATATGCGTCGATCTAGAGCCGCGCGGGCACCAGGCAAGAACCTCTCCAGGATTCAACCGATTCTTTCCTTACACAGTTGAGGCGAGCCCCGCGCCGGCCTGTAGCACGAGCCGCGGCAGAATACCGCCCAGGTAAGTCAAGAAGACATCGACTGGCATGGTCGCTGCCAGCCCGTTGGCGTAGTGCATGAGGCTCGCCGCAACGCCGTTTACGCGGCCAAAAAAAATTGGGACCGGCTCCCTGGTGTTCCAAGGTGCCGGTCCCCAGATTCCCGTTCGGATCAGAGTCGTCCAGGCTTTCGGGCGGTCTCGCCTGGTGTCTGTCGCTACGCCTTGGCGACAAATCCGTGGAAGACCCCGTTGGCGTCCGAGTAGAACCCGGTGATCTCGCCCGAGTTGGTGATTCCCGTGATCTGAGTGACCTCCACGCCGTTGCAGAACGCCTCGCTCGGGTCATCCAGGAAGGTATACTGCCCGGTCTTCGTGTTATAGATGAAGCCGTGCTGACTGGCGGTCGAGTCGCCATAGTAACCCACGGCGATTCCCTTATCGTTGATCCCCAGGATCTGGGAGAAGACGAAGGTCGTGCCAGCAGGTTCTCCCGGGACGACTGGGATGGTGGGGTCCGTGACGGCGACCCCCGTCAGCGTGCCCTTCTTCGCGCCCTTGGCGTTCAAGATGAAGCCGTGGTCGTTTCCGTCCATGCCGACGTAGAACCCGACCACGAGGCCCTTGTTGTTGATGCCCTGCGCGTTGACGGTAGTCGTCGTCGTCCCCGACGGGGCATCGATCGTGACGAACGACTTGTTATTGACCCGGATGAACCCCGGCGTCACGCCCGCCTGGTTGGTGTACTGACCGACGATCGTCCCCCCGTCGTTGATCCCGAATGCGAGCGCGGACGTTCCGCCCAGGGGAATGAAGGTCGTGACTTTGCCGTTTTTCTCCAAGAATGCGTTGTTGTTTCCGTCGGTGCCCACCACCGTGCCGCTCGAGTTGGCGGCGAAGGCCATGGCAGTCGTCGAACCGTTGATGTTCAGGGTGGTGGCCGAATTCGACTTGAGCGGGTTCGTGGTAAAGTTCAGGAGGTCTCCGTTGTTTTCCAGGGACACGCCCACGGACGTGCCGTTATTTGCGATCCCGTTCTCGTTGGTGCCCAGGCCCGCGGTATTGCCGGCGTTCGGTCCGTTGAAATTGGTGAACTGGAAGCCGTGGCTGTCGACCTTGACGATGTTCGAGATGGTCGGGCCCACGTGCTTCTTGGCCTCGGTCACGGCTTGGTGTTTTACCTCGAGTACGTGTGCGGCGGCGCGGAGCCGGCCCAGGTCGTGCGGCAGAGCCGCATTGAGCAGCTCGCGCCCTTCCAACGGGGCCAGGACAGGCCGGACACTGCGGACGCGCTGGGATCGTTTCGTGAAATTCATGTGATCATCTCCTGGAGTAAAAATCGCTTTCAGTCAACTCGGTGTCGGCTCCGGACCGATCAAGAATTCGCACGTCGTTCTGGCAGGCGTCGGTCCCGGTCTACGGGGAAGATTGCCAAACGATGGGCCGCTCGGACATGCGGACGAAAAAAAGATCCGCTGGAGCGCCGAAGGGGCGTGGTGCCAAGCGGGTCTTGACGGGCGCAACCCACGACAGGGCGTTCCAGGGCGGTTTTTATTCCCTCCCCGCGCCGGATGGCCCGGTCGCGGGGGCGTCTGGGGCGAGCACCGGCTTGCGCGAAGTGATCGAGCCGTTCACTCGCTCGGCGATCTGACGAAAGCCCGGGTGCTGGCGGATGGGGCCCAGGAGAACGTCGTCGCTGGCGCGCTGCGGATAGCGGAGCCCTCGATCGATAGCTCTGGTCAGGAGGGCCACGGCTCGATCGCCCAAGCGCGTCCGCAGGGTCTTGAGGTCGTGAGATGGTGGGGCGGGCCACTTTTTCTCATCGATTCGGCCGCCGCACCAGGCGAGGCAGCGGCCCAGCTCGTAGAGGTCCTCGGAGTCTTCGGCGTTCAGGTCAAGGAGTGCCTCGGCCGTGGCGGCCAGCTCGCCCGGGCGACCGGCGGCCGCGAGGGCGCCGCGCGGATGCGGAGCAGGCGCAGCCTCCCGGGGCGGCCGCGATTTCAAGGCGGCGGCGCCGTCCGGCGAAGTGACGGCTTCGCAAGCGGCGGCCTCCGCCGCGAACATCGGCAGCAACTGGTCCTTGTCGCGGGGCCGGCCCTCGAGCTTCCCCTCACGATCGAGCCGCCGCAGACCGTCTCGCGCGAGCCTCAAGTGGTCGCCCGCGGCGGGCAGCTCGATCTGGTCCATTTCCAGGCAGCCCAGGTGATACCGCGTCTGAACCAGCCGTATCTGGTTGTCGACGTCCTCGGGGTCGGCCTGGACCAGCTCGGAGAAAAGCTGCTCGGATTGCCGCGTCCGTGCCGAAGCCTCGTCGAACTGACCCAGCCGGTGCTGGGACGCCGCCAGGTCGTCAAGCGCCAGTGCCAGATGCAGCTTGTAGTCGAGGTTTGCCGGCTCGGCCAGAACCACCGCTTTGCCCAGTTTGACCGCCTTGAGGTAGTCGCCCCGGGCCGATGCGGCGTCGCCGCTGAGCTTCCAGACATCGGCCAACTTGCGGTAACTTGTGGAAAGCAGATCACGCGGCAGGGTGTTCTCAGGCTCTTCCTGGCGCCAGCGCTCCGCCAGTTGCTGCATCTTGGCAAACCAGACTGCCGAAAAATCGAGCTCGCGGTTGAATCCGTAGGCCCGGCCCAGCCGGAAATAGGCATCGAGCAGAGCGACCCGCGCCGCGGCGCGGTCCGGGTTGATCTTCATATTCATCTCGGCCAGGTTGACCACGCGCCGGAAGTATTGCACGGCCTCTTCGAGCTGATCGGCATGCAAGCCCAGATCGCCGAGCCCGGCGAATGTGCCGCTTTGGCACTCGGAGATCGCCAGGTCGCGCGGCGCGGCGGCGGCGAGCTGCTCGGCCAGTACGCGAGCAGACTCGTACTGGCGACGGGCATCGTCCATCCGGCCGATCTCGCGGAAGATGTCGCCGAGCTTCTGGTGCGCGACCGCCCGGCCGATGTCCGGGGCAGCGGTCCTGGCGCTCTCGGCGACTTCTTCCAGGCCGGCGAGCGCCGTGTCGAGTACCTGGCGCCGCGCGGCGCGGGTGGCGGGGGTCTTGCCTAGCTTATCGTGAACCTGGAAGACCAGTTGGTTCAAGTTACGGAAAGTCCGATCCCGCTGTTTCAGGGCCTCGAGCTGGGCCGCCCGCGCCGCACGCACCGAGACGCGCAGCCGGGTGTTGTAGTAAAGTGCCCCGACGAGCAAGAGGAGGAGGGCCGCCGTGCTGACGGTCACGGCTGCCGCCAGAGCCGGCCGCCGCCGGGCCCATTTCCACGCCCTCTCCCAGGCTGGGATGGGTTTGGCCAGGATCGGTTCGCCGGCCTGGAAGCGGCGCAGGTCCTCGGCCAGGGCGTCGGCCGTCGCGTACCGTCGCGCCGGGGCCTTCTCGAGACATTTCAGGCAGATCGTCTCGAGATCGCCGGCCATGCCGGGCTGAAGCCGCGATGGCGGGACTGGATCGGTCTCTTTGACTTGCGCCAGGGTCAAGAGAGCCGTGGCCGCGCGAAATGGCGGCCTGCCGGTCAGGAGCTCGTAGAGGATCGCGCCCAATGCATAAACGTCGGTCGTTGCTCCGACCGACCGGGCGTCTCCCTCGGCTTGTTCCGGGGCCATGTAGCTGGGCGAGCCCAGCACGGCGCGGGTCTTGGTGAGGCCATCGTCGGAGTCCAGGATCTTGGCGAGCCCGAAGTCAGCGACCTTGGGCCGGCCGGTCGCGTCGAGCAGGATGTTGGCCGGTTTCAGGTCGCGGTGGACGATCCCCTGGCGATGAGCCTGCGCGATCGCGCGGGCCATGATCTCGACCGAGCGGGCCGCCGTTTCGGTGGGCCGGGGCGACCCGTCGAGTGCTTGATCGAGCCCGCCCCCAGGCAGATACTCGAGCTCCAGATAGGGAAGGCCGTCTGCCTCGCCCACGTGATAGATCTGGACGATATCGGGATGCTGGAGCCGGGCAATGGCCGCGGCTTCGGCCCGGAACCGGGCCAGGGCCGCGGAACCGGCGTGCGCCCCGGCCAGGACCATCTTGAGAGCGCACAGCCGGCCAAGCGCGACCTTGCGGGCGAGGTAGACGACCCCCATGCCACCGCGTCCGAGCTCGCCAATGACTTCATAGCCCGCGGAACCCAGTGCCTCGAGCACGACGGGTTTGAGCTCGGCCCGCGGCAGCTCGCCGTCGACTTCCGTGGATCTTGAGACGCTTGCTCCGGGAACGGGCACGGTTGCGGCGCGCTTGCCCCACGGGTGCAGGCTCGGGCCATCGAGCGCGAGGAGTGCGAAGGTCTCTTCGATGGCCTCGGCATGCTCGGGAAAGCGCGCGTGATAGGAGGGTGGCTCCGGCCGCTCGCCGCGACTGCGGGTTGCCTCGAGCTCGAGTCGGAGCAGCTCGCGGAATAGATGGTCGCGCGCGGGGCCCGCGAATTCGCCCAGGAATTGAGCTGCGTCGGGCCGTTCACCCGCCTGGAGCGCGGCCTCGAAGCAATCGCAGAGCGAGTCGATCCGCTTCAAGTCGGCCAGTGGCAGATCCTGGGCGTCGGTGCCGGCCTCGACGGTCATGACCCGAGCTCCTCCTGCCAGATCCGCCGGATGAGCGTGAGCTTGCGATCGATGGTGCGCCTCGACGTCCCGAGCTCGGCGGCAATCTCCTCGCTGCTATGGCCCTCGAGCTTGCGCAGAGCGACCGACTTGAGTGCCGGGTCCTCCAGCTTGTTGATGAGCCGTTCGTAGTCCTCGGCGAACTGGGCCGCGACTTCCGGGGCCGGCTCGCGGCTGAGCACCTGGGCCATGCCCTCGTCGATTGCGTCGCCGTCCATGAACGCCGAATCGCCCCGCACCCGTCCGCCGCCGCGTTTCTTCCGGGTCTCGCGCCGCACCGACTCGAACACCTTGCGCGTCGTGATCGTGACCAAGAGACGCCAGAGGTCGTCGCGGTCGACAAGCTCGGGGAATTGCCCGCGTCCCACCCGGCCGCAGAAGCTGTTGAAAGCGCTGAGCGCGACATCTTCTTCATCGGACGCGCAGCGCGCATTGCCGGGCAGCCGCGCCGGCCAGGTGCACCAGCCGCTGGAAGTAGCGGTCCCAGAGCCGCTGGACGTCCGCGTCGTTCCCTTCCCGCAGACCATCCAGCCAGCGCGAAACTGAGTCTTCCCCCGGCATCGCAGCAACTCCGACCGAAGAGATTCCGAGAATCCTGACTATTTTAAGAGGCCGGCGGCGCTCGTGTCACGGGTGAACCCCATTTCTAACCGCTATCCTCGACCGCGTGTTCCTGCAAAAAGAGCATGTTTAGGCGATCGGCGGATGGAAACACTTCCGTGGCCGAGCGATTGGAGGACGGATTTGCAATCCGTCCCGGTGAATTTGGATCTGCGGGTCGCCTGAGCGGCCCCGGCAGCGCGAAGCGCTCGATAGCGCAACACCGGCCGCGAGCAAGGGTTCGGTGAAAGGGCGAGCTGGGCTTGCTTACTCTCGCGATCTTCTCGGGGCATGGGAGTCAGTGAGAGCCAGTGAGAGGAATCCGCTGCTTTTTTCCGTTTTGGCCCCCACGGTCAAGAACCCCGGGCCAAGGAGCCGGCCGGCGCGCCCTCGAGGGGCGAGGAAGTGGGGATTGCATCTAAACCACGACTAGCGCGAATCTTACGAATGAGAGAGCCGTCTTCCGGGGGCATGGTTCAAATGCGACGCTCATGCCATGCGCGCAGGTTGGGGAGCTAAGCGGCGCGGCTCGTTAGCCGGCCCTCCGCGGCAACTCGGGCAACTTCACGCGGCGTGCTACCCTCCCCTGGCCGCGCCACCCCGCTTGTCAAGTCGCGAACGAGCGCCCGAATTTGCCGTAACTTGAATCGTACCTTGTACTTCCACGATGCTCATGGACTCAGCGAAATTGGCTTCGTTCGGCGCGTTTTGCCGATTTCGCCCGCCCCGCTCAGCTCATCGGCGTGCTTCTCCACCCCGTCTGGACAGTTGAAAGGTACATCCGCTCGTACATCGCAGGCTGCCATGCCCGAGACATACCGGGCACATACTCGGCATAGTGGGCACGCTTCTGCGCGTGCCAAGTATGCCGAGTATGTGCCGAGAATGCGGTCTGACGACGGAGTAGCCCGTCCCGCTCGCCATTCCTGCCAGATCGCAACAATTGCTCTCGGCCCGGTTGCCGTCTTAACCCTCGCGTCCGCGACTTCCGCCATGATCGGCAGAACCGCGTGAAACTGCACGAATCCGATCGCCTTGACGCGGACCGGAATCTAGACAGGGGTATAGATGCGGTCCGTCCTGTTACCGCAAAAAGGGCTGTTTTGAACCAGGCCCTCCCGGGGCAGCGCGCCGACCTCGTCGTGATGACAGGTCCTGACAGGTAGGGAGCCACCGTTCGTTTCCTGCTGCCGTCGGAACGAAATGCCCCCGTTTCTTCCCAGCGTCGCTGTTTCCTCCCCCATACTCGGCATACTCGGCATAGTGGGCACGCTTTCGCGCGTGCCAAAATCTGCCGAGTATGTGCCGCGTATGCGGGAAAAGGTGTCAGGAACGA
>CAWGMT010000018.1:0-70347 GCA_963823675.1 uncultured Isosphaeraceae bacterium | reverse complement strand
CGCCGGGATCGAACCCCGTGAGCTGAGTTTCACGCGCGTCATGCATCTCGTTCAGGCCTTTTCTAGTGGGCTGGCCTCGGCAAAAACGATCGAGGAAATCGAAGCCCGATTCGAGAAATTGCTGAGGGCAGCGGCTCGGTGCCGGTTGCCGCGCCGCACGAAGTTTCGAAGCTTTCCGCGGCAAGTGATACCGCGACGGCGCCGGTTCCCCGAGCGGACGCGGGAATTAGTGAACATAAATACTAAGTGACATTGGGCGTCCCGCCTGCCGGCACGGGGAATGCAGGCGGGACGCCTGCACCACAACCATGAAGTCGCCAAACTTATTCGCGCGCAGCGCGTTACCGCCGCCTTGCCTTCGATCTCGAAGGCGAGGGAGACGAGCCTACGCGGAAGCGGCGCGGAAGCGGCGGTCGACCTCGTCCCAGTTCACCGTGTTCCACCAGGCGGCGACGTACTCGGGGCGACGGTTCTGGTACTTGAGGTAGTAGGCATGCTCCCAGACGTCCAGGCCGAGCAAAGGCGTGCCCGACCCGTCCATGAGCGCGTTGTCCTGGTTGGGCATCGAGGTCACGGAGAGCTTTCCGTCGCCGTTCCTGACGAGCCAGGCCCACCCCGAGCCGAAGCGAGTCGCTGCGGCCTTGCTGAAGGCGGCCTTGAACGCGGTGAAGCCTCCGAGGTCCTTGGCGATCGACTCGGCCAGGGCGCCCGTCGGCTCGCCACCCCCGTTCGGCTTCATGACCGTCCAGAACAGGGAGTGGTTGTAGTGGCCGCCTCCGTTGTTCCGGACGGCCGTCCGGATCGACTCGGGCAGTGAAGTCAACCCCTTGAGGAGGTCTTCGATCGACTTGCCCTGTTCGTCGTGTTGATCCTTCAGGGCCAGGTTCAAGTTCGTGACATACCCCAGGTGGTGTTTGTCATGATGGATCTGCATCGTCCGCGCGTCGATGTGAGGCTCGAGCGCATCCACGGCGTACGGTAGCGACGGCAGGCTGAACGGGCCGTTCTGTTGCACCGCGGCTGCGCAATGCCGCGCAGCGGACAGGACTCCAGATGCCGCAAGCAGGCCCAGGCCGCCCTTGGTTAAGACGGCGCGTCGTGACAGGGTCGTACTCATCGTGATTCCCTCCCAATCGTGGGTTGCTTTGATCTCAAATTGAAGACGTTTCAACGTTCACAAAGGGTTGATGACGCCGCGTACTCTTGAGAGCACGGGCACGGGCTGATCTCGAGAGGTTGAACCGAGGAAATTGTTTCCCGTAGTGGACGCTCTGTTCGAGACGGCTCCCTTCCGGTTGACTCGCTTCATGATAAAGGATTATCTGAACGGTACGAAGGCGTCAACTGCCCAGATCCAGAGCGTCAAGGGCCCGTGAGAATCTCTCGATAGATCGCCGCGAGCCGATCCGCCTCCAGGTCGGCGTCGAAGCGCTCGCGTATGGATTCGCGAGCTTGCCAGCCCAGCCGGCGGGCCTCGTCTGGTGCCTGGAGCAGATCGACGATCGCCTCCTGCAAGGCGTGCGGATCGCGAGATGGGATGAGCACGGCGGTCTGGCCGGGCTCAATCAACGAACGCAATCCTTTCACGTCGGTCGCGATCGAAGCAACGCCGGCGCAAGCGCGTACAGAAGTGGTCGGCCCGTGCTCGGCCCGATCGATGGCTGGCAGTAGACGTCCAGCACCGACCAGAACATCGGGCCGATGATCGGATGGTCCGACACGGTGACGCGTTCGCTGATCCTGAGCTTCTGGGCGCGATGGCGCAGATAGAAGTGCTCGCTGTCGGCGGTCGCGATCACGAATTCGGCTTCGTGTCCGGCATCGAGCACGAGCTTGGCTGCATCGAGCAAGATCTTGAAGCCTGGCACGTCCTGGGCGCTTCCCGTGCTGCCGACGACCGGCACACCCTTGACCGCAGTCTCGGGCGCGACCGGCGAGGGCTCGATCACGCCGGGCGGGATGACCGTGATCATTCCGGCGGGAACGCCCAGCTCGTTGACCAGATCGTCGGCGAGATCGTCGCTGGACGCCACGATCCGGCGGCACCAGCGGCGGCTCAGGCGCAAACCGGCTTCCAGAGTCGAGAAACTATTCACGGACTGGAGGTACGAGATCTCGGCGGTCTCGGCCAGGGCCAGGGCGACGCTCGAGATCGAATCATCGAGAGCATGAATCAGGTCGGGGCGATCGACGCGCGGGTCAGTCCGCAACCGGCGCAACGCCAGGGAGCGCAGCCACCGATTCGCCAACCGGGGAGCCTCGATCACGCGGCGGTCGTCCGGCGGAGCCGTTCCCTTGGTCAGGCAGACGACCTGGGGCATAAAGCCGCGCCGCTCGAGCCGGTCAAGCAAGGGATAAAGCGGCCACGTCCCGTCGTCTCCCTGGAGCTGACGTGAAAGCAACAGGACTTTGAGCACGCTACCTGCCATCAATGCGACCTGCGACGCACGAGAGCCGCCCTGTTTGGCCGGCACCCAGCCTCAAACGACCGGCACCCAAGAGGTTGCCGTGACGATCCTCCCGTTGGAATCAGACGCTGCTTGGTTTATACTAACCGTGTAATGCACCAAGGAACTGGTCTGAAGTACCGTACGTTGAGCTAGCGCATGAATTTAACCCAGATCGCTGAAACTGCACTACCCTCTGTCGAAGAACTGCTCACTCTCTCGAATCGCTTACTCGAAAATGTTGGACTGGTGGTACTGGGCAAGGCGGAGGTAATCCGGCTGGCCGTGGTCGCCCTCCTGGCCGAAGGTCACGTCTTGATCGAAGATGTTCCCGGGGTGGGCAAGACCCTGCTGGCTCGTGCGCTGGCGGCGAGTATCGATTGTTCGTTCCGGCGGATCCAGTTCACCCCGGACCTGCTGCCGTCGGACGTGCTGGGCTCGAGCATCTATCATGCGCCGTCCGGCGAATTTGTGTTCAAGCCGGGACCGCTCTTTGCCAACGTGATCCTGGCCGACGAGATCAACCGGACCACGCCGCGAACTCAGAGTGCTCTGCTGGAGGCGATGAGCGATCGTCAGGTCTCGATCGAGGGCAAGACCCACCCGCTTTCGCCGCCGTTCCTGGTGCTGGCCACCCAGAACCCCTTTGAGTTTGAAGGGACGTACGTGTTGCCGGAGAGCCAGCTCGATCGCTTCATGATCCGCCTGCGGATGGGATATCCGATCCGTTCCGAGGAGCGCAAGGTGTTTGCCAGTCATCGCGACGGGGAGCCGGTCGAGTCCTTGGGCGCGGTGTTGTCGGCCGAGGATGTCCTGGTGCTCCAGCGGGGCGTGCGCCACATGCGCGTCGATGACGCGATCGCGGAGTATGTCCTGGATATCGTGCATGCCACTCGCCGTAGCGACGATCTGCACGTGGGTGTGAGCACCCGCGGCGCGCTGACGTTCTATCGCGCCGCCCAGAGCTTGGCCCTGGTCTCGGGTCGTACCTACGTGGTTCCCGACGACATCAAGACGCTGGCGGTGCCGGTCCTGGCGCATCGGGTCCTCGGCAAGTCGTTCTTGCAAGCGGGAGAGTTTGGCGCCGCCGAGGCGATCATCCACGACATCGTCGACCGCATTCGCGTGCCGATGTGAATCGCCAGGCGCAAGGGCGGCGGCCTGAGCGGTTCGGCGGCTTGAGGAAAATGTGATGAGCCTCGACCAGAAGTCACGTGCGAAGAACAGACGCCGCCGGCTTCGCCGCTGGGCGTCGGGCTTCGTCAGCGCGCTTTTGCCGAACGAACGGAATTTTCCGACTCCCGAAG
Organism: uncultured Isosphaeraceae bacterium; assembly: GCA_963823675.1. Lineage (GTDB taxonomy): Bacteria > Planctomycetota > Planctomycetia > Isosphaerales > Isosphaeraceae > CAWGMT01. Next base: position 66,593 of record CAWGMT010000018.1, on the reverse strand, counting down.
GGTGGATGTATGGCGGTGTGAGCCTGGCGCTCTTATTCGCGGGATTGTACCAGCAGGTCAATCTCATCCTGCTGGTTTTCACGCTGACGGCCGGCCCGGTCTTCGCGTCGATCTTCGGCGGGCGTTCGATGCTGCGGCGGCTGGTCCCCGCGCGGCGGGTTCCCCCGTACGTGTTCTCGGGAGATCCGCTCTCGATCGAATACGTCGTGAGTAACGGCCGGCGGTGGTCGGCGACGCTGGCGCTCTTCCTGGAAGAGTCCGTCATCCCTCTCGATCGCTCGGTCTCAGGGGCGGCGGCCTTGACGCCGAGGGTCTTTTTCGCGCGGGTCGGCGGCGGGGAACGCTTGCGAGTCCGCTGGGTTTCCGCGAGTCCCAAGCGGGGCAAGTACGGCTTTCGCGATCTGGATCTGGGCACGCGCGCGCCCTTTGGCATCGTGGAGCATCGCGTCACGATTCCCCTTGCCGACCAGATCGTGGTCTATCCCAAGATCGGGCGGCTGAGCCGGCGCTGGTTTCAGTTGCAGCGCCAGGCGATGGAGAGCCGCCGCGGCAAGAGCCTGGATCGGTCGGCCCAGCAGATGGAATACCATGGGCTGCGCGATTACCGGTCGGGCGACAGCCCGCGGTGGATTCACTGGCGGACGACGGCTCGCCGCAACGAGCTGATGGTCAAGGAGTTTGAACAGCACAACGAGCAAGACGTCGCCATCCTGGTCGATCCGTGGCTGCCTCGAACCAAGGCGGTGGCCGAAGAGCGCGAAACGGTCGAGCTGGCGATCTCGTTCGCGGCCACGCTCTGTCTGGAGATCTGCCGCCATCAGGGGCGCAGGCTGGTCCTGGGCTGGACGGGGCCTGCGCCCGGCGTGAGGCAGGGCCCGGCCTCGGTCAAGCTGCTGCACGAGCTGCTCGAGCAGCTCGCGGTCATGCGAGCCAGCGGCGACGGCGGGCTTGCGGAGCTTTTCGACATCATGCCGGCGCCAGTCTTGCGTGAAGCAATCCTGGTGATCGTCTCGACGCGGCCGATCAACCTGATCGAGGAGGCGGAGCGGTCGTCGAGGTTGGCGGGAACTTCGGCTCGAAGCCTGCCTCTGCGGGCTTTCTTGCTCAACGCGGCCCAGGGTGACCTCACCCCCTTGTTCCAGTGCGACGTGGAGCCGACCAACGATCTCTTGCAGTATCGGCTCAGTAGCGCGCTCAAGGAGCGGTCGTCGAGCCAGGAAGAGCGGCGGCGATCGCGGGCCTCTCGACGAGGTCGCCGGCGCCGAGTTGGATCGAAGGCCATCTCATGACGGAGCGCGCGGCACGTGAACAGCTATCTTGTCTACCGCGGCACCTTCTACGTCTTGATGCTGGTCGCCACCATCGCTTTGACCACCGAGGGCGGATATGCGCCGTCCGCCAAGCTCTACCCCCTGGCCGTGGCATGTGCGGGAGCGCTGGCGCTTTGCACGGTCGACCGAGTGCCGCGCTGGGGCTTGCCCAGGCAAGTGGCGAGTCTCGCCGCCCTCGCCACCGTCGGCGTGCTCTATTTCGAGTACAAGCTCGACGACTCGCAGATGATCCGCTCGCTGGGGCACTGGCTGGTCTATCTTCAATTGATCAACTTTTTCTTGCCGAAGCGGGCGAGGGACGATTGGTTTCTCATTGCGCTTGCGCTCATGCAAGTTTTGATCGGGGCGGTCATCAGCCAGAGCGAACAGATCGGGACGTGGCTGATTCTCTGGGGGATGCTGGCGATCTGGGTGCTCAGCCAGTTTTTCTTGCAGCGTGAGGCGCAGCGGCTCTTGCCTGCCATGGCGGGAGGGGAAACTTACGAGCTGCGGAAGAGCTCGGCCGACCCTTATCGAGGGCTTTATACCCCTTACTACATGATCGCGAGTCTGCGGATGATGGTCGGCACGCTCGCGGTCGGCGGGCTCATTTTCCTGGTGCTGCCCCGTCAGGCGGGCGCGACGCGCGGGCAATCGGCTGCCCCGATCGGCAAGCATCTCACCGGATTTGACGAAGAAGTCCAGTTGGGCCAGCTCGGTGAAATCCTCGAGAACGACGCGGTTGTCATGACCGTCGAGTTGAGTGATGAAGACGGCAAGACGATCCGCCCCGAAACCGAGCTCCTCTGGCGGGGAGTCACGCTGATTCATTACGAAAAGGGGTATTGGCGGCGACAAGCTCAACGGAGCCAGACGGTCGTCAAGATGCCCCCTGATCGCGGCGGCAAGCGGCGCCACCAGATTCGTCAGGTCATCAAGCTCGAGCCCAACGATTCCAACACCCTCTTCGCCATCCGTCCGGTGCGGGGCATGGGTACGGATGCTCCCAGCCAACTCGCGCCTTACATGAATCCGATCGACGGCACGCTCTTCCGCCCGGATGCGCGCGGCGGCGCCTATGATTACATCGTGGATTCCGATGCCGATCCGACCGCGCATCAGCGGAACGAGGTGTGTCCGAGCGAATTTCACACCGAGGTCCTGCTCTCCATCCCCGAGGAGCTCAAGGCGCGGCTGCGGAAGATCGCCGAGCCGATCGTCGCCGCGATTCCCTGGGACGATCCCGATGCGATCGCCCGTCGCGCGCATGCGATCGAGGCATTCCTGCGGGATTCCGGCCAGTACAACTACAGCTTGCGCATGGACGTCATCGACCCCACCCTCGATCCGGTCGAGGATTTCCTGGTCAACCGCAAGCAAGGTCATTGCGAGTATTTCGCCAGCGCGCTGGCCCTCCTGCTGCGATCGATCGACATACCTGCACGGATCGTCATCGGCTTCAAGGGCGGTGACTTTAGCGACTTGACCCAGACGATGAACGTGCCGCCAGAAGCACGCACATAGCTGGGTCGAGGCTTATGCCGGGCCGGAGCCCGACAGCGAGAAGACTCCCATCTGGATCGTACTGGACCCCACGCCGGGCACCGAGCGACAGGAGTCGATTGCGCAGGTCGGCGGCATCGCGGGCAACTTCAGGCCGTTGACCGACCTGATCCGGCACGTCTGGATTTTCTATGTTGTCGGCTATGACGGTGAACGGCAAAAACGTCTGATTTATACTCCGATGCGCGAGATGGTGCGCGAGATTCAAAGGCAGTACAGGAAGCTCGGAGGGTGGCTGCGCCGGGGGCTCAGGTTCCTGTTTCACTTTCCCGACGTCAGCTCCTTGATCAGCATCCGCGGCTTCGTGGTCACGTTCATCGGCTGCAGCCTGCTGGCTGGCCTGGCACACCTGGGTTTGCGGCTGGCGCGACTGGTCGTCGCATGGCTGCGCGGGCCCCAGCTCGATACGACCTCGAGGTCGGCGGGGATCCTCTTCTACCGGCGGATGGCGCAGTTGCTCGCGGAGCATGAGCTGAACCGCACGCCCGCCGAGACCCAGAGCGAGTTCGCGGGACGTGCCCGCACGTTTCTGACCAACCAGGGCATTGCCACCCAGCCGGTCAGCGGCGTTCCCGAGCAGGTGGTCGACGCGTTTTACCGAGTGAGGTTCGGCCATCTCGAGCTGGAACCGGCGGACCTCGCCGAGCTCGACGGGCAACTGGACTCGCTCGAATCCAGCTTGAAACGTATCTGAAGCTCCCGTGCTGGCTGGCGGGGACGATCGTGATGACGGCCCTCGACCGCCAGCCCGCCGAGCGGCACCAAGCCAATTTCAGCAAACGGGGAACCAAGAGGAATGCGCAGGAATCGTTGGTTTTGCGGGGAGCGGCAAGAGCACGTTGTTTCACCTCCTGACGGGAGCTCGTCCCGATCCCGGGAAAATCCACTCGGGTCAGGTGGGGATCGCAACCCTTACCGACCCCAGGCTGGACCATCTGGCAGCTCTTCACAATCCCAAGAAGGTGACACCGGCTACCGTCGAGTTCCTCGATACGCCGGGCCTCATGCCCGGGTCTCACGCCGACAACCCCCAGCGGCTCGCCCTGATCCGCGAGGGCGACGCCCTGCTGGTGGTCTTGAACGGATTTTCGGGCGGCGATCCCGCGGTCGAGCTCTCCGCGTTTCGCGACGAGATTCTCTTCGCCGACTTGGGCGTCGTCACCAGCCGCGTGGAACGGCTCGAAGCGAGCCTCAAGAAGCCCCGGCCCGACCGCGAACAGCTCTCGAAGGAGCTGGTGGTCGTCAAGCAAGTTCAGGCGGTTCTCGAGGAGGGCAAGACGGTCGCTTCGCTCGGGCTCTCCGTCGACGACAAGAAACCACTGCGGTCATTCGGGCTCCTGACCGACAAGCCCGAGGTGGTCGTGTTGAATGCCATTTTGGGGCACGAGGTCCCCGAGTCGTTGCGAGCGATCGCGCCGGAGGCTCTGGCGATCGACGCCAAGCTCGAGCTCGAGCTGGCGCAGCTCGAGCCCGAACTTCGGGCGGCCTTCATGGCCGATCTGGGCTTGAGCGACCTGGGCCGCGATCGGATCATCCGTCGCGGTTACGATGCCGTCGGCATCATCACGTTCTTCACCGCCGGCGAACCCGAGACACGGGGCTGGAACCTCGAGCGCGGCGCGACCGCCGTGGAAGCCGCCGGTAAGATCCACACCGATCTCGCCAAGGGCTTCATCCGCGCCGAAGTAACGGCGTACGACGAGCTCAAGGACGCCGCCACACTCAAGGACGCCAAGGCCAAGCACCTGCAACGGCTCGAAGGCAAGGATTACATCGTCAAGGACGGCGATGTCATCTATTTCCGCAGCGCGGTTTAAGGGCGAACCGAATTGACTGGCGAGCGCAGCGGTACTCATCTGCCGGAGCACCGATCATGCAACAGGACGTCCGCGAGGTCCGGACGATCGCGATCGTCTTGGCGGTTCTCTGCTTTGATCAAAGAGCGAGTCGATCAGGTCAAGGCCCAGGGACGGACCGAGGACCGGAAAGCGGCCCAGAGCGGCAGTTTTGGTGTTGCGCTGTTTTGGATTTGGCCCCGAAGGGGCCGCAACAAATCAGCCCAGGGCAACGCCCTGGGTACGTGAATCTTGACCAAAGCACCTCTGCCCTGAAGGGGCGAAACATCGCTTCGATCGTGCCGCCCCTTGAGAGCTCTATTTCGTTCGATTTCCGCTCATTACCGGGGCGTTGCCCTGGGCCGATATGTGGTTGCCCCCACGGGGCGGGCCAATAACGAAGGTCTGGCGACGGCCGTCTCTGCGCGAAATCCGACAATTCCGGCCGTGTTCAGCAGTCTCGAGCGATTGGCAAGTTCCCCGAGGTGTTTGGAACCGACCCAAGAGGCGTCGGGCCGGTCGTCCGTCGACGCCGGACTCTGATCTGCAGGTCCTTGGCTCCACAGGCAGACGCTCCGCGCACCGGACATCAAGAGTGCCTGTGTAAACCCCACGAAACCGTCACCACCAGCGTCACGGCCGAGGGCGGTCTCGCACGCCGACAGCGTTACCAGTTTGGCGTTCAGGTCCCACGTACGCTGGATTTCCCTGACGACCAGCCGACCGTCGTAGACTGGTTTCTTGTTCAATACCTGTTCCAGTGGATCGGGCAAGCCGGTCTGGGTCAAGATCACCGCCGATCGCTGCGGAATCGCCTCGTCGATCACCCCGTGCGTTGCCAGGTGGATGAAGCCGAACCGCCCCAGCTCGCCCGACGCGGCCAGGCGGTCCAGCTCGTCCTCGCTGGCGTCGGCCGCGAGCAGGGTGTGGCTCGGCCGGTCATCGGACTTGAAGAGTTGAGCGAGGGCCTCGACCTCGTAGCGCGTGCCCGGCAGCGGGGCGAACTCTTCGTCATCCGATCGCGCTCGGGCCAGTGACTGGGTCATCGCGAGAATCGCGGCAATGGCCTCCGGAGCCGGCGTGGGGTCGAACACCACCCCGCTGCCGGGCCGCTCGTAGACGGGGTTGCCCAGAGCCAGCAGGCCGGCATGGCGGTCGAGCCGGGGCCGCTCCCGCAGAAACTTGAAGATGGTCGCCCACGGGGCATAGCTCACCGCGCGGGTGTCGTCGTCGGTCAAGAGCGCTTCGCTCGGAATGCCAGCCATGGCACGTGAGGGAAGGACGACGAGCCTCCGGGCCGGCGGCTGGCCGTCGGCCGTGGCACCCAGGGCCCTGGCCAGCGGCGCAAGGCGCCGGGCTGCGCAATCGCTCGAGAAGGGGCGCCAGGTTTGACAAGCTGGCGCCGGGTCGCCGCCGCAACTCCGTGCGGACTCGGTTGGCGAGCTCGGTGTCATCTTTGGTCCAGAGCCCGTTGCGACCGGTACCCGCGATCGGGACCCAGGCCGGAGTGCCTCGGGAGCGTACGACGACGCCCCAGTGTTCGCCGTCGGGGTCCGCCGCGCCGGGCCCCACGGGTGCGATATCGACCCAGGCGACCAGGGCACGGTCGGCCGGCTGCGCGACCTGAATTTCCCGGAGGTTCGCGGCCTGCCCCGCCAGCGGGCCATAGTCCCGAAAGAGCTTGGTCTGAAACTCACCCAAGGCGATGCCGGCCAGATCGCGCTGGCGCTTCAGGTCGTCGAATCGCTCGGCCCGCTCGGCCTGGTCGAGTCCCTTGGGAGTGCTTCGACCAGCTTGTCGAGCCCCTCCAGTGCGGCGGTCAACTCCCGCAGCCGGGCTCGCTCAGCCGAAACAAGCCGGCCGTCCCGGCGACTGGCCAGCTCATCGAGCAAACCGCGGCCGAGGTCTTCCGCCAGCGACTGCCATGCCTCGGCCGGCTGACCTAGCCGGGCGAGAACGGCAGCGAAAATGGGGCGCGGCGACTCGTTCGTTCCCGCAGGTTCTAGACCCGTGAAGGCGACCCGCAGCCGCGCCTTATCGAAGCAATCGACCGCACTCCGCAATCGGTCTTTCGCCTCGATATATTTCCCCTGGCCGTAGAGGTTGGCCGCGATGGTATTGTAGCTCAATGCGGTGTCGGGGTGGTTGTCGGTGAGCAACCGACGATGAATCTCCAGCGACTTCTCGTAAAGCGGCTGGGCCCGGGCATCCTTCCCCTGGGCGTGGAGGTTCCGCGCCAGGCTACCATAACCTTTGGCTGTGTATGGGTGGTCGTCGGTGAGCGTGCGGCGGCAGATCTCTTGCGCGTGCTTGCCCTGCAGGAAGATCACGTACGCCAGATTGTTGTAACCTTGGGCGGTGACGGGGGAGTTGTCGGCGAGAAGGCGTCGTTCGATCTCGAGTACCTTCTCGAGGAGCGGCTGGGCGAGGGCATATCTCCCCTGGGAAGTGAGGGAGAGCGCCAGATCGTTGTAGCTCCGGACGCTGTCAGGGTGGTCGTCGCCGAGCAAGCGCCGGCGTATCTCCAGCGCTTTCTCAAAGAGCTGCTGGCTCGCCGCGTATTTCCCCCTTGCGAAGAGGCCTTCCCCTTGCTCATTCATGGTCGCGGCCGACCGGTAGGCGGCTCGATCCTGGTCCGTCATCGAGGCCACCCGGCGCAACGTTTTCAAGCGCCACTCTGCATCCACCGTCTCGAAGTGCTTGGCCCCCTGGTCCCGCTTCCTCAAGGTAACTAGTTCCTCTGCTCGCGCAATCGCCTCGTCCCAGCGATCGGCCTTCAGGGCCTTGTCGATCGGCTCCTCCAGTTGCTTGGCTCGTTTCTCGTCGTCGCCGGTCAGCTTGATCAGTCCCGGCGCGGGGGGTTGATCTCCCTTCGGTGGCGTGGTCTGTGCCATCGTGGGCATCACCGGCATCGCGAGCCCTAACCCGAGCAGCAGCCCCAGCCGGAACGCGACGCGAAGAGCTTTCATGATGCAGCCTCTTCCCATGTCAGGTATTCAGTGATGGGACATTTGATAAGGATACCGACCTTCCAGACTCCTCGCACAGATGTGGCTGGACCCTACCGAATTGCCTGTGCGCTCGAGTTGGTAGAAAACGTCCAGGCGCCGGCCTGCGTTCGGTTCATGCGCTGAATCGCGGACTCGCCACGGTGTCGCCTCTTAAACTGCAAAAAGAACGCGGTACGCGTGGCACGACGGGCGTCTCCTTCTAATCCCAATCCAGGCCGCCCTTGGTGCAATTCAATTCACAACTCCTTGCCTTGCAAGGGATAGCGTAGAGCGTCACCTTTTTCGCGTAGAGGCTCCCCACGGCATCCCGGTGGTGTAGAATGGAACGACTCGCGCCAGCCGGACCGCCAAGCTGGCGCCGGGGACGACGATTCGTGCAGAGGTCGTCTCAGTTCTGGCTGACTGCACGGATCTCGAGCGCGAGGATCTGTTTGCCGCCCTGGCGTTCGCCGCCCGGCTGGTCCAGACGCGTCGCCTCCAGCCGGTGAGCTGTTGAACTTCCTGGTGGACGCGCAGCGCCCGCGGCTGATGACGGTATGGCTGGCTGCCACCGCTTGCAATGCCATTCACAAGCTGGACTTGCCCGACGCAAACCGGACCACGGACGAGCAGGAAGATGGTGACCAATCCACCCAAACGGCAAGTCCCGAAGCCCGAGAGATCGGTCATACGCTGGCTGCTTGAATCTGACCCTTCGATCCGCTGGCAGGTGATGAGGGACCTGACCGATGCGCCCGCGGAGGAGGTCGCGGCCGAGCGCGCGCGGGTCGCGACCGAGGGCGCGGGCGCCCGGCTGCTCGCGCTCCAGGGGGCGGACGGGCGGTGGGGCGGCGCGGCGTGGAACCGTGGATGGAACTCGACGATGCACGTTCTCTTGCTACTACGGGACCTGGGTCTCGATCCCTCGAGCGACCAGGCACGTCGAGCGGTGGGGCTCGTCCGTGACGGCGTGACCTGGAAGGGTTGCGGCCCGCCCGAGTGCGATGCCTATCCCTTCTTCGCCGGTGAGCTGGAGCCGTGTATCAATGGACAGGTCGGGGCGGTGGGCGCGTACTTCGACCAGGATGTCGGGGGCATCATCGAGCGGCTGCTCGCCGAGCAGCTACCCGACGGCGGCTGGAACTGCGAGGCCGCCAACGGCTCGACGCGGTCGTCGTTCAACACCACGATTTGCGTGCTGGAGGCCCTGCTCGAGCACGAGAGGCGAGTTGGGAGCAGCCCGCAGGTGACCGCGGCCCGCTTCAGAGGGCACGACTACCTGCTCGAGCGCCAACTCTTCCGCCGGCGGTCAACCGGCGCGCTCATCGACTTCGACAAGAAGGTCGGCCCTGGTGGCGGGCGCGGCCATCCCGCATGGACCCGCTTCGCCTTCCCGACATGGTGGCACTACGACGTCCTGCGGGGTCTTGAGTACCTGCGCTGCGCCGGCGTCGCACCCGACGGGCGCGTGGCCGAGGCGATCGCCTTGGTCGCGTCGAAGTGCGCCGGCGCTGGCCGCTGGCCGCTGGAGGTCCGGTACTCCGGCGACATGCCGGTCGAGACCGACGAGGGCGAGGGCCGGCCGAGCCGGTGGATCACGCTGCGCGCCTTACGAGTGCTGAACTGGTATTCCGCAGGAGACTGACTGAGATGCCGCTGGACGGGGAAGGACAACGAGCGCCTGGTTTTTGGTTCTTGCTCCGCCCGGAATGACGAATCACGTGTGGTGTCCCCGGAACCCCGGAACCCGGCATCGGGTTGTCCTCAACTCGGCGGCCGGGGCTCCGTCGCACCTAGCGAACGCCGTTGGGCCCCTCCGGAGGTTGTGGACCAGTATCGGCCGGCAGGCGCTTCGGCAGGATCGCGCGCACAAGACAGCGGAAGCCGGGAATGACGTCCTCGCCGGACAATTACAAATCAAACAAGGCCGCCGGGTCCATCGGCTTGCCCAACATTTCCTTCCACTGCGATTTCTGGTCATCCGAAAGCTTGGCGCGTAGATCGGCTTCGAGGTCATCGCGGATCTTGATCACCTTGCCTTGAACCTCCTTGAGGTTGCCGGTTTTTTTTGCCTCTTCGAGTAGCGGCTGAATCTTCTGATGCGCCTGCATGATGAGACCCATGAATTGCTTCCGTTGGTCTTGCTTAAGGTGGAGAAGTTCCCAGATCTCCCCATCACGAAGCCCCTCGCGTTTCAATTCCAACTGGCGCAAACGTATGCGCTGGTCTTTGTTGAGCGTTTCCTTCAAGAAAGCCGCAAGATTTTTGCGTGCCTTGTGTCGATAGGCACCGAATTGTTGCGCGCGCTCCTCACCGTTCAGGCGTTCTATCTTCTGAATGAACTGCACGGCATCGGGCAACAATTCCAGCAGGTTTTGGTTCAGCTTTTCTTTCTGCTCCTCGGTCAAGTGCAGCTCCACCTGTACTTGGTCGCGTGACACGACGAAGGGGCCGCCAAACTCGTGCCGGAGCATTTTGCGGGCCTCGTCGGGGATCTGCGCCTGATGCCCACTGGCCGCTTCCTCAACCGCGACCGGTAGGCCGATAATGCCGTAACGGACGCCGCTGTCCAGGTCAATGAAGACGGCTTGGCCTCCCGGTAGGCGACCCGGTTCCCCATTTTTGTTTCCCCGCGTTAACTTCTCGGTACCGCGTGCCAGGAGAAGGAGTCGAGTCATCCGGTTTCCCTTCATCTCGATCAACCCCTCCCAGGTGAGCTTGACCCGGTGCTGCCAGCGTGCGCCATGGTCGTCTTGGCCCCGCCCCGCGACCCCCGCGACCTCTGATTCGCCATCGATTCGGATCCAGACAGGACCGTTGCCGTCAGCCTCGATTTTTTGACACCAGAACGCACAGTCCATGTGCTCGCACTTGCTGCCATTCAGGTTGCCCAGGGGGTTCAAGTCGAGTTCCCCCATGAACGCATGGCCGATGAGTACCCTCGCCAGATCGTCGTCGATCTTGAAGCGGTTCGTGCCGGCGGCGGCGAGCGCTTTCGCCAACCCCTCTTGCCTGACCACGGGCACGTAGAAGCGGTCCTCGAGATAATTTTCCTGGCGCACCGTGTCGGCGATGGGCTGGCCATCCTTGTCGAGCGCCCGGCCAAAAACCCGCGCCAGCAGGGTCCCCAGCGGGACGCGCGGCTTTGCCGGGCAGCTTTCCCCCTCGCGGTGGCGCTCGACCATCGGCACGACCTTGCCGCCGTCGTTGACATCGGCGAGCTTCTGACTCGGAAACCCCTTGTATCGCTCGGCGGGGAACGGCTTGGTCGCGTCGGGAAACTCGGCGAACCGCTTCTGAGCATGGTCGAGGAAGTCAAGGACGCTCTTGTCGTCGTCGAACATGAAGACCCAGTTGAGCACTTTTCCCGCAGAGTTGACGACACAGATTCCCTGGGGAAGGATCTTCGAGCGTCCGATTTCGCGATAGAGCCGGCCTTCGTCGTTGTCGGGCGGGTTGTTGATCAGTCCGGCCTTGAGGGCGACGGGCACGAAACCGGCGTTCACACGGCGAATGACGTCGGCGTTGGAGAATATCACCTCACGGGTGAGTGCGGCATACCCTCAGCAGCGCTCGTCGTCAATAGGACGGTCGATGAAGACCCAGAGCAGGGCCGGCTTGTTCTTGGCTCGCGCTTCGCGGAGCCCTTCGAGCAAACAGCTCTTCCAGTCGATCTCTCGCCAAGCGACTCTCGGCGCTTTCAGGGCTTTGATCTCTGCCTGCAAAGCGTCGAGTGTGACCGGTTTCTTTTCCGCAACGGGGACGCTCTGAGCGCCGGCCTGTCCGCACACGAGGCCGGCGAACACCAAGGCAGCGACACTAACAGTCAATCCCTGCATGGCTCTCTTTCCTTTCGCGATCGGGTTGCTCTTCGCTGATTGAGATCGTCCCGCCGAAGAAACCAACTAGCTCCTGGCCAGATTGATCAGGCGTCGCTGCTTCTGTGTGGTGTAAGAACGCGCAGCGCACTCGACGTGTTCGCAGCATGAATCATACCAACCAGGGGACTGCACGGTTACGTCTCTTGCTTTTGTGGGTTCTTTTTCTTCTACAGAGCCAGCGGCGAGGCCAACTGGCAGATTGAGTCGATAGCAAATTGCCGTCAACGGGGTAGAATCAGGACCGAATTCGTCAGCAGTGGCCGGACCTGGACGTCTGCGGTCAATTCAGGCACGTGCATGAATCCCGTAGGCGTCCATCGGCCAGCGACCGCGGAGCGCTCGGCGACTCGAATCGCGAAAACAGACGCTCACGCGGAGCCAAGAGTCGTTACCGGCGAACGCAGCCCTTTCAGGACACAACATCATGCGATTGCGAACGACTGTGGCCGCAGCAACAATGCTTGCGGCCGGAGCGCTACTCGGATTTCTGGCCGCCTCAAGCCCGCTGGCCGGCTTGGCTTTGGCCCAGGAGAAACCCATTGGCCTGGCGGCCGGAGGCTCAGACGTGCTTCCGGTGCCGGAGCCGAAGTTTCCGGGCACCATCGGCCGGACGTACAAGGACTCCACCATGGGCACCATTCCGGTGACGAAGGCCCCAGCGGGTGCGCCCAACGTGCTCTTCGTGCTGATCGACGATACAGGGTTCGGTGCTTGGGGCACGTTCGGCGGACAGGTTCCGACCCCGAACGTGGACAAGCTCGCCAGGAACGGGCTGAAATACACCCGCTTCCACACCACCAGTCTCTGCTCACCGACCCGGGCGGCGTTGCTCACCGGCCGCAACCACCACTCGGCTGCCACCGGCTGCGTCACCGAGCTCGGCACCAGCTTCCCCGGCTACACCGGGCAGATTCCCCGAAGCTGTGCGATGGGAGCGGAGATCGTCCGGCAGAACGGCTACAGTACTGCGTTCTTCGGCAAGAACCACAACATCGCCGACTGGGAGACCAGCATCTCCGGCCCGTTCGACCGCTGGCCGTCGCTGCAAGGATTCGATCACTTCTACGGGTTTGTCGGCGGGGAGGCCAATCAGTGGCAGCCGGCCTTGTACGATGGCACCAAGCCAGTCGAGATGGAGGTTCCCAAGGGCCGGGAGGCCAACTTCACCCTAAACGAGCACCTGGCGGACAAGGCGATCGACTACCTCCACCAGCAGAAGTCGGTCACCCCGGATCGGCCATTCTTCGTTTACTACGCTCCGGGCGCTACCCACGCGCCACATCATGTCCCGCCGGAGTGGATGGCCAAGTTCAAGGGCCAGTTCGATCGGGGTTGGGACAAGTACCGAGAGGAAACGTACCAGCGGCAGAGAAGGATGGGCCTGATCCCGCCGGACACGCAGCTCACCCCGCGGCCGAAGGAGATCCCGGCCTGGGATTCGCTGACCGCCGACCAGAAGACGGTGGGCGCCCGCCTGATGGAGGCGTTCGCCGCTTATACCGCCCAGACCGATCACGAGGTCGGCAGGATCATCGATGCGATCGAGGAGATGGGCCACCTCGACAACACGCTGATCTTCTGGGAGATCGGCGACAACGGCGCTTCGATGGAAGGCACGCTGCACGGCGTTTTCAACGAGATGTCGTCCCTGAACGGCCAGCAGGAAGACGCGGCCCTCGTCCTCCGGAACATCGACAAGATCGGCGGCCCGGAGTCGTACAACCACTTCCCGGTCGGCTGGGCGTGGGCCATGAACACCCCGTTTCAGTGGGGCAAGCAGGTCGCCTCGCACCTGGGCGGAACTCGCAACCCACTGGTCGTCTCCTGGCCGAAACGGATCAAGGACAAAGGAGGCGTCCGCACCCAGTTTCACCACGTTATTGACGTCGTCCCGACGATCCTCGAAGCCGCCGGCATCCAGGAACCGGCCTCGGTGAACGGCGTCGCCCAAAAACCGATCGAGGGAATCAGCATGATTTACTCATTCGACGATGCCAAGGCGAAGAGCCCTCGGACGACCCAGTACTTCGAGATGGTCGGCAACAGAGCGATTTACAACGACGGCTGGATCGCCACCGCCCGGCATGGCCGGTTGCCGTGGGAGCAACTCGGATCCTCCGATTTCGACAAGGACCAGTGGCAACTCTACAACCTGGATGCGGACTTCAGCGAGGCGAACGACCTGGCCGCCAAGAACCCGGACAGGCTACGGGCGCTGCAAGACCTGTTCTGGGTCGAGGCAGCCAAACACAACGTGCTACCGCTCGATGACCGCTTCATCGAGCGGGCCGACCCGGCGGTGAGGCCGAGCCTGATCGCCGGGAGGACCAAATTCACTTACTTCCCCGGAGCGCGCCGAATCCCGGAGAGTTCCTCCCCTAACGTCAAGAACAAGTCGCACACGATCACCGCCGGCGTCGAGATCCCGAACGGCGGGGCGGACGGGGTACTGGTCGCGGCCGGAGGGAGGGTCGGCGGGTACACCCTGTTCGTCAAAGACGGCAAGCCGATATACGAGTACAACTGGTTCAACCAGAATCGCTACACGGCGGCCGGCCCCGACATACTGCCACCCGGTAAGCATACGATCCGGGTCGAATTCAACTACGACGGCGGCGGGGTGGGCAAAGGCGGCACCGCGACACTTCTCGTGGACGGCAAGAAAGTCGCGGATGGGCGGGTCGAGAAGACCATCCTCGGCCGATTCTCGGCCGACGAGACGTTCGACACAGGACTGGACACTGGGTCTCCGGTCAGCGATGCCTACCAATCGCCGTCCCGGTTTACCGGGAAGCTCGTGAAGGTGGAAATCGACCTGGCGCCGGAGAGGCTCGGCAAGGCCGACCTGGAGGAACTGCGCAAGGCCGACGTCGCCTTCCAGGCGGCGCAGTGAGACCACCATATATTCGCATCACGAGTCTCTAAGGCGACCGGCGGATGGAAATACGCCCAGGATCGTGTGATTGTGGGACGGATTGGCAATCCGTCCTACGGTAAATTTGCACCTGCTGGTCGCCTAAAAGGTTCGCCTTGACGATCCGGCCACTCCTCGATATCTCTTCCAAGCCCAGAATACCACTCGAAGCCGCGCTGGGCGATTCCTTCGAGGCAAGGAACCGGCTGCCTCTTCCTGTCGCGTACAGACGATCCCTTTACGGTTTATCGCGGCCCGGCGAAACGGCCTAAAGCCCGTCAAATTATTGACTTGGGAACTGCACGAAAATAATTTGGCGGAAAAACCGTCGTTCGCGGAGCGAAAGGCGACACTGACTTTCGCGAAGCGCCGTGGTGCCTTCTTGGGTTGCCTACAAGAACCGCTCTTGGAGGTGGCCGTGCGCGGGCGACGACGAGTCAGCATGATCGTCGCATTCGCGTGGGGCGTTTGCCTCGTGACGGCCGGGGCCGGCTGCGCCTTCGGTCCCAAGGTCCTGGAAAAGTCGCACGGGCGCCATAACGAAGCCATCCGGCTCGTTGACGAGGAGCAGCTTCTGCGCAACCTCGTGCACGTCCGGTACAACGAGGCACCGTACAGGCTGGCCGTCTCGTCCATTGCCGCACAGTACGAGCTGGCGGGCAGCGCCGAGGCCCGCCCGTTTTTCGACGTGCCCAACCAGAGCGGACCGATCTTCCGCACGTTCACCAAGATCTTGCCCGATGTCGCGGTCAGCGGCGCCAACCGCCCGACCATCACCCTGATCCCGCCCCGCAGCGACTCCATCCGGCGCTTTCTGACCCCCATCTCGGTTGACACGCTCGTCTTCCTTCAATCGACGAGCTGGCCGATCGCAACCGTGATGCGACTCTGGGTCGAACGCTTAAACGGCGTACCCAATGCCCCGTCGGCCAGTGGGCCCCAGCGCGAATTCGCGCCAGATTTCGCTCGGTTTCACCGGATCGCTTATCTGCTGCAAGTCGCCCAGGACCTCGAGCTGGCTTCCGTTGACGTGGAGAACCGCGATACCGTGGCGGGCGGCCCGTTGCCGACGGCGTTCGTGACCGCCTCGGCAGCCGTGGACGCCGCCAAGAATGGCCTGGAATACCGCCCAAACGGAGACGGGTTCAACATGGTCCTTGATTCGCAAGGAGCACCATCTCGTCATCGAGGTCAACCCCCTGGCCCTGGAACATCCCGCCATCGTGGAGCTGGTCAACCTACTCAACCTCGAGCCAGGCCGGCTCCAGTATAACGTCGTGGTGGCAAACAACGTCCGCGACCCGTTACGGTCGCCGAATCCGCCTTCGCTCGATCTCTCTGTGACGACGCGATCGACCGCCCAGGTCTATTTCTTTCTGGCCAACGGTGTGGAAGTGCCGGCTGATCACATCGCGGCCGGCATGGTGCGCCCCGCGGTCGGGGCCGATGGGCGGCCATTCGATGGGCGGGCCGTGACGGCAGGCCTTTTCGAGGTACACGCCAGCAAGGGACACAAGCCGCCCGCCACGGCCTTCGTCGCCGTGAAGTATCGCGATTACTGGTATTACATCGACGATCGCGACCAGGCGACGAAGACAACCTTCGCGCTGGTCCTTCAGCTCGCCAAGCTCGATTTCGGTCTCCAGGAGCCGACTGGGGGGCCTTTCCTCACGCTGCCGGTGGGGCGTTGAACAACCCAGATGCGGAGCAAGGATCGCGCGTGCATGCTCGCCGTCCAAACCCCAGCGCAGAACCGTCTTCTTAGGATCAACATCGCTAAAATCGCCGAACAGCTCAACAACCTTCTAGGGTTGCCCGCCGGCTCGGTTCTGGTACCGGTTGACCCCGTTCCGCCGGAGGCGCCGGTGCACTCGGCTCAGGAAGCCGCAGATCTGGCAGTGGCCCACAACCCCCGGGTTTTGGAGGCGATGGCCAACGTTCAGAAGGCTCGCGCCGGTTTGACCGTCGCCATGACCGACTATCTGCCCGACATCAGCATCTTCGGCTCCGACTTCAATCAAACCGCCGCCAACGACATCCAACCGAACTTCGGAGCCATGGGGGTCGCGAGCGCCACGCTCAAGGGCACGATCTGCGCGGAGTGACATTCCACGGCGGCGATGACACCAGGCTGACGCTGCCCCACTCCGCCCCCTCCCCTGAAGCCACTCGCGTGCGCCGTCAAATCACGCGGCACGCCTCCTCGAACGTCAATCGCGGGAGGCGCGGCTGCAGCTTGCTCCGGTCGCCGTGGCCGAGGTTGCAGAGGAAGTTGGCCTTCCACTGGCCGTCGGGGAAAAACTCGGCGTTGACTTTCGCGGCGTCAAACCCCGACATCGGCCCGCAGTCCAATCCCAGTGCCCGCGCGGCCAGCATGAAATAGGCCCCTTGCAGCGAGCCGTTGCGGAACGCGGTCTCATCGATCAATCGCTGGTTGCCCACAAAAAAGGAGCGCGTGTCCATGTGCGGCACGAGCTTGGGCAGCAGCTCGTGAAACTCGGGATCGTAGGCGATGATCACGGTCACGGGCGCCAAGCGGGTCTTCTCGACGTTGCCCGGCGAGAGCGCGGGCACGAGCCGTTCCTTCGCGGCGCCAGTTGTAAGGAACACAAACCGCGCGGGGCAGCAGTTGAAGCTGGTCGGCCCCAGCCGGGCGAGGTCGTAGACCTCCTTGAGCAAACTCTCTGGCACGGGCTCGGGCAGCCAGGCCGGAAATGTCCGCGCCTCGCGGAAAACCTGGTCGAGTACGTCCCCTGAGACTTGCCTGGCATTCCCGTTGCTCGAGTCCATCGCGCTCATGTGATTGATCCCCTCGGTTTTTCAGTGGTCGGCCAGGGCTTTAGAATACCGCATTCCGCTGCCGAAGCGAGCCCCCCCGAGATGGGCTTGCGTGATCCTGGGAGGGCGAGGCTCCGTCCGAGCCGCCTTGGAGACGGGCATCCGAAGGGTCGCGCTGGGAGGCTCGCCCTGGCGCGGTGAAAAGTTGGGCTTGCACGGCTCCTGAGAGCCTTTGGCCACGCGCAGCTTTTGTTGCGCTTCGAGGTCGCGTTTGTTGTGCGCGGGTCTCCTGACCCCGCACGAGTGCCCGATCGACCTTGAGGCGACGGATCGCGGGCACCATCAGCGACATGCCCCGGCCGGCCGCTTGGCCTTCGCGAGCAGCGCCTCGACGGCCGGCCAAGCGCTGCGCAGTTCCGCCCGCTCCGCCTCGGGCAGCTTGGCACGGCAGTCAGAGCCGCGCAGGCTCGCCAGATCGGGATCCTCGAGCCAGTGCCCGAGGTTCGGGACGATGGTCTTTCTATCCTGGGCCTTGCCCGAATCGAGACACTTGGCCCACGCTTGGAGCTCGGCGTTGAGCCAGGCAATGGCTTGCCGGCGCAGCTTGGCGCGCGGCCTCGTCGGGGGCTGGGTCATCGACGCCCTTGCCGGCCGCGGCCAGCGCCGCCGCGCAGGCGGCATTATAGCGATGCTGGGCTTGGCGATCTTCGCCGAGGGACGGCTGGGCGTTGACTGCTTCATTCCACAGCCGGGCGGCTGCCGCGTAAAGCTTGCGGTTGTATGCCGCGTTAGCGAAGAAAAGGCGTTCGTCGGCGTCCTTGGGGCTATCGGTCCCCTTGGCGACCGCGGGCAGCCGTGCAGCGAGCGCCGCCATTCGATCGACGGAGGCGATTGCGTCGGTCAAGGTGAAAGGCTTGCCAACCAGCCGGGAGCGCAACTCCTGCCCGGTGCGTAGCTCGGCCGCTGCCCCGGCGTAGTCGCCGAGCTCGTACAACAGCGGGCTCAGGCCGCAGTGGGCGTTGGGGTATTCGGGGTTCAAGCGCTGAGCGACGTGGTATTCGGCGATCGCCTGATCGTGCTTCTGCTGAGCCGTGAGCAGAAGCGCGAGTGCGACGTGGAACGAGGCGACATCGGGTTTGAGGCGGATGGCTTCGCGACACTCCGCGAGGGCCGCGTCGGGCTGGTTCTGCGCGGCGAGAACCTCTCCGAGCTGACAGTGCGCTGCGGCATAATCGGCCTTCAAGTGGATCGTCGCGCGAAGCACGGCGGCCGACTCCTCGAACTTGGATTGCGAGAATAACGCGCCAGCGTACCCCACGTGGGTTGCCAGGTCGTCGGGCTCGAGACGGATCGCCTCGCGGAATTCGAGGACTGCTTCGTCGAGCATTCCCAGATAGCTCAAGGCGTATGCGAGGTTGCGATGGGCGAGGGCGTCGTCGGGGTTGAGGCGAACGTCGGCGCGCGCCTCGGTCGCGGCCCGCGCGAGGTTTTCGGCCGCTTCCGGCATGAGCCGCTCCTTCAAGGCGTTGCCATAGCACCTCCAATTCCGTGAGTCGTGCTTCCGAAGTTCCACAAGGTCGGCGAAGACGGCAAGGCCCTCGGCTTCCCGGCCCATTTCGTCCAAGAGCAGGTGGGCGATCGCATGACCCGTCTCGGGTTGCAGGGCGCGGGCTGCGGTGTAATAGCGCGCTGCCTCTTCGCGCGCCGTCGGCTGAAACTCCTGGAGCATGGCGGCCAGCTCGTAGTTCGCCCAGACGTCCCGCGGGTGCCTGCCCGTCACGGCGCGGAGCAATTCCACCGCCGGCTCGAACGTCTTCAAGTCGCGGATCGCCGTGGCGAGTAGCAAGGCGCTCTCCGGGGGCAGCCGAGGCGCCTCGGGATCCTTCGCAAGCTTGACCAGATCGGTCTCTTGAGCCTTCGTGTCGGATTGCAAGAGCGCGGCACGCACTCGATCGCGGAAGGGGTCGGGGTCGGCGGCGCGGGCGACCTCCAGCGGTCGGCACCACCGCGACCTCGGCTGCTTGCCTGCTCGCCGCTCGAGCGCCCAATCGTCGAGCGCCGCGACGGCGGCGTTGACGGCGGCCGGCCGGGCCCTCAGTTTGGCTCCGACCTCTTCCGGCGAGTCGCCGTCGATGTCCAGGCCAGCTTCACGAAACGCGCGGGTGTATTCCGTGTCGGCGCCGGCGTGGCGGAGGTCCTGCTTGCTGCTACGGACGGTGGCCACCGCCTCGAGCAGAGTCCGGTCACGCCGGGCGGCCTCGAGCCCAGCGTGGACTTCGTTCCGCAGCACCGCGAGGCGTTCCGCGATTTCCGGGCCTCCGGCGTCGTCGAAGGCCCGCGTGGCATCGGCGATCGCATCGCCCGCGGTGATCCATTTCTGCTCGTTGCTTGGCTCGGCGTTGGCCTGGTCGCGCAACATCGTCGCGCCCTCAAGGCCACTTGCGCCTGCGCCACGCGGGCCTGACGCTGCTGCGCCCAGTAGGTAAGAGACAGCCCGCCCAGCACGCTCAAGACGAGCACCGACGCGGCCAGCGCGAGCTGATACCGCCGCCGCTGCCTCTCGACCAGAACGCGGTGTCCGGCCTCCTCGGCCCGCGCGCTCTCGGCAGCGCGCTCGAGCTCGGCCTGGCGCATCCTTCGCTCCAGCGAGCCCACGTAGGCAAACCCCCGAGCCGCGACGGCCCCCGCGTCGCGCGGGCGTTCCTCCAGCTCGGCAGCCAGGCAGGCCCGGGCCAGGGCGATCAGCTCGTCATCGGCGCCGCAAGCGTCCAGCCGCTCGAGCGCCTCGGTCAGATCGGCCTGCGTCGCCTTGAGATGGATCTCGCCCGAGTTCCGGCCGGAGAAGGCCGGCTTGCCGGTGAGGATCTCGCAGAGGATCGAACCCAGGGCGAAGACGTCGCACCGCTCGTCCAGCCGGTCGGTCTCGCCGCGGGCTTGCTCGGGGGCCATGTAGGACGGCGTGCCGAGCACCAGGCCTTCCAGCGACAGGTCGCTGTTCGAGCCCAGGTCGCTGCGGGTCGTGGAAACGACCGACTCGTTGGCGGCCCGCGCGCCGTCGAGGCGTCGTTGACGATACCGCCGCGCGGCAAGACCTTGGCCAGGCCCCAATCCATCACCTGCACCTCGCCGAAGTTGCCGAGCATGACGTTCGAAGGCTTCAAATCGCGGTGAATGACCCCGCGCGCGTGCGCGTAGGCCATGGTCTGGCAGATCTGCAACCAGGTCGCGACCTGCGTCGACAGCTCGTGGCTCGGATCGGGTCGCTCGCGCAGCACTTCGGCCAGGGTGCGGCCCCTCACCAGCTTCATCGAAAAGTAAGGCCGGGCGTCGGCGAACTGCCCCAGCTCGTAGACCGGCACGACGCCCGGGTGCTGGAGCTGGCCGGCGATCTGCGCCTCCTCGACGAAGCGCAGAACCAGCTCGGGGTTGTCGCGGTGAGCTTCCAGCAGGACCTTGACGGCCAGGTCGCGCCCCAGGTCGGGATCGCGCCCCTTGAGCACCGCCCCCATGCCGCCGCGGGCGATCTCGCCGAAGAGCTGTAGACGCCCCGGCCCGTCGTGCACCGCGGGCATTTCGGACGAGGAGGGCCGCACCACCGGCAAGGGCCCGTCGCCCGGCCAGGTATCTCGCAGCATGACCGGCCGGCTGGGGCCCACCGTGTCGGCGAGCACCGCAAGGACGCCGCGCTCCATGGCCGGAATGAAGCTCGCCGTGGCTGCCGGTACGGCCATCGGCGCGGCCTCATCGCCATTCGGCGACGGCGTCCTTGCGGCTGCGGCGAATACGGCGTCGATCACGGCGCCGTCGCGCGGCAGTCGTTTGAGATATTCTTCCCGACGAGGGTCCTCGCCTGCGCGCAGCCTCAGCTCGCGCTCGACCCTGAGCAGCTCCTGTAGCAACAAGCTCCGGCGCGGCTCGACCACGCCAGTAAGATATTCTTCGATCGCCGGCCGCGGGCCGCTTCTCCAGGCGAGCTCGAATTCGTCGGCGAACTCGTTGATGGACGACCACTCGCCGGACGGAATCTCACTCATCCCATTCTGGTCTGCTCGACACGAGCAAGGCCTGCCGCCGTGATGGTTCGCGTTCTGGCCGTTCTGCGACATTGGATCATCCTCGCGATGTACACGGAAAGAGCCGGCGCACCAGCGTCAAGTCCCCTGGTTCGCGATCCCCGCACACGCCTGCATCATATCTCGCATTGTATCTCACATTATAAACTCAAGGTAAGCTTCACGATAGTCTGACGACCGTCAGAACGTCTCGACTGGGCCGGGTGCGAGTTTTGCCGGTCCGAGGTTAATCGAGCCCGCGTCCTTGTCGCGCGACCCTGCGCTCGAGTTCCTAGCTTTGTCGACCGGCTGGGCTTGATAGCCGGAACAGCGTAAAAGGCCGCATCCGGAGCCGTCGCCTTCGAGGATCAGGTTGCGAACGTCATCGAGAAGCGGGCGGAGCTCCTGGAAATTGGTCTCGTTAACCGCCGCTTTGGCTCTGAGCCCTGGAGCGGGCGACTTGCCGGTGAACGGCTCGGGGAGCACCGAGCTGATAAGCTCGATCGTCAAGGGCATGGCAGGCGAAGCCGCGTTCCACGCCGACTCGAGTGCCTGGACGTTGGCGAGGATATCGCGGTGCTCTTCTTGCGCCTTCTTGACCACCTCGATATAGTCGCGCGAGTAGTACAGATCGATGATCGAGAATGGCTTTTCTCCATCGATGACGACGCTATCTCGGTCAGGGGTGGGTCCCGAGCCCCTGTGAAAGCTCAAGCTGCCGCAGAGCGCGGCGGCAGTCAGGGCCGCCACGACGAGCGGCAAGAGCCAAACGCCCAGGCTCAGAGCGGCACGACGAACGAGGCGGAATGCGGCGCCCATCACGTTTGAAGCGGTCTGTGCCGTTCCAGTCAACATCCTCTGCCCAGCCATGATGACCTCGAATTCTGGCCCCGTGCCTATGCCGGCTCGACCTCGCGCGGCGCCACGCGGCGGCGTGAAGACTGTTGGTCGTCCCACGCCGACCACTTGCTGCGAATCCGTTCGAGTTTTCGCTCGACCGAGCGCTCGGTGCAGTCGAGCCGCTCGGCGATTTCCCGGTTGCAATAGCCTTCCAGGCGCCAGAGAGCGATTTGCCTGAGCTCCGAGTCGGCGAGCGACTCGAGCCGCCGCTCGAGCGTCTCGTTCAAGAGCGCAGCCTCCGCGGGCGAGGGCCCGGCGGCGTCCATTTGCTCGAGCTCCCAGCGCATGCAGCTCGAGTCGGAGCCCGCCTCCGTTCCGGCGGCCTGCTCGCGCTCGACGTCGCGCTTCTCGCGACGCTGGGCCTTGGAGGCGTTGCGCGCCTTGCGGAGCGTGATCGTGACCAGAAGCTTCCACAGCTCATCGCGATCGGCCAGGTGAAAGTCGCCGCGCGCTTGCCGGGTGCAAAAGCTCTGGAACATGCTCTGGAGCACGTCCTCCTCATCGGCCCGATGGCGGGCCCGCCGATCAAGGTTCCGGCGGGCCAAGTTGAGAAGCTCGCGAAAGTAGCGCTGCCAGATCATGCCGGCGGCCATGTCGCGCACGGCCGTATCCTGCGAACGGAGAAGATGAATCAACCGTGTCACCGAGGCCGGAGTGTTCATGACGCGCCCTTTCGCGGAATGGACAGGCCCAGAGCAACCGCTATCAAGCCCCACCACCTGCCCTACTGCATTAATCAACACGCCGAACGGAAACCCGACAGGGTGTTTTAATTATTTCGGAGCGCAGACCAAAAGCATAGTCGGGAAGCGGTTTCTTACTCGGCGCTCGCAGGCTCAGAAGTCGAAGCGGCTCTCGCGGCCCCCTTGGTGTTCCTTTTCTCCAGTGGAGTTAGCGTCGGGGGCTTGGCGAGCGCCGCTTGAGAGCCCGGCGCAGCAGAAGGCGGGATCGCACTGCCGTCGCCCGGGCCACACCCGACCAGTAGACCAAGGGCGAAGCACGGAGCGAGACCCAGTTTCACGGTCCGTACCAACTCGACGGCAAGAACGCGCATCGCGTAACTCCTCACCTTGGTGTGTTCATGCTTTCTCGGTTGATGTTCAATACGTGTCACTGCTGATCACCTCGCCGCCTTTGCGCGTGCTCAACTGGCGATAGACGCCGATGTTGATCGGCGGGGTGAAGTTGGGGTTGCCCATGTCGATCGTTTCCTTGAGGAACTTGACCGACCCGTCGCAAAACGAGAAATTAGCTCCGCCGGGATGCTGGCTGTGGAAGCCAAACTGGCCCAGGACCCGGCAGTCGAAGCCGTTTTGAAGGTAGAGCCAACCATTGACCTCACCCGTCGGGGCCAGCGACTGCGTGTACTTGGGGCCCGAAGGGCCGCCGTCGGCGTCCCCGAGGTAGAAGGGCGCATTCATGCGGGGAACGGTCGAGGCGTTCCCTTCAGGCCGGGTGCTGCCGGGATTCGACGAGCCAAACCAAAGAGCTCGCGACCACGAGTTGAATTCCGTGTCGAGATCGTTCTGGTACTTCGATGTCTCGCCAACGGCAATCGTGTTACTGGCGCCGTCGGTAATGCTCTGAAGGCGAATCGACACGTTGCCAAAGAAGACGCCGTCTCCAGCGATCTGCTCGCTGCCCTGGCAGGAAAGCCCGCCGGTTCCCGGCGGACAGCCGCAATTCCAGCGCCAGATGTCGAAGGTTCCGGCCGAGCCGGCGTACGAGCTCTGCGAGTAACCGTTGGTTGTGAGGCTGATCGGAAACGGCGTCTGCGCGAAGTCGGAGGGACAAACATAGGAATTGATCCGAGTGATCATTCCCGTGTTGTTGATCGCGCCCGAATTCTGCCCCAGGTAGTTATTGCCCCCGGGGGGGAAGAGGAAATTGATGGAGCTAAATACCGGCGCTTGCTCCATGTTGGCCAAGATCAAGGCAAACAGAGAGTAGCCGAAGTTTGGCAGAGCGCACGTGTAGCTGTAGTTCGCATCCTGATTGATGATCGCACCCATCGGGAATGATCCGTAGACGCTCTCGTAGTTGAGAACCGCGAGGGTGATCTGCTTCAAGTTGTTGACGCATGACGCACGCCGCGCCGCCTCGCGCGCCGCCTGGACGGCGGGCAGCAGCAGGGCGATCAAGACCGCGATGATGGCAATCACCACCAGCAATTCGATCAGCGTGAATCCGCGCACGGCGGATCGACGTAATCTTGCGATATTCATTTGCATATATCCTTGTTCTGAAGACAAGAAAAACGGCAATAAAGCCACGAAACCCGATTGAAAAGACCCTCCTGCGACAAATCTATGAACGTAATCCGAGCCCGCCGGAAGTTAACGCGGTCCGACGCCGTTGGCGGCGCAGGGCAAGTGCTCGGGAGCCACGAGACCTGCCCACTAAGCAATTGATCAACGTGCCGAACCGAAACCCGACAGTTGGTCTTAAGTTTTTAGGTTTTTGGGGGCTCAGAGAACGAGCGTAGAATGGCAATGGCAGCGAAAGCCGAAGCGGAACCGGGTTACAAACTCGTTCGCAATCGCGATCGGAGCGCGACCGCGTGCAGTCGTCAAAAAAGAAATCGCAATCTTGCATGCGCGCCGAGTGCGGGCGCGTAAGCCTGGCACGGGGCAAAGCGAAGATTACTTCGTGATTGAAAAGTCACGCCGAGGCAACGTCAGCCAGGACGCGCGGGCCGCGGCCTGGCGCACCAAGCCGCGAATCGACCACACGCTCAGCACCGCGGGGATCGTCCCGCGCAAGCCGGCCGCAAAGCGCGCCGGCCGCGACGGAGCGGCCGCCTCTGCCAGTGCGAGCAAGCGACTGGATTGACCGGCGGTCAACAGGGTGATACCGAACCCGCCGACTGCATTGGGCCGCGGGGGCTGGGGCGCAGCATGCGCGATGACGCCGCCATAGGACGGGGTAAAGGCAACGTCGGCCCAGTAGTTCGTCCCGTTGCCGCTCTGATCCGGGAAACTGCCGGCGCGATTATAGACGCCATCGCCACCGGTGACGCCGTTGGATAGAGCCTGTAGCGGCCCGCGCGTGACCCCACTCGACGCGAAGAACTTGGTTGTGCTGCCGAAATCGCCTCCGCCCGTCGAGAACGAGACGACGTAAACCGTATCGGCCTGGATCGGCACCGGGCTTGAAAAGCTGACTTGCTGCCACCCGGAGGCCGACTCATTCGTAAATGTGGCCGTGGCCAGCAGTTTCCCGGTCGAGGACCAGAGATGGCCGATGTGGACGTTCCCACCCATCGCCGTCTGCTTGTAGAACCTTACCCCTGTCACTTTGCCGGCCACGGCGGCGGTGAACTTCACACCCACCTCGTACGACCCGGAACTGGAGGCATTCTCCTCCGGGACGTAGGAGTTGCTCCAGATGGTATCGCCCGGCGACGATCCGCTGCCGCCCAGGGTCGCGCTGGCCACGTTGCTGTAGCCGGAATCAAAGTTGCCTGCTATCGCAAGCACGCGGTAGTAGTACGTGAATCCGGTGGTAAGGCCCGTCTGCTCGAACGAGGTCGTGCCGCCCGAGGTGCTCCCCACCTGAACCCAGCCGGCGCCGCTGTTGAGGCTTTCCTGGATCAGGTAGCCGGTGGCGCCGGTCGAGCCGGTCCAGGTCAGACCAATTGCCGTCGAGGAGACCGGACTGGCGACCAGCTTGGTCGGGGCGGCCAATCCCACGTTGATGCCGGTCTGGCTGCCGGTGATGCCCGAACTGATGTCCTGCACCGTGACCGATTGCGTGCCGGCGGTCTCGAAGGTGAGCGAGAAGGTATGCACCCCCTGATCGCCCGTCATGAACGAATAGTTCGCCGGCAGGATGGCCGCCGGGTCGCTGCTGGTGAATTTGACCGTGCCGGCGTAAGCGGTCGAGACGTTGCCGTAGGGATCCTCCGCGGTAACGCTCAGCGTTTGCGCCACGCCCGGCGTCGCGGATGAGGGAATGCCGGATGCGATGAACCGGTTGGCGGCGGCCGGGCTCACGGTGATCCCGGCGAGCGTGCCGGTAGTGCCGGAAGACGCTGTGTCCGTCGCCGTGATCGACTGGCTGCCGGCCGACTTGAGGGTGACCGCGAACGTGTAGGTTCCGTGATCCGCCGCCGTGAAGGTAAAATTCGCCGGCAGGCCGGCCTGGACGTCGCTGCTCGTGAAGTGAAGCGTGCCCTGATAAACAGTGTCCGTAATCCCGCTCGCAGTCTGGGCTGTGACGACGAGCCCGAACGAATTCCCCGCCGTCTCGGCGGACGGCGCACTTAATAGCAGCGTGTCGGCCGAGGGAGCGGGCTTGGGCGTGCCAACCAGTGATCCGACCACCAGGTTGGCCACGGGAGAGCCCAGGCCGGTGACATAGTCGTAGCCGCGCCCGGACGAATAGTGCGGGCTGCCGGTGCTCGTGCCGCTCTGGATGTCGTGGAAGTCGTCCAGGTTCGTGTACAGAATGTTCATCACTTCTTGGGGGTTGTTGCTGTCGAGCGCTGGTTGGCCGCTCGACGCGCGGCCCTGGTCGGCGATGGCCAGGAGGGCCGACCACTGCGGCGCGCCGGCACTCGTGCCGCCGACATCGATCCAACCGGGGGCCTTGCCGTTGTATAGAACGGAGTCATAGACCGCGACGCCGGTTGACGGCGATGCGTCGTAGGCGACGTCCGGCGTGGCTCGCGACGCCGATGTCTGCGTCACCACGCCGTTCTGGTAGGACGGTTGCGACTCCGAAACGCTGGGACCGCCGCCGCTGCCGTTCCAGCCGGACTCGCTCGACCAGGCATTGCCCGCGCCCACGTACAGGGCCGTTCCGCCGACAGACAGAACGTCCGGCGCAACGGCCGGCCACGAAGCGGGAGCGCCGGCGTCGCCCGAGGACGCCACGAACGCTACGCCCGACCGGTCAAAGTAAGAGCTGTCGAGCCCCGTTTCGCCCGAGAATTCGCCGCCGCCCCAGCTCATCGACACGACGTTCGCCTGGGACGCTGCGTACGAGACGGCGGCCAGCAGGTCGTTACCGTTGTCGGAGTTGGCCTCGACGAGCATGATGGCCGCCTGGGGCGCCATGGCGTGCGCCCACTCCACGTCGAGCGACTCCTCGACCTCCCAGCCGCCCGTCGGATCGCTGGCCGGATAGGCCGTCCCCCCATTCTGGTTGACCCGTATGACCGTCCCGGCGGGCAGCCCGAACCGGGTATCGAAGGTGTTCAGATCGGTCTGGATGTTCGGGTCGTCGTACGCATCGACGATCGCAATCGTCTCACCCCGGCCCGTGCCCGCTACGCCGTTGAATGAAATGCTATTGAATCCATATGCTTGTGCAATTTGCGCAGGCGCATACGCTCCGTTCGCAGAACCCGGGCCAGCCAAGGGCTCCAGCTCGAACGTCGGCTGGACCACCTCCGGCGTGACGCTCAGTAATGCACGCGCTTCGAGATAATCCCAGGTCGGCGTCCAAGAGCGCACGTCTCGCCCAGCGGCCGTGGCGCGAGCCGCACACTGTTCTCGTGCTCATCGAAGAATCCCTCCAGGTGTTGCAACGGTCGTGCGACTTCAGGAACGATGCGAAGCGAAGTGCCAAAATCAGTGTCGCCTTTCGCTCCGCGAAAGGAAGCTCGATCGCGGCAGCGAAAGACGACTTTTCCGCCAAGTCAATTCCGCGCGGCTCCTGGTGTCGGCGCCAGTTCCACGCTCGTTCACTCGGCGAAACCAACTACGAATTCAATAGGATACTTGCGGAAGGCAACGAAATGAAGTTGTTGCCGGCCATTTTTTTTTCGTCCGGAGAATGTAACTGTATCAATGCTGCGCACGGGCGTGGTAAAAGAGGCAGGTGGCCCAGCTTTTTCTTCGATCCCAAAAAAGGGCCATGCTGAGGGTCAAGACGTGCCCGAACCAAAGCGAACCGGCGACGGCGCAACCCCCCTGCTCTGCCTCTTCACGGCCATCGGCACGGCCTTCCTGGCCGCGGCCGATTCTGCGCTGGCCGGTGGGGATTGCAAGCGTGCGCCGAGCCAGGCTGGCGCGGTTGCCGTCCTTTGCTTCGAGTCGCAAAAGTCGGGCCGGGCATCGCCCGAGGGCTGGGATCAGCCGCAGAGCGGCGGCCGGATGCGCCAGAGCCGCGATCAGGGGGCCCGTCAATCAGCCAGATCGCCCGGGCCAAAACTCATCGAGGTTCTCCCGCTCGACGACCGGGTCCTCATGCTGCACTTCGACGAGGGCCATGTCGTCCACCACCTGCGCGGGATGTCGCGGTCCGACGAACGGGTTGTCGCTAGCCCGCTCGACGCGACCGCCGCCACGCGGCCCGGAAGCTATCGTCTCACCAGCTCCGACGATCCGGCCTATGCCCGGCCGCTTTCACCCCAGAGCGTTGGCCGCAAGAGCAAGGGGACCGACTTCGCCTGGTTCGTCGACCGCTGGGAGAACGGCCGCGCGGTCAACACCCGCCCCGACCACGCCAAGGAGCACTGGCTTTACCTGCACCTTCCCAGGCCCATGGTTCGCGGCAAGACCTACACCGTCGACACGGGCGGTCTGGCCTCGAACGGCCGGAAGTGGACCATCCGCTTCGACGAGGCGAACCTACGATCCGAAGCCGTGCACGTGAACCTCGTCGGGTACGTGCCAGGGCGCCTCAGAAGTTTGCCTATGTGTATCACTGGATGGGCGATCGCGGGTCGCTGGACCTCCGTCCTTACGCCGGCCGGCCGTTTCGGCTGATCGACCAGGCAACCGGCCGGCCGGCGTTCACGGGAAAGCTCGTGTTTCGCGCCGGCCAGCCAGCAGGAGACGTTTCACAAGAGCGACTCGCCGCCCGACGGCAACTTCTTGAAGGCCGACGTCTACGAATGCGAGTTCTCGTCGTTCAACCGGCGTGGACAATATCGAGTCGCGGTCGACGGGATCGGCGCCTCGTTCCCGTTCCGCCTGGCCGCGGACGTTTATCGCGAGGCCTTCCGGACGGTTGCCCGCGGGCTCTACCACAACCGGAGCGGCATCGCGCTGGAATCTCCGTTCACCGAGTTCACCCGGCCCGCGCCGCACAACCCGAAGCTCACGCCGGGCTTCGCGGGCAAGCTCATTTACACGACGCTCCGCTATACCGAGTGGGGATCGGAGGGAGGCGCGGCCAAGGATCTCTTGGCCCACGCGAAGGGGCCAATCGAGTCAGCGGGCTGGTACCAGGACGCCGGCGACTGGGATAGCTACGAGACGCACCTGCGGGTCGCCCAGGAGCTGCTCCTGGCCTACGAGCTCGCCCCGCGAAACTTCCACGACGGCGAGCTCAACATCCCCGAGAGCACAAACGGCGTGCCCGACCTGCTCGACGAGGCCGCGTGGCTGCCGCGATTCGGCCACCGGCTCCGTCGCGAGCTCATGCGCAAAGGCTACGGTACCGGGGGCATCGGCCTGCGCATCGCCGGCGACGCCTTCGGCGACGACGAGAAAACGCTGCCCGACGGCAAGAAAGTTGGCCAGGGCTCGTGGGAAGACGTCAACCGCACGTGGGCCGCGTCGGGCGAGGACCCCTGGTCAACCTACCGTTACGCCGGCGCAGCCGCCCAGCTCGCCCATTGCCTGAACCTGGCCAAGGTCGCCGATCCCGAGGGAATCGACTGGCCGGCCGAGGCGAGGGAAGCGTACGACTGGGCTTGCAAGAATACACGTCCCGGCGACGTCGGCCGCCAGCCTCCCCTGAAAGTCCCCCGCGCGTATGCCTCGGCGGCGCTCTTCCGGCTCACCGGCGAGAAGGCCTACGAGACGCAGTTTCTCGAGGACACCGCCGACATCACCAAAACGTCGGGCCTCTGGGATGAGGGCCAGTATGGCCCCGAGCTCTACGCCTTGGCCGGCGGCAAGGGCAAGCCGATAGCAGCGGAGCTCGAGCGGATCCGGTCGGCGGTACTGTTCACGGCCGATTCGATCGTCGACGTGGCCGGCAAGCGGGCCTTGCGCTGGGGGGGCAACTGGTACATGCCGATGCTGGTGGGCCAGCAGACTACGCCCCTGGTGCTCCAGCTCGCCGTCGCTAATGCCGTCTCGAAGCGATCCGACCCCGCGCG
Source organism: uncultured Isosphaeraceae bacterium (assembly GCA_963823675.1). GTDB lineage: Bacteria > Planctomycetota > Planctomycetia > Isosphaerales > Isosphaeraceae > CAWGMT01. Next base: position 36,311 of record CAWGMT010000018.1, on the reverse strand, counting down.
GGCCAAACGGTACCTAGCCGTCCTCGGGACCACCTGCGACTACTTCCTGGGCACTAACGCGCTCAACATGACGTGGGTCACGGGGCTGGGCCCGCGCCACCCGGTCGAGGTCTTTCACATGGACGCCTGGTACAACGGCAAAGGCCGGCCCCATCCGGGCATCATCCCCTACGGCCCCTGGCGGAAGCAAAGTGACGAGGGCCAGGGCCCCTGGGACGTCGCCTGGCCCCACAAGACCGTCTACCCGCCCATCGACGCCTGGCCGGGCAACGAGCGCTGGTTTGATAACCGCTGCTCACCATTGAACAGTGAGTTCACCATCCACCAGAACACCGCGCCGACGGCGGCTCTTTTCGGAATCCTCTGCGCCCCCGGGCTGGCGGCAAGTGACTGAACGGAGCGCGACCGGCTGATGGTAGGATCGCTGGTTAGGCTCATCGTTCATTGGTGTACTTCGGGTGGTGAATTGCTGCACCGACTCGGCTACAGTTCGTGGCGGAGGCAATCGATGGACGTCTTAGCTGAGCGACTGGACAAGAAGCTCCAGCAATGGAGCCCGGAAACCGTCGCGCAGGTCCGGTGCCAGATCGCTGAAATCATTGAGCTTGCCGATCAGGGCCTCCTCGACTTGGTCCGGTCCCGCAGAGTGGAGCAGGAAGTCCTGGACCTCGTCGATGAACCCACGACCCGGTGAAGTCTGGATGGCGGATCTTGGTTTCGCGGCCAAGTTTCGGCCGGTGGTCATCTTCTCGCGTCACGACCCAGACCCGCCTCGCGCCTTGGTGATTTATGTGCCGATCACAACAATAGTCGGAGAGCTCATCTTCAATGCCGTAAGCCCGGATCGCACGCTGAACGTCAGCGTTTTGTCTCTTCCATCCTGCCGGGGGCTCCCGCGGGTTTCCCCGCGCTCTTGTCCGGTTCGCCCGGCACGATCGTCTCCCGGAGCTCGCCGCTCTCGACGTCCCACAGCTTCACAGTCTGGTCCATGCTGCCGGAGGCGAGGGTCTTGCCGTCGGGCGAGAAGGCCAAGGCGTAGATGCTATTGGCGTGCCCCCTCAATCGCAGGACCTCGGCCCGCGTGGCGACATCGAAGATCACGATCTCGGCCGCGAGCGACTCGGAGTGAAGGCGGCCGCTATCACGATCGGAGATGGCCAGCAGCTTGCCGTCGGCCGAAAATCGGACACAGAGCACTTCCGGCGAGTGGTGGATAGGCGCTCCGGAAATCTTCCCGCTCGCCACGTCCCAGATCCTGACCGTAACGCCGCCGGCCGAGGCGATCAGCTTGCCGTCGGGCGAGAAATCGAGCGACTCGACGGCGTGCGCATGCCCCTGGAGAACCGCTTTGAGGCGGAATGTCGCCACGTCGTACAACTGGATCATCTTCGCTTCGCCCCCAACGGCAAGCGTCGATCCATCCGGGCTAAAGGCGATGGCGTAGATGAAGCCGGGATAGTGCGCGCGGTGAGAATCGATCTTCGCATAGCGGATGGTAGAACTTGACCTGGTCGTCCCACCCGCCTGCGGCGACGTGGTACTCCCGGGCACGAATGCCACTGCGCTGATCGGCGACCCGGTGTTCTCATCATGGTGCCACACCCAGCCGTCGGTATTCACGAACGCCAACGAGCCGTCGAAGTTCCCCGCAACCAGAGTTCGGCCGTCCGGCGAGAAGGCGACGCTCCGATAACCGGCAGAGGCATGGCGCTCTAGCCAGGCCGTGTCGCGACGCTTGGCCAGGTCCCAGACCCGGAGCGTGGAATTGCCGCCGGCCTTGCCCTCCTGGCCGATCACGAGATGCCTGCCGTCCGGCGCAAAGGCGAGACTCCAGACCATCCCGCGCGACCGGACAGCGCGCGGCATGCCTCTGGCGACCATATCACCAACCGTGTCGGGGGAAATGCCGCGATCAACGCGCAGTGGGTTATAAAGCCAGTGACCGAGATCACACGGAGGGTGGCCCGCAGGAAGCGGTTGGTCGTCCCGCATTGCTTGGGCATTCGTGTGGCAGGTCATGCACTGCGTGACATGCGAAGTCGGGGTGAACATCTCTCCCGAACCTTTTCGCTCCGCCGCGCGTGCAGGCTCGGTCGGCTCGAGCGAGACGTTGACGATTTCCTTGCCCCCGCGCGCGACGGATACGACCTGTTCTCGAACCGGTCGCCCGTCCTTGATCACCGCCAGACGGTGAATGCCGGTGCGGAGGCGGATCTCCTGGAGGCCGCTGCCGGCAATCACGATGTCTTTACTGTCAAGCTGCACTTTCACGCCGGGGTCGCCGCACTCGATCACCAACGTCCCCTCGGGCGTCTTGATCCGCAGAATTGTGGCGACGAAATCGGAGACCTGAGTCAGTCCCATAGCCTCCGACGCGCCGAGGCCGGCACCAACGAGCAGCAAGAGAACCGCCGCCAGAGCAAATCGCCGGCGGGTGCGGGGCAATGCCTTGGTAGCCGCCGGATCGAAGTCGAGAAGTTGCGTGGACTGCGGATTGACCGCGGGAACCTTGGGTGGCGGAATTGTTGCCGGCTGTTGCAGGTGGGCGAGGCCGCGTTCCAGCAGGTCGGCCACTTCCGCGGCGGTCTGGAACCGATCGGCGGGTTCCTTGGCCAGGAGCCGGTCGATCACGGCCTCGAGCCAGTCGGGCACGTCGGGGTTGAGCTCGCGAACCGCCCGATGGCGAATCTCGCACACTCGCTTGAGCACCGCCAGGGCGGAGTCGCCCCGGAAAGGGGGCCGGCCCGCGGCCATCGCGTAGAGCACCGCCCCCAGCGAAAACAGGTCAGCGACTGCGGCGACCGGCTCGCCGCGGGCCTGTTCGGGGGCCATGTACTGCGGAGTGCCCGCGATGACGCCGCTCTGGGTCAGGCTGGCGTCGTCGATCACCCTGGCCAGGCCGAAGTCGGTGAGCTTCACCCGCTCGATGCAGTTTTCGAGAAGGATGTTCGCGGGCTTGATGTCGCGGTGCACGACGCCCTGGGCATGTGCAGCCTGAAGCGCCCGTGCCACCTGAATGCCGATCCGCAAGATCTCCTTGACTTCCAGCGGCCCCGACGCATCGAGCCGGTCCTGGAGAGAGCGGCCGGAAATATACTGCATGACGAGGTACGGCAGGCCGCGAAAATCATCGACGGCATGAATCGCCACGATGTGCTCGTTGCCAACGGCGGCCACCGCCCTGGCTTCGCGGGCAAACCGCCGCCGCGCTGTGGCACCATGCGCCAAGGCGGGCGTCAACACCTTGATCGCCACCATCCGGTCCAGTGCGGGGTCGCGCGCCTTGAGTACAAGGCCCATCCCACCGCGACCCAAGAACTCGACAACCTCATACGGCCCGAGCCGGCCCAGAACCTCCGGGCGATCGGAATCGGGTGGGTCAAGGAATTCGAGCCAGTGGCGGTCAAGCTCGCCGTCTTCGTCGTCTTCATGGGTGTCGTCGTCGAGCCCATCGGCCCATTCAGCGCCGACGCCTCTCACCGGCGAAATACCATGGATTCGGTTCGCCTCGCCGCGGAGCAGTTGTGCCTCACCCCAGAGGTTGCTCGCGGCCGCCATCTGCTCCAGCTCTTGGCGGCAGGCCGAGCACGACTCGAGGTGATCTTCCAGCTCGGCCTGCTGGGCTTCGGCAAGCCGGTCCTCCAGCGAGAGGCGCAGGCGGTTCTTGTCGCATGTATTCAGTAGTGAGGACATGGTCAATTATCCTTTCTTGGCTTTCGTTCGGCGCTGCCCGACACATTTGTCGCCTTTCGCTCCGCGAAAGGATGTTCTTTCACGGACCGAAAACCGACATTTCCGCATCCTGGAGCAGGGAAATCGGGGGACTCGTTCCCACGCTCTGCGTGGGAATTTGTCGCCTTTCGCTCCGCGAAAGGATGTTCTTTCACGGACCGAAAACCGACATTTCCGCATCCTGGAGCAGGGAAATCGGGGGACTCGTTCCCACGCTCTGCGTGGGAATTTGTCGCCTTTCGCTCCGCGAAAGGACGTTCTTTCACGGACCGAAAACCGACATTTCCGCATCCTGGAGCAGGGAAATCGGGGGACTCGTTCCCACGCTCTGCGTGGGAATGCCTCCCGAGCCGCTCTGCGGCCCTCTGCCGGGACCGGACGACGCGGAGCGTCGAAGACGGCATTCCCACGCAGAGCGTGGGAACGAGTTTCTCCACCAAGTTTGCCCTGGGGCAAAGGCTGCCGCCCGATTTCCTTGCTCCAGTGTCCTTTTCCGGCAAATCATTCACTCGCATTTCCTTGGTTTTCCGGCTCCCCTTCCACCTCTTCGATCACCGCCTTGAGCCGGGCCATGACCCGGCTGCGGGCGATGTAGACCGCCCCGACCGAGATGCCGCACGCCTGCGCCGCGGCCTTGGGGTCCTCTCCTTCGACGGCGGTCAGCCAGAACGCCTGCCAGGTCGACTTGCGAAACTCGCCACGAACGCGGTCGGCTGCCCAGAAGAGCAGCCGGCGGCGATACTCGGCGTCAAAAAAAGCTGTCTCCGCCCCGTCCGGGGCAGGAACCTGCTCGAGCATTTCCTGCACGTCGGAATCACCGGTGGCTTGCGGTCGAACCCGGCGCGCGGCCAGCAGGTTGATCATCAGGTTGCGGGCGATCTTGAACAGCCAGCCGCGAAAGGAGCCGCGCGCCGGGTCAGGGTCAAAGCGATCGATCGCCCCGGCCACTGCACGAAAGATCTCCTGGGCCAGGTCGGCGGCATCCGCCGATTGCAACCCCTTGGCCTTGGCCAGGCGATCGATGAGCGGCGTGTAGATCGCCACAAACTCAGTCCAGGCCTGCCCGTCCCGCGGATCCTTCAAGCGAACCAGAAGACTCTGCCGCGTTGCCGGCGATTCGGTCATGCCGTTCCTCCTTGAGGGAACACAAGCCGCGTTGCGATTTCTTTCAATTCGCGCGCCGGAATTTGGCGAGGTCGACCGCGGTCTGCTGCAAACCGCCGGCCTGGGCGGCTTGGTTCACCGGAAGAAAGGCAATGGAGGCAAAGTTTCCGAGATCACGATCCGACGAGCCGCCTCCGACGGCAGGCCTCTTCATAAGTCGTCTCGAAGTTGACGGGGATGACCAGGTCGCCGCTGAGGCCAAGGGGCAGTTCCGGTAGCGGCTCGCCGAGCCCGAGCCGCGAGCGCCAGGTGTCGATCTCATCCTTGCCATCACGCCGAATGGGCCGGTAAGCCGCCGCATAGAGGTAACATCCGGCGTCCAGGTTCAGCGTGTCGGGCGCCTCCATGACTCCGAGCATTTCATTGTGCAAATTGGCGCGGCGGTTCGTGACGATGTTGACGATGATGAGGCTGATTCCTTGGTACAGATAACTCGCGCACTTGATGGCGAAAGCCCGTCGCTCCGCAGGGCGGTCCTTGTTGCCCGGACTGATCAATTCGATGGCGGCGACAAGTTTTGGTCCGGTGTCGGTGCAGATTACCTGCACTTCAAACGTATCGGGAAACACCGACGGCAAGGCGCCGTCGGGTGCCGGTGGTGCCCACAGCTTGGGACGGATCGTCGCGACGGCGTGCGCTCCTTCCGCGGCATTTGACGACGTTTCGCGCTCGAATGTACCCACGTCGATTTCGACCGACGGGCCCAGGTGCACATGCTCCTCGGCGATGTAGTTGGGAGGCAGCCAGCGCTCAGTCAGGGCGTCGGCGATCCTGGTGGCCCAGCCTGAATGAAACGATTCCCAGCGGCGTTCATTACTGAGCGGGGGATGAAAATGATCGATTAACGGCATGGCACGATTCCGCAAGGAGCTGATTTTATTGAGTGTTGCACACGGATGGAAAGCCCGGGAGGCGGGCAAAGACACCCGCACCACCAAGAGAAGCCTGGATTCTCCCAGTGGGGCGGGCCTCCGTGCCCGCCGGTCTTGAACCGAAAGTCTTCTTCTTCATGCAACATTCTGTAGGATCGGCACCCAAATCACTTCCCGGTAAAGTCGTATTCCGCTCCGCGAGAGAGCGTCCTTTCGCGGACCGAAAGGCGGCACGTATTTTCGCGCCGCGACTTAGCGCCTCTTGAGTCGCAGGGCCCGAATCATCAGTCCATCATGGCAGAAGCATCGCTGCCCGGTCAATCAAAGCCCGCGAGCACATCGGGCCTGCCCGTGACACCTTTTCTCCCGCTGCACCCGAGACCCGTGCTCAACTGAGGTAAGCGGCCTCGGTGGCGCGGTGATACGTTGCCTCGAAATCGACCGGCACCGACTCCCGGACCGACAGCGGCAGTTGCATCGCGGGCAAAGGTGAGCCCACCGCCAGGTGCCGTCGCCAGAGCGCGAGGAACCGCCCGCCGCCTGGCGCCGGTTCTCCCACGCGGTAGGCGACGGCAAACGGTGCCGGACAGGTGAGCTGCTCCAGTTCCAGCTCCTGCGCGATTCGATCGGCGAAAGAGAATGAAACGGGACGCCGATGCACGTCCACCAGCAGCAAGTGGACTCCCCGCAACAGATAGCCGGCATAAGCGCTGGTATAGGCCGTGCACGCCGAGGGACGGTCCTTGTTCCGAGGCGAAATCAGCTCGATCGCCGCGATCAGTCTCCCCTGCTGCTCGACGAGCAGGGCGGTGTCCCCGGTGATGGTTCCGACCGCGACTTCCTCGTCCGGTTCCTCCGACGGTTCACCGGTTCCCGCACCTGCTTCACCGGCGGAGGCGCACCGCGTGTCATCCGGCCGGGCCCATTCACGGATTCCCCCGTCCGGCCGTTCCTCCGTGGGGGCACCGATCGCGAATGTGGGCGTTGTCCCGATGTACGCTCGGTACCCGGCGGGCAGTCGGGGCTTGATCCAGTAAAGCAGCTCCACGATCCACACCTGATAGACGCCATCCCAGCCCGGGAGCGCAGACCAATCGTGCAGCGGCATTCTTCGGCAGTCCCCTGGCGGCGAAGCCCAATGCAAGATCACAGCCCATTCGCGCTCGCAGCGGCGCACTCCCGCAACCACGATACCGACGCCTTCCTGACACCTTTTTGCTAGCGCCTGGAACGGCGCCCCAGCACCTGGGTTTCGTACATGTAGCTCTGCACGCCCAGTGGAGTCATACCAACGCCGAACAAGGGGTTCATCAGTCCGGGCGAATAGAAGCCGGGATTGCCGTAGCCAATGCCGAAGTAACGGTAGCCCGGATAGCCGTAGCCAAACGCCGGGTAGCCGTAGCCCCCATAATAGCCAGAGCCCATCCCGCCGTAGCCGTAGCCCATCCCGCCGTAGCCGTAGCCCATCCCGCCGTAGCCAAAACCCATCCCGCCGTAGCCGTAGCCCATCCCACCATAGCCGTAGCCCATGGCGGGGTACCCGTAAAAGCCGCCATAGCCCCAGCCGGGGTAGCCATAGCCCATGCCCATTCCTCCGTATGCGGGGAATTGAGCACGCGCCGTCGTGGACGAGACCAGCAAGATCGCCGGAGCCAATAACACGACCCACCCCAACCTTCGGAGGCGCTGTATGAAGTCACGCATCATGATCCCCCCTCCAGAAGCAGGCCGGCTCGCTCGGTCCCAAACCGGGAATCCGAGGTTCGAACCACGCCAACTGCTCTCCAATTATAGGGGGCCTTTTCCAAACACGTCAGGGTGTTGGCAGAACAATCGCGAACACCCCAGGGCTCAATCAATCATGCCATGGACTCATTGCCAGTGACCGGCTATGACAAAGTGGCCCGAGTCTCCAAAGGTCGCATTCTCTCTGCCCACGCCACGCGGGATCGGTCAAGTGCCGGGTCCGACAAGCGTTCGCGGACCGAACCGGATCAGCAAGGGCCCTCGCGCAGATTTTCAGAGGAACCTAATGTGAAAATGGATAGAATGTAGGGCCAGACAGCGTTTCGCGGACCGGACCCAGTGTTCCGGTAAGCGATAGGGAACATCCTCGTGATCCTGAGAGTGGCGTTTCGGTGTCTTTAGCGTGGATGCCTCGTAATCACTTGCCGTTGACCGGAATCGGCGGATCACTACAATTCTGGCGAGTTCGCCCGAAGTGACGAACAAGGAACAAGTAAGGGGAACGATGGCCGACGAGACCCGCGAGAGCCTGGAAGGCGCCCGGCTGGAGAAGCTCCAGCGGATAGGTGACCTGGGGCTGGACCCTTGGGGCCGCCGTTTCGACGGGCACCAGGCGGTCCGGGAAGTCCGTGCGCTCGAGGTTCCCCACGATGCTGGGAGCGAGCACGCCGGGCCGATCGTCCGGGTCGCCGGGCGGATCATGCTCCGCCGCGGTCAAGGGAAAGTCTTCTTCCTCGAAATCCGCGACTGGACTGGCCGGATTCAGATCTTCGTCGGCAAGAAGCAGGTCGGCGATGCCGGTTGGGCGCTGGCCGAATTGCTCGACCTGGGCGACCTGGTTGGGGTCGATGGCCGGCTTGGCTACACCAAGACGGGCGAGCTGACCGTTTTTGCCGAGAACCTCACGTTCCTGGCCAAGAGCCTGCTCCCTCCGCCCGAAAAGTGGCATGGTCTGACCGACGTTGAATTGCGCTACCGGCAGCGGTACGTCGATCTATTCAGCAATCCCGAGTCGCTCGCGGCGCTCTTGGGCCGGTCCCGGCTGATCGGCTCGTTTCGCCAGACCATGGCTCGGCGGGGTTTTGTCGAGGTCGAGACGCCGACGATGCAGTCGATCGCCGGTGGGGCGGCGGCACGGCCGTTTGTGACGCATCACAATGCGCTCGATATCGACCTCTTTCTGCGGATCGCGCCCGAGCTCTATCTCAAGCGGCTCTTGGTCGGCGGCATGGAGCGGGTTTTCGAGATCGGCCGCGTCTATCGCAACGAGGGTTTGAGCCCGCGGCACAACCCCGAATTCACGATGCTCGAGGCCTATCAGGCGTATGCCGACTACCACTCCATGATGGACCTGACCGAATCGCTGATCTGCGAGGCGATCGAGGCCTTGGGCGGTGGTTTCGTGCGCAAGTGGGGCGAGCAATCCCTTGACTTCACGCCGCCGTGGCCGAGGCGGACCTATCACGAGCTTCTGGCCGAATATACGGGCATCGATCCCGGCGATTTCGAGCAGGTCAAGGCGCGAGCGGGCGCTGCGGGGCTCTCGACGGCCGGCAAGGACCCGGTGGTCGTGACGGGAGAGCTTTTCGAGGCCGTCGTCGAGGACCGTTTGAGCGGGCCGATCTTCGTGATCGATTACCCGGCGGCGCTTTGCCCGCTCACCAAGCGCAAGGTGTCGAACCCGGCCGTGGCCGAGCGGTTCGAGCTCTATATTCACGGAATCGAGCTGGCCAACGCTTACACCGAGCTCAATGATCCCCGGTTGCAGGAAGAGCTGTTTCGCAAGCAACTCGCGGGATTGCCGGCGGAGGAGTCGATGGCCAAGATGGACGACGACTACATCCGGGCGCTTCGGCACGCGATGCCGCCGGCCGGCGGGCTGGGGATCGGGGTCAACCGGCTGTGCATGATCCTCCTGGACCGGCCCAGCATTCGCGACGTCATTCTATTTCCGCTCATGAGACCGCAGACTCACGGAGGGACAAGCTGAGTCGCGCGGCCGCCAGGTTGGCTTGCCCGATTCCGGGAGGGCGAGCCTCCCGGCGAGCCTGCCTCCGAGGCGGCTCGGACGGAGCCTCGCCTTCCCAATATATCGCAGGGCGAGCCTCCCGGCGAGCCTGCCTCCGAGGCGGCTCGGACGGAGCCTCGCCCTCCCAATATATCGCAGGGCGAGCCTCCCGGCGAGCCTGCCTCCGAGGCGGCTCGGACGGAGCCTCGCCCTCCCAATATCACGCAGTCTTGTTTGGATTTCCCGCTCTCGACCATCCACGGAAGGAGCCGCTGACGTGTACAAGTATTTGCTTTGCTGGCGATACCTCAGGACCCGGTACATCGCGCTGGCGAGTGTGATCAGCGTGATGCTCGGGGTCGCGACCATGATCGTGGTCAATGCCGTCATGGCCGGCTTTGCCGACAAGATGCGCGAGCGTCTGCACGGCGTGCTGGCCGACGTCGTGGTCGAGTCGTATTCGCTCAATGGCTTTTACAATTCCGACGAGGTGATCGCGCGGGTCAATCAAGTCGCCGGTGATCAGGTGATCGCGCTGGCGCCGACGATGGAGACGCCCGGAATCCTCCACTTCCGCTTCAGTGACGGGCAGGTCATGACGCGTCCGGTCTCGATCATCGGCGTGCAGCCGGAGGTGTGCGCGCAAGACCGGCGATTTCGCCGAGTTTTTGGTTGACGAGAACGGCCGCCGCATCAAGCCGTCGTTTGAAGTGCCCGAGTCGCTCAAGATGCAGACCAATGCCGGCGAGATCCTCCGCGGTTTGGAGGAAGGCGACAAGAACGACCCGCTCACGAAGGCAATGATCGATGCCGCGAAGGAACAGATGAACGAGCAGGTTTCCGATTTCGGCGCGATCATCGGCTATGCGCTGGCCACGCATCATCGGGGCAAGGACCTGCCGGACCTGTATCTCGCACCGCCTGGGTCGAAGGCGGGCCTGCTTTTTCCCGTGATGGGCGAGACGCGCTCGGAGGGAGGTTTCGGCACCTTCACGGTGGTCGGCTATTTCAAGAGCGGCATGAGCGAGTATGACTCGACTCACGTTTATGTGCCCTTGGATCGGTTACAGAATCTGCGGCTCCTGCGCGACGTTCGCGGCCGGGGGGCGGTCAACCAGATTCAGATCAAGGTCAAGCCGGGCGTGTCGCTGGACGCTCTGGCCTTGAAGTTGCAACGCGCGCTTGACGACTTGCGGCCGATGTTTTTCCGGGTCTACACCTGGGAGCAGAAGCAAGGCCCGCTCCTGGGGGCGGTCTCGATCGAGCAGAATATCCTGAACATCCTGCTCTTCTTCATCATTGCGGTGGCGGGCTTCGGCATCCTGGCGATCTTCTCGATGATCGTGGTCGAGAAGACGCGCGACATCGGCGTCTTGAAGGCCCTCGGGGCCTCGACCGGGGGAATCCGTGGCATCTTCTGGGCCTACGGCATGCTCTTGGGCGCCGTCGGGAGCGGCGTGGGAATGGCTGGCGGGCTGCTCTTCGTGCGGTATATCAATGAAATCGAGAATGCACTGAGCAGGACGGTGGGCCGCAAGGTCTTCGACGACACGATCTATTACTTTGACAGGATCCCGACGGTCGTCGAGCCGTTCACGGTCTGCTGGATCGTCGGCGGAGCGCTCTTGATCGCGGTGGCCGCGAGCATCTGGCCGGCCGAGCGCGCGGCGCGGCTGCATCCGGTCCAGTCGTTGCGCGATGAGTGATCCAGATCCCAGGGCGTTGCTCTGGGTCTGGTATGTTGCAGCCCCGTCGGGGCGAAATCCAACGAAGGGCAGCTCCATGACTCCGGTGCGTGTTCCCAATCCTTAACTCCAGGGAAGGCGAAAATGACGATTCCTCACTTGTGGCGCGCGGGCTCGCGAAGAGCTACTGGAAGGGCAAGAATGAGGTCCCGGTGCTGCGCGGCGTCGATCTCGAAATCGAGCGGGGCGAGATGCTCGCGGTCGTGGGTGCCAGCGGGTCGGGCAAGAGCACGCTCTTGCACATCCTGGGCTTGCTCGATGGGCCCGAGACGGGCGAGGTCTTCCTCGAGGGCAAGCGCATCGACCGATTGCCCGAGCGCCAGCGCGACCTGATGCGGAACCGGACTTTTGGGTTCATCTTTCAGTTCTATCACCTGCTGCCGGAATTGACCGCGCTCGAGAACGTCTTGATGCCGCATCTGATCGGGCGCGGCTTCTGGTCTTACTGGAAAGAGCGGGGCCGGCTGCGCCGCGAGGGGGCCGAGCTCTTGAGCCGGGTTGGTCTGGGGCATCGGTTGACGCACTTGCCGTCGGAGCTCTCGGGCGGCGAGATGCAGCGAGCCGCCATCGCCGCGCCGTGGCGGGCGGGCCGGCCATACTCCTGGCCGACGAGCCAACCGGCAATCTCGACGCCGGCAGCGGGCACGGCGTGCTCGAGCTGCTGCGCGACTTGAACCGCGAGCGCGGTCTCACTATGATCTTGGTAACGCACGATTTGCAAATTGCCCAGCAGGCCGACCGGGTCGTTCGGCTCGCCGAAGGACGAATTGAAGAGTGGTCCTGCGCAATGTCTTGAGGTCGGCATGAGCCCCAAGGTCTACATCAGCGGCAAGCTTTACGAGAAGGCCGACGCCAAGATCAGCGTCTTCGATCACGGGCTGCTCTATGGCGACGGCGTCTTCGAGGGAATTCGGGCTTACTCGGGACGGGTCTTCCGGCTCGAGCAGCACGTTAACCGGCTGTATGAATCGGCCATGGCGATCCATCTCCAGATTCCGATGACGCGCCCCGAGATGGCGCGCGCGATCGAGGAGACCCTCGCCTGCAACAAGCTGGTCGACGCCTACATTCGCGCCGTCGTCACCCGCGGCGCGGGGAGCCTGGGGCTCGACCCGCGCAAGACAACCGACCCGCAGGTCATCATCATCACCGATAAGATCAGCCTCTATCCCGAGGAAATCTACGATCAAGGGCTGAAGATCATCACGGCGGCGACGACGCGGAACCACCCCAATGCCGTCAATCCGCGAATCAAGTCGCTGAATTACCTCAACAACATCCTGGCCAAGATCGAGGGCACCAATGCCGGCTGCCTGGAGGCCTTGATGCTGAACCACCAGGGCCAGCTCGCCGAGTGCACCGGCGACAACATCTTCGTGGTGCAACATGGCGTGATCCACACGCCTTCGGTCGATGCGGGCATTCTCGAAGGGATCACGCGAGCCGCGGTCATCGAGCTGGCCCGGGCGGCCGGCCACACCGTGGTGGAACGGGCGATGGATCGCCACGACGTCTTCAAGGCCGACGAGTGCTTCCTCACCGGGACGGCCGCCGAGCTGATCGCGGTCGTCGAGTGTGACGCGCGTGTCATCGGCACCGGCAAGCCCGGACCGATCACCCGCGAGCTCCGCCAGCGTTTCCAGGCACTGGTCCGAGAAGAACGATGAGCGAGTCGAAGCGCGTGATCGAGATCAAGCGAATCCTGGCGCCCACGGATTTCAGTGCGCATTCCGCCGCGGCCGTGCGCTTCGCTTGCCAGATCGCCGAGCGGCTCGGCTCGGAGCTGCACTTGCTGCATGTGCTTTCGGAGATTCTACCGACCGGCCCCGACCCCCTCTTGATGCCGGTCATGCCACCCCAGTTTTACAAGGATTGCGAAGATCGGGCCAAGCAGACGCTCGACGGCCTGCTCCAGGCCGGCTGGGGCCAGCCGGTCAAGGTGGTGAGGGCGGTGCGTTGGGGCAGCCCGGTCGAATCGATCGTCTCGTACGCGCTCGACGAAGTCACCGACATGATCGTCATCGCGACCCACGGACGCACGGGTCTAAGCCACGTTCTCCTGGGCTCGGTGGCCGAGCGGATCGTGCGCGAGGCCCCTTGCCCCGTGCTCACGATTCGCGACCGGGGAGCCGCCCATCCCAGACCGCTAAATCCGTGAGCAACCGCGACGGGTCGAGCGATCCTCTCGTTTCAAGCTCGGGTTTGGAGGGCGCGCTGGGGAGAGTAAGATTTGGGGGAACCGCAGCCGGTCAGGCGTGTCATCTATCAGGGATCGAAGATCGAGCTGGCGCTCGAGATGGTTCCGTTGCGCGACGGCACGACCGTCGACCGCGAGGTGGTCGTGCATCGGGGTGCGGTGGCTCTGGTTCCCATGGTTGACGCCAGCCACGTCTGCCTGGTCCGGAATCGCCGCCATGCCGTCGGCAAGACCCTGGTCGAGGTCCCGGCCGGGACGATCGAGAGCGGGGAGTCGCCAGCGCAGACGGCCGCGCGCGAGCTGCTGGAAGAAACCGGCTATCGTGCCGGCCGGATTCGCCTCATTCGCGAATGGTATGTGTCGCCCGGCGTGATGACCGAGCGCATGTACCTTTTCCTCTGTGAAGACCTCGAGCCCGGACAGGCCGACCATCAACCCGACGAAGAGCTTGTGACCGTCGTCGTCACCTGGGCCGAGGCACTCGCGATGGTGGAAGATGGCCGGATCGAGGACGCCAAGACCATGCTCGCCTTGACCATCTGCGATCGGCTCAGGCGGAGCTGAATCACCTGCCGTCCTGGCTCCCGCTGCCGTGGAACGGGCTCTTGCTTGGAAACAGGACCGAGTCGTACACGTGGACGCCCGGCCGGAGTTGATTTTCGTTGTTCAGATACATATCGGGGTCGAACGGAGCGATGCGGCGCGACGTGAACCACTTGACGCTCCCGTCGCCGAAGAGGACATTCTGACCGATCCCGCCATGGTTGGGGCTGTTTCCCTCGAGGATGATCAGGAAGTTCACGTGGTCGGGCTGGTCGGCCAGGATGGGCACACGCGACGAGTGGACGGCCTCGATCGGGCCTGGCCGGCCGCTGGCATGGCGATAACCGATGTTGTACGCATAATCCCAGCAGAGCATTTCGCGATATTGCTCCGGATTGGTGCGCCGGACCCGATCGATCTGCTCGAAGCTGGCGAGTTGCTTCATTCGGTTCGGACACGCTCCGTTGCAAGGACAATCGAGGATGGATGGGTCGTGGAGCAGGCCGGCGTCGTTCAACAGGGCTGCGAACATCCCGGCGTGCGTGTCGCCCCTATGCTGGGGCGGATAGGGCAGGAAAGGTTGCAGCGAGGCATACTGGGCAAGGCTGGTGCCCAGTTGCTGTAGATTGAAGACGCAGCCCGCCTGGTTCATTCGGTCTCGCGAGCGCTGGATCGCCGGCAAGAGTGTCAACACTCCGGCGATGAAGATGCTCGCAGCCACGGCGAGGTCTGCCCAGCGGAAGGGCATTCGAACGGGAACGTGGTCGAAGAGATGGAGGGCGCGGCGGCGATTCCTGGCCACGAACCCTAAGGTTTCTCGTGCCAGGCCGGGAGGTGGTTCCGACCAGGCTCCGTCGTCGAGAATCTGGTGGAGCGCGTGGCGCAGGAGCTCGAGTCGATCCCGCTTCACCGGGTCAATCTGCAATACTCGCTCCATGCGCTCGCATTCGAGAGCCTCGACCTGTCCCAGTGCGTAGTCGATCATCTCACTGTCGTTCATGGCATCACCCATCGGCATCTTTCTTCCGCGCTTGCGCCATCTGTTGCAGTTTTTCCAGCGCGGCATGCAACCGCGACTTGACAGTTCCAACCGGGATCTTGAGCAACTCGGCGATTTCCCGGTATTTCAGGTCTTGGTGATAAGCAAGAATCAGGGTTTGACGAAGAGCATCCGGCAGGCGAGCGATGCTCTCGCGCACCCACTGTTGCCGTTCGGAGTCTTCCAGGGCCGTCAGCGGACTTTCGGTTTTGCTGATCAGTAAGTCGATAAGGTTTCCCGCCTCCGAGTCACTGCGGCCGGAATGGACGCGCTGGTCAAGACTGACGGTTGGATGTCTTCCAGCCTTCCGAAGCGCGTTGACAGCTTGGTGGGTGGCGATTGCATACAGCCAGGGCCGAAATGGCCGGCCGTTTTCGAACAGCCCGCGCTTCAGATGCACTTGCAGAAACGTGTTCTGAAACACATCTTCGGCCGCGGTTGAATCACCGAGGTATCGGGCCAGGTATCGATAAAGCTCGCGCTCGTACCGATGCACCAGTTCGTTGAAGAGAGCCGCTCGCCCGTCTTCGCGGTACTGGCTCATCAACTCCTCGTCGGAGAGTTGCTTGAGCCCTTCCGCTGAATCGGAGCCTATGGCTCTAACCATCTTACGCACCGCCGCGGCCGAAGGTTCAGGGGCCTCGCTCGAGAACCGCCGCCGCTGGCGACGCACGTCGCTTTCCCAGTCGGAGCTGATTCCGTAACAGTAAATCTAATCAAATCTTCCGGCGAGTCAAGGAGATCGTGGCGCCGCTCGGCCCCGGTTGAGCGTGCCAAAAAAAACACGGATGTCATTCCCGAGTCTAGCGGATCAAGCGCATTCGTTCGACGTCGGGCAGAAACGGAACCCGAATATCGGTCCCGACCTGGACCTCCGGCCAGACGGGCTTGGGGTGCGGCCAGTAAACACAGAAAGCCTTGCCGACCAGGAGCGATTCCGGTACTTCCCAGCTCGCGCGCGCCGAATCGTCCCCCGGCGATCCGGAAATCTCCCGGCCGCTCTGGTCAGACCGCCCCCACGCTCGCCCATCGCGGCTCCAGGGACTGTTGTCGCCCAGCATGAGATAGTGGCCGGGCCGGATCGGGTACTCCTTGGGAGGCCGATGCGAGAGCAGCGAGAAGCGAGACGGGTCCGACAGAATCTCGTAAAGCTCGAAGGCGCTTACGAAGGCTGGTGAGACGAGGTTGGCATAATCGGCTTCCGCCGGGTCCAACGTGTAGTAAATGTCGCGCTTCAGAACGAGCTTGCCGACCTGGATCTGGGCGTTCCTGGCGCGAATACGCACGGGCTGGAGGTCGCCCGCGGTGGGCCCCGGTACCCGCGGCGCCGATTCGTAGCCGCGGCCTTCTCCGAACGGGACCTCGCCGTCGACCCACAGGGTCAGGCGGTCATCGACGTTCGCCAGCACGAGCTCATAAGTTCCCGGCCGGGTGATGGGCGTGGGGACGTCCCGGGCGAGCGCCCGATGATCGTGGTAGAGACTCGCTCTGGCCGTCGCCAGGTCGATCTCGCATCGGTTCGATTTGCCGCCCTTGTAGAGCTCCAGCCGAATCTGGCCTTCGAGCTTGTGCACCACGAGGCGAAGCGAGAGACTGAGGTCGCCGACCCAGTGCGGTTGGAACCAGGCTCGGGAGGCGAATCGGGCAACCGACCGGTCAGCCGCCGATAGATCGGTGTTGTACGACGAGAAATCGGTAATCAGCATGGGACGAGGCGGCGCAGGCAGGGGGGCGCCCTCGCGGATGGCCCGCCAATGTTCCTGGGTCGGAACGAGATGCTGATAGCGGAGCTCGACCCAGTCCGCCGCCCCGTCGGCCGGCACGAACTCGCCGGGCGTCGGTTCGGTCCAGTCGCCCTGCCTGGCGGGCGCAAAGCGCTGCCAGCGTGGATCGTGTCGAAGCGCGGCGGGTCGATGCGCATCGTCATAGACCAGGAACTGCATGGCCTGCTGATGGTCGAGCGTTCGTCTCAAGCGCTGGAAGGCCCCCTCACGGGAAAGTGGCCGGGCCCAGAGGTCTCCGCCTTCGATGCGGACGATTTCGTTGGGCATGCCCACCAGCCGCTTGATGTAACGGACGTCGGGCTCCTCGGGTAGCTTGAAGACCGCGACATCCCACCGGTCGAGCTTGACCTTGCCGGCGCCGCGCAGAAGGGGAGCGACAGGCCGTCTTTGATCACATAGATGCGATCTCCCGAAAAACTGGGCGCGTCGGCGACGTGACATTCGGAGCGGCAGTTCTCGCAAGTACCCAGAGCAATGCGTTGAGCGGCTCCGAGGGCGGCTCCGGAGGCTTCGACCTCCCGGTCGGCGTTCACCGTAAACCGGTAACCACACTGCGGGCACACGATCTCCTTGTGCCGGCCCATCAGGGTCGGGGCCATGGAGCCGGTGGGAACGACGAACCCCTCCGCCTCGAGACTGCAGAGGAGAAACGCCAGGAAGACCACCACGAAAGACTCGATCGACTCGCGGCCGCTCTTACTTCCGCGTGCCCGCGCGCGGCCCGCGCCGGCCGCCGGCCCAGCGCCGGGCTCCGGTGCCGCCACACGAGGTGCGCCTCGCTTCGAACTCATCATCGCTAACCTCTGCCCTGGATATCGACCAATGAAGGGAACGCCGATACACAGGATAACAAACCGGGCTCCGGACCAGAACCGATGTTGGATTCTTCGTTCCCTCTTTGAGAGTCTTCACCGCGAGGTCTTGCTGGACCACCCAGCTCGAACCCAACTTTGCCCTCCCGGGGAGAATGATACGGCCGCCGGTCTGGGTCAAGCCCTTCGACACCGGATATCGGGTTCGGATACACTCGTACCCAAGGCCCGGTTCCGAATCGATGATTTGGGGGCTCGATCCCGTGGATGCATATGCCCGGAGAGGCTGACGCGTGGGTTCCCTGCCGACGACTGAGACTTCCGCTCAGAAAACCGCTCCCGCCCTGGCGGACGTCAGAAGGTTGCAGAGATTTCGCCTGGCTGCCGCGATCGTCTGGACCCTCACCATCATGGCGCTCTGCTGGCTTTCGCCCCGGTGGGTGCAGAAAGTAGAAAAGAGCTCGTCCTTCTTCGAGCTCCCCGGTCTCGACAAGGTCGTCCACTGGGGCATTTTCTGCGTGTTCGCCGTACTTTGGCTGCGCGCGTCGAAATCGAGCCGCCGTTACTGGTACGTCGCTCTGGGTGGGCTGGCGCTCGCGGCGATCACGGAGCTGGTTCAGAACCTGCCGATCATCAATCGCGACGGCAACGTCGCCGACACAATCACCGATCTCATCGGCGTCTTGATCGGCCTTGCGATCGCCTCGTGGGTCGAGCCCGTCCTGCGATTTGTCGAATCTCGTCTATTGAGAAGAGGACGACTGCTGCCATGATTGCCACCTCCGGTCACCGGCAGTTTGCCACGATCGTGCTCGGCTGGCTGGCGGCTATTCTGACGGCGCCGGCAGTTGCTGGCGACGTCGATCGATCCCTGCTGGTTTCGTGGAACAATGAGATCTTGACCATCCGAGGCAAGCATCTCCCCGGCGGAGCTCTCGAGGTCTGGTATATCGAGGCATTCTGTCGTCCTGGTTCCACACGGCGAGATTGGAAGCAAACCGTTATTCCCCACCAGACGCACGTCGTCGCGGCCGGAGGTGACGGCCGATGGATCAAGCTTCGGTCCGAGTTGACCGACGGCGTCCTGGTCGATCATGAAATTCGAGCCGGCCGCAATGTGGTGGATTTCCGGGTTGTCGCGACCAATCCGACGAACGTCCCATCCCAGGCCCACTGGGCCCAACCTTGCGTGCGGGTCGATCGCTATGCGGGCACGAAGGCCGAGCACGCCGGCGAGGCCTATTTGCCGCGATGTTTCATCTACACCCGAGGCAAAAGGTCGTTTCTGCCCACGGAACCCTGGGCCCGCAATGCGCTCTACACGCCGGGACAGGTCTGGTGCCCCGAGGGGGTCAGCCGCGAGGACGTCAACCCGCGACCGCTCTCCGAAATCGTGCCGTCCAATGGGCTGATCGGCTGCGTCTCGGCCGACGGCAAGGAGTTGGTGGCGATGGCGTGGGCGCCTTATCAAGAGCTGTTTCAGGGTGTGATCGTTTGCCTTCATTCCGACTTTCGAATCGGTGGGCTCGAGCCCGGCCAATCCAAAACGATCCGCGGCAAGATCTACCTGATGCCGGCCGATTTTCCAGAACTCGAGGCGCGGTACCGCCGAGACTTTCCGACTCAGGAGCGCGGCGATGCCGCGGCCGAGACCGAGACGCCAGCCAAGAAACTGATCGAATTTGGCTGGGACGAGCCCGACACATCCTTCTTGCGCAGGCATCATGCACAGTTACAGCAGAGTCCGTTCGACGGTTGCGTGTTTCATGTGTTGACTGCGAATCCTAGAGAAGCCAAAGAGAATTTCACGTGGCTGGCCTGGGGACGGCAGCCGGTTCACGCGCACCGAACTTCAACCGGCGATCGACGACCTGCGCTCGCTCACCGGCTCGAAGTTCCGCCATCATTTCCTTCGTTTCAACGTGACTCCCGCCGACCTCGACTGGTTCGACGACCATGCTGCAATACTCGCCAACGCGCGTCTGGCCGCGGAGATGTCGCGCGCCGGGGGTTGCGCCGGGATCCTGCTCGACACCGAGCAATACCAAGGAGCGCTGTTCGACCTTCGCCGCCAGCGCGACCGCAGCCGTCATTCGTGGCAGGACTACGCGGCCCAGGCGCGGAAGCGGGGCCGCGAAGTGATGACCGCCTTTCAGGACGGTTTCCCCGACCTGACTGTTCTCGTCACGTTCGGATACAGCTTGCTATGGAAAGAGAGCCAGGCCGGCAGGAAGCCGCTGGCGGATTGCGCGGATGGCTTGCTTGTTCCGTTTCTCGACGGGCTGGTCGAGGCAGCCCGGGGGAAGACGAAGCTCGTGGACGGCCACGAGTTGTCTTACGGATACCGCGACGCCAGCGCCTATCGCGCCGCCCGCGAAGTGATCGACCGGCACGCCGCGACTTTGGCTGCCGATCGCGAGCGGTATCACCGCGTCGTTTCGGCGGGGTTCGGGCTCTGGCTCGATTACGACTGGCGGAACAAAGGATGGCATACCGACCAGCTCGAGCGGAACTACTTCTCCCCCGAGCGGCTGGAAGCGAGCCTGCGTGCGGCAGTCGAACAAAGCAACGAGTACGTGTGGATCTACACTGAGAAGCCCCGCTGGTGGTCGGAACAAGGTGTCGCGGTCAACTTGCCAGGAGCTTATGTCGAAACGGTCAGGCGCGTACGGAGAGCGCTTCTGGACGACTGAGAATGCGGGCAACGCAATCGTGCGACTCAAAAGCTCGTCTCCATGAGCTCGCTCGATATCTTGGCGAAGCCCGGCGCATACATTCCGGCCCACCTGACCGGTGAAACGATGCCCTGGTTTCGCATCCAGATCTCGGCCTCCTGGCGCCCTGCGCGGCTGGTCGCGTCGGTCAGAACTTCACCGAGACGATACCGCAGAATCTGGGCTCGAAGGGGCATGTCGGCCTCTTCGTACAGTTGTACGGCCAGGTTCATCAGATCGACGGCCTGACCGATGTTCTCCTCGCACGCGGCGATGCCGGCTCGCACGAAGGCTGCGTGGGCCAGCGCCCAGCGCTGTTGCTCGCGAGCCAGTTCGCGCGCATCCCGCTTGGCCTGGCGGAGGTAGATCGAGGGCTGCTTGGCCCTTTCCGCCATGCCCAGGACCGACCTCGAGCGCTGTTCCAGGAGGTGGATGCGGATCATCTGAATGCGGATGAGCATCGAGCGGGAATACTCCGGCCACATTGCGCGGATGCGCGACCAGGCCGTGCTGAAGTCGCCCCGGTAGAAATAAAGACTGATCAGCGCATCGAGCGCCGACGAGTTCTGGAGGTTAAGCGGGCGGCCTTCGCTGGGAACTGCAGCCGCTTCGAGCTGAGCTTCGGAATCGGGCGATTCGTTGGCGGTCAGCTTGATCATGGTCATGTAGAAGGAGGTCAAGGTGGCGGCGGCATAGAGATCGCCGCGCTCTTGCGCTTCGCGGTAGATGGCACTAAAGCGCCGCCGCAGCTCGGCGAGCTCGCCCAGTTGATAAAGGGCCCAGAGCAGGAAGTTATGGATGGTGTCTCGTTCCCAGGAGACTCCCGTGCATTGGGTTCGGAAAAGCTGCTCGGCCTGGTCGAGGGATGTCTGCGCGGCTTTCCATTCTCCGAGCAAGAGGCTGCTGGCGCCACGCACCAGCCTGGTCATGCCCCGGGCGTGGGGCGAGTCAAGTTGCTCGGCGAGTTTTTCAGCGTTCTCCAACAGCTTGGCGACTCGGGGCGCGGCGGAGACACCCGCCGTGGAACGGTGCCCGGCCTCCATCGCCAGCGCACGCGCGATCCGGAACGGCTCGCCGGCCCGGAGAGCCAGCAAGAGGCCGCGAGTCTGGAAGTCGGCGCCACGCAACGGCTCGTTCATGCTCAGACCGACCACTGCCGACCAGCAAACGTCGATCCGCGTCAGATCGCGGGGAGAGACCTGGCTAGCTTCGCGGCGCTGGAAATTCAAGCCGCGCATCCTCAAGAAGGCGCGGTTCCAGAGAAGCGACAACACGGCGCCGTGAATTGTATCGGGCATGCTGAGGCCGAGGGGGCCGAGGATGGTTCGGAGCAAGGCCATTCCTTGATCGAGGTGGCCGCTGATCAGAAGCTGGCTCGTCGCGAGTCGCTTCAGCTCCGACGTCTCGGCGGCCGTGGCGGACTCGGCCGCCTTCAGGTAGGCGGCAGCGGCGTCGGTGCCGCGCCCCGCATTCGCGAGCGATTCGCCCAGCTTCTTCCAGAGAACCCAGGCCAAGTCGGACGGGCCGGGGTCAAGGTCCAGTGCGATCCGATAGAGTCGCGCGGCGTGGTCGAAAGCCAGCGCAAGCGCGGCTTGCTCGGCGGCGCGAAGGTAGTAGGCGCTCGCCCGCGCTGATTCGCCGGATCCCTGGAGGTGTTCGGCCAGAACCTCGGGATCCGCTTTACCGTCAGCCTCGAGAACCCGCGCCAGCCGCTCGTGATGCCATTTCAGCGTTTCGGGCGCCAGGTGGGCGACGACCGACTCGCGGATGCGGCCGTGATAGATTTCGACTGCGTCTTCCTGCATCTGACCGATGCGTCGGACCAGGCGCGCGGTGCGCAGCGAGGCGAGGGCCACTCGCCCTCCCGCGCCGAGGTCCGCCGCCTGAAAACCCAGCGATTGGCGGATGGGGCGTCCCGATACGGCGATGGTCGCCAGCAACCGCCGCGCTTCCTCGGGCTGCCGATTGATCCGGGCCCAGAGCACCTCGTCGAGGTCGAGCACCCCGATCGATTCCGACCGATCGGTCCACCCGCCGCTCTGGATATGCTTGACCAGCTCGTCGATGAACAGGGGGTTTCCCCTCGATTCCCTGGCCATCATGTGGGCCTGGGCCCGCGATACGGCGTCGTCGCGTCCCAGGAGGACCAGTGCCATCTCGCGCGATTCGGCCTGCGTCAGCGGCTCGACGGACAGCTCGCGATGGTTGAGAGATCCCGGCTCTTGTGCCATCGATCGACGGATTTCGCGGAGAAAGACACTCTGGTCGGCGTCCTCCAGGCGAAAACAGCCGATCAGAAGTAAAGGGGGCGATTGGGGCGAACAGACCAGGTCCGAAAGCAGGATGGCACTGTCAACATCCCCCCACTGGAGGTCATCGATGGCCAGGACCAAGCCCTTCGTTTTTCCGATGCGCCCGAGTAGATCGCGGAGCGCCGCGCAGGCAAGCCGCCGGTATTCCTGTTGATCGGGCACCTCCGTCGCAATGCGCCGCGCGGCGGCGACCGCGTCGAACGCTCTGTAACGCCGGGAAGAGCCGCGCGAGAAACGCCACATCCCTGGGCAGCAACGCCTCAGCTTTGGGAGGTGGCAGGCCTTTGAGGTAAGATGCCAGCGAATCGATGAGGCTATCCAGGGCCTTGTAGGGAACCGATTCTCGCTCGTGACACCGCCCGCAGAGGACCACGGCTCTATCCTTCGCGATCAACTCGTCGAGGAAGGATCGAACCAGGGTTGACTTGCCGGTTCCGGTTCGGCCGAAGACGAAAACCGACTCCGTACGACCGAGGGCCAGGGATGCGAACCGCGCTGAGCACCTGGCGATGACGAGATCGGCCAAAGAGCGAGAGCGGTCGGGCGATGTCCTGGACTTCGATGGTCTCGGTCTGCTGACCCGATAGGATCGCGATGATCTCGCGTCCGGAGGGTCGCTCCACGGGATCCCGGCAGAGTAGCTGCTCGCAAAGCCGCACCAGGTCATCGGGCAGGCCCTCAACAATCGTTGCGGGCGCGGCGCGGACCGGTTGCGCTTGGCGGCGACGATGTCGTCGGCGCGGCCCTCAAACGGCAGCCTCCCGGTCATCGACTCGAACAGGATCACGCCCACGCTGTACCAGTCGCTTGCCGGCGTTGTCGGCAGGCCCCCGGCCTGCTCGGGCGACATGTGCCCGACCGTTCCCACGATTTGCCGCTCGCCGGTTTGTTGTTTGCCGCTAGTCTCCAGGTCGGCCGTCAATCCGAAGTCGAGGATGACGACCCGGCCTTCCATCGTGACCAGGACGTTGGTCGGCTTGATATCCCGATGGAGCTTTCCCGACTGATGAAGCGCCTCGACGCCCTCGGCAAGCTGGCGAAGCGACTCGCGCAACCTCCTCTCGTCGAACAGCCACGCCGCGGCGGGCGCAAAGCGCGGCTCGAACCAGTCGTAGCTGCCGCATCCGCTTTGAGCTCGCTCCCGCGCCCGGAACCGCGGGAACTCGAGGTCGCCCGTTCTCGCTTGCTCCGGACATAGGTCACGAAATCACACCCCTCGACCAGTTCCATCGTGAAGAACCAGCGGTCCTTCACGGCGAACAACTCGTAAAGGTTGACGAGGTTGGCATGGCTGATATCGGCCAGCCCACGAAACTCCTGCTTGAACCGAACCAGCGCGGAGGGGTCTACTCGACGCATGGTCTTGAGGGCGACCAGCTCGCCGCGCTCTTGGTCGTACGCTTCGTAGACGACCCCCATCCCTCCGGTTCCGAGCCGGCGAACCAGCGTGAAGCGCACGGCATCGAGCATCTCCCGCAGCGACTCGGCCTCGGCCTGGAGCTGGAGGTCCTCGTCCAGTGCGAACGAGAGCCGCTCCGCGGGCGCGCTTGCGCATGCTGCGTCGCCGGTGGTTTTGGCTTCTTCCGCCGGCAGCGGCATCGAGCGCGTCTCCGACGCCTTCGGCTCCGCGAGGGCAAAATCCCCCTCGGTCTCCTGGCGAGCACCTGGCGGCGCGATCCGCTCGGTGGCGGCCTGTGATACCACGTCGGCCAGATCCGACGCGGTTGACTCATCAACTCGGCTGAACGACTGCCGTCGATGCTCGCGGTCGCCATCCACAAGCGCACGGAGCATCTCGCTCTTGCCGGCAATGTCGGGACAGGCCGAGAGATAAACCCGCAACGGGAGTTGCTGCCCGCGCAGCCAACGCTGGCGCTGATCGACCAGGAGAAGCTCGAGGCGATCGCTGGCGGCGAGTCCCGGGTGCGACGAGAGGAAGGCGAAGACATCCGGCGCGACGCCGCCTCCTTCCCAGAGCTCGCCATACCTTGCGGCAGGCCGCTTGCTGGCATCCGCTGTTGGAGTCGATTCCATCGGCATGCCCATTCTCGTCTTGCGCGATCGGTGATTCCCAAAACACCCAGCGAGATCGGGCCCGAGCCAATGACACCACCGGGTCGGTCGCGATGTTGCCGTTCGGAATTCCGCGCCTGACGTTGACAGGCGGAGGCCGTCCCGAAGTATATCAGGCAAGCGACTTTCAGTTTGCGGCGCTCATCATACGGCCTGAGGCCGCTCTCGATCAATCGTGGACCACGCGCGGGAATGGGCGGCCGCTCAATCAATAGGTGCTCGATCGCTTTTGCGTCGCGACCGGGCCGCGGAAGGCGGTCCGCCAATCGGTCCAGATCGGTCGGCGCAAGCGGCAACCGACGCCGCCAGCCGACGAGATTGAAACAGTGAACGCCCAAAAAAGGCCTGGTTCAAAACAGCCCTTTTTGAGGTAACAGGACGGACGGCATCCATGCCCCTGTCTAGATTCTGGTCCGCGTCAAGGCCATCGGATTCGTGCAGTTTCACGCGGTTCTGCCGATCATGGCGGAAGTCGCGGACGCGAGGGTTAAGATGGCAATCGGGCCGAGGGCGGTTGTTGCGATCTGGCAGGAATCGCGAGTTGGACGGGCTATTCCGTCGTCAGACCGCATTCTCGGTACATACTCGGCATACTTGGCACGCGCAGAAGCGTGCCAAGTATGCCGAGTATGTGCCCAGTATGTCTCGGGCACGGCGGCCTGCGATGCACGAGCGGATGTACCTTTGAACTGTCCAGACGGCGTGGAGAAGCGCGCCGATGAGCTGAGCGCGGCGGGCGAAATCGGCAAAACGCGCCGAACGAAGCCAATTTCGCTGAGTCCATGAGCATCGTGGAAGCACAAGATCCGATTCAAGTTACGGCAAATTCCGGCGCTCGTTCGCG
The DNA here is from genome assembly GCA_963823675.1 of uncultured Isosphaeraceae bacterium. Classification (GTDB taxonomy): domain Bacteria; phylum Planctomycetota; class Planctomycetia; order Isosphaerales; family Isosphaeraceae; genus CAWGMT01. Next base: position 10,726 of record CAWGMT010000018.1, on the reverse strand, counting down.
ACTTGACAAGCGGGGTGGCGCGGCCAGGGGAGGGCAGCACGCAACGATCGCCAGACAGAGCCGGCTCCTCCATGATTCGTAGGAGGGAGCTCCGTCACGCGACTCCGGGCTCCAGCCTTCTGGCGGATCATCGGACAGAAAAGCCCATCCCTGGCTGCAACGCACCAAATCTGCGGCGCTGGAACGTGAGACGTCGCGATCGATGGTGAGACATCCGCAGGCGACCCGACAGGCCGATTCGCTGGGCTTGGCTCGGCGGGCATCAATGACACAAAGAACTATACACGAATGACTTACGACTAGAAACGGCGGCACTGCCGAGCCCAAGACATTTCGCTGCCGAGTGTTGCGAGATGGGACGGGAACCCTTCGAAAACGTCTCATCCAGTCTCACTTTTTCCCATCGTCATTTGCTTGCCCCTCGAGGGCGTGCCGGCCAGCCTGGGCCCCTGGCTGAGAACCGCGAGCGGGGCCAGGAGGAACCTCGGTGACAGGTTGTCACCGAGCGCGGTTTGCGCGATGTCCGGGGAAGCTCGCGAAAGTCGAAAAACCCAGCTCGCCCTGGCTGTTGCACACGGCACTTCCCTCAAGAAGTGGGCGGAAACCAACAACATCTCCAAGTTTTCAGCTCCATCCAGTTTTCCCGAATTACCAATTTTACCCATTTTGCTCTGGACGACGGGGTGGCTCCCGGGGGTAAAGTGATTGGGGGGGGAGACGCACCCTCCCGCCGATGCAGCCCCGGACCCATGGCTGAGCCGACTGCCGAGTGAAATGGAGCGGCGACCGTGAGCCCGCCATCCCGCCCGATCGCCAAGCTCTCGGCCGCTGAAAGGCGGGCCCTCCTCAAGCAGCTCCTCCGCGAAAGGGCCGGCGAACCGCTGCGTTTCTTTCCGCTGTCGTACGCCCAGCGGGCTTTGTGGTACCTGCACCAGCTCGCCCCGCGGAGCTCTGCGTACAACGAGGCCTTCGCCTTGCGTATCCGCTTTCGCCTGGAGTACACCACGCTCCAGGAGGTGTGGCGGACTTTGATCGATCGCCATCCCGTTCTGCGGACTACATATACCAGCCGGGACGGAGCGCCAGTCCAAAACGTGCAGAGCCACGTCGATCTTCAATTTGAGGAAACGGCTGCTTTAGACTGGAGTGAGGCACGGCTCCAATCCGCCCTGGTGGAGGCAGCGCACCGTCCGTTCGACCTCGAGCGGGGCCCGATCTTCCGTTGCAACCTGTTCAAGCTGGCAAACCAGGAATGCATCCTGGCGCTCGCCGTGCATCATCTGGCCGTCGATCTGTGGTCCATGGCCACGCTTATGCGGGAGACCCAGCTTTTGTATGCCGCCCGCAAGGCCGGCCTGGCGACGTCGCTGCCGCTACTCACGCATCAGTACGAGGACTTCGTCGACTGGCAGGCGCAACTGCTGGCCAGCTCTCGAGGAGAGCGGCTCTGGAACTACTGGCGCAGGAAGCTGGCGGGCGAGCTGCCCTTGCTGGACCTGCCCACAGACAGGCCCCGCCCGCCGGTGCAGACCTATCGTGGGGCGACGCACTCCTTTCGGCTGGGCGAGGATCTGACCAGGCAGTTGAAGGCATTGGCCAAGGCCGAACAGGCGACGTTGTTCACCCTGCTCCTGGCCGGCTATCAGGTACTTTTGGCTCGCTGCACCGGCCAGGAAGACATCCTGGTCGCCTCGCCCACCGCCGGCCGCAGCCGTGCGGAGTTTGAAGGCATCGTGGGGTTATTTGTCAATCCGGTCGCGTTGCGCAGCGCCGCGGGCAATCTGCCGTTTACGACGTTCCTCCACCAGGTTCGCCAGACGGTGGTCGAGGCGCTCGAGCACCAGGACTTTCCCTACGCGCTTCTGGTCGAACGGTTGCTCCCCAATCGCGACCCCAGCCGCTCTCCGCTGTGCCAGGTTGTGTTCATGCTGCAAAAAGCGCAGGGTTTCGAGGCCGGGCTGCGCGAGCATCGCGAGAACGTCATCTATGGAGCGCCTATGCACGAAATGGAGGGGTTCCGCATGGCCATGGGCGGCCAGGTGGTGGAGCTGTTTCCACTGGAGCACCACATCGCCCGCACCGACCTGGAGCTGACGATGGTCGAGGCGGGCGGCGGGCTCATGGGCTGCATGCTGTACAACACCGACCTGTTCGACGCCGGGACGATCGCGCGTCTGGCGGGGCACTTCGAGACCTTGCTGAGCGGAATTGTCGCCGATCACCGGCAGCGGCTGGCAGACCTCCCGCTGTTGACAGCGGCCCAGACGAGGCAGTTGCTCGTAGAGTGGAACAAGACGGCAAGCATCTCGCCCGATGAGTCCTGCATTCACCACCTGTTCGAGGCCCAGGCGGAGCGAACGCCGGAGGCGACGGCGCTGTCGTCGCCCGGCGGTCCGGTGACTTACCGGGATCTGAACCGCCGCGCGAATCAAGTGGCGCACTACTTGCGCGGTCTGGGGCGCGGCCCGAAACGCTTGTAGCCCTGTGCATAGAGCGATCCCCGGCAATGGTGATCGGCCTCCTGGGGATTTTGAAAGCGGGCTGCGCCTATCTGCCGTTGGATGCGGCGTACCCGAAGGATCGCCTGGCTTTCATGCTCGACGACGCCCAGGCCTCGCTGGTTTTGACCGAACAGCGACTCGCTGCCCGGCTCCCCGCCCATTCGGCCAGGACCATCTGCCTGGACTCGTGCGGGGAGGCGATTTCACGCGAGAGCGACGCCAACTGCGCCAGTCGCGTGCAGCCGGGCAACCTGGCCTACGTCATCTACACGTCGGGGTTGACCGGCAAGCCCAAAGGAGTCGAAATCGAGCACCGGGGAGTGTGCAATCTCGCGCAGCGCAGGCGCGGGCATTCGACGTGAGCGGCCTTAGCCGCGTGCTTCAGTTTGCATCGCTCTGCTTTGACGCCTCGGTCTCCGAAGTTTTCATGGCCCTGACGACGGGCGCGGCGCTGTGCCTCCCAGGCGCTCCAGGCGCAGTTGACCGGGCCGACTTTGATCGGCCTCTTGCGCGACGAGGAGATCACGCACGTAACATTACCGCCTTCGGTGCTGGCGGCCTTGCCCACCCTTGAGCTGCCCGCGCTGCGAAGCCTGGTGATCGCGGGCGAGGCGTGTCCGGCAGAGCTGGTCGCCCGCTGGGCTTTGGGCCGGCGGGTTTTCAATGCGTACGGGCCTACCGAAAACACCGTCTGCGCCACGATCGGCGAGTGCGGCGCCGGCGGCGGCAACCCCGACATCGGCCGTCCCATGGACCATGTGCAGGTGTATGTGCTCGATCGGAACTTGCACCCCGTGCCGATCGGCGTGGCAGGCGAGCTCTACATCGGCGGCGTGGGTCTGGCTCGGGGTTATCGCAACCGCGCCCATTTGACGGAGGAGAAGTTTATTCCGCACCCGTGGAGCACCGTGCGCGGCTGTACAGGAGCGGCGACCTGGCCCGGTGGCGCCCGCAGGGGACGCTGGATTTCCTCGGCCGCGTGGACCAGCAGGTCAAGGTCCGCGGCTTCCGCATCGAGCTGGGAGAAATCGAAGCCGTCCTGCAAGAGCACCCGGCGGTGCAGGATGCGGCGGTCGTGGTCCGGCAGGACCACCCCGGGCAAGAGCGCCTGGTCGCGTATCTGGTGGCCCGGCACGGCCCGGCGGCCGACGAAGCGGTGCGCGCCTGGGAGGCCGAGCGGCTCTCGCAATGGGAGGCGCTCTACGACCAGGCCAGCAGCCGAGCCGAGCCCCACCCGGACCCAATGTTCGACTTTACGGGCTGGAATAGCAGCTATACCGGCCTTCCCATCCCCGAGGAGGAAATGCGGGAATGGGCAGACCAGACGGTCGCGCGAATTCTGGCCCAGCGGCCACGCCGAGTGCTGGAGATCGGCTGCGGCAGCGGCCTGATCCTGCTCCGCCTGGCGCCCTACTGTAAGTTGTACTGCGGTACCGACATTTCGGCCGTCGCTGTCGCCAATCTCAAGCAGCAGGTGGCCACGCGTCAGGATGCTCTGCCGGACGTGCAAATTTGGCATCGGAAGGCCGACAATTTCGAGGGGATCGAGGCCGGCGCCTTTGATACCATCGTTCTCAACTCCGTGGTGCAATACTTCCCCGACATCAACTACCTGGTCCGTGTGCTCGAACAGGCCGTGACAGCCGTACGCCCCGGCGGCGTCGTGTTCATCGGCGACGTCCGCTCCCTTCCGCTCCTGGAGGCGTTCCACGCCTCGGTCGAGCTGGAGAAGGCGCCCGCCGGGCTCGCCAAAGCGCAGTTTCGGGAGCGGGTTAGCCGGCGCGTGGCCAACGAGGAGGAGCTGGTAATCGATCCAGCCTTCTTCGCGGCATTGCAAACCCACCTGCCGGCGATCAGCCATGTCGAAATCCAGGTGCGACGTGGCCGTCATCATAACGAGCTGACGCGCTTCCGCTACGATGTGATCCTTCGGGTGGGCGGCCGGCCGGCCCCTTCTGCCCAGGACATCCGCGAGCTGGACTGGGGTCAGGAAGCGTTGACGGTCGCGGCGCTGCGGCACCTGCTCGTCGACGGCGAGCCGCCTCTGGTGGTTTTGAAAGGCGTCCCAAACGTGCGCCTGGAGTCGGCTGCGCGCACACTCGACTGGATGCACGGCCCGCAGCCACCCGCGACAGCCGCTGAGCTGCGACAGGCGGCCGACTTCCTGGCTCCGCCGGCAGATGTCGATCCGGAAGACCTCTGGCGCCTGGGCGACGAGCTGGCGTATGCGGTTGCTGTGCGCTGGTCGCGCGCGCATCCCCAACGGTCGCTGGAGGTCGTGTTGCAGCGAACTGTCGCCGGCGAACCAAGCGGCCCCGTGCCGGTTGTGGACGAGCCGGTCCCGATCGAGCGGTGGGGCCGCTACGTCAATCACCCGCTGAAAGGTTTGGTCGCCGCGCGACTGGCGGACCTGTTGCGGCGCTACCTCAAGGAGAAGCTTCCCGAGTACATGGTGCCGGCGGCCTTCGTGGTTCTTGACGCGCTGCCCGTCACGCCCAACGGCAAGCTCGACCGCCGCGCTCTGCCGGCCCCGGAGCTGTCCAGGTCCAACGAGGAAGGCGACTTCATCGCGCCGCGCGACAGCCTGGAACGGGAGCTGGCCGGCATCTGGGAGGAAATCCTGGGTGTGCGGCCCATTGGCGTCCGAGACAACTTTTTCCTGCTTGGGGGCCACTCCCTGTCCGTCGTGCGGATGACTGCCCAGGTCCAGAAGCGCCTGGGATACAATGTCCCGCTGGCCAGCCTGTTGCAGGGGGGAACGATCGAGGACCTGGCATCCGCTTTCCGCGGGCAACCCGGAGGGGCGCAATCCCCGCTCGTCGCCATTCAGCCGGCGGGCTCGAAGCTCCCGTTCTTTTGCGTCCATGCCGGTGGGAACGTGCTCTGCTACCGGGAGCTGGGCCGCCTCCTGGGGCCGGAGCGGCCCGTGTTCGCCCTTCAGGACACGGCAACCTACAGCCCAGCCGGGGCGCCCGCCACTGTCGAGGAGACGGCCGCCCAATACGTTGCCGCGATCCTCAGTGCACAGCCGCAGGGGCCCTATCACCTGGGTGGCTGGTCGATGGGTGGAACCGTGGCTTATGAAATGGCCGTTCAGCTCGAGGCCAAGGGGGCAAAGATGGGACTGGTGGCGCTTTTGGACGTGCCCCTTTTTGAAGACAGCCAGCCGAGCGACCGATTCGACGATTCGGCAAGCTTGCTCTTGTTCGTGGACCAGGTGGCGGCCCACATGGGCCACCACCTGTTCTTGAGCGCGCTCGGCCTGCGCACCCTCGCCGCCCCGGATCAGTTGCCATATGTTCTCCAGCAGGCCCAAGCCGCTGGCCTCCTGCCTGCCGATATCGAGGCTTCGCAGGCTCAGGCTTACTTTCGAGTGTTCCAGGCCGGCCTCGCGGCCATGGCCCGCTATCGGCCGCGGCCGTTCGGAGGGAAACTGGTGCTCTTCCAGCCGCAGCAACCGCTCCAAAACATTCTGCCCGACTCGCGCTCGCGCTGGCGGGAGCTGGCCCGCGGCGGGCTGGACCTCCACGAGGCGCCGGGCAACCACTACACGATGCTCGGTTCACCTAACGTGGCCACGCTCGCCAAGCATCTCGAGGCCTGCCTTGCCGCGGCCGACTGACATCCTCCTGAGGTTTCCATGATCCACCTTTCTGGCGAGCCCCAAGTTTCCCCTAATCTGGTCGGCGCCCTCGAAGCGTGGCAGCAGGTGGTGGGGCCCGAGAATGTACGGACCGACGAGCCGCTGCTCGCCGCCGCACAGACTGCGACGTTTGCCACGTCGCAGCGAGTCCTGGCGGTGGTCGCCCCCGGAAACCGGCAGGAGGTGCAGGCCTGCGTCCGAATCGCCAACAGTCATCAGATACCGATCTACCCCGTGAGCAAGGGAAAGAACTGGGGCTACGGCTCGCGCGTGCCCACTCACGACAGCTCGGTGGTGATGGACCTGGGACGCATGAAGCGCATCGTCGCTTTTGACGAGCAGCTTGCCTACGTAACGCTCGAGCCAGGCGTCACGATGCGCGACCTCCACGCCTTTCTCGTCGAGCGGGGCTCGAACCTGATGATGAGCGTCACGGGAGGGCCTCCGGAATCGAGCCTCATCGGAAACATCGTCGAGCGCGGCATCGGACAAGGGCCCTACGCGGACCGGTTCAACCATGTCTGCGCCCTCGAGGTCGTGCTGCCGACGGGCCAGTGCATCCACACGGGCTTCGATCGTTTTGCCGGCGCCGGTCCGCGCCGGTCGCGCGCTGGGGCGTCGGCCCATCGCTCGACGGGCTGTTCTCGCAGTCCAATCTGGGGATTGTCACGCAGATGACCATGTGGCTGTTGCCACGGCCACGCCATTTCCAGGTCCTGCTCGGGGGTTTGCACGACGACGCGGGGTTGGGGCCGCTCGTGGATGCCTTCCGCGACTTCGCCGTTGCGGGACCTTTCGCAAAACTATCTTTTGCCGGGGGTCGATCAGATTCCATCCGACACGATCGGCTTGCTGCAATCCAATCAGAAGTTCATCGAGGCCTACATGGTTGGCCTCAACAGCGAAATGGGAAGCGAGCTTTTGTGGTTTGGCTATCCGACGGATCAACGTGGCAGCTGCTTCCGCCAGTTTTGGGATGTAAGCGCTTATGTACGCGGCCCGGGTGATCCAACCGATCCGAGCCAACTGTCAGAACTGTTAAAAGACATTCTCCACCGACTAATACATGGCCGACTAATACTTCACTGGGATCGCATCCAAACCGGCCCGGCAGTGCTCAAGGCAATCTGGTTCTGCTGGTGCGCGGAGAACTGTTCAAGCGCTATCCCAACGCGATTGTTTACGCAGGCAAAGCCAAGATGGGACCAAACAAGCAGCTCATTCTTGACGAGACCGATGGAACGATATCCATTATTCCGAGGCACTTTGTCGCCGGATATGACATTTCTTGGTTTTAATCTCACAGCGGCGGATGCGCGCGGCGGAACGAATGATTCTCCCTACGGATTCTTCTTTGTTTTCCAGGAGCAGCCTTCTGAGCCGCGCTTCGGACTCGAACCTACCCCGGATATTTCTACCGTGCCTCATTGGGATGATCTGGCATGGACGAATTTCGGCGCGAGCAATTCTAATCCGGGGCCGCAACAGCTTCCGTCACAGATCATTGCTCACAGTCCGTGGCGGGAAGCATCGCAGGTGTTCAAAACCGTTTTGCAAACAACGCAGGTGCCCGGCTTCTTAACGCCAACGCAACAGCCGACTGGAATTGCGATTGTCGACGACACGAACAATCCCGATGACACCAGCAACAACTGGGGTGTAAACAGCGCCCAGACGGCTTACATTTTGTTGCGTCTTCCATTTCGAATTCTGATTCAAGCGAGCCTGATGCTTCCACAATGACAACTCAGCCCAGAATCGTCGTCACTCCGCCACAGCAACTCTCCGCGCGCACGCCGCTGCTGCTTTTGCCGGTCCACATTCAAACTCGTTTTGTGAAACAAAGTCAGAGCGTGAAAGTCGCGAATGAGTTGTGGGTGAGAATTTACCCCGATCAGATCGCCGTGAATACCCACGAGCCAGAGCTAACCGGTCAGGAAATTTCCGATGGGCAGGCATATTGGAATGCAATATGGATGGCAGGAAATCCTCCACCTCACATCGATGACGATAAGGCACCGTGGCGAAGCATAGCCTCGCTCTATGGTCCACAGAGAGCTGCGTGGATCAGTCTGCAAGTGACGCCCACAAATATTGCCGCGCAACCCGGTCAACCTACGCCTAGTGGCACCACGCCTGTTCCCGGGCCAATTTTCCCTTCGGTACCTACTCGTGCATCATCATGGGAGAAGCCCGCAGTAGCAGATGCTTTGCCGGATTCTTGGACGATTGTGCTGGTTTCCGGCGGGGTGACCAGCGCTTTTCACGGTACTCCTATCACGCAACCTCTTGCTGTCAGCCTTACCCCCAATGGCACCGGGTTTCCCCCAGGAGCTGTTGTGGATGCCGATTTGCAGTGGATGGTCGATTTCCCAACAGCGCTGGCTGCGGGAATGGCTTTCAAAATCCCATTGACCCCGCAACAGAGCGCAAGCGGTTCGACCAGATCTTCGTTTATGGATTGCGCGCAAGCGATGCCCAACCTTCGCAAACATTGGTCAACTTGCTGAACGCGCACCACTATACAGACGGTCTGGCACTGGTTCCCCAGGGCGCGCCGACCAACAACACGACTGACGCGAGTTCCGCCTACAGCCGTAAGGATCCCAATTACGAAATCAGTTACGAAACCGAGCGTCAGGGACCGCTGACCTCCAACCCCGGTTGCGACGGGGTTACTCTGGCAAACCTTGTTGGAATTCCGACGTCCACGTTCGATCACGTGTTGGATGCTAACGGCAGCGACTCGCTTGACAGCACCGACATGCTACGTTCGCTATGGCCTGCCACGCTCGGATATTTTCTGAACCAAATGATGGCCAGCGTCTTCACTGCGGACCAGATCGAGGCGGGCCGCGAATATGTTCTGGCGAACACTTTCCCGCGCGGACCCATGCCCGACGTTTCGCGTCGGGCAGACTCCTTATGGAATCTTGCCGGTTACGTCGCTACAGCTTTACAACGAGAGTTCCGATTTCGCTGGACCGGCTGAAACTGCACTGGTGAATTTTGTCCGAAAGTCATGGCCCGATCTGGTTAGCTAGTACTACGGGTGCACCGTGCATGCTGGCGGGAGGCGATCCTGACCAGCAGCTCATGAACGTCCTCGGCATGGACGCAAGCTCTATGACGTTTCAGGGCCGGTCGGTGATGGGAGACGTGTTTCTCTGGAATTTGCTGCGGTTCATGGGTACCTCTACGACGTTCGAGCAAGCGTGGTGGGGAGACTTCAACGGCTGCACTGAATTTACTTAAGAGCTACGGATACACAACCTGGAATCCGCAAGTAGCACGATTGGGGTTCGGTCCTAACAGCTTTCCCATCGGATTCTCCACGGTTCAGGACGGTCCGCTTTCAGAGATAAGTCCGCTGAATGCGGACGCAAATCTGAGCAATGGCCAGAATGGCAACTACATCCAGTGGCTGCAAACCGCATCGATTGCCGACATTCAGGCGGAAAATTATCCGGGCACCAAGCCGACTTCGCTCTTATATAAACTCTTGCGCCAGTCGACTCTTCTTCTATATGCAAATCTTGCCGGCAATGCCGAAGTCAATGCCGGTACATTGACGGCGGCACAGATTCAAGAGCCGCAACTGATCGGCATGCAGACAGCTTTGACGAACTTGACTTCGTACCAGGTACTGGCACGGCCAGCAATTCCCAATCCCCATGTCTCGTGGGCCACTTATCTACTTGCGCCAACGTTTCCAGCCAACTCTCCATTCTCGCAGCTCAATGATGTACGGGCAAGCCTCGGCCGTCTGGCTGCCCTACCCACAGCCGAGCTAGATCGGCTGCTGACGGAAACGCACGACGCGTGCAGTCACCGTCTCGATGTTTGGGCAACAACCATTGCCACGGCGCTTTTAAATCGTACGCGCGCGCAGAAGAACGATTCGGTTTACCTGGGTTGCTATGGTTGGGTCGAAAATGTCCGGCCACAAACCGCTCCGGTTCCTGTCACCGGGACAGAACTGCAGCAGGTAGAGGCTCTCGATGCCGCCCGAGCGAAGAAATTTCCCGGCGCTGCATCCTTGCCCGTTCCGTTGCAGCCCTCGGCTGACAATGGGGGATACATTCTTGCTCCTTCGCAGGTACAGGCCGCTGTTGCTGCGGTGTTGCGCAACGGTTACATGACGCACCGAGATACAAACCAGGAAGGATTGCTTTCCATTGACCTGTCTTCTGAGCGTATCCAGAAAGCGCTGTGGCTCATCACCGGGGTGCAGCAGGGACAGAGCCTCAACGCGCTGCTCGGCTATCTTTTCGAGGACGCATTGCACGATCAAAACCTCGATCAGTACGTGCAGCCGTTCCGCAACGCATATCCTCTCGTTGCCAATAAGCTGACTCCATCGAGTGCACCGGCGGAAACAGTTGGGGCCTCCGAGGTTGTGGATGGCCTTGCGCTCCGAACCGCGTGGGATACCGGAAAGCTCGTTGCCGGGCAAAATTGGGGCACAGGGTTACCTACTGCTGGTGCCGCCCAGAATGCAGTAATTGCCATTCTGCAAACTCTCGACGACTACGCCGACGCACTGGCCGACTTGTCAATTGCTGAAGAGGTGTTTCAGGCC
>CAWGMT010000017.1:0-29082 GCA_963823675.1 uncultured Isosphaeraceae bacterium | reverse complement strand
GAATCGGTCCCGATCGCCGAATGTGCTCAGAATTCTCGGATTCCGCGCGCAGAGCAACGTCGCCAGAGGTTCGCTATGTCCGTGGTGCGGCAGGGGATCACCCGCTCAGGGCCCATTGGGTTCCGGTCGGGACTTCGTGCCGCTTACGTAGCTGGGCATCCGCCCAGGTTCGGCACGCGGTGCAGGCCCAGACGCTGGGCTACTTCTCTGAGTCGCTGCCGACTGGCTGCGAAGAAGCGACCCAACAGACGGCCCTTGCTCAGTTTTTCCAGCCGTGCGGATGACCGAAGTCAATATTGCACTGCATGTCCTAGCCTTTGTAGCCTTTGAGGGCGAGCCGCCCGGCGAGCCAATCTCCCAGGGGGCTCGGACGGAGCCTCGCCCTCCCAGGATCACGGAAGCCCATTCCGGACGTGAGGCCCATCAGAGGGCTGGTTCGGAGCTGGGGGGGGTTGATGACTCAGTTGGGTCGGGAGATGGCCTGGACGATCGTCTCGAGCGCGCAGACCTGATCGATTTCGACGGGGTGGAGCGGCACGGGGATCTTATGAATGGGACTGGCGAAATCGACGAGAATGCGCGAACGAAGCCAATTTCGATGAAACCATGGGCATCGTGGAGGCACAAGTATGGCATGTATGTGCCGAGTACCGTGGCCTGGGATGCACGACGGGATGCTCCTTTCAACTGCCCAGACGGCGTGGAGAATCACGACGATGAGAGGATAGGCCACTGCCCCATCTGGTGGCTCCTTGTCATTTCTTGAGGTGCCCATCGAACCAATCGGCGATGGTCGGCATGTCTTTCGACTGGTCGGGCCAGCCGTGGGCAGCCCCCTTCTTGACCACGAGCTTGGTCTCGACGCCGGCGGCCTTCAGCTTGTCGAGGAACAGCTCAGCCTGCTGGATCGGGACCAGATGATCGGCGTCGCCGTGAATGATCAGTGTCGGCGGATCGTCGGGCGAAGCGTGATAAGCCGGGCTGATCTGGCGCCCCTTCTCCATGATCTTGCCGACGTCAGTGACCGGCACAAAGCTCGGGTGCGCGGGGTCGAGCTCATGAAAGTCGAAAGCGCCCTTGAAGTAGGCCAGCGTGCCGCAGCCCAGAGCGATCTCACCAGGCTTGCCATAGTTGAGGAAATCGGTCGGCGGATAGAAACAGGCGACCGCCTGAACCCGGCTCGACACCTTGTCGATGGGGTCCGCGGCCTTCGGATTGCCCGTGTCGCCGGCTGTCCCCTGCATCAGCGAGAGGTGCCCGCCCGCCGATCCGCCCGTGATGCCGATGCGGTCGGGGTCGATCTGAAAGTCCTTGGCATGATACCGGATGTAGCGGACCGACCGGTTCATGTCCTGGAGGATCTCCGGAATCGTGAACTTGGGCTGGCTGCCATGCACGACCGCGAAGATGGTGTAGCCGCGGCCCAGCAGCTCATTGACGGCCCCCGGATTGATCGAGTCGTGCCCCGAGAACCAGCCTCCACTGATCACCCAGATGATTGCGGCGCCGTTGGGATGGCTCCTGGGCGTCAAGACGTCCATCGTCAAGGCCGTGCCATATTTGCGGCCGTACACCACGTTGACCTTGCGGTCGAAAGGCGGATTGTCATCGCTGCGCCCGGGAATCGGCAGCATCACGACCAGGAAAGCGGCAAAGAGCATGTTGCGAAACATAAACATCGACTCCGTGGAGATTGCGCGCGGCACGCAGCCGGCAGGCCCTGGCGCGTCCGCCGTGCATGCTAGAAAGCCAGGGACCAGGCGCCTGCGCCGAATCAGTCCGAATGTTCGATCGAGTCACGAATAACCTATCCTATACGGCCGGAACCCGCCCGTCACGATCGCCGCTTAAGGCTTTGCCAACCGCTTTCTCGTTCCCCGTCCCGTAAACATCGTGAGTCCCTCGCCTCGAGAATCCGCATGTCCGTAGGAATTAGTGGGACAATTTTCGGAACGAATGACTGCGCAATTTCTAGTAGCTCGGACGGCTCGAGACGAAGTGGCCGACGCTTGCCGAATTCCTGCGCGAGAGGGGCTACAACACCGCCGGGTTCGTGGCCAACCAGTTCTTCTGCGGCCACGAAACCGGTCTGTCTCGGGGTTTCGACACCTACCTCGATTATCCCGTTACGGCCCTCGACGTCCTGCGCAGCTCGACCCTGGGCTGGTTTCTCGTGCAAGGCACTTTCCGCGTCGGCGACGAGCTGCGCTGGATTCTGGCGCCCGATGCCGCGCCCGGCCTTTGCCTGGACTTCCCCCGGAAAGACGCTTCAGCCGTCAATCGCGAGTTTCTCGGCTGGCTTGCCGACAACGACCAGGGCGCCTTCTTCGCGTTCCTCAATTACTTCGATGCCCACGATCCCTATCTGACGCCTCCCGGCGCCGTCCGCCATTTCGGGACTGCTGTGAAGACGCACGCAGATTCTACCGTCCTGCGGGATTGGCAAAAGATCGCCCGCGAATCACCCGATTCCAAGTCCGTAGCGCTTGCGCGGGATGCGTACGACGACTGCATCGCGTCGCTGGACCATGCGCTGGGTGAGCTGATCGGTGAATTGCGCCGGAGGGGTAAGCTCGACAGCACGCTGTTGATCATCGCGGCCGATCACGGGGAACAATTCGGCGAGCACGGCAAGTTTCGCCATGGCGCGAGCCTGTACGAGCCCGAGATTCACGTCCCGCTCCTGGTGCGCTATCCTGCCGCGCGTGCCTCGCGGAGTCGTCATCGCCGAGCCGGTCAGCCTGCGCGACGTGCCGAGCACGATCGTCGATCTGCTGGGATGGAAGAGCGAGTCGCCCTTCCCGGGCTCATCGCTCACACGCTGCTGGGAACGCTCGCCGGCCGATGCCGCGTGCTCGAGCCCGCCTCCTCGCAGCGAGCTGAGCTTGCCGATCGAAGCGACGCCCGATCCCTGCCGATCTTCGGACGACGACGGGCCCATGGCGGCGATCCGATACGAAGGCCATGTCTACATCCGTCATGCCGCCGGAGTCGAGGAACTCTACGACCTCGACCTCGACCCCACCGAATCGCGCAACCTGAGCCAAAGCCAGGACTCGCAAGGGCTGCTACGGCGCTGCCGCCGAATCTTCGACCAGCCTTTCGACACGGGGCCATTCTCCCGGTAAAACGGTGTGAAGGATCGCACGGCGCCGTTCATTCTCTCGTCTGGGGAGGGGGTCTTCGCATGCAATCGATCGCTACCGGAAAACGGGATCAAGCCGCGTCGCTGCTCAACCGCCGGGCCGCACTGCGCTCGACGCTGACGGCTGCCGCTCTTGGTGCTTCGGTCGCCGCGGGCATCCAACCCGCGCGAGCCGATCCTCAAGCTGACCGACCGGCCGACCCGCGCCGGGCCTCGCCCAAACCGTATCGCATGAAGAAATCGATCAACCTCTGGGCCTTCCCGTACCCGCGCGGATGACGCTGCGCGAATGCCTTCAACTGGCCAAGGATGCCGGTTTCGACGGCATCGAGCTGAACTACGACCTCGACAACGACCTGTCGCCGAAGTCGTCCGACGGCCAGTTACCGCGCGATCCGCAAGATGGCCGAAGCGATCGGCATCGCGATCAGCGGTGTGTGCTCGTTCCTGTACTGGCCCTACTCGCTGACCGACAACGACCCAGCGCGACGCGCTCGAGGCCTCGAGCTGGCGCGGCTCATGATCGACGCCGCCCACGAGCTGGGCACCGAGAACCTGCTGACCATCGCCGGCTCGACCTACATCCCCTGGCTGCCGGAACGCGAGCCGGTGCCGATCGACGTCTGCGACCGCCGCGCCCGCGAGGCGATCGGTCAACTGGTCCCCTTGGCCGAGAAACGCGGGGTCTACCTGAACATCGAGACCATCGTGGTTCAATGGCTACCTGACCACGCCCGCCGAGATGAACGCCTTCGTCGACAGCTTCGGCAGCAAGCACGTGCAGGTGCATTTCGACACGGGCAACGTCATGCTGTTCCAGTTTCCCGAGCACTGGGTCCCGATCCTCGGCCGCCGGATCAAGAACGTCCACTTCAAGGAGTTTTCCAAGAAGGGGACCGACCACACCCTCGAGTCATTCCGCACCCTGCTGGACGGGACGACCAACTGGCCGGCCGTGATGGAGGCGCTCGAGCAGGCGCGGCTATGAGGGCTACGTCACGTTCGAATACTTCCACCCGTTCCTTCACTATCCCGAAGCGCTGATCGAGCAGAGCTCGGACGCGCTCGACCGAATTCTGGGCCGCAAACTCGCAAGATGAGCCCCGACTGGGTTGACAGGACGTAGCCTTGTGGCGTCAGCCCCAGGTCATTGCCGAACCGCATCACCGCCTCGCGCTCCGCGGTGTGGTATTCGCCCAAGCCCGCAGACGGGGGCGACATCGTCGTGCCTTGACGCGGCCACTCGCAAACCAGCGAGTGGTTGGCCTTGGGCCCGCCAGCGCGTCGCCCCTTCGGGGCTTGATCCCAACAGATCAACGGGGCCGGTGTTGACCGCATCTGAAGACCTGGGGCTTACGCCGCCAGGCTACGATCTGCCGCCGCATTCGCGGCTTCCACCCGGCGTTCTTCCACCGTTGCCAGTCGTCGCCGGGGCGCAACAGATCCACCCCATCACCCCGCAGACAGGCCAGGGAGTGCCCTGGGCTGGTATGTCCCTGGCCCGTAGGAGCGAGATTCAAGAATCGCACCTTCAAGATGGGTATGCAGGCTCAAACGGCCCTCAAACGCTCGTCCACTCCGCGACCTGGCCCGTGCGATAGGCGCGGTTGCCGAGGTGGGCCGCGGCGGCGGCGGCCACGCCCGCTTCGACCGGGGCATTGGGCTGCTGGCGGCTGCGCACGCAGTCGACCCAGTTGGTCAGGTGCAAGAGCTCGCCGTCGGGCTTATCGTAGAAATCGGCGCCCTCTGCGCGGGTTGCTTCCCAGAATCAGCGATTCGGGCTTCCCCTTGCCGTTTTCGGGGGTTATCTCGTAGCGGCCGCGGTCGATGTAGAGCGTCCCGCCGGTCCCCATGAACGTGATCATCGCTCCATAGTTCGCGTTCGAGAACGTGCCCTCGAAATGGGCCTGCACATTATTGGGGTATTCCAGGATGCACTGGATCGTGTCGGGCGTCTGCCAGACGTCCTTGCTGGCGAAGTGATCGCCGAACGAAGTGGCCTTCAGAGGACGATCGGCTTCGAGGAACCAGTGTGCGACATCGATCCAGTGGACCATCAAGTCGGTGAGGACCCCCCCGCCGAAATCCCAGAACCAGCGCCAGTTGCGGAAGCGGTATTCGTCATACGGCTGGTCGGGAGCTCGTCCCAGGAAGTCTTTCCAGGCGACCTGGCGGGGATCGACGCCCATCGGCCCCCGCCGCATGCGCGACGAGCCGCCCCGGTTCCAGCTCAAATGGATCTTGAAAACGTCGCCGATCCGTCCATTCTTCACGAGCTCTCGAGCCTTCTGGATGTGGGGCATGCTCCGTTGCTGCATCCCGACCTGGACGATCTTCCGGCTTCGATTCTGAGCCTCGATGATGGCCGCTCCCTCGGCCGGGTCGTGCGTCAGCGGCTTCTCGACATACACGTCCTTGCCGCCGGTGACGGCATCGATCGCCATCGGCACATGCCAGTGGTCGGGGCTGCCGATTACGACGGCGTCGATGTCCTTGCGGTCAAGGATCTCGCGGTAGTGCTTGCTCGCGACGGCTTGCGAATCGGCGAGCTTCCTGGCCTGGTCGAGGTGAACGTCGTAAATATCGCAAACCGCGGCGATGCGCACGCCCGGGATATGCACCAGCGACCTCATCAGGCTCTGACAACGCCCGCCGGTGCCAAGGCAGGCGACGTTCAAGGTCTCATTGGCTGAATAGCCCCGGGCCGATTCGAGCGTCGCCAGCGTGCCGGCCGCGGCGGCGCCCTTCGAGCCGACGCTTTCGAGAAACCCCCGCCGCGTGGTTGAAGACGGGCCCATTGATGATGCTCCTGGAGAGAGAAAGGAACGGATCTGATCGCAGTCTATCGATCGTTGATATCATAGGCAACCAAGGACCGGTTTAGCCCGAACTGGACCGCGCTCGGAGCGTCCGTGCGCGGACGCCTCGTTTCGTTCTTCCCCTCGCCGGAATTGACAATGCCCTCGATTTACGACTGGAAACCTCGATTTCAGGCAGCGCTCCGACCAATGACAGCGCGGCTCGCGGCTCTGGGAGTCACGGCAAACCAGGTGACCGTGCTGGCGGCGCTCGTCTCCCTCACGACGGGGGTGATCCTGGGTTGCTGCGCCGGGTATCGCTTTGTGCTCCTCTTCTTGCCGGTCGTGCTTTTAGTCCGGATGGCCCTCAACGCCATCGATGGGATGCTCGCGCGCGAGCACGCGATGAAATCGCCGCTCGGGGCGATACTCAACGAACTGGGAGACGTGGTTTCGGATTCGGCACTCTATCTTCCCTTGGCCCTGGTACCCGGTTTCTCGCCTTGGCTCGTTACCCTGATCGTGATCCTCGCCCTCATGAGCGAAATGGCCGGCGTCGTCTCGATCCAGATCGGCAGCTCGCGGCGCTATGACGGACCGATGGGGAAAAGCGACCGGGCGTTTGTTTTCGGCTTTCTGTGCCTGTTGCTTGGCCTGGGGCTCAAGGCGGGAGCCTGGATCAACGTCGTTCTGGCGGGCGTCGCCATCCTGCTCGTCGTGACCATCGTCAACCGCTGCCGCAGCGCGCTGCGCGAGCCGAGTCCGGCGTGATGTTCCACATGCTCTGGGACACCGGCGTGTCTCTGCGTTCTCAAAGCGGCATCAAACCCCGCTGGTCTTCTTGACGCGCGAGATGATGGGATTGGCCTTGCCCGAGGACGTCCGTGTCACCTGGTCAACCCGTTTGGGGACGATCCGGATGCTCGGCCGGCCCAGTTTCTGCTCCAGCTCGCGAGGGATTCGCTGCTCGAGATCAGCGCTCCAGCGCGAGCCGGGCACCATTTCCAGAACCCAGGTTTCGGGGACCTCCTGGATGAGGCAGAAGCTGCTCACAGCCCCATCGAAGTCGAGGAAAACGGCATAGGTCAAGTCGAGCAGGAAGCCCGAGCTGAGCTGCTCGCCGCCGGGAAGGGCGAATGCATCGTTGCTGCGGCCCTCAAGCTTCTCAAGGATCCGGAACGTCCGTCCGCAGGGGCAGCTTGTGGATCGAATCGCGGCTCGGTCCCCTTGCACGTAGCGAAGAAAGGGCATGGCCCGGTTGTGCAGGTTCGTCCCGACGATATTGCCCACGGTTCCCTCCGGGACCGGATCTCCGTGGTCATCGACGATTTCGACGTAGTTGATGTCCTCGAACAGATGGTAGTTCAGATGCCGGCACTGAGAGGCGATGCGCGTGAGCTCCTCGCTCGAGTAGTCGTCGAAGACGAACGTGTGGAGCTTCTCGCCGAGGTATTTCCGCTCTGCGGCCGAGCTCATTTCCGAATTGACGTTGACCGCGCGGGGGCGGATTTTCTGAAAATCCTCGGGAGTCATCTGGTCAACCAGCGAGCGGAGGTGGCTCGGGTAGCAAATCAGCAGGTCGGGCGGACGGGCGCGCAGCCTGGCCAGCGCCTCGGGGATCGGTGCGAGGGTCGGGATGAATTCCATGGGGTACATCCCGAACAGCGAGTCCAGGGGATAAGCACTGGTGTAGATGTAAGTCTGCCGGTGCCACGGCCGGTACGGGAAGGCCATCCAGCAGAGGCGCAGGCCTGCCAGGATGAAGAGGGAAAAGCTGTCGCGGTCGTAATAGACATCGAGCGCCTGCCCGCTGCTGCCGCTGCTCTTGGATTGAATCAGCTCGTCGCGGCGGAACGCCTCGCTCAGGTGATCGCTCTCCGGGCCGCTTCGCAGCTCGTCCTTGATCAGGAGCGGCAAGCCGGCCCAGTCCGACAGGCTGCGAATCTGGTTACCCGCCGGAAGATCCTTGCGCCGGTACAAGGGCACGCTTGACCGCGCCTCGTCCAGCCTGCGTCGCATGTGGTGAAGCTGATACGCCTCGATGCGGTCGCGGCGCCAGCGCGGCCTGCGCATCAAGGCCGGAAAACGGCCCGCCAGGCCCAAGACAAGGTGCATTCGATCCAGTACATTCAGAGGCGTCATTGAATCGGGACTCGTTTACTCGGCGGTTTTTCGATCAAAGTTGCGAATCGGTGGCACAACGCGGCGGTCAAGAACCATAGTCTCATGGTGAGAGCCGTCATTCACGGTCAAAGTGGAAGAATGTGGGTGGCGAGCATCGAGATCCGCTTCCGGGAGGGCGGCAAATGGATGATCTGTCATTGGCCCGCTTCGGTTCAGAAGCCGCGGCGAGGGACGTGATCGAGCGCTTTTACGCCGGGTCCCTCGCCTACAGGAGCTTGATCGATGCCACTTTGCCCCAACGTGGCAAATCCGATCTGCGCGACCTTCTCTGGGACGAGGTCCCGATTCTCACCAAGGACAACTTCTACGCGGCGAACCCGTGGCGCGATTACATCCCGAGGGAATCGTACCACGACATTTACTCGATTCTGCGCAGCAGCGGTGCCACCAACCCGGATGGAACCGGCCGGGGCTTCTTCTGGCCCCAGCTCCGATCGCACGACATGGTCCTGGCCCCACTGCTCCAGGCGCGGCTGATCGAGGCCTTTGAGCTCGGCACGCGCAAGACACTCGTGATCATCGGGCTCAGCCTGGGTAGCTGGGCCGGCGGCGAGCAGTTCTCGTTCATCTTCAAGACACTCGCGCTGCGAAATGGTTTCCCCCTGGTCGTCTTTTCGCCCGGTAATCAACACGCCGAGATCCTCGAGCTGATCGGTGGTCTTCACGACGAAGTCGATCAGATCCTCATCGCCCTGTGTCCGTCGGCCATCTTCTATCTCGAGAAACTGGCGGAGCAAACCGGCCAGATCTTGCCGCTGGAGAAGATCACGTTCCTGGTCACCGGTGAGCCGTTCCCCGAGGACCTGCGACTCGATCTGGCGCGACGAGCCCGGCGCAGCGGGCATGAGCCGACAATCCTGAGCGTCTATGGCTCGGCCGACACGGGAATTCTCGGGGTGGAAAGCGCTCCCTTGATCCAGGCGCGCCAGTTCCTCCACGCTCATCCGGAGGTCGCGCGCCAGCTCGGCTTTGCCTCGACCCCGATCCCCAACCTGTATCACGCGCAGCGGGAAGATACCTTCTATGAGATCGTCGATGGCGAGCTGGTCGTCACGCGGTGGCAAGGCATTCCCCTGGCCCGCTACAACCTCAAGGACCGCGTCCGGCTCTATTCCTGGCGAGTGCTGTGCCGGGCCCTGGCAATCGCCGATAGCGGCAATGCCACGTTCTGGATCAAGCTGGGTGATCAGCCGCTGACCGATGTCATCAGCGTGGCCGGGCGAGCTCATGGCTGCTTGTTCCTCTGTGGCTCGAATATCTTCGAATCGATGCTCGAGGAAGTCTTTTTCGGCAGCGAGCTGCGCGATCTCTCCACGGGAGCTTTCTGCGTATGGACCGAGCTCGATGCCGGCAGGCAAGTTCTCTGCTGGCAGGTCGAGCTCAAGGTTGGCCGGGACGAGCCGGATGAGTCGGACGTGCGGCTGCTCCACGACCGACTGGTCCAGCTACTTGGTCGAAAGCAGCCCGAGTTTGCCGACGACTACGAGACGTTCTACCGGCCTTTCGAGCAGGGCGGCCTGCGGATCTTCCGGTTTGTGTTCACGCCGGCCCCGCAGCTCACGGCATTGAAGCGCCAGGCGATCAAGCGCAAGATCATACTCGAGCGAGGCCCGCTCACATGAAGCGGCCCACCTGGTCGTCCGCCTTCATCTTGGGAGCGGTCTGGGGGTTCCTGGAGGGTACCTGGTTTTTCTTGGTCCCGGACGTCCTGCTCAGCTATATCGCAATCGCCTCTTTCCGCCGCGCTGCGTGGCGGCTCTCGGCGTGGTCCTGGGGGCGATGGCGGCCGCTTGCTTGCTTTATGGGCTGCTCAGCCTGGACCAGGGAACCGCTGCCATCTGGCTCGAACGATTCTGGTCGGCTCTTCCCGGCTTCCGCGCCACCATGTTGGTCAGGGCGTCTGGTTACCTCGAAGCCCACGGAGCGCGCGGCTTACTCTGGGGACCGGAATCCGGGCTCCCCTTTCGCGTCTTCGTCCTCGAAGCCTATCAACTGCGAATTCCGCTGGCTCGAATCTTGGTGTGGACGCCTCCGGCCCGGCTCGAACGAATCTTGCTCTCGCCCTTCATCGTTGCCGGAGCGCACGTTGCGCTTGGCCGAGCCGCCCGAACGTTGTTTCCGATGTGCTCGAACCGCCCGCTCGATCGGCTGCTCGTGATCCTGGTCAGCATCTACTGGATCGGGCTCTATGGCTGGTACTGGTGGTTCTTCTTGCCGCGCATCTACGGCGCGACATGAATCAGCCGCCACTTCCCGTTCACGATACCGTTTCCTTCTGATCGAGCCGTTTCACCAGAATGCGGTCGAACGCGCTTGCCATCCATGTCAACAACCTCGAAGTAGAGATCCCATCGTTGGAAACCCTCGGCAATGCGGGGAATGTGACCGAGCTCGTGGACCACGAGCCCGGCCAGCGTATGGAACTCTTCTTGCGGCATCGGCGGCAAGGCGAAGCGATCCCAGAATTCCTCCAGCGCCATGCGGCCGTCGAGGAGCCAGGATCCGTCCGCGCGCTCGACGGCCGTGGGCTCAGCCTCGAGGGCGCTCGCCGGCATGTCGCCGACAATGGCTTCCAGGATGTCGGTGAGCGTCATCAGGCCCTCGACCGTGCCATACTCGTCGAGGATCACGGCCAGGCGAGTCCCCGATTTCTTGAACATCTCCAGGATCTTGAGTCCGCGCGTTCCGCCATAAATGAAGAGCGGCATCGCCAATCGCCCCTTGAGGCGAAACGGCTCGACGCTCTGGCGCTCGATCAGGAGATCCTTGATCTGCACGACACCCAGCAGGTTATCGAGGCTCCCGTCACAAACGGGGAATTGTGCATGAGGACTTGCCACGACTTTCTGGCGGATGTCGTCGGGAGAATCCGCCAGGTCGATCCAGACGACTTCGTTGCGCGGGGTCATGAGGCTGCGCGCAGGCGATCGGAGAAGCGAAAGACGCGCTTGAGGAGCTCGTGCTCTTCTTCCTCGAAGACGCCCGCTTTGGTCCCTTCGTGAATCAGAACCTGGATCTGTTCCTGTGTCACCGGCGGCTCGAGCGTGGAACGCAGCCCGAGGGTGTTGAACAGGCGATCCGTTGCCTGAGTCGAGAACTCGAGCACCGGCTGGCCCAGGAGCGCGAGCGCTTTGAGCGGCCGTGAAACGAACCTGGCAAACTGCTCGGGTCGCACGGCCGCGATCCGCCTGGGAACGATTTCACCCAGGAGAACCGTCGCCGAGGCGATCAAGAGCACGGCCAGCCCCGTCCCGATCGTGTGGCAGTAGGGAGCAATGAGGGGAACCCGCGCGATCGCCTGGCTCACCCAGGGCGCAAGCGTCTTCCCGCCGTACAAGCCCGCCATCGCGGCCAGCAAGATGTTCGCGGCCTGAACGGTCAAGTGCAGGCTTCTGGGGTTCTCCTTCAGTCCGAGGGCAGCCAGAGCGCCGCGATCTCCTCGGTTTGACCATTCCTTCAGACGCGACCTTCGCGCGGATTCGACGGCGAATTCCGCCATCCCGATCAGCCCGTAGACCACGATCAATCCCAGGATGATGAGGACAGCCCCGGTAAACCCTTGCATCGAATCGACCTCGCGACAACGGAGGGGCGCGGGCTCGGACCTCGGCCGACACTTCCGTGACTGCGCCAGGGAAGCCCTGCTCGGCGTGGGGCTGTCTGCCGCGGGGAAAACAACCTCGTTACGCACCGGGGATCGGTTGTGAATCGATTCCACCAGGTCCCCAGCTCGCGCCACACCCGACGAAAGCGCCATTGTAAGCGGCGGGCGAAGCCACTAACAGGAAGGCCCGGCAGGATCCCGATTCCGGCTATCCAATCGACCAATTCTCAAAGTGACGCGCAGATCCCCCTTTGCATTGACGCACGAGCGCGTTAGCGTGTGGTCTGTAAGTCATTTCACGATGCCACTTTCTCATGCCCCCTTTCGAGATTCGGAATTTGGAACTTCGTGCTTCCTGGCTACAGGTCGTTTCACGATGCATGTTTCCCAGGTCGCGAACCTGCGCACCGCGAGTCCATTCGTGTCATTCTGTTCAATTCGTGAATGCCGGCCGGCGGCGGCCAAGCCAAAGCCAGCGGCCATGCGAGGGGAGGTTTGAACGATGGCTTTTGTAACGTGTCCGAGTTGCGGCGAGCGCGGCAAGATCCCGTCGAGCCTGATCGGCAGTCGAATCAAATGCAAGAAATGCGGGGTCAGCTTCACGGTCTCTTCCCCCGCCGCCAAGGCCGCCTCGGCGGCTGGATCTACCGGTTCGGCAACAGCCGTGGCGACGACCGAGGGCATCGAGGTCGAGGGCCTGGACGCGTCGGCCTGGTCGCTTTCGACCGAAACGAGCGGCGGCCTCAAGGCCGAAGCCTCCGCGGAGCCCGACAACAAGTCCGACTCATCCTCGCCCTTCGCGCAAGCCGGGCCCGCTTCCGGACAGAAGGAGTACAAGCTGCTCACTCCGCGCGACAAGATATTTGACGGCCGCTTCGACCTGGCCCGCCTGGAAGAGGCGCTCAATCACTTCGGCCGCCAGGGCTGGACTGTCAGAGCGATGTTGACGCCCCATGTCAAGGGATTCACTGGTGCGCTCGAAGAGACCATCGTGGTGCTGCTCGAACGGTAGAAACGCGACGTGGTCAGAGTCTCCCCAGAATCCGCCGGTATAGGTAGAATGCCCGCGGGTCGATGTTATGTCGGTTACCGTCCACCTTGACGGTTCAGATGAGGCGGCTGCGCAGAACGAGATATCCTGGTGTGCGTCCATGGGAATACCGCGCGTATGGATTGCGGGACACTTTTTGGAGTCACTGGGCCGCTGGGCGCATCGGTCGATGTGACCGACGCGCGCTGGGGAACAATCATGCTCACATCCCGTCGCTCGAAAATGCTGACGGTCGCGACGGTAACCACCAACGACACTTCACCTTCAAGGCCGTCTATCGACTTGAGGCGGTTTGAGACAGAGTTCGGACAAGGCCATCGCGAGTCAGCGGTTGCAGTGGCGGCGGCACGGGTTCACACAGTGTGAACGACTTCACGTAATAGCTACCTGTTGAGATCGGCGGCAGGGCGTGAGTTTCGAGCCAATGAGCGGCCCACGCCCGACGAGCTTCATCCACTGTTTGCAATTCAGCGAGATCCAACCGCAGGAAAGTCCGCACGGCCAGGGCGTTGAAGAAGTAGGTAAACCACGACCATTGCTCGCGGAAACGGCGAACGAAAGGATGGTCTCGGTGCACCAGGAAAACGCCCAGTTGTGAGGCGGTCATGCCGAAGCCGCGGCTGAAGCTGATCGACAAGACTGATTTGTCGAGGAGTGGCCGAAGGCTGCGCGCAGCGGCAGCTCGTTCCGCTCTGGCAAGCGTTGGAAACAGATTGAGGTTCAGCAAGCAGGCCGAGGCACACTCAAGAAACGAGATCATTTCGCCGGTCAGATGGCCGTTGCGAACCGATGGAACGCACAGGCAGGCCAGCCGGCCGGTGGAATCGCTCCGCCAGACGATGTTGTCTGTGTGTGTCGTACCGACTGAAAACCCAAACCAGTCGCCCGGAAAAAGAACGATCTGCTCGCGCGCAGCAACGGCTTCGATCAAGTGAGTGATCAGGTCCACGTCGCTTCCGGCCGCAAACGCCACGAAGTCATCGAGATCCGTCAGGTACCATTCGCCGCCGGCGAGCCAAGTCAATCGCAATTTCAATTGCGGCACGAATTCGTCGTGAAAGTACGACAGGCCAGTCGTGTAATGCTCGGTGAGATCGCGAGCCGTGAGCTCGGCAGCGGCTTCGCCATACGCGGTTGCAACCGACGAATAGCCGACCGGCAAGAGCGGGCGCAAGCGTTCGATTTCCTCGCCGTTCAGCGCGGCGAGGAGTTGTTCAGCCGAAACAAGCGGCTCGACTGATCCTCCAGCGAGGCGAATACCGTCCCGTCTGACAGCAGGTTGAGTGATCGGCATGTTTTATGTTCCTTCTCCCAGGCGGGAGTCGGTTCGCGGTAATAACAGACTTGAAACTCACCGATGCGACGAACTGCCGGTCCCCACGGCAGTTGCCCGATGATCTCGCCTCGGCCTTCGAATGGATTGAATGTGACGCGATGCTCGGCCGCCCAACGGTCTTCCGCCGACGCCGCGAACACCGAACGCTTGTAAGCAACGTAAGTGTGCTTGAATGTGAACTGCCGCACGCCGAATTCGGCGAGCCGTTCGATGTAGCGCGTGACTAATTGCTGGCTGTCGATGTGGCCGCGAGTCATTACGCAGGTGGCTCGCACGGTCAAGCCGCCAGCCGCATCAAAGAAGCCACCCAGGCTCGGGGCCGCGATGCCCATCAGACTGCGATTGAGCACCTCATCGAAGTGATGTCGTGAAAAGCAAAGATACGACAATCCTGAGACCGCGAGCGTTTGGGCGAGGCCGCGCGTCAACAGGCTGCCGTTTGTGAAACAGGCGATCTCTTCGAAAAACGGCTTGCCGCGGCGAATGATGTCGAGAACTGCGTCCACGCGCAATAGCGGCTCGCCGCCGCCCGTGATGACCAGTCGAGATGCTCCCCGCTCGCGCGCGAATTCGAAGTATCGTTCAAGATCGAGTTGGCGCCAGTGAGCGGTGTCGTGCCGCAATGCGCTGACCGACGACTTCGAGAAACAGAATGGACACCGGCAGTTGCACGCGAAACGCACCGGCAGCACGCTGCAGGTCAAAAAGCGGCAATCTTGCCAATCCGTCGCGCCGTGACACAGGCTTCCAGTCCGCGGGGCCTCGATGACCGAATCCGTGCAACGTGATGACGGTTCGAAAGCCTGTTCTTCGGCGGCCCTGCTCATGGCGATCCATCCCCTTCGCGCGAGTATTGAATCGACTTGCCCTGCCAGGCATCCTCCCACGGAATTTGCTCGATCCGCAACGGTGTCGCACCAAAAAGGCCGATCAAGGCGTGGCGAACATCATCCTCGACCACCGCGTCGCAGCGAGTGCGGAACGTAAACGAACCGTCTCGCGCTTGATGCAGCGAGAAGAACGGGAGCGGAATCTGGAACAACGCAACGGTCACGCTGATACTGACGACCGGCGTGCCGTCCGCCTTTTGAAATACGACGGGCCGCCGGCGCTCGACGCCGACGAGCCGCGGCACCCCATCGCGAAATGACATCGACCCGAAATCACCGGTCCGGTATCGCACCAGCGGCAGGAAAGGGTTCACTCCCCCCGTGACCACGATTTCTCCGCGTTTTTCCGGCGGAACCGGTCGGCCCGATTCGTCCAGAATCTCCACGAACAAATTGTGGGGCAGAATCTCGTGCTCGTCGGCGTCGGAATCGGCGCGAGCAAACGCGATCGGCCCGGTCTCATTCATGGAATAAACGTCGATCACCGGGCAGCCGAAGCGCCGCTGCAAGCGATCCCGCAGCGCCGGTAGCAAGAGCGTGGCCGATGACAGAATCCCCTTCGGACGCGATTGCAGCGGGAGCGCTGCAAGCTGTTCCAGCGCGAACGGGTCGCTGGTCACGATCTCCGGCGAGCAATCGTCGAGGAACCGCTCGCGATCTTCGTGATTGGTCCAGTCGGCCGGATTGAGATTGATCTTCGCGCAGCCTGCTCCGTCGAGAAATGAACTTACCGAGGCGAAGGTATAAGTCTGTACTTGTGCGGCGACCTGAATGACCGACACGCGATCGCCACCCTCGAGCGATACGCCGTGAGCCGCAAGAGCCGACTGAAACAGCGGTAAGTATCTGGCCGGCGCGACTGGGTGCGCGGGGATCTGCAGCAGGTTTCCGCTGGTCCCCGAAGTCCGATAAACGATCAACTCCGACACATCAGCCGAATCGGGCACAAACGCCCAGGGTTCCCGCCGCAGGTCTTCGCGGTTGCATGTCGGCAACTGATCCGAGGCCAGCCGCTCACGATAGAACGGCACTTCGCGCCGACAGCGATCGATGAAATCGGGGACCCAGGCCGGTGTTTCACCGAACCTCCATCCTCGCCGTTGCGATCGTTGAAGCGCGGCGAACGCCTCCACGTCGGCAAGTCCCGCGGCATCAAGGCGATCGCCACATTGATATGTCCACCGCGGAGCGTGCGCATGTTGTTGCAACCGGCGCAACATCGCTCGGCTGCGGTCGGTCAGCAGCGGGAAACGGTCGGCTTCGGTGAGAGGCGTGTCCAACATGCTGGGCTTCATTCGCGTGAATATCGGGCGGCAGCCTCTTCGGCTCTCTTACGGGCCATGGCCTCACGGATTTCGCGCGTGCGTCTTCCGCCTCCCGAGTCTGGCGGATCACGCGCTCCCGTTCCACACTGTCGAGCGTTGTCAGCCGGTCGGCCGCCTGCGCGGCGAATTCTCCTTCCGGCTGCAGTGCGAGCCCTTTCAGACAGAGTTGAACCAATTCTTCGCGCCTGTCGGGATCATTGATGATTGCATCTGCGGGCACCAGTTTCGCCAACTGCGCCAGCGAATCAGATTGCAGGAACCTCCAGGTTGGGTCGGCCAATTCCGGCCGATCGAGGAACCAATCATCGCGCACCAGCCAGAGCACGATTAGCATCAGACGCTCGGATTCGCTCGGCAACGCGGCAAGGAAACGACGTTCGTGCGGACTCGGAATCCCCACTCCGAGCGCTCGAAAATGATCGCAGACGAGCGCCTTGAGATCGAGCTTGTCGGGCGCGAGCAGGAAATCAGGCGGGCAATCTGCCAGGCGGTGCAGCAACCGGTCGAGTTGAGGGCCCTTTTGCGCCACGTCAACGAACTCCAAACTGGCCAAGGCTGAACCGGCGGGCGAACTCGACCAGTTCCTCCATCGAGCTGACAATCGACACATTCCAGCCGATCGTGCGGATGCGGTTGACGTATCCGGCCGTATCTTGCGACCATTTTGAATTGCGGACATACTCGGGCAGTTCCAGAACAAATGTGCCGCCGCCACCCGCCAGTCCCAAAGCCAGTTGAGCGACGTCCCAACCGGACCGTCGTTCCGACGTCGAGTCCAGCATCGAAAACATGTCGTTGTCGCTGACGATCAGGATATGAACCGGCCGCGAATTGAATCGACTGGAAATCTTCGCAGCCGAATCAAATGTCTCCGTCAGCCGATGAATCCCAAACGCATAGCCAGTGCCGAGATAGCTCGTGAGCGTCTTGAGTATGGTAGCGGCATTCCGCTGGAAACCGGGCGTCGAAATTGTCCCCCCAGGCTCGCCCGAGAGCACGACCTGAACTTGCGACCCGGCGCGTAGAGCTGAAAGTGCGATGATCGCGCCCGCCAACACCGGGTACGAAAGGTGATGCGCCGGAT
Organism: uncultured Isosphaeraceae bacterium; assembly: GCA_963823675.1. Taxonomy (GTDB): domain Bacteria; phylum Planctomycetota; class Planctomycetia; order Isosphaerales; family Isosphaeraceae; genus CAWGMT01. The sequence continues at coordinate 11,665 of CAWGMT010000017.1, read as the reverse complement.
TTGCCATCGAACCCGAGCAATCCACACCCAAGTATAAATCAACCGGGATGATCTCCGGTTCCCCATCGGGACTTGTTCCCATGTGCCTCTCACGAGTCGTCACGCCGGGGACAACCTGCGGACTCGTCAACAATGTGCCGAGCCAGTCAATCTGCTGCAGCGGCGCGCTGACATCCCACACATCGAGCCCTTCCGGCAGCGGGTCGGTCGCGATTGGCAGCTTGCGAGCCGGAAACGGAATCAAATGCGGGATCGCTCGTTCACGATAATAACGGGCGGCTAGTTCGGCCGGATCAACGTCCACCCCGGCCGCCTTCAACACCTCGGTATATTCAATCGGCTGACGATACGTCTTGGAAGTCTTCGTCCCTGTCTGCCGAGCCTTCGCTTGCGCCGTGTCCGCATCGGGCGCAGGCTTGGGTGCTTCGATGCCCGACAAGTCGGGATCGTCAGCCGGGTGAATTGCACCGGTAAGTTCGCCGTCGCCGATCTCGGTCAGGCCGTCCGGGATCGCGCCGCGGCCGCAACAACGCGTGTCGTTCCAGATCGACATCAACTTCTGCGTCCGCGCCGCTTCGTCTTCCAGCAGATACGGCAAGCACAGCGCCGCGAATCGGCCGGCGCCGTCCATCCAGTCCTTGGAATAACTTCGGGTAAGCCGCGAGCCGAGTTGCGCGTCCACATTCAAGCGTCCGTCGATTTCGCCCCGCGCGAGCCGACCGCGATCCAGCTTCCACAGCAGCTCGCAAATCCGCATATACAACGTCCAGAGCCGGTCGCGGCACTTCGATCCCAGCTTCAAGTAGACTCCCGACATCTCCAGGCCTGCCGATCGCTGTAGCCGGTCGTTGATCAGCAGGTCGGAATACAGATTCGAAATGAACGGTGCCAGATGCTCTTTCGTAGGCAAGCCAACTCGCATCCGCGCCAGCATCCGCGCGTTGTCCGTCAGGTCGGCCGGGCAGTACACGTGATGGCCGATCTCGTGAGCGAGGATTTCCTTGGCGAACCCCTGCAAGCCGTATTCGGCCACCAGTCGCAAACTAATGACGACCGAGTGATCGACCAGCCTGATCATGGCAAAGCTACCCGATAGCTGCGCCGCCCTTTCATCCGCTTCGGTGAAGCACCAGGTCGGTTCATGCAACTGCACGAACCGGCTCCACAATTCGAGCGCGGCTGGCCATTGCGTGGACCATTCGAGACGCAGGTTGTTCGTCAAAGCCACCGGCACTTGGTTCCAATCATGTTGCGGCGCGAGCCACCAGGAATACGTGATGCGACGTTTCTAGCGTCACTGCCAGCGTCTGCCCATCGCAGCCGAAACTGCTGACATCCGCCAGCTCGACAAAATTGTGACACGTTCCGTCCCAGTTGACTCGACCGCGCGAGTCGATCGCGACGTTCGACGCCACACCGGAAGCCGCGCATGCGGCCGGAGCTGTGGGTACGCGATGCCACAACGTGCCGAACACATCAGCTAGCAATTGCCAGGTTGCATTGCCATCCGAAACGAACAGTCCTCCGTCGGCTGCCGTCACGGTCGGTGGACGCAGGCACGGGCCGCCAAAGCCGCGAAAGCCGCCTGTCGTGCGCACCAGACGCAAAGACGCGCGAGCCACCAAGGCATTGCCAGTAACCGGCGAGAACCAGCGATCGGCCTCCAGTCGGTCGAGCCGTTTGTACCAATCAGACCCCTTCACGTCGCCGGTGGCACCGACGCAGCGAGCAGCGAGGTCCCACGGCATCTCGCGAGTGAGTCGGAGGGCCGCCGACCGATACTGAACCAGGCCCGCGCGCCATGCCGCGACTTTTCCAGCGTCCAGCCACTGGGGCACGGAGTCACAATGGGGCGATAGATTGCGCATCAGCTCGATCCATTCGGAAGGGCGGGCCGATGGGTGCGCCGCGAGGTTATCGACCGCGTTGCTCAAGCAACCTGCGACTCGCAACGGATCGCGGGCCAGCAACGTCGTCGCCTTCGGCAGAACTTCGCGCCAGGCCGAGTGGACATGGGGATGCTTGGTTTTCGTTCCCAGCAGGCCGGCGGCAAACAGGTCCAGCGAGACATCGAATAGCGCGTTCACAACAGCGCTCACTCGCTCCGCAAACCGATTCGCCACACCCGTGATCAGCAAATTGACCGTCGTCCGCAAGTGCTGCTCGAACGCTCGGTCGTCGATCCTCGCTCCGGCCCGCTGCCGGAGGGCGAATCGTTGGTTCAACGACTCGCGGTTCGCTCGCAGCGCCTCGGCTAGAGCGGGGTCAAGTTCGCTTTTCTCCATCGGCTCAGCCATGATCGCTTCCTTGGCCCGAGATCTCCAGCACCGTTTTTTCCAGCGACTCCGCCAGCTTGCCGATTGTCTTGTAAAACAGGCATTTGTGATGGCTCAGGTCAAAATGCAGCCGTTGACCGTCGCGAGCTACCAGGAGGACCCGCTTGTTCAGGCCCCAGGCATACCCCACTTCAAGATACACGTTGGGCTTCTCGAGCGTGAGGTCCGCAATGACGAAATCGGCGTTCCGAATTCCGTCCATGATGCGGTCCACGATATTGCCTGCGAACACCGACTCGTCCACTTTCTCGCAGATGTATCCGCAGCGGCGCATCGTCGAATAGATGCCGAACTGGTACACGTCCTCAAACTCTTCCGCAAACGGCATAGCCACAAAGACGCTCTTTTTCTTAGCTGGCTCGGCGGCGGGCGTTGCACCGACTGTCAGTGTCGCAGTTGCTGCTGCAACAGCTGGCTGCCCCGGCGTCGCGGCGTGCGGAGAGGATACGATCTCGACCCCTTCCAGCGAGGTCTGCAACAACTCGCAGCGCCGCGGGCTTCGCTCGACGAAGATGATCTTTTCGAGTTGCGGCAGCGGCGACGTCGCCAATCCCTGCTGGAACCCAAAGATCAACGACCGCAACGCCTCGGCCACATCCAGACCGTAACCCGCGCCGTGCACCGTGGTAGTCAGCGTGCGGATCGGCAACCGTTTTTCGCCGATCGTTTCAATCGCAAGGCGAGCGAATTGCCTCATTTGACGATAACCGAACTCGCCCAGCCGCGGCGTGCCCAAGAACAACGTCCGAGTCGCCGCGATTGCCGCACCGGTGTCGACCAATACGTACTGGCCGTTCGCCGGCGAAATATCCGACTCGCGGCAGGCGCCGCGCTCGGTGAGCCGCGCCACGATCGCTTGATCGGCTCCGTGGAAACCCTGAGCGTGTTTGAGCAGCAGCATGTCGGAGGGAACGCTGGCGACGTCCGCGCATTGGACGGCGATTTCGATCGGCATTACTTTCCCTTCCATTCCAGCCAGCGCAGGTAGTTGGTGTATCGCTGATGCAGGTATTTCAGCTTGAGCACGTCGTCGAACATGTGGCCGTAGAACTTTCGCGACTTACTCCACTCGGCCAGAACGCGTTCGATCTTCACCTGCCTCGCTTTCGCGTCGCGCTCTGACACGCCATCAAGTCCGCGATTAAACTCGGCTGTGAGTTGTGCGACCGGGTCGTCGCGATCCAACTCCAAACGCTCGTATTCCGCGCACGACATGTCGAATAGCTTCCGAATCCAGCCAACCTTATCGGTGCGGAACATTGCAGTCTCCGGCGACTCGAAGAATGGGCAGTCGGCATCTTGGGCCAGCTTGTCGTGCAGCACGAATGGGATGATCTGCCGCACGTCTTCCAGCGTGACTTCACGCCAGCCGCGGAAGTACGCCATCGCTTTCACGAACACGAGCACGGTGATCAGGCTGCGGACTGACAGCCCGTTTCGAGTCTGTGCTCCCAAGTCCTTGAGCTTGTCTTTCCCGGTCTCTTGCGCCGCAAGCTGCGACCAGTCGGAACCGGCCATTTTGACGGTGTCTTTCGTCTTGTATTCAAATTGCGTCGCCGCGTGGTCGCTGAACTCGAACTGGCTCGCGAAGAATTCCAGCCGTCGCAGAATGGCCTCCGGCACGCGAACTCGCAGAATCTCGTGATGCAATCGAACCCAGTCTTCTGTGCCGAAGATAATCTGCGGCGGGACGACCTCTTCCGGTTTGATACCTAGCTCAACCCGCACCAGCAACTCCGAGAGAAATCGTGTATTAAAATGCAAAGCCTTTACGACAATGTTGATTCGGTCACGAAGTGCTTCGATAACCTGATACGTTCCGCCGCCGGCATCGTCGTTCGCGGTGAGGTACCACGCCGACTCCGGGCACTCAAACGTCTGATCGAACACCTCCGCATAGTTGTCAGCCATCAACGTCAAGAGTGCAGACTGGGTGCGCGTCGGGATTCTGTTGTATTCGTCGATGATCTTGACTCGCATCGACAGCCACTTCCGCCAGCCGATGCCAATTTGGTCAAGACTCTTGGCCGCGACCAGGTCTGCCGGCAACGGGTTGCCGATCAAGTCGGCGATCGTCATCTGCGGCTGACCTTTCTGAATCGCCCGCCGCACGTCTCGAATCGAGTATCCCGCCAGGACGCCCATCAACATGGCGCTCGATGTCTTACCGCGTCCCGGTCCGCCGATGAGCAGGCACTTCGCCCGCACCGCGAACGTCAAGAGCGGCAGCAACACAAAGCTGCAATAGCTCTGCCCCGACGGTAACGTCACCGAACCTTTCGCATCGCCGAACACAAAGCGATGCGCTGGCCCCTCGTGATACTCGATGTCGTAGAATGGGCTAATGACCGCATGATTGACGATCCAGAAGTACGCCTGCCGCAACTTCTCATCCAGAGCCAAAGCTGCTACCGCCTGCCCCTCCTCAACCCCCACCGGCCCACGGTACAGGTCAGCGACATCAAACTCACGGTTCAAGGGCGCAGCCTGCGGGTTCGTCGGCACTTCCGAAACTCGCTGGAGTGGTCCACCGAACATTAATCGTCCTCGCTCCGTGTGAATTCTCTCACATGTGGAATCTCGCGAGCCGCCCCGCCACAACCCTGCTGGACGCGACGACTACCCGGAACCGCCATGGTACCATTTCGTCGTACGCTTTTCAGTATTGCAAACGTCTGCGCCAATGAGTTGCAGCTAAACGGCGTAGTTGCTTTGACTGTCCGCGGATGGCGAATCGAGCACCCGCCCTTGGTCCGTTGAGCGGGCGTTGGCCGGTCAGGTTGCATTTGCCCCCGTCGCGGATTAGTCTCGTTGGTCCGCTTCCGTGTCCCGTGTTGCTGCACCATCATCCCGGAAATGCGACCGATGAGAGACCGGCTTTTAACCTGGATCAGGGTGTTGGCCCTGTCAACCGTGTTCGCCCTGGGCACCGGCAGCCGCCTGGATGCACAGACCAGGTTGCTCCGCTTCCCCGACCTGCACGGCGACAAGGTCGTCTTCACCTACGCGGGCGACCTCTGGACTGCGCCGACCAGCGGAGGGCTCGCCTCCCGGCTGACGGCCCATCCGGGGTTGGAGCTATTCGCCAAGTTCTCGCCCGATGGCAAGCAGATCGCGTTTACCGGCCAGTACGACGGCGATGAGCAGGTCTACGTCATCCCCTCCTCGGGCGGCGAGCCCAGGCAGTTGACGTATTACCCCGCGCGTGGGCCGCTGCCCGACCGCTGGGGCTTTGACAACCAGGTTTATGGCTGGACCCCCGATGGCAAGTCGGTTCTCTTCCGCTCGATGCGCGAGGGCTGGACGATGTCCGACACGAGGCTCTACACCGTCCCGGCCGAGGGTGGGCTGCCCAAGGCCCTGCCGATGCCCGTCTCGGGCGGCGGGACGTTCTCGCCCGACGCGACCAAAGTTCTCTACTCCCCGCTGACCCGCGAATTCCGCACCTGGAAGCGCTATCAGGGGGGATGGGCGCAGGACCTCTTCATCTTCGACCTGGCCACTTCCGCCATCGAGCCCGTCGCACACTCGCCGCGCTCCGAGCGCGACCCGATGTGGATCGGCGATAAGATCTACTTCGCTTCCGACCGCACGGGCACGCTCAACCTCTTCGAGTTCGATCCCCGCACCAAGGGTGTCCGGCAGCTCACCACGAGCACCGAGCACGACGTGCGCTGGCCGAGCGCCGGCGACGACGGCCGGATCGTCTACGAGCTCGGCGGCGAAATCCAAGTCCTCGACCTGCGCTCGGGCCGGTCCACTCCGATCCCGATCACCGTACCGACCGACGCCCTGGCCAGACGGCCGTCGAGGGTTGTGGTCGCCCCGGCCTTGATCGAGGACTTCGCCCTGAGCCCCAGGGGGGAGCGGGCCTTGTTCGTCGGCCGGGGGGACGTCTTCTCGGCGCCGATCGAGAAGGGGGCGGTGCGGAACCTCACCCGTTCCTCGGGTGCGCACGACAAGGCCGCCCGCTGGTCGCCCGACGGTCTCAAAGTCGCTTACATCTCGGACGCGACCGGCGAGGAGGAGCTCTACCTGATCGACCAGGACGGGTTCCGGCAAGCCCGAGCAGCTCACGAAGGGTGGCAAGGCCATGCGGTACACCCCGGCCTGGTCGCCCGACGGCAAGCGGCTCGCCTTCTCGGACAAGGACGGCAAGGTGTTCGTCCTGACTCTGGCCGACAAGTCACTGGTGCAGATAGCCGACGAGACGCGCGGCCAGGTGCAGCGACTACGCCTGGTCCCCGTGCGGCACGCACCTGGCGTTCAGCCTCAGCGACCCGAACGAGACTCGATCGCTCTTCGTCTGGAGCGTCGGCCAGGAGAAGCCGCGCCGGGTCACCGGCGAGGTATTCGACGAGTATGGTCCGGCCTGGGATCCCGAGGGGAACTACCTTTACTATCTGAGCAACCGCGAATTCGCCCCTCAGCTCGGCACCATCGAGTGGAACTTCCTCGGCAACCGCTCGACGGGCCTCTATGCCCTGGCCCTCCGCAAGGACGTGAAGAACCCGTTTCCCCCCGAGAGCGACGAGGTCAATGCCCCCCCGACCGCAAGAAGGCCGACGACAAGAAGGACAAGGAGAAGGACGAGGAGGCGAACGCCGGTCCGCCGAAGGCCAGGGCGCCGATCGCGATCGACTTCGACGGCCTGGCCGAGCGGGTCGTCCGGGTACCGGTGCCGGCCGACAATTACGGGTCGCTGGCGGCCAAGAAGGGCCACCTGCTCTACATCCGGCGAGGGTCCTCTTACTACGGCCGCGACGGCGAGTCGAAGCCCGAGCTGCGGATCTACTCGGTCGCCGATCGCAAGGAGACGACGCTCGCCGACGACGTCGGCGGCTATGCGCTGTCGGCCGACGGCTCGAAGCTGCTGGTCCGGCAAGGGGCGGCGTTCAACCTCTACGACGCCTCGCCCAAGGGCAAGGAGGGCAAGAAGACCGTCTCCACCGCCAACCTGGCCGTCGACCGCATGCCGGCGCAGGAATGGGCCCAGATCTTCGACGAAGTCTGGCGCCGATATCGCGATTTCTTCTACGTCGACAACCTCCACGGCTACGACTGGCAGGCCCTCCGAGCCCGCTATCGGCCGCTGCTTGGCGCACGTCGCCCACCGGTCCGACCTCAACTACGTGATCGGCGAGATGATCGCCGAGCTCAACGTCGGCCACGCCTACAACTCCGGCGGCGACTGGGAAGTCCCACCCCGTCCCAAGATCGCCCTGCCCGGAGCCGAATTCGCCCTCGATCGGGCGGCCGGGCGCTACAAGATCGCCAAGATCCTCAAGGGCCAGAACGAGGAGCCGATTTACCGTTCGCCTTTAACCGAGGTCGGCGTCGACGTGCAGGAGGGCGACTACGTCCTGGCCATCGACGGCGAGGACCTGGCCGGCGGCGACAATCCCTACCGGCTGCTGCGCAACAAGGCTGATCGGCCCGTGCAGATGACCGTCAACTCGAGGCCCGAGCGGGAAGGCGCCCGGACTTTCACATTCCAGCCGATCGCCTCCGAGACCGACCTGCGTTATCTCGCATACGTCGCGCGCAACCGTGAGCGGGTGACCCGCCTGAGCGGCGGCCGGGTCGGCTACATCCACCTCCCCAACATGGGGGCCGATGGCATCCGCGAGTTCATCAAGTGGTTCTACCCGCAGATCCGCCAGGAGGGACTGGTCGTCGACGTCCGTTACAATGGAGGCGGCAACGTGTCGCAGATGCTCATCGAGCGGCTGAGACGCGAGCTGCTGGCCGTTGACTTCGCCCGTACCAGCGACTCGCCCACGACCTATCCCGGCGCGGTGTTCCATGGTCACATGGTCTGCGTGCTCAATCAGGAATTCTGGCTCCGACGGCGACATCTTCCCGGCGATGTTCAAGCGAGCGAGGCTCGGCCCGCTGATCGGCAAGCGATCGTGGGGCGGCGTCATCGGCATCACCAATCGAGGCCCGCTGGTCGACGGCGGCGTGGTCAATGTCCCCGAGTTCGGCCTTGCCTCCACCGACGGCCGCTGGATCATCGAGGGCCACGGCGTCGATCCCGACATCGAAGTCGAGAACGATCCGAAGTCGGTGATCGAAGGGCATGACCCCCAGCTCGAACGGGCCGTAGCGGAGGTGATGAAGAAGGTCCGCGAACAACCGAGGCGACTGCCCGATCGGCCCGCCCCGCCGGTGAAAACCCGCTGATTGGGCCCCGGGGGCGGAATCGGATCGATGCCTGGCCGACACCGAGCCGCAGCGCGAACTGTTGGCCGCCGCCTACCAGGTGCTCGACTATCGAGCCGGTCCGTAGTATCGTCGGGGTCGTGGAGCGCCTTCGCCGGATTGTAAGCGCCGGCCGGTGAAGCGGCCGGGGACCGTTCTTGATTGTTTCAAGGCAGTAAGGAGACGCCAAAATGCTGACATCCAGCCTCGCCACGTCCCAGGAGCAGTGCCTCCGGGACCAAACCATCTCCGCGGACCAGCCCGGCTCGGTACTGCGCGATTTCGGGATGCTGCTCGATTTCCTGGGCAAGGATGGGGTCGAGTCGCCGGGGAAATACAACCTGCTGCCGATCAGCTTGATCGGGCAGCTCGACGCCCACCTGACCCGGCCGCTCAACCTGCAACTGAAGCGACCGCAAATCAAGTCGCATCCTTATATCCAAGGGCTCAACCTGCTCTTGCGGGCCTCCGGTTTGAGCGTCGTGGAGCGGAAAGGCGCCAAGGTCCGATTAATGCTCGACCCGGCCATGCTCATCCAGTGGTCGCAGCTCAGCCCCACCGAGCAATACTTCAACCTGCTCGAAGCCTGGCTGCGCATCGCCCGCGCGGACATCTTCGGTGACGCGCACTCGTCGCCGCGAGAAATGCTGCTGCCTTGCGTGCGAGCCTGGAACTCCACGGCGGAGAACGGCAAGCGGTTCGACACCAGCAATTCGCGTTTTGTGTACGTCGCCGGCATTGGTCGGGATCTCTACAACCTGGCGCTCCTGGATCTCTTTGGACTCATGGAGGTCGAGCAGCCCAGCCGGCCGGTCGCCCCCTGGTTCCCAGCCGGATTCAAACGCCGTCCGTTCGGCGACGCCGTCTTCACCGTGCTCACGGCCCTGCTCTTCGACTCCCTCGGTGTCATGCCGCGCCGGGGGGAGGACGACGAAGAAGAGGAAGAGCCGCTCGTGCCGCGCTTCGGGGTCTGGCAGCCGTTGTTCCAGCCCTATTTCCCCGAGTGGCAGAAAAACCTGGAAATCCCCAGACCGGAGCCCCGCGACGGAACGTTCGTTTTCCGGGTGTCCCTGGGCAGGATCTGGCGGCTCATCGCCATGCCGGCCGACGCGACGCTGGACGACCTGGTGAGCGTGATCCTGCGCTCGGTGGACTTCGACTTCGATCACCTCTACGAATTCACCTACCGCGACCGCATGGGGGCCATCGTCAAGGCCGTTCACGCGTCCATGGAGGACGGCCCCTGCGCGGAGGACATCGAGATCGGGACAATCCCGCTGGAGCCGGGGCAATCGATGGAGCTGCACTACGACTTTGGCGATGACTGGCGCTTCACCGTGAAGCTGGAGCGGATCGATCCGCCCGGCGCCAAGATCAAGGCGCCGAAGATCCTGGAGAAGCACGGCAAGCCGCCGGAGCAGTATCCGAGCTGGGAATGAGTGGAATCACCCGCCCGAAGGAGGAAGCACGCCCTGCAAATGGGCGAAGGATGAGCCCAATCCGCCCGCCGGGCTCCTTCCTCTCAAACGGTGAGAACACCGCTGCGGGTCAGGTACGCCAGCCGCTGCAATGCCGGAAATCATCGTGATTGACACCGCGAGGGTCGGATTTCGGGCGCGGCAACTTGTTCGTGGTCCGCATGTCAATTGCAAACTCACGGAACGGCGGTACGCTTAATGTTTACCGCCTTGTTTTCGACGCGTGAGCCCCACTTACTATTCCCAGTTGGCAGATTGCTGAATTGCACTCGGATACGGGCGCAAGAGTCCGTTCGATCAACTCAGCAGCGTGCAGGTCGATCGCCCGCACGAGGAAGGCGCCATGACGATAACGTGTTCGCGCTTGAAGCCGGTCCTGGCCCTCGGACTCTTGGCGCTGTTCAGTCTTGCGGCGGTTGGGCAGGAGCGGCCACGGGACTCGTCTCATGAGCCCCGGCAACCGTCGGCCGTAATCGCTCGCGATAACTTCAATTCACTAGGCAGTCGCGTGCCGCGTTTGTCACGAGCGGAGCTCGAAAGAGCGACAGCCAAGGATGCCGAGTCGGAAGCCGAGAATGTGACGGATAATCCGCTCGCTGAGCGCAGAGCGCCCGCTGCGGCGGCGCAGGCGACAGTGCCCGCCCACCGACTTAGCCGGGACATCCTGCTCAGTCCGCCGGACGAGGAGCGTGACTCGCGTACAGGGGCCAAGGATTGGCAGATCACGCTTAAAAGCAGTTTCATCGAGAAGTTCAAGAACCGCGCGACGCTCACAACGCGCTACCGCGTGATAGCGTTCAAGGCCCACAGTCCGAGGGAAGACGGCGATGCCCACGTCGCCGGCCTGCCGGAGGACGTCGGGTTAGCGTGTGTCGCCGAAATCATGAACGTCAAATTCTTCCGAGGAGCGCTAGCCGATGTGAAGACGAAGGCGCAGTCGGAGGAACTTGTGTCGATCACGGGTGCCTGGCGTATTTGGTGCGAGCACCCGGACGCGGAGCCCGCTACGGCGGGCCCGCAGATCCAGGACGATGTCATCCCGGAGTTCCAGACGTCAAACCCGAACCATGTCTTCGAACTGCATCCGCTCAACGAGTTCGACGGCATTCCGCTCGCGGGCTCTTTCGAGCCCATCGACGGTTACAGCCCGAAGGAGGCTAGCAAGGCGTTCAGCTACTACGAAAGCCTTCCGTGCAGAATTGTTCCGGACGCGGCGAATCAGACGATCACCCTGTTCACATCCAAGGCGGGGTACAACTATGCCGAGTTCGTACTTGAGCTTGAGGAAGACCACCAGTTCGTGACGCTCGATGGACGAATCGTCCGCTGCTCCGCGCTAGCGCTCAATGGCGAGGCGCAGTGCACAACCGGCGCATGGTCTTTGTCAAGGGCACGCCGCCCGAGCTGGCGATACGCAACAAGAAGAAGGGGGATAAGCTGCATGTGCTAGGAATCCCGCGAGTTGACTTGGCCGTGGTCTCCTGGCGCAGAGGAATGCGGATACCCGCCCCGAAGTTCTGATGTGGAACTTACCGTATGAAATGATCGTCGTTGCCGTGTACGAAGACTGAGATCGTGCGGAACGGAAGCGCGGGCAGTCAGACCGATTCCGACTCCCCTCGAGCGGCGCAGAAAAGGTGTCAGAAA
>CAWGMT010000016.1:0-785686 GCA_963823675.1 uncultured Isosphaeraceae bacterium | reverse complement strand
TGACGGCGCGAGGACGCCGGGGGGAGGCAAACTCCTGACGTAATGGACCAGCGCATCGCACTCGTCCTGCGTGAGGTCGAGCCTCTTGGCCTTCGCGGCGGGGTCCAGGGGCGAGGCGGCCTGATGGCGACCAGGGACTTCCAGTCCCAGCTCGTTGGCGCAGCGCTTAGGACGAAGTCCTCCAAGCTCGCTACCTGTGCCCTCCAGCCGAACCGGCCGATCCGCCCATCCTTCAGGCGATGGACCCGCCCTCGGGTGCTGGGAGGCTGTTGTCTGGCCACCCTCTCGAGCTCCGTGTCGGCCAATCCATCGATCAGGCCGGTCCCGAACAGGGGGGGTGGATTGCGTGCCGTGATGCCGATCGCCACGTCCTTCGCCCCCATCTCGTCCAGGCACTTGCGTAAGATCTCGCGGTCCCCGGACGTGACCGGCTCGAAGGGCCGGCATTGCCGGTCGGCTATGTAGGAAATGCCGTCAGGGATCACAGTGCGCTTCTCGCGAGATGGGAAACGGACAGTCGCACGCCGGCGGTTGGATCGCCGAGCCCGAACGGATCGCTCTGGGGACGAGAACGTCGGCAGCGCGGGTACCGGGCGGGATTGGGAACGGAAGGTCGCACGCCATCGGCTGTAGTCGGGTTCAACGCCGAAACGATGCAGCACGATACTGGTGGCATCGCGGAAGCCCGGGTGAATCCTCACCATGTCGGCGGGGTCGGGATCAGCGGCCACCATATCGAGCCCTGGCTTCTCCCCAAGCAGTCGGTCCAGGACAACCATCGGACCGGTAGGCGAGAGGGTATAGCCGATGCCGGTGGCGAGCTCGACGTTCCGGTCACGGGCCCCGCGCCTCCGGGTCCGCCCAGGCTATGGCAGTCCAGGCAGGAGGCTGCGTTATAGACCGGCCCCAGGCCGTCGCCGCCGTGGCAGCGGGGGTCGTCGGGCCGCCAGGTCCGGGCGAAGAGCTCCTGCCCCAGCGAGCGGGCATCCCCCGCCGGGGGATCGGCCGCTCCGGCCGCCGGAAGGGCGGGTCCAGGCCGACCTTCCTGCAGCATCGAGGCCCCTGGCCGAGGTTCCGCCGCGCCGGCCACCCGTGGGGGAGCATCCGGCGACGGGACGGCCGGTGGTGGGACCTCGACCCGCGGCGGCCGCGGAGCCGGGGAATCCAGAGGGCGGCCCCGGGGCGGCTCCGGGCCCGGTACCGGGCCTCGGAGCGCGGTCGCGGCATCACGGGCGGCCGCCCTTGCTCCCGAGGCAAGGCCGCGTTCTTCCCCCGATCCCCGCGCCGGGCCGGCAACAGTGCGCGCGCCTCGCAGCCGGGCGCCGACCGCGGCGAAGAGGCCGGCATCCCAGGCGATCGCCAGACCAATCAAGCCCGCCAACGCCCACCGACGGGCGCAACCAGAGGTCGCGCCCGGCCTATTCGGTCCTGCACCCTTCCCCATTGATGAACCCTCCCTCGTCCGCAGATTGCCTCCCGATCGCCGGCCGATGACCTCCGGCCCCCAGGCTCGGAGCGATCCCGCCGCGGGACCGACCGGGCCGGCGTCCCCCGGTCTTCAACTTCGACCGGCCATGTTGCAACGGCCATCCTCGCCCGCGGGGTATCGGGTGCGGGGAGGCGGCGGAACGCGACGGAGGTCGGAACGGGAGGGATCAACAGCGGAGGTGGCGCGCTCGCAGCGAGGGCGAATCGATCATGGGCGACCAGCATCGGCGGGACGGCGGGCTGCCCCGCCAGCACCGGCGCGGGGGGGAGGACAGATCGACGAAGGGCGTGACTCCATCGTCGTCCCATTCCCGGTCGGCGCACTCGCCGATCCCGAATGGATCGCCCGGAGAGGCGCTCGATAGGGGACCGCCCACCTGGACCGCGACCGTGCGCGACCCGTCGCAGCCCCCGGGGATCGCATCATCCGGCCCCCAGGCGTGGAGCGACGGCATCGGGAAGAGGATCAATACGGCGATGAGGGTCATCGGGAGGGACTCCGGGTCCGCCCGTGCGCTTATCTCTATCCAGGCATTCGACGGCGGCCGGCGTTTTGTTCGGCGCGAATTTCCGCGGCCGGTCCGCTTGCCTGCGTCGGCTCGCCGCCAGGGGTGGGTGTCGAATAAGGACGATGAGTGCCTAGCGGACCGCCTGGTGAGGCAACAGACATTAGTCGGTAACAAAACCGGTGAGTCAATGCGCTAGGTGGCTGCCTGCCGCCGCTGCGCCTGGCGATGGCGGGACCAACCGTACGCGGTGAAGGCGACGGCACCGAACACCGCCACGATGGCGGTTGAGGGCTCGGGAACTCCGACTAGCACCGTTAGGGTGTGGTCGGGTCCGCCTGTTCCCCAAGTGTAAATGTATGTGCCCGGGATCAGACCGAGACCGCCGAGTGTCGTGTTGTCATATTCGCTTGTTGACGTGATGGTCGTGCCCGAGATGTAATTATGCTGGAGTCCTAAGTCTCCATCGAGTCCTACTATGCCGATGAAGCCACCGGAGCCGGACGTGGCTTGGGTATACCCGCCATTACCGAAAGAGGATGGGCCCGTGACTCCGAGCCATTCGTCTATCCTGGAGGCGGTGCCGACGACGATGTATCCGTAGTTGGGTCCCATTTCGGAGCCGAAGCTGCCGTCATCAGTGCTCGAGAATGTCAGGCCCGTGAGGTCGATGCTGCCGGACGCGGTGGCCACGACGTTGGGGCCGACCTCAGTGATGCTGATGACCACTTCAGCCCGGGCCGTACCGATTGTCATCGCCAGCACAGCCGCCGCGAGCAGTCGTCTACGGATGGTGTTTCCCATGGTGAATCCTTCGCTCTGTCAGAGTTGTGTGACGCGTGGATGCGACGCTTCCTCGTGCCAATCCGGGACATTACACGGCTGGGCTGCTCGTCGAGAGGCGCCACCTGATCGTGGCAGTTCCCGGCGTACGCCCGCAGGGTAGACTGGTGGATGTGCGTTTTTCCCGCGCTTCATGCTTCCAGGCGGGACGCCAACAATCGTCGCCCTCCGTCGATCCACCGAAGGAAAGACTCTAAGGTGCGGGTTCGATCGGTGTCAAGCGTATGCCCGATCTTTACTTGATTATTTCTCAACGATAGGGCTACATCAGTTCACGCCGTCCGCTGCTTTTGCACGACAAGCCGGAACGCGGCGCGTCGTGGCAGGCGTCTGCGTGGTTCGGGGTGGTTGTGTCTTGTCCAATCATTGGCACTTCGTCGTCTGGCCGGAGCAGGACGGTCAATTGACGGACTTTTCCAACTGGGCTTGCAGCACACGGTTCGTCCGGAAGGGCGGCCCCGCAAAGCGAGCCAAGTTGCGGACGATATGGCGAACTTGCGCCAGGTGAGTGCCGGCAATGCCAAATGCAAGAGAACCGAAAGCCGTCCCGGTCACGGTTCCCCCGACCGCTAGTAGAGTCGAGGTGTGGCGCGGTAGCTTAAGGCTTGGCCTATCTGTTTGCCGGCCCTTTCGTCTGCCGGTGCCTCACTAGCTTCGCCATGCTCCGTTTCCACACCCCGCTCATCAAACCGGGCGTGCAGTTTTCCCGCACCCGGCTTTCGGACAAGGCTGTTTCTCATGCGATACGCACACGTTCGCACACGAACCGTTGCGGCTAGCTCCCGGCAAGCTGGTACAAGCCCAGCTTCCGATACAGGTAGGCGTCCGGGTACTTACGTTTCCCCTGGCCAGGTACCTTGAATTTCGCGCACAACCACTGACGTACCCTGTAACGGACGTGGCTGTCGACGTTTCGGTAGGCCTTGCTGACGGTGCCGATGCGGAAATAGTTGGACCAGCCGCGTAATTTGCGGTTGATCCTTCCGGTCAGCTCCTCCACCGCCAGAAATGTCCTGCGTCGCGTCGTCAGCTCGCCGATCTCGTTACAGAGCCGGTCGATCTTCTTCCGTGACGGGCGTGGCCCCAAGTAGGACTCACCCGTGCGGCGATCGTAGTTCCGGCCCAGGGTATAACCCAGAAAGTCAAACGTCTCCTCTGGCAGGCGGCAGAGCCGCGTCTTCTTCTCGTTTACCGTCAGCTTTAGCTTGGACATCATCCCCCGCATCACGTTCATGGCCTCGTCGGCCGTGCCATGGCAGCAGATGACAAAGTCGTCCGCGTAGTTGACGATGCGCCATCGAGACGTTGCTCGTGTCCTCCCGTCTTCCATCCCTTCACAAAGCGCCGCATGTAGATGTTGGACAACAGTGGTGAGATTGGAGCCCCTTGAGGAGTTCCCATCCCCTGGTCCTTGTTCCGGGTCGTCCGCTGGCGGTTCCCTTTCCCATCGCTTTCTTCCACCGGTGCTTCCAGCCACATCTTGATCAGCCGCAGCATGCGGCCGTCGCTAACCCGGCGGGACACCGATTTCATCAACTCCGGATGCGGGATGCTATCGAAATAACCAGACAGGTCCGCGTCCACCACCTCGGTATGCCCCGACCTGATCAGCCGTTCGACTTGGCGAACGGCGTCCAGGGCGCTGCGGTCCGGGCGATAGGCGTGTTGTTCCGGCTCCAGGTCGGCCTCGAAGATCGGCTCCAAGACCAACACCGCAGCCATCTGGACCACACGATCTTTTATGCAAGGGATGCCCAGCGGTCGTTGCTTTCCATCCGGTTTGGGGATGTACACGCGTCGGACCGGCTGGGGTTGGTACGTTCCACTGTGGAGTTCTGTCGTCAGTTCGTCCAGCCACCGTTCTAGCCCATACTCCTCGATGTCGGCGAACGTCTGTCGATCCACCCCGGGTTTGCCGCGATTGGCGCGGCTACGCTCGTAGGCAAATCGGAGGACGTCCCGCCGGTACAACTTGTCATACAGGGCATAGAAGCGGTAGTCGGGCGAGTTCTTCGCTTTGGTGTGCAACGCCGCCTGTAGCTTCCCGACCTTCAGTGGAGGTGATAGGCTCACACCAATCTCCCGGCCTTCGGCCACGTCTTGCGTTGACCTTGAACTAAGGCTCCTTCCCTCCACCGGAATTACCCGGTTTCGCAGGTACTACGAGCCTCTCCGCCACCCCAGGCGGCCCGGCCTGTCCCTCGCGGGCGTCCGGTTGAGGGTTACGCGCCCTCACTGCTTGGGGTTTCCCGTGTTGCGTTGGATCTCCATGTACCGACATGCCGTCGTCATTACCCCGGTGGCCCGCTGGGTTCTGATCGCTCATGGTCCGGCCTATTCCAGCCTCGCCAGTCATCCCCAGCGACGGCGGCCTTCCCCATACTAGTGCAAGGTCGGCGACCACATTGGACGTTTCGAGGCCTGCTCAACGTTCACTGGCTATTACGGCCTGTCGGCTTGCTGCATCGCCAAAGCGACACATCTGTCTCGAAGGCTCCGACGGCTTTGTCACCTCCCCATGAACTCCCCCGCTTGCTGCGCTGTGTGCGGCGACTGCGCGGAGGCTGTTTCCGGCTCGAGTGTTGGACGGCGCCGACAATCCCCCCAACCCCGGTATCGCGAACCGATGCCGGAGGATTTGGTTTCTCAGCGTTGTGCATGACCAGAGGCGCGTCGCGCGATGGCAACCGCCTCGATCAATATAAGCTACGGCGTGGGCAGCGGACTGAGTTGGAAGCCCAGCATCGCCGCCTTTCGCTTCAGCGACTTGAGGATGTTAGCCGCCACCTTGGCCTCGTACTCTTCCATCGACTGCGTTACGTACTCTTGGCCGTACTTGAGCATCCGGTAGACCAAACACGCCAACTTGTGCGCGGTGGCCTTGACTGCTCCGAGTCCGCCGAGCCGACTGCGGATGCGGCGGTAGAACAGGCCCAACGGCGTCATTGTTTTGCCCAGCGACCGGGCACACATCCGCAGCGCGATGGTCACTCGGTTCGTGCCCTTGCGATGGCCGCGGCGTCTCTTCGTCTTGTTGCTCTCATCCTGCGGCGGACACAGCCGCAGCCAACTGGCGAAGTGTTTCTCGGTGGGAAAGCGGCTGACGTCCACGCCGATTTCAGCCAGAATCACCAGGGCCGTTCCCACGTCGATCCCCTCGATCATTGTCAGGTCCACGCCCAAGGCCTGGAACAACGGGCCGGTCGCCTCGAACCGCACGTCGTTGCTCTTGCGCCGCGCTTCCGCGGCTTGACAACCCGAGTCTTTTCTCCCGCCCGGTTGGGGAAATTGGCCAGTTCTGCTTGGACCTGCTGGTCGCACTCGGTGATCTGTCGATGATGGAACTGGTACAACTCATAGGCCTGCCGAAGCTCGAAAAGATGCTCGGGCCGCCACGTTCCTTCCAACGCAAGGGCTATCTCTTCCTCACTGTGCTGACATCGCTCATGGCGCAGTTCAGCCAGTTTGATGGGGTCACGTTCGCCCTCCAGGATGGCTTCGATGATCGACATACCGGTCAGCCCCGTGATGTCGCTGACGACTTCGGTCAGTTTGACATTCATTTGCTCCATGGCCTTCTGCATGTGCTGGGCGTGGCTGGCGGCGTAGCGAACCTGCATCTGCCGCTGCCGCCAGTAGGCACGCAGCGCCAGCACGGAATCCGGAGGCCGAAACGACGCACGCAAGAGACCGTAGGAGTGCAACCGTTGGATCCACTGCGCGTCGAGCACGTCCGTCTTGGGGCGCGCCGCAACGCGAAAGTTGCCCCGGTTCCACCAGCTTGACGTCGAAGCCCTCCGATTCAAGGAGCTCGAACAGAGGAATCCAGTAGATGCCGGTGGATTCCAAAGCGATCGTTTTCACGCAGCACTTCTTTAACCACGCGGCGATCTCCTGAAGATCGACGGTGTTGGCGCCGAACTGCCGGACTGGGTTGGCGTCGCGGTCAGCGGGGACGCAGACCATATGCATGTTGGAATGAACATCGATTCCACACGCGTCTGGGTTGAGGACACTGAGCCCCGCTGACGAGGCGGGGACGGGGACGGGACGCGATCTCTCCCGCGACTTGTTGGGCTTGGCTGGCTTCTTGGGCTTGGTTGGCTTCTTGGGCTCTTCGTTTGGAGCGACCATGGATGTCTCCGGTTCGCGGATGTGGGTGGTGAAACAACAAGGCGCCGCGAGCCAAGAGGGGTATCGGGGACGTTTGAAGTCTCCCCAACGGGATCAATACCACGCCGGGAAAACCCGGCAGGCAAGTCGCCAATGACAAGGTCGAAGCCTCTCGGGCCAAGCTCCACCTCGGGCAGGAAGCACCAAAGGGAATACGGCCACTGACTCGCGTCACCAACCCGCAGAATAGAGACGAGTCGCGAGCAGAACCAGATCTCCCCGACCCAAGTTCACGGGACGCGAGGGCGCCGCCGAAGGTGGCACGACCGGTTCCACCGCCGCTCCGATAGCTCCTGGCTGGAGCGACCCAGTTGCCAGGCGGGACTTACACCCGCTGAAGACCAACACCTTAACACGGCGCACGTAGAGTCGAGGTGTGGCGCGGTAGCTTAAGGCTTGGCCTATCTGTTTGCCGGCCCTTTCGTCTGCCGGTGCCTCACTAGCTTCGCCATGCTCCGTTTCCACACCCCGCTCATCAAACCGGGCGTGCAGTTTTCCCGCACCCGGCTTTCGGACAAGGCTGTTTCTCATGCGATACGCACACGTTCGCACACGAACCGTTGCGGCTAGCTCCCGGCAAGCTGGTACAAGCCCAGCTTCCGATACAGGTAGGCGTCCGGGTACTTACGTTTCCCCTGGCCAGGTACCTTGAATTTCGCGCACAACCACTGACGTACCCTGTAACGGACGTGGCTGTCGACGTTTCGGTAGGCCTTGCTGACGGTGCCGATGCGGAAATAGTTGGACCAGCCGCGTAATTTGCGGTTGATCCTTCCGGTCAGCTCCTCCACCGCCAGAAATGTCCTGCGTCGCGTCGTCAGCTCGCCGATCTCGTTACAGAGCCGGTCGATCTTCTTCCGTGACGGGCGTGGCCCCAAGTAGGACTCACCCGTGCGGCGATCGTAGTTCCGGCCCAGGGTATAACCCAGAAAGTCAAACGTCTCCTCTGGCAGGCGGCAGAGCCGCGTCTTCTTCTCGTTTACCGTCAGCTTTAGCTTGGACATCATCCCCCGCATCACGTTCATGGCCTCGTCGGCCGTGCCATGGCAGCAGATGACAAAGTCGTCCGCGTAGTTGACGATGCGCGCATCGAGACGTTGCTCGTGTCCTCCCGTCTTCCATCCCTTCACAAAGCGCCGCATGTAGATGTTGGACAACAGTGGTGAGATTGGAGCCCCTTGAGGAGTTCCCATCCCCTGGTCCTTGTTCCGGGTCGTCCGCTGGCGGTTCCCTTTCCCATCGCTTTCTTCCACCGGTGCTTCCAGCCACATCTTGATCAGCCGCAGCATGCGGCCGTCGCTAACCCGGCGGGACACCGATTTCATCAACTCCGGATGCGGGATGCTATCGAAATAACCAGACAGGTCCGCGTCCACCACCTCGGTATGCCCCGACCTGATCAGCCGTTCGACTTGGCGAACGGCGTCCAGGGCGCTGCGGTCCGGGCGATAGGCGTGTTGTTCCGGCTCCAGGTCGGCCTCGAAGATCGGCTCCAAGACCAACACCGCAGCCATCTGGACCACACGATCTTTTATGCAAGGGATGCCCAGCGGTCGTTGCTTTCCATCCGGTTTGGGGATGTACACGCGTCGGACCGGCTGGGGTTGGTACGTTCCACTGTGGAGTTCTGTCGTCAGTTCGTCCAGCCACCGTTCTAGCCCATACTCCTCGATGTCGGCGAACGTCTGTCGATCCACCCCGGGTTTGCCGCGATTGGCGCGGCTACGCTCGTAGGCAAATCGGAGGACGTCCCGCCGGTACAACTTGTCATACAGGGCATAGAAGCGGTAGTCGGGCGAGTTCTTCGCTTTGGTGTGCAACGCCGCCTGTAGCTTCCCGACCTTCAGTGGAGGTGATAGGCTCACACCAATCTCCCGGCCTTCGGCCACGTCTTGCGTTGACCTTGAACTAAGGCTCCTTCCCTCCACCGGAATTACCCGGTTTCGCAGGTACTACGAGCCTCTCCGCCACCCCAGGCGGCCCGGTCCTGTCCCTCGCGGGCGTCCGGTTGAGGGTTACGCGCCCTCACTGCTTGGGGTTTCCCGTGTTGCGTTGGATCTCCATGTACCGACATGCCGTCGTCATTACCCCGGTGGCCCGCTGGGTTCTGATCGCTCATGGTCCGGCCTATTCCAGCCTCGCCAGTCATCCCCAGCGACGGCGGCCTTCCCCATACTAGTGCAAGGTCGGCGACCACATTGGACGTTTCGAGGCCTGCTCAACGTTCACTGGCTATTACGGCCTGTCGGCTTGCTGCATCGCCAAAGCGACACATCTGTCTCGAAGGCTCCGACGGCTTTGTCACCTCCACCGCCGCTCCGATAGCTCCTGGCTGGAGCGACCCAGTTGCCAGGCGGGACTTACACCCGCTGAAGACCAACACCTTAACACGGCGCACACTAGCTGCGTCCCTGTTTCCGTCCTCACGGTTCGTCCGGAAGGCCGGCCCCGCAAAGCGAGCCAAGTTGCGGACGACATGGCGAACTTGCGCCAGGTGAGTGCCGGCAATGCCAAATGCAAGAGAACCGAAAGCCGTCCCGGTCACGGTTCCCCCGACCGCTAACGAGCTGCGTCCCTGTTTCCGTCCCAATCCACGCCCCTGCGCGAGGGGCGACTTGCCGACCCGGTAGTCGGGATCGTGGTGGAGCATGTTTCAATCCACGCCCCTGCGCGAGGGGCGACATTCGCCCCGATAGTAATGGACGCTTGTTGGCGGTTTCAATCCACGCCCCTGCGCGAGGGGCGACTCGAGCACGAAAAACGAAGCGGCCGTGCTCAGGGGTTTCAATCCACGCCCCTGCGCGAGGGGCGACGCGCAGCCGCAAGATCCGGCCCGCGACGTTGAGGTTTCAATCCGCGCCCCTGCGCGAGGGGCGACCAGGGAGCACAAGCGGGAGCTGAAAGAGATCAGGTTTCAATCCACGCCCCTGCGCGAGGGGCGACCCGCGTCGCCGTTCCAATGCAAATCCATTAGTAGTTTCAATCCACGCCCCTGCGCGAGGGGCGACCTTCGCTAGTGCACCGTGCAGTTTTCGATGATCGTGTTTCAATCCACGCCCCTGCGCGAGGGGCGACTTCAGCATCGCGCCGAAAGCGTCGCTCGAACTTGTTTCAATCCACGCCCCTGCGCGAGGGGCGACGACCGCGCTTTCCGGCACGCTCAGCGTGAGCGCGTTTCAATCCACGCCCCTGCGCGAGGGGCGACTCGGCAACTCGGAATGCATGTGCATTGTTGACCCGTTTCAATCCACGCCCCTGCGCGAGGGGCGACGAGGCTGCTCGACATCCCCCAGCCCCGTCTCTCGTTTCAATCCACGCCCCTGCGCGAGGGGCGACCGGAGGTACATCAGATTCGCCTGCAAACGCGCGAGTTTCAATCCACGCCCCTGCGCGAGGGGCGACCCGATGAACGTGACCATCAAGTTTGCGCTGTCTGTTTCAATCCACGCCCCTGCGCGAGGGGCGACGTCCATTTACGAATAACGGTCCATGTCCCCACTGTTTCAATCCACGCCCCTGCGCGAGGGGCGACGGGGCATGAAGGGCTCCTTGGGTGATGGGTAATGGTTTCAATCCACGCCCCTGCGCGAGGGGCGACTCCTGCCCAGTATTACGACTCTCCCAGTTACTACGTGTTTCAATCCACGCCCCCGCGCGAGGGGCGACGCATAGCCATGCCGATCGGGTGATGTATGACAAGTTTCAATCCACGCCCCTGCGCGAGGGGCGACGACTGTCTGAACTCTTCACTTCTCTCTTTATCTCGTTTCAATCCACGCCCCTGCGCGAGGGGCGACGCCTCAGGAGCTCCCAGCTTCTTGACAGGCTTCGGTTTCAATCCACGCCCCTGCGCGAGGGGCGACGGGTAATAGCGCGATCATGATCGACCAGGCGAACGTTTCAATCCACGCCCCTGCGCGAGGGGCGACCCGCGTCGCAACCGGTTGGGGCGAATGAAAACTGTTTCAATCCACGCCCCTGCGCGAGGGGCGACTTGCCGGACGTGGAGCTCAAGGCCATCCACGTGGTTTCAATCCACGCCCCTGCGCGAGGGGCGACTTGCGGCCCCGTTTGCATGGCCATCAAGAAGTGGTTTCAATCCACGCCCCTGCGCGAGGGGCGACCCGCGAAGCCGATGATGGCACTGTTAAAGGTGGGCGTGTTTCAATCCACGCCCCTGCGCGAGGGGCGACCGGTGGCCGCTCTTGGGGTCTTCGAGATACGACCGGTTTCAATCCACGCCCCTGCGCGAGGGGCGACTCATAGGCTGGTAGTTTGATCCTACTTGAGCCAGGTTTCAATCCACGCCCCTGCGCGAGGGGCGACGTGAACGAGATGATCAGCAAGCATGACGCGATCACGTTTCAATCCACGCCCCTGCGCGAGGGGCGACATCGCACTGGTCAACCCCCATTCCTGGAATTCTGGGTTTCAATCCACGCCCCTGCGCGAGGGGCGACGGACGGCGACGTAGCGTGGGACCCGAAGTATGGGTTTCAATCCACGCCCCTGCGCGAGGGGCGACAAGAGGTCAAGGCCGAACTCGCGAGCCGGAAATGTTTCAATCCACGCCCCTGCGCGAGGGGCGACGCCTCAGAGCGGTTCTGCCCAATAGGTCGGCCTGTTTCAATCCACGCCCCTGCGCGAGGGGCGACGGAGGTACATCAGATCCGCCTCCAAACGCGCGAGTTTCAATCCACGCCCCTGCGCGAGGGGCGACTCTTCGCGTGAGGAGCCGTCTCACCCTTCACGATGTTTCAATCCACGCCCCTGCGCGAGGGGCGACGCTCGGATTTGATCTGAGTGAGATTGACGAGAGTGTTTCAATCCACGCCCCTGCGCGAGGGGCGACCTCGAGCGGGCACTCGTGGAACGGACGGATGACGTTTCAATCCACGCCCCTGCGCGAGGGGCGACCTCGCGAACGGTTCGAGGTTCACGATCGGCACACGTTTCAATCCACGCCCCTGCGCGAGGGGCGACTCAGGGTATTGACGACTTGCCTACCGACTCTTGGTTTCAATCCACGCCCCTGCGCGAGGGGCGACTCTCATCTCATTCTCCTCTCGCGTCAGTGGTCAGTTTCAATCCACGCCCCTGCGCGAGGGGCGACGCGGCCGCGCCGTGCGTATTAGAAGTGGAGAGAGTTTCAATCCACGCCCCTGCGCGAGGGGCGACCGACAATTACGACAGCTACTCCCCGGGACAGAAGTTTCAATCCACGCCCCTGCGCGAGGGGCGACCGACGCCGCTCTGGATGACGGCTGGGACGATGCGGTTTCAATCCACGCCCCTGCGCGAGGGGCGACAACTGGCACTGTGGAGTTGGTAACTCCTCTTCAAGTTTCAATCCACGCCCCTGCGCGAGGGGCGACGTGGTTCGGGGATTCCTGTCCTCGTATGCCCAGGTTTCAATCCACGCCCCTGCGCGAGGGGCGACCCGCCCGTGCCGCAAACTGAGCCGCCGACGGCCCCGTTTCAATCCACGCCCCTGCGCGAGGGGCGACCCATGCCGGGCGACCAGTCTTTGATCATGCGGGGGTTTCAATCCACGCCCCTGCGCGAGGGGCGACGACGGCAAACGATTGCCAACGGCGTGTACTGACGGTTTCAATCCACGCCCCTGCGCGAGGGGCGACCCGTGCTGTTTTGCGTGCTGCCGTTGGAGGTCTGGTTTCAATCCACGCCCCTGCGCGAGGGGCGACGCGCCAGCTCGGGGCCGTAGAAGATGCCAAAGTGTTTCAATCCACGCCCCTGCGCGAGGGGCGACCAAGCTACGGCAATTGTGGACCGATGGCGAAGACGTTTCAATCCACGCCCCTGCGCGAGGGGCGACTGGGTGCTTTTCCCCGGCTTGGGTGCTTCTGCTGGTTTCAATCCACGCCCCTGCGCGAGGGGCGACCTGCCGCCCGGCACATGGATACCTTTGCTTTCTCAGTTTCAATCCACGCCCCTGCGCGAGGGGCGACCTGTCCGATCGAAGATTCCCTCGTCGGCATACGGGTTTCAATCCACGCCCCTGCGCGAGGGGCGACGCGCAGAATCGATGCGCTCGCCCGCCACACCGAGTTTCAATCCACGCCCCTGCGCGAGGGGCGACTGCTCACCCCGACCGTCCCGTTGCTATTCCGATGGTTTCAATCCACGCCCCTGCGCGAGGGGCGACGTACGTAGGTCACCGAGCATCGGCAGTGCGGATGTTTCAATCCACGCCCCTGCGCGAGGGGCGACTGATCTGAGCCAAGGCAATTCGCAATTTATCCCTTGTTTCAATCCACGCCCCTGCGCGAGGGGCGACTTCCCGGCTTTCCCTCGGCCTGGTCTCTGCTGAGTTTCAATCCACGCCCCTGCGCGAGGGGCGACGCGCCTTCGCCGCCGATTCGATCCCGAAGCCGACGTTTCAATCCACGCCCCTGCGCGAGGGGCGACGCGCGGGCTTTGCGGCGAGCCTCGACGCTCTGCATGTTTCAATCCACGCCCCTGCGCGAGGGGCGACCTGCACGCATGGACGATGAATGCAGGCTAGGGAGTTTCAATCCACGCCCCTGCGCGAGGGGCGACGGCACCACAACGGCGACCGGATGGGTCATTCCTGGTTTCAATCCACGCCCCTGCGCGAGGGGCGACTCCCGAATCTCCAGGAGTGCTTGGCCTACCTGGAGGTTTCAATCCACGCCCCTGCGCGAGGGGCGACCCGGCTGCCCTGACTGGATCGCGTGGTCAAACGAGTTTCAATCCACGCCCCTGCGCGAGGGGCGACACACCAGAGGGCGATAGGCTGGATCGTCAAAGCGTTTCAATCCACGCCCCTGCGCGAGGGGCGACTCCGGGGACATCCAGCCCGACGTTAGGCTGGATGTTTCAATCCACGCCCCTGCGCGAGGGGCGACGCAGAGCAGACGCAGCCACGACCTCTGACACACGTTTCAATCCACGCCCCTGCGCGAGGGGCGACGCTGACGCCTAGAGCTGTGCGGCAGAACTAGCTAGTTTCAATCCACGCCCCTGCGCGAGGGGCGACGCGGCCGAAGCTGAACAGTCTGGCGAGCCCCGAAGTTTCAATCCACGCCCCTGCGCGAGGGGCGACTCGCCTGGGGTGCGCCCGCGGAGGGCAACGAGGCGTTTCAATCCACGCCCCTGCGCGAGGGGCGACTGACCCGGTAAGAGTCGTGGTCGTCATCGGGACTGTTTCAATCCACGCCCCTGCGCGAGGGGCGACCGGAACGTCTATCTCAGTGCGGCTGGTGGTGCGAGTTTCAATCCACGCCCCTGCGCGAGGGGCGACGTGAACTCCGACGGGTCGGATCGCGGGCCGATTGTGTTTCAATCCACGCCCCTGCGCGAGGGGCGACGCCGCTGCCGTGGATAGCAGCGTGCCCGACGTGGGTTTCAATCCACGCCCCTGCGCGAGGGGCGACCCGTGCCCGGCATGGCCTTGTCGAGCGTGACCGTGTTTCAATCCACGCCCCTGCGCGAGGGGCGACCTTCAGCGAGGGTTTGTCCGTCCGTTGTGCAGAGTGTTTCAATCCACGCCCCTGCGCGAGGGGCGACCCCAACTCATCGACCAACTTGACTCGCTTGGTCTGTTTCAATCCACGCCCCTGCGCGAGGGGCGACGGGATTGAACGGCCAGTCCCTATCTCCCCTGACTGTTTCAATCCACGCCCCTGCGCGAGGGGCGACGGCAAGCTTTACGCGGACAGACTCCGCGACGCGGTTTCAATCCACGCCCCTGCGTGAGGGGCGACCGGTAATTGGCAAGGGTGGCGCCATGACAAGAGCGTTTCAATCCACGCCCCTGCGCGAGGGGCGACTTACGGGCTCTTAACCGCGTACCTCGCGCCGGGGTTTCAATCCACGCCCCTGCGCGAGGGGCGACGCGGCCCTCCGCCGACTAGCGCGAGGCGAACGTTGTTTCAATCCACGCCCCTGCGCGAGGGGCGACGATCAGAGGGCCAAGCGTGCCCGTGTCAGTCGTGGTTTCAATCCACGCCCCTGCGCGAGGGGCGACTCGATGCGTTGATCGTCGCGTCGCCGCCGGCGGTGTTTCAATCCACGCCCCTGCGCGAGGGGCGACACTGGCGTTCCTTCATGTTCTCTGGATCAAGACAGTTTCAATCCACGCCCCTGCGCGAGGGGCGACCTCCCCCCTCGGACCCATGCCACAGTTAAGCTGATGTTTCAATCCACGCCCCTGCGCGAGGGGCGACGCGCCGTGCGTATGAGTAGGTGGAGACTAGACCAGTTTCAATCCACGCCCCTGCGCGAGGGGCGACGCCGGCGAAGGTGACCGTATAGGCCCCGATGCCGGTTTCAATCCACGCCCCTGCGCGAGGGGCGACTCCGGGATATCTGCCGTTCCCATGAGATCTGGTTGTTTCAATCCACGCCCCTGCGCGAGGGGCGACCGCTTCGCCGGATGACGGGCTTGAGGACTCGGATGTTTCAATCCACGCCCCTGCGCGAGGGGCGACCCCAGGGCTGATCCTGAAGCGTCGCGCCGTAAACGTTTCAATCCACGCCCCTGCGCGAGGGGCGACCCGCCGATAGCCTGCCTCGGCGATTGGAGACGTGTTTCAATCCACGCCCCTGCGCGAGGGGCGACCCCCTGTCGTGCGACTTCCGGCCGGACATCCAGGTTTCAATCCACGCCCCTGCGCGAGGGGCGACATCGTCAGGGCCCGGAGGAATGTCTTCAGGATAAGTTTCAATCCACGCCCCTGCGCGAGGGGCGACGGATCTGACCCGCAACGACTCCCGCGAGCAGCGTGTTTCAATCCACGCCCCTGCGCGAGGGGCGACACGCCGGCCAGGCCTTCCATCGTGTCCGAGCTCGTTTCAATCCACGCCCCTGCGCGAGGGGCGACCCGAACCACTGTTCGCCATCGCGCCTCGCTTCGGTTTCAATCCACGCCCCTGCGCGAGGGGCGACACGCACGAGGTTCGCGGTTGTCTTGCCGCTAGTCGGTTTCAATCCACGCCCCTGCGCGAGGGGCGACCTCATCGGAGTTCCTCCCAATGCAAGACGATTATGTTTCAATCCACGCCCCTGCGTGAGGGGCGACCAGTACCGGCATATAGGCTAGAGCCTATGCGGCAGTTTCAATCCACGCCCCTGCGCGAGGGGCGACCATGCCGACCAGCCTATGACGCTAGGATCGTCGGGTTTCAATCCACGCCCCTGCGCGAGGGGCGACGTGCGTCCTGGCGGATTGGCGTTCGCGCGAAACCGTTTCAATCCACGCCCCTGCGCGAGGGGCGACCGCTTCGCTCGCGGATGCCGCTGAAGCTGCCCTGGTTTCAATCCACGCCCCTGCGCGAGGGGCGACACGTGTCGGAGTCGAGTAAATCGATTTGCGCCGTTTCAATCCACGCCCCTGCGCGAGGGGCGACCCAAGGGCGTCGACGAGAGCGACAGGTTGCGCGAGTTTCAATCCACGCCCCTGCGCGAGGGGCGACCTCACCCTTGCCGCCATTGGTCCTGGTCCACTGGTTTCAATCCACGCCCCTGCGCGAGGGGCGACGCTCCGATTCGCGTTGCCGATACCGACCTGATTGTTTCAATCCACGCCCCTGCGCGAGGGGCGACGACGCTGCCGGCCGGGTACGTCGAGATCCAGACGTTTCAATCCACGCCCCTGCGCGAGGGGCGACGTCCCTTCAATCCGCAGACTGATGCCCGGTATGAGTTTCAATCCACGCCCCTGCGCGAGGGGCGACTCCTCGTCTATGGCGATCGGTGCCGGCGGGGCGCTGTTTCAATCCACGCCCCTGCGCGAGGGGCGACGTCCAAGCCACATTCGGACCTAGGTTCCAAGTTGTTTCAATCCACGCCCCTGCGCGAGGGGCGACAAGACAGTCGTGTGAGTCATGCGTATGAGGATTGGGTTTCAATCCACGCCCCTGCGCGAGGGGCGACCCATGCCGACCAGCCTATGACGCTAGGATCGCCAGGTTTCAATCCACGCCCCTGCGCGAGGGGCGACGCTCGGCCGGATCGTCGACGTCGACGCCGTCGGGTTTCAATCCACGCCCCTGCGCGAGGGGCGACATCTGGATCGCCGGCATGTTCCCGGCCGCGATCGTGTTTCAATCCACGCCCCTGCGCGAGGGGCGACTCGCTTCATGCTCGGCTCGTGTCCTTTCGATCTCGTTTCAATCCACGCCCCTGCGCGAGGGGCGACGAGGTCGAGCCGCGCAAGGGCTACGACAAGAAAGTTTCAATCCACGCCCCTGCGCGAGGGGCGACATCCTCGAATTCGTAAAGGCTCGCGGCTTCAGTGTTTCAATCCACGCCCCTGCGCGAGGGGCGACCGTCGTGTAGATCGCGGCAGCAATAGAGGCAGGTGTTTCAATCCACGCCCCTGCGCGAGGGGCGACGCCCAGCAACGGCGAGCAACGGCCGACAACCTGGTTTCAATCCACGCCCCTGCGCGAGGGGCGACTCCGTTGGTTAGGCGTCAAGGGTGACGGGTGAGAGTTTCAATCCACGCCCCTGCGCGAGGGGCGACCAGTGGACACGGGGGAATGGCGGCAAGAGTGAGTGTTTCAATCCACGCCCCTGCGCGAGGGGCGACGCCCAACGTCAGGCTAGCCTGCCCAATGGCCTAGGTTTCAATCCACGCCCCTGCGCGAGGGGCGACCATCGTCGATGGCAAGCGTGATCGAGCCAGCGTAGTTTCAATCCACGCCCCTGCGCGAGGGGCGACCCCTGAACGACTGCGGATCACCCTGGAAAATACTGTTTCAATCCACGCCCCTGCGTGAGGGGCGACAGCATGCAACCTGATCACGGCTGAAGGCATCTCGGTTTCAATCCACGCCCCTGCGCGAGGGGCGACCCGGCCGGCCGACGTCGCCGTCGCCGCGACCGGGTTTCAATCCACGCCCCTGCGCGAGGGGCGACCCAACCGTTCCACGAATTTCGACACTGGTAGGTCGGTTTCAATCCACGCCCCTGCGCGAGGGGCGACGCGCCGCCGCGAACTCCGAGCGCGTCGGCCTGGATGTTTCAATCCACGCCCCTGCGTGAGGGGCGACGATTGACGCTGAGGACTTGGTAAAACCTGAGACGGTTTCAATCCACGCCCCTGCGCGAGGGGCGACGAGCGGGCAGATCCCGGTCGTCTGCATGGCCTGTTTCAATCCACGCCCCTGCGCGAGGGGCGACGCCAATCCGGGGCGAAATGGCGGAAGCGCGCCGGGTTTCAATCCACGCCCCTGCGCGAGGGGCGACGCGCGACATCAGGGACGATCGCGTACCGCACGCAGTTTCAATCCACGCCCCTGCGCGAGGGGCGACACCTCGTTTGCGTTGAAGCGGCCACCCTTGTACCAGTTTCAATCCACGCCCCTGCGCGAGGGGCGACTTGGCGTCTTTCCCTTCGGAGTCAGCCGCTTCAGGTTTCAATCCACGCCCCTGCGCGAGGGGCGACTGCCTGGCAGTGATCCAGATCGACCGCAGCCAGCCTGTTTCAATCCACGCCCCTGCGCGAGGGGCGACGATGCGCACGCCAGGGAATGCAACGGGCAAAAGTTTCAATCCACGCCCCTGCGCGAGGGGCGACGCGCGACGCATGAGCCTACCTGGCCCTGATCGAGTTTCAATCCACGCCCCTGCGTGAGGGGCGACTTGCCCGATCGCCCCCCAGCAAACCGGGAACGTAGTTTCAATCCACGCCCCTGCGCGAGGGGCGACGTCTTTAAACGGCCGAACATGCTTCGCCGCACGGAGTTTCAATCCACGCCCCTGCGCGAGGGGCGACTTTTCGCCCTGCTCGCGTCAATGCGAGCGGAGCTGTTTCAATCCACGCCCCTGCGCGAGGGGCGACGGCACTCGGTGCGCGCGGTCTGCTCGTCGGTCGGGTTTCAATCCACGCCCCTGCGCGAGGGGCGACGGGCTATGTTCGGCTTGCTTCACGCCAGCGCGGTGTTTCAATCCACGCCCCTGCGCGAGGGGCGACTCCCGCACCTTCCGCCGGAGCGCCCACCCATCAGGTTTCAATCCACGCCCCTGCGCGAGGGGCGACTGCAAGCGGCGCTGCACCTCAGCATAGATCGGCTGTTTCAATCCACGCCCCTGCGCGAGGGGCGACTCTCCGTTTCGGTCAGTTCGGTACAGCCAGTCCGTTTCAATCCACGCCCCTGCGCGAGGGGCGACCTCGAGCTGCGAGAACGCGGACATCATGAAGATGTTTCAATCCACGCCCCTGCGCGAGGGGCGACGCGTGGTCGTGTCGGTGCCATCGTTGATCAACTGTTTCAATCCACGCCCCTGCGCGAGGGGCGACGCGAGAGCGTCTCGATCTCTCGCTGGGTTTGTTGTTTCAATCCACGCCCCTGCGCGAGGGGCGACCGTTGCCTTCAGATATCAGTCCGAGCACATAAGGTTTCAATCCACGCCCCTGCGCGAGGGGCGACTCGCGGAGCTGGTCGTAGACGAACTGATCGACGGTTTCAATCCACGCCCCTGCGCGAGGGGCGACTGGCGCAACCGCGGTCGCTGGGTCCGTGCGATAGTTTCAATCCACGCCCCTGCGCGAGGGGCGACTACGGCACAACGTGCTTCGGCTGTAACGGCTCAGGTTTCAATCCACGCCCCTGCGCGAGGGGCGACCCGCGACGAATATCGCCGTCTCGTCGCTGACGAGTTTCAATCCACGCCCCTGCGCGAGGGGCGACAATCGACTGAGGGAACAATCATGATCCGTGACCTGTTTCAATCCACGCCCCTGCGCGAGGGGCGACGCGGCTCGCGGTACCCGCACGTCTGGGGCGTCCAGTTTCAATCCACGCCCCTGCGCGAGGGGCGACCTCATCGCATCCCCGATTGCGCCGCCTGTCGCCAGTTTCAATCCACGCCCCTGCGCGAGGGGCGACGCCTCACCGATCTTCAGTTCCATCGTCGTCGCGGTTTCAATCCACGCCCCTGCGCGAGGGGCGACTTGCTCGTTCCAGCGAGCACCGATACCGCCTGGTGGTTTCAATCCACGCCCCTGCGCGAGGGGCGACTCCAGCGGACGAAGGTCATCACCGTGCTGGACTGGTTTCAATCCACGCCCCTGCGCGAGGGGCGACTTGACATGTCGAACCTCTTGATACACTTTGACATGTTTCAATCCACGCCCCTGCGCGAGGGGCGACATCGGCCATCGGCCTATACAGGCCGTCTTTCTTGTTTCAATCCACGCCCCTGCGCGAGGGGCGACGTCGCATGACGACGTTGCCGTGGGCTGTATCACGTTTCAATCCACGCCCCTGCGCGAGGGGCGACTGCAGCCTCAACAGCGCGAGCCAGCAAGCGCTGGTTTCAATCCACGCCCCTGCGCGAGGGGCGACTCTCGCGGCGGAAAAAGAGGGGGCGATGAGGAAGTTTCAATCCACGCCCCTGCGCGAGGGGCGACTGCCGCTCTTGATCCTTACCACATCCCCAGGTTGTTTCAATCCACGCCCCTGCGCGAGGGGCGACTCCGCCGACCTCGCGGTGATCGAGTGGACGGGGGGTTTCAATCCACGCCCCTGCGCGAGGGGCGACTCGCCACCGTCTGCCACTCCGTGCCCCGAAGCTCGTTTCAATCCACGCCCCTGCGCGAGGGGCGACCTGGTCGTGATGCCTGGAACGCTCTCGGCTGCAAGTTTCAATCCACGCCCCTGCGCGAGGGGCGACGTCGGACATCGCCGATGTCCTGAAGGTGGTCCAGTTTCAATCCACGCCCCTGCGCGAGGGGCGACGACCGGGGCACTCTGATCACTGAGACGAGAGGAGTTTCAATCCACGCCCCTGCGCGAGGGGCGACCGTTGAGCCGGCGCCAGCGGATCAAGGCGAGAAAGTTTCAATCCACGCCCCTGCGCGAGGGGCGACCCATGAAGACAGGCACGGTGGATTCGTCATCGAGTTTCAATCCACGCCCCTGCGCGAGGGGCGACGCGATCAGGATGGGCAACTCGCCCTCGTCCGGGTGTTTCAATCCACGCCCCTGCGCGAGGGGCGACCGAGTTCAGACCATGCGTACCACGCTTGCCCAACGTTTCAATCCACGCCCCTGCGCGAGGGGCGACACGGGCGCGGACATCGAGCCAAATATCCCGAGAGTTTCAATCCACGCCCCTGCGCGAGGGGCGACTCGTTCGGCGGCCGGCGGAGACGAGGGATTCGTAAGTTTCAATCCACGCCCCTGCGCGAGGGGCGACCGCCTTCTTCGGCACCACCCGACAACCCGGTTCCGGTTTCAATCCACGCCCCTGCGCGAGGGGCGACTCGCGAGATCATCGACGGGTTGGATCCAGCCCAGCAGTTTCAATCCACGCCCCTGCGCGAGGGGCGACGGCCACACACTTTTACTATGGAGTCTATCCCATGTTTCAATCCACGCCCCTGCGCGAGGGGCGACGGCTTCGCGCGGCGTATCATCGCCACCTAAGCAGTTTCAATCCACGCCCCTGCGCGAGGGGCGACGAGCGGAAGGCGTGAGCCGTTCCAGGATCGCTAGTTTCAATCCACGCCCCTGCGCGAGGGGCGACTCAGGGTTCGCAGCGCGGATTGCTTGACCGTCGAGTTTCAATCCACGCCCCTGCGCGAGGGGCGACGCCCGTCAAGTGCATCAGCGATAAGAAGCGGTTCGTGTTTCAATCCACGCCCCTGCGCGAGGGGCGACGTGGCCACGACTGGCTTATGGGATTCGGGGGCGGTTTCAATCCACGCCCCTGCGCGAGGGGCGACCCGTTGGCGAAGTTGAGGGCAAGCGCGGCGGGTAGTTTCAATCCACGCCCCTGCGCGAGGGGCGACATTCTCAAAAGTGAGAATTAAGGGTGGATGTGGGTTTCAATCCACGCCCCTGCGCGAGGGGCGACGGACGGCCCGGTGCCGCCCTTGTACCCGATCTGGTTTCAATCCACGCCCCTGCGCGAGGGGCGACGAGGGCGCCCAGGCGGTCTGGTATCACGTCTACGCGTTTCAATCCACGCCCCTGCGCGAGGGGCGACCTGGGTGGGTTAGGCGATAAACATCTCGGAATCGTTTCAATCCACGCCCCTGCGCGAGGGGCGACGTCATCCGGTCCTGGCGGAGCCAGCGGAGCGGGGTTTCAATCCACGCCCCTGCGCGAGGGGCGACCCGTGATGCCGTATTACACAGTCGGCACCAACTTGTTTCAATCCACGCCCCTGCGCGAGGGGCGACGCCAGTCGTTCGTCGCCGCCGCGACCTCGTTGAGTTTCAATCCACGCCCCTGCGCGAGGGGCGACGCCAGTCGTTCGTCGCCGCCGCGACCTCGTCGAGTTTCAATCCACGCCCCTGCGCGAGGGGCGACGCGGCAGTCCAGCGCTGACCGTCGTCTCTCTCAGAGTTTCAATCCACGCCCCTGCGCGAGGGGCGACGCAGAGCAGCTATGCCGTGTACCTCAGTGCCAGGTTTCAATCCACGCCCCTGCGCGAGGGGCGACTGGTTCGCACAGCGGTTTATCGCGGGATGCTCAAGTTTCAATCCACGCCCCTGCGCGAGGGGCGACACGGACGACGAGATCCTGGAGATCATCCTGTGTCGTTTCAATCCACGCCCCTGCGCGAGGGGCGACTCGTGTGTCCCGCACGCCCATACGACGGCCGAAATGTTTCAATCCACGCCCCTGCGCGAGGGGCGACTTTGGAGGCGGATCTGGTGTACTTCCCGGTGGGTTTCAATCCACGCCCCTGCGCGAGGGGCGACCACCTGCTCTAGTGTCATGTTGTCCACGTCCTCGTTTCAATCCACGCCCCTGCGCGAGGGGCGACCATCGCGGCCAAGGTAGCCAGGACGGCCAGCCAGTTTCAATCCACGCCCCTGCGCGAGGGGCGACTCGAGAGGCGGAAAAAGAGGGGGCGAAGATGAAGTTTCAATCCACGCCCCTGCGCGAGGGGCGACGCAACGTCGTACAGCGAATTGGTTGACTTTGGCGTTTCAATCCACGCCCCTGCGCGAGGGGCGACGCGGGACCCGCGTCGTCCGCACGACGACCGACAAGTTTCAATCCACGCCCCTGCGCGAGGGGCGACTGGCAGACGGCGCAACAGAGATCGGACCCCTTGGGTTTCAATCCACGCCCCTGCGCGAGGGGCGACCTACCGATCGCCACGCTCTCGTCGATCGCATGAGTTTCAATCCACGCCCCTGCGCGAGGGGCGACGTGTCGTGAGTACGCAGCATGGCGTGGTTCCGTGTTTCAATCCACGCCCCTGCGCGAGGGGCGACGAGGGTCACGAGACGATCTCGGTCACGGCGAACGGTTTCAATCCACGCCCCTGCGCGAGGGGCGACACGTTCAAGGCGTCAATCGCTCAAGCCGGCATCGTTTCAATCCACGCCCCTGCGCGAGGGGCGACTCCGGATCGCGGCGGTAACGATCGGATTGACCATGTTTCAATCCACGCCCCTGCGCGAGGGGCGACTTCATCGCATGCGCTTGCTGCTGGAGGATGTCGGTTTCAATCCACGCCCCTGCGCGAGGGGCGACAGGGGCATGGGACGACACGGGCGAGGCTTCGCTGTTTCAATCCACGCCCCTGCGCGAGGGGCGACGGCGAGCCGGATGAATACTGCGGGTTCATTGTTGTTTCAATCCACGCCCCTGCGCGAGGGGCGACTTGCAAGCCCATTGCGTGAGCATTCAGGTCGATGGTTTCAATCCACGCCCCTGCGCGAGGGGCGACGGCCTTCTTCGGGTGTGCGGCGCCAACGCCTGGGGTTTCAATCCACGCCCCTGCGCGAGGGGCGACTCGTGACGGTTCCCGCTGGCCGCATGCGCAGGGTGTTTCAATCCACGCCCCTGCGCGAGGGGCGACTTGCGTTGAGGCTCGGTGTCAGCTCGCCAAAGTTGTTTCAATCCACGCCCCTGCGCGAGGGGCGACCCCGCCAGTAAGCCTTGCGGCCGATCACGCTCCCGTTTCAATCCACGCCCCTGCGCGAGGGGCGACCCGGTGACAATGACCAGGCTGTCCGGGCGAGTGAGTTTCAATCCACGCCCCTGCGCGAGGGGCGACGTCCGAGCCGATGGAGCGAAAGCCGATGGAAGTTGGTTTCAATCCACGCCCCTGCGCGAGGGGCGACATGTTGACCGCGCCCGGCACCGCCACGACCGGTTGTTTCAATCCACGCCCCTGCGCGAGGGGCGACTCCGCGCCCGCAACTTGCGTCGCGGGCGCGGTTTCCGTGCTGAGTTTCGCGTACCGCAGTGCGTCAGCACGGCCCGTACCACGGTCGGCGCCATCTTTTCCGCGTAAGCCGAATTGCCAAAGAGCATTGTGATCGTCGCGAACCCCCCCAGGATCGTGTGCGCGCTCAGGGTCCGCGGTCATGTCAAACGTCATATGATCAGCGGACCTTCCAGGTCGAATGACGCCTTGGCTCCGTGATGCTCGATCGTGCGCTCTACCGATGCGCCCAGGTAATAGAAACGCACGCTGTCGACAGCCGGGTCGATAATCCGCAGCAGTCGGTCACGGCACGTGGTCCAAAGTGCAGGGTCGATCTTGAGCTCGAAGACCGAGAATTGCACCCGCTGGCCATAGTCAAGGCACACCTTCGCGGTCTGTCGAAGTCGCCGACGGCCGTCCGCTGTGGTTGTCTGAATATCGTACGTTACCAGGACATACATAGCTTCAAACCGTGCCATTGTGGGAGAGCCGCGGGGCTGATTTCGGGCCTCAATTAGCCCTTCCAGATGAACGGCGGGTAGGCATCCAGGTCGCCGCGCAGGAATCGAGCCATCAGCCGGGCCTGCAAGTGTACGAGCAGGCCCCAGGGGGCCGTCTCGCCCAGAAACGGGTGCGTGAGCGTCTCACGCTTGCGTTGCTGCCAGGCGACGAGAACCGCCTTGCGCGTCGCGTCGTCCATCATGACGCCGCCACTGGCCTCGACGCGGAAGCCCTCGGGTGCGATCTGCCGCCGATTGATCAGCGAGAAAGCCAGGCGGTCGGCGAGCACGGGGCGCAGCTCCTCCATCATGTCGAGCGCGAGACTCGGCTTGCCCGGGCGGTCCGCGTGCAGGAAGCCGACGCAGGAGTCGAGCCCGGCCGCCTCGCAAGCCGAGCGCACGTCGTGCAGGAGCAGAGTGTACAGAAACGACAGCAGGGCGTTGATGCGGTCGAGCGGCGGCCGTCGCGAACGGTGCGTGAAGGCAAAGCCGTCGGCTGTCGGCGGGCTGGATTGCAGCGCATCGAAGGCGCGGAAGTACTGCATGGCGGCCTCGCCCTCCTGGCCCCGGCTCGCGTCGAGACCCGCGCCGCCGGCGAGGTCCTGGAGCGAAGCGCCGAACCGCTGAGCCTGGTGCTGCAAAACGGCTTTCCGGTCGGACCCTTCAGGTGCATCGCGTGCGGCGCGTACAAGCACGGTTCGTGCGTTGGTCACCTTGGCGCAGCACGATGTCGCGCGCCAATTTCCCGGCGACCGCCTCGTCGTCGGCCAGGCGATACTGGCACCTGCGCAAGAGCACGTTGCCGCGTGTGAAGCCGCTGACCTGGGCCAGAAAACGGCCGCGCTCGGTCAGGAACGAGATGGCGATGCCGGCCTCGGCGCAGGCGCCGAGCAGCGCCGGCGAGACCCCAACGCGACCGAAGCAAACAAGCCCCTCGAGAGTGTGCATGGGCAATTGCGCCAGCGTCTTCTTCTCGTGCCGCACCTGCACCGAGAGGCCGCTCTTGGCCAGGTAGCTGCCCTGGGTCGTGACATACAGCGTGTTGAGCAGGGGCTGCATGGGATGGTGTCCATGTTGGATACTTGATGTTGCAGAACCGAAAGTGTGATGCTAGGTGCCAGGCGTTCCGGGCGATAGAAGGCCCTCCCGGACGCGGCGGTGGTCGTAAGTCACGTCGGGGCCTCGGCGAGCGCTCGCTCGATGTAGGATCGTACGCGCCCGAGCGAGCTAATAGTTCGGGCATGCACAGGTTACGGAGTGAGCAGTGGGTGCACTTCGGCCCGGGCTCGGCGGGCGGCGTGCGGCCCGACGCGACGAGGCGATGCAGTCGCTCGGCGGATTCGCGGGTGAGTTGGCGGAGCTCGGCGTCGAGCGGCACACGGACGTGCCGCCGCATCTTACCGTAGAAGATGTCGGCGTGCGGGACCGTCACACCGAGCATCTCCTCGAGGCAAAGTGCCTGCGCGCACACTTGCACGCGGTCGCAGTCGATTGCGCTTGGGCCGGCCGCGCTTGTATTCGACCGGAACCGCATCACCGCGGGGTCCGATCGCGCACGACGTCAGCGACGCCGAAGAGGCCAAGCGCGAGGCTGTGCACCGGCACGCCCGAACGGTGCGCATGTCGTGGCGACGCTCCGACCGTCCCGCGTGAGCCGCACGGTGCAGCACGTTCCCCTCGGCGGTAAAGCGGTTTTCGATCCAGAGGCGCTCGAGATGAATCAGCGCGCACTGCCGCTCGCAATAGAGCAGGTGCTGCAATGCGGAGATCGGGAGGAGCTCGGATTCGGGGAACATCAGGGTCACCGCCAGTCGATCCAGCGTTCCACGGTTACACCCGACGGCAAATCGTCTTCGCGGACGGTCAGCTCGTAGTCATCGAACGAGCGGGGCGGACGGGCTTCGTCGGTCTGGCCATTGCTCGCCCCGGGCAGCGGCTGCACGCCCGGCTTCGGCACGCAGCGGACGCGCGCGAAGAGCCGGTCGGCGCGCGCGTTGCCCAGCGAGCTCTCGTGGCGGAATGCGATGCACGCCACGGGCCGCATGTTGGCGCGTGCCGCCGACTTGTCGCACTCGAACATCTGGTCGAGCGCCCGCTTGAGCAGGTCCAGATCATCCTCGGAGAACCCTGTCCCGTTGGGCCCGCCCGCGAGGTTCGGATTGACGTAGCCGTGGACGCGGTAAAGCGCGTAGGGCACGGTGAACTTGCGGCCCATTGTGCGATTGCCGCCCTCCTGCTGCTGCGCCTCGCGCTCGGTCGTCACGGCGCAGCGGGTGACGGCGTGCTCCTGGCTGACGATCGGGTGCAGCGAGCGCGCAATGCCGAACTGCACCGGCCCGCGAACCTGGCCGCAGTTGACGTCGGTCGTCATCACGGCACCGAAGGCGCGCACGTCGAAGAAGTTGTCGCACATCCAGCGCGTGAGCTTCCGATCCTCATCGGCCTTTTCCTTGCCCTTGGCGGACCGCTTCTTCGAGTCGATCTTGAGCGCCTGGTAGGCCCGTTCGTGCTGCTGGTTGAGTACGGCCTTCTCCTTTACGTAGATCTCGTACGGCGGTTGCTCGCCGTGGTCCAGGCCGACGAAGTTGCGAATCTTGCGTTTCAGGCAGACGTCGGTCACGAGCCCCTGGCCGGTCTCCGGATCGAGACGCGGGAGGTTGCCGGCGTCGGGGTCGCCGTTGGGATTGCCGTCGGTGATGTCGAAGAAGTAAACGAAGTCGTAACGATGCTGGATCGGCGAGCTGTCGTGCTGCGGGTCACTCATGGGTCGTCTCCTCGGTCGTCTCGGGTTTCTTGGTGAAGAAGTCCTGCCGCTGATGGTAGTAGCCGATGTAGAAGAGGCCCTGCTTCGCCAGGGCGAGGTGTGCCGGGAAGCCGGTGATCCGGCCGAAGATCTCGCCGATCAGCTTCTCGCGTAGGATGCGCTGCCCTTCGTGCTCCAGCTTGTTCATGTGATGTTGATGGAGTGCGCATGAGCCGCGGGAAGACAGCGGCGGGCGTCGCGCCGGCGGCGCCGAAGTAGCGGTCCTTGATCGTGCTGTTGAGCTTCCCGTCAGTCGCGTCTTCCTGGGTTTTTTCCAAGGCGGCGAACAGTCGTCCGCATTGGTACGCCTCGTCGGGATGATCTTTGTCGAGCGCCACGGGCACCTCCTTTTCGCGTTTGCGGATCGAGACAGGCCTTCAGAATCGCGGCCCGGCGATGGTTCATCACCGAGTCGGCGCGGACGCGGCGAATTACCGCGGTGAACAAGATCTGCGGGTACGGCAGGCCGGCGAGCACGGCGCCGCGCGACCTCGCCGGCAAGCTGTGGGGCGACGTCCTTCGGCTCGCGTGCGGTCTCTGCGACCAGGCGACGGA
Source organism: uncultured Isosphaeraceae bacterium (assembly GCA_963823675.1). GTDB lineage: Bacteria > Planctomycetota > Planctomycetia > Isosphaerales > Isosphaeraceae > CAWGMT01. Next base: position 757,651 of record CAWGMT010000016.1, on the reverse strand, counting down.
TCACGAGCGGCGGGTCTTCCGGGCGGGCGCCGATCATCTCCAGGTCCGCGGCATGGCTCGCAGAGCCGTTCGGCGAATTCGCGCACCGTGCCCGCCAGCCAGTAGCGTACATTAAGCCGGCTGGCGTTGGGTGAGAGGCCCAGGACGTAGAACGGTGCGTCCGGGTCGGATAGCTGGTCCGCGAGGCGGCCCTGCCGGGCGGCGTCGAGGAACACACGCAGGCGATCGACGGTCTTCTGGTGCTCCGCGCCTTGCGGGGCGTCTTCCCCGAAAAGTTCACGGAAGAACTCTTCGGCATCCGCCGCCTCTTGCCGCTCGGACCAGAAGACGACGGTCGCGTCGCCGATGCGGACGCGGCGGCGGTCGTCCGCGAGCAGGCGATTGAGGGCGGTCGTGTAGCGAAAAGCGTCGCGCGTGCCGACCGGCGCGTTGTAGCTTTGCGACTTGCCGTAGCTCTCGAAGGCGTTTAGGTTGAACGAAACGATGGCCGCGCCGGTCGTGTTAGCGCCGGTGACGCCGCTGATCTGCGGGTGAAGCCGAGCAATTTCCTCTTCCTCGCCGCTCACCAGGGAGATTCCCCGCACTCCGGGCTCGGATTCGCCTTCGGCGGCGACGTGCCGCAGCCAGGCCCCGCGAACCGCGTCGCTCTGGTGGACGTAGCCCTGCGCGGGCTCGAACCTTGAAGACGACGTTCAGGCCCGCCGCTTCCGTCCCAGTTCGGCAGCGACTCGGCCTCGGCTGGGGTCCCAGCGCTCCAGGAACCGGCAGAGCGCCAGGAACCCCTCATCGCTGGCCAGCTCGTCGCGGAACGAGAGGTGGAGCTTGCGAAACTCGGCGAACATGCTGGCCGCGCGCTCGGGCTTGTCCTTGTTGTCGCGACCCAAGGCGTATCCCGTGTTGTCCCAGCAGAAGAAGGGCTTCAGTCCGGTCCCGGAACGGCCGCCACCGTCGGGGACGAGGAGAAGCGCGGGGATCGGCTTGCCGCGGTCGTTGCGTTCGCGGATGTCGTCGAGCGAGATGAGCGTGCCGTCGGGGTCGAGCACGACGGCAAAATGGATCTTCTCGCGGCTGAAACCGTATTCCGCCACGGCCTGAGCGGGGTCGGCCTCAAGCCTTTGGTAGTAGCTGACGAGAGCGGGCAGCAGACCGCTGGCAACCTGGGTCATGACCGCACCCCCTGGCCGCCCAACGGCGGAACGTCGATCACCCCGTCACCCATTGTCGCCCGGAAAAACCGCGGCGTCATGCCCTCGGCGAAAGTCGATGTCGTGCAGCATGTAGCCCAGCTCGCGCACGCCGCGGAGCTCGGGGTGGACCTCCGGGAGGGGCTCGCCCTCCTCGATCAGCGCGAACTGCGCGGGAAACTCCCGGCAGCCGAGATAGGGCGCGGACCAGCACCGGCCGTCGCGCGCCCGGCGGTTGAACTGGTCCAGATGCTTGCCGGGGTTGTCCTCGCCATCGATGATGTCGAAACGGGCCTCGATGACGTAGGCCACGTCGCGCAAGATCGTGGCGGCCCGCTGCTGGCGGTCGTCTTCGATGTAAAGTGCCAGGGCACCCCGGCCGCGCTTCATCGCCGCGGCGACACTGCCGGCAGGCACCTTGCTGGCCACCTCATTGCGACGGATCGACGTAAAGCGGATCGGGTTGAGCACACGAATCCGCGTGATCTGCCAGCGTATCTGCGGCTTCCAGTAGATCGCCTCGACGACACCCCGCGCTGCCGACGGCGTGATCACATCATAGCTGACACGCTCCACCTTCATCTCGGCCCGCGTGAAGCAGGCGAAATCGCCCCATACGTGGATTCTGACGCTCATGATTTCCTCCCCGACTGGCCGGGCGCGGATGGTTTTGACTTGGGGACGCGGGGCCGGCGGCGCGACGAGCCTACGAGCCCACGCTTCCGTGCGTCAACCAGCGCCCACCAGCACTGGTGCCGCGAGCACGCTGCTCCGGTCAGCGCAACAAAGCGCTCGTACACACACTCGAAATCGTCCGTGTACGACAGGCGATCCAGCGGGAGCCGCACCTCCGAGGCGAGGCGGGCGGCGATATGGAGTTGCTTGGCGGTGATCATTTTCTAGCGGCTTGCATCGTTCAGCAAAAGAAAGTACGATCTATCCGCAGGTGTACTGTAACCGCCGAGAGAGTCTCGTACAAGTTGGGACGAGGGACTTTTTCAAAAGTTTTTGCGTCACTCGCGGCTTCGCGGGTGCGGATTGAAACCTTTTTCTGAATGATGCGGCTCATCGTGCGAGGGCGGGCACCCACGCCCGCCCATTTACTCCAGTGCTCTCTCAAATCAACATCAAATGATCGTCCGGTCCACATCCAACCCGATGGCCTCGAAGGTCAGGCCCAGTTTCTGGTCATAGGCTGCGCGGTTCCCCAGGAAGTAGCGGCCGTGCCGTTCGAGCAGGACTCCATTGTTCTTCAGCGTCCATAGGTTGCGGTCATAGACGCCGACGACGTAGCGCTGCGCCGCACGGTCGAACTGGCGGAGCCCGTTCGGATCCGGTGGGTCGGGCATGCTTTCAAGCTGGCGGATCAGCTCTTCGCCGCGCCGGCCGAACGGAACAAGGACCGGCGTCTGGGCGTCGTCGATCAGGCGGTACGCCTCGGCGGCCGTGCGGAACTGGGCGTGCAGGCCGATCTTGCCGTCCCGGGCAAAGCAGTCCATCACGCTGGTGCCCTCGCGGCCCCGGTCCCACCCGCGGCCATCGTCGCCGCCCTGCTGCCAGTAGTGCAGGCGGAAGTAGGCGTCAATCGCGGCGGGCGAAAGTAGGTCGGGTGCGTGGTCGGGCGCGATCTCGCGGAACCGCTCGGCGCCGCGCACGATGAGCGAGTCGGTCGGGTACTTTTTGGCGTCGTACTCGAACACCACGACGCGGCCGGGGCGTGGCTGGCCGTCCTCGCCGACGAGGCCGCCCTCGCGGTTGCACCGCCCGGCGGCCTGCGCGATCGAGTCCAGACCCGCGACCGCGCGATAGACGGCCGGGAAATCGACATCGACGCCGGCCTCCACGACCTGGGTGGCAGATCGACGCGGCAGGGCAAGCCGCGGCGTAGCCTCCGCCGGATCAGCCCCAGCACTTTGCTCCGGTGCCGCCCGCACATGCTGGCGCTTAGATGCAAGGCGTCGGGGTCAGCAAGTTGCTCGTACATCTCGGCCGCATGCCGACGCGAGTTTACGATGCAAAGTACCTGTCTTTCACCGCTCATACGTACGATCACATCATGATTTGATATGACGCCAGCCCTCTCCACGTGAGTACGCCGCAATGCTTCGTGAAGCGCCTGCGGGTCGTCAATGATTGGGCGGACTTCTCGCAGCCCGATAGGAAAGCCGTCGCGCCGCTCGATCGCCGGCTGCGTAGCGGTGCAGAGCACGACCGTCGCGCCGTAGTTCGCGCGAACTCTTCGAGCGCGGCTAACGTCGGGGCGAGCAGCCGGGGCGGCAGGGTCTGCGCCTCGTCGAGGATGATTACGCTCCTTGCCAGGCGGTGGAGCTTCCGGCAGCGCGACGTTCGGTTGGCGAACAGCGCCTCGAACAGTTGCACGTTGGTCGTCACGACCAGCGGCGCATCGAAGTTTTCCGCCGCCAGGCGGGAGCGGACGGACTGCCGCTCGGGGTCGTCAGGTTCCATGTTGCTGTGGTGCTCCAGTACCTCGGATCGCAGATCGCCCAAGGTTGTGCGAAACACGTCGGCGGTTTGCTCGATGATGCTCGTGAACGGGATGGCATAGACGACCCGGCGCAAGCCGTGCGCAACCGCGTGCGTGAGGGCGAAGGCGAGCGACGATAAGGTCTTGCCGCCACCGGTGGGGACATTCAGCGAGAACAGGCCCGGGGCCAGATCGGCTTTGTCGCGGCAGGCTGCGAGCACCTCGCGGCGGCGGCGGTTGACGGCCGTGTCCGCCGCCGTCCGCTGCTTCTGGTCAAGATGCTCGTCGAGGCGCCCGAGCAGTTGGGCGGGCATGACTCTGGATTTCGGCCGCTGCGCCGCGCGCTCGGGGTTCATGAACCATTCGGTCGCCAGGAAGTCGGCATCGACCAGGCAAGAAAAAAGCATGCGCGTCCAGAAAGCGAGGGCAAACGGGGCACGTTCTCGATTGCCGCCCAGATCAAGCTTCGGAAGCGGCGGGAGCGGCTTCGCCAGTAGCTCGGGTGGCACCGCGTCGGTCGGCTCGACCCGCTTCTCCAGGCGCGAGGAGAGCCCTGACTCTCCGCCCTCATCATCCGGCAGCCCGGCGTGGTGGCCCGCGATGCAGTAGGCGAGCAGCCGACCCGGCACCCCGAGCCGCGCGGCGTGCTGGGCGCCGGCAGTCGAATGGTCGACCCTCCCCAGGACCTCCGATCGGTGCGGGTCATCGCCCCCGGCGCTGGCGCGAAGGTAATCTTGGAACGCCCGGCTATACTTCCCCAAATCGTGCCAAAGCCCGACCAGCTCGCCGCATGCGCCCGAGCCGAAAGCTGCGGCGAAGTCGCGCGCCAAGGAGCCGACGCCGCGCAAATGCTCGTCTAGTGGTTCCCATTCCTCGGGCGGCCGTCCCTCCTTCGTGTGTGCGAAACTCTCTGGTGCCATCGCTCGGCTTCCACCAATGCCTCGTTTCGATCCGTTTACAGCCGGTTTACGTTGAACGGCGCCGCCCACGAGCCCCGGCGCGTGGGCCGCGCGATCCTGCGGCGTCGCTTAGGAGTCGGGCGCCGCTGGGATCAGGAACCATTTACCCTTGCGCTTCGGACTCGCACTAAGGGTGTTGATGACCATTTGCATCGGTCTTCGTCCCGGGACACAGCCCTGTGTCCCGCGTTCATCGCCACGGTTCGACCAGCGTCATGCGCAATCGAGCCGGCCCATCCGTCGCGCCGGCCGTTCCACAAACCCGGCTGATCTTACCGCCGGTGATTTGCTCAGTCAATGATCATCTGGACACTTCCGGAATTACGCCTCCGGCTCGGCGGGTTGCACCCGCCCTACAACTGGCACCGTCCCGGGTTCTTTGACGCTCGCAACCAGGCGATTGCGCGACTGGCCGGATCAATCTCGCGTTACACCAACGCGGCGGAGCCGCAACCAAGGGATCGGGGGACAGAGCCCCCTCCGACACAAATCGCTGCACGGTGCTGGCCTCTTGTAGGAGCCGGCTCTGTCCGGCGATCTCAAGATGCGCGCATCGTGCGGAGATCTCTTCGAGAAATAATCTAGCCGACCGGCCCTATCCGACGTTGCCTCTTGTTCTCGACACGCGTCTTTTTGGGCTCCTTCTTCGGTTTCCGCTCCTCATTCGACCGGCGATTCGTTAACGGGTTCTCCTCGTTTCGCAACATTTGCTTCAGCTCCTCGACGATCGATTGCCGCAACTCCGCGGGTTCCACCACCTCGCAATCGGACCCCCACCACATGACCCACCGCTTGACCTCCACGAGGTTGTTGAGATCCAATCGGGCGATCAGGCTGCCGTCGGGCTGGGGCTCGAGGGCCTGGCTGGCGTGCCACTTCTTTTCGGCGAACCGCCGGGCCACCTCGGGCCTGAAGCGGAGAACGACGTGGTGGTCGCCGCCGCCTCTAAACGCCCGGAAACTCCCCTTCAGGTAGTCTTCCACCCGGAAATCGGCCGGCCGGTCAAAGGTCTCGCCCGTCTCGCGCAGCGACTGGACGCGCTGGATCGCGAACATCCGGATGTCAACGCGCAGGTGGCAATGCCCGATCGCATACCAGCCGTCGTGCACCGAGGCGAGCGCGAACGGGTCGAACAGCCGGCGCGTCGTTTCGTTCCGGCTTGCCGACCAGTAACGCAAATCGAGCCGCCGCCGCCGGACAATCGCGGAGGTGAGCGCAGTTGAACGACTTCGGGTCGTACTCACACTCGGTCGCGGGCAGCACCGAGAGGAAGTCGGCCACCGTGTCGAGGTGGACGGACACGCAATCCGGCAGCATCGTCCCGAGCTTGTCGATCGCGCTCTTGATGTCCGGCTCGAACGGGGTGCCCCGGAACTGCCGCATCATTCGTTCGGCCAGAAGGAGCGCGATCAGCTCTCCCTGGGTCAGCAGCAAGGAGGGCATGCGATACGTCGAGTCGGTATACCGGTAACCCCGTCAACCGCGGTCGAACGCGATCGGAGCGCGCAGCGTGTCGCGCATGTATTCCAGGTCGCGCCGGATCGTCCGGGGATCGACCTCAAGCGTGCGAGCCAGGACCTTGTCGTCCGGGCATCGATCAGCCCGTATGGCCAGGTCAATCGCCATGATCCGCTGCTGCGGTGCCCGTGCCGCGTGATATCGCATCGCCAGCGCTCGTCGTCGTGTCCGTTGCCGGCATCCTGGCCGTCGGTGTTACCGGTCCCCAGGGTTCTGAATTCAGCCAGCCGAGGCCCGATCGAGGTGCATTCTATCAAGTCGGAAGGACAGGGATTGTCCTCGGTTCAAAATATCCGGCAACACCCGCATGATCGCGGGCTCACCGAGCCAAAGCATCACCGGGCCGAAGTCATGACGCAAATCCGGGCGCGAAACATGGCCTGGTTCAAGCGCGCGGTTGTTTGGGTAACACTCTGCGGACCCGTCCCGGCAGCCATACTAGCCCGAACCGCAAACGAGGGTTCCGGATACACTCGCTTGCGCTTCGGGCTAGTATGCCGGGGGTGTTACCCGCAATTGAACCAGGCCCGAAACCTCTCGAAGGGGTCAATACAAGTCATCTGGCAGCAACAACAAGGCGCAAGAAGGCAAATCGGTCAACTTGTCCCCGAGGTTCCCTTCTGATTCGGCTTTCCCCAAGTTCGCCAACAGCGCCGTGGCCGTCGTGTAGCGGACCGAATCGCTCTGCTCCACGACCTTGCGGACCCGGCCAATGGCCAGGTGCGACTTTCCCACTTCGAGTGGGCCAAACAGCAACGTGCCCAACTCACGTAGAAGAAGGGTTCGGCGGCCGATGTGGTCAACCCCGCGACAGCGGCTGATTCCCCTCGACTCGCCGCCAAGAATGTCGTAATCGCAGCGGCGACCAAACAGGCCGCCCGCCGCCTCACGGACCGGGCAGAATGCTCGTTCGCACGGACCGGGCGGAAACGCCGACGGGTAGGCGGACTGCCCAACGACTTTGCTTGCCGTCGATGGACATCACGATCTCGGCTTCAGCGGGAGGTTGGTCAACCGGCTGGCTGAGGATCAGATAGTCGGGCCCGAGGTGGGAGATATTCAACACCGACCCGTTGACGCGCAACTCCATTCGCACGCGGGCTGAATGTTTCTGAGTTTCCAGGCTCGAAGATTCCATGGATCGAGACGACCTGATCGACCGGGCCCGCCAATACGCCGCGCGCCAGGGACTCGGGCGGCTCGAATTGCTCGGCGTGAATCCAGGCAACGTGTCCTTCGACGACTGAGACGGCGCCATGTGTTGAATGGCTGAGAGCCGTCGTCGCGAGTTCGTTAGCCACTCCGGCCCTCCTTCGTCAGCTCACAATCACCACGTCCCGCGCATCCGGCGGCTCGATCGACCGTCCCAGGGCTTCGATCGCCGCCCCGCAGCGGGCACAGAGCGGCACGAAAAGGACCTGGTCCCGGTCCAGATCAATCACGTCGTACAGCCGCGCTTTGAGTCTTACCAGATCCACAGCCGCTAGTCAACAAAAAAACACCGAAAATTGTTGACGAAGCCCAAAATCCCCGGGGCCAATTCGTCAATCGTCGCTCCCAGGCGGCGCACCGAGAGCAAACGCATCAGGTTCATACGGCGGGCTATTGCGTTATCGTCGCTCATGGCGGATTCCCGGAACGGCCGCTCCCAGCGAGCGGGCTCGCCCCGACCCCAAGACAAGACGCAGCCGGCAACCGAAAACGCGGCGACGCCCCCGACCAGGATGCCGGCGTTTCAGACTCACCGCAGCTCATCATAATCCCGTCAGTGGTCAGGATGTGTCCAACGTGACGGACGAACAGGCTTTCGACCTGACTCGTTCCCACGCGCTGCGGGAATGAAGTGGCGCTTGGGCGACCGGCGGGCGGAAATTCACCCGAAAACACCTGCAACGCGCAGGCCGAATCCTACGAGCCCGACGCGCCAGCGAGTGAATTCCGGCAGGGGCCACTCACTCGCTGGCGCTTCGGGCTCGTGCCAATGGTCGAGCGCAATTACAACCTCATCGAGGGGCCACTCACTCGCTGGCGCTTCGGGCTCGTGCCAATGGTCGAGCGCAATTACAACCTCATCGAGGGGCCACTCACTCGCTGGCGCTTTGGGCTCGTGCCAATGGTCGAGCGCAATTACAACCTCATCGAGGGGCCACTCACTCGCTGGCGCTTCGGGCTCGTATGGCCAGGACTCCAGTCATGGGTAAGAGAATTCCTGCCGTTCGCCTTGGTGCATCGGATCGAATATCCCGATCTCCGGGCGATCGGTGATCGCTCGAAGTTCGTAAGGCGTACCGGTTTTTCCAGGCTGACCGATTGTGCCGATTGCGGAATCGGGGGAAATTGCGCATTTACGCAACTTATTTGCGAGAAGTGGATATGATATGGATAGGGCCGCCGCGTTGTTGCAATCGACGCACATTGCCCACTCGGCGGATGGATTACTGACACGGAGATCATCTCATGGCTTCTCCCGCTCAAATCGCGGCTAATCTGGCCAACTGCCAAAAATCGACGGGCCCCAGGACTCCGCAGGGACGCGCGAGGTCATCCATGAACTCACTCAAGCATGGAAATCGCTCCCGGAAGCTGGCGATGCTGCGCGAGGAATCGTTTGCCTTCGAAGAGCGACTGCGGAAGTGGATGGCGATCGGCGATGCGCAGAATGACGTCGAAGAATATCTCGTTTACCGGAACGTTTGCCTCTCGTTCGAGCTCGATCGAGCCGAACGTGCCCGTGTCGAGCGGTGCACAATGCTGATCGAGAATGCGGATGAAGACGAAGCCGCCGTAGCTGAGGCGGTCGGGAAGCAGTTATTCTTCGATCCCGCCGGGCCCACACCGCTCTATGGGAACCCGACGTTTTCTTCCCGCAAGAAGAACACATCCTGGAACGGAGAGGCCGTCGATCCTGATGACCCCGCGGCGCTGGTGAGAATCCTGGAAAGGAGTGCGGCGGGGTGCTGCTGGCTCCGGGAAGAGTGGCAGGCGTTGCAGCGCAACTCGAGTCGACGGGATTCTGGCAATCACACGATCGGCTCAAGGCCGTTCGCCTGCTGGGGCGTCAGCCGGTCGAGGCCAACCAAGATCGGCGCGTCGCCACGATTTTCGTGGCCAGCCATGCCCTGGGGCCAGCCGGCAAGAGCGAGTTTCACGACCTCAAAAGCGACATGGAGGATGAGCAGCGCAGCCGCTACGGGAAAGCCGTGCGCGAGCGTTGGCCCGATCTGTTCGCCACCAGGGAGAAAGAGGAGTGGCGACAGATCCTACTCGCCCTGGTCGATCAAAACATGGAGCGCTTGGACGCGAAACTCGAAGTGCACGAGCAGAACGCCGACGCCCAGGCCGAGCGAACCTTCGCCCGGCTCAGCTTTGATCCCAGCCCCGAAGGCGAGGTGTTGCGCAACTATCTGGTCAAATGCACCAATGCTCTGTTCCGGGGAATGGCCAACTATCGCAAGCACCAGGCCAGAAAGAGCGGCGGGTCGGGCGGGGCCAGTGGCGTGGGGCCGTACGGAACCGAACACGACAGGTCAGAAGACAGAGGACGCTGCGGCCCGCGAGTGGGATGCCTCGGAGCTCCGGGTTGATGAGTCGTTCGGGTCGGGAGATGGACTCGGCGATCGTCTCGAGCGCATGGACGTGATCGATCCGGACGGGGTGGAGCAGCACGGGGATGAGCAGAGTGGAATGGGCGAAATCGGCGAAAATGCGCCGAGCGAAGCCAATTTCGATGAAACCACGAGCATTGTGGAAGCACAAGAATCGATTCAAGTTACGGCAGAAACCGGCGCTCTTTCGAGACTTGACAACGGGGCGGCCCAGCCAGGGGAAGAGAGCACGCCGGAAAGCGGAAAAGCCCAAGGATCGGGATCCGAAAGCGGCAACCCCAAACCTCAGACGCCTGATTCGAGCGATCGGGCTTGCACGGGCAGCTTGCCGGCGGCGGTCTCGCAGCGGGAGGAGAGCCAGTTGCGAGACGAAGAGGAGCGGCGGGCGGTGGAAAGGATGGTCGAAGACAAGCTGAGACACGGGAACTTTTCGCTCGCCGAGATGTGCACGAGTGCTTTGGCGCTGCCGCACTCTGGCGGCCGCGGTCCTTGACCTGGAAGAAGAAGACACTCACTCGCTTGCGCTTCGGGCTCGTATGCCGGGGATGCTGCCCGCACTTGAACCGGGCCCAAATCTCGAACTCTTTCTTTGACAATTTGGCCGTCGGTTAATCCGGCCCGCGTGCCGCGCCCGCGGATCGGACTGTCTTGCCCTGCGTGCGGCGGACGGACCTCGCGCCCGGCCTTGCCGAGGTGGCGTCCGTCGCCGCAGGACTCGCCCTCTTGGGGAGGGCCTGACCCGATCGCGATTCGGCGCATCATCGCCGAATGGCCGAACCAGAATTTGTGCACTTGGCCCGGATGCCAATGGTCTATATACTGATTGGTTCGCACTGCTTTGAGGTCGTGTTTCTTTTTTTCACTTTCTCACGATTTGTTTCCGGAGGGGGGACCTCGCCTGTGGTGAAGTTACGGGTTCGTGCCGGTGAATCCATTCAGGAGGCGGTGCGCCGCTTCCGCAAACTCTGCGAGCGAAGCGGGCTTCGCAAGGAAATGCGTCGCAAAGCGTACTACGAAAAGCCCAGCGAGCGGCGCCGCCGCGAGGAACTCAAACGCCTGCGCAAAGCCCGCCAACACCAGATCTCAAGAGTCTGACCTGAGCCGATCGACCCGAACACAGAGACGCAATTCCATCGGCTCGAGCTAACGACTCACACCCGTAGCACTGTCGCGCCGCCTCGAGCGCGGCGATCTGAGTAACGCCGGCGGATCGGCTCGATCTCTCTGGATAGAAAATCATCGACCTGCTGGGGCGATCGGCCGATGTAGCGGCGAGGGTCCAGCACGCTCTGAAAATCGAGCGGCGGGAACGCCGGGTCATTGCGGAGCCGGTCGATCAGGTCGTTGTTGGCCGCACCTTCCTTCAGGCGCTTGGCGGCCGCCAGGGCATGCACCCGGATTCGCTCGTGCAAGTCCTGACGATCTCCGCCGGACTGGACGGCCGTCATCAGCAGGTTCTCCGTGGCCATGAAGGGCAAGTGCTCCTCCACGTGTCGCGCGATCACGGCGGGGTGAACAATCAGCCCGGGAACGACGTTCAGGTACAGATTCAAGATCGCATCGACGGCCAGGAAAGCCTGCGGGACGATCAGTCTCCGAACAGCACTGTCGTCGAGCGTACGCTCCAACCACTGGGTTGCCGCAGTCTGGCTGGCGGCGCCCGGCAGGGCCAAGACGAACCGGGCGAGAGCACACATCCTTTCAGCCCGCATTGGGTTGCGCTTGTAAGCCATGGCCGAGGAGCCAATCTGCTCGGCCTCAAAAGGCTCTTCGATTTCCCCCTCGTGGGCCAGTAACCTCAAATCGGTGCCGAATCGATGCGCACTCTCGGCGATACCGGCCAGCGTACTCAAGACCTGAGCGTCGATCTTGCGCGAATAGGTCTGCCCCGAAACGGGATAAGTCGCTTCGAAGCCGAACGCCTCGGCCACCAGGCGGTCCAGCGCTTCAACCTTGTCGTGATCACCGCCGAACAACTCCAGAAAGCTCGCCTGGGTGCCCGTCGTGCCCTTGACTCCCAGAAACTTGATACTCGCCAGGCGTTGGGTGATTTCCGCGAGATCCAGCACCAGCTCGTAACACCAGAGCGACGCTCGCTTGCCGACCGTCACCAGTTGCGCGGGCTGGAAATGGGTATAACCCAGACACGGTAGTTCCTTCCACGTACTGGCAAACGATGCCAGTGCTTCGATTGCACCGACCACGGCGTCACGGACGAGCTCGAGGCTCTGCCGGATCAAGATCAAGTCGGTGTTGTCGGTTACGTAGCAGCTCGTCGCCCCGAGGTGAATGATCGGTCGCGCAATCGGCGCCGCATCGCCTAATGCGTGTATGTGCGCCATCACGTCATGGCGGAACCTGCGCTCGTAAGCATCGGCCGCGTCAAAATCGATGTTGTCGATCTCAGCCCGGAGTGCGTCGACCTGGTCGGCGGAGATGTTCAACCCTAACCGACGCTCGCTGTCGGCGAGGGCTGTCCAGAGTCGTCGCCAGGTGGAGAACTTGACCTGGGCAGACCAAAGCCGAGCCATGGTCTGGCTGGCGTAGCGACTGACCAGCGGATTGTCGTAAACCTCGTGAAGGGCCATTCACGCTTTCCCGCACCCAAGATCCACACCCATCGCAGGGTTCCCTGGTCTTCCGGATGACGTCATGATTGTAACGCGCCCGTGGCAAACGAGAGCAGTTCCAACAGTTTCCCGCACTGTTCGCCAGTTCGCCCAGGTCACAGACGTACGGCGCAACCTCAATCAGCACATTCGTTTCGACCCCGAGACTCATATTTTTCACAAATTCCTTTGGAAAAAATGGGAAATAGGTCCTCCGAGCGATAGACGTGCCGGCAAGGGTCCTCTACAATCGAAGTAGATGCGAGTGTTGAAACCGTCAATTTCACGAGTTAACGGGCCTTGGGCGAGACGGAGTTGCTTGGCATGTCCGAATCGTCGGATCGAGCATTGCTGGACTTGATTCGTCGCGGCGGCCCCATGAGCGTGGCGGAAATGGCCGCGAGCTTGGGCGTGACGGATACGGCGATCCGCAATCGGCTGACGCGGCTGGTGAGCGCCCGGCTGGTCGAGCGTCATGCGGAGCATCGCGGGCGGGGGCGGCCCCGGCACGTTTACGAGGTCAGCGCCTTTGCCCAGAAGCAACTCGGGCAGAATTACGCCGATCTCGCGCTCGTGCTCTGGGAAGAGTTGATGAGTTCAGTCGAGGATCGCAGGTTGCGCCGCGTTCTTTTTGCGCGGGTCACGGATCGCCTTGCCGCCATCTACTGCCGCCAGGTCAGTGGTCCGGAATGGGAGGGCCGGCTGGTGCAACTCACCGGCGTGCTTCACGAACGGGGCGTGGAGGCTGAAGTGGCCCGAGATGCGGGCGGATTGATCCCGGTTCTGCGTCAGCACTCTTGCCCCTACTACGAGCTCGCCGAGACCGACCGCGCGATCTGCGCTCTGGAGCGGAAGATGTTTGAGAAGGTGCTGGGCCGGAGCTTACGGCTCAGCCAGTGCCGGCTCGACGGCGATCGCGTTTGCGATTTCCAGGCCAAGCCGGTGCCGATCGCCCCGCCCGGGTCGGGTTGATCAGATCGAGAAGGTCTCGATCCCGCGGGTTCGCCGGCTCTCGTGGCCCGCTTCAACATCGCGAGAACCGATGGAGCCCGTCGTGACGACAGAGGATCGAGAGTCAACAGGATGAAGGACTGATGAGCAAAGAGCTTTGCATTGAGAATCTGCACGTCGCGATCGAGGGCAAGGAAATCTTGCGCGGGGTGGACCTGAACATCCGCCAGGGTGAGGTCCACGCGCTGATGGGCCCTAACGGGTCGGGAAAGAGCACGCTGAGCTATGCCCTGATGGGCCATCCCAAATACGAGGTCACCGCGGGCTCGGTCAAGCTTGATGGAATGGACCTACTGGGCATGGAGCCCGACGAACGAGCCAAGGCTGGATTGTTCCTGGCATTCCAGTATCCCACGGCGATTCCCGGGGTGTCGGTGGCTAATTTTCTGCGCCACGCGGTGACCAATGTCCGCAACCCCGATCGCAAGGAGGGCGAGGACCTGATCCCGATGCGCGACTTCCGCAAGGAGCTGCGGGAACAAATGGACGAGCTGGGCGTCGACCAGGAGTTTGCGCGCCGCTATCTCAATGATGGGTTCTCGGGCGGTGAGAAGAAGCGCGCCGAGATCCTTCAGCTTGCCATGTTGCGGCCGGCGTTCGCGATCCTCGATGAAACGGACAGCGGCCTTGATATCGACGCGGTGCGCATCGTCTCCGAGGGGGTGAATCGGATTGCGGTGCGTCACGGCAGTGGTGTTCTGGTCATCACGCACTACGAACGGATCTTGAATTACATCAAGCCACAGTTTGTCCACATCCTCTTCGGCGGCCGGATTGTGGAAAACGGCGGGCCCGAGCTCGTGAAACTGCTGGAAAACGAGGGTTATGACTGGGTGCGCGCCAAACACCCCGAGGCGGCCAGGGACGAGGAAGAGCTGGAAGCGGCGCAGCGAATCAATCCCAGGCAGCGCTCGCGCCCGCGGGTCAACGAGCATCGTAACCGCCGAAACTCACCCAAACCACCGGGTGGACGAACCGAAATCAACGCAAAGGACCAATGCAATGTTGACCGATTTGAATCTCCAGGTTGCGGGCATCAAGGACGAATACAAGTACGGCTTCCGCGATTCGGATGAACATTACGCCTTCAAGAGCGGTAAGGGATTGACCCGCGATATCGTCTGTCAGATCTCGGAAATGAAGAACGAGCCGCAGTGGATGCGCGAGTACCGGCTCAAGGCTCTCGATGTCTTTCGGCAGAAGCCGACTCCGATATGGGGAGGCGACCTGTCCGAGCTCAATTTCGACGACATTCACTATTACATGAGGGCGACGGACCGCCAGGGAAAGACCTGGGACGATGTCCCGGCCGAGATCAAGAACACGTTCGACAAGCTGGGCATCCCCGAAGCCGAGCGCAAGTTCCTGGCGGGAGTCGGGGCCCAGTATGAATCCGAGGTCGTTTATCACAGTCTCCGCGAAGACCTGCAGAAAAAAGGGGTGATCTTCGTCGACACCGACACCGCGGTCCGGGAGCATCCCGATCTGGTGAAGGAGTATTTCGGCACGATCATTCCGCTGCACGACAACAAGTTCGCGGCGCTCAACTCGGCGGTCTGGAGCGGCGGCTCGTTCGTTTACGTGCCGGCGGGCGTCAAGGTCGATATCCCGCTTCAGGCCTATTTCCGGATCAACACCGAGAACATGGGCCAGTTCGAGCGAACCCTGATCATCGTCGAAGAAGGCGCCCAGGTTCACTACGTCGAGGGTTGCACCGCGCCGATCTACACCAGCGAGAGCCTGCACTCCGCGGTCGTCGAGATCGTCGTCAAGAAGAACGCTCGCTGCCGCTACACGACGATCCAGAACTGGGCCAACAACATCTACAACCTCGTGACCAAGCGAGCCGTGGCTTACGAGGACGCCGTGATGGAATGGGTTGACGGCAATCTGGGCAGCAAGCTGACCATGAAATACCCATCCGTTTACATGCTGGGCAAGGGCGCACACGGGGAGATCCTTTCGATCGCCTTCGCCGGCAAGGGCCAGCACCAGGACGCGGGCGGCAAGGTGGTGCACGGCGCGCCTTACACGAGCTCGCGGATCATCTCCAAGAGCATCAGCAAGAACGGCGGCCGCGCCAGCTATCGCGGGCTCTTGAAGGTCGCCCACGGCGCCAAGGGGTCGAAGTCGAACGTCGTCTGCGACGCTCTGATCCTCGACGAACGGAGCCGTTCGGATACCTACCCCTACATCGAGATCGACGAGAACGACGTCAAGATCGGCCACGAGGCCAGCGTTTCCAAGATCGGGGAGGAACAGCTTTTCTACTTGAGGAGCCGCGGGCTTTCCGAGGCCGAGGCGTTGACCCTGATCGTCAGCGGCTTCATCGAGCCGCTCGTCAAAGAGCTGCCGATGGAATACGCCGTCGAGATGAACAAGCTCATCCAGCTCCAGATGGAAGGCTCGGTGGGGTGAGCAAGCGTATGACGCTCGCGAGGCAGCCGATGTCGAGATCTAAGCGAGGCGAAGTGTGGTTGGTTGACCTGGAATTGATTCGGCGTCTGGGCGATCTTTCTGCGGACCAACTGAGACAGGTCGAGGACGTCGTGCGGTTCTGGCTTGGCCTGTAGCGAAATCTAACTCGTCATGACTACATTGTCCGTAAGCACTACGACCGCAGGCAGCTTCACCGACGCCGCTTTTGAGGCGTTTCTCCGCAATCGCGACGAGCCGGCGTGGTTGATCGAAAGGCGCCGCCAGGCGTTCGCTCGCTTTCAGGCGTTTCCTTGGCCAAGCGCGCGCGACGAGGAATGGCGCCGGACCGACATCCGCGGGCTACGGCTCGACAGCTTCTCGCCTCTATTCGCCGAGGCCCCCGGCGATGAAGCGGTCGCCGGCTTCGATCCGCTCTGGGCAACCTTGAGCGCACACTACGCCACCGGCATCGAGCATATCAACGGCGCATTGGTTCGTCGTCCCGACCCGGCTCGCTCAGGCGGTGCGGTTCTGATCGACCTGGACCGGGCTGTCAAGGAATGTCCCGAGATCCTCCAGCGTTACCTGCTCACCGAGGCGGTGACGCCCGCCGATGACTTCTTCGCGGCGCTGCACGCGGCTTTCTGGACGGGTGGGGCCTTGCTCTATGTTCCAAAGGGCGTGAGGATCGAGGCCCCTCTCTTCAGCCTGATCGGGCTGGCCGGCGGCGGGCGAGTCGATCTGAGCCATACCTTGGTCGTGCTCGAGGAAGGTGCCGAAGCCACCCTGGTGCGCGAAATGGCGGGCGCGAAGGCAGTCAACGGGCGTCGCTCCATGTCGGCGCCGTCGAGGTTTTCCTGGCGCAGAACGCCCGGCTGCGGCTGGTCAATATCCAGAATTGGGACGAGACGACGTGGCACTTCAGCAGAGAGCGAGCCTTGGTCGGACGCGACGCCGCGCTGCAGTGGACCATCGGCGCCCTGGGGTCTCGCCTGGCCAAGGTCAATCAAGAGGTTGCACTCACGGGACCGGGGGCCTCCGCTCAGGTCAATGGTGTCATGTTCACGTCGGGCCGCCAGCATCTGGCGTACTTTACCCGGCAAGACCATATCGCTCCGCACACCACCAGCGACTTGCTCTACCGGGGCGGGCTCAAGGACCGATCGCGGATCGTCTGGAAGGGGATGATCCGGGTCGAGAAGCAAGCCCAACGGACCGACGCTTATCAGAAAAACGACAATCTGGTGCTTTCGGAATCAGCCCGTGCCGATTCGATTCCCGGTCTGGAGATCGAGGCCAATGACGTTCGCTGCACGCATGGAGCGACCGCCGGCCGCGTGGACGAGGACATGATCTTCTACGCTCAAGCCCGTGGCATACCGCGCGACGTGGCCATCCGACTGATCGTCGAGGGGTTTTTCGCCGACGTGTACGACCGGATCACGGTCGAGCCCGTGTGCGAAACGCTGCGCCAAGCCGTCGCAACCAAGCTTGTCTCTTGACTACTCGAGGAGTCTAACCGATGGCAAAGACCTACGCTCATCCCGAAGTCCTGGTCTCGGCTGACTGGGCCCTGGCCCACACCGCGGACCCGAAGGTTCGCATCGTCGAGAGCGACGAAGACATCTTGCTTTACGACTTGAGCCACATACCCGGCGCCGTGCGGATCGATTGGCAGGGCGACCTCCAGGATCAACTGATCCGCGATTACATCAACACCGAGAGATTCGCCGCGCTCTGTTCCAAGGCCGGAATTGGCAACGACACGACTGTCGTGTTCTACGGCGACAAATCAAACTGGTGGGCCTGCTATGCGTTCTGGGCGTTCAAGCTGTTCGGACACAGGGATTGCCGGATCCTCGACGGTGGTCGCAAGCTCTGGCTAGACCAGCGGCGCCCGACGACCACCGAAATTCCCAGTTATTCTCCGTCTCGCTATTCCGTGGGTGAAAGCCAGGAAAACCGGATCCGGACCTTCCGCGACGCCGTTCTCGCTCATTCGAAGGCCGGGCTCCCCTTGATCGACGTCCGCAGCCCCAAGGAGTTCACCGGTGAGCTTTTGCACATGGAGGACTATCCGCAGGAAGGCGCCCTGCGCGGGGGCCATATCCCGGGCGCCAGGAACGTCCCGTGGAGCCGCGCCGTCAATGAAGACGGGACCTTCAAATCAGTTGCCGAGCTCACGGCGATATACGAAGACGAAATCGGGTTGAAGTCGAGCGACCCGGTGGTCGCCTACTGTCGCATCGGCGAACGCTCCAGCCTGACGTGGTTTGTCTTGACCTATCTGCTGGGTTACGCCAACGTCAAGAACTATGATGGTTCCTGGACCGAATGGGGAAACCTCGTTCGTGCGCCCATTGCCAAGGGAGCATGATCGGGCGACTCGATTTTTTCCGCGGTGTGCCGAGGTTTTCGATCATGCGGGCTGCACTGGAAACGATTCTCGCCGAGCTCAAGGAAGCGGACCGTCAGGAGCGGATCGATCTCGTGCTCGATTTCGCCAAGAGTCTGCCGCCATTGCCGGAGCGGCTCGTCGCCCACAAGGATGCGGCCCACCGTGTCGAGGAATGTCAATCTCCGGTCTATCTGTTCGTCGAGCTCGACGGCAGTCAGGTTTCACTCTACGCCGATGCACCGATCGAGGCTCCCACGGTCCGCGGCTTCGTCGCGATCCTGCTGGCAGGATTGAACGGGGCGACCGTCGAGGAAGTCCTCCAGGTTCCCGCTGACGTCGTGGAACGCTGCGGGCTCGCCGAGATCCTGGGCATGCTTCGGGTTCGCGGCCTGACGGGGGTGTTGCGGCGCCTCAAAGGAGAAGTCACACGCAAAGCGGTAGCGCAAACACGAGAGGATACGACTGGGCATGTCAGCATTCGTCAAAGTAGCGACTCGTAACGAGCTGCCCGCGGGGGGCAGGAAAGTGCTCGAGGTTGACGGCCGGGCGATTGCTCTGTTCCAGGTCGCGGGCGCCTACTACGCGATTGACGATATTTGCACCCACGACGGCGGTCCACTCGCCGAAGGTGAATTGATGGACTGCGAAATCCAATGCCCCCGCCACGGCGCTCGATTCGATCTCAGGACCGGCCGTCCCCTGTGCATGCCCGCCATTGAACCCGTGGCCGTCCATTCCGTCGAAGTTCGCGGCGATGATGTTTACATCGCAATCAACGAGTGAGAGGCCAGAAGCCGCTCATCAAGTCCATCGGCGCGAAGCTTTTTCCCCAGCCCAGGCGCCGCGAACGGCGAGCGCGTTTTGTCCCCAGGAGTTCAAGCCATGATCGATCAAGAAACTCTGCTAGCGGCCTTACGCACAGTCAAAGATCCGGAACTGCACGTCAACGTGATCGATCTCGGATTGGTCTACTCGATCCAGAGCCGCGACGATCAAGTGGACGTCGAAATGACACTGACGTCGCCAGCGTGCCCGGCAGGCCCCGAGATTCTGCAGGGTGCCGTCAAAGCACTCGAGTCCGTACCGGGAATTGCCAAGGCGAATGTCCGCCTCGTGATGTCTCCTCCCTGGTCTCCCGACAAGATGAGCGACGCCGCGCGGGATCAGTTGGGCTTCTTTTGACAATGACTCAGAACGACGCTCGTTCATGAGAAGCGACACTGTCCGACCAGCATTGCGGCTCCCGCGTAGATTGCAGCGAACATTTGTAGCTAAAAATGAACGCGAACTGATGCGCGGTTCCATTTTTTTAGCCGCAGCTGGCTTTATCTCGATCGTTTGTCAATGAAACTAATGACTCTCAGGGAGAATTGTGCTAATTTGACTTCTCCGGGCCGTGCCAACCGAGCGGGGCCTGCCAAAAGAAACCGACTGCGCTTCTATCTACTTGACATGATCAGGCCGTTCATCCGCCGATTCGTCGGTCGGTGCCCGCGAATAATCGATGATGACGGTCAAATCTGGCCGATCTTGAGGGGGTTCCCGTTAGCGGGATAGAGCACTGTGGCTCGTAAAAAGACTCCGAAAATCCGAGTGAATGTCAAGGCGTCTCTGTCGCGTCGCTTGAGAGAGATCCGGCAGGAGATTTTTGGTGAGCACGGTGGGCCCGAGCTGGCGCGCCGCCTCAATTTGCCCGCCAGGACCTGGTACAACTACGAGACGGGCGTCACCGTTCCCGCAGAAGTCTTGCTCGCATTCATTGAGCAGACTGGAGCTAACCCCGAGTGGCTCCTCACTGGCGAGGGCGCCAGGTTTCGTCATTCCAACGACGATCGCCGGCTGTCGGAGCTGTCCCCGGTCGAGATGATCCGCCGCGGCCTCGAAGAGCTCGAGCGTTCCTCGAACGAAGTGGTCGTCGTGGCTCCCGAGAACCTGCCTAACGCCGAGGCCTCGGAGTTCGTCGCCATCGGCATCTATCCGCTCTCGGTGATTGGCCATGCGGTCCTGGATCAAGCCCGGCAGGAAGGGCACGTGATGGCTTACCGTCACTGGCTGCCCAACCCCGCAGCGACAGTCGGCACTCGCTTGGTCGACGACGCCATGAATCCCATTTTGCCCGCCGGTTCGATCGTCGCCGTGGATCGGTCCGTCACCGATCCCCTGAAGCTTCATGGGCGAATCGTGGCGGCTTGCCCGGATGGCGTACCGATGATCCGCTGGCTCGACGTCAGCGGCCGGCATGTCATCTTGCGGCCCAACAATCCCGGCCGCGAGTTCCCCCTGATACCCGTCGAGCTCGGCGAGTCGGGGAGCCACACAATCATCGGCCAGGTCGTCTGGTCCTGGAGCCGCTTCAACCAGGGCTGAGTTGAGCTCCCGGCCGAAGCGGCCTTCCCGATCAACGTGCGCTCTCGGGCCGGATGATCCATGAATTCGCCTCACACGCGTTTTCCGGCGAGCGGTCAAGCGCGAATCGCCGCAACACGGTCTCAAGCGCGCCCAAGGCCGAAGCTTCGTCAGCGAGCGCGTGATCCAAGGGCGCGACCATTCCCATATGCCGACGACCGAGCCAGGTTGTGTACAGAGACCGCAACGGCTCGCGGCCACCGATCCAGACGGGACGGCCCGGCGCGAGAATAGAATGGCGGGCCAGGCAGTTGAACGTCGCTCTGGACTACGGCGCCAATCCAGAACGATGCCCGCTCGTGAGCGTTTAGAGCTTGGGTTAAGGCGGCAATCCGCACCAGGAATGCGGCGCGCCCCAGTCCATCGCGCGCGGCGGCACGGCCCCCCGCCTCCGCTGCGTCGCGGTCGACCTCACCGGGCAACTCCCCCGGCAAGCTGGCAGCCAAGAGCGTGTGCCGCGCCACGACCTGAAGTAATTCGCCCGCCAAACTCGTATGGCTACGGGTGATGCGGCCGGCACCGTCGACTTCGACAAGCTTGGTGTGTGAGCCCGGCCAGAGAAACGCCTGCCACCCTTCCGACTCGATCGCCCCTGCCTGTTGGAGCGTCGTGTAGGCACCCCAGGTCTCGCTCTCCTCGCCGCGCATCACGTCGGCCGCAAACCACCCGTCCAGACCATCGGTCGGGGAAGTCCGAATACCGGGAATGAAATAGATCGGAAGCTCCGAAATCTCGGGGATGCAGGTCATGGTGATTCCGCGAGCCACGTCGTCTGGTCCTGCGGGGGCATCCACATGCGGGACAGCCAAGAGCCCTAGCTCGGACGAAAGCATGCCGGCCGCGACGATGAACTCCGGTCGCAACGGGCCGTTCGTGCTCGCAGTGTCCACTGACGGTGAAGCTGGGTGAAGGAGGGCGTCGAGGGCCTCGCGGACCGCCCGGGCCAGGAGCGTGCGGTCCCCCGTCGGGAAGGGCGGTGCTGAGATCTGATAACATCCAGAGTGGTTCGACTCGGAAGACCCCTGCGGCAAGTTGTCCCGAACTCCGACCGAGCGCCGCACCGTGGCGACGATTTGCCTCCCCCATAGCAAGCGGGCTCGCGTATTGGTTGTCCCTCCGTCCAGGGCGACGGCACATATCCCGGAGGCGGTTGGATTGGGTTGCATCTTTTCCCGTTTCTTGCTTTTTCCTTGCCTTGAAATCAGGACCCGGCGATCCTGGGGTGCACGGTAACTGGACGACCGGTCTGGTGACGTAAGGGCTTTTTTCACGCTTTCGGCGGTGAGCTCGTAACGTACTTCACCCGGGCATCTCCCTTTCAGTAGACCATAACTTCCATGCCGCCTCCACGCGTGGTCCCATTCGAGCTGAATCCGCTCTTGCAGCAGGCGCGCGAGCCGATTTTCTGGCTTGATGCAGAGCTCAAGTTGATCTGGGTGAATCGGGCGTGGGAATTGTTAACCGGCTACCCCGCGGAGTCGGTGCTGGGATTAGCATGCCAGGCCCATTCGCCCACGCGCGAGGGTGATCTGGCTGATCTGGCTGCAAGCTTTTATCCGCCGCCAGAATCATTGGCCGGCCAGCCCGCCGGCACTTCCGCGCTCATTCTCCACGCCGCCGGTGAGCGGATCTGGCGCCGGATCGAGTTCTGGCCTTGCTGCGACAATCAGGGCACCTTGATCGGGCTTCTCGGCCAGGTGCGAGAGGGGAATTGCCAGCCCAGCGTCCCCGACACGGTCGCGAATCAACTTCACACCGAGCTTCTCGAAATCCGTCGAGAGCTTTACAACGAGCATGGGTTCGACGGATTGCTCGGCTCCGGGCCGTGTCACAACCGGCTTCTCAACCAGGTGCGTCTCGCCGCTAGATCGACCATCCCCGTGCTGATCGTCGGCGAATCGGGAACAGGAAAGCACCAGGTCGCTCGCACGATCCACCAGCAGGGACCCAACTGCCAGCAACCCCTGGTTCCGTTTGACTGCGAGGCGCTGCCGGCCGAGATCCTGGAGCGCGAGTTGTTCGGCGGCGATCGACAGCCAGCTCGTGAAGGCGCGGTTGGCTCAACTCCGGTCGGCCCATTGAGGCCCAGGCTCTCATTTGTGGACGGCTCGACCTTGTTGATTCGCGAGATTGTCTTGCTTCCGCGCGACCTCCAGGCGCGATTGGTCGCCGCGCTCGACGTCCGCGTCCGGCTGCTTGCAACCACGGTCAACGACCCCGAAGTCGCCCTGCAGAATGAACAGCTTCGAGCCGAGCTTTATTTCGCCCTGACCGGACTGGTCCTTCGGACCCGTCCCCTGCGCGAGCGCCGTGATGAGCTTCCCGTGCTCGCACAGCACCTGCTGGAACGTGCCAACCAGCGCGGCGGAGAACAACGAACCGGCTTCTCACCCCAGGCGATTCGGGCCCTCCTAGAGTACGACTGGCCTGGAAATCTCCGCGAGCTGGCTCGCGTCGTCGAGTACGCTCACGCTCGTCCCAGAAGCCAGAGCCCCGTGGTCGAGCCGGACGATTTGCCTGCGGTGATTCGCGGCAATTTAGGAGCTGGCTTCGCTCCTCCGGCCGCCCCAGGCCCGATCGAACCGCTCGACGAGATCTTGACGCAGGTCGAGCGCCGCCTGATCGAAACCGCATTACGCCAGGCGAGGAGAAACAAGTCGCGGGCCGCTGATTTACTGGGGATCTCCCGCCCGCGTCTTTATCGCCGGATCAAGGAACTCAACCTGCCTGATGAACCAGAATCAACCGAAGAATCGGCCAATCCCCCTGGACTGCCCTGATCACGACTCATATCTATGGACACTCGAACTGCGGCGGGCTCTAGCACAAGCGGTGGATTGAAAGCCACCCGATCAGCGACCGCTGACCTGGCTACAAGGTTCTGATCAAGCCTTCGGTTTGCTCCACCCGAGGGTCGCCGATGCTCAGCCGGAGCGTTCGGGTCTCCTCCAGGATTGCTCGTGCCTCGTCCGAACGTCTTTGCCCGATCAGTGCTTTGCCCAGGAGGTGGCCAGCCTGCGCCGCTCCCCAGAGAAACTGACATTCCACCATCGAGGCAAACCGCTTCGCCTCGCGTGCCGGCCCCTCGGCCTCGATCGGTTGCGAACGATCCAGCAGCAGCTCGGCCCGGCCGCACAAGAGCTCGACCATATAGAGACCCAGCCCGCTCTGCCGGGCGATGTGCAGGCCCTCGTTCACGGCAAGCCAGGCGGCCTGGGTCTCGCTCGCTCGCTTCAAGAGACGAGAGCGAACGAGATGATAAAGACAGAGATGCTCCACAGACCCCGAGTGGAGCGACCAGCGGGCGGCCGCGTCGAGCGCCTGGCGACTCGCGTCCTCATCGCCCATCAAAGACGCCGTCTCGGCCCGAATTAACTCACAGCGCGCCTTGTCATCGGCCCAGCCGATCATCTCGTATACCTGCTCGGGCTGCGCTTCGGAGAGCCACGCTTGACCGGTACGTCCGAGATAGAGCAGAAGCTGGGCCCGAGGGATTGCGCAGCCAAGTGGAAAAGACGGCAATTTGGTCGTCCGGCCCATGAGGAACTCGGCGATGGCGGTCCGAGCGGGATCGCCCTCTGCTTCGACCTGGGTCAATCGACCTTGAAGCAGGCGGATGTCCGCGCGGAAGAACGAAAAGTTGTTTTGTTCAAAGGCTTCTTCCATCTCCCCCAGCGCGCGAAGGTACCACCCCAAAGCCCAGCGATCAGGACAGGGGCTGAACTTGCGGACGATCCTCAATCCGCGAGCCATCTCGCCCAGCTTCCACGCGAGGTGCCGATGCCCACCAAGTACATGTGTATAAAGATTCAAGGCCTTGGCAGATTCCCCTGCATTGAGTGCATGGGTAATCGCTTCCTCCACTAGCCTGGATTCCCATGCTCCCTTTTCACCCTAACAAATAGACCATATACGCTTATATATAAAAAGTAGACAATGTGTTAGCGATTTGGCTTTACACCACGGAGAAGGTACTATCCGAACACCAGTTGCAGCCGCTTTCGCCCCAGCCAGGGAATCGCCACGTCCGTCGTATCAAAGCCGGCCGCGATGAGCAAGGGGTTATGAGCACGCTTCTGGTACCGCACCACAATACTCGATTCCTTGACGTTGACTTCGGCCGTGGCGTCCACGAAGTCGCGGAACAGATGCCGCGACTCAGTGCGCTCGTAGCCCCGACCGATGCGGCCGGCCAGCAGCCGGTAGAGGCTGCTGGCCATCAGAGTCAGTTGCAGGTCGCAGTTGACTTTCATCGCTACGGCCGAGGACAAAGCATCCATGTGAAAGAAGTCGATCCCATCCGCGATGCTGTTCTCGATGATCATCCGCTGGGCGTACCGCCCCACCAGTTTGGATGCCGTCCGTGTCAGTTGATTGGTCAGGAGGATCGTCGGCTCCTCGTGACCCAAGTCGGTGACGATCACCTGGCGCACAGGACCGTCGTAATCGGACAGCGTGATCCGCCGATCGAGAATCCGCGGAGTCGTGTACTGGCGCGAGACCCCCTTCAACTCGATCCGTCGCCATGCCGACGGAGGCGTCTGGTCGATCTCCCGTACCAGCCCCGGGGAGCGCCGGCGCAGCGTGATGAATTGAATCCCCAGCCGGTTGAGCTCGTTGAGCTTGGCATAGGTCGTCAACTTGGAATCGAAAATCAGTTCTTCCGGGTGCCGCCCCGTCCGTTTCTTCCAGAACCGGACGAAGCGGAGGATCTCGTCGTTCTGCTGATCTTTACGCAATTCTCCGTTGGCGTAGCAAAAGACGCGAGTCTCGGCGTCCTGCACCAGGAAGGCCAGAATGCCCTTCTGTCGCCGACTCCGCTTGGACACGTAGTGCTTCTCGATAAGAGCATCCTCGCCATGAAAGGGGATGGTGTGAAAATCCAGGTCGAAGGAATGACCGCGCGGCAGACCGAGCCGGCCCACGGCGTCGAACCAGCGGCGCATCAGCTCGGGATAACAAGTCGGGTCGATCCGGCAACTGTACTCGGTCAAGAACGATCGCTTGGGGATGACGTTCAAGCCAGCGAAGAGGGCCAACCCCTGGTCCAAGACCACGCTCATGACGTGCCCGTGGCGCGCCGTCCCGAAGAGCTTCAAAGCCAACAGTGAGCGGAGGGCGGCGCCGGGTGGAATCATCTCCGAACCAGGAAACCCCGACTCACGAAGAATACGATCGATAGGGATTGAGGCAAGCATGGGCAGGAAGAGAAACAGACCGCCGAATTTGGTGCGGAACGACTGCGGGCTCAGATCCAGTTGCCGGACATCGGCGACATCGGCCGTGGTTGGCCGCGACCCGGGTGGGCGCTCATCGTCAGCCCGGCGCGGCAACCGGGCGAATCCTTCGTCCTTGAGAATCTGTCCAACGGCGACCGGACTGAGAGGGTGTCCTTCGTGGGCCAGATTGCGGCTGATGTCGTAGATCGAGAGATTCTCTTTGCGCAGGGCGATGACGCGGTAGCGTACGGGATCGGTCTTCGGAGCGGACTGGGGTCCTTTGGCCGGCTTGAGGAAGAAGTCGCGTCGGGGACTCTGGCGGAATTGGTGGACGAGGACTCGGAAGCTCCCTGGGGTGTAACCGAAGCGATGAGCGGCCTCGGCGCTGGGGAGGCGATCGACGAAGAAGGCGCGGAGAGCTTCGTACTGACGGTGGGTAGCGTTGGTGGGCTCGAGGAAGAGGCGGGAGAGGTCCGTTAGCTCTTTGGGTTCACTGGTAAACATAGTCCCCAAATGTCAGATTGGGGAGAAAGCGTCAAGGTCAACCTGGCGACGGGCAAAAACAGCGGCAAAATGGGGGATCTGAGATGATAAACGGCCCTGCATGAGATATCTGTGGGAGTGGACGTCAGTATGTTGGTAAACTGGAAAACCTGCGTGCGAATAGTGATTATAGCGAAAAACAAACGGGCAAGCCGGTGGTTCCGTTAGCGGTTTTTTTACCCGTGGGAATCCAGGCTAGGTCGAGCGATGCCTGATCCGTGGGCAGGCGCAGGCCCGGGCGCTGGACGAGTCTGATCAACTGCTCGCCGATCAAATGGTGCCAGAACCCGCGCTGCGACGCGGTCGCCAACTGGCCAAAGTAATCGCGCACCGCGGGGTGGACGCTGAGCGAGCCATTGCCCTCCCTCAGAACGAGATGACGCCCGATCAATCCCTCGAGAACCTGGCTGAGCGATCCAGAATCCAGCGCCGACAACGGACCGCCTGCCTCCCATTTTTGCTGATGAAGCCGACACAATTCGCGGACGCGCCGCAACACGCCGTGCTTGATCGCCAATCGCTGCAAACGCTGCTTGACGCTGAAGAACGCGTGCATGACGTCGGCGGGAGTTATATCCTCGGTGGTTAGCTCGGAAAGATTGATCCATCCCTCTTTGAGAAACGCAAGCTCGAGCGATTCGGGAGGTTCCTTGTAGGGAAGCAGGGGATGCTGGCGGAGTTTGTCGTATCGGGCGATCAGATCGCGAAGCCGCTCTTGATCGAGCCATGATAGGGGGCGCTCGGTCGTCGGAAGATCGAGACTCTCGTGACGATATCGGCGGATGATTTCTTCGACATCGTCGTCGATGTTCGCGTCCTGATTCGTGACTTGTCGCTCGACAGCGAGGTAGATGCTCTCCCGGAACACATCGTCCGGACCAGCGACCGGCCGCTCCTGGATGGCTTCCGTGACCACGTCTCGGATCGACTCCGCCAGTTCGATCCTGTAATCATCTTCCAGATCCTTCAACCACGGAAAATGCGGGATTCTACCGGCGATTTCACGCGCTGTCCGGACCAGAACGCAGGGAGAGCAGAGGAACAGCTCGATGATTTGCTCGAGCTTCACGCTCCGCTCCAGCAAACAGAGCCGGCAGAGCAAAGCGAGCTCGGCCGGCGGCAGATGGGTCTCGTACGCGTGAAACAACCGAGCAAGCCGAAGCGCTTGCCGATCCTGCTTGGGCGAGGTCAATTCGGGCGCCAGCGGCGCTCGCCTGGGGTCACCTTCCAGGAACTGTCCGATCAACCCGCCGAGATGGTCCAGGGTCAGCGCGTGTGCTCCGTATGACTCCACGAGCACCGCCAGTGTCGCGTCGTCGCCTTGCACGCCATGGCGGCGCAGCAAGGCCAAGGCCGCGGGCAGGTCAAGCCCCTCGATGTCCAGGTGCCGGTAACCGTGGTTGAGGTATGGCGCCAGGTCGGAGAGCGGAAACCGGCTCGTCACCAGGGCTGACGCCTGGCCGGTGCCCTCCGCAATCCGGGTCAGGAGCCCCTTGAGCAGCGGATCTTCGATCTGTCCGAAGGACCCCGAATCGCCACTTTCCTGGCGCTGGACGCGTTCCAGGCCATCCAGCACGAGCAAGTGAGGTCCGCCTCGTTCCAGAGCATCTCGCAGAAGGTGCAGTAAGCCCGCGCCTTTCGCCGGGGTCGTGGGCGCGTCAGGCCCGGCGAAGTAATGATAGGCCTCTTCCAAGAAGTGGCCGACGTCGGGCTCCTGATAAAAGCTCCAGACGAACAGGCCATCGGGCCGCGCTGGGCTTTCGGGTTGAATCAACTCTTCAAGGAAGCGCGCGGCGATTGCGGTCTTGCCAGCACCGCCAAGCCCGACCAGCGCGACGACACCGCCATCGCTCTTGCTTCGCCAGCACGAGCGCAACTCGTCGAGTTCCGGCCCTCTCCCCACGAACTGAGGTGCGACCGGCAAAGGGTGAACCAGACGGTGCTCAGGAGGATGTACGGCCACGGTCAGATTCTGATCGGAGATTGGGAATGTCCACGCGTTCGGGCTGTGAGCCGCGTTCGTGGGGGCCGCGATAGGCTTCCGGCCGTTCCCGGTGCGGGGGCCCTGTCCGCGTCGCCTCACGATCCCGAAGCCACTCGACGATCTGGGTGGCGGCACGATCGGAAGCGCCGGGCTGGGCGACGAGACTTCGCACTGCCTCGAGCGCAGCCACGGCTCGCGCGCGCGCTCCGAATCATCGAGCCAGGCATTCGCCCAGCGGACTAATTCATCCGCGGCATCGCGAAACGTCAGGTACTCGGGAAACACCTCTTTGTCGGCCAGCAGGTTGACCAGACTGATGTATTTGGCCTTGATGAATGGCCGTGCGATCCAGAGATCGAAGCGGTTGACCTTGTACAGGACCACCGACGGCAAGGCTTCGACCATCAGCTCGAGCCCGACCGAGCCCGAAACGGCCCAGGCAACCCGCGCGAGCCGGATCAACTCGGGCGTGCGGCCAGCGTGCACCTCGATCGGCAGGGGGGCGCCACCTTCCTGGCTAGTGCACTGCGCGATGACTTTTTCCGCGAGTGCCTTGTGACGCTCGTGCCAGCAGGCAACCGCGAACCGCACGTCGGTACGTCCCCGAGCCAGCTTGATCGCGGCACGAACCATGTCGGGCAGGTTGCGGATGAGTTCCTGGGTCCGCGAGCCGGGAAGGATCGCCACCAACTTGGCGTCGAGGCTCCTCTGGCGGGCCAGGAAAGCCTCATCCAAAGGCCGATCGGCCAGCTCGTCGAAATAGGGGTGGCCAACATAAGTCGCATCGTGATACCCGCGCGATTGATACCACGCGGGTTCGAACGGGAGACTGCACAGGACGCGGTCAACGTACTTGCGCACCTTCCCTACCCGCCAGCCGGCCCATGCCCAGATCTGCGGAGGCACGAAGTAAAAGACCGGAATGCCGCGAGCCTTGGCGCGGCCCGCGATCCACCAGTGCAGACCGGGATAATCAATCAAGACGACAGCGTCGGGCCGCTCGTCGCGAAAATAGCGGTCCGCTTTGAAGATCAGCCGGATGAACGTCACCAGGTTGAGCAAGACGTTCAAGAACCACATGACCGCAAGATCCACCAGCGGATACACCAGCGTCGCGCCGGCCTCAGCCATCCTCGGTCCGCCAAAGCCGTCGAACTTGGCGTCGGGAACACGCCGCCGCAGCGACTCGATCAAGTTGGCCGCGTGGAGATCGCCACTGGGTTCGCCCGCCGAGACGAAGAATCGCATGAGGGTGACTCGCCTCCTTGCCCACGGATCGTCAACCATCCGGTCACCGATGAATTGATAGCCTAGCAAACTCGGCGAATCCTGAGAAGGCAATAATGAAGCTAGGGATGCGGCCTTGGATACGGAACCGGCACTGGGAATGGGGTGGGCAAGGGGTTGAGGTAACTTCGATCGGTCCCGGCAGCGCCAAGCGGTCGATTGAGCGATCCCATGCTTGCGGCCGGTCTCGGCGCGCGGTTCACTCCCGGCCCTGGTCCGGGACTCAGGGAAGCTCCCCCATCCAGGAAAACCCCTGACATGCCCGCAGCGGCCATCAGTTCATGCTTGATGACAGATCCCACTTTGAGCTTTTCGGTCTCGCCGTGTTCGCGTTTCAGATCGACGCCCCGAACCACAACAAGATATGCGGGGTACTTGGTCTCGATGTTCCGGACCCAGGCATCCACCGCTGCGGTGTATTCGCCCTTGCGCACGTCGTAAACCTCGTACTTGAAGGTCCCCAGCGGGTCATCGCGGCGGTACCAGACCAGGACGTTGAAATCGGACCTTTCCGCAGCGCGCTTGGTAACGCCGCTCGCCCGGGCCGCGTCCGCGGCTTTCTTGCCGTTGAACGCTTGCGCATTGTCCTCGTTCGTGCCGCCGGCGTGGTGCGCTTCGGCTCTTTTGGGGGAAGTCACTTCCTGTGCTGCTGTCGCTGTCGCGAACAGGAGAATCAACGAGATCAGGATCGAATCGCCTCGAGGTACCATGCGCGCTTCCTCCTCGTTCCTGTCTCGATTGTAACTGACCTCAAGCAGGCTGTCTGCCAGGGCAGACTATCGCATCAAGCCCATGCAGGCGCCAGAAGGCGATTGCGGTCGTGCCCAGGATCATTTTACTATCACGATGAGGCTTTCCATGAAAGCGATCGTCATCGACGACTACGGCGGTTCTGACTAAGTCAAGAGGGACATGCCCAAGGTAAGATCGTCCTGGAGTTCCACTGATTGTTTCTCGACTACGGAATGGGGAGATCCGGCCATGTCAGAGCGAGTGAATCGACGTGCCTTTTCGCAGACAGCCGTCAAGACCGCGACTGCCACGGCCGCGGCGATGAGCATGGCGCCGGGCCGGGTGCTCGGAGCCAACGATCGGCTGCGGCTTGGCTTTATCGGCGTCGGCAACCGCGGCTGCCAGCTCCTCGCTGGGTTCCTCGCTCATTCCGACGCCCAGGTCGTCGCCCTGTGCGATGTCTATGAGCCGTACTTGACCGGCGCCTACGATCGGCTCGACCCGCGATTCGCCGGTCTGGGCAAGCGGATTCCCAGGATTTCGAAGCTCGAAGGCGACGTCGCCCGCGTCAAGGATTTTCGAGTCCTGCTCGATCGCAAGGACATCGACGCCGTCGTGATCGCCACCCCCGACCACTGGCACGCGATCCAGATGATCGCCGCCTGCAAGGCGGGCAAGGACGTCTACGTCGAGAAGCCGCTGTCGATCACGCTCGTGGAAGGCCGCGCGATGGTCGACGCTGCCCGCAAGTACGACCGCATCGTGCAGGTCGGAACCCACCGCCGCTCATCGCGGATGTACGCCCAGCTCGCCGACGTGGTTCGCTCGGGTGCCATCGGCAAGGTGACTGTGGCGCGGGCCGCCTTTGCCAGCAACATGGCACCCGCCGGGATCGGCCACGCAGCCGCCATCCGAGCCGCCGGTCGGACTGGACTGGGACCTGTGGCTGGGCCCGCGGCCGCAACGTGCCTTCCAGGCGACCATCATGCCTTACAAGTTCCGCTGGTGGGACCTCTATTCGTCGCAGATGGCCAACTGGGGCGTGCACTACTTCGACCTCATCCGCTGGCTGACCGGCGAGCTGGCGCCGGCATCGGTGTCGGCCCACGGCGGGCGATTCGCCGTCGACGACGACCGCACGATCCCCGACACAACTGAGGCGATCTTCGAACACGCCTCGAAAATGCTGAGTCTCTTCAGCATCCACGAAGCGAACGGCCAGCCGATGTTAGGCCGAGGGGCCGAGGTCGAGCTGCAAGGCACGCTGGGAACCGTTTACGCCACCACCAATCGCTACGAGATCGTGCCCGAGCGGGGTGGTGCCTTTCAGGATCCCCGGCCGCGGCGCAAGGGGGAAGTGGTCAAAGCAACCGATGGCGACCTCGATCAGCAAGCCGCCCGCGACTTTATTGATAACGTCAAGAGCCGCAAACGGCCGCTGGCCGACGTCGAGGAGGGGCACCGCTCAACGACTTTTGCCCACCTGGCCAACATCGCGCTTGCCGTCCGCAAACGCCTCGAGTGGGACCCCGCGGCCGAGCGATTCACCAATTGCGACGAGGCGAACCAACTCTTGCATTACGAGTATCGCAAACCTTGGAGCCTGGCGTGACCGCGGGGCCGGAATGAGTGCTTGCCGTCGCCTGTCGGACGCGGCCCTCATGCGGTGAGGCTGTCGAGGGCCGCCTGGACTCCCGCCAATCCCACAACCGGCGCCTGGCAGGTAGATCCTTCGCATACATACGTTGTGGTCCGGTTTTCCCGACTTGGCCGATCGGTCAATAAGGGAAGATTGGCGGCCAGGCGGGCCGCCTGCTCGGGCGTCGCGGGAGCAACGACCTTGTGCGGCAGAAACGGCGTCGAGATGGCTTCGAGCACGGCGCGAAACTCGGCGAG
This sequence comes from uncultured Isosphaeraceae bacterium, assembly GCA_963823675.1. Lineage (GTDB taxonomy): Bacteria > Planctomycetota > Planctomycetia > Isosphaerales > Isosphaeraceae > CAWGMT01. Next base: position 725,397 of record CAWGMT010000016.1, on the reverse strand, counting down.
GTCCGTGCCGCCGATCACCGCGAATTCCCGAATCGACCCCAGCAGAAAATCGAGCGCGATCAGGCTTTGCCCCGCCGCCGCCGGCTCGCGCTCCAGCACGAGTTGCACCGCCGAGAGCGCCGAGCGGCCGGCCGCGGTCAGACGGTCGCGACCCGTCAACGCGCCCAGGCGGATCAAGCACGTGGCGGCCATGCCGTTGCCTGAGGGTGTTGCGTTGTCGTGGAGGTCTTTCTGCCGGGCGATCAGCGCCTCGTGGCGATTGCCGGTGAAGAAAAACCCGCCCTGCTCGAGGTCGGCAAACTCGCCGATCATCACGTCAGCCAGATCCAGGGCCGACTCGATCCAGGGCGGCTCGCCGGTCGCCTCGTACAGCCGGGTGAGCCCGTCGATCAGGTTGGCATAGTCATCGAGATAGGCGTCGAGCTTGGCCTGGCCCCCCTTGTACGTATGGAGCAAGCGCCCGTCGTCGCGCCGCATCCGATCGAGGATGAACCGGCTGGCGCGGCGGGCGGCCTCCAGGTAACGCTCGTCAGGAACGGCCCGGCCTCCCTCGGCCAAGGCGGCGATCATGAGCCCATTCCAGGAGACCAGCACTTTCGTATCTTTGGCCGGCGGCACGCGCTCATCGCGCACGGCGAGGAGCTCGGCGCGGCTGGCCGCGAGCTCGCGGCGGAGCTCTGGCTCGTCGCGATCCAGCAGCCTGGCTGCCTGATTGATCGTGCGGGGAAGGTTAAGAATATTTTCACCTTCCCAGTTGCCCGGATCGGTGACGTCGTAAACGTAGCAGAACGTCTTTCCCCGCTCGGCGCCCAGGACCTCGGTCACTTCGGCGGGCGACCAGACGTAATACTTGCCCTCGACACCTTCGCTATCGGCGTCCTCGGTCGAATAGAAAGCTCCCTGCGCATCGGTCATCCGGGCCAGGACATAATCCATCGTCTCGCGGGCCACACGGGCGAAGTCGGCATCACGAGTCGCCTGATAGGCTTCCAGGTAGGTGGACGTCAAGAGCGCGTTGTCGTAGAGCATCTTCTCGAAATGTGGCACCAGCCAGCGATCGTCGGTCGAATATCGGGCGAAGCCGCCGCCCAAGTGATCGTAGATGCCGCCCTTGGCCATCTTGTCGAGCGTATGACGCACGGCGTGCAGCGATTGCGAGTCGCCCGTCAGCGCATGGTGCCGCAAGAGCACCCTGAGGTCCATTGGGTGAGGAAACTTGGGCGCGCGGCCAAATCCGCCGTGCAGCGGGTCGAAGGAGAGCGCCAGAGCACGGGCCGAACGGTCGAGAATCGCCTGGTCGAAGTTGCCCGCGCCCTTGGGAACCCTGCCGAGCGCTTGAAGCTGCTCGGCCATCTCGGCTGCCGATTCCAGGATTTCCTCGCGACGTTCCTGCCAGGCTCGGTTAACGCCCAGCAGGATGCGGGGAAAACCCGCCATTCCCCGCGAATCGGCCGGGGGAAAGTAGGTCCCGCCGAAGAATGGCTTGAGATCGGGCGTGAGAAAGACCGACATCGGCCAGCCGCCATGGCCGGTCATTGCCATCACGGCCGACATGTAGATCTGGTCCAGGTCTGGACGCTCTTCGCGGTTGACCTTGATATTGACGAAGTGCTCATTCATCACGGCCGCGATTTCCGGGTTCTCGAAGCTCTCGCGCTCCATCACGTGACACCAGTGGCAAGCCGAGTAGCCGATCGACAGGAAAATGGGGCGGTTCTCGGACCTGGCTCTGGCCAGGGCTTCCGCACCCCAGGGATACCAGTCAACCGGATTCGCCGCGTGCTGGAGTAGGTACGGACTGGTCTCGCCTGCCAGGCGATTTGTGTTGTGCGCTTGGGCCGATGGGGGTGTTGACGAGGCCATGTGGGAAACACCTTTCGTGAGCGGTCTCGGGCAGCTCCTCAGTGCGATTCGCGTGAACCCGTTGTGCCGAAGAGCGCGTCATGCATGCCGGGCTCGGGCCGGCCGGCTGCTTGATTCCAGTAGCGGAAGCTCGCTTTCCAGTCCCACAGTGCCCAGCCGATCTGGGCCGTTTCGGCCGCTTCGCGGAAGGCGCGATAATAGTTGGCGCGCGACCTGGGATCGGCCGTCGTAAAGCAGCCAAATTCGCCGACATGGATCGGCCGGCCGTAGTAAAGGGACCACTCCCTGGCATCGGTGATCGCCGCCTGGAAGGCGCGCGGGCTGCTCGGGTTAGTCGCTGTAGGCTCGACGTTGTATGCCTTGACCCAGTCGCGAACCGGCGCGCTGAGCGTTAGCTTGGGGTCGAGCTTCAGCGGCTCGGGCGGTGGACCGGGGAAGACGATGCCGGTCAGCTTCGTATCTGGGCCGGCCCAGGTCGCTCCCTGGTGGCTGAAGTAAAACGGGTTGTAGTTATGCACGGTGACGATCAGATTCTCGTCGCCATCGGGCAGTCGAAGCACCGGTAGCTCGGCGATGCTGTTCCACCGGCCTGGCCCAACGAAGATCGTCCGCTTGGGGTCGTTCCGGCGAATCTGCTCGATCGCCTCGGCGAAGATCGGATTGATGACTTCGGTGGTGGCCGAGTCTTTGGGCTCATTCAAGAGCTCGAAGGCCAATCCCTCCGGGACCCGCGCGTAATGCGCGCTCAACTGGCGCCAGATCGCCAGAAACCGAGCCGTTTCGCGCTTGGGGTCGGAGGTGAACTGATCGAAATGGTGGATGTTGATGATGACGGAAAGTCGCTCGCGCAGCCCGGCGTCGACGAGCACATCGGCCCTGGCGAAAATCTCAGGCCGAAGAAGAAACGCCGGTCCCGCGCCGGTGTAATGATGCCAGCCGATCGGAATCCGGACATGATCAAACCCTTCGGCGCGGATCAGGTGAAGATCTTCCGCCGTGTAGTGAACTCCCCAATCCTGGCCGGGCGGTACTTCCAGACCGTTGCCCAGATTGGCGCCGCGAAGGAAGCGGCGGGCGGCATCGTGAGCCGGTGTCGATCGGCTGGCAATTCGCTTCGGTTCCGAGAAACCGGCCGGCCGTGCTGCCCGAGCGTTTACCGAAATGGTGACCGGCCGGCCGGCCGTAACCTGGAGTACAGCCGAAAGCGTCTGGTTGTGCCAGGTCCGCGCGTAGTGCGAGCCCTCGACGGCGGCGACCTCCGCAGTCTGCTGGATCACGGTGCCGCCACCACTTTGCCAGCCGGCGGGCACCTCGCCGCCTCGCCATTCGAACCCACCGCGACCCAGGCGGGCCCCATCGACGCGCACATCATCCCAGAGGACTTCTTGCCGATAGAGCACTCCCTTTGACGCTTCGTCGTACGGCCCCATCAACGTGAGCGTGACGGTGCCGCTCCGCTGCGGCGTGAATCGGACCGCCACGAGGCGCCAGCCCAGGCGTGCGACCGGAACGTTTACGGTATATCCCAGCGGCTGTTCGGTCTCCACCACCCAGTTTTTCCGGGCGATCGTGCCGTTCCCAAGGGAGACCTTGCCGCCCTCGATTGCCCCCACCTGGGAATCCGCTGATAAATCAAACCGCGCCGAGCTCGCCAGTTTGACGGGTTCTCCAGCCGCCAAGGGCGCAACCACGAGCAGCGGCAAGATGAAGGCCACGCCCAACTTGCTGCTTCTTTGCTTGCGATTCATGATGGTTGACTTCGTAAGCCGTCGATCAGGAGGCGGGACTGGATGAGATCAGTTTGGCGACGTCTTCCCCGAAACGCAAGAGAAACGATGAGCCGACACCGGCACAGTGGGTTGCTATAATGCACAGTGACCTTGACCGCCCTGGACTTCGACCGATCACCGCACCGCCGACTCAGAGCCCGTGACTCATTAGGAGAAAGGATCGACAAGTATGTGGACGACGACTTCGCGACGCCGGTTCCTGAGGCACACCGCGAGCACACTGGGATTGACGGCCTGGGCAGGCTGGGCGCCGTTGCGAGTTGTTGCCCGCTCGGATGACTCGGAAAAGAGCACCCCATCGGCGACATCCGCCGCGAAGCTGATCGAGCGAGGAGTCGCCTTTCTGCGCCCGCGACAGGATGCAAAGGGGGGATGGACGACCCAGCGCGAGCCGGGGATCACCGCCCTGGTCGTCACGGCACTGCTGCGGTCTGGTCAGGTTGCGCCCGGCGATCCTATCGTCACCCGTGCTCTCACTTATCTCGAAGGATTCATCGGTCCGAAGGGAGGATTGTCCGAGGCTCCGCACGCCAACTATTCAACCTCGATCGCCCTCATCGCATTCCGGGAAGCCAATGTGAACCACCGCCATGACCGCGCGATCAAGGCAGGGCAGGACTTCTTGAAGACCATGCAATGGGACGAGAATGAGGGCAAGACTCGCGAGGACGCTTTTTACGGAGGCGCGGGCTATGGCGGCGCGAACAGCCGCCCCGACCTCTCGAATACCGCCTTCTTCATCGAAGCCTTGCGCGAGACTGGCTTGCCGGCCGATGATCCGAACCTGCAGAAAGCGATCGTGTTCATTTCGCGATGCCAGAATCTCAAGAGCGAGTTCAACGACCAGTCCTGGGCAGGAAAGGTCAACGATGGCGGGTTCATCTACACCGCCGCCAACGGCGGTCAGAGCGTCGCCGGCCAGACAGCCGACGGAGGTCTGCGCTCGTACGCCAGCATGACCTACGCCGGGCTCAAGAGCATGATCTACGCCGGGCTTTCGCGCGATGACCCCCGCGTGAAGGCGGCGTTAACTTACATCACCCGGCACTACACGCTCGACGAGAACCCCGGCCTGGGACAGCAGGGACTCTACTACTACTACCACACCTTCGCCAAGACGATGGCCGTCCTGGGCGAGCCGATCTTGAAGGATGCCAAGGGGGCGTCTCACGACTGGAGGAGCGATCTGGTCGCGGCCCTGGGCAAGCGGCAGCTCCGCGAGGGGGGCTGGGTCAACCCCGCCGACCGGTTCATGGAGGGCGACCCCAACCTGGTCACGGCGTATGCCCTCCTCGCGCTGGCATACACCAGGGAAAAGGCCAAGTAACGTCAAGTGATCGAGTCCTGATCGAGCTTCAGCTCGCGCTCGATTCGAAACCTCATCTGGCTCAGTCCGTCGCCCTCGTACCCGCCTTGGGGCCAGGCCCAATTGATGGGATCGTCGTCGAACCGAGGAATGATGTGCCAGTGACAGTGGTCGATCGTCTGGCCGGCAGCGCGACCGTTGTTCATGACCACATTGAGCGCTGGAGCGCCGGTCGCGGCGGCGATCGCCCGGCACAGGCGAGGCAGGAGCGAACCGGTATGAGCGGCAATCTCTTCGGGCAGGTCAGCCAATCGAGGGTGATGGGCCCTGGGTAGAAGCAAGGTGTGGCCGTGGTTGAGCGGGTGAATATCCAGAAACGCCACAGCCTGTGCCGTTTCGATGACCTTGGCCGAGGGGATCTCGCCGCGGATGATCTTGCAGAAGATGCAGTGCGGATCGTGCGGCTGATGGCTCACGACGCTGCCCTCCGCGGTGCCCTTAGCGCCAATACCGTTGAAATAGCGGTAATTTAGGAACCGCGCGATGCGGTGACAACAGGCGCTTTGGCCGGTGCCTTGATCTTTTCGCCCTCGCCCAAGAGGGCAATGACAGCCATCGGCGCGGCATCTCCTTGCCGGACCTTGGCGAGCTTGTAGATCCGCGTGTAGCCTCCCGACCGCTCCTTGAAACGCGGACCGATCTCGCGGAACAGCTTGTAGGCGACGTCCCTGCTGGTCAGGACCGCGAGCGCGCGGCGGAAATGATCGAGGTTCCAGCCATCCTTGGCCAGGGTTATCAGCTTCTCGGTGTAAGGCTGAACTTCCTTGGCCTTGGCCAGAGTCGTCTGGATCTTGCCGTGCTCCAGAAGCGCGGTCGCGAGGTTGCGCAAGAGCATGCGGCGATGCGAGGGAGAGCGTTTGAATTTTCGACCGGCTTTTTGATGACGCATGATACTATTTATGATTATGACTGATGAATGGTCAGAGGGAATCGGCGGCGGCCGAAGTCAAGGCCCCGGCCTGCCCGGGACATTCATTCCGAGGTCGAGGCCGATCTCGTGGAGCTTGAGCCGCACCTCCTTGAGGGTGGTCTCGCCGAAGTTGCGCACGTTGAGAAGCTGTTCCTCGTTGCGGCTCACCAGATGGCGGACGGTGGTGATGCCCTCGCTTTCCAGACAATTGGTCGCACGGACCGACAACTCGAGCTCGGCCAGGCTCATGTCGAGCTTGCGCTCGAGCTCGGCATCGACCGGCAAGTGCTGCCCGCCTTCACCGGCCATCGCTTCGGCAGGCAGGCCAGGACCTGGCTCGTTGTACTGGACAAACGGGTTGAGGTGCTTGCGCATGATCTTGGCGGCTTCGACCAGAGCCATCTCGGGGCTGAGCACGCCGGTCGTCCAGATCCGCAGGATCAACTTGTCGTAGTTTGTCCGTTGACCGACGCGCGTGTTCTCGACGTGGTACTCGACGCGGTGCACCGGGCTGAAGCTCGCGTCGATCGGAATCACGCCGATCTCCAGATCGTCGGTGTGGCCTTCCGCCGCCGTGCGATATCCGCGGCCGTTTTCGACCGACATCTCCAGATGGAAGGGCACGTCATCGGTGAGGGTGCAAAGGATGTGATCCGGGTTGATGATCTCCACCGACTCGTCGTGCAGGATGTCGGCAGCCGTCACGACGCCGCGGCGGTCGCGGTCGATCCGGATTGTCCGCGAGGCCTCGGAGTGGTTCTTCACCACCAGAAGCTTCACGTTCAATACCAGATCGGTGATGTCGTCGACCATTCCCGGAATCGAGGAAAACTCGTGCTGGACTCCCTGGATCTTGATTTTGGTAATGGCGCTGCCCTCCAGGCTGGAGAGCAGAATGCGCCGCAAGCTGTTCCCCACCGTATGGCCAAAGCCACGCTCGAAGGGCTCGACGTGGAATTCGCCGAAGGTGTCGGTTTGCGTCTCGCGGTTGCAGCTAACCCGGCTGGGCAGTTCGAGTCCACGCCAACGGATGCGCATCACAATCTCCCCATCGCAAAAAACACTCGACCGGGCTAGGTCAGCGGCTCAAGAGCTCGATGATCAACTGGGGCGTCACGGGCAGCCCGACATCCTGCACGGCGGGAAGGCGGCTCACTCGCCCCTCGGGGGGCTCGGTGCTGATGCGGTCGAGCCACTCCGGAAGCGGTGGGCCTCCGCCCGCTGCCAGGTTGTCGGCGACGAGCTTGCGAGAATGTTCGCGATTCTTGACCTGGATCTGATCGCCGGGGCGGACCAGGTAGCTGGGAATATCCACTTTGCGCCCATTGATGGCAATGTGTCCGTGCGTGATGTACTGGCGGGCTTGAGGACGGCTGACTGCAAATCCCAACCGCGTCACCACATTGTCCAGCCGGCGCTCCAGGAGCGACATCAACGCATCGCCGGTATTGCCGGGCCGCCGGGCGGCTTCTTCATAATATTTGCGGAACTGCCGCTCGAAGATTCCGTAGTATCGCTTGACCTTCTGTTTTTCCCGCAGGCGGATCGCGTACTCGCTGGCCTTGCCGCGGCGGAACTGGTGCATGCCCGGCACCCCGTCACGACGATCGACCGCGCACTTAGGCGTGTCGCACCGCGTTCCTTTCAAGAAAAGCTTCGCGCCCTCACGGCGGCAAAGTCGGCAAACCGGTCCGATATGACGTCCCATGGTGGAAAAGCAGCCCTCGATCGTCCTTAACTCGTTGGTACCAAACACCTGGTTATCGGCGAACACTCCACGCTATTGCGCCGTCAGACCCGGCGCTTCTTCGGAGGCCGGCAGCCGTTGTGCGGCAACGGCGTGACATCCTCGATCGCCTTGATCAAGAGTCCCGAAGCCTGGATTGCCGTGATCGCACTTTCTCGCCCCGAGCCTGGTCCCTTGACCTTGACCTCGACCTCCTTGACGCCATACTTCGTCGCCGCCGCCGCCGCCGTCTCGGCCGCCCGCTGCGCGGCAAACGGCGTGCTCTTGCGGCTCCCCTTGAAACCGACGGTCCCGGCCGACGCCCAGCACAACGCATCACCGTTGGGGTCGGCAATCGTGACCGTCGTGTTGTTGAACGTCGCCTTGATGTGCACCACAGCCCGGCTGACGTTGCGTCGCGTCTTCCGCTTCTTGGCCTTCGCCACGGCTCCCGACTCCTGATCTCGCTAGTCTAGTCCCGATCCAGGATTGCTCCCGGTCTTCTCTCGGAGAAACCACACATGCCGGCTCTTCGCCCCGGCTTGCGATGACGCTGCCATCTCCACCCAAAAGCGGGCCGTGCCGATCATTCGGCGGCGACTACCCCTGTACCCGGGATAGCCCAAGCCGCACGAACAACCTGAATTGCCCAGTGCCACGGTGGCCCGATCGAAAGCGACCGCTCCACCGTTGGTGTTATCGCAGTTCCTTCACGCCCTTCTTGCCAGCCACGGTTTTGCGCGGGCCTTTCCGGCTCCGCGCATTGGTTCGCGTACGCTGGCCACGGACCGGCAACCCTTTACGATGCCGGATACCGCGATAACACCCAATGTCGCGCAACCGGGCGATGTTTTGCTGCACCTGGCGTCGAAGCTGCCCTTCAACGGTATACTCGTTGTCCAGAAGCGAGGTCAGCTTGGTGAGCTCGTCCTCGGTCAGGTCGCGCGCCCGTTTGTTCAGATCGATCCCGGTGCGCTGGCAAAGCTGTCCCGCGAAATACGGGCCGATCCCATAGATGTACTGCAGCGCGATAATCGTGCGCTTGTCATTGGGAATATCGACGCCGAGTATACGAGGCATCCGCACTAGCTCCGTTCGTTCATCTTACATCGTTCGAATATCGGCCTGGCTGGTGTGGGTATGGTATATTCCGGTCGGTCAGCCCTGCCGCTGCTTGTGGCGGGGGTTGGTGCAAATCACGTACACCTTGCCCTGACGGCGCACGATCTTGCAGTTCTCGCAGATCCGCTTGACGCTTGATCGGACTTTCATGTTTCGCTTCGACCGTTTCGACTCGCTCCGGGCGTCCGGAGAGCCGTCATCCTGAAGACAGAAATTCCCTACCCGGGCGTAGGCCCAATTTGGTAACTATAACCGCCGGACCGCCACGCTTCAAGAGTGGAGCGGCTGAATTGCTCAATTTGCCGAGTCTCGCCGGAGTGGGGCAACCACGAGCTGCCACAAATTGGGAATTGCCGGCTGCAAGACGTCGCGGCCCGAATTGATCGAGACGTGGCCCCAGCCGGCCTGGGAACCGGAACCCGCCACTGAAATACCCGATCGCCACCGTGGCATATTATGGTCCCGACGACAAGACGACGATCAAGATCGCCGCGCGTGTGTTCGCCGAGCCAAATGCCGAAGTGATCATCAAGCGTTGGGTGGCGAACGACGCTAGCCTGGGACCTCGGACGCATGCAGACCCTGCGCTACCGCGTTAACCGAGAACCTCGTCCGCGCGTCGTAACAGCTTGGCAAAGTCGAGCTTGTTCGGGCAGGCCTGGCGTGCGGCCTCCAGGTCGGCGCCGGCCCAGTCGCGCGCGGGATCGCTGAGCTGACCATACAGCCGCCGAGCCTCGGCACGATAGCCGTGATGGTCATGGTAGGTGAGAAATCGCGTCAGGTTGCCCAGCTCGGCCAAGGTGCCGGCGGCCTGGCTACACCGGCCGTCGCAGCTTGCACATAGGGTCGGCCCCGCGGCGATGCAGGCATCGCGCAACTGGTCGATCTCGGCCTTGGTGAGCGGCTTGAACATGCGCACCGCCTGGGTATTCTCGCGAACCTGGTCGGTGTTACGCATCGAGACGCAGCAAGATGAAAAACGCTCATCGGTCCAGATGGCGTGCAGCAGCCCCTGGTACGGACTCAGCCCTTTCTCCTTGAAAGCAGCGGGCAGTAGCCGCCCGATCTCGCCCAGGTTCGTATTGCCGGCAACCTGCTTCATGGAGATCAGCCCGATGCCGCGCTTGTGGCATGCGTCGAGAGCGCGGTTGATCTCGTCTTCTTGGCCAATCTCCTCAGCGATCCAGGGATTGTTCTGCAGCATGATCACGTTGACGAAGCCGCCGTCGGCCGCCGCCTGCAGAAGCTGAGCGCGGAACTTGAAGTGGGTCGAGAACCCCACGAATTTCGCCTTGCCTGACTTGCGAATCGCTTCGGCCGTCTCCTTGAACTCCTTGCTCTTGGGCCAATCCACGACTTGATCGAAGTGGTGGTCGCCCAGCGCGTGGATGAAGATCAAATCGACGTAGTCGGTCTTGAGCGCCGCCAGGCGTTGGTCGAGTTGGTTGATGAGCTGCCGCGGGGTCGACGGCGTGTCCTTGGTGACGAGGAAGAGCTCCTTGCGGATCTCCGGCATTGCGTGCAGCCAGCGGCCGATGGCCGGCTCCGAACCGTAGACTCTCGCCGTATCGACATACCGAACGCCGTTTGCCCACGCGAAGCGAAGGATTCGATCGAGCCCCACGCTCCGCCAGGTTCCGAGGTTGAGGATCGTCACCTCGACGCCCGTGCGCCCCAGCGTCCGCTTGGGCAATACAGCCGATTGAGTATTCTTGGATGCCGCCTGGGCGGCGGCCTGCTGACCGTTCCCCAGCACTGACGCCGCTGCTAACGCACCCGCCCCTGTTCCCAAGAAATCCCGGCGGTTCACCGGCCTCGCCGATTCCCGAGGCTGGTCGTGCTCATCGTGCATGAAAAAATCTCCTCTCGCGACCGTTTGTTGCGACGTCTCACGGCTGGCCTGGCCCACCAGCAAATACCCCAATCAAACTAATCGACCGCGGCTCCGTTGTCGAGCAGAAACCAATCGCCGCACACCCTTTTCTTTAAGTCAGACGTTCGCCGCAACTGCTTCATTCGACCCGGCACCGCGCCAGGATCCGGCGATCTCTTCGCGCAAGACCCGCACGTGCTCGGGCGCCTGGATCCCCAACCGGATCTGGTTGCGATCGATCTTCAAGACCGTCACGACGATTCCGCCATCGATCACGATCTTCTCATTCAATTTGCGGCTCAGTACCAGCATGATCTCCTCCTTCTCGCCTCGTTGTTTTCGGAGTTTACCTTGGTTCCCACGGATCGCACGCAATTCGACCGCGTCGTCCCGGCAGAACACCGGTTGTCAGGTCATCCCCGCAAGGGTCGTGTTGTTGGCTCCGTTAACGCATCTCCAGTGCCATGAACGAGATCGTTACTTACCCAATCGATTGAAGGTGTTGCCCTCACTGACTTTAATATTTTTGAAAAAAACATGGCGGCGTCTGCGAACCGTCTTTCATTGGCTTGGACTTGAAACATTTCTTCTCAAAACGACAGAGGCGGTGATGACCACTGGGAATTAGCCGCGACGCCGATGCGCGGGATAGCCAGGCCGGCGAGAAAACGCTACGATTCTCACCGGTCTCTTGTTCGGAGACGATCACGCGGAGCGTGCTGAGTACTGAGAGGTGCCAACGTTCTCGCGGAAGGGAGGGCGAGGCTCCGTCCGAGCCTTTCGCAGAGCGGCTCGGACGGAGCCTCGCCCTCCCGGAGCAGAAATCTGGTTCTCGATCGGTTGGAGTCTCAGCGTGCGGGTAGGCATCGGGCACGACACACACCGGCTGAGCGAGGGACGCCCTCTGATACTCGGCGGACTCAGGATCGCCCACTCGCGCGGTTTAGTGGGACACTCCGACGCCGACGTCGTGTGTCATGCCGTTGCCGACGCCCTCTTGGGCGCTGCCGGCCTGGGTGACATTGGAGAGCATTACCCGGATACCGATCCCAAGTGGCAAGGAGCCGATAGCATGCGTCTCCTGGCGGAGGTGGTCGACCGCGTCGAGCAAACCGGGTGGCGAGCCGTTAATTGCGACCTGATCATTCATGCCCAGGAGCCCAGGCTCGGCCCCCACAAGCCAGAGATCCGCACCAACCTTGCGCGCGCTCTCCACGTCGGCGAGATGGCGATCAACGTCAAAGCCAAGACCGGTGAACACGTCGGCCCGATCGGCCGAAGCGAGGCCATCACCTGTCAAGCCGTCGTGCTGATCGAGCCGGCGGCGAAGGCATGATCCGCCGTTGGCGTGTAAGGCGCGAACTCGATTTGCCTTGACCGTTTCTGACGTGGAGTATCAAATCGAGCCTCGAAGCCAGCTTACTAACTTAAATCGAATTGTGTTCCCATGTCGCTGCGCGTTTACAACACACTGAGCCAGAGCAAGGAGCCTTTTCAGACGGTTCATCCCGGGAAGGTCGGGATGTACGTCTGCGGACCGACGGTCTATTCACCGAGCCATATCGGCCACATGGTCGGGCCGGTGATCTTCGACACGATCAAACGCTACCTCGTCTATCTCGGTTACGAAGTGACGTGGGTGGTCAATATCACCGACGTCGACGACAAGCTGATCATCCAGGCGCAGAAAGACGGAACCACGGTCCAGGAACTGGCGCGGCTGGTAACCAAGGATTACCTCGAGTGCCTCGCGGCCCTGGGCGTGGATGGGATCGACCAGATGCCGCGGGCGACCGAGCACATTTCCGAGATCGTCGCAATCACCCAGTCGCTGATCGACAAGGATTTCGCCTACGAGTCGGAGGGCGACGTCTACTTCAACGTGAGCAAAGCAGCCGCTTATGGCAAGCTCAGCCACCGCGATCCCGAGGAGCTCCTGGCCGGCGCGGATCGAGCCGTCGGCGCTCAAGCGCCACCCGGGTGATTTCGCGCTCTGGAAACGCTCAAAGCCCGGCGAGCCGTCGTGGCAGAGCCCCTGGGGACCGGGACGGCCGGGCTGGCACATCGAATGCTCGGCGATGAGCATGAAGTATCTCGGCAAGCATTTTGACATTCACGGCGGCGGTCTGGATCTCGTCTTCCCGCACCACGAGAACGAGCTCGTCCAGTCGGAGTCATTTAGCGGCGAAACGTTTGCCTCATTCTGGATGCACAATGGCCTGCTCACCAAGGAGGGGCGGAAGATCTCCAAATCCGACCCCGGCACGATCGTCCTCATGAGCGACCTGCTCAAGGCCCATCGATCGGATACTCTCCGCGCACTCTTGCTGTCCAGCCATTATCGCCGTCCCATCGATTTCGGGCCCCACCGGCTCGATGAGATTGAGCGGGGACTGCGATTGTTCTACCGGGCCTTCGAGCGATTCGAGGAGCTCACCGGCGAGCGCTTCGACCAGCTCACGGCCGCGACCCGCCGGCAGGCGTTTGACCCGGGCGGTTCCTCGTTGCTGCAGGAGATCGCCGAGCACCGGCAGCGGTTTCTCGACGCGATGGACGACGACTTCAACACCGGCGGCGCCCTGGGCGAGCTCTTCGAGATGGTCCACGCAATCAATCGGTTCGCCAATCAGATGAAGCCCGCGGCAAGCCCGGAAACAGCGAGCCAGCTCGTCGAATATCGCGCGGGCATGCTCGCGCTCAAGGAAATGAGCCAGATCCTCGGCTTGTTCCGCCAGCGGCCGGCCGCCGCCCAGCCCGCCGGCGATACGCTAACCGAACCTCTGATCGAGCTCCTGATCGAGCTTCGGGCCCGGCTCCGCAAGGAAAAGAACTTCGCCCTGGCCGATGAAATCCGCAACCGGCTCACGAAGCTGGGCGTCACCCTGGAGGATCGACCCGAACGGAACCCGCTGGCGCATCGATCGAACGTAGTCATCACGCTCCGCGTGATGAGGCGCATTGATACTCATGACACATAGCGCGGTCAAGCTGCGATCACCGTATTCGTTTAACCCGGAGCCAACGGCGACGGCGCTCCCCGCTATGTACGGTCGCCGTCGCCGTTGGCTCCGGGTTAAACAACTCTGTCGCTGAAACCAATTCCGGAAGAAGGAGCAACGCCCGGAATGGAACCCATCACGGAAGCAACACAGCGATCAGGGTCGGCCCGCGTCCCGGAGCGCGTGGTGGGCATCGACCCCGGTCTGAACGTGACCGGATATGCCGTGGTCGATCCGTCGCCAACCGGTCCATTCGTCGTGGAGGCCGGAGTGATCCGCCCGCGCTCCGCGGGCTCGGCAATGGGCGATCGGCTCGTCTGGATACATCAAAGCATCAGCGAATTACTCGAGGCATTCCCGCCGGGTTCGGTCGCACTGGAACGGGTCCACAGCCATGTCCGCTATCCCCGTACGGCGATTCTGATGGCGCACGCTCGCGGTGCAATCGTGCTGGCGGCCGCCCAACGAGAGACACCAATCTTCGGTTACGCGGCGACCCGGATCAAAAAAACCCTGACAGGCAACGGACGGGCCCCCAAGCTGCAGATCCAGCACGCGATCATGACCGAGCTCGGGCTGGAGCGCCTCCCGGAGCCGCACGACGTCGCCGATGCCTGTGCGGTCGCCCTTTGCCATTTTCACATCAGCCGCAATCGGCGAGGGTTGGGGAACAGTTAGAACGGTCCGGAGATAAGTCGGCCGCGCGGCTCAGGTACCGGGCGGCCCAATTCAGTTGTGCTGGAGTTTTCCCAGGAAACTCCTGTCCAGGGCCACGGCATATTAGCCCTTATGTCCCCGAACGATGCGACATACTTGAGGACGTTACTATGAAAGCCGCGAGCAAGCTCCGAAGCACCGCGCTCCAGGCCGTCGTCCTGATGACAGTTACCGCATCCACCGGCGCACAAGAGGTAACCCTCAAGGCGGGCAAGGCGGAAAATCGCCGCGATCGCCGACCGGACTCGGCGATGTCGGGGACGAACCTTCGGGGTATGGGTTCCATACCGCTCGGAGGGCAGTCCGCACCGACCGGCGCGAGGAGCAGCACTCGCGGCACAGCGGCGAACCCGCCCAACCCCGCTTTGAGGCTTCATGGCCGAATCGTCTTCCACCGCTATACCAATTACGACGCGTGGGACGGCCGCCTCTATCTCTACGACTTCGGGACGAAGCGGCTCAGATGCCTCAGCGAACGCTGGGAGATCGACCACGCGATCAACGGCAATTTCTCCCCTGATGGCAAACAGATCGTCTTCATGGGAGTCCCTCGAGGCCAACATCGCGGCAATGCGTGGGATGTCTACCTTTGGAAGGTGGACAGCCGGGCGAAACCCTTCAACCTCACCAAGGAGATCGGCACGCGAGACGAGGACCCAAGGTTCGCACCGGACGGCAAGCGAATCCTCTTCAAGCAGGATGGCGAGATCCGGATCATGGATCTCACGAATCGGCAGATCCAGTCCATCCCGTTTGGCGGCGCGAGAGCCGAGCGATCAATGCCAATGTTCACTCCGGACGGGGAACACGTCGTCTACGCCGAGGGAGCACGCAAGGATATGGATCTCTTTCTCATCGATGTAGCGAACGGCACGCGGCGTCCCCTCGCGATCGAGCCGGAAATCCAGGAATACTTCCCTGTACCGCTTGACGCCTCACGCTTCCTCTACGTCCGCTGGACGAGTCGGACCGACCATCACGATCAGGTCTGGGTTGCTTCGCTGGATGGCCGAACACGCAGCCCGCTCCGTTTCAATCAGCTCGGGTCGGACAGCTCCGACCCTTATCCGATCGACGACCGCCTCGTCGTCTATTCGAGCACCCGCGCCGGCGGACAGGGCGGGTATGACCTCTATCTCGGCGACCGGGAAAATGGTGCAAGCTGGTCGCTGACCTCGCTGGGAATCAACACGCCCCAGGAGGAGCTAGGCGCGTGCTACGATCGAGCCCCGGTGAAAAAGTAGCTCGGGTCCTTGAGAACCGCGCCGTGTCATGCTTCGCCATCAGCCGCGCACCATTCTGCGGCAACTGGCCGGCGACCTGCTCGAACGGGCATTCGACGGCTCGACCCGCGGCCTGCTCCTGCACGCACTCGAACACGAGAAAGCCCCTTCGGAAGAAGTTGCTTCGCCGGAGCTGTCGCCGGTCAAGAAGCCCGCGTCGCCGTGGCCGCGGCAGATGTGGGAGTCCTGGACAGAAGCTCGCAACTGGCTGGAGGACCGCCTGGTCTGGGTGGCCGCCGGATGGCTGCTGGGGATCTGCCTGCTGTCGGTGCGGCTGCTGGTGGGCTGGGCCGCGATCGAGCGATTGAAGCGGGTCGGAGTGCATCCCATCACGGACGATCTCTGGGCGCGGCTGGAGAACCTGGCTCGCAGGCTGCGGAATGAGCGAAGACGGCAAGGTCAAAGTCTGGGAAGTCGCCGCTGGCCGGCTCGCCACTTCCCCCGAGCTACCCGATGAACGATGGAAGGACGTCACCTTCAGTCCAGATGGATCTGTGCTTGCGGCGGCGGGCTCGGATCACGGGTTGGTCCTCTGGAACGTGGCGACATGGACGATCCGGCACAGAATCCGCGAACAAGATCGCCTCGGCGCCGAGGCGTTGGCATTCACACCCGACGGCCGGCACTTGGCGTTGTCGCTCGGGTTCGCGGCCCGGATCTATGTCGTGGTACGGGCCGAGGAGTACGCGCGTCTGGCAGGAGTGCAAGAGCGACCCGCGGGAGGGCCCCATCCGGAGATTCCGCCGATGGTCCTCCGTTCGCAGCAGGCATTCTGGCGGGACCTGCCTGGACTGGTCATGAACCGGCGGAACCTTCGGTAGTGGGCGGCGTACCACGGGGAGGACCGAGTGACCATCGCGCGGTCGGACGTCAACGCCTATCAGGAATGCCTCCGCCGAGGGCTCAGTCGTGGGGAGTTTTACGTCGGGAAGCTGGACGCCCATTCTGACGGGATCCCTCCGTGGGGTACGATCGAGTGCGACAGGTCCCTGTACGAAGCCACGGACCCAGACGAGGCCCCACTCGACGACGAATGAAGATCCTCGATCGACTACCGATCCCGGAGGATCGCGCGACGCTACGGTTCGGCGACCCTTACGTCACGATCCATGCCAACCAGATCTTGGTGTGGGTGAGCGCCCACCTGCCCGAGGTCTTGGTGCCCGACGAGAACATCCCGAGGTTCCCGGCCCTGCTGGACACCGGGAACAACTTCGGCCTCTCAGTGCGGAACCGGCACCTGCGCGAGTGGGCCGGGATCGACCCCGGAATGCTGGAAGTCCGCGGGGACATCGTTCGTGAGACCGGAAACCCGGTCTAGCCGCTCGGCCGATAAATGGGCCGCATCGCCACGTGCCTAGTCCGCTTTTTTGGCAGCGGCCGTCGCTTCGTTCCTGACCTACCTCGTCCCTTCCCCTCTCCCGCTTGATCGAGCAAGACTTGCTCGGGCTTGATCAACGGCAAAGGACTTGTGGCGATTGATCGCCGGACCGGCGCTTGACTGCGGCGCGGCCGCGGATTCCGGATTGTCAGGCACTTTAGGCTTTCTGATCGGGGTGGAGCTGTGAAAGTCATAGCGCTGGAACAGGCAACGGTCACGGTCGCCGAGTCAGTGGAACTGGCGAAAGTCGAGGCCGTCATCTTGACGCTGGGCGGCCAACCTCTGGTGTCCGTGAGAGATGTGTCCGGGTCGGACTGGGAATCGGCTTCCTTGGCCAGCAACCCGCAGTTCCGGGCACTGATCGAGCAATCGCGCCGCTCCTACCAGGACAAGGGCGGAATTGGCTTGGAGCAGATGCGCCGGGAGCTTGGTCTTGACGGAAACTCGCCTGCCGTCGGTCCGGACGCACGATCGTGATGGCCACATCTGTGGTGATGTGAGGCTGCGAACGGCGTCGCGGCCGGTTTCGGATCACATGACATGCGGAGTTGCGGCTCGGCGGTGGCGTGCCTTTTGTGGCTCAACTCTTCCGCTCACTGCTCGTCAACGGCGCAAGAGCCTCGGCGGGGAAGGGAATATCGGTCATCAAGTTCTGGAAATCCCGACGGCCGCGCGAAGGGTCGAAGAACGGGTCTTTCTCCAGGCGTTTGCGATGGAAGGGCGCCTCGAAGAGTCGGACTGCATGGGCGCGACGGAGCAGCTCGAGTGCGCGAGCCGCGTGCGGCTCGGCCTTGGCTCGGCGGTGGGCAGGCGCCTGCTTGGTGTCAAGACAGGCCAGGTAGCATAGCGCGTGAGTTTGAGCCAGTGAATAGAGGCCACAACTCATTATCCACCCTCGTCGGTCCAACCGATCTCCCTCGGCCGATGCCTGTTCAAACTCGGCTAGGTAGGCAGCGGTCGGCCTTCGGCCCTCCAGGAGAGCACGCGTGGCCGTGCGCCGAAACTCAAAGAGATGCGACTGATCTTTGTCGTGAAGCGCAACCGCCCGGTCCCAGCGTTTCATTGCGTCTGCAAGCCGGCCTTCGGCCACTAATATATCTGCTTGGCTTGTCAGCTCGCCGACGAGCTGTCCCTTGCCGAATCCTGAGTTGGGATCTACCCGAAGAATGGACTCCGCGCGGTCGATGGCCCGATCGCAGTGGCTCAGCGTCTCGTGGAGATGTCCGAAGTGCGATTCTAGCAAGCCGACACGATTCTCTGCGAGGACAGCATGTGGCAAGAAGAGCTGTACGTCCTTGGGGCCGGACTGTGCGAGCTGCAAGCCAAGCTTCAAGCCCTTTTCCGCGAATTCTCGCGACCGATTCATGCGTCCTGCATACAGGTACGAATCGGTAAGCAGGAGGAGTAGCGTGCCGACCTGTGGCATCACCATTTTATCGCCGCCGGCGCTCGGTTCCAATTGGCGGAGAAGGCTTAGGGCCTTCGCACGAAGCCCATTGACCTTCTGCGACCGTCCTAGGGCTTGATAAACCGCGGCAAGCTGGAGGTAGGCCTGGGCCATTCCCGAAATCCACGCTGAACTCGCTCGCTGCTGGCTTGATGCCTGCTCGCGAGTCATCACCGCCCTCTCAAACTCGGCCGCGGCCCGTTCCATCCGGTCCGTCGCCTGATAAATTCGTCCCAAGCTGTCGTGGGCGAATTCCAACGAATTTGCTGCAAGGAGGTCGTTTTTCGACTTCGCTGCCAGTCTTTCCGCGACTTCGATGCACCTTTTAGCGTGGAATTCGGCTTGGTCCATGTTTGCCGCGAGGAAGTATCCGCCTGACAGTTGTGCGTGAAGTCCAGCGAGTTGACCCTGGCTAACGAAATCGTCTGCTCGCTGCGTCAGTTTGTCCAGAAGAGATAGCTCCTCCAGAGAAACCTTCAGTGCCGCTTCCCCCTTGCCGGTCCGACCATGGAGCATCGCGAGGTCGCTGTACGCTACTCCCAATATCCAGCCTAGATTGGGAGTTTCCGGGTGCTCGTGCGCCAGGTTCTCTAACACTGGCGTCGCCTGCTCGTAATACTTCTTCGCGTGGTCAACCTGGCCTCGATTCTGATGCCAACGTCCGAGACTGCAAAGGGCGATCGCATAATGCAGCTGATAATTCGGGATTGCTGGAGACTTGGCCGCGAGTTGGCTTGAGAGCCGCGCCGCCTCGAGCAAGTGGCTTAGCGACTCCTGAACGTGTCCGGTAATCACGAGGCATTCGCCAATCGAATTATGAGTCCGGGCGATGCTGTCCCGATAGCCCGGATCATCGGCGCGTCTACGAACAAGCTCCTCCTGGAGAGCCAGTGCCCTGTTGTACGATCGCAACGCGTCGGCATATTCCTGCAGTACGAAGAACGCCACACGTGCGCTGAAATGGCTTGCGGCGAGATCGCTCTGATAAGAAGAAACATCGGGCTGCTCACGAACCAAACGCTCCCTAATCTCCAGGCTTCGGCTATGCTCTGCCAGCGCGTTCCGATAATCGCCGGCCATGGTAAGAGCCGCGGCGATGTTGTACCTCCCGGCCGCAAGATCACTTTGGTGCCTGACCTCACTCGGGTGGTCAGCGACCAAACGTTCCCAAATTGCCACGGCCCGATGGAACTCGTCCCGCGCTTTTCTCGGCTCGCGCAGGCCACGCAGTACGTTGCCTCCTTGGTTATGAGTCGATGCGAGCAGATTCTCGAAATCTACGTCCTTCGGGTGGGCGCGAACGAGGGCCTCGGCGATCGTCAACGATTCTTGATACGAGCGCATCGCGTCGGACAGGCTGCCGACATCAGCCGTCGTGTTGGCGAGTTCGAAGCTCGCTGTGGCGAGCTGGAATAGCGACTTCGGCCGCGTGTCACGGTCGGATTCAAGCTGCTCCTTCAGCCTCGTGATTCAGCTCGGGGTTATTGACAACGGTGTCGCGGAATTTCTTGACCGCGTCGATGGCGAGCTTCTCACGCTTCTCGGCCCGGTCGCGCTGGCGGTCGAGCTCCTGGTTCTTGGCCGTGAGCACCAGGGAAAAGCCGGCGACGTTCACCAACGCGATGAGAAGCGCCGAGCCGAGCTCGTAACGAGTGTCCGATGCCGCCGCATCCAGCGCTGGGCGCGCAAACCGAATGGCTCACGCCAAGCCGTCACAGGCTAGCCCGCCATCCACGATTCCAGGTCTGCCGCCAGGTCTCCGGCGCTCTGGTATCGGTCCTCGGG
This sequence comes from uncultured Isosphaeraceae bacterium, assembly GCA_963823675.1. Classification (GTDB taxonomy): domain Bacteria; phylum Planctomycetota; class Planctomycetia; order Isosphaerales; family Isosphaeraceae; genus CAWGMT01. The sequence continues at coordinate 705,135 of CAWGMT010000016.1, read as the reverse complement.
CCGCAAGGCAATTGCCTTGCGGCAGATCGCCTCCAATGGGCGCGGGATGTCGGGTCGCAGGGAGCGCGGGGGCGGAATGTCGCCGTCCTGGGTCTTCTTGAGGATCTGGTTCGCATCCTGTTCGCCCGCCAGGGGCCGCTGGCCAGAGAGGATCGCATACAGAGTGGCGCCCAGGCTGTACACGTCGCTGGCTGCGCCGAGGATGTCGTGCTGGCCGGCGGCTTGCTCAAGGCTCATGTAGCCCAGCGTCCCGATCCGCGACCCCGGCTGCGTGTCGGACGTGGCGCTCAAGGAGCCCGGCGCTGCCAAGGGCTCGCCGGATTCGCCGCCCGTCGCGCCAGCCGGTGCCTTGGTCAGTCCCCAGTCGAGGACCAGGGGCTCGCCAAAGGGGCCGAGCATGATGTTATCGGGCTTGATATCGCGGTGCAGCACGCCCCGGCTATGGGCGTAGGCGATCGGATTGCAGACTGCGATGAAGCGCAGCAGCAGTTGGCGAAACGCGAGTGGGGATGCGTCAGCACCCCGAGCCTTTCTTTTCGAACGACTCTTCGAACGGCTCCCGGCGCTGACGCAACCGGGCTCGCCTTGACCCCCCGCCGCTGACGCAACCGGACTCGCCTTGACTCCCGGCGCTGACGCAACCGGACTCGCCTTGACTCCCGGCGCTGACGCAACCGGGCTCGCCCTTACCGGGTTCGCCTTGACTCTCGCCGTAGAACTCATCGATGGCGGACTGGAACGTCTCGCCGTGGATGAACCGCATGGCATAAAACGGGCTGCCGTCGTCGGAGCGATTGAGGCTGTACACCGGCACGATGCCGGGGTGCTCGAGCTGGCCGGTCACTTCGGCCTCGCGGAGAAAGCGTGCCTGGCTCTGCGGATCGTGAGCCCGCTGTTCGCGGATCTTCTTGAGCGCCACCTCGCGATTCAGCTCCTCGTCGTGGGCCTTGAAGACGGCGCCGAGCCCACCGGTGGCGTGCAACTCGTGCGGCGTGAACCGGCGGTGTGCCGATGCGGCCCGCATGAAGGCCCGCGCGACCTCCGCGCATTCGTCGCGCTCGGGGAACCGGTCGATGTATTCGCAGGGCTCCGGGCGCTCGTCGCGCTTCTTGCGCCAGAAGAGCTCGATATTGAGCAGCTCGCGGAGCAAGGCCAGCCGCTCGGGCCGCGGCTGATCGACCGCGAGGAATTCCTCGATGCGGGGCCGGCGGCCGTCTTTCCAGGCGGCCTCGAATTCATCACAGGCCTGGTCGATCCGTTCCTGGGCCGAAAACGATAGCTCATCATCTGTGCTCGACATGCCAGCGCTCATGGGATCGGCTCCTGCGAGTTGGTGGCCCAAGTTGTGGCAAGGTCTCCGGACCATGCCACTCCGCAGGCCGAAGGTCTCCTGTCGCGACGCCTGCCGGAAGACCTTCGGTCGTTCGGACGGCGGGGTCCGAGACCCGCGCCGAACCGCGGCCGAGATTGGCTCTTGATATTTGGAGCTTGACATGACGACACGTCTGCGTCCCTCAACCCCAATATGTGATTTTCCAACGGATGGCCGACAAAGAAAATCGTCTCCTGATTTTTGTCGGCCGAATCGGCTGCCTTGTCATGACCTGGGTAGCAGACGGCCCCTTAATTCCATGCAAACCAACGCGAAGGAGAAGGTCATGTCCCGGAAGCACGTTCCTTGGCTGGCGGTCGTGGTTTTGCTGATCTCGGTCGGTGACGCGCGAGCTCAGCGCGGCAGAGGGTACCATGGCGCCATTGGCACTCATTATGGCAGCGCGGGTGGCTTTCGCCATCCCGGCCACTGGGGTGTCGGATGGGGCTGGGGATACCCGGTTTACGGCTACCCGGGCTGGGATGGCGGCTGGTATGGCATGGGGTACGACTACGGAATCACGGGGTTGGGAGACCTCTACGCCGGCGAGGGTGTCTACTTGCAGGGGACGGGACAGTTTCTTTTGAACTCGGCAATGGCCGAGGAGATTGCTGCCCGCAGTGCCATGATGACCAACCAGTACATGTACCAGGTTTAACTCGAGGTCAATCGCCGGTATGCTCTCAGGAAGGACGTCCAGCGTCAGCATCTGGCGGCGATGCGCCGACGGGTCCAGGAGCGGTTGGTGTTCGATCCGACCGAGCGTGACATCACCGTCGGCGATGCCCTGAACGCGGCGGCCGAGGTGGTCAAGCGGCACAAACCGTTCCGGCGGGATCCTGGCCAGTTGAGCGCGGCGATCCCCGATCGGTGGCTTGCAGACCTGACGTTTTCGTTGCCGGCGGAGAACGTTCGGATCAACCTGGGCGGACTATCGAACGCCGATCAGTGGCCCGTGGGGTTGCGCGACGACCGCTATGCCGCCGAGAGAGATGTCTACGAGACGGCGATCGGTCGGGCGATCCGGGAATCGCGCCGGGGTGGTGTCCGTGCCGAGACCGTGCGCCTGGTCGATACAACCGTAGAGCAGATTCGATTCAAGTTGGAGGACGCGCCGCCGTTGGATTTCTACACTCGCGAGGAGGTGAAGCAGCACGTGACCGCACTGGCCGCCACGGCCCGGATGCTGCACAGCCGGCCGGCGGGCGAGGCTCTCCGGAACCTGATGACCAATCCACCCCGGACGGTGGGCGCCTTGATTGGCTTCATGACCGCGCACAACTTGCGGTTCGGTCCAGCCCAGACGGCCCATCAGAGGAAGGCCCATCAGGACTTCTACCCGGTTCTCGCCGACGCACTCCAGAAGGCGCTGGCAGCCTCGAGAAGTGGGGACGAGCGGGTGGCGATGCGGGCGGCCGGGAACCAGGGGGGCCGCGCGGAGTGAGCCGCGATGTGTTAGACCCGGCGATGCTGGCAGACGCCGTTTCCCAAAGTTGACTGTTCCCGAGGGTAGCCGGCAGCGGCAATCCTTTTTTTTCGACACGTCCGGCCGATCACCGCCACGACGGGGAATATTGCAACACCAGCCCGAAGCGCCAGTTTTGGTGTTGGGCAGCGCAGGAACCCGCGCCTCCAAGGCGAAAACGCAAACCTGTGCGCAAATGTTTCGGAGGACTCATTGTAAGTCGTTGATCCGTAACGCCATGGCGCAAAAAACGCAAAAACGCAAAGAAAGGACGTTTAAATGCTGTACATATTCCAAATGCAAAGTCCGGGAGGGACTTAAGCTGAATTCACCCACCGGCAGATTGGGGGCTTGCGCTCTCGCGATCTCAGGTCCGCCCATCCTCGAAAAGCCTCTTTACCGGATCGCCTCCGATCGCAGCTAGGCGGCATTGGAGAGTTCCCCATAACTGCAATAGACTGCAAACTACTGCGATTCGTTCGTGAGACCCTTTTGCAGACTCGCCTGTGACCTTGCGCGTTATGCCGCGCTTATCCCCGCGAAAAGGACATGGCCCTTCAAGGCAAGACCCGGCCGCTTGACCCGTTCGCGCCGGCAGGGATACGATGACCGACGAGCGCAATGGTGATGAAACGGTGAATTGGGCTACCTTGAAGTTGGGATTCTAATTCGCCGTAAGATCGAGCACCGGCGCATTGGCAGTAGCCGGGTTCGTCCGGCCTGAGATGATCGTCGCCGTCAAGATCGCGCGTGGCTGGAGAATATTGGTGGATTTATCCGTGCAGATCACCCTGAACGGCGAGCCGCGGGAAGTGCCGGGGCCGCTGAGTGTGGCTGATCTCTTGAAGCACTTGGGGCTCAAGCCCGAGCACGTGGCCGTCGAGGTCAACAGGGACCTGGTGCCGCGGGCGCGTCAGGCCGCCACCGCGATTGCTGCGGGCGATGTGCTGGAGGTCGTGACGCTCGTCGGCGGCGGCGCGACGGTAGCTCTCGAATGCGAGCCGCTCACAATCGGCAGCCACACGGTCCGGAGCCGGTTGTTCGTCGGGACCGGTAAGTATGAGACGTTGGAACTGATGCGGGACTGTCTGGAGCAGAGCGGCGCCGAGGTCGTGACCGTGGCCGTGCGCCGCGAGCGACTGATCGACCGGCAGGGGCGCAACTTGCTCGATTACCTCGACCCCCATAGATACACCATTCTGCCCAACACGGCCGGTTGCTTTTCGGCCGAGGACGCCTTGCGCACCGCCCGGCTGGGCCGTGAGCTGCTCGAGGGCTTTGAGAACCCCGGGGCTAACTGGGTCAAGCTCGAGGTGCTCGCCGATGCCCGCACGCTGCTCCCCGACCCGGTTTCCACGCTCGAAGCGACCCGCATCCTGGTCAAGGAGGGCTTTCAGGTGCTCTGCTACACGAGCGACGACCCAGTGATGGCTCGCCGGCTCAAGGAGGCGGGCGCCACCAGCGTCATGCCAGCCGGGAGCCCGATCGGCAGCGGGCAAGGAGTGCTCAATCCCAATAACATTCGAATGATCCTGGATGATCTCAAGGCAGACGATCCCACCTATCCCGTGATCATCGACGCCGGGGTCGGCACGGCCAGCGATGTCAGCATCGCCATGGAGCTAGGGTGTGACGGCGTTCTGCTGAACACGGGGATCGCCGGGGCTACAGACCCATTGCGCATGGCGCAGGCCATGCGGCTAGCCGTCGAAGCCGGCTGGCTGGCCGCGCGCGCGGGTCGAATTCCCAAAAAACTCTACGCAACCGCTTCCAGTCCCACGCAAGGCGCGATCGGGCAGAATCAGGCCCGATAACCATGAGCAAAGCAAAGCTGGACCCGGTCTCGATCCTCGGACCTGATGGTGCGATTGCGCGACGGTTGCCTGCGTACGAGCATCGCTCCCAGCAGATCGAGATGACCCAGGCGGTCGCCCGCGCAATCGAGCGGCCGGGCCATCTGGTCGTTGAAGCCGGGACGGGTGTCGGCAAGAGTTTTGCGTACCTGGTTCCCGCGATCCAGGCAGCCGATCAAGGCAAGAAAGTCGTGATCTCGACTCACACGATTGCCCTTCAGGAGCAATTGCTCGGCAAGGACATTCCTTTCCTGCGGGCAGTCATGCCGCAGGAATTCACCGCCGTTCTGGTCAAGGGCCGATCGAACTACATCAGCTTGCGGCGGATGGACCGGGCGCGCGAGCACCAGAATTCCATGTTCCAGAGGGTTGAAGAGACCGACCAACTCACGGCGATCAGCTTCTGGGCCAAGCGGACCAAGGACGGGAGCCGCTCGGACCTCGATTTTCGGCCAGCCCCCAGTGTCTGGGAAGCCGTCGAGAGCGAGAATGGCAACTGCCTGGGCCGGGAATGCCCGACGTATTCGGAATGCTTCTTTTACCGGGCGCGTGCCCGGATGCGCCATGCCAACCTGCTCATCGTCAATCACGCGCTGTTCGTGACGGACCTCTCGATGCGGGAATCGGGCTTCGGTCTACTGCCCGAATACGACATCGCCATAATTGACGAAGCACACACACTCGAAGCGGTCGCCGGTGAGCACCTGGGCTTGCGGATTTCGAGCCTTGGCGTCGATTTCACGCTGGCGCGGCTTTACAACGAGCGAACGAACAAGGGGCTCTTGAGCGTTCACCAGCTCGGCGACGCGATCCATCAGTTGAAAGTCACTCGCAGCACGGCCGAGGATTTCTTCGATCAAATCGCCGTCTGGTACCAGAGCCAGCCCACCGGCTTCAATGGTCGGCTCCGGAAACCGATCGGCCTTTCCGGGACCCTCCCTGCGGAGCTGCGCCGGCTGGCCGTGTTGATCGACGACGCCGCGCGGCAGATCGAGAAGCGAGAGGATCGGATCGAGCTCACTGCGGCGCGCGACCGTTGCATCGCGCTGGCCGGAGAGATCACGGGCTGGCTGCGCCAGCAGTCGTCCGACGCCGTCTACTGGCTTGAAATGGAAACCAAGGGCCGCCAGCGCATCTATCTCGCCGCGGCGCCCTTGGATGTGGGGCCCAGCCTGCGCCGCTTGCTTTTTGACACAGTCAAGACCTGCGTGCTCACCTCGGCGACCATGTGCGTCGGCTCGCCGCCTAATTTCGACTTTGTCAAGTCGCGGCTCGGGCTAACATCGGGCGAAACCCTGGCTCTTGGCAGTCCGTTTGACTATCCCAACCAGGTCGCCGTCCACCTTCCCAGAAACCTGCCGGATCCCTCCAACCAACCTGACCTATTTGAACGAGAAGCCATCGGGGCCATCGCTCATTACCTGGAGCAGACTGAGGGCAAGGCATTCGTATTATTCACCTCGTACAAGATGCTCGACGCAGCCGCCCGCGCGCTGGCGCCCTGGCTGGCCCGTCGTAAGATCGCCTTGTTCTCCCAGAGCGACGGCATGCCCCGCTCCAAGATGGTCGAGGCCTTCAAGGCCGACGTCAACAGCGTCATTTTCGGCGCCGACAGCTTCTGGCAAGGGGTCGACGTCCCCGGCGAGGCGCTCTCGAATGTCATCATCACGCGGCTGCCGTTCTCGGTTCCTAGCCATCCGCTCTTAGAGGCGCGGCTTGAAGACATCCGCCGCCGGGGCGGCAGCCCGTTCATCGAGTACCAGGTTCCCGAGGCCGTGATCAAGCTGAAACAGGGCTTCGGCCGCTTGATTCGGACCAAAAGCGACCGCGGAATTGTGGTGATCCTCGATCCGCGCGTGCTGACCAAGCCCTACGGCCGCACGTTTTTGAACTCGCTGCCGAATTGCCCGCGCGTTGTCGAATCGCCTCCCTTCGCCGACCGAAGGATCTGACCTGGAAAGCCCGACCTACGGCTGACGCTCGGACGCCGCGTTCTTCTTGAGAAACCGCACCGGCAGCAGCGAGCAGCCTTCCTTGGCCTCTACCAGCGAGTAGGCCTCGGCAAACTCGACGCCGCATTCGGACCCGCGGCGGCGGTGCATCCGCTCATGGGCGGCCCAAATCTCGTCTGGCTTCTGGCTTTTATGTTGCGCGAGTGACTGCCGCTTCAGATTGCGCGCCGGCTCGATGTCGAGGTAGAGTTCGGGCCGGAAGGCAATGGTTTGCTGGTCGGTCATCACCTCGAAGAAATAGAGATTCCAGCCGCCTTTCCGCTGGTAGCACTGCCAGACGAGTGAACTGACGACGTGGTGGTTGGGATGGGTGTCGAGCGGCCAGTGCGTGACCACGATGTCGGGTTTCACCTCCTCCAGCCAGGCGGAAACGGATTGCACCGTTGGCGGATCGGCCACGAGTTTTTCATGAGCGTAGGGGAAAAACTTGGGCGACGCGCGCAGAACCTGGCAGGCGGCAGTTGCCTCCTCGCGCCGGACTTCGCCCTCCGGGCGGCCGAAGAATTGCCGATCACCCCGAAAGGTCGTCCCATAAGCCAGGATGACTTCGTGCCCTTGCCTGGTCAGGGTTGCAGCCAGTCCGCCGGCTCCTGACTCCGGATCGTCCGGATGGCCACCGAAGATGACGACTTTGAGCCTCCGGGATGGAGGATCTGCTTGGTCGGCGCCAATCGACGGCGCAGGAGCCGCTCCCAGGTTCAGTACGAGGGTCAAGACACACAACCGAGCAAGTTGGCGACCAATCATGAGAATCCCCTCCGAGTCGCCGGGATTTCCATGGAAACGAAACGAGCCCTCGGGCCAGCTACCAGGTTCCGGCCGAAGCCGGGAGGAATTGGCCCGTGGGCTCGTCGTTCTCGGAATCAAACGCCCGAGGAGATGTCGGGTTCCCTTGGCGAATCGCCTCAGGGTTCGTCGGCCTTCTTCTGCGAGATCAATCGGCGGACGCGCTCCGCGAGGAGTGCGCCGTCAAACGGCTTCTTGAATGCGTCGTTGAACCCCAGCGCGAAAGTCTCTTCGCCCGGCTCGTCACTGGTCAAGGCAAGCAGGATCGTGCCCTGATGATCGGGGCTCTTGCGAAGATTCTGCGCGATTTGACCGGCTTCGATTCGGCCCAGGGCCATGTCAATGATGATGCAATCCGGGTGGAAGCTCTCGGCGCGGATGCCTGCCTCGAAACCCGAGGCAGCCGTCTCGATCCGGAAATCGTCGGCTTCACGAAGCTGTTCGCGCAGAACGGCCTGGTGCGGAGCGTCAGCTCCGACAACCAGAATCTTATGATAAACCTCGGCTTCGAGGTCGCCCAAGGGCATTCCATGCTCCTTGAGGAACCGCAGGAGATGCTCCCGCGGGATGCGACGATCCTGCGAGCCGGGGATGCGATAACCACGCAAGCGGCCCGAGTCGAACCACTTGCTCACGGTCCGAGGTGCGACTTTGCAGATTTTCGCGACCTGACCGGTTGTAAAGACCTTTTTCATCTCGAGGACTCCACTCGCCCAATTTGGTGCGAGACCACGGAGGTTTCCTCCTCCCTCCGGATAGGAACCATGTCGGCGCGGTGACAGTCCCGGCTCGGCGGTAAGACTCATTCGCAACGAAAGTGCGAGCAAGTCGCCGCAAGAGACGGCAATCGTGCAAGTCGCTCCGACCCCGCCTCCGTCCTTGAACCTTTCCAGGATGCAGCGGCTCCTTCGCTCAAACCAACGGGCGAGCCATTGATCCGAACCAAAGTGTCCGTTGCCACTTCCCGTGAGTTGAGTAGCGGATCGGGAACCCGACTCTCCCCCGGTCAAGTACAGAGACCTCCCCGCTCCGGTTGCGTGCGGGGAGCGGCCTAGTCCGTCACTACAAGGGGTGTCGCTCGCCTCCTTGCTGTAGCGAACCTGACCGTCAAGACTAATATTCGAACCGCGCGGCGTGGGACTTTAGGAGGGGCCACGCCTAGCCCAACCATGCAAGCCAGTCTTCGGGGCTGTCGGGCTTGCGAAATCCTTGCTGCCCATAGGAGTTACGCACCATTTGCGAAATTAGACAAATCAGCGTTTTCACACGCTCGCGCTGCCTCTTTCTATCCACATCATACCATGCGCCCTTGCGCGATGTGTACCGTATTTCAACTAGCGGTGTTGTCATCGAAACGCGTGCTTGATCAGACGACGGTCGCGATAGATAAGTATTTCGATTTCCAGTCCTGATTTCGAGTTAGATCGATGCCCGCGGCTCTTGAGCGGAGCGTTAGTCGTCGCTGCGCCGGAAAAGATCCGAGAGACGCCAGCGGGAAGGAGGATCGGTTACCGAAGCCTTCTGAAGAGCGTCGTCCTTCTTGGCTGCCGCATCATCGGCCGAGTTGTTGCCTTTTTTGGCATTCCCGCTGGAATTCGTGGTGCCTTCGGTTCCCTGGGTTGGGATCGTCGAACCTGTGCTGGTTACCGTCGTCTGGCGTGACGTGTTACTATCCGAGTCCTCGCTGGCGTTTTGAGCAGGATTGTTTGGGATTGGCACATCCGGATCCCGCCGGAGAAGACCAAAGAATCGGCGACGTCGGGACTTGGCGGTTTCGGCTGCGGTCCGCACCAAGGAATCGTCCCGTTTGGCCGTTGTATCCTTGCCCAGGATCGCTTCGAGGTACAAACGACTGGGGTTGGGCACCGCGTCCACGACGAGCTCGCCGGATAAGTTCTTCTGACGGCTGGCCGTTTCAAGAATCGAGACGATTTCCGGATAGCTGGCGCACCAGGTTGGCCGTCCGGCGGACCACCTCGGCCAGGTCGAGGGTGGTCGTGACCTTGGTATCGGTATCACCGAACCGGCTCGGAACGATCTTGCTCAGCTCGACTTTTTCGTCGTTAATCGCGGCGTTAAGCAGAATGGCGCCGGCGCCCAGGACGATCGGAGGCATCAGTTTCTGCTGACGGCCGAAAATGACAATCTCGGGGCGTCGGGTGCGTGAGACGTGGACGAGCGGCGGACCGTCCGAATCAACCACATAAAGCGAAAATGGATCATCCTGGCGTGCCCGGTTTCGGGTGGATGCCGATGCGATCGCCAGCGCCATGGCGTCGGGCGATTCCTCCTCCTCGTCGTCCTCCCGTTTTGGCTCGTCGAGGATGCGAACATGACCGAGGAATGGATCGCGCGGATCGAGCGTCCGCAAGGCGTTGAACGCTCCATAGCGGACCTCGATTTCGGGCTCGTCCATCAACTTTCGCAACTTCAGGTGCGACGCAGGTTGGTCGAGCGCCGCCAGAGCTGCCAGAGAGTAAGCCCGAAACTCCGGATAGCGAGCAACGGTCTCCGCAAGAGTATCCACACCGGAAATGTCATTGAGGTAAGCGAGTGACTCGGCGCAGAAGTACCGGATCTGGGAGTTCGAGCTCTTCAGTCCGGTCTTGAGCGGGTCGATTGCCGAGTTGCCGACTCCTTCCAGCTTCATCGCCGCGATCCCCGCGGTTTTGGGATCCTGCAATTCCTTCGCCCAGGCGGCGATCCTGCGTTCTCGCAACTCCGGCCCATCAACCATCGGCAGAAGCTGGACGACCCGGAAGAAGTGCTCCTGATTCTGGTGGTAGAGCGCAGGCACCTTGAGGACCAGATAAGAGTCGGTTTTCGCGGTCGCCACCCCTTTTTGACGCCCATCCTCGGTCTGGTGGAAGCGCTCGTTGACGATCGTTTCCAGCATCCGTGACGTGTGAAAGCTCTTGCGATTGTCTTTGATGGCGAGAGTGTAAGGAAAGTCCTTCTTCACTCGACCGCCGCCGAGCACACGGCCGACCTTGGGGTCGTTGGGCTTGGCGGGAGTGCCGATCATGACAGGCCCGTATGCCAGCGCCAGATCGGCGCCCGTCTTGGGAGAGCCGCCCGCGAGGAGTACCTCGTGCAAGCGGGTCAACAAGAGGTAGCCGCCGGCCAAGCTCTTGGTGCCGCAGGCCGGAGGCACTTCCACCTGAACGTCGAGCTTGTCCTTGGGATTGACGCCGATCGGGATCGTCAGCCGCACGATGACCATCGATACCTGGGCACTTGCCAGCAGCTTCTCGGCTTTCTCTATCCCCGCCTTGCTCATCTCGTCGACGAGTTGTTTGCGATACCACGACGGCGGAGGATCGGCGCCAGTGTTGTCGAGCCCGATAACCAGCCCGACTCCTTCGACCTTCGTTTCGCCGCGGCTCACGACAAAAGCAAGATCTCCGATGGTCTCTGAAACCTTGGGAGGAGGCGGTTCCTTCTTCTTCTTCTTCTTTGCGGGACTGGCACCCGTCTGGATTAACGCCAGCGCCGCGATTGCGACCAGGGCCGCTTGAGCCCAGGAACGCCTGAGAACTGTTCGCCGCATTGACCTGCCTCCTTGCGCAGCGGTCGGGGAGAACCCCCGGACACGACCTGAGAACCAAGCCGCGTCTCTCGCAACAATTCCACCCGCTCACTTCCCTGTGAGACGAGCGGCGGCGGGTTGAGGTAACCCGACGCGCGGATGGACCATAGTCGTTCGGTAGCGAAGGGTCAAGATCGTTTTTACCGCACCGGTTCTCCAGCTCCTACTTTCCCCTGGCCCCTATTCGTCCACGGCAGCGTGCACTGCGGCAACAGAATGCCTTTTCTTAGCCTTCGCACTTTCACCGCTTGAAGGACCGTTTCCGCCGAGATGATAGGGGTTCGCTGAAATCGTTCGAACGCACTCTGAGCTTGAGCAAAGCTCGGCCGGACGGCATCCGCAGATACGTTCTATGATTATTGTGGAGATTCACCCAACTGCCTGCACGAAAGACGCATGAAAATACTCATCGCGGAGGATCAGCCAACGGTGGCTCTTTTCCTCTCCCGCATCCTTGAAACGATCGGGCACCACGTCTCAGTCGCGCGTGATGGCGAGGAGGCGTGGCGTATCCTCCGTCAAGGTGACGCTGCACTTTTGATCTCTGACTGGGTGATGCCAAACCTGGATGGTCCAGCTCTCTGTCGGCGCATCCGGGCGGTGGGGGTTGAGCGGTATATCTACATCATCCTCCTCACCTCGCGCAACCGGTGAGAGGATAGGCTGATGGGTTTACGAGCAGGCGCCGACGACTTCTTGACAAAACCGCCCGATGCCGATGAATTGGCGGTCCGCCTCGAGATTACGGAGCGCATTCTGGCGGTACACGATCAGTTGGCCCGCCAGAATGCGCGACTGGCTGAACTGGCTACGATCGACGAGCTGACCGGGACCAAGAATCGCAGGCGGTTCCGCGAGGACCTGGATCTCCTCTTCAGCCAGGCGATTCGCCTGGGTTCGCCGCTCTCGCTGATCATGCTGGACATCGACCACTTCAAACAATTCAACGACACCTTTGGTCATCCCGCCGGAGACGAGGTGTTGTACCAGGTCGGGGCGATCCTGAGGGCGGTCGTGCGCTCTCACGACGTCGTAGCGCGCTACGGCGGGGAGGAATTCGCAGTACTGCTACCGGCGACTGAAGCCAATGATGCTTTGGACGTTGCCGAGCGACTGCGAATCGCCATTTCAAGCCGGACGTGGCTTCAGAGGCAGGTTACCGCCAGCCTGGGTGTGGCGACGACTCGTCCTGATTACGCGACTGCCGCCGCGCTCATCAACCAGGCCGACCAGGCCCTTTACCACTCCAAGCAAAACGGCCGGAACCTGATCACCCATCATCGCGATTACATCGCCCAAGCGAGCCGCGCCGGATCGCATTCCGCTTGAATCGCGCGGAAGCTGTTGTCACCGAATGGAATGAAGCAAGGTACGATGCACTCGGTCTTCTCAGCGGTGGATCCCGCGCGCTGAGGTGAAGACCGCCAGAAACCACACGTCAGAGCGCATCGGCCGACACCACCTCGCCACCCGCCCGCGTGGCGATCGCCTGCCAGATGCTTGGATCAATCGTGTTCTTGACGAAGATGACGTGGCCGTCGCAGCAAAGTAGGTTGATGCCTCCCGGATGAAAGCTTCGCGCGGCTTTCCAGCCCGGGTTGTGGTAGACGATGCAGTCGGGGCGACCCGCGTTGGGCGTCAAGTAGTGGTTATAGAGCGTGTTCTGGTAGTTGCCGTCCCACCAGCTCGAGCCCTTGTTCAGCAGCCAGCCGCTTCCGGCCAGGGCGCAGGCGGGATCGCTCAAGGGACCGGCGGCAACGCGAGCCATTGCGCGAAACCAGGGCGAAGGGACTGGCAGTGGCGTGGTCTGCGAGTAGGGCCCGGCAATCCCGAGCAACTGCTCCGAGGCCGCGGCCGTCTGACTACTGCCGTCGGCAAGGCTGGCGACCGATTGGGGCAGACCCAGGATGAAGGCGCCATCGGCATTGGTTGCATCACCGCCACCCGAGCCGTCGCCCGCGCAAAAGGCGTAGTTGGTCGGTCCGGTGCCGGTTGCCGGAGGCGGCGCACCGTCGCTCGGGCAGAGGAAGAGCGCAACCTGTGTGGCCATCGCGGTCGTATTGGCCGGGAAATAGGGCCAGAATGCCGAACCTCCTGCCGGCGGCTGGTGCGCGATCGGGAAGTTGAAGTTGAGTGCATTATAGAGGTTCATTTGCTCGAGGCAGGGTGCCATCTGCACCAGAACCGACCAGCGATATTGCAGGGGCGAAGAAATCGGCAGCACGTTCTGGTAGGCATAGAGAAAGCCCACCGGGAAGCAGTCCCACGATGTGTGGTAATTGTGGAGGCCAAGGCCGATTTGCTTGAGGTTATTGACGCACTGAATGCGCCGGGCGGCTTCGCGCGCTGCCTGGACCGCGGGTAACAAGAGCGCGATCAGCACGCTGATGATGGCAATGACGACCAGCAACTCGATCAAGGTGAAACCAGGTCGCCGCTTTTCGTGTATTGGTAAGCTCATTGGCCAGATCCTCCGAGGCTTGGTCAACCTTAAGTGGTCGGTCAGCTTTTTTGCTCGGTCGTCATTATGGACCGCGCGAGGTGTGAAGGCGAGAGTGCAGCGTTGTCGGCTTCGAAGCCAGGAAAGACCGGAATCCGCGATATCAAAGTAATGTTGCTCCAGAGACCTCGGACGTATACGGTGGGCAATGGCATCCTTGACTGGCCGGTGGGTCTGAGTATCATGGCCGGTGGCTGGGTCGGCCAGAAAGCCAGAAATGCTCTTCTGGCGATTTCGGGTCCGGAACGCTCCGAAAGGCACCTGGGACACCTTGAGGCTTTGGGGGTTGAGCCCCCTCGGCCGCTCGCAGGTGATACCGGGGCAGAAACGAGGAAGCCGCCGTGAGCTCATTGCACCTCTGCCTTCGTGCGGTCGCGCGCAAGGTCCGCGCGGTCTCGGTTCGGTTGCCCTGCTAGGACTCATCGTCTGGCTGAGTCTGGCAGGCTGGCGGCTGCGCACCCTCGAGCCGGGCGCAAGAACCAAAAGCCCGCGGCCGAACCCGTAGGCACCATCGATGACGACGACCTCCTGAAGGCCGGCGGCAACGATGCCAACTGGCTGATGTATGGCCGCACCTACAACGCCCACCGCTACAGTTCCCTCAAACAGATCAACACCGAGAACGTCTCGCGGCTGATCCCAATCTGGACCTTTCAAACAGGCGTGCTTGATGGATTCGAATGCACGCCGCTGGTGATCGACGGCATCATGTACCTGACAACGCCCTGGAACCATGCCTATGCCGTCGACTGCAAGACCGGCTCGCAGCTCTGGCACTATCAGAAATCGCTTCCGGAAAACCTGGCGCTCTGCTGCGATGCCGTCAACCGGGGGTTTGCGGCGGCAAGCGACCGGCTGTACATGGCGACTCTCGACGCACACCTGGTTTGCCTCGATCGCAACACCGGCGAAGAGGTCTGGGACACCGCGATCACTGTTCCCGGTGAAAACGGCAAGGAAATCGGCGATATCTATAAAATGGCTTACAGCGCGACCGTGGCGCCGCTCGTGATCAAGGGTAAGGTCATCATCGGCATCAGCGGAGCGGAATATGGGATACGCGGCTTCATCGATGCTTACGATGCCAAGAACGGTAAGCGGCTGTGGCGGTTCTACACGGTCCCGAGCGGCGACGACAAGACCGAGCATGCCAAGAAGGCGCTGGCGTCCTGGGAAGGGAATTCCTGGCTGACCGGTGGCGGCTCGGCCTGGGTCACGGGTACCTACGATCCCGAGCTGAATACCCTGTACTGGGGCATCGGCAACCCGTCGCCCGACTTTAACGGTGAGGTGCGTAAAGGAGACAACCTCTACACCTGCTCGATCGTTGCCCTCAATCCCGACGACGGCTCGTACAAATGGCATTTCCAGAACAGTCCGCACGACGTCTGGGATTACGACGGCGTCAATGAGCCCGTTCTCGTGGACATCATGCGAGACGGCAAGCCGATCAAGGCCCTGGTGCAGGCACATCGAAACGGGTACTTTTACTGCCTCAACCGCGAAACCGGCGAGTTCGTCTACGGCAAGCCCTTCTGCGAGGTGACGTGGACCGACCGCAGTAAAGGAGTTGACGGGCTCGACCCCAAGACGGGCCGCCCGTTTGTCAACCCGGCCGCGCTGCCGACGGAAGCTGGCGTACGAGTTTGCCCTGGCGCCGCCGGCGGTAAGGAATGGAACCCATTGGCCTACGACCCCGAGACCGGTTTTGCGTTCGTTTCGGTGATCAACAACTGCGCCAAATTCACCTCGGGCAAGGCCTTTTTCATCAAGGGGCAGCCCTACTGGGGCAGCTCGCTGACCCTCATCGAAAATCAGGCCTCGGGCGCGCTCAAAGCCATCGATGTCGCCACGGGCCAGATCAAGTGGGAGGTTGCCACGCGCTCTCCCATGGTCGCCGGTTCTTTGGCGACTGGTGGCGGCCTTGTATTCACCGGAGACGCCGAGGGTTTCTTCACCGCCTACGAGACCAGGACCGGCAAGGTTCTCTGGAGCTTCCAGTGCGGGTCGGGACACCACTCCGGCCCGATCACCTACAGCCTTGACGGCAGGCAATACATTGCGGTGTGCGTCGGCTGGGGAGGCTGGACGGCGGGTTTTGCCGGCGACGGTGCCCCGTGGCTGCGCAATGCCCGCCGCGGCAATACGCTGTTCGTCTTCGCCTTGGCCGAGAACGCCAAATGAGAGTCAACACGGCTCGGTCCGCCCTGCTCATCTTTGTCTGCCTCGCCTCACAACCCGAGTGCCTTCGGGCCGCCCCGCAGAACGAAGGCCAAGCCCCGGCAGCGCGAAAGACGCTTTGGATCTGTGCGACACCCGGTTCGATGCCCAGGACCGGAAAGGCCCCGGATGGGACGCCGCAAGGGTTGGACGTGGCCGTGGCCAGCAGTGTGTGTCGGGTTCTGGGGCGAGCGATCCAATTCCACTGGTGTGCCAGCGCGGCGTGTAGCTGGCATTGTTTGCCGGAAGGGCGTTGCAACCTGGTCGCCGGCCAACCGCTCGATTCCAGCCCGGCGGGAGCCGCGGCCTGGAGCGTGCCCTATGCCGGCGCCCGGTTTGGGCTGGTCGTACCGCGTGACGGACAAGGCGCCCACGTTCTCGCAGACCTGCGCGGCAAACGGGTCGGGATCGTGGCGGGAACCGTGGAACTTGCGGAGAAGGACCACACAATCGCACGTTTCAAGTCGCGCGAGGCGCTTCTCGACGGCTTTCGAGCCGCCGGGCTCGACGCGGCGTTTCTGGACGCCGATTTTGCGGCCTGGTATCTCCATGAGCACCCCCGGCTCGCGCTACGGCTCGTGCCGGAATACGTGCCGCGCGAGGCGCTGGAACATGGCCATGGCAGTACGCGCCAAGGACAGCGATCTTCTGCTGGACCTTAACCGAGCCTTGGCTCAGCTTGTCGAGTCGGGAGAGCTCCGACAAATCTACGCCGACCATGGAGTGCCGTATCATCCGCCATTTACGAGCTCCGGCCCCCGACGGGCGTCTGCCGACACCTGGCACCGGGTGCTTGCGCGGCGAGAGCTGGTCGTCAGCATGGATCCCGCCAACCTGCCCTATTCGAGCGCGAAGAATGAGCAGCCAGGGATTGACGTCGAGCTGGCGTGCGCCTTGGCGCAAAAGCTTCAGGTGAAGCTGTGCATCGATTGGCTCGACGTGCAGCACGAGACCGCGGTCGGACAGCTCTTGCAATACGAGTGCGACCTGATTCTGGGAGAGGCCGTCGCCGATAACACCGTCGCGGATGACGAAGAACTCGCGGGAAAGATCCTTTATTCCCTGCCTTACTACGGAACCGGGTATCTGCTCCTCCAGCGCAAGAACGGCCCCAAGGCCCACTCGCTTGCAGAGCTGAAAGGGCCCCGATCGCGACGAATGGGGACCGAGGCGGGATCGGTGGCGGACTACACCCTGCGGCAGCGCGGCTACCTGCGCCAGCTTTTTCGCAACCAGTTGGCCACTCTCAAGGCGCTCTGCGACGGCACCATCGACCACGCATACCTCTGGGCCAACGCAGGCTGGATCGTGCACGCCTCGCCCGACTTGAATGTCGAGCTCGCCCCCGACTTCGTGCCGGTCGACCACTGGAACATCGCCATCGCCATGCGCCGGGGTGACGAGGAGCTCAAAGCGAACGTGGATCGCGCGCTCGGTGCCCTGATGGCTGATGGAACCGTCGCGCGCGTGCTGGCCGGGTACCACGTACCTTACTTCGCGCCGTTTCCCGAGCCAAAACGCGATGCTCTGAAAAGCGTGCGGGAATCAGTCCAGCCCGAAGTCGCCGGCCGCGGCCCCGAGCACGAAATGCAAAAGATCCAGACATCGAAACACGGTTATCATGGTCTGGCGAAGGTGCGCTCGGCCGGCGAGCTGGTGGTGGGGCTGGACCAGAACAACCTCCCTTTCTCGACAGCCCATCCGCAACCATCCGGGCTCGACCATGAAATCGCCGGTCTGCTCGCCGAGCAGCTCCGGGTGCGCCTGCGGATATATTGGGCCTATTCTTCCCATGATTCCTATCCCTCGAAGCTCGCAACGAAGGAGCAGTGTGACGTGATCCTGGGAGTCATGCCCGACGATCGGTTCGGAAAGCGGGTGCTCTATTCGCGACCTTATTACCATGCCAGATATCTCCTGGTGGTTCGTTCCGGCGCCGTTCTTGTCGCTGAAAACGAGCCGGTGGCCGTGGAGGCAGGGCTCGCGGTGCGTGGGTTGAAGGGGCGGTTGACCCGCTCTTATCCCAGCACCGAGGCGGTTTTGGAAGCTGTGGCGACGGCTCGGGAAAAGGCCGGCTATGTGATCTCGACGCGCGGCCCTTGGCTCGCCGAGAAGCTCCAGCCCGGGAAGCTCGCATTCCTCGACATTCCCTCCTCGGGCTCCCAAGCCGTCGATCGCTTGCCGATCGTCGCGGCCGTTCGCAAGTCGGACCCGGATCTGAAAGAAGCCATCGACCGAGTGTGGGATGACCTGGGCCGATCGGGGCGGCTGGCCCAAGTTTTTGCCCGCTGGCACATCCCGTACGAGCCCGCGGCCGTCACCGGATATCAAAAAGGGCCGGCGCCGTGAGCCGTTTTGCACTCAGGAGGCTCTGGCGGCTCCGCATATTGCTCGGCGTGTCTCTGATGGGATGGATCTGGCCCCTAGCACTTGACGTCTCCGGTACTGGTCAGCCGACCCCGCGCACCGGGTCTGCTCAGAAAAAGGCGGTGCCAGCCCCGCCGGATCCGATGGTCTTGGCGGAAGGGCAAGCCTTGTTTCGCGGCCTCTGTAGCGGCTGTCACGGCGGCGCCGGCCGCGGCGGCAAAGGCCCTGACTTGACGGATAACCGCTGGATCCACGGGGGGACCGATGCCGACATCTCCCGCGTAATCCAGAACGGCGTACCTCGAACCACGATGAAGAAACTGGGCGATGTACTGAAGCCCGATCAAATACGCAAGCTGATTGCCTACATCCGCAGCCTTGCCCGCTCTCCGGGCGAGAGCACCTGGAAGCCATACTTGACCGGGGATTTTCAACGGGGTCGAAAGCTCTTCTTCGATCTTCAGGGCAAGCTGCAGTGTGCGAAGTGCCACAGTATTGGCGGTGAGGGGGGTCGAATCGGGCCGGCTCTCGATCGCATTGCGAGCCGTCGCGCCGCCGAGTTCATCATGGAATCGATCCTCGACCCGTCCCGGGAGATCGCCCCGGAATATGAGGCGGTCGCCGTGGCAACCAAGGACGGGCGCGTGATCACGGGGCTGCGAATCAATGAGACGAACTTCAGCATCCAGCTCCACGAGGAAAACGGACGGTTCCACTCGTTTCTCAAGCGCGACCTGGAAGAAGTGAAGGTCATGAAGAAATCACTCATGCCCGAAAACTTCGGGGAGCTTCTGACTGTCAAAGACTTGCACGATCTGTTTGCGTACTTGATGACCTTGGAATAAACCAAGCTGGATTGCCGTTGGCCTTCCTGGCAATTCCGATCTCCCATACAATGACCTTGGGAGGGGTTTGCCAAGTGCCCGAGCGTAGGGAGTCCGGGGCCCCAGTCGAGCCCAGCATGTCACCGAAAAGGGTACCGACTCTCGGCCTTCGTATCAGACGGCGAATTCTAGTCCGTGGCGTGGTACAAGGAATCGGCTTCCGTCCCTTCGTCTACGGCCTCGCGCAGCGCCTCGGTTTGACCGGACTGGTGGGCAACGAGTCGTCCGGTGTATTCATCGAGGTCCAGGGACTCTGCGAAACCGTTGATGCCTTTCAGAACGCGCTGCGGGATCAGCCGCCTCCGCTCGCGGTCATCGATGCGCTTCTGGCCGAGGATCTCGCTCCCATCGAAGAGCAGGGCTTCACCATCGTCAAAAGCCGCGACGATGCTCGAAGCACCCCCGTCACTCCGGACATCGCCACTTGCGACGAGTGTATTCGGGAGCTCTTCGACCCGGCGGACCGCCGTTATCGCTATCCGTTTCTCAACTGCACGCACTGCGGTCCGCGATTCACGATTCTGCGTGACCTCCCCTACGACCGCCCACGAACCACGATGGCCGTCTTTCCCATGTGTACGGCCTGCGAAACTGAGTACCACGACCCGGCCAACCGCCGGTTCCATGCGCAGCCGAATGCGTGTCCCGTGTGCGGCCCCCGCGTGTGGTTTGTGCCGGCGGCCCGGACCGCGGAAGCCGCCCTTCGGCCGTCCGACCCCGGCGACTGGCCGCAGGGCGAAGAGGCCCTCCGCCTTGCCCAAGCCGTTCTGGCCGACGGGGGGACCGTCGCGGTCAAGGGGCTGGGAGGCTTCCACCTGGCTTGCGACGCGACGAACGACCAAGCCGTCGCGCGGCTTCGAGAGCGAAAGGGGCGAGTGGACAAGCCCTTCGCGCTCATGATCGCCACCTTGGACCTGGCTCGTAGCTACGTCGAGATCGACGCGGCCGAAGAGAGCCTCTTGCTCGGCCGGGCCAGGCCGATTGTACTGCTGCGTCGGCAGGCTGAGCCATCGGCGCCACGGCCGCTTGCCTGTGGTGTGGCTCCGGGAAACTCGTTCCTCGGGATCATGCTGCCCTACACGCCCCTGCATCATCTCCTGGTGGGAGATCGGCCGCTGGTGATGACCTCCGGCAACCTGGGTGATGAGCCGATCGCGCGTGACAATGCCGAGGCGTTTCACCGCCTGGCCCCCTTGGCCGACGCGCTGCTTCTCCACAATCGGGAAATCCATGTTGTGTGTGACGATTCGGTAGTGCGTGTATTCGAGCGGAATGAGGCACCCGTGCGCCGGTCGCGGGGATATGCGCCATTTCCCGTGCCGTGGCCCACGGCCGACGGACCGGCCGTTCTGGCGACCGGCGGCGAGCTCAAAGCCACCGCCTGCCTGGTCAAGCCACCCTATGCATACCTCAGCCAGCACATCGGCGATATGGGAAACCTCGAGACGCTGGGCGCTTTCGAGCGAGCCCAGGAGCACCTGCGGCTGTTGTTCCGGGCCGAGCCGGCTCTCGTCGCTTGCGACACGCACCCCGGCTATCTCAGCGTGGAGTGGGCCCGGCGCTTTGCCCAGGAGCGCGGCCTTCCCCTGGTGCAGGTACAGCATCACCACGCCCACGCTGCGTCGGTGATGATGGAGCATGGGCTTGACGGGTCGAGCCCCGTCGTGGGGATCGTCTTCGACGGCACCGGCCACGGCCCCGACCAGGCGATCTGGGGCGGAGAGGTTCTGCTGGCGGATTACCGTGGGTTCCGGCGCCTGGCGCACTTGAAATACGTGCCGTTGCCCGGCGGCGACGCGGCCATCCGGCGTCCCTACCGCGTCGCGCTTGCACACCTGTGGGCTGCCGGGCTGCCCTGGGGTGAAGATTTGCCCTGCGTCGCGGCTTGCCCCGAGATCGAGCGCCGGCTCTTGCGGCGTCAGCTCGAAAGGGGCGCCGAGTGCGTTCCGACGAGCAGCATGGGCCGGCTCTTCGACGGCGTTTCGGCTCTGATCGGGATACGGCAAACCGTCACCTATGAAGCGCAGGCCGCCATCGAGATGGAGTCGCTCTGTCAGGACGCGGACGAGAGCGCCAAGGTTTCTTTCGCCTGGGATTTCGAGGAAGGGACCGATCTCCTCGTTTTCAGCGCGGCTCCGATCTTGAGCCGGATTGTGAGCGAGCAATCGCGCGGCGCAAGCCGCGAGTCGCTGGCCTTTTATCTTCATCTCGCCGTGGCCGACCTGATCGGCGAGCTGGCTCGCCGGGCACGGGAGCAGACCAATGTGGCCACGGTGGCCTTGAGCGGTGGCGTTTTCCAGAATATGCTCCTATTACGGCTGGCGGTCGATCGCCTGCGTGCTGGCGGGTTCGATGTGCTCGTGCATCGCAAGGTTCCGGCCAACGACGGTGGGCTTGCCCTGGGTCAGGCGGCTGTGGCCTGGGGTTTGGCAATGTCAGGGCGCTGATTCTGAAGCATCAGCGAGTCTCATGTGCCTGGCGGTTCCCGGACGAGTCCGAGCGGTCTTTGAAAGCGGCGGAACGCCCATAAGTAAGGTCGATTTCGGTGGCGTGATCAAAGACGTCTGCCTGGCTTTCCTGCCCGATCTGGCCGTTGGTGACTAAAGGGTTGATCAAGCCCACGGAATGTCAGGCTTTCGCTCAAGAGTGTACGCCACGCACCCCGCTGGGCGCCACGATGGTATCCGGCGAAGGGGCCTGTGCGGCCTACTATCACGGCGGCCGCTTCGCCGGCGTCAACCGGCCGCCGGACCAAGGAGCACGATCTCATGTCGAAGTTGCCCCAATTTGATCAATGGACCTGCCCGCTTCCTCTGCGGCACCACACGGGCATCGTCATGGGCCATGGGGGCGGAGGATCGCTGACCGCAGATCTGGTCGAGCATCTTTTCGCACCAGCCTTTCGGAACGATACCCTTGACGTGATGGGCGATTCGGCCGTGCTGGACCTGCCCGCCGGCGCCAGCCGGCTCGCCTTCAGCACCGACTCCTATGTGATCCGGCCTCTGTTCTTTCCGGGCGGCTCCATTGGTGAGATTGCCGTGCACGGCACGGTCAACGACCTGGCGATGGCCGGCGCACGGCCGTTGTTTCTGAGCGCTGGGTTCATCCTGGAAGAAGGCCTTCCGCTCAACCATCTCGGCGAGATTGTGCGTCGAATGTCCGAGGCCGCCCGCAGCGCGGGGATCTTGCTGGTCACGGGAGACACCAAAGTCGTCGAGAAGGGCCACGGCGACGGCTGCTATATCAATACCTCAGGGATCGGGGTCGTGCCGGCGGGCGTGAAACTGGGCCCTCACCTGGCCCGGCCCGGCGACGCGATCTTGATTAGCGGTACCATCGGCGACCACGGGATCGCGATCCTGAGCGTTCGCGAGGGCATGGAATTCGAGACGGCTGTTGTCAGCGACACCGCCGCGCTCAATGGCCTGGTTGCGGCGATCCTGGCGGCTACGCCCGATGTGCACGTCCTTCGTGACCCGACCAGGGGCGGTGTCGCGGCGACGCTCAACGAGATCGCCTCCCGATCCCGGGTTGGGATCGTCCTTGACGACCGTGCGCTGCCGGTCGGAGCCGAGGTCGAGTCCGCCTGCGAACTGCTCGGGCTGGATCCCCTCACCGTGGCCAACGAAGGCAAGCTCGTGGCTGTCGTTGCTCCGGAAGCGGCCGATGCCGTCTTGGACCAACTTCGCCGCCATCCTCTCGGTGCCGACGCGGCCCGGATCGGCACGGTCACCGATTCGCACCCGGGTCTGGTCGCCGCCCGGACCAAGATCGGCGGAACGCGCTTGATTCCCATGCCCCTTGGGGAGCAACTACCACGTATCTGTTGAGTCATCAGCTTATCCGCCAACTGGCAGGGTCAGCAGCGGACCGACGTTCCGGCCGTCCGATTCTTGCAGTGCGAACAACATTTCGAGAAAGGCCAGAGCCGCGCGCGACTTCACGTCGTTGCGGGCGATGTAAAACCAGTAGCCCCGGTACTTGACCACTACCTCCGCATCGTGGGGCCGGTGCTTCTGCGCATGGACGATAAAGTTTCCGGCGGTGATCCGCGTCCAGTCGAAGGGCATGCCGTCCGGTCCGGGCGTCACCGGCGCGACCCCCGATTGCACATGGTCCTCGGGGACACAAACACCCTTGGAGAGAAAGGTCATGATCTGCAACACCGACCGCATGTTCTGAAAGATGGTGTCGTTTCCCAGCGGGCTGGGCGGTTCCCGGTTGGCCTCCTCGCTCAGCTCGGACTTGATCCGGTACTTGCTCTGGCCTGGTATCAGCCTGAAGATCCGCGCGATTTCCTCCATCTCCGGAGAGCCGACGTAAGCGGGACGGACCTGGAGGGTGAGCTCCCTTTCCCGCTTGAGCAAGGTCACCTGACCCTCGCCTTTGGCACGGTAGACATAGCCATCCTTGAACGCGTTCACGAGGTCGCGCCCCTGGACCGAGCTCTTGGCGATCGGGTCCGAGGAGCCATCTGCCTCCTCGTTCATCTCGATCCCCAGTTCGGTGCCATCGCGCTGCCGGAGTGACTCGAGAAGCCGGATACCGCGGACGAACTCGCTGTTGTCTTCCGGGACCTTGGGGGTCAGGAGCGTGGCCCCGCGGGCGTTGGGCACGTCGTTAATGTCGTTGACGGCCAGCAACAGGAGCTGTTCGATGTCGGCCCCGGCATTGACCACAATGAAGAGGTCCGTCGACAGCGGCGTCAAAAGCGACTTGGCGATCTCACGTCCCTCGCGCGGGTGGTAACTCAAAGTCGGCGTGTCGCGGAGCGAGAGCTCGCCATAACCGAGGTTCGATCGGCCGCGGTACTCATAGCCATATCCCCCAAAATAGCTGCCCCGGCCGGCCATTTCGAACTGGCTGGTGATATTGGGCAGGTCGATGAAGACGGGAGAGTCGGCGTAGCGGAGCCGAACGATGTTCAACAAAAGCTGCTCGTCGTTGGTGTCGCGAACCACCTCGTTGTACTGGATGCGGGTGTAGCGAATCGCCTTGGGGCCCACGCAGCCGCTGATTCCGGCCCAGCCGGCGACCAGGACGACGACAGGGAGAAACGGCCGGCGCCAGAGCGTCTTTCCCCGACCCCGATCGTCCATAGGACTCCACCGAATCCATCCGGTCGTGCGGCTCCCCGGGCGACAGGCGGGAGGTATGCCCGGAGTCCCTCCCTGCAAATCATCGTCGATAAACTCAGAAAACTTGACAAAACTCGCAAACTCAACAGCAAACTGCGTCGCCCCGACTTCGACGTGCCCGCTCGTTTTCTCAACCCTCGAGCTGGGCGACCTTTGTGAGGCGCCGGCGATGCCGTTCGGCGCCGCTGAAAGTCGCCGCGATGAAGGTCCGTACGTGATCCCAGGCGACCTCGATACCCATGACCCGCCCGCCCAGGCAGAGGACGTTCATGTCGTCGTCTTCGACCCCTTGGTGGACCGAATAATGGTCGTGACACAGTCCGGCCCGGATCCCTCTTACCTTGTTCGCCGCCACCGAAGCCCCGACGCCGCTGCCACAGATCACAATGCCTCGCTCGACCTCACCGGACCCGACGGCACGCGCAAGCGGAATCACGAAGTCCGGGTAGTCGTCAGCGGCATCGAGCGTTGTGGCACCGAAGTCCATCACCTCATGCCCAGCCTGACGCAGCCTCTCGATCAGGATCTGCTTCATTTCGAATCCGCCGTGGTCGGCGGCCAGTCCGATTCTCATGAACATGTCTCCTCGCCGCCTCGAATCGTCATCCCCGTATCTTTCCCAACTGGGATTTCGCGGAATCGACGACTCGCTCGACGGTGAAACCAAATTCTTGCTGGAGGTCCTTGAGCGGGGCCGACGCCCCGAACGACCGCATGCCGATGCTCTCGCCCTCAAGCCCGACATACTTTGCCCAGCCGAAGACCGACGCCTGCTCGACCGAAACTCGAGCCGTCACGTCAGGGGGCAGAACCGAGTCGCGATAAGCCTCGTCCCGGTCGTCGAAAAGCTCCCAGGAAGGCATGCTGACGACGCGCGACCGGATGCCCTGGGCGGTGAGTGTCTCGTGCGCGGCCGCACAGAGGGCAACCTCGCTGCCCGAGGCAATCAGGATCACTTCGGGCTTACCACCCGGCGCGTCGGCCAGGATATAGCCACCCTTGGCAAGCTCAGAGGCCGGCGCATACCTGGAGCGGTCAAGCGTCGGGACATCCTGCCGCGTCAAGACGAGGACCGCCGGCTGGTGATGGAACTGCATGATGACCTTCCACGCCTCGACCACTTCGTTGGCATCGGCGGGGCGCAGCACGACGAGTCCCGGAATCGCTCGCAGCGACGCCAGTTGCTCGATCGGCTGGTGGGTCGGACCATCCTCGCCGACGCCAATCGAGTCGTGGGTGAAGACGTAAATGACCGGGATCTCCATGATCGCGGCCAATCGAATCGGCATCCGGCCATAGTCGCTGAAGATCAAGAACCCGGAGCCAAAGGCCCGCACCTTGACCAGCGCCATGCCGTTCAAAATGGCCCCCATCGCGTGCTCGCGGACGCCGAAATGGAAGTTGCGGCCCGCGTATTCACCGGCCTCGAAGTCGCCCGCGCCCTTGAAGGTCAACCGGGTCTTGGTCGATGGAGCCAGGTCGGCTGCACCGCCCATCAGCCAGGGAACATTCTGGGCGATGCTGTTAAGCACGAGGCCCGATGAGTTCCGCGTGGCCATCCCCTTGCGGTCGGCTGGGAAGTCTTTGATGGCTGAATCCCACCCGTCTGGGAGCTGGCGATGCTGCATCCGGTAGAGCTGATCGGCAAGGTTGGGATACTCGGCTTTGTACCGCCCCACCGTGCTGAACCAACCGTCGCGCAGCTCCTTGCCACGTCGGCCTATGCCTTGATGGAAGTGGTCATACACTCCATCGGGCACGAGGAACTTGGCGTCCTCGGGCCAGTGGTAGTTGCGCTTGGTGAGCCGGATTTCCTCGTCGCCCAGGGGCTCTCCGTGGGCGGCACTGGTGTCCTGCTTGTGCGGCGCGCCCCAGCCGATGTGGCTGTCGACAATGATCAGAGTCGGCCGCTCGTGCTCCTCGAGGAAGATGCCGAAAGCGCGGTCGAGCATTGCCATGTCGTTGGCGTCTCCAACCCGGGTCACGTTCCAACCATAGCCCATGAACCGGGTGGCGACGTCCTCGGAGAAGGCCAGCGCAGTGTTCCCCTCGATGGTGATGTGGTTGTTGTCGTAGATCCAGCAGAGATTGGATAGCTTCCAGTGGGCCGCGAGCGAGGCAGCCTCGGAAGAAATTCCCTCCATCATGCAGCCGTCGCCGCAAAGAGCGTAGACATTGAAGTCGATCAGGTCGTCGAAGCCAGGGCGATTGAAGTGCTCTGCCATCCAGCAGCCCGCGAGCGCCATGCCGACGCTGTTGGCCACGCCCTGTCCCAGCGGCCCGGTCGTGGTCTCGACGCCCGACGTCAGGCGGTACTCCGGATGGCCGGGACAGCGGCTGTGCAACTGCCGGAATGCCTTGATCGCATCAAGGGGAACCGACGGCTCGCCCAGCCGCTCATAGTCCTTGCTGACCGCACGGACGCCCGTGAGATGCAACATCGCATAAAGCAGCATGGAGGCGTGGCCGGACGAGAGCACGAAGCGGTCGCGGTCCGGCCAGATCGGATCCTGCGGGTCAAATCGCAGCACGTACTGCCACAGGTAGTAGGCGACCGGCGCCATCGCCATCGGCGTTCCCGGGTGCCCCGAATTGGCAGCCTGAACCGCGTCGATGGCGAGAGTGCGGATCGTGTTGATGCAGACCTCGTCGAGCGGGTGCCTGCAAGACTTGATCGTCGGGCTCTGGTCGACCGGAACTGTCATGCGTTACCCCTTTCGCGTCGAAGTCGCCCCGGTCGCCGAGCTTGCCGCCTCGAAGATATCCACCCATTCGCGATAGCGCCGGGCGATTTCGGCGACCGCGGCCTCGCGCCAGGCGGCCGTCCTTCCACTCGGTGAGTGGGCCCCAGAAGCTCGTCCGGCCCACCGCGAAGCCGATGAAGCCCGGCACGGCAGCGGCGGTCTTGAGCCACTGGCGGACCTTGGTGTCGTCCTCGCCGCGGCCCAGAATGATGCTGCCGACGTGCTCACGGCCCCCATGCTGCGCGGCCGCGACGACCTTCACACAGTCCTCGGGCCGGTCGATTCCCTCGATCTTCCACACGTCCGCCTCGATGCCCGCGTCCTGAAGCGCCCGAATGGCCCGCACCATCAGCTCGGGCCGCAACTCACGATCGTACTCCTTCTTGTTGCCGCCGACCTTTTCGAGCTGCCCTGCCGTCGCCGGCACCAGGAGCTCGAACATGAACCGGCTGCGGCCGGCCGAGTGCAGATAGTCGGACAGTTGCTTGAGCCGTTTCACCTGGCGAGCGTTCATCACCGCGTCGGCATCGGGGTTAAATCGAACCAGGACCTTGCAGAAGGTGGGCTGGAACGCTTCGATGTGGCGGCCAAACTCGTCGCCGTATTCGAAGTCGAACTCGTCCTGCCCGCTCTTCTCGGCGGGACAGGAGGTCGAGTAGCCCTGCTTCGCCGCATCGCGCAGGATGTCGGCGCCGAACTGCTCGTCCACCAAAATGCCCGCTTTCTGCTTGGGAACGCCGCCGGCCAGCGCTGCCTTGAAGCCGTCGTAGATCACCTGCTTCATGGCCGCGATCTTGGCGGTCTGCTCACCGTCGAGCGCGCCCGACCAGCCGAACATGTTTTTCTGGAATGTCCCTCGGTGATCAAAGGGAAGCACGTAAAGCGGATGGTCATAGCCGATAGTCATGACGATCAACCTCCTAAATTCCAAGAACGGACCATGTTGCCAATCCAAAGGAACTGAACGAGCGATCCTCTTCGCTGGGCAATCAGGGACGGCCTCCCGGCCGGGCGAACCAAAACCGCCTCGGCCTGGGCCCGCATCCGAAATCACCCGGAGCATACCTGAGCTTCCTCTACCCGGCGGGCAATGTCGAGAGGGCAGTGGCTGCCGGCGCCGCACGCCTGCCCACGGAGTTCCGGATTCGCGTCTACTTATGCGTAACGGCCACCGGCGAGCGGGAACTGGTGTGCAGGATGGGGTCACGAAGAAGCATCGTCGTCAAAGGCTCTGCAACTCGCCGTTGGGCGTCCGGCTGATGGAAACAGTCCCATGATCGAGCGATTGTAGGACGGAATGGCAATCCGTCCCGGTGAATTGGGATCTGCCGGTTGCCTGAGCGGCTCAGGCAGCGCGAAGCCCTCATGACGCAACACCGGCCGCGGGCCAGAGTTCGGTGAAAGGGCGGGCTGGGTTTGCGTACTATCGCGATCTTCTCCGGACATGGTAGTAAATGAGAGCCAGTGGGAGGAATCCGCTGGTTTTTTTTCGTTTTGGCCCCCGCGGTTGTCAGCCCCGGGCAAAGGGCCGGCCAGCACGCCCTCGAGGGGCAAGGACGTGGGGATTGCATCTAAACCACGAATACCACGAACCTTACGAGTGGGAGAGCCGTCTTTGGATATCGCCCCACGAACTCGTTGATTAGAGGTCCTGACGGTCACCGGGTCATCCAGTCTTCCGTCTGGATTCGTGTTTTCGTGTTTTTTGTGGTCAACCTCGGTCTCAGTTTCCGATTCGCCCCCAACCGCGCTGGTGCAGCGTCTATGCGCCGTAGCGGTCTACGATCTCATGGCTCGCAATTGCGCGCGGGTGCGATCGGTACGCGTTCGGGGGTCAATCGGTCAATCCGCTGGCGGACATGTTGAATGGGCAATGTTCGCGCAATTCTCTATATACAAGATGCGCTGAATTCAGAATTTCATTAACGCAAGATTTACAATTCGCCGATTTTTTCGTCGCAACCTCTTGTGCCGCTACGCGAAAAAGAAACTGGAAAATATTTTGCGTTGTTCACTGGGTAACATGGCCGCCACGAACAGATGGGCTACGGACCTGAGCCGAATTAAGCGCACGCGGCTCAATCGTTGCCGTTGCGCTTATCGTCGCATCCGCCAGCTTCGACAAGTGACCTGCCGGTCCCTGAGGAAATCAGAATGCGCAGTCTCGCTATTTTATATATTCTCTCTATATACAAGATGCGCTGATTCTCGAATTTCGTTAAAGCGCCTACCCCGTTTGGTGCACCAAAACTGACCGGATCCTTCTGTCCGGATTGGGCTTAAATTTTTTGGCAAGATTTTTTCGGGCCTTCACTGTTTGTAAACGAGGAGAAGCGCCGGGCCTCGCCGCAACCGTAATCAGGCAGCGTGCACGCATGCGAGCGGGGCTCAATCTGCACCGTCTCGGACAATTACCGGAAGAACCACCCGCCAGAGACATGGCAGGATGTCAGGATCGGGCTCGTATCGATGTCGCGACTTGAAGTTCCCTACTTTGATTTCTCGGTGATCCGAACGCCACAGCCGCGCGCGATCGGAACCTGCTCGGTCTGACGGGCGTCATCAACGAGATCCGGCTGATCTTCGACGGTACACCCTCGCTGATCGCGCAGGGTGGGGTTCTCGACGTCGAGAAGAGGTAGCCGAGCTCAGTAACGAAGGTGGAACTTGAACCCACAGCCCCTTGCGGGGACCGGCTTTTGAGTCTGGCGCGTCTGCCATATTTGTGGTATTGGAAGCACAAGGTATGTCAGGTAGGTACGTTCGCAAGATGCTTGAGAGCAGTCAAATCGGCGCCGTTAATTTCGGGGTCGCCGACTACAGGTTTGTTACGCATGAATCACGGCCTCGAGCCGGTCGGGAATATATCGAGGTCATCCCTACCGCCCGCGTGGCTTGCGGACAGCCAACGCGCTCGCAGGGATTGCTTGCGTGATGGCATTGACTTCTTGCTCGTCAACTGTTAGATTCCGCGCTGGGTTGGACGGCTTGAGCGTTGAGTGCCGGAGAAGATCCTTTCACTGTCAGGCAAGACGGCACGGCGCCCGAGTTGGATTCGAATGTCCGAGCGGTTGCTTCATCCCACTCGGGTAACTCTCGGAGGGTGACACACCATGCGCGCAAGTTTGGCGTGAGCGTCGAGGATCTCGAACGCCGCACGCTCTTATCGGGCATCGCGTACACTCTCACGACGGATCAATCGGTCTACCAAGCGGGACAGCCGATCCAGATCGCGTTCACCGAAACGAACACGGGCGCTCAGCCGGTGACGGTCTCGCTCAGCCCGACCGATTTCACCGTCTCCGAGCAACACCTGTTAGGGTACGGCCCGGTCTGGGAGTCGAACCCGGAAAACGACGGTCAGCCCCCCACCTTGGTGACGCTCCAACCGGGTCAATCCGTGTCCCAGACGGCCACCTGGGACGGCACGGTCATGCAGACCGCCTTCCAGCAAAGCACAGGCACCAACACGAGCCTCCCGGTCAACCAGTTTGGCTCATTCACGGTGTCTAATCCGAACGCCCCTAGCGGGGATACGGCGACGTTTCAAATCACCACTCCGCTCCAGGGCACCTTGACGAGCAGTCAGGCAATCTACCAGTTGGGCCAGCCAATCCAGTTAACTTACGCCGAGACGAACATCTCCGACCAGACGGTCACGACCACGATCATGAACCCCATTCTTTTCCGGGTCCTTGAGAACGGTCAGCAAGTGTCGCCCGCAATGGACCCGCTCGGATCAGACTTTGAGACGCTCGGCCCGGGGCAAACGGCGCAGCACCAATTCACTATATCGCAAGCCGATCTTCGTGGCTCTGACACGGTGCTACACCTGACAGCAGGCTCATTCGCCGTGCAGGTTTACGATTTGGCCGCCGCTCCCGGCGAATTCAGCGCGAACTTCCAGATCGTGGCCCCGGCTGCCGGCGCCATCGTGTCGAGTGTCACCACGAACCAACCCGTCTATCAAGCCGGCGATACGGTTACGATGACCTTCACCGAGACGAACGAGAGTGACCAGGCGGTGATGGTCCTCACGGGACAGAATGGCTTCGCGTTCGATCAAGTTTTGCCCTTATTGTACTCGGATATCCCGTTGTTACCCGGGCCGACCATATCGGGATGGTCAACTCTAGAGCCCGGT
The DNA here is from genome assembly GCA_963823675.1 of uncultured Isosphaeraceae bacterium. GTDB lineage: Bacteria > Planctomycetota > Planctomycetia > Isosphaerales > Isosphaeraceae > CAWGMT01. The sequence continues at coordinate 674,058 of CAWGMT010000016.1, read as the reverse complement.
CAATCCTGGACGCAGACCGAGACGTGGCCGGTCGTTGACCCGGCGTCGGGTCCCTACACCGTCAAGATTTCCAACTACTTCGACCCGAACGGCGATACGTCCATATTCGAGGTGGCGGGCGCGTCCACGTCCACGTCCACGTCCGGCAATTTGCCGGTGACCACGAACCACTCGGCTTACTCGCTTGGCGAGAGCGTCCGCGTCAGCGTGACGATCCCCGGCACGAGACCGGCCACAAAAGTCGCGTCGCTCGAACAGATCACCGTCGTGGACGGCACGCAGGTGGTCTCCCGGCTGACCCGCCGCATCCCCGCTTCCAAGTTAAAGCAGCTCGAGGCGGGCCATTCCGAAAGGCTGACCATGATGTGGAACGGCCGGCCGAACCAGCGCGGCATCTACGGTCTCAAGCCCGGGTCCTACGCCATCGACGTCACCTACGGCGATTTTAGCGGCAGTGCGGCCATCACCATCGGCCGCAAGGGGTCGTAGGCCGTCAGCCGGCCTCGGGGACTATTACCGAAGGTGGGACTTGAACCGACACCCGCTTGCGAGGACCGGATTTTGAGTCCGGGACGTCTGCCGTAGCCGTGGCATTGGAAACAGTTTGCGGTGGTGCTTAAAGTCTGCGAATCCAAGGCTCGCACGTCGCCACCTTGGTGTTTTCGCATTGTGGCCGCATGGGGCTGACGTTGCCAATACTGTTCCCGATTCGTTCCCAACTCGCGTCCGAAAAGAGGCCGGTACAGGCTTGATCATGGGTGATGGGCCGACGCGGGCAGTGGCCGATGTCGGATCAAGCGTGCAAACCCTGGCCCCGGTGATCCGTGGGCGATGCCGGAACGGCCTTCCGAGCGAGAGGCACAAAACCGTGTGGAGGAGCGGCCCTCGGCCGTGCCAGCCGGGGTGTCTTGTTGGCCTCAGCTTTCGGAGTCGGTTCAAATCCGGTCGCCCCGACTGTTTTCCGAAATGAGCCCTTCGGCGAGAACGTCGAAGGGCTTTGTTATTTGGCGGCGGCGATTTGCGGCTGATCCTTGGAGCGGGCTCCCTGTTCAACCAGCCAAGCGAAATCGATTCGTCGCCACGATGATCTGACGCAAAGCTTCACCGAGGTTCGAGTTGCGGGTTTCAAATCCAGTCGCCCCTTTTGCGGACTCTGACAAATGCAATCGGCTCCCGGCCGCACGATTCCGCAAAGACCTATCCTCATGGATGTCGGACCGACGCGCGATCGGCACGGAATGGTCATGCGGGCGCCGAATGTGGGCACACCATTTGCATCACAACTCTTAGCGAAGCCGAACGGGATGAATTGTCGGCACAGCAGCGCGTTGTGCAGGCTGGGAAATGGCGGAGACAAGGCGCCCGGCACTCGCCAATACGAAGGAAGTGGTGGGATGGCAAGCTTGCTGGTCGCAAAGGTCGGCTAGGGCTCCTTCTGGTCGACAATCGTCCTCACACCGGCTGCGCCGCGGCCGTTCGTCACATAGTACACAACCCCGTTTCCTGGTGACGGCAACCCCAGGGAGCAGCGAATCATTCTATCGACGGCTAAAGGAGTTGCCCTCAGGCCCACCGGAGATGACCGCGCCATCGCAGTCACTGCCGAGTCGGCATCACCATTGAGGAGAGGAGTCGATCTCGTCAGAAACGCCGGTGTTTCCCACCACAAACCGTGAGCGGTGGATCGACCACCCAGGGAGGGTCCGGTTGTTCGGCTTTTCGGGCTGCCCAGTTGCTTGCCGCCGTGGCGCGATAAAGATCAAAAGTCAAATCAGGACGGTGCAGAATGGCAACTAAAACCACGAACTTGCAAAATTCTGACCGGCCTCTCGGCGATTCCATGCCGCGGCAAGAAATCGGTGGCATCCAGACCGGCAACTTCATCGACCTTCACAAAGCCTTAGTCATCCCTCTCGTATTGGCCATGATGTGGTACTACCACAATTGGTCGACAGACGCCTTCGTCTATCTCGGAATGCATGGCAGCTATTCGCTGCTGTGGTTAATCAAGCAGCGGACTTATCGCGACGCGCGTTTCGACCAGCGTCTGCCGCTCTGGGTCGGACTGCTGTTCGTTTTCCTGCCGCTCGCCGGATACTATGTCGCCCCGTACCTCCTCATCAGCAGGGGTGTTAGCGTCCCGCCACTCATTGTCGGCTTGGCTGTGTTCGTGTTCACGTTCGGGGTCTTCCTGCATTACGTGAGCGATGCGCAAAAGTATTACACGCTGCGCCTGCGTAAGGGATTGATCCGCGAAGGCCTCTTCAGCAGGATGCGAAACCCCAATTATCTAGGGGAGATCTTGATCTATCTCGCCTACGCCACGCTGTCGATGCACTGGCTCCCCTTCCTCATCCTCGCGGGATGGGTTTTCGGTTTCTTCGTGAGAAACATGATCAAGAAGGACCGATCTCTCTCTCGGCACGCCGAGTTCGAGGAGTACCGGAAGTCGAGCGGTCTTCTGTTCCCAAAGGTGTTTTGAACCCTGCGATCATAGGCCGACGTCCTTCAGCTTCCGCGGCTGATGACGGCTCTCAATGTACTCGCGGTCACGAACAAGCAATTAGGCTCGTTGAAGCCCGCGAGCCGTGTTGTCCGGCTCGGCGTCTACATTGCTGCGACGCCAGGGAGCAGACCGTGAGATTAGGACCGCCAGACGGGTAGACGTGCAGCGCTTTCAGTCAATATGACACCGTCGGGCCGCTTCCGGGCGGCACAACGACTTCGAGGGGCACAGTGTGGCACAACCCTTGCGTTGCGTCAGGCAAGTGCCGAAGGCCAGGCGGCCCACGACCCGCTTGAGGCGTTATTTGAAGTTGGCTTACGGTTTGCGTCACTCAGTCGTCCGAGCCGTAGGGATGTCCTCTGGCGATGCTCACCCGCGCGGTCGAATTCCTTCGCGGTTAGAGGAGAGTTGACGCGAACCGTCCAGCTCGCGGGCCGCCCCACCGGCCAGGGCGATAGCAACGCCTTGACCGCCTTGTCACCGTGTGCCCTCTACCCCAGACTGCTAGAGCGCCAAAGCTCCGACCGCTCGACGAGCCCCGCCGACAAAGGATCTCGCTCGACATAACGCAGGAGGGACAGGAGATGGTCGTCACCTTGTACCTGGAAGCTCTTGAATCGTCCCTGATAGAGAGGTCCGTAGCCCACAGTAAACAAGCCCGCCAGGTGCTACTCTCGCTGTTCTAGGCATAACGCTGAGTGGTACCAAAACGACGGCGCGGTTACAATACTAGCTGCGTCCCAGTTTAAGTTCGTGTCGATCAGCCGGCCGGGCCAGCAACCGGTCGAGGTGCTTGCTCCATAACTTCTGGGTCACTGCCGCTTGCCTTCTCGCAGGCGAACGAACCGGTCCGGATGCTAGTCTTCAGGTACTTTCTGGACTTCGGAATGACGGTCAAGCGGTTGTTTCAGCTTGAGGCCGTCGAGTTCCTTGAGCCACGGATTGGTGATCGGGGGTCGGACCGAAACCCAACGACTGCTCGGGCGACAGCGCATCGTGGAAATTGTCCAACCCGTAGACCGGTAAGTCACGCTGCGCCGGCGGGAAGCAACGCTTGACGCTGAAGGCGGTTGGAGGTATGTTGACTTTGCATTGCAAAGTTGTTTGCATTTAGCCCGAAGTGTGGTCTTCGTGAGCGCTTGACTCGAAACTCGTACCCCTGTCAGGCGGAGGGTATCAATCGCATGAAGCCCAGCCGTTCAAAGTGGCCGACGCATCTCGGGGTCGGGCTCGTAGCTGGAGCCGCTATTGCGTACGTTGACAATGGCGCGTTCCGGGGCGAAGTCAGCCCGATCATCATCGTTGTGCTATTGCTGGGCGCGACAGCAATGGCCGGGGCCACGTGGGGCCGGAGCGGGTGGATTGCGGCGGCCGGCACATGGGCATGCGTACCGATGGCTCACTTTGTCAAGCACGTCCTCGACTTGCCGGACACTCTGCACCCAAACACTTATACTTCGATCCTGTATCTGGCAGCGTTCACGCTGGTGGTCGCAACGTGCGGCACGAGTTGCGGAGTGCTGGTCCGCAGACTTGCGACTGGCCCGGTGAGGCGCGATCAGGGGCCTGCCTGACAACCCAGTTGCAGAGGAGCGTGCAAGGCGTCTTGGGGGGCTCGGCGTTATTCCTAGCGAGGTCACGCGCGATTTGCTCACACCCGACTCGCTGACCTACCTTTGAGCCAGGTCTGATCGCGACCGGCAAGGGATCTGCCCGGTGCCATCTTGAGCCAACTCAACCTGTTTCGGGTTGGAAAGCGCCTGAAGGTTGATTCTGCGCTGGCACGTCGCCCACTCGCCATAGGTGCACTGGTTCTTGGAACAATCGAACTCGCAGATCGCGATATCCTCTGGTACGTCCGCGATCAGCAGGCTTTTGAAGCGTTGCCACAGGCTGGGTCGGGAGCGCGACGGCTGGGAAGTCGATCTTGACATGTGAGCTCCTGAGATCGCGCAAGCCGGAAATGCACCAAGCCGACAATTCGCACTTGGAGTCTTATACTCCATTCGATCGGCTGATTGCAAGCGGCATCGTGCCAGACGTCCTCCTTCCAACCCTCTTCAAACAGCGATCGTTGCGGGATTGCGGAGCCGTTCGATTCGCTGTCGTTCGGACGGTCGCCCATCACTGGCGGCGTGTTGGGTCTGGGATGACTCGTCCGCCTTGGTGATGGATCACCCTGCCCCACTTTTCCGTGCCTTTCAATTCGGATCACCCACGAGCACAAACGCCGCCCAGTAGTAGGGATGGTCATACGGCCGGACGCCAGTTGATTTGGGTGAGGACGATGCATTACCCGAAGCAGCGCCGCTTTCCTTCGCCAGCCGCCGCACCTCGCCGCGCAAAAGCGCGGCCAATTCGCCGTCTACCTGGCCTACCGTCAAACTTCGCAGCCACTGCTTCGCTTCCTTCAATGCCTCAGCCTTCGGCATCGGCTTCGATAGACCGGCGCGCTTGCCCAGCAGGTTCTGATAGAACCGGATCATCAAAAGTGAAGTAGCCTTGTCGTCTACCTTCCAGAGTGACAGGCACACACTGCGTGCCCCGGACATCAACAGGGCCTGAGTGAAGCCGACGAAGCCCTCGCCGCCGGACTCACGGCCGAGCGCAGTCTCGCAGGCCGAGAGCGTGACCAGATCCGCTTTCAAATCCCAGGTTCGCTGGATTTCGCGGACCAGGAGACGGCCGTCAAAGACCGGCTTGTGATTGAGCGCCTGTTCGAGCGGGTCCGGCAGGCCGGTCTGGGTCAGGATCACAGCCGAGCGGGTCGGAAAGGCTTCGTCGATCACGCCGTGCGTTGCCACGTGGATGAAGCCGAAGCGGCCAAGTTCGCCCGAAGCTGCGATACGGTCGAGCTGCGGTTCGCTGGCGTCGCTCGCGAGCAAGGCGCGCGTGGGCCGATCGTCCGACTTGAAGAGCCGGGCGATCGCCTCGACCTCGGGGCGCGTGCCGGGCAGGGGGGAAAAGCCGTCGCCGCCGGATCGCGCCGCGGCGAGCACCTGCTGGAGCTTGCGCTGCTCGGTGATCGCTTCGCGAGCCGAACGAGGGTCGATCAGGACGCCGAGGTTGCCCGCCGAGAGTTCCTGCCGCGAGAAAACGCCGTCGCGCCAGACTTCGATGGAAATCGGCTTGTCGCCCTCCGTGATGACTTTGAGGTCGTCCTGCTTGTTGAGCACGTGGCCGTTGTACACGAGCAGCACATCGCCGTCCTTGAGTCCGTGGTTGGCCGCGTTCGAGCCGCGAACGACGACATTGAGCAGCAGGCCGTGGTCGGGTGTCGGTTTGGGGTCGTTCGACTGACTGGGGTTGTCGTACACCGGATCGCCCAGAGCCAGCAAGCCCGCATGGCGGTCGGGCCGAGGCTTGTTGCGCAGGTATTCGAAGACGGTGCCGGAAGGCGCGTAGCTGACCGTGCGCGTGTCGCCGTATGCGAGGAAGGCCTCAATTGGAATGCCCGCCATGGCGCGCGAGGGAAGAACGATCAGGCTCCGGGCCGGAGGCAAGCCTTCGGTCGTGGCTCCCAGGGCTTTGGCCAGTGGGCCGAGGCGCTGCGGCCGTAGCTTATCGAGCACGGGCTCAGGATCTTCCGGCCCGGCTCCGGGCCGAGGCGCAACGCGTTTCTGGCTCGGCTCGCCAATTGGGTATCGTCCTCGGTCCATCGCCCGTTCGGACCAGTTCCTGCGATCGGGACCCAGGCTGGGTTTCCCTGAGAGCGGACGACCACGCCCCAATGGTCGCCGCGGGGGTCGGCTGCATTTGTTCCCGCGGGGGGAATATCGACCCAGGCAACCAGGGCGCCATCGTTGGGCAGGGCGGCCTGGATTTCCTCCTGCCTGGCAACCCGTCCTGCCAGCGCGCCGTATTTCTGCACGAGATTGGTCTGGAACTCACCCAGGGCAATGCTAGCCAGGGCGCGCTGGCGCTTCAGATCTTCAAATCGCTTCGCCCGCTCGGCGTTGTCGAGGCTGCTGGGAGTCGCTTCCGCCAGCCGGTCGAGCCGCGCCAGTTCCGTGGTTAATTCCAGGAGCCGGGTTTGTTCGGCTGGTGCGAGCCGCCGCTCCTCGCGGGCGGCCAGCTCGTCGAGCAGGCCGCGGCCCAGGTCCTCTTCCAGAGACTGTAAAGCCTCGGCCGGTTGGCCGAGCCGGGCCAGCGCCGCGGCCAGGTAGAGGCGCGTCGGCTTCTCAATACCCGCGCGTTCGAGGCCCGTGAAGGCGATGGAACGCCGGGCAACTTCCCGGCTTTTCACCGCACTGAGCCATCGGTCGCGGGCCTCGAGGTACTTCCCCTGGGCATTGAGGTTGTATCCCAGATTGCTGTATCTGGAGGCGGTGTCGGGGTGGTCGTTGCTGAGCAGGCGGCGGTCGATCTCGAGCGCCTTTTCGTGGAGCGGCTGGGCTGCCGCGTACCTCCCCTGCCCGTCGAGGTTGGATGCCAGCCACCCGTAACTTATGGCGGTACTCGGGTGGTCGTCGCCGAACAGATGGTGGTTTACCGCCAGCGCTTTCTCGAACAGCGACTGGGCTTCAGCGTGCTTCCCCTGGGAGTAGAGGTTGACCGCCAAGTTGTTGTAGCTGGCCGCGGTGAGAGGGTGGTCGTCGGTGAGCAGTCGCTGGCGGATCGCCAGAGCCTTTTCGAACAGCGCTTGGGCCTGGGCGTGCTTCCCCTGGGCCCAAAGGTTTCGCGCCAGGTTGTCGTAGCTCATGGCGGTGTAGGGGTGGTCGTCGGTGAGTCGGCGTCGGAAAATCGCCAGCGCCTTCTCGTACAGCGGTTGGGCCTCGGCAAATTTCCCCTGGTCGCCGAGGTTCAGCGCCAGGTTGTTGTAGCTTATTGCGGTATCAGGGTGGTCGTCGCCGAGCAGATTGCGGTCTATTTCCAGCGACTTCTCATGCAGCGGCTGCGCCTGGGCGTACTTCCCCTGGGCGTTGAGGTTGAGCGCTAGGTTGTTGTAGGTGGCGGACGTGTAGGCGTGGTTGTCGGTGAGCAGGCGCCGCAAGATTGGCAACGCCTTCTCGTAGAGCGCCTGGGCCTGGGCGTACTTTCCCTGGGCATTGAGGTTGTACGCCAGGTTGTTGTAGCTGTTGGCGGTGGCGGGATGATCGTCCGTGAGCACGCGGTGGTTGATTCCCAGCGCCTTCTCGAACAACGGCTGGGCCTGAGTGTACTTCCCCTGGGCATCGAGGTTCATCGCCAGGTTGCCGTTGTTGGCGGCGGTTTCGGGGTGATCGTCCGAGAGCAGGCGCTGATGGATTCCCAGCGCCTTCTCGAGCAGTGGCTGGGCAAGGGCGTACTTTCCCTGAGCGCGCAGATTGCTCCCCAGGTTGTTGTAGCTGAAAGCGGTGTATGGGTGGTCGTCGGTGAGCAATCGGCGGTTGATCGCCAGCGCCTTCTCGAATAGCGGCTGGGCCGCTGCATACTTGCCCTGGGCGTAGAGGGTTTCCGCCTGTTCATTTATGGCAATGGCGGATAGGTAGGCGATCCTATCGTTGTTCGGCATCAGTGCCACGCTGCGCAACGCCTTCAGTCGCCACTCTGTGTTCACCGTCTCGAAGTGCTTCGGCCCCTGAACCCGCGTCCGCAAAGCGAGCAATTCCTCCGCCTTCCCAATCGCCTCATCCCAGCGATCGGCCTTCAGTGCCTTGTCGATTTGATCATCCAGTTGCTTGGCTCGTTTGTCATCCTCGCCGGTCAGCTTGATCAGTCCCGGCGCGGTTGGCTGGCCTTTCGGCGATCCAGGCGCTTGCCCCGACGCCGAAGTTGTGACCGAAAGCAGAAGCAGCGTGAGCAACGACGCTCTGAAGTTGTTGACCATGCTGTGCCTCTCATCGGGCGTTCAACTAGATTGCCACGTCAACCCTCAGACATGATAATCGTTCGCGGTTAGATGAGACACACCGCCCCCTGGCATTACGTCGATGTTCCCTTCGACCCGCCAGCGGCTCAGAGAGGTAGCCGAGCGGTTGGGTCTGCGCCGGGCAGTCAACCTGGGCGGTTGCCTGGTTACCTGAGGCTGGCACGAGACCCTCAGGTCAGCCACTTTTCTGAACCCGCTCGCTGATTCTCCGCGCTGATCGGCGGTGCGCACGCCTGGGTGGCCTGGATTCTTCTGCGGTAGACCGGAATTTGCCGGCGATTCCGCCGCTGCGACCCATTGGCTGGGCTCCGTGAGCCGTCGCGGACCGACCATAGGAAGGTCGGTCTCCACCAGCGGCAACGGCACAATGACATCTGCCTGTCCTCCAATGTTACTCGGGGAGGGCGAACGTCCGTGTGAGCCGGTTGTTTGCATGGCTCGGACGGAGCCTCGCCCTCCCAGGATCACGAAACCCCATTCAGGGCTTGGTCGGCGTCGGCAGCCGCGCCGCTAGATCGGCCAGGCGGTACTCAACACGAAGGACGTGCTCCCGCATGGTGCGCTCGGCCGCGATCAGGCGGTTCCAGAGGTTGATGAAGTTCGCAAGCAGGAACACGAGCAGGCCCTGGAGCGCCCACAACACGCCGGCCAGCGAAGGACTCCGCAGAGCCAGGAAGATGAGCAACAAACTCACGGCCCAGGTGATGCCGGCAAGCGCCTTGCTCATGCCCTGCATGGTCCGTACAGGCTCGGCCCCCCGCCGTAGGATGTGGAGTATCCAACCGGCCATCGGGATTAAAACCAGCAGATTCAGGGCCCAGATCCAGCGGTGCTCTGCGTCGAAAATGAGGCCGCAGGCCCCGCCGGGGAGTCCGATGACCAGGCACACCAGGCAGAACTTGTAGTACAGTCTGTGACTGCTGGGCAGCCGAGGCTCCACGATCTGGGCGAGTTCCTGCCGGAAGCGCTGCTGGCGCTCCGGGCTGACCGGCTCGGCGCTGAAGAGGTTTTCTCGCAAGTTATTCTCGGGCGTCATGATTGGCTCCTTCGTACAGGATTGTCCTCAGGGCCTTCTTGGCATGGTGAAGACGCGACTTGACGGTCCCCGGTGGAATTGCCAGCACCGAGGCGATTTCCTCGATGGTCAGGTCTTGAAGAAAGAACAGGGTCAGAGCCTCGCGATGCGGCAGGGAAAGCTTGTCGAGGCCGGCGTGGACGGCGGCAGCGTCGTCTCGGGTAAAGGCCGGTTCGTGAGCGGTCTCGGTCGAGGCGCTCTCCACCGCCGCGTACAAACGGAGGTTGACGTCCCTGTGGCGCAAGTGCGCCAGGGCGTGGTTCCGAGCGACGCGGTAGAGAAAGGCCGGCAGCGCACGGGCATCGCGAAGTTTAGGCAGAGCGCGGAAGACAGACACCCAGGTCTCCTGAACCAGATCCCAAGCGTCGGCCTCCGATCCCACCATGCGGCGCAGGTAGTACAACAGCGGCTTCTCGAAAAGAGTGACCAACTCGTCGGCCGCACGCGGGTCTTGCCGCTGGCAGCGGAGCACAAGCAGTTCGCATAGGATCAGGTCCGCATCTGTCATAGCGGCATTCCTCGTGAGAGCTTCAGACACAGGGTAGGATGCGCGAGCGGCCAGAATGGTTCAAATCAGCGCGTGCCGGGAAAGTTCAATGGCCAACCAGCCAACGCCCTCACGGACCAATTCTGCTTTGAGGTCCCAGGCGTGCTGTATCTCGCGGACTGAGAGACGGCCATCGAAGACCGGCTTGTGGCTCAGAGCCTGTTCCAGTGGGTCGGGCAATCCTGTCTGGGTCAGAATCACTGCGGAGCGGGTGGGAATGCCTTCATCGATCAAACCGTGCGTCGCCAGGTGAATGAAGGCGAACCGGCCGAGCTCGCCCGAGGCGGCCAGCCGGTCCAACTCCGGCTCGCTCGCGTCGGCGCCGAAGAGGGCCATGGTCGGGCGATCGTCAGATTTGAAGCGATTTCAGCCGGGCCAGCACGGCGGCCAGGGCGGGACGCATGGATTTCACTCTCCCCGCGCGATCTAATCCGGTGAAGGCGACCCGGAGCCTTGCCGCATCCAGGCTCCTCGCTGCACTCAGCCACAGGTCTCGCGACTCGAGTGCTCAGAATTCGCGATCGTCTTGCGGCGCATCGGCCCCGGACCGCGTCCCAACGAGCCGCAAGGCCAACAATGCAATCACAAGCAGAATGAAATAACCAAAGTTGGCAATCAGGAAATGGCTAGCCCCTATGAGGGTGAGCATGGGCATCGATAGCGGGGTACCTACGGCTTTTACTCGGTTTTCAATCCTTCGTGGGGTACCAAGCCCAAGGTCCCGGCTTTATTCCCAAGTCAGGAATCGTATTCGCCATTGTGCAGAACACCGTTCACCTCCGTCTTCTTAACGTGGACGGTGCTGCCGATGTTCGCGATCCCGGTGGCGTTGTTCACGATTGCTCCGCCGGCGCCGAGCTCGACGATCGTCGAGTCGTCGATTTCCGCTTGGCCCCCGCCGCTGTTGTAGACTCCGAGGGCGATCAGCGACAAGTTGTCGGAGATGGTCGTGTGGTTAGCGATAAGCGTCCCCGTGTTGTTGACGCCGCCGCCGAAAGAATAGGCCTGGTTGTCGGAGATGGAACTGTAGCTGACGGTGAGTGTCCCCGTGTTGTCAATGGCGCCGCCAAAGTGACCGGCCAGGTTTCTGAAGATGGAACTGTGGCTGAGGGTGAGCGTCCCGTTGTTGTAAATGCCGCCGCCGTCGTCGGGGGCCGAAGTGCTGGAGATGGTCGTGTGGCTGATCGCGAGCTTGCCGTTGTTGTAGATGCCGCCGCCGTAGGCACCGGTCTGGTTGCCGGACATGGTCGTGTGGCTGGCCGTGAGATTGCCATTGTTGTAGATGCCGCCGCCGTCATCAGCCAGGTTGCCGGAAATGGTGGTGTGGCTGACCGTCAGATTGCCGTTGTTGCTGATTCCGCCGCCGTCGCGTGCCCAATTGCCAAAGATCGTTGAGTGGCTGGCGGTGATTGTCCCGGTGTTGCTGTTGTAGATACCGCCGCCATCAAGGGGGATGTCGGAGATGGGGACGGTGCCGAACCCAGGATTGTAGGAAATGGTCGTGTAGCTGACATTTAGCTCCCCTGTGTTGTCGATGCCGCCGCCAAAGTGACCGGCCAGGTTGCTGGACATGGAACTGTGGCTGAGGGTGAGCGTCCCGTTGTTGTAAATGCCGCCGCCGTCGTAGGCCGTGTTGCCGGAGATGGTCGCGCGGCTGACGGTGAGCTTGCCGTTGTTGTTGATTCCGCCGCCCGAGCCAGAGTCACTTGTGATCCCATTGGCAATCGTTATTCCGGTGATCCCGACGGTCACGCCCTGGTCCACTAAGAAGATAGAGAAGTCGGAGGAGGCATTGCGATCGCGCTCTACCGTCAGTCGCCCGGCGCCGGGACCGCTCAGGTTCATGTTCCTGTTCAGATCCGGCAAGGCGCTTTCCAACGTGATCGTGCCGGAAACCTTAAACTCGATGTTGTACGTGTGCGCGGCGTTGCCGAAGTCGGCATTGGTGATCGCCGAGCGTAGCGTGCCCGGCCCGGAATCGGCCAGCGATGTCACCGGCAAGTTGAAACTGGAAAGCACGGTGCGGTCTTCGAGGCGTTCCAGCCCGAGCCACAGGTTCAGCAGCCGCCGGCAGTGGGGAAGCCGGGCCGGGGCGAACCATGGCTCTGATCGGAAGACGGCAAGCGATCGGCGAGCGATGGGTGCGAAAGGTGACATTGTTGTTCTCTATGAGCACCAGTCGGCGCAGAAAACAGAAAAGGCCCCATCGCCCGCGTTTCCGAGCGATAGAGCCGTCGTGACTTCCATGGCGCCGCCCGACACGAGCAGCGCACTTCAATATTAATTGTAGACGTTCCTTGCGTTCGATTGCAAGGATCTACGACCTGAAGCGCGCGAAGAACAGACGGTCAGCGCGGCGCGTTGAGAGCAGGGTGCCTACGGGTGCCTTCCAGACTGACATGGCTCGGTGGGAAGGTCGCTGCCAGCGGCATTATCGTCTTCTTCTGTTTGCAGCCAGCACCTGCCATCAACCGCTCCTTGCGTCGCCGGCGCAATGGTTTACGTCAAGGCGGATTTTACGATGCCTGTCGATCGCTTTGAAATGAAGTGTCCGTCCTTGCCGTCCGAGTTCAGCGACGAGCTTCTCACCTTCCTCTTCGCGTCGGCCAGAGACAACGACATTCGCGCCTTCTTTTGCGAAGGCCAGTGCGGTGGCACGCCCGATGCCGGTGAGTGCGCCAGTAATCAGAACGACGGGGGCAGTCATGAGGGTTCTCCTTGAACGACCGGAAACGAATCGCCGAACATCGGCCTGCCGCTCTTGGATTGCTCTTCTGTCGCCTCGTCCTGGATGACGTCCCAGTGTTCGACGAAGACCCCATCCTCGATCCGGAGGATGTCTGCCGCGATCCAGTTCACGGGTGCGCCGAACCCCGAAAAACGTCCGTGGACGATGACGAAGTCGCCGTCAGCCACGATCATCCCCGGCTCGTATTTCAGCGTCGGCGGCATGCTCTTGATGAGGTTGAAGAGGCCCTCGCGACCTGGTGCGATGTGCGCGCTGTGCTGGATGTAGGTGGGCGACCAGTAGCGCTCAGCCACGACGTAGTCTCGCTTGTTGAACAGGGTATCGAAGGCCTCAAGTACGAGTGCCTTATTCTTCTCCTGCGTCGTCTGACTCATCACGATCTCCTCATCGTTAAGCGATTTCGCTCAACCGCTGCCACCTGGGCGCTCTGCCTATGCGGTGGAAGCCTTCCCGTGATACGCAGGCGCAAAGACATCCTGCACAAATCCTTCAAACGAAGTCGGTGTGCTGTTCTGCGGCGAACGCAGCTCCTGCGGAGCTACGACTCCTTCGTTGATGGCCTTGTACATCTCGATGTACACCGCGGCTGTCTCCGGCGGAATGCCCATTTGCGTCAACACCTGCTGCACCTGGTCATACGGAAACTGCTCGTAACGCAGATCCGGTTTGCCAATGCCGCGCGCAATCACCGCAGTAGCTTCCGTCATCGACAGGTCGCGCTCGCCCAGCAGCTCGCGTGTTTGTTTCCCGGAAAAATCCAGGTCCAGGAGGCGCTGCGCGGCGTAGTCGCCGACGTCGCGCGTCGCGATCATGGGCTGCTTCAGGTCGGGTAGCAGTGCGCCTGCGACCATTCCCATCCCCTGAATCATGCCGATCGCCGCCAGATGATTCTCCATGAAATACGCGGCGCGCAGGTGCAAAACGTTCAAGCCGCTGATGGCGTTCAGTTTTTGCTCCGACGAATGCAGCCCCGCGATTGGCCCGGTGCCTTCCGGAACATGCGCGCCATAGCTGCTCAGATGCACCGCGTAGCGCAGGCCAGACTCCTTCACGGCTTTCGCGATGGCATCGCTCTGTCGCTCCTGGTCCTCCCGGGAGCTCACCGGCGGCAACATCAAGTATGCCGCGCGCGCGGCGCTTAAGGCTTTGGTGAGCGCAGCCGCATCGCTCACGTTGGCCGTGAACGCTTCCGCGCTTTGCGCACAAAGCGCTCCAGCCGCCCCGCGTCGCGTCCCACGACGCGCACCTTCTCGCCCTTCAATAGCAGGGAATTGGCGATGATCGAGCCGGTGTGCCCGCTCGCCCCCAAAATCACATACATGGCATCCTCCTCGGTTTCGGTTAGATCTGGGCTCTGCCGCCGTCAACGTAAAAAGAGCATTGTGACCGGGGATTTCATTCGTCTTCCTCCTCAAGACAGGACATCCTTGTCTAACGGCATCGAGCCAATTCCTGCCCCCCACGTCCTGGCCGTGTCAGCCAGCGTCCTCCAAAGGTTTAATTCCAGATCGAGCCAGGTGCCTGCCGTCCTGGTTCGAAGGGCGACACGATAGGCGGCTAGAGTAAGCTCGGCCGCGAGGGTTTCCAGCAGGGCATCTCGATTGACGGGGGTCAGAATTTCTCGATTCATGTGGTGCCTCCTGTCGATGGTTGTTTACGCAAAACTCGGTCAATTCCTTCTACCGCCGGTCCCAGGGTGCATCAGGTCAAGGCTTGCGTGCGCCGCTAGCCCGTTGTTCGCATGGTTCACGCCCGGCATCGCCCACGCCGGCGCTTCTCGGATCGCCAGGGTTGGCGCCGCGGCGGGCCGGCCCTTTCGGTTGGTCAACCAGTCCACCACGTAGAAGAACACCGGCGTCAAGAAGATGCCGAAGAGCGTCACCCCGAAGGCGCCCCAGAGGACGGCAGTGCCTAGCGAGCGCCGCATCTCGGCGCCTGCGCCGGCGGCGAAGTACGGCGGCACCATGTGAATGAAGCACGCCGAAGTCATCAGGATCGGCCGCAGCCGGGTTACCGCGGCGGAAACGATGGCATCCACGCGGGACTTGCCGAGCTCGCGCTGTTGCTTGGCGAACTCGACGATCAGAATGGCGTTCTTGCACGCCAGGCCGACCAAGACCACGAAGCCGACCTGCACGAAAATGTTGACGTCCATGCCGCGAAACGCGATCCCCGCCAGCGCGCTCAACAAGCACATCGGCACGACCAGGATCACCGCCAGCGGCGTCGACCAGCTCTCGTACAGGCCGGCCAGTACGAAAAAGACGAGCACCGCCCCCAGCACAAACGCGCTGAATGGGTTCTGCCGCAGGTCGCGGAACTGCTCGATCTTGCTGGCCTGCTTCTGCAAGTAGGAGAGCTCGGTCCACTCGTAGGTCATTGAGCGCGGCAGCTCCTGGGCCGATAGCGCTTCCATCGTGCGGAGGACGTCGCCGGTGCTGACCCCCGGCTGCCAGGAGCCGGTGATCGTCGCCGCGGGGTACATGTTGTATCGCGTGATCGTCACCGGGCCGGCGGCCTCGCGGACGTCCACCACGGCGCCCAGCGGCACCATGTCACCGTCGGCGTTGCGGACCTTGAGCTGTTTGATGGTTTCCGCGTCCGCGCGGAAGCGGGCGTCGGCTTGCACGTTCACCTGCCACGTGCGGCCGAAGCGATTGAAGTCGTTGACGTAATAGCTGCCGAGGTATGCCTGGAGCGCGTCGAAGACGTCGGTGATCGCCACCCCCATCGTCCGGACTTTAGTCCGGTCGATGTCCGCGTAGAGCTGAGGCGTCCGGGCGCGGAAGCCGTTGAACAGGCCGACTAAGCCGGACTGCTGGTTCCCCTTGGCGGCCAACTCGTCCGCGCGGGCCTGGAGCGCATCGAAGTTGGGTTCGCCGGTCGCTTCCACCATCAGCTTGAAGCCGCCGGCGTTGCCGAGGCCCCGCACTGCCGGCGGCCCGAAGGCGAGCACGCGGGCCTCCGGCACCTCTCGCTGGAGGCGCGCGCGCAGACGGCCCGTGATGGCCTCGCCGCTTAGCGCGGTGCCCTGCCGTTCGTGGAACGGCTTGAGGATGACGAACATGTTACCGTAATTTGAACTGTTGGCGTTCAAGACGAACGACAGCCCCGGGACGGCCACCGTGTGAGCCACGCCGGGCGTATCAAGGGCGATCTTCTCGACCGCCTCGGTCACCTCGACCGTGCGCTCCAGTGACGCCGAATCGGGCAATTGGATGTTCACCACCAGGTAGCCCTTGTCTTGGATGGGGACGAAGCCACTGGGGACGCGGGCAAAGCCGAAGCCGGTCAAGCCAATCAAGGCGACGTAGACGAGGAGCACGAACGCGCTCTGGCGGAGGCACCGGCCGACGGTCTTGCCGTAGGCTTGCGTCGTCCGCTCAAACACCCAGTTGAAATCCGCAAAGAACTTCCCTAGAGCCCAGTTCACCGGCCGGATGACGACCCAGCCAACCGCCCCGCCCGCGACTGCGCCGGGAAGGAACAGGACGAGGTCGATACCCCACGTCAAGAGCGCGGTCTTGAGGCCGCCGGGCGCCGCCTCTGCGCCTCGTTCACCGTGGGTAGGCCCAACCAGGCACCCAAGGTCGGCGTCAAGAGCCACGCCGTTGCGAGCCCGCCGAACAAGGCGAAGCTCCACCACGGCAGCGCTTCTTTGCCCTGGTCACCGTGCGTGCCGGGCTGGCGGCTGGCGAAAATCCAGGCTGCCCGGGCTGGCGTCATGGTCATGGCGTTGATGGCCGAGATGATCATCGACACCGAGATGGTCACGGCGAACTGGCGGAAGAACTGGCCAGTGATGCCGCCCAGGAAGGCGCTCGGCACCAGCACCGAGCTGAGCACCAGCGTCATGGCGAGGATCGGCCCGGTGATCTCGTTCATCGCCTCGATCGTGGCTTCACGCACGGGCAGGCCCTTGTCCAGCCACCGCTCGATGTTCTCCAAGACGACGATGGCGTCGTCCACGACGAGGCCGATGGCCAGCACCAGCCCGAACAGCGTCAGGTTGTTCAGCGTGAAGCCCAGGAGACTCATCACGGCGAAGGTCCCGACCAGCGACACCGCCATGTCGATCACGGGCAGGAGCAGGGCCTTCCAGTCCTGCAAGAACACGAGGATGACGATGCCGACCAGGACGACGGACTCGCACAGCGTACGGAAGACCTGATTCACGGATTCGCGGATGAACGGCGTGGTGTCGTAGCCGACGAGGTAATGCAGCCCCTTGGGGAAGCGAGTTTCCAGCTCGCGCATCTTGGCCTTGATGCCGTCGGCGGTGTTCAGGGCGTTAGCGCCTGGCAGCAGAAAGACGACAACCGCCGGCGACGGCCGGCCGTCCAGCCGCCCGAGCGTGTCCTGGTTGCGGGCACCCAGCTCGGTACGGCTGACGTCCCTGAGGTGGGTCACTTCCCCATCCGCGCCGGTATTGAGAATGATGTCCGCGAACTGCTCGGCCTCGACCAACCGGCCGAGGGTGCTCATCGCGTACTGGAAATCCTGGCCAGTGGGGACCGGCGGCTGGCCGATCCGTCCGGCAGCGACCTGCACGTTCTGCTCGCGCAAGACCCGGATCACGTCGCCGGCCGTCAGATTGCGCGACTGGAGCTTGTCCGGGTCCAGCCAGACCCGCATGCTGTAGTCTTGCTGGCCGAGGATCGTCACGTCGCCGACGCCCTCCACCCGGGCCACGGCATCCTTGATCTGGATCGTGGCGTAATTGCTCAGGTAGAGCGAATCATAATACGGTCTGCCGGTCTCCGGGTTGTCGTCGGAATACAGACTGATCCCCAGCAAGACGTCTGGGGACCGTTTCTTGACTGCCACGCCGATGGTCCGAACCACATCGGGGAGCGTGGGCTCGGCGATGGCGACGCGGTTCTGGACCAGCACCTGGGCCATGTTCACGTTGGTGCCCAGGTCGAAGGTCACGTCGAGGGTGTACGAGCCGTCGTTGTTGCTCTGCGACGACATGTACATCATCCCTTCCACGCCAACAACCTGCTGCTCGATCGGTGCGGCCACGGTGTCGGCTACTACGTTCGCATTAGCTCCGGGGTAGCTGGCTGTCACCCGGACGGTCGGCGGCGTGATCTCTGGATACTCGGCGATTGGCAAGAAGCCCGCCGCGATGGCCCCCAGCAGGATGATCACGATGGAAATCACCCACGCCAGGACGGGTCGGTCGATGAAGAAACGTGCCAGCACGGCCGGCCTCCTTTCAGGGTTTTTCGGACTTGTGGCTGTTGGCTGCTAGCCGGACCGGCATGTCCAGGAGTTTGGGCTCGACCGTGATGCCCGGCCGTACCTGTTGCAGGCCGCTGACGATGACTTGCTCGCCCGGCTCGAGTCCGTCTGTGATCTCCCGCAGGCCATGGTGGAGCGCCCCCAGCCGGACGGGGTGGGCGACCACCTCATGCTTCTTGTTGACGATGTAGAGAACCTTCTCGCCCTGGTCGGTGTCGATGGCGCGGTCAGTGACCAGCAGGGCCTGGTGGGCTTGACCGATGGGCAGACGGACGCGGGCGAAAAAGCCCGGGGAGAGCACCTCGTCCTTGTTGGGGAAAACGCCCCGGACGCGTAGGGTTCCGGTTTTCGGGTTGACTTGGTTGTCCTCGAAATTAATCGTGCCCTGATGCGGAAATCCCTCCTCAGTGGCCAGGCCAAGTGCAACGGGCCATTGGGCCTGGCCGGCTGACTTGACCTTGCCTTCGCGGATCAACTGCCGGATGCGCAGCACGGTGCGCTCGTTGACGTCGAAGTAGGCATACATCGGGTCCACCGACACGATGGTCGTGAGCAGGGTACCGCCGTTCTGGTCGCCAGACTGGATCAGGTTGCCCACCGTGACGACGTAACGGCTGACGCGCCCGCTGACCGGCGCGATGACTTGCGCGTACTCCACGTTCAGCGCGGCGAGGTCGCGGTTGGCCTTGGCGACATCCAGGTTGGCCACCGCCTCGCGGTAATCACCCTCGTACCGGTCAAATTCCTCCTGGCCGACCGCCCCGCGTGTGATCAGGATCTTGACGCGCTGGTAGTCGCGCTCCAGTCGGTGCACGCGGGCCTCATATTGCGCCACGGCACCGTTGGCCCGCTCAAGGTCGGCCCGGTACGGCCGGGGGTCGATCTCGAAGAGCTTGTCGTCCTTCTTGACCAGCGCACCTTCCTTGAAGTTGACCTTGTTGAGGTACCCCGAGATACGTGCCCGCACCTCGACGGAATCCACCGCGGCCGTCCGGCCGGTGAAGTCGGCGTAGTCGGTGACCTTCCGCTCGACGGGATAACTCACCGTGACCTGCAAGGGCGCCGCCGCGGGCGCCTCGGCGGGGACCCTGGCGCAGCCCGTGACGGTGAGGCAGACCCCGAGAACCAGCGAAGAGATTCCGACACTGACTGTCTGAGACATTGCCCGCCTCCGTGAATCGATCGGCCCTTCGGCCGCCGCTTTTTGTACCTAACGGTAAATATATCGGCCTGGACAAGCTCGGTCAAGGGGTGTAATATACCGGTAGGTACAAAAAACGAGGAGGTTCAGCGTGGCGAAGGGGCGTCCCCGCGAATTTGACGTCGATCAAGCTCTGGACCGCGCATTGCGGGTGTTCTGGCGCAGGGGCTACGAGGGCGCCACGCTTCTGGACCTGACTGCGGCGATGGGCATTAACCGCCCGAGCCTGTATGCCGCGTTCGGCAGCAAGGAAGAGCTGTTTCGGAAGGCGCTCGACCGCTATGTCGAGGGCCCAGCGGCCTTTGTGCGCGAGGCGCTGAACGAGCCGACGGCCCGCGCCGTTGCTGAACGGCTGCTGGGCGGGACCATCGACCTGGTGACCGATCGGCGGAACCCGCGCGGATGTCTCATCGTGCAGGGCGCGCTCGCGTGCGGAGAGACGGCCGAATCCGTCCGCCGGGAAGTCGCCGCGCGTCGTGTGGCGGGAGAGACCGCGGTTCGCCAGCGCTTCGAGCGAGCTCGAGCGGACGGCGATCTGCCGGCCGACGCGCACGCCGCTGATCTCGCTCGCTACGTGGTAACGGTCATGCGGGGAATGGCGGTCCAGGCCGCCGGCGGTGCGAGCCGCGAGGACCTGCGACGCGTTGCGGAGCTGGCGTTGCGAGCGTGGCCGGAGTAAGTCATGAGGCCGAAGCGCGCCGGAATCCTGGTCCGGTGAGCCTGCGCAGGTCTTCGGAGCCGTTCCCGCTTCATCGTCGATTCGACCTGCGGTCAGGCGTTGGTGCCGCCGTTGACCGTCAGGTTCGCACCGTTGATGTATGACGACTCCGGACCGGCGACGAACGCCACGAGCGCTGCGACCTCGTCAGCGTGTCCATACCGATCAAGCGGAACGGCCGCCTTCTGGCCTCCGGCCCACTCGCTTGACGCGGGGTTCAGATCGGTGTCAATCGGTCCCGGCTGAACATTGTTGACCGTAATGCCGCGCGCTCCGAGCTCACGCGCCAGCCCTTGGGTGAACATCTTGACGGCGCCTTTGGTTGCCGAGTAGGGCGCCATGCCGGGAATGAACACGCGCTCGCCCAGACACGAGCCGATCATGATGATTCGCCCGCCGGTCTTCAGGTGCTTGAGCGCCGCCTGCGTCGCGACGAAGACGCCCCGGACGTTGACCGCAAAGACGCGATCGAAGTCCGCGAGAGTCGTTTCCTCGACCTTCATCGGAATGACCGTGCCGGCGTTGTTCACCAGTACGTCGAGCCGGCCGAGTGTCGTGACCGTCCTTTCGACGGCGTTCGTGACCGCATCGGCATCGGCGGCGTCCGCCTGGATCGCGATCGCCTTTCCACCTCCGCGCTCAATCTCTTTGACAACAGACGCCGCTGCGTCAGTACCTTTGGAGTAGGTGACGGCGACGCTGGCGCCGTCCGCGGCCAGGCGCCTTGCGATCGCAGCGCCGATGCCGCGCGAACCGCCGGTGACGAGCGCAACCTTGCCTGCCAGGGGTCTTTCATGCGTGCTGCGTGACATGGTGATTTTCTCCCTTGAGTTAATTGTACCGCTCGGTACAATAAAAGTGTACGGGGCCGGCGATGCCGGTCAAGGGCCGACAACATTTTTTTGAAAATGGTGACGCCTTACGTTAACACGCGTGGCACGACGAGCGTCTCCGTCTCATCCGAATCCGGGGCGACCTTGGTGCAATTCAATTCACAACACCATGTCTTGTTAGGGATAGCGTGGAGCGTCACCTTTTTCAAATGAGACGCCGCGCGGCCGGGCTGGCCGGCGGCGGTCGCATCGAGCGCGGCAGCCCTCGGGGCTAGCCGCGATCATCAGATGCTGATGAGACCACCAGACCGTCCAGGCCTTGATTGCTCCGGGTCCAAACCCACAAGGAATTGCCCAGATCCCTGGCATCGGCGGAATCGGCAAGCCGTGCAATCGCTTTGGTTCAACGACGAACCATAAAAAAACCCGGCCCCCACCGAGGGGGCCGGGTACAGCCAG
This sequence comes from uncultured Isosphaeraceae bacterium, assembly GCA_963823675.1. Taxonomy (GTDB): domain Bacteria; phylum Planctomycetota; class Planctomycetia; order Isosphaerales; family Isosphaeraceae; genus CAWGMT01. The sequence continues at coordinate 652,872 of CAWGMT010000016.1, read as the reverse complement.
GGAGAACGACGCTTGCTCGTGTATCAATAAAAGCCCATGATTCTGGCGGCCAATCCCAGCGCTGATGAAGTCCCCAATGCTTGGCCTCAGGTGCTCAGAGTTTTCGCCTCCTCAATCAAGGCTTTAACGGTTTTGTAAAATATGCACGCCACGTGCCGATTGCTAAGTGAGTTGAAGAAACACTGTCGCTTATCATTGCAAGTATTTGTTGTCACACAGTTTATGATCTCAGATCGGGCATCGGATACTTCCGAATGGCTGTGGCAAGCAGGGTAGGGCCGGGCAAGATGATTGGGCAGGTTTGCCTTTTTTTTGGCGCTGGATCTAATTTCTTGGTAAATAAAAACTCGGCTCGGGTTGATCATCCACGCTCTCCGAAGCGATTGTCTGTTTCGTTCGCGGCATGCCGATCCGGCAGCCGGGGGATTCGGGACCTCGCCTCTGACCTCGCGCTGCACGATCAGCCGTTTCTCACTACAATCCGAGCGTCTGCCACTCTGTCTGAGCATTCGACCGAACCTGGATTTCGTCCGATGAGATATCCAGCACATGGGCACTGTTAAGCCATTGGGAGGGTGGGTGCAACCCGTCGCAAAACGGTGTGCGCCCGGTGGGTTGCACCCAATCTTCAGAGCGCAGGGATGCGGCACGAGGTTTCCGAAAGGATTTGGCGACGATGAAGGTGTTTGTGCTCGGACTGGATGGTGCCACGTGGGATGTGCTTGACCCGCTGTTCGACCTGGGATTGCTGCCGAACCTATCCCGGCTGCGAAAGCATGGGTCGTGGGGGAACCTGCGATCGGTATTCCCACCGCTGAGCCCGGTGGCGTGGACGGCCGTGATGACCGGTAAGAACTCCGGGAAGCACGGGGTTTTCGAGTTTCTCGAATACCGGCACAACCCGCTGGAGGGTCGAGTCAACTCGTCGCGGGCGATCCAGGCGGAGCTGCTCTGGGAGATCGCCGGCCGGCATGACAAGCGAACGGTCGTCGGGGGCATCCCATTAAGCTATCCACCCCGCCCAGCAGAACGATTCCCCGGCTTTTTCCTGGGAGATTTTCTCAGCCCCGCTGTGCGCATGACTTCACCAGCGATCGGGGAATTTTCGCCGAGCTACAGCAAGCCGTCGGGCCCTATCGACCCTGGTTGACGATCATTCACGACGGCGGTCATGAAGCCGCGGTGCTCGCGGACTTGACCGCCTTTCTGGAACAGCATCTCAAGGCCATTCGGTTCTTGATGAAGCGGTGCGATTGGGACCTGTTTCTGTTCGACCTGATGGCCACCGATCGCTTGCAACACGAGCTCTGGCACGTGTGGGACCTGACCCATCGAGCGGCCAAGGGGCGGCAGAGCGAGCTTGCAGCACTCCGCCCCAAACTGATCGCATTCTGGCAGCTTCTTGACCGAGAGATCGGCGAGATCGTGGTGCAGTTGCCACGCGATGCCGCGTTCCTGATCATCAGCGACCATGGTTTCGGGCCGATCGAGCACTACGTCAATTTCAACGTCTGGCTGCTCGATCAAGGTTATATCGCCCTTGATCCGTCGTTTTACGTCCGGCAGAAGCACTGGTGTCATCGCCGGGGAGTCTCTCCCGAGTGGTTCTACGGCGTGATGAATAAGCTCGGGCTGGGCAGCTACCGCGTCAGCCGGTTTCGCGGCAAGCAAAAGAGCCTGCTGGATCGGGTCGCCGAATCGCTGTTCCTATCGCGGCGGCACATCGACTGGTCGCGAACGCGAGCCTACGCTCAAGGCAACTTCGGCCAGATCTTCCTCAATCTCAAGGGACGCGAGCCGAATGGCTGCGTGGCTCCAGAGGACGCTCGCCATCTGCTCGATGACCTGAAAGCGGCGCTCTGCGCGATTCCGCACCCTGAGACCGGCAAGCCCCTGGTCGCTCACGTCCACGAGCGCGAGGAGCTTTATCATGGTCCCCATTCCGCGCTGGCTCCGGACCTGACCGTGGTGCTCGCAGACTGGCGCTATCGCACGATCGGGCTGCACGATTTTGCCACCCATCGCGTGATCTCGCCGTCCTTCGGGCCCACTGGCGACCACCGGATGGAGGGAATTTTGGTTGCCTCGGGACCGGCGGTCCGCTCGGGCGCCCAGCTTCGCGACGCGGCACTGCTGGATATTGCCCCGACCGTTCTCCATTTGCTGGGAGTGCCGGTGCCCTGCGATATGGATGGCCGGGTCTTGACAGAATTACTCGGACCGACTGTTCCGAGACATCACTTGCCGGCGCACAGTCCCGCCCTTGCCCAGCGAGCGTCTGCCGTAGTCACTGAATCGCGGTATTGCGCCGAGGACGACGCTGCGATCCAGAAGCGGTTGGCGGATCTGGGGTATCTTTGACCGAAGAAGGCTTCGACACAACTAAAGCTTGGTGGTTCGGGAATTTCCATCAAGAGCCCACATGCTCTCCGCTGCCTCGACTTGAACCACACCTGTTGCGCGTCTATGATTGGAATGGAGTTTGGCGCACGACTTTGATTGCACGCTCTCCCTGTCACATCTCCTCACGAAGAGACCCGAAGGAGGCTGGCGATGCGAACGATTTCCCGGATGGATGTATCGTCGAGCCTGAGTTCCGCACACGGCTCCCGGTAAGCACGCCCACACCACGATGAATGTGGGGCGATCCAGTTCCCTCGAGGACTGGCCGCACGCGGCGGATCAGGCTCTCATCACGTTTCGACCGGCCCCGTTTTCGGGATCGGCCCGCATCGGGTGCGCTGGTGTTCTGCGCGATTCGGCGCGGTCCCCGGTTGCCTAACCATTTTTTTGATCCATGTACGCGAGAGCAATCATGAAACGGTTTCATGCATTGAAGGAGGATGGTCGCGGTCCGTTCTCTGAGATCGACGCAGACGATGGGAAGGCTCTGCATCTCTCCTTGCGGCGAAGGGCGCGGCGCAGGCAGGGCAGGGGGCCTGGCCTCCAGAGTCGGGCGAATGACCGCAAGGCCTGCCAGCTTTGCCGCCAGGTCGCCCACGCCCTCGATCTAGCCCTGGCTGATTGCGGCGATGACGTGCTTCAGGATCTTCGGGTGCTGAGTGTCGTGCCGTGCCCGGACGCGTCGCGGCTCCTGGTAACCGTGATGTCGATTGATGATCGGCCGGGAAGGACATTCCCGCCGACGACCGTGCTGGAGCATCTCGCACACGCCAACGGGCATCTCAGGTGCGAAGTGGCGGCGGCGGTGACCCGTAGGCGGGCGCCCGTCCTGCTTTACCAGGTGGGCGATCCTGAATCATCAAGGATCGGGACGTAAATCACTTCCCGGTAAAGTCGTCTTTCGCGGAGCGAAAGGCGACACTTCATAGCGCGCCGCGCCTGAGCACAAGAGAGGCCCGATTTCCCGGTCATTCGATGACGACGCGCCCGGCAGGTTCGCATCCTCGGGCTCTTCGATCGTGATCGCGCGAGCCAGGAAAGCTCGGATGGTCTCGGCATTGGTGCGCAGGTGTTCGGTCACTTCGGATACCGTGAATTCGCTGCGACCCGGCGCGAACACCAGAGGCAGCAGGATCTGATCGGCGGAGTGCGGATCGACCGCGGCGCTCGCGATCGACTCGAAGGCGAGAAGCTGATCGACGGCTTCATCGGCGACGGCCTCGGATGGTTTTCCCAGCTCGCCCAAGCCGATGAACGTGGCGGGAATCGCACCTTCATGCTCGGCGGTCAGACTGATCGCGGCGCCTTGTCCCGGGCTGGGCCATCGGCCAAGCTCGATTTCGGCGGGCAGGCCGTGCTCTTCCAGTCGCTGGATCGTTCGATTGCGCATCCGCCGCGCGATATCGTCGCGCAGGTTTGCGACGCCTGCTATTCCATGAATTCGGTGTAGCTTTCCGCGTTCGGTACCGACGAATGGCCGGGGCGTTGCCGGCTCGATTCGTGCTTCGATCCGGCCGCCGCCGCGGGGATAGAAGCCGGCCGCGACCATGTCCAGGGCGATCGGCATCCCGAACGCCGCCAGGTAGGCGCGCCAGGTGATGTCCAGAAAGGGGAAGGCAGGGGCCTTGGGGTTGAACGTGCCCCCGCTCTGCACGAGCTGAGTCGGGTGGAATGAGCGCAGGGCCAGCGGCAGATGGAGTGTCTGGAGGATCAGGCCGGTCGAGCCGGCGGTGCCGATGTCGATCGACAGGTCGCGCCCCACGTACGTCTTGGGCACGAACGAGAGCTCGCAGCCGCCGACCGCGGCGCCGGACACCTCGGCCCGCCCGAGCTGTGCGGCTGCGTCGAACGGCTTTCTTGTGCTGGGGGCGCAAGCCGGGGTTGTTGCGATTGGCCCGGATATTGACCATGCGAAACGGCCGGCCGGTCAAGAGCGAGAGCGTCAGCGCTGTCCGGAGGATCTGGCCGCCTCCCTCGCCCCTGGAGCCGTCGAGGATGACTTCATCGGGGTTGCCGCGCGAGGTCTCTGACATCGAGCAGATCTCTGGGGGTTCGTCCGCTTGCAGAAGCCAGGGGCGTCCGGGGCGATGAGGCCGCGGCACCGTCATGTGAGCGGAATGCGCCATCCAGCGACGTGGCTTGGTCGCGGTCAAGGTGGATCGGCGTGCCGTCCAGTTTAACGTGTCCGATTCCCGGAACCCATCCATGGGCGTCGCTCCTTCGAAGGAATTAGGATTTCGTGTCGGTCTGGTTTGCGGAGGCATCCTGGGAGTTTTTCGCCGGGGCTGGTGCCGGTTTCGATTGGTTGTTGGGCGGATACTCGGGTTCGGGCGCAGGCGCCGCGGTGGGCGCGACCGATCGGTTTGGCGGCGAGGCCGACTTCGATACGCTCGCCTTTTTGAAGGCCTTGGGCCGGTCGTTGCCCTTGGAACCTTTCTCGATGATTCCGTCCATGTTGCGCGCCGCCCAGATCAAAATCAGCTTCTGGACCCGTTGATCGCTATGCGCGACAGCCTGCGTGAAAAGAAAGCTGCCCAGGCTGCGTCTTTGCTCGGGACGACAGCCGATGGCAACGACCTGGCCAGGCTCCACGACCAGATTAACCGGCAAGTCGCGGAGCGTCTCTTCGTGCTGCCCGTCGTTGATCTTGAATTGCTGGGGCGCAAAGGCCGAAGCGTTGGGCAAAACCTGGTAGGTGCGCTGGATTGGCCCGTGGTGGATCTCCGGTACGAGCCGCAACGAGATGCTGTGTGCGCCGTCGTGCTCAACCGTCGTCCGGAAGAAGCCGCTTGCCGCGTTGAAATCCCGGCCAAAGGCGTGGTTATCCCGGTTCAGGAGCAGGCTGGCTTGCTCGACCGACTCGCTGATGCTGATCAGCGTTTGTTCGCCGCTCTCCACGAAGAACGTGGCGGGACTGACTTTTCGGTTCGGAGACGTTTCGTTGAGCAGAGCTTCCACCTCCAGCGGAAGCTCCCCCATGATCCGCCCGACCCGCAGGCCGTTCACTTCCCATGCCCGACGCTCCGCTGGAGCAATGATTTGCTCATCGGCATCAGCCCAGATGGTCTGGCTGACCAGAGGATCACCGAAGGGGCGACTCAGGATTGCGACGCGCAGCAGGCAGCGTTTGGGCTCGATCATGTCGCCGCCATGCCCGCCAATCCGGTTGAACACGCCCTCGCTGCGAGCCCCGTTCTTGTCGAGGGCGCAGCCAGCGACGATCAGCAATCCGGCCACCGCGGCCGTTGCCAATACCAAGATCCATACCGGCATCCGGCTCTTCGAATCCATGGGAGCGGAATCCTTTCCGCGATTCGACAGCAAACGGTCGCGTTCAGATCGCAAAGTCTAGATCGATGGAACCCGCGCGTCAATCGCAACTCCGAACCCCGGGGACGACTGGACGACCTGGGGCAAATAGACGAACGGAGGAATTGATTGAGGTTAGGCAGGCTCGAAGCGTATTTCAGGAGACCCAAGATTGACGTTTGCGGCCAGCTCGCGTCGGTTTCGGCTTGAGAGAGCAGCGGCCGGAAAGTATATCGGTTTTACAGAGATTCGATCGGCGTTGCGGCAAGGACGCTCACAAGACCGCCCCAACGTCGCGACCCAACTAAATGGGGTTTCGTGATCCTGGGCGGGCGAGGCTCCGGCCGAGCCATGCAAACAACCGGCTCACACGGAGGTTCGCCCTCCCTGGATCGTGCAAGGCCAATTAGCGGCGAGAAAGGTGATGCTCTTGGACGATCTGCTTCAGGTCTGCGCCGACTCATGTTCAGGAACGGCAGCGCACTGGGGATTCTGGAAGCCCGGCTTCAGCTTTAGCTTCAGCGCCTTGCGAGAAGTGTCCGATATGCTGCTCGGCTTTGCTGGACTATCGAGCTTCGCGCTGCTCATCACGTCGTACTGGACGTTCGCGCGCCGTCGCATCGTTCCCTCGCGACAGAGTGTCTGGTTGCTGGGGGCATTACTGGTCGTCTGCGGGTGTTCCCAGTTCGCCGGCCGGGTTGTCGTCATACCCGAAGCGCGTGCGGCCGTGATCGGCCTGATCACGGCGATCTCATGCTGGACCGCGGCGCTTTCGCTCTTGCCTTTGGTCATGCAACGGCCCGCGGTTTTGCCGGCGGCTCCCCCGGAGGTCGACTTCGAGCGCGAGATCGCCGAGCGCCAGCGAGCGGAGGAGGCTCTGCGCAACAGCGAGGCCGAAACACGCAAGCTGGTCGAAGCCGATGTGCGCAAGAATGAATTCCTGGCAATGCTGGGCCACGAGCTGCGCAATCCCCTGGCTCCGATCCGCTATGCCGTCAAGATCATGAAGCAGCGCGGGCTGGAGGACAATGAGCTCTGCTGGGCTCGCGATGTGGTCGACCACCAGGTGCGGCAGATGGCGGAATTGGTCGACGAACTGCTGGACATCTCTCGCGTCACGACTGGCAAGGTCCGGCTTCAGAAGGAACCGATCGACGTCGCGACCATCGTGGCTTTCGCAGTCGAGACCAGCCGGCCGATGATCGAGATGCTGAACCATCGCCTCTCGATTGTTTTGCCGCCCGGTCCGGTCATCGTCGAGGCCGATTCGCTACGGATGGCACAGGTGATTTCCAACTTGCTGAACAACGCGGCCAAGTACAGCAAGGCCCGCGGCCAGATTCGCCTGGCAGTCACGGTCGAAGGTTCCGAAGCGGTCTTCCGGGTTCGCGACAAGGGCATCGGCATCCCATCCGAAATGCTCGCGCAGATTTTTGATCTGTTCACGCAGGTCGACCAGTCGCTCGATCACTCCCAGGGCGGTCTGGGGCTGGGCTTGACCCTGGTGCGAAACCTGGTGGAGATGCACGGAGGGACTGTTTCTGCTCAAAGCGACGGACTGGGCCGGGGCAGTGAATTCGTCGTGCGGCTACCGATCCAGCCCGAATCGGAAGTGAAAGAGGAACGATCGCCGCGGAATTCCGGAGTGAAGCCGGCAACGGCTTGCGCCGCCAACAAACGCTCGCGCCGGGTCCTGGTGGTCGATGACAATGTCTCATCGGCGCAAAGCCTGGCCATGATCTTGAAGCTTGACGGGCATGATGTGCAGGTTGCCCATGATGGGACGGTCGCCCTGGATGCGGTGCGTCGATTCCGCCCCGAAGCCGTGTTGATGGATATCGGTCTGCCGGGCATGGATGGTTACGAGGTCGCGCAGCGGCTGCAACAGGAGCCCGAATTGCGAGCACGCATCCTGCTCCTGGCGGCCGTCACCGGCTATGCCGAGGATGAGGCCCAGCAACGCTCTCGCGAGGTCGGCTTCGATCATCATCTCGTCAAACCGGTTGACCCCGAGGTCGTTCTGGCCCTGCTGGCATCGCTGGAGTGGACGGAAGATACCCAAGACGACCCGATGAAACCAACTTTCGCCGAGCCGCGCAGGCAATCGGTCAAGCTCTTTCCCGATTGAGCCACCATGGCGAGATTTGCAGCACGTGGTCGTGGATACCCGGTCGACAGACCGCACGCGCGACATCGCCCGCAAGTTTGGGGCGCGGGTGTTTGATTTCGTGTGGGTTGACGATTTCGCCGCCGCAAGGAATGCCGCTCTCGCACGAGCCACGGGCGATTATGCCTTCTGGCTCGACGCCGATGACGTGGTCGACCCGCCCCAGCGCGCGAAGCTCGAGGTTTTGCCGGAGGGCCTTCGGAATCACGCGCGGTTCCGGGAGGGCGAACCTCCGTGTGAGCCTGGTCTGAGTCCGGCTCGGGCGGAGCCTCGCCCTCCCGGGTTGGCGGCGCATTGCCCGGAACCAGGCGCCTACGTCGTGAAATGTGCCTGCGATCCGGGGCCGGACGGGAGAGGCGGCGATACGGTGGTCGACCACATCCGGCTCTTTCCGCTCCGCGAGGATGTCCGCTGGACTTACCGCGTGCACGAACAGATCCTGCCGGCGCTGCGGCGGGCCGGGGTACCCGTGAAATGGACCGATGTCACCGTGCGGCATACCGGCTACACCGATCGGGCGCTGCGGGCCAGGAAACTTGATCGCGACGCCAACATCCTGCGGCAAGAACTCGCCGAACGGCCCGACGACCCGTTCGTCCTCTTCAACCTGGGTGCCATCGCCATTGAGCGACAGGACTGGCGGCAGGCGCTCGAGAATCTTCGCCACAGCCTGGCTGGCTCGGCGCCGACCGACTCGATCACGCGCAAGCTGTATACCCTGATCGCGCGGTCGCACCAGATGCTGGGCGAGCAGCAGCAGGCCCTGGCGGCTGGTGCGGCGGGCCTGGCGGTCGATCCCGACGACGCCGAGCTACTCTTCCGCGAGGCGGTCGTCCGGCGCAACATGAACGATAATGCCGGTGCCGAGCGATGCTGGCGGCGGATCTTGACGCTCAAGCGGCCGGACCAGTTTGCCAGTGTGGATCAAGGCATCTACGGCCACCTCACCCGGCGCAACCTGGCGGCGCTGGGGATGGAGCGTGGCGATCGTGCCGAGGCGGCCAATCTCTGGCGCGCCGTGTTGGCCGAATGCCCCGACGACCGGGAGGCGCGGCACCACCTCAGGGGTGCGAGCCAATGCTGATGTGGCGTCAATTGAAGACCATCACGCGGAGCGTGATGACTACTTGGGTGAGCGAGCCAATGCTGATGTGGCGTCAATTGAAGACCGTCACGCGGAGCGTGATGAATACTTGAAAGACCGTCACGCGGAGCGTGATGACTACCTTGATCAACGTCGTTTCAAGTGGTAGTCGGCAAAATCCATGAAGGCGCCCCAGTCGGCGTCGGTGACGTCGTGTTTGCCGGGCCGGAAGTGGTAGCCGATGGTGCTTTTGATCAGTTGGTTTGGGGCCGGCGTGGGCATTTCGCGGACGGCCAGGCCGTCGGTGCCCAGAAGGCGGTAGACCGGGTCGGCGGCCAGGGCGGCCAGGAACTCGCCTTTGGGGTCAGCCCAGAGGTCTTCCGCCGCCGAGCAAACGAGCACGGGCCGGGGAGCAACCAGCGCAATGAGCTCATGCTGGTCGACCGGAAGCTGGTCCTCGCGGCCGTTGTACTGGCGAAAGTTGGCGCAGAACCAGTGCGGGAACGAGGTGTTGATCCGCGCAACGGTTTCGCCGAAGTTGCGCCTGGAGAGTGCGGCCCCGCCACAGCCGGAATCGTTCGAGATCACCACGGCGAACCGCTGGTCCTGGGCACCCGCCCAGAGCGCGGTCTTCCCCAGGCGGGAGTGGCCCATGACGATGATTTTTCGCGCGTCGATCTCGGGCGCGATTTCGAGGTAATCGACCGCACGCGAAAGGCCCCAGGCCCATGCGCCGATCGCGCCCCATTCGTCGGCCGCGGGACGCGCCTGGTTGGGCTGGTAGAAGAGGGGATGAATGCCGTTTTTGAAGCCGTCGTCGTAGTCCGGGTCCAGGTCGCCGTAGTAGGCCGTTGCCAGAGCGAAGCCGCGGGCGAGGATTCGCTCGACCGGCCAGCGCGATGACTCGGCGCCGCGGGACGCTTCCGTCGCCCGGTGATCGACGATGCCGTCTTGGGGATTGTCGCGCATCCATTGGCCGGACAGTGTGATCCCAGGGTCCGCGTGGATCGCATGGTTGCCGGCAAAGTTGAGACCGAGAAAGACTGGCACGCGGTTCGAGCCGCCCGCGGCCCGGGGAATATAAAGCAATAGGTCCATCCGGGGGCCATCCGCCTTATCGGTAAAGCGGATCGAGACCTGGCGGCGGACCGCCGTTCCGCCCAGGGCCTCCTTGTCGTCCGGCTGAGTGTCGAATTTGGGGTGAATCGTTCTGGCTGCAGCGGGCGCCCTGCCGTAAACGTGATTCTCGAAGAGCCGCAGTAACTCGGGCCGTCGCTCCCGGTTCCATTGCCCACTGTTGGCGACCGGCCGGCCGTCGGCCATGACCAGAGGGTCGGGTAGCGTGTACGAATCGACTTTGTTCTCGTCGTAATTGAATTCCGCCTGCTGGGCGGCGGCGAATTTGCCGCCCGTGGTGAACCACGTGAACGCACACGTGGCGAGGGCGAGCAGGGATCCGCGATGGCTCGGTCTGTCCAAGTGGGAAAATCGGATCATTGAAGGTTTGCTCTACGACTGGAAAAGTTGGGTCGGGGCCGCTGGCAAAACACGGGAGGCGATCTCCGCTATTATCTTGATTTGTGGCGATCGCCGATGTATATTACACTCAAAGATTGCTCGTGAAGGGCAATATGTCCGGCTAAGGCGGCCCCGCTATGCGAATCTGCGCAGGAGCGGGCTTTTTTTTGCCTTCGGAGTCCGCCTGGCCGCACGCCCGACCACTCACTCTGGCCGATCTCGGCCCACGGCAACGACTGCCGCACCAGACCGGCCAGCATGGTGGACTTGAGGAGGAGTCGCGGTCCACCATTCCCGATTCGACTCACGGGCTAATCGTAATGGATTGGCCCGGCGTTTCGCCAGAGTCCAGAAGGGAGACATGCCGTGGAAATTACGAAATCAGTCCCAGGGCGAGCGGCCGGTGGTGTTGGCGCTTTGGCCGCGCCGGACGAAAAGCTCTCGCTCCAGATTCCAAATCGAGGGCCAAGGGCTCTTTCCGGCGACGGCGCTTCGCAGGCAGGCGCGAGGGCGGTGCGAAAGCCACGGCCCATGCATTCTCCACCCGACTCGGAAAGTGCAACTAACTGGGACCGCCTGCTGCGAGCCTGGCGGGGCCGGCTCAGCTTCGGACTTTCGCCAACCGGCCTCAGTCTCGTTTATCTTGACTGGCTGTTGCATCTGGGCGTCTCGCCGGGCAAGCAGATCGACCTGGTGCGGAAGTCGCTGCGCAAGGGGCTTCGCTTCAGCGCGTATGCCGCCCGCGCGTAGCTTGTTACCGGACATTCCGCCAGCCATCGAGCCTTTGCCCCAAGATCATCGATTCGACAGCCCCACCTGGCAGCACTGGCCGTTCAATCTCTATTACCAGTCGTTCCTCCTCTTGCAGCAATGGCTGCACAACGCGACCACCGGCGTGCGCGGCGTTTCTTGCCACGACGAAGAGGTTGTCACGTTCGTCGGCCGCCAGCTCCTCGATCTCTACGCGCCCACCAACTTGCCGTGGACAAACCCCGATGTCTTGCGGGCGACTTGCCGTGAAGGCGGGACCAACCTGGCTCGAGGACTATCCAACTGGTTCGAGGACTGGCAACACGCGGTACTCGGCGAGAAGCCAGTGGGCACCGAGAACTTCGACGTTGGCAAGAATGTGGCGATCACGCCGGGCAAGGTGATCTATCGCAACCGGTTGATCGAGCTCATCCAGTACGCGCCGGTCACGCCGACCGTGAAGGCCGAGCCGGTGCTGATCGTGCCCGCCTGGATCATGAAGTATTACATTCTCGACCTCTCCCCCGAGAACTCGCTCGTGAAATACCTGGTCGAGCGCGGACACACCGTCTTCATGATTTCCTGGAAAAACCCCGGAGCGGATGATCGTGATCTGGGCCTGGACGACTACCGTACCTTGGGAGTTTCAGAATCGCTCGCGGTCATCGAGGCGGTCGTGCCGGATCGCAAGGTTCATGCCGTGGGCTATTGCCTGGGCGGGACCCTGCTGGCGATCGCCGCCTCGGCCATGGCCCGAGACAACAGCAACCGCCTGGAAAGCGTGACCCTGTTCGCCGCCGAAACCGATTTCTCGGAACCCGGCGAGCTCGGCCTCTTCATCGACGAGAATCAGATCACTTTCCTCGAAGACCTCATGTGGGACCAGGGCTTCCTGGATACCCGCCAGATGGCCGGCGCTTTTCAGCTCTTGCGGTCGAACGATCTGGTCTGGTCGCAGATGGTTCGCGACTACCTCCTGGGACAGCGCCAGCCCATGACCGACCTGATGGCCTGGAACGCCGACGGCACGCGCATGCCGTACCAGATGCACTCGGAGTATTTGCGCTCGCTTTACCTGCGCAACGATCTGGCGGAGGGCCGTCTTCAGGTCGTCGGCCGGCCGGTGACCCTCACCGACATCCGAGTGCCCATTTTCGTGGTGAGCACCGTGAAGGACCACGTCGCTCCCTGGCGATCGGTTTACAAGCTCCACTTGCTCACCGACACGGAGCTCACGTTCGTGCTGACGACTGGCGGACACAATGCCGGCATCGTGAGCGAGCCAGGCCATCCGCACCGCAGTTTTCAGATGAGGACGCACAACGTAGGGGACCACTACGTCGATCCCGAGACCTGGCAAGCCATTGCTGCGCACCAGGAGGGGTCCTGGTGGCCGGCCTGGCAATTCTGGCTGGAGCGACACTCGAGCGGTCTTGTGCCAGCTCCCCCGATGGGCGCCACCCACGCTGGCTATCCTCCACTGGCCGATGCACCGGGTGGATATGTGCTCGAGCAGTAAGGCACGGCAAGAAAACGAATCGAGGAGTTTTTTTGGGTGTGACAGCCGCCCTCGGCTGTCATCTTTCCGGACAGCCGAGGGCGGCTGTCACACATTCGTCGATCAATTCACCAAAGTTCGGGAGTGAATTGGCCGATAAACGAAAGGAATTACCAGATTCGGTACAGTCCGGCGAATTGAGGTAGCCTGCGTTGACGAGTCTGCCAGGATGGGCTATGGTGCGGGCGCCGGTGCTTATGCACAAGGCCGGTAGTGGAGTTGTGCCAAGCGGGGCAGGGAGGCCCACGATGGCCATGATCACGGATGCGTCGCTCGCCTCGCTGGCGGAGGCCGAAGGGGTTGCCTTTGCGCGCGAGGTCTTGCGCATCGAGGCCGAGGCGCTCGAGCGGGTGCGCGAGCGGATCGGCGAATCGATCGCGCGAGCGGCCGATTTGCTGTATCGTGCGCCAGGAAACGTGATCGTCACGGGCATGGGTAAAGCTGGACTGGTCGGCCAGAAGCTGGCGGCAACGTTGGCCTCGACCGGAACCCGGGCTTTCCCCCTCCACCCGGGCGAAGCGGTTCACGGTGACCTGGGCCGAATTCGGGCTGACGACGTTGTGATCGCGCTTTCGCAAAGCGGCGAGACCGAAGAAGTCGTGGGGCTGATCCCGGCGATCAGGCGATTGGGTGCTTGCCTGATCGCAATCACCGAGCGAACGACGAGCACGCTCGGTCAGGCGGCCGACCTGTGTATTGCGCTCGGGCCGGTGGCGGAGGCATGTCCGCTGGGTCTGGCTCCTTCGGCCAGCTCGACGGTGCTCATGGCGGTCGGCGACGCCCTGGCGCTTCTGGTCAGCCGGATGCGGGACTTCACGGCGGAAGATTTTGCGCTCTATCATCCGGCCGGCAGCTTGGGTCGCAAGCTGCTCCAGGTCGAGGAGGTGATGCGGACGGGGCGTCAGCTCAGGCGGGCCTATCTCAACGAAACAGTCCGCGCCGTTTTCGTTCGGCTGGCAGGCCCGCGGCGACGCTCTGGCGCGGTCTTGATCGAGGATGAGCAGTCGATGCTGTTGGGGATCTTCACCGACAGTGATCTGGCGCGGCTCTTCGAGAGGCGGCGCGAGGCCGATCTTGACCGTCCCATTGGCGAGGTCATGACGCATGACCCCTATTCCATTCGCGTCGGTGCCAGGCTCGCCGAGGCTGTCGAGCTGATGAGGGCTCACAAGATCAGCGAGCTGCCGGTGGTCGACCGCGGCGACCACCTCGTGGGCTTGATCGACGTGACCGACCTGATCGGGCTCGTCCCCGACGATTTCGAGGAGTGACCGGTCATGACCAGAGAAGCGCCGGCCGACCTGGCTGCGCGATGCCAGTCAATCGAGCTCCTGGTTGCCGACGTCGACGGCGTGATGACTGACGGCGCCATTGTGCTCGACGACCGAGGGGTCGAGACCAAGCATTTCCACGTCCGCGACGGCCTGGCATTCGGCTTGTGGCATCGGGCGGGCAAACAGGCGGCGATCCTGTCGGGCAGAAGGGCCGCGGCCGTCGAGCGCAGGGCCAGCGAGCTGCGGATCGCCCATGTGCTCCAGGGCCACGATGAGAAAGTGGCTCCCTTGCGTTCGCTGATCGATCGGCTTGGCCTGGCCGAGCGTCAGGTCTGTTTCGTGGGCGACGACCTGCCGGACCTGCCGGCGCTTCTATCCGTCGGCCTAGCGGCATGCCCCGCCGATGCGGTCGCCGAGGTCGAAGGCGCGGCCCATCTCATCACCGGCGCGCCGGGCGGGCGGGGTGTCATCCGCGAGGTCGTCGAGCTGATCCTCAAGTCTCAAGGGAGGTGGAACGACCTGATCTCCGGCGCGCTGGCGCACCGGCGGCCCAAACGCCCGATCGGTAACCAGGCCCCACGGCGGCAAGTCCGATTCGGAATTCCGCAAACCATTCGTAATCTCCCTTCATCTCCAGGTTCCTGGCGCAGGGGATCTCTCTCGTGCTCAAGAAGCTCTTCAAGGCCGCGACGATGTTCACCCTCCTCATGGGGTGCTACTTCGTCTACGTCCACGCCTTCGCCGTGATCGTCGATCAACTCCGGGCAAGTCGCCGCTCGGACGGGATGATGTTTCTCCCGCACCCTTCGAATTCCAAGCTGGAAGCCATCGCCCATGCCGGTTCGGCGTTCGGGGGCGACCACTGGAGCGCTGCCAAAGACCTGCCCTATCGTTATTACAACGCCGAGCGCGGGTTCTGGATGTACGCCAAACAGGTCTGGCGGATCGTCGAAGAAAACGGCGTGAAATACGACGGCAAGCGTGTGAGGATGGCGCCATTCGCCCTGATTTCGATTTCGCGCGATGGTAAGAACACCAAGACAATCGTCAGCGACGAGGCGATCTTCGACCTGAACGAGCCTTTAAGTCTGAGCGTGAACCCCGAGGGCGAACCGCTGAAGATCAAGCATGCATGGATAGAGAGAAACGTCCTGATTCGCGACGACCACGGGACGCCCAACGATCCCAGCGATGATATGACGGTCGGCCCGCTCACCGCCGTCGAATATGACGAACCGACGCGGAAGATCGACAGTTTGTCCGACGCCGTCATCGAAGATCGGGACATCAAGATCAGCGGAACCGAGATGGAGATCAAGCTCCGCTCCATGGACCCGGTGCCGGGCCAATCGGCTGGTGGCTTCCAGGGCGCAGAATATGCGATCCTGAAACGGAACGTCCACGTCGAGATGCGCGACGTCGGCAAATCGGGCATTCTTCCGGGCGGATCCCAGTCCCCCCGAAGCGCTTCCACTTCCAGCGAGAGCCAAGCCCGTATTCAGCCCGATGGTGGACCAGATCGTAAGCCGGGCGAGGCAACGGCATCGGACCAGCCGACTCCGCTGGATGTGAGATCCGACGGCCCCATGCGGGTCGACATGCCCCCGGCGACGGCGCAGGTCGCGGTCGGGCCCCCCGAGGCGCCGGCGCCGACACTGGTCCGGTTCGAGCGGAACGTCGTCGTCCTTCGCGGCCGGCTTGACGATCGGCCCGACCAGCTCAACTGCGACACCCTCAGGCTGACCCTGGTTCCCGCCGAAAAGCCTCTCCAGACCCAGGCTGCCAAGGCCGAGCGCGGTCCAAGCCAGAACACAGCTACGTCAGCCCGCGACAATGTGCAACCTTCCGCCGGCAACATAGCCGGGCCCCAGACCAAGGCTTCCGCGACTGCCCAGGCGACGAGCTCCGGAAGAGACAAGGGCAAGGGTGGCGGCGGGGAAGGGGGCTCCAAACCCGGCTTGGACCAGGACGACAGCCTGTTTGGAAACCTGACGCTCCAGCGGGCGCACGCCACGGGGCACGTTGTCTGGCTTTATCTTCCCCAGCAGGGCATGAAGCTCAAGATGAACGAGTTGATCCACGCACGGCAGGTCTCCTTCGAGACGAGCCAGACCTACTGCCGCGGCGACGTCACGCGACCGTTCGAGCTCGACAAGGTCGACATGATCCAGGACCCGGACGATCCCAATTACGGCCAGGTCACTTCGGTGACGCACATGTGGACGATCGATGCAACCCTCTTTGACGACGGCCGCGGTCTCGATACCGGCAACGTGCTCGTGCGTGGGCCCGGCTGGCTCGAAACCCGGCCCGATCGCGACCAGCCCGTCGAACACAAGGCGATCTGGCAAAAAGAGCTCATCATCCGCAACCGGGTGGGGCCCGACGGCAAGGTTGAGGAGAAGATCATCGACCTCACGGGCAATCGTCCCTGTTTCATCGACAACGTCAAGGAAGCTTCCCTCGACTCGGCTCAGATCATCCGGGTGCACCTCAAGCCCAAGCCGGCCCCGGAAAACAAGCCCACGGCCGCGCAGGACGATTTGACGAACTCAGCCACCGGCACGAACACCAAGGGCGGTGTCCGCGATCAGCAGGATAACAGGCCAAAGCCAGATAACGCCGGATTCCAGATCAACCGGCTGTTCGCCCTCAATGATGTCCATCTGCACGCGCCGGGCAAGGATTTCACTGCGACCGCCCGGCTCGACGCCGAGTTCGTCGATGCAGAGCCGAGCTCGAAAGCGCCCGGTACTCCAAGGGCAGCGGAGGACTCCACGAGCTCCAAGGCAGCCAAGCCGGAAACACCACAGGGCGATGACCCCGAAGGGGCACAATCCCAGGATGCCGGCCAGAACCAGGGTGCGCCGGCTGGCGATAATCAACCGGCGAAGGCTGCCCCCGAACCGCCCATGACCGGCTCGGCGGACCGGATGTGGCTCCGCGTGGCCATGAAGCCCGATGCCATTTCGAAGAAGGGCTCGCGCAAGCGAACCGACGGGAACGATCCCGCGGCGGGGCCGGCGGCTGCCCTGGCCGCACCCGGCGCCATGGGGTCTAACTCGGAAGTGCGCAAGGTCTGGATGTTTCGCTCGGTCTCGCTGCATCAGGATCCCGCCGCAGGCAAAGTCAAGGGTAACGACGCCTCCGGCGACGCTCTTTACCTTGACAATCGGGGCGAGGGCAAGGCGCTCACTTACATCTATCAGCGCGATCCCACCGAGGACCCGCCCCGGCCCGGTCCGCTCCCTCTGGCGTGGGTCTCGACGGAAGACAGGCTGATAAAGGGAGAAGTGATCAAGGTCAACCAGGAAACCGACCAGGCCTGGGTCGAAGGACCAGGTACGTCCACCCAGCTCACCGATCGGGGCTTCTTGACCGACAAGTCCCCCGAAACCGATGCCGACGCCGATGCCGCGGCCAGCCAGGATGCCGATCAGCCCTCGGGCACCATAGCGAGCAAGGATGGCGCAGCCTCCCTGGAGCCCAACCGCCGCGACGGCCGTTTGGTTGCCGGGAATGAGCGCAAGGAGCATTCCACGGCACGGCTCGACCAGCAGCCGGTCACCGTGACGAAGCCCAAGAAACGGGGCGGACGTCCCGTGGCCGGGAAGGTGCCGCTCACGATCACGTGGACCAAGAAGATGGAGTTCATGGGTCGATCGGTGGATCGTGAGGGCCAGCCGGCGGCCAAGGCGATCTTCTACGGAAGGGTCCTGGCCGAAATGGACGACGGTCTGCTCACGTGTGAAGATCATATGATCACCTATGCCGATAAGATCGTTCCGCTCACGCAGCTTGGCAGTCTTGCCGGCAAGAAACCGTGCGCCAGCGCGCAGCCGGCGGACGAGGATGCCGAGCCCGAGCCCAAACCCGACCTGGCCGTGATCGAGTGTTTCGGTAAGGCCGTCGCCATCACGCGCAAGGTTCATCCTGACCGGCCACTCGAGTTGCAGCGTCAGATGGTTCACGGCGAGTACCTTAACTACGACCGCCGTAGCGGCGAGTTCTATGTTCCGGGCGAGGGTTTGGTTTACCTGTACGACCGGCCCAAAAAATCAAATGACGAAAACGGGCCCGACTCCAAGGGCAACGGCGATCCGGGCGCTGGTATCGCGGCCGCGCCGCGGCGGACGGTCACTCCGACCTCGAGTCGAACGCCCAACCCGGCGTCCCGCACACAACGCACCACCAAGAAGGCGGGCACCGCGGCTTCCCAACCAAATGATGATGGTGATGAGGAGATTGCGCCTCTCGTTCTCACCAAGATCAAGTTCGTGACCGGGATGAGAGGCCGGTTCGGCACCGGCAAGCAAGACGACAAGACCGAGGATCGCTGGGCGGAATTCTTCGGGGACGTCGATGCAGCCCGTGCCGAGGTTCCGACCATTCACACCGACCTCAATTTCGACAAGCTCCCTGCCGACGGTTTCTCGCTCACAGGGCAGACCTTGCGGGTCATCACCGAGCCCCCGCCCGCCGGGTCGCCGCCGTCAACGCCCGCGCGGAACTACCTCAAGGCCTGGGACAAGGCCTACGCGCGAGACGCCACCTCGACGATCCAGGCCGATGTGATCACCTACGACTCATACAAAGACCTGATCTACGCTTACGGCGAACAAGGCCGCCAGGTGCTTGTCGCCCAGCAATATGCGCCCCTTCAGCCGGCCACGCGATCGAGCGCACGAGCGTGGCAGTTCAACCCCAAGACGCACGCGTCGTACGCGGTCGATAGCAGTACGGTCATTGGGGTTGACAAGAAGACGGGCACCCGGCCGACGGCCGCGAAGGCACTCGATCCCAACGTCAAGCCGCCCAGAAAGAAGAAGCCGAAATACCGAATTGCGCCCAGCAACATCGAGCGCAGAGGCTTCACGGGGCAATAGTCGCGACAACGTGCCGACCGATTCCTGATCAACAAGATGAGGAAAATAGGCAGGCAGGCCGCAAACGCTTCCAGAAAAGAGCGCGGGACGAAAACGATCCCTGTTTTCCGCGAGAACTGATTGCAAGCCAGCTTGCTTTGTCGGAGAATCGGGAAAGGTTTCTTCCGAGGTACGCTATATACTCATGGACAACGACGCTTCCTCGTTGCACACGCGGCCGAGTTTGCTGGTACGGATTCGTGATCCCCAGGACGCAGAGTCCTGGAGGGCATTTGTGGAGTTGTACACACCGCCGGTGCTGAGATACTGCCGGTTGCGCGGGCTCCAAGACGCTGACGCCGCGGATGTCACGCAGGAAGTCATGTCGCAGGTTGCGCGTTCGATGCGCTCGTTTCGCTACAGTCCCGAGCGTGGCCGCTTTCGCGATTGGCTGGGAACCATCGCACGCCGCAAGGTGAATCGCCATCTGACGAAAAAGAACCTCGGCACCGCCGGCGCCGGCGGCAACCTTGCGCTCGAGGTCCTTGATAGCCCGAGAGTCGTTGAGGCCGATGCGGCCTGGAGTGCCGAATTCAACGCCCAGATCCTCCGGACGGCTCTTGACCGGGTCCGTCCCTTGTTTGGCACCGCAACCTGGGAGGCATTCGCCAGCGTCTGGCTGGAGAACCGCACGGCGGCCGAGACAGCCTCGGCCTTGAGCGTGACTCTCGAAGCCGTTTACGTTGCCAAGTCGAAAGTCTTGAAGCGCTTGGAACGAGAAGTGCTGGAGTTGGCGGAGGACATTCCCTTGGCAGGTGCAAACCAATGATCGCGAGCCGGCCGTGGGGGCGAATGCGGGCGATTGGGGAGCCGCGCTAGCCGACCGAAGTGTCCTGGTTCCAGATGGCGACGCGGTCTTGACGAGGTTCCGCAAAACTATGCCGGCTGGCGCTTCCCGCCCGCGTCGGGTTATCTCATGACCTGTCTGCCTTCCGAAACTTTGCAGCAGTTTCTCAACGGTTCTTCACCGGATCGCGCGGCCGTCGAGGTCCATGTTGCCGACTGCGCCCATTGCCGTTCCGTGCTTGACCGCCTTTCTGACAACCCGGAGCTGCGCCGCTGGGTGCCGCGCGCGCTGGCGCTTCCCACCGAGTTGGCCGATGACCCGGTCCTGATCCGGGTCTTGACCGATATCGAGTCGGCGCGCACCGAGCCTTCTCCCAGAGCAAACGCCACCAGAAGGGAAAGCCATTGGCCCTCCGGTCACGTGATGGGTCAATATCGGATCGAGGAAGAAATCGGCCGGGGCGGCATGGGGGTGGTCCTGCGCGCTTATGATGAAACGCTGGGCCGCGTGGTCGCGCTCAAGGTCCTGCGCTCGCAAGAGGCCGACGCCAGGTCGCGCGCGCGTCTTGTTCACGAAGCCAAGGCCGTGGCCAAGCTCCACCATGACAACGTGGTCACCGTGCATGCCGTCGTCAACCCGCCGGATGACGCACCTTATCTCGTGATGGAGTATCTGGAAGGCGGTACGCTGGCGGCCTTGATCATATCTAAGGGCCGGCTCGAGCCGGAAGAAGCCGTCACGATTCTGGCGCAGGTGGCCGACGGACTCGAAACGGCTCACGCCACAGGCTTGATCCACCGCGATATCAAGCCAAGCAATATCATCGTGGATGCGCTCTCGGGCCGTGCCAAAATCACCGACTTCGGCCTGGCCCGATGGGCCGAGGGCAAGAGCGGCCTGACCCAGGACGGCACGCTAGCCGGTACGCCGACTTACATGAGTCCCGAGCAGGCGCGTGGCGCTGCGGATCTCGATCGCCGCTCCGACATTTACAGTCTGGGCGTCACTCTTTACGAGGCCTTGACGGGCACGGTCCCTTTTCACGGTGTGCCCCACATGGTCTTGCAACAGGTACTCGCCGAGGAACCCCGGCCGCCTCGGTTTCTCAACGACAAGATCCCGCGCGATCTCGAAACGATCTGCCTGAAGGCCATGGCCAAGGAACCGGGCCGGCGTTACCAGACAGCGCGCGAGCTCGCTGACGACTTGCGCCGCTGGCAGCGTGGTGAATCGATCCAGGCGCGACCCGTGGGCCGCCTGGAGCGCGGCTGGCGCTGCGTGCCGGCGCCGGCCGTTGGTGGCAAGCCTGGCGCTCGCTTTGGTCTTCGTGGTTGCCGGGGGCGTGGCCGGCATTTCCTGGAAGTGGGCGGAAGCCGTCTCCGAGCGGCAGCGGACGGAGCGCGAGCGCGACCGCGCCGAGCGCAACTTCCGCCAGGCGCGCGAAGCCGTGGATACCTACTTGACGCAGGTTAGCGACAACGACGCGCTCAAAGCGGAAAACCTCGAGCCGCTGCGCCGCGAGCTCTTGCGGACCGCCCGAGACTTCTATGAGCGCTTTGTCCAGCAGGACCCCGACGACCCCGATCTCCAGGCAGAGCTGGGTAGAGCCTACGCACGGTTGGGGCAGATCACGTCGGTCCTGGAGTCCAGACCCAGAGCGCTTGAGCATTACCTGAAAATGGGCGCGATTTTCGAGCGCCTCCACGAACGCTACCCGGACAACTCTGCTTATCACCAGGAGCTGGCTGAAAGCTGCCTCCGGCAAGGCGACAGCCGCCGATCCGGTGCCGGCACAATAGCCGAAGCAGAGGCCGCCTTCCAGCGCAGCCGCAAGTTGCAAGAAGAGCTGATCCGCGCCCATCCCGCGGAGGCTGGTTATCACCATGACCTGGCTCGATCATTGCGGCACCTGGGCAATTTCTACCTTTTCGCAACGGGTAATCATGGGCAGGCCGAAGACGTGTTGCTCGCGGCACGGCAGATTTACGACCGGTTACCCGCGACTTACCTCCGACAACCTACCGTGCAGTTTGAACATGCACTCGCCCTCTTGAATCTGGCCAAGCTTTACGCCCATACGGATCGCCCCGAACAGCATCGGGCAGCCTCCGAAGCGGCTATTGCGCTTTTCGAGCCGCTGGTGCGCACCCACGCGGGAGATCCGGACTACGTTTTGTATCTTACCGATGCGTTCAGTGAGCTGGGGGACTCGTATCGAAGTTTAGCCCGGCCGGACCTGGCTCAAGCCACGCTCGAGAAGGCGCTCAGTTCCGCTGAGGAGCTGGCGCGCTCCCATCCCGCGAACGGCTACTATCGACACTTGATCGCCGACGGCGCTTACAATCTGGCGTCGCTCCATTACCACGAGCGGCACGAGCCCGCTCGAGCGCGCGTGCTGCTCCAAAAGGCTCTCGCTATCGAGCAAGAGCTCGTGGTCAGTTTCCCGGCTGTGTCCGAGTACATGTTCTATCTGAACAACCTCCTCCGCGATTTCCGGGATTGGTTCGACGACACGGCTTGCTTGAGCGCCGTCCGCGACCATTTCACGGTTTTGATTCAGGAGTACGAGGCACGATTGCTTCCCGAGAAGCGCGATCCCGTTCGCTTGAACAGCTATTATCTTCACCGTGTAGAGACGCACTACTTGTTGGCTCGATACCGCGAAGCTCTTGCCGATTTCAAGCAAGCCGGATGGGCGAACGTGAACGCTTTTCCCGGTGCCGTGGTTGCGGCGCAGCGCGGCGATTATGACCAGGCCGAGTCGGTCGCAATGACCATTGCGCAACAAGAGCGGCGCGATGGTCCAGAGCTTTCCTGCGCGGCGAAGTTCGGCGCCACCATGGCCGCGGTCGCTCGCAACGACTGCCGCCTGGCCGCCGTTCGGCGGGAGGAGCTCGGTGAGAAGTACAGCCGGCAAGCCGTCCAGTGGCTCCAGCAGGCTCACGCGCTCAACTATTTTTCGACACCGAGCACCCGCTATCTCCTGGCCGATGACCGAGACCTCGACCCGCTCCGGCACCGAGCCGATTTTGAAGCTCTGCTTACCCGAGCAAACCAGGCACTACGAACAGGAAAGCCAGGGCTGACTGCTCACTGAATCTTTGAAATGACACGATCCCGCGCTATTCTCTTCCGGGTCCTGGCCACGCTCCTGGCCCTTGCGCACTCGCCGATTCCGGATAAGCGCCGCGCCGACGTCACGCTCGACTCTGGCCGCACGTCGTGCCCGCTCCAGCGCGGCCCGACGGAAGTGAAGCTGATGTTGTCAGCGGGCGATTGAGACCAGCAGACGACGTGCTCCATCACGTCCCGGACGAGCCGCCCCGGTCGATCGGCCCGGCCGGCCGATCCGTCTTTCAGGGCTCGACTTGCCGGATCGCAGGAACATCGAGGCGCTGGAGGTGTTCCTCGATTCCTTCGGCCTTGCGGTAAAGGAAATGGATGTTCAGCTTCTGGCCGGCCACCTGCCGCCTCTTTTCTAGCCAGGCGAGCAGCTCTTCGGCTGCTTTGGGCTCAAGCAGGCCGATCGGGGCCTCGACCGCCTGCGCGTTTTCGAACGTCGCGTGGGGAACCGGCAGGAGCTGGCCCAAGCTTTCACCCCGGGCGAAAAAGACGGTACCCGGCTCGATCAATTTCCAGTTGAGCGTGAACGTGTAGTTCAGCCACCAGGTTTCGATCACGCCGTCCAGGGCTACGCAGTTGGTCTTCCAGCGATTGCTCGGCCCCTTGAGGTAGAGGTCCCAGCCCGGCGGTGTCCGGAACAGCCAGGGAGGAGTGAACGTTACGATTCCCCAGCCGAACTGGCTCTTGATCGCGGCTGAATACTGGGGAGCGACATCAACGCGCAAACCCTCGAGATTCGGGCTTCCATCCCAGGTGACGGTGACATCCGTCGGACAGAGAATCTGCCACCCCCACTGGTTGGCCATGACCAGGGGCAAGCAGTGATAGGCATGCTTTGACTCGTCCATCCAGTGGCGCCGCGGCGGAGAAGGACGAAGCTGCCAGCCCTCGCCCCAGCCGAAGGGAATCAGCCGAAGCGCCTTGAATTCCAGCAGAGGCAGGCTCAGCCCCTGTGATGGCGATGCACCAGTCGCGCCGTCCTGTTGCCTTGCCGCCGCTTCGAGCTGGGCGATCCGTGCCTCGAGCGCCCGGCACCGTTGGCAATCGCCGGCTTCACCCGTGTGGTTCTGACCACCGCAGGTTTGCTGCTCCGACGACCGAGCCGGATGTTCCTCTCCGGGGTTGGCCTGATTCATCGCGTTACTCCCTGAACATCATGTCCGGCTGACTTATGGATTGTCAATCGCCCGTCCGTTCGGGATGATCTTGCTTGCGGCCGTTTGCGAGTGCCCCATCGGTTAAAGCGGGTCAAGACAAACCGTGAGGCACCACCTGCGAGATATCGGCTTCCTGATAGGCTTTTGAGTTTGAGAATGGGAGAGCATCATGTCCACCCGTGTGCGCTGGCTGGGGCATGCGTCGCTTTTGCTGGAGAGCGGCGGCCGGACTGTACTGATCGACCCGTTCTTGACGGGCAATCCCAAGGCGGCTGTCGACGACGACGAGGTGCCGGCCGATTTGATTCTGATTTCGCACGGTCATGGCGACCATGTCGGCGACGCCGTGGCGATTGCCAAGCGCACCGGAGCAACCGTCGCAACCAATTACGAGATTGGTGAGTGGCTCCAGAAGCCCGCCCAGGGACTGGCCGGCGAACAGGTCCAGGGGCTTCAGCATGGCGGCAGCTTCCTTTTTGACAACACCGTTCGCGTCAAACTGACGCTGGCCTTTCACGGCTCTGTGCTCCCCGACGGAAGCAACGGCGGCAATCCGTGCGGCTTCATCGTGACGTTCCCCGACGGAACCAAGATCTACGATGCCGCCGATACCGCGCTCTTCGGAGACATGGCGCTGATCGGCGAGGAAGGCCTCGACCTGGCGATCCTGCCAATCGGCGACTACTACACCATGGGGCCCGATGACGCTGTGCGCACCGTGCGACTGCTTCATCCTCGGTTTGTCTTGCCGATCCACTATGGCACGTTCCCGCGCATCGAGCAGGACGCCCAGGCCTGGGCCGTCCGGGTCAAGAACGAGACCCCGGCTCAGCCGGTCGTCCTCCAACCGGGCGATTGGTTTGAAGTCCCGAGGAAATGAACGCGCTTTTGCCTTCAACTTCTTGCCATGAAGCAACCACCCATCGATCCGGCGTTGCTCGCAGCTAAGGGCGCGCCATCAGACCCGGCGGTGGCCGGGAGGCCGATCACGATTCCGTGGGGCCCGCAGGGCTCGCTGGAATTGAGGCTGCCGGCCGCCGGGCCGATCGGCGGAGCGGATGTCGATGTCGTCTGGCCCGACCTGAGCGGTCCGCTCGATGACTATCCCGGCGCACTGGCGCAGGCGCTCGAATCGCCCGTAGGATCCGCGCGGCTGGAGCAACATCTGGCTCCGGGTGCCCGGGTGGCGATCATTGTCGACGACCCGTCGCGCTGGACGCCCGTCCGTGAAGCATTGCCGATCGTGCTGCGGCGTTTGCATGCAGCGGGAATACGCAACGATGATGTGACGATCAGCATCGGTGTCGGGCGTCACCACGCTGTCGACACCGAAGCGATGTGCCGACGGCTCGGCGACTCGATCGTGGCGAGTTATCGATGTTTCAGTCCGCCGGTGGACGATCCCTCCGCGTATGTCGACCTGGGCACCACACAAAAGCGGGTTCCGGTGCGCGTATTTCGACCCGTGGTCCAGGCCGATGTCCGCATCCTGGTGGGCTCGGTGCTGCCCCATCTTCAAGCGGGTTTCGGGGGTGGTTACAAATTGATTTTTCCCGGAACGAGCCACCGTTCTACGCTCGGGGCGTTGCATCACGAGGGCTTGAGCGTGCGATCCGACGCGGCTGGCCTTCTGGGCGGCAACGCAGCGTCCAACCCGATGCGGCAAACGATCCACGAGGCGGCTGCAAAGCTCGGCCCGTGCTGGTCGATCAGCCATTTGATCGGTGGTCTGGGGCAGGTCTTCCGGGTGATCGCGGGGCATCCCGAGCCCGTGCAGGATCTGCTGGCGGCCGAAGCCGGGGAGCGATTCTGCGCACCCTGGCGCCAGCGGCCGATTTGATCGTCGCCGGCAACGATCCCTGGCCGGGCGACCCGATGCAGAGCTTCAAGGTACTGCTGCACCACCGGGCGGCCTGCCGGCCCGGCGGACTGCTGATCGGCTTGTTCTGGACCGATCCCGCTGAGATTGATCGGTCGTTCCCGATCGCCACGCTGCGGTCCATTGGCGCGACGGGCGCACTCGGAGGCTGGACGATCCGCCGGTTTCTGCCGCTAGCGGAGCGGGCCACCGCGGCCGCTGGCTCACCGGCCGCGTTCATGCTGCGCTGGGCGAGGGAGCTGGTTGTCGATCGCAGGGTCCTGGTCTACGCCCCACCGCTCTACCAGCGAGTCGGCCCGCGGCTGGGACCGGTCCAGCTCTTTGGCGACCAAGCCGCGCTCTGGCAGGCGGCGGCGACGGCCCTTGGACGTCACGGCCGCGCTCTGCCAACGGGCACTTGGCGTCTACGCGTATTCCCCCACGGCGGGCTGACTTACGCACTTTGAGCAGGTGCTTTCGGGCAAGCTGATCCGCACATCGGACGGCTGCGAAGGTCTGGGTGTTGGCTTGAAGCCTTCGCTTGGGCGGGGTAGGCATCGGTCGATTCAGAAGCCCTTCTCAAGGGCGATCGGCAACGGCTGCGCGCCGTACTCGACCTCGGCTGCGCCACCCCCGAGCACGCTGCGTTTGTCACCAGGCTGGCCGCGGCGCGGGGCAGCGCGTAGACCAGATTGGCGGGATGGGTTCGTTCATCTCAAGGTCGATCGCGTCCCCGGTTCGGCGGATGCAGCGCCTTGATCTTGATATTCTTGTACCAGCATGCCGAGCCGTGGTCCTGAAGCCCGATGTAGCCAGAGCGGGGATGGCTCTTGTAGGCGATGTCAAACTTGTGTTCCGAGCCGTCGGGGCGGCGGTTGGGCATGGTCCATTCGTCGAGGTTCATCCGGGTGACCAGCTCTCCGTTAACCTCGACGGCGAGCTTGGGCCCGTCGCAGGTGATCACCATGTGGTTCCACTGGCCGGGCGGCTTCATGGCATTCCTCGCTGGCTTGACCAGGTCATAGATCGCCCCGGTGTCGTGATAGCCGGCGGTGGCTGTGTCATCGATTGCAACCTCGATCCCGTTGAAACCGACGTCCTTCCCCGGGCGCGGCGTGAGCGGGTAGGTGCGGACGAAGACTCCGCTGTTGCATCCCTTGCTGATCTTGAAATCGAATGACACCGCGAAGTCCAACCAGGTCTTCTCGTGGATCATCATGTAGCCGCCGCAGCCGTGTGGATTGATGCTCCCTTCATCCACCGGTACCCTGCTGGGCCGCTGGTTGCTCGTCTGCCAGCCGTCGAGACTCTTGCCGTCAAACAACAGGACCCACCCTTCTTTTTTCTCCTCTGGGCTGAGTGTGTTGTCGGCGGCTTCGCTCCCTACGGACGCGGCCATGAGGGTCAGAAACGAAAGCACTGTCGTGATTGGCCAGCGGAACCAGGATCCGGGCATGGAGAAGCTCCTGTGGAATCGAGTACATGGGACCGAGCCCAGGCGCTGTCATCATACACCCCGATTCGATTAAGCTGAATGAGTGATCGGTGGAGGCAGCGTGATCATGCTGGGGCCCCGAGACGGCGGCAAGCCGTTCTGGATCGCCTCACGCGGAGATGCGGCGGGTTCACCTTGATCACTGGGCTGTGTATGATGGAGTTAAATCGCGTCTAGGTAGAAGGCGAGAGACGACCATGACGCCAGCTTTGGAAAGGCTCGCGGAGTTAGTCCGGCAAGCCGAAGCGAAGACACGTGCCCGCAAAATCGAAATAGAGACGCAGCATGCCGCCGAGCAATTTCGAGGGGCTGAATCACGCACCCGTAAAGCGGCCGAGCGGCTTCGCGCCCTTCGGCCGGCAAGCCTGCGAACTTTGGAACAGGCTGACGGCGACGAGCAATTGCTCAAGGACCTCGTACGCAAACTGGCATTGTATAAATCGACGCTTGGCTCGGAGGCCGACGCCGAGCAACTGATCGCGACATCACAAGCCGAAATCGAGCGGACGCGCCGCCAGGCTAGAACTGACCTGGAGGAGGCTTCACACGACCTTGATGAAGCGCGCCGCGAGCTGCGCGTGGTGACCGATCAGTACCGTCAACTCCGGCGTGAGCTCGACCGGCTTCAGCCGGAATTGGCCCAGCAGTTCGCCGCCGAAGACCGGCTGCTCTGGGATGCCGAAGCGCATTTCCCGGGCGGTCAGCTTAACCTTCTCGGTCACGAGGTCAACGCGGGCATGGGCGCGTTCGGCTCGCTGAACAAGCACGAACAGTACGCGCGGCTCAAAGTCTGGATCGGACGCTTTCGCGCTTTCCAGGCTTCCCAGGACCGCGAGGCCGAATTGACCGAGGAGCTGCAAGCCTTGTCGCACCGGGTTTTCCACCAGCTCAAGTGGCTCTCCAGACAGTACGAACCTGGCTACATCGAAGCGTTCCGCCAGGACTTTTCCACCGACTGGGCCGCCTATGTCGTCGAGGCTCAAGAGCAGTTGGTTCAGGCGATCGAGAGCGGTCGCCGGATGCGCGATGCCGATCTCTCCTCGATTCGGGAGCGTGACGTGAGCTCGGAGCGTTCCTGCGCATCGCCGTTGGCACCGGCTTCCCGCGCTGCTGTTTCGGGCACGGCGCCGCCAGGTTCACCGGCCGGGCCAGCGGCGCACGATGAGAACACGTTGTCGTCCTACTCTCTGGCCGAGCTCGAGCAACTGGTGACACATGTTCACATGGCCGACGAAGGTGTCGATCGTTTCTTGCAAGCTCTGAAACAGGTGGTCGCCACCATGGGTCCTGCCCACCCCGACCTGCTTCGCGTGGTCTTACCTTGCTGTGAATTGATCAACGGCGACGATGGTCTGGGCGCGCTTCGGCGCAATCTCGAGCAATTGCGGGCCCGCTCTGCTCGATTTCCGATCTCAGGTTCGCTGTCGGCAGCCGGCAATCAACCATCCCAAGATGCGTAACCGGGAGGAGAACTCACCGGAAAAAGTCGCTATCCCGCGACTTTGAAGAATATGGTATTGTCCGCGCTTGCTGACCTTCGCTTCTCGAACATCGAGCATCGAGAGATCGGTCGATCGAGCTGGCCGGGAGAACTGGGCTCATGGATCCGGGTCCATCACTGCGGTGGCGAGTCGCGCCCTGGGACGTTCGGGAACCGATTCGGGACCGCGTCTCCCGGATCGCCATCGCGGAACCCGAGCTGCTCGTGCGGCCGCTGATCCGCCCGGCACCACGCTCGGCAATGGTCTTTCCGCTGGTGGTTCTGGTCGCGATTCTGCCGGGCCTGGTGGCATTGAACGCCTGGGACCTCACACCTCCCGCACCGTTGTGGGGTTTGCGGGGCCTGGCTGTGCTTGATGGGCTGGCGCTTGACCAAACGCCCTTGTCAGCAAGTATCAAGCCGGCTCAAGAATCGGCCGCCTTTCGCGTGGTTTCGTTCCAGCCTCCCCTCTATGCCTGGCTCGAGGCCCTGGGCTTTTGGCTCACCACCGATTGTGATCCGCTGGCCAGCGTTTTGCCCAGCTATGTGGCCGGGGCACTGGCAATCGTCCTGGTTTACCTGCACGGCCGGCTGTGGCGGGGAGCAGGGGTCGGGCTGACCGCCGCGGTTCTCGTCGGGTTCAACCAGAGCCTCTTGCTGCGCATCCAGGAGGCGACGCCGAGCACGCTGGCGCTTTGTGGCGTGCTGGCCACGCTCTTGGCGTACGGGTGGCATGAGCGCGTAACCAGCGAGTCAACCCGGCCCTGGCCCTGGGCCAGCCCGATGGTCTGGGCGGTTGCCGGGGGATTGGCGCTAGGCCTGACTCTACTCACGCTGGGCGGCATCGGCCTCTTGGTCATCCCGATCGTGCTCTTGCATCAATACTACCTCCGCGGCGCCAAAATGCTCTCGTCGCGGCGGATTGGCGTGTGGGCTTGGTTAAGGAACTGGCGAGACAATCCGACGCTGGTCGGTGCGATGCTTTCCCTGGCGATTGCTGTTGGTATCGCCTTGCCCTGGTTCGTGCTCATGATCGATGTTCATGGCTGGGAGGCGATAACGGCGCTTGGGTTTCCGCCGGATGCGCTCTTGACCGATCGATGGTCAGGACTGCTGGCGCGCCTGATCGATCTGGCACCGGTGACGCTGCCGCTCGGTCTCTTCGGAGCGTTATGGTCGATCCGGTCGGCACTCGTTGACGAGACCGATGCGCGCGAGACGATCGGCGGGTCGCTCTGGGTCATCTGGTTGGCCGTCGCCGCTCTGGCACCGGCGGTCTGGCCTAATGGGCCGCGCAGCGCTTTCGATCTGAACATGCTCGTGCCGCTGAACCTGCTGGCCGCACAGACGCTCGCCAACCTGGTCAATCGCCGCGTTTCGATCAAGGTCCTGATCGGATTGGCACCCGCAACCGCCGTGTCGGTTGCCTGGTGGGCCAGTGCCGCTCTGAACGAGGCCGTCAACGACCTCATGCGGGGACGGGCGGATGCCGCAACCGCGCTGGGGCTGCATCTGGCGCTCGACATGGTGGTGGCTTCGGTATTCATCATCCGCTCGCTTTACCGCTGGGCACAACGTCGCGACGACCGCCAGCGCGGGATCCTGGCTGTTTTCCTGGTGGCAGTGCTGGCGGTTACGGCCGGCGACGGGCTCCGCGAGGTTCTCTTCCGTCACAGCTCGACCCATGATCTCCTGGCGCTCCGCACCATGATTCTGCGACGTGATCGCGATACTCCTTTCCAGGTAGTGGCCGTCGTCAGCCCGACGTCGAAAGCGCCGAATTTTCGCGCCGATAGTCTGCCGACCCAGGAACCCTCACGGGGTGGCCGACTTCGGTTCATCCTCAGGACCGCTCTTCCCAGGTTGCACCAGCGCGACCTGAGTGCCGTCGAACGAGCTCTTCAAGCTCCCTGAATGCCAGCGCTTGGTCATCTTTGCCGGCACGGACCAGCACCTTTCGTCCGCCGATCAGTCGAAGCTGGGCCTGGAGGCAATTCACCCCGGGCGATCCGGAATACTCGCCGCCTATGCGACGGCCCGGAATCGACTGCCCCGAAGATAGGCCGCCTTGATTTCGCGCCTGGTATTTGGTACACCCATTTCTGCCCGGTTCGAGCCAAAGTGCACCTGGAATGGAGGCCATCATGATCGACCGCGGTCGACAGACTTCGACAGTGCCGGCTGAGGATAAACTGGGGCGGCTTCGGGGAATCCAAGAAGCCTGGATAAAGGCAACGCGGCCGTTCGCTCAGTCGCAGCAGCAGCGGCTACGTGACCGCGATGAATCAGATCCCTACCGCTCTGCCGTCGAGCTGGCGCAGCGAGGACGAATGATCGTGGACGTCGCGACGGTCGATCTCGAAGCCGCCGAAGCGGCGTTCGGGCCATTCCATCCCACAACCTGGCACTTCCGCAATGCCTTGAACGAAGCCCGGCGGTCCTGGGAGCGGCTTCGTGCCGAGCTGGGTACCAAAGCGATCGACGCGGCGCTGCGCGAGCCGCCGCTCGTCGTGCTGACCCTCGCCCGGCCGGCTGACGGCTCGCCGCGGGTTGTGCTGGTGTCGATCGCCGGCCAGACCTACCGCACCGAAAAGGTCGTGGGTACCGAGGCGGCACCCATTCAGTGGCGGCTTACACGGCTCTTGCCCCCGCTCGACCACGGTCCCTATTATGTCTGCCGGCTCGCCGATGGCTTGACCCAATGCGACTGCGCCGACTGGATCTTCCAGATTGCCGAGAGTGTCAACTGCCGCAAGACCCACTGCAAACATCTCGCGGCATTGTCCGCCTTGGGATGGATTTGACCGCTGTTGATTCATCAACGTCGAGGGTACTCATGACCGACTGGTCCAAGATCTTTGCGGACGCTCTGCCGTACACGTCGTTCCTGGATCAATACGCGACCCCCGCGCAGCGGTTCCGATGGGATGCAATGCACGCGCGATTTTCGCTCACGGTAGAGCAAGAAAAGGTGTTGGCGGGCTTTGCGCGGCGAATGCCGGTGATCTGTCTGGCAGGGGCATGGTGCGGCGATTGCATCAACCAGTGCCCGGCCTTCGATCTTTTCGCGCGAGCCGCGTCGGCGATCGATCTCCGATTCCTGGATCGTGACGTCAAACCCGACGCGCGCGACCTGCTTACCATCAACGGCGGCCAGCGGGTTCCGGTCGTTGTCTTCCTGAGCGAGGATTGGTTCGAAGTAGCCCGGTACGGTGAGCGAACCGTATCGATCTACCGCCGAATGGCGGCCGAGCAGCTTGGGCCGGCCTGTCCCACGGGGCTTGTTCCTCCCAGCGAGCAAGCAATCGCGGTCACCATCGCCGAGTGGCTTGCCGAGTTCGAACGCGCCCAGCTCATCCTCAGACTATCGCCGCGGTTGCGCGCCCTGCACGGCGATTGAGGGCCCGTTGAGCCGCATTACACCTCGTAAAGCCGTCCCTCGCGAAGCGGCTCGATCACACTCGAATCCACGTCGAAGTCGTCCGGGTAATGCGTGAGACGCATCTTAAAGCGGATCGATTCGGGCAAGGCCGCGAGTTTCTCGTAAGGAGTGTGCACTCCCGTGTGAACGAGGTTCGTGACTTCGTGCACGATCAAGTCGGCCGTGCTGAGCCAGTCGATCAGGCTCGGATCATACGTGGTGTCGGCGCTGAACCCCAATATCCGCCCACCGGCCGTGATCCGGAAAGCAAACGTGGGCACACCATGGATCGTCCGCCGGCACTCGATCGCGAACGGCCCGAACTTGACCGGCCGGGCCAGGTCGAGATCGATCAATTCAAAGTAGTCGCCGAGTTCTTTCTGAACGAGTGGCACGTCGGCATTGAGCTGGACGAACTCCATCCCGGCCGCGAGCAGACCATTCCAGAGTCGCGCCGAGGCGTCGGGGTGTAAGAGCACTGTGGCTCGGCGGCCCAAGGCAAAAAACGAGTAGTAGCCGAAATCTTCCAGTCCGCAAGAGTGGTCGGCATGCAAGTGGCTGACCGCCGCACCGCTCACTCGATCGAGGTCGAGCGGACGAGCCAGTCCGGCCCGGGCTGATGCCTCGCGCAACATCTTCCGTACCGGGTGCGGGCAATCGATCAGGAGCCACTGGTCGTCAACTCCCAGCGCCAGGCACGATGTGTAATGCCGGGCCGAGAACGCCTCGCCCACGCCCAGGGGTAACAGCAAGATGGAGCTCATGGTCTGACTCAGAGCGAGGAAGCACCGGTATGGCCGCGACGATTTCGCAGAATGCCCCCGAAGCGTTGCTTCGGATTCTAACGGCAGCCTCGATTTCAGACCAGAGAACGCTCGCGGATTGCATCTCATCGGCGAGCCGCCGCGAAGCTGCCCGCAAGCGGGGAGGGTCGGGGATTCCCCGCGGGAGCGGACCGGCCGGCCTGACTCCCCACTCACACTCCCACTCCCGCACCGTCAGTCCCGACGACCTCCACCGCTGTGAGTCCAAAACACTTCCCGAGGATATTTCAGCGCATGCTACCGCGTAAGTTACGAGCGTTCCATGAAAATTCGAG
Source organism: uncultured Isosphaeraceae bacterium (assembly GCA_963823675.1). Taxonomy (GTDB): domain Bacteria; phylum Planctomycetota; class Planctomycetia; order Isosphaerales; family Isosphaeraceae; genus CAWGMT01. The sequence goes on along the minus strand of CAWGMT010000016.1, from coordinate 619,464 downwards.
GAACTCTGGCGTGGTTTGTGCACTTTTTGCCCCTATATAGGTAGAGAGCGCATATTGCTGCCCTCAACCCTTCGCAAACCCCCCGCCAGGATGGCCAATGGCGTGAAGGACCGCGCATGGGATGGATTTGTTCGCCTTCGACCGATCATCCACGTTTGTAATCGTCGTGCATTCAGTCTCCCGACCGGTCCAGCAGCACTCGTCTGGCCGATGGGCCTGCGCGCTTCGCCAGGCGCACGCCCTGGCCGGCCGGGCAAGCGTTCGCCGTCTGCATCTGGGTCGCCAGCGAGGAGGAGTCGGATCATGCCGCGCTTCAAGTTTAGCGTTTCGCAGCGTCGCCGCGCATTGGCCAAGAAAGTCGATCAGCTCGACCGGCTCGAATCCAAAGTAACAATCACGGAGCCGATCAGCGTGATGGGAGTCTGGACTGGAACACGAGCATCGCCACGGCCAACTCCGAATCCGTAACCCTGACCGTGACCGATCCCAACAGCGACCAGGTGAGCCAGACGTACACGTTCTGGGTGCCCGCCGGGACCGGATCGGCCACCGGCGGCACGACCTGGAATAATCAGACGCTCGACCCCGGCTTGATCCAGGCGTCCGCACCGACGTTCGCCAGTGACAACGTTTCGGTCGTCGCGCCGACCGGAGCGCTCGAGACGTCGATCAACTTGCCCTCGTACAACCCGAACATCCCGGGCATCTCGCTGGTTTACAACTCGCTGGCCGCCAATGCAGCTCCCGATCGTCGTCGCCGAGCACCAGCTCGATCCCACCCAGGCGGCCCCATCCGAGGTTTCGGCACAGCTCACGTTCGATGGAACGGCGGGCTCGACCTACTACTATGACACCAGCTCGTTCACGCCCGGCGACATCATGCAGATTGGCCTCCAGGCCAACGCAACGGGGCTGAGCACCGGCCGGTATTCCTACACCGAGACGATCATCGACTACCGCGGCGGTACGCCGACGACCTTCACCTACAGCGGCACGGCCACGGTCGAGAATGCCGCCCAGGACCCGACTTTCGCGGCCTTGGGCGCCGGCTGGACGATTTCGGGGCTGGAAAAGATCATCTCGGCCAGCGGCGGAGTGATCGTCAACGACGGCGGCGGGGTGGTCGAGTGGTTCTCGGACAGCTTCGGCAGCGGCGGCGGGACATTCACCAGCCCGGCCGGCGATTTCTCGACCCTCACCCAAAATAGCGGCGGCGGCTACACCCAGACCTTCACCGACGGAACCGAGCTGAACTTCAACTCGAGCGGCTTCGAGACCACCAGCGTCGATCGCAACGGCCTGACCACGACGTTTACCTACAGCGGGAACCTGCTCAGCTCGATCACCGACCCCTTCAGCCAGACCGTCACGTTCACATATAACGGTAGCAACCAACTCCAGTCGATCAAGGACTCGGCCAGCCGCCTGGCGACGTTCACGGTCTCGGGAGGCGACCTCACCGCCGTCGAGTATCCCGACGGCTCGACCTGGGATTATGGCTACAACGGGTCGAACGAACTGACCAGCGTGACCGAGCCCTCGTCAGCTGGCGAGCCGACCAAAATCACAACAATAACGTATGACAATGCTGAGCGCGTCGGCACAATCACGCGGGCCGATAGCACCACCGAGACCTATAGCGCCGCCCAGGAACAGGGCTGGACCAACAGTGGGACCTCGGGCAGCCCGGCGGCGTCAACGCTGCTCGCCGAGGTGGGCTCGACTTACACCGATCCCTTGAGCGACGTCACCACGCTGCGCCCCGACTGGCGCGGCATGGGCCTGACCGACCAATCCGTCAACGCCCTTTCCAACGTTTCGACCTACGATCGCGATTCTAATGGTCTGGCCACGATCGTCATCGACCCCATGAACCGGATCAGCCAGTATGCCTACGATACGCACGGCAACGTCACGCAGATCACCTACCCCGACCTGAGCACGGTGACCTACGGCACCTACAACAGCTTCGCCGAGCCGTCGTCGATGACCGATCAGCTCTCTCGGACCGACACGTACACATACGATTCCGAAGGCAACCTGACGGTCCTCGAGGACCCGATGGATTACGTGACCACTTACACCTATTCGAATACCCAGCCCGGAATACTCACCGCCCAGACGGCGCCGGCGCTCGTGGGCCATTCGAGCTATACGCTCTTCAGCTACCAGTACGATTCGTACGACCGGCTCACGACCACCACCAACGCTGATAGCGACGTCACGGTCAACGCCTACAGCAGCGCCGGGCAGTTGACCTCCGTCACGGACGCGAACTCGAATAAGACCACATATTCTTATGATGCTATGAATCGTGAGACCGGTATGACGACCGCCGCAGGCAGCGCGATCGCCGGGGTAACGACTTATGGCTACGATGCCGGTGGCAACCAGACCACCGAGACCGCGCCCACAGGATATACCACCACGACGACCTATGACGCCCTCGACCGGGTCTCGACCGTTGAGAACGCAGACGACGTTATAACTATTTATACTTATGATAATGCCGGCAGGCTGCACGTCCTGACCGATGCCGACTCGAACGCCACAACGTTTACCTACAATGCCCTGGGCGAGGAGACCGAGGTGACCTCGCCGTCGGTCAACAGCTCCGGCGGCGTGTCGGCGACGTTCGTTTATGATGCCGATGGCGAATTGGTCGATTCGACCGACGCCGACGGGCGCCGTACGACGTACTCGTTTGACTCGCTGGGCGACGAGACGGGCGAGACCTGGCTCAATAGCTCGGGCGGTGCGATCTACACGGCAACATTCACTTATGATTTGGCCGGTGAATTGACCGGCGCCGACGACGCCAACGCGACCTTGACGATGGCCTACGACAGCGACGGCCAGCTTGCGACGATGGTGACCTCGGGTCCCGGGACGGGCCAGCCGACCGTGACTTTGACCTACGGCTACGACCCCTCGGGCGATGTGACCAGCATCAAGGACAGCCTATCGGGCTCGGGCGGCACCGGGCAGGGGATCACGACCTATCAGTACGACCCGGCGCTGCGCTTGACGACCGTCACGCAGTCGCTCGGCGGCACGACGTATGGTGAAATCACGATCACCTACGACTCGGGCGGCCGGATGACGAAGGAGTATGAGAGTGAGGACGCTACGGGCACGATTGTGATCACCGGAGACAGCTACGACGCGGCCAATGATATCACGGGTATCTCCAGCACCACGGGCACCGAGGGCAGCCCGTTCATCCACACCACGTTCGTGTCGGACTCGCCGACCTACAACAGCGCCGGCGAGCTGACCCAATACGCGCAGACCTACAGCGGCTACAACGTGCTCAATACCTACACTTACGATCACGCCGGGCAACTGACCGGGTCAACGGGCACGGTGAACGATTCCTACTCGTACGACCTCGACGGCAACCGCGACTCGAGCGGCTATACGACCGGCACCGGCAACGAGATGACCGCCTCGCCGGGGTACACGTATACCTATGACAACGACGGCAACCTGATCAGCTCGACGAATACGTCCACCAGCGTGACGACGACCTATACGTATGGCTATGAAAACCGTCTGACCAATGTCACGGTGGGCGGCACCGTGATGGCGACCTACACCTATAATGCGCTGGGTCAGCGGATCGGGATCGACGACAGCAGCGCGCAAACCTGGACGGTTTACAACGGCACGAGCCCGGACGCCAACCCCTATGCTGATTTCAACGGCACGGGCGGCGTGACGGTGCGTTATCTCGATGGGCTGGCGGTCAACGAGCTTTTCGCGCGGACGAGCTCGGGCGGCAACCTGGCGTGGTACCTGACGGACCAGCTCGGGTCGGTGACTGACCTCGTCAGCAGCTCCGGGACGGACCTCGATCACATCGTATACGATCCATATGGCAACATAGTCACAGAGACTGATTCAAGTAATGGAGATAGGTTCAAATTCGCGGGTATTGAGTATGACTCGACGACTGGGATTTACTACGATCATGCCCGGTATTATGATGCGGCGATCGGGAGGTTTATGAGTCAGGACCCGGCGGGTTCGCGGCCGGGGATGCGGACCTTTACCGATACGTGGAGAACAACCCGCCAGGTGCTTTGGACCCCGACGGACTACAAGAATTTCCATACCCCAAATATTATCCCCGAGTCAGGGACGGCGGCCCGGGGCAGGGCGCCCCGGGGCAGGGTGGCGGCGGAGTCGGTGATGGTGACAACAACGGTTGGAACGGTGGCAATTTCTTTGGGTTTGGGCGCGGCGGTGCTATAATTGGCTATGGACGGAACGGCAATCTCGGTACCCAGCACCATAGGGATGGCTTCGTAACTACTTTGGAGCTAAACCTGACGACTGGGGAAATGACGGTCACGGTCGGCTTGGAGCTGCCAGGCAGCGGAACAAGCTTGGGTAACGGCGGCGGCACGACTTCGAGCCCGGGCGGCGCCGGGGGGACGAATGCTGGAAACTTCTTTCCAGGTTTGCGGCGCCCTCGCTGAGGTGAACTCGCAAGGGAGCAAGCGATTCGGAACTGCGAAAGCGGAAAGCGTTTTCAGAAACCGCCTCCGGCTCCTTTGGGCCGCAGCGATTTCACCAGGGATCATGCGATGGTAAAGCAGGCTCTTGCGCGTGAGAAACCCAAGGCGAGGTATGATGCCGAGCGCAAATTCGCGGCAAAGCCGTCGAACAGAGTGGAGGCTCGGAGACTGACGCATGTGGAATGCCTGCCGCCATCGACCCCTATAGCTTGCTGAGCGCCACACTCCACGTGGAACGGTCGGGTGTCCGATTCGGTGTCTCGTTAATCGACAATCTTGGGTTTAATCGCCTGGAACGAGAAGTCTGGTTTAAGGAGAACACTTTTTATTACGATTTGCTGGATGGTCGCATGCGCCGGTACTCGACACTCCCGACCCACGTTGACTCAACCGCTTGGGCCAGTTTTGCCGACCGCGCGCCGCTGGCGAAGGCGTTCCCGAGTCGGCTGGTCGATGAGGCACTCGATTGTTAACTGAGTGGTCGTCCCTGCCGCGCGTGTTGTGCCCGGCCTGTCCCGGCGGTCAGTCAGACCGACGCGGACCGACCGCGACGACGGCAGACGGGAGTCGTTATCGAAGCCGACCGCTGCTACTGACCGTCGCGTACAGGTGGTTAAGTTCACTTGCTGCCGATCGCCCATTTTTCGGCCATTTTTGCGTCGAGGCGCGCAACATCCTTTGCGCGACGCCTAGTACTTTACCCTAGCGCTCACCGCGGAGAAGCGATTTGCTCCGTGTCGGCGGAACGAGCCCCTGCCGAAATCGACGCGCTTCTCTTAAGATGATGAGGCACGCCGGGCGTTCTCTGTGGGTTGCAGCTTCTGACAAATGGCGGGTGGCGCATCAGCTGCGGCTCAGCCAAGCCGATCGGAGCTAGGCCTATGATCCACTCCAAGTCGTAAGGCGAGGTTTAATGGGTGCAACGAATCGTATGTACGCCGTATACTCGAGGACACCATCAGGGGGCCATTTACCGTCTGGCAACTGCGAACAAAACGTGCCGTTCAAATTGGCTCTTTGTAACGGGTCGATTTTCTAGTATCAACGAAAGCCGATCACTGATGAACGACCTCACTACCTCCTCGGCTCTATAGTCCCTGGAGAGGATCCCGGAATTTGGTGACTCTCAGCTGGAAGTCTCTAACCATGACTGCCCAAACACACGGCTTGTGCCTTGATGGACGAAGGCGCTCACCGGGAAGGTCTCACAAAGCGAGGACAAATTACGATGGTAGCCATCCGAGCGTCAACCCTTTTGCTCGTTTCGCTGGCACTGGTCTGCAGAGCTTGTGCCGCCGGGCCGCCCACAAACGATCGGGCCGAACGGGCCGTAGCGGAGATCAAAAAGGTGGGCGGCAACGTCGTGTACGACAGTTCGCGTCCGGCCAGGCCCGTAATCATCGTTGTCTTCCGGTACTCTCGAGTGGACGACTCGGTGCTGTCGCACCTCAGAGCGCTTCCCGAGGTTCGCGAGCTCCAAGTTGTCAACGCTCCGGTCACTGACGTCGGTGTCGCAAAACTAAGCGCGCTCGCGAAGCTCGAGAGGCTCATGCTTTGGAACACCCGGATCACCGATCGAGCACTCGAGGGTCTTCAAGGATTATCCGAGCTGAAATTCCTCTCCGTTGCACAGAACGACATCACCAACACCGGCCTGGATTACCTGACCAAGGTTGTGAGTCTTGAAGGTGTGGTGCTCGACCAGACATCCGTCACGGATGCAGGACTGGCGCGCCTCGAAGCGCTGCCCAACCTCATGACCTTGCAGCTCTGCGATACGGCCATAACAGATGCGGGGCTGGAACGAATTGGGACGTGGGCGACGCTGAAAGAACTGGCCGTCAACGGCACCCGCGTATCTGACGTCGGCTTGGCCCACCTCAAAGGTTTGAGTGGATTGGAACGCTTGGCCCTGAACGGAACCCAGGTTACTGACACGGGGCTACGCCAGTTAAGGAATTTCAAGAGCCTGCGGCGACTGTACTTGGCAGGAACGAAGGTCACGGATTCCGGGCTTGCGCCTTAGGCGGCCAGCAGGACCTTGAAGTGCTGTCGCTTTTCGACACCGAGATAACAGACCAAGGGTTGGCTCGGCTGTCGCAGCTATCCAACCTCAAAGAACTCTGGCTAGATCGAACGAGGATCACCGATGAAGGCTTAGGCCACCTAAGGAACCTGAAAAAGCTCGAAATCGTCTCTGTGGCTGGCACCCAAGTCACTCTAAAGGGAGCGAAGGAACTGCGCAGGGCCCTGCCCTGGACCGAGGTCACATACAACATCCCGTAACCGACGCGCTGATCGGAAAAACTCTAGGACAGGCGCATCTCCAGGGGGTCTCCGTGGGTCTGCATGCAGGGGGTCAGACCTGAACGGCACTAGCTTAAGCGAAAATCTTAATGGTGCATGGCTTTACGCCGAGTTTCGGAGTGGACTGATGCGATGTTTAATTTAATGAACACAGTTTCTACAATCCAAGATTCACTTGTTTCATAGCCAAGTACGCTACAGCACATATCCACATAGATTTTGAGCATGCCGCCAGGCAAGGGTCGCAAGTCGTTTAATTGTAAAGGATTGCGCCTTAACCTCGTGCCATTCCGGTCAGACCTATTCTCGAGTTTCCTGCCCATTTCGATTTCGACTGGCCCGAGAGGAATTCCATCATGAGCACCGAGTCGCCGCCGACCGATCCCGACCAGGCTGGCGCATCGCATGATCCTCGCGGTTGTTACTACGCCGTGACGAGCTTGGTCTACGACGGGCGGGGAAACGTTGCGGACGTGGTTCGACAAGATGGCCGAGCACCAGCGACAACGAGCGCTGCGGCTCGTCGTTTTCGTTGGGAACACCTTCTGGAGAAACGACTGTTCGCACTGACGGCTGACGGAAAGACGGAATACCGGCGCGACAGTCTGACCCGATATCTGGTCGTTGAGCCCGATCCCACCACCGGCACGATCAAGCCCGTGCTCAAGTGGGGTAGGCCGGTTTACCTCCTGGTTTGCCGGGAGGAGCGCGAAGCGCGGGGAGCGGGCCAGTCATAACCGCCAAAAGGGGCGGAGGCTACGACGTGGAAAAGAACTCAACCACGAATAAAACGAATCTCACGAATAAAGACGGAATGCTGGATTACTGAGCGATTGTCAGGGCCCGCAATCACGACGACTTCGCGTGGCGATCGCCACAAGGCCGCCCTCCCATTCGTAAGATTCGTTTTATTCGTGGTGGAGATGCATTCCGTTGCATTTGCCCGCTGACGGCCTCGGCGCGCATTGCGCCGGCTTGTGGTTCGGTCCTCAACGGCTCCAAACCCGGCGAATGGTCAAGCCTGTGGAGAACGCGTCATGGATCACACGACCAGCGTCCGTTCGGAGCTCGCCTCGGTCATCGTTCCCTGCTGGAACCAGCTTGAATTCACCCGGCACTGCATTGCCGCCTTGATGCGGTTCACTCGCGCATCTTGGGAGCTGATCGTCGTCAATAACGGCTCCGCCGATGGTACCGGCGACTACCTGGCGGGCGTGCAAGATTCGTCGGCCGTGCCGGTCACGGTCATCGCGAATTCGACCAACCTCGGGTTCCCGGCGGCCATCAACCAGGGACTGAAGTGCGCACGCGGGGAATACCTCGTCTTGCTCAACAATGACGCGGTGGTGACTGAGGGGTGGTTGGAGCAGATGATTGGGCTGAGCGGAATGGTGCCAGGGTCGGCGGAGCCCAGCGATGTGCGGCGGAGCTGCGGTCACGCGGACGGTGGCGATCCGTCGGGTGTCCGGGAACCCGAGCCGAACGCCGAGTCGCGCGGTGGCGCCGAGACCACCGCCCCTCCGTCCGCACTTGGAGCGTCTGGTAGCGCCGAGGTCACCCCCCCTGGCCGCCCCTCACCCCCCACATCCTGTGGGGACCTCTCCCCGGGGGGGCGAGGGGGGGAGAGAGAGCGCGTTTGGGGCATGTTGCGAGGGGTGTCGGGCTGGTTGGGCCGATGACCAACTATGCGCCGCCGCCGCAGTTGATCGAGCACGTCGCGTACCGCAGATCTGGATCGGATGCATGCCTTCGCGCGGCGCTGGCGCGAGGAGCACCGCGGGCAGTGGTTTACCGTGCCCAAGCTGTCGGGGTTTTGCTTGCTCATGAAACGCGAGGTTTACGACACCATCGGCGGGCTCGATGAGCAGTTCGGGCTCGGGCTCTTCGACGATGACGATCTGGCCATCCGCGCGCGCCAGGCCGGATTCGAATTGGCCGTGGCCCATGACCTCTTTATCCATCACTTCGGCGGCCGCACGTTCGCTGGCAACGGAGTCGACACGCGTAAGTTAATCAGTGAAAACGAACGGCGGTTCGCGGCCAAGTGGGGGTCGCTCGCACCGCGAGGCGAGCGCGTCGTGTTGCGGCATTGGGGTGCATCGGAGCGGAAATTCCCGGAACAACCGCAGTCCCGGAGTGCTCATCATCCCGCAGCCGGCGAGGTGGCGATCCGGGCTCACTTGCGCGTGGCCTGGGAGGGCGAATTCGAGGGAGTGCAGTCGCTTGCGCTCGTTAATCGTGCGATCTGTTGTCAACTGACCGATCGCGGGCATGATGTGCGTAGGATTGCCAGTGCCGGACGGACGGACGACGAGTCGGCCCAGATGATCGGCCGGCAGAGCCGCCTTTCGCTCCGCGAAAGAACGGAGTTTCGCGGAGCGAGAGGCGACAATGAAGGCGGAGACTCTCCCCGACCGAATGGCGACGCTCAGAAACACACCCATGTGCACGTGCGGCATCAGTGGCCGCCGAGGCTGGAACCGCCGCCCCATGGAAAATGGGTGCTGATGCAGCCCTGGGAATTTGGCAGCGTGCCAAAGGCCTGGCTGCCGCTGCTCGGTCGCGTGGACGAGGTCTGGGCCTATAGCCGCTACGTGCGCGATTGTTACCTCGAGGCCAAAGTCCCGCGCGAGCGGGTTCATGTTATTCCGCTGGGTGTCGATCCCGAGCTATTTCGGCCGGGTGTCGAGCCGCTGGCGCTCCCGTCCGGCCCTGAAATGCGGTTCCTCTTCGTCGGCGGGACGATCTTTCGCAAGGGAATCGACCTGCTGCTGACGGCCTTCTCCCGGGCGTTCCGGCCCGCTGATGGTGTCGGCCTGGTCGTCAAGGAGATGGGCTCGAAGAGCTTCTACCGCGGCCAGACGGCCGAGGCTGATGTGACGGCGCTGCGCGAACGGGGCTTTCCCGTCGAGTACATCGAGCGCGACTTGAGCGACGCCGAGATGGCCCGGCTTTATGCGGCCTGTGACTGCCTGGTGCATCCGTTTCGGGGGGAAGGGTTCGGCTTGCCGGTGGTTGAGGCGATGGCGTGTGGACTGCCGGTCATCGTCACGGGCGCGGGGCCTGCGCTCGATTATGCCACGGACGAGACGGCCTACCTGATCCCCGCTGAGCGTGGTCAGTTCGCCGAGTGCCGCGTGGGCGAAATCGAGACGATCGGCCGTCCTTGGCTCTTCGAGCCGGACGCCGATGTACTGGTCGAGCTTCTCAAGCGCGTGGCCGGCGCCCGGGTCGAGGCAAGAGCCAAGGGCGTCGCGGCCAGCGCCCACATCCGCGAGCGTTTCACCTGGGCGCACACTGCCGAGGCGGTGGAGCAGCGGTTGCTGGCACTGGCCGATGGGGCACAGCGGCCGAGCCGCGGCCAAGCGCGCGCGTTTAACCCGGAGCCATCGGCGACGGAGTTCGCTGCCCAGGTCGAAACGGTCGCCGTCGCCGTTGGCTCCGGGTCAAACGCCCGCCTGCCAGAGTTTGCGCAGGGAGCGCCCAAGCCGAGCCTGTCGAGGCTTTCGACCAACGCGGCTTTGCGCCTCTGCGTGGGCTGTCCCAAGGTATCGTTGACGATGATCGTGAGGGATGAGCAGGAAAACCTCCCTCATTGCCTTGGCTCAGTCGCCGGCCTGTTCGATGAGATCGTCGTGGTGGATACCGGGTCAAAAGACCGTACGCGCGACATCGCCCGCGAGTTCGGGGCGCGCGTGTTTGAATTCGTGTGGGTCGACGATTTCGCCGCCGCAAGGAATGCCGCTCTCGCACGGGCCACCGGAGATTATGCGTTCTGGCTCGATGCCGATGACGTAATCGATCTGCCGCAGAGACAGCACCTCGAACGGCTTATCGCCGGTCTCCACGCCGGCGAGCAGGCCGCCTACGTTGTAAAATGCGCCTGCGATCCGGCGCCGAACGGCGATGGCGGACAGACGGTGGTTGACCACATCCGGCTCTTTCCGCTCCGCGAGGGCGTCCGCTGGACTTACCGCGTCCACGAACAGATCTTGCCATCGCTGCGCCGGGCCAACGTCCCCGTAAAATGGACCGATGTGACCGTACGGCACACCGGCTACACTGATCGGGCACTCCGCGCCAGGAAGCTTGACCGCGACGCCAAGATCCTGCGCGAAGAGCTTGCCGACCGGCCGAACGACCCGTTCGTTCTCTTCAACCTGGGTGCGATCGCCATCGAGCGCCAGGACTGGCGCCAGGCGCTCGAGTATCTGCGCCACAGCCTGGCCCGCTCGGCGCCGTCCGACTCGATCACGCGCAAATTGTATGCCCTGATCGCACGAGCCCACCAGATGCTGGGCGAGGCCCGCCAAGCGATCGCCGCTTGTGCGGAAGGCCAGGCGATCGACCCAGACGACGCTGAGCTGATGTTCCGCGAAGCCGTGGTGCGGCGCCATATGGGCGATCGCGACGGAGCGGAGCGCTGCTGGCGGCGGATCTTGACGCTCAAGCGGCCGGAGCAGTTTGCCAGCGTGGATCAAGGCATCTACGGCCACCTCACCAGGCGCAACCTGGCGGCGCTGGCCCAGGAGCGCGGCAACCATGACGAGGCACGACAGCTCTGGCACGCCGTATTGGCTGAATGTCCCAATGACCGCGAGGCACTGGCCATGCTCGAGCGGCGGAAAGCTGTTGCGGGGCCAGCCTGACCGGCACAATTTAGATTGACTACGCTGAGAGCTCGATGACCGCCAATCCCAGGGTCTTGCGCTTTTCGTTGATATGCCTGACGTGGTGCGGGATATGTGCGACCTCGGCTTGGAGCATCTCCTCGAGCGTCATCAGCCCACGTTCGCTGTGAACGCACGTTCGTGCCCAGGCCGATTCGGGCTGGCCCATGAGGATTCGAGCCATCTGCCGCCTCGCTCCCTCGAGCAAGGCGAGTTCTTCCTCCAGCTTCTGCTCATGATAAAGGAGAGCGGCTGTGAACCGGCTTTCGTCGTAACCGATCAACAGGGGCCTTTCCTCGGCGATCACTCGCTTCATCCGGTGACACCAGGCTTGCTCGCTGTCGACGAGATGGCAAACAACCTCGAGCGTGCTCCACTTGCCCGGTACCGGCCGCGCCTGGAGTTGCTGCTGGCTCAGACCCGACACGACGCGCCCTAGCTGAACCGGGCCGTTCAGGTAGTCGGCGATCAAACCCTCAAAACGTGAGTGAGACATGGTGGTAACTTTCGAGAGAATCCCGTTCAATTCGCGAAATTCCACGTTCCACAAGCTCAAGACGTTCGGACAGCGCGGCGAGCTGCTTGCTTCGCGTCCGGTGCGTCCGAGACGGCCGGCACTGGAGCCATGCTATCCGCGCCGCAAGCGTAATGCGTTAGACTAACGTCCTGACCGGGCTCGTGACAAATGGGCATCGCAGAGAAAAGTTCGGGCGGCTAGCCCGAATCGCCGTGCGCTGGTATCCCGGCACTCATCAAGATCGTACCGAAAGCGACGAACCACCGTGACTGTTGAGTTGTTAATCAGTGAGTCCCAGATCCAGGACCGATTGCGGGAAATGGGGCGGGAAATCGAGGATGACTACCGGAACAAACCGCTGACGATCGTGGCCGTTCTGACCGGAAGCCTGATTGCCCTGGCCGATCTTGTGCGTCAGATCCGAATCCCCTTGCGGATTGCACTGGTGCAAGCCAGCAGTTATCGAGGCGCGACGACAACTGCGACAACACTTGTCATCAATGAAGCCTTCGCGCCGGATGTCACTGGCCGCGATGTTCTGCTTCTGGACGACATCCTGGACACGGGGCATACTTTGGCGGCGCTGGTACAGCATATCGGGGACCGTGGGGCGGCGTCAGTTCGGACGGCCGTTCTCCTGCGTAAGATCGGCCGCCAGATCGTCCCCCTCGAACCCAACTATTGCGGGTTTGTCATTCCCGACGCCTTCGTTGTCGGTTACGGGCTCGACTACAACGACGATTACCGCCACCTGCCCTATGTCGGCGTGATGCGGGATGTGACTCATTGAGCAAGCTCCTCGATCGAAGATCGCTGTTTTTGAGCGTTCGTGTCTCTAATTCTCAGAACCTGCGGTGATACTCTCGCCTGGATCCCTCAAGCTGGCTCTCGTCACGCGTCGCTACCCGCCCTCAATCGGCGGCGCCGAGAGAGTTTTGAGTTACCTGGCGAGCGCGCTGGCCGCCGAGGGAGCAGACGTCACGGTGCTCACGTCGCAGCCACCAGGATCAGAACTGGTCCGGGAAGGACAACTGGCGACGGATGCAGAGAATCTGCTTGCAGGGGAGCAAACGCACAGTCGCGGCCAGCTCAAGGTGCGGCGACTGGCAACATCGCGGTTGCGATTCTGGGGAACCTGGCTCTACATGCGAAATCTCAGGCGCTGGTTCCGGGAGAATCCGATCGATCTGGCTTACGTCTCCATGCTCAAACACGACGCTTACGCGGTCATTGGTGCTGGCGAAAAGTCAGGCTTTCCGGTGATCCTGCGGCCGGAAGGCGCCGGTGTGACCGGCGACGTCGCGTGGCAGTCATGGGGCAACTTTGGAAGGCTGATTGGCTTGCGCTGCCGCCGCGCGGCCGCTTTCATCGCAATTTCCGCAGCAGTGGCCAACGAGCTCGAGCGGGCCTGGCAGACAGGAACGCTGCGGCCTTCGTGGCTGTTCGTCGCGTCCCGTCATACTCCGGTATCGCCCCGGATCGTCGCGATTCCCAACGGCGTGCCGATTCCGGAGAGAGCCTGGAGCATCCGGTCCGACTGGCAACAATCGCCCCGCGCGGTGTTCCTGGGGCGCCTCGCACCCGAGAAGGGCCTGGATATACTGATCCAGGCCTGGCCATTGGTCCGGCGGACGTATCCGAATGCCCGTCTGATCTTGATCGGCGATGGACCGGAACGAACCCGCCTGGAGGCCGATATTTGCAAGCTGGGTCTGACGCTCGGGCCCGGGCAGGCCGTCGAATCTCGGGGCACCGTTCTCGACACCACGGCGCCACTCCGGGAGGCCGATCTCTTTGTCTTGCCCTCACGCGAGGAAGGCATGAGCATCGCGCTTCTGGAGGCCATGGCGCTTGGGGTCCCTCTCGTTGCCTCGGCGATTGCGGGCAATTGCCGGCTGGTCACCGATATTGTTGAGGGACGGCTCGTGCCGCCGGATGATCCCCAAGCACTCGCCCGCGCCATCATCGAGCAGTGGGATAACTTCGATCGAGCCGTCGCGATGGGCCGCGCTGCCCGCAGTCGCGTCGAACGAGAATTCTCGATCCAGGCGGTTGCCCGCAAGCACCTGGCCTTGTTTCATGAAATCCTCCGCGAGCGCAAGCCACTCGCCAGTGCGGGATAGCGCAGTCACCAGCCGCCAATCGAGCTGAAACATTACAAGTTTAGATTTTTTTATAATGTAACCCAAAGAGTCCAAGCGTGCTCAAAGTTCTTCAGGTCATTCCGACGCTTGATCGTTCCGGTGCAGAAAAGCAGATGGTCATGCTGGCCAAAGGGCTACCGCGCGACCGTTTCCGTGTCGAGGTGGCGGCGCTCACGCGGCTTGGCCCACTCGAGGCCGAGTTGCGCGCCGCCGGCGTTCCTGTCACGCTGATCGGCAAGCGCTTCAAGGTCGATCCGCTGGCACTGGCCCGTCTGGTGCGGTTGCTCAGGGCACGATCCTTCGACGTGGTCCAGAGCTGGATCTTTGCGGCCAACACCTACGGCCGCGTGGCGTCGAGGTTGGCGGGAGTGCCTGTCGTCGTGGTCGCCGAGATGGCCGCGGATCTGTGGAAGGGGCGAGTCGAGCGATTCCTCGACCGCTGCCTGGCTACCTGGTGCGACCGGCTGGTCGGCAACTCGCAGGCGGTGGTCGACTTTTATCGCGACCTGGGCGTACCGTCCGACCGGCTGACGATGATCTACTCCGGGGCCGGCGACGACGAACCGCCGCCGATTGATCCCGCGGAAGTCCGTGCATCGTTTGGGTTCGAGCCTGCCGCGCCCCTGGTTCTCTTCGCCGGGCGCCTCGCCGAGCAGAAGCGCGTTGACGACTTGTTGAAAGCCCTCGATCTGGTCCAGAACATTCAGCCTGACGTGCGCACCTTGATTGCGGGCGACGGGCCGCTACGAGATCGGCTTGAAGAAACCGCGCATGCGTATCATCTGGACGGTCGAGTGCGATTTCTCGGGCACCGCGATGATGTGCCGCGGCTCCTGGCTTCCGCAAACCTCGTCGTCCTGCCCAGCGCTTACGAGGGATTGCCCAACGTCGTGCTGGAGGCGATGCGGTTTCGTAAGCCGGTGGTCGCCACCGCCGCCCTGGGAACTACTGAAGTCGTCGTCGACGGCCAGACGGGAATTCTGGTTCCGATTGGCGACACCAGGCTCATGGCTCGAGCGATTCGCGACCTCGTGCGCGATCCGGCCCTGGCCCATCGCATGGGACTGGCCGGGCGATCGCGCGTCGAGGCGAATTTCCGGAGCGACGCCATGGTCGCTCACTTCGCCGAGCTCTACGAAAACCTGGCGCGATCCAAGGGGATCATGGCGTGAGATGAGCAAGCTCGGCTCTGGATTGCGAGCCGACGCCATGATCGCGCAGTTCGCCGAATTCTCCGAGTGCCTGGTGCGGTCAAAAGCGAAAGCCGGCTCGTAGCGGGTCTCATGGCCGGGCCGCGCGCCGCGCGAGTTGTAGATCGAACATGTCACATGTACAATGAATGTATGGGAACCCAGCGGATCGGTGGGGCTCGGTGGCTGTTGGCTGCTCCACGGAAAAGTCGGCGAGGTGCGACACAAAACTGGTGGAGGCCACGCGGCGACTTGCTCAATTCCCGCGAATAGGGTCGTTGGCACGTTCAGCCCCGCTCGCGGGCCAAGCGAATCGTCGTGGCCTCGTGGTAATGGGCGGCTCCGGGCGTCACCCATGAGGCCTCGCTGGACGTTGCCTCGGGGTGAGCGGTAGAGCGGGGACTCACAAAATGTGCGGCATTTGCGGCGCGGTCTGGACCGAGCCCGAAGAGGCGCTGGCTGCCGGCGCGCTCGAGCGCATGATGGACCGTCTTGCGCACCGCGGCCCCGACGACGCGGGCATCTACCACGACGGCTACGCCGCGCTGGGGTTTCGGCGCCTGTCGATCATCGACCTGGCCGGGGGTCATCAACCTCTCTCAAACGAGCACGGAACAATCTGGACGGTTTTCAACGGCGAGATCTACAACTTCCCCGCGCTGCGGCGGCGTTTGGAGGCCAAGGGCCACCAGCTTCGCTCGCGTGGGGACACCGAGGTTCTCGTCCATCTTTACGAGGATGAGGGTACCCGGATGTTTTCCCTGTTGCGGGGCATGTTCGCCCTGGCAATCTGGGACGTCCCCCGCCGCACCCTGATCCTGGCCCGTGACCGGCTGGGTCAAAAGCCGCTGGTCTATCACCACGACCACCGCCGCCTGGTCTTTGCCAGCGAGCTGAAGGCATTGCTGGCCTTGCCCGAGCATGTCGTCGCTCGGGATCTCGACCCGCTTGCCCTGGATAGTTATCTCAATTACGGCTACGTGCCCCACCCGCGCACGATGCTGGCTGGAACCCATAAGCTTCCCCCTGGCCATTACGCCGTCTGGCATGGAGGGACTCTTGCGGTCGAGCGTTACTGGCACCCCGACTGGAACGTCGAACGAGCCCGTCCGGTCGGCGAAGATATCGAAGAGCTGCGCTCCACCTTGAGCGACGCCGTGCGC
This sequence comes from uncultured Isosphaeraceae bacterium, assembly GCA_963823675.1. Taxonomy (GTDB): domain Bacteria; phylum Planctomycetota; class Planctomycetia; order Isosphaerales; family Isosphaeraceae; genus CAWGMT01. Next base: position 602,950 of record CAWGMT010000016.1, on the reverse strand, counting down.
GAGCAGATGATCTCCGACGTGCCGCTGGGTGCGTTTCTTTCCGGCGGCATCGACTCGACGATCGTCGTCGGCTTGATGCAGCAAGCATCGGCGCGGCCGGTCAAGACGTTCGCGATTGGATTTCCCGACCCGAGCTATGACGAGACCCGTTATGCCGAGCTCGCCGCGCAGCACCTGGGAACCGAGCATCAGACCTTCATCGTCGAGCCAAAGGCCTGGGAAACTTTGCCGGAGCTGGCCTGGCAGTTTGACGAGCCGTTTGCCGATAGCTCGGCTCTGCCCACGTGGTACGTCGCTCGCGAAACGCGCCGCGCCGTGACGGTGGCTTTGACTGGCGACGCGGGCGACGAATTGTTCGGCGGCTATGAGCGTTACCGGGCCCTGGCTTTAAGCGAGCTGTTCCATCACCTGCCTCCCGGCCCTCGCCGGCTGCTCGGCGGCACGATGGTCCGTGTGCTGCCACGTTCCAGCCGGTCCAAGACCCGGCTCCGCAAGGTCCAGCGGTTCTTCGAGCACATCAATGAACCGGCCGCGGCCCGTTACCTCGGGTGGATGACGACCTTCGACGAAGCCGGCCGGCTGGCTCTCTACTCCGATGAAACCCTCGACCTGCTCGCCTCGACCGCGGCCGCGCTGCCCGATCAATTCGAGGCCGATCCCGCCTCCTACCTGACCAGTGCCTTCGCAGCCGCCAGCCGCCGCGACTCAGTTACCCGTGCGATGGCGGCCGATCTCGTGACCTATTTGCCAGGCGATCTCCTGGTCAAAGTCGACCTGGCCACCATGGCGCACAGCCTCGAATGCCGGGGGCCGTTCCTGGACCACCGGGTGGTCGAGCTGGCCATGGCCATGCCGCTGGACCGGAAGATTCAACCTCGCAGGGGCCGTTCCAAGATCGTGCTCAAGCAGGCATTCTCGGATCTCTTACCCACGCCGATCCGCAAACGATCGAAGATGGGCTTCGGCGTTCCGATCAGCCGCTGGTTCCGCAACGAGCTCAGGCACGAGATCCGTGGCGTGCTGCTCGATCCCATCTGTCTCAACCGGGGACTCTTTCGTCCGGAGGCCGTGCGCAACCTTCTCGACGAGCACATCGAAGGAACGCGCGAGCATTCGTATCGACTCTGGGCATTGCTGATGCTGGAATTGTGGTTCCGGAGACATCTGGACGAGAACCAACCGAGTTCGATCTGGACGGTGAGTCAAGCAAGCGGCTCGGCTTGACAGAGGGTGAGAATTGTGTTGAGAAGCGCCTTCGAATCTCTCCAGTCGTCAATGCCACCCGCGGCGCTGATTTAAAACCAGGCCAAAAAAATCGAAAAGTGTCGTGAGCCCAGTCGCACGGCCAGGCAGTACTCTATATGAAGAGACGAAACGAGCCGCGAGGCCAAGCAGGGAAACCATGAAGAACGGACGATCCGCGCCCGGCCGGCAGCTTGACCGGCTGTTCCGCCTGGGGACAGTCGGCGGGATGACCGATCCGCAGCTTCTCGAGCAATTCGTCGCGGGAGACGACGAAACCGCCGAGCTTGCGTTTGAAACCTTGGTCGACCGCCACGGGCCGATGGTCTTCCGGGTCTGCCGGAGTGTGCTGCGCGACACACACGCGGCCGAGGATGCCTTTCAGGCTACCTTTCTGGTGCTCGCGCGCAAGGCCCAAACGCTTGGCTCCCGCGACCTGCTGGGCAACTGGCTCTACGGTGTTGCATCCCGTACCGCCCGAAAAGCCAAGGCCGCTGCCATCCGGCAGCGAGCCCTTGAATTACAGGCGGCGCAGGAAAAGCCAGCCGTGATCGTCGATCCTCATCGCGACCACGACGATGAGGATCTGGAGCGGGTCCTGCACCAGGAGATCGACCGCTTGCCCAGGTCGTATCGAGCGGCCGTGGTCGTTTGTTACCTGGAGGGGATGACACAATTGCAAGCGGCTCAGAAGCTCCGTCTGGCCGAAAGCACCGTCCGGGGCCGGCTGGCGCGGCGCGAAAGCTCCTCGGCGATCGGCTTGCACGACGCGGTCTTGTTCTTTCGGCCAGCCTGGCAGTACTCGACGGTTCGGCTCGCGCGGCTGGCCATACGTTAGCCGCCACGCAGGCTCGAGACCTCGCCCGCGCTGCTCTTCTGTTTGGCAAACACGGTCAAGCGGCGCACGGCGTCGTCTCGGCGACGGCGCACGGCATCGCTCAGGGAGTGCTCTTTACCATGTGGCTCAAGTCACTCAAAACCATAGCGGCGCTCTTGATTGCCGCCGCTTTTCTCACCGCCGGCACGGCTTCGCTGATCCAGCGCCGCGCCGCGGCAGGGCCTCAGATTGAGGCGGCCGCATCGGCGAATGCTCCCGGTGCAGCCGCACCAGCTTCAGAACCCGAACCGGGACCGGCGGCTGAGCCCAAAGCGGCACCCAGCCCTAACCCGGCGCAGGATGCCCAAACCAGCAAGGCACGGTCGTCGAAGGGCAAAGGCCGCAGGCAAAACCAAGCGGTTGGGGTTGACCCCGACCTCGCGAAAGCTGCCCCGGGCCCGATCGACCGAGCCGTTCCGCTGTCCAAGGACTGTCTGATCCTGGCCTACTTACCCACCCAGAACCTGGGAGGCGTTGACAACTTTGCGCTGGCCAACAACGATGGCGGCTGCCGATGTCTGATCGCCTGGCCGGACATCCCACGTGATGAAGCCGCCTCGCCCGAACGGCGCTTCCTGGTCGCGCTATACTCGCGCAAGACGACATCACAGCCGCCTGCAGGCCCGATTCACGCCTTCGAGCTTCTGGAGGGCTGGAACGAGTTTTCGTCGTGGAAGGCCCAGCCCAGGTACAATCCGGAGCCGGTAGCCACCTACAAGTTCGAGCTGGGCGATGGCTGGAAACTGTTCGACGTCACCCCCTTGGTGCGCGACCAGGCCAAGACCGGGCGGAAGAGTCATGGCATCCTGCTGCGGTTCCTCAGCGAAGACTTTTCGGGCCAGCGAGAGAACTGGTCGGGCTACGATATCGTGAGCCGGGAAGGAGCCGGCGAGTGGGTCGGCCGCCGGCCGGTGCTTCTGGTCGTAAAGGGCTCGAAATAGCGCTCAGTTTGCCCCCGCCAGGGTTTGAGGATCGTCAACCACGAGATAATGCCCGTGGTCGGACGAGATGATCACGGCCGACTCGTCCCAGTTGCTCTGGGATTCCACCCAGTGGATGACGCTGCGGAGGGCTTCTTCACCGCTGTAGATTGCGCCGACGGCGTTGTCGAGATTGTTGGCGTGCAAGGCAAAATCGACGTCGCCAGCCTCGATAAAAAGTACGAACGGCTGGCCGGGCCGCGCGGCCAACACCGTCAGGGCGGCATCGGTCATCTCGGCCAGCGTTGGTTGCTCGATTCGGTCGCCTTCCGTGTACAATTCGGCCGGGCGCGGTTCGCCGTTTTTATCGAGGCTGGGAGCGGGATCATAATGTCCGTCAGCGGTCTGGTAGGGTAGGTGATCAAGCCCGGTGCGGCCGAAAACGCCGAAGAGTCGCGCTGAGCGGCGGGCCGCGTCGGACGCCGCGTCTTTGAGCGCCTGGCCGCCGCTCTTGGCCGATTCGGTGTGAACGACGATGTATTTGCCTCCGTTCCTGACGTCCACCGCCGCGCGATCGGCGTCGGTGATGTATAAACTCCCCGCCACGCCGTTGCGCCCCTGAGCCCTCAGGGATTTCGCGTCGGTCGTGACGCCAAAGCCGGTTCCAATCACCACATCCAGGCCGGAGTGGAGCGGAGCCTGGCGTGCCTCCTGGATAATCCCTGGCCGCCCGAGCATCGCCCGGGCGAGGTCCTGGTAGTCGTCGCGATGGACGTTCTGGGCATACACGGCAGCCGGCGATGCGTGGTCAAACGGCACACTGGTGACTGTGCCAACTTTCCAGCCTTCTCGTTGTAGCTCGTGAAACAGCGTGGTGATGAACCGGCCGTCGTCGGTGACGTTGATGCCGTTGTTGTAGGATTTGACGCCGCTGACAATCTCGGCGGCGCTCTGTGACGAATCGGTGAAGGCGTGAAGCACCGCGGCGACGGTCTGTACGCCCGCGCGATCGGCTGCATTCGCCATCTGGCCCTTGAGATAGCCTGGAGCCTTGAGGCCGAGCGGGCCTGGGGCCCAGGGATTTGACCCGGCGATGCGCGCGTCGTAGCCACCGCCCAGGCTTTGGGGCGGAATGACGACAGTCTGGGCATCGAGATCGGGCCGGTTCTGATCGTGCGTGGGGCTGGTGACAACGAATCCGTACTGTGCGGTATCGTTGGCTGTGTAATCCTGGAACAGCAGGCCGGCACCCTTGCCTTCGGTGTAGACCCTCCCCGTTTTGACGATGGCCGCGGCTTGTGTGGTCGGCCAGTCCAGGCCGTCGAACCAGAGGATGAAGAGGTGTTTCACACCCCGCGCGACGGCCTTTTTCTGCACCCGATACAGGTCGCTCTGGTCGGCGTAAATAGCTTGGGGGTTGAGCGTATTCTTGGGCAATACTCCGTAGAGGGCCTTGATCTTCTCGGCGTCGCGATAGCGGCTGTTCTGGCCGGTGACGCTGTCCAGGTCGATCTTCCGGCCGAAAACGTAGACCGGCGCCAGGCGATTGGTATGGCTGGTGTGGTTCGAGAAGACGTCTTTCGGTCCCTGCGATCCGAAGTGATAGACCCGGGTAATCTTCCGGCCGGCATTGGCGACATAGGCCGTCTGAAGCTCCTTCAACCGGTCGGGCTGGCCGGCTTTCTCCGCTGATCGGGCCTGGTCTGCAAAGGCAGTCAGCGAGGCCAGGATAAACCAGACGAAGCGAGCAGCGCCACGGCGGGTAAAGACTTGGGGGACGCTGGAAGAGGTGTGATCCGCGATCAGTGTACGCGACGGCCTGGTCAAAGTCGAGCAAACGTTCACTGGCCAACCTCCTGCGTCGAATCCAGCCTGGCATTACCGCTTATACTTGACTATTGGGCCCGCTCGCGACTGCCAGCCGCTTCTTGAGACCGCCACTGAAGCAACCAGGCATGGGCATTCGCGCGAGAACCGATTATCGCAGCAGACTGTGCAGAATCCACCAGAAGACGAAAAAATTGCGGCGGGCGTGCCAGAGCCGCGTCGTGCCGGCAACCTGCGCCGATAGCGGCGAGGCCGCGAGGGCTGGCAGGCTGCCGCGAAGCGCCGCGGGAGCTCGGGGAAAAGCGCGTCGGTTCCCGTCCATACGGGTTGGCTTGTTTTTGCAGGGAGGGCACAATGGAGACTACCCCTCCTGTGCGGACGATTCACGGATTACCCCCAAGCGACATCGAGCGGAGGTTTGCTGGTGTATCGTGACGTACTGGCCATTGTCTTGGCGGGTGGCCGAGGGTCACGCCTGGAACCTTTGACGCGGGACCGCGCCAAGCCGGCGGTACCATTCGGCGGCATTTACCGAATCATCGATTTTACGCTGTCGAACTGCATCAATTCGGACCTACGCAAGATCCTCGTGCTGACGCAGTACAAGGCGACAAGTCTCAACCGCCATATCGACCAGGGATGGAAGTTTCTCTGCCGCGAGCTTGGCGAGTATATCGAGGTGATCCCGCCGCAGCAACGCATCGCGGAAAGCTGGTATCAGGGAACGGCCGACGCGATCTATCAGAATGTGTACACTATAGAAAAGGCCGCGCCGCGCGACACCTTGATCCTGGCGGGCGACCACATCTACAAGATGAACTACGCCCGGATGATCGACTTCCACCGCGACAATCGGGCCGATCTGACGATCGCCTGCTTGCCGGTGCCTCGGGTTCGGGCGCGAGAATTTGGCGTCATCGGAGTCGACGGCGGTCACCGCGTGACGACCTTCCTGGAGAAACCCAAGGACCCGCCGACCATGCCGGAGCGGCCGGAAAAGGCGCTGGCTTCGATGGGGATCTACGTGTTCAACACGGACGCCATGTACGAACTACTGTTTCAGGACGCTGCCAGGAAAGAGGCGAGTAACCATGACTTCGGTCGCGACATCATTCCGGCGATGATCGCCGGAGGATCGCGGGTACTGGCCTATCCGTTTCGCGATGAGAATCGCAAGGAGGGTGCTTACTGGCGCGACGTCGGAACCCTGGACGCCTTCTACCAGACCAGCATGGACTTGATCCAGATCGACCCGATCCTGAACCTCTACGACCAGGAGTGGCCGATCCATACTTACCAACCGCCGTATCCGCCTCCCAAATTTGTTCACACCGAGGGTGACCGCCGGGGCGCTGCATTCAACTCGATCGTTTGCCAGGGGGCGATCATTTCCGGGGGACAGGTCTATCGGAGCATCGTCTCGCCGGACGTGCGGATCAACAGCTACGCTTTGGTCGAGGATTCGATTCTCTTTGACGGCGTTGCGGTCGGCCGCCGGGCCCGGGTCCGCCGGGCCATCATCGACAAGGATGTACGGATTCCCACCGGCTTCGAGGTCGGTTGGAACCGCGACGCCGATCTCGCCCGTGGGCTGACCGTCACCGATGATGGCATAACGGTCGTCGCCAAGGGAGAAGACCTCGAGCGGTTCAGGTGAGTGGTCCGCAGCTCAAGATCCGTCTGAACTGCTCGGTTGTGATGTTGCCACCGCTCAGCATCAAGCCGACGCGTTTGCCAGCGAACTCGTCGCGACGCGTCATCACGACGGCGACGGCCGCGGCGCCTGCGCCTTCGGCAACCTGCCGCGTGGTTTCGAACAACAGGCGGATTGCCGCGGCGATTTCCTCGTCACTGACCAGTACGATCTCATCGACAAGGTAGGGCAGCAAGGCCAACGGCATCTCGAATGGCTCGCGGGTAGCGAGCCCATCGGCAAACGTCTCTACGGTCTCCGTGACGATGCGCCGACCCTCACGCCATGAGTGGTAGACGGCGGGAGCGCCCGCGGCCTGCACGCCGACGATCCGGATCGCCGGGTTGACCGCACGGGCTACGACCCCTGCGCCAAGCACGCCGCTGCCACCGCCGACCGGCACGATGATTGCGTCGAGATCGGGTGCAAGCTCCAGCAATTCAAGCGCAGCCGTTGCGACTCCAGCGACCAGGAGCGGCTCGTTGGACGAATGGATGTAGCGAAGATTGTGCAGTGCAGCGTGCTCCTCGGCCGCGAGCCGGGCCTGATCGAAATCGCGGCCGGTCTGGATCACGTTCGCGCCCAGGGAAACCGTCGCCGCGACCTTCAGGGAGTTCGCTTCCCTGGGCATGAAGATCGTCGCCGGTGAACCGAACACCCGTGCCGCATACGCAACCGATTGGCCGTGGTTTCCCGTCGAAGCGGCGACCACTCCCCGCGTTCGTGCCTCGGGCTCCATCACAGCAAGTAGGTTGATTCCGCCGCGCACTTTGAATGCGCCCGTCGGGTTGAGGTTTTCGCACTTGAGCACCGCGCGACAACCAAGCGCGACACCGAGAGCTGGCGGCTGGAGGGCCGGCGTCGGAAGAAGGTAAGGTGCCAGGGCTAGCCGTGCCTTGAGCACGTCGGCAAGCGTCGGAGCGGGCCAAACCATGGAGTCGTCAGTCGCGGTAGGAGGTCAAGATCGGCGCAGAAACCGCGCTCGAGCCAGCGCGCCGCCAGCGAGGGCCGCCCAGATCAAGAGGGAGAGCGGTTCGGGGGTCTGTGCATCCGGTGTAGCGCCACCGCCGCCGATGCCATTGGCTTGGGCACTCCCGGTAGCGCCTTCGGACTCGCTCGATGAAATCGATACATTCACTCCAGCAGTCAACGGGATCAGTGTCGGCGGCGTCGAGGTGTTGTAGTATAGTGGTAGTTGCAGTGCGGAGCTCCCATTCAGTCCGTTTTGAATGAACAGGCCCAGGATCTGCTCGCCCGTGCTCTGATTCGTCAAAAGACCGAGCTTGACTGCATTCGAGCTATCCAGACCGGAGATTGACCCAGCAAGCGGACCGGTCGTGCTGGGATTGTAATCGACGAGCGATTGAGGAGGATTGAGTTCAAACTGGATCTGAGGAACGGCGGTTGAGGCTGGCGTATTCGAGGTGATGGCGGCCCAGGCGCTCGAACTGAAGCCAGGCAAGTCAACACTCGGTGAGGTGGTAATGGAGTAAGTCGCGCTGCTCGGAGGGTTCGATGAGGTGGCCTGAGCCTGCGTAGGCGTCGGCCGCAAGCCGAGGCCTAAAGCCACGGCAGCTACCAGCATGGTCAACGGAGTTGGACAACGACGTAACACGGCAAGTATCCTCCTTGAACTCTCAGCCTGTAACTCGGCTCCTGAGCGTCACTCCGTCGATTCGATCGCGAATCGTTTCGCTTTGGAGCCTTCGGTCGGGTGGTCGCGCGGCCCAAGATTCTATCGGACTCAAGTCGTGGGAGATGGGTAGTCAGGGGCGGGCATCTCGGCTGGCGACCTCCGAAACTTGAGGGCCGCATTCTGCAAGCATTCCCCAAATGGGTCAAGTTTGATTACCGAGTTTTTTCTCAAGTTGGCCAATCTGGGTCGATCAGACGGGGAAACGCGTTTTGAAGCGGCGCGAGGCGAATAAGGACAAGGCACTCCGCGTCAAAAGGTAAGGTGAGTGTATGCTCGAGGTCCTTACCAGCGTGCAGACTCCCAACGAGGTCTTGGTAGCGCGTGCTCGCGTGGGTGATAACACAGCCCGCGAAGAGTTGTTCCAGCGCCATCGGGCAGACTCGTATCGGGTGGCGTATCGACTGCTGGGACACGAGCAGGACGCACTTGACGTGGTTCAAGAATCGATGCTCAAGGCTTTTTCAGCCCTGGGAGACTTTGATGGCCGGAGTGGGTTCCGAACCTGGTTGCTGCGAATCGTCACCAATACGGCGCTCGACTGGGGACGGCGCCGGAAACGTAGGCCCGGTGGCCGTGGCGGCGATCGTGACGAATCGCGGGCGGAACCGGCCACCAGCGACGATCCAGCCCGCCGGTTACACCAGGAGGACCTCCGCCTGGCCCTCGATCAAGCTCTGAGCGGCTTGACCCCCACAATCCGGACCACCTTCGTCTTGTTCGCCGAGCTAGGGCTCAGTTACAAGGAAATTGCCGCAACCCAAGATGTGCCGATCGGAACCGTCATGAGTCGGATCCATGCCGCCCGCGAAAAACTCCAGGCTGTACTCGATTGGGATAAGCTCAACGGCCTGTATTGACCAGGAAGATTGACGATGCAGTGCAATGATGTGATCCGCGAACTGGCCGCTCCTTCCGACGATCGAAACTTTACTGCGCTGGCCGAGCACCTGGCCGAATGTGCGGCCTGTTCAGAATGGGCCAAGCGTGCCTCCCAGCTCGATCGCCTGTGGGAATTTACGCGACCCTCCGATCCGTCACCCCAAGCCTGGGAGGCGGTGTGGACCCGCATCGTGGAAACGGTCGATTCGTCAACTCTGGCTCCCGTCGAACATCCTGGGGCCGCTGCCGCAATTCGTAATGGATCGACACCGAAAGTCGAGCCCGCTCTCGGCCATCCATCCCGCTCGTTCCGCCGGCGCCCATGGTCGTTCGCGGCGGTCGCCTCCTTCGGCCTGGCGCAAGCGGCCGCAGTCTTGCTCGTCGTGGGCGTGGCGTGGCACTCTTTTCCTCTATCTCAGAATACTCAAATTGCCAAGAATCCAGTTCCGAGTCTAGCTCTCCCAAATTCTTCAGCAGCGGATTCAGCCTCGCTCTCAATCGACATCGAGGAAGGCAGTCTGGTTATAATCCGATCGGAGGGCAAGAAGCTCGAGGCCTCGGTCCTGACCTCTGAGAACTCGCCGTTTGGAATTGGGCGGCCGGTGGATGGAAATGTCGCCAAGGCCGGGCAGGTAAGACGCAGTGGCAATCCGCCCTACGGTGAATTTGGATCTGCTCGTCGCCTTGATGGCTGGTTGTTGATGTTCAATTACGCGGAATCGATGGCCTCCAGTCCCGTTGTGGCGATGAAGGAGTGACGCCGTGAGCCAAGCGAAGCGCCGGGTTTGCTGGATCGGCCTTGAGCTGGCGGCGATGGTCTTGGCCGGCGGCGGGCTGGCACTTGGGCTAGGCGGGCTCAGGCTTTCGCGCGCCGAAGTGAATCAGGACGAGGACAATGTGGCGCGGCAGGTGACGGTCATCGGCATCATTGCCACCCCAGGAAGCAGCGCGATCGACTCGCGATTGGCGACCATCAAGCCCCAGCTTGAAAAGCTCAAGCCCAAGCATGGGTTCAAGTTACTCGATGTCGAGAGCAAGCGGCTTGAAGCTGGGGAGTCAGTCGCTTGTGACCTCAAGAACGGCTACAAGTCCGAGACGGTCCTGGTTCGAGCTCTGGACGACAGTGGCAAGGTTGAGCTCCGGTGTGGACTCCGGCATGACGACACTCAGTTGTTCTCGACGCTCGTCAAAACACCCCTGAATCAGCTCTTCTTCTGCGAACGAGAACTTGAGGACGGGTCCCGGTTGTTGATTGGCGTGGGTGCTCGGTACACGCCCTAAACGAAGAATCGACCGCCATCCCGCGAACGTCTAGCCTTGCGGGCTTTTCGTCGGCGGAAGCGGCGGTCGGTCGCGGATTTCAGTGCAGCCCGGCCCACGTGGAACAGCACCAGCCGAATCGCTCCGGCTGGCTTTGCACTGCGCGACGCCATCGCTTGCAGTACCGCCTTAATCTGAGCTTGCATGGAAACGGGCCATCCTTGGCCCGTGGCTCTCAAGCCGCCAGTCCGTCCCTGGACGCGACCGCAGTTTCGGAGCCACTTCTCAGCCGTCCCTGACCGGATCGGATTTCCACCGACATGGGTTGTATCGGCCATGCGGAGGGCCTCTCTGCAACGTTCTTACCGGCTTCAGGCAGCAAATCAGCGTTAGGGAATGTTCTCGAAAGCTGCCAATGGGTTGCGTCGAGCCGACCAGCCGGACCGCCATGGTTGGACTTCAGCATCTTCGCAGGTAAGAGAAGATGGGTGGCTGGGGTCGAGATGGCAACAGCCAGCGAGCGCCCAGCGCGGACGCTGAAAAACTCGTCTTTCCCCCCTCGTCGGGTCAGGTATGATTCTCAACCTGGCGTTTTCTCTGCAGATCAACCGGGAAGACTGTCAACCTGGGCGGTGCAGCCAGTCTAACGGTTGTTCCTTACTTCTGTTCCCCAGAACTCGGTACGCGGAGCGACCCGGTATGGCACGAATCACACTTGGCACCGAACGGTTCGGTACGGAGGCAAGCGAAGCGGAGTACCAGCGGCTCGAGTCGGGAGACATTCTCTTTCTTCCCGTTTCGCCTCCGCTGTTATCCGAGCAAGATCGAGCCTTCCTGGTGACCCAGCGGCAAAGCGGTGCATCGTATCACAAGAATGTCAGCTACCGGCCCGCACAAGATCGGCTGCGGGGGGTCGTACAGGATGATCCCGCGCGGCGAGCGTTGTTCCACCAGATCATGCGCGGTTATTCACAATGTTCGATTGCGTTCATGACGGCGTTCTTGAATCGGTACGCGTCGGGCTGGAAGATCGACCTGGCGAGTTTTCGGCCGATTGAGGAGAACGGCCGCCAGATTTCACTCCATTCGCGGAACGACCTTTTGCACTTCGACTCGTTTCCGTCCCGGCCGTCGCATGGCGACCGACTGTTGCGGTTTTTTACCAACATCAATCTGGAACGGCCCAGGATCTGGATCACCACCGACCATTTCGAGTCGCTGGCCGGCCGGTTCGCCGAGCGGATCGGGTTGTACCGCAAGCCGGGGACGGTGGAGGTCTTGAAGCACCTGACCACGCGGGCCGCGGCAACCCTGGGCCTGCCGGTCGTTGACCGGCCGCCCTATGACCAGTACATGCTCAAGTTTCACCACGCCATGAAAGAGGACAGGGACTTCCAAACGAATTGCCATAAGGACCGCTGGGAGTTTCCGGCCGGCTCGAGCTGGATCGTCTTCACCGACGGCGCCAGCCATGCGTGCTTGAGCGGTCAGTACATGCTCGAGCAAACCTTCATCGTCCGCCGTTCGAGCCTGGTCTGTCCCGACAAGGCCCCGATCGCGATCCTCGAGAAGCTTGCGGGGCATCCGCTGGCAAAGAGTGCGTAGGAGCGCGAGTCAGATCGTCGTCGTGAGAGGACCCGCCCGGAGCGTTCGCGGTGGTTACCAGCACCGATCAGGCAGCGACAAGAGTTTGCCCGACGTCAAATGACATTGGGACCGGAAAGCGGTCGGTTCAGTCTGGCGCAGAACTTACCACGCCGCTGGGGCTTCGCCCAACCCGCGGAGCGGGCGGCATCGCATGAGCCTGGCGGCGTCAGGCCCAGGGCAGCGTTGCCGATTTGCCCTCTCCCATTTTCGCTGTTCCGTCAGCCTGCGCAGCGGGCGGCGTTGCATGAGCCTGGCGGGGGCAGCCCCAGTCTCACTGACGGTAAGGGGCGTAGCCCCATGGGTCGCGCTCACGATCTGGGCGATCAGCGTGACGATCTGCTGCGTCTGGCCCGGCCTGAGCGACCCAGGCGACTGGCAGCTGAGCGATCCAAACTTAGACGGAACTAACGAGCGGGCCAAAAACCGGCCGGAGACCTTCGGTCCACCAGACGGCGGGGTCCGAAGACCCGCGCCGAAACGCGCTTCATGGCGGCACGGTCCAGCGAACCGACTGACTTTCGATAGACAGGCATGAGCCGGTCTACCAGAATAGCGGCGAACCTTGCTTCGTAATTTTCAGGAATCAGGCTATGAGTGATGCGATCCGGCCGTCGCCCGGCGTGCCTCACGCGAACTCCGACCGGCGCTTGCCTCTGGATGCGATCTTCTCGCCGCGGGCGGTTGCGGTCATCGGGGCGACCGAGAAGACCGCCAGCGTGGGGCGAGCTGTACTGTGGAACCTGATCAGCCACCCGTTTGGAGGAACGGTCTACCCGGTCAATCCCAGCCGGCCCAATGTTCTCGGGATCCGGTCGTACCCGACGATCGCCGCCGTTCCGGAACCGGTCGATCTGGCGGTGGTCGTGACCCCAGCCGCGACCGTTCCCGGCGTGATGCGCGAGTGCGCCGCAGCCAAGGTTCAAGGAGCGGTGGTCATCTCGGCGGGCTTCAAGGAAATCGGGCCTGATGGTGCCAAGCTCGAACGAGAATTGCTGGAGGAAGCGCGGCGCGGCAAGCTACGGCTGATCGGGCCTAACTGTCTGGGCATCATGCGCCCGCACGAGGGTTTGAATGCCACCTTCGCGACCGAAATTGCCCGGCCCGGAACGGTTGGCTTCATCAGCCAGAGCGGCGCATTGTGCACGGCGATATTGGACTGGAGCCTTCAGGAAAACGTGGGCTTCAGCACGTTCATCTCGATCGGCTCGATGCTCGATGTCGGCTGGGGCGATCTGATTGATTACCTGGGCGACGACCCGTTTACCAAGTGCATTGTCATCTACATGGAATCGATCGGCGATGCTCGCTCGTTCCTGTCGGCTGCGCGGGAAGTGGCTTTGACCAAGCCGATCATCGTGATCAAGGCGGGGCGCACCGAGGCGGCGGCCAAGGCGGCGGCATCACACACGGGCGCGTTGACGGGCAGCGACGAGGTGCTGGACGCCGCGTTCCGGCGCGTCGGCGTGCTGCGAGTCGATTCGATCGAGCAGGTCTTCGACATGGCCGAGGTGCTGGCCAAGCAGCCCCGGCCGCGCGGCCCACGACTGGCAATTGTCACCAACGCGGGCGGACCTGGGGTCCTGGCTACGGACGCGTTGCTCGAAAGCCACGGAGAGCTCGCCCATCTCTCGCCATCGACGCTGCAAGCCCTCGACTCGTTCCTCCCCGCGGCGTGGAGCCACGGCAATCCGATCGATATCCTCGGCGACGCCGACCCGGAGCGATACGCCAGGACGCTGGAAGCGACCGCCAAGGACCCGAACATCGACGGGCTCCTCGCCATTCTAACCCCCCAGGCCATGACCGATCCGACTGCAACAGCCCAGGAACTGGAGCGCTACGCCAGGGTCCCGCATAAACCCGTGCTTGCCAGTTGGATGGGAGGCGAGGCCATCAAAGCCGGTGAGCATCTGCTCGCCCAGGCTGGCATTGCGACGTTTGCCTACCCCGACACGGCCGCCTGTATATTCACCAGTATGTGGCGATCTCATTACAACCTCCAGGCGGTGTACGAAACTCCGGACCTTCCCTCCCGGCGCGAAATGACAACGAGCTCTGAGAGCGCCCTGGCGATTGCGCTCGCCGCGCGAAACGAAGGGCGGACCATTCTCACCGAAGTCGAATCCAAGCAGATTCTGAGCGCCTACGGCATCCCGACCGTGGAAACCCGCGTAGCGGCCACCGAGAATGAAGCGGTGGCAGCAGCAGCAGCGATCGGGTTTCCGGTGGCCGTCAAGCTGCACTCGAAAACGATTACCCACAAGACCGACGTCGGCGGAGTCCAGCTCAACTTGACCGACCTGACGGCGGTCCGGCGCGCCTATCGTGACATTGCAGCTTCTGTGCGTGAGCGGGCCGGGGCCGAGCACTTCCTGGGGGTCAGCGTACAGCCCATGGTCAAGCTCGATGGCTATGAGCTGATCATCGGCAGCAGCCTCGATTGCCAGTTCGGCCCGGTGCTCCTCTTCGGCACGGGTGGGCAGCTCGTCGAGGTCTTCAAGGACCGCGCCTTGGGGCTGCCGCCGCTCAATACCACGCTGGCCCGGCGGATGATGGAGCAGACCAAGATCCTGACCGCTCTCAAGGGAGTGAGAGGCCGCCCGCCGGTGGATCTTGCCGCGCTCGAGCAGCTTCTGGTTCGATTCAGCCATCTGGCCGTGGAACAGCTATGGATCAAAGAAATCGACATCAATCCCTTGCTTGCCTCATCGCAGCGCCTGCTGGCGCTCGACGCCCGCGTGATCGTCTACGCATCCGACATCGGCGAGGCAGAGATCCCGCGCCCGGCCATCCGGCCATATCCAGTCCAGTACATCAGTCCCTGGACTGCCAAGGATGGTACTCTACTCACGCTGAGACCGATCCGGCCCGAAGACGAGCCTCTGGTCGCAAAGTTTCACGGAACCCTTTCCGAGCGGAGTGTCTCGCGGCGCTACTTTCATGCGATCACGCTGAGCGCGCGGACTGCGCACGAGCGCCTGACGCGGATTTGCTTCATCGACTACAACCGTGAGATGGTTCTGGTCGCCGACCGGGCCGACTCGCAAACCGGCGACCGTGAAATCGTCGGAGTCGGCCGGTTGAGCAAGGTTCGTGGAACCAACGAGGCTGAATTTGCCCTGCTGGTCAGCGACCGCTTCCAGGGGCGAGGGTTGGGAACAGCGTTTCTCGAGCGGCTCGTGCGAATTGGCCGCGACGAAAAGCTCGAGCGGATCTCGGGCGACATCCTGCCTGACAACGCCGAGATGAAACACATTTGCGAGAAGCTCGGCTTCCGCTTGACGCACACGCTCGGAGACCCTGTGCTCAAAGCCTTGATCGACCTTTGAATCGCGCGGAATCAGAACAGGTCGAGTAGCGGCCCCAGTTCCAATCGGCGAAGATAACGAAAGCTGCCGAAAAAGCCGGGCTGTGCAAGCCTGGCCTTTTCTACGAGCCGCGCCGGGAGCCAAGCTGTGAACCTGTTGACCGTGATTCGAGGCGAGCGCTTTCGCTTTGCCGACCTGCGCCAGGTTTTTGCCAGAGCCAATGAGGAAAAGTCGGGCGATCAGCTCGCGGGACTGGCCGCGGGGACCGAGCGCGAGCGTGTGGCCGCCAAGCAAGTGCTCGCCGAGTTGACCCTCCACGAAATCGTCGACCACCCCGTAATTGATCCCGACGACGACGACGTGAGCCGGCTGATCCTTCAGTCGCTCGACCAAAGTGCTTTTGCTCAGTTGCGCGGCTGGACCGTCGGTGAATTCCGCGAATGGGTGCTCGACGATGCCACGGCAAACGACGATTTCGTCGCGATCCGGCACGCACTGACCCCGGAGATTGCGGCAGCGGTCACCAAGCTGATGAGCAACAAGGACCTGGTACTTGCGGCCAGCAAGATACGCGTCGTGACTCGTTGCCGCAATACGATGGGCCAGCGGAAGGTCCTGGGAGTCCGGATTCAGCCCAACCATCCCAGCGACGATATCGGCGGCATCTTGCTGTCGGCCGTTGACGGCCTGCTCTATGGTTGTGGCGACGCGGTTCTGGGCGTCAATCCGGCCGCCGAATCGGTCGAGGTGACTTTGGCGATCCTGCGCGCCCTCAACCGCTTGATCGAGGCACTCGCCATTCCGACTCAAGCGTGTTGCCTGGCGCACATCACGACGCAGCTTGCGTGTCTTGACCGCGGCGGCCGGTTGACTTGCTATTCCAGTCGATCGCCGGCACTGAGGCAGCCAATGCGAGCTTCGGGATCAGCCTTGACCTGTTGCGCGACGGGCGCGAACGTGTGCTTGAACATCACCGCGGCCGCCTGGCCGCCTGGGTCGGCCAGCAGGTAACGTACTTCGAGACAGGGCAGGGGAGCGCCTCTCGGCCGGGGCCCATCACGGCGTCGACCAGCTCACGCTCGAGGCGCGTGCCTATGGCGTGGCTCGGGCGTTCGACCCGTTCCTGGTCAATAGTGTGGTCGGCTTCATCGGACCGGAATACCTCTTCGACGAGCGGCAAATCATTCGCGCTGGCCTGGAGGACCACTTCATGGGCAAATTGCTGGGCTTGCCCATGGGCGTGGATGTCTGCTACACCAATCACGCCGCGGCTGACCAGAACTCCGCCGATAATCTGCTCTTGCTGTTGGCGGCGGCCGGGTGCAACTACGTGATGGGGGTCCCCTGCGCCGACGACGTGATGCTCAACTACCAGTCGACCAGCTATCACGACGCGATGGCCGTGCGAAAGCTCTTCGGCCTGAACCCCGCTCCCGAGTTCGCCGTCTGGCTCGAAAGCCATGGCCTGCCGGCCGCCAGGCCCGAACTTACCGACCGGGCTGAAGAGATCGAAGATCGATCGGCTCGCCGGTATATGCTCGAGCAGTTAGCCTCGGTTCTCGAACAAGCTGAGAGATTTGGTTGATGCACGAAGATACGACCACAGCATCCGGCCATGAACAGCTCGACGACGACCTGCGGCGGTTGCACGCGCTGGGATATCCCCAGGAGCTGGCGCGGCGGCTGGGGGCTTTCTCCAATTTCGCCTTGTCCCTGTCGATCATCTGCATCCTGGCTGGCGGGGTCACGTCGTTCCACCTCGGTTTGTGCAGCGTCGGGGGGGCGTCGATCGGTCTGGGATGGCCGCTGGTGGGTCTTTTCGCACTGGCTGTCGCGGCGACGATGGGACAGCTTGCCTCGACGTTTCCCACGGCCGGCGGCCTGTATCATTGGGCGGCAATTCTGGGCGGGCGCGGCTGGGGCTGGGCGACGGCCTGGTTCAATCTGGCAGGGTTGATCACCGTGCTGGCCGCCATCAACGTCGGGACCTACCGCTTCGCGTTGAGTGCGCTCTGTCCCCCGTCACTGATGCCGGATTTTGAGCTGACGGCCCAAGCGTTGGGTGTGGTGGCGATCACGGCGTCCCAAGCAGCCATCAATCACCTGGGCATCGGCATCACCGCCCGGTTGACGGATTTCAGCGGATACTGGATCCTGCTTGTGGCCGCGGTTCTGACAGCCTGTCTGCTGGTTTTCGCACCGAACTTGGATCCAGCGCGGCTGGTAACATTCGCCAATTACAGCGGCCCAGCAGGGGGAGGCGTCTGGCCCGCGACTGAAGGAACCGCCTTGCTTTTTGCACTCGGAGCGCTCTTACCTGCTTATACAATCACCGGATTCGACGCTTCGGCCCACGCAGCGGAGGAAACCAGGGCGCAGCCAACAGTGTTCCCAGGGGAATCGTCCGCTCGGTGCTCGTATCCGGAGTGGCCGGTTGGATCTTGCTCAGCGCGGTGGTCATGGCCGCTCCCAGCCTGGCGGAGGCCGCAGCACAGGGCGAGGGGGCATTTCTTTCGATCATGAACCGGGTGCTTCCGAGGCCACTCATGGTGGCCCTCGGCGGCGGTATCGTCGTGGCCCAGTATCTCTGCGGGCTGGCTACGGTGACCGCAGCCTCGCGGATGGCGTTTGCCTTCGCGCGTGACGGAGGGCTGCCGTTTTCTCAAGCGGTGCGCCGGGTCTGCCCCAAGAGGCGCTCACCTCCGGTTGCGATCTGGGGAGTCGCTCTCGCGGCCATTCTTTTCACGCTCCATACGCCGGTGTATTCAACGATCACCGCGGTGTGCACCGTTTTCTTGTATGTCTCCTACGTCCTGCCAGCGGCCCTGGGCGCCTGGGCGTATGGCCGAAGCTGGAGCGCGATGGGGCCCTGGAATCTCGGCCGCTGGTACCGGCCGCTGGCTGTTTTGAGCGTCATCGGCTGCCTCGGACTCATCGCAATCGGCATGCAGCCTCCCAACGAGTGCGCGTTCTGGGTCGTAGGCGGGGCCGCGGTGGTGCTTGCCGCCGGGTGGTTTGGCATCGCCCGGCACCGCTTCCCCGGCCCGCCGCACGCAGCCATTCAACATGCGACTAACCCTGCCCAGGCCATCTTACAGCACCAGCAGAAATCGCACGATGGACAGTTCGCACCCGATTGAATCTCTGCACGGGAAGTCTGGCAGCGATGTCGAGCAGCAGCCAGCGCCGACGCTTCTCGAGCGCATCCGCGCCCGGACGCCCGCGCGAATCTTGATTGGCCGTGTGGGAGCCGCTTATCGCACCGTGACCTGGCTCGAGTTGCGCCGCGATCACGCGGCGGCCAGGGACGCCGTGGCTCGCGAGTTTGAGCTCACGGCTGACTTGGGTAGGGAATTCACTGCCAAATGGGGCCTCTTCGAAGTCGCCACGTTGGCTCGCAGCAAGCACGAGTTCCTGCTCCGGCCCGAGTCCGGGCGCTCGCTTGACCTGACCTCGCGAACCGAGCTTGCCCACCGTTGCCCGCTCAGGGCTGATTTGCAGGTGGCCATCGCCGACGGACTTTCCGCAGCGGCGGTGCGAGCCCAGGTTCCTGCTCTGTTGCCTCAACTTGCAGCTACAGCCCATAGCCGCGGATGGTGCTTCGGCCAGCCGTTCTTCATTCGCCATGGCCGGGTGGGTGTGCTCAACGATATCGGCGAGATTCTCGACCCGCTGGTAGTCGTGCTCTTGATCGGCGAGCGCCCGGGACTGGCAACCGCCGAAAGCCTGTCGGCCTACATGGCGTACCGGCCCCGGGCCGGGCACGATGATTCGCGCAGGAATCTGATCTCCAACATTCACGCCCGCGGCGTTACTCCGGAACAGGCGGCCGCGCGGATCGCTCAGCTAGCGGCTCAAATGATTCGCCTGGAAACCAGTGGGATCGCCGTCAAGGAAGAGCGGATTCCCGGTGCACAACACCTACAGCAAGGTGATCCAAGTTGAGGAGCTCGCGCAAAGACGTGAGACTGGTCAATGGATGCGTCATCTTGAGCCAGGATGCAAAGCGGGCGTCCGGCCCGTGCTTTCCACGAAAGCTCGAGAAAGCGATCATGGTGCGCCAGTCCGAATCCTCGACGACGACGCGGCGTCCGCCGCCGGCGATCAAACGGCCAAGCTGTTGGACCACAGCAGCCTTGGGGCTTCGGGGGAAATCGCTCGAGCGCACGATGACCGGTGTATGCTCGCCGGCTCGCTTGATCACTTCGTCGATCTGGCGGCTCAAGCCGCCCCCTTGGGCAGCTTTGTTGCAAACTCCCACCAGCATATGCTCATTGGACTGGTTGACGTCACAGCGCTTCGCCAACACCATCCGGCCGTCTACCTTAGCCTCGAAGCACTGAACCGTCTCGACCTCGTCGGAGCAAAACTGAATTGCCTCCGCCAAGATTGCGGCAAGCTCGTTCTCATCGACCGGCACCGGTGCCGCGGACGTCGAGCGAAACTCATTCCAGGCTTGCTCCAGCGGGATGATCGGCTCTGCCCGCTTATGGCCATCCTGGCTGCCCTCTGGAAAAGGGTACGCCGCCATCTTCCCTTCCTCGATACACCGCTCACGGTAACGATTCACCTCGCCCAAGACGTCACGCGCACGCAGGCCGACCAGCTTGCGCACCAATGTTTCCGGGAGGGGAAACGTCGGCTCCTCTGGCAGGAAGGCAACGCCAGCAGAGTCGTACAGGAACTTGAGCCTCCGGGCGATGAGGCTATCGACTTCGTATCGGTCACAAGGGGCTTGCAATCCGACCGGGGATGGATCGTTCTCGACGCGATCGACGATGGGCCGGGTGAGTAGTTTCCGCAGCTCGTCGTAGAAATTCTCCAGGCAAGCGATGACCACGATGGCTGAGGGAAGCCGGCTGACGATGTCGCAAAGCGTCGCCATGGCGCGGCGGAACTTGACGGCCGCGTCGTCGAGGTCAAAAACGTCCTCGAGCTGGTCGACGCAAAGAACCAGCGGAACCCGCTCGACGGCCCAGATCAACTGGCCGAACCGCTGAATCATCCGGTGCGGTGCGTCGGGCTGGTTGCAAGGGACGATCCCGCCGAGCAGACGGCGGTCGTGAGGCGTCAGATCCTCGCACCGAAGATACCTGAGCACACGCGCTTTGATCCGGGGGTCGTTGCTCTGAAGGTAAAGCAGAGCTTGCAACACGAAAAGCTCATCGGGGATGTCACGGAATCGGTCGTCAAGGATGATCCGGTCGGCCATTTCCACCACGGTCCGGTCGAGACTTTCCTGATCCAGTTCCCCCTCGCGCAGCAATTCCAGCCGGTCGCGCAGCTCATCACCACACGACTCGGCCACAGCGGTCGAGATCCGCATCAGCCCCGTGGTCGCCGCGCGGGATTCATCGTAGGGTTTGTCGAACGAATCAAGCAGGTTGTTGAGCACATAGCGGGCGTATTGCTCGGTGAAAGCGGTCATCTGAAGATAGCCGCAATAACCCGAGTTCCGGGAATGGACCTGGTTGCGGAAGGCCCGCATGATATGAGTCTTGCCACTGCCCGATTCCCCCAGGAGCAGCAGGATCCGCCCGCGTGGCAAGCCCGACGGCTCACGCACCCGGCCTACAATCCGCTCAAACTTCTCCCGGCGCCACGGTGGATCGACTCCACATCAAAGGGGTCGTGCTTGCAGATATCCGTGGCGTAGGCAAAGGCATGAAACAACTCGGGATGCCGCGCAGAACAAAAAGCGGTGACCCGGCGGTCGCCCGAATTCGCGTCGCCCGGCGTTCCGGAGCTGCGCGTCTGGGTCGGGGTAGCGGTCGCCATGGCAGTGCCTTCCCATCAGATCCGCACGAAGTGAAACGTGGCGCTCAGATATTGTACTTCAGATTGGCGTACGTCGTCGGGATCCATCGCCTGCACCAGGTCCGCCCGGCTCAAATCAAGCAGCCGGGCGTTATTTGCCTGGGCAAGACGGTCCTTGAATTCACCTAGGCTCATGTTCTGAAACAAGGGGTCCGACTGAAGCGCCATAAAGACATGCGCGACGAAAACCTTGTTGCTCCCATACCGACCGGTCGTACACATGCCGGCGGCAGCCTTGACTCGGTCGGCAAAAGCCGGCAAGTCGAGCTCGACTTGTGGCGCAGCAATAAGTGACGCGGGACCTCTGTGTGCATCAGCGGCACCAGTTTGTGCGTTGGAGTGTTCGTCGATCCAGCCGCGTACAATCGCATCACGCAGTTCCTTCGAGTCGTCGCGCCGTGCGCCGATGCGCCTGGCCAGCAACTGGCTGGCGGCCTTCTTGAACTCAGTCTCGCGGCCGTTGCCGAGCTCTCGGTTGAATAGGGCTGTCTTGACGGCCTTGATCGCGAATTTCCGCGCCGAACCCTCAAAGCCGATGAGTTTCCAGGCCAAGGCATCGAGGATGTCATCCAGCTTGGGCGGCAGAGCGGCTGGGAGGTGAAACTGCTGCTTGAGCATCATGGCTTTGAAACCCGGGTCGGACGCGATCGCCTTGATCGAAGCGTCTGTCGACGCCGTTAGCCCCAGGGCTTGCGCGGGAAGATGGAGTTTCCTGAGAGTCGCCCAGGTTGTCTTCGGCTTGAGCTCATCAATCCCCAGGAACGCCAGGGCCAGACGCCGTCCCTCCGGAGTAGGAAGCAACTTCGGCGCGGATTTCTTGGTTTTGCCGCGCAGGAACGTCGCCAAGCCATTCGCTTCCAGCTCGCCGATCGTCCGTTCGACCTGTTCGGCCAGAGCCACGCCCGACCAGCGATGCAAGAGAAGCGGCTCCAAGTCTGTGCGAATCTTCGCCGCTGTCTCGCCTTTTTCACCCGCGGGCAAGAGCCGGGTCAGAACCAGTGCACCGATCGCGGATAGCTCCGGCAAAGCTGTGGTTGCCATGGGTTTGCCTCAGCGCTTCAGGGCCCTCTCGCAGCAAAATGCCACGAGTGCGCGGATGTTCTCCATCACGCTTTCCAGGCGTTCAATGACAGCCCGTGATCTCACATTTAGTCAGGCCACCTACCTCTTACCGTCTGATCCAGTTTGCCTCCAAACGATCAGGCCGTGCCATAAAAAGGTTATCAGTCCCTGCTCTCCGTTTCCTGGTCCGACGCGCGTGGCGCTTCGAGATCGGAACGGGCAGCGGCGATGTTCTGCAGAATGTCCGGTAACTCCTCGAGCGGGAACTGGGCCTTGACAGCGCCTTCGAGCATGGCGGCTTTGTTCATGCCGTAGACGGCTGAGGTCGCCTCGTCTTGACCGAGTACCAGCCCGCCGGCGGCAAGTATGGCTTTGCAGCCTTCGACTCCGTCGCGGCCCATGCCTGTCATGATCAGGCCGACTGCGGCGGATTGATAGACTCTTGCCGTGGATCGGAAGAGAACGTCGATTGACGGCCGGTGGCCACTGACAGGAGGCTCATCCGAGAGAGCGATGCGCACCCGTGGCGGATGCCCAACCAGTGCCATGTGCCGGCCACCGGGGGCGATCAACACGTGGCTGGGCAGCACTGGGGTTCCCTCCTCCGCATGCTTGACGGTCAAGGTGCTGTAACGATCAAGCCGCTGGGCAAAAACCTCCGTGAATTGCGCCGGCATGTGTTGCACGACCAAGATGGGCGGCATTGGCGGCGTCAAAAGCGGGAAGACCTGGCTGAGCGCCTGCGGCCCGCCTGTGGAAATGCCGATGACGATGCACAGCGTGCTTGGCGGCGACGACAACGACGGAACGGCCGAACCAGGCAACCGCGCGTGGGGGGTAGCGCGAGCCATTTTCGGCACCGTCGAGGATTGAGGTGATGGTGTCGCTGTTCCTGCTCCTGGTCCCCTTGAAGATCGCCGCGGCCGGCGGCTGCGGCTTTGGACGGCGCCCAGCACTTTGGCGATGAGCAAGTCTCGGTTGGCTCGCATTTCGGCGAGCTGGTTCCGCTCAGGCTTGGGCAGAAAATCGATCGCCCCCAGCTCAAGAGCCTGCAAAGTGACGTCGGCCCCTTCCTGGGTCAGGGCGCTGACCATGATCACAGGCGCCTCCTGAACGGCCAGGAGCGTCGGCAGCGCGTCCAAGCCCGAAACCTCCGGCATCTCAACGTCGAGCGTGATCACATCGGGTTTAAGGCGCACGGCTTGAAGAACCGCCTCGCGGCCATTGGCGCGGTGCCGGCGATTTCAATCTCTGGTGCCGAGCCGAGCATGTCCGATAACAGCCGGCGCATGAGCGCCGAGTCGTCGACGACCAAGACACGGATGCGACCGTGTCCCCCATCGTGATCCGGGTCACGTTTGTCCTTGCGTTCACGGTCAGGTTCGGGTTCGGGTTCGGGCTCTTGGTCGGATGTCGCCACGGCGTACCTCAATAGGTTTCAAGGAAACCCGCTGCCGAGCAGAGTACGGCACAGGCCGGGAGCGGCCGCCTGGCGTCAGCCAGGGACCGAATGCGAAGCTGTTCCACCTAGCTTGACAAGCAAGTTAAGGACGCGCTGGCGCTCGAACGGCTTGACGATGAAGTCGATGGCACCGTCACGGATCGACTCCATCAGCGCCTGCTTCTGATCGAGGGCGGTGACGACGATGACATTTGCATCCGGATCGAGGGCACGGATCTGGCGCAGCGCCTCCAGCCCGCCCATCACCGGCATGACCAGGTCCATCGTAACGAGGTCAGGGCGGAGCTGCTGGTAAAGCGACACGGCCGACGATCCATCGCCGGCCTCGCCGACGACTTCCCAACCAGCCTCCGCCGCTACGCCGCTAATCATTTTCCGCATGAACAGGGCATCGTCAACAACCAGAAGACGCTTCTTAGATTTCATACTCCGCACCTCCTGGAACCTTGATTGTGATTGTGCCCGAAGCCGTGTCCAATGTCATCCGCCGACCGGTTTCTCCTCCCAGGTCGCGAGCCAGGATGGGAATTCTCAAGTCAGCGAGAATTCGTTCGATTGCCTCTTGGTTTCTTTGCCCGATGTTCAATCCCGAATTGGCGTCCTTGCCGGATGGAACCTGAAACATTCTGGCACCTCCCACCAGCTTGGCAACAAGCCGCGACCTTGTGTTTCCCCCCAATCGCCGATCGAAATCGACAATCATTCCAGGGATCGCCGTATCGGCGTACTTGCCAGGATGATCAATCGCCGCGCGTGCCTCCGGCAGGACGATGTGAGCGACCCCGCCCATCTTGACCACTCGATCATAAAGCACAACCCCCACGCACGACCCCAGAAGCGTGCGAATCTTGACTGGCGCAGCCGCAACAGCCCACCGCCCGATTGCAACGGACACGATGTCGGTTGAAGGCGGCAGATCGGTGAGGCCAGGGGTCGGCATGGTCGGCATCTGATTCATCTCGGTCGGTGCGACTCGATCTGTTCCAGCGCCGCGATCAGCTCATGGAGCGATTCTCGCGTCGGTATAAAAAGCAATGTCCAGTCCAGGTTCGATTCCCGCTGGTCGGCCTTGAATTCGCTTCGAATCAAGAGCACCTGGTCCAGTTCAAGAGCTTGCTCCATGAGGGCAAATTCGAGCAGGCTGCCGGCAAACTCATGGAAGAACGTCGGGGGAGTGGGTACGAGATCGCTCCCGTCGCTTTCGACCTGCTGAATTGGGGCCGTTCCACGGGAGAGGGCTGCGGGCAGGTGCGCGGCCAAGGCGTTGACGTAGGCGCAGCCGACAATATTGGTCGTCTCCTTGGCAGCCGACTGTTCGATCTCGCCCCATGTTGTCGTGGTGCCGAGGGGCTGCTGCAACAGCATGTCAACCAGGGCCAATCCAGAACGATCCTCAAAAACCAGCAGGATCCAGCCGGTCAACCGTCCGGTCAGCTCCATCGAGCAGGCAGCAACCAGGGAATCAGCCGGACCAAGCAACTCGGCGGCCTGCTCCAGCTCGGCGATTTCCACCTCGCTCACCGTCAAGCAAACCTCGCAGCCCAGCCACTTGGAAAGGGCCAGCGACGCTCCCTCGGCGCCACGGTCGAAGATCATCCGCAGCAGGCGCCGCTGTACCTCGGTCAGGATTGTTCCCATGAACGTCGCGCCTCGGTCCTCAGAGACAGAAGGGTTCTTGATCGCCGCTCCGCTCGATTCTCGCCGAAACGACTGCGATCGTCGATCAACTCGAAGTCATTCACTCCGCCGGGTTGGTTGCCGTGTTGTCATGTCGATGACGGCGTCAAGGTCGAGAATCAGCGAGACACGTCCGTCGCCTAGAATGCTTGCCCCTGACAGGCCGGGGATCGCGCGGAAGTTTTTCTCGAGCGACTTGAGCACGATTTCTTGCATGCCGATCAACTGGTCGACCAGGAGGCCGATCGTGGTCTCGCCGTTCTGGACCACGACCACGATGCGCTTGTCGGAAGATTCCTCGGGCGAGGTGTGAGTGCCCGTGCTGCGGCCACCTCGAGCGCCCGCTGCGGGGTGGCGCCCGCCGCCCCAGTGGAAGACGTCCCCCAACGCGACCAGCGCGATGATCTTCTTGCGAATCTCGATAGCCGGCCGCGCCTGAACACGGTAGATCTGATTCGGGCGGATCTCGACGATCTCGTCGATGTGATCCAGGGGAATCGCATAGACTTCGTCGAAGATCCGCACCAGGAGGCTGGACATGATCGCCAGGGTCAAGGGAAGGCGAATCGTGAACGTAGTGCCTTGACCGGGAATCGAGCGGACGTCAACAGTGCCGCTCAGGGTCTCGATCCGGCTCTTGACGATGTCCATGCCGACGCCGCGCCCCGAGATCTCGGTGATCGTCTCGGCGGTGCTCATACCCGGGTGCCAGATAAACGCAATCAGCTCGCGGTCGGTAAGCTCCTGAGCCTCGGCCTTGCTCACGAGCCCTTTGGCGACGATCTTCTCGCGGATTTTCATACAGTTGATGCCGCGACCGTCGTCGCTCACGGTGATCACCACGCTGTTGCCGCGGTGGGAAGCCAAAAGCGACACCGTTCCGGCGCGGCTTGCTCGCTGCCTCGCGCTCTGCGGGCAACTCCAACCCGTGGTCCACTCCATTGCGGACCATGTGGATCAGGGGGTCCGATAGTTCATCAATCATCCGCTTGTCGAGCTCGGTCTTCTCGCCGCCGATCTGGAGTACCACCTCCTTTCCCGAGGAAACGCTCAGGTCGCGGATCACCCGCCGGAACCGCTCGAAGAGCGGACCGATCGGCACCATGCGCGTGTCAAGCACTCCCTTTTGCAACCCGTCGGAAACCCGGCCCAAACTATGGATTGCCTCGGCAAGCGCCTTGAGCTGCTCGCGCGCCTCTCGGATCAGGTTGAGCTCATCCTGAATCGCGCGGAAGTTATCGCGGAGCCGGCGGACGTGGGCCGACCATCGGTCCAGCGAACCACCGGAGGAGCCCGATTTGAGTTCGGCCATTCCTTCCAAACCACGTGTGATACTCTCAAGCCGTTCGCGGGTATCAGAGGTTAGCGCATGGGAATTGGAGCCGCGGAAGAGCTCCTCCAGGTCTCGTGTGATTGCGACGAACCGGGCTTTGGTGATCACGAGCTCGCCGGCCAGATTCATCAGGTGATCGAGCCGGTCGCTGTCCACGCGAATCGTCTCGGCAACCTTGGCCTTGCGAGCGCTGGCGGGCGCCTTGGTGCCGTCGGGCCCCACGCCGACACCCTGCACGGGCGGCGGCAAAGCAGTTGCGACAACCGGAGCTGGCCTTCCCGCCGCGGCCAGAAGCGGCGGCTCACCGGCATCAGCAACCGGTGACCACTCACTTGCGACGGGCTGGGCACCCGCCCCTGCGGCTTTAGGCTCTCCATCGGCCGCGCGGGGAGTGACCGTTGCACTCTCCGGTCTGCTCTCGATCCGCACCTCGACCGCTGGTACGGGTTGTGCCGGCTGGATCCGGACCTCGGTGACTCCTTCGACATCGGCCAGGGCGCGAAGCTCATCCGCGCCACTGTCCGAGGTCAGGTGAATGGTGAACTGCGTCAGCGACTCGATCTCGTCCAGCCGCTCCGCCGAAGGGTCGGTCCCGAGGATGTGCGCCTTGGTGGACAATCGGTTGAGCACCAACCGGGCTTTCATATCGACCAGTGGAAGATTGGGCTGAAACACCACGACCAGCGCAAACTTGCCCGCCACGTCAAAAGGCACTTGTGGATCGGGCGATCGCCCAGATGTGGCGCATCTGGCGCAGCGGGAACCGCTTGAGGTTGGCGGGCTGGTTTGGTGTCCGGTGCGGCGACGGCAGCGATGCCGCCGGATCGTGCAGTTGAGAGCCTGGCGCCGGCCTGTTCGCCGCCAGGAGCTGTCGCATGCAGATAGTCCACGACTTGCGCGATCAAGCCGGAAAGATCGACGGTGCTTTGTCCTTGTGCACGAAGATCACGGTGGTAGTCGCGCAGCTCGTCAAGACAGCGAAATGTCAAGTCCAGAACGGTTCGATCGAGCACTCGCTTCCTGCTGCGAAGTTGATCAAAGAGGCTCTCGAGATGATGGGTCAGTTGGTTGACTGGCTGGAATCCCATGACGACCGAAGCGCCCTTGATGCTGTGATACATCCGGAACGCTTCTTGAAGGGCCTTGGCGTCAGTCGAATCTTGTTCCAGGCGCAAGAGCGCGGCGTTGAGCGCGGCGATGTGTTCGTCGGTCTCATCGAGATAGTACGGCAGTAGCTCGGCCAGATTGAAGCCCGACATCGCCGTTTCCACTCCACAACCGGGGCCAACACCCGGCCCGTTGCAAACCCGCGGCCGCCTTGAGGATTGCTCTTGCGCTCAGGTGGGTCGCTGGAAAAGCCAGGACTTGACCTTGGCGAGTGAGCCCAGCATGGCATGAATCCCCTCGGTGGGGCCGATTACCAGATACCCACCCTTGGTCAGGGCGTCGGTGACGTTTCGAACCACGGCCTTTTTGGATTCGGTATCAAAATAAATCAACACATTCTTGAGGAAAATGCAGTCGAACGGCTCCTCCTTGAGCGGATGAAGAAGGTTGTGTTGCTTCCACGTGACCAGCGCCTTCACCTCGGGCTTCACGATCCAGCGCTGGGCTTGCGCATCCTCCTTGAAGAACGCCTGCCGCTCCTTGGGCTCGATCAGGTGGACGGCTCTCACATCGTAGCTGCCGGTTTCGGCGGCAGCCAGGACTGCCCCGCTCAGATCGGTGCCCAGCAGGGTGGTACGCCAGCCGGTGAAGAGCGGTCTCTTGGCTAGAACCTTGAGTGCGATCGAATAGGGTTCTTCCCCCGTGCTGCACGCGGCCGACCAGATTCTCAGGACTTTCGGTCGTTTCCGCTGGGCAGCCTGCTGGATGATCCCGGGAAGGAACGTCTCCCCAAGCCACTCGTACTGATGGATGTCACGGAAGAAGTAGGTCTCGTTGGTCGTGATGGCGTCCAGGAAGAGAGGCATCTCGTCCCCGCCCGCGGGAGAGGTCAGAAACGTGTAGTACTCCGCAAAGCTGTCGATACCGGTCGCACGCAATCGCCGCCGTACCCGATTGCTGACCATGACTCGCTTGTTCTCGGCGATCCGAATGCCGGTCACGCGGTAAATCAGCCCGCAGAACCGCTGGTATTCCTCGTCGGTCAGCTCGGTGTGATTCATGCAGCGGCTTAGACCTTGAACCCGGAGATTACGCTCTTGAGCGTGGCGGCTTGAGCACCGAGCTCCTCGGCGCTGGCAGAAAGTTCTTCGGAGCTGGAGGCATTGGTTTCGGTGATGCTCGAAACGTTCTGGATGGCCTTGTTGACCTCGACCGAGGACTCGGTCTGCTCCCTGGTGGCCAGAGCGATCTTGGCGATACTGGCGGCGGTTTCCTCGACGCCTTGAACGATGTTGGCAAGCGACTGGCCGGCTTTCTCCGAGAGCGAAGCGCCGTCGGCGACCCGGCGAGTTGATTCCTTGATGAGTGCAGTGATTTCCTTGGCAGCCGCGCTGGAGCGTTCAGCCAGCTTGCGAACCTCATCGGCGACGACAGCAAAGCCCAGGCCGTGCTCGCCGGCCCGCGCTGCCTCGATCGCCGCGTTCAGAGCCAGAAGGTTGGTCTGGCTGGCGATCTCGCTGATGACCTGAATGATGTCGCTGACCTGCTCGCTGGACTTCTTGATCAGGACCATGGCCTCGATGGCCTGTTCAACCGATTCGCCGCCATGCTTGGCCAGTTGCGACGTCTTGGCCGCCTGGGTACTGGCGGACGAGGCGTTCTGGTTGATCTCGAGAATCGAGCGGGATAGCTGCTGGATCGAGGCGGACATTTCTTCGACAGTGGCCGCCTGATTCTGGGCCGACTCGCTCAAGTAGCTGGAGCTCTCGGCAACGACCCGCGAGCCCTCCGCGAACTGATTGGCCGACTCGATGACCTGGCTGATGATATGTTTCAGGTCGGTGATCATCCGGCCCAAGGCTTCTCCCAACCGGCCCATGTCGTCGTCGCCCTTGACCTCGACGGCGACGGTCAAGTTTCCCTCCGCGGCGCTTTTGGCCACCTTCATGAGCTGAGTGACTTTGGACTCGAGGTCCTTCTTCGCCTGGTCGAGCCGCGTCTGTTGGTCAACCCGCTCGAGTGCCGACGAAACGAGACGGCCCACGTTCCGCAGCGCGTCAAGGCGGCTCTCTGAAGGCGTGATGCGCGCTTCGGTGAAGAAGTCCATGGTGCCCAGGACCCGGCCACCCATTTGGATCGGGAAACATACGCCCGACTTCAGGCCGTTGCGGCGTGCGACCGGTGCGCGGGAGCAAGTTTTCATCTCACCCAGGTCGGGTACGAAGACAAGGTCGCGGGCTTGCCAAGCCTGGCCGTTGAGCCCCTCTCCCTCGCGGAAACGTGATTCGGCGGTGACGCGGCGAAAGTCTTCGCTGACCGACCCCGAGTCATGGGCAAACCGGAGTGCGTGGTCATCGGGGTTGACCTCCCAGTACGACCCATACGACCAGCCAAATGCTTCACGTACGCTGGATAGCGCCGCCGCGATGACCTCCTGGAGCGACTTCGCGCGCCCCAGGGCGATCAACAAGCGGTTGACTGCGCTTGTGTCCGCGGCCAGCTCGGCTTCCCTCTCCTTGGCCAGGTACTTCTCGGTTGCGTACTCCCATGTGACCATGGGACCCAGGTATTCGCCGTTCTGGTCGATCATGGCGGCGGCTGACAGTTCGAGAAACTCCGGGCCCAGCCGGATGGTCGCCGAGTGGGGGAGATTGCGGGGGTCTGCCAGCAGCCTGCGCTGGTGCTCGGGGTTCTTATGGAAGATGTCGAGTGATTGACCGATCATCTGGTCGACCTTGACCGGAAGGTACTGCTCGAGCCGCTTGAATGTCCGTATCGAGGTTGCATTCATGTACATGAGCTTCAGGTCGCGGTCGGCGTACATGACGTTCACCGGCGCGTTTTCGATCATCTGCTTGATTCGGTTCAGATCTCCTTGCCGGGCTAGTTTGGAGAACTTGTCCGAGGCCAGCCGGCTGATGACCCGCAGGGCGCCGAGCCGAGCCTGGGAGATCTCCATCCCCTGGTCCGAGAAGAAATCGAACGTGCCGACCACTCGGCCATCACGCATCACGGGCAAGGCAACCGCCGCCTTGATTCCGGACCGGCGCGCCAGGGGCGCCGGCAGCAGTCGTGCAGATCGCTCAGATCGGCGGTGTGGAACAGGTCGCGGAGCCGCCAGGACCGGCCGTTGAGCCCTTCCCCTTCACGGAACCGCGCCGTCCGCGTCAGCCGTTGAAATTCATCATCGACGCGGCCCGAATCCTGAGAAAAAACCAGCACATTCTCGACCGGGTCGACGACCCAGTAGGATGCATAGGACCAGCCGAACTCCTTTCGAATCGTGTCCAGTGTCGCGCGGACGATCTCCTGAGGCGTCTCAGCCTGAATGATCGCATTGACTGCGTTGACCATGGCCTGAGTGTTGGCATTGGCCTCCGCGACCAGTGTCTGGGCCTCCTCGGCGATGGCAAGCCCAGCGGGCGTGCCCATGGAACCCGGGTTGTTCACGATCGTCATGGCGGTTTTCCTTTTCACTTTTGCATTACTCCGGGCTGGGAAGCGCGTTGGCGATTTACTTTTAACCCATGAGCTGCGCCGGCTGCTCGCCGCTTTTTTCCGACCACTGGCCACTGACCACCGAGCTCTGTTCGTCGAAGAGCCGTTCGATATCGAGAATGATCAGCAGGCGATCCTCAAGGCGAGCCAGGCCTGCAATGTATTGATGCGAGACCGCCAGAACTGATAGGGGAGGAGGCTGGATCTGGTCGCGGTTGATCCGCATGACCTGCGTGACGGCATCGACAATGCAGCCGACTGTTTTATCATGGATGTTGACCACAATCGTCCGCGTCTCGTCATCAATTTCGCGGGGAAGCAGGCCAAACCGTTTCCGCAGGTTGACAATAGGAATGACCAACCCCCGTAGGTTGATCAGCCCCTCGATAAAATCGGGCACTTGCGGGATACGCGTGATCGGCTTCATCAAGATGATTTCCTGGATCTTGGTGATGGCAATCGCGTAGTCCTCGTTATCCAGCCGGAAGCCAACGAGCTGAATAATCGGGTTCTCAGCGCGGCGGGAAGCCCCTTCGGCGGCTGGGACATTGCGAGATCCGGAAATCATAGCGGCGTACCTTGATGCAAAAGCAGAAAAACGCAGAGCGAGCAATACCGCCGCTCCACGGAAAGCCCGAGACGAGGCTGCTTTTCCCTGGGATGGAAACTCCCGCGAAGTGGACCGCCCGCCGCGGTGGTTCGGATAAAGACCATCACCCTGGCCCGAACGTCGATGCTCAGGCTTTTGCCGTGCCGCAACCCGATGCATGTATCTTACCGCGCAGCCTGGTGTTTGTATCACAGCTTTTTCGCACGCGTATCGAGAACACGGAACGTCCCCGACAGGCTCAGAGTAAGCCAGCCAAAACACACAATCCTTACATTCATCGCTTCAGGTACGACCGCGAAAACTCCGACTTCTCGTTCATCACCACCTGGTCGAGCAGAAAGTCCTACACTCACCCGAAGCACCAGCGAGTGCGTAGCGTCGTCCCGATTTAAGCGTGAAGCTGAACCACAGATTACACTGATGAGCTTGGCAATCGTTCCCGGTGAATTTTGATCTGCCGGGCGCCTGAGCGGCCCCGGGCAGGGCAAAGCCCTGAAGACCCAACAGACTGGCCGCGGGCCAGAGTTTGCTGAAGTCGAAGGGCGAGCCAGGCTTGCGTACTCTCGCGATCTTCTCCGGGCATGGTAGTAAATGAGAGCCAGTGGGACGATTCCGCTGGTTTTTTTCCGTCTTGGCCCCCGCGGTTCTGAACCTGGGGCCAAGGAACTGGCCGGCACACCCTCAAGGGGCAAGGAAGTGGGGATTGCATCTAAACCACGATCAGCGCGAATCTTACGAATGAGAGCCATCTTCGGGCTATCGCCCCACGGCCTCGCCGTGATGAGGGGTCCTGACGGTCATGGATGATCCAGTCGTGCCTCTGGATTCGTGAAATTCGTGTTATTCGTAGTCGTTCTCTGTCTGAGTTTCCGATTCGTCCCCAACCGTGCAGGCGCAGTGTCTACGCACCTTCATCGGTCTACGATATCATGCGTCGCAATGGCATGCGGGCGCGATCAGCGCGATCAGCGCGATCAGCGCGATCAGCGCGATCAGCGCGATCGCTACGCGTTTGTGGGGGCAATCCGCCGGTCGACATGTTGAATTGGCAATCTGTGCGCAAATCTCTATCTATTAAAATGCGCTGAATTCAAAATTTCATTAACGCAAAATTTGCAATTGGCCGACTTTTTTGCCGTAACCTCTTATGCCGCCAAGCGAAAAAAAAAGTGAAAAATCTTTCGGGTTGTCCACTGACTGCCATATCAGAGGCAGTCGGTGGCACCGAAAGTCGGCTTTCGCTCTGCGAAAGCACGCCTCTTTCGCAGAGCGAAAGCTCATCCGCTGGGACCTTTAGCCATAGCCGACCTCTACCCACGCATCCCTTCGCCGACACCCGACGCGGATTTTCCCCACCTATCCCGCCGAAACCGGGGAGGCGTTCCTCTGAGCACGCACTTTATCGTCCCGCAATGGCTGGAGACGCTCTGCGATGGTCTGAACGGCCTGAAGCCGGTCGAGGTCCTGGAACGCGGTGAGACCGATCGGCTTGGTCGCTGCTCAGCAAGCGCAACAGCGCGCAGTCGCTCAGGTCTGGTTGGCTGTAGCCAAGCGGAATGGAACGACGGACCTGGTGAACATTTGCCAAAAGCTCTTTGCGTGACGCCATGATGGTGTAATACACTCATACCGCTCTGGCATCTGGAGTGCCAAAACCAGAAATCTTGGATCCGGCGAGAAAAGCTAGGACCATAGTCCTGAAGTTCGGAGTCCGATACCATCTATTCACCCGGAAGAGCCGACTGACTCGTCGCTGAACACTTCGATCGACAACTCGTAGCGGAGGCACATCGTATGCGGATTCCCATCCATTTCGTCATCGCAGCTACCGTCGTGATCCTTCCAAAACCGGGACCTCTTCGAGCTGAAGACCCAAACGACCTGAAGATTCGCAAGTCGGTCGTCAAAATCTCCGCCAGTGTGCGCCAGCTCGATCCGTTCCGACCCTGGACCAAGGGATCCCAAAGCGACGTTACCGGCTCCGGAGTGGTGATTGCAGGCAAGCGTATCCTTACCAATGCCCACGTCGTAAACCACGCCAGCCAGATCCTCGTTCAGCCCGAGAAATCGAGCGAAAAGTTACCTGCCAAGGTCGAGGTGCTCGCGCCCGGTATTGATCTGGCGTTGCTCACGCTCGATGACGCAGCGTTCTTCGAAAGTCATCCTCCGCTGCCTTTCAATCCGAAACCCCCCGTGCTTCAACAAACCGTCTTCGCGTACGGGTACCCCGAAGGAGGCTCAGAGCTATCGATCACTCGAGGAATTGTTTCGCGGATCGAATTCACCGAGTATTACCTGGAAACGGAAGGTCTGCGCATCCAGGTTGACGCAGCGATCAACCCCGGCAACAGTGGTGGGCCCACGGTCGCCGATGGGCAGTTAATCGGCGTCGCGTTTAGCCGGCTCCAGAGGTCCGATAACATCGGTTACATCATCCCGATGGAGGAGATCGAACTGTTTCTCAAGGACGTGAAGGACGGACATTACGACGGCAAACCCATCATCGATGTCGACTTCCAGCACCTCGAAAATGACGCGTTAAGAAGCCAGTTCAAGCTCGATAAGAAAACGACAGGAGTGCTGGTTCGGAAGGTTTACCACCCCGGATCTGACTACCCGCTCCGGCCCGGTGACATCGTCATTCGAATCGGCGACCATGCCGTTGATAACTCGGGCATGGTGCATGTGGACTCTGACCGGATGATCAAATTCCAGTACTTGGTCCAGCGCCTGGCGCGCGACGGCCGGCTGCCGGCTACGGTCCTCCGCGAGAACCGGGAGGTCAAGCTCGATATACCGGTTGGACCGCACCCCGCGCGCTTGTTCCTCTCACTTTCCGAACAACCCCCTTCCTACTTTGTTTTCGGTCCTCTGGTTCTTACCGAGGCGACCGACGACTATATCCAGTACACGTCGGCATGGGCCGGAGCATCGAAGTCCTCAAGCGGCGACGGAGCAATCCTGAGTTGGGTGTACACCCAAAATCCAATGTTCATCCGCTACGGCGACCGGCCAGTATTCCCCGGCGAGCGAATCGTCATCATCGGCCACCCGCTGTTTACCCACAAGCTAGGCAAAGGGTATGACGTTTCGTCCGCCCCAGCGGTGGCCGCAGTCAACGGCGTTCGCATCCGCAACCTCAAACATGCCGTGGAGGTCATCCGCGATTCGAAGAGCGAGTACATCGAGTTTACGTTCCACGGTAAATCAAACGACATTGTTGTGTTCAAGCGGAAGGAAGCGCTGGACGCAACCGAGGAGATTCTGAGCGACAATGGAATTCGCCAGCAGTTCTCGCCGGATCTTGCCCCGGTGTGGAACCAGACGAAGAAAACAAACTGAGTCGAATCCAGGGTCGTGCGCGATAGGGTGACAAGCGGGGTGAGCCCAGGGAGTGATGTCATTCGTCCGGCCACTGGGTGGCGCGGCGAATCCGGCCCGCTATCCAACCGCCCGCCGAGGCGAAGCCCAAACCCAAAAACCCCAACCCCATCGCCAGTCCCATGATGACCAGGCCGGTCGCGAACGCTCCCGCGAGCATCAGCATGAACGAGCCGACCTCAGGGTCGAGCAAGACGCCTGCCCAAACAACCGCCAACACGATCATTGCAGCCAAGCTTCGCGACGGGAACAGCCTCCCTCGCCGGTTCTGGATCCTCGGCCTTCCGCTCTTGGCTGGCCCGATGTCGAAATCGCTGAAGTCCTGATCGTGCTGCGCTACCGGGCCGGGAGGTTTCGATGCGGATTTCATGATTCCACCGGCTCAATCCATCGGGAACGAATCAGGCTCGGCATCCTCGTGGCGGATCTCGTCCACCGGTTGTTTCTTGCCCCAACCTGCATAAAGGCGATTGGGAGCGTTGAAGACCAGGCCCGGAATGTCCCCAATATTGCGATAAGCATGCACAACCCCCGGCGGAATCCAAACTGCGGCCGGGTTCGCCGCGCCCAGCACGGCAACCTTGCGGCGCCCCCGTGTGTGACTGTCGCCGCGGATGTCCCACATGAAGAGTTTGAAGTCCGATGGGCCGATGAATGCGAAGCCGTCGGTCTGATCCACATGTTCGTGCGGACCGCGAGTGACTCCCGGTAAGGTCTGAGAGACGTAGGTCATGACCGGCCAGCAGTCCTGAGCGACCTCATCCTGCCGGAACAGTTCAACCAACCAGCCGCGGCCATCGTGGTAGGATTTGAGCGGCCGGATGATGACACCATCGATTTCACCGTCCGTGAACGTCCGTTTTGCGTCACTCACCGTCTCTCTCCCTTCTCACGCCTTACGCAATCACCGGAGCTATCGACCAAGCTTCGATCAGAAAAGCCGCTTTGACCATCATACCCACAGTCATTGGAAGTATGGCCGCTGGTCTTGGCCCAAAGCCCTACCGGGAGCAAACCGACCGACCGACGTGGGCTCCATCAGCTTTACTGCCGCTATTTGACAGTCACCACACTGTGTGCTTACACTGAGTCAACAATGCCGCATGTTTATGCAGAATGTGATCTGCGGTCTGGGAGTATCCATCGTGGCCAGTAAACCCTGGAGCGGCCGGTTCGGTGCAAAAACCGATCGCCGCATTGAAGAGTTTACAGAATCGATCTCCTTCGATAGTCGGCTCTTCAAGCAAGACGTCCAGGGGTCGATAGCCCACGCACGCATGCTAGCAAGAGTTGGGCTCCTTACGGAAGGCGAGTGCCAACAAGTTGTGCGAACGTTGTTGGAAATACAGGCTAAGATTGAAAGCGGTCGCTTTCCGTTTGTTCTGGAGCGCGAAGATGTGCACATGCACATCGAGGCGGCGCTGGTTGAAGCGCTCGGGGATGTCGGGCGCAAATTACACTCCGCGCGCAGCCGGAACGACCAGGTTGCGACGGATCTCAAGCTTTGGGCGCGGGAAGCGCTGGACCGAATCGATGCTCTCTTGACGCGGCTGCAAGCGGCGTTCGTGGGCGCGGCGGACCGGCATCGTGGCGTGATCGTTCCCGGCTATACGCACATGCAACGGGCCCAACCGGTACTGGTTGCTCATTGCTTCTTGGCTTACGTCGAGAAGCTCGAGCGAGACCGCTCGCGGCTGACTGACTGCCGCAAACGGCTCAACGTCTTGCCTCTGGGGGCAGCAGCCCTGGCGGGCACGAGCCTACCCATTGACCGCGATTTTGTTGCTCGCGAGCTCGGTTTTGACGGAGTTGCAGCCAACAGCCTGGATGCGTCGAGTGATCGTGACTTCGTGGTGGAATCGGTCTTCGTTTTGACAATGATCGCCGGGCATCTCGCTGGCTGGGCTGAGGAGTGGATTCTCTGGAGCACCCAGGAGTTTGGGTTCTTGAACTTGCCCGATGCCATTTGCACCGGCAGTAGCATCATGCCTCAGAAAAAGAACCCGGATGTGTTGGAGTTGATTCGCGGTCGTTCGGCACGCGTTGTCGGCGCATTGACGACGCTGTTGGTGCTGATCAAGGGCCTCCCGCTGGCCTATAACCGCGATCTCCAGGAGGACAAGGAGCCGCTTTTCGACGCCGTCGATACCGTCGAGGCCTGCTTGAACCTGGCGGCAGTTGTTGTCGACGGGGCAGCGCTCGAAGCCGCCAAGATCGCGGAACGGCTCGACGAGGGGTTTCTGGACGCCACCACGCTGATGGAGTTTCTGATCGCGCGGGTGTTCCCCAGCGCACAGCGCACGAAGTCATCGGACGGCTCGTGGGCTTGTGCGAGCACCGAGGGCTAAAACGTCTTGCCGACCTCTCGGACGCCGACTTGACCGAGGCGCATCCCAAGCTCGGCGCCGAGGCGCCAACTGTCTCGGAGTGGTCAACGCGATTAATGCTTTTCGGTCGTACGGCTCAACTGCGCCGGCCGAGGTCGAGAAGCAATTGGAAACGTGGAGATCGCATCTGCATCTTTAAGGTGTTGCCGTGATCTCTCAGATAACAATCGATTCTTCGAGACGAAGAGGATAATGGCTGAACGACGATTCGTCCTGGATATGATTGCTCCCGAATGAAAGAAGGGACAAACGATGAAATTCACGATCACGATCGATCGCGACGAGGATGGCATCTGGGTCGTGGAGTGTCCAGCGATACCAGGCTGTGTAAGTCAAGGCAAAGCGAAGAAGGATGCAATTGAAAACGTGAAGGATGCAATCAAGTTGTGTCTGGAGGTGCGCGCCGAGCGTGGTCTGCCACTGACGATCGAATCACAGCAAGTCGAGGTGACCGTGTAATGCCCTCCCTTCCGGTAGTGAGCGGGCGTGAGGTCGTGAAAGCTTTTGAGTCACTCGGCTGGACCGTCGTGCGGCGAAGTTCAAGTCATATTATCATGGTTCATCCCGATCATGAGGTAACATTGTCGATCCCCGATCACAAAGAAGTCGCGAGAGGTACACTGAGAAGCCTGATACGTTCGGCAGATCTGACTGTTGCCGAATTCTTGATGGCCATTTAGCCAGCGAGGAGAGCGCGATCCCACGAACAGAGGATGGGAGAGAATACGTTTGGGCGGAAATCGACGACTTCGACCGCGAAGTTGCTCTGGTACGCCAGAACCAGGAACTTATGGATATGGAACCATTCCACTACCGCGATGGACAACTGTATTGCGAGGACGTGCCGGTAACCGAACTGGCCGAGACCTTTGGAACGCCACTGTACGTGTATAGCCAGAACGCGATTCTGGACACGCTCCGCAGGCTGCAAACGGCGTTTGCCGAGGTTCATCCCCTGATCTGCTACTCGGTCAAGGCCAACTCAAACCTGGGAATCCTCAAGGTCATGGCCGAGCACGGCAGCGGCTTTGACGTGGTATCCGCAGGCGAGCTCTATCGCGTCAAGCTGGCCGGGGGGCGCCCGGCAAGACCGTGTTTGCCGGCGTGGGCAAGACCGATCTAGAGATTCGCCAGGGACTCGATACGGGGGTCTTGATGTTCAACGTTGAGAGCGAGGCCGAATTCGAGGCCGTTGCCCGTGTGGCTGGTTCTCTCGGTACAGTCGCTCCGATCGCGCTACGGGTCAACCCCGATGTCGATCCCAAGACTCATCGCTATATCTCGACGGGCAAGAAGGAGTCGAAGTTCGGCATGGATATCGAGCGGGCCGCGCGATTGGCCGAGGCTGCCGTCACGATCCCTTCGGTCCGAATGATCGGCATGCACATGCACATCGGCTCGCAGATCACTTCCATCGAGCCCTATGCTGGCGCCGTGGCCAAGGGAGTCGAGCTGATCGGCCGGTTGCGGAAATTCGGCCATCCTATCGAGTGGTACAACATGGGAGGAGGATACGGGATCAACTATCAG
The DNA here is from genome assembly GCA_963823675.1 of uncultured Isosphaeraceae bacterium. Lineage (GTDB taxonomy): Bacteria > Planctomycetota > Planctomycetia > Isosphaerales > Isosphaeraceae > CAWGMT01. Next base: position 563,737 of record CAWGMT010000016.1, on the reverse strand, counting down.
GCGCGCGAGGCCAAGCCTGTTGAGGAGTTTGCGCGGGTGATTCTGCCGGGAGTCAAGGCTGCCAATTGCCGGTTGGTGATCGAGCCAGGGCGCGTGATCGTGGGGAATGCCGGCATTCTGGTCAGCCGTGTGTTATATACCAAGCAGTCGGGTGAAAAGCGGTTCCTGATCCAGGACGCCGCCATGAACGATCTGATCCGGCCTGCTCTCTACGAATCATTCCACCGGATCTGGCCGGTCGCCGTTCCTGCGGGACCGCCACCGGACGGCAGCGAGACCGCCATTGGGAAGACGGAGCCCTGGGACGTTGTAGGCCCGGTATGCGAAAGCGGTGATTTTCTGGCCAAGGACCGGCCCTTGCCACAGGTTGGCCCGGGGGCTTTGATGGCCATTTTTTCGGCTGGTGCCTATGGGATGGTCATGGCGTCGAATTACAACACGCGTCCCCGCGCCGCCGAGGTTCTGGTTGATCGCTCCCGGCCGCGCCTGGTGCGCCGCCGCGAAACGTATGAGGATCTCGTCCGCCACGAAGTGGGATTGTAGTCAAAGATCGGGCCGGCCGGGTTGGCTGGCTTTTCTCCGTTACCCCGAGCTGCTCTGGCCGGCCGAGCCGGCCCGCTCGGTAGCGCCGGCCTGGCCGGCCCTCAGCCGATTCGGACATGACCCATGTGTGAGTATCCAGTGCGGCGTCGAGTGGCAGCCGGAACGGGCCGGCTGGCTGTGAACTTGCCGGTGCTCCTGCTGGCGATGGCTGTTTCAGTCGGGCCGGACCTTACGACCGCAAAGGCCCAGCCGCCAGGCCCCGAGCTATTCGCCAAGGAGCCACAGACTCCAGTGGAATTATGGGATGCGGTTGACTATCTGATCCGCACGCATCAGGTCAAGAAAGCCTTGCCGTATCTCGACAGATTTGCAAAGAGCCAGCCGGACGATATTACGCTGATCACAATCCGTAACCGGTACGGGCCGGCTTCCATTCTCCAGTTAATGGACGATCCGGCGACCCGGCCTTATGCCAAGCCGCTGGCAGATGCTCTGATGGGCGCGTTGCGCAGATATGCAACCCAACCTGAACGCATCGCCCGCTTTATCTCGGAGCTGACCGGCAGTCCCGAGGAACAGGACTACGCCGTCAGGCATCTGCGGGAGGCAGGTCAATATGCCATCCCGCCTCTGGTCGATGCCTTGACCCGGCCCGGTCTTTCGAGCCAGGAACGCGATCTGTTGATCCGCAACATCGGCCGGCTGGACTCCTCCGTGATTCCCGCCTTGGCGGTCGTACTCGACAGCCCCGACTCATCGGTGGCTGCGGCCGCGGCGACGACGCTTGGACTGATCGGCGATCAGCAAGCGGTTCCCTTTCTCACATTTCCGGCTGCTTCCTCGACGACCCCGCCTGCCGTACGCACGGCCGCGCAACAGGCAATTGCCAGCCTGACGGGGCATCCGTTTGCCGGCCAGCCTCGTACGCCCGTTCAGACATTGACCGCCACGGCCTGGCGTTACCACCGCCACCAGATCGAGTTCTCCGACGACCCCGTTGTTGTCTGGAGCTGGGATAACGTCAAGAAAGCTCCGGTGCCGCGCGAGCTATCACGCTCCGAGGCCGAGGGGATCCTCGGTCTCCGGTTTCGCGCACGAGGCGCTGGAGCTCAGCCCGAAGGACCGCGACGCCCAGGTCGTTCAGATCAGCCTGGCGCTGGAGAAGGCTGTGGAGCGGGTGGGATTTGAGGCCTTCCCGGCCAAGGATCAGGCAACTTTGGGTGCGGCAACCGCTACTGGCACCGCGGTTCTGGGCGACGTGCTCAAAACGGCCATCGCCGACGGCAAGACCGATCTGGCGGCAGCAGCAGCAATCGTACTCGGTCAGATCGCGGATCGATCGGCACTGGCCAGCACCGGCCGGCCCCACCCGCTGGTTGACGCTCTCTACGCCCCGGGGCGCCGCACTCAATTCGCCGCTGCCAGGGCCCTCGCTAACCTGGCACCCACGAATCCCTTTCCGGGCTCCAGCCGGATTGTCCCGACCCTGGCGCGATTTGCGATTCACCAGCCTCTGCCCCGGGCGGTGGTTATCGATGGCAACCCCAATCGGGGAAGTCAGTTTGCTGGGTTCCTGATCAATCTCAGATACGACCCCGAGCTTGAGAGCACGGGAACCCGTGGGTTCGTCACCGCGACCGAGACGGCCGACGTCGAGCTGATCCTGGTCGCCTATGACCTCTTCGGCGATCGCTGGGACCTCAATGATACCCTGACCAATCTCAAAGCGGATTCGCGTACCGCCGGGATTCCCGTATTCGTTTACGGCCCGCTCGATCTGGCGGTCAAACGGCCCAACCTGGCCAGAAACTATCCAGGTCTGCGGTTCCTGGTGCAGCCTGGCGACGCCAGCCTGCTCCAGAAGCAGCTCACGGGGCTTGCTCCATCCCTATCACCGGCGGAGCGGGCCGGGTATGCGCGTGAGGCAACCACGCTCTTGGCCCGGATCGCCACCCAGCGCAAAGGTCCGCTCACACCCGACCTGTCTGCGGTCGAGCCCGCCTTGGCGGTGGCGCTTCGCAGTCCGGAGACAGGTCAGCGCGGCTGCGACCGCTCTGGGCGAGATTCCCCATCCGGACGCACAGCGCAGTCTGGCCGACGTGGCTCTCGACCCATCTGGAGCTCCCGCACCACGGGGTCAAGCGATTACTCAGCTCGTGCGAAGCATCCAGCGGTTTGGGCCTCTGATCAGTGCCGACCAGGAAGCTCGGCTCAGTCGGACCTTTGCGGACGAACCCGATGCTGAGGTTCAGGCCGGCTTGCAAAAACTCATCAGCGCTCTGAAAGCGTTCAGGGCGAATAGAAACCACTAATAAGACTATCAATGAGTATCTGATTCGACTGACGGAACGATCCGTGAAGGATGCGCGGCCATGCCTCCCGATCCGAGACCCTTCCCCGGCGCGCCCGGTCAACGGTCTGGCAATGAACCGACGCTGCCGGGCGTTATCGGTTGCAGCCCGAGCCTGCGCGAAGTGATCCGCATCACGCATCAGGTTGCACCATCACGAGCCTGTGTGTTGATCGTCGGCGAGACCGGCACGGGCAAGGAGTTGATCGCCCGCGCCGTTCACGACCTCAGCCCCCGCTCGACAGGTCCCTACATCCGGGTCAACTGCGGCGCCTTGACGGAGAGCCTGCTCGAAAGCGAACTGTTTGGACACGTCAAGGGCTCGTTCACGGGAGCCGTCGATAACCGGACCGGCCGGTTCGAGGCGGCGCACACTGGCAGCATCTTCCTCGACGAGATCAACAGTACGTCGCCCAAGCTCCAGGTCAAGCTGCTGAGAGTCTTGCAGGAGGGGGAGTTTGAACGGGTCGGCGACAACAACACCAAGAAAGTTGATACCCGAATCATTGCCGCGACGAATCGCGACCTTCTCGAGGAGATCGAGGCCAGCCGGTTTCGCGAGGATCTCTACTACCGGCTCAACGTGGTGCCGGTCTACCTGCCCCCGCTGCGTGAACGGCACGAGGACGTCGATCCATTGGTAACGTTCTTTCTCAAGCGTTACGCCGAGCAAAACCGTCGTGAAATGCACCGAGTACACCCCGAGGCCATGCGGCTGTTGCGCGAGCATGATTGGCCGGGGAACGTGCGCGAGCTTCAGAACTACGTGGAGCGGGCCGTCATCCTGGGAACAGGGCCTGAATTGACCGTCGAGCACCTGCCGCCGCAGTTGCGCGGTCAGATCGCGCCGCGGCCGATCCGGCCCCGCGGGGCCGGCACCGACCTGCCTGCACTTTGCGCCGAACTAGTCCGCCAAGGCATCCGCTGCGCCGGACCTGCTGCGACCGATCTCCATGATCGCATCGTCGGCCGCGTCGAGCGCGAGTTGATCCAGCAAGTCCTGCAAAGCTGCGACCGGGTTCAGATCAAAGCGGCCGCCCGCCTGGGCATTAACCGCAACACGCTGCACAAGAAGCTTGCCGAGTACCGGCTCGACCATGTAGATTCTGCCTCAGCCGCAGACGACCGCCGCGATAGCAATGGTGATAGCCTTGATCCAGGTGAGGGCGACTTCTCCCGGCCTGCTCCTCGAACGCCGGTCCCTCCCTCGATCGACGAAGAGTGAAAACGCTCATGTCCGACCTGCCGAACGAGACTTCCGATTTGCGTCCAGGATCATCCCCGGTTCGCCCCACCGGCTCTCCACCCCGCCCTCAATCTTCGCTCGAGCTCGACCGATTGTATACCGGCGACTGCCTGAAACTATTTTCAAAGGTCGAAGAGGGAACAATCGACCTGATTTTCGCTGATCCTCCCTTCAACATCGGCTATGATTACGACATCTACGACGACAGGCGCGACGCCGAGGCTTATCTCAAATGGACCATGGCCTGGGGCCGTGAGGTCGTGCGCGTTCTCGGACCGAGTGGCACGTTCTGGCTAGCGATCGGCGACGAGTTTGCTGCCGAGCTGAAAGTCTTGTTTCATCGCGAATTGGGATTGTCACTCCGAAGCTGGGTAATCTGGTACTATACTTTTGGGGTCCACTGCACGAGGAAATTCGCCCGCAGTCATGCCCACCTATTTTACTTTGTGAAGGACCCCAAACGGTTTACCTTCAACGACCGCGAGATTCGGGTGCCGTCAGCGCGGCAGTTGATTTACTTCGACGCGCGGGCGAATCCTGATGGCCGGTTGCCCGATGATACTTGGATTCTTCGCCCGCAGGATGTTCCGGATGGGTTCGCTCCTGAGAGCGACACCTGGTACGTCCCCCGAGTTTGCGGCACGTTCAAAGAACGCGCGGGCTGGCACGGCTGCCAGATGCCCGAGCAAGTCCTGGGACGAATCATCCGCGCTTGTTCAAACCCCGGTGATATCGTGCTCGACCCCTTTGGAGGCAGCGGCACGACACTGACCGTTGCCAAGAAGCTCCAGCGGCGATTCCTGGGTTTTGAGCTCTCGCCCGACTACGCTGCGGCCATCAACGACCGCCTGCACGCTGCCAGAACCTGGTCAGGCTCTCGACGGCAGCTCAGAGCCGTTGGCTGGTGGGAAGGGGCGGGGATCACGACCGAGAAGCTGAGCCAATCCCCCAAGCCGCTTGATGACAACGCCTTACTCAACCTGACTTGGCTCGCGCTTTGACATGCCAAGGCGGTTGGAGAGTGCGATATCCCTGATAAAGTCCAGAACCGTGCGGGTATACAGATCCGGAGCGGACTTGAACAAGTTGCCATGTCCAGCTCCGGGGACGAAGACCAGCTTGCCGTGCGCTGCCACCCGGTTGTAGAGGGCCTTGGCCTCCGCGGGACGTGCCAGCCGATCCGCACCGCCTGCTAGAATCAAGACCGGCACATCATGCGGGATACCGGCAATTGCGTTGAGCGGCGAGATTTGCTCCAGGTGAGGAAGGAAGATGGGACCGACGATTCTCAGTCCCGAGTAGGCAACCTCGCGAAGCACGGGAGGCAAATGGGCATCGATTCGATTCCAGACTGCAATTTTCAGATCCTGGTAAGGGCTTTCCAGCACATAGCCGTGAACCCGATTGCCAAGCTCGCCGGCTGCGAAGATTGCTGCGGCCGAGCCCATGGAATTGCCCATCACGATCACCGGCCTGCCTGTGCGGTGACGTTCGAGAAAGGCAACAGCAGCCTCGACGTCCTGGCGTGCACTGTAGCCAATGTCGTGATAGTCACCCGTGGAGTCGCCATGGGCGCGCAGCGAGATCGTCAGTACCGCGTAACCCTGGGAAGCCAGCACCTTCGCTCGGCTCAAACCATGGGATCGGTTTCCCCCGTTGCCGTGGATCCAGAGTACGCTTGGAGCGTCCCCTCGCCCGTCCACAAACCACGCACCGATCTCCTGACCGTCGCAAGTCAAGAGGCGCTGGCTTTCGAGCTTTCCCCATGTCACGGTCGGCGCTGGTTCCTCAAACCGAGACCTGGGACGCCGGGTGAGCCGGAAGGCCACCGCCGAACAAACGAATAACCAGACAGCCACCGCAACCGCGGTGGTGATGAGCCAGCGTCGAAGTCGCGGCCGTAAGCGTAGCGGAATCAGGGTAAGCCTCGAATACGTATGGTCCGTCGCCCGCCCGAGCAGAAGGCAGTCGAAGACAGTCGTCGTAGTGGCTACACTTTTATCAATCTCGTTCCATCGCTCAAGACGAATTGGTCCGCAATGGGCAGCGAATTGAGGTAAGACCGTGCATGATCGTGGTTGGTGGGCTGGAATAGCGCTTGCCTGGGTGCTCGGCATTTCCTGGCTTGCGATCGACTCTCAGAGACCACCTGCCGCGCTGGCTGTGGATGCCCCAGACGGCATGTTTTCCGCGGGTCGCGCCCAAAGGCACGTGGTGGAAATCGCCCGAGCACCACATCCTACGGGATCTGCCGAAGCGGAACGGGTTCGTAAGGTCCTCCTCAAGGAGTTGGCGCAGCTTGCGCTTGAGCCCCAAGTCCAGACCCCCAGAGACCTCGACTCGCAAGTGCGCAATGTCCTTGCACGGCTCCCCGGGCAGGGACCGCCTGGTAAGAAAGCACTCATGCTATGCGCCCATTACGACTCGGTCGCCACCGGTCCCGGCGCGGGAGACAATGCCTCGGGAGTGGCCGTGATGCTGGAAACTCTCCGCGCCTTGAAAGCCGGTCCGCCACTGGACCGTGATGTGATTGTGCTATTTGACGATGGGGAGGAGGATGGATTGCTCGGCGCGCTCGTTTTTGTCGAAGAACATCCCTGGGCGAGGGAGGTCGGGGTCGTGATCAACGTCGATGCTCGGGGCAATTCCGGTCCATCGATGATGTTTGAGACGAGCGACGAGAACGGCTGGCTAATCCACGAGTACTCGCAGGCGGTTTTGCATCCCCTGGCAACGTCGGCCAGTGTGGACGTCTACCATATGTTCCCCAACAGCACTGACTTGACGGTTTTCAAGCAGGCCGGCATGGCTGGACTTAACTTTGCATTTAGCGCGGGACTGGTCTATTACCACACGCCCGAGGATACAGCGGAAAACCTCGACCCGCGTACGCTCCAGCATCAAGGCGAGAACGTGCTGGCCATGGCCCGCCGGCTCGGACAGCGTGACCTTGATGCTCCGAAGCACGCGGACCTCATATACACGTCGATCCTGGGCCGTTTCGTGCTGTCTTACCCCATGAGCTGGGCACTGCCTCTGGCAGTTACCACAGCCTTCTTCTTTCTGGCTGTCCTCGTCATTGGGCTGCGGACAGAGCGCGTACGGTTGGACGACGTGGCCGTAGGTGCGAGCATGGTTTTGGTGGCAATGGGCGTATCTCTGCTCGCATCAGGGTTGCTGTTTGGTCTGGGTTTTCTCTGGAACGTTCTGGGAATTGTGTTCTACGGAATCAGGGTCCCCTGGCTCAAGTTCGACGTGCCGATTCTGACCGGCTGTGCGATCCTCACCGCTACCGTGACCTTGGCCGTCAAGGGGTGGACTACCGAAGCGCGATCGTTACTTGCTTTCAGTTTGGGTGCACTATCCTGGTGGGTTGCACTCACGCTGATCAGTGCGCTGTGGCTTCCCGGCGGCAGTTACTTGTTTGTCTGGCCGAGTATATTCGGTGTGCTCAGCTTGGGATTTTCCATTGGAGCACGGCAAGTTACCGCAGTTTCGAGGACCGTGACTCTTGGTTGTGCGACCCCGGTCCTGGTGCTTTTTCCGCCCCTGCTTCGTAACATGTTCGAAGCACTCAGCCTCGACTTTGCAGCGCCCGGGATGATTCTCGTGGTTCTCTTTCTGGGGAGCATGCTGCCGGCCTTTGAGCCGCTGATCGTACGCATGCCGAGTTGGCAGTACGCACATGCAAAGGTTCCCCAGGCCAGAACTTGTACGCCCCAAACTTGAGGGCCGGTTTACGCGCATACTGGTGAACACCCTGATCCGATTCCCGATCGCCAAGCGAACAGATTGGGACGCTGTCCGTACTGTATCAACTCACACACTGCTGCCTTGCGCAAGCTGGGCTTCGATGAGGAAGCAATTGGCGAAATCATGGCGATCGTCGGCCTCTTTAACATGACCAATGCTCTGGCCAACGGCTATCAGGTCGAGCCTGACGTGCTGCCGCCAGTCGGTTGAATCGCGGGGAGTCTCGACGTCCAGACATGTAAAGATCGGCTACACCCCTGGCCCGCTTGCCGGTTCTTGGCCCACCTTGGCTGAGAGCTCTTCAACCTTGGCCTTGAGGCTGGCTACTTCATCCTTGGTCGCCAGGTTGAGCCTTTTGACGACTGCCAGGACTCCTTCCTCGAGCTTGGCCTGAAAGTCGCTGCGGGCCTGCTCCGACTGCTTCAGGACGCCGTCAAGCAACTCCTTGCCCTCTTGTTCGGAAAACTGGGCCTGTTGAGCCAGTTCTTTGACGAGTTCCTCGGCTTTCTCCTTCGTGAGCACGGCGAAGCCGACGCCGGTGTAGAGTGCCTTCTTGATCAAATCAATCATGTCGGTCTCCCTGGTTTAGCAGTTCATATATTTCCAGTTCCGCGCCTTGCCTTCGGCCATCCATTCGATCGCCGTTTGCAGCCGCTTCGTGCGGGTGGCTTCGGTCTTGGCCTCGGTGATCCATTCGACGTACTCGCGCTTGTGGCTGGGACTGAATTTCTCGAAAGTGGCACGGGCCGCTGCATTTTGCTTCAGGACCGCTGCCAGATCATCGGGTACAACGATTTCCCTGGGTGTCTTCGACCTGGGTGGGGCTGGCTTTTTTGACCCCGTCCTCGTTGAGCTTCATGGCCTTTTTGATATAGCCGGTCAGGATTTTCCGGGACGGCAGGTCCGAAAGCTCGGTGATCCGCCCGAAATGTCCCATTCCCTCCTCAGGTTCGCCACCGCCGTTTTTGAGGATGAGCGAGCCTTTCCAGAAGCCGAAGGAACAGTGCTCCTTGAACGAGGCCATGCTGCACAACATGCCCTTGTACATGAAGTTGGGAAAGCTCCACTTCATCGTTTCTTCGACTTCCGGACAAGCTGCGTGCACGATGTCTCGAAGGTGAGTGAGGATCGGCCGGGCGAAATCCGCAGATTTCGCGATGTAGGCGTCAACCCGAGCGTCTCGCAATCCCATGGTCGTGTCTCTGATTGATCATGGATTTCTGTCGAGCGATTAGCTATTGTACCACGCTCCGATGGCTAATTATCTGTATGATATCGCAGGAGGAGTGTAATTTCCGAGTGACCTCGCTCAAGAGCCAGATCGAGCGCGCTCTTGCCGTCGTCATTGCCAAGGTTTGGGTCTGCGCCGTGCGCAAGAAGCAGCTTGACCAGCGGGCCATCGCCGCTCGCAACAGCGGCATGGAGCGGGGTCCAGCCCCCGTGCTGTGTCGCGTTGACTTCGGCTCCGTGCGCGAGCAACGTCTCGACAATACCAACGGACCGACTAGCCGCGGCGCTGTGCATGGGTCTGAGTACCATGCGATTGCGGGATACCGCATTGGGGTCGGCTCCGTGCCTCAAGAGCAGGTTCACCATTGCGTCATTTCCAAAATACGACGCGAGATGCAGCGGTGTGAATCCGTCGCACGACCAAGCGGTTGTCAAGCTGGGATCAGCTCCAAGCAGTTGGAGACCCTGCTCTATCGCGCTAGGCAGCGCCGCGGTTTCGAAGATATCGAGACAGGACTTGGCAGCCTGGATCAGATCCACTAGTTCCCGATTCTTGAAATAACAAGCTTGAAGCAACAGCGAAAGTCCGCTGTCATCACGCGCGTTGGCTAATAATGAGTCAGATACCAGTAACTCGGCAAGGACCTTTGCATCACCGGCGCGGACCGCTGCGAACGCCTTCTCGCGTGTGCTCTCCATAGATCAGTCTCCCTCTCACCAGAGATCAGGAATGGATTGACGCAGTATTTAATTAGTTAGCCTAACTAAATATAATGGAGCCGTTTCATGGGTCAAGAGGGACATGCCAGATGACTGAGGAATTTGCGATTGCCGACCGGCTCCATTCAGCTGCGATCCACCTGCTGCGCAGGGTACGTCGCGTCGACGAAGTGACGGGGCTTTCGGCCGCCAAGCTATCAGCACTCTCTGTAGTCGTATTCGGCGGGCCGCTCTCTCTCAGGGAACTTGCCGCCGCCGAGCAAGTTCGGCCGCCTAGCATGACGCGCACGGTCAAGGAACTGGAGGCCGACGGGCTAGTTCAGCGCCAGGTGGATGCCGCCGATCGCAGAGTCACCCGGATCAAAACGACGCCGAAAGGGGAGCGAGTTCTCAAGCAAGGCCGCGCTGCCCGGATCAACCTGCTAGCGGAATGGCTTGCAGCGCTCAACCGTGCTGAGTTAGCCCAACTCGACCAGGCGAGCCGGATTCTCGAGCGTGTTTTCACTGCGCCTGGGCATAAGCGCACGCACTGATGCTCTGTTGAGCCCAGCCTCGGCGGGGATCTCGAGCTTGAGATGCGATTCTGCGAATCGTGCTCAGAAGCACTTCCATTTCCGGCAGTGTCCCATTCGTTTCCTCGCTTTCACCCATCCGGCTCGATCAGTCCTGGCAAGGTGCCGATATCGAGCGGTCGCGATCGGTCATTGTCGCTGTCCGCGCCGTCACCGCCGCGATGTTCGGCCCGCAGAAATGCAAGCAGGTCAGCCATGTCCGGCTTGGAAATTGTCTTCTCGAACCCTTCAGGCATCAGCGATAGTCCCGTGCTACTCATCTCGGCAATCTGCGACCGGAGGATCATCTCCTGGGCACCCTCGCCGCGGCGGAGGGTGAGGCTGGTGGCTGTCTCAGCACTGACGATGCCCGAATAAGTACGCCCACTTTGGTCCAAGATGACATATTGAACATAGGAGGGCTGAACGCTTGCGTTCGGGTCGAGAATATTCGCCAGCAGAGCGGCGGAATCGCCCGACGGAGAGGCGGTGAGATCGGGGCCGAGTGCGCTGCCGCGGTCGCTGATTTTATGGCAGCTTTTGCACTCGCGTTCGAAGATCCCGGCTCCTCGCGCGGGGTTTCCTTTCAGTCTGAGCACAGGTGCGTAATCGGCAACGAGCCGAGAGCGGCCGCCCGGTATCGGCTGTCCGAAGAGCGATTGAGCCAACCGCGCAATGTCAGGGTCGCGGTGCTTCAAGAGGGGACCGCGATCGGCTGGATCGATGAGCGCCGCATTGATCCCGGCCGGCACGCTCTTGCGGCTGGCGGCCAGGAGCAGGGCCTTGGTCCAGCTCGCGCGGGTAAGAAGCGTGTGGACCGCAGCAGCGCGGACCGCCGGCTCGAACCGGCCCAAGCGATCCAGCAAGAGCGTGGCAACGTCGGCCGAGTGACCGTCGGACAAGGTGCGTACCGCGGCGATTTGCACGGCAAGCGGCTGGCGCGGCTCGAGCAGGCCCGTAACCGCCGCAAGAGATCCCGCCGGGTTCAGAACACTCAACGATTCGATCGCCTGTACTCGTTCAGCCTCGGCTGCGTGCTCGTCGAGCGCTGTTGTCTTGACCCGGCTGATCAGGTCACCAACCAGGTAGCCACTTGGCGTCGATGCGCTGGATCCCGCAGCAAGCGTACCGCCCGATCGCCGGAGGCCGCGCGCTATTTCCAGGATCAACCGGTCACGCAGTCCTCGGCGTGCTTCATCACTTTTGCCCGTTGCGAACTGGTCGAGGACACGACTGATCTCAGCGGGTTGGTTATGAGCACCGACGATCTGGGCGAGTTGTGTGAAGATTTCAGCCCGCCCTGCTGTGGCACCGGCCTCGGGAGGATGCGCACCTTTCCAGAGCTCGCACAAGAGGTCGGCAGCCGTCTCTGCACACGAGCTGAGCACTGCGGTGCGAATCCAGCGATCTGCTCCGTCGGTGCGGGCAATCTGCTCGAGGGCCGGCACCACGCTAGGGTCGTGGCTATTCCCCAGCGCCAGGGCTGTCCAGAACCGTACTCCCGGGTCCGGGTCGCGCGAAAGGGCCGCGATCTGCGTGACAAGCCCCGGCGACCGATTTAGCCTGCGCACTGCGAGTTGAGCTGCGTGGGCACGAACCTGGGGCACGGAGTCACCGATCGCTTTTCCAATGTCGTCATCGCGAAGTGCTTTCAATCCTTCGAGCGACCAAAGGGCTCCCACTCTCGTCTGCGCCAGGGGGGAGTTGGCCGTGCTGAGCAGCCTTCGCAACGGCCCGATCGCCGCTGGATCTTGCCGCTCGTAAATCAAGCGGTGCGCGGTGTCGCGATACCAGCCGTCGATGCGGCACAGGGCGGCAACAAGTTCTGCGGTGCTGGCCTGGCCAAGTCGGGCCGGGGCGGTATATCGGAAACCGGGCGGGGCAATGCGATAGATGCGGCCTTGCCCGCGCCCGCGTCGCAAGTCGATGTGCTTGAGCACGTCGAGCGGGATGTGAATGGCCTCGATGATCGCGCGGCTCATGTCCAGGACGTAGAGGGTACCGTCGGGTGCGTTGACAAAATTGACCGGCCGGAACCAGTTGTCCGAGGATCGAACGAACTCTGTCGATTGTTCGCGTGGGCCGCGGACTGCCTGAAATGTCGGACCGTCGGGCACCAGAACGCGGCGATGGACCAAATTGTTCTGGGCATCTGCGATAAAGACGTTGCCATAAAACTCTGCTGGATAGGCGCTGCCGCGGTAGATCGTGACGCCGGCACCGGCGTCAACGACATGATGGCTGGCTCCGGCTGCCAGGGCGGAACGCGCGCCGTGGGCAATCCGTCGGCTCGAGCGGATCTGGCGCCAGCGCTCAATCGGACTGATGCGGAAGATCGGCACGGCTCCTCCAGCAATGTCCTCAACCGTGGAGGGCACAATCAGAAATGGATTTCGCGCCAGCTCACGGCGAGGTAAGACCGGCTGCGACAACGGGTGGGACTCGTCGCACGTGAACCGGTTGCCCCAGTCGTCAAATGTATTGCCGAACTGATCATTACCGCTGATCGGCTCGAATGAGCCGGCCACCGGGTCGAATCGAAAGTCGCAGTGATCCACGGAGATCCCCTCGGACCGGGGCTTCTCCGCCGGGCGGATGATTCCACCGTTGCCGGCGGCTGCGCCATAGATCATGTGGTCCAACCCCCAGTTCAGGTTGTTGACCATCGCCTGCTGGTTCTGAGTGCCGAAGCCGGTATAAACCTTCTTGCGCACGTCGGCCTTGCCATCTCCATCGGTATCTTTCAGGTACCAGATATCGGGCGGGGCGGTGATGAACACGCCGCCTTTCCAGGGAGCGATACCGGCAGCCCAGAGCAATCCGTCGGCGAAGATATGGCTCTGGTCGAAGCAGCCGTCGCCATCGAGGTCGCGCAGGAGCCGGACCGTGCCCAACGGTGTGCGCCCCGGCTTGGGCTTGTAGGGATAGTCGCGCATTTCGGCCACGTAAAGATTCCCGTCGGCATCGAACGCAGCGGCAACCGGACTCTGGACCATGGGTTCGGAGGCAACCGGCTCGATGCGAAATCCATCTACGGTCTCAAATGTCGTCAAAGCTTCATCAGGAGACCTGGCCGGCTGGGGTTGAAGAAACCGTGCCAGCTCCGAGTCGGAGTGAGCGCGCGGCCGGGGTCGATGGCTGCCGAGGTTTCGTCGTTGATCCACCCGGCGGGAATGCCCCCGGCGGGCAGCCCCGCGGCCTGGCGGATTCGAAGCAGGATATCGCGCGATTTCTGGAAGTCGTCGAGCACTCTTGCCTGCTCCGCGAAGCTTCGCTTGCGGTGCACGGCCATTTGTTGATCGACACGGGCAAGCAAGCTATCGAGCGAGGCACGATCGTAGGGTGCCTTGCCATCCAGATCCACATACACCGGATTGGTATGAGCCTCGGCGTCGGGCGCGCCAGAGGGAGATCGGCCCAAGGCCCGCGCTGCAATCCAGGAGGATCGGGTCAACTCAAGCAGATGTTCGAGCTCGATCCATCTCCCCTGGCCTTCGCCGGGCAACAGGTTCTTTTCATGAACAACGGTGCCGTTGACGATGAGCTGTATGTTCTGGATGGGCGCGACTTCGCAAATCGTCCTCACGCGCGCCCGAACCCGCCGCGGCCCTGACCCCGTCATGTGGATGATGTTGCCGGGACCTTTCCCATCCACTTCCAGCAAGAGCAGCGGCCCGGTGGTGACGAAGCTTCGGCCCTCGGCCGCACTTTTGAGCCAGGCGGTAAAATCGGGTTGCTCCTTGCTGTAAACGTACGTCTGGCAGTCGCCAAGCTTGCGGCAAGCCGGATAGTCGCTCGCTCCAGTACAAGGGAAGCGGTAGCCGATATTGAGGATCTGATACCAGCCGGCGAGTCCGATTCCCCGGTAGACTCCGAATTGGAGAAGCTCGACGGCGTCGATGTTCTTCTGGACAAAGTCCGAATAAATCGCCTGAGAGTAGCCCCCGTGAGCATACACGGCGTAGCCTCCCTGGCACCGGGTTTCGCGGCCCAATTGCCCATAGAGCGGCCAGTCGTTGGCGTTGGCCTTCTGCCCGTTCTGCACGAGGTCGTCGCGCCAGTAAAGGTTGAGATGGCCGTAAGTGGTGCTGCGGTATTCCTGGCCGGATGCGATCCAAACCGTGCCGCGGTGACGGACTGAGGCTTTTCCCAGACCATGGAGCTGAGGCGCAGCCATTGTCTCCATCAGGCCGTTGTAGGTGCCTGGAGGCTCGTTGTAGGCTAGCACCGAGCCGAAGTGAATGTCCTCAGCTTCCAGCAGGTCGAAGATGAGCTGGTCATCGGCCTCCGTCTTGCGGGCAAAATGAAGGTGCGGGTCTCCTGAGTAGTATTCCATCGAATCCATCGGTACCGTGTGGTCGAGCGTGATCCTGACCGGGTCGGGTTGATGATCGGCGGCCACGTTGACCTGTTTTATAACCGGCTGATATTCAAACCCCTTCCAGGCCTCGATTCGCACCAGCCCGCAGGGAACCGTAACTTCGATTTCCCCGGTCGCGTAGAAAAACCGTCCCAAGTAACGGATCGGCGACTTGCCTTCGCGGTTTCCCTTACCTGTCTTGGGCCATTGACCGATCAGGCTGTAGGGGGAGAGGCGGTTTGGCGCAGGCTGGTAGAAATTGCCGTCAGGCCCGATGACGTTGATCCGGCAAGCTGTCGGCAGGCCCGTAGTCCGATTGCGGATGATGATCCGGAGCCGGGCTGTGTTTGCTCCCGAAGCTATCTTGGGTAAGCCAGGCTGGGCAAAGCCGGAAGGTGTCATCAGGTAGGTCTCGTCATCCGCTGGCGCGGTTCCGGCACAGCCCACAAGCATCAGCACAGTGGCGAAGCCGACGGAAGCATACCGCCTCAGTCGGCTAACGAATCTTGCCCGCTGACTGCGATCACAAGCGTTTGCTCTCATAGCTTTGGAGCTGACCCAGGCCCTGGAAACGAAACGGCTTACAGTGCTGATCTATTCTCTGGCCTTGGCGCCAAGGGCTCAAGGCGTCTATGGTGCTCTTTTGGCGGCAAGCGGAACGGATGGCAGTTTCGGTCTGCCCTCCCGCATGGCCCTGACCGCGGTTGAAGAACAGTTCCGCGGGCAACGGCGCCATCGCAAAGCCGCTTTTCGCTCGCCACCAGCCAGTCCGACGACAATGCCGAGACGTCGCGCAGCGCGATCCGAAGCCCGAGCGAAGTCCGCAGCGTCGCCGGCGCGGCGTGCGGACAGGTTGGCGATCAAACCGCAACGGCAACGAAGTCAAGGGCACCGGCGCTTGACTTTGGCCGCCGGCGCGGGATTGGTACTAGTTTCAGGATTGATCGTGCTGGGAGTCTGGACAGCCAATTCGCCAGGTCGGTTGCAGAACCGAGCCGAAGCGGCAGCGCGGGCCGGTGATTGGACCGCAGCGCTAGCAAACTGGCGTGCGGTCAATACAACGGCGCTGGCAAGCAGCAGCACCTATCTGAGCGAGGCGCGGGCCTGTCTAGCACTCGGGCGGGCCGCTCAAGCTGAACAAAGCCTGCGAAGAGCAATCGCCGCCGATCCATCCGGCCTTGGGCCCTGGCAACTGTTGCTCGAGATCTTCCGGGTCGAAGACCGGGGCCTTGAAGCCGAGCAGATGGGCTGGGAGGCTTACGCCCACATACGCCCTGACGAGAGACCACAGCTACTTCGCGAGTTGACGCTGAGCCTGCTGGCCGATCTGCCTGATGATATCGTGCGGACTACGCTCAAGCGGTGGATCGAGGCTGATCCGGCTGATGTTGACGCCCAGGTAGCGCTCTGGCAGCGGATGGCTGGTTCACCGCGCGCAGCCGATCCAGATCGGCCAACGCTGCTGGCTGCACTCGACTCCTTGCTAAGCAGCCACCCTGGTCACGTCGGCGCACGGGAAGCTCTGGTTGCTGCTCTGGCTGACGCCGGAGAGCCCGAGCGCGGCCGCACCTTGCTTGATCAGTGGCCCGAAGCGACCAGCGATCCTCGCTACTGGCGGTTGCGCGGCCGCTGGGACCTGGAATACGACCACCAGCCCGCGCAAGCAGTTGCTGCATTTCAGATGGCGCTGGCCGCCTTTCCCCAGGACTGGCGTTCCTGGTACCGTCTGGCGCGAGCCCAGCGCATGTTGGGACGGGACGATGACGGCCGCCGGGCCGCCGATTCGGTCAGCCGTATCCGCGAAGTTCTTGATCCCCTTACCCTCGGGCCACGCCTGGACGCAGCCGTCAATCACCTGGCTGACCCAGGCGCGCTCGTAGACCTGGCAGTCCTCTGCGATCGAGCCGGCCTGAAACGGCTGGCCGATGCCTGGCGCTCGCTCGCTCATGACGCAACTTTACATTCAACCACTGACCACGCGAATCAGCGGCCAGAGATGGAGAATCTTCTGAAGTGACGATTAACAGCACCGGCAAATTGCCTGGGAGACGTTTGTTGCCGCAACTGGCGACCATCGTTTTCATGGTCGCAGTTGGCGGGATGGTACTCGTATTTCAGTTGCCGCCGCAGGCGCTTCCAGCCGACGCTCCGATGGACGTCTTCTCCGCAGCCCGAGCGTTCCGGCACGTTGGGGCAATCGCCAGCCGGCCCCATCCCCTCAGCTCGCACCTGGCCGAACCGGTGCGTGTGTATATTACCGCCGAGCTGAAAGCGCTGGGCTTGAAGCCCGAGATCCAGCGGCCTCGTGATTTCCGCGCACTCGCGTTGGAACCGGGATTGTCCCCGGCGCCATCGCGACGTGACGTGCAAAACATCGTCGCGCGCTGGCGCGGATCGGGCGCGCCCTCGAAGAAGGCTCTACTGCTCTCGGCCCATTACGACTCCGTGCCGCGCGGTCCGGGGGCTGGGGACGATGCGTCGGGTGTGGCGGCAATCCTGGAATCCTTGCGGGCCCTGAAAGCCGGTCCACAACTTGAGCGCGATGTGATCCTCCTGATCAACGAGGGCGAAGAAGCCGGTCTGTTCGGAGCCGACGTCTTCTCCAGCGAGCACCCCTGGGCCAGGGATGTCGGCGTGGTGCTCAACTTCGACGCCCGCGGAAATAGCGGGCCTTCGTACATGTTCGAGACGACCGAGCGTAATGGCTGGTTGATCGAGCAACTGGCGCGCGCATTACCGCACCCCATGGCCACGTCGCTGACCGTGGACGTGTACCGGCTCATGCCGAATGATACAGACCTGACAATCTACAAGCAGCACGGCATGGCCGGCTTGAACTTTGCTTTCGTCGGCGGACTCTACTACTACCACTCCCCCGAGGACACGCCGGCGAACCTCGATATGCGGACGCTCCAGCATCAGGGAGAAAACCTCCTGGCAATGGCTCGTCATCTCGGCCGGCTCGATCTCGACGACGTTCTGGCGGGATGACGTTGTGTACACCTCGCTCTTGGAGCACTTGGTGGTGATTTATCCCATGACGTGGGTGGTCCCGCTCATGGGCTGCGCCGTGCTGGTGTACATCGCGGTCGTCGTGCTCGGTGTGATGAGACAGCGCGTGCGGCTCGCAGCGATCATTGCCGGATTCGCGGTCTTTCTGTTTGCCATGCTCGCTGCCCTTCTTGCAGTCGCCGCCCTCTGGTACATCTTGGGCGACAGCCTGAGCAGAATGGGCATGATCATGCTCCGGTCCGATCTCGGCAGGACGGGTATGCCCGTGTCCCGATTCGACGTCGCGCTCTTGACGGGCTCCGCCGTCATTGCAGTCGGGATTGCCGTCGCGATTTTCGCCTGGTCGGGCCGACGATGGTCATGGGATGGCCTTGGCCTGGGAGTGCTCGGCTGGTGGCTGGCGGCGACGGTCGCGACCTCCCTCTGGCTGCCCGGCGCGAGTTATGCGTTCGTCTGGCCCTTGCTGGCGATACTGGCCGGTCAGGTCGTGGCATTTGTGCTCGTCAAGGGCAGTACGATCGCGCTTCTGGCATCTTGGTTCGGGGCTACTCCTCTCTTACTGATCCATCTCATGATCTTGCCGGGATTATTCCTGGGATTGAACCTGCGGATGGCTGTGCCACTCGTGATTCCGGTTTTGCTCTTCGCCGGCGCGCTCTTGCCCGTGGCCAGACAGGTGCTGATCTCTCGGCCGCGCACAGCTTGAAGCATTGTCCTCGGTGAGTCCAGTCCCATGAATTGCGGGGAGATCTGGTAACTGCGGGGAGATCTGGATCACCCTGGCGTCGTACTGGCTCGGCCGATTGCATAATAGGTAAAGGTCAGCGCCGCCATCCGCGCGGGGTCGTAGACGTTGCGGCCGTCGAAGATAACCGGTTGCCGCATCAAACGGCGCATCACCTCGAAGTCGGGGTTGCGAAACTCGTTCCACTCGGTGACGACGATCAGGGCATCGGCCTGTTCCAGCGCGCCGTAGGGTCGATCACAGTAGGCCAGTCGATCACCATAGAGAGTCCGGACGCTGGCCAGTGCCTCCGGGTCGTGGGCCCGTATTTCGGCGCCGGCCTTCAACAGAGAATCGATCAGGACGAGAGCCGGAGCTTCGCGGATGTCGTCGGTGCGCGGCTTGAAAGCAAGGCCCCAAATCGCAATGGTCTTGCCCTTGAGCTCACCGCCGAAATGCTGGTTGAGCTTTCGAAAGAGCACATTCTTCTGCGCCTCGTTGACTGCGTCGACGGCTTCCATCATCCGTGCCGGCAGCCCTTTCGACTGGGCCATGTGAACCACTGCGCGAATGTCCTTGGGGAAACAACTGCCCCCGTAACCGACACCCGGGAAGAGGAAGTGAAATCCGATCCGTTGATCGTGGCCGATGCCCCGGCGCACATCGTTGACATCGGCCCCGTAGCCTTCGCAAAGGTTCGCCATCTCGTTGATGAAGCTGATCTTGGTGGCGAGAAGGCAGTTGGCAACGTACTTGGTCATCTCGGCGCTCTCGGGGGTCATGACCAGAAACGGCCGGTCGGTTCGCAAGAAGGGAGCGTAAAGGGCGTGCAGCCGCTCACCAACTTCCGGCCGACGCACGCCGACGACAACGCGATCAGGCTTGTTGAAATCGTCGATCGCCGCCCCTTCCTTGAGGAATTCGGGGTTGCTCGCCACGTCGAAAGGAACTCGCGTTGCTTCGGTCATCCGCCGGGTCAATTCCGCATTGGTGCCGACCGGAACAGTGCTCTTGATGACAACGATCTTGGGAGACTTCAGACTCACGGCGATCTGCCGACCGACTTCCCAAACACCGCTCAAATCGGCCCCACCTTGTTCACCCTGTGGGGTACCGACCGCGATGAAAATGATCTCGGCCTCAGCAATGCCCTCGGTCAGATTCGTTGTGAACGCCAGCCGGCCGTCGCGCAGGTTGCGGTGAACCAGCTCACCTAAGCCCGGCTCATAGATTGGAACCTTTCCCTGCGCCAGGTTCTCGATCTTGGCCGCGACCTTGTCGACGCACACCACGTCGTTGCCGCTCTCCGCCAGACAGGTTCCCTGAACCAACCCGACATAACCCGTGCCAATGATTGCGATTTTCATGATGCAGCTCTTGGGCTCCTGTGATTTGATGCATCGGAACAATATTCTGACAAGCGATGGTTTTGCCGACAAGGCAAGCAAAAAGGGAGTGACGTCAGGAGTCACTCGCGTGCCGATTCAACAAATCCTGTAGCGCGTACACTTCGAGCTTCCCGGCTCGCAGTCGCTCCATCGCGGCCACGGCGGCGCGGGCACCCGCCAGGGTTGTGATGCAGGGTATGCCATAAGAGACCGCGCTGGCCCGGATGCGTCCTTCGTCGGTCCGCGCTCCCTTGCCGCTGGGAGTGTTGATGATCAAATCGATCCTGCCATTGGCAAGATGGTCGAGTACATTGGGTCTTCCCTCGTGGATCTTGCGTACGACTTCGACATTCGTATCATGCGCGCGCATCATTTGCGCGGTGCCGCTGGTGCAAAATAGGTGGAAGCCCATGGCCTGGAGGTTGCGGGCGATCGGTACGGCTGCCTTGCGGTCCCGGGCCGCGATGCTCAAGAATACCGTGCCCTTGGTCGGAAGCCGGCTCAGCGATGCAAGCTGACTCTTGGCAAACGCCGTCGGGAAATCCATGGCGATCCCCATGACCTCACCGGTCGAGCGCATTTCAGGCCCCAGGACGATGTCGACGCCGGGGAACTTGGTAAACGGAAAGACCGCTTCCTTCACCGACACGTAGGTCGGAACGGGCTCGGTTCTGATCCCTTGTTCATCGAGCGTCTTGCCCACCATGACCCGCGCGGCCACCTGTGCCAGGTTCAGGCCCGTGGCCTTGGACACGAATGGAACGGTTCGTGACGCCCGTGGGTTGACCTCGAGCAAGTAAATCTCACCATCCTTGACGGCGAACTGGATGTTCATGAGGCCCCGCACTTTGAGGGCTTCGGCCAGGGCGTAGGTCTGCTCCTTCAGCCGGCCGATGATCTCGGGCGCCAGCGAGAAGGGCGGAATCGCGCAGGCGCTATCACCGGAGTGGATGCCGGCTTCCTCGATGTGTTCCATGACCCCGCCGACGATGGTGCGCAGGCCATCGCAAACGGCGTCAACGTCCACCTCAATCGCGTCCTCCAGGAACTTATCGATCAAGATCGGGTGCTCGGGGCTGGCATCGAAGGCCGCGGCCATGTAGCGGTCAAGGCTCGGCTCGTCATACACGATCTCCATGGCGCGGCCGCCCAGTACAAAGCTGGGCCTGACCACAACTGGATATCCGATGTGCTCGGCAATCCGGCGAGCCTCATCGAAGCGGGTTGTTGAGGCATTGGGAGGCTGCTTGAGCCCCAGCCGCTCGATGACCAGGCGAAAGCGCTCGCGGTCCTCGGCCAGGTCGATCGATTCGGGAGTCGTGCCGATGATCGGCACGCCCGCGGCCTCGAGCGCACGTGCAAGGTTCAGGGGGGTCTGCCCGCCGAACTGGACGATCACCCCCATCGGCTCGACCCGGTTGCAAATGTTGAGCACATCTTCCACAGTGAGCGGCTCGAAGAAAAGCCGATCCGAAGTATCGTAGTCGGTACTGACCGTCTCGGGATTGGAGTTGACCATGACGACCTCATAGCCAAGGGCGTGCAGGGCAAAGGCGGCCTGGCAGCAGCAATAGTCAAACTCGATCCCCTGTCCGATCCGGTTGGGCCCGCCCCCCAGGATGACAACCCGCGGTCGATCGCTTATCCGCGCCTCATCCTCGTGCTCATAAGTCGAATAGTAATACGGCGTGACTGCCTCGAACTCGGCGGCGCAGGTGTCTACCAGTTTATAGACGGCACGGATGCCGCGGCGCTGACATGTCTGGCGGACTTCTCCCTCCGTCGTATTCCACACCGTGGCGAGCTGGTGGTCGGAGAAGCCATTCTGCTTGGCCTCGCGCAGCAGGGCATCGCTGGCGTCGTCCGAGCTGGGTATGGCACGCAGCCGCTTCTCGATCGCGACCAGGTCTGCGATGCTGGCCAGGAACCAGGGATCGATCCCGGTCAGCGTGTGGATCTCGTCAACGCTGAGACCGGCAAGTAGCCCGTAACGGATCGCCCAAACCCGCTCGGCGTTGGGAATCGCCAGCTTGGCCTTGATCTCGTCTTCGGTCGGCTGCCGCGGCGTGCCCCAGAGGTCCTTCTTGTCGCACCCCAGGCCAAAGCGGCCGACCTCTAGCCCCCGCAGGGCTTTCTGGAGCGATTCCGGGAAAGTCCGGCCGATCGCCATCACTTCGCCTACTGACTTCATCTGCGTGGTCAGGACCGGATTGGCCTCGGGAAATTTCTCGAATGCCCAGCGGGGAATCTTGGTCACGACGTAGTCAATAGTCGGCTCGAAGCAAGCAGGCGTCTCCCGGGTGATGTCGTTGCGGATTTCATCGAGTCGATAGCCCACGGCCAGCTTGGCCGCGATCTTGGCAATGGGAAAGCCGGTCGCCTTGCTCGCCAGAGCGCTCGATCGGCTGACCCGAGGGTTCATCTCGATGACGATCATCCGCCCGGTCTGAGGGTGAACCGCAAATTGCACGTTCGAGCCCCCGGTTTCAACCCCGATCTTGCGCAGGATCGCCAAGGAGGCATCGCGCATCCGCTGGAATTCCTTGTCGGTCAACGTCTGAGCCGGAGCCACGGTAATGCTGTCACCGGTGTGAACTCCCATCGGATCAAAGTTCTCGATCGAGCAGATGATCACTGCATTATCGGCGCTATCCCGCATGACCTCCATTTCATATTCTTTCCAGCCGATGACGCTCTCTTCGATCAGGACGGAGTGGACCGGGCTCAGCTCGAGCGCCACGTAACCATCCGGTCGAACTCTTCGCGGTTATAGGCAATTCCGCCACCGGAGCCGCCCAGGGTGAAGCTGGGGCGCAGCACGCACGGCAGCCCGATTGCATCGCGAATCTGCCGCCCCTCGTCCAGGTTGTGCGCCAGGCCACTCGCAGCGCTTTCCAGGCCGATCTCCTCCATGCACCGCTTGAACAGCTCGCGATCCTCGGCCTTGCTGATTGCGTCGGCGCTGGCACCGATCAGGACGCAGCCATGTCGCTTGAGAGCGCCCGTCTCGTGGAGCGCCATGCCGACATTCAGCCCGGTCTGACCCCCCAAGGTCGGTAGCACTGCGTCCGGCTTCTCGACCCCGAGGATTTGCTCGAGCACCTCGACGGTGATCGGCTCGATGTACGTGCGATCGGCCATCTCGGGATCGGTCATGATCGTCGCCGGATTGGAGTTGACCAGGACGACCTTGTAGCCCTCCTCGCGCAAGGCCTTGCATGCCTGGGTGCCGGAATAGTCAAACTCGCACGCCTGCCCGATGACAATCGGGCCGGCCCCGATGATCAAAATCTTGTGGATGTCGGTACGCTTGGGCACTTCGCATTAGCCTCGCATCGGACCTGGCTCGCATCGGACGACAGGATCGCCGCCGGGCTAGCCCTGACGCAGATTGGGCCGCGCTCGCCCCGACAAGCCTGGTCAGGAGGCGGCGCGGCCCGGAGTTTCAATCGTTGGTTTCGCTGTTTTCGTACCCGTCGCTCATCGGCCCCACGGCTTAAGAGATTATGACCGCGACTGCGTAAAAGTTGCAATCCTTTTGCCTCATTGAAACACCCAGTCCCGACCGTAAACCCGCAAGTGCAAACACGCTCCGGCTTGCGCCTCCGGGCCACTGTCCATCGACGATGGCCGTTGTTACAGTGACCCTATTCGTGCTGATCCAAGTCCGACGCGGAAGACGGCCCAGTTGGCAGGATACCCGGGATGAACACCTCGATCGCGGTGGTTCTTTCGTATGTGGCGCTGTCGGCAGTGTCCACTTCGGCCGACCCCAAGCCCGTTCCAATCACGGGGATCGTGGTCGAGACTTCGGGCCGGCCGGCGACGGGGGCTGACGTCTGGATCGTCAACGCGCTCACAGCCGACGAGGGCCGCCGATTCGGCATGGAGGTGATCTGGTCGAACCGCGCCCAGCCGAGCGAGGGAACGCTTCCCGTCCTCCTTCATGGCCGTACTGACGCCGCGGGCCGATTTACACTCGACCTGCCACCCGAAGTCGTCGCGCGGCGCGTTCCGCCGGTGCTGGCCATCTGGACCGCCACCGCCGGCCCCGACCCGCATCTTGCATCCCGCCTCCTGCCGCGAATTGCGCTGGCCGATGAACCACCCCTTCGCCTTCAGGCAGCCCCGCCACGGCGCAGCCAGATCACAGTGCTCAAGCCCAGCCAAACTCCACTGCCCCACGTCAGGATCATCCCCAGCCGGGCGAGCGATATTCCAGTTCCCGAATCGTTGGGCCTTGCGCTCGCGGTCACGACTGATGCCAAAGGATGCGCTCTCGTCTCGGGTCTGATACCAGATGAAATCCGTGTGGAAGCACCCGACTTTGGAGTGCAGACAATTGCGATTCCAGGTTCGAAAAGTCCAGATTCCAAAACCCGTGAGGATGGCAATCGCACCATTACAGTGACACTTGCCAACGTCGGACGGGTCATGGGATGTCTTGAGGCAGCCCAGCACGAGCCCATCAAGGGTGTGATGGTTCGAGCGACGACCCGTGTCGGCGGTTATGTTGGGGCAGGGCAGGGGGGCTCGGCTGAGGTGAGTTGTGATGCCCAGGGGCGATTTGAAATTCCAGCGATTGCCGCTGGGCCGCTCACACTGGTGCTGGTGTTTGATCGAGAGCAAAGCACCCCGCTGCGCGGGGAGCCGCCTCAGAAGGTGCTGGTCACGCCTGGTCAAACAACCCAGGTGACGATCCCGCTGCGACCGACCGTTAAGGTGCGCGGGCAATACCACGAGCAGGGAACGAAGCAGCCAATCGCTGGAGTCAAGATACTGCTCAACGCGCAGTTTGGCGGCGACCGCTATGCCATTACCGGTGCTGACGGAGCGTTTACCGGCTGGATCAGGCGGGAGGCGGGCCAGCCGTTCGCCTGGCCGCTCCGGATTCCCACGCCCTACTATCGATCGGGTGACCTGGCCAGTGGAATCCAGAGGATGCCTCCGGCGGGGAGTAGTGAACTGGTGCTGGCACCGGTTGAGCTATCCCGCGGTGTGGACATCCAGGGATCGGTCGTTAACGAGCAGGGCAAGCCCGTCGCAGGTGCCGAGATCACGGCAAGCTGGGAAGTTATGAAGGCGATGATGCACTCCATACTGGCGCGAACCGATCAGCGCGGCCACTTCACACTCTGCGGCGTGGATCCGATCGCCGAGTTGAAGCTCACTGCCTGGGACGGTTTTGCCAGTACGGCCGGGGAGGCGACGATCGGGGCGAAAGCGGCACAAGCCGAACCTATCGTCCTGACGATCGATCCCAAGAACACCGCGCCGCTCGGCGGTCGGATCACCGACCTGGGGGGTAATCCTGTTGCTAGTGCATCGGTCCAACTGTGGCGCAGGGTGCGCGCCAGGAACGGACGCGAGATGGTCATCGAACCCATCGTGTTCGGAGACCCGTTTCGGAGCATTCGGACTGATTCTCAAGGGCGCTATCGCGCGCCCCGCCGTTTGCCGCTGGGTGGCGAATACTACGCCCGAGCCGTTGCGCCGGGAAGGCTTGCAGCTTTTTCGCCGGCCGTTAAACTGTCGGGAGAATCCCATGAGCTGCCGGCCATCGTGCTGCGGCTGGTGCGAATGGTCGAGGGCCAGGTGGTCGATCACCAGGATCAACCGGTGGCCGGCGCAGTGGTACGTCAGTCAGGCGATGGCCCGATGGCGACTCAGGCGATCACAGCACAAGATGGGCACTTTCGACTTGCTGGCGTTCTGGAAGGGCCGGCAATGGTGTTCGCCGAGAAGAACGGCTTTCGGTTCCAGTTCCAACCGATTGATGATGGGCTGAAGCCAATCAAGGTAGCGCTCACCAGAAAGAGCGAAGCTCCTCTGCGAGCATACCAAACCCTCGCGCCAGCTAGGCCGGTTGCGGAAGAGAAGGAACTGGCCCGAAGATTGATCCACCCCTATGCTCAGAAGGTGCTGGCCAAGGGAACTGACAACGACAAGTATCGCTTTCTGCACAATGCGGTCGAAGTCGATCCATCGGCCGTTTTGGAATGGGTGGGAACCGTCAAGTTCGACGATGCTGACTACTTGAGCGCGATCAGGCTCGAGCTCGTCGAGGCCCTGGCGCGCGACAGCCTGGACGAGGCAACGGCTTTGATCGAAGCGAGCACCGATGTCACGCTCCGTGCTCGGGCTTACGCGGGAATCTGCGAGGTGCGGCGCGATCTCGATGCAGGTCGCGTCAAGGAATTGCTCGCCCAAGCGGTGCTTAACGCGAAAGCAACGGAAGCACGCCCGATGGCACGAATGAGCGTGCCGCTGACGTTTGCCGATCGGTTGATCGACCTTGGTGAGATCGAGCAGGCGCGGAAGCTACTGCAGGAAGTGGAGAAAACGTCCAAGGAGATGACCAAGAATGCCAACAGGCCTGGCTATTTCGCCGGACGAATTGCCACGGTTCTGGCACGGATCGACTTGCCGGCCGCGCTGGCGATCCTCGACGACCTTGAACGCACAGCCCGCAAAACCAGTGCCAGAGACGTTAGCCGTCTCTTCGATCAGTTCAACGGCATCATGGCCTATAAGCTGGCTGCCCAATCGCCGGCTGATGCCGAGCGAGTGCTGACCAGGGTCTCGTTGCAGGCTGCGACAGTTCGATACATCGCCGCAGTTTGCTTCAACATGGCGCCCAAGGATCTGACCCGAGCCCGGCGCATCGCCGATTCGCGAATTTCGCCCGATGCCCCGGCCTACAGGCCTTATACTTTGGGGTTGATGGCCCAGGCGATCGCCGCAACAGATAAGATTGAAGCGGTGCGCCTGATCGAACACGCCTATAAGGAGTTGCAAGACCTCGCGCTCATTGGGCAGCCACTGCCAGCCTACAATCCGCTCGTAGTCGCGGCGGGGTTGCTCCCTATCATTGAGCAGGTAGAACCGGAGCGATTGGGTGAGTACCTGGGTCGCATGCTTGCACTGAGGTCGGCAACTGGAGATCAAATCGATCCCGGCGAGGTTGCAGCCGTGCGGAGCAAGGCCGTGCTGGCGATGATGGTCGCTCGGTACGATCGCCAACTGGCCGCTCGCCTGCTCCAGCCCGAACTCCGGGAGATCGGAGCCCACTCGATCCGAGCCGGCATGAGCGACTTTGCGACCACCAACTTCTTATCCGCGTTGGCTCTCATCGACCCTCAGCAGGCGGTCGAGCGGGTCGAGGCCCTTCCTCCCGACCCCGGTGCTGGAACCGACTCCAACACCACCCAGAACCGGGCGCGGCTGGAGGTCGCCAAGATCCTGGCTCTGCATGGTGCTGACCGTTGGCGGCATCTCTATGAGAATTTCTTGAACCTGTGGACGCCCGATCAACGGGATTTGTAGGGCCGGTTGCAGCAGCCCCAGAGGATCTAAGCTTGCCTCGTGAAGGAGACTCGATCGATGAACCCTTTCGTCCTGATCGCGCTGATGCTGGCAAGCCTGCCTGGATTGACGCCCGGTGACGATGCCAAGGACGAAGCTCGTGCTTCGCAATCAGCGGCTTGGCGGTTCGTGCTGCCGGCACCGGGCGATCCGTTTGAACATGCTCCATTCCGGGCTCTGGTCCTGAGTCGGAATAAGCCGGAAGATCTGATCGAGACGGCGGCTTACCGTGGCGATCCGGCGCGACGGCGCTATGTACAAATCCGGTTCGGCAGCCCGGGCTCGATCCGCGTTACGGTCGTGCTCGATGAGATTGGATCGGAAACGGCTGACCTCTATGTCGATGCCGACCGCAATCGCAAGATCGACGACCGCGATTGCGTCAAGGGCGCAGCCACTACGGGGCCGAACGTTCGGCGCGAGCACGTTTGGCGGTTGCCGCTTAACGTAGCAATGGTTGACAAGGACGTTACCCGAATGATCCCTCGCGCAGTCGTCTTTCGCCTGGGCGCCGGCGGACGGACGCTCGCCTATGCCGCAGCCGGGTTTCTGCAAGGAACCGTATCGCTCGCCAATCGTGAAGAAGCTGGGCGCGACGGTCCCAATCCGAAGATTGTGCAGCCCCTTGCCGCGCGGCGCGTCGATGGTGACGGCAACGGACTTGTGACCGACGCTCAGGATCGGCTCTGGATCGACCTGAACGGCGATGGCCGGTTTGATCCGGCTTCCGAACAGTTTCTTTACAGCACGGTTCTCAACCTCGAGGGGAAGCGATTTATTGTCCGCTCCGATGAACTGGGAAGCCGGCTGGCGATCGAGCCGTTGGTCGGCGTCGGCACGCTCCGGCTTGCCATCAAGGGAAACACCGTTGCGGCCAAGGCTGGTCCCGGTCTCGTCGAACTGCACGCGACTGTCCTGGGCCGTGATGGCTCGGTCTACAGCGCGTCAGGCGCCGAGCCAGCCACGGTGCCCGTCGGAGACTATCGGCTGGGGCTCGTGACCGTTTCCTTGAACGAGACCGAGGGTGGCGACAATCGCTGGTCGTTTCTCTTCTCCAGCAACGGGGCCAAGGGTGACCCCAGGTGGTACAAGGTTGAAAAGGACGGCACCGTTACGATCGACCCGATCGGAACTCTGAGCTTCGAGGTCAGCCTGTCCGAGCAGGCCGGTGTGGCCAAACTGGGTGACGACATCAGCGTACAACCCTTGCTTTACACCGGCGATGGGCTCTTGATCAACGTGGCCTACCGGGGCGCGCCAATCTCACCCGCGGCCCAGGAAAGCCTGGGCGCCCGGGTGGCGCTGGCCGCAACCGACGGCCAGGTTCTGGCCACGGCCCACTCGGGCTTTGCCTGAGGCACGTTCTGCACGGCCTCGGTTCGAGTGCCCCAATCGCAACCTTCCGGCGCCGTCAGAGTCACGGCCGACTTCGACTCGGGACCACTCGCCGGCAAGCTGCATGCGGAAACAACGGTCCTGGTCGGCAAGTGAGCCCGGCCCAATCCCCTAGCAACCTGGGACCGGCGCCCGGGTGACGATCGATTGCGCTACGGTGTCGGAAAAGCGGGAGTTTTTGCCGTGTTGCTGCTCGTGATGCTTTGGGCTGCACAGGCCGTTGCAGACGGTGATGACGCGGTCAACGCGTTTCCATTCTTTGAGCCGGTTTCTCCGCCCCGATCACTTCAAGTCATGGCACACCGGGGTGCGATGCGTCAGGCCCCCGAGAATTCGGCTGACGCGATCGAACGCGCAATTGCCGATACAGTTGAGTGGGTCGAGGTTGACGTTCGCCGCACGCGCGACGGTCACCATGTTCTCTTCCACGACAGCCGACTCGAACGTACGACCGACGGCCAAGGGCTGGTGCGCGACCATACCCTGGCCGAGATCTGCGCGCTGGATGCCGGCACCAAGTTTGCGCGCCGGTTTGCCGGCCGTCGTGTCTTGACGCTTTCGGAAGCACTGGAGCTTGCGCGCGGCCGGGTTAACCTTTACCTCGATTGCAAGGACGTTGACCCGGCGCTGCTCGCCCGCGAAGTCACAGCGGCCAAGATGGAGCGGCAGGTCGTCATCTATGACGACCCCAAGGCGCTGCAGGCGGTACGAGCGGCTGGTGGCGCTGTCCTGGCACTCATGACCAAGTGGCGGCCGCGTTTCGGAATTGCAATCTGGATCGATCAGGTGCGCCCCCAAGCAGTCGAAATCGATGCCGCTGATGTGACGGCCGACGCCTGCCGCGAGTTCCATCGCCGCGGCATCAAGGTCCAGGCCAAAACGCTCGGGCAGGACGATCGCCCTCAGGTTTGGGACCGTGTTGCGGGTGCTGGGGTTGACTGGATCCAGACCGACCTCGCGGAAGAACTTCTAGCGCGTCGTTCGCTGCAGACAGTGAAAATGAAGCGCCATCGAGTCAAGATTGCGTTCCACCGGGGTGCTTCGCGGTATGCACCAGAGAACACGCTGCCTGCCCTGGCGAAGGCAATCAAGCTCGGCGCCGATCTGGTGGAATTCGACGTGAGGACTACCCGCGACGGCCAGCACGTCTTGCTCCACGACGGCCAGCTTGCCCGTACGACCAGCGGTCGGGGCTCGGTCAAAGACCGGTCGCTCGATGAGATCCGCGCGCTGGACGCCGGTGCCTGGTTCGGCCGACCGTTTGTTGGAACCAAGGTACCTACTCTCGACGAGTTTCTGAGCGTAGCCGGACGCCGCATCGAGCTCTACGTTGACGCCAAGGACATCGCGCCCGAAGAACTGGTCGCTACCCTGAAACGCCACCAGTTGACGGACCGCGCAGTGGTTTACCAGGGAGTCGCCTACCTCGAGCGCCTCAAACAAATTGCGCCGGAGATTCGCAGACTGCCGCCTTTGCGCAAAGCCAATGACCTGGAAATGGTCGCCAAACGCGTTCAGCCGTATGTAGTTGACGCAGCCTGGGAGATCCTTTCTAAAGCCCTCATCGACCGTTGTCATGCTGCGGGCATCCTGGTTTTCAGCGATGCGCTCGGGTCACATGAAACTCCCCAACAGTATGCGCGTGCGATACGTGATGGAATCGATTTGATCCAGACTGACCACCCGGTCCGGGTTCTGCAAACCCTGGAGCTCCTGGGACGCTAGCGCCTGCGCTGAGCCAATGCTCGGGCGCTCCCTTTGCCGCGGCGTTTCGGGCGTTTTCCCCGTCGATGCGGAGTTCGCAACCTAAAGTAGAGTGCACTTGCAGCTCAAGCAGCCGACTTACGGTAGCGCGCGGTGGAGGGCGGCCTTGCGCACAGTGAGACTGCCAAACAGCGGATGGCGGGCGTGGACGTGGACGTGGACGCGAGTCTCGCCGCTGGAAATTACCCTGGCGGCTTATGGATTAATCCTGGGCTTTGTGGGCTGCCTGTGGCTCGGTCCGTTGTATGTTCGACGCAATGCGGCCGGCAGCCGGCCGTGTCAATGATTTCTTTCAGGACTGGGGGAGCGCCCGAAATTTTCTGGTCGGCCTCCCAGTTTATACTCACCACGCAAAGAGCATTCCGCGCCACCTCGGTGTACCATTCGACGCGGCGAGCGGCATCGATTACAACGCGCATCCGCCGACCTCGGTGCTTATGGTCTTACCGCTGGCTCGGCTCGACTATCCCGATGCCGTGCTGGCATGGAATACGATCTCCCTGCTGGCTTTTCTGATCAGCCTCGGAATCGTAGCTGCCACGCTTCCCATACCCAGATCGTTCTTTTTGCCGGTCCTGGCTTTACTGACGTTCTGCCATCCTCTGTACGGAAGCGTCTACCAGGGTCAGCTCACGCTGATTCTGGTGCTGCTGGTAACGCTAATCTGGGCGCTGGATCGCTCGGGCCGCCCGAACGCGGCAGGCATCGTTCTGGGGGCCGCTACCGCGATCAAGCTGTTTCCAGCCTATCTGGTGGTCTATTTCGCTGCGCGAGGCCGGTTGCGCCCGCTCCTGGCCGCCGTGTTTTCAGTCGTGGCGCTGACTGTGGTAACGGGCGCCGTTCTGGGCCTTGATACCTATCTCGACTACGTGCGGGTTGTCTTGCCAGCGCAGGCTCGGTTTCGAAGCCTTGGCTACAACTACGCAATCGCCGGCCTCTGGTCCAAGTTTTTCGACCCGGTTGGTGAAGGTGGATGCATGAGCGCATTGTGGTTCTGCCCGGCACTGGCGCGTATGGCACTCTCCTCTCGGACCTGGCCATTACCGCGATCGTGGTCACGTTTGCGTACCAGGCGCGAACGTTAGCGCAGCAAGATCTGGCGTTTGCCGCAATGGTGACGGCGATGCTCTTGGTCTCGCCAGTGACCTGGGATGCGTCGCTACCACTGCTTCTGGTGCCCCTCGCCGTGGCGGTGCGCCATGCCGACCGTCTATCCTGGATGCCGGTCGCATTCCTCCTGATCGTCACGCTGCTTTGCATGCCCCAGCAACTGATGACCAGGCTGGCATTGGGCGGGCGCTCTGTTCGCGTGGTTTCCTGGGCGTTCGCGCTGGGCGCTGCATCGCTGAAGTCGTATGCCTTGCTCGGGCTTCTGTGCGCTTGAGCTCATGGCCTGGCGAACCGGGAAGGGAGACCCGCAGGCAGGCGGATAGGGGCAATCTCAATCGCTCTGCCAGGTGGTCTGGGCTTCGCGGTCACGCCACTTTACAATGAGGAAAGCCGTGACGGGAGAGCCCCCACCAAGTCAGCGAAGAAGTTGCTCGGAGCGTCGGTGTGATGGATCGGTTGTCGGTTCTCTGCTTTGCCGGAACATACAGTTTGGCTCTCCTGGCCGAACTGGCGCGGTTTGTGGTGCGCAGCCCGGTCCGCTGGTATGTGACGGCAGGCCTGATGGCGCTGGGGTGGCTCGTCCAGACGGCATTTCTGGCCAACCTCGCGCTCAAGAACCCACTGCTGCCGCCGGTTACCTCAGCCTTTGAGTCGGTCATGGTGCTGTCGTGGATCGTGGCCTTGATCGGCCTGTATCTGATGGTACGGTCACCCAAACCGGTGGCGGTGGGGATTTTTGTGTTGCCCCTGGTGATCGGGCTGGTGATTGTGGCAGGCTGGTTTGCGCCGCGACAGTCGGACTGGCTCCAGTGGGGAGGCACAATTGCATTCTGGGGAACAGTACACGGAATATTCCTGCTGGCTGGCGCCGTCTTTAGCTGCGTTGCGTTCTTTGCCGGTCTGATGTACCTGGCCCAGATGCGGCGGCTCAAAGCCAAGCGGCCTTCCCGGTTGGGGTTGGCGCTGCCTAGCCTCGAACAATCCGAGCGGATCAACCGCGGGTCGATCACTCTGGCTTTTCCCCTGTTGACGTTTGGCCTGTTGATCGGGATGGTGCTGAGCGTGGCGGTCCGAAGCGAAGGTCATGAGCCACTGGCGCACGCCCTGACATGGACTGACCCCAAGGTCTTGAGCGCACTGGCGATGTGGTTGGTTTTCGCGGTCCTCTTGCACGCGCGGTTCCGTCCCTCGATGCGTGGCAAGAGTGTGATGGTCCTGACGATCGTGGCCTTCGGCTTTTTGGTATTCACCTGGGTCGGCGTCGAGGCGTTGCGGTTGCCTACGGCCCACGGCGCGCCGAAAACTCCGGTGAGGATAACAAGACCGTGAGATTGCTGGCTCTGGGGGTCGATCACCGCTCTGCACCGGCTCCGGTCCGGGAGGCACTCGCCTTTGACGGGACCAAGTGCGCTTCAGGACTCGACCTTCTGGTACAGGCATTCCCGGACAATGAGTTTGTGATTCTCTCGACCTGCAACCGCGTCGAGATCTACGTTGCCGGAAGTCCCGAGCAGGTGCCTGAAACCGATGCTTTGACCGACCTCCTGGTCGAGTTTCACGGTGTCAAGTCTGAAGTCTTTTCAGGCCATCTGGTGAGCTATCACGACGAAGGGGTTGTCGGCCACCTGTTTCGCGTAGCTGCAAGTCTCGAAAGCCTCGTTCTAGGGGAGGGCCAGATCCTGGGCCAGGTACGGGATGCGTACCAGGCCGCCACGGTGCGCAAAACCGTAGGGCCCACCCTCCATACCGTGTTTCAAACCGCACTACGGGTTGGCAAGCTGGTGCGCGAGCGAACGGGCATGGACCAGGGCAGGCTGTCGGTGGCAAGCGTCGCCGTCGATTTGGCCAAGGAGGTTTTTGACTCCTTTGCCGACAAGACCGTTCTGGTGATTGGTGCCGGCAAGATGGGTGAGCTGACCTTGCAACACCTCAAGGCATTGAAACCCCGCCAGATTCTGGTGACCAATCGTGACCCCGAGCGTGCCGGAAGCGCCGCCGCCCGCTGGAACGGTCAAGTCGTGCCATTTGAGCAGCTTGGCCAGGCACTCATCGCGGCCGATCTGGTCATCAGCACCACCGCCGCTACCGAGCCGGTCGTTACCCTGGAACAGTACCTCCGCGTTCAAAGAGCGCGGCGCAATCGCCTGGCATTGATCCTGGATATTGCAATCCCTCGTGACTTCGACCCGAGAATCGGCGAGCTTGATCAGGTCATGCTCTATCACGTTGACGACCTGCGAGCCCAAGCCGAACAGAATCGCCTGGAGCGGCGCAAAAGCATCGACCCGGCGCTGGCGATCATCGAGCGCGAAACGGCTGCCTGTTTCGCGCGACTTCGCCACCAGCACGACGCTGGCCTGCTGCTCTTGCAACTTGGCAACCACGCCGATCAGATCCGCCAGCGCGAGCTGGCCTCGCTATTCGCCACCCGGCCTGATCTTACCGAAGCTGACCGCGATGCAGTCGCCCACATGGCCATGCGGCTTCAAAATCAATTCCTCCACAATCCTCGGGCTGCCGTCCGTCTGGCGGCGACCGAGCTCCACCACGATCACAGCCAACCACATCCTGTGATTACGTTCGTGCGTCACATATTCGGCCTGGGCGACCGCCCTGAGAAGTCGCTCAAACGGTTGTAAGAAGCTAGAGCCGACAACCGAAGCTGCTAAATCGGATCGATCATTTCGAATAAGTCGGATTAGGCCGACATTCAGCGTAAGGGGTAATTTCCGGCACCTGGCGCAATATGTAGTAGACTAGACAGCGAGATCTTCCGCCTCTCGACTTCACTTCGTGACGCTTGCGCTCTAACTAACTCCGATCCCAGGTCGAGCACGTTGTTGAGAACCCCCCGATGATCTGCCTGAGTTCATTCTGCTGGCCTGTTTCCTCCAGAGTTGCCGCTTGTTCCCAGCAAGGGCCGATCTTTACCGGCAAGGGCGTTTCCGCCACCAAATCGTGGTATCCCGCCAGGATCGGGCGGGGTGTCTGCCCGGCAATCCTGATCTTTGTCCTGTTGGCGGTTAACGTCCCCGCCAGCGGGCAATTCAAGAACTGGATCAACCTGGAACGCGCCGATCGTAATCTGCAAGGACAACTGGTTGACTACACGAAGAACCACGGGACCGACCGCCGCATTTTCTCCCCAATTTTGCAAATGCCCCGCGATATGTACGTTTACCTGCCGCCCGGATATGACCCGGGCCGTGCGTACCCCCTGATCCTGTACTTCCACATGGCAAACGTGGACGAGCATTATTTCGTCGGATCGCAGCTCCTGCCCGAACTCGAGAAATTGATGGCCTGCGGCGCCTTGCCACCGGTGATCGTTGCTTGTCCCGATGGGTCAATCACCGGTACGAACCACTATCAAGCCAAGCATTCGCTCTACGTCAACGGCTGCGGCGGCCGGTTTGAAGACCACATCATGCAAGAAGTGGTCCCGTTCTTGATGACGCATTACGCAATCCGGCCCGAGCGAGAAGGACACGCGCTGCTCGGAATGTCGGGAGGTGGGTATGGCGCGATGAATCTAGCCATCAAGTACCGGGCATTCTTCGGCGCGGTCGCCGTCATGGGTGCGCCAGTCAACATGAGGTACTCGGACAGCCACGGGGGCAGTCTGGCGGATTTCAACCCCGCGACGTATTGCTGGAAGACCAGCTACGATCCCAACGAGATCATCGCCGTGTATTACTGTGGCCTCTGGCAAGATCGGGCCAGCAACTTTATCGCTCCCGTATTTGGAGAAGGGCAGGAGGTGGTCCCGAGGATCATCCAGACCAACCCGGCCGATCTTCTCTTCACGACCGACCTCCAGCCCTGTCAGCTTGCCATCTACTTGCATTACCCTGGACGCGACAACTTCAACTTCGACGCCCAGGCCCAATCCTTCCAGTGGCTAGCCGCCCAGAAGGGCATCGAAGTGACCCTGGCATGCGACCCTGAGGGCACGCACAGACTTTCCTACTTCCGTGACAACCTCTGTCCGGTCTTGACCTGGTTAGGCCAGCACGTTCTTCCTCCCGCCGTTCCTTTCCCACCGGGCCTGCCGGCTCCGGTTGATTTCCCCCCGAATGCGACCATACCTGTCGCCCCGCAGGTTCCGCTGGGGCGATAGCGAGATGCATGGGGTCAATACTCAGTTGACGCGCCGATAGGTGTAGTTCCCGTTGGCAATCCCTCCGAGGCGGAATTCCCCGCCCGGATTGCTGAGCCGTATATCTTCGCCCTGATAGATCGCCTCAGGCTCATTCGAGAATCGGAAGAACACCTGATAGGATCCGCTTGGGACGGCGACTTCATTCGACCCTCCGGCCGGCACGCGAAATGAGCCTTTCGCACCCCCAGGTTGTGCACGGAGTTCGAACTGAGCGTCGTTCTCGGTTGAGTTCACCGCGCGGAAAGTACTTTGCCCGACCTGGCCCATCGGTTGCTGAAACGGGTAACTAAAGGGTGGCAGTGCTGTCACCCCGAAAAGGCCGAACGGGGTTGGCGCGAGCCTCCATGGCTGATTGACATTTCCCGGTCGCAGCAGATTGTTCGGAACCACAAACCGGTTGGCAGGCTGTGCCGGGCTCGGTTTCCTCAGATTGCCGCGGCTGGACGGTTTCATCGCATTCCTGCGCTGTTGGGGCGTGAGGGCCGATTTCGCCTGATGCGTCTGATGCTGCATCCCGCCCTGGCGTTGCCGCGAGCCAGGGACCTGCCGCTGCATCTGCTGCATCATCTGCCGTTCGTAAAGCAATTGTTCGCGCATCATCTGCTGTTCGTAAAGCATCTGTTGGCGTATCATCTGCTGCTGTTGCATTCCGCCTGCATTGCCGGGTCTGCGGGCTCCGTGTTGGGCGTTTGCCGCCACTGGAAAGGCCACGACGACCATCGTCAGTAGGTAGTGTGGAAACCTCATCAACTGGCTCCTCAAAGAAGAAAGGACTCTGGTGTTCGACGACCCTATGACCGGGCTTCTTGATCTGTCGTTCAACATGGAAGGCGTGCAGGAGGGTCGAGGGCGCCCCGGCCCCAACACATCCCTCGGACCGGCTAACCGCGTGCTCGATTCGAGATCGATCCATACGGAGGCGATTCCACCCGGTAAGGAAGGGCCTTCCGTACAGCACCTCCGCATCCCTGTATCCGTCGACATGCGTTGAATCCGGACACGCGACGCCTGTTTTCTAGATCGAGGCTGCATGCACGCGTTGCACGAAAATTATTTTTGTCCGCAATTCCGCACCGGTCACGGATAGATTGGAAAGTAGTTTTGTCCGGTTCAGTCACTAACCAGGATCGGAGATATCATGCACGAGGTTGTGCGACTCGTTATGGCATCGAAGGGGGAGGGGTCATTCGACTCTGTTCCCACGTCGATTCCAGTTGCATTGTCGACGAGTTGCTCCGGAACGCCGCTCGGGGACGAGCAACTCAAGCGAATCTTTGAGAAACTGACGACCCTCTACGAGGAACTCAAGCCCAGGCTGCTCCGGTTCGTCCAAGCCCGAATCTCCTCGCGTCTTCAGGGACGGATTGACGTCGAGGATGTGCTCCACAGTGCATTGCTGCGGCTGATGAAGTGCTTGCGTTCAAAGACACCGGCGTCGGACGATCAGTTACGCTCCTGGCTCTACAAAAAGGTATGGAGCGAGTTGCAGGACGAAATCCGCAAGTGCAGCACTGAGGGTCGAAACGTCGAGCGGGAGTTTCCGCTGCCTGAAGAGTCGGTCGCGGACATGGTCAAACGGTTGGGGCTGTCCACGAACCTAGGCCTCAAGGATGTGATCGAGCTCATTCGTCAGGCGCTCAAGCCGATCGAGTTTGAGATCCTCCGCTTGAGGTTCCAGGATGAGCTGTCCTACGAGGACATTGCTACGATTTTCGACACGACTGCGGAGGCGGTCCGCAAGCGCTGCGTGCGGACACTGTTAAAGGTTCGCGAGACCATCCCCGACCCCTTTGCTTCCTCCGGGCCGGCGAGAGGCTGATTTGCCGGTAGGCGCACGATCGGGTGAGAGTCATCGCCTCTCGGAGGCCATTGCATCTCCACGCGCCTTGTTAAATTAAGCGGAGAT
The DNA here is from genome assembly GCA_963823675.1 of uncultured Isosphaeraceae bacterium. Classification (GTDB taxonomy): domain Bacteria; phylum Planctomycetota; class Planctomycetia; order Isosphaerales; family Isosphaeraceae; genus CAWGMT01. Next base: position 526,158 of record CAWGMT010000016.1, on the reverse strand, counting down.
ATCCGGGTTTCGATTCCGCGGGGCACTACCATGATCGAGAGTAAGCCTGTTTTTGATGATTCGGATTCTGATCCCTCGATTGCGATCCTGGCCGAGTTCCTGGAATTGTGGGAGGGCGCTCCGCAGCAGGATCGGGAGGGGATCCTCCAGGCACATTGCGGCAAGCATCCCGAATTGGCGGATCAGTTTCACGGTCTTGTTGCCGGTTGGCGTGTTGTAAGTGACGCCAAGGACCCCGAACGTCTCGGGCCGTATCGGATTATCCACGTCCTGGCCATCGGCGGCATGGGTAAGGTGTACGAAGCCGAGGATGAGGTGCTGTCGCGCCGGGTGGCAGTCAAGACGATCCGCCATGGCCGCTCGGCCGATCCCAAGCTACTCGAGCGGTTCACGCACGAACGCGAGGCCCTTGCTCTGCTGCATCACACCAATATCGTCCCGATCTATGGCGCCGGCGAGGAGGCCGGCCTGCTCTACTTTGCCATGCCGCTGCTCGAGGGTTTCACGCTGGCAGACCTGGTCAGGGCATCGTGTCGAATGTCCTCCGCGAGTGCGTCCACGGGCTCGCCCTCGACGTGGGAGGAACTCCTGAGCCGAGCCACGACGGAGGCAACTCGAGAGCGTTACTGCCGGCGTGTGGTCGCCAGTCTTGGCCACTCTGCTTCCATGGTCCCGAACGCCGAGTCTCCACCGAGTCCCGCCCAGAGCAGTGGTCCCCCGTCTCCGCTCGGATTGCCGCGGGACTACCGCCGCCACGTGGTCGAGGTCATCGCCGTGGCTGCCGAAGCCATCCACAGCGCCCACGAAGCGAAGGTCCTCCATCGCGACCTGAAGCCCTCGAACATCCAGATCGAGCCAAGTCGCGGCACGAGCCAACCGACGTCACACCCCTGGGTTCTCGACTTCGGCCTCGCTCATTTCCAGGGATCAAAGGTTCAGAATGACGGCCCCGAGAAGGCCGCGCCGGACGATCCGACGCGACCCTCGCCGACCAATCGGCCGACCGAGGGCATCGGCACGCCTGGCTACATGGCTCCCGAGCAGGTGCCTCGCGCCGCTGCGGGCGTGAACGGTATGCGCGGAGGACCGGCCGCCGATCGGCCGCTACACCGACGTCTGGAGCCTCGGCGTTACCCTCTACGAGCTGTTGACGCTCCACATGCCCTTTCGGGGCCAGAACGTGGCCGAAGTGCTTCGGAAGATCGTGTCCGAACCGCCCGAGCGCTGCACCGGCTCGGTTCCACGCGAGTTGGAAGCGACCTGTCTGAAGGCCCTCGAGAAAGATCCAAGCAGGCGTTACGAGAGTGCGGCCTCCTTCGCTGCTGATCTTCGCCGCTGGCTGGAGGTCCGCCCGACTCTTGCAGGCGAGGTCGCCATCCGCCACAAGGCCGGCCGCGTGTTGGGCGGGCCCTGGGTCGGCGCGCGCCGGCTTGGCTTCTGGTCCCGACGCCGGCCCGCAGCCGCATTTGCCGCCGGTCTGCTCACAGCCCTCCTTGTGGTTGGCATCGTGGGTGCGAAGGCCCAGCTCGAAGCCAAGCAGCGCGAACTGGACTTGATCACCCTGGCTAGACTTCGCGCACCGATCCGTACGCGGGGCTGGTTTGAGAAGGCCTGGGCCAAGGCTCGCGAGCTGGTGGCCGATCGGCCCGACAAAGACGGCCTGTTTCAAGGCGAGTGCACAACCCTGCTCGACGGCCTTGATGTTCGACTCGCGAAGTCGTTCGAGAAGGACGCTAACATACAGGCTTTCGACCCCAAGGGTAAGCGATTGCTCATGGGGCGGCCTCGCCGAGGCCCTGACGGTGGTATCGTCACCCGCGTCGTCACGGGATACCTCGAGGGACAACAGGGGCCCACTGAGATGACCTTCCCGACCTTCGGCGTCGTTGGTTTCCGCGACGGCGAACCGCTGTTCGTTGGGTTGGATGGGGCTAATCCATCGACCATTCGCGTTCGCGACGCGATCACGGGCGGCGAGAAATCACTTCTGAAATCGCCGCTAAACGGTCCCTCGATGACCATCGCTCATATGCTCTCTCGCGACGGTACACGCTGCGCGGGCATCGTCTGGCCGATTACCGAGGGGAAGCAGGAAGCCAAGGATAAGGCCGATCCGAACAACCGACCGAAACGTAATGGCGACACGGCCACCCTAGTCGTCTGGGACGTCGCGACGGGCGGCGTTGTCCGCACCATCGAGCAGAAGCAAGCATCCAATCATGACGTTGCCCTCTCTCCGGATGGCTCACTCCTGGTGACTTGGGCAGTGGATGGCCCTCAGCACGATGCCGTGGTCTGGGCCGTGAATGAGGGAACGTTGATCGGAAGGTTTCCGTCCACTCGCAGCATGATCACCAGCGTCGCGTTCGGACGCGATCCAGTCTGGCGCGAAGACGCCAAGGGCTCTCAGTGGCGTCTGGCCGTCGGCGAGCACGGCGGGATGATCACCGTTTGGGACCTTCACTCGCAGGCTGTGAAAAGCATTGCACTTGGATCACATAACGACGTGAAAACGTTAGATTTCAGTTCCGACGGGGCCTGGCTGGCCTCGGCTGGGCGCGACGATGTGATGATCTGGAACCCGTCCTCGGGAGAATGCCTGCTGAGGGTTCCGTCGGAATACTACCAGCTCGCGGTCGCTTTCTCCCCAGACAACCGCCGCCTGTCTGTGGCGAAATCGCCGGCGTTCGGGGACCCGGGAGGTGTGGATGTCTATGACCTTGACATAGGCCGGGGTCGGCGCACGCTCCGGGGGCTTCAGCAGCGGATTGAGAAGGTTGTCGTCTCCTTGGACGGTCGCCGGATCGCTGCATTGAGTAATGACTGGGAAGTCGGCGTCTTCGAAATGAGTTCCGGCGCTCTGATCGGCATCGCCGAGGCCCCGGAAGGGTTCTTCACCGACAACGCCAGCCTCGCCTTGAGCGCTGACGGCAGCCGTCTGGTCTGCTCGGCTGGAACCGAGGCGAAACTCTGGGACGTCAACAAGGGACGGTTTCTTCGCAAATGGAAACTCTCCCCGGCCCTCACCGAGGCCGTGGCTTTCCGCCCGGGCGGCCGAGTTATCCTTATCCGCCAAGAGACCAAAGGCGGCGTTGTAGGACCGTTCTCGGGCGCCGACCCTCGGGAACATCCCCGTGTCTGTAGGGCTTATGAACTGCCCGAACAGGGCAACCCCAAGAAGACGGTAGAGATTACTGACTTCAACTGGTATGTCGAAAACATCTCCGTGACGGCGGACGGCTCCTATTTCGCCGTTCAAGGCACGAGCACGGCAACGGGTGAGCCAGCTCGTATTATCCACCTCTATAGCGGATTGACGGGAAATCTGGTTGGATCGATCGCGACAACGGTCCCTCCCAACGACTGGGCAACGGCCATGAGGTTTGACCCCAAGGGAACACGGCTGCACGTGTGGAGAGACGTTCGGGATCCCCATCGCTGCGACATCTTCGAGATTCCGAGCCTGAAGGTTATGGGAATGGCCACGGACGCGAACACTGCCAACGTCGGCGTTTCGCGCTGGGTCTCGTTGCTTCCGCAATCACCAAACGCACCGGAAATGCTCCTCCTGAGAGAACAGGGCCGCCCCTCGCCGCTGCTGCGGATCGTCCGCGACGTCTGGGTGTCGGGATCTGATGGGATCAAGTTCAGCCCGGATGGCAACCATATCGTCTGGGGCAACCAAGACGGCACGGTCACGGTTTGCGACCTCGACGAGGTACAGCGTAGGTTGGCGGGCGTCGGGCTTGGCTGGCAGTGAAGTGGACAAAACCGAGGGTGTGTCGGATTTCGACGACCGCCGTTGGATCTCCTGGTAGAGGATCAGGGAAGGCAGGGGCAGACCTCAGATGGCCGGAAATCATTCCTGTCCGATGATCCGCGCTGGTCACGGATAGTCTGCAGGGAGATTTTTTCGGTCCAGTCACCATCCAGATCGACGATATCATGCACGAGGTTGTGCTGGAGACGGCGACATTGGAGGAGGCAAGATCATTCGGCCGTAGCAAACTACCCCGAGCAAGTGTCGCGCCGCTTGCGCTTCGACTCTCCTCGTGGAGCTGGCATCCGCGCAGGGCGCAGGTCAAAATCAACGCGGGCTGTCCGATCTCGAGTGTCGGTCGCGGATTCCTTGTGGACAGGCAACGATTTTTTCGTCACCGCCCCGGTCGTCGATCCTGGTTATCTGCGTTTCAACCGGAGACCGTAAGACGTCGCCCAGAAAAGCGACCTCCCCTTCCACAACCAATCCACGCTGAAACGAGGCACACAATGAACCGCATTCTGCTGCTCGCCTTGCTCAGTCTTGTGCTGACGTTTTGCCCCGCCGCCGACCTCATGAGCGCATCGATCACCTACAACCTCCAATCGTACCCGACGCAACAATCCGGTCTCACTCTGAGCGGCACGATCACAACGGACGGGGCAATCGGCACTTCCCTGTCAAGCGCCGACATCACCAATTGGGACATCATCATCAGTGGAGCGGCTGGGTACCCGCTCACCACCGCCAACTCGAGCGCCAACCTTCTTGGAGGGTTCACCACAACAGCACTCGGCCAGATCGAGTTCGCGAAACCCACCACCAATACCAATACAGGGATCGTATTCGAAATCCGTGACCACCCTAGCATTCATCGAGTGGGTCCGCTCCCCCAGCTCAAACGGCGACCTGTACGAGGCTGGAGCCGGGACCGGCAGCTCCCTGTGGGAAACTCCCAACCCCGGCACCGCCCTCGGGGGCGACCCTTGGGTCATCGCCCAGGCACAATCCGTCCCCGAGCCGGGCTCACTCACACTGGCGTTGCTGGGCAGCGCCTGCCTCGCCGTCGTCCATTGGACGAGGCGATGCAGTAGGGCTGTATGCCGTCCCCAGGCGAGTTCGACAGCCCACTCGTGACCCGGCTGTACCGGCGCCGGACGTGGGCCCCGCAGCGTCCCCGAGCCCTTCGAGTCGCGAGGGACCCTTCGGTCTGGGTTGCACAGCTTGCTCGTAAAGCCGGGGTTCACGTTCGTCCGCGAGGCTCCGGAAGCTGTCCATGCGGGGGTCACCCGCTGGCTAACGCGGAAGGGCGCCGCGGAGGGCCAGCCCCTGAGCTTCCCGACCACGGAACATGGTCGCGCCGATCCTTTGCTCAAGGTTCTTTTCGACGTTTCCGTCGAGGACACGAACGCCACCCTTTTCACGACCGACGGCCGTTTCGTGGCTCGGGGCGGCGGGGACGGCTCGCTCATGGTGTGTGACCTGAGCGAGGTCAATCGGCAACTTTCCGCCGTCGGCATGGGCTGATAGCGAACCACCACGAGTAGGAATCGCGTCGCTCGCGCTTTTTGTGTCCCCGCGGAGTCCGAACCCCTGCACCCGCGGCGTCAGCTCAAAATCAACACGGGCTGTCCGATTTCAAGTGGCAGTCACGGATTCCTTGTAGACAGGCAGTGACGTCGCCACCGATCCGGACGTCGTTCCTCGATGCGGCGGCGCAATCCTGGAACATGTTGCTTACGAAGGGAGGCTCCCGTGCAATCTCGAAAGTCAGGCTTTACGCTGATCGAACTGTTGGTCGTCATCGCGATCATCGCTGTGCTGATCGCTCTGTTGCTGCCCGCCGTGCAGGCGGCCCGCGAGGCGGTTCGCCGCATCCAGTGCGCCAACAACATGAAGCAACTTGGCATCGCCCTGGTCTCGTACCAGGACCAGTTGGGAAGCCTGCCGGTCAGCTCGCTCGCCTACTGGGGTGACCCGAACTGCATTGGTTGTGGATATGGCGCCCTCTACACGTTCAGGACTATGATCCTGCAGCAGCTCGACCAGAGTCCTCTCTACAACTCCATCAATTTCGGTTTTCAGTACTCGCCAGGTGGGGCGTGGCAGATCGGACTCAGTCCGCTCGCGTTGGTGAACACGACCGCCGCAACAACCCTGCTGAGCGTCCTTGTTTGTCCGAGCGATCAAGCAAGCCAGATCGGCCCCTCCGGCGATTACGGCTCCGCTCCCACCGGACTCCAGGTTCCCGAATCGAACTATATGGCTAGCGCCGGAACGACGATCGGCCCTGACAGTATCTTCCCGCCTCCCGTGTGCGATGTCCTGCTCGCCAGTGAGGGAACGATGTACGAGTTTCGGGCCATAAGAATCGCCGAAATCACGGACGGGCTGTCTAACACGCTGCTGTTGGGAGAGATCGGGCGCGGGCCGAATGGAATCGACCAAAGCAAATGGTTTGTCGACTGGGCGTGGAGGGTCCAGCGCCTGGCAAGCGCGGGCATCAATCAGCCGTTCACAAACATCCAAGCCAGTTGCAACAACCTAGACGCGAATATTGACCCCTCAGCGTTCGGACCGCAGAACTACCTCGGTTTCGGCTCCTACCATGCCTCCGGGGCGAACTTCCTCTTCTGCGACGGCAGTGTGAAGTTGCTTAAATCGTCCACCAACCTCAGGGTACTCTCCGCCCTTGGTACCCGGGCCGGTGGCGAAGTCATCTCGGCCACTGACTTCTGAGACTTGGGACGCAGTTCGGCTCCTATACTGGTGTCCGTTCTCGGGGTCGGTGAGTCGTGAGGCGATCGGCTGAGTCTTGTGGTTGTGCATCGTTCGGAGGTCAGGCCAGGGCCATATCTAACTGAGGGAGTTTTCCATGTCAATCAACGTAACATGCCCGAGCTGCGCGATTACCGGCACTGTCATTGGCGAACCGAGAAGGAAGGCACTGCGTTGCCGAAGGTGCGGGGTTCGCTTCGAGATTGGGGCGCCCGACGGTCGAGGCAGGCCGAATGAGAAGACCTCCACGTCCGATGAAGTGCGAGGCTTGACGGGGCGAGCAGGCAAAAGCACCGCAAGTGCCTTGCCATTCCGGCGAGCCCTGCTCGCCAAGCCTGCTAGCGCCATCCTTGCGGCCCTCGCCGCAACGGTCCCGCTTACCCAAGACCGGGGCTTGAGCATGAAGACGGCGCGGCCGATTTCAATCACAGTGATCGCTTGGTATCTACTTATCGCGGGCATCCTCAATCTTGGCTTGATGGTGCTTTTTCTGGGGGAACGGGCTGCCCAAGAAGCGATGGCACGCAATCTACTCCCCATTCCCGTTCAGTATGTTATGGGGTATGCGGGAACCTTGGTGATGATCGTTTGCGGTATCGCCATGCACAGCGGGCGGAACTGGGCAAGATTCGTTTTGGTCGTCTGGGGCGGCGTCGGAGGCATTGTCGGCATTGCAACATCCCCCGAGAAGCAGTTCATGATTCTTAGCCTTGCGTTCTTTCTGATCGTCGCTTCCCTTCTCTTCAGTCCGAAAGCCGATCAGTACTTTACTGTGAGGCAGGGTGAAGGTGCGAGAGTTGACCGAGCCTAACCAACGCGCGAGTCGCCAGGGTACGGCGCTCGTGCCCAAGTTCGTTTGCCCGCAGCACTAAAGCCTAACCTGTTGAGGATTTGAGTTCGCGAAGCTAACCTCAAATCCTGGATTCACGCAATCCAATTACGGTTTGACGCAGCGTCCGAGGCGGGGTCAGGTCCAAGGCGGGCCAGGTAGAGCCGGGTCGTCGCCCACACAGGCCCACCGCAGATGCGGATGTGCCCATCAAAGAGGCATCCGACTCGTCATGCCGTGGCTTCGCTGTCCCTCACACGACCAGGGATTTCGTGGGGACACGCTGGTGAGGCGCGGTGTCCTCGGCGTGGTTCCAACCTCCTGTCCACGACAGGGTTCGACCGATCCTTTGCTTCGGGTCGTTTCCGACTTTCCCGTCGAGGACATGAACGCCACTGGATTCACTCAGGATGGCCGTTTTGTGATTTGGGGCAGCGAGAATGGCTCGGTCACGGTCTGTAACCTGATCGAGGTCGATCGGGAACTTTCCACCGTCAGTATGGACTGGCAGCGAACCACCAGGAGCAAAAGTCACCTCGGGTGCGCTTCGTCGCTCCCTGCGAAGTCGGTACCCGCGCACGCACGGCGTCAGATCAAAATCAACGCAGACTGTCCGGTTTTGGGTGTCCGTCACGGATTCCTTGTAGACAGGCAATGATTCTCGCCGCCGACCCGGACACCGTTTTTCGATGCGGCGGGGCAATGCTCAAACACCTTGTTCACGAATGGAGGGGGTAAGATCCGGTAAACGGTTCTGAGCGAAGAATCGGCGGACCGGACGCCGCAACGAACCGTTTAGCGGATCTGACCCCCTGGACTAGGTTCGTCTAGATCTTGGTCAGTCGAGCCTCTCCCACACCAGCATCCTGCCCAAGAAGGAGGTCTCTTTTTTCCGAGTTCCCGGGCCGTTTGTTCGGGCGGGTTTCCGATCCTGTTCTATGAGTACGGGACGCAGAACCCCTTGTTGAGAAAATCGGCGATGAGAGTACGTTCTGAGTCAATTCCACTGAACGAGGTGGACAGAGAAGTCGCAGAGCAAGGAGACACCCAGATGAAAGTAATCGGCATTCTGCTCATCATCCTCTCAACAGGATCCCCCCTGGCCGTCGCGAGCCCTGCGCTCGGCGGCGATGCAGCACTTTCCCAGGAGGTACTGCCAAAGTACACCAGGCCGCTGCCACGCGGGATCAATCGCTTGACGGTCGTCAACCCAAACGACTACGACGCCCGTGTGGGCCTGCGTGCCGGGAAGATCATGAGCCGAAACTTCGTCGTGCGCGCCCACCGTTCGGTCACAATTTCGATCCCGAACGGCCGTTTCAACGTCTTCTTCCAGTTTTCCAACCAGCCCGACGCTCTGTTTCAGGGCGACCAGATCACGGTGGAATCCGCGTCGGTCACGATCAAGCTTGTTGCCGTTCAGGACGGCAATTATGGCATCAGTCAGGTGAAGTAGTCAGCCATATGTTTCCCATGGAGCCGAAGGGGTGAGAAGCGCCACAGAGAGAGGCGAGTCGATGAGCGATTAAATCCTTTTTTTTCTGCGACCCCGCTGCCGAAGGCCCCGCCACCCGACCGCCATTCGGAAGAAAGGAGAGAGACCATGTCGATGATCGTCGAATGCCCGACCTGCGGGAAGACCGGCCATGTCTCTGATGGTTTGGTCGGCAAAAGGCTTCGGTGCAAGGTCTGTCAGACTCCGTTCCTAGCCGGCCACCAGCCGAGCGGCCAGGTGGCGCGAACGAACCGCAATGCTTCACCCAAGCGCACCACGATCGTCCAGGTCGTTACTCGGAGATCGCGGTTCGGCCACGGCCTGCTCATCTCGGTCCCCTTAGTGCTAATCGCGGTGGCCGTTCGGGTGATGATCCGGGCAGAGGATGGCGGTCGAGCTGGAAACCACCCTCCGGCGGCCAAGGCCCAAGACCTATCGAAGGTCGCGGACACCGTCCCCGAGGCCAGCCCGCCAGCCCGGTCGAGCTGGCCGGTCGAGAAGGCTTTTTTGGAACTCTCGGACGTTGAGAAGAGTTGCGGGGACGACTACGAATCGGTGATCGTTGCCTGCAAGAAGTTCCTCAACAACTACGCGCCCGTGCCGGTGGAGTTCGAAAAACGGGCCCGACTCAAGATGGAGGAGGAACTGCCGGCCAAGATCGACGATCGGGACTATCGGCGAGCTGCCGACAATGCGCGGGGGAAAGGCTCTCGACGGCAATTCCTGCGACCGATGGAAGCAGTATCTCTCGCGTCATCCGAGCGGTCGGCATGTTGACGAAGCTCGCCGCAAGGTCGAAGAATTGTCGACATGGAAGGTGGAATTGGTCCGGACGGAGCGGGCGCCCCGGTTCAGCATTGACCGAGAAAACTATTTTCTCCCGAGCGAAGAGCGGCGTCTCTTAGCGCTAGTGACAGTGCGTTTCGAGGCGATGTCGGCGACGGCTGGGACACTCGACGATCGGCTAAAGGACGGCATCAATTACCTCTCGGAGGACGCCCTCGACTTCCTGAAGGGGCGGGGGAAGATCGTCAACATCTATCGCCAATTCCAACCGGACGATCGGGCGCGGCTCGCGAAGCCGGCGCGATTATTCATCTCCAATCAGGTCAACCTGGTCTCGGACGATCGATTCCGCTGCCACCCAGTGTGGACCTCTAGCCCGGAGCCGTGCGCCTACGGGAGTACGATCAAGGAAAGGGCCAGCTTCCACATTGGGAATCCGTCCGGTGATCCCGCTGTGATTCGATATATCCGGGCGCGCGACTACACGGTCGCTCTGGTGCAGCCCCGCAAGCCGGTCACCCTCACCCTCGTGTTCGATATCCCCGCCGAACTGGGCACAGGGACCTTGGATTTCTATGACTGCGAGCCCATCACTGTAACCCTGCCGACCGAGCGTCCGAACGCGGAATACCTGAGCGATGGCAAGGACGGCCCGAAGAAATTGCCCGGCGCCGACGGCCCGCTCTATGAGATCCTCGGCAAGCCGACCGTGGCGATCCTCGGGGTCGATCTCGGCGATGGCCGTACCCCGATCAAGCCTGACAACCCCCCGCGCAGCAGGCGGTTTCCGACGGGTCAGGAGGAGGTGTTCATCGGCGTCAAATGGAAGAGAAGATTGAATCTGAGCGAGCTGGATATCGTTGTAAGCAATGATGATGGGAATGTGGATGTCTTGAGGAAGGGGGTGATGGAGCAGAGCAATCTCGCCACGGGCGAATGGACCGCTTACCTGAAATACACGCCCCAGGCCGGCCATTTCCGGGACGGCCCGCACCAGGCGACCCTCAAGGTAAAGGGGCGAAGCGTGGCGCTGATCAATTGGGAAGTCGGCGGGGCGAGCTGAATCCAGACGAGCGAGAATCGGCCTGGGATTCTCCGATCGGGCGAAAATGGTTTCAGGGGCAGAACCAACTGCAACCATTTAGCTGAAAAGTTCAACCACGCGAAGGAAGTATTCGATGTGCGTCGCATCCAGATTCCCGAGCCGACGGGTAGGATCACCACTCCGCGCGATTCCCACGCTGGTCCTCGTGATCGTGCCGACCCCAGGCGCCACTTGTTGCACAGCTCAGGGGTTCAGTCATGGCGTACCCACACGGCTCCGTTCAATTCCCCGTCGCAGCAGGTGATTGCCGAGCACCTCGGAACCCCAAGCCGTGTTGGCCGGGCAGAAGACCGCTGAACTAAAGCAAAGGATCGAGTATCGCAAATTCCTCGGACTCAAGTGACACGCCGTTTGCGAGGAGTCGTGAGGAACAGGCCCAGTGCGGTGCACCCAACTCGAAGCAAACGAGGTATACTATGAGACTCCCCCCGCTTCTGAACGCTCCTCAGCGTCGCGGCAATGACATGCGGCACCGACGGTTCCGTCCCACGCTCATCCGGCTGGAGGGCCGCACGGTACTGTCCCCCACCGTCTTCACGGTCACCGGCGTCGGCGACAGTCCGAGCGACCCGCAAACCACCACGTCGGGCGACCTGCGATACTGCGTCGGCCTGGCCGACGCCAATACCTCGAACCCCGACGGCAGTCTCATCCAATTCGACCCGAGCGTCTTCAGCGTGCCACAGACGATCACCCTGGGGAGTGGCTTGGTCCTGAGCAACACGGCCGACCAGACAACAATTACCGGCCCTGCTGCAGCGCTAACGGTCTCGGGCGGCGGGCCGTCGTCGGATTTCCGCGTGTTCGTCGTGAACTCGGGCGTGACCGCAAGCATGTCCGGGCTGACGATTACCGACGGGAACACGATCGGCTGGGGCGGCGGTATGTTCAATGATGGCACGGCGACGCTGACAAACTCCACCATCTCCGGGAACTCGGCGTCCGTCGGAGGCGGCCTTTACAACGCCGGTACGGCGACGCTGACCAATGTCGCGCTCTCCGATAATTCGTCCAACAGTGGCGGTGGCATCGAGAACACGGGCATGGCGATACTGACCAACTGCACCATTGCTGGGAACTTGGCGGGTAGCCACGGCAGCGGCGGCGGAATCGACGACAACGGCACCGCGACGCTGACCAACTGCACCATCTCCGATAACGAGGCCCCGGCTGGAATTGGCGGCGGCATTTCAATCGACTATTTTAGCACGGCGACGCTGACCAACTGCACCATCTCCGGGAACTCAGCGCCGGACGGCGGCGGGGGCATATTCAACCAAGGCACGACGACGCTGACCGGCGTCACGATCTCTGGGAACTCGGCGACGTCGTTCTGGCGGCGGCGGAATCGAAAACCAAGGTGACGGCACGGCGACGCTCACCAACGTCACAGTCTCCGGGAACTCCGGCGACGGCATCGAGAACTTTAACATTGCCACGCTCATCAACTGCACCATATCCGGGAACTATGGCGACGGTATCGAAAGCTTTTATTCGGGCACTGGGAATCACGCAGAGCTGACCATATCCAACGTCGTTATCTCCGGCAACGATGGCGGCGGCATCGGAAACCTTGGCATCGCGATCCTGACTAACGTCACAGTCTCCGGGAACTCCGGCGGCTTCAAGTTAGGCGGCGGGATCTACAGCGCTGGCTTGGCGATCCTGACCAACGTCACCATCTCCGGGAACTCAGCGCCGGAAGGCGGCGGGGGCATATTCAACCAAGGCACGGCGACGCTGACCAACGTCACCATCTCCGGGAACTCAGCGACCGACGGTGGCGGCGGGGGCATATTCAACACAGGCACGGTGACGCTGACCGGCGACACACTTTTCGGGAACTCCGGCAGCTTCAATTTCGGCGGCGGCATCGAGAACTGGGGCCAAGCGACGCTGAACAACACCATCGTGGCGAATAGTGTCAACGGAGCGGACATCATCAACGAATTCGGCGGGAGCGTCAGCGGACACGGCAATCTCATCGACAACGTTGCGGGCGCCGGCGGGTTAAGCAACGGCGTCGATGGCAACCTCGTCGGTGTTAACCCGCTACTCGCTCCCCTGGGGAACTACGGCGGCCTGACCCAGACCGCGGCATTGCTCCCCGGCAGCCCGGCCATTGACGCTGGAAGCACCGCCCTGGCCCTCGACGCTCAGGGCAACCCGCTGACCACTGACCAGCGCGGCACGGGCTTCGCACGCACGCTCAACGGTATAGTCGACATCGGCGCGTTCGAGGACCAGATCAATGGCACCGCTCCAGGTTCACAAAACGCCACTCAGGGCGTTTCCGGCTCGTTCACTCTGGGCTCGTTTTCCGATCAGGCCGCGCCAGTCACAAGCTGGAGCGTCGATGTCAACTGGGGCGACGGATCCACTGACACAACGTTCTCGCCGAACTCCCAGGGATCGCTCGGCAATGCCAGCCACACGTACAACACCGCAGGACCCGAGACCGTCACCGTCACGGTATCCGACAGCTATGGCGACGCCGGTCAATACAGCTTCTCCGTGGCCGTCGCCGCCCCGGTGCTTACCTCGATTGCCGTGACCCCGGTCAGCCCGTCGGTGGCCAAGGGGCTCACGGAGCAGTTCACGGCCACGGGGACCTACACCGACGGCTCCACCGCTAACCTCACTAACCAGGTGACCTGGGTGTCGGGCACGACGTCGGTTGCAACGATCTCGAATACCGCCGGCACCCAGGGACTGGCTTCGACCCTGACCACGGGCACGACCGCGATCAGCGCAGCGCTGAGCGGGATTACGAGCCCGAGCGACACGCTGACCGTCACGGCCGCGGCGTTGACGTCGATCGCGGTGGCGCCGGTGAATCCTTCGGTGGCCAAGGGGCTCACGGAGCAGTTCACGGCCGCCGGGACCTACACCGACGGCTCGACCGCCAACCTCACCAACCAGGTAACTTGGGTGTCGGGGACGACGTTGGTTGCGACGATCTCGAACACCGCCGGCAGCCAGGGACTGGCTTCGACCCTAACCACGGGCACGAGCGCCATCAGCGCGGCGCTGAGCGGGATTACGAGCCCGAGCGACACGCTGACCGTCATGGCCGCGGCGTTGATGTCGATCGCGGTGGCGCCTGTGAATCCTTCGGTGGCCAAGGGGCTCACGGAGCAGTTCACGGCCACCGGGACCTACACTGACGGCTCGACCGCTAACCTCACTAACCAGGTCACCTGGGTATCGGGGACGACATCGGTTGCGACGATCTCGAACACCGCTGGCAGCCACGGACTGGCTTCTACCCTGACCACGGGCACGACCGCCATCACTGCCGCGCTCAGTGGGATCACGAGCCCAAGCGACCCCCTGACGGTGACCAGCGTCGTCACCATGACCAGCGTCGGTGTGTCGCTCGACCCGTCGACCTACGGCGGTTCGGTGGCATTCACGGCCACCGTCAGCGCCACCGGCGGCGGCGTGCCAACAGGCAGCGTCGAGTTCTATGACGGGTCAACCGACCTCGGGGCCGGGACGCCATTGAGCGACAGCGGAACGAGTGCGATCTCGACGTTCAGCATCGCGACGTTGGCGGCGGGAACCCACTTGATCAGTGCCGTCTACACGGCGACGGGAGTTTTTGCCGAGAGCACCGGCGCTGAGCCAGACCGTCAATCAGGCGGTGCTTACGGTCTCGGGCCTCACGGCCGCGAACAAGGTGTACAATGCCAGCACGACTGCCACCCTCAACATGTCGGGCGCGACGCTGCTGGGCGTGTTCAGCGGTGATGTGGTCATCCTCAATACCGCCGGTGTCGCCGGGACGTTTACCTCGCAGAACGTGGGGACGGGTATCACGGTGACGGTAGCCGGTCTGACGATCAGCGGTGCCCAGGCAGGCGATTACACGCTGACCGAGCCGACGACGACGGCCAACATCACCCCGGCCGGTCTGACGGCGACGGGCATCGCGGCCGCGAACAAGGTGTACAATGCCAATACTGCCGCTACCCTCAACACGTCGGGCGCGACGCTGGTGGGCGTGCTCAGCGGCGACACGGTCACCCTCAACACCGGCGGCGCCACCGGCAACTTTGCCTCCCAGAACGTGGGCACCGGGATCACGGTCACGGTGGCCGGTCTGACGATCAGTGGTGCCCAGGCAGGGGATTACGCGCTGACCGAGCCGACGACGACGGCCAACATCACGCCAGCTGGTTTGACGGTCTCGGGGATCACTGCCGCGAACAAGGTGTACAACGCCAGCACGGTGGCTACCCTTAACACGTCGAGCGCAACGTTGGTGGGCGTGTTCAGCGGTGATACGGTCGCCCTCAAGACCAGCGGCGCGACCGGAACCTTCGCCTCCGAGAGCGTGGGGACGGGGATCACGGTGACGGTGGCCGGTTTGACGATCAGTGGTGCCCAGACAAGCGATTACGCGCTGACCGAGCCGACGACGACGGCCAACATCACGCCAGCTGGTTTGACGGTCTCGGGGATCACTGCCGCGAACAAGGTGTACAACGCCAGCACGGTGGCTACCATTAACACATCGAGCGCAACGTTGGTGGGCGTGCTCAGCGGCGACACGGTCAACCTCAATACCAGCGGCGCTACCGGGATCTTCGCCTCGCAGAACGTGGGGACGGGGATCACGGTGACGGTGGCCGGTCTGACGATCAGCGGTGCCCAGGCAGGCGATTACACGCTGACCGAGCCGATGACGACGGCCAACATCACGCCGGCCAGTCTTACGGTCACGGGGATTACGGCTGCGAACAAGGTGTACAACGCCAGCACCGCGGCCACGCTCAACACGTCGGGCGCGACGCTGGTGGGCGTGCTCAGCGGCGACACGGTCAACCTCAATACCAGCGGCGCTACCGGGACCTTCGCCTCGCAGAACGCGGGGACGGGGATCACGGGGACGGTGGCCGGTCTGACGATCCGCGGTGCCCAGGCAGGCGATTACACGCTGACCGAGCCGATGACGACGGCCAACATCACCCCGGCCGGTCTGACGGTGACGGGCATCGCGGCCGCGAACAAGGTGTACAATGCCAATACTGCCGCTACCCTCAACACGTCGGGCGCGACGCTGGTGGGCGTGCTCAGCGGCGACACGGTCACCCTCAACACCAGCGGCGCTACCGGGATCTTCGCCTCGCAGGACGTGGGGACGGGGATCACGGTGACGGTGGCCGGTCTGACGATCCGCGGTGCCCAGGCAGGCGATTACACGCTGACCGAGCCGATGACGACGGCCAACATCACCCCGGCCGGTCTGACGGTGACGGGCATCGCGGCCGCGAACAAGGTGTACAATGCCAATACTGCCGCTACCCTCAACACGTCGGGCGCGACGCTGGTGGGCGTGCTCAGCGGCGACACGGTCAACCTCAATACCAGCGGCGCTACCGGGATCTTCGCCTCGCAGGACGTGGGGACGGGGATCACGGTGACGGTGGCCGGTCTGACGATCAGCGGTGCCCAGGCAGGCGATTACGCACTGACCGAGCCAATCACGCCGGCCAACATCACGCCAGCCGGTCTGACGGTGACGGGCATCACGGCTGCGAACAAGGTTTACAATGCCAGCACCGCAGCCACTCTCAACACGTCGAGCGCGACGCTGGTGGGCGTGCTCAGCGGCGACACGGTCAACCTCAATACCAGCGGCGACACCGGGACCTTCGCCTCGCAGAACGTGGGGACGGGGATCGCGGTGACGGTGGCCGGTCTGACGATCAGCGGTGCCCAGGCAGGCGATTACACGCTGTCCGAGCCGACGACGACGGCCAACATCACGTCGGCCAGTCTTACGGTCCCGGGCATCACGGCTGCGAACAAGGTTTACAATGCCAGCACCGCAGCTACTCTCAACACGTCGAGCGCGACGCTGGTGGGTGCGCTCAGCGGCGACACGGTCAACCTCAAGACTAGCGGCGCGACCGGGACGTTTGCCTTCGCAAACGTGGGCACGGGCATTACGGTGACGGTTGCCGGTCTCACGATCAGTGGGGCTCAGGCTGGCGATTACACGCTGAGCGAGCCGACCACGACGGCCAACATCACACCGGCCAGTCTTACGGTCACGGGGATTACGGCTGCGAACAAGGTGTACAACGCCAGCACCGCGGCCACGCTCAACACGTCGAGCGCGGCGTTGGTGGGCGTGGTCAGCGGTGATACGGTCAACCTCAATACGGCGGGTGCCACTGGCACATTTGCCTCAAAGAACGCGGGGACGGGGATCGCGGTAACGGTGGCCGGCCCGACGATCAGCGGCGCCCAAGCAGGTGATTACACGCTGACCGAGCCGACGACGACGGCCAACATCACCCCGGCTGCGCTCACGGTGATGGGCGTCGGCGCCAACAACAAAGTGTACGACGGCACAACCAGCGCCACCCTTACCTATCTCAGGCCCGCACTGGTCGGAGTGATCAGCGGGGACGCCGTCACGCTGAACACCAGCGCCGTCACCGGTACCTTCGCCTCAAAGAACGCCGGCAACAAGATCACGGTGACCGTGGCGGGACTGGCTCTCGGCGGCGCCCAGGCGGCCGATTACGCGCTGACGCAACCCACGACGATGGCGAACATCACCAAGGCGACACTGACCTTCACGGCCAACAACAAAACCAAGGTCTATGGCTCGGCCAACCCGCCCTTGACCTACACCCCCACCGGCTTCGTCAACGGTGAAAACGCCAGCGTCTTTACGGGCGCGCCCACCCTCAGCACTACGGTAACGGCAAGCACCGGCGTTGGCAGCTATGCCATCACGATCGGGCTAGGCACGCTCAGCGCGGCCAATTATTCGTTCGCTCTGGCCAACGGCGCCCTCACCGTGACCCCGGCAACCCTTAAGGTGACGGCCAATAACGCCCGCAGGGCCGTTCGCTCACCCAACCCGACCTTCGCGGACACGATTACCGGCTTCGTCAACCATGATCCGCACAGCGTCGTCAGCGGCGCCGCCAGCCTGACCACCACGGCGACGAAAAACAGCCCGCCTGGCACTTATGTGATCACGGCTGCCCGAGGCACGCTTCGCGCTGCCAATTATGTCTTTGTGTTTGTCAACGGCGTGTTGACGATTACTTAAAAGGGGATCGGCCCCGAGCGAAGAAAGCAAAATGCGGTTGAAATTCAAGGCCGTCGCGCCCGCCGGGACCTGCCCGCGTCCGGTCCGATGTCAACCTGGCGCGACCCTTCATCCACTGTGTTCCAAACGGCGTAGGTGCATTAATGAATGAGGGTCTGGTCTTCGCAGCCGTCGGCCCGATCATCGCCGCCGGGGGATATGGCCTGTGCACCCGGCTCGGATGGAATGGGCGGTGGGGCATGCGATCCTGGGAGCCGACGGTCCGACGGTCAAGAAGCTTGCCAGTGGTTGGTCGCGAAGGGGCTCCGTTCCGAGGGGTGACCCCTGCATTGCCGGCCGTGTCCGTGGGGTCGGCCCGGAAAGCCGTGTTGATCTGCGGCCGCCGACCGGCCGCCGTCTCAAGACAGGAGGAACTCGAGATCCTCGCGGGTAAGGCTCTGGATGACGCCGCGGTTGTCGGCGCTCAAGATCGCGTCGGCCAGATCGCGCTTCTTCTGCTGGAGGTCGAGGATCTTTTCTTCGACGCTGCCCCGGCAGATCAGCCGGTAGGCAAAGACATGCTGGGTCTGACCGATGCGGTGCGACCGGTCAATCGCCTGGGCCTCGACAGCGGGGTTCCACCACGGATCGAGCAAGTAGACATATTCGGCCGCAGTCAGGTTCAGGCCCAGGCCGCCAGCCTTGAGGCTGATCAAGAATACCGGACACTCGGCGTCCGTCTGGAAGCGCTCGACCTTGGCAGCACGGTTGCGAGTTCTACCATCCAGATATTCGTACGTAATCTTCTCTTGATCGAGCCGCTCCCTGACGATCGCCAGGAAGCTGGTGAACTGCGAGAAAACGAGGACCTTGTGCCCTTCCTCGACGACTTCAGCAATCGAGGGGAGGAGCAGATCGAGCTTGGCGCTGGTCTCACCAGCTAGCTCGGGGCTGATCAGTCCGGGATGGCAAGCGGCCTGGCGCAGCCGCAGCAGGGCTTCGAGGACCTCGATCTTGGACCGGTTCAGCTCGGCGGTGTCCTTGCGCAACAGGGCATCCCGATAATGTGCCCGCAGCTCCTCGTAGCAGCGCTTCTGCTCGGCCTCCATGTCGCAATAGAGCGTTTGCTCCGTCTTTTCGGGCAGGTCCTGAACGACCTGCTGCTTGGTGCGCCGCAGGATGAACGGCCGTAGCGCTTTGGCCAGCAAGACTCGATCGGTTTGCTCCAAAGACGTGCCAGATCCAACGTACCGCTTGAAGACCGTGTCGCTGCCGAGCATGCCCGGGTTCAAGAATTCGAAGATTGACCACAATTCCCCCAGGTGGTTTTCGATCGGCGTTCCGCTGATTGCCAGCCTGTGCCGGCTGCGCAGGAGCCGCGCGGCCTTGGCCGATTGGCTCTCGGCATTCTTGATTGCCTGCGCCTCGTCCAGCATGGCATAGTCGAACTCGAACTGGGTCAACTCGGCGATGTCGGTGCGCACAGTACCGTAGGTTGTGATGATCAAATCGTAGTCGGCGAACGACTCGCGCAGGGCGTGTCGGCCGGGACCGGTGTAGTCGAGTACGCGGAGCCGAGGGGTGAATTTTGCGGCTTCCTGAACCCAGTTAAAAACCAGCGATCGGGGGACGACTGCCAGCGAGGGGCCCTTGGCCTGGCGGTGGGCCCGCCGCCGTTGGAGAAGGGCCAGGACCTGGATTGTCTTGCCCAAGCCCATGTCATCGGCCAGAATGCCGCCAAACCCGAATCGCTGGAGGTAGTCAAGCCAGCCCAGTCCTTCGCGCTGATACGGACGTAGTTCGCCGTGAAACCCCGGGGGTGAGTCCAAGGCTACGACGCCCTCGAACTGCCGCAAATTCTGGCGAACCTTTTCGAAGGCAGCATCGACCCGGATCTCTGGCTGAGCGGCCAGAAGGGCATCAAGCATGCCGGCCTGCGCCGAGCCAAAGCGGAGGCTGCCGTTTTCGGCGGTCGCCAAATCAGCCAGCATGCCATACTTCTTGAGCCATTCCTCGGGGAGCATGCCCATCGAGCCGTCACCCAGCTCGATCATCGCGTCGCCGCGACGGGCGGCGGCCAGCAGCTCAGGAAGGCTGACACGCTGGTCACCATAATCAATACCGCCATCGAGCTCAAACCAGTCGATGCCGGTAGAGAGTGCAAGCTTGAATTCGCCGACCGGGCGAATGAGTTTTCCCTCGGCCTCGACTCGCCAGCCAGCCGCGACTAATTCCTTGGTGACCTGGGCCACGCGCTTCGCCGGCAGCTCGAGCGTGCCAGGATCGAGACGGGGGTCCTTCGCCTCACGGAAGCCCAGCTCGAAGAGCTTGACGTCGGCGGCGCTCTCGGTCCGGGGGTCGCGGCGAATCACCAGCCCAAGCTCGGTCGAGACAGCCAGCGGCGTAGTCCGGCCGGCCGGTATCACGGCACCGTCATAGTCAAATTCCAACTCGCCGATCAACTTGTCGGAACCCAGGCCCCAGTTCTGTCGCGGCGTCCGCAGCGTCAGCGAGGGCCGTGGTTTGGCATTGATTTCCTCCAATCGCAAGGATTCAACGAGCTCAAGCGGGGGAACACGCGTCTCGGCCAGAATCCGTCCCAACATCAGGTCTTGCTGAGGCTCGACGAACGTGATTTCCTTTTCATAGCGGAGGCGCAGAATCCAGGGCATGACACCGAGGTCGTCGAACCGGGCAGCACGGCCGACGCCCAGCACCAGCAAACCAGGCAAGAGCACCAAAGGTTCGGAGAGATCCATCCGGTGCTCGCCGCGACGGAGCGAGCCCCGCCAGGCCCAGCGTTTACCCCCCAGCTCGGGGCGTACCTCCAGCGAAAATCGCCAGGGCTGGCCGTCATCCCAGCGCATCGTCGGCGGGTCCTCCTCACCTTCGGTACGCCTCAGGCGCAGACGACCGGTCCGCGCCAGCCGTTCGACCAGGGCAGCCTGGTCCTTGCGCAGCAAGAACCGCCGCGTTCCGCGCAGCGCGCGATCGGCAGCTCGTGCCGATGGCAAGTTGAGGGCCCGTGGTAGCCCGCGGCTCGCCCCATTGGCCACACCAGGGCCGGGCAAAGGCGCACCGGCGCCCGTCAGGGGCGGCGCACCGGCCGTTCCAGGAGCCGGATACATCGACGGGAGCGCAGCTCCCTGCGCTTCGTCAAGCAAAGCCAGAATGAGGCGGTCCTCGGGATCGTATTTGACGTGAGCGGCGTGCGGAGCATAATACCAAGGCCGTAGCGGCCCCCACTCGCCGGTGGTTTTGCGTTGGCGCCGAGCCAGGTCGATCACAACCTGGTTCTGCGCCGCAGTCGCGGCGACATCAAGCACGTACACCAAGAGACGCTTGGCATTGCGATTGACGGCCTTGGCGCGCGCCGGGCCAGCGCCAGTGCCATGCGCCGCCTTGGTCTTGGAGCGGCCAACAGTACCGCTGCGACGATCGCGCGATGCCGGACCTCGCTGGGCCCAGCTACCATGGTCGCCCGTAAGCTCGCCGCCTACTGTCCGCACTTTGCCCCTAGGCTTACCTGTCCTGCCACCCGGTCCGACCGGCCGCGGCGGCCCCAAGCCCATGATTCCCAGTTCCGAATCTCGTGGATGCGGTGCTTCTTGATTCAGCTCCAGCGTGCCTCGTGCCTCTGGCAATCCAGTCGCCGAGGAGCGGCGAGGACTTTCCGGCACCAAGTGCACCGGAAAAACCGGCGGCGACTGCAACAATCCCCGAGCCTCGGCCATGAGCAACGTCGCCCACAGGTGTTTGCAAGGCTCCCCTTGCGGACTGAAATACGGGCAGGTGCAGGAGGCCAGAAGCTTCGAGCCTCGCATCCGCAACCGCACCCGGTACTTCGAGGTTCCCCGCACGCGGGCCACGACCTCACCCCGGCGGGCCGCCATTAATGTGACCCGACCCTTCGCCAAATACGACTGGCCTCGCGCACGGACCGCGTCGCTGAAATTTCGCGCGACTTTCTGGGCAATCCCCATCATTTCTTCCTGCTCGGAACAAACTCTGCAATCATAGTGCCTGGTGCCTAGCGGTTGACCACACCATCAACGAGAAAGGTACGGCCTATCCTCGCTCGGGCCGAGCAAACATGAGCGTCGGGCCCGTGTTTTCACTGGGCGTTTTGCCACTCTCGATTGGCCTGAATTAGACGTCGAGGTTCTTGACCTCAAGCGCATGCTTTTCGATGAACTCACGGCGCGGCTCGACGTCGTCGCCCATCAGGGTAGCGAACAGGTCGTTGGCGGCAACGGCGTCTTCAAGTCGTACTTGCAGCAAAGTCCGGCGCGTCGGATCCATCGTTGTTTCCCAAAGCTGGTCGGCGTCCATCTCGCCTAAGCCCTTGAACCGGGTGATCTTCATCCCTTTTTCGCCGATCTTGCGCACCAAGGGGCCGAACGCGCGCAGATCGAGCAAGGGATAGGTTTCTCCATCACGGTCGAGCAAGAACCGAGGGGGCGGTTCGTCGCCGGTCACCTCGCGGGGCAGAAGGACTTCAGCACGCAGGCTAAACTCGTCACGAAGCCGGGTCAAGTGCTTGTTCAGCATCTTGACTTCGTGGAGCTCGATCTCGCGTACCCGACGGCTACTGGCCAGGACACCGCCAGGCGCCGCCGCGTCTGGTGAGGCCGGGCTCTCTCCGCTGGCAGCCGTAGCAGGACCGCCCGATGCAGCAACCGGCTCAAACTCGGCTTCAGTATCTAGCTGCAAGCCATGTGCCGAAAAATAGTCCTGACGTTCCTTTTCGCTGTATAACTTGATTTCCGCTCCATCATGCTCGACCAAGAACAGCGGTAGCAAGCCGGCGTGCGGACTGACTTTCGTGTCAATCGCCGGATGAGCCATGGCCAGAAAGTCGCGCACCGAGCGGTTGCGACGACCAAAGGCACGCAATCCTTGCTCGACCCCCGCAACCAGGTCGAACAGCACCTTGAGCCGCTCGCCAGCGATTGGCGCCACGGAGCCTTGGTTCTCACTGGTGCGAAGCGAGGCACCCGCCAGTCCACTCTCCACCAAGATCGTTTCCATCTGATCCTCGGCGTGAACGTAACGCCGTTCCTTCTTGCCGCTCTGGATCATGTACAAAGGTGGTTGGGCGACGTAAAGGTGGTTTTCAGCCACGAGTTTGGGCATCTGACGATAGAAAAAGGTCATCAAGAGGGTGCGGATATGGGAACCATCGACATCGGCGTCGCTCATCATCACAATCTTGCCGTAGCGCCTCTTGGCAGGAGCCTCTTCCTCGCCGATTCCACTGCCCACAGCCGTAATGATGTTGCGAATCTCTTCGTTGCTCAGGACGCGGTCGAGCCGAGCCCGTTCGACGTTGAGGATCTTACCCCGGAGCGGAAGGATCGCCTGATAGACCCGATCGCGCCCCCCTTCAGCCGTTCCACCGGCTGAATCTCCCTCGACCAGAAAGAGCTCGCTGGAATCCTGGTCGTGGGTCGTGCAATCCATCAGCTTGCCCGGCAGCCCACCACCCGAGAGAACTCCCTTGCGATTGCGGACCAACTCGCGCGCCTTGCGGGCCGCCTCGCGCGCTTCGGCGGCCAGTTGCGCCTTCACGATGATCTTCTTGGCCACGCCCGGGTTGGTCTCAAGATATTCGCCCAGTCGCTCATTGACGACCCGAGTGACAATGCCCTCGACCTCGCTGTTGCCCAGCTTGGTCTTGGTTTGACCTTCAAACTGCGGGTCGGGGACCCTCACGCTGATAATCGCCGTGAGCCCTTCCTTGAAGTCCTCGCCAAGAATTGTCAGGTCCTTGGTCTTGGCCGGCCCCGCCGTCCTGGCGTACTGATTCAGCGTACGGGTCAAGGCCGTGCGAAACCCGGTTAGGTGCGTGCCTCCCTCCACCGTGTTGATGTTGTTGCAGTACGAGACCACCATCTCACTAATCGAATCGTTGTACTGCAAAGCGACCTCGACTTCAACGGCGCGCTCGTCGTCGCGCCCCCAGAATACGATCGCCGGGTGCAAGATCGTCTGCGCCCGATTCAAATAAGCAACAAACTCGCTCAAGCCCTCCAACGAAAAGAACTCTACGTCCCTGCGCTCGTCCGTGCGCTCGTCGGTCAGGCGGATTCGGACCCCCTTGTTGAGGAAAGCCAGTTCGCGGAGCCGCTTTTCCAGCACGTCGAAGTCAAACTCGATCCTCGGAAAGATCTCGCCATCCGGTAGGAAGCGAATGGTGGTGCCGGTCGTCTTGGCCGGCCCCTTGGAACTGACTGGCCCTTGCGGTTCTCCCTTCACATACTCCTGGCACCAAACCTGACCGTCGCGCCGAACGGTCGCCTCCAACCATTCGGAGAGGGCGTTGACGACCGTGACGCCTACCCCGTGCAGCCCACCGGAGACCTTGTAGGTATCATGGTCGAATTTGCCCCCGGCGTGGACCATGGTCAGGACCACCTCCAGCGCACTTTTACCACTGTCGGCGTGGATATCGACCGGAATCCCCCGGCCATCATCCAGAACCGAAACCGAACCATCGGTGTGAAGGGTCACGTGAATGTTGCGACAGTATCCGGCCATGGCTTCGTCGATCGCGTTGTCAACGACTTCGTACACCAGGTGATGCAAGCCGCGCGGTGTCGTGTCGCCGATATACATGCCCGGCCGCAGCCGTACCGCCTCGATTCCCTCAAGCACCTGAATGTTTGCCGCGGTATAGGCATCCCGGTCCGCCGAGACTGCGGCCGCATCGGTGGCATCGTCATGGCCTCCCCGACCATTGCCCATGTGCGCGTGCGTGTCCGCTGGAACCTCCACCGACCCCGCAGACGAGGCTTCCACCGTATGAGCTTCCGTCTTACTCAAATCCACCATCGTGATTTCACCTCAATGCGAAGACACCCTGGCCAGCAGTTCCGCCTTCCTCTTGAATTGCGGCCCCCGACAGTCACGCGCAGAGTGGTCATGCCTGGACGGGGTCGTGACCGCCGCTGCGGTTAGCCTGGCGCTTGCTTGCCGGCTTGGCGCTTCGCCGCGGGGCAGGCCCACCATTCTCGATTGCAGTTGCAGGCGGGCCCGAGCCTGCAGCCGGGCGAGGCTCAACAGCGCATGTGACCTCGCCAACGCGAAACCGGATATCGTGGATTGGGGTGGCTGGTGCGCTGGTCCGTAACGCGGCCAAGAGGCTTGGCTTACGGAACGCCGCCAGTTCTTCCAACAGAGTCGAGTGCGCCACCGTCACGTTCAATACCCCGTGTCGTACGTCACCAAGCCGCGTCTGGCGAGAGTATGCCTCGCCAACTGCTGCCTTCCAGGCTTCCTCCAGCTCTTGCCTGGCCAGCAAGCGGCCGTATCCCCGCACGGTAAACAATTCGCCCAGAATCTCTGAGAGTTGCCTGGGCCCACGACGGTTCGGTATCGACATGCTCCCTCAATCAACGAGAACCACAAGACCAACTCGAACCACGGATCTGTATCGATGATATCACTGGTATGATAATTAATCATTCCTAATGGATTTTTGTCCGCAGTTGTGTTGTTTCTTTGGCCTTGCCCTCAAGCGCGCTGGATTGGCCCACTTTGCTGAGCACTTCCTGGATGCGTGCGCGGTTGTGCGTCAAGCCCGCTCGCGCGTCAGGGGCATGACCACATAGGTATACTGGTCGTCGGTCTTGAACACGGCGGCGTTTTTGGCGTCGATCAATTCGGCGGTGATTGCGGTCGTGTCGTCCAGCGTCTTGAGCGCGTCAATCAGATAGCGCGGGTCGAAGGTGATCTCCACGGGCTTGCCGTCATAGGCGATCGGCAACTCGACGTGTGAGCTGCCAACGTCGGCGGACTGGCTGGTCAATCGCAGCACGCCGGACCCAAATTTGAAGTCAACACCCCGACTCTCCTCGCTGGTAACGATCGAAGCCTGCTCGACGGCCGTTCGCAGTGACCCAACCTCCAGTGGAATCCTGACCTCGACAGTCGCCGGAAAAACATCCTGGTACCGGGGAAAGCGCCCCTCGACCAGCCGGCTGTAGATCACGGCGCTTTCCGTTCGCATCAGGACCGCGGTTCCCGATTGGATCGCCAGATGCACCGGCGGGTCGCCGTCAGCCAAATTGCGGTCGATCAGTTTCAACGCCTTGACGGGAATGACCGGGGAACCAGCCGGAATTGGTGGGTCGCTTTCGGAATCGGCTGCCGTCGACATCCGCGCCAACCGACGGCCGTCAGTGCCTACCATCGCGATCGACTCCGCCGTTATTTCAACCAGGACCCCCCCAAGAGCATAGCGGGTACTCTCCACGTCCGTAGCAAAGATCGTGCGGCGGATCAGCTTTTTCATGTCTGAAGCCGCCACAACATGGTAACTCGTCGCAGCGAAATCGGGAACCTCGGGAAACGAGGTCGCATCTTCAACCGGCAAGGTAAAATCAGAATGTAACCCTCGTATGAAGAGATGCTCCTCGTCGGTCTGAATCGACAACTCGATATCGGCGCTCGTCCGTAAAATCGAGCCAATTTGTGCAGTCGGCAAAATCACGGAGCCCGACTGCTCAACCTTGACGCCCAGCACCCGATGGCGAATGCCGACCTCCAAGTCCGTTCCCATCAGCACCGAGCCTTCGTCGGGGTCGGTGACAAGCTTGACGTTCTGGAGGATCGGTTTGGGGCTTCGCATAGGAACAACCCCGCTGACCATCCCGAACGCCGTGAGCAATCCCTCACGGTTGCACAAGGCCCTCATTCGATTCCCTGTGTTTCGATCCGTTCCTGTTTCAGTCGATTCCCAGCGCAAAGGCTGAGAGAATACCCTAAATCGATTCCGTTCGTCGGACTCCCCGTTGTGGATACCGACCAGACCGGATCAATTGACCCTACGCCCGCTCAAGCTGAGGGAGTGTCCACGATGCTGAAAGGGTCCCTTATTTGACTCATCCCCGGGCTATCCTGAGAAGAGTCAAGCTAAGTTATTACCATATTCATCGTAGAGCGGGCTTTCTGCCGTGGATAACTCCGGCAGCGCTCGAACAAAATGAATGATACCAAAGAGCTTAACCGAGTACAACGCCCTTTGGCAGACCGACGAAAACTTGTTGATCGTGTCGTTACTCGTTCCGGCATCGAAGGGACCCAGGCGCTGAAGATCAGGCAATGTCCGGTTCGCACGTGTCGAAACCACTAAACTCGCTGACAGAGCATTGACAGGTTATCAACGGTTCTTCACCCATGGCCACATGGCCGCGTGGCCTCGGTTGCGAACTTGATCCGTCTTGCCAGGCTCATGGTTCGCGTCGTCAAACCGGGACTCTTGGACTAGAATCCTTGACCCCGCCGAATCAGAAGGTATCTGAAACTTGCATGGATGCCTTTCCGTCGCATGGTCAGGGAGGACTGCTATGTCGAGCGCCCGTTTGAGTGGCTCAAGCTTGGCCTGCTTGGTCGTCCTCTGGGCGCTGGCTCTTCTGCCCGACCTGGGCAGCTCGAGCCGCTTGACCTATCACGAAGCATTGGTCGGTCAAGGGGCTCGGGAGATCCTCGCCACGGGCGACTGGAGCTATCCAACCATCGGCGGGTTGCCCTGGCTAGAAAAACCTCCGTTGCCCTGGTGGCTGGTTGCTGTCCTGGGGCGGTGTACCGGTGACGTTACCGAAATAGTCTCGCGGTTTCCGTCAGCGTTGGCAGCAGGTGCGCTGGTCGTGGCCGTCGCCACCGTTGCCACGCGGCACTATGGTTCGCACATCGGGCTGGTGGCCGGTGCTATTCAGACGACCACGGCCTGGACCGTCATGCGAGGCCGGTTAGCAGAAGCGGATGTCCTTCTGGCGTGTCTGATCACCTGGGCTATCATGGCCTTCGACCGGTTCTGCTGGACAGGCGCAGCAGCCAGTGTCACCGCGGGCACTGACGTGGCGCGCGCGCGCTGGCATGGCGCCCGCTGGGCGTTCTTTGCATTCTTGGGTGCGTCGGCACTCGTTAAAGGCATCGGCTTCGGCGCCGTGCTGATCGTTCTGGTCGCGAGTATGATGTTGATGTGGCAGTGGGATCGTGAATTACTCCGCCGGCTTTGGTTTCCAGCAGGTTGGGGCTTGGCTGGTGTGCTGGCCTTGGCCTGGCCGCTGGCCATGGTCGTACGGCACGGGCCAGAAGCCATCACGCTTTGGACGACACACTTCGCCGATCGCTTGGTCCTGCATCAGGGCCCCGGTCCATTTGCGAGTGAGCCCTGGTGGGAATACTTGCCCAGCGTCCTGGGACAAGCGCTGCCGTGGAGCCCGCTGGCTCTGGTTGGTGCCTGGCGCTCACTTGGTCGAGCTGTACAGGGCGGCAGCCGTACCGGTCCGGTTCGCGACCCGACTCCGGTGCCGGCAGGAGCCGTCGACCGGTTGCTTTGGGTATGGGCGGCCAGCCCCCTGATCTTGCTCTCCCTGGCAGCCGTCAAGAATGCCCACTACGCTGTCTGCGCTCAGGTTCCGTGGTCGATCTGGGCGGCATTGGAACTGGCACACCTGGGTGAGATGTTTCACCGGCGGGGGTGGGACAGCGCAAGGTTGCGCCGAACGCTGAGGGTCGGCTTTGCCGTTTTGGCATTGGCGTACGGACTGGGTTTCTGGTTGCTGGGCCCTTGGGTCGACCAGCGAGGGGCTGAATGGGCGTTTTATGAATCGGTTAGCCGCCAGGTTCCTCCCAACGTGCCTTTGGCTTTGCTTTACGATGACTGGGATCGGAACCCGTATGACAGCCGTTTTGGAGTCCTTCCCCACGATTTGGCCGTTCGGCTGTTTTATCTGGGTCGTCAGGCATGCTGGCACGCCGACAGCATCTCACTCACCACGCACGTACATGCTCGGGAGGTCATGGAGTACTTACCCGGCCAAGGGCGAAAGTCCAGCCCGCACACGGCCGGGCCTCGTGCGTCAGTTCTGGGCGCGACCGGGGACAGTCTGGCCCCTTGGATAGGCCCAGCATTTGCCGTGATCGGCCGCGACCGCGACCTGCCCGTTCTACGCGCGTTTGGGTTGCGTCGAGGTCCTCGCTCGCGGACCTACGCTGCGTCGCGATAGGACATACACCCTATTCCGTATCACCCTCCAGCAGCCAATCATCGATTCGCAACTTCCCCTTGCGAGGGCTGGAACCGCCGGCTTGACTCCGCGCGAGTAGCGTAATCCAATGGAGTCGTAAGCCCATTAACCCCAAACAGAGCCCCGCCTGGACACTGCAAACGGAGTCAACCCGTCATGACTCATAACCTCGATCGTCGCCAGACTCCCCGACTGGCTCTTGCGCTGCTGGCCATCTGTGAAATGCTGATCGTATCGGTCGGGGCTGCGCTCGCGGAGGCTCAGCAGAAGTCCAAGGATGATAAAAAGGCTGAAGCCAAACCCCAGCCCAAGGTTGAAAAGAAAGCCGAGCCCAAACCCCAGCCCAAGGTTGAAAAGAAAGCCGAGCCCAAACCCCAGCCCAAGGTTGAAAAGAAAGCCGAGCCCAAACCCCAGCCCAAGGTTGAAAAGAAAGCCGAGCCCAAACCCCAGCCCAAGGTTGAAAAGAAAGCCGAGCCCAAACCGGCACAACCTCAACCGGCCATGGAAGATGCAGCCAAGCTCAAGGCACAAGTCGTGGCTTTGCAGGCGGAAGTTGCTGGGCTTAAGCTCAAGATCGCCGCGCTTGAGCTTGAAAAATTAGGGGCAATCGTGACGATCGACAAAGGAAAGGACGGTAAGGAGACGGCAACGGTCAACATCCTGAAGAAGTGGTCGGGTGATAAGGATGGTCTACAGCTCTTGAAAAACGTGCCCAACCTTCGCGTCGTCTACATTGACAACAGCCAGCTCAACGATGCAGCCACGGGCCCGCTCAAGGATCTGACTGACCTGAGTGCGCTTACGTTGATGAGTCCCGAAGTCACCGATGCTGCGCTTGCGAACCTCAAGGGTCTTTCCAACCTGACGATGCTCTTCTTGACCAGCTCCAAGGTAGGCGACAAGGGCCTACTGCAGCTCAAGGGGCTCAAGCACCTCCAGGTTCTGGCTCTGAGCCGTACGCAGGTAACCGATGCGGGCCTCGACGCGCTCAAGGATTTGAAGAGCCTCAAGTCGGTGTATCTCCTCGGCACCAAGGTGACGCTGCAAGCTGTTGAGAAGCTGAAGCAGTCACTGCCCGGCGTGGCTGTATATCGGTGAGGCCGCGCCGGGGGGCGCCCATGGAGCCGCGTTGGGTGTGTTGGGTTCTTTGCAAGAAAACCCCGCTCAGCCTTGCAGCCTAGCCGGTGCAACGTGCCTCGGGCTCGGTCAGAGCGGCTCAATGATGGAGTCGGTCTCTCCATCGAACAAGGGATGGACCTTGGCACCGGCCTGTGGCTCACGAGCTCGATGACCCAAGCCGAGGGTGAGAAGGATGGTGGCCGAGATGACCATCGAGACGCACAGATAAAGGAGACCGGGTAGAAACGAGTGAGTCTGGCTCTCGATCCGACCAAGCGTGTAGGGGCCGACGAACCCTCCGAGGTTGCCCACCGAATTGATCAATCCGATGCTTCCTGCGGCAGCGGATTCGGTCAAGAGCAGGCTGGGTAGCGCCCAAAATGCGGGCATGTACGCCTTGAGTCCCAGGAGCGCGACGGCGAACAGGGCAATCGCGGACGCTAGCCTCGAGTGCATTGTCAGGGAAGCCGGGATCAGCAATGTACCACCGAGCGCGGCGGCGCCCAGGTAGATGGGCATCGAAGCGTGCAACCGTCTCTCCCCGGTACGATCCGAGTTCCAGCCAACCAGGAGCTGTCCCACAAGCCCACCGATCGGAGGGATGAGCACCATCCAGGTGAGCTTACTTAAGGGCAGATCGTACCACCTCTCCAGGATCTTGGGCAGAAAGATCTCGACGCCGTAGCTGCTGGTCACCACGAAGAAGTAGGCCGCGGCTAGAAGCAACACTTTGGGATGCCGGAACGCGATGGCCAGGGCATCGAGAAGATTGGTGTGGCGATGGCCCCCTTTATGCTGTTCCTTCTCGCGCCTCAGTTGGTCCTCGAGGGCGCTGCGCTCATCGACGCGCAGCCAGCGTGCATCCTTGGGCCAATCGGGCAGCCAGATCAGAACCAGGATCCCCAGGAGAACGGCCGGTATGGCCCAGCCGATGTACATCCATTGCCAACCTTGCATTCCCCAAAGCGCAGGGTGGTGGATAATCACGTCCCCAAAAGTCTCGGTGGTGCCGATCCGGAGCAAATAGTAGGAGGGCCTGGGACTGATGATCTGCGCGATCGGGGTGGCGATGAAGAACCATGCGAGAGCCCGCGCGCGGTCCCGCAGGGGAAACCAGTGAGTCAGGTACACGATCACACCAGGGAAGAACCCAGCCTCCGCCAAGCCGAGCAAGAACCGCACGGTGTAGAACTGAAACGGTGTTTTCACAAGCGCCGTCGTTGCTGCCAGAATTCCCCACGTGATCATGATCCGGCAGATCCACTTGCGCGCACTCCACTTTTCGACGAGAAGCGTGCCAGGGATCTCGAGGATGAAGTAGCCGATGAAGAAAACCCCGCCACCGAAGCCGACCACCCGGTTGTCGAAGGCCGGCATGTCCTTGGACATCTCGACTGTGGCCAGGGACACGTTGACGCGGTCGACGTAGGCGATGGCGTAGCTCAAGAACAACAGCGGTAGGAGGCGGATGTAGACCTTTGTTCGGGCGCGGTCCAGCGCGGAGGCAGGCAGAGGAGCAATCGCCATGGGTCAAGCTCGCGGCGGGTCTGGTAATATCGTTAGTCGAATTCGACAGCGCGGACCGACGACCAGCGAGCGGCCGAAAGGGGGAACGCCTTGGGTGCTGATCGAGCCGACCCATGACACAGCACGAGAACCTTGAAGGTAACACGACATCCGGACCGGGGCAAAGGGTTGCACCGGCATTCTCATTGAGCTGCGCAAAATCTCCGGTTAGATGCTCTGCTCCTTGGTTGGTGCGTGCCAACTGACAGATACGCACGATGGTTACTTGATTCCGATTCGAGTGGACTGCGTTCCGTCTTCTAGGAGATAATGAATTCGCCGAGCAATAAAGGCTCGTCCTCTACCGGCGAAAGGGTACCCAGGCCGAATCGAAAGAAAGGGAATCATTCCCATGAGACGACTGAGCTTACGGCTGGCCTGGGCTATGGCCGCGGCCGCGCTGACCTTGACATTGAGCTCGGCTGGTGACTTTGACCCTCGAGAGGGTGCAAAGTCCCCTCCGCGCGATTCCCAGATCGGCCAATCGTTCCGGGTTCCCTACCGGCTGACGGATACCAACCACTTCCTGGTTCGCGTCCGGATCAACGGCAAGGGGCCGTTCAATTTCTTGGTCAACTCGGGCGCGCCGGCTCTCTTTGTCTCAACCGAGGCTGCCAAGAAAGTGGGTCTGAAGCCGGGACAGGACCAATTCTGGACACCAATCGATCGGCTCGACCTGGAAGGAGGCGCCCGCCTGGACCATGTCAAGGCACGGGTTGAGGATCCGTTCCAACTCGTCGGTATGAACGCACTGGGGCTGCCTGGCGCCACGATCGACGGGATCCTGGGCTTCACCATTCTGGGGAGGTTCCAACTGGAGATCGATCCGACCCAGGACCGCATGACCTGGACTCGCCTTGACTACGTGCCGCGCGATCTACCGGTGCCGGAGCCCAAGGCAGGTGAGCACAAAGGCGGACCGCCTGAAGTCCAGGCAATGAATGCCCTGGGCCCGATCGCCAAGGGCCTGGCCTTATTGATCGGCAGGCAGCCGGAGGAACAGCGACATCCCCGCGGCTTCCTGGGAGTTGAATGGTCCCAAGAACTCACTGGCGATCGCCCTCAGCTTTACATCCGACGCGTGTTTTCCGGTTCAGCCGCCGCCAAGGCCGGCTTGGAGCCCGGCGATCTCCTCCTACGAATCAAGGGCCAGCCGATCGACGGCGTGAAGGCGGCTCGGACTACCTTGGGCGAGCTTGAGCCCGGCGACAAGATTCTGCTTTTCATCCGCCGCAGGAGCATAGCCGGATCACGCGAGCTGAGCGTGGAGCTTACCGCCGGAGAGGGGCTTTAACAGATCATATCTATGTTATTTTAAATAGATCAACCATGATGAAATCGATTTTACCCACGCTTGCTCCCTACGGAACTGGAGTCGGTGCACTCGTGCTGCTTCTAGGTTTGAGCCTGACACGGGCTGACCATGAGGCTCAGGCACCCGCGACAGCACCCGAGCGGGCACCAGCCCAGGCCCCGTTGACCGTTAAACCGGCCAAGTTTGTCGTTGCCTTCGAGATGTTGCCGACCAATCACATGTTGGTTCGGGCGCGCATCAACGACAAGGGGCCCTACCTTCTCGTGTTCGATCTGGGAGCGCCGATTACCCTTCTGGGCAATAGCGTGAGCGAGGCTACGGGAATCGTGAAAGCGAGCGCTCCTCGCTCGTTCTTGTTCGCGATGCGAGGCGAAGCCAGCGTCGAGAAACTCCAGATCGGTAACCTGACGGTCGCCAAGCTGCCCGTCCTCGTGTTTGACCATCCTGTGCTCAAGGCCCTGGGAACAATGACCGGCCGCTCCATTGACGGCATCATGGGATTTACATTTTTTGCGCGCTACAAGACAACCATCAACTACCAAGCTCGCCAGATGACGTTCGAGCCGGTTGAGTATGCAATGCACGACCTGCTCAAGGAGCTTCCCAACCGCCTGCTCGGTCCCAAGGTCGCGCGGCGCCGAGTCCTGGCCCCTTCGGCCATGCTTGGCCTGCGCCTGGATAAGCCGTCCGGCGGGGTTGATTCGCCGGGTGTGCTGATTGCCGAGGTCTACAAAGACTCGCCCGCCGATCGGGCCGGCATGAAGTCTGGCGATGTGCTGATCTCACTGGACGGTCGCTGGACCACGTCGATTGCCGACGTATTCGCTGCGGCCGGCGACGTCAAGCCGAGCCGTGATGCCATTGTGGTGATCCTCCGCAAGGGAGTGGAGAAAACGCTGACCATCCGTCCGGCAGATGGAGCCTGATTGCGCGATCCGAGAGAACTCGAAGTTGCGAGGGGATGGGTAAGCAGAACCTGGATCCGTAGATGCTCGGAGATGAAGTGGTTAGGCGCTGCGCAACAATAAGTGTCGTCTTTCGCTGCGCGAAAGACGACGGTTCCGGTAACTTATTTCTGCCCAGATCCTTAGCAGCCTACAGGCTGGATCACGGTCACTCGCGCGCGTGTTGGAGCCAGGTTCCGCCGTCAACGCGCAGGGCCATGCCTGTTATGTAATCGGCGTCGCCCGAGGCCAGGAAGACCGCGGCCTTACCGATGTCTTCCGGAGTACCGAGCCGGCCCCACGGAAGAGTAGCTCCCGCTTGGGCCATCGCGGTATCGCCGAAGGCTTCGTGTTCGCCAGGTGTATCAATCCAACCAGGCTCGATCACGTTGACGTTAATGCGGTATCGGCTCAATTCGCCCGCGATGGTAAAAGCCATGTGGTTCAACCCGCTCTTGCCAGCGTTGTAGGCGACGCTCCGGGCGTAGGGAATCTGAGTGTGGACGCTTGAGATGAAGATGATCTTGCCTCCGCTGCCGCGCTTGACCATGTGCCGCGCCACGAGCTGGCTCATATGGAAACCGCTGATCAAGGTTCCCTCGATCACCTTGGTGAACGTTTCCGGATCGTAGTCGAGGAAATCGCTGCGTTTCTGGAACGCCGGGTTGCTGAGCAGGATATCGATCTGTCCAAGCTCATCGATGGCGCGCACGACCACCTGTTCAGCAGTGGGGCGCTGGAAGATGTCACCATCGACGATCAATGATCGCCGGCCCAGGGCGCGGATTTCGGCGGCCACCGATTCCAGTTGTGGCGTCCTGCTGCGATCGTTGATGGCGATATCCGCTCCGGCGTGCGCCAACTCCAGCGCACACCCACGGCCGATTCCCCGTGCTGCACCGGTAACCAATGCCATCTGGCCCAGGAGTTTCATCTCTGGAGCAGGCTCCATGAGCAGGTGATGTCCACAAAAAGGCGTAGGAAGGCAGGATAATCTGCAAAGCGTGTGCGGGCAACGGTCCAGCGTAGGAGCCAGGCTTGGATCACGTTCTTGACTGCACCTTGCAGACTCAATCGTTTAGTGCAATTCGGGCGGTTTGCGACAAAGCCACCGGCTACATTCATAACTCATTTAGATAGAATAGGTTACGTCTTATTAGACACCGATCATCATGGTTGCTTACTGCGGGTGATTTCGGGTAGAATAAAGGCTCTGACCTCAAAGCCGCGTACTGGTAGGCCTGCCAGGGGTGATACCGGTCATTCGGAAGCGCGGCTTCCCACCTGTGAAGAGGGATCGACTGAACGTGGATACCGCGACGCCTGTCTTGCCTCCGAGGCCCCCGCAGCCGTTGGACATCGAGGAGGAACTCAAGGAGAGCTATCTCAACTATGCGATGTCCGTCATCATCAGCCGTGCCTTGCCGGACGTGCGTGACGGGCTGAAGCCGTCGCAGAGACGCATCCTGGTGGCGATGCGTGACCTGGGCTTGAGCCCAGGTGGGGCCACCAGCAAGTGCGCAGGCATCGTCGGCGAGACGATGAAGCGGTACCACCCACACGGGGATAACTCGATTTACCCTACGTTGGCCCGCATGGCCCAGTGGTGGAACCTGCGGCACCTCCTGGTGACCGGTCAGGGTAATTTCGGCAGCATCCATGGCCTTCCCCCGGCGGCGATGCGTTATACCGAGGCCAAGCTCAGCCCGGTCGCCGCCGAGATGATCGAGGACATCCAGCTCGACACAGTCGACTTCCAGCCCAACTACGACGAGAAGTACCAGGAACCGCGGGTCTTGCCCAGCAAGTTTCCCAACCTGCTGGTCAATGGTTCGGGCGGAATCGCTGTCGGGATGGCGACTTCGATCCCCCCGCACAATCTGGGTGAGGTTTGCGACGCCTTGGTCGCCTACATCGATAACCCGGCAATCGAACTCGACGAACTGATCGAGATTCTTCCCGGGCCCGACTTTCCAACGGGCGCGACCATCTGCGGGCGTATGGGGATCAAGGAAGCCTATCTCTCCGGCCGGGGCAAGGTGATCATCCGCGCCAAGAATGAGATCGAGGAGTTCAAAGACGGCCGCGCTCAAATCGTCTTCACCGAGATTCCTTACCAGCTTACCAAGGAAGGGCTGCTCAAGAGATTGGCCGAGCTCGTCAACAGTGGCCGCATCACCGGCGTATCCAACATCGACGATTTCAGCGATCGCAAGCAGCCGGTGCGGATTGCAGTTTCGGTCAAAAAAGGCGAAGACCCCAACGTCATCTTGAACCAGCTCTACGAATACTCACCGCTGCAAGACACATTCAGCGTGATCATGCTGGCTTTAGTCGATGGGCGGCCCAGAACTTTGCCGCTGAAGGATCTGCTGCGGCTCTTTGTCGAGCACCGGGTCAACGTGATCCGCCGGCGGACGCAGTACCAACTTCGCCAGGCGCGGCAGCGGGCGCATATCGTCGAAGGGCTCTTGATTGCCCTGGCCTATATCGACGAGATCATCCGCGTCATCCGTGGCTCGGCAAACCCGCCCGAGGCGCGCACCCGCTTGATGGAAATAGCGGTCTCGGCTGAGATTCTACGGCGGGCGCTCGATAACCCTGAGGCCAAGGAATCGTCAAGCCTCACGCGAATGCAGGCCGATGCAATTCTGGCCATGCAACTCCAGAGACTGACCGGACTGGAAGCCGATAAGCTCGTGCAGGAGTACACGGGGCTCAAAGCCGATATCGCCCACTACGAACAGATCTTGGCCGACGAAAACCTGATCCTCGAGTTGATTCGCGTCGACCTCCGCGAGCTCAAGTCCAAGTATGCCAACCCGCGCCGCAGTGAGATCTCCGATGAGGAAATCGGTGATTTCGACAAGGAAGCGCTGATCCGCGAGGAATACATGGTCGTGACCGTGACCCACGACGGTTACATCAAGCGGCTGCCGCCCAGCACCTACCGGGCCCAGGGCCGAGGGGGCCGGGGCATCACCGCGACCAATACCAAGGAAGGGGATTTTCTGGAACACATGTTTGTTGCTTTAACACACGACTATATCCTCTTCTTCACCGACAAGGGCAGAGTCTACTGGCTGAAGGTCTATGACCTGCCGTTGTCAGCGCGGACCGCCGGGGGACGGGCGATCGTCAACCTGTTGCAACTGGGTGAGGGAGAGCGAATCACGGGAATGGTACCGGTGCGCGAGTTTCGCGAGGATGAGGCCCTGATGATGGTCACGCGGCGCGGCACCGTCAAGAAAACCGACCTTGTTGCCTTCCGTCGTCCGCTGGGCCGAGGCATCATTGCCCTCGGGCTGGACGAGAACGACCAATTGATCGGCGTGGCTCGCACGAAAACCGGCGACCACGTCATCCTCAGTACTCGGGACGGCATGTCGATCCGGTTCGACGAATCCCGCGTGCGATCAATGGGACGACCGGCCTACGGCGTCAAGGGGATCGACCTGGCCGAAGGCGATGAAGTAATCGGCATGGTCGTGGCCAACGGCGATGACGACCCAGCCAGCCTCCTGACGGTTTGCGCCAAGGGTTATGGTAAACGGACACCGTTGACCGAATACCGGGCCCAGAATCGCGGGGGCAAGGGCTTGATCGACATTCAGACCAGCGAGCGCAACGGGCCGGTCGTCGCGGTGGCCAAAGTTACTGACGCAGACGAAGTCATGCTGACCACAAGTGGCGGCATGGTCATCCGGACCCCCGTCGGCACGATCCGCACCATCGGTCGCAATACCCAGGGGGTCCGTCTGATCAAGCTCGACGAAGGCGACGCGGTCAGCAGCCTGGCCAAGCTTCCTGAGGAAGAGCTTGTCGAAGGGGCGGAGATCGAGACGGCCGTGCCTGATGGAGATTCGCCGGATCAAGACCTCGAGGGCCCGGGTGAGCCGGTCGGAGAGTTCCCAGAACACCATCGGCCACACATCATCGACGACGGCGTGGGCGAAGCCGACGCCAGCGACCACAGCGATCGGAATGGAGAGGCTGACGACACCGACACGGCTGATGACGGATCACCGATCGTTGGGTGAACCACGGGTTTCGCCGTTAAAATCGAGAAGCACATGCTCGATCCCGTGAGGAAATCTGGGGCACGAGCGAGGGATGGGCATGAGCACCGAACGCGAAATTCCGGTCAAGCGAATGTTAGTGACGGGGGGCTGCGGTTTCATCGGGGCCAACTTTGTCCGCTACGAGCTGGAGGCAAATGCGGCGATCGAGATCACGAACCTCGATGCGCTCACGTACGCCGGCAATCCTGACAACCTGGCGGGGGTCGATCGAGATCCACGCTACCGCTTTGTAGCAAGGCGACGTGGCTGATCGGCAGCTTGTGATCAAACTGGTGGCGGAAGGTGGATTCGACGCGATTGTGCATTTCGCTGCCGAGAGCCATGTCGACCGCTCGATCAGCGATGCAACGCCGTTTCTCCGGACCAACGTGGTGGGAACTCAGTGTCTGCTCGATGCCGCGCGTGCTGCCAAGGTTACCCGCTTCGTGCAGGTCTCAACCGACGAGGTGTACGGCACGCTCGGGCCCGATGACCTGCCATTTTCCGAGACGACGCCGCTTGCACCCAACAGCCCGTATGCGGCCAGCAAAGCAGGTGCCGACCTTCTGGTTCGTGCCGCCTACCACACGTTCGGGCTTGATACAGTCATCACGCGCTGTTCGAACAACTACGGTCCCTACCAGTTCCCCGAGAAGTTGATCCCGCTTTTCATTACGAATGCGATGGCGGAGATTTCCGTGCCTGTCTACGGCGATGGCCGCCAAGTACGCGACTGGATTTATGTGGTGGATCACTGCCGTGGTGTGGATATCGCGCTGCGCCACGGCCGCGCCGGCGAGGTCTATAACTTTGGCGGCAAGAGCGAGCGGTACAACCTCGACGTGACCCGCACGATTCTCGAGCTCTGCGGTAAGTCTGAAAGCTTGATCCGGTATGTCACCGACCGGCCAGGCCACGACCGCCGCTATGCGATCAACTGTGCCAAGGCCGAGTCGGAACTGGGCTGGTACCCCACAGTTGCCTTCGAGGACGGCTTGGCCGCTACTGTTGCCTGGTATAAAGACGCATGCCGGTTGGATCGAACGAGTGCGGTCAGGGGCATATCGCTCTCGGCAGGGTCGTCTTTGATATCTCCCGAACGCAACGAGGAAACCGTCCATGCGCGCACTGGTTACGGGAATCTCCGGGTTCGTCGGCGGGCACCTGACTGAACACCTTGTTGCCCAAGGCGACCTGGTGGTTGGCCTGTCCGTTTCGGGCCGCTGGCCGCTTGAGCTGGAGCACTTGGGCAAGTGCGCCCGTCTCGAGCGGCTTGACCTGGTAGATTGCAATGAGGCCGACCTCGCCAGCTTCTTCAATCGCAAGCAGCCCGAGGTGATCTATCATCTCGCTGCGCAGTCAAACCCGCAGGAGAGCCTCTCCGACCCACGCGGCACCTGGAGCCTCAACCTGGGAGGGACCTTGAATCTGCTGGAAGCGGTCAAGGCTTCGGGCCAAAAGCCGCGCGTGATCCTGGTCGGTTCCGGCGTCTGTTATGGTAATCCAGCCCCTGAATGGATACCCGTTCGGGAAGACTGCCCCTTGCGACCCAACAACCCTTACGCGGCAAGCAAGGCCGCGGCCGATCTGCTGGGGGTTCAACATCACCTGGCGCACGGCACCGATGTGGTGATCGTACGGCCATTCAATCACGCCGGGCCTCGTCAGTCTCTCCGCTACGTTCTGGCTGCGCTGGCACTTCAAGTGTCTGAGGTTGAACTGGACCGGCGCGATTGCCTGGAGGTCGGCAACCTCGACGTGGTCCGTGACTTTACCGACGTGCGCGACGTCGTGCGTGCCTACCGTCTCCTCGCGCAGCACGGCCGGCCTGGCGAAATCTATAACCTCGGCACTGGCCGGGGCGTTCGCGTCGCCGATGCCTTGGAGCACCTGCGCTCGCTGGCGACCGAGCCCATTCCGGTCCGTGTGGAGGCCGCTCGGGTGCGCTCCGTTGACCAACCCTTGCTGGTCGCCGATTCCTCGAAACTCCTGGCCGCAACTGGTTGGAAGCCGGCGTTTACGATTGAGCAGACGCTCGCCGACATGCTTGGTTTCTACCGCAAAGCGCGTCCTGCGCAGGCGGCTCGAAGCCTGTGAAGCGGAATCGTCTGCTGCAGTTTGTGTTCGTCATGCAGGATTGCCCTTCGTAAGGCTCGAGAGTGCAGGATTTACCACCATGCTTTCCGCCACCACGCAAACCCTCTTGAACGCCAAGGCAGCCAAGCAGCTAACGTTCGCGGAATTAGCGGCCGTCGTTGGCTGCGCCCCTGTGCTCCTGGCAGCGATCTGCTACGGTCAAGCCAGTGCCAGCCCCGAGCAGGCCGTCAAGCTACTCGACGCCTTGGGGCTGGAACACTCTTTGGCATCCCATCTAACCGCGTTTCCGGTCAAGGGAGGGCTGATGCCGCCGATTCCCGTCGATCCCTTGCTCTACCGCTTCTACGAAATTCTCCAGGTTTACGGTTTACCGCTCAAGGACGTGATTCAGGAAATGTTTGGTGACGGCATCATGAGCGCTATCGACTTCACCTTGGAGGTCGAGAAGGAAGCTGATCCCAAAGGCGACCGGGTCAAGGTCACCATGTCGGGCAAGTTCCTGCCGTACAAGAAGTGGTGATAGCAAAGGAGAAGTGCGATTGAGCCGGTTGTTCAGATATGAGAGGCTCGGACCAGACCAGACCAGACCAGACCGAAACGATACGAGAGTGTGAGTGGGGAACCGACGGACATGGTCACGACACGTAACTACCTGGCGCTGGATCTGGGCGCTGAGAGCGGCCGGGGACTATTAGGCCGCTTTGATGGCCAGTGCCTAGAACTGGAAGAAGTCCACCGGTTTCCCAATGGCCCGGTTCGGATGCTCGACACGCTCTACTGGGACTTACCACGGCTCTTGTGCAGAAGTCAAGACGGCCCTCGCTGAAGGGGTTGCGCGCGGTGGCAAGCTTGACAGTGTCGGCGTCGATACCTGGGGTGTTGATTTTGGCTTGATCGGTCGTGGCGAGACCTTGTTAGGCAATCCGGTGCATTATCGCGATGCGCGGACTGACGGGATGCTGGACGCGGCGTTTCGAGCGCGTTCCGCGCGAGCGGATTTATGAAATCACCGGCTTGCAGTTCCTGCCGTTCAACACGGTATATCAGCTTCTCGCTCTGAGCCGGTCGCGCTCGCCGCTACTGGAGGTCGCCGAGACGTTGCTCATGATGCCGGACCTCTTCGGCTGGCTCTTGACCGGTTGTCGGGCCGGTGAGCGGACAAATGCTTCGACGACGCAGTTGCTCGATCCCCGCAAGCGGGGCATGGTCCGACGAATTGTGTGCCGGGACTTGGGTCTGCCTCGCGCGATCCTGCCCGAATTGATCGAGCCCGGCGAGGTGCTGGGCCTGCTGCGCCGTCCGGTGGCCGACGAGCTTGGCCTGACGCGGCCGATAACTGTAATCGCGCCGGCCACACATGATACGGCCAGTGCTGTGGCTGCCGTTCCGGCCGCGTCAACCGACGTCGGGCCGACACCGCCGGACTGGTGTTACCTGAGTTCGGGAACCTGGTCGCTGCTGGGTGTCGAAGTTTCGCATCCGGTCATCAACGCTGAAACGATGAGGTATAATTTCACCAACGAGGGGGGCGTGGCGGGGACGACGCGGCTATTGAAGAACATCATGGGTCTGTGGCTCGTTCAGGAATGCCGCCGGACCTGGGCTCGCGCTGGGCGCGAGCTCTCCTACGAGGAATTGACCGCCCGGGCTCAGGTTGCCCCCCCTTTCGCCGCTCTGGTCGATCCGGACGACCCGGCGTTCCTGGCTCCCGGCGACATGCCGGCCCGGCTGGCGGCGTTCTGCAAACGGACTGGACAGATACCCCCGGGCGACGAGGGAGCGCTGGTGCGCTGCTGCCTCGAAAGCCTGGCGCTCAAATACCGCTGGGCGATCGATCGGCTCGAAACCATCCTGGGCACGACGATCAAGACGATCCACGTAGTCGGTGGTGGAACCAAGAACGCCTTGCTCTGCCAGTTCACTGCTGATGCCTGCGGCCGGCCGGTGCATGCGGGGCCGGTCGAGGCCACGGCGATCGGCAACATCTTGATGCAGGCCCTTGGTAGCGGACAACTCGGCTCGATCTGCCGAGTTACGCGCCGTCGTCGCGCGCTCATTCCCCGTAACGGTCTACGAGCCGATCGCAACCTCTTCCTGGACCGATGCGGCCGGCCGGTTCGCTGCCCTGGTGCCGGTCTGTTAGTCCTGGGTTTTCTGTTCTTGCGCGACCCCGGCGATGCGTTGCTGGCCATGGCGCTCCTTCTCGCGTGCGTACTGATGGCCGGCGGGCTGTTTCGAATCATCGGCTCGCTCATGTACCAATTTCCCCATTGGGGCTGGGTTTTCACCGGCGGTGCGATCAATCTGATCCTGGGGATCATGATCTGGCAGCAATGGCCTTTCTCAGGTCTCTGGGTAGTTGGAATGTTCGTCGGCATCGATATGATCTTCAACGGCTGGACCTGGGTTATGCTGTCGCTAGTCTGAAGAAGCTGGCGCAACCGCCTGCGGCGAACCAAGCTGCATGACATGTGCCAGATGAGAAAGGCCATCCATTCAAGTGGCCAAGAACATCGAGGTCAAGTGGCTTCAGCACGAGAACCAGGGACGCGATATCGGTTGGAGCCGAGCTCCGCGAGCCATGCTAAGGATCTGGGCAGAAATAGGTTACCGGAAGAGTCGCCTTTCGCTCCGCGAAAGGGCTTTCTTTCGCGGAGCGAAAGACGACTCTTATTGTTGCACAGCGCCTAAGGCGTGACCTGCGGTTGCTGCTCGCTGCTCTCAAGCGTGCGGGGCCGGTGCCGGAGTGACGTCTGGACGTGCTCGCCCAGATGGGTCAGATTGTCGATCTCGCGATAGAGTTGTCCGACCCGCTCGGCTGACTTGACTTTGGCGATTTGCCGTTCGGCTTGCACGCGCTGCGCCTCGGCTTCAGCACGCAAAGCGGCCAGTCGGGCTTCTCGGTCCGCGGCCTGCGCCCGCTGTCGCGCTTCGTAATCGAGCTTGTAGCACCACAGCCCGCTCACCGATGCGAGAACGCCCAACCCAACCATAAATGTCAACAACCAGCGCGAAACAGCAGACTTGCTTGCTATTCCACTGTCCATGAATGGACCTCCCGGGCTACATGCTGGATCTGGGAGCAACAGAAATGGTAATGATCCCGGCTGCCAATGG
Source organism: uncultured Isosphaeraceae bacterium (assembly GCA_963823675.1). Lineage (GTDB taxonomy): Bacteria > Planctomycetota > Planctomycetia > Isosphaerales > Isosphaeraceae > CAWGMT01. The sequence continues at coordinate 483,093 of CAWGMT010000016.1, read as the reverse complement.
CGTGCCCGGAATCGACGCACCAGCAGAGGGGAAACAATCAAGTGACATGAGGTGCCGTAATGGTATTCGGATCCTGGGGTCTGTCCAGCCCAGAAATTTCACGGCCCGTACGCTGCCGCGCAGCCAGCCGGCTCGAGGCTCACATCGTCGATCCACATCTCGCCAATCTCGGTCTCGCCCGCGATCTTGAACTCAACGGTCAACGTGGTGCACTCGGGTTCAGTCTGGATGACGCGTTCGACCTTGGTCCAGCGTCCAACCGTCTTCAAGGTCTGTTCATAGTCCCCGTTGTGGAGTGTGCGCCAGCACGTCGGTGTGTCTTTGAGCTGAGTGACTCGAACGCAGCAGTCTCCCTCGGTACCGGCGGCGATCAGGTACCAGAAGCGCAACCGCATTTTGGAACTGTACCGAACCGGACGACCGGGGAATTGGTAATAATGATGACCAGGCACATGGGCTTCGAGATGCAAGCTGTCCGGCCCCGACACAGCATGGCGGGAATCGCGACGCTCCTTGGGCGGTTCAGGCCAGGTAAACCTTGGTTGGGCCAGATACTGCTCGCGGTCCAGCGCCACGACATCACGAACCACCGAATTGCCCAGGGCCAGCTCGACTTTGCGGACAGCAAGAAGTGGATCGTAATCGCCGTAGATCATGTGCTGGTGGTCAATCCGTAACCGGACGCACACAATCGCCTCGGGGCCCAGACTTAGCGGTAAAATCATCGAGCGTGCCGTGGAGGTCGAAACCGGTACGGGAGAAGATCCGGCGCCCGTTGCTGTCACACCTCGCGAGCTTGGGGTCGGGTTCCCCGAAGCCTGGTCCTCGGCCCAAACGGAAACGAGTAACCGTTCGCGACACCGCTGCGACTCGTCGACCGACGCGATCACCTCGGAAACGGCCGCCAGTGCAGAGCCCCGTGCAAGAGCCAGCGACGACCAGCGAGGGGCGGCGTGACTGGCAACCCGCGAGTTTGACACCCAGCCTTCGACTTTGACTCCAATTTTCTCGGGCGTGACGACGATGCCGCTGTCTCCCACATACCGCAGTCGATAATCGACGACCCAAGCCCCTTGGTCCTGGGTCACCGTGCGCCCGGCCAGCTTCAGAGAAGGCCGCGCGGGACTTTCACCCAATGCCTGGAACTGCAGTCCGGCCCAAAGACATGCGGTCGCCCAAAGGGCTGGATGGTGCCAGATGAGCCGCGGCAGCCGGCGCAGCGGCTTGCCGTTCTGCACGTTGCCCGCTGGCCGTGTATCGGTTTTCGGTGCGCTGCACGAGGAAATCCTGGCCGCCTCGAACGAGCCGGCCGTGACGAGTAATCCACGAAGTCGAAACATGAATAAACCGTCCCTTCCGTGGGAACGAATCCGCGTCGTCGTCCTGACCAGACCATCGGCATCTCTTGCGGCTTAACCCCCATCTCTGGTGTGACAAGTCACTTATCGTCGTTCTCGTCATCCTCGGTTCCCGGTTCGCTGTCGCTTTCCAGGGTGGTGATGTGAGCGGAAATCGTGGCGCAACGATCCAGAAACCGTGGTAGAAATCGATCGACGAATACGGACACCGCAATCTGGGTTGTGGTATTGTCCATGCCCCAGACGCTGGCACGAACCTCTGCCAGGTCGGGATCCATCTGGATGAAGTACCGTTCGCGGTACGCCATCGAAACGGGAACCTCTTCCAGCCAGCGATGAGCCAGAGCATTAACCCCCGGCCCGCCCAGAGAGATCGTGGGTAGATTTTGAAGCGGCTCGTCGTGGATCCAACGAAAATCGGCAATGACCCGAACGACGTAATTCCCCAAATCCTGCCGGCCATTGGCCAAGGCTTCGCCCAGGGCTCGCTCAATCCGCTGCTTGAGATAATACCCCAGAGGACGATCGAGCTCCTCGGCTCGCAACGTGCTGCCGGTGACGATCAACAGAAAGCGATCCGGCGTTCCCTTGGCCATGCACGGCCCTTTCGTTGCGATCGACCGAGCGGCGGATGGATGCGGCCGGACCACGGAAACTACTCACAGCCGTTCACAACCAGGTCGCGGGTGCTCGATCAGCATTGACTTATTTGGTCTTTCGGCATTTGCATTATAGAGGACGCTGTTTGGTGCGATAACCTCCTATCCCATTTTAGGACCAGCACGGGTCAAACGTCACGGGGCGCATCAGCCACACGGGCTCCCGTCAGTCCGGCTGGTTACCGTGTCGGTGGCTGAGTTGCCCGCCAAAGCGCAATCCGCCGTAGTGTGGCCTGCATTGCTTGAATGACATCATCCCCCTCGGCCTCAAACCGCTGGGTGACAGCCTGGCGCCCCGCGAGGGGAATCAGACAGGAGAAAAGAATTCGGCCGCCCGGTTCGCCTTCGATTGTGAAGTGGCTTACATTCAGGGCCTGCAGCTTTTGCTGCAGAACGATCCAGTCATCGCTGACGTTCCGCATTGACTTCGGTGTCGATGACGAGGGGGATAGAGCCGAACCCGAAAGCGGTTCCGGGGGCGACGACGAGGTTGACGGCAACAGGGTTCCTAGCGCATCCAGCAGGGCCGTCTTGACCTTCGAGTCCGACGAACCTGGCCCATCCGCAGGGCCTGCACCGACAGGCTTGACCTCCGAATCCGGAGATGCCAACCGCTGCGCTGCCAATGCAGCCGCTGCCGAAACCGGTGCTGGCGAGGAGGACGGAGAGGGCGACACCGGTTGGGTCTTGGACGCGCTCCCATGCCGGGGTTTTTCATTAAGCTCGGCGCTGGATGCGGTGCGATGATCAGATGGGACCTGCTGGGAAGATTCATCTTCAGCCACAACCGAGGGCACAGGTGCCAGCGGCTCGAGCATGGGGTCGCCAGCAGGCTTCGCCGGGCCAGACCCGCTGCCGACTCCGTCAGGGCGCCGCCGCCATCAGATCGACCGAGGCGATTTCGCCTTCTTCATTCAAGCCGAGGGAACGCATCAATCGGGTCTGAGCCCATCGCAACCCCGGCCCGTTTACAAAGGCTCCTCCTAAAAAGGAGGAGGCAATCAACACGATAACCAGTATGGCATGACGCACGGTCACGGCCTCCTTGCCTTGGCCCATGCAATCGCGAGGCGACGCTTGTCAACGCAAGATTCCCCGCGATAATCCATAATGCCCCAAGGGATTACTTCTACCGACGAATACCCTTGGGAACATGCTGCGCAGATCAGCACGCGCGTAATTTACCCTGTGGAAAGAATGAAACAAGTCCAGTCTGACACAACGCTGGACCATTGGGTTGGCCAGGGCAAGGCTCGAAACGTCATCGTGCGCCGAAGGCATCAGCGCGTTGACAGTTACGAAGACGCCAGTGTGCGCACTATCACGCGGCCACATTCATGGTCGTGGACCGGAATCGTCGTCACATTGTTGAGTGCAATCTGGTTCACGATCATCTTGCCATTCCGGCTAGTCTTCTGGCTGATCGCATTGCTGGGACGAGTGACTGGGGTTATTCTTGGCTTTCTACTGATGGTAGTAGGCATGGCGCTTTGGGCAAGCCCGCTTTTTATCGTGGGCATTCCGCTCTTTGTGATCGGACTCGTCCTCACGCTCCGCTGTTTAGAATAATCCAGAGAGCGGTCTTCAATCCCCACGCGTGGTCTGTGTTTCCGGAGACACGTCGAGGGCATGAGCGACCGTGAATCGGTTCGATTCCACCCGGTCACCTCATGCACGCAACGCCGATTTACCTCGACCATAATGCGACGACGCCTTTAGACCCTGCTGTGCTGGACGCGATGGCTCCGTACTTTCTCGCCGGCGGCAACCCGGAGAGCCGGCACGCCTTCGGCCGCTCGGCCCGCCGCGCGTGGGAACTGGCGAAGGAAACCGCCGCACAGATTCTCGGGGCTGAACCGGCCGAGGTAATCTTCACCTCGGGTGGAACCGAAGCCAATAACCTCGCGATCTTTGGCCTGGCCGGTGCTGAGACGTCGCCCGGACACCTCGTCTCAAGTCCGATCGAGCACCCAGCAATCAGCGAGCCGGTCGCCCGGCTTGAAGCAGCCGGATTTGCAGTCGACAGCGTTCCGATCAATCCGGACGGGCTCGCCGACGCAGCCCTGATGACCGACGCGTTTCGCGAGGACACTCGGTTCGCAACCTTGATGCTGGCCAACAACGAAACCGGCGCCATCCAGCCCGTTGCACAACTGGCCGCACTGGCTGCGGCACGGAGCGTTCCCGTCCATACAGATGCCGTACAGGCCGTTGGCCGGATCCCGGTCCATTTTCACAATCTCGGCGTGACCACATTGGCGGCCAGTGCGCACAAGTTTCACGGGCCCGTCGGGATCGGTTTGCTGCTGGTTCGGCGCGGTGCCAAACTGGGCTCGCGACTCTTCGGAGGCGGGCAGCAACAAGGACGCCGACCGGGCACCATTCCCGTTGCCCTCGTCGTAGGTCTGGCCGCGGCGCTTCAAAAGTGGCACGCACAATCCGCGGCTCGGTTAGCGCATTGGACCAACCTGCGCGACCGCCTCGAGGCGGGCCTGATCGCAGCGTTGGGCCGCGACCGCGTCATCCGAAACGGACCGGTTCGCGACGACCTCCGCTTGCCGCAGACCCTCAACCTCGGCTTCCCCGGCCTGGATGGCGATGCCCTGTTGATTCAGCTTGATCTGGCCGGCATAGCCGCTTCGCTGGGCGCAGCCTGTGCCAGCGGCTCCACGCGTCCCTCGCCGACCTTGATGAGCATGCGCGTCCCCGATGACCGCCTGCGCTCGATCAGTCCGGTTCAGCCTGGGCGCGACGACCACCGACGCGGAAATCTGCGAAGCGATCAGCCGTATCACCGAAGTCGTTAGACGAGTCAGCGACCCACTTGGCGAACGTTGAGTAGGATCCACATCAAGCATCCTTGGGGCCGAATACGACCAGGTTCGACCGGACCGCGGCCAGCTTCCAGGGCCCTCAGGGGCTGATGAGGTAGTAGATCGTGCTCGGGGCGAGGTGAATTTCGCTGGCCGTACCGATCGACTTGCCCGGGTCGCCGTTGAAGTCGAGCGCGGTCACCTTGAGCCTCGAGGCGTCGGACCGCTTGAACTTGACCACACCATCGAGTTCCTTCACCAGCCAGGGGTCGTGGCCGATACTGGTGATCTTCTTATGGCCGCCCGGCGCAGGCTCGGTACCGAAGTCGGTGGGCTTTTCCTCCGACATCGCCTGGAGCAAAATGCGCCGCGATGTCGCCAGCGGCTTGCCGTCCAGGCTCACGGCGACGATGTGCCCGAGCTCCAATTTCGACGAGATGGTCAGGTCCTTGAGCTCGGCCATCCCAGCCTCGCGCAGGGCACCGCTGATTCCCTGGGCGGCGGGCGCGTCGATGGTGAGCACCCCCTTGCCGTAGTCGAGCCTGAGCTGGCCCGTACTGCTGGCGACGATCCGGCGCTTGTGGTCGATAAACGGCCTGAGGTCCTTCAACTTCGCCGGACCGCCTCGATCGGTAAAGTTGACGTTAGTACGGCCGGCGAGGTGGACGAGGGGGTCGATCACATTGCCCGGCCTGAGCGTCGTTCCCTTGGGCACGTCCCTGAGCCGGAGCTCGTCGAGGGCCGCATCCTGGGGCATCGGCGTGCCCTGCAGGTCGAGGAGGTCACCGATCTTCAAGTTCAGGTCGACCAGCAAATCGCCAGTTGCGACCAGCCCTTTGCGGTAGATCAGGGCAGCGGCGGGGAACTGGCCCATCATGGCGGGTGACATCAGCGTCCAGGGCTGCATGAAGAAGCCCGGCTTTACCGACCAGGCTGCCGTATCGAGCGCGAAGTGGACGATCGCATCGCTATCCTGCAAAGCGCCGTAGACAGCGTAGAAGAGTAGGGCCTCCGAGCGGTAGCGGTTTGGCCGGTTCCAGGTGGTCTCCGAGATCATCGACGGCTTGCCGTCGTAGCTAGGGTCCATCGCCGGATGGACGAAGACCCTCGGTTTGCCAGGCTCCTCGGGGTCGAACCGCAGGGCGCTGCGGTCGGCGTAGGTGTGGCCGTCGCGGACCGACCACTCCGACGCCTCGCCCTGGCTGTGGCAGCCGAAGTAGCCGTGGCGGTCGATGAAATCGCCGACGGTGTAGGTATATTTTTCCAGCGGCCCGAGGACCTGCGGGCTGGCAGTGATCCAGTTTGACGCGGTGATCACGCCCTTGAAGCCCAGCCCACGCAGGAACCGGTACGTGTCGCGGTAAAACCCGCGCTGGCTCTCGACCAGGAATCGGGCCGCGTCCTTGTCGCGCACGGTCCTCTCGTTGAACATGTTCCAGAGGGGCCGGAACCCCATGCATCCCTCGCCTGGCCGGTCGCGGTTGACCTTCTGCCCACCCCACGCCCGGAGTGCCCGGTCGATCGAGCCATATTTCCGCGTCAGCCAGTCGCCGAACTGGGCTTCGAGGAGGTGCAACTCTGGGTCGGGGATTGCGTCAGGGTTAAACGTCCAGAAGAAATACGAATCTTCGTTGATGATCTCCAGGCCCGCAACGGACGGGTCGTCGATCAGCCGCGTGCCGGTCGAGGGGTTGGGCGTCAGAAGCAGGGCCTTCCACCACTCCCGATAGTGCTGCTGGAAGTCCTTGTTGAAAAAGAGCGCGGCGAAGGGGATCTTCTGGCCGTCGTAGCCCTTCAGCCAGGGCGTGTCGGACTTCGGCTTCAGCCAGAGCGGGAAGTAGATCGAGAAGTGGCTGTAGATGCCCTCGGCCTTCATCGCCTCGACGACGTCGAGGGCATGCCGCACCGCGGCCAGATCGACGTTGCCCTTGTCGTCGAAGTAGCCGTGGTGGACGCGGACGAGATTCACGCCGTGCTTGGCCAGCATCCGTGCCTCGGTGCGCAGGTCGTCGCGTCCCTTGCTCGACGGCCCGTTGACGGCCCAGAACCGGACCGGTTCGCCCGTTTGGGAGTGGACGAACTGCGAGCCTTTGACTGCGATAAAGCCGCCGTCGCCAGCCGTCTTTTCGTTCAGGGCCCGCAGATTGATGCCGCTTGAGTCAGAGAACGTGTCCGCCTTGGGGTCGAAGGCAAACCAACCCTTGTTCGCCGCAGCGAGGCGGCGGGCGGCCGCAGCGAGCTGGTCGGGCTTGACGGCACCCCTCGGCGTGAACGGCTCGTTGGTGAGGACGAAGCAGTCGAGGTAACCATGGTTATTGTTCGAGCTGTCCATCCGGAAGCGAATTCCGTTCGGTCCCTTTTTCAACGACACCTTGCCGGCTCTGGCCCAGGCGAGGAAACGGAGGTCCGGCTTGCCGTCGGCGGCGATATTGGTCGAGTCAAGCCCTCGGTCGACGTCGATCAGCGTCCATGACCCGTCGTCGTTGAACCGGTACGAGAGCTTCGCCTGGACGGGGTTGGCACGCACCCACAGCTCATACTCGCCGGCTGTTGGGGCGGTGAACCGGTACGAGGCCTCCCCAGGCTGAGCGGCAAAGTTGCTGATCAGGTCGCCGCCGGAGAGCTGGTCACGCTTGACCTGGTCGTACCAGTACGGATGCCGGTGCATCGTGGACTTTACCGGCTTCTCGCCCTCGACCCAGATCCACGCAGCGCACACAGGCTGCGTGAGGGCCAGGACGGCCAGAATGGTGAAAGGGCAGGGGAGCGGCAAGCGGAACACCGTAGATGTCGATTTCATCCTCAACCTCGATTCAGCCGGGCATTACCCGATGTTTTGAGAGTGGGTCGGTCGATTGCCCCATTTTGTTGATCGAAACGGTTACTCACGACGGGATGTTCGTCAGTGTGGGCGGTAGCGTTCATGGATCATACAGTCGATTCTGATCGACGTCAGCAAATGCCGGCGCCTGCTGCGGAACTCCAGCCACCGATCTGGGTGGCAATCGGATCTGCCATCGTATGGGGGGCGTATGAAATGGTTTGTGTGCGCAAAGCTAATTGCCAGATACCGTTGCGGCCAATCTGCCGGCAACCATGACACATCCGTCAGCGATTTGAGCATGAGTAGCTGGTAGGAGCTCATTCGGCAAGTTCGACCGGCCTTCGGGCTGAGTGATCCGGTCCAGTTGCCATATAAAAGCGAGAGCGTTCCGCCTGTTCGAGGGGGGTGTAGGATGAAATCGCTGACGCGCGTTGGCCTGTCTGCTCTGGCGGTGCCTGTGATTCTCTTTTGCGCCTTCGGTTTCGCGGCCAGTTTTGAGGCGCCAGGCTCGTGGGGGGCCGCATACATTTATGCGATGGGCGCAGCGCGGGAGCGCTTTTGATCACAGGACCATGGTTGGCCCCTAGAGGAAGACTCCAGGGCTGAGCGTTCCACTAGAACGGGCAAACCAGGCCGGCAGGAAAGCGGTCGGCACCACGATGGGGAATACTGGGTAATCGGGCGCGACCGGGGGTTCGAGCTATGGTCCGGGGGCCGGTAGAGGAATCGAACAAATTGCGGGCCATCCAATCCGCGGGCCGGGCGATCACGCCATTGCATCAGCCGCTAAAGGCAATACAGAAGGGGGATTGGCTGGACGAGCACGAGGAGCCCGGGCAGTCGTTCGAGGAGTATCGCCAAAGCGATCCCATCCTGCCGACGAAGGTACGGACGACGATGTATCTTCAGCCGCTTGGCGACTTCGACGCAGCACAGGCCTCCGCAATCGAGGCAACGGCGGAGTTGCTCAATGCCTTCTACGGCGTGCCGGTCAGGATGCTGGACCGGATGGACATGGCATGGATCCCCCCCCAAGCACGGCGACTGCATCCACACTCAGGTGGGGAGCAAGTCCTGACGAAGTTCGTCCTGCGTCTGCTCAACCGGAAGAAGCCCGCGGATGCCGTGGTCGTCCTGGCGCTAACCACCGCCGATCTTTGGCCGGGGAAGGGGTGGAACTTCGTCTTTGGACAGGCGTCGCTAAGCCGGGGCGTTGGAGTCTGGTCGCTCCATCGCATGGGCGACCGGGAAGTGGGGCCCAGGCATTTCCTTCGCCGGACGATCAAGGTTGCCGTGCACGAGACGGGGCACATGTTCGGGATCCGGCACTGCACGCGCTTCCAATGCGGTATGAACGGGGCCAATCACCAGGATGAGGCAGACGGGCAGCCGATCTGGTTCTGCCCCGAGGATGAGATGAAGATCTGGTGGGCTTTGCGGGTCGATCCAGCCGAGCGATACCGCCGGCTGGCCAACTTTGCCACGACACACGGCCTGGAATGCGAGGCGGAATTCTGGCGGACGTCCGAGCGGGCAGTCAGGGAGAGCATTCACCCTCCTGATTCGGTTGCTTCGTGATCGTCACCGGCAGAAAGGTATCCACTCCTTCTGGCATTGGTGGCTTGACGTGCTCATTTACTCGACCGGTCAACCGGCGTTTTCCGATTTCGGTAGAGCGATGAATCGACCGTTTCGGCCATTTTCACGGTGTCCGGCTGGCCTTCGAGGAACGCACTCACGCGCTTCGCCTGTTCTTCTGGTCCTTCGAGAAGCTTGTTGTAACAGACGTAAAGGACTTCGATGTTCGGCTGCGCTCTAAGCCAGTCGCGCAGTTTGCGGAGGTGCTCGATGAATGACCGCTCGATCGCGGCGCGGGGAGCTGCCGGTTTATTCAGCCGCGCGAGCATCTTCTCCTGGGAGACGAGCATCTCGTAGAGATCCCGTTCCATGAAGATGACGCGGTATTCTTCAGTCGGCGGCAGCTCATACAAGAGCTGAGAGACCATCTTGAAGGCTTTTCCCCGCATGGCGGGCAACCACGATATGTCGTTCTTGATTTTCTTGACCTGCTCGAACTCGTAGTAACCCCGGGGGTTGTCCGTGTCGGCGCGGCGGATGTTGTCCGTGACGATCTCCACACCGCCTTGGTCCAGCATCTGCATCATGAGCGATGTGCCGGAACGGGGAAGTCCGGAGACGATGATGATGTGTTTGCTCATGCCCGACCGGTCCTCTCCAATCAGACAGCCACGTTCAGGGCGCGGCGGAAACACAGAGCGGCGACCATCGAGACGGCAAACCAGTAGATCACCCACGTATCGGTGCCGCAAATCCATGATGAACGCTCGGGATAGTCGATCTCGATCGATCGGACTGGATCGCCGGGTCGGAATGGCGGCTCCCAGGGATTGAGAAGGATCGCCATGCAGTCCCAACCTGGCCGCAACCGGCTAACCCTCATGAAGCCGTTGCCGGCCGCGATTTCCTTGGTATAGGACTGGCCGCCGATCTTGAACTCCAATCGATGGCCGCCGGGCCGGCGCGGCCTGACGTTCCAGCAGACCTCGCGCTTGCTCTGAACGCGAACCGGTCCTGCGGTGACCTCGACCGAATCCGTGGGCTCGAGGCTTGCGGCGGGCAAGGACGATCCGGACGTGCCGTTGAGACCGAGAACGACGACGGCATCCTCGCCGACTCGAAGCGGCCGGGCCTGGTACCAGAGGGCAAGCTGCGCCAGGAGCAGGGTTACCGGCAGCGCCATGACCAGGATCGGCACGATCGCCAGGACAAAGAGCCGGCCAGCGCCCACAAGGATCCGCCCCTGCGCTTTGAGGCAAACAAACGCGCTGTCTTTGAAGAGCTTCAGAGCCAGCAGGTGAGCATTGATGTCGTCCCGAGCGCGTTTGATCGCGCGCTGGTTTGACGTGTACTTGAATACGGCGAGCAACAGCACGCCCGTCACCGCGCTGGCGAGCGTGGCGGAAAGCCAGCCGGGCAGGGAAGCAACGGGGGCCAGCAGCCACCGCCCGAGAGCATTTGCGACGGTGCTCAACCGGAAGGCGCCTGCGCAAGGAGGTCGGTCATTCGATATATCCCAGGCCGCGAAGCTGGTCCGAGACCTGGCCTTCCTGCTCCTCAATCTTGAGCCGCTGGATCTCTTTTTCGATGCAGTTGGCGATGAATTCCTCGACATCGCTGTATCCGGCCGCTTCGGCCGCGCGCTTGGCCCTGTCGAAGAGGCCCGAATCGATCTTGACCTTGACCACGTCTGTTTGCTCCTGCTGCACGAACCAGGTTTTCAAGCGGAAAGCACGTTTTTTCCCACCATCTGCGCCGGCGTGGGCAAGCCAAATTCGGCCAGGATCGAGGGGGCGATATCGACGAGCGATGGCGAATTAGCTCCGACGGACCGGTTGCAAAACAGCACGCCGGGCACCTCGAGCGCATCGGCGCAATGGTCGGCGCTCCAGGCCGAGTCATTATCCAGCAGGACATCCTCGGTCAGGTCGCCGAGGCACGTTGCCCAGGAGGCGCGGTAGCCGCGGGCGTAGCCGATGATCAGGTCGGGCGCAAGTGCCGTCGCGTTTCCCGAGTAGATCTGGTCGGAGCGGTACACCCCGCGAATCACCCGCTCGCCGCTGAAGTCGGTAACGGCCTCCAGGCGCTCCTTCAGCTCCGTCAGCAGAGCTTCCCGCTGGTCGCCGGGCTCGACGATCCCATCCCGTTCGCGCCCTTTCATATTCAAATAGAGACCATTGATTCCCAGGCCGTATGCAGTCGTGCTCGACCAGTCAACGTCGTGCATGATCGACGAGCACTCGCGGGGGCCCAGGTAACCCAGGTCGCGCAGCCAGGAATTGACGTTGAACTGCCTGCCGAAATTGGCGAAGCCATGGTCGCTCATCACGATGATCGTCGCCTTGCCGCCGTAGCGATCCATGAGGTCGCCGATCACCGCATCCAGCTTCTGGTAAAGCCGTCGGACGAGGTCGAACCGCGCTTTCGCCTCGGGCGCGGATCGGATCGGGTGCTTCTCGTCCGAGTCCCACCAGAAGATGTGCGACTGCAAATCGCTGCTGGAAAAGTAAAAGAAGAGCAGGCCGTCGTCGTAGTTGTTGATGGCGTAGTCGAAAAGCGCAAGCCGCTCGTCGAGGACGATGCCAGCCTGCCTGGCGAATTCGTCGTCGGAGAAGATCCCGTTTGACCGGGCTTTGTGGTCTTCCTGAAAGCCCGTCGTGTAGAACGGGCCCAGCCGCCCGGCAACGTCCTGGATGAACGATTTGGGCTCCGAGATCTTCTGCGCGGGGTCCGCGGGGTCCATGTTGATGGGTGTGACGTAGAGCCGGAAAACGGGCGCAACCTCCTGGAGCAAGAACCGGCAGATTCCGTGGACCTTACTTCCAGGAACAATCTGGGCTGGCAAGAACGGAGGGGTCGAGAGCTGAAACGCAAGCCTCGTCCAGCGGCTCCACTGACCGGGCTTGAGGATGATTCGCCGGCCCTGGATTTCGACGACGGCGGCGTTTGCTCCGCGGTCGCGATGGACCAGGAACTCGATCGTGATCGGTGTCTCCTTCACGAGGAGACTGTCACCCGGGCCGACAATGCGGGCCCTGGCCGTCTCATCCTCGAACGTGAGCTTCGACCGTCGCCCGCCGGATTCGTCGATCGGCTCGGACGGGCCGTCCTCGGCAAAGTACTGGTAGGTGCCGTAAGTCCCGAGCATGTCGGGCGTGCCCATGCCGCAGATGCAGCGGTGGTGGCCATGGTGCGACGTGCTGGCCGGGTAGTTGGACGGCAGGTCGTAGAATGTCGAGGGAATTCCCGCGGCGTCGAGATAGTCCCAGAACGGCGTGCCCTGGCGCCTGAGCACGGTCGCCGGCGGCTTGTGGTTAAAGGGCCAGAAGTCGAGCTGGAGCTTGTGGTCTCCGATTTGCCAGAACCCCTCTCCGGGCACCGTTTCGGCAGCCGAATAGAACGGGGTGCACTGTTCTTGCGGATGGCGGTGAATGAAGTCAAAAATCCCGTGCGAGCCTGGCCCGGCGCCATTGATGAAGTTAGCCCAGGCGACCGGACTCTGTGGCGGCGTGCTGGTGCCCAGGCGGCTGAAACCACCGCCGGCGCGAAGCTTTTCGAGGTTGGGGAGCAAGCCGGCCTTCATCATGCTTTCCGAGAGTCGGGGGTCCATCCCGTCCACGCCGATCACGATCACCTTTTTTCCCAGGCTGCCCGACACGCGGCTGCCACGGCCCAGCCAGAAATTTCCCGCGCCCAATCCCGTGGCGCCGACACCGACACCAGCGGCGGCGAGAGCAGCCGAGCCCTTCAGAATCGTCCGCCGGTTCACTTTTTGGAAGGATGAAGGACCGACCGGTGCATCCGGCATCACACCACCTCAGTAAAAGGATCAGGGATGAAGGGCCGATATCACACTACCTCGGCCATGGCATCCTTGTGAGCGCTGGGGATTTTTGCGCGGGCGTCTCCAATCGGGAGCACCTTGCCATCCATGTAGTCGGGGACCGCCGCGCCGAACATTGCCAGCACGGTCGGGCCGATGTCGATCAAGCGAGGGTTTTCCGTTTCGACGGATCGGTTGCAGAAGAGAATGCCGGGCACGAGCGATGGATCGACGCAATGATCGCCGCTCCAAGCCTTCTTGTTGGAGTGGAAAACGTCCTCAGTCGTGCGGCCGATGGCCGTCTCCCACGACACGCGATAGCCGCGCTGGTAGCCGACGATCAGGTCGGGACCATTCTCGCGATACGGTCCCTTGTAAAACTTCGAGGCGATATAGACGCGCTTGACGGCGCTGGCTCCGTTTTCGGGGTCTACCAGCGCGGTCAGGCGCCGGCTGATCTCCTCGCGGAGGCGGTCGGCCTCGCCGTCCGGCTCGACGATGCCTTGCGCGTACTTGTCCTTGATGTTGACGTAAATTCCGGCCAGCCCGATCGCGAAGGCACGCGTTTTCGACCAGTCAACCCCGGCAAGGTGATCTTCCTGGCGCCGGCCGTCATGGAGCACCAGATACCCGTTTTGCTCGAGCCACCGGTTCAGGTCGACACCCCTGCGGAACGGGCCGAAGCCGTGGTCGGAGATGACCAAGAGCAGCGAGTCCTTGTGCCGGCATTTGGTCATCGTCTTGCCCACGAGGTCGTCCATGCGGCGATACAGGTCTCCGATGACGTCACGCCCTTCGAGCACGTCCTGCTCTGGCCGGGCCGGGTGCCCTTGGTCGATGTCGCGCCAGAACGTGTGCTGGAGCCGGTCGGTGCCGTCGAATACGCATGCGATCAACCCGCGCGGGACCTTGTCGAGCGCGTCGAAAAACATCGCCTCACGCTCCCGGTCCATGTCTACGCACTGCTCGATGAACTGGTCATCGCTCAAGACGTGCTCGTTCAAGGCCCACGTGTCTTCGGCCAGGCCGAGGGTCGCGAACGGGCCCTGTTTCTTGGCAAGGTAGACGGAATAGACCGACGGGTAGCCAACCGGCATTGCCGGATGTTCGGGGTCGATGTTGATCGGCGTGACGTATAACCCGAACTCAGGCTCGGTTCCCAGCAAGAGAAACTTGCACAGGCCGCTCACGTTCATGCCGGGGGCGGCGCGGAAGCGAACCGGGACCCAGTCGGTGTATGCGCCCGATCGAAGCTCGTACTGTGTGCCGTTGACCATGAGAAGGGCACGATCCCGGTCCTTGATCGTGACCTGGAACGGCAGCTTGAGGTTTTCGGGGTCCACAAGCAACGGGTGTTGCGGGCCGATCAAATCGGCGCGGATGGTGTCGCCATCGCGGCTGACGTGATGAACCTCTCCACCCGTTTTCTCGCCCTCATCCCGAATGCGGGTCGTGTAATGGGAAAACATCCCCTGCGTGCCGCGCAGGTCGGGCACGCACATTGCCGAGAGCAACACTCCGTGCAGTTTTTCGGCAGGGAAGGTGATCGGCACGCGAATGATGCAACTGAAGATGCCGTACTTGCCCAGGACGTTCCAGAAGGGCTTGCTCTTGCGCAGCAGCCGTACGTCGGCCCTGCCCAGCGGGATATGGTACTTACCGATCTTGATCGACCGCCGGGGCGGCCGGATCTCGACGGAGCTCAGCTTGGCGCGATAGGTGCGCAGGTCCGGCGTGAGGAAGTCGAAGATGTTGTGCTTGCCCGGGTTCACACCAGTTTGAAAGGTAGACCACGCAACCGGCGAGATGGGCGGGACAGTCGAGCCGAGCGGCTTGAAACTACCCTGGTCGCGCAGCGCGGCGAGGTTTGGGAGCTGTCCCTCCTCGAGCATCTTTTCCGTCAGCTCGTGGTCCATTCCGTCGAGGCCCAGGATGACGACCCGCTTCACCCGGCTGCGCCGCAGCGCTCGCCAGCCGAAGAGTAGCCGCGACAGCAGCCGCAACGGCCAGGTGAGCACCGTGACGAAAGCCGACAAGATCGCGGCGAAGACGGCGAAAAACGACCCGGCCACCGCAAACCCCGCGCCGGGACCGATATAGGCCAACGCCGGAGTCGGGGCCAGCACAATCAAGATCGCGGCCAGCAGCAAGGGGCGCGCATTCGCGCGCATTCGCCTCATTTTTTTCCAGGCTCCTTCGGTTTCTTCTCGTCTTGCAATGCTTCAATCGTCTTGCCCGGCTTCAGTTCCTTACCGGCAAGCCCCGGAAAATCGGCGCCGTACCGATAGGCGCGGAACAGCGTATTGCCCATCATCGGTCCACCAGGTCCTCCCGGAGGTGGTCCACCAGGCCCCCCTGGACGTGGTCCACCGGGCCCCCCTGGACGTGGTCCGCCAGGCCCCCCTGGAGGCGGTCCGCCAGGCCCCCCTGGAGGACCAAAGCCGAATGGCCCTCCTCGCGCGAAACCTTCCCGCGCTTCTTGGAATTCCTTCTTCTGGTCGGTGTTCAGCAGCTTATCGAGGATACTGTCGGCTTCCTGCTGAAGGTCATCGAGCTTCTTTTTCTGTTCTGCGGTGGGCTTGAGCGACTTCAGGGCCGACGCCGAGATGAGCTGTCCCGGCAAGGGAAGGGCCGCGAAGCCCCCCGGGCCGAAGGGGTTGATCTCGCGAACCTGCTTCATCTGGTCTGCGCTCAGCGCCTTTTCGAGCTTGCCTGGAAGCTTTCCTTGGAACTCGTCGAGCTGCTTCCTCTGCTCGGGCGATAGCTTGAGCTGATCGCGCAGGAAAAAGGGCAAAAGATCAACGCCGCCGGGATTAGGCCCGAACCCTCCTGGACCGCCTTTGACGGGATTCGCATACCTCCAAACCACCTCTTTTTCGGGAGTTACCTCAAAGACCATGCCGCTGGCGCCCGTACAGATGAGTGTATTCCCATTGGGAAGCCTTTGCGCTCCGGAGATGAAGAAGGAGTAGAAGTCCGCTTTCTTGGGGGCGCTGTAGCTCCAGACCGGCTTATCGGGGCCAAACGGCCCTCGACGATTGCGGGTGTACTGTCCCTGAGAGTCAACCGGAAGGATGATCTCATCGACCGACGAGTATGGCCCGCCGGGCCGGCCGCTTCCATTGTTGAAGACGAGTACGTGTCCTTCACCTGGCAGTCCCGGCGCAATCCATTGGGCATTATGCTGGTTGAAGAGCTGCTGCTCGGTCTTGGAGCCATTCCGGTAAGCACGCGGGTTGCCCCAGCGGTAGAGCAGATCTCCCCCCTTACCGCTACGGCCTCCCTTGTGACTGGCTGCTTCGGCTGTTGTCGTGCTGTGATCAATCACCCAGATCTCGCTCAAGCTATGCACGCTCACGATGATCTGGTCGAGGTCGGGGTTATACGCGACGGCGTTGAAGTGAGTCCAGTCGGCGTTTTGGGGCGGCCGTCGCGAGTTCGGCGCGCCCTTTGATTTTTCTTTTGGCGTGGGCTTGGCCATATCCTTAGGCTTGGCCGTCGCCGGCTTTTCGGGCTCACTCTTCGGCGCATCCTTCAGCGCCGGCGCGGGCGCATTTCCAAGGTATCCGAGTGATCGCAGCTTGGCGATGCCGTCCTTGGTAGCCATCATGGGGGCGATCGGGCCTTCGCCGGCACCGAAGTTGATGTCGACCAATTCCGGATGGGCCGACACGTTGCCGAAGTTCGGCTTTGACCGGTCGTGGTCCTGGATCAGATGGTCCCAGAGGTGCCATTCCCAGACGATCTCGCCGGTGGTCTTGCCGGTCGGCTTCACCTCCATGAGATAGTCGGGGTGCAAGCCCGCGTTGCCTACCAGATCAGCCCGGCGGCCGGCGGCGACGGCCTCCTCGGTTGTCTTTTTTTCCCACACGATCATGAGGACATTGCCGTTTGGGAGCCGGGTCACGTCGTGGTGCGGCAGGCGTTTCTCGCTCGCGAACGTGTAGTCCCAGACGAGCTTTCCATCCCAGGCAAACTCCTGAACCCGGCCGCCCGCGCCGGGGCCGAAGCCAAACGATTGCTTTTGCAGCGCACCGGGGCGCAGCAGGCGGCCATTTTCGAGAAGGTAAGCACTCACACCGGGATTGCAGTCGCTCTCCCATTTCCGCACGACCCTTCCCTGCATGTCGATCAAGTACGTGGTATGCGACATCATCGGCGCGACCAGGGTATAACCCTGAAAAGCCCGCGAATTGTTGAGGAGCAGCCCGACCTTTGCCGGAGCGCCTTTGCCTGGCTCACCGTCCGCCGCGGCTTTCTTGACCTTGGCTGGTGACGCCTCGTCGGCCGGTGGCAGCCCGGCACTTGCGCGGGGCACCAACCCGGCGAGCATCAGGAGCGATAACGCCACGGCAGTCACCGCTGCGGCCTTCGCGGCAAGGCATACCATTCGGCGGGTAGGGAGCCCCATGCGATCATTCCTTCTCTCTTTGGCCTTCCAGCCCGTGACCCGATCTTGCGCAAAAGAACGCGGGCAACAAGGGCCGCGTTCAACCAGTTTACTCGAATTTCCAACGAAACAACTAGCAGGCGCGTCACCAGCAGGGAAAACGGGACTCGTCAAAATTGCAGTTTTCGGCGGGGGTTCCCAACCCCCTCGCCGCCCGCGACGCGATCGATCGATAACCAACTCTCGATGAGAAAAAATGAGACAATCTGAGACGTTTTCGAAGGGCCCCCGTCCCATCTCGCAACGTCCGCCAACGAAATCCCTCGGAGATCGGTGGCGGAGTGGGTGCTCGTCATAAGTTGCTTGTCCATTCGTTTTTGTGTCGTCAAATTCGGTCGATTCCAGCCCCTGTCGAGCCCCGCGAATCGGGCTGCTGAATCGCCTCGGCGCGACTCATCATCGATCGAGATGTCTCACGTTCCTGCGCCGCAGACTTGCTGCGTTCCAGCGAAGGCGGTCCGGGCGACCAAGAACGGCTCGAGCGCGTTATCCCTCGCTGTCTGCGTCATCAACTGATTCTCAACAGGCCAGACTGCGCCGCCTTGCTTGTCAAGTCGCGAACGAGCGCGGGAATTTGCCGTAACTTGAATCGGATCTTGTGCTTCCACGATGCTCATGGATTCAGCGAAATTGGCTTCGTTCGGCGCATTTTGCCGATCTCGTCCGTCCCGCTCAGCTCATCGGCGTGCTTCTCCACGCCGTCTGCACCGTTGAAAGGTACATCCACTTGTGCATCGAAGGCTGTCATGCCCGAGACATATTGGGCACATACTCGGCATACTGGGCACGCTCCTGCGCAGCACCAGTATGCCGAGTATGTGCCGAGAATGCGGTTTGACGACGGAATAACCCGTCCGGCTCGCCATTCCTGCCAGATCGCAACAAC
This sequence comes from uncultured Isosphaeraceae bacterium, assembly GCA_963823675.1. Lineage (GTDB taxonomy): Bacteria > Planctomycetota > Planctomycetia > Isosphaerales > Isosphaeraceae > CAWGMT01. The sequence continues at coordinate 464,702 of CAWGMT010000016.1, read as the reverse complement.
CGCTCTCGGCCCGGCTGCCGTCTCAACCCTCGCGTCCGCGACTTCCGCCATGATCGGCAGAACCGCGTGAAACTGCACGAATCCGATCGCCTTGACGCGGACCGGAATCTAGACAGGGGTATAGATGCAGTCCGTCCTGTTACCTCAAAAAGGGCTGTTTTGAACCAGGCCCGATTCCGGGCGCCCCCGAGCCCCCCGAATCGGGCGCTCGAATCGCCTCGGGGCGTCCGATGATCGATCGCGATGTCCTACGTTCCAGCACCGGCGACTTGCTACGTTGCAGCGCCGGATGTTTGGGGCAACCTGGAGCGGGTTGCGCACATAGCGACACCTGTACAGATAGTTTACCGGCGCTCTGTGAGGCTATCAAATTGCCCGGCGCACGATTCGCCGTAAGTCTTTGGCTTGATTGCGGAAGAGAATTCGACGGGTTGCGGGGACACTTCACACTGCGCTGGTGGGAGATAGATCGGGCCGACCCTGCCGTCCGATCGAACCCAGACACGACATGCTACGGGTTCCGCCGCGCGATCGGCTGGAGGGCTGGTCGGCACCACGTTCGCGTTCGGGCCGGCGGACGGACCGCTTTTTTGCTCGGCTCTTGACGAGCGGCCAAGATCACGCGGGCCGCTCAGATTTGATGTGTGGCCGATCCTATCGTGTCGTCTAAGGCAGGCAGGCCGTTATGCTAGGGTTTGTTCTCCAGTTGCCGGATGGGCGGCAGTAAACCGGCGATCAAGTTCTCGATGGACCGACATACGCATCTGCTGGTTTACGTCACCTTGGGTGTCGGCCGGGACGATCAGGGCTGCCGTCGTGTTCGGCGGAGTATGGCTGAAGCTAACCTCGGTGCGAATCTGTGCGACGACTGTTGCGGGCATAGATCGGGTTCTCCCGAATGGTTGTCGGAGCGGAGTAGGTTCGTGCAAACAAATTGTACACAACGTGTCAAGATACCTTTGTATGTACCACTTATAAGTGTACTTCCTCTTCCTACCTTTCCAAGGGGGGGGACCGGAAGGGGGAGAAGGTAAAGGAGGGGTTACAAATACCGTCCGGAGTGGGGGTCGCCACCTAGGGGGAAATAATCCCCTGTATTGTCTGTGGGAACGATGGCCACCCCATAGGGCGGGATGGCCATCGGTGAGCAAACATACGTGGCGTGCTCAATGGGGTCGGGAGTCCTCCTGCAGGCGTGGATAGTCCTCCTCACGCGAACGCCCGCCAAAATCTAACCAGGCTTTTAGATGCACGGAGGCGCGAACTCGCGGCACTAGGTGACCGAAAATGCGGCGAAGAAAAACGCCAATCCTAGCCATGACGTACCCTCCTCACTGGTCGCAAGCGACCTGTACTTCACCGAATCTGTGAAATGTCTACGGGCGAAGTGCGGAGGAGTAGGACGTGAGGTTGTCAAACCACGTCGAGCCCCTAGCATCTCGCCAGCGAAGACAATACTCAGAAAATTAGCGAAAAATCAAGGGGGTAAATTGAGAAATGGGCGGGGGAAAAAAAACTTTTTTTTTGCGTTATCTAATTGATATTGGGCCGCGTTTGGGTATATTGGACGCCGGTTGTCAAACCACGTCGTGCTCCGGCACGAGGTAAGGGCGAACCTAACTGGTTCGCCCTTCTTCTTTTGTGGACGATTTTGACGTCGCCTCGTCGTGTTTTTGCATATCCATTATCCGCTCAAATCACAATCTTCTCCACCTCGTCGAGCGTGATCTGATCGCTGGTGCGGTCGTAGAGCTTGGTGGTTTTTGGGCTTTCGTGGTTGGCGATCTGCTGGGCGTGCTCGATGGTGCCGCCGTTTTCCAGGTAGGCGGTGATGCCGGTGGCCCGGAAGGTGTGGTTGCAGATTTCCTCGGGCAGGCCGATGGCCTGGGCCCGGCGTTTAATCATCCGCCAGGCGTCGATGCGGTGCATGGGCCGGTCGGTTAATTGGCGGTGGCGGTCGATGGAGCGGAAGAGGGGGGTTTTCCTCTCGCTGGCGATGCCCGCCGCCGCGATGTAGGCGTCCAGGTAATCCTCGGCGTTGTGGTGGGCGGGCACCTCGTGGCGCTTGCCGCCTTTCTCGTGCAGGCGGAACCAGCCCGGCGTGCCCTCGGTGTAATAATCCTCGACCTTCATGCCGAGGGCGGCGCCGATGCGGGCGAAGCTGAACACCATGACGGCGATCAGTGCCCGGTCGCGTAGGCCGATCAGGTTGGGCGGCCGGTTGTCCTCCTCGCCTTCTCTTGGCTGCGGGCCGACTCTTGAGCGGGATGCTGTCGAGCAGCTCGCGGGCCTCGTCGGCTTTGAGCACCGGCGTTTTGCCCTTTTTCACGACGTGCTTGGCGGCCCGCACGGCGGCGGCGGGGTTGGCGTCGATGATCTGCCCGGTGATCAGCCAGTCGAACAGCATCCGCAAGCTGGCCAGGTGCTGCTTGACGGTCGGCGTGCTGGCCCGTGTTTCTTTGCCGGTCAGCGTGAGCTCGGCCAGGTAGCCGGAAACGTGATAGCTCTTGATGGCGGAGAGGCTCAAGCCCTTGGCGTGCGTCCAGGCAAAGAACCGCATGATGTTGCGGTAGTAGGCCGCCCGCGTGTTGGCGTTGGGGATGGTGTCGGTGAAGAAGGTGAAAAACCGCTCGGCGGCCTTGTCGCCCTGGTCGGCGATGACGGCGGGCAGCGTGAAGGTGCTCCGGCGAGTGGTTAACGCTCGTTGATTGTTCGATGCCTTGACCAGCTCATTGCCCATGCCCGTCGGTTCCCTCCAATTGGCGTAACATAACTCTCTTTATGTTACGCCAATCTTTGGCCTCGTCAACCTTCACCATGGACGTGTGCAGTTGTCTAGTGATCGAAGGTTTGTTAACCTTCAGTGTGTCGCTCGAGGATATGCAGTACCTCGCCGGGCACAGCAGCCAGCGAACGACCGAGCTTTACGACCGGCGGCAGAAAAAAGCGACGCGGAACATCGTGGAACGGATTTCGGTATAGGGGGATAAGCATGTACTGGACCTTAGGCGGTTGGCCCGCGAAAGAGCCAATCCTGCTCGACAATTATTTTTTAGCGGTTGGCAAGGCGTTATGTCTCGCCACCAATTTCGAGCATAACTGCCGATTCGTGGTGCAAATCTTCACCCTGCTGGATGCCACGAAGAGGGGGATGGAATTCGACGCCGCGATTGAGTTGGTAAGAGCATTGGACGAAAACATAAGAATGCTCGGCCAAGCGATCCGTCGGATAGGCGGCAGCCACGCGGTTTCGCCGGAGGATATAGAAACCTTGCGTGCCGCCAAGGATTCGAGGAATTACATCGCCCATGAAGCCGCGGGGGTGGGATCGCTGAGCAACGTGAGCGCACGAAGTTCTTGGAGGAGCGCTTCACGAGCCTGCTGTCACATGCCGCGATTGTCGCTAAAGGCGACAATCTAGTGTCTAAATGGTGCTTTGAAATTGGTGAGAAGGAACCGGCCTCGTGGTGTGGCACTGGAGAAGAATACGCAGCGCGTGCCGTGGAGTGGGTTGGCGAGAAAACGTGGGAGTGGGACATCGAGATCAGGAGACCGGAAAACGCGCGGATGTAATCAGTTTGCGCCGGTAGCGATGGTTAGCCGCGCCTCGATAGGAGATAATCATGGTGGAACGCATTCTCATTACTATACACCACACTGATGTAAAGTCGAGCGAATGGGCGATCAATTCGGCGTGTTCAATTTGCACACGAGAGAATTGCGATGCAGTGATCTGTGTTCCAAAGAAGCAGGACGCTCATACCATTGCACTCAACGAGTTCATCCGGGCAGAGAGGATCAAGCAAATGCAGAAAGGAATCCCTCTAGTTGTGAACAACGTGAAGTTTTGGCTCGAATCTATCGGAACTCTCAAACGATCTGGACGGGACAGAGTAATCATCGCTCTTTACACGCCTTTGGCGGACATGAAGAAGCTCGAGGAAAGCGGTTGTAAGGCGATCATCTACGTGCCATGGATGCCGAACGATGGCGACCAATGGCGGTCCCAATGGGACCCTAGGCTGATTCCTTCCGATCAGGGACCAGTGCATAAGTGAGTTGACTTATGCACAATAGCTCATGCAGCCGATAATCCCCTTTATCGGATACAAAACCGTCCCGGTCAAGCAGCAGGCGATTGAGCCGAGTCAATGCTTGTAAAGTTACCGAGCTGTTAATGTTTAGCGAGCAGTGCTGGCATGGTGATCAAATGCGTTTATCTGGTCGTTGACAATGGGCGGATTGCTAGCTTAGTTTCGTCCGGTCGCCCAGGGCTTTGCGCAAGGCGTCTCCGGCGGCGAACGTCGCATGAAAGCAAAACGGACAAAGGGAATAGGCACCGGTAACGGGCAACATATTCTTGCCGAAATCTTCCAATTCTAGTTTGTAGTAGCTGACAAAGGCCATGGTGCCGGTGCCGAACCTACCGACGCCGCAGAAGGGGCATAGGTCAGTGGCAAGCTGTTCCAGCGGTTGGTTGCCGTTGGTGATTAACCGCCGGACGCCACGGGCGGCGGCGAGAGTATTCTCGGTGTTGGCAAACCGTATGTTCGGGTCTTGGCGGATGGTGTGCTCAAAGATGTGGAACAGATGCCATGCCGGCGGAAGATCGGGCAGCAGCTTGAACAGCGACAGGTCATTGAAGACGCGGGCTTCACGGTCGAAGGCGTATTTGCTGGTCATCATGGACCAGAGGATTTTCCCGGCGGAATACAAGTCCGCCCGGATGTCGGGATCGCCTCGCCAGTGGCTGGAGCATTCTGGTGCCCGGTAGAGGGGGGTGCCGACGGCTTCGTCGGTCAGCGTGATGGTCTGGTCGCCGTCGATATAGCAAAGGCCGAAGTCGATCAGCTTGATCGTGCCGTGGTCATCGACCAGCACGTTGGCCGGGCTCAAGTCGCGGTGCACAATGCCTCGCTGCTCGCAAGCGGCAAGTGCCTCGATGATCTGAATGAAGCCATCGACCGCCTGGAGCGGCTGCCGGTGAAACGGATTGGTCTGGCGGTCGATGCGTTTCTTCAGGCTGTCAAAGCCCTCGACGAACTCCATCACGTAATATTGCGGGCCGTCCTCCGTCTCGGCGTGCTCGATCACTTTAACGATGCCGGGATGATTAAAGGTGGTGAGGGCTTTGAGCTCTTGGCGGAAGCGGTCGCGTGCTTTGCCGCCCGCCTTGTCTTTGAGGAACTTAAACGCGTATTTCTGCCCGTTGGGATCGGTTTCCCGAACGGCGACGAACACGCTGCCCTGGCCGCCTTCGCCAAGCTGTGTTTCCAGCTTCCATCCGACGCTCGCGGCGAGCTGAGCCGGTTTCAAGGCCATTGGCATAACCCCACCCGGAACAAGGGAAAATGGGAAAATCATCGCATGCCAGCAGTATAGCAGTCACATCAGGCGGTGAAGCAGGGCTTCATGCCGAGGAATGTCCTTTATTCGGCATAAAGGCAAGAGCCAGTTGAGGGCAGGGGGGAAATGGTCAATCGTTAATGGATGTTCACCAACTCCTGTCGGGATCGTCGATCGCCGACACGTCGGCCTCGATGAAACAGTGCCGGCTGTCGGCGATCCGTTCGGCTTCGGCGAGGATGTCGTCGTAGATGATCGCGTCAAGTTCCTCGTCGGTCTGGTAGGGAATCGAGAGCTGATACTCCCAATCGTCGGGCCGGGCCTTTGTCATCTGATAGTGACTCAGCACCCACTGCTCGATTTGATCGCGGGCCTTGGTCTTGCCACGGATGTGCTTGTTGTTGTTCTCGACGCGCAGCCAGAGGTTGACCTTCATGACCTTGGACGGTGCGGGTTGCGGTTGCTTGGCGTTGGAGGGCATGATGCTAATGGTGTGGATGACCGTTGCTATAAGGCCCCATCAACCCCGGAGGCAGCGGTTGCTTTCCTGCGGAGCCATTCTGCTCTGACGGCCGCGGCGTCGTCATCGCTGAGGATTTCACTATGGCCTGTGTAGTGGCCCCGTTTGTGGGTCCACCGGCCGACCTGCTGGCCGTTGTCGAAGTCAATGTGTAGCTCATTCCCGCGTGTTTCCCTGCCGAGGATGGAGGTTCGGGGAAACGTTCCAGAAACTCGGCATCGATGGCGGCAGGAAACAGGACGTTAGGGCCGATGTAGTAGCTCCACGAAACGGTGCCGCTTATGGACGAGATAGACCAGATACGCTCGGACATCGGCCGGCCCCAACTTGTCGGGCAACCTGCCGAAGTGTTTTGCAAACTTAGCGATGCGCTCGACGTAAACGTTAACAGTCCGAGCGCGAGATAGCGCAGATTCATGTCCTCGATCACTCGCTGGCGCAGGGGAGTCTGCGTCGAATTGCTGGCCGGCCCACGCGGCGTGGCCAGCGGGACGGAATTGAGCCGGGCGGGGAGCCGAGGACTCTTCCATGCCCTGCAAGGTGTGGATGCCGGTGGCAACGCGGTCGAGCAGCGCTGGATTGTTTCCGTCGGACACTGAACCTCCTAGCTGGTGGTTGCCGAACCGGCATACACGCGTCAGCGGAGGATGTAAAGCGTCCGTTGCAGGGGCCAGGGACCGGATCATTCTGATTTCCGGCGGGCCGGTGCTCTCGCTATTCCGCTGGACTTGGCCACGCGATGCAGTAATACACGTATTACCGGCGTTTCCGGCATCGAGTCCGTTTGCACAGAGCCACGCGCTTGACGAAGGACGCAGCCGCAATCCGACTACCTTATAGCGGTTCCAGCGTCGATGCCGTATATAGTACGCACCGGCACGGCGTTGAAGCAGGCATTCCCGCAACCATGAGGCCACTGGCAATCACGTGAATACAGCTAGACATGCCCAGTCGTCGTGCGATATAGAAGAGTTCGAGGATGACGTTCAACTATGGCAAGGATGCCGCATGGCGGATGATACCCACGATTCCAAGGCGAAACCCTGGCGATCCGCAAACGAGCTTTGCAAGGACTATGTAGGCGGTGCGGATCGGTTCAACCGGGCGTTGAGAGATTTACGGTTGTCACTCATTGCCGACATCATCGAGCAGACGGGCATCTCTCCCGAGGAAGCCGCCGGAATCGTCGAGCACAACTTTGTCAGGCGGCTGGGACCGGGCGAGAAAGGAAAGCGTGGGCCGAAAGCTCTCTATGCGACCGCGGATGCGGTCCGGCTGCTCCCGATCGACGCAAGAAGCGAAAAACACAGGAGAGAGCGGCTGCTCGAACTCTTTGAGGAAGCCAGGTCCAAGAGCGACGGCAATCAACCAAATCCATCAATGGACGACGGCCGCCGCCGTTAAACATTCATTTAAACTTCTTGAAAGTTTCACACAGCACTTCCTGCCTTCGGGTAGATTTTCTGTTCGTCCACACAACGGCACTTCTTGCCCTCACTCTCCAAGTGCTGGTCGGACCAGTTCGATTCTTAGAGCCACCCCCACACGATAGGCGAGGGTTATCATCCATTCGTCATCCATTTCGCCTATAGGATGGCGGCTCCTCACTAGGTTTCCACTAGAGGGGAGACGGCAATGTTGGGATTTCAGTTCTCGAAGGTGTTGGCGGTTGTTCTGACCGTGTTCGTCGCATTTCTTCTCGCTATGGCGAGTGCGACGGCGACGTTTCTTGCCGGACGTTACCTTGCTGCTCGGCTGGGTATGGGCGACGTCGAGTATCTCCGTGACTCGATCGTTGCAAGTTCCGCCATTGTTATCCATTTGACGGTAGATCGCTTCTTGGACCACGCATGGCGGTCCACCCGATGCCTGCGGGCATCTGCGTTGTCGCTCATCCGTAAGTTCTTGTCCAAGCGTTAACCTTTCTTCGTTTCGCCGCGGCGGTTCGGTCGGGTCGCAGGAGAGGGCCGAGCCGCCTCCCGGCGTCCTCGCGGAGATGAGGTATATCCCGAGGTCATCGTTCAAGAGGGAGGACCTTTCGATGAAGAATACCAGTCAGATGAAGGTGATCGTCGCCCGCAGGGCCCTGTTCCATAAGTGCGTCTTGCTGGGGAAACGGATCGCCGAAGACTACGGGAACGAGCCGTTCACGATTGCCTGGGTTCGTGACGGGGCGACGGTGGTCATCGGCGATCTCATTCGGTCGATTAAGGCCACGAAATTGCGGCTTACCTCCTTGCGAGCTAAGAGCTATAAGGGCATGGAATCGACCGGAAAGGTGGAAATCTGGGCCGACGGCCTCAAGGACGAAGCGATCCGCGGCCGCCGCGTGCTGATCGTTGACGACATTCTCGACACCGGCCGAACGCTCGTGGCGATCCAAGAGTACATCGGGAAGCTTGGTCCGGCGGAGATCAAGACCTGCGTCTTGCTCCGCAAGCCCGCCTCTGTGCTTCTTCCGATCGAGCCGAACTATGTCGGCTTCGACATTCCCAACGTGTTCGTCGTCGGATACGGGCTCGACTACCGCGACCGCTTCCGCGAGTCTGCGATACATCGCCGAGCTGGACGAGAAAACCAAACGCAAGGTAGACCGCGAAGAAGACGGCTATTGAGGCAAGCAGAAGCGGCTGAGTCGCCGCTGAGCACGCCAGGATAACGCCAGTCCGCAAAGGGCGGCATGATGCCGCCCACCCCATCATTTCTTTCCCGTCCGTTCACTCCTCCAGATCCCGGGATGCCGCTGCCGGCGTCTTGCAGCCGGTCCGGGCCTGTCGCCCGCCGACTAATCCCCTGGTAAGATGCTTGTTGAAAGCCCGCAACAGCGACTTGTGTTCCTGGCCAAGATAATTGCTGGCGCAATCTCAATTGCCTGAGCAACTTCTTGGGGGCGGTTCTCGCGCCACCCAAACCGCCCGCAACGACGGAAATGGCACAGAGAAGGGGCCACCGGTACTCCCACCGGCCGGTGAGATCTCCCATCGCTTATCTTGACCCGCAGCGCGTCAATGATCGTGACCACTCTCACTTGTCAACCAAGCGAAAGGCTGTCGCGGAATCCGCTTTATGAGACAGCTTTTCTGAGCAGAGGTCAAGCGGCGATTAGGGGCAGGGGACGACCGGGGTCTGCGCGGCCAATCGTTAATGGGTGACCGATACAGCCCACCCCCTCTGCCCGCCGCATACAATCGAAATCCACAGCAATCGTTTAGGCGGAAGCGGCCTTCTAGCTAGGATAGAGGCATAGAGAACCGTTCCGTTCGATGGTGGGAGAAACCAATGCAGAGTAGTAATATCTTCAACTCGGCGCTCGTAGCCCAGGAGGTGTTCGATGAGCTCCGCTCCTTCGTGGCAATCGCCAAGCCCGGCGAGGACGTTCCGTGTGATGCGAAACTTGAAGAGGCGACCCGATCTGAACCCTTACCGACGCGGGATGTCTTCGCCAAGGTCCTTGATGAAGTTTTCTGGGCTTCGATGCTCGCCGAGGAGGGTCGATTCTGTCGGTTGCGCGTAACGTACTGCAACCGGGATTTCCGACCACAATCAGAGCTAGCTTACCGACTGCGCAAGCCGATTGAGCTCGACCGTCATTCGCTCAGGCGTCTCTCGTTCGCCCACGACTATAAAAGTGGTGATATCCTTTGGCAGGATTCGGCGGGTGAACCGAGAATCGTTGGCATCCGCATACCTTGGTCCGGCCGCGAGTCGCTGGGCCTGAGGGTTCGCGTTGATTTTCCAGGGAAATTCGACGTGACCTGGTTATCCCAGCGGCTTCTGGTGTTCAATCGCGGCACAATACTCCGCTTCTCGACCTCCCGAGATCGGACATTCACGGTCGCGGAAGCATTGGCAAAGCTCGTGTTCGGCGAGAACGTTAAGACGTTGCATCATCGATTCCTGCTCGCCACAATTCTGAAGCAAGGACACGGAGGATCGGTCTGGATCATAGGTTCGGGCGTCGAACCGGCCGCGAACATCCAGATGGGTTATCCAATCGATGCGGCGCCGTCTGTGATTGGCGATATCGCTCCAGAAGCCAAACCGCGCCGATGGCTCGACTGCTTGGCTCGCTTCGCAGGAGTGGACGGAGCGGTTGTAACAGACACGAACTTACGCGCATTGGGATTCGGCGCGTTCATCAACATGGATGGCGAGGATTTCGCTCTCCGTTGGCATCCGCCTGAAAGCGCTGAACGCGTAAGAGCCGCCGAGATCGGTGGTGGCCGTCACCGTTCGGCCATCGCCTTTTGCAAGCAAAACGCACCAGCTCTCGCATACGTCATTTCGCAGGACGGTCGCGTATCGGTCGTGGGAATGCCCAGCGGGGATCCGGATCCGTTGGTCGCTGAGCTAGTGCCTCTTGATTACGTCCTGCTTTCGTTCGATGAGTAGCGCGTGGCCGTCGCTACCAAACGCGACCCTGCTGTCTGCCGGTCGGGGTTCCGGGCTGGGTAACGAGCTGGTCAAAGGACCGCCGGTGACTTCCCCGACAGACGGGTGACTCCGTGCCCCGGCCATGAAACTGAGGAGGCACGAGAACTGGTTTTATCATGCACCGTCAAGTTCGGACGCAAAGGGGAGGGGGCTTGAGTCGGCAAGGCGTGATCCATTACCGAATGTCAACGAAGCTGGTCCTTTCCAGGGCGATGGGCAAAAAGCCCTACATCGGATTCCTGGCGGATGGTGCTCATGTCATGCCTTCACTAATTTGAAGCTGATCTCGTATCGGTAGAAGGTGATGTTCGGCGTTATCCTGAGCGCTCTACGTATTCTCTGGTCATCTTCCAGTGCAATGATGACCCCGATCACCGACTGGCCAGCATCGGCGAGTTCTTCGTGCACGTAGCCCATGTAGCGCAGGGTTTGACCGACAACGACGTCGCTGGCTCGCCCTTTCTTCAACTCGACGACGAGTAGCCGTTTCTTATCCTTACTGATTGCTAGAATATCGAGCGGCCCAGTGTCGGTTGGGTACTGTTGACCGACGCGCTCGCCGTCTTCTTCGTAGATGTCGAATTGCTTACCCAATTCCGTTTGTGCCCAATTTTGCACCAGGAATTCTTCGAGATGCTTTTCCATCGCGAATGCAGACGGGTCTTCCACCGTTGCATCCGTGGCAATGAGGCTGGGGACGGCGATGCCACCAATCAACTTCTCGATTTCGTCGGCATGACCAGCCCGATTGAGATCGCAGACCGTGCTGACCGATCCGGTCGAGTTCTTCAGCCCTTCGCTCATATCGGCTCGATCGACGATCGCTGGCAGCCATTGCACCTTGCGGCGATGGGGCAGATTTGCACCGGGAGCGTACTCATAATCGCTGGTGACCTCCCCGACGCGGTAGCGTCCGGCTCCGTCGGGGCAGAGGACGATGTCACCCTGCCTGATCCCCTTGGAGACCGTCCAGAGCGCCCCGCAGGCAAGCCCGGCACCGATCTTCGTTTTATCAGGACGGTTGGCGAGAAATACGGGGATGAAGTGTTTGTTGAAGTCCCTCCATTCTTCGGGGAGTTTGCGGCTCAGATCTTCGTGGATATCGCAGTCCGTGCCGATGAAGCCTCCCGCGAAGCATTCGGCAGCGTGAACGCTCTTGCGGCCGAGCATGACGCGGTAATAACGCTTCATCGGACACGTACCTTTTCAGCGGGCAGGTCCTGGCTCATGCTTTGCTTAGTCTTTGGTCGGATCGGCTCCGAGCGCAATGAGGCAGGCGAAGCTACCACGCAACGATAACGATGGTGCCGCATCCTTGAACAGGCGGCTCTGATCAAGCACATTACATAACTCTCTTTATGTTACGCCAATTGGGGAGGGGGTCAAGCGGCGAATCGCGGTGTCATTTTCCAAAGACGACTTCAGCGATCTGCCAAAGTGGGCTTCACCGAGGGAATACGAATTCAACCATGCCGCCGAAGGTCTAGACCCGCACCTGACAAATTGATCCGTGGTGAAGCGGGCTCTGGAAGTATCTGCGACGTACTGCACACGGGTGTGGCAAAATTGAGGAGGACTCTGGAAAACGTCACAACGAAGAATGCTGCTATATCAATAGGCGTTGGGAAGTCCACTTTGAAAAGCGACACCTGTAACGGCTCATTTATGGTTCAGGCGATGCGCGACAACTCGATAAGTATGGCCTCCTTCCCGCTGAACTCGGGTGGCCGCTCTTTGCCGATGCAGATCGTCAAGGCATCCCCCTCGAACCGATAGATTCCAAACCCGTTTTCTGCCTTGTGCGGGTCCGACGTGCCTGTGAAGTCGATCGCCTTCGGTTCTTCCGCCGGTTCTAGGCGGAACACCCCTTCCCAGACCTTCCGCTCGGCATCCATGAGCGTGACGCAATCTCCGTCGAAGACGTACCGTGCCCGCACCAGCTCGTCGGGATTGCCGGGGGAACCCGGCCGTTCGATCCTGACTACTTGCCATTCGCCTTGCATCATGTCCATGTCCATCTCACAATCTCCCGCGTCCCGTACCCATTCCGGTGAGCACCCGTTCAGTTTTGACGATCGCCTCTCTTTGAGGATAACGTGCGAAAAGGTTTATCGCATCCCAGAGCGTGGCCTCATCGCTGGTGCGGTTCAGTATTTCAGCACATACGCCGGGCTTTTGCTGAGGCGGTCGCGTGAGCGGATGTAGGTGAGGGTGGTCCTCGGGTCGGCGTGCCCGGCGAAGTCCTGGAGGTCGATGATGTCGCTGCCGCGTTCCCTGGCCGTGGTGAGCGCCGTGACGCGGAGCGAATGCACGGTGACGTTGGCGTCGAGGCCGAGTGCCTCGACATAGCGGCTGATGAGCTTTTCGACGGCGCGGGTGGTCATCGGCCGTGACCGGAAGCCGTCGCGTCCGTGGTTCCGTGCCGAGCGCTGGGGACGGAAGAGGGGGGCCGCGGCATCGTCGCGGATGCCCGGCAATTCAAGCCACGCCACCAGCCGCTCCACCGCCTCCGGGTGCAGCGGCGTGGTGCGCTCCTTGTTGCCCTTGCCGGTGACGTTGAGGACGCGGTGCTCGCCATTGGTGCGGAAGTCCCGCACTTTAAGCTTGACCAGCTCGCCGACGCGGCAGCCGGAATAGGCCAGCACGGCGAGCAGGGCGCGGTCGCGGATGCCGACCGGCAGGCTTCGCCTGTCTTCATCCTTGATCGTCAGGTCCTGCACCCTCGGGGCATCCAGCAACCGGCGGCAGTCGTGCGGTGACAGGCCGACGGTCTTGCCGTCGCGGGGCACCTTGGGTGCGGCGACAAAATCGCTGTGGGCGGGATTGGCTCCGGTATAGCCGTAGGTCTTGAGGTAGGAGAACAGCGAGCGTAAGGCGGTCATCTTGCGGCGGATGGTGCTGTTGGTCTGTTCGTCGGCCGCCAGGGCGTCGCGCCAGTCTGACACGTCCTCGGGGCGCACGGCGGCGAGCTGCTCCCAGGCTCCGGCCGGGATGCCGGCGAAGCTGAGGAACTGGTCGAGGTCGCTCTGATACGCCCGGCGGGTATGCGGCGATGGCGTGCGGCGCATCCATGCCTTGACGGCCTTGGTCATTTGCTCGCGGAGGTCGGCGGGTAGGGTGCCGGCAAACGCGGGAATGGGCTCGGCGACGACCGGGACCAATTCCACAACCTCTCCGTGTGCTGCCTCGCTCATCGTCATCGGCTCCTTCCAGCCCCGATCATAGTTCGGATAACCCAGTTTATCCGAACTATAACGGGCCCGGAAAAAGACGCAAGAAAAAGATGGGCGATGGGGTTGCGAATGTCATGTGCCTGGAAGGAATAGGATGGGGTCGATAGAATCGTTTTCTTCAGCGATGGCGGCCGCAGCATTGGTATGGTTGAGGCGATGCTAGTTGCGAAGAGCGGGGGTTTGAGGATGGACGCGGTCATTGAGGCATATCACATGGCGAGACGCCGTGAGGGGTTCCTGGGATGAGTGCTGTACGACCAGACGTGCATGAAGTGTTCACACCCGGCGCTCCGATTGACAAGCGAGAACTATTCGCTGGGCGCGTGAAGCAGATTCAGCGAGTGCTAGAGACGATTCCTAGCCCCGGTCGTCATCCCATGGTTTTCGGCCAACGGGGAGTAGGGAAAACGTCGCTCGCCAACATTCTCGGCGAGCTTCTTCCTGACATTTGGACTGTGAAGATAAATTGCGATTCCACTGATAATTTTGCTTCGATCTGGAATCGAGTGCTTCAAAAGGCATCGGTCAAATTTAAGAAAAAGGTCTTTGGATTCTCGCAGGAGGAAGTCAACTCGCATAATTGTTTGCGGGATTACATCGACCACGATGGGGACGTGTCTCCGGCAGAGGTTGCTGACGTGCTGGGCGGGGTCCAGTCAAAGGCAGTTTTTATCCTTGACGAGTTTGACCGTATTTCCGAAGAGCCGGCGAAATCACGCATGGCCGATCTGATTAAGAATATATCTGATAACGCGGTCCGCGTGACGGTCGTTATAGTTGGTGTGGGTGCAAGCATCGCGGAACTGATTGGGGAACATCCTTCTATTCAGAGAAATATGGTGCAAATTGAGCTACCCTCCATGACTGATGATGAAATAAAAGAGATTATCACTAATGGATGCAAAAGGCTAAATTTGCACGTTGATCAAACGGTGTTGGGTGAGATTGTCGGTCTGTCTAATGGTTTTCCGCATTATGCACACTTGCTGGGACTAAGCATTGCGAGGGCATGCGAACTTCGCTCAACTGTCCAGATTAAATTAGGTGTATTTAATTTGGCATGGGACGGAAACAAGGACGCAGCTAGTTAGCGGTCGGTGGAACCGGGCCGGGCCGGCTTTCGGTTCTTTTGCGTTTGGCATTGCCAGCACCCACCTGGCGCAAGTTTGTCATCTCGTCCGCAACTTGACTCGCTTTGCGGGTCCGGCCTTCCGGACCAAACGTGTGCTGCAAACCCGGTTGGCTTACAGTTTGCATCACCCGGTTGTCCACGCCGTAGGGACGTCCTCTGGCGAGGCTCACCCGCACTCGGTCTAATTCCTTCGCGGTTAGAGGGGAGTTGACGCGAACCGTCCATTTCGCCGGCCGTTCCACCGGCCAGGGCGATAGCAACGCCTTGACCGCATTGTCACCGTGTGCCCTCGACCACAGACTGCTCCAGCGCCAAAGCTGCGCCCGCTCGACGAGACCCGCCGACAAAGGATTTCGCTCGACATAACGCAGGAGGGACCGGAGATGGTCGTCACATTGCACCGGGAAGCTCTTGAATCGTCCCTGATAGAGAGGTCCGTAGTCCACAGTAAACAAGCCCGCCAGGTGCTAGTCTCGCTGTTCTAGGCATAACGCTGAATGGTGCCAAAACGACGGCGCGACCACTAGGTGCGTCCCGGTTTCTGTCCTGCGTCCCTGTTTCTGTCCCCCACGCCTTCCGCGCCCATCCCCGTTTCAACACCTCGAAGATTGCGGTATCCTCCAAAGAGTGATCGTACGACATACTGGGTTCGGGGAGCGGAGGCATCGCGTCGCTTCGAGAACATAACCACGGATGCCCGAGCCGTACCAAATCCTTCTGACCGAACGAGCCGAGGCCCAATTGAGGGCGTTGACTTCCTATCCACGGCGAATGATCATCGACAGCCTGGAGATCCATCTCAGCCACCAGCCGACCCACCGATCCCGCCGTATCAAAGAAATGCGGCCGAACCCCGTTGCCGGCTGGGAACTTCGGCTCGGTGATTATCGGGTCCTCTACGATGTCGATGATCAAAAGGCATGTCGTCCAAGTCCAGGTCATCGGGGAGAAAGTCGGCAACCGACTCATCGTGCAAGGCGAGGAGTATTCCGCCCATGAAAGTGATCGACCTGAACGAGGCGAAGGCGAATCTTGAAGGTTATGCAGAAGAGTGCCAACAATCTCCGGTGATCGTCACGGTTGGAGGGATCCCGAAATTCGAGCTCGTCCCGATCCACACGGACGATCCCGACTTCATCGACCGCCTGCTCGACGAAAACGAGTCGTTTCGCAGACTCGCCGAGGAGAGCCGACGGGAAGCGGATCTTGGTCGCGTCTCGACGCTGGCTGACATCCGTAAGAGACTTGAGGCTTCCTCGTAAACCAGAGCGTCCCGGTTTCCGCGGCCGATCGAGACAAACACCTCCTCCAGCGGAGCCGGCATCCGCATCCGCGAACTTGGGTCGGGGAGATCTGGTTCTATTCGCAAAGCCCAACAAGCCAGCCAAGCCCAACAAGTCGCGGGAGAGATCGCGCACCGTCCCCGTCCCCGCCTCGTCAGCGGGGCGCAGTGTCCTCAACCCAGACGCGGCTGGAATCAATGTTCATTCCAACATGTATATGGTCTGCGTCCCCGCTGACCGCGACGCCAACCCATGGGTTCGTCGCGCATGGGATCGGGGGCCGCGTTCGCACACCGCGATTGGCGGCCATGGTGCAACATGCCGGGTGGCATGTCCAAACGACGGACCGGTTCTTGATCTTCGCGGTAGATGGGATCGTGAGCCCGGGTCTGGTTCCCGGCAAAGCGGTAGGTCGGATCAGCTCGCGCCGGTAGCCCCAGCGTCTCGTGCAATCAGCGCGCGCCTTGAGGGCGAGTCCCTGACCACTGTACAATCTCTGAGGAGTAAACCTCACCCTGGATCAAGGAACCGGACGACCGGACGGATGGAGGTGGCGCTTGAGCGGTAGCAGGTGGACCGAAACCGACCCGATGCGGAACGCTCAGCGGGAGAACCTACTGGGCACGCTCCGCAGTTACGGCCGGGTGGTTGTCGCCTTTTCGGGGGGCATCGACAGCACGGTTGTCGCTCAGGCGGCCTATGAGGCCCTCGGTGATGCCGCGATTGCCGTGACGGCGGTTTCCGACAGCCTGGCTTCCGGAGAGCTGGAGGAGGCTCAGGAACTGGCGCGGAGAATCGGCATCCGCCACCGGGTGGTTCGCACCGACGAGTTTGCCGATCCGAATTATCTGCGGAACCAGCCTGACCGCTGCTACTTCTGCAAGAGCGAGCTCTACGGCCGGCTGTCGGGCATGCGGGAGGAGCTGGGGGGCGATGTGATCGTCTCGGGAGCCAACACCGACGACATGGGAGACTATCGCCCTGGCCTGATTGCCGCCGGTGAGCATGGAGTGCGGCATCCGCTTCAAGAGTGCAATTTGAGCAAAGCCGATGTCCGCGCCCTGGCGCGGGCATGGGACCTTCCGACCTGGGACAAGCCGGCGACGCCTTGCCTCTCGAGCCGGATCGCTTACGGCGAAGGCGTCACCTCCGAAAAGGTCCGGATGATCGACCAGGCCGAACAGTGGCTGCGCAGGCGCGGTTTTCGCAATTTGCGGGTACGCTTCCACGAGGGCAACCTGGCCCGGATTGAAGTCCCGCTCGACGACCTCTCTGGCTTGATCGAGCTGGAACTTCGCGGCGAGTTGATCTCGGCGTTTCGCAGCCTTGGTTTCCAATTCATTACGCTTGATCTCGAAGGATTCCGCTCCGGAAGTCTCAACAGCGTCATCCCCGTGGAGAATCTACTCCGAGGAGTGGGGCGCGGCACGTTGCCCACGGCGCAGGGGAAGTAAAGAGGCTCCCAGCAGCTCTTTCGCCTCCACGCGCAATCTACTCATTCAAAACCAGCACTCAACACCAGGTTGTTCTCATGGCTCGGGTAACTTGCCGGTGCGGCGAGAAAATCGGAGTTGGGGCTGACAGTCCCGACCGGATCGACTGTCCCAAATGCGGAGCCCATATCCGCCTGCGGCGACCCGAGGGGCAAACTCGAAAATCTGACCAGCCCGATGATGGGTATTATCGATTCTACTGTCCCTGCGGCCGGCGCTTGAAGGTTGCCGCCGAAGGTCAACCCGCGGCTGGCAAGTGTCCTGATTGCGGGCGCGTCGTGCCGGTTCCCGCGTCCGTGCTGTCGGCATCAGGACCGTCGCGAGGTCCGCTCCCGGCGGATTCCGAGGCGCGGACTGAGGAGTTGAGCGCCGACGACCTTTCCCGACTGGAACGGTGGGCTGCGCGACACTTATCGCGGTCACCTCAGGGTAACGAGCACGGTGCCGGCGCACCTATGGCCGCGCAGGAACGGGTTACCGACGAGGGCATGGGTACGACTGGCGCCGGTCTGCCGTCGGTGGTCAAGTTCGAGGCTGGTCTGAGGGTGTGCCCCCGCTGTCACAAGCCCGTCCATCTGGGCGTGTCCCATTGCCGCGAGTGTGGCAATCCCGTGCCGCGCTCGTGACCGAAGATCACCGGTTATTTCTTGGCAAGGCTGAAGGCCGTAACTTATGCTGCGCCAGTAACCAGCGATCACCGATCGTTCCGCCGAGCAACCCCCAGGAGCCGATTTGCATGGCGACGAATCCCATTCCGAGTGAGGCTGCGCCGCCGGCTGGCCTGCTCGCTCCCCAAGGCGCCACGATGATTGCAGCCCGAACTTGCTTGCTGGAGGGGCCTGCTTGCGACGCCCTTGGCAACCTCTTCTTCAGCGACATCATCGGCAATTGCATTTATCGAATGATTCCCGACGGTACACTCTCAATCTTCCGCGCGGATAGCGGCCGGACCAACGGGAATACGTTTGACGCCCAGGGGCGGTTGATCAGTTGCGAGGGGGCTGAGTTCGGGCCGGGCGGCCGGCGCCGTATCGTCCGCACCGACATGAAAACCGGCCTCGTTGAGGTTCTGACCGAGCGATTTGAGGGCAAGCGGTACAACAGTCCCAACGACGTTGTCGTCGACATCAAGAACCGTGTCTGGTTCACCGACCCCTTCTACGGCGATGACCGCTCGGCGCTCGAGCTGGACGTTGAGGCGGTCTATCGCATCGACCCGGAAGGCACCGTCACCCGCGTGTTGTCGCAGCCTCAAATCGAGCGTCCCAACGGGCTGGCGATCACACCCGACGCCCGGACGCTTTACGTCATCGACAGCCACACCCGGATCGGCGGAAATCGCAAGGTCTGGTCGTTCAACATCGCCCAGAATGGTGACTTGAGCGGCCAGCGTCTGATCTTTGACTTCGGACGGGGCCGCGGCGGTGACGGCATGCGGCTTGACGAGCAAGGCAATTTATGGATCGCGGCAGGCATCTGGCTATCCCGCCATCCCGGCGAGACGACCGATGTGCCGGCCGGAGTCTACGTCGTCAACCCGGCGGGTAAACTCCTGGGCCGCATTCCCATCCCCGAGGATCTCTGTACAAACCTCGCGTTCGGCGGACCGGACCGCAAAACGCTGTTCGTGACCGCGGGGAAGACGGTTTTCCAAATCCCTACGGCCGTTTCGGGCTATGCGCTTTACCCGCCATGACCCAGTCGTGCCGCGACCGAAGAGGGACCAGGGATTCAAGAGTTTGTCCCGACCGGGATCATGGCCGGATTACCGTTCCATCGCGGTTGCGCGTCGTGCCCCAGCGATAGTCAAAGGGTGGATCGTCGGCGATGGGGAACCTAGCGGCCAGCCTCTCGTCGATGTCGATACCCAGGCCCGGGGCCTCATGCGCATACATGAAGCCGTCCTTTACCTCAGGGCAGCCGGGAAAAACGTCTCGCGTCTGGGGCGGAAAGACGTAACCTTCGTGGATCCCGAAGTTGTGACTGGCCAGCTCGAGCGCCAGTCCAGCCGCATGAGCGACCGGCGAACAATCGCCGGGCCCGTGCCAGGCGGTTTTCACCCCGAAGAACTCGCAAAGAGCAGCCACTTTTCGTGCCATGCTGAGACCGCCGATCTGCGAGATGTGAATGCGGATGAAGTCGATCAGCCGCTCGGCGACGAGCGGCACATATTCCTGCCGGGTATTGAAAAGCTCACCCATCGCGATCGGAATGCTCGATTGCTGGCGGATCAGCCGGAAGTGGTCTTTTTCCTCCGGCGGCAGCGGATCCTCCAGGAAGAAGAGATGGTATTTCTCGAGCTCCTTGCACAGGTTGACCGCTTGGTTGGGTGTAATCCGCTCGTGGACGTCGTGAAGCAACTCGACCTCGCTGCCTAGAGTCAACCGCAGGTGTTCAAATAGCTTGGGGATGGTGCGGATATAAGGTCCTGGCTCCCAGATGGATTTGGGAGTCGTGGGGCCGATCGTCTCGGCCTGGCTGGGCTCGGTGAGCGCGGGGGCAACGCCAGTGCCGTATGTCGCCAGACCGGGAATCGCGACCTGCACCCGGATATGCCGGTAGCCTTTGGCCATCGCCTGGCGGGCGTTTTCCTCGACCTCCTTGAAATCACGGCCTCGAACGTGGGCATAGACGGCCGCGCCAAAACGACACTTCCCGCCCAGAAGTTGATAGACGGGCATGTTGGCTCGCTTGCCCTTGATGTCCCAGAGCGCCATGTCCACGCCGCTCATCGCGTTGAAGAGTACCGGACCGTTCCGCCAGTACGAGCTCACGTAGGACGACTGCCAGATGTCCTCGATCTGGTCGACGTCCCGACCAAGGAGAAACGGCCTGAGATATTGATCGACCGCCGTTTGCACGACGCGAGCCCGCTGAGTAAAAGTCGCGCAACCCAGGCCGTAGAGGCCCGGCTCGCTGGTCGAAACCTTGACGATGACCAGGCGGATCCGATTGGGAGCGGTGAGGATCGCCTTGACGTCGGTGATCTTGAGCGGAGGCAGCCCCCGCGGCTTCTCCTCTGGCTTGGGCGGGGCAGTCTGTGCCAGTGACGAGTGCCGGGAGCCGAGTTCAGCACAGCTCGCCCAGGCGCCAGCCGATAGCCAACCCAGAACGTGGCGCCGATCCATGATCGATCTCCTTTTTTATCCGAAGCGACCTGAATCAGGATGGCGCAGGTGCCTTCGGAACGACCGCGACGGTTGCCAATCTAACGGGTACACCGGGCTGCCGCAATCAGGATGAGAGAACGATGAGATGGGGCTGGCTCGCGGCTCTTGACACGTCGTTTGCAGCCGTTATACTGTACTAGTTACCTAACACACTGAGGAAACCGGGACCGATGATTCTTCTTGAGTTGAACACTGGGGACGAACGGCCGATCTACAACCAGATTGCGGACCGGGTGAAGTTTGCGGTTGCCGGAGGCGTGTTGCGTCCAGGAGACCTGGTACCTTCGGTCCGCGAGCTGTCCAAGCACCTTGTGGTGAATCCGAACACGGTGGCTCGGGCGTATCGGGACCTTCAATCCGAGGGTGTGGTCGAGTCGGTGCGCGGCATGGGACTTCAGGTATGCGAAGGAGCGGTTGAGCATTGTCGTACCGCGCGGCGGGAACTGGTGCGGCAGCGAATCCGCGCCGCGATCGAGGAGGCCCGGCGAAGTCAGATGGAGCCGACCGAGATCGAAGCAATCCTTCGTGAAGAGTGGACGCGGAGCAGCGATCCGGGAAATGGGCGAGCCCGAGAGCGACAGGGGTAGCATCCAACTGGTGAAGAGACCTGCACGAGGCCGAGAAACACAACGGGACCTGAGCCGAAGGAGACGTGCATGATCCAGGCGCAAACAGCGGCGGTAGTCCAGATCGAGAAGCTCACCAAGCGATACCGCAAGAAGACGGCCGTCGATGAACTGTCGTTGCGGGTCCCGCAGGGCTCGGTCTTTGGTCTCCTAGGTGAAAATGGCGCGGGCAAGACAACGACAATCCAGGCTTTACTCGGCCTGATCGAGCCGGATGGCGGCAGCATCGACGTGCTGGGGTTAAATCCCGTGCGGCAGGGTCTCGACATCCGGCGCCTGACCGGCTACGTGCCGGAAGCTCCGGTGCTCTACGACTGGATGACTGTCGCCGAGATCGGTTGGTTCGCCGCGGGTTTTCATCCCGACGCCGAGGGAACCACCAGTGGTTACCAGACACGCTTCACCGAGCTCTCAAATGGCTTCGAGCTGCCCGCGCGGCAGAAGATCGCCACGCTCTCGAAAGGAATGCGCGCCAAGGTCGCCCTGACACTGGCGCTGGCTTCCGCCCCGCCCCTTCTGGTCCTCGACGAGCCAACCTCGGGGCTTGATGTGCTGGTGAGGCGAGAGTTCCTCGAGAGCATGGTCGACCTGGCTGGCACGGGCCGTACGGTGTTGCTTTCGAGTCACCAGATCAGCGAGGTCGAGCGGGTCGCCAGCCACGTGGCGCTATTGCACCAAGGAAAGTTAGTTCTGGCCGAGCCGCTGGACGACCTGAAATCGCACACGTTCCTCATTTCCCTCACGTTCACCAGCCGCGATCATCCCGAGGCGCCTCCCGAGGGCAGAGCACTGGAGCTGATCGATGCCGCCGAAGCCCCGCGGCAGGCGCGCTGGCTGGTTCGTGCCGCCGACCGCTCGGCCTGCGAATCACTGCGGGCCCTGCCGGGAGTCGAGGGAATGGAAATTGAAACACCCAGTCTCGAAGAGATTTACATAGGTTATATGCGAGCTCGGCGCCCCGCGCCAGCTCCTGCGCTGGCCGTTCATGTGGCGTGAAGGCAGCAGCGGGTTCGAGAAATCGCGGCTCGTTGGCGTTGGAATTGGGGGTTAGCGGCTCATGTACGCGCGGTTATGGTGGAAGGATGCAAGACAGCTCTGGCCGATCTGGGTCTTTCTGGCAGTGGCCGCAGCGGTGGCGCAGTGGCTGACTGAGAAATACTGGACGTCCGCCCGCTCGCCTAACGCACTGATTCTGCTGGCCATCATGTGGGCGAGTTTCTATGCGGTCGCGGCAGGGGCCGCTGCATTTGCCGGCGAGGTCGAGGCGGGCACCCTGAGGCTGCTCGACATCCTGCCTGTGAAACGACGAGTTGCCTGGGCGGGCAAGGTCTCCTTTGGGCTCGTCACTGCGCTGGTCTTGACCGGCTTGCTTCTGGCCATGGCCGCTCTGGGCACAAACCGCTGGACGAACACGGCCTCGACCCAGGCTCTCAGACCGTGGGACGTGGCAAGCCTCACGGTGATCGTGCTGGAGGCCCTGGGATGGGGCTTGTTCTGGTCGGCCCTCTTGAACAGCGCCCTGTCGGCCGCGGTGGCGGCCATTCTCTGCACAGGAATCAGTTGCATATTTATACTCGCACGGCTCGACACACTACTATTAGAGTTTCCGGACAAGCTGCGACAACTTACGGCCTGGCAGTTTGGGATCGCACTGATTGCAACGGCCGCCTCGAACATCTTGTTCACGCGAAGTGGGCTGCCGAAGCGGTTGCGGATCGCTCTCCGCTCGCCCATCGTGGTGGTGCGAACTGGTTCTCGGCACTCCTCGCCGGGGCGGCTCGAGTTCCCGTCACCGGGTGCTACTGCACTCTTGCAAGCGGCAGAGCCGCGCATAGCTCAAGTTGCAAGAGCAGGCGCTCTGACGTCTAGAACAAGCCGGCCGTCGCGGCGGACATGGCTGCTAGAGGCTCGGGCGTTGGCCTGGCAGACGGCGCGAGAAGGCTGGCGGACGTGGTGTTTCCTGGCGGTAATCGGCTTCCTTGGTACCGTCCCGACGATTCTCATCGCCGGCTATGTCGAGCCAGCCCTCCTCGTGTTCGCCAGTATTGGCATCGCCTTGCCGGCCGGGGTAAGTGTCTTCGGCCTTGAGAACCGAGCCGGCACACAGCGATTCCTGAACCACCACGCAGCCCGTCCGGGGCTGGTCTGGCTGGTCAAGCTAACCATCTGGGGCCTGGGTCTGGCAGCCATCTGCGCGCCGCAGGCCATCCTGGATGCAATGTTTCCGGCGCCGGCCTACAAACGTGGTCAAGAGATCCTGGTCGGCTTGATGGCATTTCCGGTTGCTTTCGGCGTTCCACAGCTTTGCGGCATGACAATCCGCCGAGGTATCACGGCCTTGGTCGCTGCCCTGACGCTGACATTGGCCCTGGCGATACCTCTGATCACCGGGATCTTCATGCTCATCGTGCCGCTATCGGGCCTCCTGGTTCTTCCGATTGCGCTTCTGGCGGTTTCGTGGGCCTGGAGTGGGGATTGGCTGCGAAGCCGGCCCGCCCCCGGACGCTGGGTGCGACTGGGACTTTTGTTATTCGGAGCTGGGTTGTTACTGTCTGTGGGCTACGCCAGCTACCGTGTCCTGAGCGTGCCAAACATCAGCCTGGTCGCCGCGCCCGAAAGCTGGATCGAGGCAGCATCGGCGATGCCGCCGACCGAGCGGAACGCAGCCGATCTCTACCGTGAAGCCGCACGCCGCCTGAACAGCCAACACATCGCACAGCCCGCTGAGTATCTGAAGGAGAACTCGGAAGCTCTCAACTTGATCCGTCGCGCGGCAGCGCAGCCCGAGTGCCGGTTCGAGACCCTCGACCGGCTGACGGCCGCCAACGGGCTTGATCTGCCGCCCATGGGTCAGCTTGCGAAGTTAGTCATGCTTGACGCGGGAACATGTCAGAAGAATGGCAACCTCGGCGGCGCCTGGGATGATCTCTTGGTGCTATTTCACATGGCCCGGCACCTCGGCGAGGGGACGGCAACGAGGAAGTCCCTCGAAGCTTGGGAGATCGAACGCGATGGTCTGGGCCTGGCCATGGAGTGGGCCGTTGCCCCCAAACAGACGCTCGAACGGCTGCACGCGGCACTGGCGGCATACCGGGCGCTGCCCAAAATGGCTCAGGCTGCTGACGCCGTACGAGCCGAGGCGCATTTGACCGAAAAGACGCTTAGCCTCCCGGCCGACAAACTTCGCGACGAGATCCTATCGATGCGGAGTGAGCATTGGCAAGCTGCTTGGGTTGACGTAATCACGCTGCCCTGGGAAATCGCCCGCGCTCGGCGAGTCAACCGGTTCCTTGCCGCTGCATTCTTCCAAGCTGCGGTGCAGGAGCCCTTCCAGAGGCACGTTCTGTCCTCGAAAGAGTTTTCGACGCCGGAGCTTGACTACATTCGACAGAGTACGCCACTAGCCAATCTGCTGATCGCGAATTTCGCGCCCTTCATCGAATCCAGCGATCGCAACGAAGTCGGGCACCGCGCACTGGTGCAACTGCTGGCGCTCCGCGCCTGGCAACTCCGGCATGACGGCAAGTTCCCCGAACGTCTCGAAGTCCTGGTACCGGAAGAACTGCCCAGCCTTCCCAACGATCCCTATACCGGCCGGCCGTTCGGCTACATTCGCTCGGAGGGACAAATCCTGCTCTCCCTCCGCGGCACCCTTCGCTGCTGGTTATCGTCCGGACCGGTGGCGGTTGTACGGTCCAACCTCTTCGGGTCGTTTGAGCCGTCATGGAAGCCCACGCCGGGGTTCTGGTTACTTTACAGCGTCGGCCCCGACCTTCACGACGATCATGGTCGCGCAGAAGGACGACCTCTAACCGACGAGTATCGGCAACAACACGGCCTGAACGGATCGAACTTCGCGTCCGTTCCCTGGCTTTATTTCGACCTTGTTTTTCCCATTCCACCCCTGGAAGGCGATTCCGCCAAGCGATGATCGGATTTGGGATATGGAAGCGGCTTCTCACCACATGCAATTTTGCTTAAGATTCGTTTGGTTCTTGATGGTTTTTTCAACTCAGCCTGCTGAGTGCATGGTGAGACTTCCATGGACGCCGAGCGCAACGTGCCGGGTAAGGCGGAGAGCCGAAAGCGGTATAGCCTGACCCATCTTCACGCCAAGGGAGGAATGGGCCAGGTGTGGTTGCGCGCGATACTTCCCTCGGCCGCCAGATCGCATTGAAGGAATTAAGGCCCGATCAAGCGGATAACTCAATCGTCTGTTCGCGATTTCTTTACGAAGCCAAGATCACAGCCCAGCTCGAGCATCCTGGCATCGTGCCGGTTTACGAGGTCGGTGAAGGGGAGCTGCCCTACTACACCATGCGGTTTGTGCAAGGCCGCACCTTGAGCGAAGCGATCCGGGCTTACCATAAGCAACAAGCCGCCCGAGAATCCAACTCGGTTGGGATGGTCGCGTTGTTGACCGCATTCGTGGGTGTCTGTCACGCCGTGGCCTACGCTCACTCGCGGGGAATCATCCACCGCGACCTCAAGGGACGAAACGTCGTTCTCGGGGCGTTTGGCGAAGTGATGGTGCTTGACTGGGGCCTGGCCAAGCGAGTAGGCACCGATCAGGAGTGCAACGGGAGCAAAGACGAAGCCCCGCAGAGCGAGACGAAGCCAGCCGACAGCGCTCATGGCACCGCCGCAGTTGGCGCCGCGAAAGGGATTGGCGATGAGGGACTTCCCCTGTCGAGCAATGATCCGTACAGCTCCGTTCTGAGCTCGGGATTCAGCCCTACTTCCAACGGAGACTCGAGTCACTCCTCGACATCGGGATTGCGATCGGAGCGATCGGTCAGAGTTGAATCCGGAGCCGGCCCCGATGGAACCATGCAGGGCCAGCTTTTAGGAACGCCGGCCTTCATGGCTCCCGAGCAAGCATGCGGACGCCACGACCTGGTCAATGAGCGCACCGATGTCTATGGGCTCGGCGCAATCCTTTATGAAATCCTTACCGGCCGTCCTCCGTTCGTGGGACCGAAGACCTCAGAGGTTATTCACAAGGTTTGTCACGAGGCGCCGACCCCACCGCGGCAGATCGTCGCCGGCATGGCTACGCGATTCGCGGGATTGGAGGCGGTCTGCCTGAAGGCGCTGGAGAAATCGCCAGAAGCCCGCTACGCGTCGGCTTCCGAGCTAGCCCAGGAAGTCCAGCGCTGGCTGGCCGATGAACCGGTACAGGCGTTTCCGGAGCCCTGGATCACCCGTGCCCTGCGCTGGGGACGCCGGCACAAAGCGATCGTCGCGGCGGCCGCGGTACTGCTGGCAACGACCACCGTTGCCCTGGCGGTCAGTACCGTCTTGATCGCACGCGAGGCCAAGGAAGCCAAGACCCAGGGGCAGCAGGCGCGACAGGCCGTTGGGTTGCTGACCAAGGTCTCCGAAATCGGCTTCGACGAGGAACCTGACCCGGCCCAGCAAGAATTCCTCAAGAACGCATTGAATTATTACGAGCAGTTTACCGCGCGCATTTCCAATAACCCGGCCGTCAAGCTGGAACATGCCCGGGCTTACCAGCAGATGGGAAATATTCGACGCAAACTTGGACAATTATCCGAGTCGGAACGTGCCTATGGTCGGGCAATCGAGCTGCTCGAGCCGCTGATCGGAGATACCGGCATCGGGCACGCGGTAAAGCAGCTACTGGCCTGGACACAAACCTTGCTGGCGGATCTGGTGGTCCGCCGCGGCGACAATAAGGGGCGAGCTGAGCCGCTCTACGAACGAGCCGCCCTGTTGCAAGAGGCATTGGCGAACCTGCCCGCAGCGACCCCCGAGGATCGGTTGCGCCTGGGACAGACCAGGAAAAGCCAGGCGGACCTGCTGCGGCGCAAAGGCCGGCTCGGCCAGGCCAAGACCGGGTACGACAAAGCCATCGCGACGCTCGAATTGGCTCATGCCGGTAATGCCAAGCAGAATCAGATTCGCAACGACCTGGCGCTGGCACTCGATGCACGGGGCTGGGTTTACCGCGAGCTGGGGGACCTCAATTCAGCCGAGAACGACTATCGCCGCGCCGATCTTTTGCTCGAGGCCCTCGTGAAGGAATTCCCGACGGTTCCTTGGCATCGAGAGGCGCTCGCCAGAGCCTACAACAGCCTGGGCATGATCGAAGAACGCACGGACCTGCTGGCTGACGCTGAACGTCATTATCGCCTCGAATTGCCCCTGGCGGATCGCTTGGCCCAGGACTACCCCGAGCGTCCCGAGTATCGCCGCGTGCTCGCCAGGACGCTCTCTAACCTGGGTAACGTCCTGGCCAGGAAATGGGATCCGGAAGCCGATCCGATTCTCCGCCGTGCCGTCGAGATCAACCGCCCCCTGGCGGCCAAGTATCGCGATGACCCGCAGATCCGATTTGACCTGGGCAAGGACTATCATTGCCTGGGCGTTCGGCAGCTCGAGCTTGCACATCCAGAAACGGCGATCGAGTTATTCCGCCAGGCACAGCCGATCAGCGAGTCTCTGGTCAGGGAGCTTCCCGATGAGCCTCGCTACGCCGAACTCCTGGCGCAACACCATGAGAGTTTGGGTTCTTCGCTGGGCGCACTCGGCCGGCCTGGCGCCGAGCAAGACTTTCGTGCCTGTAACGCGATCTACGAGAAACTGGTCGCCAGGTACCCTGACAATGTCGATTACCGGATCGGTCAGGCTCATTGCTTGAGGGAAGAAGCCCTGATCGCGACTGCCGCGGGGCATCCCGAGAACGCAGAGGCCATCACCAAGGATGCCTTGAGGAAGCTTGAAGCCCAGGATGCCCAAGTAGCAACATCCGAGGCGCTTCGGTTGAAAGCCTCGCTTCTGTGCAATCTGGGGACGTTGAAACGGCCGGGAGCCGAGCAGGCGCTGCGCGACTCGATCACCATTTCCCAGAGCCTTTCGGATCGAAAGCCATCAGGCATTGAGGATCGACACAATCTCGCCGTGGCCCAGAGTAACCTGGGCGATCTTCTGGTTGACCTCAAGCGTCCGGCCGAAGCCGGGCCCCTCCTCGCCCAGTCGGTTGCCAATCTTGAGAAGCTCGTGAACGAAGCTCCCAAGGCCAGCGACTATCAGAGCCACATGGGCATCGTCCTGGAACTGCAAGGTAAGTGCCTCGATCAGAACAACGAGCCCGCCCTTGCCAAGGCCACTCTCGAGAATGCCGTCGAGCACCAGCGGCAAGCCGTTCGGCTCAGCAAGAATGGACCTGCGTATCGCGAGCTCTTAGGTGGCCACTTGATCGAGCTGGCTAACCTTAACTTGAAGCTAGGCGCCTATCAAGAAGCGGCGGCCCATGCACTCGAAGTCCCCAATGCCGTTCCCGCGTCCAACCGTGCCCAAGGTTGCCTCGATGCCGCACGAACCCTCGCCCGGTTGATCTCCCAGGCCACTGCGGATCGCAAACTTGCCCAGAATGAGCGCGATCAGTTGACACGCAAGTACCTCGGCCGCGCGGTCGTTCTGCTGCGCGAGGTCATCGATACCAACGCAATGCTGGCTGTTCGGATCAAGCAAGACCCCGACATCAAGTCCCTGGAGTCGCAGCCCGAGTTTCAGACCATCATGAACAGCATGGTCGATCTGGGAAGGTGATCAAGCCACGCGGAGCTGGCTTTGGCGACGACGGCAGCGCTGCCGGTAGATTAGCGGAAACAGCAACACGACACCAGTACCAGTCAAAAGTATGAACAGCGAGGATGGTTCAGGCACGGACATGGGGAAGAGGCCCGATCCCGGACTGGATTGCCCGCCTATGTTGTAGGAGTAGTCGATGAGCGCACCATCTGCGTAAGGCGGGCTCTGAAAACTGAAGGCTGTCTCGACGATGAATTGCCCCAGATCGACGGGTGCCGAAGTAGCCTGGATCGGAATGCTGCCGTTGTACGTCCACGTTACGTCTGATGCATAGGGAAACAACAACTGCGTGGGAAGACCAATCGTCGGCGACCAAACCACGCTGGGTGCCATTGCGCTCGAACCAAGATCGCCGGGCGCTGGAAAATTCGCCGGGATTATTCCAATGAGGCTGTAAATCGTGAAAGAGTCGCCTGACTGAATCGAGGAATTGGCTTGCAGAGTAACGTCGAAGATGTATTCGTAGACTGGGTCACCGCTTCCTGGCCTTTGTTGTCCAGTAATGGTGATCGAGGACCCTCTGGCCTCCAACCCTGAACTACACAACGCACCGAGTGTCGTCAGGCCAACGAGAATCAACGCGCCTTTGGCCTGAGTGCTCATTTTGCTTCCTACCTTGCAAATCCTGGGCTCGATGTCGGCTCCCTGACGCGGGACGTTTTTTGACAGCCCTAAACGTCAACATGGTGTCTGGCTATCATAGGCCTTGACAGGACTTCGAACATACTACAGCAGATTAGTTGGATAGACGCAAGTGCAACAGTTCAGCGTCGAAGAATCCAATCACCAAGCAGGGCCCGTGTTCTTGACGTGTTCCCATAGGGCCGGCGGATCACGACAATCGAGTGAGTCGCCAGTGTGTTTGTGACTTTCACGCAAGGATGATTTGCGCTTGTTCATTGTCTTCTTGGATTCTACGATTGAGGAAGGCGAGAATCCCAGGAAAAGCGAAGGAATGTGGGAAGCACCCGATAGGAGGCAAGGGGGGATTACGATGCGAAGCAGCTACAAGGCGCGGGGCTGGACGTTATACATGGCGCTTGTGGCCCTGCTGACTGCGACCGGAGTGGCCGTGGCGCAGGGGCAACGTCCCAAGCGGCCGGCGCGTGGCCAAGGCCGTGACCAGGGCGGCGTCCCGTTGCAGAAGGCTCGTCCCGAGGCAGGAGATGCGCTCGCCAAAGCCGCGGGCGCAGCCCCGGTCGCGGGCAAAGGCTTTCATTACACGTTTCGCCTGCGCGGGTTCGACGGATCGCCTCTTGCGGCCTCGTTTTATCCCTCAAAGCTCGGCTCTGCGGCAGCGGTGGTCATGCTCGTGCACGAGTCGGGCCGGTCGCGCAAGGATTTCGAAGACGCCGTGCACGAGCTCAAGGGCCAAGGGCTGGCAGAGCACCTTCAGGGATTGGGATACGCCGTCTTCAGCATGGACCTGCGCGGACAGGGTCAGAACCCGCGTCGGACTCTGTCCTACAACGAGCGTCCGCGCCTGGTTGAGGACCTTCAGGCAGCGTACTTCTTTCTGGTCGATCGACACAATCGAGGTGATTTCAATCTGGCGAAGCTGGGAGTGATTGCCTTGGGTGATTCCGCCAACCTTGCAGCCGCCTGGGCATACCAGCCCGGTGCCGCAGTAACGGTCGAAGGCCGGCCGAGCGACTTGAGCGCAATGGTGCTGATCTCACCCAAACCTGAAGGCTCTGGATTTCTCCTGACTCACGTCCTGGCTGCCATCGCCCCCAGAGTCCCGCTCTTACTGCTGGCGGGAGATCGCGACAACCCGTCCAAGGACGCGGTGCAATCTGTCCGCCATCTGGTCGAGCGAGTCCGGCTGAACAAGGTCGAGCTCTTTCCCTCATCGCCGCTCAGCGGCTACAAGCTAATGCGGCTTGAGCCCAAGGTGACCTCGGCCATCTTCCGCTTCCTTGACACCACACTTCGGGGCCGCGCCCTTGAGTGGGAGCCACGGCTCAACCTGACTCCCGTGACCTACAGCGACATCCAAACAGTGGCCCATACCCGGCCGGCGGACAAGCTGAAGAACCTGCCCAAGGACCAGCCCAAAAAAGCAGCCGACGCTCCCAAGGCCGATGGTGCCCAGAAGACCAAGGGAGACAAAGCCGAACCAAACACGCCCGGGAAGAGAGAGGTTCCCCCAGCCCCGTCCGGTCCAGACGGTTCCAACAAATGAGCCAGTTTGATATCGGGCCGACGGCCGTGCCAGTCTGGGCAGGACAAGCCGATTCGATCAATTTACAGCTCGCCCCCTTTCCGAAGACGGGAAGCCGGCATAGAATCGAGATACGGTGTCTTACAGATGTCGCAGCACCGGTAGCCAGTGCCGTTGTGCTGGTCCACTGGGTCGTGGTTTGAATTGATCTGTTCCATGGATTTGAGGAGCCGATCCGATGACCTATTTTTCTGAGGATCCCACGGTGGCGGCCGGGGCGTTGTTGGTTCTAGCCGGGGCTTTCTTGATCGCGCTACGGGTCACACAACAGGGCAAGTACCTGATTTACGTGGGAGCCTCACTGGGTTTGGCCTTGGTCGTGGTGGTCGTCGAATGGCTCTGGGTGACCGACAATGAACGGATTGAGCAGGTCGTCTACGATCTGCGGCGTGCGGTGCTGGAATCCGATGTCGATGGCGTGCTTGCCCACATGTCGCCGCACGTTCAGTACTCGAGAGGGGACTTCACCCTTTCAGACGAGGAGACGCGTAGCTTGATCCGGTCCAATTTGAGCAATGCCCACTTCGACTTCGTGCGGATCACTGGTTTGCAGACCAGTGCTGGTAGTCAAGCGCGGAGGGGAAGCGCCGAATTTCGGGTTTTTGCGCGAGGGAGCCTGAACACAGCGCTCACGACGATCGAGGGGGGCTCGGCGACCACCGACTGGTCGTTGGGTTTTCAGGAAACGGGTTCGGGCATCTGGAAGGTGTGTCGGATCACCCCGATCAGGATGCCGTATGGAACCTTGCCGTTGCCTGCTTCCTCTCCGCCAGGCGGCCTGCGCGGCGGCCGCTTCAGGCAGGTCGGCATGGCCCGGCCCGATGTCTCTCATTCGTCGGACGGAATTTCCCGCAATCGGCGCTAAGCCGGGACCGGCCGTTCTTCAATCCACCCGGAACCCAATCGATCAAATTACGGCCAACCGGAATCGGGTTCTGCGCAAACTATCGCGATAGTGGCTGATCCTTGAGCGCCTGATACTCAAGGATGACGAGCTTATGCTCTGCCTCGTCGTAGCCGTAGGCTTGATAGGGAGGTAGCTTGGGCAGGGCGATGTTGTTGGCCTTGATGATCTCGTTCATAAATTCGTCGAGATCCTTGGGGTAGCGGTCGTTGGTGGCATGGTAAAGATCCAAGGCCTGCTGGATCTTCAGGATCGACGTCCGGCCGATGATCGTGACGTACGCGTTGCCCTGGAGGGAGATGTAATCCTTGGCGGTGATCTTGGTCGATGCGGTCCTTGCTCCTCCTTTTTGCTGCTCGACGGCGGCGCTCTGGATTTGCTGTGTTCGCTGGCCGATAATCGGTCCGGAATCGGTCGGCCGCTTGGGCTTCGGCTGAGGTTGTTGTGACTGAGGGCGAGCCACAGGCCTCGACTCCTCGTCAAAACCGAGGGAAACACCCGTTTGCTCGAGCGCTCTGGTTTGCGGCCTCTTGCCGACATTGCGCATCTCTTCCTCACAACCCGCGGCCGTGAGGACAAGGGTGGCGATGGTGAGCTGAGCTAGAAAGCCCGTTGAGGCACGCATGTGGCGTTGAAGACCAAGCTGACGGGTTCGGGCGCGCATGGGTTTCTCCCCTGGGTGCGGGTTCAGTCTTGCCATTTCCAGCGAGCGAGTTCGGCGATGTAGTCATACCGAGTCAGGTCGAAGTGGAGCGGAGTGACGGTGATATAGCCTTCGCACAAGCTCGTCACGTCGGTCTCGGGCCCCTCGAGATGATAGGGCGGGTTGTAAGTCATCCAGTAGTAAGTCCGTCCTCGAGGGTCCTGTCTGCGCTCGAAGCCTTCGCCGTAGCGGCCCAGCCCCATGGGGACGACGCGGATTCCCCTCGGCTCGCCTCGTGAATGCGCCGGCAGGTTGACGTTGAAGAGAGAGCCGTTGGGAGGCCGGTTGGCCAGAATTTTTTCGATCACGCGCATCGCGTGCCGGGCGGCATGCGGATAGTCGAAGTGCTCGGCCAGCTCGAGTGATACCGCAATGCTCGTGATCTTGAAGAAAGCACCCTCGATCGCTGCGGCGACCGTGCCCGAGTAGAGTACGTTGATGCCGGCGTTGGAGCCGGAATTGATTCCCGAGACGATCAGGTCCGGAGGGCGCGACATCAACTCACAGATCCCTAGCTTGACACTGTCTGCCGGGCTGCCCTCGACCATCCAGCCCAACGTGGCACCGTCGACATCCTCCACCCGCTTGACAACCAGCGGCGACAGCAGGGTGATTGAGTGTGCCACCCCGCTTTGCTCCATGGCCGGGGCCACCACAGTCACCTCCCCCAGCCGCAGCAGTTCCTTGCGCAGAGCACGCAAGCCAGGGGCAAAAACACCGTCGTCATTCGTCAACAGGATCTGCATCGGGTTATTTTCATGGTTCAGGTGCGGAATCTTGTCATACCTCATGCAGAGAGACCTTGCCGATCGTAACGGGATTGGCCGATCAGCGTCAACCTGCGCCGCAGTCGCGCAATCCGGCCTTCGCTCAATCCACTCACCAAGTTGATTGCACTGGAGTTGACCTGCCTGTGTTCACCAGCTTTTGGCAGTGCAATGATAGGGTTTGATTTACGCATTTTATCCAGTCGTACGGAACGACGCATTATCTAAGGCCACAATGTGTCGGGACGGTTGCGGTCTTTTCGAGTAAACTCTGGCACGGTGGCGCGAGCATGACGCCTGCGTTTTGGATCGCTGAATGGAGTGAAAGCAATGGACCGACGGCGGCTTCTCAAGAAGGTAGGACTGGCGGCGCTGGGCTCAGTTGCGACTTGCGGGGCAGCCTATCCGTTCCTGGAGGCGAAATGGTGCCGCCTGACACGGCGGACAATCGCGTTGCCGAACCTGCCGCCGCCATTTCGCGGCACAACGGTCGCGCTCTTGGCCGACGTGCATCACGGACCGTTTGTGCCGCTGGCCTATGTTCGCCAGATCGTCGCGATGACCAACACGCTGGAGCCCGACATTGTTGTCCTGGCGGGCGATTACGTTCACCAGCATGAAAGATACATTGCTCCCGGGATCGAGGAGCTTGGAAAGCTTGAGGCAAAACTGGGTCGGTTCGCAGTACGCGGTAACCACGACAACCGCGGTTACGAGCCGCTCTCTCGCGTTGCGCTGGCCGATGCAAAGCTCGTCGACCTCAACAACAAGGGCATCTGGCTGGAACGCAGCGGCAGCCGGCTTCGGATCTGCGGTGTGGGCGACCTTTGGACCGACCGGCAGGACCTGGCTGCTGCCCTGGGCGACGCCACCGAACACGATGCTGTGCTGCTTCTGTCTCACAATCCGGACTTCGTCGAGACCATTCGCGATCGGCGCGTCGGCCTGGTCTTGAGCGGCCATACCCACGGCGGGCAGGTTATCGTCCCCGGCTTCGGGGCGCCGATTGTCCCCTCACGCTATGGTCAAAAATACCTTCATGGTTTGGTACAGGGACCTTGCTGCCGGGTGTTCGTCACGCGGGGCGTTGGGACCATCGCACCGCCGGTCCGGTTTCTCTGCCGCCCTGAGGTCGCTCTGATCACATTGGTGTAACGCAACGACGGCGGCTAAAGGAACGACTTCCCAAACGCAGCGTGCAAAACGATGCGGGCGCGAAGCAGGACGGCGGAGTCGCCCGATCCGACGCCGAACCGGCTGATTTCCAACGGGTCGAAAGAACCAGCTCTGGTCACGCCCTCGCGCGACGCGAAAGCCAGGCGGTAACCAGCCTCGGCGACGATTGCTTTGGTGCCGCTCGTAAACGTGCCAGGCCAGCCGTACGGATACGCAAATGCCTTGATTTCACGGCCAACACGGGTCTCCAGGATCTGCTTCGACTCGGTCAACTCCCGGCGCTGGGAATCAACGTCAAGTCGAGCCAGATTCGAATGGCTGTGCGAGTGCGAGCCGATCGTGAACTCGGCTCCCGATTCGGCCAGCCGCCGTAACTGATCCCAGTTCATGAAAAGCGAGCGGCCCAGGGATTCTGCATCAACGGCGACTTCGGCGCGTGCCGCGAGCTGGTCTAAGAACCGGCGCGTGTCGTCAATGGTATCATCGAGCACAGCGCGAATGATCGTGATGATCGCCGTGTTTCGCGCCATCATCTCGAGATCGATCTCCAATGGGCATGCTCGTTCCGCGAGACTTCGTTGCAGCGTAAAACGAGAAATCTGTGTCCGTTTGATCACATAGGCAATCTCATCCCACCAGGGGAGATGAGGTGTCTCGAAAAATGCGGTTGGAATGAAAAACGTCGCCGGCACATTGCGCTCGGCGAGGATGGGCACGGCCACATCGAAATTATCACGATACCCATCGTCAAAAGTAACTAGCACCATGGGCTCGTGCCCGAGCGAGCCGTCTTGGGCCCGGTCGATGAGCTCGTCCAGTGTCAGGATGCGAGTTCGGTTGCAGAGCCAGTTGATCTGGGCACGGAATGAGTCGGGCGTGGCCGAGATCACGGGGTCGTAGAAGGGGTTCGCTGCTGGCTCGGCGATTCGATGGTAGGTGACCACGGTCAAGCCAGGCTTCCATGTGGCTGTTGTGCGCTCGAGGACGTCCAGGGCACCAAGGCACCCTAACGTCCTGGCTACGAACTCGCGCTTGTTGGGAACGGCCCGCAAGAATTTCGTCGGGTTCATCAGTGTCCCACATTGGAGGTGGTGTGAACGCTTGATTCAGCTCACACCCTCAGACTACCGTAGAACTAGCAACCCAGTGAGCGATTCCCTTCAAGGCGCGTGTCCGTTCGGGATTGGGCCGCACCGATTTTACAAGGATCATAAGGGGCAACCAACCTTCGGCGAATTGAGAGAGGTCGATCGATTCGAGGAGGAAACGATGGCCATGGTCGGGCGGAACGTGGATCGCGGCAGGGGAGGCAACATCCCCATTCACGGAGATGTGTTCCCAGGACTTGTGGCGTTTGTCGGTGCCGGCATGGTTTTGGCTGCTGCTGCCGCACTGGTATTAGCTGCACTGGGAGTGGGTGGCGCGCAAAGCTTGCGGATCCAGGTTTACCTGATTGGAGCCGTGGGCGCAATTCTGGGCCTGTTTGTGGGCTTGGGACGCGGCGTGTGGCGGCCCGGGGCAGCTTTGCCGGCTCGGGAGCCAACACGCGAGCCTCCACCACAGCTCTGGGATCCGTGGCTTGACAGTGGGCGCGAAGAAGAATGGACAGTACCGAACGCAGAGGCCGAGGAGCCGGTAGTACCTGTGATCGAGATCGGGGTACTGCCCATCGAGCGTGCCAGGGTTCGCCCTCGTGTCATTTCCCCTGGTACCAGCGAGGCGGTTCTCCTTGAGGATGAGATCGGGCCATTAATCCAGAATGGTGCAAGCGGTCTCGTCCAGATTGTCGGTGGACCGGGCTCGGGCAAATCGACTGCGCTACGGCACCTGGCGGCAATCTTACCACCGTGGATGCACGAGCGGGTCCAACTACTCGATGATTCGGAGTTGGCAGTTGACGACGCTGGCCACAGCTTGATTATCACCACCGCGCTTGAGGTGCCGCAATCGAAGCGGGTGGCCGCGTATCCACTGGCTCGCTGGAACCAGGATGACGTGATCGAATACTTGCTGGCGGCTCATCGCGAGCGTTGTCCCTCGGTCATGGCCCGATTGAAACAGTCCGGCAATTGCGGCTTTCTCCGAGGTATCCCTGAGCTTTGGACCGCCGTGCTCGACCTGATGGCCTCTGACGAGTCGATCGCCGATATCCGCTCGGCATTGCGGCGCGAGCTGGCAGCACGGCTGGGCAATCATCGGCTCAAGGAACAGGTCGAGGAGCTCTGCCTGACGGCAATCCCGCAGGTTTCCCAATCTGGCCAGCACATTCCAATGACGGATCTGCCTTTAGATGAACTGGCTGACGTACCGTTCAACAGGGAGTTGTTTCGGCTAATTCGCCACCAGCCGGTCATGCTGTTGATGGCTGCCGACCGGCTCGCCTATCTCGCCGAACAAGGTCACGCGCACCATGCTTTTACCCAGCAGCTACCACGCGAACTGATCCGCGAGGCCGCACAGCGGCTAACCGGCAACGCCCAGGCATTGCAGCACCTGTGTGACTGGATAGATCAAGCTCACCATCGTACGCTGCATCCCACGGTTGCCAGTCTGCTTCATGCGGTGATCCCCGACTGGATCCCCGGCCCTTTGTGTCGGCCGCGGCTGTGCGGCGCCTATCTCGAACAGAGTCAAATGGTCTGGCGTGAACCTCGCGCGTATCGACCTCCAATCAGCGGACCTGGAATTGGCCGATTTATTCGGGGCACACTTGGAGTGTGCAAATGCGCGCCGCGCGTGCTTCTGTCGCGCAGATCTTCGCGGGGCGAATCTGACTGACTTGGAGGCAGAAGGTGCCGACTTTAGGGGGGCTAATCTCCTCTGTACAACGGCGAA
The DNA here is from genome assembly GCA_963823675.1 of uncultured Isosphaeraceae bacterium. Classification (GTDB taxonomy): domain Bacteria; phylum Planctomycetota; class Planctomycetia; order Isosphaerales; family Isosphaeraceae; genus CAWGMT01. The sequence goes on along the minus strand of CAWGMT010000016.1, from coordinate 427,239 downwards.
GCGTGCCAAGTTTGCGCAGGCGAATCTGGCCGAAGCCGTGCTGATCGAGGCCGACCTTTCGAAAGGGGATTTGCAAGGAGCTGACATCCACGACACCGACTTAAGCGGAGCAAACCTCGAGGACGCGTGCTTGAAAGGGTTGGAACTCAAGCTGGCCCGGCTCGAGAGAGCTCGCTTCGGTGGTGCCGACCTGTCTTCTTGCAACCTCGAGGAAGTTCGACTGACGGCCCCTGACTTCCACGATGCCGACTTGCGAAACGCGCTCTTGACCGGTTCCTGGATGCCAAGGGCTAATTTCCTCGGAGCCAACCTGTGCAACGCAGGGCTGGCCGACATCGACTGGCCGCAAGCCAACCTCCGCGATGCCGACCTCCGGGGTGCGAGCTTTCACCTCGGGTCGTCTCGTAGCGGTCTTGTGGGCAGTCCGATAGCCTGTGAGGGAAGCCGTACCGGGTTCTACACCGACGACTACACCGACCAGAACGTCAAGCCTGCCGAAGAGATCCGCAAGGCTAATCTCCGCGGCGCGGATTTGCGTGGTGCCGACCTCACGGGCGTCAACTTCTATCTGGTAGACCTGCGCGATGCCCAATATACCTCGAACCAGGCCGAACATTTCCGTTGCTGCCGTGCTATTCTCAAAGACCGAGTGCAATAGCCGCGGCTGGTGCGTCGGCGCTATGTGTAGGCATAATCGCCTTCCAGAGGCGTCAAGTGAAAAATCGCGTCGTGCGCGATGAGTCCCTGACGATCGCGGATGTGGAACTTTGCCGAATAGCGCGAGTTATACCCACTCCCTCGCAAAGCTTCGACCGTCCAAGGCGTGCTGGCGTAGGCTTGTGCGATATCGGCGCCTTGACGGACCAGTTTGTTGGTCAGAGCTCGCATCGCCGCGTGCCAGAGATCGGCGTCAACGTCATCGAGCAAGCAATCGACGATTTTTCCGGTCAGAGTTCGGCCCTGATCTTTGGGGATGAGGTTCAGCAATGCGAATCCGCGGAGCCGTCCCGTGCCATCGAGCAGGTGCCACCCCGACATCGCCTGTCTTGGAAAACGGAGAAGCTGATTGAGTCGAGCCGGGTCGCGGCGTGTCAGTACGACCGCTGCCTTGGCTTGGTCGATGATCGGAGAAATCTCGTCACCGAAGCACGAAACTTGCTTTAGCGTGATCGTTGTCCGCGGGGCCCGAGGAGGCAATATTCGCGCCGGACGATGTCATGAGCGATCCGGATCGCGCGCTGGAACAGCCCCAGTCTGCCAGTCCCGAGCCAGTAGCGTGTGCGGAGCACGCGGACGTACACCGGTACCAAGCTGCGCAGCTCATAACCGGCTCGCTCGCCAACGACGAGTGCGGCCTGGCTGACTCCCAGCCCAAACTGGGTCGGAACTCCTTCATGGGCCTTGCGCATCAGGCTCATGCCGACGGCACGGTGGTCGGGTGAACCGAGCCAGTCGATAATGTGAATCGTGGCAATCTGTCCACCCGCGACCGTGGGTGCGCGGCCCTCGAAGGCGGTGCGGCAGATGCCGATATGGCCGATGATCCGTCCCGCGTCATCGCGCGCGACGTAGCTTTGCGGCGTAGCGCCGCTGGGATCACTCCCGTGAGCCGTCACCTCGGGCGGCTCCAAATATTTCCAGCGCAGCACGTCCCTTGCGGCGAAGTCGGCTGCCGGCGGCGTGTGAAATCCTGCTGTAAGGAACCCGCTCAACTCCGGCAAGTCGTCCAGCCTCAGCGGGCGAATGTCTCGGAACATAGCTATTAAAGGCCCCGGTTTTCTTGAGCGCGATCGCGGTCGTATCTGGCGGCTTTCAGCCCAATCTTTGCCTCCCCAGGCAGGGAATTCTTTGGTAGGATTCCCTGCGACGCGCAGGAACCGCGCGGTGTTCGCCATCGAGAAACACCCGGATCTGGCGCAACCAGGATTTGTCATCGACATGGAGGTTCCAATGCTGAAGACCCATCGCCGCTCGCTCCAGTTTGATTCCCTCGAGGGTAAGGTACTGCTCTCGACCGCGATGGCTGATCCCGCCGTGGCCGTCCACCATAGCGCCGCCAAGCCGTTTGTTTTGAACGGTTCCGTGCAAGGGTTGCCGGCGGGCTCGTTCGGTTCCCAAGGGCTTGAGGTGACGTCTTTCCCGCTGTCGGGTCACCTTGGCTCCATGGGAAAAGTCACTGGCTCGTTCCTGCTTTCGGACAAAATCGTTGGTCGCGGCAAGCTGCCGGATCTCAGTAATTCCTTGCTCGTTGTGACCGACCAGAAAGGCAGCTTGCTTCTGGGGATCAAGCCCTCGACGACGCATCGCTACAGTTTTCAGATCATCGCTGTCACCACCAATTATACATCCGTATCGGGCTCGGGATTCCTGACTGTCTCTCCGAGCCCGACGACGTTCAATCTGGTTATCACATTGCATTCAGCGCGGCACTGAACGTCGGTCTGAATGCATCGACCTCGAGGGAAAGCTTCTTAACCAACGATGGCTTCGCTCACGGACGTCAACATCGCCAGTGCTGCGTTCAAGGCGAATCCGTATCCCTTCTATGCGCGCTTGCGCGCCGAAGCACCGGTCTGCTGCGTGACACCGCCGGACAAGCGACCGGCCTGGCTGGTAACGCGTTACGACGACGTTGTTGCCGTGCTCAAGGACGATCGCATCCTCAAGGACAAACGAGTTGCCCTCACGCCGGAACAAGCTGCCAAACAGTTCTGGATTCCGAGCATGCTCAAGCCGATCGAGCGCAACATGCTCGACCTGGACCCACCTGATCATACCCGGCTGCGCGCCCTGGTGCACAAGGCGTTCACGCCGCGGCTGATCGAGGAGCTGCGCGAGCGCGTGCAGTCGTTGACTGATGAGCTGCTCGACGCCGTCGAGCACAAGGGCCGCATGGATTTGATCCGCGATTATGCGCTGCCGCTACCGACCACCATCATTGCTGAAATGCTAGGTGTGCCCGCACAGGATCGCCATAAGTTCCAGCGATGGTCGAGCACGATCGTGACGGCCGTACCAACCACCTGGGGCTTGTTGAAGGCGATGCCCGCCTTGATCGCGTTCCTGCGTTATATTCGACGGCTCGTGCAAACTCGGCGTGTGGACCCCAAGGACGACCTGGTCACTGCTCTGGTTGAAACCCGTGAGTCCGGCGATCAGTTGAGCGAGGATGAGCTCTTGGGAATGATCTCACTGCTTCTGATCGCAGGCCATGAGACGACCGTCAATCTGATCGGTAATGGCGTTCTGTCGCTGATCGAACACCCTGATCAGATGAACCGGCTGCGGAACGAGCCTGGGCTCATCAAATTGGCCATCGAGGAGCTGCTGCGTTTTAACGGACCCCTGGAAACCGCGACCGAGCGTTACACCCGCGAAGACGTCACAATTGCCGGAGTGACGATTCCGCGCGGCGAGAGGGTTTTTGCCGTACTCGCGTCGGCCAACCGGGACGAGCGTCAGTTCGACCGGCCGGACACGCTAGACCTATCGCGCGAACCGAACCGCCACCTGGCATTCGGATTGGGAGTGCATTACTGTCTAGGCGCACCACTAGCGCGGCTGGAAGGGCAGATTGCCATCAACACCCTGCTGCGCAGGGTTCCGGAGCTGCGGTTAGCGGTTCCACGGACTGCTCTTCAGTGGCGGCCCGGCCTGGTGCTTCATGGTTTGAAATCACTCCCAGTAACGATCGCCCGGAGATGAACATGGTCCGGTGCTTCACATGGCCGCGACGGTTGACAATTCTGGCCGCGGTTGTGATCGGGTTGACGGCAGGTACCGCCGTTGCCGGAGCACCAGGCCGGAATGGAAAGCGCCCAAACATCCTCTTCATCTTCAGCGACGATCATGCCTATCAGGCTATAAGCGCCTATAACGATTCACGGCGGTTGATCGAAACCCCCCACATCGACAGGCTCGCCCGGGAGGGCATGCGCTTCAATCGTTGCGTGGTGCCCAACTCCATTTGCGGTCCCAGCCGCGCAACAGTTCTGACTGGCAAGTACTCGCACCAAAACGGCTTTTACAACAATACCAATAGCCGGTTCGACGGCTCGCAAGTCACGTTTCCCAAGCTGCTCCGCGCCGCTGGCTATCAGACGGCACTCATCGGCAAATGGCACCTGGTGACTGATCCGACCGGCTTTGACGAATGGCAAATTCTGCCGGGGCAGGGCGTCTACTACAACCCGGCCATGATCCATAACGGTCAGCAGGTGAAGTACGAGGGATACACCACCGACATCATTACCGAGTTGAGTCTCGATTGGCTGCGAAAGCGCGACAAGTCGAAGCCGTTCTTGCTGATGTGTCATCACAAGGCGCCCCACCGCGAATGGCTGCCCGCGCTTCGCCACTTGGGGCACGACCATGACCGCCCTTATGCCGAGCCTCCCACCCTCTTTGACAACTACTCCGGCCGGGGCAAGGCCGAGCACGATCAGGACATGACGATTGCCAAGACGATGACGGCGCTCGATCTCAAGCTGACACCACCGGTTATTTTGACGCCCGAACAGCGCCGGACGTGGGATGCCTATTATGAGCCGCGAAATGCCGCCTTCCGCGCAGCCCATCTCGCAGGCGACGACCTGGTACGCTGGAAATACCAGCGCGACATGCACGACTATCTGGGGTGCATCAAGGCCGTGGACGAAAGTGTCGGGCGGCTGCTCCAGTTTCTGGACGACGAGGACCTTGCCAGCAACACCCTGGTCGTCTATGCGGCCGATCAGGGCTTCTATCTCGGCGAGCACGGCTGGTTCGACAAGCGCTGGATCTTCGAGGAGTCATTACGGACACCGCTACTGGTGCGCTGGCCAGGAATCGCAAAGGCCGGGCTGGTCAACGGCAATCTCGTTTCCAATGTCGATTTCGCCGAAACGATTTTGGACGCGGCGGGGCTGCCAGTTCCCCAGGATATGCAAGGCCGGAGCTTCGTTCCGATTCTGAAGGGCCAAACACCGCAGGATTGGCGTCAGACCTTTTATTATCAGTACTTCGAGTATCCCGTACCTCACCACGTTCGACCTCATTACGGGGTTGTGACCGACCGGTACAAGCTGGTCCGTTTTGACATACCCGACCTGGACGAGTGGGAGCTCTTCGACCTCAAGCAAGATCCCCATGAGCTGCGGGATGTGTATGGCGATCCTGCCTACGTGACGGTTGTGGCCGACCTGAAACGGGAGCTCAACCGACTCCGGGCAGACTTGAAAGTGCCGGCGCAGCCGCCCCAGCAGGCGTATGGCCAGGTCTTGAATGCAAAGAAAGCGTCGGCGGAACGCCCCAACATCCTCTGGCTGGTCGCCGAAGATTTCGGCCCCGAGCTCGGATGCTACGGCGCGACCCAGGTCAAAAGCCCCAATCTCGACCGCCTGGCCGCTTCGGGTGTGCGCTATACCCACGCTTACACGACCGCACCCGTCTGCTCCGCCAGTCGATCGGCTTTCATGACCGGCATGTATCAGACCACGATCGGCGCCCACAACCATCGATCGCACCGCGACGACGGATATCGGCTGCCGCCCGGTGTGCGACTGATTTCCGATTGGATGCGCGACGCGGGCTATTTTACGCTCAACATCAGCCGGCTTCCCCCATCGTTCGGTTTTTCGGGCACGGGCAAGACCGACTGGAACTTCAGTGACGACGGCCGGCCGTTCGACTCAAATGATTGGGCTGACCTCAAAAACCACCAGCCCTTTTTCGCACAGATCAACTTTCAGGAAACGCACCGGCCGTTTCGCGCTCCCAAGCAGGCCGACCCAGCCCGGGTTCTCATACCTCCCTATTACCCCGACCATCCCATCACGCGGCGAGACTGGGCGGAATACCTCGATTCAGCCAGCGAGCTCGACCGCAAGGTCGGGCTCATCCTCCAGCAGCTCGCGAGCGACGGCTTGGCTGATCGCACCATCGTCCTGTTCATGGCCGACCACGGCCAGTGCCACGTGCGCGGGAAGCAGTTCTGCTACGAGGAAGGGTTGCACATTCCACTGATCATCCGCTGGCCGGCGCGGTTCCCGGCGCCCAGGGGGTTTCAGCCTGGTTCTGTGGACGATCGTCTGATCGAGTCGATCGACCTTGCGCCGACCCTACTGGCTATCGCCGGCGCGGCCAAGCCGGCGGCCATGCAAGGCCAGATTTTCTTGGGAGACCGTTGGGAGCCGCACCGCTATGTCTTTGCCGCACGCGACCGGTGCGACGAGACGGTCTTTCGTCTCCGCACCGTGCGCGACGCTCGCTATCGCTACATCCGCAACTTCACACCCGAGCGACCGTTTCTCCAGCCCAACGAATACAAGGAGCGCAGCTATCCAGTCTGGAACCTGCTCAAGGAACTCGACGCCCAGGGCAAGCTGACTCCCGTTCAGAAAGTGCTGACCGCACCGGGCATGCCGCCCGAGGAGCTCTATGACCTGGGGTCAGACCCGTATGAGATTCACAACCTGGCGGCCTCCAGCGACCCGGAGCACCAGGCGACGCTCGAGCGTCTGCGCGGCGTCCTGGAGCACTGGATTGCGATAACGAACGATCAGGGGCGCATCCTCGAGCCTGCCCGGACCGCGGCGGCGAGAGGGATAACCCGGCCTGGTTCCGATCCCAATGCCGGATACCGGCAGAGAGACCTGAAAAGACAAACCGGTTCGAAGCGCTGAACCCACGATGCGATTGCCACCCTCCAGCCCGATCATTTCGGCTGGTCGAAAGTCGAGGCGTCTACCTTGTTCACGATCTTGAACTCGGTGAGTTCTGCATCAAGGAACTTCTCGCCGTCTCGGTTGCTCTCGATTTTGGTGGCCTTCTGGATTCCGTCGCAGTCTTTGTAATTGGCGAAGCTCGTCTCCATCGTAAATTCCTCACCCATGAAGCCGGTCATTTTGGCGGCCAGCTTGACGGGCACACCGCTTTCCTTGTCGAAATAGATCGTGAAATCCTTGCCGTCAGGTCCCTTCGCCTTGATGACGACTGCCTGTTTCTCGCCGACTTTTTCCTCGCCGGCCGTTCCGATCTCGAAGTTCGTACCCTTGAGGGCGACTAGCGTGGTTGGGACGACCATCAGGTAGATGGATCGTTTTGCGTTGGCGACCTGGTCCTTGTTCATTTCGATGACTTGGTCTCCATCCTTCCGCCAGCCTTTGTCGCCCTTCAGGACCGTCACGTGTTGGGCGGTGTTGCCGTTGAACTCGCCGTCGAATTCCGAGCGGTATTGATCGAGCCCCTGAACCGTGACCTGACTGCTGAACTTGTTCTCACTGCCGTTGATGATGAATTTGCCCTTGCTTTTCCAGGTGAAAGCCTCGACCTTGGCTAGCTTCTCTTCGCCGCCCAAGGCCTTGATCGCCTTATCAAGGGTAGCCTTCGCAATTTCGTCATCGGCCTGGATCGAGTTTCCAGATCCGGCTGCGAGTATTGCCAGGAACGCGATACCGAGAAGCCGCTTCATAACAATTGCCTCACTGGGTGAGCGGAACATGCCAGAGGCACATGATCCGCGTCGTGTCGGCGAGTGTGAGTGCCCTCAAAGCGAACGATACCGGAAAACCGCCGCCGCGTGTAGAGAGCAGGCGATGCAGATCAGTTCGACCATTCAAGGGCCGACGAGGCGTGTACGAAAGCATGGATGCATGTTCGCAAGTGAGCTGTCACGAGAGCACGTTTTGTGTGTAAGATGGATGGGAAGTGTTTGCCTGATTCCGGTATGATGCAATCGGGCGTTTTGAGAACTGGGTGCTCGAACCGAGGAGCATGGGGCTGTGGTGGCCGACTTGGTACGGCGGCTTGAAGGGCAGTTTCCGTGGGTCTCCACGATGGTGGGAGATCGGCCGGACATCGAGCTTCCTGCCTTGATGCTGAGCCTGACGATGCACGGGCTATTGCTGGCGGGCCTGGCGCTTGCCGGTTACCACGCGCATCGGGAGACTCAGCGCGAATTCAAGAGTGAGGTGATGGATAACTTGGTTGCGGCGGAGTCGGCTTTCCAGGATCTGGACCAGTCCGCCGATCCGCCGGCGCTCGAGGCTCAAGCGGGGTCGTTTGCGCCGAATCTGGCTCCCGTGATCACGACGGCACCCAGCTCTGCTGGGCCGGTTCCAGTCTCTTCGGTAACGCCAGATTCAACTCGTGGCATCGCGCCGCAGTTTGTCAAGCTGGACGTCCAGCGGGCGACCGAGGTGGTGATCCCGACTGCGACCATGCTGGGCCAGGCCGTCTCGATCCGGGGCAACGGGTCGGAAGTCGTGGGAGGTGTTGAAGGGGCGGTTGACCGCATCGCAATCGAGATCGTCCGCCAACTGGAACGGGGACGCACCCTGGTCGTTTGGGCTTTTGACGCATCAGGCAGCCTTCAAGTAGAGCGGCAACGGCTGAGCAAGCATATCGAGACCGTGTACACCCACATCAACCAGCTTGATGAGAACCACCTCTCGGCCGACAGCGGGCTCATGACGATGGTTGTGGCCTTCGGGCACGATCGGCATGCCCTTCTTCCCAAACCGACGGCCGTTTTGTCGGAAATTCAGGAAGCAATCGGGCGAGTTCCACTCGATGAAACGGGCATCGAGACAACCTTTACGACGGTGGCCGAGGTCGTCAACAAATGGGGGCGCTACAAAGACGCGGAGAACCACGCTTACCGCACGATGGTGATTGTCGTGACCGACGAGATCGGCGACGATGAGGAGCGGCTCGAGGATGCCATCGCGCTCGCTCAGCGAGCCAAGGTCCCCGTGTATGTTCTGGGCTCGCAGGCCGTTTTCGGCCGCATCTACGGTTACATGGACTACATGGACCCCAAGACCAAATACGTCTTTACTCACCAGCCGGTGAAACAAGGGCCTGAAAGTGCGGTGCTCGAGCAGATCCAGTTGCCGTTCTGGTACGGCGGTCCTCAATATGACGTCCTGGAGGCCGGCTTCGGCCCTTATGCGCTCAGCCGGTTATCAAGCGCAACGGGCGGGATCTATTTCGTGACTCGCTTCGATACCCATCGCATGGGCTTTGACCCCGCCCGGATGCGCGAGTACAAGCCAGACTGGGTTCGGCGCGACGAATACGAGGCGCAAATCGCCCACTCGCCGCTGCGGCGTGCGATCTTGAACGCCGCCCAGATCACGCAACAAAGGCTGCCGGACATGCCCTCGCTGTTCTTCCCGCCGGCCGACTCGCCCGAGTTCAAGGAAATAATGGCCCGAAATCAAGGAATCGCCGAACGAACGGCCTACACGGTTGATGAGGCTCTGAGCCCCATCAATACCGTCGCCAAGCTCCGCGACCGCGAAACCTCACGCCGCTGGCAGGCTCACTACGATCTGATCCGAGGGCGCCTGCTGGCGATGAAGGTCCGATGCTACGAATACAACTGGGCTTGCGCCCGCATGAAGAAAGACCCTCTCAAGTTCTCGAATGCGAAGTTCAACGCCTGGCGGCTCGCTCCCGATCAGGCGATTCAGTATAGTGATAAGGCAGTGGCCGCTAGTAAGGAGGCCCAGGTACTCTTGCACCGCGTCACCGAGGAGCATCCGGCGACTCCCTGGGCCTTGATGGCCGCGCGCGAGCTGAAGGATCCCCTGGGCTTCAAGTGGGTCGAGACTTTCGTGCCGCCCCGTCGTCGCCGAGACGACAATCCAGAGCGCAAGAAGAAGAACAATCCCGGCCCCCCTAAGCCGCAGCAGACTCCTAAACTATAATTCTGAAGGTGGAGCGTACTTTCGGGCAAAGCCAGGCGGGACGGAGCCCCGAAATCAGCAACGGTTCGAGGCGAGGAGCACGCGTCATGGAACTGCGGTCACCTGGTGCTTCATCGGCCGACGATCTATACCGGATCGCGGAGACCGGCGAGCCTTCCCCATTCTTGCCTCTGGGACCAGCCTCTTCACGCTCGCTGGGCGGCGACCGGCTGCAAGCGGCGATGCCGACAGAGGTCACCGCCCAGACGATCGAAGCAGTCCCGGTGGTCGTCGCTGTCGATTCCAGCGCGCCGGCTACAGCCCCCGTGGAGGAGGCGATTGGGTCGACCTCCGCGGGCGACGCAGCGAGAGCGGAATCGGCACCGGAGAGTGGAGCCGCAACTTCGGCCCCGCTCGGGCCGGCCACAAGTCCGGCGGATGGGAGTGAGGCTTCCCAGCCCAGCTCGCCATCGACTCCGAGTCGCACGACTCCCGCCGCGAGACTTCGGCCCAAACGCCGGCGCCGCGTCCGAGTGCGATACCTGCTCCAGGCCTGGGGCTTCTCCCTGGTGGTGCACATTGCCATTTTATCGGCTCTGGCCGCTGCGACATTCTCGGCCCGCGACACGATCAAAAAGGCCGTCAATTTCGACTCGGCGCTCGCATCTCTGCACGGCGGCGAGCCCGAGCTGGTGCCGATCTACGCCGACGCGGATAACAGTGTTCGGGATCACGCGATTGGCAACGAGCATGCCGAGACCGCAGGTGAGACACCGCCGGCCGCGATGGTCGACGGCGGCAATGAAAGTGAAGGCGACGATGGGGGCGGCGTGATCATGCCCGGCGGAATCGCATCGGGCCGGCTCTCGGCAACGCCCAGGGTCCGCGGCGTAGGCAAGGGCCGGATCAACGAAGGGTCGAGCCTGCCCGGCGTCAAGCTTGACGGCCTGGGAGCGTCACCGCTGACCCAGCTTCCCACGGCTCCGGCCACCGATCTGATCGGCGGAGGCAAGATCGCCGGCGACCCGCTCTTCGAGGCCAGCGAAATCGGCGTCGCACTCGACCAACTGGCCCGCGAGATTCTTCGCCACCTCAAGGACCACAAGCTCACCGTCGTCTGGCTCTTCGACGAATCGACCAGCATGCAGGACGACCAGAAGACGATCGTCGAGAAATTCGACCGGGTCTCAAGCGAGCTGAAGCTCAACGTCGACCCGAGCAAAAAGGCTGCGGGAGCGCTCAACCACGCAATCGTCGGTTTCGGACAGGGAATCGATTTCGTGCTGGAAAAGCCGCGTGAAGACATCGACTTGATCGGCCGAGCCATCAAAAAGCTAAGGATCGACTCCACGGGGACTGAAAACACCATGAAGGCGATCCGCGACGTCGTTGATCGCTATGCCAACCTGATCCGCAAGGATCGAAAGCTGATCATCATTCTGGTCACCGATGAGTCGGGAGACGACGGCGACGGCGTCGAAGAGGCGAAGCAGGCCCTCAAGAAATACAAGGTGCCCCTTTACGTCATCGGCCGCCAGGCCCTCTTCGGCTATCCCTACGCCCATCACCGCTACATGGACCCGGTGACCAAGGACGTCTACTACCCCGTGATTCGCCGCGGTCCCGAGACGGCCGACTTCGAGAATTACCAGTGGGACGGCCTGTACGACCGGTGGGATGAGCAGCCCTCGGGATTTGCGCCTTATGAGCTCGCACGCCTGACGCGGGAATCGGGTGGAATTTACTTCCTGCTGCCGAGCGAGGAATTCATGAGGGTCCGCAAGCGTGAGCAAGCGTACAGACTCACGCAGCTCAAGGAGTATCTCCCCGAGTATGACAACCGGATGACCTACGTCGAGCGGCGCAACAGCTCGCCGCTGCGTCAGTCGATCTACGCGATCATCATGCAAGGAAGGAACTTCCTCTACCGACGCGAGTTCCCGATCGACATCGGCCAATTGGTCAAAGCCGCCCAGGAGGAAGGAGCCAAGGCAGAGCAACGGTTAAACGACCTCCTCGAAGTTCAGAAGCGGTTGGAGGCACTCGACAAGGTCTACCAGCGCGAGCCCGAGAAGCGGTGGCAGGCTCATTACGAGCTGATGCTGGCTCAAACCGTCGCCTTCCAGGTCAAGGCCTTCGAGTATCGTGCCTTGATGGCGTCGATCATTTCAGCCCCGCCTCACCCCAAGGGCCCGCCCGCGGCGGACATGATGATTACCTGGGTCGTCGATCACACGAAAAAGCCGCTCGCCGCGCGGAATTTGACCGCCAAGAAATACGCCGAAGCCGAGCGTCTGCTCAAGGCTGTCATTGCCAAACATCCCAAGACCCCCTGGTCGGACCTGGCTCAGGACACACTGGACCGCGGCTTCTCCGTCCAGCTCAACGAGTGGCATCACAACCCGAAGTACCACGAACGGTGGCAGTTCGTTCCCAAATACTAATTTCCCACTCTGCCTCGCGAGGGCCGATCCCACTCGGCCGGAAAACTCGGCAGCTGTCGAGGATGCCGGACCGACGAAGCTTGACCAGGTCTTCGCAGGCACGCGTCATCCGCCGGATCGAGGCATCCTCGTAACGGCGCACCTTGTCGGCGGCGGCGCCCGGGTCGAAGGCCAACCGGCTCGTGCTCTCGGCGGCCTCGGCCAGGGCGCGTGCCTTGTGCTTCAAGGCAAGCTGCTCCAGCCGCCGGGTCTGCCGCGCGATCAGATCGTTCAGAACCTGCCGGCCGGCGGTTTCGCCCACCGGCAGGCGCCGCTGGATGTCCATCGCGTCCAACTGCCTGCGAACCGCGGGAAACTGGTCCTCGCCCGCCTCGCAGCGCAGCTCGCTGAAAGGGCTTTTGTTCAGCGGAGAAACGGCGTAGGCGCCGAGGAAGACGGCCATCAAGTCGCCGGTGGTATCATGCAGCACGTCGAGCGGCTGCTTGCCCAGCAGGCGGATTGCCTTGAACTTGTCGGACGCCTGCCAGAAGGTGGGTGGCTGGTTGCGAACTTTCAGGTCGTTCCAGCAGTCAAGAAGCCAGCGGCAGCCTGCGTAGCTGGATTCCAGCTCGTTGACCAGCCGCGCCGGCAGGTCCGGAGAGCCGGGCACCTCGTTTTGCCGCTTGGACAGGGGAGCACCTTTCATCGAGCCGGAGCGCCTCGGCATCCTCCCCCTCGACAACTAGCGTTTCGGCAGTCAGCCCGTGCCGAAGCGCATTTCGGCGCGAGGCGTTCCGCCCCTCGACCGATCTGGGGCCTGAACTGCGTTTTGCGTTCTGGCGATTGGCGGCGGTCTTTCGTGCACTGCTCATGGTGTGCTCGTTGGTACTCGGGTGTTGGGTGTCCGGTGTTCGGGGCGCGCAGGGAGCCACGTTGCGAGCACCGGCGACCTCTTCGTCGGGTGGGTGTAACCCACCGCAAACAGTGTGAGCCTCTTTCAAAGGAGTGGGCGATGTGCATCGGTTGCAACAGTGCGCCCGCCCCATCTAGATGGTCTGCAAATCTCGCAATTCAGTTGCGTGAATGCGCGGTTTTCCCGGGTTCCGCGACCGGCACAATTGATCAGCCCCGAAAAACCGGTGATTAGCCCGTGCGCCACGTGTTGTCGGCACGAGCGCCGAAGCGTTCCTCCTCGAGCTCGGTCACGCGCACTTCGAGCCCCGCGAACCTGGTAACCGTGATCATGTCGGACAAGGCGGCCCGCAGCGCCGCCAGTCTGACCGACTCGGATTGGGCATCCCGGCCGAGCTTGGCGATCTGACCCGCCGCCCACGTGGCACGCCTGGCCATCCGGCCGATGGCCCGATCGAGGGCGCGGCGGCGGCAGGACTCGAGCGAGCCCCGGACCTGAGGCTCACTGGCCCACTTGGAAGCCGTCGGGACCGGCACCTGGTTTGCCCGCGCCCAGGCGGTGATGGATGCACCCCGCGCGATCGCAAGCGCGAGCTGGGCTTTCTTCTCTCGGGACGGTTCTTCGGTCATGGTACAGAACGGCTCGCAGTGCATCACATCAAATGCACCGCGGCTCCTCCTGGCCCCGCTCGCGGTTCTCAGCCCGGGGCCCGGGCTGGCCGGCACGCCCTCGAGGGGCAAGGAAGTGGAATCAAAAAGGACAATTCATAAATCACAAATGACAAATAACAAATGACAACGAGCAAAGCACAAATTGCAAATGAAAAAAGGGAAAGGGGCAACGGACAACCTGCAAATGTGTGTCTTATGCCGAATCCAACGAGCGGGCGATGTGCATCAGTTGCAATGACACTGAGGTACTGTCCAATCGGGGCGCTGACGCGACTCCGCTCGCCGTGCCTGGGGCAAGCCCGGTCGCGTCAGCGCCGGGAGTTCTGCTGGAAACAAAACTCGGGGCGCTGACGCGACCCCGCTCGCCGTGCCTGGGGCGAGCCCGGTCGCGTCAGCGCCGGGAGTCTGTTCGCAGAAAACTCGGGGCGGTGACGCGTCCCCGCTCGCCCCGCCCGAGATAACGGTGAGCCCGGTCGCGTGAGCGCCGGGAGTCTGTTGGGAGACGGCTCGGAGCGCTGACGCGCCCCCACTCGCCAGGAGCAAAAGGTGTCAGGAACCGTGAATCGGTTGTTGACACCTTTATCTCGGGAGTCGAACCACTGGCTCGGAGTGGGGTTGAGATGCGATGATCTGATGGCTGAACTCGGTCGAGCTGATTCACTCGGGGATAGCCTCCATCGTTCCCGGGGAACGCCTCGTTCAACGCGCCTGGCGCCTCGCTCTGACAAGCTGCACCGGCCGCGTCGGACGGAGTGCGCGAGACGTTGTCTTTCCATCTTTCCATCAGCAACTGGGCAGCATCACGATGCACGAGCGCACGAATTCCATCGGCGGTCTCAGGGCCATTGGTCTTGTCCCAGCCATCCTTGTCTGGGCGGCGCCGGCGTTCGCCCACGATTTTGGGTTCGATTCGTCGATGTCGAAACCAGTGCTGGAGCATTATCTCGATCGGTCGATCTCGTTCACCGAGCTGCTCCACGACGATCTGACTCAACCGCGTAACCACCGCGGCGTTGACCCCCGCGACAACTTGCGGCTGATCCTCTCGTCGAAGGCCAAGTTCATAGGGCGGGCGCTCATGGTCTGGGGGCGGGAGAAGGAGCTCGCCGCCTTTCTCGATACGGCGAGACCCTACGCCCTGGCGCTTCACAAGGCCGACCCTGAGATCATCTTGCAGGGTGCCGCGTTTGAGATCGTGACCCGAGGGGTGGAATCCATCGCCATCCCGGAGCACGTCTTCGCGGAGTTCGGTCTACCCACCGAAAAGCGCAATTTCCGGTATCCGGATATGCTTTATGCCGGCGGGCGTTTCGTGAACCACTGGGGGGGCCGTGGCTCGGTCCCGGACATGAGCCGGCTCGAGACGCGGATGTGGTTCTATTTCCTGGCCAGCCGCTACATCGACGTCGGGATCGAGGCCATCCACTTCGGCCAGGTGGGCCTGATGGACAAGAATGACCCGCGGCACGCCCACTGGATCGACATGCTCAACCGCGTCCGAGCTTACGCTCGCAAGCACGCCCGGAGACATTTCCTACTCTGCGACGCCCACACGCCGACGGGCGGCTACGTGGAAGACGGCAAGCTCCTCTTCGACTTCCACTCATTTCCCCTGAGGATCGTCGAGGTTCGGGATCATCCTCATCAAGGGGCCCTCCAGGTTGGCTACGCGGACGCCATCTTCTTGAAGAGTCGCGGCGGCGTCACTCCGAGCGGATGGTCCTGCGAGCACCTGCCGTACCTGGTCGAGTTCGACAACTTCGGTCGAAGCAACCCGGGAAAGCCGAGCAAGCCGCCGTTTGTCTGGGGATGGGACGAGATCACCTGGTTCGCCCTCCAGCCCGAGGCCGAACGCAACCTCTGGCTCCGCTACGCCTGGAACTGGGTGAAGCAGACCGACCCCAACGGCCACCTGCAAATGCCCGGCAGCCGGGTCATGACACCCGGCACGCCCAATGCACCCCGATGGTACTGGGCCAACACGCGAAGTGACGCCTGCCCCCAGGGTTTCAACACCGAAGACACGATCAAGGAGCTCTGGGGGACGAAATAGCTGCGTCTGTCGCCGCTTTCACCTGGGCGAATCACCCGATCGATCAACCACCAGCATTTTCCATGAGTGATCCGCACCGCCAGGCCCCTCGGAGCAGGAGTGACTCCAGCTCGCGCCTCCGCCCATCGGGCGGACAGGCCTGGGCAAGGTGCAGCGGCGATCGGTGCAGCGCCCCGCGGGCCAGCCGATCGCGGAGCTGCTCCCAGGGGCCTGGGTCGGGATAGGCATCCTGAACGGTGCGAAGCAAGAGCGCGACCGGCAAATCGGCGAACGACTCGACTGCCGAGTAGACCAGGGCCCGCAGGTCGTCGCCGTGGCGCCAGGCCGGGGCCAGGCCCGGGTCGTGGGCCGTGTCGAAGTCGAACCAGCGAGCCTCGCCGGTCGCGGGATCGAACAGGACGTTTCGGAGCGTCGCGTCGCCGTGGCTCAGGCGTTCACACCCCCCGTCGGCACGCGGCAGCTCGACCCGATGCAGGTCCCGGAGCGCCCGGCACGCGGCGCCCAGGCCCCGCAACAGGGCCGGCGCCGGGTCGAGCCGGCTGCGCGCGTGATCGGCTAGCACTACCCCCGGCCATCGGGGAAGAATCAGCCAGCCCCGGGGGCCGGTCTCCAGCTCGATCCCGTGGAGCGTGCGATAGAGCGCACGCTCCCGAGTCCGCCACTCCGCCCCGGGCAGGACCCGCACCCCCGACCCCAGCCGGCGCAGGTACAGGTTGCCGGGCCCGATCAGCAGCGGGCCGAACCAACGTCGCCGCTTCGCGATCATCGTCGGCCGGCCCGGGGCTTGGCGGGGCTCGATCGCGTGCAGCCGGAGCTTGCCCAGCCAGGGCCCGAACCACTCCGGCCACCGCCCGAAGCGCGGCCGGGACCTTTCGCCGTCGGCGGTCGTCAAGAGCAGGGTCCGACGCCCTCCCTTCTTACAATCGCCGGGGGTCGAATCCCGCGGCGCGTGCCGGATGTGGTCGGGATAATCGACGCGGCCCCGGAAGCTGAGGATCGCCCAGACGTACCGGGCGAAGGTCCGCGTGTAGCCGAAGTGCTGGAGCTCCATCCGACGCCCCGAGCTGAGCGCCGTGATGGCTTGATCGTAGACGAATCGGCGGGGCCGGGCGCGGTAGAGCCCGGCCAGGATCGGCCACTCCTCGCCGATGTCGACGCGCTCGTCGAACGGCCCGAACTCGTCGAAGGCCTCTCGGGTGCAGAACATGCAGGCCGGCATCGCCTTGGCCCGCGGTAGGGGGAGCCGCCGCACGGCGTTCCAGAAGGCCCACCAGCAGCGGGCCCGCCGGCCGCCGTCGAGCGCGCCCAAGCGAGTGATCCCGGCCTCGTATCCTTGCTCGTTGACCAGCTCCGCGATCCGGACGAGCGCTCCGGGCGGCAGATGGGTGTCGGCGTCGAGGAAGACCAGCGCCCGGCCGCTCGCCAGCCGCGCTCCGATGTTCCGCGCCCTCGCCGCGCCGCGGGGAGTGCAGGTTGCCATCAGCACGCCGCCGTCGGCGGTATGCCGGGCCAGGGCATCTACGGTGCCGTCATCGCTCGCGTTGTCCACCACGATAACCTCCACCGCCGTCCCGTCGCGGCGAGTCTCGTGGTAGCGGTCGCGCGCCTGGAGGACCGACCCCACAGTCGACGCGATCATCGCCGCCTCGTTCCTCGCGGGGATGACCACCGAGATCCGGGGCGGAGGCCGCTTCATGGGCGTTGGGTCCCCGGTCGGGGTGTGGAGGCCGCAAGGCAAGGCTCCTGGGGCGGGCCTTCCAGGACGAAGAGGTCGCGGCTGACCAGGCTCAGCAAGCCGGGCTCGGGGACGACGCGCGCCAGCTTCAACCCCACCTCGTCGGCAAGTTCGCCGACCCGCTCGCGCGACAGCATGCGCTGGCGGCGGAGCGGCGTTGGCGAGGGCGGGATCAGGCGGAGTGTCGCGCAGAGCCGGAATGCGACCCGCCCCTGGACCCAGCTCCGCAGCAAGAGCGCGATCCGCCCAGCCCGGCCCCGCGGGCTCGACTGCAAGATCAGGACGCGCCGGGAGGCAACCCGCCCGGCCTCGCGGAGCAGGGCCGCCGGGTCGTCGGCATAACTCAGCACGAACGCGAGCAGGCACGCGTCGAAGACGCGATCGGCAAACGGCAGCCGGGCACCGTCGAACAGGATAGGCCCGACCCCGACGACGTGGAAATCCACCACGTCCGCCTCGACGCAGGTGCAAGTCCCCCAGGCCCGCAGTGCCTCCGCGTTGTGGCCGGTCCCCGAGCCAATGTCAAGCACCGTCGCCCCCATCGGCAGGTGCGGGGCGATCCGCCCGGCCAGGTGCCCGGCCCGCCGGCGTAGTCGGCAGTGGAAGACCACCCGCAGCGGTCCGATCATGGCAGGAACTCCGAGGGAAGGGCGGCCGTCCGGCCCCGGCCCAGCAGCCAGTCGATCACCGCCAGCACGCGCGGCAGATAGCCCCGATCCACGTCGGCCGGATGCACCACGACGCAGGGCAGGGTCGCCGGCCGGAGCCGCCAGTAGACGTCGCCGACCCGCTGCCCGACCGGCCCGAGCGGTCCCAGGACGCCCCAGTCCCACGACCAGGTCGCCAGCGGGATCGTCGGTCCGCTCGCCGCCCGGATGGCGCTGAATGTCGCGAGATAGCGGAACCCGCACCCCCCCAACTCCGCCGCCGTCGCCCGCCCGACTTGCCAGGCCGGAGGCACGAATCCCGCGGGCGCGACCCCCAGGGCCCGCCGCAACAACTCCCGGCCCAGCCCGAGCCGGCGCCGGACCTCCTCTCGAGGCAGCCCGACCAGCTCGTCCGAACGACCCGTGAACAGCGAGAGCACGCCCGGCCAGTCCTGCCGGTGGGTGTATCCGTGCTGCAAGACCTCCCCGAACGCCCCCGTCACGAACCGTCCGAAGCCGCCCCCCGGCCCCTCGATCGGCCGCCCATGCCAGCAGGGAACCACCGCACCCGCCACCTGCCGCCCGATCCGTGGCGCGAGGGCTTCGGCGATCCTCGCGAGCTGCGGCAGGAAGGCCGGCGCGACGTCGTGGACGACCACGGCGAAGCGTCGATAGATATCGCTCACGCCCGGTGCCGGCATTGCCTCGGATCCTCGTCGGTTCGCGTCCCCTCGGCTGCCCCCCTCCGGGGCAACTTTGTATTGCAAAGCTTAGCGGAAGGGCTGTGCCGTTTCAAGGCCAAGCTGGAGCCTACCCAGGATCGCGTTGGCCACCGGGTGGATGGCGTACCAGTAGTGAGAGTGATCACGATAATTGACAG
The DNA here is from genome assembly GCA_963823675.1 of uncultured Isosphaeraceae bacterium. Classification (GTDB taxonomy): domain Bacteria; phylum Planctomycetota; class Planctomycetia; order Isosphaerales; family Isosphaeraceae; genus CAWGMT01. Next base: position 408,246 of record CAWGMT010000016.1, on the reverse strand, counting down.
ACCTTCGATCGAGGTAATCGATGGGAAGTCGTCGATTTGGCGAGTTCTGTCGATCCTCGGATTTGGCTCGGGAGCTATGGCGATCACTTGGGTGTCTGCGCCGCGACGTCCGAATTTGATATGGCCGGCGTAGTTCCGTCGTCGAGCTCGCCCAAAGCGTCGTCGGGCAAGCTCTTGAGATAGGTCCCCACCAGAGCATCCTCGGAAGGTGGAAGGACCCCGCGCTCGCGGTGATAGAGTTCCCGTGCCAGCAGAACGACCAGCTCACGATAAGCCCTCTGTTCCGTAATGCGAACGGAGGGCCAGAGCCCTTCCCCGAGGGGTAGCCAGGCGACGCGGGTCGTGACCAGCCATCTGGCCACGTCGCGCGGTGACAGTACCCGCGCGCCGGCAGGCGCTTCGGAACTGACGGGATAAAGCAACACGGTGCTCGTGCGCTTTGGACCGTGGAATGACGCTTGCACGGCCGGCATGCGTTGCCGCAAGTCTGGGACCTCCACGTGCGCGAGCCAGTTGGCAAAGAGCAGCCGGATGGCACGCCGGCTGCGTTCGGGCTCGCGCAAGAGGAAACGCCTGACGCTGTAGGCATGCAACACCAGATCGGTCGGCAACTGCATATCACCCAGACGATAGGTCGAGTCGTCCTCGAGCGCCTCAAAAGTGCGATCATCCGGCCGCTCCAGGAAATGCATGAGATCCAGATACTCGATCTGGAGCGAAAAAGTATCCCACTCGGGCCTCGGCCGGCTCTCGACCGCCTCCGCCAAGGCGAGTCAAAGCTGGCGAATCGTGGTCCTGGGATCGGCTGCCCAGGTCGCGAGCCGTTTCCGCAGCGAGTCGTGGTGGCTGCTGGCGACCGCGCGAAAGAACAGACTCCCTCGCCGCCGCACATGGACCGTCATGCGGAGGACGGCGCGATAGCAGTCCCAGGCGCCGGCCATGTCGCCGCTTTCTTGGCGCCGGCCGCCCTCCGAGAGCACCAGCCAGATCAGCCAGCCGGGTTCCGCGCTGGTGTAGCGCTCTGAGTAACCCTCGCCGGCCGGGCGCGAGATCCCGTCGGATTGTTCGGCTCCCTGCAGGAAGAGCTCGACCGCCGGGCGGTTCGCCTCGACCCAGGCGCGGAGCTTCGGATCGGTCTGGGACCAAGGGATCATCGAACTGCGGTCGTACTGGACCGGGCTCACCACGGGCAAGGGAGTGAGCCGCTCCTTCGCCCGCCGGAAGAACTTGAAGGCGTTCTGCTCGTCAGGGATGCTGAAGCTGCGTAGCGTCGCGACATCGAACGGGTCGCCGATGTCCGGAAGCCCGTTCAGACTCGTCAGCCACCAGATTGCAAGAGCCGTGGCGGCCGCCGCGAGGCAGATCACCAGGACGAGCGTGACCCGCAACAATTGACGGAGTCTCTTGCGCAGCAGTTGAAGCATCTTCGGCGACGTACCACCCACCGCCGCGGGTGCGGGACTCTCGTGTTGGGTCAGCATGAGAACGGGGTCTCCAGGCGAAGCAAGATCCGCAGCCGGACTTTCACGCTATCCTAACCACGATCCATCGTGCTTGCAACGACAAGTGTCAGAGATCTGGGACACGGGAGCAATCGGCCATCGTGCAGGTGGCTGGGTCAGACTCTGGCAACCGGGCTGGGGAAGGCGATTCTCGCAGCGCCCACCGGAACGCGACGCAGGCCCAGCGATGTCGATGGTCCTCGCATCGGCAGGCGCGACTGCCAGGATTTTATGAGCATGCTCTTCAACTATTTCCCCACCAAGGAGGCGCTTCTGGCCTCACTGGCCGCCCTAGCAATCGCCGGCGTCGACAGCGATTTCGAGGAGAACGCGGGGGAGTGTCTTCAAGAGGAGCTGTTTGCATTTGTCGCGGCCGGATTACGCAAGCTCAAGCCATTACGGAAGCACCTGCCCGTGCTCCTTGAGACGGCGCTCGGCCCCCTGGCCGCTACGCCGGGCGAGGAGGGTCAGTCGCTCCGCCTGTCGCATCTGGAGACGGTCGCGCGGCTGTCCAGGAAGCGCGGCGCCCCAGAGCTGTCGCCTGTCGCATTATAGCTTTACTGGACGCTCTACACCGGCGTGCTGATGTTCTGGGCGCAGGACCGTTCGCCCAGACAGGAAGACACGCTGGCGCTTTTGGACCAATCGTTGGCGATGTTCGTAGGCTGGCTGCAACGTGAGAGTGACGACGAGTCCGCGAGTTAATTCACTGGGTTCGCGGCTGGTTCCTCCGAGCCGACCAAAGGGAGCGGATGCTGGCCGAAACCCACTGGAAGACCAGTTTTCTTTACCGCGCCGGCAGCCTCACGACTTCATCTCAATAAACCCACTGTGACGGGTTTCTTTACCCAAACGACGAGGGGGTGGAGGGTCAGGGTCGGCGACGGCACGATATCGAAGACGAAGCAGAATTTCGGCTAGTAGCAAGACAACATGAAGCCGGCGACCGACGCGCACGGCATTGCCCAGGGAGGCGCTGAAAACGCGTATCTCAGCCTGAACTCAGCGTCCGCCTAACCGGCTCTCTTTTGTTTAATCTACGGCCTGATTATCCGTGGCTCCTTGTTGTCGCGGCAGGCGATACAAGCGATTCTAGACGCCTCGTACCCCAAAAGGAGGGCTCCATGACCACTCGATCTCTTGGTCTGCTGTACGCATTCAGGTCTTGGCTCATTGTCGCGGTGACTTTGCTACTGGCGTTTGCGGCAATTCCCACGTCGGGCTCACAACCGAAGAGCGGAACGCGAGCCGGCGGTGAAATCTTGGCGAATGATGAAACCGCCTCAGGTCGTTCATCCGTACAACTTGCTGCGGGCACGACTCCAACTTTTGCTTGGCCAGCCAGCGTCAGTGCCGACAATCGTCGCTTCCTCGATCAGAAGGGCAATGTGTATTTGCTCAAAACCATGTCCTCGTGGGCAATGGCACAGAACTGCACCAATGCCGAAATCACCGAGGCTCTCGAAGGTTTGAAAGCGCTCGGTTTCAATGCCGTGACCGTCTCGCCGTTCGGGGTCCACATGAACGACAGCTTCGGCGACAGGTACAAGAACAAGGCCGGGCAACGTTTCTTTACCGGTGCACCGTATGCTTCATCGTTCGGCCCGGCGTGGTCTTCGATGGACTGGATCATGTCAGAAGCCACCAGGCTCCAAATGACCGTGGTGTTTTCATTGTTCATGAGCTGGGGCAATACCGGCACCGCTTCGGATTTGGCCAACGCTGGGACGACGAATGCCTACAACTTTGGAAAAACTGTGGCAACCCGCTATGCTGGTTCTCCGAACATCGTCTGGCATGTGATGGGTGATTTCCGGTGGTCGTACAATCAAGGTCCAGCCCGGGGACTCGATGCCATTTACCATGGCATCAAGGATACAGAAGGGACCACCCATAGGCTGATTATTGCCGAGCCGGCTAATGGCTCGACGTCGTTCGATCAATTCATATCGGAAGAAGGCGCCAAAGGATATCAATGGTTCAAACAAAGCGCCGACACCGTGTACGACTACGGCAGCAATTCTGTCGAGCAGTTTGATAAAGTCTACAACCGAGCTGGCGCCACGGCCTATCCGGTCGTCGATATTGAGCCGCCGTATGTCAACGCCCCGCATTACAAAGACCAGCAAAACCAGGAGCTGCGCGAACGCAACTATTCGACGTTCATCCGCGGTGGCGCCGGGATCAACTTTGGCCACGAAAAGTGGTGGCCGTTTGGCGTCACCGGCCTGTTTGATGGCGGGCCGGACTGGCTGAACATCATCACCGAACCGCCGCAACGATGTGCCAAATACGCCTGGGCACTTCTCGATACCTATGTCCAAGACAGTTCCTGGAGGCGTGACAACGGAACATTCCTGAAAATCGGCCTCGGCAGCGGCGATGACAAGGCTGCATCGGGATACTCATCATCGGCAGGGGTCGTCTATCTCCCAACCCGTCGAGAAATAACAGTTGATACCCAAGCGATTACCGGCGGGCGGAATGTCAGACTTCGCTGGTATGATCCGACGAACGGAACGTATACGGTAATTTCGGCTTCTGAGCCAAAGAATTCCAGCCGCTCGGTTTCATACCCTTCTGCCCACAAAGACGGCTCCGACGATTGGGTTCTGGTGGTCGAGGGTTTCTTAACTCGAGCGGCAGGGGGGTGAGGTATGTATCGAGCTGATGGCCGAATTGGTGGCCGAGCGGATCGGATTCCAGAGTGTCACCGAATTGGGCTGCTCCCCGTTTTTTGGTCCACCTCAAACGGGAGACTAGTCGATGAGTATAAATTTCAACACGTCTACGTATCATTTTAGTCCGATTGCTTCCCTTCTGGTCGCAAGCCGCGCTGAATTCTTTCGGCGTCGCGTAGCCTAGTGAGCTGTGAGGCCAGACCGCGTTATACTCCCGCCGTACCAGAATGCCTTCGCTCGAGCATCCGCGACATCCTCGAATTCTTCGCGCTCCAGGAACTCGTCACGCAGCCGACTTTGGAACGATTCTCTTGAGGCGATCGACCACAAGTGGGACGCCATCATCGCGCCCCAGATGAACAACGCCACCACGCCTACGACGATCCGATAATCCTTCGCGGCAAGGACGGCGATCGGCGAGACGAGACGGCCAGTTCCAGGCTCCCCGCTCGCATGGAAAGGCCGAGCCGCCGGCTCGGAGCGCGACGAAGGCCCAGCGCTGTCGATGGACCTCGCAACGGCAGGCGCGACTGCTTAAATTTTATGAGCACGCTCATTTTCCGCCTTGACGCGGCCAGATCGCCGGCTACAATATGAACGTGCTCATATTGCAACGGCGAGGTGAACCATGCGAGTGACTGCCGAAACCAAGGCCGCGACGCGGCAGCGAATTCTCGAAGCGGCCCGACAACTGTTCGCGACCGGCGGCTTTGATGCCACCACCACGCGCGACATTGCCGACGCCGCGGGGATAGCCACGGGCACGCTCTTCAACTATTTCGCCACCAAGGAAGCGATCCTGGCCTCTCTGGCCGCCCTGGCGATCGCCGGTGTGGACCGCGATTTCGAGGAGAACGCGGGGGAGTGTCTTCTAGAGGAGCTATTTGCGTTCGTCGCGGCCGGATTACGCAAGCTCAAGCCATTGCGGAAGCACCTGCCCGTGCTCCTCGAGACGGCGCTCGGCCCCCTGGCCGCTGCGCCAGGCGAGGAGGGCCAGTCGCTCCGCCTGTCGCATCTGGAGACGGTCGCGCGGCTGTCCAGGAAGCGCGGCGCCCCAGAGCTGTCGCCTGTCGCATTACAGCTTTACTGGACGCTCTACACCGGCGTGCTCATGTTCTGGGCGCAGGACCGTTCGCCCAGGCAGGAAGACACGCTGGCGCTTTTGGACCAATCGTTGGCGATGTTCGTAGGCTGGCTGCAACGTGAGAGTGACGACGAGTCCGCGAGCTAATGGAAAGGAGGGGCAAACCCATGTCCCCATCGATCAGCGAACTGATGCGTGCCCTTCCCGAGCTGGATGAAGCAGCGCAAGACGCTCGCGAGCCATTGCTCGCGGCCACCATGCGCCCGGTGCCGGTCGGCCGCTGGCGACGCTTGCGCTTGCTGGCGACGCTCCAGGCCCAGATCGCCGCCGCGTATCTCTTTCACTGGGTTCGCGGCTGGTTTCTCCAAGCCGACCAAAGGGAGCGGATGCTGGCCGAAACCCACTGGAAGACCGCGCTACGGCTGCTCGACTCAATGGGCTACCTGCGCGGGGCGGTCATGAAGGTAGGACAGACACTGGCCAACTTTCCCGATATCGTCCCTCGCCAGTTCGTCGAGACGCTGGAGCAATTGCACTATAGTGCGCCGCCCATGCACTGGGCGCTCTTGCGCGAGATGGTCCGGAATGAACTGGGCGATGATGCGGAGAATGTCTTCGCGTGGTTTGACACGCATGCCTTCGCCGCGGCTTCGCTCGGGCAAGTGCATCGTGCGCGGCTCAAGACCGGCCAGGACGTCGCCGTCAAAATTCAATATCCGGGCATGGCCCGGGCCATTCGCGAAGACTTCCGCAACTTTTTCCTCGCGCTCTTGCCGGGCCGTCTGAACAAGGACTGGCAGAGCGTGCAAGACCAGTTTGACGATTTGCGTGCGCGGCTGGAGCGAGAAACCGATTATGGTGCGGAAGCCGCCGTCCAGGAGCAGGTACGATCCTTGTTCCGCGAAGACGACGGCATCGTTGTGCCGCGCGTCTATCCGGAGTACTCGACGGCGCGAATCTTGACGATGGACCGGCTCGACGGCGTTCACATCGACAAGTTCATGGCGCGCGATCCGTCGCAGGAGGAGCGCAACGAATTCGCCCGCAAGATGATCCGTGCCTGGGCACGCATGGTCTACGCGGGCCGGCTCTCGTACGCTGACTGGCATTCCGGCAATTTTCTGTTCATGGACGACGGCCGCTTGGGCGTCATCGACTTCGGCTTCGTCGTCGCGCACGGGGATGAAGAGTGGAGATTGCTGCGTTTGATGGATCGTGGCAATACGACAGGGCGCCGCGAAGATCGCATCGCTGCCATGAAAGAATGGTGCTGCATCACGGACGATCCCATCGATGCGGATCGGCTGCGACTGCACGACGAATTCGCCGAATGGTGCTGGCTCGCGCGCTACCGGGGAGGGGCCTTCGATTTCGGGGACGAAGTCGACTTCCGCCGCGGCGTCGATCTGTTCATCGAGATGGTCCGCAAGCGCTATAACCGAGCCCGGCCGTCGACGCCGGCGTTTGCCCGCATGAATTTCGGTGTGCGCTCAATGCTCTACCGGCTCAAGGCGAAGATCGACTCCCGCCTCATTGCTGAAGAGGAGGTGAAAGCGACCGGATGGGATCGCAGCGACTATGCCTGAGGGCCGCTTCAGGAATGGGCGGCGGTGCTCGATCTGAGGGACGGTTAATCAAACTCACACCCAAGCAGGATCAAGCTGCCGATGTCGAGTTGACCATTGCTCAACGGTCGCTGCGGAGCACCGCGAGAGTCGGAGAGGTCCCAATCTGGTAACGTGCCTCGCGCCGTACGCCCTTGCCTCGCGCATCGCGCAGCGAAAGGATCACGGCAACGTCTTGATGCGGCCGGATTGGAGCGTCCGGTTCCTCGATCTCATAATCGGATAACCGAAGGCCCGCCAGCATGTCATCGTCCACGAAACGAATTGGCGGATTGCGTTTCGTCAGCGATTTCGCGTCTCCTTTCTTCCAAGCGTCGAGGGCGGCGACGAGCGCAGTGCCGGCCCGCTCGGAATCGTAGGAACCGTCGGCTGCTGGCCTGGATTTTTCCGAACAACCCGTCACGCCGGCCAGTAACACGAATACCACTAACGACACTCGCATGGATCGACTCCGGCTGACTACGAAATCAGTACGCGTTGGAGCTGACCACCTCGCCGCCGGCGACGGTCCCGAGGCCGCGCCAGACCATGCCGTCGACGGTTGACTTGATGAACTTGACGCTGCCGTCGCCGAAGAGGGTGTTGACGCCGCCCGGGTGGTAACTCCGCGAGGTGACCGCGGCGAAGGTTGGGCCGCCGGAACGCTCGCGTTCGCCGTTGAGGTCGACGTCGGGATAGCCGGGGCTCGGACCGCCGGGCGTCTGCTTGTTGGGGGGCCAGGCGGTGGTCATTCCTATGTGGTGGACGGCGATCTCGGACCACTGGGTGTGGCCGTTGAGAAAGAACGCGCAGTTGCTGGGGTCAGCGTATTCAGGGGCGACCGTCAGCGGGTTGGCGTAGGGGCTCGGGATGTTGTTCGGGTTGTTGATCTGCGACAGGCCACCGCAATCCCAGACAACGGGTGTATAATTCTTGACCTCGGATGCGAAGATCGTCTGGCTGGTGCCGTCGGTGAAGGCCGACCAGGGGCGGCTCATGTTCGGCCCGAAGGCGCTCCGGGTGATGGCCCCGCCACCGGGCCCGATCCAGACGAACCAGTCGCCCTCGCAGAACCCGTAATTCGTCCTGCCAGTCACGCCGAACGAGACGTTGTCGATCGGAGTTGTCTGGACCTCGCTCGGGCAAGTGTAGGCCCCGATCACCTGCGCCGTCGCGGTGAGGTTACTCGGGTCGCCGTACGCAACGTTGAGGTTGAAGGCGGCATACGTGGCCGATTGCTCCAGGTGCGGCAAAATTCGGGCGAAATGGCCCCAGTCGCTCACCCAGAGCACCCCCGGCGTGGTGGTATTGACGACGATCGCCGAGGGGGGAAAGCCGCCGTTGGACAGCTCATACTGGAAGTTCGCCAGGCCGATCTGCTTCATGTTGTTCGTGCATTGAATCCGCCGGGCCGCCTCGCGGGCCGCCTGCACGGCCGGGAGCAGCAACGCGATCAGGACGGCGATGATCGCGATGACGACCAACAGTTCGATGAGCGTGAACGCGCGGAAACGGGACTTATGAATCATGGAAATGCCCTTAGCTGCGGGGAGGAAGGCCGCCGCACCTCCCTGTTGGTTCGGGACGGAGCGGCGGCGGCGGTTCGTCAACGGGATACTTTTACGTGCCGCGGATACTCCCAACGGCCGACGTGGTCACGCACCCATTCGTAATAGAACCGCACGCCGCGGTCCTGTGGACTGGTGCCGTAACCTCCCATCTCAGGATGAGGGGCGGTGCGGCTGCCGTTAGACAGGCCCTGGATGAACGCGGCATGAAAAAGCATCACAGCATTGGGCGCATCGAGGTAGCGCTGGCAGTCGGCGAGGACGTAGTCGATGCCCGACTTGCTGAATACTCCATCCTGCTCGAAGAAGTCCTGACGCAGGGTCTCGACATTGACGACAAAGCCGTCGGAGGGAATTGCCGCCTGCTTTTGGATGATGCGCACATCCATACCGGGGTAGCTGTCGGCCGTATCCGAATTGACGTCCGGGCAGACCCCGGCCGGGATCTCGGGCGCAACGTCCTTGAACCATTTCGTGAGCTTGGCCTTTTTGTTGGGGCCGTCGGGCTCACGGAGCAGGGCGTGGTCGATCCGTTGGGGCTGGTCAAACTCGTGCATGATGTCGACGAAGACGTTGCGGAGGTTGCGATGAACGAGCAAGCGGGCGGATTCCTCGATCGCTCGCTGGATAGCTGCGTCGTCGTACAGGTCTTGGTCCTTGCGTGGTGAAAGGATTCCAACCATCACGACCATGCTGCGTTTGTCCGCTTCGCGGATAAGCCATTCCAGCCGTTTCGCAACATCGGGCTTCAAGCGACCATCGCGGCGGAAGCCATCCAGGCCCGCCTCGGGGTCCGGCCAGCCGGCATTGGCCCCCTGGATGTAGACGCCGATGCAGTTGATCCCGTGCGCGACCATGTTATCGAGGTTATTGATGTGGCGCTCGGTGACCGCCGGGCTGTACAGGGCGTTGCCGCACCGCAGTCCCCAGATGTCGATCTGCTGGCCGCCGAGGAACGGCCGGTCACGGCGGACCTGGAATTGCTTCGTCGGCGTTGCCGGCCCGTCCTTCGGCTCCTGGCCGCGGGCGTGGCCGGTCGCTCCCGGATTCGTGACCATGACCGCTGCTGCGAAGATGATCGCACCAATACCTCGCATGACAGAAGTCCTCCCCGATCGCCGGTTTGAAAGTGGTAAGCCAGGTAGTTCGATCATGTGTGTGCCGCGCTGTTTTACTCGGATACGATCAAATCATCGAAATACGACCGGGCGTCCGACTTCGACCACAGGCCGATCTTGCTCGCGTCGGGAAAGGTCGAATCCTCCACTGTAATAATTAATCATGTCCTCGGCGCGCCAGGTCAGTCCGCCGCCACGGTCTGTATCTCCCTCAACGGCCTTCATCCGCACGCTGAGATCAAGATATTTGCAATTCGTGCCGTCGGCGAGAGCAACGTTGGAAATCGTTTCTCGTGACATCGTTGACCTCGACTTACAAACGGAGAAAGTCCGCGCATGTCAATCTACGACACACGTCAGGGCTGTTTCAATCCCACTGTGAAGGATTTAAGAGCCGATCGTGTTGCTCCCGAGCGCGGCGGCACTTGAATGTCCGCGAAGCGATCACTCATCGCTCAAGGCGATATGAAGTTATTTTGCTTCCAGTCGAAATGGTTCTAGTCGCGTGGGTCCGGCGTCGATGATGGCAGTCAATCCTGTATCGCCTTCGTAATTCCGGTATTTCGCGGCGAATGGAAGTTTCCTCACTGCCCCGCCTTTTTTCGACAACATTTCCGGGCTGGGCTCGATGCGGACTTTGTACTCGCCCGGTGCGGCCCCTTCGCGTGTCTTCGTCGTCAGGGAGAAAGTACCATCCACCCCAATTTTGCCGGTCGCGGGCAACCCGCTTCGCTTGGGGATGAAACGAACCGAGCCGCCGTTTAGCGGTTGACCGTCGGCAAGAAGAACCTGACCCGTAGCCGGGTAGAGCTTACCTGAATAAAGGCCGGACCCGCCGCAACCGGCTAATGCGAGGAACAACGGCAAGACAACCGCGGGCTGCCTCACTTCGCCTCCCCTACAGTTTCAGCAACGGTGAATATCCTGTCGTCAGGAACACCGGCGATCCGTCGCCCTTCCTGGGTCAAGCGGTCCGGGGGCAAATCGCGGATCGACTCCACAAAATCGGGCCTGAGCACAAACGTCAGATAGCGGCCCTTTTCCCGATCCGCGACCACCGTTCTCATTGCGTCGGCGGTCGCTTCCTTCACCGTGAGGTTCAGTTTGCCGGGGCTCGCTCCGGTCGCAGCCTGGAGCCCGTCGGCGATGCACGAATACTGCACCTGAGCTGGGCAGTGATGGACGATGAATAAGGAGAAGCTGTGCCTGGGAAGCCCAAGTTCCTTCAACGCCCGCTCGCCCATCCGATAGCCCGTCACGGCCCAAGGACCGGCTGCGCCATGGATTTCTTTTACCCGTGCCAGAGTTTCCGCGATGGCCGCACCATTCGCGCTGTGATCGGCTCGGGAGCCGAGTGCGAGCGTCGCCTTATACCGCGTGTGCGAAAAAGATTTGCGGTCTCTCTTCCCCGGCGTCTTATCCATCAACACCGCCAGCAGCGACACCGGGCCCTTCGACACGTCCGGGCAAGGGATTTCGCCGCGTGCATCCGTGCGAACTTCCGTCGGATCGCCGCCCCGAAAAACCTGGACGACCAAATCGGCGGCAGGTTTTCCCCGCCGAGTGGCACGTACGACGGAAGGCCCGCCGTTGCCCGCGACCAGGAGCAGCCGAAGTTGATCGTCGGCCAGTCCGAGCCTGAGAAATTCGGTGGACTTGATGGGTCTAAATAGCCTTGCCGAATTTCGGGACGCGTCGGGTCATGCGACTTTCGTGCGTGCGTAAGCGTGACAACGACATCGGTTTCGAGCTGCGAGATAGCTCCGTACTTCGGTCATCAGTTCGTCCATCTTCTTGCAGCGGTGGTTGCGGGTGACGTTGTCGTGCAGGTCCTTCCAGATGCGTTCGATCCGATTATGGTCCGGGCAGTATGGCGGCAAGAAATGGAGCTCCAACCTCTCGGCCGCGGCCGACTTCAACGCCAACCGCACTTGCAAACTGTCGTGGATACCGTAGTTGTCGAGGATGAGATGAATCCGCTTGGCGTTTGGATAGACCTTCGTGACCAACGCGTGGAGCAGTTCCAGGAACAGCAGGCTGTTCTTCCGCTCGCCTTCGACATAAATGAGCCGGCGCGTCTTGGGATTCCAGGCGCCGGCGAGATAGCGCTTCTCGTTACATCCGGGAGTCAACACCCTCTTCTGTCGGCCGCGCTTGGTCCAGTCCGGTCCGATCTTGGGGTTGAGGTGGATGTCAACTTCATCGACGTACAGCACAACCTCGTCGGCGGGAAGATTCTCGACCAATCGCTGGATCGTCCGCAATCGACGAATCCTACGCGCCTTCTTCCAAGGGCAACCAACGATCGGCTTGGGCCGCCTCAGCCCGATTCCCGACCGGCGAAGGAGCCGGCTCATGGCGGAAACGCTGATCGAGATTTCGACCCGTTCGGCCAAGACCAAGATCAACAGTTCCTGGGTCCAAGTCGGTCGCCTGTAGCCAAACTTCTGCGGCAACTGCTCGACGAGACTGAGCAGCTCACGCTCGTAGACGGGAGTGATCTTTCGCTCGCCATTGTCTTCACGCCTGTCGGCGAGCCCGGCCAAACCCTCGGTGATGAACCGCTCGGCGATGCGGTACACTTGGGACTTCGCGCAGAGACCGCCCTGAGCAATCATGGTGGGGGTCTTGCCCTGAACGAGGGCGAGCACCGACTTACAACGACATCGCATGCCGGCGTCCTGCGCACGCATCGCGAGCCTCCGAAGTTCCTTCCGCTGGGATTGCGACATCTTCTGCCACACACAAACGACTTTCGCTCGAAACAAGGAGGGACTCCTTTCACTGGTGTGTTTGCCGACACGACCTAAGTGCTTGGAGTCTCTCCTTTAACTAAACGTCCCAACTTCGCGCAAGGCCATTTAGACTGGGCATACGCCGCCAGGTAGATGACGAACGAATCACCCTGATAATCCACAACGCCGCGATCCGCATAGGCACTCAACACGGCCGGGTGGTTTTGGGGAAGCGATGCCTCCAGGCCGTCCGCCAGGCGTCTTATTTCGAGAGGCACGCCGTCACCCCACACCTTGGCGTGAGCGATCTCCGCCACACGCTCTGCTTCCCCCGGAGCGGGCGAGTCGCCAAACGTCAGCCGCACGGAGGCGGCGGTCTCGCCCGAAGGCTGGAACCAGAGTTCATGGGCCCGCACGGTCGAGGCTGTCAGGCAGACGATCACCAACGTGGCGTTGGTCGCTATCATTCGAATCATGGCCGCCCCCTATCAATAAGCGTCTGAACTTATTACCTCGCCGCCAGCTATAGTGGCGAGGGCGCGATAGGTAGCCAGGCTGACCGTGTTCTTGACGAAGTGGACGCTGCCGTCAACGAACACGGCATTGACGCCGCCTGGATGACGACTCCTCGCCGTCCGCCAGCCAAAGTCCGGGCCACGGAGGCAGTCATAGGTCGTGGAATTCGGCGTGTAGTAATATTCTGAGGCATATCGTCGCCATTTAGGTCGTAGAGCGGGATGTTGAAGTTCATCGCGTTCGCCGCGGCCGTCTGTTCCATGCACGGCAGGGTCTGGAGCATGAAAGAGTAACGGAAATGGCCTGGCCAGGTCAGGTTATTGGCGACCCACCAGTTGGTCAACGGCGCGATCCAACCGGCGGGCGGGAACGCGTTGACAGCGCTGTGATAGTTGTGCAGGGAAAGACCCAGTTGCTTGAGGTTGTTGGCGCATTGGATTCGCCTTGCCGCCTCACGGGCCGCCTGCACGGCCGGGAGCAGCAGGGCGATCAGAACGGCGATGATGGCGATGACCACCAGAAGCTCGATCAGCGTGAAACCGCGTTTCCTGACCATGGGTTTACCTCAATCAATGCCTATCTGATGAGCACGTCCATGTCGACAGCCTCGCAAGCTGTTGCCGCGTAATACGAACTGTATGGTCGTAACACTGCGGGCGTGTTACGATTCTACGGTTCGTATTACCGAATGCAATAGCCTGGTGGTTCAGAGATTTAGCCGTCGAGCCTGGCCCGTATACTTTCCTCGAATTCAGGACATCATTAGCCACTATCGCGTTCAACCGCAGACCGGGCGATCGAGGAGGTCACGTTGTCGCTCGCTTTGTCCGAGAAATCTCGGTATACAACTTCGCAGAGGAACCTGGCGATCGGCCAACCGGAATGAATCGCCGAAATGGAAGGTCTAATGAAACACATCCTTACCTTCGCCACCCTGCTCTTGGTGCCGGTGGCAACGCTGCGGGGTGATACGTCGCAGGCTAAGCCCAACATCGTTTTCATCCTCGCTGACGACCTGGGGTACGGCGACATTGGCTCCTATAACGCCTCGTCGAAGATCCCCACGCCGAACCTCGACCGACTGGCCGCGACGGGCATCCGCTTCACGGACGCGCACGCGCCGGACGCTGTCTGCTCGCCGACGCGCTATGGCGTGCTCACGGGCCGCTACTGCTTCCGCTCGCGGCTGAAGGTTGGTGTGCTGCCGCCGTGGGGCGCGCCGATCATCGAACGCACCAGGCTCACGGTCCCCGAGTTGCTCCGCCGCCACGGCTACGCCACCGCGTGCATTGGCAAGTGGCACCTCGGCTGGGCCTGGCCGACGCGCGATGGTAAGCCCCCCTCAAGCCGCGACGGCCTGGGCAACGTCGACTTCACCCAGCCGATTGCAGACGGGCCAACGGCACGCGGCTTCGACACCTACTTCGGCGTGGACCTGCCGAACTACCCACCCTATTGCTTCATCGAGAACGAACGCACGGTGGGGATCCCATCCATCGCCGCGCCAATGGAGCGCGGGGGCTTTAACCGCCCCGGCCCGATGGTGCGCGGATGGAAGCTCGTGGATATCATGCCGGCGCTCACGCGGCGAGCCGTCGGTTACATCGAGCAGTCCGCCAAGACGAACCCGGGCAAGCCCTTCTTCCTGTATTTCTCGCTCACCGCTCCGCACTACCCCGTGGTCCCCGCTCCGGAGTTCAAGGGCCGCAGCCAGGCCGGGGAGTACGGCGACTTCGTCACGCAGGTGGACTGGACGGTCGGCCAGATGCTCGAGGCGCTGTCGCGCGCGGGCCTGGCGGAAAAGACGCTGGTCATCTTCACCAGCGACAACGGTCCGGAGTGCGTCGAGATCGACCCGGGCGCTTACGATCGTGTGAAGCAGTATGGCCACCGGAGCATGGACGGCCTGCGCGGGGTCAAGCGCGATGCCTGGGAGGGAGGCCACCGCGTGCCCTTCCTGGCCCGATGGCCAGAAAAGATCCCCGCAGGCGCGGTGAGCGACGAGATCATCTGCCACGTCGACCTGATGGCCACGTGCGCCGCGATCCTGGGCGCAACGCTCCCACCGGATGCCGGCGTCGACAGCTACAACGTGTTGTCCGCCCTGCGCGGCCAGAAGCTCCGCCACCCGATCCGCGAGGCTACGGTCCTGCACAGCGGCAATGGCAAGTTCGTACTCCGCCAGGGCCCCTGGGTGCTGATCGACGCCCGGACCGGCGACGACAACGGCCGGCGCGGCGAGCCCGATTGGCTCAAAGAGGAGCGCGGCTACAGACCGAACACCGCCGCCGGGGCACTCTACGACCTGCGCGACGATCTTCCCCAGCGTGACAACCTGTACGAGCAGAAGCCCGAGATCGTAGCGCGGCTCAAGGCCCTCCTGGAAAAGTACAAAGCCGACGGCCGCAGCACCCCCGGCCCCGCCCAACCTCACCCCACCTGAGCGTGGTCTCTGAGGACTGAAAACCGCCGGAGAGACGTCACGCCACAAACTGAAGGATGGTTCTCATGCTCAATCGCCTTGCACAATTCCGGGAGGGCGAGCCTTCCGGCGAGCCATTCTCCAAGGCGGCTTGGTCGGAGCCTCGCCCTCCAAGGATCACGCAAGCCCATTCAGCCGAACCGATTCACCTCGTGCGACAGAAATTCAAAAAGAAAGTAACGCGTGTGGTTAGGAACGGAGCCGGCGGCGGATGCGACCGGGGCGAACGCAACATAAGTGGGCGCAGTCCGTCTAGACCGAGGGCTGAACCCAGCTAGGTTCCCAGCGCCCGCTCGAGGTTGGCCAAAAGGTCGGCCACGCTCTCGAAACCGGGCAGATGGGCTCGGGATTCCTCGTCGTGAAGCCACTTCTGGACTTTTTTTTCGGCCGAGATGACCGTCGAGTGGTTGCGGCCGCCGAAATAACGGCCGATTTCGCTGAAGGCCGCTCCGGTATGCTTTCGGGCGAGATACATGGCCAGCATGCGGGGATAGGCCAGTGCGCGAGATCGGCGATCGGACCGCAGCGCTTCGGCAGTGATCTGAAAGTGCTGGCAGACCACCCGCTCGACGTCGCGCAGGGCCACCGTCTGGACCGTGTGCCGGATCGTATCGATGAGCGCCGACCTGGCGACATTCAGATCAATGCGCTTGCCCGTCAACACGGCTTGAGCGATCACGGTGTGCAAAGCGCCTTCCAGCTCGCGGATGCTGGTACGTAGATGCTCGGCGATATAACCGATGACAGGCTCCGGCACATTGACGCCGCGCGCGGCTGCTCGGGCCTGAAGAATCGCGCGCCGGGTCGCCAGGTCGGGAGGGTCAATCTTGACAACCATTCCCCCCAGGAACCGCGTGACCAATTCGTCGGTCAGTCGAGAGATCAATCTGGGATGCTGATCGGCCGAAAGGATGATCGGCGCGCCTTTGTCGATGAGCGCGTTGAACGTATGGAGAAACTCGTCCTGAGTGGCCCGCTTCGCCGCCAGGAAGTGGACCTCGTCGACGATCAGTCCGCCGGCGGTCCGGAAACGAGCGCGAAAGCTGCTCAAATTACCGCCGCGCATCGCTTCCAGGAAACTGTTGGTGAAAGCCTCGGCAGTGACCTGAAGCACATTCCGCGACGGGTGGGCGTGCCGGAGAGCGTGGCCGATGGCTTCCAGCAGGTGGGTCTTGCCAAGACCAACGCCGCCGTGGATCACCAGCGGGTTGAACGCCGCACCGGCCGACTGAGCCATCTCCTGCGCCGCGGCATGGGCCACGCGGTTTCCGGGGCCGGTCACGAAGTCGTCGAGCCGTTTTGCCGGACGCCCCGGCGAGCCCGCCCTGGCAGATCCATTCGCACCCGGAACCGGCGGCAGCCGCTTTGCGGACAAGTATCCGGCCGGCGAAGGCTCGGAAGATACCGGTGCGAATGATGTCCCAGGCTCGCCGGCTCGTACGTCAAAGGCGAAAAGCCGTCCCTCGGAATCGTCCGGCGGGGAATTCGTGTTTCGGCTTGGCTCTTGCCGCTGCGGATCGGGCTCGCCCCGAGTTGGCCTGGATTCGGCCACGTTGGCCGAGGAGGGCTGAGCATCGCCGTGAATCTGGATGGAGAGCCGCACCGGGCGTCCGACGACGGCTTCAGCGGCCTCCACCAGGCTCGTGCTGTAATGGTTCTGGATCCACTCACGGAAGAACGAGTCGGGAACGCGAACTTCGAGCGCGTCGCCATCGCCGCTCAGAGCCAGACGCACGCCATCGCCGAACCAGCGGCCAAACCGCACTGCGCCCAGCCGCTCCGAGACCGCCGCGCGCAAGGCGGTTTCCTGGACCGCGGACGGGCGCGAGCCGGCCGGAGATAGGGGTTGATCTTTCATGGGCCCGAGGTGTCCAGCCATGGCGCGATTTTCCCGCGATCGATGCAGGTCGAGTGGGTCGATTCAATTGGTTCGGCGGCTGGTGCGGAACAGTGCACCGGAATACCTGGTTCCCAGTTGATCGATTGAACCGGATGCGCAACCGGATCACCCAGTCGAAACCGCGGCGCAATGAGCCAGCCAGTATGGATATGCACTCTGGAAGGATACTTGTCAAAGGAAGGGAATGCCATTCACGGTGTCCGAGGCGTGTGCCCCGCCTCGCCACTCGTTATCGCGGCCTGGGGTTGAGCCGCCCCTCAACCGGCCCTTCGGGCCACCTTCCCCCAGGGGGGAAGGGGAGGGAAAGGAAATGCTGGCGAAAGCCGGCGTCAGTTTGCTTCAACCCACTCGATCGTGGTGTTGACGGGCAGGTTCCGCCGCGTCTCGACCTTTCCCGAAGGCCAGCGGACTTCCAGGCGATCGACGTGAGCAGCAGGCCCCAGACCAAAATGCACCTGGCGGTCGCTTGCGGAGATATAGCTGCCTCCGCCCACGATCGACCGGATGAGAGATCGCTGGCCGGCGTAGGCCGTCAGTCTGGCTCCGATCGCGTCGCGATTGGGCGCGCAGCCGCGCAGATCGAGCTTGAGGAAATCTCCCTTGCTGGGCGACTCGTTCCAGAGGATGACGCTGGGCGCATGATGGTGGACGACGACCGCGTCGAGGTCGCCGTCGCCGTCGAGGTCGCCACAGGCCAGTCCGCGTCCCATGTGCAGTTTCTGGAAGTACGCACCCGCCGTGGCCGTGACGTTGGCGAAGCGGCCATTGCCCTGGTTGCGCCAGAGAATCGGCGGATTTTCGTAGGGATAGAGCTGGGCCGGCTCGCGGCGGATGTGACCGTTGGTTACCAGCAGGTCCAGATGGCCGTCCTGGTCGAAGTCAGCCAGCACCGTACCCCAACCGGTCAAAGGCCGGCTGTCGGCCGCCAGGCCCGCCTCGCTCGTCTGGTCCTGGTAAGAGATGCCATTCTGGGAGTCGGCATAGGCGCGCCAGAGGGTGTCGTGCTCGCCGAAGAAGTGTGTGATCAGAACGTCGGCCAGGGAATTCCCGTCGGTGTCTCCCCAGGCGATTCCCATGTTGGCTTCGGCTTGACCCTGACCGTTGACGGCGATGCCGGCCTGGTCGGCCACGTCCTGAAATGTGCCGTCTCCCCGGTTGCGCCAGAGGGCGTTACTTTCGGCGTCGTTAGCGACCAGCCAGTCGATCCGGCCATCGCCGTCCAAGTCGGCAGCCAGCACTCCCATTCCACGCCCCGAGCCGGCCACTCCCGCCAACTGCGTCACGTCGCGAAAGCGGCCGTTTCCTTCGTTGCGATAGAGGGTGTCGGGAAGGCCGGCGAATTCGCGCGGCAGGCCGTAATCGGCCTTTCCAGTAATGGGATTGAGCCGGAATGGTGCGCGCGCCGGATCGAATTTGAAGTAATTCGCCACGAAGAGATCGAGATCGCCGTCGCCATCGTAGTCGGCGAATGCAGCTCCGAGGCTCCAGCTCTGGCAGCCGACGCCGGCCTGGTCGGTTACATCGGTGAACCGACCCCGGTCGCGGTCGTTGCGCCAGAGCGTATTGCGGCCGTAACGTGTCACGTACACGTCAGGGTCGCCGTCGCCGTCGTAGTCCGCCACGGCGACGCCCTGACCGTATCCCCTGGCGCTGAGGCCCACCTGATCCGACACGTCCTCGAACCGGCCGCCGCCCAGGTTGTGCAACACGACATCGGCCAGCGGAGCGGAAGACGGTGCCGGCTTCAAAGGCCCGCCTTGCGCCAGGAAGATGTCGAGTCGGCCGTCGCCGTCATAGTCGAGCAGGCCGACGCCGCCACCGGTCGTTTCGACGGGCCAGGCGGCGCCGGTTTCGCCACGTTCGTATTGAAACGGCAGCTCCTGGGCACGGAAAGCAAACGGCCCGGCAGGTTCTGGGGCTCCGGGAGCCGACGGGCGCGCATCCTGGCGGCAACCGCCACAGACGATCATCACGGCAGCCAAGCCAGCCCCGAGCATGGCTCGGGCCCGGAACTTCCACTCGACTGACCTCACTGAAACCACCCCGTGCGTCCTGACCAGCTCGATTGCAGTGGAGCGGAGAGCGGCCGCTGGTGAAGTACCTTGTACTTGTCGATCCCTTCGGTGATCGTGATGGCCTGATCGACTGGGATGTTGGTGAAGGTCTGGGAGGTCTTACTGGTCGGCCAGCTTACCGTCAAGCGAAGAGCGGACACCGCGTCGCCCAGTCCGACCAGCTCGACCAGAGAGTTGCCGCCGAAACTGCCGTTATTGCCGATCACCCGAAAGATGGATCGAGTCGTGCCATCGGTCGCCTTTACCTCGACCTGGATTCTGGCTCCGATTGCCGAGCGATTGGTCTTGGTGCCGATCAGCTTGATCTTGAGCCAATGGCGGCCGTGGCCGGGGTTCTGGAACAGGGCGTTATAGGCCTGGTCGCCCGGAGTGGCGCCGCCGAGCTCCACGAACAGGTCGAGATCGCCATCGCAGTCCCAGTCGGCAAAGGAAACGCCGTGCCCCTTCTGAAGATGGCCCGTGCCGGAGGAGGTCGTGACGTCCTCGAAAAAGCTGCCCTCGACGTTCTTGAAGAGCAGGTTGACGTCCAGGCCTTCGTAAGACATGTCGCCTGTTCCCAGATAGATGTCGAGGAAGCCGTCGTTGTCGATATCGCCGAAATTCGCACCCATCGGCGCCATGGCGCGATCGAGCCCGACCGCGAGGGAGACTTCGCGGAATGTGCCCGACCCGAGATTGTGATAGAGGCGAGGGTGGCTCGAATTCTCGATCTTGACCTTCATGGCGCTTGAGAGAACCTCGGCAACCCGCGCCCGGTAGTCGTTGATGTAGAGGTCCAGCAGCCCGTCGTTGTCATAATCCCAGAACCAGCAGGAGAAGCTGAAATCGGCGCCGGTAACGCCCAGTTCCGGGGCCATGTCGCGGAACGTGCCGTTTCCCTCATTGTGGTAGAGGCGGCACTCCTGGCCCATGTTGGAGACGAAGAGGTCGAGATGGCCGTCGCCATCATAATCGCCCCAGGCCGACCCCTTGGCGCAGCGTTCATTGACCACGCCGGCCTGGGCGGCGACGTCGACGAACTTGCCATTACCTTGATTGTGATAGAGGCGGCAACGGTTATTGGGGTCGCCGGGCTTTGCCGACGGCTTGCCGCCCGGCGGGAGGTACTCGCCGCAGACGAACAGGTCGAGCAATCCGTCGTTGTCGTAGTCGCCCCAGGCGGCCGACTCGGTCGCGATCGGGTGGGCCAGGCCGCTGGCAGCAGTCACGTCGTCGAAGGTCCCATCGCCGCGGTTTCGGAGCAGGGAAGGACGGAGAGGTTGCTCCCAGCCCCCACGCAGAAGCAGGACGTCCAGATCGCCGTCATTGTCAAAGTCGGCTCGCCTGACGTTGAGCGCGTAGACCTGATCGACCAGGCCGGCCGCGGCCGACCTGTCCTCGAACGTCCCATCGCCGCGGTTCACGTAGAGGGATGCCCCCAGGTCGGCGTCGAGCGACGTGGTGAAGAGGTCGGGTAAATCATCGCCGGTGAAGTCGTCGAAGATACTGCCGCCTGCGAGGTTCGGTCCGCGCACGGTCAGGCCCACCCTGGACGCGACGTTTTCGAACCGGCCGACGTCCGCCTGCGAACGAAACAAAGAGACCGGGAGCAAATATTCGGGCGGGACCTTGTCAGGGTGCTCGCCCAGCGTCATGTAGGCGATATTCAGCAGCCAGATGATCCGCAAGTCGTGGGGCGACTCGTGGAGATAGGCAGTGAACCAGCGAATGGCATCGCGTGAGCCTGCCTGATTGCGATGGATGGCTGCGCTGGCGATCGGGAAGATACAGCTCGATGGCCCGACGCATTCCAGGCAGTTCTCGATTTCGCCTCGCCGCATGGCGATGATGCCCAGGAGCGCCAGGAGCCGGATTCGGCCGGTGGCTGGAACCGCCGCGTCGCGACTGGTTGCAAGGGCCTTCTCGATCCACGAGGCCGCCTCGGGAAACTTGCCCTCGTACATGTGGAGAAAGCCGATTGCCTGCTCCATCGCCAGTTTTTCCTCCAACTGCTTGGAGGTTGGCGGATCGTCGAGATGGAGCCTGTCGTACTGCGGCCGCAGGACGGCAAGGCCGCGGCGGCCCCGCCCCCGAACCGCATCACGCAGCTCCTGGAGCGAATTGGGATCGCGGATCGGCGCCATGTATTTCACGGCCGTCCCATAACCGCCATCCTCGAACGTGGCCAGGACAAGGTCGTAGACCATTTCCCGTCCTCGAGATTCGTTCCCAGGGGAAACGTCCCGACCGTCGTGAACAGCCTTGATCACCTCCCTGGAACGGCCGGTCCGACTTGCGGTCCACGGCGTCAGGTCCAGTACCCAGACAATCACTCCGGCGGCGACCGCCGCGCAGAACAGGCTGACGAGCAAGATTCGGACCAGCGATCGCATCGTTCGTCACCGCCTATCGACTGGATATAATGAGTTTTATGACATACAGATTATCTTCAATCGTCCGTTCCCAGTCCTTGTCGTACAGATTCGCGTTCTGACCATCGGCGGGGTTTGTGGGCAGCCAGAGATCGGGATGCAGGCTTTGGAGCCGGGTCATGGAGCTGAAATAGGCGCGCAGATCGCCTCTGGGGCTCACGAGGTCGGCGACCAGGCGTTCCTGGGCGTCGTGATTGGCCTTGACGGGGATGCGACCGGAAAAGAGGACGGTTCTTCCGCGCCACGGAAGTTGATACGCGATCGCCTCCTCGCCACGCCCGAGCAGGGAAATCGGCGACACGGAAAACCAACCTCGGTCTGATAACTCCCAGGCGGAAACCATGATGGTAGCCGCCGGACACACCTCCCTGAGCTTCTCGAAGTCGACCGGCGAGGCCACGACCTGAGAGTGCCACGTCTCGACGAGTTGCTTGAGGCCGGCGGTTGCCTGCGGGCCGCACGAGGTCAGCAAGACGGCAGTCGGGGCCACTGGCTCCCGGCCAAGCTGTCGAAGCCGCGCGCTTACAAACTCAACGAGCCCCGGCCCACCGGGAGCGTCGACCAAGAAAAACTTGGACGACGCGAAAAAACCGTAGATGGCCGCGCCGCCGAAGTCTCCCAGGTAATACAAGTCGGGTAGAAGCTGCTTGGGGATTCCGTCCAGGAAAAGAGCCCCGTCAGCCTCGTATCGGGCGAGGAGCACCTCCATGTCGCGAATTCCCCGATCCAGGAGTGCTTCCCAGCTCGCTTGCGAGAGGCGAGGGCTCTGAGGAGTTACATCAGCGCCCGGGTGTCCGGGCAACACCAGATCGGGGACCGGCAGGCCGCGCAGCCGTCGCAGCGAGTCGAGCGAGTCGTGCGCGTTGCCGCGATAGCGGGGTGCCAGGTAGGCTGAATAAGTGCCGAGCGGTTTGCCCAGCTCAGTGCGCGGTACTTCATCGCCGCGCAGCATCATGATCACGTCCCCCGCAAACAAGGCACGCAGATTCTGCCGTTCCAGCAGATAGCAAACGCTGCCGGGTGTATGGCCAGGGGTGGCGATGCAGCGGATGCGGATGTCGCCGAAATCGAGGGTTTCTCCACCTTTGAGCGGCACATCGATGGTCGTCGGATGTGGCGTGTTGTCCGGCATGTAATAGGTGCTAAAAAACGCTTCACGCGGCTGGCCGGTTTGCAGAACGGGCACATCACCCTCCCCGGCGTAGATCCTGGCCTGGGTGGCCGCTCGCAGCGATTGGGCCCCCCCCGAGTGGTCCCCGTGGACGTGTGTCAGCAGGACGGCTCGCACGCGGTTCCAGTCGAGCCCAAGCTCGGCCATCTGCGACTTGAGCAGTCTGGCCTCGCTGTCCAGGCCCGAATCAACCAGGACCAAGCCTTGTGAAGTCTCGACGACATAGGCAACCGAGGGCGACAGGCCTCCGAGGAGGTGAATCCCCGGCACGATCGTGACGGCCGAACGGCCAAGCCGCGGTACCCGGCTGGCAGAATACGGCTCGAGCCTGCGGAAGAAATCTCCCCCTCGGCCCACGACGAGCAGGATGGCCGTGATGAGGAAGGTCAAAGTGACAAGCCGCGTCCATCCTCGGGCCCAGTGCCCTGTCAATGCCCGCATGCAGCCCCTTTCTTCTGCCGAGAGCTCCAGTCATGCCGTTAGATTCCCATGAATTGTAGCAATAACCGGCACCCGAGTAACGAGGCAAGAGAAGCAGCTCAGGCGCTGCGCAACAATAAGTGCCGCCTTTCGCTCTGCGAAAGACGACTCTTCCGGCCACTTACTTCTGCCCAGATCCTTAGCTCTCACGCGTCGGCTGCGACTCCGGTTCAACCCCTGTCCACTCCGCCGCTCGTTCGGTAGGATCGTGCTGGAGCCGAGCCATGATCGAACGGGATCCCGACCAGGGGCAAGCGATGGCACAAGGCGAGCCCGTGCGGATCATCGTGGGGAGAGGCAGCCGATGTCCGACGCGTCACAGGAAAATCATGGGGACCGATCGGGGCACTTCATCGCCGAGCTGCGGGCGATTTTCGCGGCCCAACCCCAGGCGGCGGCGATCGATTACAACGAGATCTCACTGACCTATGGGGATCTTGATGCTCGGGCTCGCGCGCAGCCGCACGGCTGCGCCAGTTGGGCGTCGAGCCAGGTGACCGGGTGGCCATCGCAACCCCGGAGAAGCTCCCATTCCTGGCCGCGCACCTGGGAGCGATTTACGCAGGGGCCATTTCCCTGCCCCTGAACCCTCGGTTCACAGGCGAGGAGCTGCGTTACTTCCTGCAAGACAGTGGTGCGCGGGTTGCCGTCGTGGGTGACGCCCAGCGGCCGATTGTGGAATCGCTGCAAGCTGATCTGCCCGATCTGCGCGACGTGCTGGACGACTCCGCGGCCTGGAATGCTCCGGCGAGCCCATTCTCCGAGCCGGAAATCGGCCGCGAGAGCCCTTGCCTGATGATTTATAGCTCAGGTACGACCGGACGCCCCAAGGGCGTCGTGCACACGCATGCCAACCTTGCTGCGAGCATCAGATCGCTGCAAGCCGCGTGGCGGATCACGCCCGACGACGTTGTGGTCAACGCCCTGCCGCTTTTCCACATCCACGGTCTCTCGTTCGGAGCGCACCTGAGCCTCCTGACAGGATGCCGTATGCTTCTGGAAGACTCATTCCAGGCCCGGCGGACGCTGGAAACCGTGGGGCGTGGGACCGTTTTTTTGAGTATTCCCACATTTTATTACAGCTTCCTCGACGAGCCTGACTTCCGCGAGCAGGCGCGGCAATGGAGCGGCGTCCGGCTTTTTACCTGCGGATCGGCGCCGATCCGCCCCGAGGTCCTTCCCGAGCTGGAGGCCATCCTGGGCCGGCCGGTGATCAACCGATATGGGATGACCGAAGCGCACGTCATCACCAGCTTGCCGCTCGATGGGCCCTGGCCGCAAGGCTCGGTCGGGATCCCGCTGGCCGGCATCGAGCTGCGCCTGATCAAGGATGACGGCACGCCGTCAGGGACCGGTGAGCCGGGCTCGGTCCAGCTTCGTGGTCCGAACTTGTTTCGCGAATACTGGCACAAGCCCGAAGCCACTCGCCTTGCGTTTGCTTCCGGATGGTTCGACACGGGCGACCTGGGCTGCCGTGATGCCAACGGCTTCTTGACACTCGTCGGGCGTAAGCACGATTTGATCATCACCAATGGGTACAACGTATACCCACAAGTCGTCGAACGAGTGATCAACGAGTGTGCCGGCGTGCGCGAATCCGCCGTGGTCGGCGTGCCCGACCGGCTGCGCGGGGAACGCGTGGTGGCAGCCGTCGTGCGCAAGGGCGAGGCGCTCTCGGAGCACTCCCTCCGCACGTACTTGAGCAGCCGGCTGATCCACTACCAGCGGCCGGCCGACATTGTTTTCGTGGCGAGCCTGCCGCGAAACGCTCTGGGAAAAGTATTGCGTCACGAGCTGCGGGATCGGATTTCGTCGCGATGATCGACCTCGCCTGGATATCCCTGGCAGCCCTGGTGCTCGTGATCGCCGCAAGCTGCACCACCGCGGTGAATCCGGGGTTTCTCTCGCTGGCACTCGCCTGGGTGATCGGCGTGTACGTCGCGCCCTTCTGGGGACGAACCTTCAAGATCAGCGACCTGCTGGGCGGTTTCCCGACGGAATTGTTCCTGACACTGGTGGGAGTGACCCTGCTTTTTGCCCTGGCTCGAGCGAATGGAACGCTGGACCACGTGGTTCGGGCAGCGCTTTCGAATCTGCCGGGGCAACACAGGCTGGGTTCCGATCGTCTTTTTCGGCCTTTCGGCGAGCGTGGCATCGATCGGGGCCGGCAATATCGCCACCGCCGCGCTGGTTGCCCCCCTGGCCATGGCCGTGGCCGAGCGGGCCAAGGTCCCTCCCTTTCTCCTGACGATCATGGTGGCCCACGGCTGCGTGGCCGGGGCCCTTTCGCCGATTGCCCCGACGGGGATCATCGCCAATAGCCTGATGGCTCGCATGGGGATGTCGGGATTCGAGCGACAGAATTACCTCTATAACCTGGCGGCCAACGTTCTGGTCGCAGGTGCTGGCTACATGGCCTTCGGCGGTCTGCGGCTCTTTGGTCAAACCCATGGGGACGATGATTCCGATCGCGGCTCGCTCGACCGGACCGCGCCCCTGGCTGCCAGGCACTGGGTAACACTGGGAGCGATCGCGGCGCTGGTTGTCGGCGTGATCGGATTTCGGGTGCACATCGGGCTGGGTGCGATCGCCACGGCCGCGTTGCTCACGCTGGCTAAGGTCACCGACGAGAAGCCGGTTGTTCCGGCCTTGCCCTGGAGCGTGATCATGATGGTCTGCGGGGTGACCGTACTGACATCGCTCCTGGAAAAGACCGGAGGAATCGACCTGTTCACCACGATCCTGGCTCGGTTCGCGACGCATCGGACGGTCACCGGCTTGATCGCACTCGTAACCGGCTTGGTCTCGGTCTATAGCAGCACGTCGGGAGTCGTGCTGCCGGCGTTTCTACCCGGCGTTCCCGGCCTGGTCGCCAAGCTGGGCGGCGGCAATCCGCTGGCGATTGCATCGTCGATCCTGATCGGCGGCCACCTGGTGGATGTCTCGCCGCTGTCGACGATCGGCGCTCTCTGTATTGCTGCGGCGCCGATCACGGTCGACCGACGGTTGCTCTTCAACCAGTTGCTCTGCTGGGGGCTTTCCATGTCGGTTGTCGGGGCGGTGGGATGCTATGTGGCGTTCGGGAGATGGTAACGCGCTGCGCGAAAATGAGTGTCGCCTTTCGCCGCTATAAAGGCCACGCGCCAGTTGGGATGGAGTGAGAACGGGCGATCGACGATAATCCGGTATTGAAAGGTGAGGGAGGTGCGCGATGGCGACCGCCGAGATGGTCGAACTGATGACGGCCGAGCAATTTTGCCGGCGGCCCGATCCTGGTCATCCTGAGGAATTGGTCCAGGGGAAGATCGTCGCAATGTCGGTGCCCGATCGAAGGCATGGTTATGTCTGTGGCAGGGCCGATCGAATTCTCGGCAACTTCGTCAACGCACAGGATATCGGCCGTGTGATCTGCAACGACTCGGGCGTGATCACCGAACGCGATCCCGATACGGTGCGAGGGGCCGATGTTGCCTACTACAGCTACTCCCGACTCCCCAAGGGCACCCTGCCGACGGGCTATGGGCCCGAAGTGCCCGAGTTCATTGTTGAGGTTCGCTCGGCCAACGATCGTTGGCGTGTGATCCTCGAAAAAGTTTCGGAATATCTGAATGCCGGCGTCCTGGTCGTCGTCGTCCTTGATCCCGAACACAAGATCGCCCATCTTTTCAGCTCCGATGACCCGCCGAAGACTCTGGGAGCCGAGGAAGAGCTGGTCCTTCCGGGCATTCTGGAAGGCTTCAGCGTCCGCGTGGGACGGTTCTTCGAATAGAGCCCGCAGCGTTCGTTCACCGCGGCGAAGCCCGCTCTGAGTCAGGCCTTGGTTGAGATATCGTCATGGATCCTTTGCTCTCGATGATCGACTCGGTGCCCGATGACACCCACCCGGCTATGAGAGCGCTTCTGATCGAGGGCTACCTCCCATGGATCACGTGTCTCTTGCTCATCGCGTCTCCAGCCTGCGCCCGACGGCCGTTAACCAGGTTTTGCGCGAGGTTCGTGGCGTCCAGGCGGAAGGACGGTCGGTAGTCTCCTTGATGCGCGGACAGCCTGATACGCCAACGCCAGGGCACATCGTCGAGGCGGCCATGCGATCGCTGCGCAACGGCCGCACGGGATATCCCGACAATCAAGGAGAACCTGCCCTACGGCTGGCGGTCGCCGAGAAGCTCAAGCGCGAGCAGGGGCTCACGTATGATCCAAATCGAGAGGTTCTCATCACCGACGGGGCAACACTCGGACTGGCCGCAGCTTTGGGCGCGCTGGTGGAACCCGATGGAACGGTATTGGTGCCCGATCCGATCTACGACGCCTATGAAGCCGCGATCAGGCTTTGGGGGGGCGAACCGGTGCCCGTGAGCGCAACGGTGCAGAACGGCCGGTTCACGCTCGATCGCGCGGGCTTCGAAGCCGCGTGGAGGTCGGGTCCCGATATCATTTTGCTCAACACGCCGTGGAACCCGGTCGGCACGGTTCTGAGTCGAGGAGAGCTGGTGGCGATCATGGAATTCGCCGAGCACGAGTACTTCGATTATCCGGTCATCAGCGACGAGATCTACGAGGCGCTGGTTTACGACGGCCGCAAGCATGTCTCGCCGGCCGCGGTTTCTGGCGGCGCACGCGGTCGAACGGTCATCATCAACAGTCTTTCGAAGACTTATGCGATGACTGGATGGCGCGTGGGTTACTGTGCCGGCCCCGAACCGATCATCCAGGCGATGCTTCTGGTCCTCCAGCAATCGAGCCGGGGACCGGCTACTTTCGTGCAGGATGCCGCTGCCTGCGCCCTGGCTTCGGACCAGGAGTGCGTGCGGCGAATGGCGGCGGAGTACCAAGCGCGGCGCGATCTCGTGGTCGAGCGCCTCCGCGGGATACCGGGCATCGAGCCGCTGGTACCCGAGGGAGGGCTGTTCGTGATGGTCGATGTCCACAAGCTGGGCCGGCCGTCGAACGAGGTCCGGCGGTTCCTGCTCCAGGAACTGGGAGTCGTCGTCCTGCACGGGGCGGCGTACGGTCCCGGAGGCGAGGGCACGTTGCGCGTCTCGTTCGCGGCCGGGGGCGAAACCCTCGAGCGCGGTCTCGAGAGACTCAGAGACGGGCTCATGCGACTCGCGGAGCAAGCACCCAGGGAGCAAGGCAGAGCTCTGCCCGAGCCTCGGTTGTGAGATGAGCATGTCCGAACTTCCCGTGATCGAATCGGCCGGGACGGCGGGCGTCGACCTGCGCAGCTTGACCGAAGCACTGACGTCGGCCATCAGCACCCATGATGTGCGGTGCGATCGGCTGAGCCGGGCGCTCTATGCCACGGATGCCAGCGTCTACCAGATCGTTCCGCTCCTGGCCGCGTTTCCGGCCACCACCGCCGATGTGCAAGCGATCGTTCAGATCTGCGGCCGGTTTCGAGTGCCGATCACCGCGCGCGGAGGGGGAACGTCGCAGGCCGGCCAGTCAATCGGTCCGGGTGTGATTGTCGACTTCTCCAAGCATTTCGACCGCGTGCTCGAGATCAACCCCGAGGAACGCTGGGCACGCGTCGAGCCAGGCTGCGTGCTCGATGATCTGAATCTGGCACTACAGCCCCACCGCCTGCTCTTCGCGCCGGATGTCTCGACCTCGAATCGCGCGACCATCGGCGGCATGATCGCCAACAATTCCTGCGGTGCCAGGTCGGTCCTCTACGGCAAGACCATCGATCATGTGATCGAGCTGAAAGCCGTGCTGGCCGATGGTAGTCTCGTGCATCTCGAGCCGCTCTCAAAAGGAGAGCTCGAAGCCAAGTGCGCCCAGGAAAACCTCGAGGGAAACTGTTACCGGACGGTCTGTCAACTGGCCAGGGATCACGCCCGGGAGATCGATCGCCGATTTCCCAACATTCTCAGGCGCGTGGGCGGATATAACCTGGATGAGTTCGTTGCCGATCGCACAGGCAGCCAGGGAGATTCAAACCCTGGCTTCAACCTCGCCCGCATGCTGGTCGGCTCGGAAGGAACGCTGGGGATAGCGGTCGAGGCCAAGCTCAAGCTCGTCGAGCGGCCTCGTGCCCGAGCCACGCTGGTTGTCCAATTTACCGATCTGCTCGAAGCACTTGCGGCGACTCCACTGATCCTCCAGCATGGCCCGTCGGCGGTGGAAGTTGTGGATAAGTACGTGCTCGATAGCACAAAACTGAATCCCGAGGCGAGCCGGCTCCGCGACTTCATCGAGGGCGATCCGGTAGCTGTTCTCCTGATCGAGTTTCATGGCGACCGGGTCGACGACCTGGCTCTGCGCCTTGCAACCTTGCGGGATGAGTTGAGCCGGCAAGGGTTCGGCTACCATCACCTGGGCGTCACCGATCCTGCCGCGCAGGCACGGGTCTGGAAGCTCCGCACGATGGCGCTTGGGCTTTCCATGGCTGAAAAAGGCGACGCCAAGGCGATCTCGTTTGTTGAGGACACGGCGGTTGCTCCCGAGCACTTGCGCGACTACATCGCCGAGTTTCTCGCGCTCGTCGCACGGCACCAGACCCGAGCCGGGGTTTATGCACACGCCTCGGTCGGCTGTCTGCACGTCCGGCCGGTCATCAACCTCAAGACCGAGGAAGGCGTGCGCAAATTTGAAGCGATCGCCGAGGAAGTTGCCGATCTCGTGCTCAAGTATGGCGGTGCGCTTTCCGGCGAGCATGGCGATGGCCTGGTCCGCAGTCCGTTTCAGGAAAAGATGTATGGACCGGTGCTCTACCAGGCCTTCCGTGAGCTGAAGCGTGCTTTCGACCCGAACAACTTGCTGAACCCGGGAAAAATCGTTGAACGCGCCGCCGCTCGTGCAGAACCTGCGCTATGGAGCGGCCTACATGACGCCCACCGTGTCAACGACCTTTGACTTCTCGGCCGATGGCGGTTTGCTGCCCGCCGCCGAGCTTTGCGCGGGCGTCGGCGCCTGCCGGAAGAAACGCGAAGGGACGATGTGCCCGTCCTTTCAGGCGACTCGCGACGAGAAAGACAGCACTCGGGGCCGTGCCAATATGCTCCGGCTGGCAATCACCGGTCAGCTTGGCCTGGAGGGATTCACGGATCCCGAGGTTCACCAGGTCCTTGACCTATGCCTCGAATGCAAAGCCTGCAAGAGCGAATGTCCGACCAACGTCGATATGGCGCGGCTCAAGGCGGAGTTTCTTCACCAGTTCTACCGGAAGCATGGCTTGCCCTGGCGTAATCGATTGTTCGGCCACGCGGCGAAATTGGGGCAAGCTGGTTGTTCGATGGCGCCTATTTCAAACTGGCTCATGCACAGCAGGCTCGCACGCTGGCTAAACGAGAAACTGCTGGGCATCGACCACCGGCGCATGCCTCCGGCATTTGCCAGCCAAACGCTCAGACAGCGATTCCGGATCATGGCGAGACATAACGAACTGGCTGAGAATGACTTTCCGGAGAGTCGCTTTTCGCTCCGCGAAGGATCGTCCTTTGGCGGAGCGCAAGGCGACACGTATTTCCGGCCAGCATCAAACGCCACGAACCGGCCGGTCTTGCTCTTCCCCGACACGTTTACGAATTACTTCGAGCCGGAGATCGGCGAGGCCGCGATCGATCTACTGGGGCGCCTGGGTTGCTCCGTCACGTTGGGGCCGCCGGGTTTGCGCTGCTGCGGCCGGCCGCTGATTTCCAATGGGCTGCTTGACCAGGCGGTGTTCAACGCTCGCCACAACGTCGAGCGGCTTTTCGCCTGGTCGCGAGCCGGGCGGCCGATCATCGCCTGCGAGCCGAGCTGCATCCTGACGATCCGTGATGATTATCCCGCACTGTTGCGGGACGAGATGCGTGTCCAAGCCCAGGCGGTTGCAAACAACTGCCGGACGTTCGAGGAATACCTCGAATCCGTTCTTACCGGCCTTGCCGACCCGCAACTTAACATGAAAGCCGGGCCCGAGCGAATCCTGGTGCAAGCGCACTGTCACCAGCAGTCTCTGGTTGGCGTGGGACCGATGCTCCGGGCGCTGCAAGTCATACCCGGGTCGACGGTGATCAACCTCGACGCCGGCTGCTGCGGCATGGCCGGTTCCTTCGGCTACGAAGTCGAGCATTACGAAGTGTCGCGATTGGTCGGCGAAGCGCGCCTCTTCCCAGCGCTGCGCCGGGCCGGGCCCGACGATGTCATCGTCGCGCCGGGGTTCTCATGCCGGCTCCAGATCCGGCACTTCACCGGACGGGAGGCGGTTCATCCCGCCGAGTTATTGCAATCATTGAGAACCTCGATGTGCTCCGCTTGACAACACACCGCTCGCTGTCCTTTCCGGCGGGAGCCGGTTAAGCTGGAATCGAGCCGTTCTTCAATGCATGCCGGCCGGGATGGAACGTCGCCGCGCGACGCCGCTCGAGTCCTGGTCGGGGATGCCGCCGGGGCGGCCTTCGGAAGCCGTGCCGATGAACGACGTGAACCGTATCCTTGACCTCATGAACGAGGTTACTCGCTTCTTAAATGCCGCGCAGCAAGGCGATCCGAACGCTTCGGCACAGCTATGGCCGCTGGTTTACGGCGAGCTGCGCAAGCTGGCCGCGGCCAAGATGGCCAGGGAACGGCCCGATCACACGCTCGACGCCACCGCGCTGGTGCACGAGGCCTACCTTCGGCTCGTCGGCGACCGGGCCTATGCTGATCACCGCCACTTCTTTCGCGTTGCCGCTGAGGCCATGCGGCAGATCCTCATCGACAGAGCCCGCCATCACCGTCGGGCGCGACATGGAGGCGACATGCGTCGCGTTCCGCTAAGCGACGCCGGGCCTGTTGCCGAGGCCCAACCAGATGAACTGCTGGCGCTGGATGAGGCGCTGGAACGATTCTCCGGGGTCGATCCGGTCAAGGCGGAGCTGGTGAAACTCCGCTACTTCGGTGGACTTTCTGAACAAGACGCAGCGGAGACCCTTGGCATCTCACGGGCCACGGCCAGCCGGTACTGGACGTATGCTCGCGCCTGGCTGATCAACGCAATCGATGGAAAAATCGAATAATTCTCGTTCGCGGTGAGGCGCGCGACCCGGAAAAGTCGCTTATCGGAGGGAAGCGAGTTTTGACCGAAGGACCAAGCCATGCCCGAGACCGCCGATCGCATCGAATCTCTCTTCGCCGCCGCCATGGCGCTGCCGCCCGAGCAACGTGGAGCGTATCTGGAACGCGAATGCTCCGGCGACCCGGTCCTGCGCGACCGGCTGCTGGCTTTGCTCAGGGCCCATGACCGTGCCGGTCACGTGATCGACCGGCCCGTCAACGACGACCCGGACCAAACGGGGGCGTATTCCCGGACCAGCGCACAGCCCGGCACCATCATCGCCGGCCGCTACAAGTTGCTCGAGGAGATTGGCCAGGGAGGCATGGGGACGGTCTGGGCGGCCGAACAGACGACCCCTGTTCGCCGCAAGGTGGCCCTCAAACTGATCAAGGCCGGGATGGATTCGCGGAGCGTCTTGGCTCGATTCGAGGCCGAACGCCAGGCGCTCGCGCTCATGGACCACCCGAATATCGCCAAGGTATTGGATGGCGGCCTGACCGAGTCGGGCCGCCCGTATTTCGTGATGGAATACGTCAAGGGTGTGCCGATCACCGATTATTGCGACGCCACGCGATTAAGCGTCGAGGAACGGTTAAACCTGTTCATCCACGTCTGCTCCGCGCTGCAGCACGCTCACCAAAAGGGCATCATCCACCGGGATCTGAAGCCGTCGAATATCCTGGTCGCGCCCTATGACGACAAGCCGGTGCCGAAGGTGATCGACTTCGGTTTGGCCAAGGCGATGCATCAATCATTGACGGAAAAAACGCTGTACACAGCCCATGAGACGGTGCTGGGTACACCGCTCTACATGTCGCCCGAGCAGGCCCAGCTCAACAACCTCGACGTTGACACTCGTGCTGACATTTATTCACTGGGCGTGTTGCTCTACGAACTCTTGACCGGCACGACACCTATCGAGCGAAAGCGGTTCAAGGAGGCTGCGTGGGACGAGATTCGGCGCATGATCCGTGAGGAGGAACCGCCGCGGCCAAGCATGCGATTGAGCTCGACTGATACGTTGCCTTCGCTCGCGACATTTCGTCATACAGAGCCGGCGAAGCTCAAGAAGCTGGTGCGCGGCGAGCTCGACTGGATCGTCATGAAGGCCCTGGAGAAGCACCGTACGAGGCGGTACGAAACGACGAGCGGCCTGGCACGCGACATCCAGCGTTACCTGGACGACGAGGTCGTCGAAGCGCGTCCTCCCAGCACTGGCTACCGGTTTGGCAAGTTCGTCCGTTGACACAGAGGGCAGGTAATCGCTGCGGGCCTGGTGTTGCTCGCCTTGCTGGCTGGTGTGGTGGGAACGACCTGGGGGTTAATCAGGGAGGCCCGTGCTAAGACACGCCTTGCGGAATCACTCGACCGTGAGCAAAACGTGAACGCCGACCTGTCGGCCGCCAATGTCAAGGTCAAGGCACGCTATGACCTAGCTGTCGAGGCCGTCAAGACATTCCACACGGGAGTGAGTGAAGACTTTCTGCTCAAGGAAGAGAAGTTCAAGGACTTGCGCAACCGGCTTCTGAAGTCGGCATCAGATTTTTACGGCAAGCTCGGTGCGCTTTTGGGCACGGAGACCGACATCGCGTCGCGGCGGGCGCTGGCGGAATCGAACTTCGAGCTGGCTAAACTGACTCGCAAGGTCGGCCGACCACACGCCGCGCTGGCGGCGCACCAGGCGGTGCTGGCGGCACGAGAAGCGCTGGCGGCTGAACCAACGGCCGACACGGCGACGAAGGCCGACGTTGGCCGGAGCCTGAACGAGGTTGCCTCGTTGCTCGATGCGACTGGAAAGACCGGTGAAGCGCTCGCCGCGTACCGTCGGTCCGAGTCGCTGCTGGCGAATCTGGTGGTTTCCGATCCGGCGGCGCTGGCTACACTGGCGGCATGCCGGTCGCGGATCGGCCAGATCTTGTTTAGTACGGACAAGAAGGAGGAGGCACTGACGGCCTACCGGCTGGCGCGCGCTGACCAGGAGACGCTCGCCGCGGCGCCCGCAGCCTCGAACGACGTCCGCCGCGAGTTGGCGGATACGGTCCGCCGGATCGCCTTTTTGTTCCTGTATTACAGCGACGTGTCGAATGCGGAAGCGGAGTACCGAACGGCTCTGGCAATTCGGCAGAAGCTGTCTGACCAAATTCCCACCGTCACCGAGTTTACTGAAGGCCTCGCAATCGGTCACAACAATCTGGCCACTGCGCTGGTCTATGCGGACAAGCCGACGGAGGCGCTGGCCAATAGCCGCTCGGCGCTTGCGATCTGGCAGAAGCTGGTGGCTGAAAATCCTGCCGTCACCCAGTTTCGCTCAGGTCTCGCAGCCAGCCATCTGGCGTTAGGGCGCCAGCTTTGCACAGCGGGTAGGCCGGCGGACGCCGAGGCCGAGTACGAGAAGGCGCTGGCGATTTTAGAGAAGCTGGTGGACGAGAATCCCGCCGTCACCCAGTTTCGCTCAGGTCTCGCAGAGGGCCATCGGGGGCTTGGAACCCTGCTTTTGCAAACAGGCGAGCCGAGGAGAGCGGAAGCTGAGTGCCGGAAGGGCTTAGCGCTCACGGAAGTGCTGGTCGCGGACAACCCCACCTCTCTAACGATCCGGAACGCAATTCCGTTTCACCGGTATCATCTGGCGGATGTGCTCCGCTCGCTCGGCCGGATGGTCGAGGCCAAGGACCTCTACGATCGGGCGATCGCCCATGCGGAGCCCCCGTTTCTGAAAAACTCGACGGACCCGGAGTACGCCGCTCAACTGATGTCCGCAGTCTGGCGCCGCGCCCTGACGCGTCGCGAGCTCGGCGACCCAGCCGGCGCGGCAGGCGATGCGCGCCGAGCAGTGCGACTCTGCGAGGTGCTCCCGCCGCGATACTCTCATTACCTGGTCGAGACGGTCTGCGCTCACGCGGCCCTTGCGGCTATGGCCGGGCAAGTTGGATCGGGGGTCTCGGCAGCCGAGGGGAACGAAGCGGCACGCCAGGCGATGGAATGGCTGGGGCGCGCCGTCGCCGTCGGCTACCGCAATGCAAACCAACTCCGCGTCGAGTCGGCCCTCGATCCGCTCCGCGACCGCGCCGACTTCAAGAAGCTCATGGCCGAGTTGGAAAAGCATTCCCCGGCGCAGCAAGAAAAGAAGTGACGTCGAGAGGCGTCAGTTTTGCCGAAGGAACAACCCATGCCCGAGAACGTCGATCGCACAGAATCCCTGTTCGCAGCCGCCGTGGCAATGACGTCCCAAGAACGTGAGTCGTTTCTGGAACGCGAATGCGCCGGCGACCCAGCGCTGCGCGACCGGCTATTGGCTTTGCTCAGCGCCCATGACCGTGCCGGTCACGTGATCGACCGGCCCGTGAACGGCGACCCCGACGAGACGGCGGGCTACGCCTCGACGAGCGAAGAGCGCGGCACCATCATCGCCGGACGCTACAAGTTGCTCGAGGAGATTGGCCAGGGGGGCATGGGTACGGTCTGGGCGGCCGAGCAGACGACACCCGTTCGTCGCAAGGTCGCCCTCAAGCTGATCAAGGCCGGTATGGATTCACGAAGCGTCCTGGCTCGCTTTGAGGCCGAACGCCAGGCGCTGGCGCTGATGGACCACCCGAATATCGCCAAGGTCCTCGACGGCGGGCTGACCGACTCGGGCCGGCCGTATTTCGTGATGGAATACGTCAAGGGTGTGCCGATCACCGATTATTGCGACGCCACGCGATTAAGCGTCGAGGAACGGTTAAACCTGTTCATCCACGTCTGCTCCGCGCTGCAGCACGCTCACCAAAAGGGCATCATCCACCGGGATCTGAAGCCGTCGAATATCCTGGTCGCGCCCTATGACGACAAGCCGGTGCCGAAGGTGATCGACTTCGGTTTGGCCAAGGCGATGCATCAATCATTGACGGAAAAAACGCTGTACACAGCCCATGAGACGGTGCTGGGTACACCGCTCTACATGTCGCCCGAGCAGGCCCAGCTCAACAACCTCGACGTTGACACTCGTGCTGACATTTATTCACTGGGCGTGTTGCTCTACGAACTCTTGACCGGCACGACACCTATCGAGCGAAAGCGGTTCAAGGAGGCTGCGTGGGACGAGATTCGGCGCATGATCCGTGAGGAGGAACCGCCGCGGCCAAGCATGCGATTGAGCTCGACTGATACGTTGCCTTCGCTCGCGACATTTCGTCATACAGAGCCGGCGAAGCTCAAGAAGCTGGTGCGCGGCGAGCTCGACTGGATCGTCATGAAGGCCCTGGAGAAAGACCGCACCAGGCGGTACGAGACCGCGAGCGGCCTGTCCCGCGATATCCAGCGCTACCTGGACGACGAGGTCGTCGAAGCTCGACCTGCGAGCCCGGGCTACCGATTTGGCAAGTTCATCCGCCGGCACAGGGGGCAGATGATTGCCGCAGGCGTGGTGTTGCTCGCCCTGCTCGCCGGGATAGCCGGCACGACCCGGGGGCTATTCAGGGAAGCGCGTGCCAACGCGCGGCTGTCAGCATCGCTTGACCGCGAGCAGAAAGCGAACGCCGACCTGGCCGCGGCCAACGCCAAAGTCCAGGCTCGCTATGACCTGGCGGTCGAGGCGGTCAAGACGTTTCACACCGGGGTGAGCGAGGACTTCCTGCTCAAGGAAGAGAAGTTCAAGGACTTGCGCAACCGGCTTTTGAAATCGGCATCGGAATTTTACGGCAAGCTCGGCGCGCTCCTGCGCAACGAGACTGACTTTGCCGCGCGGCGGGCGCTGGCGCAATCGAACTTCGAATTGGCCGAGCTGACATGGAAGGTCGGCCGACCGGAGGACGCGCTGGCGGCGCACCGAACGGTGCTGGCGGCACGGGAGGCCCTGGCGGCGGAGCCTGGGGCTGCAGAAAACCCCCCCGCTACAGCCGCGCTGAGCATAATAGAGGCAGGACGCCTCCACCCCGTGTCGTGAGAGAAGCGGAGAGCCCGGCGATGTCCGGCTTTGACTTTGATGGTGACGAATGGCTCTTCTTTCTTGCGTCCGCTGCAAGCGTAGTCGGCCTAATCGTAACATATTATCTACCGTTGCTTTCAATCTCACCCATCAAGAGGTCGAGT
Organism: uncultured Isosphaeraceae bacterium; assembly: GCA_963823675.1. GTDB lineage: Bacteria > Planctomycetota > Planctomycetia > Isosphaerales > Isosphaeraceae > CAWGMT01. Next base: position 370,830 of record CAWGMT010000016.1, on the reverse strand, counting down.
CTTCAACGTTTCGCTCTCGCGTGTCTCCCATTGGTGGCGCTAGTCCCGACTTACATCGTATTGCAACGATGGGCGGATCCCCGAGTCGTGGGACATCTTGATTGCACGATTCTCTTCATGCTCGGTGGCGCCATGTGGATATTCGTCGCGTCCCGGTTCCTCGGGGTGCTGGGAATCAGCATCCGCGATGATGCGATCGAGCGGGCTAATCTCGCGGCGTTGGTCGCCGTGTGGGGGATATTGTCTGGTGTCGGAATCGTATACGCCCTCTCCAACATCGGCACGGGAGCTCCTCGGGCGACCCGAATTGCACGATCGACTTGGTTTGCCACGGGGTATTCGGTCGGTTTTGAGGCAGGCAGGGAAGGTCGGCGCGACGCCCTCGGCAGCGCGTGTGCTGCGATTCGATTTTCATTGGACGCGTGATGGTTGGCGCATCTCCGAGGTCAATAGCGATGTGCCTGGCGGTTTCAGTGAAGCCTCGGAATTGCCTGCTTTGATGGCAATGTACAATCCAGGAACCCAGCGAGCGGGCAATCCAGGCGCGGCGTGGGCCGACGCAAACTGCGGATCCTCGCGATGCCGACTGGCTTCGGAATGACAGTTGGCTCGTCAAGTCCGCGCTTTGCAACACCGGCGACACGGTCATGATTCGTTCGCTCGCGAGCAATGACCAATGGCGCAGCGCGACGCGAGCCGTTCAAAGACATCCGGCCGCGTGGGTCGCTCAAAGGAGATTTGAAGCGTGCCCGATTCAAGCGTCCGTCGGGCCAATTTATCCATGCATCGGCGTATATACAGTGAATGGCTGCCCGAAAGGGATATACGGTCGGTTCAGTTACACTCCGGTAATTGACTTTGCCGCCGTCAACGTTGCCATATCAAACGCCCACGGGCCTACCGCTTGCTCTGGTATAACCTGCTTGCGAAATTGGGGCTGCGCTCCAATCCACTCGGGGGCTTTGGCGGTTTCTTGCCGATGCCATCGACGGGGTAGAAACGAAGTCGGGGCGGAGGGAAAGAAACTTGCGATAATTCACAAGTGCCTGGAGTGGAGGCGGCGGGAATTGCACCCGCGTCCCACTTTGCGCAAGTACTTACTATTCAAATGGTTACGACATTATCCGTCATGGCTGGCCGGAACATGGCCGAGACGACGAGGCACTCCGTAGCTCGTCGCGGCCTGGCATCGGCTGACGCTGGCAGTCAGGGAGAGGATCATTCAGGTGCGCGCGGCGCAAGTTGACACCACCGGTCGGATGTCAGCCGTTCCGCTGTCCCCTCAGTTGGAGGCAACTCGTGCAAGAGGACCAAATTCGTGATGTTCTCAATGCGCACTGGCACGCTTCGGCGATCGGAGATGAGGTCGCGGAACACGATATCTACGCAGACGATGCCGTCTGTGAGTACCCTCAGTCGGGTGAACGAATCGTCGGGCGAGTGAATTTACAGGCGCTACGGAGCCATCATCCAGGCAAGCCTTCAGGTTTCAACATCAGAAGAATCCTCGGAAAAGGTGATCTCTGGATTACCGAATACATTATCACCTACCAAGGGCGACCAACATACACGGTGAGCATTATGGAGTTTCGCGACGGCAAGGTCATGCACGAGACCCAGTATTTCGCGGACCCTTTCGAGGCTCCGGACTGGCGGAGCCAATGGGTCCAGCGGATCTCGTGACACCTCGCCGCGCGCGCTCATGCGGTTTAATGCTCCTTCCGAGACGTTTACTGCCAATTGACGATCGGCAAATTGTCGAAGTCGAGGTCGGCAAGAAGCTGAAGGAAGCGTTTTTCGTCGAGAGGTTCAACCGGTCGCGGACGGACGCTCAAACTGTTCCTGAAGTATCTTGCCTACGGAAAACCAGCGCCGTAAGATCCCTCTCGGGTTTGAAATTCTGAGGCCGAAATTGCCGCTGAGTCTGAAAAACCAACTTGCTGGGCGGGTGCGACAGTTGCGCCAGCGCTGGACGCCTCTTGGCGTGGCGGCTGATTCGGCAGGTGCAATACAAGGTGCGATCCATGGCCAGAATCCTGCGCGTCTTCTTCCGGCCGCCATTGGTGGTCGCGCGTCTCGGTGGCAGCCCGAACCCGTTGGAGAACTTCGTCTGGCGGGACGACCCGACGATCCATGGCGGTGCCCAAAACACCATTGAACCCGCTGTTTCCTTGCAGGTAACAGTGGATGGAAGCCTGGTGCCCTACTTGCCGTCCATCCTGCAGTTCCGAGATGGCGAGCACCTGCGGCCAGTCGCCCCGTTCCTGGAACTGTGGGCGGAAGTCGAGTACACTGTAGACGATCCCGAGGTAGGCTTACCCTCGGGGAATCCGGCCAAAGTAACGCCGGCGGCGGGCGATAGGGCAGAAATGGCGCTGACGTCTACCCTTCTCAGGACGGCGGGCGGATCGCTGGACGGTGTTCTCTATACGGTCCATGTCGCCAACAAGAAGGCGGTTCGGCGTACCGGTAACCCGGCGAATGGGTTCGAGGCCTGGCACCAGGTGCGGGCCGATGACTACGAATCTCATCAGCTCCTGGCCATCACGCCGCCCGCGCCCGCCCAAGAGCCACTCGTGCCCCCGGACCACCCGATCCCCCTCGGCTGGTTTCAGGCGATTCGCCCCCTCGCGCGCCTGCACACCGGCGTCAACCTCGATGTGCTTCGTGTGCGCTTCACCCCGGCCCGCGGCGAGGTCTATGGCCCGCCGGCGGCCGTCATGGGGCAGGATGTCAGTACCGGGCGTTTTTTTCAAATCGTTCCGCCCGAGAATCGCGTCCTGAATGCCAAGGCATCGTGGACACGCTACGATGGCAGCTATGCCACGTATCTCAACCCGGAACCGTGGGACACCTACGACGGCGCCGACCAGCCGCCGAACATTTCGTGGGGCGTGGTGGACGACACCTGTGACGGAACGATCCAGGCAGAAGTTGTTGCCCAGGGGCAGCGATTCGTAGCGGTTGCGCGCTGTCGGCCGGACCGCCACACTTTGCCCCCGACCGCCGGCCTTTCCTGACACTGGCCGACGATCTAGCGGATCGCGACCTCGAGCCCGCCGAGCTGGAGGAGCTTCGTCAGAACGAGGCCGACACCCAGGATCGACTCGCCGACCTCTTTCAGCGGGCGTACGAGACCGCGAACCTCATCAGCCTGGACGGAACGCGCATGCGCGGCCTGAACGACAACGCTGGCTCCGGTTTGGCCAGTCCGAAGATGGGCGATCTGCCCTACACCGATCAGAGGAGCATGACGAGCGAAGACCGCCCTTACGCCGATGCTATAGTGGACGACCTGATCGGCAAGGCCTCCTCGGACGCAGCGGCTGCAAGCACGCGAGTCCCCCTCCTCTACTCCGACCTCGTCCCAATTGCCCACGCCCAGTTGGCCCAGCAGGACGAGTTGCTCGATTTCTTACTCAACCAGGCGGCGCGGGTGCGGCTGATGGTTCGACCACCATACGGGGCCTTCGCGTCGTTGTCGCCCAAGGTCGCCAACGACGCGCAGCCGGACCCGAACTTCCGCGACCCGCGCATCGACCGGGATCAGGCTCACGACATGCGCATGCCGCCCTACATGCGCGACGAAATGGGCAGCGCCCTGGGGCTGACACGGCGTCAGTACGTCGAGTTGATGCGGTACGTGGAATACCTTGCCGAGAGTCGCAAGGAGATTCCGGAGGGGGTGCTCGCTCGGGCCGCGCGGGCGGTCATGGCCTCCTCGTCAGTTCTGCCAAACATGCCACTTCGCCAGCGGATCCAGCGGACGCTGCAGCGCATCCGCGAGTATCAGCAAGCGGCACCTCCGAGGGCTAAACCGTGATCGCACTGCCAGTCCTCGATCAGGCGTCCGTAGCGGAATCGCCTCCAGTCGCGACCCGGGACCAGCCGGCCGGCAACGACCTGCTGGAGCAACCCCCCTGGCTGCATCTGCTGCCCGGCGATCGGCCGCTCGCCTTCCTGGTGCGCGACTCACAACTATTCGAGGTGGATCGGGACACGTTTGAGCGACTGCAAGGCGGGGACGAGACGGCCCTACTCCACCTGCAAGCGTTGGAGCCGTCGCCGCGCGTCCTCGCCCTCGACGATGTGACCCCACCCCAAATGCCAGCGGCAATTTCGCTCAACATTGCCCAAACGTGCAACTTAGCGTGCAGCTACTGTTACGCTGACGAGGGCCGATTCCAGGGCCAGCCCCGTATCATGTCGGAGTCAGTGGCCTTGCGAGCCGTCGGTAATCTTCTCGACCGCGCCGAGCCCGGATCGCGGGTAACGGTGGGTTTTATTGGTGGCGAACCGTTCCTCAATCGGCGCGTCCTCTATCGCGCCGTCGAATACGCCCGGGAGCGAGCGGCGCAGCGCCGCGTCACCGTCGGCTTCTCGGTGACTACCAACGGCACGCTGCTAGAACCCGAAGACCTCCGTTTCCTGCGCGAAAACCTCTTCGCCGTTTCCGTCAGCCTGGACGGCGATGAACAGACCCACAACCGCCATCGGCATGGGCGCGACGGCGCGGGAAGCTGGCGACAAATCCTCACCAGGCTCGGCCCGCTTCTGAACGATCCCGGACCAGTGAAGCTGGCCGCCCGGGCCACGATCACACGCGACGACCTGCGCGTCGCCGAACGGGTCGCGGCGCTGGTCGAGGCCGGTTTCCGAGAGGTCGGCGTCAGTCCCGCCCGCACGGGGCCGGTTCCGGAGCTGCTGTTGCGTGGCGACGATTGGGGGGTGTACCTGGGGGAAATGGTCCGCGCCGCTGACGCGGAGATGGCGCGCGTCCGCGACGCAGGGGCGCAGAATGGCTGGCGGTTCTCGAACCTGGGAATCGCCCTCAAGGAGATCCACGAGGGCGCTTGCCGACCATTGCCATGTGGGGCAGCCTACGGCTACGTGTCGGTAAACGCCGAAGGCCATTACTACATATGCCACCGCACGCTGGACGATCCCCGGTTCAAGTTGGGCGGCACCGATGGTCCGGAGTTTTCCGCCCGCCTGCGCTTCCTCGACGGACGCCACGTTGATCGGCAGGTCCCATGCCGCTCCTGTTGGGCGCGCTACCTGTGTGGCGGGGGCTGTCACGCAGAAGTCGTCTCGGCCGGCCGCGATGGATGCGAAATGATCAGGGGCTGGTTGGAGCACTGCCTGCGCCTCTACAACACGGTCATTGACGAATTCCCTGTCCTGTTGACGCGTTCCAGGGAGTACTGCCTGTCATGAGACACCCCGCGCCGGTTAATAAGATCTATCCCCGTAACCTGACCGCCCAGGCCTATTACAACGTGCCGGGCAATCCGCCAATCACGCGCCCCGAGAGCGGCGTGGGCAACTGCTACCCGGGGCTCGAATACGACCATCGCAACCTCGACCGCCGTTTCTTCCCCGGCCTAGTAATCGAGTTCGTATCCCAGGCCGACGCCGCCACACCGCAGTCCGTTCTGCAGGGCGCCCGCGTTGTCCTGGTCGATCTCGGTGACCCCGACCTGTCTTCGCCCCCGAAACCATTCGGGGCTTTGGCGGCGGCCCTGACTGCCACGCTGAACCAGCAACAAAACGCGCTAAGTGGGGCGATACCGTGGTTCCTGTTCAACTATCGAGCAGGGCGGTGTCAAGATCGAGATGGTTGACGCCAAAGGCGTGTTTCTCGATGGCCTGACCGTGTGGCGATTGGTGCGGAGTCTGCGCCCGGAGGATGTGACGCTGACGTTGACGCCGCGTCCGGCCGGTGGTGCTCCCGGGGTGAACAAAGGCAGCGCTGACAAGACGCCGCCGATCATCCTCAAAGGTTGGCGGCGGCGCTACACCGACGCGAACAGCGGGATAATCAGTCTCGCTTACCGGCCCGGCGAATTGACGCAAAGTCTTTGCTCCCCGTGGATGCACGACTTCCGTGATTGCGCATGCACCTACTGGGCGTCGAACCATCCCGACATCGTGTTCCCGCGTGTCCCGCTCGGCGAGCCGGAGCTGCCGTCGGGCCTCCCGGACGATCCGCGCCGCGGTGAGACGCGGATCGACTGGCTGCGCGACAGGCGCTCCTGGCCGCTCTCCGCCCAGTCCGCCGCGACGCAGGGAGGCAACCTGCCATATCAAATGTCTCACTTCGAAATCAACGCGCGTTGGCAGGAGCTGTCCGTCGTCCTGGAGGACCGCGAGATCGAGGGCCTCTACGTATCGCGGAGCCAGCGACCCGACTACGCCCGGCCGTTCCAGACGCCAGCGGAGCTGCGCGACCAGGTGATCGAGCTGGCCCAACTGGAGCACCTCGTCGCCCTGCTCTACCTTTACGCGATCTACTCCCTCCTGGACCGACAGGAGGCCAAGCAGAAGGCCGCGTCGACCGGGAAATGGCCGACACTGGCGGACGACGTGGAGTTCTCGCGCCACGAAATCCTGGAAATCGCAGTCGGCGAGATGCAACACCTGCGCTGGGCCAATCACATACTCTGGGGCCTATTCGAGGCCGGCATGATCCCCGGCTGGAAGTACGAACCGGTGGTGTTGCGGCCGGCGCTGGTCATCCCGGGGGCCGGGCGCGTCCCGACCCAGGCGGCGAAGCTCGAGTCGCTCACTCCGCAGACGCTGCAACTCTTCGTGGATATCGAGGAGGCAAGCGGCTACATTGACGGCCGTTACTCGCGCGTGACCGCCACGCTGAGGCAGGACCAGTACCCGACGAACCTCTACCAACTTGCCTCCAACATCGTGCAGGAAGGGGAACAGCACTTCCTGCGCTTCCGAGACGTCCGCCTGACGCTCGGCAGCTACGGGACCGACGTCAACGACCTGCCTTATTTGCACCCCATCCGGCAGGGTGATCCCAAGGACCCCACGGTGGAGGCGGCGCTCAAGACGTACCAGGATATTACGCAGAACCTGTACCTTGGTTATCAGATGGGTGACCGGCAAAACCAGCGGGCCATTGCCGACGCACGCAACCTGATGTTCACCCTGAATGAGCAAGCGGAAACGCTAGCGAAACGTAACATCGGCGTGCCATTCCTGTCGCTGTTCCAGGGCGGAATTGAAGCCGAGTAATCGGGGCCGTCCCCTTCAAAACATGAGATGACCATGTGGCACGCCGAATCGTCTGAGGTCGTCGTCGCCGGCACGGGCGTCAGCGCCAGCGCCCTGGCCCTGCTGCTATTGCGCCACGGCTTCCGGGTGAGTCTGCTGCACCGGGCGGACCGCTCCGCTGGCCCCGTTGTAATCGAGGCGATGTCGCAACAGGCCGCCCGGCTGTTTCAAGAGGTGGGCCTGGGGCAAGCCCTGGCCGATGCCGGGGCCGTGGCCGTCGAAGGATTTGAAAACGCCTGGCATCCGGAACAGCCGCGCCGACTCGAAGGATGGCGGGTTCACGTAGACCGCGCCGCCCTCGCGCGATCGGCCCTGGCGCTGGCGGTGAGTGCAGGAGCCGCCCTGGTTCCGATCACCGCCGTTCCTCCGCCGGAACCGGACGACCGCGCGGGCGTTCGCGTATCGATTAGCGGCCACCCGCTACTGGCATTCGCGGCGGTCAACGCCACAGGCAGATCGGCGGCTTGGTCTCGTCCTGTGGCTTGTGACAAATTGGAAACAGCGGCGCTCTACGTGGGTCCCGGCCGGAAGTCTCGTCAATCCGGCCGGGTAGTCAAGCTCCGCTCCGGTTGGGCTTACCGCATCGCGCACCCCACGGCGACGACGGTAGGCTGGGTTCGCGACCACGGCGCCGGCCCAGATGTGCTGGACTCGCAGGTCGCAGACGCACTCGACGTTCCAGACTGGCGGAGCTTTGTTCGAGTCGCACACCGAACGTCGTCGGTGCAGTGGTCGCAGCACCCGGTTCGCCAACGGTCACTGGCCGTCGGCGACGCCGCTCTAGCATACAGTCCGGTCGCCGGGGACGGGCTGCGGTTTGCCGTCGCGTCAGCTCTGGCCGCGACCAGCGTCTTGACGACCTGGCGCGACGGCGATGTGGAACTCGCCTCCGAGTATTACCGAATCTTTGTCGTGTCCGCACACCAACGCCACTCAGCCGCGCTGAAAGAGTTTCATTCCGGCCCCTCCAGGCCGAGCGATCCGACAACGCTCCGATCCACTCCTTGGGAAACCAAACACCGGGTTCGATTTACTGCGGCTGAATGCGTAACCGGCGTGAACCGCGCGAACAGAATCGTTCCGGACGTTGCCTTTGTTCTTCCAGACGGGGGTCTGGTGAGGTGGGCCGGCACATTTGACTTGATGGCCTTACGCGACCTCGCCGGCATTCCCCAGTTCCTCGGCGACCTGCGTCAGGGACTCGTAGACCAGGGTTTGAGCCCGGCCGATGCGGATAGGTTGCTTTATTGGTGTATCGACCGACGCATTCTCTCTTGATTCGCATCAGGGCAGGAAAACCAACGGCTTCGCCAGGAACTCGCGACTGCACGTCGAGAAGCGAATCGGCAAACCGCTCCTTTTTGTGATCGTAAACTCAAGAAATGCAAGAAGAAACCCGGCCGCAGGAGTGGCTATTATCACGGTCGAGGAACGGATGCGCGGCTGGCTGGCCGTGATCGCCAAAGAGAAATCGGCGCTGCGGCCAGTCGTCGGATATCGCGAGCTGGCCTTGCGCTTCGAGTTCTACCAAGAGTTCGAAATCGTGCCGTTCGATGTGGCCGCGGCCCGGCAATTTGATGATCTCCGCCGGCAGAAGCTCCGGATCGGCTCAAGGGATCTGAAAATCGCGGCGACGGCGCTCGAGGGTATAGGTGCCGGCTTTGTCGGAGGCACACAGGTTATACTTGGCCACGCCCAAGCCGCGTTGATTCGGAACCCGGGGTGTGCCAGCCGCGACGTTGGGGTTTGTCGTCCGAACGTGTTGCAGTCAGGCTCGAAACGCTGAAGAATTGACCAATGTTTGGTTCCTTGGGTCCCGTTGGCGCAGTTCGATGGGCCTCCGGAGCCGATCATCCGCGAATGCCGGGCTCGCGTCGACCGAGTCGGCTCGCGCGCTGAGCAGGAAAATCTGCTCGCCGTCACCCAGTTCCTGGCGCGCTTGCGGTATAATGATGACGCGTTGTTCGAGATCTTGGGAGGGCGAAAAGCCGTGTTTCGAGCAGTGCATTCGATCAACAACCTAGGATTGAGAAATGATCGCAAAATTCGACCGTATCTTGCTTGCTGCGGCTTTGGGAATGGGCTTGGGGCAGTACCCGGCGGCGGTCCGTGCCGTCGATACGGCCGACACGCGTCTGCTGTCAACTCCCGCGATCACCGAGGGAAGAATTGCGTTTGTGTATGCCGGCGACGTTTGGATCGCCGATTTTGATGGCGCGAACCCCAGAAGGCTGACGTCGCACCCCGGTGAGGAGCGGAACCCGTTCTTCGCGCCGGATGGCAAGCGAATTGCCTTCACCGCCAGCTACGATGGCAACGTAGACGTTTACGTGATTCCCGCCGAAGGCGGCGAGCCGGTGCGGCTGACCTGGCACCCGGGCGAAGACATCGTGCGCGGCTTCACCCCGGATGGCAAGGTCCTCTTCAGCTCCCAGCGGGCCGTCTTTTCGCGGCGGCACGCGCAATTCTTCACGATCGGCATCCAGGGAGGCGCCGCCAGGGCACTGCCTGTTCCCACCGCCGACCAGGGGGCCATCACGGCCGATGGGAAATACCTGGCCTATACGCCCCTGGCCGAATCCTGGCGGCAGTGGAAACACTATCGGGGCGGTACCGCCTCGCGGATCTGGATCCTCAAGCTCGACGACCTCTCTCACGAAGAAATCCCCAAGCCGGCCAGTGGATGCAACGACACGGACCCCATGTGGATCGGCGAGACGCTTTATTTTCTGTCGGACCGCGACGGCGAATTCAATTTGTATTCCTACGATCGGAACTCAAGGAAGGTAGCTCGCTGCACGGACCACGACTCGTTTCCGATTGCCAGTGCCTCAGCCGGCGCGGGGATGGTGATCTACGAGCAAGCGGGCTGGATTCATCGCTATGATCCTGCTCTCAGCAAGTTGACCAGGCTCAAGATCGGCGTGGCGGCCGACCTGGCGGAGACGCGACCCCGCCATGCAAGCGGGGCCAAGCACGTCCGCGATATGGACATTTCGCCCAGCGGCAAGCGGGTTGTGCTCGAATTCCGTGGCGAGATCGTGACGGTGCCGGCCAAGAAAGGCGACCCGCGCGACCTGAGCCGCACGCCCGGCGTGCACGAGCGGTCGCCCGCCTGGTCGCCGGACGGCAAGTCGATCGCCTACTTCTCCGATGCTTCGGGTGAATATGCCGTGGTCGTCAGGCCGCAGGACGGCAAGGGTGAAGGCCGGACCTACGCGCTCAGAGGATCGGGATTCTACGAACGGCCGGTCTGGTCGCCTGACAGCCAGAAGATCGCGTTCATCGATAACGGACGGACGCTCTACTGGATCGACCTGGGCAGCGGAGCCGTCAAGCGAATTGCGTCGGAACCGATCTACGGTCCGATCAATACCATGAGCTATTCGTGGTCTCCAGACTCAAAATGGCTCGCTTATACGGTGACGAACCGCGCCGCGTTTCAAGCGATCCGGCTGTTTGACCTCGCGCGCGGCGAGTCGCACCCACTGACGGATGGCTTAGTCGAGGTCGCCGAGCCGGTCTTCGACGCCAGCGGAAAGTATCTCTTCTTCCTGGCCTCGACCGACGCCGGACCGGTCAAAAACTGGTTCGACCAATCCAACGCCGACATGCAGGCGACGGCCTCGATTTATCTCGTCACTCTCTCGCGCGCAACGCCCAATCCCCTGTTGAAGGAAAGCGACGAAGAATCGACGCCGGCCGCCGAGAAGCCCCTCGGTTCCCCTGATCAAAAGAAGAGTGACGGCAAGGACTCGCAGCAAGATGGCGGTGGCAAGGAAGACAAGACCAAGCCGAAAACCCCCGTCGTCATCGATATTCCAGGAATCGGCGCCCGTGTCGTGGCCTTGCCGGTTGAACCGGGGCATCTGGAAAACCTGACCGCTGGCGCCTCAGGTCAGCTCTATTTTATCCGTCGTTCGGGCGTATCGGCGGGACGGCGGCCGGTCAGTCGGGGTAAGGGAGCTCTCAAGCGGTTCGACCTCAAGACCCGCGAGGAAGAGACTCTGTCTGACGGGATCGACAAGTTCAAGATTTCGGCCGATCACAAGAAGATTCTCTACCGTGCCGGCGGTCCGGCCGGAGAGCCCGGCCTGGGAGGGCCTTCCTCGGGCGCGGTTGCGCTGGGAGTCGTCGACGCGGGAAAATTCACCAAGGGAGACGGGGCTCTCAAGCTGGACAGCATCACCGTCGATGTTAACCCGCGGCGCGAGTGGGCGCAGATCCTGGGCGAAGCTTGGCGGATCAATCGCGATTACTTCTATGCGCCCAACATGCATGGGGCCGACTGGAACGCGGTCCGAAAAAAATATGAGGAATTCCTTCCTCATCTTTCGAGCCGCGGCGATCTTGACCGGGTGATCCGCATGATGCTCAGCGAACTGTCGGTGGGCCACAGCTTCACTCTCGGCGGCGAACGGCTTTACGAACCCAAGCCGATTCCCGTCGGTCTCCTGGGCGCCGACTTCGACGTCGCCGACGGCCGGTACCGCTTCAAGACCATTTACGGGGGCGCGTACTGGGACCCTGCCCTGCGGGCCCCCTTGATGGCGCCGGGCGTCAACGTCCAGCCCGGTGAGTTCCTCCTGGAAGTGGACGGCAGAGAGATCAAGACCGACAACGACGTTTACCGCTTCTTCGAGGGCACGGCGGGCAAGCGAGTTGAGCTCAAGGTCGGCCCGAAAGCCGATGGCACCGGCGCCCGCGCGATCACGGTAGAGCCGATTGCCGACGAGAGCGGTCTGCGCAACCGGGCCTGGGTCGAAGGCAATCTACGCAAGGTGCACGAGCGGACCGGCGGCCGCGTTGCGTACGTCTATGTTCCCAACACCGCCGAGATGGGCCATGCGTACTTCAAGCGGTATTTCTTTCCTCAGGGAGATAAAGAAGCCATCATCGTCGATGAGCGATTCAACGGCGGAGGACAGGTCGCCGACTATTACATCGAGATGCTGCGCAAGCCGCTCGTGAGCTACTGGGCAACCCGCCACGGCGAGCCGATCCGTACTCCGAGCGCCGCCATCTTCGGTCCCAAGGTCATGCTCATCGACGAGACAGCCGGATCGGGCGGCGACCTCCTGCCGTGGATGTTCCACAAATTCGGTCTGGGAAAGCTCGTCGGCAAACGAACCTGGGGCGGACTGGTCGGAATCCTCGGTTTTCCTGTCTTGATGGACGGAGGACGCGTGACCGCGCCCGACCTGGCCATCTTCACCGAGCAGGGTTGGGTGGTCGAAAACGTGGGCGTGCCCCCCGATATCGAGGTCGAGCAGGACCCCGCAGCCGTTGCCAGGGGCAAAGATCCGCAGCTTGACCGAGCGATCGAAGTGGTGCTCGGCGAATTGGCAAAAAACCCGGCCCCTCCCGCTCCGGATCGGCCTCCATTCCCGGTGCGCGTCCGCTCTGGACCACACGTCAGTCCTGGCACGGCCGGGGCCGGTCATTAACTTACGGCGGACAATCAGTCGGTGCGATCCGAACTCGTGCCGCCAAGTGCCGGCGAGAGATAGGAGTCGAAGACTCGAACCTTCGCCCAGTTTTCCTTGTTGTCCTCGATGAATTTCAGGTGCCGCGGGTGTTGCTGGTACTTGTCGTGCGCTTCCTTGTTGACGAACACAAGGTGCAGCGACACATCGAAATCGCGATCGTTGACCTCACGATTCAAGTCACCGGCGAGCGTGCCCGTGGCGAAGGACACAGTTCCCGCATGGCCGGACAGGAACGCTTTGCAAGCGGCAACCAGCTTGGCCTTACTCGCGCCGGAATTGTCGTTGAGCTTGAAATAGACCATGTGGGCCAGTTGTGGATCAGCCGCGGTATTGGTACCCGCTGCCACGAGTGGAACCGTCATCGCCATCAAGAAGGCCAGAAGGCCGGCACGAAAGAGCGTCCTGGGTGTCGTGAACATCAGGTTTCCTCGAATTTGAAAGGTGGCTCGATCACCGCCTCGGGTTTCTGGCTCATCGCCGTGCCCGATTACGGTCCGCTATGATCGCTTGGATCGAGAGAGTTGACAAGAGCCCGCCATGCCTTCTCGATCAATCCCTGGAGGCTTCCTTCCGCAACAAGGGCAAGGGCACATAGAACCTTCGATAGCACCTGCCGTCCGTGAAAAGCTGGCCGCGGGGGTCTTCGACCAGCACGGTCGCGCGACGGGTGATGCGGTTGACGATGCCCAGGTAGCGCCTGCCGTCGAGCTCGAAGCTGACGCGGTCGCCGACGTGGATATCGAAGGCGGCACGAGCCGTCTCGCGAGGAGTGATCAGATCGTGGAAGGCTCCCTCGTGGGCGAAGATGCGCCGGGAGAGAGCGTGGTAATTCATGGCCCGGCAATTCGAGCGGCCCCAGCCGAGAAACTCGGCCAGGTGCAGCAGCTCGTGCTCGAAGATGCGTTGCAGCGCCTCAAGCCGGTCGCGGCAGACGAGACCGCCCACGGTCACGGTGCGATCCACGCTCTGGAACGTGTTATAGAGCAGAGTCGTGGAGATCGTGATTTCGTACTCGACCTTGGTGACCGGGCAGCCGTTACGGCGGAGCTGGCGCACCTGGCGAATCGTCTGGCCGGCGGCGCTGACCAAGCGGCGTGACAAGCGGAAATCGATGGGGTAAACGCCGTCTTCGAGCAGCATCTCCCCCAACCGGCCCCGGAAGAACTCCTGATCGTACCAGCCGAAGAGCCGCGACAGGTCGTCGGTGCCGATGACGGTGAAGTTGCCCTGCTTGATCTGGGGAGAATCGCTCAACACTGCGTCGTAGATTCTACTTGCCCGCCGCTCGACCTCTTCGGCCGGGTAGGCGAGTGCAAACAGCTTGGCCTGGCGCTCGAGGCCGGGGCCTGGTGCGTCGGAGAATGACGCGGCGTAGCTCATCGTCGCTTGCCGTCAACCGTGGGGTTTGGGAATCATCTTGATACACACCGCCTTGGGCAGACGCACGGTTTGGCCCGTCGGCTGCAAGCCGCCAGTCTGGGGATCGATCCGGAACACGACGATTGTATTGGAATCCTGATTCTCCGCCAGTAAGAATGCTCCGGTGGGATCGATGGCAAAATTCCGGGGGTTCTTGCCTCCCGTCGGTTCGAAACCAGCCGCGCTCAGCTTGCCCGTGCTGGGCTCGACCGCGAAAATCGCGATGCTGTCGTGCCCCCGATTCGACCCGTAAAGAAACTTGCCCGACGGGTGGACCTGCACTTCGGCCGTGTAACTTTTCCCCTTGAAGTCGTCGGGCAGCGTCGAAATCGTCTGGATCTCCGTCAGCGATCCTTTCTTGGCGTCGTAAGCAAACGCGATGACCGTGTTGGCCATCTCGTTGATGACATAGCCGAACCGTCCGCCGGGATGGAATGCAAAATGTCTCGGACCAGACCCCGGCGCGACCTTGACGAAAGCCGGCTCGTTGGGCGTGAGCGTTCCTCGGGCCGCATCGAAGCGATAGATCAAAACCTTGTCCAGCCCGAGATCGGCCGCGACGGCAAAGCGGCCCTCGGCATCGAGGTTGATCGAGTGCGCGTGGGGGCTTTGCTGTCGCTCTGGGTCGGCACCCGAGCCGCGATGCTGGATGAACGAGGTTTCCGGCCCCAGCCGGCCATCGGCGTCGATCGGCAGACAGACCACGCTGCCGCTACCGTAGTTGGCAACCAGCACGTTCTTCCCCAACCGGTCCACAATCAGGTGGCAAGGACCTGATCCTACCGTCAACTGATGATTGAGCGGCGTCAAGGCTCCGTGCGTCTGGTCGATGGCGAACGCCGTGATCCCTCCCCCCTCCCGGCCCTCAAAGGCGCTCAATTCGTTTACCGAGTACAAGAATTTTTGGCTGGGGTGAATTGCCAGAAACGATGGGTTGGTCGCCCTGGCGGCGAGTCGAGGAGCGCTCAAAGCACCCGTGCGTAGATCCAGCTCCAGGAGATAAATTCCCTTGCTTCCCTCGCTCGAATCGTTTGTATAGGTGCCAGCGTAGAGCCAGAATACCGCCGGTTGGGCGTCGCCGGCGGAAGCTGCCTGAGCTCGGGCGACACCCGGCAGACCAACCAGCGCGAAAAATGCCAGCCAAACCGCCCAGAATAACGAACTCGCCGCTTGCTGGGTTTCGATGTGAGGCGCGCTCATCGTTGGACTCCCTGACTCGATGATCCATCAGCCGGCTCGTGATGCCGAAGCGCGTTCCGACCTTATCACACCACAAAGCAACGGGCAAGCAACCATCATCGCCCGCTTCTACCACGAGGCCGCCCGCCTCGCCCGAAAAATAACGAACATTTTCAGTGAGACAAATCGGGTTCCGCACGATACAATATTTGTTTGACATGCGTAACGTCTGTGTCGAGCTGGCAACGCACTCGGTGGGACACAAGGAGTGATTCCGATGATCATCGTGCCCGGGCAGGCTGGGAAAGACTTGTGCGATCCACAACTTGGAGTAACTCGGCGGGACATTCTTCGAGTTGGCGGCTCGGGATTGCTCGGGCTGAGCTTGGCTTCGATGCTCGAGCTTCAAGCGGCTTCGGCCAGAGCCGGCGAGAGCAGCCGCAGCCCGGGCTGGGGCAAGGCGAAGAGCATCATCATGGTTTATTTGCAGGGAGGGCCGAGCCACCTCGATCTGTGGGACCCCAAGGAAAACGTGCCTGATAACGTTCGAAGTGTATTCAAACCGATCGCAACCAAGGTCCCCGGCATTCGCGTGATGGAAGTCCTGCCCAGGCTGGCTCAGATCACCGACAAGTTCACGTTCATCCGGGCAATGAGCTACACACCCAACGGGCTATTCAACCACACGGCGGCGATCTACCAGATGATGACGGGGTACACGACCGATAAGGTCAGCCCCTCGGGTCAGCTCGAGCCGCCCAGCCCGAAAGATTTTCCCAACTTTGGCTCGCAGATCATCCGGCTCAGACCGCAGAACGTGCCGATGCTGCCGTTCGTGATGCTGCCACGGCCCTTACAGGAGAGCAACGTGGTCGGGAAGGGAGGCTCCGCCGGCTTTCTGGGCAAGGCGTACGATCCCTACACGCTCTTCCCCGACGGCGACGATATGGACATGAAAAAGATGGACCGGATCAAGATCGACGATCTCCAGCTCCGGCCCGAGGTCTTTGCCCTCCGGCTCAAGCGCCGCGCCAGGCTGCGTGACGCGCTCGAACGCGGGAATGCGCGAGATCGACCAGGCCGTCGCCGATCTCAAGCTCAATGAATACTACGACCAGGCCTTGAGTCTCATCGTCTCGGGCAAAGCCCGCGAGGCCTTCAACCTTCAGGCCGAGTCGCCCCAGACCCGCGACCTTTATGGCCGTAACACGTTCGGGCAAAGCTGCTTGCTGGCCCGCCGCTTGGTCGAGGCCGGCACCAAGGTTGTCGAGGTCATCTGGCCCAAGGTGGCAAATTCCGA
Organism: uncultured Isosphaeraceae bacterium; assembly: GCA_963823675.1. GTDB lineage: Bacteria > Planctomycetota > Planctomycetia > Isosphaerales > Isosphaeraceae > CAWGMT01. The sequence continues at coordinate 354,369 of CAWGMT010000016.1, read as the reverse complement.
TAACCATTCCTGGGACCACCACGTCGACCTGACCAACCGGATGCGCGACCGTTCCGGTCCCATGCTCGACCAGGGGCTGTCGGGTCTTCTCATCGACCTGGATCAGCGCGGACTGCTGAAGGAGACGCTGGTCGTGGCAGTCGGTGAGTTCGGGCGCAGTCCCCAGAAGGGGGTCAGCACTTCCGGCAATGGAAATAGCGCCGATGGCCGTGACCACTGGCCCTACTGCTACACGGCCGTCATCGCGGGCGCGGGCGTTCGCCGCGGACATGTTCACGGCCAGTCCGACAAGACGGGTTCCGCTCCGCTTTCGGACCCGGTTCACCCGGGCGAGCTACTGGCGTCGATTTATCACAGCTTCGGCCTCGACCCGGCCACGATCGTCTACAATCACCTGAATCAACCGCGCGAACTGGTCAAGGCCGACGCGGTAACGCCGCTGTTTGCGTGACACTCGTTAGCCCGGTATTCCGCGAGCGGACGTGGTAGACGTAAACCTCAATGGTCCTGGAGAACGGTTGCTGAGCTGAGGTTCTTCGCACGAGCTCAGCCGTCGGGACCGCCCCGAGCGACTACGAACCCTGAGAAGCTGGAATGGCGGCCTCAGCCGGCCGCACGGCCTGGTTCGGCTCAACTCTAGGCGGAGTGAACGAAACCAACTTGCGCCCGCTCTTCTTTTCTTGCTCTTTGATGTCTCGAAAGATCGCGTCTAAATCGTAATTGAATCGGGCAGCGTGCGCGTCGCGCACTCGCCGGACCTCGTCGACAATGGGATCGTTCATGGTTTGATCTCCACGAGTTCCTCGGGCGTGCAGATGATCGGGGCCTTGAGTCCATTACTGACGCAAACGTATTCGATCAGTGGCCGCATCGTCGCATTCGCCAGATGCCGGCAATTCCATGTCAATAGATAGGGTACTCCTTGCGTGGCAGCGATCGCAATGTGCAACGCGTCGTCTGCTGCCTTCGCAGGCAATGCACCCGCCTGAATCAACGCTTTCGCCAGGGCCAAGGCCCACGCCGTCGTTTCCAAGAAAGTCATCGGCTGCAACACTTCAAGCCGCTCTTGAGCGGCTTGAGGATCGCCGGCTGCTGCCTCCTGCACGACCAACTGCGAGACGCAAAGCTCGTAGCTTCCCCGTCGAGTGTCCCACCATTCGTGGGTGACCTGCTGGTGGCCAGCGATCACGACGTCGCGGCTGGGCCGTGCCGTCAAGTAGCTGACAAAGGTGGTCTCGATGTAGACTCGCTCAAGCACGGCGGCCTGCTTCCTTACCCCTCGACCAGTTTGAACCTGACCGACGCCTTTTATGGCTCCGCACTGCCAACAAGCGTCCGGCAGCACGATGCCGCCGAGAAAGCTACCTGACTACCTTCGATCGGGCCGTCATGAATTGGCATTACTCCAGCACTTTGACTGACAAGCTATGAAACTCCACCGGGTCGCTGTGGCCCGCCAGACCAAAATAGCCCGCGCTGCGGTCCTTACCGGGGTGCGAAGAATTCGCCATGAACTCCTTGACCTGGCTCAAGTCGGTGTCGAGGATGACCGTGCCATTGAGCTCGACCTTGATCTTCGAGCCCTTGACGGTGACTTCCTCGAAATTCCACTGACCGACCGGTCTCAAGTAGCCCTTGTGGGCGGGGACCATGCCGTAAGCCGAGCCATGGGCTTGCCGCGGGTCGAGCCGGCCGTATTGCCGGGCACCGTCGTCGAGAATCTGGAGCTCGCACATGCCGACGTAAGCCGTATCGCCATGGCCGGGGTAGCGAATCGCCAGGCCGTTGTTTCCACCGGGCGGGAGTTTGAACTCGACCCGGGCCATGAAGTCGGTCAGCTCCGCGTTGGAATAAATTGTGCCCCCTCGGTGCGGCTTGCACCGGAGAATGCCGTTGGTGACTTCGTAGTTCTCGACCGGCCCGGCCCAGTCGGCCAGGTTCTGGCCGTTGAAGATCGGCCGGAAGCCCGCAGCGCCGTGCTCGGCCAGAATTCGATTTGCCAGGTCAGCGGGGATCTCACGAACCGTGATGTTCCGCCAGTGGATTTCATGGTCGTGGGTCTGGAGCTGGATCGGGCCTTTGGCTGGAAGCGGCAGCTTGCGGTTCCAGTAATTCTCGAGCCGCGCGTGATCAACGACCAGCTTGTCGTTGAGGTAGACGGTCGTCCTCTCGCCAACCTGGATGATCCGGAACGTATTCCACTCATTGATTGGCCGGTCGGCTCGTGTGAGAGGATCCTTGCCAGGCGCGCCCGCTGTGTTGTTCCACAAACCCCCCGAGCCCTTGTCGGCTCCCATCCGGGCATAGCTCGGCTCGGTGAAGTCCCAGATCTGGATCTGGGGCGTCCCGCGGAGATAAACGCCGCTATCCCCTTTGGGGCCAATCTTGAAGTCAATCGAGAGCTCGATGTCGCCATAGTCCTTATCAGAAGTCAGATAGGCTCCCTGGCCGTCGTTGATGATTTCGCCGTTCTCAACCCGCCAGTGCTTCGCGAGGTCCTCGGCGCCCAGAGCGAGCGATTTGGCTTTTTCGTCGGGGCTGAGTGCCTCGAAACTGCGGGGGTCCGTGGTCTTCTGCCCGTGCCACCCGGTGAAATCCTTGCCATTGAACAAGCTGATCGCACCCGCCGCCGGCCCATCACCGCGTGCTGCGCGCTCTAGCACGACGCCCATGGCCGAGGCTGCAGTGACGCCCATGATCATGACGATCAAAAGTCGCTTATTCATGCTAACATCTCCTCTGGCTCGGGTCGCAAACGGGCCGAACCTCAAAACGGCGATGGACTGCCCCTTCATTCACCCTCATCATCATCGGACCCAGCACGCGGATCAACACCCTGGGTTGAGAACGCCGGATGCGTTATAAACAACAATCGAGTGCATTGGCTCGAGCGGCGCCTGAGGAACTTCCGGATGACCACGACCAGCGCAATTGAAACTCGCCGCACGGCGATCAAACAGATTATCGGGTGCGGCATCGCCTTCCCGTTTGTGATGAAGGCCCACGCCGCCGCGCCGAGCGAGACCCTCCACCATGCCAGCTTCGGAGCTTCGGGAATGGCGGGCGCCGATATCGGCTCGCTCACGGCCAGTCCGTATGTCAAGCTCGTCGCCGTAGCCGATGTTAACGCGCGAAACCTGGCCCGCATCAAGCAGCGATTTCCCAAGGTCAAGGTCTATCAAGACTGGCGGGTGCTCCTGGACCAGGAAAAGCACCTGAATTCCGCCAATGTTTCGACCCCCGACCACATGCACGCCCCGATCACGATGCGGGCGATGCAGCAGGGGCTCTGCGTCTATACCCAGAAGCCGCTGACTCAGACCATCGATGAGGCCCGGCGACTGACTGAGATGGCCCGCGACAAGCGAGTGGTCACCCAGATGGGCATCCAGATCCATTCCCACGAGGTTCACCGGACCATCGTCGCCACGATCCAGGCAGGTATGATCGGCAAGATCAAGGAAGTTCATAGCTGGAGCGGCAAGCACTGGGGCGACAGGACACCCCGGCCGAACCGCAAGGACCCTGTGCCCAAGGACCTTGCCTGGAACCTCTGGCTTGGCGTGGCCTCCGAGCGGAGCTACCTGTCCCATTACTACCACCCCGGGAATTGGCGCAGACGGCTCGATTTCGGTACCGGTACGTTCGGCGATATGGGCTGTCACATTCTCGACCCGGTTTTCACATCGCTGGCCTTGACCAGTCCCCGGTCGATCCGGTCCGACGGAGGGAATCCAGGCGGTGACAACTGGGGCCTTGATTCACAGGTTTGCTATGTCTTTCCGGGCACGAGGCACACGGCCGAGACGTTGACTTTGTACTGGTACGACGGCAATCGCCGGCCGCCGGCAAGCGTGGTCAAGCTGCTCGCCAAACGTTCTCTGACCGATCAGGGGTCGATCTACATCGGCACGCAGGGTGTGCTCTACGCGCCCTACATCGAAACCCCCGTCCTGCTGCCCGTCGAGAAATTCAAGGACGCCAAGCTGCCAAGTCCGGGAGGGCAGGATCATTATCTTCAATTCGTCGAGGCATGTCGGGGCAATGGCAAGACGTCGGCGCCGTTTGAGTACTCGGGCCCTTTGACCGAATCGGTCCTGCTCGGCTGTCTTGCGACGCGATTCCCTGCGATGACGCTCGCATGGGACGCTGCCAAACTGAGGTTTACCAACGTGCGCGAGGCCAATGCCTTCGTCCGCCGCCACTATCGCAAGGGATGGGAGGTCGAAGGGCTCTAGTTGTCCGATCTGTGCTGACCCGGAGCGGGACGTCGTCAATCGCAAGCAGCCGTCGCACGTTTGCTTGCAGGCAGCCTTGGTATTGGCACTCGACAGCCCTCATACAATAAAGCGCGGATTGGGATTTCCAACAGATTGAGGCTGATTGCCATCATGAATTCGATTGCCACAAAGACTTTGAAGCTGGACCAACAAGGCGCTGGTTTACTGGAAGGCAACTGGGAAGAACGGTTGGCGACCGTCGTCGCGACCATGCACGAAATGAGCCAGCAGGACGATCCGCAGGCAGTTGTCCGGACTTACGGAGCCCGGATGCGCCAGTTGTTACCGGTTGACCGCTGGCTTTCGATCAGCCGGCGGGGTCTCGAAGCTCCGTCGTATCGCATCAGCCGCTCGAGCACCTGGACCGACGAGATCGATCCCTGGAAGGAGAGGGATCGCTTGCCGCTCTTGAGTGGAGGACTGCTCGCCGAATTGATCTACGGCAATCAAGCCCGGCTGATCGACGATGTCGCTTCGCTCCTGGCCAGCGACGACCCGGCCTTCGACTACCTGGATGGTTTTCACTCGTTGATAGCGGTCCCGCACTTTGACCGGGGCCTGGCGCTCAACATGGTCATCTCGTTGCGACGCGAGCCGGCGGCCTTCGACCCTGAGAAATTCCCTGAGTGGGTATGGGTCAGCACATTGTTCGGGCGGGCGACCCATAACCTGGTGTTACGGAATGAAGTGAAAGAGGCCTACGAGATCGTCGAGCGCGAGCTCAAGGTGGTTGCCGACATCCAGCGGTCGCTCTTGCCTCAAGTCTTGCCCCGGATTCCTAACCTGGAGCTGGCGGCCTATTACCGGACGTCGCGGTGGGCTGGCGGCGATTATTACGACTTCTTTCCTTTACCGGATGGGAGATGGGGAATCCTGATCGCCGATGTCAGCGGCCATGGAACCCCTGCGGCGGTCATGATGGCGATCACCCACAGCCTGGCGCACAGTCTGCCCGGCCCGGCTGACCCGCCCGCCGATCTTCTCGGTTACGTGAATCGCAAGTTGTCCGACCACTACACGGCCAGCAATGAGGTCTTTGTAACCGCGTTTTACGGTGTCTTCGATCCCGCGCGACGCACGCTCACCTACTCGTCGGCCGGCCACAATCCACCCCGGTTCAAGCGTTGCGGCGATCGGACGGTTCATTCATTCGAAGAGGTAGGCGGTCCGCCGCTTGGTTTGTTGGAGGACCTCGAATACGAGCAAACCACGCTCACTCTGTTGCCCGGCGATATCCTGGCGTTCTACACCGACGGCATCACGGAAGCAATGAATGCCAAGAACGCTCAATTCGGCGTGGGCCGGCTGGATCTCGAACTGAGTCGCTGCGGCCTCGATCCGGCCGAAATCGCCGGCGCGGTCATCAAGTCGGTCGACGACTTCACGGGCGGCCAACCTCCGGAGGATGACCGGACGTTGCTGGTGGCCAGGGTTTCCTGATGCTGATAAGGAGTCTCGACTTCCATGAGTTTACCTCGCGACGAGATCAAGCTTGCCCCCTCGATCCTCGCGGCCGACGTGGCCCATCTCGCTGACCAGGTTAATGCGGCTGTCTCCGCTGGCGCTGATCGGATTCACATCGACGTGATGGACGGCCACTTCGTGCCGAATATCACGTTTGGGCCAGTGGTGGTTCGCTGGTTGCGGCCGGTGACTTCGGTTCCGCTCGAGGTTCACCTGATGATCGCCGAGCCGGATCGCTACCTCGATGCCTTTGCCGAAGCCGGTGCGGATACCTTGATCGTGCATCAGGAGGGGTCAATTCATTTGAACCGGACCGTGCAGGCGATTCATGCGCTTGGCAAGCGCGCCGGAGTGGCCATCAACCCGGCCACGCCGGCCTCGGTACTCGAGGAGATCCTGCCGGATCTGGACCTGGTGCTGGTGATGACGGTCAACCCCGGCTTCGGCGGGCAGGAGTTTCTGACTGGCACCGTGCCCAAGATCCGACGCGTTCGAAGCATGATCAACCAGTGTCGCCCCGAGTGCGAGCTGGAGGTTGATGGCGGGGTCGAGCCGCACAACGTATCGGTGGTGGTTGACGCGGGAGCGCGGGTGCTGGTGGCCGGCTCAGCCGTTTTTACCGCGCCGGGAGGCCCGTCCGCTGGGATCGGGCGTCTCAAGGCAGAGCTGGCCGGACGAACAGGAGCGATCGTCTGACCGGGTCGTCAATAATCCCTTCCTCCCACCGAAAGACTTGGTAAACTCGTCCCTCCGACTCGATCGCTCTTCCGCCGGTGGACGAGAGGTCGATCCGTTTCCCCGAAATCACTCGAGGATGCGCGATGTCTCTCGACCTTCGATCCGATCGGCCGGCCCTGGAGCCGACCCCTCTGGACACCGAGCCGGACGTTTCGCTGCCGCTGGCTCCAGGCGCGATGCTCAGCGAGGGTGAAGTTGCCGCAAAACCTTGCGTCGGGCCAGTGACTGCCACCGAGCGATACTTTGCCGTCGATGTGCTCCGCGGCTGCGCGCTCCTGGGCATCTTGGCGATGAATATCGTCGACTTTGGGTGGCCCGGGGCGGCGTACAGCAACCCGACGCGGGGAGGCGGATTCGAGGGTACCGATCGCGCCATCTGGTTCTTCAATCACCTGGTCTTTGAAATGAAGATGATGACCATCTTCTCCATGCTCTTCGGTGCGGGATTCGTGCTGATGGACCACCGGGCCAGTGCGCGCGGCGGCTCGATACGCGGTGTTTACTATCGCCGGGTCCTCTGGCTGCTCGTGATCGGTCTGGTCCACGCTTACTTGATCTGGGATGGCGACATCCTGGTGGCTTACGCCGAAACCGGCCTGTTTCTCTACCTATTTCGCAGGCTAACGCCCAGAACGCTGATCATTCTGGGAATCTCGGCGCTCATGATTCTCGTGCCGATCATTTTGGGCGTCGGTGCTGCCGTCAACTTCATGAAGGCCGCGACCGTGCGGGTGGAAGCCCAGATCAAGGCGAATCAGAAACCCACGTGGCTTGATCAGAAGGCTCGCGACTTCTGGACTAGGAATCTTGAGAAAGAGCTCAAGCACGATCCGGAAACTCTGGCCAAGAAGTGGGCCGAGGACCTGGCGATCCACCGCGGCGGTTACTTCGGAATCGTCAAGAATCGAGCGCCGCGTCTTCTGATGGCTCACACGATCGGCTTTCTGCTCGGCGGCGGACTGTTTGCGGCGAGCCGGATGCTGGTGGGAATGGGACTGATGAAGCTGGGCGTTTTCTCAGCACAACGGTCGCGGCGCTTCTACTTTTGGTTGGTCGCCCTGGGCTACGGAATCGGCCTTCCCCTCATGGTTTACGACGCGATCAAGCTCATTCAAAACGAGTTCTCGTTCGATTATCTGATCATGCATGGTGGAATCTTCTATAACGCGTTCGGCAGTCTGGTCGTGGCCCTGGGTCATGTGGGAATGCTCATGCTGGTGGTGCAAAGCGGGGCGATCGGCTGGCTGACCACGCGGCTGGCTGCCGTGGGCCGGATGGCCTTGAGTAACTACCTGACGCATTCCCTGGTTTGCACGACGCTCTTCTACGGCTACGGTTTCGGGCTTTTTGGCCACATCAACCGCACGGGACTGGCGGGCATCGTCCTCTTCATCTGGTTCTTCCAGCTCGTCGTCAGTCCGATCTGGCTCAAACACTTCCGCTTCGGTCCGGCCGAGTGGCTCTGGCGGTCGTTGACCTACTGGAAAATTCAACCGTTCGTGGTGGGGCGGCCCGAAGTACTCGGCATCGCGTCGTGAGCGGCACGTTGCCGATATCCCCGTGGAACTCAACCTCGTTCGGTCATGCGGGTTCGGTTTCCCCTGGTGTGGCCAGGCGCTTCCGGCCTCGTGTTTTAGCGCGGGTGGCAGCTTCCTCGTTGAAAGGCTGCACTTGGCCACGTTCGGCCTGGTCAAGGCCGATGGCGATTGCCTCGCGAAGCTCGGCGAGCTTGGTTTGATGACGATCGTCGCGTTCCTTCATCAGCCGAAGCCCGTCGCGGATGACCTCGCTGGCCGACTGGTATAAGCCGCTCTCGACCTTCTGGCTGACGTAGCTTTCAAACTCTTTGGTCAGCGATATATTCATGCTCGAACCCTCCTCTTGGTTCCCCTATACCCCAGCATAAAATAACAGCCAATGTTCGTTCTTGTTATCGCGAGACGGGCCGAGCGACCGTAGGGTATGGCCTCTGAGCATGGCGAGCTGCTCCTCAATGCCTCCCGAAAGCTGCCCGCCAATGCCGACAAAAAGTGTCATTGATCGTGGACGAGCCTTCGCGCGCCAGTCATACTCGTTACAGAGCATCGATCTCCATCCGCACCCTTTGATTTCCGCGGCTGGCGGCGGCTCGAGTCGCACCGGTTCAAGCAACAGGGGAGATTACCGCGATCATGAGAGATATCCGCGCCGCACTCGTCGTCATTTCGATCCTCTGGCCTTCTTCGCTCGTCCTGGCTCAGGCGATAAGTCCAGCGGCGGCCAAGCCTCAGGCGCGCCCCGGATCTCCCTCTGCCGGTGCAGCCTCCCAGACGTCCGAATCGAGTGGCGAGATCAAGGCCGTGACCCAGGCGATCGTCGAGGAGATCGACAAGCATTCGGAGCTGATGGCCAATATCGAGTATCTCTGTGACATGATCGGACCGCGGCTGACCGGTTCGCCCAACCTGGCCCAGGCCAACCGCTGGACTCGCGACAAGTTCCAGCAATACGGCCTGTCAAACGCCCATCTCGAGCCCTGGACGATTGAAAAGGCCTGGACGCGCGGCGACGCGCAGGGCCGGGTTGTTCTACCGGTGGAGCAGCGAATTCTTCTCGAGTCGGCGGGATGGGGCCCCTCGACCAAAGGCGCGGTGCGCGGTCCTGTCGTCCACGTCAAAGCCCAGTCCAAGGAAGAACTCAACGCGTACAAGGGAAAACTCAAAGGGGCCTGGGTTCTCTTCTCCGAGGTTTCCGTCCAGCCGTCGCCCAAAGAGCCAAAACCCAACCTCGAGGCCGAGATGAGGCGGCGGATGCGCGATTACACCCAGCAGCGCGATTTTCGCCGCGAAGCCCGCAAGTTCCTGGTCGCCGAGGGAGCTGCCGGCATCTTGCGCGACTCGAACAAGGAGCACGGGCTCATCAACATGACCGGCGCGACGGCCAACTTCAGCGCCGGGGAACTACCCGATGCGTTCTTGACGACCGAATCCTACGGGCTGATCTGGCGTTTGCTCAAGCGTGGGCCGGTCGAGATCGAGGTCGATCTGAAAAACACGTTCAGTACCGCCCCGGTCGAGGTCTACAATACCGTGGCCGAGTATCCCGGCGCCGAGAAGGCCGATGAGGTGGTCATAATCGGCGGCCACATCGATAGCTGGGACCTGGGTACGGGGGCCACCGACAATGGGACCGGAATCATGGCGGTGCTCGAGGCGGCCCGGGCACTCAAAGCGGTCGGGGCCAAGCCCAGGCGCACGATCCGCTTCGTGCTGTTCTCGGGCGAGGAGGAAGGCCTGCACGGGTCGCGGGCTTACGTGAAGGCTCACGAAAAAGAGATGCCCAAGATTTCGGGCGTCTTGATCCACGACATGGGCACCGGCCGGGTCAAGAGCATCGGGCTTCAAGGCCGCTACGATCTGCGCGAGCTGATGGACAATGTGGTCGAGCCGTTCAAGGAGGCCGTGAACCTCGACGAGCTGAGCATGAAAAGCATGTACGGTACCGATCACTTATCGTTCTTGCCCCACGGCGTGCCTGCCTTCGCCGTGGTTCAGGACGAGGCAGAGTATCGCAAGACGCACCACACCGAAAGCGACACTTTCGACAAGGTGTACGCCGACGAGATCAATCAAGGCGCCAAAGTGCTGGCCGCGTGGGCCTACAACGTGGCCATGCTGCCAGAGTGCTTGCCCCGCAATCCGAAGCCCCGCGAGCGTGGTCTGTTTGACGGCCCCGAATATCAGCAACCCCGCGACCAGAAGCCAGGATCCCAGGACGCCAAGCCACAGCGCGACGCCAAGGGCGAAGTGGCCTCCCAGACCGCAAAATGACCGGGAAGTCACCGATTTTCCGGAAACCCCTTGCAAGGCGCGGACGCTATTTCTACAATTGTCCGATGTCGGATAATTGTCAGAGGTCCAATCTTATCGAGTCCGATCTCGGCGCGTCGTCTGTATGGGCGATGGCCCCGTTTCTTTGGGGAGGCTTGACCATGATCGGTAGCGGGTTCGCTCGAATTGGGCGGTGGGTAGGTCTAGGCATTTCGGTTCTTTTGGCGTCGTGGGCGCTTTGGGTGCTCTTTCCCGGCATTCCGGTCCGTCGTGCTCCGCAAGCCAGCCTCCAGGTCAAGGAGACCGGCCTGACGATCTTCGAGCACGAATGGAAGCAAGGAGACCCTCTGGCCGGCGGAGACGGCCTGGGGCCGGTCTTCAACGAAAGATCGTGTGTAGCCTGCCATTTCCAGGGTGGGGTTGGCGGTGGCGGAGATCTTTCCCATAACGTGATGGCGTTCGAGGTTCACCCGGTCCCCGGCCGGCCGCAGGTTTGCGAGGGCATCGTTCATGCGTTTGCCATCTCGAAAGATTGCAGCGAGAGCCGTGTGGGGCTCAACGACTTCTTTCACATTGTGCCGGGCGGTTTGAAGATCGTGGGAAGCTGCTTCGTCGAAATCCGGGACTTCGACCCGGTGCGAACCGAATCCATCAACGCGACGGCCTTGTTCGGCGCGGGCTGGATCGACCGGCTTTCGAGCCGGAGTATTCTCCATCAACACCGCGGCCGGTCGCTGAGCGCGATCGGCAAGGAGTTGCTCGGTGATCTGCGGGGCATCAAGCCGGGCCGGGCTCGGGTTTTGCCTGATGGTCGAATCGGCAAGTTCGGCTGGAAAGCCCAGTTTGCGACGCTCCAGGAGTTTGTTGCCTCCGCCTGTGCGAACGAGCTCGGACTGGGCAATCCACTGATGGAGCAAGCGCGGCCTTTCGCTCACGGTCAGTGTGCGAAGGTCAACGCCGACCTGGACCAGAAGCAATTCGCCGCTTTGGTGGGGTTTGTTGACACATTGCCGCGACCCATCGAGGTCAGGGCAACAGATCCCCAAGTACAAGGCCTGATCGGGCGCGGCAAGGCGTTGTTCGAGCAGATCGGCTGCGCGGTCTGCCATACGCCTGAGCTGGGAGGCGTGACGGGCATCTACAGCGACTTCCTCCTGCATCGGGTCAGTCCGACGAACCAGGAGGGCGGCGGTTATGGCGAGGTCCCGGCAGCCCCGCTGCCGGACGATCATCCGCTGCCGGATGAATGGAAGACGCCGCCCCTCTGGGGCGTTGCCGATAGCGCTCCCTACTTCCACGACGGCAAGTCGCCGACGCTGGAGGGAGCTATCTTCCGTCATCAAGGAGATGCGGTCACCGTGACCAGGGCGTTCGAAGTACTGCCGGCAGCCGACCAGACCGCGATCCTTCGATTCTTGAAGAGCCTCAAGGCCCCGGCGGAAGCCAAGCCAGCGGCCGACCCGCGGTCTCGAAGCTATGTTGCGTTAGCGCGGTGATCGCGAGACTTGATCTGAAGCGGCTCGCGTCTCGATAATCGCCGATTGACAGCAGCGAACTGGCGACGTACTGCGTACGTTTCCGGAGCGTTCTGTCAATCGGCGATTCAATCGATTTCAGACCGAGGTCGCCATTTCCGACGGTGCATTCGCTTCGTCGCAACCCCGATTTGATTCGCCCAAGCGTTGGCCCTTGACATTACACACCGCGTGGCCGATGTTTAATATCGGTGAAACTTTTGCCCGCGGAGGTGAAGGTCATGGGTGGCGAACCGCGCTTGGCCTTCGGCCATTTCTGGGTGCTCGGGCTGTGGCTTGCTGTCTGTGCCACGAGTCCGGCAGCCGTGGCGGGGGGTGAGCCGCACCCCGGCCAGGGCAAGCCCGACTTGGCCCAGGAGGAATTCTTTGAGGCCCGAGTGCGCCCGGTCCTGGCGACTCATTGTCTGGAGTGTCACGGGACCGACAAGCAAAGGGGCGGCTTACGACTCGACGGGCGTGATGCGATGCTTCGCGGGGGCGAGGCGGGTCGGGTGGTGGTGCCCGGTAAGCCCGAAGAGAGCCCGCTGATCGAAGCGATCCGTTACAAGGGGGACGTGCAGATGCCCCCGAAAAGGAAGCTCAAGGACGAGGACGTCATGGCGCTGACCGAGTGGGTCAAGCGAGGCGCCATCTGGCCAGAACCGCGTCTGAGGGAACGCGCGGGAATAACTTTGCCGGTTGCGGTGCAGGCGTCCCACCTGCCGGCATCGGCAACGCGCGCGGGACGCCTGGACCACAACAATGCGCCGACGGCCGTACACGCTGTCAGTCCTGGCGATTCCCTCAAGGAACTCAATCGGACCTTATGGTCATTGCAGCCGGTCCGGAATCCCGCACCGTCCGTGGTCCGTTCCTCTGGCTGGTCTCGGTCGCCGATCGACCGGTTCGTCCTTGCTGAACTCGAGAAGAACGGCCTGGCGCCGGCTCCGCCGGCGGAGAAGGCGACCTTGATCCGGCGCGCGTGTTTCGACCTGACGGGGCTGCCTCCTGCACCGGATGAAATCGATGCCTTTCTGCGCGATGACGCCCAGGATGCTTTCGAGAAGGTAGTCGACCGGCTCCTGGCCTCACCGCACTACGCCGAGAGGTGGGGGCGCTACTGGCTCGACCTGGCGCGCTTTGGTGAGGATCAGGCCCATTCGTTCCAGCCCCGGCTTTACCCCGGCGGCTTTCGCTATCGCGACTGGCTGGTCCGGGCCTTGAACCGCGACATGCCCTATGACCGCTTCATTCTGGAACAGATCGCCGGTGACTTGATCGAGGGCCCCGAACGTCTCGATCGCCTGGCGGCCCTGGGCTTCTTTGCATGTGGGCCGGTCTACTATGGGGACGCCAAGAAGCTGGACCAGTATGCGGACCGCATCGACACCCTGACGCGGGGCTTCCTGGGGCTGACGGTTGCCTGCGCCCGCTGCCACGATCACAAGTACGATCCGATCCCGACCAGCGATTACTACGCTCTGGCCGGCGTTTTCGCCAGCACGGAGTATGTCGAAATCCCCGCCGTGCCCCAGGATCAGGTTGACGCCTATAACAAAGCCCAAGCCGCAATCCAGTCCAAGGAAAAGGAGATTGCCTCGTTTCTGAGGTCGGAAGCCGGGAAGCTCAAACAGAAGGCGACAAACGATCAGCTCAAGAAAGTCGAGCGGCTGCTCCCGGCCGAACCAAGAAAGAAACTGGCGGCGCTGAAAACCGAGCTGGAGGCCCTGAAGAAAAAGGCCCCCGCCAAATATCCCGTCATTCACGCCCTGGCTGACGCGGCCAGGCCGACCGAGATGCCCGTACTGATCCGGGGGAATCCCGATACGCCGGGGTCAAAGGTTCCGCGCCGGTTTCTGTCCGTCCTGGGAGGCGATCGAACGTCGTTTCACCAAGGCAGCGGCCGACTCGAGCTGGCTTTAGCCATAGCATCCGCCGATAATCCGCTCACGGCTCGGGTGCTGGTCAATCGCATCTGGCAACATCACTTCGGCCGTGGCTTGGTCGCCACGGCCAGTAATTTCGGCACACTCGGCCAACGACCGAGTCATCCCGAATTGCTCGACTGGCTTGCCCACCGATTCGTGACGTCGAGATGGTCGCTCAAGACGTTGCACCGGGAGATCATGCTCTCGGCGGTCTATCGACAGAGCAGCCGGTTCGATTCGGAAGCATTCGCGAAAGACCCTGCCAATACGCTTCTCTGGCGCATGAACCGCCGCCGGCTGGATGTCGAGGCATGGCGCGACGCGATGCTGGCCGTTGCAGGCCGCCTCGAGGCGGCGCTCGGCGGACCTTCGATCGACCTCGACGCGGCGAGCAATCACCGCCGCACGTTTTACGCCGCCATCAGCCGGCACGACCTCGCCTGGATGCTCCGGCTGTTCGACTTCCCCGATCCCAACATCTCCAGCGGCGAGCGCGCCTTCACGACTGTTCCGCTCCAGCAGCTCTTCGTGCTCAACAGCGAGTTCATGATCCAGAGCGCCAAGGCCGTGGCGGCCCGCTTGCAGACAGGCTCTTCGACCAGCCGAGCGTCCGGCGACGCCAGTCATGTCCGCCAAGCCTACCGCCTGATCTTCGGACGTGCACCCAGCGAGCGCGAGCTGAAGCTCGGCCTGGAATACCTCTCGAGCGCGGAATCGGGGCCCGCGGACGACTCTCACACACGGGCCGCGCTGAGCCGGTGGGAACGGTATGCCCAGGCGCTCCTGGCGACTAACGAATTTGCTTTTGTTGATTGACCAATGACTGATCGCAACGATTGATCGCGTAGTGGAAAACTCGGGAGAATAGCGGCGATGCGGGACTTCAGTGACCCAACAGAGCGAATCGGTGGTCCAGGCGGCACTGACGGCCTCGGTCGATCCTCGATGAGCCGGCGCGCTCTATTCTGCCGGATCGGCGGAGGATTCGGGGCGTTGGGGCTGGCCAGCGTGCTGGCCGACGCCGGCCTGCTGGTCGCGGCCGAAGCGCCCAATCCGGGTAAGTCGGAAGTATCGGTGGCCGGCGATCAACTTGCTCCCAGGACACCCCACTTCCCGGCGCGGGCCAAGCAGGTCATCTTTCTGTTCATGAACGGAGGCCCGTCCCACGTCGATACGTTCGACCCGAAGCCGGCCTTGGAGAAATATGCGTGCCAGGACCCCCCGGCCGGGCTCGTGACCGGGCGCCGCAAGCATGGCAAGATCATGCCTTCGCCGTTCGCGGCACAGCCCCGAGGCCAGAGCGGAATCGCGGTGACCGATCTCTTCCCGCACCTGGCCGGTTGCATCGACGATATCTGCGTACTCCGCTCCCTTTACACCGACAACCCGAACCACGAGCCGTCGCTGTTGATGATGAACTCGGGGAACATGCAGCCGATTCGGCCGAGCCTGGGATCGTGGCTGACGTTTGGCCTGGGTACGGAGAACCAGAACCTGCCGGGCTTCGTGGTGCTCTGCCCGGGTAAACCGGTCGTCGGCCCGCAGTTGTGGAGCAACAGCTTCCTGCCGGGCATTTACCAGGGGACTCACATCCGCAACCGAACGATCGACCCGGATCGGATCATCCGCGACGTGACGAATCGCCACCTCTCACCGCCCGAGCAGCGCGCGCAGATCGACCTGCTTCAAGCACTCAACCGCGAGCACCTCGAAGCCCGCGGCCGCGACGATGCGCTCGAGGCGCGAATCGGCTCGCTCGAGCTGGCATTCCGAATGCAGTTCGAGGCCAAAGAGGCGTTTGACCTGGGACGCGAATCGGTGCTCACCCGCGATCTCTATGGCACCGGCGAGTTCGCCAATGCCTGCTTGCTCGCGCGGCGGCTGGTGGAGCGCGGCGTCCGGGTCGTGCAAATTTACTACGGTAGCGACCAACCGTGGGACGACCATCAAGACATCACCCGGCACCGCGATCACGCTCAAAAGAGCGACCGTCCCATCGCCGCACTGCTTGCGGAACTCAAGGCCCGAGGATTGCTCGAGGAGACTCTGGTGATCTGGGGGGGCGAGTTCGGCCGGACCCCTTATTCGGAAGGAGCCAAGGGCCGCGACCACCACAGCCTGGGTTTCTCGATGTGGCTGGCCGGCGGGGGGGTTAAAGGAGGCTTCGTCCACGGCGCGACCGATGAGCTCGGCATGCAGGCTGTTTCAGACCGGATGCACGTGCACGACCTCCACGCCACGATCCTCCATTTGATGGGCTTGGACCACGAACGCCTCACCTACCGCTACAGCGGACGCGATTTCCGGCTCACCGACGTGAGCAGCCGCGTGGCACGCGCGATCGTGGCGTGAGATCTCTCTCCCCCCGATGATCATCCCTGGCGGCGACTGAGCGCCGCCGCCTGCGGGGCCGAATCACGATTCGACTGCGCCGATGTCGACGTTCCCATGGATTTTTCGCGGGAAGCCCCGCTGATCGGTGGTCAAGGGAAGATTGTTAGCGGGATTGACGGCCAGTGCGGCGCTGCCGGCCCCCAGGGCCGGGCTGCCTTTCAAGAGGGCGATCGTTGCCGTCGGGCCGCCGTTTCCGGCGAGATTGCCCAGCGAGGGTTTGGCGACGCCGACCTTATTGCCGTTCTTTTTACTCTTCAACCCGCCCGAGCCGCCGTTTCCGATCAAGTTGAATGCGCTCGACGATGAGATCGTTCCAACGATGTCGAGAGGTACCCCGCCCTGCTGATTCAGACCAAGGGTGTTGTTGAGCGCGACGATCGTGTTATTCAGAGTCGCCGTACCACTGTCGGCATAGAACCCACCCCCACCGCCGGTATTATAGGCGATCGTGCAGTTGACGCTCTTGAGCGTACCGTCGTTGTCGATTCCACTGCCTTCTCCTTGCGAGCCATTCGTCGCAATGGTCGAGTTGCTGATCAAGAGCGTGCCGCGCTCGTTGTGGATGCCGCCGCCGAACTCAGCGACGTTGCCGCTGATCGTGGAGTCGGTGATCGAAAGCGACCGTGAGTTGTAGATGCCCCCGCCGTTATAGGCCGTGTTGTTGGCGATGGTGGAGCTCGCGATCGAGAGCGCGCCCGCGTTGTCGATTCCTCCGCCAAATGCGCTCTCAAACGGCAGACCGAAAGCATTGGCGAAGCTATTGGCGACCGTTGAATTGAGAATTGTCATTGTGCCCGTGTTGAAGACACCGCCCAAACTCGTGCCGGCGTCGTGCGTTACGGAGCAGCCGGAGACCGTCAGTTTGCCCGAATTGTTGATGCCGCCCGCTCCGCCCGCGATGAAGGCATTGCCACCGCCCCAGCCGTTCGCGATCGCCAGGCCCGAGAGGGTCGCCGTCACGCCAGTATTCACGCTAAACACCTCGAACTCTTCACCTCCGCTCATCGTCACGACGCTCGCGCCGGGGCCGTCAATCACCTCCGGTCCGCCTGTTTCGCTCAGTGTCAACGGGGCGGCGAGGGTAATCGTCCGCGGCTTCGATGCACTGAAAACCGTCGAAGCAAACCGGATCACACTGCCGGCCGAGCTAGGGTTGCCGTTGGCCTGGCTGATACAATAGCGCAGATCCCCGGTCATTCCCGTGCCCAAGCCGCCCGTCGCGGCCGCGCTGTCGGTCGCGACGTTGACCATGTAGATTGTCGGCCCGGACAGGAGGGCCCGCTCCTCGAGGCCCTCCAATGCCCACAGCCGGCTGCGCCGGCGGGCGCAGGCTCGATACCGAGTCCGGCTGATCTTACCGCGGCGAACAGAAATGAGCCTAAACTTCATCGGTGCGACTCCTGGAAAGAGAAACAGCACTCACGTCCGTCGCTGACGCACGAGGTTGGTCAGCGATCCATTTGAGAGGAGCAAATCGACCAGTCCGGCGGCCGGCGCGACGGCGTCGATCGTTGCTCCGCTACGAGTGAGAATGGCCACGGCATCGCCGTTGTTGTTGCCCTCGATCGGTCTGCCTTCGCTATCGTGGAGCGCCCTGGGCCCCGTGCCGTAGACGATGAGCTGCACCGCCTTGGTGAGCCCAAACGGGGAAGCCGGTGTCAGCATCACTTCGTCGCTTGCTCCCGCATAGACGGCCGACCGCAGATTGATTGGTTTAGCGTTCTTGGCGGTGAACGAGCCGCCCTTGCCGGCCGCGGTGAGGGCGTAAGTGCTGAGGCTCTGCGATTCGCTCGCGTTGACCCCACCACTGAAGGTAATCACAACCTCGGACACCTGGCCCTTGCTGTTTTTCACCAGTCGCACGCCCTTCACCGTAACCAGCGGCGCGGCCGACTGAGCAACGTGGTGTATCGTCAACACGGTGGTGGACGAGCTGCCTAGACTGGCGAGGACGCCAGGGTTGCTCAAGACGATGTTGACGGTAAGGTCCTTTGTCTGGGCCGCGTTATCCTTGACCGGAATGGTCACACTTTGGCTGTTCTGACCGGCGGCGAAGTTCAAAACCTCATTCACCGGCGTGTAATTGACACCCGCGACGGCCGTGCCACCCGCAGTGGCCGCACTGACCGAAACCGCCCCCTCGTATCCGCCGGTTCGCACGACCGTGAACACTGCGGCGCCGGCGTTTTCGTTCACGGTCAGCGTGGCGGCTGAGAAGGCAAGTTGTGCCAGCGCAGCAACGAAGCCGAACTTGTCGGTGGACGACGCGCCGGACGTGCCGGACGCGGTTTCCACAGTGACATCCACCGTGCCCGTGCCGGCGGGACTCATGACAATGATCTGCGTGGCCGTGTCACTCACGAAGCTGGTAACTGGCGTCACGCCGAAATCGACGGCGATGGCGTTGGCCAAGTTGCTGCCGGTGATCGTCACCTGCGTGCTGCCAGCGGCCAACCCGGCCGGGGGACTGATACTTGATACCGCCGGTGGCGGCCCAGTCGCTCCCTTCGCCGTCAGAACAACGGCTGTGCCGCCATCGCCCGTGTAAGAGATGGTGAATTGATCCCCGTTCGACGCCATGACCACGGCGCCCTGGGGCAAGCCGGCGAATGTGCCGCTGACTCCGCCGCTCGCTTGCACAATCGTGTAGGTCGCACCGGCGGCGACGGGCTTGTTGGCTGTCACGGTCAGGGGCGCCCCGTCGAGATTGATTGGCCCGGTGACTTCAACCTGAGTGTAAGTGCCGGCCATCATGCCGTCGCCGGCGGTGGTGCCGTTAATGGAGATGCCCAGCGCGCTCGTGCTTGAAAGCGTGGTTGCGCCGGTGGAGACACCCAGCAAAGTGACGGCGCCGCTACTGTTGTTAGTCTTGTCGGTGCTGTTTTCGAGATCGATGGAAAGCATGCCGGCGCCGGTGGTGACCGTCGCGCCTGGCGCCATTGTGATGTCGGCGTCGCCGGGATCGCGCTGGCTGTTGATGACGCCGTCAGCTACCGAATCGTTGGCGACGAGCAACAAGTTTCCGCCGGCGGTGTCGATGCTTGCGTCGAGCACGACGCTGCGGCCGGCCTCCAAGGTGAGGCTGCCGGCGCTGCCGGTTGGCGCCTCGACAATGGGGCTGGTCACGGTGATATCGTCGTTGGCCTGCAAGGTGACGTTGGTTCCCGCATCGAGGGCGTTCGTGATAAAGGCGGGGGTCACGGTAATCGTCTGGCCCTGGCCGAGCGCGTAGGTGAGGTCGTTGGGGTCAGTAATGGCGACGGAGATGTCATACCCAGACCCGCAAACGAACGAACCACCTGAAAGGAGCGGCACCGCTCCGCCGCCGAGGCTATTCTGTGCGTCCGGCGTATTCTGGCCATCCAGCGTGAGCCCGGTGGCACCGTCCACCCACGTCGAGCCCGCGACATAGTTTCCGTTGGGCAGGACGGTGAGAACGCTGTAGTAGTAGCCGACTCCAATGATGCTGTTGGCAGTGGAGATGGTGCCTGTGATCCCGGTCATTCCGTCGCCCCATGTGGCTGCGCCACTTCGCCCCCCCCGGAGTCTTGCCAGAAGGGGCTGAGCACCACGTAGTTGCCGCTTGGGAGGGCGGTGATCTTGCCAGAGCCGACCTGGTCGTAGGAGGTAGAGCCCACTAGGCTGTTGGCGGCGGAAACGATCCCGGTGACACCGGTCGTGCCGTTTCCCCAGGTCACTGCGCCCAGGTAGTTGTTCCACTGGGGGCTGGCGACGACGTAATCGCCATTATCTAAGGCCGTGACTAATCCTGTTCCAGTGTTTCCGCCAACGTAGTCGGCGGGACTGCTACCGACCAAGCTGTTTGCTAAGGAGACGGTGCCAACCGTTCCCGTCGTGCCGTTTCCCCACGTGACCGCTCCCAATTGGCCGCTCCAATCGGGGCTCGCGACCACATAATTACCGTTCGTCAAGGCGGTGACACCACCGCTGCCGACCTGGTCGCCGGTCGGGTTCTGGCCGCCAAACGGCGTGCTTCCAACCAAGCTGTTCATCGCGGACACAGTTCCAACCGTTCCCGTTGTGCCGTTTCCCAGCGTGACCGCGCCTTCAAGGTTGTTCCATTCGGGGCTGGAGACCACGTAATTGCCGTTAGTAAGGGCCGTGACAGGGATGTCTGTGCCGCCTTCGCCGCCAACGAAGTCGCCCAAGTTGCTCCCGACCAAGCTGTTTGCCGCAGAGACGGTGCCAACCGTTCCCGTCGCGCCATTCCCCCACGTGACCGCGCCGAAGTCGTTCCAGTCCGAGTTGTCCACGACGTAATCGCCATCGGTCAGAGCGGTGACCGTCGAGATGGCCGACCCGCCTCCGACCAGGCTGTTCTCGGCGGAAACAGTGCCGACCAGTCCCGTCGTCCCATTGACCCACGTTGCCGTGCCCTCGCCTGAGACGACATAATTCCCGTTCGCGAGGGGTGCGATCGAATTTCCCAAGGTGTCGTCACCGTCGGGGCCGCCCGTCATGCCGAAAAGGCTATTGTCGGCCGAGATGACGCCGATGGCCCCGGCCGTTCCACTACCCCAGGTCACCACCCCGGCGGCGCCGTCGGCCTGACTATCGGCTGCGACGTAATTGCCGTTGGTCAATACGGTGACGGAGACCTGGGCGTATTGATCGTCGAACCCGATCATGCTGTTCGCGTCGGAGATGGTGCCGCTAACCCCCGCTGTTCCGCTTCCCCAGGTAACAGCACCTTCGTCATTGTTCCAGAACGGGCTGACCACGACGTAGTTGCCGTCAGGGAGTGCGACCACGGGCTGTTCACTGTTGCCGCCCACCCAGTCGCCGACGGCGGTACCGAGCAAGCTGTTAGCGTCGGAGACGGTGCCGCTCGTTCCCGTGGTTCCGTTCCCCCAAGCCACTGCTCCCCTGTCGTCATTCCAGCCCACGAAATCGAGGACGTAGTTGCCATCGGCGAGTGGAGTGACAGTGGGCGTAGTTGGGCCTGTGCCGCTGCCAGCAACGAGGCTGTTGGCCGCGGATACCGTGCCGCTGACGCCCGTGATCCCGCTTCCCCAGGTCGCCGAGCCGGGACCGATGGCAACGAAGTTGCCGTTGGTGAGCGCGGTGGCGGAGTAGGCTCCCGTCAGAGTGCTGATGAGTGCGCCGGTCTCACCATTGAACAAGTAGACCGCCCCGGCCCCTTGATAATCCGCCACGAGCACGTTCCCAGTGCCGAGCGGCAGGATCTGCCCAACCTGATCTGTGTCCACGCTCGTTGGTAGCGCAAGGTTGAAATGGGGAAACGCGCCGCTATCGCTGATGACCAGGCCGCCCGGTTTGGTGTTGACGGTCAGGGTAGCCGCGGTGGTCGTGGCGCTGCCGGATGAATTCGTGAAGACGGCGCGGTATTCATCGCCGTTCTGAGACTCGCTCGCGGTGAAGGAGAGCGTGGTAAACGTCTCCCCGGCAAGATTGGTGAATGTGTTGCCGCCGTCGGTGCTCACCTGCCACTGGACGGTCGGAGTCGGTATTCCCGCCGCACTGGCGGTAAACGACACGCTGCCGCTCACATTGGCGACCTGATCGGTCGGATCGCTGGTCACTTGCACGTAATCGGTGATCGTGATTGGCGCGGCGACGCTCGTGATGGCAAAGCCGTCGACAGTCGCCGAAATCGTGTTGCTGCCGACGCTCTGGGCGGAGAATGTTGCCGTATACGTGCCGTTGCCGTTGTCGGTGACCGGGCCGAATGTGCCGCTTCCGGTCCCCGGGCCGACGGCAAAAGCGACGGTCCAACCACCCTGCGTCTCCTGGCTGCCGCCGGCATCGATGGCCGTGAAGGTGACAGTTGCGGTGCCGTCGCCAGGAATGGTCGCCGGCGCCACCGTGACGGTCGAATTGGCGAGGCTGAGGGCAACGACGGTGATGCCGGTGGGCGGCAGCGCAGCGATGGGTTGACCGTTGATCGTGGCGGAGAAATCGGCGGTTCCGGGGCTCGTGGCCGTGAAGGTTGCCGAGTAGGTCCCGTTGCCGTTGTCTATGACCTGGCTGAATGTCCCGACCGGGCTATCAAGGCCGAAACTGACCGTGAGGCCGCCGGTCGTTTCCTCGTTTCCGTAGGCATCGCGGGCCAAGAGCGTTACCGTCGTCGTGCCCCCGACCGGCAGTGCCGGGGCCGACGCCGACACCGTCGATTGAGTGAGGTCGACTTGGCCCGGCGTGACCGTCACGCTGGGCGCAGTTGTGGTTACCGGCTGGCCGTTGATGGTCGCGGTGATGGTGTTGGTTCCGGCCGTGGTACCGGTGAATACGGCCGTATAGGTTCCGTCACCGTTGTCGGTTACGGCGCCGAACGTGCCGCCCGCGCTGCCGTTACCCAGGCCAAATGCGACCGACAAGCCCCCGGTCGTGGCCATGACGCCCGACGTCGTGATGGCGGTGAGCGTCACGCGGGCCGTGGCTCCCGCGACAATGCTGGTCGGGGTGATGGAGATCCTGGAACGGGTCGGGTCGTCGGTGGTGACGGCGAGTGTGTAATTCTGGGAATACGGGATGCCGACGCTGTCGGTGGCAAGCACGGTGAAGCTGACCATGCCGGCGGCCGTGGGAGCGCCGGTGATCGCGAGGGTATTGGTGCCACCAGGCGGAATTGAGAGCCCGGGAATGGCGCCGTTCAAGTCGCTCACGATGAGGGTTTTATCTCCGGTTCCACCGCTGGCTGTGATTGTTTGGTTATAGGCGGCGCCAACCGTTCCGCCCGGCAAGGGGCTCAAGGAAATCGGCGTCGGCACACTCAGCACAAAGACTGTACCCCCCAGGTCGCCGACGGCGGGGGCGGTGTTGTTGTCGAACTGGACCGGCAAGCTGATGGTGCTCATGTTGGTCCCGCCGACGGGCGAATTCTGTTCCTGGATCGGCGTGTCGCCGGACGATCCGATCTGCACCCAGCTCGTGCCGTTGTAATCGGCGACCGTTTGCCACTGGCCGTCGTCGCCGTAATAGGAGAGAACGGCGTTATCGAGTTGCTGCGTGGGGACTTGGGCGGTGAACGTGACGCCGGCGGTTGCAGACGCGGTCGGGTCGATTCCCGTGGTCTGCACGTCGAATGCCGCCTGCGACACCTGGCCAGTGGGGTTGCTGTCGGGGTTTTGCGTGTAATTTCCGACCGAAAAGTTGGCCGTTCCGCTGAAATCAGGGCCTGTTGTAATGCTGCCGGAGACCTGCTGGTTGTTGGCTGAATCGCCGGCTTGCGCCTGGGCCGTCGAATCGGGGCCTTGCACGGTCGTCGTGTTGATGTTGCTCACGTCCGTCGCGCCCAAGTCGGCGATCATGGTCTCGCCGATCGATTCGAGCAGAGGTGCGGAGTTTGCGCTGAAGTCAGCCGGCGGCGCGGCTTGAATTGCGGAAACGAAAGCTTGCAGTTCCGAATTGGCTTGACCGTAGTTGCCTTGGCTCAGGTCGGTCTGTGCGCTCGTCAGGTTCTGGCTGAGCGTAGCGGCCTCGTTCTGATTCGGCACGTACTGAGACTGAAGGATTTGGTCGAGGCTCACGGTGTTGGGAGGGGGCGCTGACGCGCTTGGCGAAGCGGGGTACGGCGGTGCTTGTCCCGTGCCTAACCCAGGCACGACGTGACCGATATACCATCGCCAAACGTCGCTATGTCCGAGCCCAAGGGGGCTCAGATCGTAGTCCTCTGCGATCGTATTCGCAGGATCTTCAATTTGAATCTCTGACGGATCACCCAGGAGATTGAAATACTCCTCTTCCGGTTCGTTCTTGAAATTAGCCGGGGCAATACTCCCGTTAGAATTCTGCTCGTAGAAGTCTTCGACCGCGTTGACCCGGCTCGATACGACCACCGACGGATCGTTGTACAGCGCGCTGCGTATGAAGTACCAGAACACCGCGAACGCGTTGAACTTCGGGATCGGGAGTTGGATTCTAACGTCTCCGGCGGTGGCGGCATTCGCCGGGTGGGGATCGAGGAAGGTCAGTTTATAATAGCCCTCTCCGAGGGGCGACGTTGCGGGTGTGTTCTCGACCAGCTCTTGCATTGCCACGCCGATCACCGCCGCTCCGCGGCTATGGCCGATCAGTTGGACGTCGATGACGTCGTTTTTTCCGAGCTCTCCCTCAATCGCAGCAGCCTGTTCGGCTACCTGCTGGCAAAGCGCGTCGCCGCCTTCGACCGCTTCACCCGGCCCCGTCGTCAAGCCACTGCTCCATTTCTTGATGAGAGCCGAGTTGTAGCCGGCCCCACCTGCGCCCCTCGGAGTGTCAAGCGCGGTCGCGATCTGCTGCGCCCAAGCCGGCGGCTCGCCCGTCAGGCTGAATCCGTATGTCACATCCGCAATGACCCATATCTTAAAATGAGCCTGACTTTCGTCGATCGTAAGGTTTGTGGGCAGGTTGCCATCGCCATCCTCGATCACCGCGAGAACGTAGGGGCGACTCGGGTCTGGTGCCAATGGCTGCTTGGCTCGTCCTGGAATAAATAGGTCTATGGGCGGTTCGTCTTCCGTGTTCGTCGTGTAATGCCCCGGTTGCAACTCGATCTGATACGGATCGCCGACGGCGACGTTGTTGGGATCGTTGCTGTCATACGTGGATTTGTCAGACCGGTAAATCTGGATGTAGAGAGGCCCGGCCAGATTAGGCGTGTTGACGTCATAGCTTACAATCGCCTCTCGGGAATCCGTGGTCATTACTGAGTCGAGGACGATGTTGGGCGCCTCGATGCTCGCGCTTAGGCTGGTGTTGACCCCCCAGCTCACATTGTTGATCCCGTCGCCGAGAAATGGGGCTACGGTTTGCCCGGCGAGGTTCTCGGAGAAGGAGATCGTGAACGTGTCGCCGATCTTGGCATTGAGGGTGCCGGTTGCGGTGTCACCGACCTCCGGTCCGATCCCCGTGCCGCCAAGTTCGTTAGCAAACGCCAGAGTTTGGGTGTTCCCCTTGTACGTATAGGTGGCGGAGTAGGAGAAATCGGCCGTCGCATTGTTGTAGTCGAACCCGCCGACTTCGAACGAAAAGCGGAGCTGCACGGTAACAGGGTCGCCAATCTGCTCGGATGAGTCGCTCGGTTCGATCGCAACCTGAACCGATGAGCCGATGTTGCCGCTTGAGTCGGCCAAGCCGCCCTGGACCGCGACGCTGGCCCGGCCGTTCTCAGCAACGCCGGCCCCGGAGTTGACGTCAAGATTGACTCCGCCTACGCCGTAAGCGCTGGTCGTGAGCGTCACATTCGACCAGGCTGTGCCATCGCTGTGCGTGAACTTCTCGGTGGACGCCTGGTTCACGTCGGGCAAGTAGTTCGCGGTTGCGGCAACTGAGTCGAGCGTCGACAATTCGCCCAAGCTTCCAGTGAACTGAAGCGTCGCCAGGAGGGTGCGATCTTCCAGCAGTTCGAATCCGAGCGACCACGGATGGAGGGCGCGCGCCTGGTTCCTGCGCACTTTCTTCCGAACCGCGTCCCCACCAGGAAGGTCCCGGCGTCCAAACATCGGTCGCACTCCTGATGCGTATGCAAGGCGGCGGCAGTGTCAAAAGCGAGACGATCGCCGGGTCATCCTGTCAAGATCGGGCGCCGGGGTCAATCCAGGTAGAGGATCCGGATTTGCAATGCCTCGCTGGGCCCACGCTCCCGAAGCCTTTCCCCGCTAGCCAGGAACGCCAACTTTACGTGGTCCTGCCGGAGCAGCGAATGATCTTTCGTGCCCCTAATACTAAAGACGCGCGCGGCGGGAAAAACGCACGCAACACCAGCCATTTTTTGAGGCGGCTCAACTTCAGCCACATCACTGCGCGTACAACCGCCGCCGGCGCTTCGATAGCCGTGCGGGGCTCGCCCAAGGCCACATTGCCAACAGGCGGCGCTCGACACCGAGGTCGCCGTGAGAAGGAGGCCGAGGCGCTACGCCACCGTTGCAATCAGCTCTACCTTCGAGCCAGCAAGCCGCCAAGGATTCTACTGAAGCAGTATTGCGACACGCAAGTGGTGGAATGGGCACAAGCCCGGCGATGGTCCGGAGCGCCAACGTCGGCGCGGACGGGGAGTCAGAGCCGTGCGCCGTGGCCAGGATGACGGCGCACTCTTCCTCATGGAGGGTCGCGATGACCCTGCGATGTACCTCCCGGCCACCCACACTCATCAAAAACTTGCGCGGCGGTCGCACACTGGCAACTGGCCGAGAAGACCGAGCCACGACGGTGGCACGATCGGGCCGTCCCATAAGCTCGGCTTAAGTGCCAGTCCAGATCGTCTTATTTTCCACCCCAAAGTACCGTGCGTAGCCGCACGCTGCCGGCCGCATCGACTTCGAGCAGCCCCTCATGGAACCACCTCGTCCAACCTCGAGGCCGACGAGTCTCCCGACGCACACCGTAGAGCTTGCGACGCTTCTTCGGACTCATGATTGCCTCCGCCGGAAAGTACAGGGAGATGTGACATGTCAATTATACACCGCGAGCCTACTGCAATTGGAGTACCAATGGCAACGATCTCGCCAATCCGGCAAAAGCTCGGTGCCTTCTGGCAACGTGACCAACCTCAGGCGTCGCAATCAGTTCAATTTTGTGGTGCTGGATCAAGTAATCGACTTATATCGGTCTCCTGCTATCGCGCGTGGATGCACCGGTCTTCCCTCTTACTACACGCTTGTTTTGTAAGCATTTCAGCCTTGACAGTGCGCACGCTGGCGCCGGGTGGCTGTGTGCGAGTACGGGTCGCGTACAATCGTTGGGAGATCGATTGGGCTTACGAATTGGGTTTGAGCGGATGATTCAAGTAGGGGCCACCGTCCGTTACACTCAAGGTCCGCGATCCATTCGGTCTCTTCAACGGTTGCGGCTGAGCCAATGCCAATGATCGAACCGGCTGAACGATTGGAACCGCACCACGGAGAATTCTGGCGATGGCTTCCTGGTTTGACGACGCTTGGAACTCGGTCGTGTCCTGGCTTCTTGGTCTGAATGCTCGGGATGTCTTTTTTTTCCTCGGCGGCAAGCTGCTTGAAGGGCTTCTCCAAGCGTTGGCCGTCGTGGTCATCGGCTGGCTCGTTCTGTACCGCCAGTGGCGCCAGCTCACTCAAGGCAGATCGGACCAGGTCGTGTTCTCGGCAAACCTTCTCACGCCGCTCGGCGGGCCTGGAGCGGGCTCGGCCGGGGATGAGCGGTACGTGCTCCAGCTTCGAACTGTCTTGCCGCCTCGGACGATTGACCAACTGCTCGACAACGTTGCGCTGCGGCGCTTGACTCGAACGCTGGCCGAATCAACCAGCGTCGTCGAACCGATCCTTGCGACCGAAGGAACGGCTGGTTTCGAGATCGTCAACGACGTCGTCAACAGTGTCGCGGGAGGCCTGGCATCCGCGTCCTTCCGGAGGGATCACTGGCTGCTGGCGGTGACGTGTGAAGACCGCAAGGTTGTACGCAAATGCTGCATCCGCGTGCTCTTGGTCCGCCGCACCGACCTCGAGCGCCTTGCGTCCTGGGAGTGGTGCCGGGAGCGCATCGCGGTCGAATCGTGGTACCACTACTGGAGGATCGTCACCCTCCATCAGATCGCGCTCCGATTTCAGGATGAGCAAAAACGTCAGAATCAGGCGCGCGCCCAGGACATTAGTGACAACCTTCTTCCGCTGGTCGATAGCCAGGCCCATCACCCGCGAATCCGCGCGCTCTCGCTGGGGATCAACACCGACGAGCCGATCATCAAGCCGCCGGTCACGGTTGACTGGACTCGCTACCTTCCCAAGGTCGCCGCGATGGGACTGGAGCTGCCGGGTAGCTCGACTCAAGCACCAAGCACTTGAGATCGAACGGGTCGCTCCGGTCTCACGCCAAGATCCCCTTAACCGGAGTGTGCTCCTCGACGCCAGTCAATCGCAAGTCGAGGCCCAGGAACTTGACGCTCAGGCGGCGATGGTCAATGCCCAGGCAGTGGAGGATCGTGGCATTGAGGTCGTGGATATGGATCGGATTGGCAACGACGTTGTAGCTGAAGTCGTCGGTCTCGCCATACACGATCCCGGGCTTGATTCCTCCGCCAGCCATCCATACGGGGAAACATTTGGGATGATGGTCGCGCCCGTAGTTTTCGCGGCTCAGCTTTCCCTGGCAGTAGACGGTCCGGCCGAATTCGCCGCCCCAGACGACCAGCGTGTCGTCGAGCAACCCGCGCTGTTTGAGATCGGTGACGAGCGCATAGGTGGGCTGATCGACATCCTTACATTGCAGCGGCAGGTCGCCGGCCAGGTTTCCATGCTGGTCCCAGCCCCGGTGGAAAATCTGCACGAACCGGACGTCGCGCTCGGCCAGACGGCGTGCCAGCAGGCAGCAGCGGGCGAATGTTCCCGGCTTGTGGACGTCAGGCCCATACATATCGAGAATGTTTTTGGGCTCTTGCGAGATGTCCGTCAAATCGGGCACGGAGGTCTGCATCCGGAACGCCATCTCGTACTGGGCAATGCGAGCCTGGGTCTCGGGATCGGCGATCTGTTCGAACTCGTGGTGGTTCAAGCGGTTGATCGCGTCGAGCGTTCGCCTGCGGGTGGCCGCGTCGACGCCACTGGGATTCGAGAGAAACAGGACCGGATCTCCCGCGGAACGCAGTGCCACGCCTTGATGTTTGGTCGGCAGGCTCCCCGCGCTCCAGAGCCGGTTATAGATCGCCTGCGCGGGCGCTTGCTCGACCATGACGCGGTCATCACCACAAACGCCGGCAGGTCGTGGTTCAACGTGCCGAGGCCGTAGCTCAGCCAGGAGCCCAGGCTGGGACGCCCCGGGAGCTGGTGGCCCGTGCAGATATACGTGACCGCCGGGTCGTGGTTGATCGCCTCGGTCCAGACCGTCTTGACCAGAGCGATCTGGTTGACGATCCTGGCCGTCCACGGCAAGAGCTCGCTGACCCACACGCCCGACTGGCCATGCTGCGCGAATTTGTACTTGGAAGGCGCAACCGGAAAGCGGGCCTGGCCGCTGGTCATGGTCGTCAGCCGCTGACCCTTGCGAATGGAGTCGGGCAGGTCCTTATCGAACATCGGCCCCATCTTGGGCTTAAAATCGAACAGATCCATCTGCGACGGCCCGCCGTTCATGAACAGGTAGATGGCCCGTTTGGCTTTCGGGGGGAAATGAGGAAGGCCGGGCAATCCGCCAGTCACGGTACCGCTCTTTGGCGGGGCGGTGCCGCTGCGAGCATTCTCCGCCAGCAGAGTCGCCAGGGCCGCCGTCCCCAGGCCCAGGCCGGTGCGCCCGAAGAAGTGCCGGCGCGTCATCCATTCGATTTTTTCGCGAATCGGGTCCATGTCAGGAACTCCGGAAACGCGGTCACCCTTTGGTGATCGCCTCGTCGAGATTCAAGATCACATTGCCCATCAAAGTCCAGGCGGCGAGCTCGCTCGGACTGACAGCAGGGTCGGGGGGGGCCACGCCGATCGCAATCAACTGTTTGGCAGCGTCCGGCTGCTTGGCGTAATGAGCCATCAGGTCCGTGAAGGTCGAGCCGAGCTCGGCCAGTTCCTTGGTGTCGGGATAGCGTGCGAGCACCAGCCGGAACATGTGCGTCAATCGATCCTCCGTCGTCGAGCCGCCCTCGTGCAGAGCGCGCTTTGCCAGGGCGCGCGCCGCCTCGATGAACTGGGGCTCGTTCAAGACGAGCAGTGCTTGAAGCGGAGTGTTGGTCCGTTCGCGACGCACCAGGCAGGCCTCGCGCGACGGGGCGTCGAATGTGGTCATCTGCGGCGGTGGCGAGGTCCGTTTCCAGAACGTGTACAGACTGCGACGATGCACTTTCTCGTTTTCCTGGTCGGCGGTGAAATGTGCTGTGTCGCTATCCGTGTAGGCGACGGCCTCCCAGAGCCCGGGCGGCTGCGGCGGCTTGACGCTCGGGCCTCCGACGGCTTCAACCAGCAAGCCGCTGGCGAAGAATGCCTGGTCGCGCAGCATCTCGGCGTCGAGCCGGAACCGAGGCCCGCGCGCCAGCAGGCGGTTGGCCGGGTCCTTTGCCAGGGCCTCGGGCGCGAGCCGCGACGATTGACGGTACGCGGACGACATGACCAGCCGCTTCATGAAGCGCTTGACATTCCAACCATCCTCGCCGAACTGGACAGCCAGCCAATCGAGAAGATCGGGATGGCTGGGAAGCTCTCCTTGTGCTCCGAAGTCTTCCGCCGTCTTGACGATCCCCGTACCGAAAACCTGGAGCCAGAAACGGTTCACCGCGACCCGGGCCGTCAAGGGGTGATCGGGGGCGACCAGCCATTGCGCCAACCCCAAACGGTTTGGTGGCGCGCCGGGCGGAAGAGGAGGCAGGAACGCCGGCACGGCACGGCCGACCTTCTCCCGTCGCTGATCGTATTCGCCCCGATTGAGGATGAACGCCGGCTTGGGCTCGCCGGCCTTTTCGCGATAAACCAGGGTCGTCGGGATCTGTTCCTCGATCGACTTGCGCATCCGCTCGGCCTCTTCGAGCCGGGATCGCAGTGGTCCCAAGAGCGCGGACATCTTCGAGTAGGCGTTGCCGACGAAATAGGCGCGCAGTTCCTTGTTCTGGGCTTCATTTCGCCGGGATCGGTCGAGCTGGACGATCGCCTTCAAGTTTTCGGGCAAGCCTTTGCCGGCATTGGCGCGCTGGGCTCGAACCCAGGCACTGAGCGAGTCATAAAGCTGCCCCTCCTGGGGAGTCCAGGTCTCGATGCCGGCTTTGTCCCAGTAAATCGTGCCGTCGTACTGAGTGAAGGCCCAGCCGTCGATCTGCGTTCCCGGCTTCATCCTCAGCCTCGCGGCCGGCACCTCGAGCCGCACCCATTTGCCCGACGAGGGCAAATTGCCGACCCGGAGCCGCTCGGGAGTGCCGTTCCTGCCCCAATCGATGCGATTTTGACCCCAATACGCTCGATGCGTCCAGTTCCCGTTGGTGTGCCACTGGAGCATCAGCTCCCTGGGAGGCTGGAGCGGGTCGATATAAACATAGGCAAAGAGTGTATCGCCTTCACCGACCGTGAGTTTGTGCCCGGCGTTGTCGAAGAAGCGCTGCGTGAGCCCCGAGGCACTCGTGCGCCAGGCCAGGCGGCCGCTGTACACCGGATGATCGGGCTTGCCCACGAAGTCCCACGGACCGTCCCCCTGGCCGGTCGCGCCGGCCGGCAGGGCGTCGTCGACCCGAGACGAAGTCATCCCGCCGGGCCACTTCGCTGTCCGTGGCGCCGGCTTGCGCGTTGTAGCTCGAAACCGCCCGGGCAGCCACGGCGGAAATGGTCTGGCGAATCGAGGCAATCTGAGCGTCGACGGCCCGTAGCGCCTTGGTCTTCTGGGGTGACGGCACTTGCACGATCGGCGCCCATTTGGCCGAGTTGCCGTCCATCGCCGGACCGTCGATATTGTTGAAGAATGCGAAGAGCTGATAGTAATCCTTGGTCCGGATCGGGTCGTACTTGTGGTCGTGGCAGCGGGCGCAGCCGGTTGAACAGTCCAAGGAAGACGATGCCGTTGGTATCGACTTGATCCACCACATTGCGCACGTAAACCTCTTCCTCGATCGACCCTCCTTCGTTGGTCGAAACGTGGCACCGATTGAAGCCCGTGGCGACGATCTGGTCGAGCGTCGGGTTCGGCAGCAGGTCGCCGGCAAGCTGCTCGACGATGAACCGGTCGAACGGCTTGTTGCCGCCAAAGGCGCCGATGACCCAGTCGCGATACGGCCAGATCTGCCGGTAATTGTCGAGGTGAAGCCCGTGCGTGTCGCCATAGCGGACGGCGTCGAGCCAGAACCGCGCCATGTGCTCGCCGTAATGGGTCGAGTCGAGCAACCGGTCCACGACTTTTTCATAGGCCGACGGGGACGAATCCGCCAGGAAGGCGTCAACATCCTGGAGACTGGGGGGCAGCCCCGTCAGGTCGAGTGTGACACGGCGGATCAAGGTCGGCTTGCCGGCCTCGGGCGCGGGCGAAAGTCCCTCGCTTTCGATCCGGGCCAGGATGAACCGATCGATCTCGTTAGAGCACCACCCGCTCTGCTTAACAGGGGGCAGCGCAGGCCGGCGGGGCGGTTCGAAGGACCAGTGCGACGACCAGGCGGCCCCTTCCTCGATCCAGCGCCTCAGCACGGCGATTTGCTCGGCCGAAAGTGGCTTGTGTGCCTTCCTGGGTGGCATCCGCAGGTCGGCGTCATCGCTTTCGATCCGGAAAATCAACGCGCTGTCATCCGGCTTCTTCGGCACGACCGCCAGATCGCCATCCTCGAGCCTGGCAAAAGCCCCTTCCTTGTTATCGAGTCGAAGGCCGGCCTTGCGCTTGGCGTCGTCCGGGCCGTGGCAGGTAAAACAGTGTTCCGCCAGAATCGGCCGGACCTCGCGGACGAAACTCACCGGCCGGGGCGCGACGCCATCTGGTGGTGCTCCCAAATCCGAAGCGCCGCGGACGGCTGCCGTGCCGACGGCAAGCAAGAAACCGAGGACGAAACAATGCCGAAGCGCCATAGATCCCCCCTTGGTTCGCTCACACACCGCAGACACTCGTGGGGACGGCGTTTGCCCGCGAGGCGACCGCCGATTCGTTGCGAGGTCCGTGGTTCGGGACCGAAGCGTCATGGGGCTGGTTATCTTGCGGGTTTGCCGAGGCGACCTCACACTCAGCACGGCCGGGCTCGCCTGGATTTTGCGATGTCGTGGTGATCTCAAAGAAACGGGACTGCGGTAGGCCGGTCCGCGGTGGGTGGAGGCCAGATCGAAGAAGCGCGCGATCAACGGGCGCGACTCTCCGGCTACCTTTCCCAGTATACGAACGTTTGACGCCGCTTGGGAAGCGCACACATGTTAAGCACTCATTAGAGTTTTCTGTTCCGTTGCTTCCGTTGCGACTCACGCCTTGTTTTCTGCTGGGTCACGCCGTTATGGTTACCGGTGGATCCCTATCCAGGAGCACATCGTGACGGAGGTGAGGCGAAAGCCGGCGAAATCGGACTCCGCCTCGGTCAGGGGAGCGCCGCGATGGCGATTACGTTTGATTGTGGTTGCGGAAAGAGCCTACGCGCGAAGGACGAATTCGCCGGGAAGAAGACCAAATGCCCGGGATGTGGCTCGATCTTGACGATCCCCACACTTGAGCAGGTGCCCAGGGATGAAGACGAAGTCGCGACCTATCTTCTCGAACCCGAGAACAAGCCCGCTCACTCGAGTGTCGCTCAGCCCTCGTCTTTCGCGCCCGCCTCGAGCGAGCCGGTTTCTCGGTCCGCTCCGGCTCCTCGAACGCCGGAGGTTAAACCGGCTCCAAAAGCCGCGAGACGCGATCGCGAGCCGAACCTGGAATCCGGATCGATCCGCGAATATTCGTATTGGCTTTTGCTGCTGGCGCTCGTCCCTCTGGTCTTCTCCCTTCTGAGCACCCAGGAGCAAAGCTTTGCCGAGCGTCTCGCGGCGACGATGGAGAAGGCGGCGCCCGAACAAGCCCGGCAGATCGAGGCCGTGCTGAGCAGGGGAGAGAACCTCACCAAGGACGAGTTATTCCACGTCTTGCCCGAGGGGAAGCTCTTCGGTGCGCACCTACCGCAGTCCACCGTCATCCACTGGGTTTACGCGGCGGCGGCGACAACGGGGTTCTTGCTCCTGATCCTTCTGATGTTCTCGGTTGAGCGGTCCGATCCCTGGCATCTTCTCGGGATTGGCCTATTCACCGGGACGGTCGGGATTGTCTTCCTGTTCGTGGTGCAATTCTGTTCGCAGATCGACATCCGGTCAATTCGCGTCCGCGGCTGGCTGGGGCTGCTCCTTCTCATGCTGGCGCTCATCGGCTTGTCCTATCGCTCGGCGCTCGATGAAAACAGCAGCCTTCTCCTGAGCGCCATCGGCTTTACTTTCGGCGTCGGACTCTGCGAGGAACTGACCAAGGCGATTCCCCTGTTGTTCTACTACAAGCGTTTCGCCACGATGGGGTGGCGAGGCGCGTGCTTGTGGGGCCTTGCCTCGGGAATCGGGTTCGGAGTGTCCGAAGGGATCATGTACTCGGCCGACTCGTACAACGGGATCAGCGGAGCGGGAATTTACGTGGTCCGGTTCATTTCCTGCGTGGCGATCCACGCGATGTGGGCCGGATCGGTCGGGATCACGATCGCCCGGACCGTCGATGCGTACGAAGCCGTCGAGGATCGGATCGGTTTCGCCCTCTACGTCCTCCGGGTGCTCGCCGTGCCGATGGTTTTACACGGACTCTACGACACGCTTCTGAAGAAGGACATGAACGTCTGGGCGCTCGTGATCGCACTTGCATCCTTCGCCTGGCTTGCCTTGCAGATCGAGAGGGCGCGAGCCGACATGCCCGAGGGCGGCCTCCAAGCGAAGCGACGGCGACTGGCGACGTCGTGAGCACTAGCCCACGGCCGCCGGCCGATCCCCGACGGGCAAAATCGGTATCAGTCCCATGGCTTGAGACAACCGGTTTTGGCGAGCCCGGTCGCGTCAGCGCCGGGAGTCCCATGGCGAATACTCGGGGCGCCGACGCGAGGCCGCTGGCCAAAAACATCGCCGCCTGGAGGCGCGTGTGCCCGTGGGTCGGACGGTCCCCGTTGCCCATCGGGATCAAGCGGCTGGCCTTACGGCGTCTATGCTGTGGCACGCAAGATCCGCGGTTGCTGCGGCGAACCAAAGGCCCATTTGGTAAACTGGTTATGAAAGCCGGGTGGGAATCAAGATCGACGAAACGGCCATTTTCAATTCGGCGGGGGTGGACTGGTAAGTGTCACGCAACGAGATCGGATGCGAGAATACGGAGGGGCGAGATGATGAACGGCGTCGAGCCAATCGAGTATCACGGTGTCTTCGAAACAGTCCGTCAATGGCCGCCCGAGGCACGCCGGGATTTACTCCGCGACGTGCTCACCGACCCCGGCGCAGCTTGGCCGCGATCTCGGTGAGATCGCCCCGGCCAGCGGGCGTGAGCAGGTAGCCCCAGATATAAGCGATGGTTCCGGCACTCAGATGGGCGATCAACAAGGGCAGTGCGCGGGTCGCGACGGTCGGGCCGGGGTATGAAACGGGCACGAATCGCCGCAGCAGCCAGGTTACCGCGAGCAGGGCGAAGGCGCCAGCCAGCGGCGCGCTCAAGGTTCGCCTCAGGTATGTCCATGGCTCGATCTCGAGCACGCGGAAGACGTAGAGCCCCGGTACAAGCAGGTTCGAAAACAGCGTTGTCAGGATAGTTCCCCAGATCACGCCTGCCACTCCCATCCGCGCAGTCAGGTAACAACTGACCGGCAGGTTGACCAGCGATCCCACGAGCGACGACAGGGCGATCACCTTCACCCGGTTGACGCCAATGGACATCTGGATGGGCACGGAAAGGACAAGAGGAATTGCCGCGACCAGGAAGAGCCGCATGAGCGGCGCCACGGCGGCTCCATCGTAGCCCAGCCGATCGCCGATCCAGAGCGAGAGGAACGGCGCGGCATAAAGCCACGCCAGAAGTCCCGCGGGCAAGAGCACGCCGATGTGCAGCCGGCTGCCATCGTACTTGATCCGATCGAGCCCGCGCTCGTCGCGCGCGGCCGCCAGGCTGGCGACAGCCGGCATCACCAGGTAGGCCAGCATCCAGCCGGTCTGCCGGAGCTGCAAGAACGGCTTGCTGACAAACTGGTAGACCGCGATCGCCGGCTCAGCACCGGCGGCCAGCACAAAGCCGAGTACCGTCGTATCAACCTTGTCGGCCAGTACCACGCTGATCTGGATCAGGGCGATATAAAAGCTGAAATGGCCCAATATCTTGTAGTCGACCCACCGCGCACCACGGAAGTGGGGCACATGGCCCAGTTCGCGGACCATCACCCAGAGCGCTGGTCCGATACCCAGAACGGTCTGGACCAAGATCTGGGCCACGACCACCCAAAAAAAGTAGCCAGCCCCGAACTTGAGGCCAACCACCAGCACCACGAAGCGCAAGATCGTGCTGGCGAGCTCGAACCGCGGCACGAAGTCGTACCGCCGCGCAGCCTGAAGCACACTCGAGACAACCACCGACAGACCAAAAAACGGCGCCATCACAATCTGGAGCCACAGGAGCTTCACGACCAGCGGATAGGAAGCGGTTTTCAGCGCGGTGTGCGGGAGCGCCCAGTAGGCGACGACCCAGAGGGCAGCCATCTGGAGAACGGCCACCGCGGCATAGAGATTCATGCCGCAGGCGATGCTGCGGTCGACCGCTTCGCGGTCGCCGCGCGTCCACGCGTCCGAGATGGCACGCTGCAAAGCCGAGCTCGCACCAAATTCGAAGAGGAACTGGACGAAGCCGAACCCCCAGGCGAACCCGTATGCTCCAAACTCTCTGTCTCCGATGACCTCAACGATCAGCCGGGACGTCCAGAGCGAAAGGACAACCTGGAGCGGAACGCGCAGCGCCAACCAGAGCGTGCCGCTTAACAGACGGCCCAGCACGGGCGGCAGCGCCCGGGTGCCGGGCGTGGCGGTAGCAGGGGCAGGGACAGCCGTACTCACGGAATCCTTCCTCGGCGGGGTCACTCCATTTCGCTCCCTGGCGGTAGAGGCAACATTCTAGCAGGGTCCGCAGAAACACGATACACTTCTTAGTGAGTTTAACTGAGTGGGCGGAGATATAATGCGTGTTTTGTCGGCGCTCCACGGCGGAACACCGATCTTTCGTATTTCCAGGCATGCTTTTCTCCAACTAGAGGCATCGGCCCGGGGGCGTTCTACGATGTTTACTCTGAAATGCCCGTCCTGCGCACGAACGCACCGGGTTTCTCAGGATGTCATGGGCACGAAGATCGTGTGTCCCCACTGTGGTCGCGAATTCCGCGTTGGAGGCCCGAAGCCAAGGGCTTCGAGCGATTCCGTGGCACCGGCTTCTCGGTCTCAGCAGGCAGCCGACCTTGCCGATACATACCAGCTCGAGGATATGCCAGAACCCCCAGCCCGTATGGAGAAACCTGCCCGGCTCAATCCTCCGGCCGAACCTCGCATCTCGACGCGAGTCGCCACCCGCGATCAAGACGGTTTGCCTTCGTGGGTCTATGCGAGTTTAGGCGGCGGCGTGGTGCTCGTGGTCGGCCTGGCCGTCGTCTTTATTCGAATGTTCACTTCCGGTTCCAGCCAGCCTGCAAACCCCGAATTCGCCAGCCAGCCGGCAGCTCGGGCCATTCTCGAAGTTGCCGCGGCCGATAACGGCTCCGGAGCAGTGTCGCCCTTGCCGTCACCGGGCGCCGACCAAAGCACGGTTTCAAGTCCTTCGACGTCTATCGTAAACAACTCTGCACCGCCGGCGTTCCCATCGGCACCGCCTGCTGCGTCTAGTTCCATGGCGCCGTTACCTCTTGCGAGCAATGCACCCCCTCCGGCAGCCTCGAGCGCCGTCCCCGCCAATGGGTCGCGTTCCAGCCGGGAGCCCGAGCCTAATTCGCGAGGACCGGCCGCCGATCCCCCGACCGGAGGCGCTCGACTGACGACGGCCCAGATCGTGGCGCGTTGGGAACCTTCCGTGGCACTGATCAAAGGCAAGACGTCGAGCGGTACAGGCTTTGTCGTCAGAAATGGCGTCGTCGCGACGAATGCACACGTCATCGAAGGCGAGTTCATCTCCAATCTGGAAGTGCGCTTTCCATCAGCGCCCGCTGGCAAGCAAGGGCCGTTGCCGGCGGGACTGCTAAATGAAGATCGCAAGCGCGACCTCGCATTCCTGGCCGTCTCGAGCGATTTGCCCGCCGTCGAGATCGCCCCGACCTACCAATTCGTCAAGGGAGACGACATCACGGTCATCGGCAACCCTGGCCTTGGCGACGAGATCGTGCTGGAGAATGCGATCAGCCGCGGCGTTCTGAGCTCCAAGACGGTCATCGATGGCCAGAACTTCATTCAACTGAGTGCCACGGTAAACCCCGGCAACTCGGGCGGCCCTGTGTTCGACTCGGCGGGACGCGTCATCGGCGTCGTGACCCTGAAATCGACCAAGGCGGAGGCACTCACGTTCTGTGTCCCACTCGAGGACTTGCAGGCGGCCATCGCCAAGGTCGGTCCAGCCCGCCCTGACCTGGCCTCTCACCACCGCGCCGAGCTCGCTTTCAAGCTCCTCACCACCGCAGGAGCGCTCTACGCCATCGGGCTCGACGTGCGGTCCGCGGTCCTGCAAACCGCCGCCCCCGGCAACGCACGAGTGAACCTGCTTCCTAACGAGGACGTTCAGAAATTCGACGAACTCTTGACGACGCTCGACCAGAAACTGTTCTCGCTGGTCGATGACGAAATTCCCCAGCTCCGAAGCGATCGGGCGCTTTCCAAGGTAACGCAGAGCCGGTATCAAGATCTCGCTGCCAACTACAGGGCCATGAAGAGCCTCTACGCCAACGCCAGACACCCGGCCGACCAGTATGTGGTACAAGCCCAGAGACTCAGAGCAAGACACCTCCAACTGGTTCAATCCCTCAAAAATGACCTCAAGATGGAAGTCCCGCCCAAGCTGGTGGCGATCTTGCAACAGCGCACGCCTGCGGTTGGAAGCCAGCCGCCGCCGATGGTGGTCGCCGAGATTCTGCCCTCCCACGTTCAATCACGTTTGCTGCGCGGCCGTATCATCCAGCGAGGGCCGATCGGATCGCGATTACCGGGAGCGACGACCAATCCTGCCCAGGCCGCTCGTGAGCGAATGCAGAACCTGCGCGACCGCACTCGCAGTCTTCGATCCCGAAACTTCCCCTGAAGCATTCACGCAAATCAGGAATTCCGATCAATCACCGCAGAAGGCAAGAGATCGGCCACAGCGATTCGACCGGCTTCAGCCGCACCGAGCACGTCGGGAACCAGGTCGTGTTCTTGATAAATATCACACCGAGCGTAACCAGCCTGCTTGCCCTTCCCAAAGGGAAGCGTGTGTAATTCGACAAGCCGGCGGTTCAGGTCGAGGATCCAGTAGACCGGAATTTGAAACGAGGCATAACGCCGCAGCTTCGGTCTGCTATCCTTGGCGTAGGACGTGTCGGCGACCTCGACCAAGATCGCCACGTCATCGGCGCGGGCCAGACGAGTTGCGTAGGTCGTGTCAGGGCCGTGGAGCACGACGACGTTGGGTAGCGGCAGCCATTGACCTAACTCCAAACGATGGTTCTTGCTGACGACCCATAGGGGACCAGCTACCAAAGCACTGAGCACACCTTGGAGGCGGATCGAGGCGAAAATATGCGGCGGGTTCTCGGACATGACAAAGGGAATCCCTCCCAGCAGCTCGACTTTGCGCTCGCCGAAGACTCCCGCTTCGATCGCCTTGCGAAACTGGCGCGGGGTCATGCGGTACATTCCGCGGATCATGGGCGCAATGCTCCAGGCAGATTTCGAGTCTCGCACAAATTTCCCGCACGAGCTTCCGTCAACATAATCCAGTTTACTCTTCCGTGAGATTCTTTGACCAGCCATGCCGAGTGCATGGTTTGCGCCCCATTCTGATGCGGTGCAAGGCTTCCCAACAGTGTTCTGCGCTCGCGAACTTCTCGTTTCCCATCTCGACCGACGCACCATCCGTGCCGGCAGTTCTCAATTCGCAATTCATCGAGTTCCCCTTGCCAGTTTCAGCCTGCGCGGGTTTAATGTTCCAGGAAAGGCCCCTGAACTTACCCAGCCCAGGTCGATCCGGCGCCATGGACCTTTCGATCCTGTCTGTTCGGGTTACCAGTCAGATCGAGTGTCACGTCCTGTCGTGCCGGCATCGTGCTCGGGCGTAGAGCGGAGCTTTTCCCGATGCACGACCGCATCGCCTATCAAGGCATCACCTTCGACGACGTCCTGCTCGAGCCGGGCTATTCCGATTCGCTGCCTCACGAGGTCGACACCCGCTCGCAGCTTGACCGCCCAGATCGCGCTCAACATCCCGATCCTCTCGTCGCCGATGGACACGGTCACCGAGGCCGAGCTGGCCATCGCGCTGGCCCAGGAGGGCGGCCTGGGCGTCATTCACAAGAACATGTCGATCGAGGAGCAGACCCGCGAGGTCGACAAGGTCAAGCGGTCCGAAAACGGGATCATCGTCGATCCGATCACGCTGCCGCCCGACGCGACCGTCGGCGAGGCTCGCAAGATCATGAGCGGGCACAACATCTCGGGCGTGCCCATCACCGTCGACGGTTACTTGCGGGGCATCCTCACCCGCCGCGACCTTCGCTTCCTCGAGTCCAACGACCTGCGCATCGAGGAGGTCATGACCAAGGAAAACCTGGTCACCGCGCCGGCGGATACGAGCCTTGAGGAAGCTGATCGGATTTTGACGAAAAATAAGGTCGAGAAACTTTTGCTGGTTGACGATGAATATCGACTGAAAGGACTGATCACGATCAAGGACATCGACAAGCTGCATCGCTATCCCAATGCGTGCAAGGACGCGCGGGGACGATTGCGGGTCGGTGCGGCGGTCGGTGTGCATGATTTCGAGCGGATCGCGTCGCTCCTCGAAGCGGGTGTCGATGTGCTGGTCGTCGATTCGGCGCACGGTCACAGCAAGAACGTGATCGAGACCGTGCGGCGGATCAAGCGCGAGCTTCGACATCCAGGTCGTCGCCGGCAACGTGGCCACCGGCGAGGGTACCCGTGCCCTGATCGAGGCGGGGGCCGACGCGGTCAAGGTGGGGATCGGGCCCGGGTCGATCTGCACGACGCGGGTGGTCTCGGGTGTTGGCGTGCCGCAGATCACGGCGATCTACCAGTCGGCCAAGGCGGCCGCCGGCAAGGTTCCGATCATCGCCGACGGCGGTATCCGCTACTCCGGCGACATCACCAAGGCCCTGGCGGCCGGGGCACACGCGTCATGATCGGCGGGCTCTTCGCCGGGCTGGCCGAAAGCCCTGGCGACACGATCATCTACCGCGGACGGAGCTTCAAGACCTATCGCGGCATGGGCTCGATCGGGGCGATGGCCAAGGGCTCGCACGAACGCTATCGCCAGGAGCCCGGCACGCGGATTCAGGATGGCAAGGATGGCAAGACGATTCCAAGCCAGAAGCTCGTTCCCGAAGGGGTCGAGGGGCGTGTTCCCTACAAGGGACCGCTGGCCGATTACGTCTTCCAGCTCGTCGGTGGCCTGCGCGCCGGCATGGGCTACTGCGGCGCCCGCACCATCGACGAACTGCGCACCAAGACACGCTTCATCCAGGTCACCGCTGCCTCGGTGCAGGAAAGCCATCCCCATGACATCGTCATCACGCAGGAAGCCCCCAATTACTCGAGCTTCAGCAGTGAAAACGAACTCGGGCGCGGCTCGGTCTGAAGTGGATCGTCAAAAAATCCAAGCAAAGCAAGGAGGCGTGGCTTGCGTCGCACAACTTCGGCATCGTTCACGGCGATCCTTGGGGTCGCCTTGACGGCCTCAATGGTCTCGGCTCAACAGTTGCGCGAGTCCGATCGTGCGGCGCCACTGGATCCGACGATTCAACCTCGTCCGCGGAGTCCACGCTCTACGGC
Organism: uncultured Isosphaeraceae bacterium; assembly: GCA_963823675.1. Taxonomy (GTDB): domain Bacteria; phylum Planctomycetota; class Planctomycetia; order Isosphaerales; family Isosphaeraceae; genus CAWGMT01. Next base: position 312,842 of record CAWGMT010000016.1, on the reverse strand, counting down.
ATGACAGCCGCCCGAGGAGCTCGGTACCTGCTGCGGAACGGTTTGGATTATCTCAATTACGAGCAATACGAGCGCACGCTTAAGTTCCTCCGCGAAGCAGAGTCGCGCCAGAAGGAACTCAACAATGCCGAGAAACGGGCCCTCAAACAGGGCATCGAGCGCGCAAGCGCGGCCTGCGCACAGCGGCCGACGGCGATGCCGCCTCCCCCTACGCCATCAGCGAGCGGTCACGAAGGCGAAACGGCTTCACCGTCGCCAAACCCGAGGTCCAGGTCGCTGCCGATCCCAATCCGGCACGCGGGTCAGGTCAACCCGCCGATGCCAGGAGGCTGGGCAGCGAACCGGATGATCAGGGAGAGCCGATCCGACTCACCAGCGCCGAGGACCATTCAGCTCAAGCGGTCGCACAAGATCGTGCTGCGATGGGCGAGACCTCAAACCAAGCCCCGCGCACAAGCCGCCAATCCAAAGCTCGCCATACATCGCTTCCCGAGATTCCCAAAATCCCCGATTTTACCTCCATATCGGACATGACCGGTGCCACTGCATCGCGAGCACCCATCACCTCGTCCACCGGAGCAGGCGAATCCAGCCCGCCGCCCGCCGGAGTCACGGACCGAGGCGAGCCGGCAGGGCTGCCGAAGGAACTTACGCAGGAAGGGGCTGCGCAAGCCGATTCGCAGCCTGCGAGCGCTCCGTCGTCAGGTAGTCCGGCTCCCAACCTGGCGACGGTGGCACCCGCGGTTGCACCAGCACCAGCACCAACACCAGCACCAGCTCAGCCCACGTCTTCTCCTGCCCAGCCGGAGGAACTGAAACCGGTCTCCGCGGTCGCCGGCGCCGGGCCCCCAGTTGCCACCAGCGCCAGCCCGGAACCATCGCCCAAGCCGTCGGTGATCGAGCTGGAAACGACTCCTCCGGCAACCCAGGCCGATCAGGGTGTCAAAACGGACGAAGCCGGTGCTCTGACGCAAGGCGAGGCAGTTGCCGCAACGCCGCCGGGCGTTTCCGCCCCCGATTCGGTCGTGGCGTCGGTACCGGACAAGGCCCCGACTTCGCAACCAGTGGACGCGCAGCCAGCCAATGCGGGATCACAGCCAGCCGGCGATCTGCCGGCCCTGCCGGCGGCGGTCGCGGAAACTGCGGCGCGAAACCCGATGGTTGCGGCCGGACCATCCGAGGCGTCTACTCCCGCACTCTCGTCGCCCTCGCCGGGCACGGCGGATGAATTGCCTCCGCTGCCTGCTGAGCTGGGACGGACCGGGGCCACCGAAACCGCGCCGCCGGCATCATCGGCGAACGAGCGTCCGCCCGCACGAGTCGAAGTCGGGCCCGTTCCGCCAGCTTCCATCGAGCCAGCAGCGGCCCGCGGGACCAGTTCGGCGCCTCTCGAGTCCCTCCCGGGCGCGACGGGATCAGCCAACGCGGAACCCGCGAGCGGGCCGCCGAGCTCAGACTCGGACCCGGTAAGCTTGCCTCCGCTTCCCGATGACGCTACCGCCGCCGCAGTCCAGCCCGGTCAGCATGAGGCGGCTGTGGACCAAGGTCCCGCGGATCGGGAGCCTCCGGCAAGCCCGGCCGCCGGTACTGGTGCTGCGGGAGAAGGCGCTTCAAGCCCACCGGCCGGCGGGGCTCAGGCAGCTTCGGAATCGCGATTCGATCCGCTACTCCCCCGGCGGCCCTACCCTCCCTCGACCCTTCGCCCCGAGCTGCAACGCGAGGTCGATCGGATCGCCCGCTTGCAGGAAGAGGAACTACAACGTCGGGCGATCAGCCCGCCGCAACCGGCCCCGCCTCCCGATTCAACGTCATCGGATCTGCGGATGCAAACCCAGCAAGACATCAGCCGGGCACCCAGCCCGGCCGAAGCGCGGCCGATCAAGGCCATACCCGTTCCCGAGGACTGGGTGCCGCTGGGCCCGCGCGAGTGGACCCCCCAGCGCAAGTACTGGGCGGCCGCCGCGACATGCCACCTGCCGCTATACTTCCAGGATCCCGTGCTGGAACGATATGGACATAGCGTCGAGCAATTCTTCGGTCCAGCCGGACGGTACCTGACCTATCCAGTCGACGATCCAACGCAGTCGACCCAGCGCAATCAGCTCCTCCAGCCGTTCTTCTCCGCGGGCCTGTTCGGACTGCAGATCATCGCCTGGCCCTATAACCTGATCATGGATCCACCCTGGGAAGCTCAATACGACCTGGGTTACTACAGACCCGGTGACCGGATCCCGACGGATACCTACTGGCTGCCGCTCCATGGTTATGGACCGCCCCTCCAGGGAAGCAATTACTGAACCAGGCGGACGGCCCGGATCGCTGGGGATCGATGTGAAGTTCTGGTGTAGCTGCCAGCTTTGCGGTTGTTCGCCCGGCTTGCTTCTTGTAGATTTGAATGTTATCCCGCGAATGGTGCGGCGAAGCGCAAGCGTTCGCTTACCCACGAGATCAAGAGCTGGCGCCGCGACCGGTCGCCAGGAAGGCAAATCGACGTTCGCCGGTGCCGAGCGGGTCAAGGGGACGGGGAAGAGAGTGATGCCACAGGAACACAGCGCGTTTGACTCGGATTGGGACGTCGAACGGGTCACGGTTGGCCGCAACTTCGTCCGGGACATGGAGGAACTTTGGTCCCAGATTCTACGGCTGGCTGCTGTTGTCGAGGAGGCACTGGATCAAAGCGTGCGTGCCCTCTGCGACGGACGAGTCGATTCGGCCGAGGAGCTGAAGCGGCAAAAACGGGCAGTGGACGGTTGGGAAGTCCAGATTGAACGCGCGAGCGTTCGAATTCTAGCCCTGCATCAGCCGGTTGCCTCCGACTTGCGGCGAGTGGCGGTCGTCCTCAAGATTAACAGCGATCTGGTGCGCCTCTACGATCTTGCCCTCCACATTGCCAAGCGGGTCAAGAAGCTGGCGATCGATCCCGAGGCGATTCCGATTTCCCAGGGGCTTGAGAGTCTCGCTCTCGCTTCGCTGACCCAGCTCCACGACAGCCTGGACGCCCTGACTCAATCGGACGCTTCCCTGGCGCAGGCCGTCATCGCATCCGACCAGCAAGTCAACTGGGAGTACCGCGCGGTTCAGAAGGAAATCAAGGACGAAATCGTGCGCGACCCCGACCGGATCGACACCTGGCTGCGGCTGGTCAACACCGCGCGCAACCTCGAGCGCATCGCCGACCATGCCTCGAAGATCGCCGAGGCCGTCATCTATCTCAAGCACGGCGCGATCCTCCGGCATCGGGCGGTCCGTGCTTCAAACGCTTTGTCTTTCGGGGACTCACACGCCTGAAGGGGAATCCGGCGGTTGCTCGCCAAGTATCGCCAGGTGAACGGCGCGACGGTCACGGACGACGAACCCAGTGGACTGGTAGAGCCGGGTTGCGGGAATGTTGCGGAGATCGACGGCCAGCTCGAGCCGGGGAACGTGAGGCCCTGCCAGCTCGACGGCGTGCTTCAGTGCTTTGCGCCCCAGACCGCGGCCGCGCGCGGACGGAGTCAGGCCGAGGTAAATGATCTCCCAGACGTTGCGGTGTGGAATCTCGGCCAGGAGCAACACGGCCGCTGCCGCCGGTTCGCCCGGAATTCGGCCCAGTTGCCAACGCTCGGGCACGAATCGTCCTGCCGAGCGATGTCCTTGCAGAATGTCATCGAGCTCTCGAGCACCCTCGAGCTCGGGCATGTCGAGGCTGCCTTGATAAGTTGCCAAGAGCACCGAGCGAAACTCGCCTTCCATGGCCGGCTCGAAAGGCCGCCAGTCGAAGTCGATCTGGCAACCAAGCCCGTGAGTGGGGCGAGTCTGAGATCCGCCCGGAGCACTTCCCATCGGGAGCGATGTCTCTCGCTCGAGATAGAGGAGATCGGTCACCCGCGGCATGCCTCCCCGGTTCAAGTCTCGGGCCGCCTGCGGACCAGCAGACTCATCCAGCACTGCCTGCGCGAGGCGGATCCCCCGGGCCTTCAATTCAATCAGGGCTGACTGCACCAACGCGGCGGCAAGTTTCGCCCTTCGCCACGAAGGTCTAACCTCGGGGGCCCAGACCGCAGCCACTTTGCCGGCAAGCGTCTGGGTCATCAGTGCTCCGGTAACGCGACCACCTCTGTGTCGAACCACCCACAAGCCCGAGAGGTCGATTTCCCCGCGTTGCGCCTCGCTGAGCACTTCGACAATCAGGCGCTCTCGCAATGAAGCCGGGACCCGCCGATACAAGACTTCGAGTGCCACCCCCCTCAATTCGGCGCGCAAACCTCGACTTGCAGGCCCAGAGCCTGGCTGATGACTCGGTGGACCTGGCCGAATACGCCAGCCGTTCAATACCTGAATACCTCATGCATGCAAGGATCGCCCCGAGGCCAACAAATTCCCAAAAAAAAGTCCAGCGCCCAGGGCCGTGCTCAGCGTATCATAAAGAGCGTGAGGAGGTCACGCGATGCCGAAGCCGGTCAACTCCGGGTTCAAGTCCGATGCCAGGTCCGACGACCGAACCGAGGTGCGAACCGAAGCCTCGCGCGCCGAGCTTGGCCAAGCGCAACCCGAGAAAAACGGCGAGCACGGCCTTCACGGTCTGGACGGTTTCGGCAACGATGGGAACCAGAGCGACGCCTGGATGGTCGAATTCGCCCGACGTGGCGACCATGAGGCATTCGCCGTCCTGGTGCGGCGTTACGAGCGTAAGCTCATTCGTGTTCTGACGCGGCTGGTCCGCGAGCCGGAACAGGCTCGCGACCTGGCACAAGAGACCTTCTGGCGTGTCTACACACGCCTCGATCGGTTTGACACCGGCAGACGATTCGGCCCCTGGCTATTCCGGATCGGAGTCAATCTGGGTCTGGACTGGCTGCGCCACAGCAAGGGCGCGGCATCGCCTGCGATCTCGATCGATCGAACCGGAAGCGGCGGCCAATTGACACTCGACGTGTCGGACCCAGACCCGAGAACCCAAGCCGAGCTAGCTCAAGAAGTTCAGTTCATACTCACGCAGATACCGCTGTCGTACAGGACGATCCTCGTGTTGCGGGATCTCGAAGGTTTCTCATCTTCGGAAGTGGCGGCGATCGTCGGGCGACGCGACGCGACGGTTCGGTGGAAACTGGCAAAGGCGCGGGAAAAGTTTCGCGAAATCTGGCAGCGACGCCAGGACGATGCGCGACGGGAGGACCAGGAAGGTGAATAACGCCATGGGAAAGACCACAAATGACGCCGGATGTGACTGGGTTCGAGCGCGCCTTGCGCTCTGGATGGGTGATCGTGTCGAGCGAACCGACGGCAACGGCGAAGGTGGCGACCTGAACGTGCGGGAACACCAGCGGATCGAGCGGCATCTGGACCATTGCGCTACCTGCTGCCGCCACCGGTCTGACCTGGAGCGCGCCCTGGCGATATTGACCGTCGCCGCGGCGGATTTGCCGGTCGAACCGCAGGCTCCCTCACTTTGGCCGGACTTGAAGCGCCGAATCGAAGAGTTCCACCAACCCGCACCATCGCGTTGGGCCAGGGCAGCCCATGCTGTCACGAACCAGTGGCGTCGTGGCCTGACCGGCTTGGCGACCGGCGAACTCGTGCGCCGCGCCTGGGATCGCGATCGTCTCCAGGCCGTATTCACGAGTCGAGCAGACCGGCGGATTGGATGGCACCAGAGGGTGGAGGTGGTTCTGGGGCTGGGCTTGATCGCGTCGGTCTTGGTCGCGGTGATCGCGGTTCCCGGCTTGTGGCGCCAGTGGGCGAACGCCCAGTCCACCATCACCGCGAATGCCTTGCCGCTGGCGGATCGAGATGCTCCACCGGGAGAGCACGCGATCGAGCCACAGCCCGAGCCGAGCCGTTCGGATGACACCAAGACGCAAGACGAAGTGGTGCAGACCGATGTGACCCGCCCGGTTGATCTACCCGGCAACGGAGCGACCAGCGCCGCGGAGCCCAAGCCGACCGCGCCTGCCCGCTTTGGTTACGACCTCGAACACGGAATCCCGATGCCGCCGGATGCGCGTGAATCGAAACCGGTGTATTGATCAAGGCCGACATGAAACCCTTCTCAACGACGACACGCCGCTTACAACTGTTGGCGATCGCGCTTTTGGGCGGTGTCGTAATCGCAACGCTACTCGTCGTTGCCGTGCTGGTCGCAGCGGCGGGTCTCATTGGCTCGGGAAGCCGTCCTGATTGGTCCAAGGAGAGCGCTTTATCATCCCGCGTCCAGACGACTCGGCCAGGCTCGGGGAACCGCGAACAAGCAGGACCAGGACCTACCGATCGGGATGATCAGGGTGCCGGACTGATTGGGACTGAAGGCACGGGTTGGACCGAGGGCTTTGCGGCGATTAGCGGAACTATCCATCCCGAGCGGTCCAACGCGAGTGGCCGCTTGGGTTCCGAATCGCATTCCGGCGACGATGATTTTCTGTTTGCGGCACTCGAGCGTCTGGAACAGCAGGTCGCCGCGGCGATGGCGCGTGTGCGTGAATCGGTCGTGGCGCTGGAGTACACGGCCTCTGATGCGCCTGCTGGCACGCGGCGAATCGCGACGGGCGTCGTCATCGATCAACGCGGCGAGATGCTCTCGGTCAAAATTGAACCAACCGTGAGCGGGGCGCCGGCCGGGACCGGCAAAAGCCCGGCGCCGATTCTGGCGCGAGACTATTCCGGTCGCCGTTATGTGGCTCACTGGATCGCGGCCGATCCCGAAACCGGCTTGACGCTTTTGCAGATTGCGCCCGCGCCGTGCGGCCGATCCGCGTGGCGACCGACGGACCGAATCTGGGTGGCCAGATCTTCGTGCTCGGCAACCCGTTTGGAATGGGACACTCCGTCAGCCGAGGGCACATTGCCGGCCTCGACTGGGCCATGGAGCTGGCCGACCGTCAGCTCGGAGGCATGATTCAGGTTCAGGCCCCCCTTTATCCAGGCGACAGCGGTGCGGCGGTCGTGAACGTGCGCGGCGAATTGCTCGGCCTCATTCGCAGCGGCTTGGCCATCCCGTATTCCCGCTCCACCAATCGTTCCCACTCCGGCCGGGGCGTAGGCGTAGGCGTAGGCACACCAAACTTTCCGGCCGGTCAACCGCCGTCGTGCACTGCCGCGGATGCCGCCGCCCTCAGGCTGGATCAAGCCGAGCGAGACAACGATTTCGGGTTCGCAATTCCCGCACGCGACGCGCTCTGGGTCGCCGACCAGCTCCGCGCCTACGGGCGCGTCGACCGTGCCTATCTGGGCGTCCGCCTCGAAGGCGCCTCGGACGATCTCCCGATCACCAGATCCCGGTCCGCCACCCCGCCAGAAGGCGTGCTCGCCAATCGACCGAACGGTCGTCCAACGAATGCCCTGGGCTCAACTTCTGATCAGCAACCCGAACCGAGCGACGGGGCTGTGCTGGTCGAGGTCCTGGCCGGAACGCCGGCGGCTGAATCAGGGCTCCGCAGCGGCGACCGGATCGTGTCGGTCGATGGCCGGCCGATTCAATCCGCTCACGATCTCACTGACCGGCTTGACCGCATCCCTGCCCGCACGACCATTCAGCTTGGTGTTATTCGAGGTCCCGATCCCCGCCGAGAGAGGCTCTTGTTATCGCTTCGCACCGCCAGCCGTCCGACTCGACGGCAACTGGCGCAGTTCAACGCGGCAATGCCTCAACCGGCTCCAGCCTCAACCGGAACGTCGGCACCGACTGCGCCCGCGCCCGTGATAGCAGCTAGGCCGTCATCACCGCCGGCCTCGACGGCGACTGCGCTGGCCCGGCATGGCGCCCCCGCGAAACCCGCATCGCTCGTGAGCACCTCCCCGCCCGAGAACGCACCGCTTGTGCAACGGTCTCCACCGGCGGCTTCAGAACTTCGTCCCAACGACCTCCGGCTCACCCTGCCCCGCGCGGTCGTGGAGCGTCTCGAGCAGCTTGAGCGCCGGCTGGAGCAGCTCGAGTCGCCCTCATCAGCCGTCAAGGCCCCCTCCGCCAAGCAAGACCCCCGGATCGGCTCGGTGCGGAGTCCCTGATCATGGTTGCCGCCGCCTCGAGCCGCGCTTCCTGCGGCATGACCAGTCGAAGCGTTCGTTCCGCCAGACCGATCGTGGCGATGGCGCCGCTATTGAAGTCGATGTGGTCCTCCTCCACCCCGTCGCTGAAAATGACGCCGTTTTGGGGCATGTGTGAGATCACGGTCAAGGGCGCCTGGTCGTCGATGGTACCGTGAACGACTAGGGCGCCTGACGTCTTGCTGATAAAGGGCTCGCGGACGCTGAAGACAAGCTGGCGAGCTTCCCAGTCGAAGCGATAGCGATCCTGCATCGAGCGCATTCGAGACGCTTTGGCGACGTCCGCGACGATTCCTGCCGCTCCCGTCAGGATCGAGCGATACCAGCCCGTCGAGCCGGCCCCCGTCGAGACGATGATCCCGCTGGATGACTGATCTTCCTCCCGGCCGCCGACCTGGATGCGGTAGCGGGCCGAGGTATGCGTCTTCTGGCCGATGAAGAGATCGTTGACCGCCAGAAGCGACTGACCGTCGTTGAGGGTGGCCTGGGCCATCGTGACCTCGCGCCAGCACCGGGCGCCGCCCAAGGCCAGTGCGATGCCTCGGGCCGCTTCAGGATAGGCAAACGGCAACAAAACGCCGTCGACCCGCAACGGGTCGGGGTTGAGCGCAACCACAGCCTGGCCGTTCAAGTACTTGGCGGCGTTGACCACTAACCCATCCTGGCCCAGGATCACGACTACATCGGACTCGCCGAATGTGTAGGTCGGCAGAAAAGAACGGTCGATCCAATGGTGGCGAACCCCGAGCGGCAGATTGACGCGCAGGAATGAAAGGGCCACGTAATAGGCGTCGTGCGCGGCCTGATAGTCGTCGAAGCGGCCGCCCATGTGCTCGATGTAGAACCGAGCCTGGTCACGGGTATTGAACCGATCGACCAGCTCTTCCAGGGCCGTTCTGCGGGTCACGATTACCAGTTTGTCGGGTACGGCCATGACCGCTCACTCCGGGCGGGGGCCTGTATTATTGGCGAGATCGCCCCCACGACCGTTCAAGATCGCCGCCAGGATTTCGGAGGTGATTGTCAGATTGCCGATTCGATCGGCGTTCCGCCCGAGGTCGCTGAGGGCCAGGGCCAGAACCTTGCGCGGATCGATTGCGCTGTAGACATCCAGCTCGAGCTGCCTGGCCCGCGCGTGGTAGCGCGCTTCCTCCTCGGCGGCCTTGCCCCGGCTCTCGGCCTCGCGGAGCGCGTTTTCACCCTGAAGATCGATGAGCCGGCGCCTTTGCTCTTCCAGGGTAATCTCGGTGGAGAGCTCGTTCTCCTTGATCTTGCGCTCCTCCTCAACCGCAGCCGCGCGCCGAGCATAGATGGCCATGTCGGCCTTGCGCAGCAAGGTCTCGCGATAGTCAGCCTCGAGCGCCTTGCCAACCTCGGGCGTCGGCTTGGCCCCGATGAAGTAAACGCTCAGGATCTCGGCGCCCAGCGGATCGAGAAGCTTCGAATCCTTGATCCTTCCCTGCACACTCGCCGCGATCACCTCGAACTGCGACAGGACGTCCTCGAGCGAACGGCGCTGGATTTCGGTGCGCGTCTCCATCTGAATCACGTTGGTGATCCGCTGTGCCAGATGATCGGGGTCGTTGGAGACATACTGGTGCGTGGCGGGGTCCATGGTGAAGTTCAAGAGCTCGGCGGCCCGCTTGGGATTGTGGATCCGATACGTAAACTGTCCCTGAAACGTGACCGCCTGGAAGTTGCTGGTGACTTCGTTAAATACCAGGTTGGCATCGACGCTGCTGGTCGGAATGGCGACGACCTGGGTATTGTGCTGCAAGTAGAAGAATGCGAGCCCCTGGCCCTCGCGGGCGACCCGGCCCGAAACATACTTGACGATGTATTCCGTCGGCTGGGCTTTGAAATAGCCGATGTTGAGCATCGTTTTGACCCGTTGGCGTGTTTCCCATCTCGGTCTTGGCGGAGAACAGGAAGCTTAATGTTAGCGTTGCCGCGATTCGAATTCAAAGCAATGAGGCGCGCCAGCGAAAGTCCGACTCGGCTCGGGCTTACCCCGTCAGCCAGGGCCGCAAACCGTCTGCGGGTCATTCTCATGTTCGAGTCACTACCCGGCACACACATACGGCTCAAGCAGCCGACGAGGCAGACCGATGTCGATCACGGCGACCGTACCCGTGTAATCGGCGGCGCCCAGAGCGGTAAAGCCGAGCTTGGGCGCGACGAACGTAGCCGTGGCACAAGCACGGACCGCCACGCCCAGCGGCCGCCCCGTGTCGGCGTCGAGGCCCGAGGGGAGATCCAGCGCGAAAATCGGCTTTCCCGAGCCGTTCATGGCCTCGATGACCCGGCGCAGCGGTCCCTCCACTGGCCGGGAGAGCCCTGTTCCCAGCAGTCCGTCCACCAGCCAGTCGGCTTCGGCCAGGATCGCAGCGAGACAGGATGTATCCGAGTCGGCGTCCGCGGCGTGCTCGTCAAACCAGGCCGACTGCTCGACTCCCGACTTCTGCAGGATGGACCACTGGGCGGCGGCATCGCCGCGGATCTGGTCGCTGCGGGCAAACCAGATGACTCGAACCGGGAACCCCCACGCATCGAGATGCCGGGCGACAACCCCACCGTCGCCGCCGTTGTTTCCCGGTCCGCACAGGATCAGCACCCGGGGCAACGCCGGTCCGTGCGGTGATTCCGGCGCCGATTGAGAAGGGGGAGATGAGAAGGGGCGTCCACCCACCACCGGTGCGATGGCGCCGACCAGTTCCGCGAGCCAGCCCGCGGCGCCGCGCCCGGCATTCTCCATCAAAACCAGAGTCGGCAATGCCAGCTCTGCTCTTGCCTCGACATCCAGCCGGCGGACCTCGTCACGCGACAGCGGACGAAGGCACCTGATCATGTGCTGTATCCCTTTTCAGTCACGGTCTCTCGACGGCAGGCGGCCATGGTTCTCAAAGGCGACCGGCGCTTACTTCCGGTCGTTCGCCAGGGAGGGAGACGGCAGCGGCCGCTGGTGCAGGACCTTGTAAGTTTCGGCTGCTTCGGTGATCGTGATCGCCTGGTCGGCGGCGACGTCGTGAAAGATCTGGGTCGTCTTGCTGGTCGGCCAGCTTACCGTCAACAGGGCAACGAGTTTTTCGTCGCCCAGGCCGATCAGTTCCACCAAGGAGTTCCCGCCGAAGCTGCCGTTGTTGCCGACCGTGCGATGTATCGAACGGACCTGGCCGCCGGCCGACTTGACTTCGACGTGGATCTTGGCCCCGATTGCCGAGCGATTCGTCGTGGTTCCGACCAGCTTGACCTTCAGCCAGTGCCGGCCATGTCCGGGGTTTTGAAACAGGACGTTGTAGGCCTGGTCACCGGGATAAGCACCGCCCAGCTCGACAAACAAATCGAGATCGCCGTCGCAGTCCCAGTCAGCGAAAGACACGCCGTGCCCCTTCTGAAGGTGACCCGTTCTGGAAGAGTCGGTCACGTCTTCGAAGCGACGCCCTTCGACGTTCTTGAGCATCACATTGGGAACCAGTCCTGAGTAAGCCATCTGACCGGTTCCAAAGTAAGCGTCGAGATAGCCGTCGTTGTCGATGTCGCCGAAATTGGCCCCCATCGCCGAGATGGGATGAGTGAGACCGACTTCCTGGCTGACATCGCGAAAACCCTCCTTGCCGAGGTTTCTGTAGAGGCGAGGGTGGCTGGGGTCTTTCTTCTTCAAACCCAGGTAGTCGGCGACGACGTTGGCGACGACACAGTTGTAGTCGTTGACGAAGAGGTCGAGCCGCCCGTCGTTGTCGTAATCCCAGAACCAAGAGCAGAACGATTTGACGTGAGAAGGGCCGGTAACGCCCATTTCCTCCGCGACGTCGCGGAATTTCCCATCCCCCTCGTTATGGTAGAGCCGGCACGGCCCGTCATGGTTCGAGACGAAGAGATCGAGCCGGCCGTCGTCGTCGTAATCGCCCCACGCCGACCCCTTGGCCACGTATTCGTTGACAATACCCGCCTGGTCGGCGACGTTCTTGAACGTACCGTCGCCTTGATTGTGATAAAGCCGGCAGCGGGTCGTCGGATCGGGGGTATCCTGCAAAAACTCGCCGCAAACAAAGAGGTCGAGCCGCCCGTCGTTGTCGTAGTCGCCCCACACGGCCGACTCGGTTGCAATGGGAAGATCGAGCCCGGCCGCGACTGTTACATCCTCGAAGACACCACCCTTCTTGTTCCGCAACAGCGAAAGCCGCGCCGGTTTCTCCCAGGCACCACGCAGCAGCAAGACATCAAGATACCCGTCGTTATCGTAGTCCCCACGCGCGACATTCAAGGCGCAGACCTGTTGACCGAGCCCCGACCTGGCCGTGCGGTCCTCAAAGGTTCCGTCGCCATGGTTGATGAAAAGCGATGCCCCCAAGTCGGCATCGATGGCGGTCGTCAAGAGGTCGATCAGGCCGTCACCGTCGAAGTCATCGAAAATGCTCCCGCCAGCCAGGTTTGGTCCCCTCACTCCCAAACCGACCAGCGGCGCGACGTTTTGAAATCGACCCACGTCAAGCTTCGAGCGAAAACAGTCCAGCGGGATGAGGAACTGGGATGGGACCTTATCGGGATACTCCCCCAGCGTCATATAGGCGAGATTGAGCAGCCAGCGGATGCGTAAGTCGCCTGGCGACCACGCCAGATAGGCCGTGAATTCCTTGATGGCCGCTCGTGAGCCAGCCTGCTGACGGTGGACTGCGTCGGGCTCAAGCGGAAAGATGCAGCTCGATGGGCCCAGGCATTCAAGGCAGTTCTCGATCTCCCCCTTCCGAAAGTTGACGATGCCCAGGAGAGCCTGGAGCCCAGCCTCAATATCCGGGGAGAAATTCGGCTGATGGCTCATCTGGAGCGCCCGCTCCAACCACGTGGCCGCCTCGCCAAATTTCCCTTCATGCATGTACAGAAAGGCGATCGATCTTACCAGTGGAATTCCGCGGAACGCTTGTTCCGATGTCGGGGGTGAGTCGAAGTGAAGGCGATCGTACTGTTCCCGATAAGCCGTAAGCCCGCGCCGGCCCCGGCCCCGGACCGCCTGGCGCAGCTCATCAAGCGATCGCGGATCGTGAATCGACCCTGTGTAAGGAAAAGAAGTGGCCGCAATGTCGCCGTCGAAGGAGCCGCGATCGATAAACACGTACGCCCGCGTCCCAGGGGCGTTGGGATCCGGGAACGTTTCCAGCTTGCTGTTTGTCTCAGGCGCGGAGACCTTCGAATTGCGGGCAGATGTTGACTCGATCTTCGACGCGCCGGAGAAACTCCAGAGTCCTTTACTCCACCCATCAAGCCCGGCCATCCACGCGACCACTCCACCGGCAATGCCGATGCAGACAATCCCCACAAGTACAACCCGGAGCACAAAGCGCATCGTTTCATCCTAACCAGTTAGAGACCCGCCGGTGTGCTGCCGAGGCACGCTCACCAGCCGTCTCGCCCTGCGGTATCCGACATTCCGCACGTCAGATATTTTAGTTGAATTCCCCAAGACTTCTCTGCGCCAATTGCGCTGGAACCGGCCTGGATTCTTTGGAAAACGCGATCTCGACTTACCGCCATCGCCGGCGATATCATGGCGACAGTCGTGCTTTTATCGAGAACCTGGGAGTATCATTCCAGCCATGCCGCTCTACGAATATTTCTGTGAGCCCTGTGGCCACGCTTTCGAGGCCCTGATTCGCAGTGCTGCCGACCTGGCGCGTTGTCCTCACTGCGGGAGCATCGAGGTTGCCAAGCAGCTCAGCGTGCCGGCGGCCCATATCGGCCGCGGCCAGTCTAGTGAGCTGCCGGTTTGCAGTGAGACTGGCAGCTCCCCGTACGGCTGCGGCCGCCCTCAGTGTGGATCGGGAATGTGCGCGGGGTTGGATTGAATCGCGATCGAGCGCGATCTCTTCGACGCCGAGACGCGGCAACCGCTCGTCGCGCGCGCCTTGACAGCTCCACCGGGCGGCATCTCAAATGATATAGGCCGACCAGGGGCGAGTCGAGGATTCAGGGAGAGTTACGGCTTCCCACAAATGACCGAGGTCACAATCGGTGCGCCAATCCGGGAATGCATGCCACACCCGAGGAGTCGAAGACGGCGTGGATTATGGCTGGCCCTCGCCGCGGTCGTCCTGCTGGGGGTCGGCGCCAGTGCTGCCATTAGCTGGGGCAAGGCCAGGCTGTTCCCGGGACCGCTCGCGGAAGCGAACGCGGCGTACTCGCAAGGCGATTGGGACCGGACCGCCCGGTTGGCCCAGCAACGACTCAAGCAGGCCCCCGGGGATATCGAGGCCCTGCGGCTGTCGGCGCGCGGCGGCCCGCCGAGATCGCGACCAGAAGGCGCTGGCGATCTACTCCCGCCTCGTCCCAGCCGACATGAAGCTCGAAGATTTCTTTCTGCTGGGCAGAGCCCTGAGTCTCGCCGGTCACGCCGAGCCCGCGATCAAGGCGCTCAAGATCGCCCGGGCCGGGAATCCCGATGATGCGGACACGCTCGACCTCCTCTGCCGACTGTATTACCAAACGGACCGGTATTGCGCGGCCGAGGAGGCCGCCGCGCGGCTGGCGCGCCAGCCCGATCGCGAAGCCGGCGCCCAGTTGATGTTGGGCAACGCGCGCGATGAGCTCGACGATCCCGCCGGCGTCGCCCAGGCGCTGCACCGGTGGCTGGAGCTCGATCCCGCCGGAACAGCGGCCCTGTCCGGCCCGCTTCGTCCCTACCAGTACCAGTTGGCCCGTGCGTGGCTCAGGTCGCGGCAGCCCGCCCTTGCGCGACAGCTCCTTCAGACGCTCCTCCGATCGGGTCCGGATCCTGAAGCCTCCTGGCTCTTGAGCCGCGCCTACATCCAGGAACGGGATTGGAGCCGCGCCGAAACCGAATGGAACCGGAGTTCGTCGTACCGCGACCGGAATCGGCTCGAGCCCGAGCCAGCCCCTTATCTCGGCGAGGCCCGCTGCGCCCTATGCCATCGCGCTCAATTCCAGGCCGTGCTCGCCAGCCGCCACGCCACCACCTTCGCCCGTGCGCGCGACATAAGTCACCTCCCTCTCCCGGAGGACCCACTCCCCGACCCGGGCGATCCACAGGTCACGCATGAGTTCCACCGCGAGGGCGAATCGGTCCGGACGGAAGTGCGAGCCGGCGGCCGCGTCTTCCGCGCGGTGGTTGACTATGCCTTCGGGTCGCACGATCATTTCACGACCTTCGTCGGCCGGGATGACCGCAACCGATCGATCATGCTGCGGATGTCCGCTTACGAATCGCCCCGGGGGTTGGCGTGGGACCGGGCCACCGCACTCCCTGCACGGCCGGCCGATCCCGAAGGGTACCTGGGAAATACCTTGGAGGAAGGTGATGGCGTGCGGCGCTGCTTGTCCTGCCACACGACCAGCTTCCGCGCCGTCCAGGACCGGGTCGGTCCCGTAGCGGACGACCACGCGATCGGCTGCGAGAAGTGCCATGGACCGGGTGGGCACCACGTGGCGGCGGTCGCTGCCGGTTTCTCGGACCTGGCCATCGGTTGTCCCAGCAAGGCCTCGGCGGCCGAAATCAATTGGATCTGCTCACGATGTCATGCCTTCTCTCGCCCGGACGAGCTCTCGGCTTCTCGTACCAATCCCGCCTGGTATCGCTTCCAGTCGCAGACGCTGACCTGGAGCCGCTGTTACGCGGAGAGTGATGGGAAGCTAAGCTGCGTCACCTGCCACGACCCGCACCGCAATGCCGAGACCGAGACGGCCAAGAACGAGGTCAAGTGCCTCTCCTGCCACGCCGCCGGTCCCGTTCCCACGGCCATCCCGGCGAGCCCCGCGGCTCACTCGGTACCCGCGCGACGACCGGGGGGTTCCTCGCAAGGAGAGCAACCGCCGAAGGAGGCCATGACCCCTTGTCCCGTCAATCCGGCTAGGGGCTGCCTCGACTGCCACATGCCGCGAGCCTGGCAGCAGGACACCCACTCTTTCAAGACCGACCACTTCATTCGCATCCGCGACCGACCTTCCTTGGAGAAGTGAAGACCGTTGACGGCCCCCATATGGCCTATCGCGTGCTGGGAGGATGACTTGTTTTCACTGAGTTGAGGCGAGCGCGAAACCGCTCGAGGACGGGTGTGAGGGCCTGGGAGTGAGCCCTGTTGTCAAACTCGCGCGGATCGGTGCGCTCATCAAAGAGTTCTTCGCCGCCGTCACCCTCGTTGCGGATATACACGAAGTCATCTTCGGCCAGCGAAACGAGCGGGCCTCTGTAGGCCGGCGATCGACCCTGGTTGGGATTGAGGGGATTCGGGCTGGCCAGCTCGGAAAACACTTCGGCTCCGGCCGTGGAGGCGGCGGTCGCGGGCGAGACTTGCCAGAATCGGGCCAGTGAGCGGCCAGGAAAGGGCGAGCCGGTTTCGAACCCGGCCAGGCCGGCGATGGTTGCCGGCAGGTCGCGGAGACTGGCGGGCTCACGGACGACCTGAGAGCGTTTGAATGCCGGCGACACAATCACGAGAGGCACGCGTATCTCCATGCGATAAAGACTTTCACCGTGAAAAAAAAGACCGTGCTCTCCAAGCCCCTCGCCGTGATCGGATGTGACGATTACCAAAGTATCATCGAGGATGCCGCGGCGGTCTAACTCGGCGAAGAGCTCGGCCAGTTGCTCGTCCAGATAGGCAAGGCAATCATCGTAGCAATCTTGAGCCAAGATAATGTAATGCTGCGGCAGGGTCAGCTTGTCGAGGAGTGTCCAAAGATTGAATACTTGCATGTCTGACTGGGTCTCGGGCTTCAGCCCGAACCGGTACGAGCCTCCCGGAGGGAGCAGATACGGCGAATGCGCGTCAAAATAATTGAGGAAGGCGAAGAAGGGACGACTCGGCTGGCGCCGTTGCGTTAGCCAATCCAGGAATTCGTGATTGATCGAGCTCGCGTCCTTCTTTCGTTCGGTTGCCAAGACCCGCCAGAGTGCTGATTCTGGTCCGGGAAGCACGAGGCCCAGGCCGAGGTGCCGACTCGCTACCCAGCCTAACTCGGCTAAATTGTTCAAGGCGAGGTTACCAAGATAGAGGGTTCGAAATGGGCTGAGCGGTTCCAGCACATAGTCCTCGTAATGAGTGAAGCCGCGGTCCAGCCGGGTGTCGTAAGAACAGTAAAGCGTATTGGCGACAAATCCCGCCGTGGCGTAGCCGCGAGCCCCGAGGTATTCGGCTAACGTGGGAAAGTTCCCTTCGAGGGGACTTTGCCATTGCCCGCCGACCTCATGGGGCCAACGACCCATCAGAATGCTCGCATGGGAAGGCAAGGTCCATGGCGACGTTGCGCGGGCCTGATCGAAGCGAACACCGCGTCTGGCCAACTGTTCCAGCGTGGGGCTGGTCGCGCGATGATAGCCGTAGAGGCTCAAGCGGTCTGCCCGGACTGTGTCGAGCACGATCAAGAGCACGTTGGGGGAACCAGCAGGTGGCAAGTCACGGCCCGCTTCGCGCCACGATTTGAGCCAATCTCCTCCGAACACAAAGCTCGCCGAGATCAGGGTGGCTGCCACGAGCGCAGGAAAACTTAGGATCAGCCACCGCCGCAGCAGGGCGGCCCGGCGCTCGAGTTGCAGAGCCAGGAGCGACGCAATTCCCATGGCGAGGATTACCCAACCATAGGTGTAGATCCGAGGACTGACGATCATGAGCACCGGTAATACGGCCCAGAAGCCGATGACTCGCAGGCTGAGCCATCCTCCCCAGCGAGGCCAGAACTTGGTGGCCAACGCCAGAAGCAACCCCAGGCTGGAAAAGAGCAGCAGATTGGCCAGGGGCGCCAGCCAGACGAAATGCCGGCTCATCATGTACAGCCGGTAGGTCGAATCGATACTGCGGCAGAGGACTTTCATGCCCACTTCGAGCAACCCGCCCGCCAGGCCGCCGCATGGGGACAGGAGAAGAACGTCCAGCGGACTCAGGTGGGGCCGGGTTACCAGCATACCAGCCGTTTCCACCGGCGAGGTCGTTGCATTTCCGAGAATCGTCCCGCGTTGCAAGGCTGATCTCCTGGTCGATTTGGTTGACTGGAGGAATCGGAGATTTGCCGTCAACGGCCTATCGCCTGCTGGGAGGACGCCCTGTTTTCATCGTGTTGAGGCGAGCGCGAAGCCGCTCGAGGACGGGTTCGAGGGCCTGGGAGTGAGCCCTGTTGTCAAACTCGCGCGGATCGGTGCGCTCATCAAAGAGTTCTTCGCCGCCGTCACCCTCGTTGCGGATATACACGAAGTCATCTTCGGCCAGCGAAACGAGCGGGCCTCTGTAGGCCGGCGACCGGCCCTGGTTGGGATTGAGGGGATTCGGGCTGGCCAGCTCGGAAAACACTTCGGCTCCGGCCGTGGAGGCGGCGGTCGCGGGCGAGGCATGCCAGAATCGGGCCAGTGAGCGGCCAGGAAAGGGCGAGCCGGTTTCGAACCCGGCCAGGCCGGCGATGGTTGCTGGCAGATCGCGGAGACTGACCGGCTCACGGACCACCAAAGAGCGTTCGAACGCCGGCGGCGCAATCAAGAGGGGCACGCCTATCTCCGTGCGATAGAGACTTTCACCGTGGAAAACAAGGCCGTGCTCTCCAAGCCCCTCGCCGTGATCGGAAGTGACCGCCACCAAAGTGTGTTCGAGGATGCCGCGGCGGTCTAACTCGGCGAAGAGCTCGGCCAGTTGCTCGTCCAGATAGGCAAGGCAATTGTCGTAACAGTCTTGAGCCAGCGTGCTGTAATTCTCGGGCAGCGTCAGCGTGGCGAGCGACGGTCGAAGAGTGTCTGACTCGGCGTGGGGCTTGAGACCGAAGCGGTAAAGGGCGCCCCGAGGAAGCAGATACGGCGAGTGGGCGTCGAAATAATTCAGGAAGGCGAAGAAAGGACGACTCGGCTGGCGACGTTGCGAGAGCCAATCCAGGAATTCATGATTGATGGAGCTTGCCGCCTTCCTTCGTTCGGTTGCCAAGACTCGCCATATTGCCGATTCTGGCCCCGGCAGCAGGAGGTCCAGGCCGGGGTGATGACTCGCTTCCCAGCCTGACTCGGCTAAATTGTTCAAGGCGAGGTTACCAAGATAGAGGGTTCGAAATGGGCTGAGCGGTTCCAGCACATAGTCCTCGTAATGAGTAAAGCCGCGGTTCAGCCTGGTGTCGTAAGAACAATAAAGCGTATTGGCGACAAAGCCCGCCGTGGCGTAGCCTCGATCCCCAAGGTATTCGGCTAGCGTGGGAAAATTCCCTTCGAGGGGACTTCGCCAGTGCCCGCCGCCCTCATGGGGCCAACGACCCATCAAAATGCTCGCATGGGAAGGCAAGGTCCAGGGCGACGTTGCGCGGGCTTGATCGAAGCGAACACTGCGTCTGGCCAACTGTTCCAGCGTGGGGCTGGTCGCGCGATGATAGCCGTAGAGGCTCAAGCGGTCTGCCCGGACGGTGTCGAGCACGATCAAGAGCACGTTGGGGGAACCAGCAGGTGGCAAGTCACGGCCCGCTTCGCGCCACGACTTGAGCCAATCTCCTCCGAACACAAAGCCCGCCGAGATCAGGGTGGCTCCCACGAGTGCCGCAAGACTCAGGACCAGCCACCGCCGCAGCCGGGCGGCTCGGCGCTCGAGTTGCATAGCCAAGAGCGACGCAATTCCGATTGCGAGGAGCACCCAACCATAGGTGTAGATCCGAGGACTGACGATCATGAGCACCGGTAAAACGGCCCAGAAGCCGATGACGCGCAGGCTGAGCCATCCTCCCCAGCGAGGCCAGAACTTGGTGGCGAGCGCCAAAAGCAACCCCAGGCTGGAAAAGAGCAGCAGATTGGCCAGGGGCGCCAACCAGACGAAATGCCGGCTCATCATGTACAGCCGGTAGGTCGAATCGATGCTTCGGCAGAGGACTCTCATTCCCACTTCGAGTAACCCGCCCGCCAGGCCGCCGCATGCTGACAGGAGCAGAACATCCAGCGCGCCAGGTGGCGCCGGGTTACCAGCGTCCTGGCCGTTTCCGCCGGCGAGGTCGGTTGATTTCCGAGAATTGTCTGGCGCAGCAAGGCTGATCTCCCGATCGATTCGATGGACTGATCATGATCTGGAACCCGCTTTAATTTTAGCGGGATCCTGGTCTCGCGGCCGGTCGCGTGAAGTATGACAACGTTAAGAGATCTCAAATCCAACAAGATTTTCGTTGACAGAACGCGGCCGATTCGCATAAGTTCTGCGATATTACTCAGGTTCTTCACCTTTCTCCAACTTTCCGTTATCTGGTCGTGGGTTCTTCGCTGGGCTCGAAGCGTGGTTTGCGCGTCTCGGGGAAGTGGTGGCTGCATCATGGCGCGGCGGGTGAGCGAGTTCCTCTTGCGAACTTACTCCGTGAGTTAAAGTAGCCAGGGTGCTGCACCGAATGTTGGTGTGAGTCGACGCCAGAAACCACAGGGCCGAACGTTGAGCCGGGGATCTCGGAGTCGCGCAGCGGCGTGATGCGCTGAGCGACTCGAGCACGTGGGGGGTCCGGTCTGCCGGCAGGCCGATCAATCTGCGTGTCGAGCAAGGAATACCGTCGCGTTGTTCTTCATCTTGTTTTCCACAGGAGAGCGATACCCGTGAAGTGGTTCATGCGAGGATTGAGCGCGTCCCTTCTCTGTGTGGGCATGCTCGGGGTGCTGGGATGTGGTCCCGACAATGAAACGGAGGCCAATCGCGGGACTGCGATCGGCGACCCAGGGAAGCCTGACCCCAAAGGCATGCCCGCTACGATAGAGCCACCCCCGAAGTCCCAGGCAGAGGCCTACGAGCGACAGAAGAAAAAGAACGACGAGATGTTCAAGGGAGGCTACGGCGGCGCCAAAAAGTGATTTGGCCTGGCTTCGCGGAGGGTGGATGCAACGCAGGTACTGATTCTTCGTTTCTCTGGTAGCGCATCATTAGCGATGTGCCGGTGGCCGTTCTTTTCGTCTTCGTAAAGGATACCGATCATGATCCGAAAAACTCGGGGATTTACCCTGATCGAACTCCTGGTGGTGATTGCAATCATCGCAGTTTTGATTGCCTTGCTCCTGCCGGCTGTCCAGGCAGCGCGTGAGGCAGCGCGACGGTCTCAGTGCACCAACAATCTCAAGCAATTCGGCCTGGCGATGCACAACTACGTGAGCAGCAATACGATGTTGCCGCCAATCGCCGTTGATTCGGCGTGGAACTCCGCGAATGCTACGCTTCCAGAGCCGCACCAGAATTGCTCGACACATGTCCGCCTGCTCCCTTACCTGGAGCAGGTGACTTCGTACAACTCCTGGAACATGGCTTTCGGCGCCCGCTGGTCTGACAACGTCGGCATTGCATACCAATCGATCAACGCCAGCGTGATCGTGCAGCAGATCACGACCTTCCTGTGCCCATCGGATACCAACCCGGGTTCGGTCACGATCGGTGCCGACGCCGGAACTTTCGGTGCGTTTATCGGCAACAGACTTGCCGGTGCGACCAACTATCCACCCAACATCGGCATGAACCGCCGCATCAACGGCGGAGCATCCTGCCTGAACTGGCAGATGAACGGTCCCGGCTATATTCTCTCGACGTGGGATGGCATCGGCAACCGGATGATCAGCATCAATTCGTTCACCGATGGTGCCAGCAACACGGCCATTTTCAGCGAATGGGTCAAAGGGCCGGCCGGATTGCCAGGCAAGGACGGGCTGGGAATGGTGTATTATTTCCCGGGTCAATTGCAGTCGAACGCCTTCCCGACGGATCTCCAGTTCGCCCAGAGCTGCGCCCAGATGAAGCCGGGCTTCTACAACAACACCGGGCAGCAGCAGTGGGGTTGGAAGGGCGAGTGGTGGACTTTTTGCGGCGGGATCATGTACTCGCATACGAACCTGCCCAACCGCCTGTCCTGCCAGTATTCCGACATCGGTCAAGACGGGCGCGGCACGATTACCGGCAACAACGCCAGCTCGAACCATCCGGGCGGAGTGAACGTGCTCTTCATGGATGGCTCGGTTCGGTTCATCAAGAGTTCCGTCAACTGGCAGCCATGGTATGCGATTGCCACCCCGGACGGTAGTGAAACGATCAGCGCCGACGCGCTTTGAGCCTTGATCGCCTCTTCGCCCTCGCGGTCCTCAGCTAGCCAACAAAGTCCCAAGGCGCTTGAAAGCGCCTTGGGACTTTGTTGTTTCGACGTTTTCGAATAAGTCGATAAGATTTTTGTTGACAGAAGTTCGTCAAATCGCATAGCTTCAGGGACGGTACTCAGGTTCTTCACCTTTCGCCAATTGTCAGTTGCTGGGTCATCGGTTCGTCAGCGGGGCTCGAACGGTGGAATTGCGCGTCTTCGGGGAGTCGTGGCTGCATCGTGACGCGGTCCGTGAGCAAGTTCAGCGTGCGAACTTGACGTGTCGGTCAAAATCCGTTTGTATTCGACAGGAGAGTGATACCCGTGAAGTGGTTCATTCGAGGACTGAGCGCGTCCCTTCTCTGTGTGGGCATAGTGGGCGTGCTGGGGTGTGGGCCCGACAATGACACGGAGGCCAATCGCCTCGCCAAGTCGATTGGCGACCCAGGCAAGCCCGACCCGAAAGGCGTGCCCGCAACGCTTCAACCGGCGGCAAACACGCAAGAAGAGCTCCGCAAACAACAGCAGCAGCTACAGAACGACATGTTCAAGAGAGGCGGGAATCCAACCAAGAAGTGATCTTGGCCTCGCTTCGCGGAGGGTGGATACAACGCAGGTAATGGTCCTTCGTTTTTCTCATCGCACGTCATTGGCGATTTGCCGGTGAGTGTTCGTTTCGCCTTCATAAGAGGATACCGATAATGATCCGAAAACTTCGGGGATTTACCCTGATCGAACTCCTGGTGGTGATTGCAATCATCGCAGTGTTGATCGCCTTGCTTCTTCCGGCTGTCCAGGCGGTGCGCGAGGCGGCGCGGCGGTCTCAGTGCACGAACAACCTCAAGCAAATCGGCCTGGCGATGAGCAACTACGTGAGCAGTTATACGATGTTGCCGCCGCTCTGCGTTGATTCGGCGTGGACCTCCGCAAATGCTACGATTCCGCAGCCGCACCAGAATATCTCGCAGCATGTCCGCCTGCTCCCATACATGGAGCAGTTGACGTCTTACAACGCGTGGAACATGTCTTTCGGCGCCCGGTCGAGTGACAATGTTGGCATTCCATACCCCATGATTAACGCGAGCGTGATCGTGCAGCAAATCACGACCTTCCTGTGCCCCTCGGATACCAACCCGGGTGCGTCCCCGGGCTGCGGAAGCCTCGGTTCGCAATCAAACCACCCCGCCGGCACAAGCAACTATCCATCCAACTCCGGCATGAACCGCCGTATCAACGGCGGAGCATCGTGCCTGAACTGGCAGATGAACGGTCCCGGCTATATTCTTTCCACCTGGGATGGCATCGGGAACCGGATGATCAGCATCAACTCTTTCACGGATGGTACCAGCAACACGGCCGTATTCAGCGAGTGGGTCAAAGGGCCGGCCGCAAAACCGGGCAAGGACGGGCTCGGAATGATCTATTTTTTCCCCGGTCAATTACAGTCGAACGCCTTTCCCACCGATCTTCAGTTCGCCCAGAGTTGCGCCCAGATGCAGCCGGGCTTCTACAACAGCACCGGGCAGCAAGCATTTGGTTGGAAAGGCGAGTGGTGGGCCTACGGGCCCGAGATGATCTACTCACACACGAATCTGCCTAACCGCCTTGATTGCCAATACTCAGACCAGAATTACGATGGCCGCGCCACGATTACCGCGAACAACGCCAGCTCGAACCACCCGGGCGGAGTCAACGTGCTCTTCATGGACGGCTCGGTCCGGTTTATCAAGACTTCGGTCAACTGGCAGCCGTGGTATGCCATTGCAACGCCGGACGGCGGCGAAACGATCAGCGCCGACGCGCTCTGAACCTCGATCTCCCTCCCGGAGATCGCCGGCTAGCAAATACAGTCCCAAGGCGCCAGGAAGCGCCTTGGGACTGTGTCATTTGGATTTGACGTGGACATGGGACCAAGACGTCTCGCCGAGATCCGTCGCCGCCGTGGAGTCGCCTTGGCCATTCTGGCCATTCTGGTCGCGCTCTCGGCCATGACCGTATGGAACGTGACGCGTTCCGATGCATTGATCGCGGCTCGCCATTCTTACACCCGGGGCGAGTTGGCCAACTGCCTCGAGCATTCCCTTGACCATCTCGGCCGGCAGCCGTGGAGCCGTGAGGCAGCGCTTCTGGCTGCACATTGTCTCAACCGGCTCGACTACGCCGAGCCGGCCGAGGCCTACTACCAGCGCGCCGGCGCTCTCTCACTCAGCGACTTGCAGATCCGTTCCTTCGGACTGGTTCGCAGCCCCCATCCCGAGCGCGGGATTCCGGTGCTCAACGAGATCCTGGCTCGCTCGCCCGAGAACTTGACGGCCATGCGCCGGCTCGCCGCGGTCTTGCTCGCTCATAACCAGACGGAGGAACTCCTCAAGCTGGCCGAGCGGCTCGACCACACTTCCCACGGCGCCGTCATCGGCTCGACGCTCCGGGGGGTCGTCTATCATAACAACAAGAACCCGCAACAGGCGGTCGTTGCCTTCAAACGCGTTCTCGAGCTCGACCCCGATCTCCGTGAAATGCCGCTGGCACGCAATCTCTTCTGGAGCCATCTTGCCGATGACCTGGGCAGCAGTGGACGAATCGACGATGCCCGTCTCGCATTGACGCAGGCTCTGGCAAAAGCCACCGATCCATCGTTGCTCAACCGCCTGGGTCGACTCAATTTTCTGCAAGGCGATCTCGATCAAGCCGAGCGGTGTTTCCGGCAATCGGCCGAGTTGGCCCCTACCCAGTACGAGGCCTACGCCGAGCTCGCCAAGCTGGCCATTGGGCGCCACGACCGCCAGGAGGCCCTGAAGCAGCTCAACCAGGCGCGGGCCCTTGCGCCTCGGGAGCAGAGCGTGTTATACAGCCTGGTTTCCGTCTACCGTCAGCTCGGCCGAACCGCCGAGGCGGACGAGGTTCAAGAGGCGCTCAAGCAATTGCGTGAGCAATCCACGCTGCCGGCTCGGGCCGCCGGTCGCGACTGGCCGCGGTATGCACTTTAGTTTCTGGGCTTCATCTTGCGTGATCAGAAGAGGCTGCCGCGTGCGCCTCGTACAGGTTCGCCAGACCAGCCTGGCCTTTCTTGCGATAGTAGTCGGCGAGCAGGCGGTTGAGTGTCGGATGAGACGGATCGGATTTGAGCACGAGATTGGCCCATTCAACGGCCTCGTCCTCGTGTCCGTGCTCCATCAGCCAGCAGGCGGCCTGGGCCCGGAGTTCCGCGTCGAGCGGCTTGGCGCGCAGATCACGGCTGATCTGACCGAACCGTTCCTGCTCCTTCTGAAGCCGCTCCACGGTCCGGCGCTCGGCCTCGGCCTCGGCCCTTCTCCCGAGTCGGGTCAGTGTCAACATGCGCTGATAACGATTGCCTCGATCGAACGGATCGGACTTGACGGCCAGATCGAGGTAGTGGAGAGCCGATTCGAAGCGACCACGACGAAGCTCGATCGTGGCGCGCGCCGCCAGGGCAACCGGATCCGCGGGTGCGAGCAAGAGCGCGCGGTCGAGCAAGCGCACCGCCTCGGCTTCGTCGCCGTTTTCGAGCGCGGATTGTCCCGCGCCCAAGTATCCCAAGGGATCGTCGGGCCTCTGTTTCAGGTATGCGGCGTATTCGGCATTCGCCTCGGCGAATCGGTGGTTGATTCGAAGGTGCTCGGCCAGGCCGAATCGCGCCCGATCGAGGTTGGGGTTCCGCAAAAGCGCAGCGCGGTAACGCGCGATGATGACCTCGGCCTCGGCGTTATTCCGGATGTCCACTTCGGTTTGTAATAAATAGGGACGTGCGTCGTCCGGAGCAGCGCGAGCCCAGTGCTCGAGGACCTCCTGGGCCTCATTGAGCCGGAATGTCCCCAGGTAAATCCGAACCAGGGCGTCGGCGACCTCCGGATCGGGCTTTCCGGCGATCTCGATCGCCTGACGCAAAAGCGTCTCGGCCTCGGTGGTTTCGTTCGTCCTGGCCAGGAGCAAGCCTAGCAGGCGGTTCGAAGGCTGCCAGGAATAACCGAGGCGCTCGTGCGCGAGCCAGCTCCACGTCGGTGGTGGCGAGGTTATTTTGAGCCCAGGCGATTCTCGCTTTATAGAAGTGAGCTTCGGCCGAGCCAGGCGAAGACAAAAGCCAGCGTTCCACTGCCTGTGCGGCGTCCTCCAGCCGCCCTTCCGCCAGGGCGCGTCGCGTCGCGCGTGCGTCCCATGCCGCTGCCACGCTCGCGCACAGCCAGACCGCGAGCGCACCCGCCACGACGGTGGTCACGATGACCAGAACGGTCATTCGCCTGCGGCGCGATGATCGCTGCCCAGAGACGCTCACAAACGACATCGAACCGATCGATCCTCGCGGGGCCCTTCGCCAATCGAGCGAACCAGTCTTGAAGATGGCCATTTTCGGGTTCGCCGGCAAGAGCCAATCAGGAATCCTGCCTTTCCCCCTGGGTAAATTGATGGCAAAATCGAGTGGTTATGCCGCACGCGGGCACGGGTGAGCCATTTGCACGTGGGTGAAACCCGCCGGAACCAACGACCGGGCGCTTACCGTGATGAAAGTTCGGATACGCAACCTGATCTTGACCATACTCGCCGTAGTGCTTGGCGCCGGTGGTATTTCAGCGCTGGCCATTCGCCGCTCAATCGGGCCGTCTTCGAGCCTCGACGAGGTCCTCG
Source organism: uncultured Isosphaeraceae bacterium (assembly GCA_963823675.1). Lineage (GTDB taxonomy): Bacteria > Planctomycetota > Planctomycetia > Isosphaerales > Isosphaeraceae > CAWGMT01. The sequence continues at coordinate 286,133 of CAWGMT010000016.1, read as the reverse complement.
CTCTGGCTCGCGACCACCAGTTCGAGGCGGCGCAGGTGCGTTTGCTCCAATACCTCCGCGTTTATCCCCACGACGATCGAGCCCATCTGCTCATGGCTCAGCTCGCCACCGAGGTACCCGCCATGCGACCGGAACGTGCCCTCGAGCACCTCCGCCTCATCCGTCCGGGCTCGAAGAAGCAGGCGGCGCTCGTCAAGTTCCTCGAAGGAAAGGCCCACTATCAGGAGGAGCGTTACGACCTGGCAGAGACGAGCTGGACTGAGGCACTGAAGCTCGACCCGATCGTTGCCGAAGCCGGCTGGGTACTGGTCGATCTACTCGACAAAGAAAGCCGGACGGAGGAAGCACACAGCCTGGGCATGAAGTTGCACGAAGTCGAACCCGATCCTCGAGACCGAGTGCGGATCCTTCTCGAAATGTCGCGGCTCGACATTGAGGCGCCCGACCCCCTGTCACAAGTCCCGTTGTTCGAGCCGATCGTCCAGCAGCATCCGGAAAACCTCCCTCTCTCGATTACTCTTGGCCTGGCGTTGACCCGGGTCAACCGCAGCGATGAGGGCCTCAAGATTCTAGGCGAGGTAGTGCGGCGGCATCCCGACGCGCCTCAGGCCTGGGATGGTTGGTTTACTGGGTTATACAACGCATCCGAGCCCGAGAAGCTGGCTGCTGAGTTTGCGAAGCTGCCCAAGGAACTCGTTGGCGACCCCCATTTCGCCAAGCATGAGGGGATGATCGCCCAGAACGCCAAGGACTGGCCTCGGGCGGTCCGGGCCTATCGCTGCGCCTTCGAGTTCGAGCCCTTCAATCAGGGCGTCTGCTATCGATATCGCTTCGTTCTGCGCCAGGTTGGGCAGACCGCCGAGCACGATCGCGTGGACCAGTTCTACAAGAGCTACCAGTCCGCTTACCGCCAAATGCGCAGGTCCTATTATGGCAAGGACGCAACTGAGGGGCAAATTGCCGAGACGAAGGACGCTACAGACCGGCGCGGGGTTTATTACGAGGTAGTCGAGGTCAAGACGCTGGGCCTCAAGCCCCACCCCGAGCTTTATCAACGCCTGGCCGACCTCCGCGAGAAGATGGGCCGGTTCGACGAAGCCAGAGCCTGGCATCGCTTGGTGCTGCGCGACTTTCCCGGCAACGCGCTCAGCCTGACGGCCTTGAAACGGCTCAAGTAACAGGAATCAATCGGCCGGAAAAACCCGCGCGGTCCGGCCCCGCGACGAGTTATTCACCGGTCATGACCACAACCTCCGAAGTCGCCATCCCCGCCAAGCGCCCCCTCGAACCGCCCATCAAGGCGCCTACCAGACAGAGCCGGCTACCCTGGTTGCAGCTTGTGGGAATACCCCTGGCGCTCGGCCTCCTGGGATTCAATGCGTGGTGGTACCACCGAGAGACCCGGCCTCTACCCGACATCGCCACCATCTCGCGTTTCATGAGCCGTGACCAGTACGCCCAGGCAGAGCCGGCGCTGCTCGAGCATCTCCGCCGCTCACCCCATGATGGCGGCGCCCGGATGATGCTCGCGAGGGTCTATGCCGCTCGTAATGACCTCCTGAGCTGCGCCCGGCAACTACACGAGGTGCCCTACTGGTGGCCGCAGAAATGGGAGGCGCTGTACCGTGAAGGGCAGTCGTATCTCATGATCGACCGAGCCAGAGACGCCGAGCACGCATGGCTCGAAGTGATCAAGGACGATCCCCTGCATCCCGTCTCTCCCGAAGTCTTCCATGACGCCTGCCAGGAACTGCTGAAACTCTATGCCACCCAGGACCGCTGGGAAGATGCCTATCCGGTTATCTGGACTGCCTATGACCGTGCTCCCGCACCGGAAAAGTTGACCTGGCTGATCATGCGAATGCGCGCCGAGCTCGAGCGAGTCGCGCCCAAGGAATCGGTCGCGCAACTGAGGCGCTACGCCGCCGCCGCGCCCGACGATTGGGAATCTCTTCTGGCCCTGGCGCGGGCCGAGCTTGCACTTGGCGACCGCGCCTCGGCCGAGCGCCATTTCAAGGCTTGCCTCCAGGGCAGGCCCGATGACCTTCGCGCCTGGCGCGACTATCTCGCCGCACTCCTGGAAGCCGGCGAGCTCGAGCCTTTTCTCGAGTTGCTGGGCACTCCTCCGCCTGCGGCCGAGAGCGAGCCCGATATCTGGTTCTTTCGGGGAGTCGCCAGCGAGAAAGCCGGCGATTGGAAGACAGCCGCCGCGCACTTCAGCAAGGCGATCGAGCTCAACCCGTTCCTTGCCAAAGCCTATTACCGCCGCGCCGTGGCCGAGGAACGTCTGGGCCTCCGGGACCAGGCAATCATCCATCGCAGGAAATCCAAGGAAATCAACGAGGCACGTGGCCAGTTTCCTGCCGCCTATTCGGGTTACTTGACCAGTTTCGATTCTGGCGGATCAGCCCCGGCCACCGCGGCTCGGCGCATCGCCACGATCTGCGAAACTCTTGGCTGGGCGCGCGCTGCTGCCGCCTGGAACCGCCTGGCAATGTCACCGTAGCCTGGGACGGAGTGGCTGCTCAAGATTCGCCGGACAAGAGCGACGGCTTGCGATACTAACCCGACGCGCCAGCGAGGGGTCCCGATCCTAACCCAGCGCAGCAGCGAGGGGTCCGGCGATGGAATACCGCGCCGGGTGCGTCCGTCCGCTGTTCCCTCACTGGCGCGCTTTGGTGTTGCGCTGTTTACACGCCCCGGATATGGCCGAGAAACTCGTTCCCACGCTCCGTGGGAAGTCAGTGGTTAAACAAGAACGCGGGGCTGTTGATGAGCGCCCAGGAGATATCCTGAGCAGCGGTAAGCCGCCGCGCCGCCGCCTGCTGGACGCTCATCTCCAGATCATGCCGCAGGCCCAGCAGCACGCGGTCTGGCTGGACCGGCCTCTGGGTAAACTCGAGTTGATCGCGGAGCTCTTTGAGCTTGGGGTCAAGCAGCAGCGGTGCTTTGCTGGCGTTGACAGCCGCGAGCTTGTTCCGCAGGTCCGCGTCCACCGCGCGGAAATAGGCAATCAGCAGGTTCTTCTGAGCTTCGCTCCGCACCTCCGGCGCGGTTGCGAGAATTGCGCGGAAGTCTTCGGGCAGGCTCAGCCCAACCGGTTTGGCGCTACGGGTAACCGCAAGACGGAAGCGTCCCAGCGTCCATCTGTCGGCAAACTTGTGATGCAGCTTGAAGGTCAAGACCGAGCCGCCCGCGGCGCCGATTGGCTCGTGGGTCTCGAAAGTCGCCCAGTGGGTTACCCCGGTCGCTGGTGAAACGGCCCAGCCATTGCCCGGATCGTTCGCGCTGCCGTCAACCGCCTTGGCGATGTTGAGGTTGTCCTGGTCAAAGTCGGACATCGGCTTTTCGAGCTTGACCGGCTTGGCCTGCTTGGCGTCGGCCTTGGGCGCGACCAGGAGCTCGAGCTCGTTGAGCACGAAGTTGCCATCGGTGGCGCGGCCGGGTCCCTTGTTGGGAAACCTGCTGTCGGTCAGGACTTCCAGCCGCAGGCCAGTAATCTGGGTCAGGTCGGTTTCCGCCACGACCGTCACGATCCCGTTTCGGTTGGGGCCGGTGACGACGATCGAGCCATCCGGCTGCTTGGTCGGAGTCAACCGGTTGGTGGCGCTTGTGGAGTTGGGCTCGAGCACCACCCAGCGATTGACGATCGCCGCGGCCTTCTCCTTCTCCCAGGCTCCCATCTTCTGAACCAGGGCGGTGGATTCATAAGCCTTGAGCTCGGCCTCGAGCTTGGCGGTGGTCTCGGCCTTCTTACGATCGCGCTCGGCAACCTTGGGCGCCTGCTCTTTCTCATACGCGGCCAGAGCGGTTTGGGCCGCGGCGATCGCTGCCTGCCGCTGGCGTTCCAGGACGGGGCGCTTCAGGGCATATTCCATCTCGCGCTTGCCGAGCTCCTCGGCCATGCCGCGGTGGTCGTCGTCAATGGCCTGAATGTCCTTGACACAGGTCGCGGTCTCGCCGACGGTCGCCGGCCGGTTCAGAATCCGCAAGAACAGGTCGTTGATCAGCTTGGCGTCGTTGGTCTCGCTGGATACCAGCCTGGTCAGCTCGCTGGATGGGTCGGCGAGGGCGTCGGCCAAGGTCGGGCCGCTGACCAGAGCCATGATCGGTCCAAGCTGCATGCCGCTTGAGCGCTCGCATTCGCAGGCACTCTCGCGAGCGGGTCGCCCGAACGTGGCCAGGAAGCCGCTGGGAAGCTCGACGCCCACGTCGGGCAGTGCCGCCGCTCGCGTTCCGGGCGCCACCCCGGGGATCTTCGAGACCGACCCCGTGACGCGATAAACCGCATCCAGCAACACCTCGGCGGGCAGCCGTCGGGCCAGCGCGTGGGAGTAGTTGACCTTGTCATCGGCGTTCCATTTGTTCGTCTCGACCGACAACTGGTAAGCCCGCGACGTGCAGATCAGCCGCATGACGTGCCGCGCATCAAACCCGCTCTTGATGAATTCGCTCGTCAGGTAATCGAGCAGCTCCGGGTTGCTGGGCGGATTGCCCGCCCGAACGTCATCGAGCGGCTCGATGAGCCCCACTCCGAAGAGGTAACCCCAGAGCCGGTTGACGTAGCTCCTGGCGAAATAGGGGTTGTCCTTCGAGGTCAGCCACGCCGACAGCTCCAGCCGCCGCGGCGCACCGGCCGCCGTTGTCGCATGGGCGCACGTGAAGGGAAACACGGGTGCCGCCACCTTGTTGGTACGAATGTGCACCATCTCGCCCTTGCCCGTGTCGGCAACGATCTCGAACAGCGGTTTGGGGGCCTCGACGTCGGTGCCGCCGATCGTCCGGCCCTTGCTTTCGGAATCGGCATTGAGGCCGACCTGCGCGAAGTACGCGGCCGTCTGGTAATACTGATCCTGGGTCCAGCGCTCGAACGGGTGGTCGTGGCACTTGTTGCAGTTGAACCGTACCGCCAGGAAGAGCTGGGTCGTTGTCTCCATGGTGGTCGCCGGATCCCGGAGGACCTTGAAGTACGATGCGGCGGGGTTTTGGCGATTCGAGCCGGTCGCCGTCAGGATCGCCTGGGCGAACTTGTCGTAGGGCGTGTTGGCGGCGATCTGAGCGCGGATCCAGTTGCGGAACGCGACCGCGCCTTCCACTCCCAGGAATTTCCGGTTGACCTGGAGCAGGTCGGCCCATTTATTGGTCCAGTGCTCGACGAAGTCGGGGCTGCCGATCAGGCGATCGACCAGGAGCGCGCGCTTGGCCCGGCCCTCGCGCGAATCCGCCAGAAACTTGAGGACCTCGTCCGATGTCGGCGGCAGCCCCGTCAGGTCCAGGTAAACGCGGCGGATGAACTCGGCGTCGGACGCGACGGCGGACGGGAGGATCTTCATGCGCTTCCACTTGGCGGCGACCAGTTCGTCAACCTTGCCGTAGGCGGGCGGATCGGTCCAGACGAACCCGCTGCGGTCGCCCATGACCGTCAGGGTCGTGGAGGCGTACTTTCCCTCGAACCGGCCCAGGATCGGTGCCTCGCCGCGGCGTACGGCCGTGATCACTCCCGACCGGCTGGCCGTCGCGATCTCGGTGTTGGCGCTATCCAGGAATGTCTCGCGGGTCACGTCGCGCACCTCGCCGCTGGCGTAGGTCGCCAGCACGCGAAGCTGTTGCCTGGCCCCGATTTGCTGCACCGTGGGATTGAACGGAAAAATCTCGATCTTGGTCGCCCGTGGCGTCGACTGATCGAGCCGGGCCCCATCGGCGATCCACGACCGGAGGATCTCGTAGTACGGCTCGCCCGGCTGCATGAGCGCGCCGCCGACGTGGGGCACCGCCCCGGTGGGCTTCATGAGCATCATGCTGTTCTCGGGCGAGGCGAGATTGATGTGCCGCGCCGCCTCGTCGTCGGTGAGCGCCCGCACGTCAAAGAGCGCGTCATATCCCCGCAGCGAAAGCTTGAAGCCGTTCTTCCCCTGGGCCGACCCATGACAGGTTCCCGCGTTGCAGCCCAGACGGGAGAGAACCGGAGCGACGTCATGGCTGAAATCGACGCGGACCGGCGTATTGAGCCCCAGCACCGTGACGGAGACCGACGCCGTCTTGCCCGCCAGGCTCAGATTCAACGTCGCCTTGCCATCCTTGCTGGGCCGCACCAGACCGTGGCGCGACACTTGGGCGATTGCGGAAGTCAACGACGGCTCGACCATCCGGGTCACGTCGATCGTCTCGCCGGAAGCCAGCTTGCCGGTCACCAGAAGCTGGGTATAGGCAAACCGGTTAGTCAGACGGACCTCCTTGGGCTGAACGTCCAGGGAAGCCAGCACAGCCCCCTTGGGCAGCACCTCGGTCTCGACCGGCTCTTCCTGTTTCGGCGCAATCGTGGGGGCCGGCGCATTCTGGGCCGCCGAAACGGCTTTGACGGTTACCGGCGCAAAATCCTTGACGATCGAACCGGTTTCGGGGTTGAAGAGCCGCACCAATCCATCGGCTCCGGCGGCGGCCAGGACCTTGCCATCGGGCCGGAAAGCGAGTGCATAGATCGCGCTCCCGGGTACTTTCACGCTGGCAATCTGCTTGACGCCTTGCGTCTGATAGTGGTCGAGTGCGGCAGCCTCTGCGGCCGAGCGGGTGGTCACCACCTTTTCCTGAATCGCCTTGATGTTGGGCGGCAGGCTCGTGTCGAATTCGTAGCCAAAAACGGCAAGCTGGCCGGCCCCGTCGAGACTGCTCCCGGCGGCGATCCGCTTGCCGTCGTTGCTCACCGCAACGCTGTAGATCCGGCCCTCCAGGGCGGGAAACTTGCGGATCAAGTTGGAATCGTCGCCGATCACGCGAATCGTCTGGCGCAACACCCGGTACAGCTTGGGCTCGCCGTCGGAGCCGCCGATCACGATCTCGTCACGCTTGGGATGGCGCGCGACCGCGGCCAGCCCTCCCTTCAAGGCACCGGGAGTGATCGAGGTGATGTTGTCGATGAACCGTTGGGTTGCAACTTCGGTCAGCTTGGCGCTCATGTCGCGGCCGACCGAGATCAGATTCGACCCGTTGGCGGAGAACACCGTGTCGAGCACCCAGTCCGTGTGCGAGCCCATATACAGCACTTGCTCGCCGGTCTTGGAGTCGATCGCGCGGACCGTGTTATCGACGCAGCCAAACGCGATCTTGGTGCCGTCGGGCGACCAGCTCGCTCCATACACCGTGTCATAACTGACCGGCGCCGAGAGCAGCAACTTGTGCTTGGCCACGTCCCAAACCTGAATTTCGCCCATCCGCGCGGGCCGCCCGCCGCTGACCGCCAGCCGTTTGCCATCCGGCGAAAACGCCAGCGACTCGATCCGCTCGGAAAGGCCGACCAGCCGCCCCGCCAGCTCCGATCCGTCGGCCTTCCACAGCAAGACTTCATGGAAGCCGGCCACCGCCAGCAGCGATCCGTCGGGCGAGAAGGCCAGAGCCGGAATGACCGGCAGCCGGGTGTAGACCGGCGGGTGATCCCGATCGTAACGGGTTCGGGCGGCGCGCGGGGTGTCGTCGCTGGCCCCCTGAGCAATCCAGCGCGCGATCAGCTCGATCTCCCCGGCCGACAGCGGCGGCTTGTTCTGGGGCATCTCGGCCTTGCCACCCTCCGGCGTGATCAATGTGATCAAGTGGCTCTCGGCGGGCTTGCCGGCCACGATCGCAGCCTCGCCGCTCTCACCTCCCTTGACCATGCGCTCAAATGCCGTCATCACGTAGTTGCCACCCGCCTTCGCCGGCTGGTGGCACCCCTGACATCGTGCCTGAAGGATCGGCCGGATCTGCTTGTCATAACTGACCTTGACCGCGGCGCTCGCCCCCTTTACCTGGCCCTTGTCCTTTTTGGGCTCATCGGCGGTGCCGACTGCGATCGGCAGCATCACCAAGGTCAGAAAAGCTCCGATCCCACGACTCGGCGTTCGATTGTGTATCGACATCTCGGTCTGCTCCCACGTACGGGGCTGTGCCAGATCGCCCGCCCTCCCGGGACCTCGGACGCCATCGGTACAACTCATGACTTAACCTTGTTTCAATTCGCTCCCGGCGCACTGGTCGGGAGACACTCGGTGGGGACGTCAGGAAAACCCGACGTCGGGATCGGGCAGGTCAGATCAGGATCGAATAGAGCGCGTTTCGCAATCAGCTTCGGCTCGGAATAAGCTTATAGTCTTCTCGGTCTTGTCCTCGGAGGCATGGACCCAGCACGCAGACAGCGTGTCCTCAACTCCAATATTAACCAAATTGACCCGGCAATTACTAGTAATGCAATTGTTTAACGGGCCGAATTTGCCGGAAACGATGATTCTGCCAGACAGATGTCGAAATACTGCCCTTGGGTGTAAGATCAACAAGGAGGTTGCAGTGGTGCCTCCGGACGAAACCGCCGCGAGTCGAATTCTCATCGCACGAGCGACCGCCCATCCACATATTGTGACCGGCGATAAGGTCCTATCAGGGTGCTAACGATGGCAACAACGACTGAAGCCAGTGCCGTCCTGGGTCCTTTCGAGGGGCGGATCGTCCTTCATGGTGTCGATTGGGGGGACTATGACAAGATGCTCGAAATCGTGGGAGAGCGGCACATCCGTGTGACTTATGACGACGGGACGATGGAGGTCAGCATGCCCTCAAAGCGGCACGAGCGGGCGGCTCAATTGTTCGGTCTCTTCGTGCCCCGGCTCGCCGAAGAGCTGGAGATCGCGTACGAGCCGCTGGGCATGACGACGTGGAGGAAGCCCGACGCCGAGAAGGGTTTGGAGGCGGACCAGTGTTATTACATCCGGAATGAGGCTGTGGTTCGAATGCGCGAAGTGTTGGACCTGGCCGTCGACCCGCCACCCGACCTCGCGATCGAAGTCGATATTACCTCGAGCTCTCTGGACCGGATGGGGATTTACGCCGAGCTGCGTGTCCCGGAAGTCTGGCGCTACGATGGCCAGAAGCTGACGATGTTGCACCTCCAGCCCGATGGTCACTATCAATCGTGCGAAACGAGTCCGAGCTTCCCGGGGCTCCGGCCCGCCGATGTCGAGCGATTTCTCGAACTTGGCCGGACGACGGCCAAGCTCCGCTGGGCTCAGGAGCTACGCGAATGGGTCCGGAATGAGCTGATTCCGCGCCGGAAGCTTGAGGGACAACAATAAAAGCCAGGTGGCGATATCGAACTCGAACCTTCTGTTTGAGTGTGGCCATCACCGGCGCACGATCAATTCGGTGGGCCTATTGTGTCGAGTTGGAACAAACCCATCCCGGCGATTCATTCCACGCCGATCCTCCCATGAACCAGGTTCCGCGACTAATGGACCCCTGGAAGCTGGTGTGGGGCCAGCCCTACATCGACAGCCAAACCCTGGCGGCGGCCATCGAGCAGGACCTCGAACGGAACGCCCAGTCCGATTTCCGGACCCGGCTGTTGGTCCGCGACGCCGCAGCGGCGATCCGATCTTTCTGGGGCCCACGGAGATTCGCACAGTGGTTAGCTCAAAGCCCCATGGGCCCAAGAATTCGAATGATTCTCGAAGAGGATCTCGGGCAGGCCGGGTTCTCCACGATCCGGAGACGTCTTGTGGACAGTACTGACGATTCTCAACTCCGCCAGATCTTCGATTTGCTCGGACGGACGATTCACGGTCCGGTTGAAGTCCACATCGCCGGTTCGATCCCGACCTTGATCAAAGGGTTGACAGCGCGGCCGACAATCGCCATTGACTTCGTGGACGAGGTCCCGGACGAGATCCGCCGCCAGCGAGCTTTGTTGCGCAAAATCAAGACCGAATTCGGACTGACGTTGGGCCACATGCAGTCGCACTATCTGCCGGCTCACTGGCAAAACCGACGGCAATGGCTCGGTGATTTCGGCGGGCTGCGCGTCTATGTCGTCAACGAGCACGACATATTCGTAAGTAAGCTTTCGAGCAAGAAGGAAAAGCACCAGAGTGACCTGCGAGTGCTGGCTTTGAAGCTGGATAAAGCGGTCGCCAGGCACCGGCTGTTGAGCGATGGAACAACCTTTCTGAACGACCCGAAGCTGAGGCCGCAAATCGAGGAAAACTGGCGGTTTGTCTTCCAGGAGCCTTTGTTCCCGGATCAGCCGGAGCAACAGCCGCAGAAGCGCAGTCAGGTCAAGCGAAAGCCACGAGGAACGGGATCAGACCCGAGCCGCCCGAGGCGTTCCGGATGGAAGCGGCGCGAGAAGGAATGAGGGTCACCCTGGAGAGTGGCGAGGCACCCGTCGCGGTATTCGCGCACGAGAGAAGCCTGGGACAAGCAAATTTCATTTCCTCTTGAGACTGCCGCGCGACCAAGCCATACTACAATTGTCAGATGTGGTTTGGCAGTGTTTCGTCTGCCCGAGGGGGAGAACGACCATGGCAGCTCGATTCGCTCTGTTTCTCATGGCGGCTTGGGCGTGTTTCTCGCCGGCGTCCGTATTCACGGCACAGGAGGATTCACCAACCGAGCAAGCCGTCCAGCTTGCCAACCAGGGCAACGTTGATCGCGCAATCCAGGTCTTACGCGCGTGTCTGGATAAGAGCGCGGAAGACGTGCACGCACGGTTCGTGTTGGGTCGTGTCCTTGACTTCGACGGACAGCCCGACGAGGCGGTGACGGTGTGGGAAGCGGGCCTGACTGGTGCCGAGTCGGACTTACGCTTATTGATGGCGATTGGCGAGATTCGTCATCGCCAGGGAAACGACGGGCCGACGGTGAGTTACCGCCGCGGAATGGTCGCCGTCAACCCGAGCAAGAACGAGGCCAAGGAGGAGCAATTCAAGCGCTCGTGCCTGGAACAAGCCGCAACGGCGTACGAGAAGGCGCGGAAGCTTTGCCCCGGCGAGCCCAGGGCTGCGAGTGCTCTGGCATCCGTCTACTCCGCGCAGGGGAAACATGATCGCGCGGCTGCGGTCTGGAAATCCCTCGTCGAGCGCGAGCCCAGGAACGGCGAATACCACTTGGGCCTGGGGTTGGCAACTCAAAAAGCCGGCCGATCCGACGAAGCACGACAACATCTGAAACAGGCGATCGAGCTCAACCCACGATTAGCCGAAGCTCACGACGCGCTCGCCGACATTCAGAAGCAGAACGGCCAGGCCGCAGAAGCCGAGCAAAGCCGAAAGAAAGCGGTGTTCTACCAGCGGTTGCCCGCGTTCTGCACCCTCGTTTACTCGGAAGAAAATGTGAAGGCGCTCGACGGTCTGGATCAAGAGGATTTGGTTCGGAAACTTATCGGCGATCCCTCCGCGCGTGCCGCTGAGTTTCTGGCGACCGTGTGCTGGTCGCACCCGCATAACACGCTGGAAGCAGAGGCATTCGAAGCGCTGGAAGCGCGTGGCGCCAAGACAACCCCGTTACTGCAAGCGCTGCTCAAGGGCGCTCGAAGCACGTGCACGATCAAGAGCACGGCGCATATCCTCGCCCGGCGAAAGGCGGATGGGCTCTTCGACTACTTGGTGCAAATGCTGCCGGGCGATCTTCGCGGGTTTGCCATGGACATGGACATTGCCGGAGCGCTGGATGACCTTGGCGACCCGCGTGCTGTCGGGCCCCTGGTCCAGGTGCTCAATCCCGGCGACGCTAACGCCGCGCGGGAGCATGGGCCTCTGATCGACCGCAGTTCGGCGCGGGCTCGTGCGGCGATGGCGCTCGGGGCCTTCGACACACCCGAGGCGCGACGGGCGCTTGATGCTGGGACCCACGACCCGCAGACCGCGGCCTACTGCTGGGCCGCGCTTTATCGCCTTACCAGAGATCCGCAGCATGTCGCCGCGCTGGAAAAGTCGCTGAGGCCGGATGAGGCCTACACGACCTATATGTTGGGGAACTACCTGCTCAAAAAGGTCGGCACGGATCAGGCCAAGAAACTGGCGCGAGCGTGGGAGCAACAGCGGAACGCTCGACGAGCGGCCGACGAGGCTCGAACGAAGCGGAATGCGGAGACCAAGGCTGACAAAGACCGCTAAGAGACATTCGAGCGATCGAAAACTCACTGTAACCCGGAGCCAACGGCGACGGCGTTTACTCACTCCTCAAGCCGGAATGGTCGCCGTCGCCGTTGGCTCCGGGTTAACGACGTTTGGGTCCCAGAAACTTGCGCCGGCGCGAAGAATTTTGATCCTTAGCAGAACAGATCAGGCATCCGAACCTCGCCGCTTATGATAAAAATGTGCGAGAGAGTAAGGGCTGCTGCCTCGAACATCGGATGAGAGGCCGATCCAAGGAGATCGTCATGAGAATCGACCGCTTGGAGTTGCGGAACTTCAAGATGTTTGCCGCACTCGACCTCGACCTGCACCGCCAATCCACGGACGGGCACAACCCTTCAGCAACTTGAGCGCAGGGCAGCGAATGATGCTGGCGCTGGTGGCCGATATCGCCATCAAGGCAGTAACGCAGAATAATTACCTGGTTCCCGAGGAAACCCCCGCTCATGCGAATGGACCGTTGCCCGATGTGTTGGCCCAAACTCCCGGAGTGGTGCTGATCGACGAGCTCGACGTGCACCTTCACCCACGATGGCAGCGCCGGCTGGCGACCGATCTCAAATCGACCTTCCCGAAAATTCAGTTCGTCTGCACGACGCATTCGCCCCAGGTGATTGGTGAGGTCGCACCGGAAGAAATTCGAATGCTCAACGACGCGGCTCTTGGCCGTGCCCCCGCTCAATCGTATGGGCTGGATTCGAATCCGATCCTGGAAGAGGTCATGGGAGCGGATTCGCGGACCCCAACCGGCGCAGGCGCAATCGAAGCCGTCGAGGCCGCACTGGAGGAAGGCGATCTTTCAACGGCACGTGAGGAACTCGGGCGCTTGAGACACCTACAGCACGGAGAGGCCCGCGACACCGCGCGGCTCGAAGCGACGATCAACAATCTGGAGGTCCTGGCTGATGCTTGAGGCCGGCTTCAGCCATTCTGCTTCGCGTTCAAGCAAGCTCGCCGAAAGCATATCCAACGGGAGGAAGTGTAGAATGTTATTATGGGAAGTCGTTTCGGTCTTCCAAACCGATTCTCGGACCAGTGGATTGGCCGTCTGCACGTGGCACTGGCCGGCTGCCCTCTCTGAGACCGGCGACACCTTGACGAGAGCGTGAGGATCGAGCATGTCTCAAACAACGATCGCAATTCCGCCGTCGGTTACCGAAGACGAGGCGCGATTGTATCTGGCCATGAAACTGTTCGAGATCGGGCGCCTGTCGTGTGGGCAGGCCGCCGAGTTGGCGGGTTATTCCAAGCGCTCGTTCATGGAGTTGCTGGGCAAGCACAAAGTAGCGGTGATGGATTACCCCGCCAGCGAGTTGCAGGACGATCTCGGGCATGCCTGACGGTATTACGGTGTCAAACAGTAGCTGTTTGATCGGGCTCGATGCCGTCGGATCAATCGGCATCCTGGAGCAACTCTACGGCACGATCATGGTGCCGGACGCCGTCGCCCAGGAATGTGGCGGGACTTTACCGATCTGGGTGCAAGTTCATTCCGTGCAGAATCAACCACTCGCTCAGTCCCTGCGGCTGGGTCTTGGTGCAGGCGAAGCAGAAGCGATTGCCTTGTCACTCGAACGATCGGCAGCGCGAATCATATTGGATGACAAGAAAGCGCGCCGGACCGCACGCCAGCTCAATTTGCCCGTCACGGGAACGCTCGCCGTCTTGCTGCGGGCCAAAGAGCAGGGCATCATTCCCAGCGTTCGCGACCTTGTCGATGCGCTGATAGTCGCCGAATTTCATGTCTCAGACGCGCTGGTCCAGGAGGTGCTGCAACAGGCAGGGGAATAGGAACAGACCTGCTAGCTGATCGCGAAACGATGGCACTATGTGGGGCTTGGGAGACTTTGGTAACAAAACAAAATGTTCTGATACCGGATTGTTCACGAAGCTGCCGGTGAGGATCATCTTCGGCGCGACCAGGCGGTTGAGCGAGACCTGCCGTGCCTTGTAGGCGATCCCCATCCCGCCGCGGGCGGTCTCCTCCAGCAGCTCGTAGTCGCCGAAGTAGAAGTAGCGGACCGTCGGGAGCGCCGTATGGCCATTGGCCTCGGCAGCGCCGGTTTCGTCCGGCCCGCCCGCCACGCGCAGCGGTGAGGCGACGCGGTCCATGCGGTCCAGGTCGGCGAAGAAGGCGCGCAGTGCGTCGGCGTGCTCGCGGTGCCGATCGAGCAGCTCTTGGCGGTTGGGAACCTCGCCGGCCTCAACCGCCAACATGTAAGCGGCGATCACCGCGTCGAGCGAGTCGTGGGACATCGTCGGATCGTTAGGCGTCGTCACGGGTCGTTCCTCCAGGTTCCTGGCCCTCGTCCACCAGAATGGGCCGAAGCCTATTCCCGTTCACTTCGGCGTGCGCGTCCGTTTGGGTGACCCCTTGTCATCGCGTCGTCTGGGCGGGGTTGTGAAGTCGAGGCCGAGTTTTTGTTCCGTGACGAAGCGGACGAAGGCCCAGTGATTGACGAACCGACGCCTGTATCGGTTACCGAGGTGGTCGAGGACCACGCGCCGGGCTTTGCCAAAGCAGGTTGGCATCTTGAGTAGCTCGACCAGTTCCGGCGTCGTCAGCCGGCAGGGGAGGGGTTCGGCCGCAATGCCTATTGCCGCTTGCAGCACCCCTTCGACCCCCAGCCCGAGCCATGAGCGCCGCTCGACGGGCTCGCTGCTCGCGGCTGGTGTCGGTCAGGATTCGGGAAAGCGTCTCTGTGTCGATCTCCGGCCCCGAACACATTCTGGACGCCAGATCCCAGGCCAGTGCATGAGCTCTATCAGGCTTGAGCTGCGGGAGCAATTCCGGTGCGATCGTTTCAAAGGCATCGCGATCGAGCGACCCGAGTAACTTGTCACAAACGCGGTGCGCCTCAGCGGCGTCGAACCGGTTCAGCGTAGCGGACAGGATCTGCGCCAAGGCTTTGAGGCAAGAAGGATTCGACGCCTGTTTCAGAGCGGCACCGAGGATACGCACGGACTCGGCAGGAGCCATCCGGGCAGCTATCGACGAGAGGGCTGTGCCGATGGTGTTCCGGAACGATTCATCTATCTCCCACCCCAGCACCTTAGCGAGCGATTGGGCGACCTGACCGTAGATCGGTGCGGACTTCGGCGAATCGAAACGGCGTGCCAGGGACGCCAAGTCAAGTGCCAACCAGAAGCGTTTACCACCATTCTTTTCGTGCTCGAGCGCGACTGCGAGCACGCGAGCGGCCGTGGCGTAGATCCTTTCGGCCTCGGCCGGATCGGACCGCCCCGCTAGCGACACCACAATCGAAACCAATCTGCTGTCGTTCGTCTCGCGTATCAGAGCGTTTTCCAAGGGGTGGGATACGACCTCGGACCCATCCGCCAGTCCCGCCAGAGACGCTAGGCCTGACGCCAATGAGGAGCGGGCATTGTCATCCTTCTCTCGGTCCAGTGCGCCGGCAAGCGAGCGTGCGGCCTGTCCGCAAATCCGTGCGGCCTCGGCCGGATCTAGCCGCTCCGACACTCTGGACAGAGCACTTGCCAACGAAGAGCGGGCATGGGCGCCCTTCTCTCTCGCGAACGAGGCGACCAGCACCTGGGCGGCCTCGCCGCAGATCTGTGCCGCCTCGATCTTGTCCAACCGACCCACCACGACAACAATCCCATCTGTCAGCGACGGGCAGGCAGAGACGTTCGTCTCCCGTCCCAGAGCGGCGATCAAGGCGCGTGCGACCCGACGGCAGATTCTCGCATCCTCGGCCGCCTCCAGTCGCCCTGCCGCAGAAGCGAGACCCAGCACAAAGGCGTGACGGACCTCCGCATTCTCCGCCCGCTCTACGGCCACCGCCAGCATGGAAGCGGCCTCAGACGGGGTCATCCAACTCGACACCAGAGTCACCCATTGCGTCCCTGGATTGTAGTACCCGTCGAGAGAAACCGTCGAGGGTATCCGCTCTATAGAGGGGATTAGCAGGCGTGCGGCCTGGCCGCGGATGTGTCTGGCCTGGGTTGGCTCCATTCGGCTCGCGACCGATTCAAGACCGTCCGCCAACCATGCCCAGGCCTGAACATCCTTCTCTCGCTCCAGTGCGGCAACAAGCGTGAGGGCGGCCTGGCCGCAGACCTGTGCGGCCTCGGGCGGTTCTAGGCGCGCTGACACCCTTTCCAGACAACTCGCCCACACGGTGCAAGTATTGGCGTTCGTCTCCCGAGCTAAGTCAGTGACCAGGTATTGAGCGACCTTGCCCCATACCCGCGCGGTCTGGGCCGGCTCGAACCGCGCTGAGACTGTCGCCAGCTCACTCTCTAGACCGGGCCAGTCATGATATCCCGTTTCCTCAGCGACGATCTGAGCGGCTTGGCCGCAGACGCGTGCGGCCTGGGCCGGCTCCAACCGCGCCGAGATTGACAAAAGGCCCTTCACCAAAGCCTTGCGGCCAATGTCCTCCTTCTGCTGGGCTAAGGCGGTCGTTAGCATCTTTGCGGCCTCCGCCGGTTCTATCCGCGCCGACAACCCGACCAGGGCCCCTACCATGGCGTTGCGGGCGTTTGAATCCGTCTCCACGACCAAAGCGTTCGCCAGTATCTGAATGGGCTTACGACAGATGCGTGCGGCCTCCGCCGGCTCTAACCGACTCGCCAGAGTCGCCAGGGTTGATGCCACCAGAGAGCGATCATACGCATCCGTTTCCCGTTGCAGTTCGGCGGCAAGGAGACGAGCGGCAATGCTCGGATCGAGCCGGTTTGAGGCTCCAATCAGATGGGATCTCCAGAAGAAATTGAGATTTTCGGGATGGTCTCCCGCTAGCCCCTGGACGATGGTCCCGGCACAGGCTTCCGATGCCGGACCAGCCTTATCCTCGAGCTCCAGGGCGACAAATCCCACCTCGGTCTTGCTCCAAAGCGGAAGGCGCTGGTCGCGGAGCCGCTCGCGCAGCAAGCTCGACGCGCGCTCGCGTCGAGCGGTGTCGAGTCCGACCGCGGCGATCAGCGCCGGTTCAGACCGGGCGCGTAGCTGGCGCACGGCGATGGGGTCGCGCGTGGCCTCTTCCAGGAATCGCAGGCCAATCGGCTTATCCTGCTGGAGGGATAGCTCCCAGAGGGCCGCGGTCTCTGGTTCGGACAAGGTCCCATGGTTCTCTTGATCGCCATCGAGATCGAGCGGCCGCGCCAGGCTCTGGACGAACGTCCGCTCGGTCCGCTCGTTCGCGGCTTTCGCATCTTGCTCGGCCTGCTCGGCTCGGATTCGCCCTCGGCGCTCCGCGACCGCGAAGAAACTCGAGACAACCACGCCGAGAACCAGTGCCAGGGCCACCGCCGCGGTCAGTCCGGCCACCGCCGGGTTACGCCGGCACCAGCGCCAGAACCGCTCGGCCTGACCCACCGGCCGCGCCGCGATCGGCCGCCCGGCCAGCCAGTTGGCGAGGTCATCGGCAAGGGCCTCGGCGGAGGGATAACGCCGGCCTGATTCCTTCTCCAGGCACTTCAGCACCACCGTTTCCAGATCTCTATCGAGCCCCGGCCGGATCGACGAGGGTCGCGGCGGTTCCGATTCGCGAGCCTGGCGAAGGAGCGTCAACGCGTTGTCGCCGGTGAAGGGCGTTTGTCCCGTCAACCGCTCGTAGAGGATCACGCCCAGGCTGTAGACGTCGGCCGCGACCGTCAGGTCCTTTCGCCCGGCGGCTTGCTCGGGCGCCATGTACCTCGGGGTGCCCAGCACCTGGCCGGTCTCGGTGAATGAGCCATCGTCAACGGACAGCCGCTTCGCCAGGCCGAAATCGGCGACCAGCCGCGTCCCCTGGGAATCGACCAGGACGTTGGACGGCTTCAGGTCGCGATGTAACACCCCGCGCTGGTGGGCGTGGTGCACGGCCCGGATCACGCCGATCGTGGCTTCGACCTCCGTGCGCGGATCGCTCTGGGCGTGCTTCGCCAGCGACGTCCCCTCGACGAACTTCATCGAGTAGTATTGCTGGCCCTCGTGCTCGCCGACCTCGTAGATCGGCACGATGTGGGGATGATCCAGGTTGGCCGCGGACTCGGCTTCTGTGCGGAATCGCTGGATGTCGCGGGTGGACGCGAAGCTGCCGGCGAGGATCATCTTGAGCGCGACCAGCCGGTTGAGTGACACTTGCCGTGCCTTGTAGACGATCCCCATCCCACCGCGGGCGATCTCCTCCAGGAGCTCGTAGTCGCCGAAGTAGCGGACCGTCGGGAGCGCCGTATGGCCATTGGCCTCGGCAGCGCCGGTTTCGTCCGGCCCGCCAGCCACGCGCAGCGGTGAGGCGACGCGGTCCATGCGGTCCAGGTCGGCGAAGAAGGCGCGGAGGGAGTCGGCGTGCTCGGGATGTTGGTCGAGTAGTGCCTGGCGGTTGGGGACTTCGCCAGCCTCGACGGCCAGCATGTAGGCGGCAATGACCGCGTCAAGCGAGTCGTGGGACATTGTGGGGTCGTTGGGCGTCGTCACGGGTCACTCCCCGATTTTCATCCGTTTTCGCAGTTCTTCCAGCCCTCGCCGCAATAGCGAGGCGACGGAGGGGACACTCCGGCCGATCCGCTCGGCGATCTGCGGCAGCGTCCAGCCCTGGCAGTGCTTGAGCACGATCA
Organism: uncultured Isosphaeraceae bacterium; assembly: GCA_963823675.1. Lineage (GTDB taxonomy): Bacteria > Planctomycetota > Planctomycetia > Isosphaerales > Isosphaeraceae > CAWGMT01. The sequence continues at coordinate 267,636 of CAWGMT010000016.1, read as the reverse complement.
CCTCGCGCATGAGCTCGGGCAGTTCCGCCAGGGCCTCGACCATCCGAAGCAGTTCCTCGTTCCGCTCGGCGCGGCTGCTGGGCGAGGTCTGGTCGGCGGCCAGCCAGGCGGCGAACCCCGAGGCGGAACGGTCCAGATCGACCTCCAGCGACTGCTCCAGGGCGACGTCCCGCTTGTCACGATCGTAGTGCTTGGCCGCATCAGCCAGCGTCCTGGCCAGGATCCGCCGCAGCCAGGCGACCAGTACCTCTGGCCGGGGGTCGCGCACTTCCCCCAGGGCCGAGTAGGCGCGCAGCATCGTCTGCTGGACCACGTCGGAGGGGTCGAGCTTGCCGCGCAGCTTCCGGTCGAGGTGCAGCTCGGCCAGCACCTTGAGGTACTTGCGGAACGGCTCCAGGAGTTCCGTCGCGTGTTGAGTCATTGGCGGTCGTCGTTTTCCCTCTTCCCAAAAAGACGACGTCTTCCGATCGATGAACCAAGGTTTTTCTCGCCGGGCATCGATTTTGACATCTTTGTCCCGTTAGCATTCATGGGTGCATTTGATGCTTGTCCCTGATGAGGCGACGTTGCGTCCCGAAAAGGGACCTCTTCAGGACGACCTCCGTGAGACGGCAAGCTGCGGAGACTCTGACACCAGTGCGCTTTCTATCTGATTGCCCGATTGCCCGACGGTTTCGCTTCGTGACGTTTGTAAAACAAACCCACGGTAAGCTGCAAAAACTCTCAGGACGACGCAGTTTCTATCAACTTGGCCGATTGCCCGGTTTTCGCTGGTCGTGACGTCGCCGGCTCCGTCACGAATTTCGGGACCAACGGCAAAGACCCATAAGTCCACACAAATCATTGACAAAAACCCGCTCGTAACCCGTTCGCTCATAGAAGAATAACGCAAACCGCGCAAACCGCGCAAAAAATCGAAACGCCAGGGTTGGTCGGGGCCTGGCGCGGCTGGTGCGCCATTAGATCCGATCGTGCCGCCTTTGACGGCGATGAGCCGGCCAGCCCGGCCGAACACGCCTCTGCCGCCGTCGCCAGTTGGAAACTCAAGAAGGCCGCCTATGATACAGAACTGATACGCATTGGGCGGTTACGGTTGGTGCGAAACAAAGCCAACGGCAAGCTGCGAAGACAGTGATGACGACGCGCTTTCTACCAAAAATTGACAACGCGAGTCGGTCCCGATGGCATTCTCACGCTGAGCGTGCCAGTGGGGATGTCCGAAGCCAACCGACTCGTCAAGGTCGTTGTCGAACCGACCGAGCAGGCCCTCCCAAGGCCTACGAAGATGACTCAGGAGGAATGGGCGCAGTTCGTCGCGGAGACGGCCGGCGCTGGAAGGGTGAGCTGGGGCGTCCCGACCAGGGTGTGCAGTAGCGCGGTGAAGGCTTTGCCTCACGACGAAATCTCCCAAGCTGGCGACCCAGGGCAGGTCGCTATCGGCACCGCGTCGAACCATTGCTGCTGGCTCAGTTGCGGAGTGGAACCGCCGGGAACGATTGTGCCGATCACGCGCTTTCGAAACGCCCTGCCTTCACGCAACTTATTCGTGGGAACTCGTGACGCCTACAAAACGAAGCCACGGCAAGCTGCAAAGCCTCTGACGACGATGAGCTATTTGCCAAGTTGGCCAAATGCCCGGCTTTGACGGGTTGTGATGGCGGTGACTCCACGGCGAAAACCCGCTGCCGTGCGTGCAAAACGAAGCCACGGCAAGCTGCGAAGACTTTGACGACGATGCGCTTCCCACCAAATTCGCCGATTGCCCGGCTTTTGCGCCTCGCCCCGCCGTTGGCTGCATCAAGAAACTCACGACTGACGGCCGTGACGCATAAGTAGACGCAAATGATTCGAAAACCGTCGTCGTAACCCTTTGCCTGATAAGGCCGTGACGCTGTTGACGCAAATGACGCAAAAAAACGGGACTGGTAGGGTGTCCTTCGTCCTTTGTCCTTTGCCCGTTGTCCGTTGTCCGTTGTTGGGGGACCGACCATGAGCACCCCCGGGGCTTGAACGAGCCACGGGCCGGTATAACGCTGCGGACCGAAGCCAAGGCGGTGCGCTCCCGCGGACCGAAGCCAAGCTGGTGCGATCCCGCGGACCGAAGCCAAGCTGGTGCGATCCCGCGGACCGAAGCCAAGCTGGCGCCATCCTGCGGACCGAAGCCAAGCACACGATAGGCAGTTGCCCGCTGTCCGTTGTCGGCAAACCAACCACGATCGCCCCGCAGGTCGGTTGGGGCCGAGTCAGCCGCATCAGCCGGCACGGGCCGGAGACACCGCCAGGCGCAGAACAGCGCGCTTGCGGAGGCGATCCGATATCCGGAGCGCATCGCACATCAAGACACCCAATCCTCAACCTGGAGGTTCGGAATTCGCTGAAAGTCTCGGAGGTTCCGGCTCACAAGAACGGCGCTGTGTTCGAGGACGATCGAAGCGATTCTCAGGTCCATTTTGCGAATATTAAGGTTCATTCGCTTGAGGACCTCGTACCGCGCGATCGCAGAGCTCGTCATGGGAAGGATCTGCCAGCGTGAAAGGAGCGGAATCGCCTCGGCGAGACGCTCATATGCGCGGACCTGTTCGTCGGGTAGACGCGCCTTCCGGAGCAAGGTGTACCATCCTGCCAGCTCTTCCTCAACCGTGATGATCGTGATTCCCAACTCGTCCGGCGGGTGAGCATCGAGCTTCGCCATCAGTGCAGCGTTACCATAGTGGTAGAGCGAAAGAGTATCGGTATCGAGGACGTGCAGGCTCATGGGATATCAGGATCGTTTTCAATCTCTTGTCGGTACGCGTCGATGGCCGCCCTCCACTGATCGAAGAGAGGTTCGTCTCGATAGATGCCCGCCCCGGGGTGGCGTCCGGTCTTGAAGCTGGGTACGTCAATCGCCGTCAACCGGATACCGGAGGCGATGCGCGTCTCGATAAGCTCTCGGAGATTGCGTAGGGCGGCGTCCGGACTGTCGCCTTGCGCAGTCAGGTCCAATGGGTCGCCGCTTCGGGCGCAGAAGCCGCCGCCAGGGAGTGGTTCCAATACGACGGGGATTTCCATCGACGATCTCCAGCATCTGTACGTACGATCCGGAAGATACCCGGATTCTACACGTCACACCCCATTTCGGCAAACCGGTTGGATGCACGGCAGGTCAGACATGTTCCGAGGCCGGCGACTCTGAAGTCTGGATCAGACTTGTCGGACGTTGGTGCTGATCGTTAGCGTGATGGGGCGGCAAACCGGTACGTGCCCGAGCCAGCTTCAAGCATGGCCCGGCCGCCCCCACTCCTAGCCAGCTTCACCCCCTCGACCTGGGCCAGCGGCTTGCCGCTTTCGGTGATCTGGGCCGGGTCGGAAGCGGGCAGGGAGATGGTCGCGGTCGTGTTGGCCGGGATCGTGACGTCCAGCGTCAAGTACGCGTCGTTTCTGGTCCAGGTCGTGGCAATCTCGCCGCGGAGGCTCTTGTACGAGGTTCGCGCCCAGCTCAGATTGGGGTCGAGGCGAGGAGCGATCGTGATGTGCTTGTAGGCGGGACCGTCACTCTGGATGCCGCCGATGTTCTCGACCATCCACTGGTAGACCGCGCCGAAGGAGTAGTGGGCAAAGGAGTTCATGCCGGGGTCCTGGAAGCCTTTCTCGGGCGTCCAGCCGTCCCACCGCTCCCAGATGCTGGTCGCCCCGTGCTTGATCGAAAACCCCCAGGAGGGAAACGACTCGGTGTGCAACAGCCGGAACGCAACATCCTGGCGGCCGATCTTCGAGAGAGCCTGCATCAGCGACTTGGTGCCGATGAAACCGGTCAACAAGTGGCCGCCACGCTTCTCGATATCTTCGACCAGGTAAAGGGCAGCGTGATTGGCGGTCTCACCGTCAACCAAGTCAAACGCGATGGCCAGCACGTAACACGCTTGCGTATTGCCCTTGATCCGGCCATCGGGTGCGACATAAGCGCGCTGGAAGGCAGTTCTGATCGCTTGGTAGAGATCGTGATATCGGGCTGCATCCTCGGCCTTACCCAGGACCGCGGCGGCCTGGGCCAGGAGGTGAGTGCTGTGCGCGAAGTAGGCTGTGCAGATCACCTCCTTGGGCGTGTCGGCCTTGATGCTCAGCCAGTCGCCGAAGCAGTGGAACTGTTTGGGGGGGAGAAGTTCGGGCGTGCTCCGCTTGCGGCAGAATTCGACGAATTTGACCATCGAGGGATACTGGCGCGCCAGCAGCCGGCGGTCGCCGTAGATCTGGTAGATCGTCCATGGGCAGATTACACCGGCATCGGCCCAGGCCGGCCCGCCGTCGTTGCCGGCGACCTTCACCGGGGCGACCATGGGGAACTGCCCGTCGCCGCGCTGGCCGTCGGTCAGATCGACCAGCCACTTGGTGAAAAACGCCTGAACGTCGCAGTTGAGGGCTGCCGTGCCGATGTAGACCTGGGCATCGCCGGTCCAGCCCAGCCGCTCGTCGCGCTGGGGGCAGTCGGTGGGAATGTCGATGAAATTGGCGCGCTGGGTCCAGTAAATGTTGCTGTGAAGCTGGTTGAGCAGGCGATCGGAGCAGGCGAACCGGCCAACCACGGGCGTATCGCTCGAAAGCGCGACGCCGGTGACCGCGGTGGGATCAGGTGGAGACGGCAGCCCGGAGACCTCGACGTACTGGAAGCCGTGGAAGGTGAATCGCGGCGACCAGGTTGCTTCATCCTGGCCGCTACAGATATAAGTATCGGTCGCGCGGGCCTCGCGCAGGTTGGTGGTGTAGATCGTTCCGTCGGGATTGAGCCGCTCGGCGTATCGCAGCACGATCTTCCGTCCGGGCTCGCCCGAGACCTTGAGGTGCACCACCCCGGCGAAGTTCTGTCCCATGTCGAATACGTAGACGCCGGGCCTGGGCTCGCTCGAGGCGCGAGGCGTAACTGTGGTAAAAGCGGTCACGGGCGGAGCAGGGTGCCACTGCACGACGGGATCCACTTCGGCGCCGGCATCGACCGGGCCCCATCGGCTGTCGTCGAAGCCGGGCGAGTCCCAGTTGCGGAAAGCCTGGGCCAGGCGGGCGTCGTAGGTTTCGCCCATGAGGAAGTCGGCCTCGCGGATCGGGCCCGTCGCGGCACGCCAGCCTGGTCCGGTGGCGACGTCGGCCGTCGAGCCGTCGGCGAAATCCAGATGAAGCAACGCCCGGTATCGCGGCTTCAGGCCGTAATGGTCGCGCTTCTTGCCGAAGCCGACGTAGCCGCTATACCAGCCATCGGCCAGGATTGCGGCCAGGACGTTTTCGCCGGTGCGGACCTGGCGCGTCACGTCATGGGCCCGGTAATAGACCCGCTGCGCATAGTCGGTCCAGCCGGGGTTGAAATACTCGTCGCTGACCCGCGCACCATTGAGATGAGCGTCAAAGATTCCCAGCGCCGTCGTGTAGAGAATCGCGCACGGACCGGCCTGTCGGCCCGGAACGTGGTTCGCAGGTAAGTCGGAGGCGGCAGAATCAGGCTGGCGGGCTTGGGCTTGCCGGCATTTTCGCGGGGGGATCTGGGCAGATCGATCTGGCGGGATTGATCGAAGCCGATCCAGGCGGCTTTGGCCCAGTCGGCCGCATCGAGCGTTCCCATCGACCAGTGAGCGGGTTCGCTCCAGGCTGACGGCACGCCGTCCTTGTCCCATACCCGAACTTTCCAGAAACAGTCCTGATGCGACCGCAGCGGCTTGCCCGCGTAGACGATGTTTGTGGTGTCGTCGCCGGCGACCTGGCCGCTATCCCAGAGGTCGCCTTGGTCGGTGCGCAGCGTTTCTTCGCCAGTAGCGACCAGGATTCGATAGGCCGTTTGCTTCTGGCTGCGCCTGGGCGACTCGACGATCCAGCTCAATCGAGGCGCCGGTATATCGATGCCCAGAGGCCCTGCGCGGTTCTCGCACCGCAGGTAGGAGGCTGGCAATCCGCCGGCTCCTGTCGAATCGCCGCCGCCGCCCTGCGCGGCGCGGCCGGCGATCGCTGAACCGAGTACGAATGCAGCCGACGCGAGGGAGAGCAGGGGGGCTACCGCGGGCCGTGATCGAAGCACGCGCATGGCAAGAACCTCCTCGTAGTACAAGCCACGAACCGGAGTTCAGAAGTCGAACTGGTCGATGTTGTCCTTGGTGAAGAGAAACGGCTGGCCGAGCAGGATGTTATCGCCCTGGATCTCGATTTTTTTGAGTCGTCCGGCGCGAAACTCGGTGGCGCCGGGCTTGAGGCTCCCTTCCGCGAGGGCACAGGCGGCCTGGACCGTCAGGTAGCCCAGGTCCATCGTGTTCCAGAGGACGACGCAGTCGGTGATGCCCTCGTGGACGTAGCGGTTGTTGTCATTGGGGAGCCCGAGGCCGATCACCTTGACGTCGGTCCGGCCGGACTGCTTGACGGCCTCGGCGGCGCCCGGGACGGCCGGGGTGCAGATGGCCATGAAGAGCTTGACGTCGGGCTCGGCGTTCAGGACGGTCTTGGCCTCGTCAAAGGCTTTTTTTTGAAGGTCGTCGCACGGCCGCAGGGCGGCCATCTTGATCTGGGGGTATTTCTCGCGGCGGCGGGCCTCGATGCATTTCTGCCACTCGATCATGTTGGCCGCGGTGAGCGAAGCGGTGATGATTGCAAACGAGCCCTTGCCGCCCAGGATGCGAGCGGCGTTATCCATGAGGGCCGCTCCGATGCCCTCGGGCGTCGCCTGGTTGACGAAGAAATCGCGGGCGTCGGGCTCGGCGTCGGCATCCCAGGTGATGACCTTGATCCCGCGATCGCGGGCCTTGCGCAGCACCGAGGAGATTCCTTGGCGGTTCTCGACGGCGACGGCGATGACGTCGACCCCGCGGGTGATCCAGGTATCAACGACCTCGTTCTGCTTCGCGGGGTCGGGCTCGGTCGGCCCATCCCAGATGAGCTTGACTCCCAGCTCAGCAGCGGCCTCGAGGGCCCCCTTGCGGCAGGCGATGAAGTAGGCGTTGCCCTTGCTCTTGGGCATCATGGCCACCGTGATCTGGCCCCGCCCCGGCGCAGGGGCACTCGTGCTCGAGGGCTGGATGCCCGCGGCGAGGTGCCCGGCCGCCGGCTCGCCGCCAGAGCGCTCGCGGCTGAGCGATTGAACGAGAACGAAGTTACCCGCGACATTGACCAGCGCGGCCGCCAGGATCGCGGCGCAGATCACGGCCACCTGAGAGTTCTTCACGTTCATCACCTCCAAGGACGGTTGCGAATGCGACAAAGCACGGGCCGGGAGCGTTCTGCGGTCCAGTCCGATCGCCACGAGGAGAAGCGTTCCAGTCAGCACGCCAGCCAGCTCGGCGGGCAGGTCGGCCAGGCGCAGGCCGTTCTGGAGCACGGCGATCGCGAGCAGGCCCAGGAGCGTGCCCGGCACGCTGCCACGGCCGCCGAAAATCGAGGTGCCTCCCAGTACGACCGCCGTGATCGCGGCCAGCTCGTAACCCGTGCCGGCGTCCGCCTTGGCCTGCCCCAGGTGGGACACATAAATCACCGCCGCCAGGCTGGCCACCAATCCTGAAAGCACGTAGACCAACCCCACCAGCCGGTCGACCGGCAGCCCGGCGTAGCGTGCACCTTCGGGCGAGTAGCCGATGGCCACCAGGCTCCGGCCGATCGCGCTGCGATGGAGCAGCACCCAGAACCCGATCGCCACCAGCACGAAAACCGGTACCTGCGTTGGCACCCCACCGAAGGAGTATCCCTGACCCAGGAACAGGAATGATCGCGGGAAGTTGGTGTAGTTGTCGACGCCGCCGGTCAGTCCTTCGGCCAGGCCGCGGTAAAGCGAGAACGAACCGAGGGTCACGATCAAGGGGGGAATGCGGCCGCGGGTGATCACGAAGCCGTTCAAGCTGCCGGCCAGGCCGCCCAGGACGATCGTCGCGGCCGCGGCCGCCACGATCGGCAGCCCCCGGTCGCGCCAGAGCTCGCCGAAGAGGACGGCCGACAGGCCCATCAAGGAACCGACCGAAAGGTCGATGCCGCCGCTGGTAATCACCGGGGTCAAGGCCACCGCCAGAAGCCCGATCTCGACGCAGAGCCGCAGCACCTCGAAAGCGTTGGCCAACGACAGGAAGTTGGTGCCGATCAGTGAGAAGGTCACAATCTCGATAGCCAGAAGCCCCGCCAGGATGAGCTGTCCGGGCTCGAGCCGCAACCACGGGGTGCGGTCAAGGGCGTCGGCCAGCTCGATCGAGGCCTCGGGTGCTGACATTTCAGCGTCCTTCCCGATAGAGGGCATCCGAGGCGACGGCGAGCAGGATGACGAGTCCCTGGAATGCCTTTTCCCACTGGGGCTCGGCGCAGGAACACGAGAGCCGGCCCGATCGAGCCGAGCAGGGCGACGCCGATCAGGCTGCCGGCGAGCGACCCGCGCCCGCCGGATATCGCGACGCCCCCGACGACCACGGCGGCGATGACCTGGAGCTCCAGCCCCATTCCGGCGTTGGGGTCGACATCGGCGAAGCGGACGGCGTTAAGGAGTGCGGCCAGTCCCGCCAGCGCGCCGGCGGCGACAAAGACGCCGAATACCACGCCCCGCGGCCGGATGCCCGCGAGCCGGGCGGCTTCGGGATCGGACCCCGTGGCGTAGATCGCTCGTCCGATCGCAAGGTGGCGCAGGCCCCAGGCAAAAACGGAGAAAACGCCGAGTGCCAGCGCTACCACCAGCCATTGACCCATCGCCTGGCCCGCGCCAAACCATTGAAATCCCGGCGGCAGATTGCGGACGAAGGCACCTTCGCGCGCGTACCGCAGCGCCTCCCGCCAGATTACCAAGGTCGCCAGAGTCACCACGATCGACGGCAAGCCCAACCGCGCGATGAGTATGCCGTTGACCGCGCCAAACTGCTGCCGGCCAGGAGCGTTCCCAGGCCGACGACCGCGATGCTCAAGCCGGCTCGTGAAAGCAGCCCGGCCACCACGCCGCAGATGCTGAAGATCGAGCCGATCGAGATGTCGATGTGCCGGCAGAGGATGACGAGGGTCATGCCGACCGCGGCGACCAGGACCGACGCTTTGCTCACGACGATATCGCGAAGCTGGTCGGGACGAAAGAAGCGGGGAGCGGCAACGGCCAGGACCAAAAGCAAAGCGACGTATGCCGCCGCGACCGACAGCTCGCGGCGATAGCGGCCGATCATCGAGCCACCCCCGCTTCACCGGCGACGTGGCCGAGCGCCCGCTCCAGGATCGCCTCCTGCGTCGCCGTTTCTCGGTCCAGAACCCCGGCGATCGTTCCGCGGTGCATCACGGCGATCCGGTCGCTCATGCCGAGGATCTCGGGCAGTTCGGACGAGATCATCAGGATCGCCAGGCCCCGCCCGGCCAGCTCACACATCAGCCGGTGGATCTCGGCCTTGGCGCCGACGTCAACGCCCTGGGTCGGCTCGTCGAGAATGAGCAACGCGGGGCTGGCCGCCAGCCAGCGGGCCAGAGCGACTTTCTGCTGGTTGCCGCCCGAAAGGTTTCCCACCGGCGCGTCAAGCGACGGAGTCTTGATTCCGAGCTGACGGACGAAGCGAAGCGCCGTCGCGCGCTCCCGGTGGAAGTCGAGGAGGCCCATCCGGGTGATGGCACGTAGCGTCGCCAGGGTCGTATTGGCCGCCGTCAACATCTCCAGGATCACTCCATGCCGGCGGCGATCCTCGGGGAGGTAGGCGATTCCCAGCTCGACGGCCCGCGCCGGCCGGTCGATCGCCACCGGTTTACCCCGGAGCCGGATCTCGCCCGAAGCAGCGGGCGTCAAGCCGAAGAGCGTCTCCGCCAGCTCGGTCCGTCCCGCGCCGACCAAGCCCGCCAGGCCGACGATCTCGCCGGCGCGCACGCTCAGGTTGATGTCTCGGACGCCCGAGCCGGGGCACGAGAGCCCACGGGTTTCGAGCACGGTATCGCCTAGCGGAGCGGCTGTCTTGGGAAAGACGGCCGACAGCTCGCGACCGACCATCATCCGGATCAGCTCGGCGCGGGATACCTCGTCCATGCGCCGGGTACCGATCAGCACGCCGTCGCGCAGAGTGGTCACGCGATCGGCGATCCTCGGCAGCTCTTCCAGCCGGTGCGAGATGTAGATAATTCCCTTGCCCTGATCCTTCAGGTCGTGAATCACCCGGAAGAGGCGCTCGACCTCCTGATCGCTGAGCGAGGCGGTGGGCTCGTCCATGATCAGGATGCGCGCGCTGGCCCCGAGCGCCCGCGCGATCTCGACCAGTTGTTGCTCGGGCATCGAGAGGCGGCGGACCTCGGTCTCCGGGTCGATCCTGGCGCCGATTCGCTCGAGCAGGAGCCGGGCTCGCGCCCGCCGCTCCTGCCAGCGGACTCGCCGCCAGGCACCGCCCGGCTCGAGGCCGATGGCGATATTCTCGGCCACGGTCAAGTCGGGAAAGAGCGCGGGCTGCTGGTAAATGGCCGCGATTCCGAGGGAGCGCGCGCGGACGGGATCGATCTCGGCGACCGGCGCGCCCTGGATCTCGATCGACCCCAGGTCGGGACGGTGGGCGCCGGTGACCACCTTGATCAGGGTCGACTTGCCCGCGCCGTTCTCGCCGACGAGCGCGTGAACTTCGCCGGCCTGAAGGTCGAACGACACCCCCTTCAAGGCTTGAACACCGGCGAATGCCTTGCTGATCGACGTCAGCTTCAACAACACGGGTTGGTCCTTGGTCCTTAGTCCTGAGTCCTTGGACAATCATCGCTTCGAGAGCACGTCGCGCTCGTAGGTCTTGACCTCTTCCAGCCAGCCGCGGCCTGACGGTACGCCCAGCGACCGGCAGTGATGGTCCCAGACCACGCCCCAGGGAAGCGTCTTGAGCTCTTCGAGCAACGCCAGCCGGGCGGTGTAGTTGCCTTCGGCCTCGAGGTTTCGCAGGGTTTCGGCTGGTTCCAGCAGGGCGAGCAACAGGCTTTTCTGCATGCTCCGCGCGCCGATGACCCAGGCCGCGACCCGGTTGATGCTTGCATCAAAGAAATCAAGCCCGATGTGCACGCGGCCCAGGTAGTCGCCCCGGACCAGCTCCTGGGCAATCGCCTCGAGCTCGTCGGAAAGAACCACGACATGGTCGCTATCCCACCGCACGCCGCGGCTGACGTGCAGCAGGATCTCATCGAGATGCATGAGCACGGCCGAGATCTTGTCCGAAACCACCTCGGTCGGATGGTAGTGGCCGGCGTCCAGGCACAAGAGCTTTTTGCGCGAGAGGGCGTAGCCGAAATAAAACTCATGGGAGCCGGCGACGTAACTTTCCGAACCGATGCCGAACAGCTTGCCTTCGACCGCGTCGCGATTGTATTTCAGGTCGATCGGCTCGGCGAAGATCGCATCGAGCGCTTCCACCAGGCGCTCGCGCGGCCCCTTGCGGTCGACCGGCGTATCTTTCGAGCCGTCCGGGATCCAGACATTGGTCACGCAGGGAGATCCCAGGGCCTGGCCGATCGCGGCCCCGATGCGGCGGCAGGCAACCCCGTGGTCGATCCAGAACTTGCGGACGAGCGGATCGGCGTGGGCCAGCGTGTATCCACCCGCGGCCAGAGGGTGGCCAAAATAGGTCGGGTTGAAATCCATGCCAATCTTCTGGGACCGTGCCCATTCAATCCAGCGCTCGAAGTGCTCGGGCTCGAGCGCATCGCGTTCAACTTTCCGGCCCCCGGTTTCCGCGTAACTGGCATGAAGGTTGAGCCGGTGCGACCCGGGCAAGAGCGACAGGGCCTTCTCCAGATCCATGCGCAGCTCATCCGGCGTGCGGGCTTTGCCGGGATAGTTGCCGGTGACCGCCAGACCTCCTCCGATTTCCTGGCCGGTGTTCTCGAACCCGCCGACATCGTCGCCCTGCCAGCAATGTAAGGAGATCGCAATCGTGGAGAGCCGGCGCAGCGCCGCATCGACGTCCACGCCCCATCCCGCGTATTGTTCGCGCGCCAGGGAAAACGCGCGGTCCAGTTTCTCGTCGGCAAAGATCATGGCGTCATTGAAACAGAATCGCTCTTTCTGATCGAGTCCCCGCCGGTGCAAAAGAAGCGTGTTAGAGTGAGAAAAATGATTATTCTGCCCATAGGCGTTGAAGAAGCGCTACTTTGGTACAGTAGATGGTTCACAGGCGCGAAGAGAGACGCGATTGGCAATGGAGCCTGTGGTACACGCATGAATGTTCTTGAGTCTCTCGTATGCCGACCTTCGACTTATGTCCGGAATCCGCTTGCGGTTTGAACTCGAGACTATAGGATAGGGCTTAAGGCGGCACGCGCCTCATTGTCTCTTCTTGACAAGTAAGTGGTTTGGATGGGGGCTCGATCAGTAAGACATCGGTTTGGATGCGCGCCGATCGCAACTGGCTGGGTCTTTTGATAGGCTCATCTGGCCGGATCAGAGTTGAGCAGACGATGTCATCACATCATCTCGCAAAGGGGATTCGCATGCGGACTCGCCGAGGCTTTACGCTTATCGAGTTATTGGTTGTCGTAGCGATAATTGCCATTCTCATTGCTTTGCTCTTACCTGCCGTGCAGTCAGCCCGTGAGGCGGCGCGGCGGGCCCAGTGCACCAACAACCTCAAACAACTGGCCCTTGCCACGCACACGTACATGACGTCGCAGGGGACTTTCCCTCCGCTGGTGCAAAACGGCGGCTTCAACGTCTGGGGCAACACATACGGTCCCAATGGGTACTATTACGACCCCTGGCCGTTGGACTGGACGGCGTCGCTTCTGGGCCAGCTCGATCAGACTGTGCTCTTCAACCAGTTGAACTTTTTCGTCAGCTCGGGGTGGGCCGGGCCAACGGTAGCCGGCTGGGACCCTCAGAACACTTCGGTGCTGGCCACGCAGGTCGCCATTTTGATCTGTCCCTCGGAAGACAGGAAAACCACGAACATCGGGCCTGGCACGCGGCGGAACTACGTGGCCAATGTCGGTGGTCCGGCCAATTTCATGGCGTGGAGCGGCGTGCTGGTCCCACTCAAGGACAACCCTCCTTTCAACTATGCCGGGGTCTACTGGAACAGCAATAGCGGCAACACATTCGGGCCTGAGGGAATCACCGACGGTACCTCGAACACCGCGCTTTACAGTGAAACTCTGCTCGGCTCCGGACCGGCGTCGCCGCTCGCGCTGTCGGCGACTTACCGGCAGAGCACCTATCAATGGCTTGTGCCCCTCAACAATTTCTGGGATCAAGGCCCCCAGGGGGGCGTGACGGCGCTCCTTTTCATGCAGGCTTGCAAAGCCCTTCCGGGAACGCAGCTCTCACTGGGCCTCCTGACTCCCGCCAACGGCAACATCTGGTTGGCAGGCAATCCCGGGTCGTGTCTGATGTGGAATGCCTACAATCATTTCATGCCTCCCAACAGCATCAGTTGCGTGCCCTTGAACGATCCCAACTTGAATGGTTACGGGACGGGGGCCGGAGGCGGCACGACCGGCGTCGTCGGCTGGGGCACGTTCGTCAACGCGATTCCACCCAGTTGTAACCATCCCGGCGTCGTCAACGTCGCGTTCGCCGACGGATCGGTCCGGATCATCAAGAACCAGATCGCCCCCCAGACCTGGTGGGCAATCGGCACCCGCAATGGCAACGAGGCCCTCAGCTCCGACGCCTATTGAACCGTCGGCGATACCCGGGGATGGCAGCGTGATGCCTTCCCCGGAGGGCTAGCGGCGCAAGCGTGGCCGGCCCCGCCCCGGGCTCGTGGGCTTGGGACCGGTTCCCGGCTCCCGGGAGACATCGGCGACCCCAAGCCATTCATCATCTTCACACCCTGTCAGGAGAGAGATTCCATGAGCCGTTTGAGGTTCGCCGGGATCGTAGCGGCGTTCGCCCTTGCTGGATGCGGCGGCGAGGACTCGGGCGTAACGGAAGGGACGGTGCCGTTCAAGACGGGCAACGTCGAGCAGTTGGCCCCGTTGAAAAATCAAATGACCGAAGCCGCCAAGTCCAAAGCATACTTGAAGAGGCCGACTGGGGAAAGTAAGCCAGCGACCGAAGGCAAGCCGGCCGGAGACATCAAGGTAGAGGAGAAGAAGCCATAATCAGTGACCGGCCGGGTCGACTCCGACGACCGTTTCGTCGCACTGCACTGGCTGGCATCGGTTTGATCGCCGGCCTTTTCCTCGCTGTTCTGGGCGTATGGCGGTGGCGCGAAGCCGATCCTGGGAGAGTTTTTCTTCGCGCCGATTCCCTGATGAAGGCCGGCCGCTATGCGCAGGCCAATATTGCATGCGAGCAGCTTGCGCGCCTGCGCCGCCCAATGCCATCGATCGATTTCTCCACGCCGAGGTCAAGATCGGGCTCAACCGGCTGGACGCGGCCGCACGCGATCTGGCGCTCATCCCCGACGATCATCCCTTGGCCCCGCTGGCGCGGCTCAGAACCGGGCAAATCGAGGTGCGACAGGGCCGGCTGCGGCTGGCCGAAGCCGCATTTCTGGCGACCCTTGAGCTCCTGCCGCGCGGGGTCCAGCCCCGCAAGGAGTTAGTTTATATCTACAACATCCAGCATCGCCAGGCCGATCTGGACGCCCAGCTCGCCGCCCTTCTCGACCTGGATGCACTGGACTTCCAGACGATTCTCCACTGGACGAAAACGCGGCACACGGTCTGGAACCCCGCGGGCGACCTCGCCGCCCTGGAGAAATTCGTGGCGACCGACCCCGCCGATCGCTGGTCGCGGCTGGCGCTGGTTGAAGCCCTGCGGCGCCTGGACCGGCTCGACCAGGCCGAGACCGTTCTGGCGGTATTGCCGGCGGCTGATCCCGACGCCCGTGCCCAGCGCGTGCACCTGCTGATGGCGCGCGGCGATTTCGCCTCCGCCGAATCGCTCCTGGCCGATGGCCCTCTGGATCATCTCGAGCTGGCGCGGCTCCGCGGCCAACTGGCCTTGCGCCGCCGCGACGGGCCCACGGCGGTCCGCGATTTCCGGATTGCCCATCGCGCCCTTCCGCTCGACCACATGACGCTCTCGGGCCTGGGCACGGCCTTGCGCATGGTCGGTCAAGCCGAGGAGGCGAGGCCCTACCTCGACGCGGCACGGCGCCACGAGGACGTGTGGGCCCTGGTTGCCCGCGCGGCGACCGCCGAAGGCGAGCGCGACTCCAAGCTGCCGAATCAGCTCGGAATGGCGTGCGCGGCCATCGGCCGAGTACAGGAAGCCCGCGCCTGGCTCAAGCTGGCCGTCGAGCGCGATCCGCTCGACGCCCTCAGCCAGCAGACACTCTTCGATCTGGAACATAGCACCACGTCGCGATCGGCCGGCGCGGGCGGCCAGCCCACGGGCCCGGTCGACACCGATCCTCTCATTCGCCATTCGGAGCCCAACCTGGGACTGACTTCTGGCTGCGCATCGCAATCGCCGGCCTCACGCTAAATGGACTTGCGTGATCCTGGGAGGGCGAGGCTCCGTCCGAGCCGCCTGGGAGAATGGCTCGCCGGGAGGCTCGCCCTCCCGGAATTGTGCAAGGCGATTTAGAGGTCGCCGTTCTTCACTTGGCCTTGAGGTTGGCCAGATACTCGATCAGGTCGCGAAGCTCGGTCTTCGAGAGCTTCGAGACCAGGTCAGCCGGCATGGCTGAGGGGCCGCGTTTCCGCTCCTCGATCGCGTCCTTTGAAACAACCATCGGCTGACCCTCGGGTGTGATCAGCCGGACCTCCCTGTCATCCTCGCCGCGCAGCACGCCGCTATGAATCTTGCCGTCGCTCGTAGCCAGCACCACCGATTCGAAACCCTGGGCGATCTGTTTGTCGGGACTGACGATCGATTCCAGCAGGTACTCGCGATTCTGCCGGGCGCCGACATCCGAGAGCTCGGGGCCGACCTCGCCGCCCATCACCTCGCCGGCCGGCGGCTTGATCTTATGGCAGCGCAAGCAAGCAACCTCGGCCTTGGCGATGAAAACCGTCATTCCGCGCCCCGAATCGCCACCCGCCATGGCCTCGCGATAGGACGCCAGCGGATCATTTCTGGCCCTGGATTTTTCGTAGTCCTCGAGCTTGCGGCGGAATTCGGGTTCGCGGCGCCCGCCTGCCGCCTCGAGTAAGTCGAGCTGGATTTCCGGTGCGACCTTGCCGGCGAGCAGGCGGTCGATCCAGGACGAGAGCAACTGGCGCGCCTGCGTCGCCGGGCATGGCAGCCAGAATTGCGATCGCGCCCTGGCGCTCCGCAGCCGAGCCGTGCTCGATCCGGTCCTGGAGCGGCGCGATCGCCGCCGCGGGATTGACCTTGGCCAGGATGCGCAGCGCCTCGACCCGGCTCCTCGGCCCCGGTAGAACCAAGCTCTGGCTCGCTGCGTGGATTCGCCCGGGATCGCCCAGCCGGTCGAGTGCGCCGAGCGCGGTTGCGCGTGTCAGGTCGGTCTGCGAACGATCGGTAGCCAGCACGGCGAGGTGGGGTCCTGCGCCCTTGATATTCAGGGCGGCGGCAGCCTTGGCGGCCTCGGTCCGTGCTCGCCTGGGCGCCGCTGACAAGATCAGGGCGAGCTTCGGCAAGAGGGCATCGGCCGCAGGCTGGGGCGGCCGCGGTGAAAGCGGGCGCCAGAGCCCCATCACCGGGTCGCGTCCCTGCGGTTCAGCCCACTGGGCCAGGAGGACCAGGGCCATGGCTCGCGTTGACTCGGGCAAGTCCAACCGGCCCGCGACCTCCGCCAGCCTGGTCGCATTCTCGACCCCGCCTAGCCGGAAGTTGGCATTCAGGACGCGGCGCACCAGAGGCAGCGGCATGTTCGCCGCCACCGCGAGCGCCGCCAGCCGGGGCAGGGCGGCAGCGATCGGTACGTCGTTGATCGCTCGCGCGGCTTCGAGTACGACGCGGGGATCGGGATCATCAAGGAACCCGGCGGTCTCCGGATCCGCGCTGCGCCGCAACGTCAACAAGACTCCCATCCGCACAGCCACCGATGGATCATGGGCGGCCTGCTTCCAGGCCGCTGGATTGCCCGAGCCCGCCAGCCCCATCACGCCGGCGTGTCGCAAGTAGGGATCGCCGTCGGCGTTGCCCCGGAGCATGGAAAGGAGCGGCCCGACCGCGTCCGGCCGCCCGAGCTTGCCCAGCGAAATCGCCGCGAAGAAGCGAACCCGCGGACTGGAGTCAGCGAGCAGGCCGATCAGGCTATCAAACGCCTTCGGCTCCTTAGCCTCTCCGAATATCTTGGCGGTCTGGGCGCGGATCTCCGGGTCGGCGTCAGCCACCAGTGTCCCGATTGTTTCCCAGACGCCCGGAACGCGGACGTTGCGCTTGGCGTGTGTGATCTGCCCGATTCCCCAGATCGCGTGAATTCGCGCCAATCGACTTTCCCTGGAAGACGCGGCGACCCGAGCCAGCGTTATCCAACCCTGAAGCGCCCCGTGCAGCCAGCTCGAACTGCGCTTCCTGGCGAACCCGCATGTCCGGATGGGCGAGCAGAGCAGCCAGAGACTCGGGTGACTTTTTCTCCATCCCATCCGCGAGGAGGGTTTTGACCTCCCGGATGCGCGGATCACTCCGCCGAGTTGGGTCGACGACGCGGTAGAGCCGCCCCTTGTTGGGCTTTTCCCAGCCCTCGACCCAATCGCAAAGGTAAAGCGCCCCGTCGGGCCCGAAATCCGCATCGGTCGCCAGTACCGACCAGAGGAATCGCTGGGAATCGACCAGTCGAAACGACGCCCCCTGGGGCTCTAGCGCAAACGACCGGATCCCGCTCTGACTGCTCGAACCGCGAAAGTCAACCAGAAAGAAATGGTTCTGATACGACTGCGGCAGCAGGCTCACGCCCGGGTTGTACGTCAAGCCGGAGGGACCGTCGGCGATGTTGGCGATCGGCGGAACGATGTAAGCCGCCTGACCGGCGAACGCCGGATACCAAAGCTTCTCCTCATTCCACGGCCCGCGGCTGACCGGCGATTCGATGAACTGGTAGCCGATCCGCCAGCCGCTGTCGCCCCCCTCGACCACATAAACCCACCGCGCCCGATCGCCGCTGTCGGAATTGTTGTCCCCCGTGAACAGATTGCCGTACATATCGAACGCCAACTCTTGAGGATTGCGCAGACCGGTGGCGAATACCTCCAGCTCGGAGCCATCCGGGTTGCAGCGCAAGACCGCACCGGTGTCGGTGACGGCCAGCTTGCGGCCGTCGCCGGCCGTCACGTTGAAACCCCGATCGCCGATACTGAAGTAGAGCTTGCCGTCCGGGCCGAAACGCAAACCATGAAGGTCATGGCCCAGGAAACCGACGTGGACGCCGTAGCCCTCGTGCAAAAGCATGCGGCGATCGGCCCGGCCGTCGCCGGTGGTATCGCGCAGCTTCCACAACCACGGGATGCACGCGTACCACACGTCGTTCTGGCGCGCCAGCAAACCAGCCCCGATCCCGGCGGCCGGATCGTTGAATCCGTCGGCGAAGACCGTGGCCGAGTCGGCGCGGCCGTCGCCGTCCCGATCGACGATGCGCCGCACCCGCTCATGCTCGTGATCAAGCCGCTCGAAGGCCTGGCCGAGATACTTCCGGTACATCGCCACGCGATCGGCGACCGTATGGCAGGCGAGGTCAGCGTCGAGCCAGTTCATGTGCGAGCGCGTGTCGGTCACGCCGGCCCCGTGCCGAAACGTCTCGGCGACGTAAAAGACGCCTTTCTCATCCACGCAGAAGGCGACTGGATTGGCCAGCAGGGGCTCGGCGGCAAACAGCTCGACGGCAAGCCCGTGCGGCACGCGGAATGACCGCATGGCCAGCCGGGCTTCGTCGGAAGCGGGCGCAATTCGCGGCGCATAGGGCTTGGCCACGCTCGCGGCCTTCGCGGCGCGAGCGTCATCCCCGGCATGTACCCAGGCTACCGCCTGGGTGGCAATCAGGAACACGAAACCCGATGCGATCGCGCGACGAGCGAGTCCGTCTCTCTTCATAAGATTGTCCGGCGAAGCGGCTGGAATCGGCTGGCGGGATCATCCCCGCGGAGCATGCCTTTGACGAGGTTGAGGCATCCTGGCATTCTTTAGGATACGTCGAATTCAGGCCGGGTGGGAAGACGAAGTTTTCGGCAGCGTCGTCCGGGGCTTTGCAGGTTGCCGCTGGCTTCGCACAGTGGAAATTGAAATGGTCTTGCATGTGCCGCATCGTTCGGTTGAAGTGCAGTAAGCGAGTCATCGTCCGACGGGAATTGCCGGGCGAATCCGACAGCGCATGCGAGGCATCGCTGTGCTCGCCAGTCCGTGAGTCAAGTGGGGGGAATGGAGGTCCAAATGGCGAAAAAAACTCAGCGGCCCAGGCGAATTTAACCCCAACAAATATGCGAAGGGCGCGACGAATCTGACCGCCAGTAGAACGGATTCCTCGATGTTTGTGCTGAAGTCATCGACCGCAGGCTTGGTGATTGCGATCGTTCTGATCGGCGGATTCGGGACCCAGGACCGGGCAAGAGCCGATGCGGTCGAACCTGAGTCGCGCGGTCGTCGTCGTTCCCGACGGACTTGCGGGCCCCGAGGCCAAGGCCGTTAACCTGCTCGTGGAGGAGGTGAAGGCGCGGTCCCGGATCGGCTGGGATGTCTCGATCCGCTGGCCGTCCGGCGCGGTGCCGGTCATCGCGGTCAGCCCGGCCCGGCTGCTTGGTTCGTTTGAGAGCCAGCACCGGCCCCAGTCTACGGCGGAAGCCGCCGCGGCCGGGAAAGAGAGCTATCGTATTCGCACGGTCGACACGGGAGAGGGCGCACCGGTGATCATGGTCATTGGCACCGATGAGCGGGGCGTCCTGTTTGGCGTGGGACGGCTGCTGCGCGCGTTGCGCATGGTGCCAGGGCAAGTGCTCCTGCCGGAGCGGCTCAACCTGAGTTCGGCCCCGAGGTATCCGCTGCGCGGCCATCAGCTTGGCTATCGTCCCAAGACCAATTCCTACGACGCCTGGGACCTCGCGCAGTGGGAGCGGTACATCCGCGAGCTCGCCGTGTTTGGCACCAACGCCGTCGAGTTGATCCCTCCCCGTTCCGACGACGCGGCCACCAGCCCCCATTTTCCGCTGCCCCCGCTGGAGATGATGGCTGGCATGTCGAGGATTTGCGCCGATTACGGGCTCGATGTCTGGATCTGGTATCCCGCCATGGACCGCGATTACGCCGATCCCGGCACGGTCACATTTGCGCTCAAGGAGTGGGGAGACGTCTTTGCCAGGCTGCCGCGAATCGACGCGGTTTTCGTGCCCGGGGGCGACCCCGGCCATACCCGTCCCAAGGTGCTCCTGGCACTCCTGGAAAAACAAGCAGCCAACCTGCGGCGCTTTCATCCCAAAGCCCAGATGTGGGTCTCGCCGCAGAGCTTCTCCCGGGAGTGGCTGGACGAGTTCCTGGCCCTGCTTCGGGCAGAGCCCTCCTGGCTCGGTGGCATCGTTTACGGTCCGCAGGTGCGCGTGAGCTTGCCCGATTTGCGAAAAGCCGTGCCCGCGAAGTATCCGATTCGCGACTATCCTGACATCACGCACAGCCTGCGCTGCCAGTATGGAGTTCCCGACTGGGACGTTGCGTATTCCTTGACCGAAGGGCGCGAAGTGATCAATCCCCGCCCCCGCGACGAGTCGGCGATCTTTCACGCGTTCGCCGGCCAGACGATCGGATCGATCACCTATTCCGAAGGCTGCAACGACGACGTCAACAAGTTCGTCTGGAGCGCTCTGGGCTGGGATCCCGCGGTGGATGTGCTGGAAGTCCTGCGGCAATATGGCAGCTATCTGGTCGGTCTTCGCGAACGTCGCGCCGACGACTTTGCCCAGGGACTGCTCGCGCTCGAGCAAAACTGGCGCGGCCCGCTCTTGACCAATGGCTCGGTCGAATCGACTCTCGCGCAATTCCGCGCTCTCGAGCGCAGCGCATCTCCAGCGGTCCTTGCCAACTGGCGGTTTCAACAGGCCCTTTATCGAGCCTATTACGACGCCTTCGTGCGCAGCCGGCTGATCTTCGAGACCGACCTGGAGGAACAGGCCTTGGGCCGGCTGCGAATGGCGCGCGCGATCGGCTCGAAGCTGGCCATGGACCAGGCAGGCGCGATCCTGAACCGGGCGGTTGCCGAGCCTGGTTCGGGCGATCTCCGGAGCCGAGTCTTCGAGCTGGCCGAGGCGTTGTTTCAGAGCATCCGCATGCAGCTTAGCGTGCCGCGCTACAAGGCGATCTCGGTCGGCCGGGGCGCAACGCTTGACACCATCGACATGCCCTTGAATAACCGCGTGTGGCTCGAGCGGCGATTCGATGCGATCCGCGAGCTTGCGAGCGAACTGGCGCGGCTCGGGGAGATCGGCGAGATCGTCAACTGGACCAATCCCGGCCCGGGCGGGTTCTATGACGACCTCGGTGACCCACGCCGCCGGCCTCACGTGGTCGCGGGGACCGAGTACGAGCAAGACCCGGCCCGGCTGCACGGTCTCTTGACGGGCTTCGACCAGAATCCCCAGTGGCGGTGCGCATGGTGCCGGCACGGGGCGTCGTTGTACGACGAGCCTCTGCGGATGAGCTACACGGGCCTGGACCGTGCTGCGGCGTACAAGGTCCGCGTTGTCTACACCGGCGACATGTTGCAGGCACAGGTTCGCCTGACGGCCAACGACTCGATCGACGTGCATCCCTTCCTTCACAAACCGAGTAACATGATGCCGAAGGAATTTGACATCCCGCTCGAGGCGACGCGCTCGGGGACTCTGAACCTGAGCTGGTACGCCGAGGCGGGCCGCGGCGGCAATGGCCGCGGCTGCCAGGTGAGCGAAGTGTGGCTGATCAAGAAGGGCCCAGAAACGGAGACAGCCCCGTGAACAGAACCCTCACCAAGATGCTGACCAGCTTCATCGTCTGCACATTAGCCGGCTTCGCTGGTTCTTCAGTTGTGATCTCCGACGACGCGCCGCCAACGCCGTCGCCGCCAACGCGCGCGGTCCCGGCCGATCTGGCGAAGCGCGTCCTGGAAATCACGGATGCCGTGCTCGAGCACCACATCGATCCACCGACGCGACAGCAGATGGTCCTGGGCGGGATCAAGGCTCTCTATCGAAAGGCGGGCTTACCGGTCCCACGCGGACTGAGCCGCCGCATCTCAGAGCTCGCGACTACCAAGCAGATCGAGTCGTTTCTCGTGAGCGCTTTCCCAAAGGCCGTGGCAGAAGCCGTCTCGGCAGAGGCACTCGAGCAGACGTTATTCAGCGCCTTGCTCGAGAGCGTGCCTGGTGATGCTCGATTGATCTCGGCCAAGGAGCGCAAAGTCGCCGAGCAGATTGAAGGCAACCGCTACGTCGGCCTTCACATTGCTCTGGCGACGGACGATCAAGAGAAGCGGCCGAAGATCGCCGAGGTCTTGGACGGAGGGCCCGCTTTTCGAGCGGGAGTCAAGAACAACGACCTCATCGAACAGATCGACGGAGTTGACACCAAGGGCATGGCGCTGCGCGACGCGGTTGACCGGCTGCGTGGCGATGAGGGAACCGACGTGACGATCAAGGTCCGCCAACTGAAGGCAGAGAAGCCTCGAACGTTCAAGATCACTCGCGGGCGACTGCCGCGCGACACCGTGCGCGGAACCCGCAAGAGGTCTTCGGGAGGTTGGGACGTTCGGCTGGAAGGCCCTGACCCGATAGGTTACTTGCAGATCACCGAGATCACGGGCAGCACGCCCCACGAGCTCCGCAAATTCGCGCAACAGCTTGAAAGTGATCGCGCCCGGGCACTGGTGCTCGACCTGCGCGGCCTGAGCACGGACAACCTCCATCCGACCGTACTGCTGGCCGACGCTCTGCTGGACCATGGCTGCATTGGGCGGATCGAAACGGCCCATGGGGAAACGCAATACCGGGCCGATACGGATGCGCTTCTTCAGGGATGGCCGCTGGTTGTGCTCATTGACGGGCAAACCGGGGGGACCGCCGAGTGGTTGGCGGCCGCACTTCAGGACAACCACCGAGCCGTTCTGGTCGGCATGCCGAGCTCGAGTGCATGGGGCATGCCCGGCGCGGGCGTACAGTCCACGATTCCGGTCGGCGACAGCGCCTGGTCGATTACCCTGACGACCGGCCGGCTTGAACGCGGCGATGGGCGTCCTCTCGAGGCTGACGCCACGAGCGCACGCGGTAGGGAGCGTAATTTCGTGGTGACGGGTACCGATGCCGGAGACGCGGCGAAAGCCATTCCACTCAACGTCGCTCGGGCGTTTTCCCCAGATGGATCGACACTGAAAGCCGGTACTCAGGCGACGAGGGCATTTAATGGCGCAACGAGCTCCAAGTTTGGAGTGCGGCCGGATCACATCGCGGGCACTTCCGCGCATGTAGGCACCATGTCGCTTCGGCCCCAGATCCGCAGGAAAGTGCAGGAACTCGCCCCTGATTCCGACCAGCCGCTGCGGAAGGCCGTTCAGTTGCTGCGGCAGCCGCTGTAAATGAATTGACCGGTCCGTTCAGCAACAGGGCAGAAAAGATGGTGAGACCTTCGCTCGTTCAGGCCGCCCTGGGGGCATTGCTGATTGCGTTCTTTTCGACCGCCGTCATGCGCGGCGCTCGCGGGGACGAGCCTGGCTCCGGCGCATCGCACTCGCGGCGGCTCCGCCAGCCAGTTGCATTGGTCTGCACGGACGGCGGTAAGACACTACTGGTCGCCAATCGGCGGAGCGGGAGCGTTTCGGTCGTCGACACCACGGCGCGACGAATCACCGCCGAGTGTGAGGTCGGGCACGGCTTGGCCGATCTTGCAATGCTGCCGGGCGGTAGACACTTGCTCGTCGTCGATCAGGTTGCCAATGAGCTGTCGTTGTTAAGCTGTGCAGATCGATCGATTCAATCGGTTGACCATCTCAAGATCGCTCCCGATCCTATCAAGGTCGTTGTTTCGTCCGACGGTTCCGGCTGCATCGTAGCCTCACGCTGGTCGCGCAGATTGACCTTTATCGGCCTCGCAAGGCGGACACCGGAAGGCTCGCCTGCCACTCTCTCGATTTCGGGGATTCTCGACCTGCCGTTCTGTCCGGGCGAGATGGCCTTGGCGGTTGATAGGGCGAAACTCGTCGTCGCCGAAGCCTTCGGCGGGAGGCTCGCCGTCGTCGATACCGGACGCCGCTTGATCGAGTCGGTGCGCTCGCTGCCGGGACATAACATCCGCGGGCTGGTCTTCGCGCACGATGGCCGGACACTTGTGATTGCGCACCAGGTTCTTAGCCGCCTGGCTCAGTCGAGCTTCGACGACGTTCACTGGGGCCTCTTGGTCCGCAACCATCTGCGCGTCTTGCGGACCGAAGCCCTGTTGCATCCCGGCACGGACGCAGCGTTCCTGGACGGTAGCCGGCTGTTTGACCTCGGCGACGTCGGCTATGCGGCCGGTGATCCTGCCGCCCTTGCCTTCGACATCCACGGCGACCTGATCGTCGCCCTGGCTGGTGTCGACGAGGTTGCGATTACTCCAAGCCCCGAGCAAGCTCCGCGGCGGACGGTTGTGGGGCGGCGGCCGACGGCCCTGGCGCCGAGTCCCGATGGATCGGTCGTCTACGTCGCCGATACCCTCGACGACACGATCTCCATTGTCGATATCAAGAATGGCCAGCGGCTTGCCGCGCTCTCGCTCGGGCCGCGGCCCGATCTCACGGCAGCCGAGCGAGGCGAGCGGCTGTTCTACAGCGCCAAGCTCTCGCACGACGGCTGGATGAGCTGTCATAGCTGCCACACCGATGGGCATACCAACAATCTCCTGAGCGACACCCTGGGTGATGGCTCCTACGGCGCGCCCAAGCGGGTGCCTTCGCTTCTGGGTGTCGCGCAGACCGGTCCATGGACCTGGACCGGCTCGATGGCCCGACTGGAAGACCAGGTCCGCAAATCGATCGTGACGACCATGCATGGGCCAGCGCCGACCAAGGAGCAAGTCGCCGACCTGACGGCTTACCTCAATTCACTGGCTCCGCCCTCGCCATCGATGACGGGCACCGGCCAGGGCGACTTGAGCGCGATCGCTCGTGGCCGCGCCGTTTTCGACGTACGAAAATGCGCGGCTTGCCATGTCCCTCCCGAGTACACATCTCCGAGCAACTATGACGTCGGCCTGGTTGACGAGGTCGGAAATCACCAGTTCAATCCGCCCTCGCTCCGAGGCGTTCGCCAGCGAGGCGCTCTGCTCCACGACGGCCGAGCCCGGTCCCTCGACGACGTGTTCCGGAAGGTGCGCCATCCGCGGGACCTTGTGTTCACCCCCGAAGAGATCGCCGACCTCGCGGCTTTCCTCGGCAGTCTCTGAAAAATCGGGACCTCTGGTCGCCGAGCGCGCCTCAATAGAGGTAGGATCGGGCAAGAGGGTTGAGCGCCGGGAACGGACGGGTAAGCTCATGGCAAACATGAATTCGGCGATCGCTTTCGGTAAGCAGATTCGCACGCTCTTTGACGTCGGGGCGTTGGGTGCGATGCCGGATCGCGGCTTGCTCGATCAGTTCGCCCGCGGTGGCGAGACGTCCGAAGCGGCGTTTGCAACCCTGGTCGAGCGCCACGGGCCGATGGTGCTGCGCGTCTGTCGCGGGCTTCTGGCGGACGGCCATTTGGCCGAGGACGCATTCCAGGTAGCGTTTCTCCTGCTGGCCCGCCGGGCGCGTTCGATCCATGATCCCGACGCGCTGGCTGCCTGGCTCCATCGGGTGGCCCGGCGGGTCGCACTTCGCGCCCAGGGCGGGGTCCGCCGGCGCAACACCCGTGAGCGGCCCGAAGCCGGCGAAATCGCCGCCGCCGCTGACAATCCCGTGGAACGGGCCGAGGTTTGTGCCATCGTCCATGAAGAGATCGACCGGCTGGGCGACGCCCAGCGGTTGCCGATCTTGCTTTGCGCACTTGAAGGACTCTCGCACGAAGAGGCGGCGCAACGACTGAAGTGGCCAGTCGGGACAGTCAAGAGCCGGCTGGCCCGGGGACGCCGCCGGTTGGAAGGCCGGCTGGCCCGGAGGGGCCTGGCCCCCGCGGTCGTTCTGGCCGCGGGGCTTGCGCCAACGCCCACCACGGCGGCACTCGTGCCGCTGGCGCTCGCCGTGGCCACAACGCGGGCCGCGCTTCAAGGCACTCTTGCCGAAGCAGCAACCGCCGGGCCGATGTCGGTCTCTTCGTCGATCCCGCTGCTGTTGCAAAAGGAGTTGAGCGCGATTTTGCTCGCCAAGGTTGGGCTCGCGGCGGCAGTGGCCCTGGCTGCATTTGCGGCTGTCGTGCTAATCGGGATGACGCTGGCCGGCCTGCCCGGCCGAGGCGCCCGCGGCACCGTGCCGCGATCCCGCGAGGCACCGGCGGTCGAAGCGATTGCACCGGTCGTTCCCGGTACGTCTCTCACAAGGGTGCCCAAAACCGATCGTGGCGTCCCCGAAAGCCAGCCAGCGACTTCCGGCGGAGAAACGCGAATACCGATCGTGGCAGTTCCGAAGCGTCATCTATCGGCATTCGGCGAACAAGCAGAGCGCGCCATCTACGGAGGGGTTCAGTTCCTCAAGGCGCAGCAGCGGCCCGACGGTTCGTGGGCTGACGTCGAAGCGGAATCGCGAACCGGTACGACCAGCCTGGTCACGCTCGCGCTCATGACCGCCGGTGAGACCCCCGATTCGCAGGCGATTCGACAAGCCCTCGACTATCTCCGCCATTTCGTGCCGGGAGAGTTGCGAAGCACATACGCCATTTCATTGCAGACGATGGTCTTCGCAACGGCCGAGCCAAGGCGCGATATATTGCGGATCGCGGCCAACGTCCGCTGGCTCGAGCAAGCCCAGATCAAACGCAACGAACCGGTGTCGTGGCCGGGGTCCTGGACCTACTCCGACACCAAACGACGCTTCGGCGACAATTCCAACTCGCAATACGCCCTTTTGGGTCTGTTCGTCGCCAGCGAGGTCGGTGTTCCAGTGCAACCCTCTGTTTGGGAATTGTCGCGTTCCTACTGGGAGCGAGGCCAGAAGCGCAACGGCAGTTGGGCCTATACTCCCGATGCGAACAACCCGACCGCAAGCATGACCTGTGCGGGGATCTCCAGCATGATCATCTCGAGGCTCCGCCGATCCCAGGGCCAGGAGGTTCTCCAGGGCGACGTGATCGACGACTGCGGAAAAGGTGCGGTCAACCGCAACCTTCAGGCTGGGATCAATTGGCTGACCAGCCACTTTCAGGTCGGTCACAATTTCGGAGCCGGCCAGCAGTGGAAATTCTACTACCTTTACGGCCTGGAACGCGCCGGGCGACTCGCGGGCATTCGGCTTTTCGGCGACCACGATTGGTATCGGGCTGGTGCCGAGGAATTCGTCGCGCGCAAGACAAACCAGGCGGGTACTGGCAAGGCAAACTGGTCGAGGAGAACAAAGTCCTGGCGACCAGCTTCGCGCTCTTGTTTCTGGCTAAGGGGCGGGCGCCTGTCTTGATCAACAAGCTGCGCCATGGCCCGTCGGAAGACTGGAACAACGATCCCGACGACATCCGAAATATCGTGAGCATCGTCTCCCGCGACTGGCACCACCTGCTGACGTGGCAGGTGGTTGACGCCAAAAAGGCGACGGTCCCCGACTTGCTTCGGGCGCCGATCCTCTTTATCAACGGACACAGCGCCCCGGAGTTCACGATCGCCGAAAAGAAAAATTTGCGAGAGTACGTCGAGCGCGGAGGGTTCATCCTGGGCGAAGCCTGCTGTGGCAGTGCCGATTTCGACCGGGGCTTCAGGAGGTTGATGGACGAGCTATTTTCCGAGAAGCCAGGTCAGCTTCAACGGCTGCCCGACGATCATCCGGTCTGGCGGGCCCGGCATCTGCTGCCCGCGGTAATTCACCCCCTTTGGGGCATCAGCCGCGGCGGCCGGACCGCGGTCATCTACTCCCCGAGCGACTTGTCTTGCTACTGGAACCAGTCCGGCCGCGGCCTGACCAACCCCGCGGTCGTCAAGGCTGTCAGAATCGGCCAGAACGTGATCGACGCTGCCACCGGTCGCACGCTCCCTCCCGACAAACTGTCAGAGCCTTAGAAACCGGGACGCGAATCATAGATCGCCGACCTGGCCGCTTACCTCGGTAGGCTATAGTCCGTGCCGGCTTAGCATTACCTCGGGCGCCGCTGAATAATAAGAGTCGCCTTTCGCTCCGCGAAAGGCGACATTCCCGGAAGGTTATTGTCGGGCAGATCCTTACTCCGCGCTCTGTTGACGAGGTCTCGAATCTCCGGCTAAGCCGCGTCGCGAGGCCAAGAAACCAATGGTGCAGGTCAAGATCCCTAAAACCCCCATGAGCAGACTGGAGGGCTCTGGAATCGCTCCGAAGCGGATAATCGCGGTGAAGGACTGAACGCCGGGCTCTCCCCACGTGAGAAACGCCTCGTTCGATGTGAAATGGTTGATGACGCTCGAATCCGGGAGAGGATTGGATGGCGAAGTTCCCACGTTACCCGGATCGAAAAGAGCCAAATCGAAGCCAGGAGAAATGCCGTGCCCTTGGTTGTAGAGCGTATCTCCTCTGATATCGAGCTCGGTTCCGTTGATGCCCGGATACTGAGCGTTGGATGTGTAACCGTAGATGACGTTGATGGCGTAATATGCGGTGAAATTACCTGTATAATAATCCAAGAACACCTGGTTTCCACCGGAATCCGAGACCGTGAAAGTGAAACTGTGGATCAAGGGAGAACCAGTGAATGTATAAAGGCCGCCGCTCCCGCTTTGCGAGGCGTCGTAAGCGAAGCTGCCGCTGATCGTATCGCTCACGGCAACATTCGTGTTTCCAGGGTTCAAGACAGACTCGATCGTTCCCGAGAAGTTTTCAGAGACGATGCCGGCAGGCAGCGCCGGGATCAAGGGACCGGCCACGAAGAAGAGCAGCAACGCCGAATAGCGGAAAATGGGTACTCTGGTTTCCATGACAGACCTTTGAAGACGAGGAAAACGAAGCGACTTGGCTGTTCAAAGTCGTCTTCGCCGTTTGCGCGGTACCGGATTCCTGATTTACGCTACCGCCTAATTGTTACCAAACGGTATTACACACAACGCCGTGCCGCTTCGGCGACAAATATCGTAACGTGCGGCTTCATCAAAGAACACTCTGAATGTCCGGAAAGCCAGAACAGATAAACCCACCTTCTCGGTGACCAGGAGAACGTGCCGGCGATTAGCCCGGTTCGCGACGAATCCTTGCCGGATCTTCACGCCGGCCGGCGCGCATCACCATCTCGGCAACCCTTCTGAGGTGGTTGCGACTGGCGCTGCCTGCCACTTGGACCGCCATGCCGTACATACTGTAAGGAAGGGGCCGAACGCGTCGTCGACGATATCCGTCGCAAGGGAGGCAAGGCAACTTAATGGCTCCCGAACGGCCGATCAGGAAAGGCTATATCCATGATTGGAAGTTTGAGATCCTCCCTCGAAAGGAGCATCTCGGAGTCGGGATGGGATTTCAGCATGCGAAGGTCTCGAAAACCCCGTGCGATGGCCAGCTCGAGATCGGCTGCGGCCTGATCCAGATCGAGCTCGCGGACAGACAGGGCTGCCGGCGGAACAGGGGTTTTACCGTAGCCAATCAAGGCGCCCAGGCTCGTCTCTTTGAGAGCCAGGGCAGCAAGTTCGCGGGGCGGACGATCTTGCCATAAGGCCACGCGCTGGGCGTCGACCTTGTCCGCCTCCACCCTGTTGTTCAAAGCGCGTAGAACACGCGCGAGCTCCCAGAGCGCTTGGCTTTGCCACTCGCTGCGCAGAGCTTTCCCGGTTGACGATACCGAGGCGCCCGACAGGCTTTTTACGGCGCGGTCGAGCAACGATCGTGCCTGTTCCGGGTCTCGCAGGTCGGACACTGCACCGGCCTCTCCAACGAGTGCCGCGCCGAGCCGGACCTGGAGCTCTGGATCGCCGGGCATCGCGGCCGCGGCGCGTTCGAGGAGACTCCGCGCTTCGAAGGACGAGTCGCGCGCGGCGGTCGAGTCGCCGGCATGGCGTTGGATATCTCCCAACGTCGAGAGCGCCTGCGCGAGGTCGAGAAGATAGGCGCGTGTTTTCCGATGGGATGAAAAAAGCTGCCGGCGGATCTGGATTGCGTGTCGGTAGTATGGCAGCCCTCGGTTGACCTGGCCCAAGTTGACATACTGCTCACCAAGATTCTCGAGCTGGACGCAGTACAGGACCTTGTACTCGTTATCATCGGGCGACCGCGCGATGGCACGCTCTTCTTCCTGGACGGCTTTCTCAAACGCGGGGATCGCTTGCTGGTTGTGACGCAGCTCGTCATGAAGGCAACCCAGGGCATTGAAGCTCCGCCCCAGCCATGCGTGGTGCCTTGCCTGGTCAGGATGAGTTTGGACGAGCTTTTCGAGAATGTCGATGGCCATTTGAAGCGATGAGAACGCCTGGTCATCACGATGGAGCTTGTGCTGGATATCGGCAATGACCTCGTGAGTTTCCCCGAGGTTTTCCCGGAACCTGGTGACCGATGGGTGTAGGGCTGCGAGCTCGGACCGGTATTTGAGCGATTTCTCCAGGGACTCGAGGGCCTGTTCGAACCGGCCGTTCGCGTAGTGAATTGTGGCAATGTTGTAATGGGAGAGGGCCAGCAGGTCGAGAAGCTTGACCGGCTTGGGACCGGCGGTCACCTGGTCGAGGAGCGACTGGCAAATCTTCTGAACTTCCTCGAAGCAACGGATCGCAGCGGCATATTCGAGCCTCTTGGAATAGACAAAGCCCTGAACGTTGATGATCTCGGCCAGCCTCTGCCGATAGCGGATCTCTCGCGGATACCGGGCGATCAACCCTTGCTGGATCGCTCGTGCTTTCTCGAGGGATTCCAGACCTTGATCGCCGGACTGGAGCTTCCCCTGGATGATCCCGATTTCCGCGTAACAATCCGCGAGCAATGGCTGGTAAAGGGCCGGATCGAGCTGAAGCGCCGCGAGCGGCTCGAGGACGCTCCGCGCCCGGTCGAACGACGTCATGGCCCCCTGGAGGTCCCCGAGCGCGTCTTTCTGCTTGCCAATCGCCAGGTGGCAATCGGCCAGGCGGCCATGAAGCTCATGATTTTCAGGGTCGGCGGCGGTGAGCGCTTCCCAGACGCTCTGCGCCGACTGGAACGCCTCGATCGCCTCGATACGTGAGTCAATCTCCTGAGTGATCTCTCCCACACGGAAATAGGCGTTTGCGAGTTGCCGGCGGAGGTTGGGATCGTTGTTGCGCTGATTCACGAAACTCTTGTAGTATTTCAGCGCCGTGCTGAGCAATTCCCGGCGGCAGGCTGCGAATGTTCGACCGAGTCTTGCTGCTTGAGGAGCGTGTTCTCGCTGACGCTGGTCAGGTAGTTGTTGACGGCGTTCCTGGCCATGTTGAAATTGGTCTCGGCTTCCTTGCGGATCTGGGCCTCACGGCGGAAGGCAGCGTCGAGCTCGGTGTTCTTGACCGTCAACTGGCCGTTGGCTCGCGCCTGCACGCCCAGCACAGCCGCCAGACCGGCCAGGGCCACCAGCATGGCCGCGCCCAGAGCGGTGACACCCGTGCGATGCCTCGTCAGCCAGCGGGTGAGCGCCCGGGCCCAAGATTCGCGATAAGCCGCCACGGGCTCGTCGGCCATCCACCGCTCCACATCCTCGGCGAGCGCCTTGGGCGTGGCGTAGCGGTCCGCCGGGTCCAGGGCCATCGCCTTCCGGCAGACCGCTTCGAGCGCCCGGTCGATCGACGGGGCGAGGAACCGTGGCGGCTGGAAAGCTCCCCGCTGCACGGCCTCGATCACTTCGATCACGCCGCCCTCGAACGGCGGCTTCCCCGTGAGCAGGCAATATAGCGTCGCTCCCAGGCTGTAGACGTCCGACCGCGGGCCCAGTTGCTCCAGGTCGCCGCGCGCTTGCTCCGGGCTCATGTACGACGGCGTTCCCAGCACGCGGCCCGGCAGCGTGTCGGATGGCCCGCTGGCCGAGCTGGGTACCAGCGGGCGCTCGTCCGATGGGCCGGCGTCGGGCCGCCCTTGCGCCTTGGCCAGCCCCCAGTCCACCACCAGCGTCTCGCCGTGCTTGCCTATGATGATATTGCCCGGCTTGATGTCGCGGTGCAGCACGCCCCGGCTGTGAGCGTAATCGATTGCGTCGCAGACATCGAGGAAGCGGCGCAACAGTTGGCGAAAGGCGAGCGGGGATCCGTTAGCGCCCCGACCTTGTTTTTTTGAACGACTCCCGGCGCTGACGCGACCGGGCTCGCTGGGACTCGCGGCGCTGACGCGACCGGGCTCGCCAGGACTCGCGGCGCTGACGCGACCGGGCTCGGCGGGACTCCCGGCGCTGACGCGAGCGGGCTCGGCGGGACTCGCGGCGCTGACGCGACCGGGGTCGCCATGAAAGTGTTCGATTACCTCCTTGAGCGAGTCGCCTTTGATGAAGCGCATGGCGTAGTAGGGCCGGCCGCTTCCGTAAATCCCCAGCCCGTAGACCGGGACGATCCCCGGGTGCTCAAGCCCCCCGGTGACCTCCGCCTCCAGCATGAAGCGGGCGCGGCTGGCGGGATCGTCGGCGTGGCGGTCGAGGATCGTCTTGAGCGCGACCTCACGGTGCAGTTCGGTGTCGAGCGCCACGAAGACGGCCCCGAGGCCGCCGCGGGCGTGAGGCCGCAGAACGCGGAACCGCTGCCCGTCGGACGTGATCGAGCCGACGGAGTAGGCGCCACTGATGGTCGAGGCCGGAATCGATCTGGGTCGAAGCCGGACCGGCGCCGGCCTGGGTCAAGGTTTCCCCGATCTCAGTGTCGCCGAGTGCTGCGAGGCTCTCGCTGGTCGATCGTCCGGCGGTGATGGCGGCCGAGCTTTGCTCGGTGCTGTCGCCGTGCTTCTTCTCATGCTGCGCGACCATCGCCTGAACGACGCTGCGCTGGCTGGCGTCCAGAACGCCGCGGTTGACCAAGTAGTCAGCGATCTGGCAACCCTGGTCGCAACTCCAAGCCCACACCGCGGCGACGAGCTGGTCGTGATTGATGAGGCCATTCTGAAGGGCAAGCAATCCAAAGAGGAAGTTGCGACCCGCGTTGACATCGGCCATGCGGCGGCTCTCCTGGGCGTCAGGCGTGGGCTGTGAGCCCTTGGTCCCCCCCCGCGGGAACCTCGGGCAGCCCCACCACTCATCTCCCTTGGATTATCGCAGGACTGAACGCCACATGCTGCCCCGTTGCGCCCGACCGGGCATTCCGCACGTCCGTCCGGCACAGGCTCCGGCAAGGGCGCTCGCCGTTCGTCGGATCTGCGGATAATATCCGTCGGACTGGTCACGCACCCGCCCCTCAGGTCTCGACTGGACGGCAAACGATGCTGGACTTCCTCGGCTAGCTTGCTCGCCGAGGAGGGGTGCCTTCAGTGCCACCTCACGTCCGAGCTTCGAATCTGCCCTCGCGCACCGCCTTCGCGAAGGTCTCGTAATCGCGCTCAACCTGATCGGCATAGGCCAACGCGAAGGCCGCGATCGCTTGATCAAACGTGTCGGCCTTGCCGAGGTAGCCGCTGATCACAGCCGGCTCACCGGAACGGGCGTGGGCGCGCGCCAGCGTGCCCCCGCACCAATCGGCGAAGATGACCATCTTGGCCGGCTTGAACTCTTCGATGCGGAACTTGAGCTTCATGTCCCGGAGCTGGCGGACGTAAAAATGGCGGCCGCTCCTGTCCTGCGTCCAGCCCAGGAAGATGTCGCTGGCCGATTGCATAAGCCGGTGCCCCTTCACGACCCGTTGCCCGTGATTGGGATAAACGCTCGGGCCCGCGTACGGCTCCAGGACCGAGGGGCGCGCTTCTTTGACCTGAAGGAAGAGCGGATCCTTTTCGCCCGCCATCAAGAGCGCGACACTGCAGACGGTGCCGACGCTGCCGACGCCCACCACCTTGATGGCCTTGTCCTTGATGGCATATCGGTCCAGGAGCACACGCCGGTCGTCCGGTAACGATTCGCGGTAATGGGAAAAGACATCCTCGATCCGCGCGTAGAATTCGTCCTCGCCGTGCTCCAGGTGGTGGTAGATATACGGCGGGTTGTCTTTGATGGTCGGGGTCTCGCCCGACGTGTCGGCGAGCTTGGGGAAAACGTCCTCAACGACGCAGACGTTCTTCGCTTTGTCCAGGCTCTTCCGGGTCCGCGCGCGGATGTCGGCGTCGTCGATGTCCGCGACGAGCTTTTCGGCCTCAAACCGGGCATACCACACGTCCAGGGCCCGCATCGTGCTGAACTGGGCCATGGCTTCGCGGTACGACCGGACGCAGGTCAGCACGGCATCGCGGGCGAGCTTGTCGCTGAAGCCGTTCGTCGCGGCATGCGAGGACAAAGCTGGCGGCCAGGCGTTTGACGTCCCATTCCCACGGGGCCGGAAGCGTTTCATCAAGGTCGTGAATGTCGAAGATGACCCGCCGCTCCGGCGTGGCGAAGCAGCGGAAATTGCCCAGGTGCGCATCGCCGCACGCCTGTACGCGAAAGCCTGTTGTGGGAGTGCCGGCCAGGTCCACCGCCATGTTGAGCGCCGTGCCGCGATAGAAGGTGAAGGGCGACGGCAGCATGCGTCCGTGGCGCAGGGGGATCAGCTCGGGGATTCGCCCGCCGTTGCCTTCCTCGACCAGCCGGAGCGGGTCCGGTCGGTCGTGCGGCGCACTCCAGACGGCGTGGGAGCTGCGCGGGCATTGTTTCCGCATGGCCTCGCCGCGCGCGATCAGTTCGGCCCGCGAAGGGCGCGGCGCGAAGGTCGGGAGTTTCTCGAGCGAGGGCCGCTGCGAGTCGCCAGGGAGTGCGTCGAGGATCTTGATCATTGACTTCTCCTGCAAACGCGAACTCACCACGATCCCCCGCCTCCTCCGCCGAATCCGCCGCCGGAAGACCCTCCGCCGAATCCACCGCTGGACCAGCTATAGCCCTGGCCGGTGGGACCAGCGAGGCTGGCCGCCGTGGCGCGAGGCATGGACGGGAAGGTGGTGTTCATCGTCGAGACGGAGCGGTCGAGGTCCCTCATGAGCATCCAGGTCGTGTAACCCGTGGGGTCGACGGGTTGGTACCAGTCGGGCGGCTGAGTGTAGAGGTCGGCAAAAGCCTTGGACCATCGGTTCGACAGTCCGAAGATGATCGCGTAAGGCAGCAGTCGCTCGAAGATCCCGCGCCGATCCTGGGCCTTGATGTCGTTGACCTCGGCCCGGCGGATGTATTCCTCCAGTCCCGCGATCTGCTCCCAGGCAACCCGTCCCTTGTGCGTCTTGCGAGGCATGACTCGGCTGGTGATCGCCAGCACGACCGCCGACAGGACTCCCGTGACCGCGATCGGAAAGACGAAGACACGCCCGGCTAGCCAGGCCTGAACCAGCGCGGTCAGCCCAAGGGCAGCCGCGAGGGCGGTCAGGCCGAGGAACAGGAACTTCATCCGGACGGAATCGGGATTGCCGTCAAAATAGCCTTCCTTGCTGAGGCCCCGGTAGAGGTCGTTCTTGACCCGGCCGATCACCGGGTAGAACTTCGTCTGCAGGTCGCTCATCAGGACGCTCTCCTTGCCGCCGAAAATCTGGGAATAGAGATCCTTTTCGAACGGTTTGAGGTCGTCAGGCCCCTTGAGCCGGTTGAAGCGGTAATCGCGACCCGATGAGAGCAAGGACTTCGACCCGACTTCCGCGATCTTGAGGTAGCCGCGGACGGCAAGGTCGATGATCACGGCGGAGATGTCGCGAAGGTTGACGCGCTCGTCGAGCAGGGTGCCGGCCTCGGCGGGTCCGAGTCCCTCGGGTGGTTCATAGCTGACAACGATGGCGCCCCGGCCGGACAGATCGCGACCCAGGAAGAACCAACCCGCCAGACAGGCAGCCAGCGTTGCCGGAAACAAGCCGTAAGCGAAGTTATCGACCAGCCACCAGGAGAGCTCGCGCATCCACGCCGCCCGCGCCACGGCGTCAGACGGCATGGTCACATCGATCGTGATCGACTCGCCGGGCCGCAGTGCGCCGGTCTCGAATGCGATGGTTCGCGCGTTGACCCGGCGCTTGGTAAAGTCCTTGTTCCTGGCCCCATAAGCCCCGGTCCAGGCGTCGTAGTCTAAATGTGCGTCGTCGAGATCGCGGGGCAGGTGCAACTTGACCTGTGGGGCCGCACGCTCCGACTTGTCGAGCTGGAAGTAAGGCCGTTCGCCATAACCGGCCGCCCCGGCGACCCAGAGCGACGGAATGGTCCCCACCAGCGTATTCCAGTCCCGCACCACCGCGTTGTAATACCGGCGGGCATACTGGACCTTGTTTTCGATGTCAACCAGCGACTTGTGGAGACCCTGGAAATTCTGGCTGGCCTTCAAGTCGGGATAAGCCTCGGCTATGGCGAAGAGGCGGCCGACGGCCGCCGCGAGGTTCTGCTCGCTCGTGCCGCGGTCGGTGATCGATCCGGCCTGCACGGCCTGACCCCTTGCGGCGACGACGTGTTCCAGCGTGCTCGACTCGTGCCGCGCATAACCCTTGACCGTCTCCACGAGCGCCGGCACCAGGTCCCACCGCCGCTTGAGCTGGACGTCGATGTCGCTCCAGGCTGCATCGGCACGCTTGCTCAGGCTCACCAACCTGTTATAGGTCCAGATGATGTAACCCAGGACTATCGCCATCACAATTCCGAATATCCACCACACCACGATCTCGCTCCTCGAACCGGTTGATGGTGTCGCTCAGACGCAGGCTGCGCAGTTTAACACGCCTTGTGGTTCGATCCCACTGGGTGTAAGAGTAACAATCATTCGTCCGGCCCTTGCAGGAAATGAGGTGGGGGGACACTTGAATATCACGTTCGACATGGGCGCGACCTTGGTGGTGCTGGCCGCGTTGTTGATCGGCTTGGTCAGGGATAAACCGGCGGACGTCCTGTTCGTCGGTGCGGTCGTGATACTGGCCGCGCTCGGTGTGATCGCGCCCGCGGAGGCATTCTCCGGGTTTGCCAACTCGGGAATGCTGATCGTGGCCGCCCTGTTCGTCGTCGCCGCCGGCCTGCGCGAGACGGGCGTGATGGATTACGTGGGCGACCGATTCCTGGGACACGTCGAGACCGAAGCGAAGGCGCTATTTTATATGGCGGTCGTGCTCATTCCGTCGGCCATGGTTCTGAACAACACACCGAAGGTGGCCCTCCTGGTGCCGGTTTTGATCGCCTGGTGCCGCAAACGGCGGATATCTCCTTCGCGCCTCCTGATGCCGCTCTCGTTCCTCTCGATTCTGGGAGGTACTTGCTCGCTGATCGGAACGAGCACCAACCTGGTCGTGCAGGGCTTGCTGGTGAAGTTCTCCCTCAAGCCGATGAGCTTCCTGGAAATCGGTTCCGTGGGGCTCCCCTGCGCACTCCTGGGTGCCACCTATCTGTTGACGATCGGGCGGAAGCTCTTGCCCGATCGCAAGGATCTGATCGAGCAGCTCGATCTGACGCGGCGCGAATATCTGGTCGAAATGCTGGTTCAGCCGGGTTGCCGGCTGGTGGGCAAGTCGATTGCGGAGGCCGGTCTGCGACATCTTCCCGGCCTGTTCTTGATCGAGATCGACCGGGAGGGGAAAGTCCTCGGGCCGGTTGGCCCCGACGTGGTGATCCAGGCGAGCGACCGGCTGGTCTTCACGGGCGTGGTCAGCACGATCGTCGACCTGGAAAAAATCCCCGGCTTGGTACCGGCGGCTGATGCCCGTTACGAAATTGCGCCGGCCCATCAATGGGGCCGTCAGCTTTGCGAAGCGGTGATCAGCCCGACCTCGCCCCTGATCGGCCAGATCATTCGCGACGCCGACTTCCGCCCCCTTTACGACGCCGCGGTCGTCGCCGTGCATCGCAATGGGGCGCGCCTGACCAACAAGGTCGGCGACATCGAACTGCACGCAGGCGACACGCTTCTTTTGCAGGTCGGCCCCAATTTCAGCCGGGCGTTCCGCAACAACCCCGACTTCTACTTAGTCAGCGATGTCGAAGATTCACGGCCAGTCCGGTTCGACCGATTCTGGCCGGCCGTGGTCATCTTTGTGCTCATGATCATAGCGTTCATCAGCGGATTCATCGATATCATGCTGGCGTCATTCCTGGCTGCCGGGGCCATGATCGCGGCTCGATGCATCTCGCCCAATGATGCCCGGAAGTCGGTCGATCTACCCGTCTTGATCGCCATCGCCGCTTCGCTCGGGGTTGGCAAGGCACTGGAACAATCGGGACTGGCCAAGATCTTCGCTGGATTCCTCGTCGACGCGACGCGCCCCCTGGGCCCGACGGCGACATTGGCGGCCATCTATCTCGGCACCATGCTTCTCAACGAACTGATCAGCAACAACGCCGCCGCCGCGCTGTCGTTTCCATTCTGCATCGAGTCGGCCCGGCTGCTGAATGTCAGTAACCGTCCATTCATCATGGCGGTGACCCTTGCCGCCTCCTACGCCTTTGCCTCCCCGATCGGTTATCAAACCCACATGATGGTCTTCGGCCCCGGCGGCTATCGATTCACCGACTTCATGCGGGTCGGCATCCCTCTGAATCTCTTGATGTGGATCACCGCCATCATCCTCATCCCGCGTATCTGGCCCTTTTAGTCTCGCTTGTGGAGCACGAACCGCAGCCGAATGGTTTTGCCCGCGACCAATTCGACCGGCGCGCTCTGAGTGGGAAAGGCCTCATAGCCGTGCTTGTTTGCCATTTCGGGGTTGCTGGCCGGTGGCGTGTTCGATTCATGAATTCCCGCGAACCGGAAGCGGTACCGTCGGCCCGGCTCGGGGGTAAGCACGGCCCGCATCTCGCCCTTGGTGTCGGTCCAGGGGTCGTACCACTCGAACGTTGACGTCTGGATTTGTTCGGTCGCCTCGGGCTGGTCCTCAGGCGCTTTCCAGAAGAAGGCACCGGCGATGGGCTCGTCCCCTCGGACCCCGACCGCCTGAAAAATCACTTCAACGCCGGCCTTTTGGCGAATCTCGTAGTGATGAGGACCATCCCCGCGCTCCACGACCAGGGGGCCCTGATTGGTCCGAATGTAGTTCGTCTCGATCGGAGGGTCAGAGCGGATTCCCTTGTACCGGCCCGGCGGCAAACTGAGCTGGACCTTGCCCGCGGCGTCGGTCTCCCCGCCAGAGCGGAATCTCGTGGCCAGGGACTCGCCGAGCGTATAGACGCCGGCGCGCGCGACGGGTTTACCAGTGTGGTCGTCTACCACGGTGACGACGATCGGACGAGTCTTCGGGAACGTCAGCGTGATCGGATTGGTTTTGACTTCATCGCTTGCCCCCCCGGTGAAGCCGGCGGGGGCCAACTTCTGGTGGAACGTGTCCGGGCCGTCGATCGTCGCGGCGTAGAATCCCAACATCGCGTTGTCTGGCTCGGGGCGATTCACGCTGATCCAGAAGCATGCGCGGTCGGGAAGTCCTTTGATGCGGAAGCTACCGTCGCGACCGGTGACGGCGCGGCCGACGGTGCCGGGCAATGCCCGCCAGTTGTCGTAACCCTGGCGGTTGTTCGTCTCGTGTCCGGCTTCGTCGAGCAGGGCGGCGTGCATCACCTGAAGCTTGGCACCCTCGACCGGTCGGCTGTCCTCATCGACGACCTTACCCTCCAGGGTGGCTGCCTTGGGGAACGTCAGGTCAAGCACGACGGTGCCGCCCAATGGCAAGCGCCTTTGGATGTCGTCTGGGTGTGGTTCCTTCAGAGCGTACATCGACTGCTGCAGGCTCCAGGCGATCCCCAAGCCGGGAGAAAGTCCGCTGAGACTGAATTCTGCGTACGGCGTGATCTCCGTGGGGAGCCGATGGCCGCTGATCGAGGTCCGCACCGGAAGCGTCGCGTCGTGGATGATGTAACGGCCCTCCGCGTCGGCAGTGGTCGTGCCCGCCGCCTTCGCGCCTTTGTCAGTGCCCGCGTAGAGTGTGATCGCCGCGCCGGCGATTGCCCTTCCTGCCTCGTCCCTGGCCACGCCGCGGACGTTGACGGAGACCGTCGCGGGGATCGGACCCGGCTGCCATGGTGGGGCGTTGGCGTCACGCGGCCGTTTAGCTGACTTCTGAATCCCCGAATTCCGGGGCTGCCGGTTGGGGTGGGACGGCGTTTCGGCGTCCTGGCCGGCCCGCAAGGCAGGGCGTTCCGCCTTCTGGGCGTACGTGCCCGCCAGCACGACGGACAAGAAGAGCAGGGCGGTGGCCATCCCGCCGCTCGTGCGCGATAACCTCATGGCATGGTCCTCCGGGTTCAAACACTTCGGATCGAACGGCCTCTGGCCCGGCACCGGCCGCCAACCCAATGATCTACCAGAACCCGACTCCATTTTCATCATACGGGGCGCCGCAGAAGCGGAACGGGAGGCTGA
Organism: uncultured Isosphaeraceae bacterium; assembly: GCA_963823675.1. Classification (GTDB taxonomy): domain Bacteria; phylum Planctomycetota; class Planctomycetia; order Isosphaerales; family Isosphaeraceae; genus CAWGMT01. Next base: position 227,438 of record CAWGMT010000016.1, on the reverse strand, counting down.
TTTGCCGTCGCTAACTCGTCAAACGGTTGACCAACGCTCTTCCTCGGGCAAGGTCCGCTGCCCTCAACTCTTCGACGCGCCAAGGGGGCGTTCCCTCTCTTAGCCGGCGTCGGATGAATGTGTCCCTGCGATACTGCCTGCCGGAGTGAAAACTCGCACCGTCGATGTAAATCGCCAGGCGTCGGTCGGGCACCGCGAAATCGGCTACCGAGATCGGCCCGGCATCGTCAGATACCGAGACCGCCACTTGCTTCTCCGGGCTAAATCCGTGCGTCTCGAACAGGCGGAGGAATTTGAGCTCGAGCGGCGATCCGACGCCCGCCCGGAACGCCTCGAGCCAGGGCCGCGGATCTTGCAGATCGCCGGTTTCGAGTGCGGATCGCTCGGGCTTCAGATGAGCTAACTCTTGAAGGGCGTCTAGCGTGCGGGGCCAGTTGAGAAGCTCGTGAAATCTCTGATTCTGGTACGACTTCAGGCAGCGATAGCAGGCGGCTTCGCAGTCCGCGTGGTCGAGATGTTGGATCGTTCTCTGGGCGACTTTGTCGAACTCCTCAGCAATCCGGCGGAGATAACCAGACCCTCCCAGGCTCGGATCAACGAGCGCAAGCGAGATCAAACGGTATCGCTCGTCCGCCTCGGAGCGAAGCCACGGTCCTTCGAGCTCGAAGTCAAGCTCGTTGGCTCCCAGCATGAAGTACTGCTGAATGCCATTGAGCAGCGAGTAACCGACGGATAACCCCCAGGAATTCCAATCACCCTCGCCTGATGACTCGGGAACCGGAAGCATCAAGCGAAGGATTTCCGCCTTCCCGGAGGTTGTGATCGCGAGAGCCCTCGGTGTCTCCGCGCGCTTCGGGCAGTTGGCTGCATGACCAAAGTCGTCGGCGCGACCCTGATTTCGGTTCGCTCGCTGCCGGCCCCCGCGGGGCGCCCGCTCGACGACGGGCGCGGTGAGGATATGGCCGCAACTGGGGCAGAGCAGATAGCCCTTGTTTTGGAGGTGAAGCGTGGGAACCCCCTGCTCCAGGTCTCGTGGCGACGGTGCTTTCCCTTCGTTCAGCCAGCGGACCTCCTCATCCTGACTGAGCCGCAGCGACCAGCCGTTGCCGATGCTCCATCGATCGGTCACGCGGCCATCCCATTGAGGATAAGTCCTGACCAGGTTTCGCTCCGCGTATCGTTCCTCCTCATCGAGGATCGGACTCTCATTCCTGGCCGCGATATAACCGGCGAATTCGTAGGAAGGCAAGCCTTGGCCCGGCGCCCCATTCAGACATCGAGGGCATCTCGGCTCTTCCGCATTGTAGCGCAGGTTGCACGCCGAGCAGACACGATAGTTCCAGCTCGGATGCTCGACCTTGGGGTTCCAGGGTGAGGAGTTATCCAGCCCGATCACTTTCCAGCGCCGCGACCGCGCGTAAACCGTCGCATCTGGCTGAAACTGCCCGATGCCGAATCTCCGCATGACGGTGACCGGCTCGTCTTCGTGGGAATCCCCGAGAAGACGGAGCGAGGCAGGTTCGGTCGGGAACTCGTAACCCGGCAGAATTCCAAACTCAGCAAATCGGCGCAGCGGGTACCCAGTAGACCGATCATCGGCCTCGTTCCCTGCTCTTTGGGTTTCGCTCGGCACCCCGAGCAGTCTATTGATGAGCTCGCTGGCACGCATGGCGGCCCCTCCCTGCTGGAGCCCCTCGGCAAAGAAGGCGACCGTCGTATGGAGATCCCTGATTTGCCTCGCGGTGCAATCCATAACGTGCTGAATGCGCTGGGGGATCTTTTCGAGAGTTGCCCGAAGTTGGGCCCGCGCCAGTCCGGCGACGGCCAGGACGTCGCGATTCCACGCTTCCGTCGCAACGGCGAGCGCATGCTCGATCTGGGCTTTGACCGCCTCGATGAGAGAATTCACGGCGTTCTGGTCTACCTCTCCTCTGGGGCTGACATACTCGCGCATCCGACCGGCGAGGCCGGGTTCTGCCGCACCGAATGCAATCGCGTGCAGGTGGCGAATCAGGACATCTTTGTTTCCGAGCGAAACGGCGGGCGCGGGAACTTCACCGGCGATCATCTCTCGCGGGTGATCGAAGAAATACTGGTCGTGGGGCGTGCTTCGAGCGTAGCTGACGACCAGTCCCACCCGCGACCGCCGCCCCGCGCGACCGCCGCGCTGCGCGTAATTATCGGGTCGAGGGGGAATATTTCGCATGATCACCGCGTCCAGGCCGCCGACGTCGATTCCCATTTCCAGCGTCGGAGAGCACGCGAGAACATTGATCGGTGACGTGGATTGAGGCGCTTTGAAGTCGGTCTCGACCTTGGCCCGGTCGCCGGTCGGAACTTGCGCGGTGTGCTCGCGCGCGACCAGGGGCTCGGCCTCGGTTTTCCGGATATGCTTTACTGAGCGGCTCTCTTCGACCTCTCGATCGGACCAGCGGACAAACACTCCGGAACACCGAGGGCACGGTGAGTTGACACGCACGCTGGCCCGGGCTTGACTGCACACGTTGCAGCGAAACCGCGTCTCTTCCCTCACGAGCCGCAGGCTGACCACCTGGTCATTGAGCTGGAGCAGGGTCGCATTCTGGCTGGCGCCGCAAAGCGTGACCGGCACCAGGAAGTTGCCGCGCCGCAGAAATGTGAGGACCTCCACCATCGTCTCGGCCGTCGGCTCGGAACCGCCGAATCGGTCGCAGAGATGCCTGAGGATCGTCTCGAGGCTCGGGGACCGCCCGCCAGCACCAGGGCGCCTCCACGCGTTGTGGCAGCGCATCCCGGTCGGAATCTCCCTGGCATCCATGAACGGAAGAGGATTGCCCGCAGGATCTGCGGGATACCCCTGCGGTGACGGAAAGCGCCGTTCCCATTCGGCATCCCTGAAGTACCTGGGGCAAGACGGGTTCTTGGGATGGTAGCGAAGCAATTCACGAGAGATCGCAGCGCGCACACGGATCTCGTCCAGCAGCATCACGAGCATATGCTCCAGAGCTTCGGGCTTCACGCGGAGACTCCCCGCGAGCGCTGTGCCCCGTGCGGCCACATATTCTCCGAGTCGCTCATAATCGAGGCCTACAAGCCCGAGGTTCAGGACCGTCGCTCGATATCCGGCCGTCACGGCGATCTCGTCGAGCAGCGGGGCCTCCTCCCACGCTCGCACTCGCTGCATTGTCTCCTCGGGAACCCAATCCACGTGCTCGGGGACGTTCGGGTTATCCCTGTGCTCGATTCCTTTTCCAGCGAGAAGTACCACGAGACTCGGAAGACCTACCCTCGGCTCGCTCCCGAGAATCTCGATGACCCGGCGCCGCATTCGGTCGTAGCGGCTTGCAAACTCAATGAACCGGGCCTGGTGTGCGGCATCTTGGCGGCTATCGCTGAAGATCAGCAGGCGCTCCTTGCCGTCGCGGTCCGGGCGGTCACGATTGACCTCCGAGAGGATCTCGACGAGCCCCTCACCCAGCACCTTGACGGCCGCGGAGGTTCCCAGGCTGACAGGGCTGATCACGTTATGACTTCCGCCGGTCTTCCCACAGCAGAGGCACCGGCTTCGCGCCGGCACGAGGGTTACCTGGACACCGTAATAAGCTGGGTCCCGGTTGAACCGGATGGCTGCGGGATCGAGCGACCCCGTCAAGACCTGCCGGCCTCTGATCTCTTGGTGGGCCTGATTGGCCCGACGCCGGCGCGGAACCTCCTCTTGAACCACCTCGTCGTCGTCCTCGTCGAAGTTAGCGAGGAACCGGCCGGGCTGGTAAATCATCCACTCGGGACCGTCCGCCTCGATGGCGCTCGGCCTCAGGGTGTCCTTTGTCTCGTCGAGCTCCCCGACAACCCGGAGATAATCCGCTCCGCAATTCCTGCACAGGTAGAGCGGGGCCGTGGGCTGGTGGCAATCCCGGCAATGCTCCTCGCCACGCGGATAGATTTTCTGGCATGCAGGGTTGATGCAACGATGGAACATCCAGCCGCCGCGCACAAAGCGGTGCGAGCGCAACCGCAGCGTCCCCACGACCTCCTCGGGTAGTGCCGCGCCGATGACCAGGGCCGACTCAACTTCAGCACTGATTTCTGCTTCGGGAGTGTATGCGCGCTCCGCGACCTCGTTCTTGACTCGTTCGACAATCTGGCTAAGCGACATCGGCCGTTTGATCAGCCAGCGATTCATGTCCCAGAGAAGCCGATACCGTCGCACCGCGTCGCTCGCGGTAGTCTCCGGCGGCAAATCCGCCAAAGTGCAGAGCGCCGAAAGCACCGCGCGGGGATTGGCGACGTCCAGCGTGCTCGAGTCGACCGACCCTGCGGCTGCCGGGTAGCGTGCTTCCGCCGGGATCTCGACGTCCTGGAGCTCCTCGCCCAGGACACGGATCGACATCTTCTCGACGCCGGTAAGCGTCGCGAAAAACTCCTGAACGGCTGCGTCTCGAAGCTGGATCACTTCCTCGTGGGTCAGCCCTTCCTCGTTCATGCTCTTGATGGTCGCCGACGTTCCCACCGGCACCAGTGTGGGGAATCGGCGCGAATGTTCCTCGGCCGGGACCTCGATGCGCCGATCCTGGCGCGCACGGGCGAGGTGCGTCTTGAGTCGCCGCACGAGGAGCGCGATGTTGGTTCCCAGGATTCCCCGATAGGTGTGAACTTCGTCGAGCACCAGGAACCGGCAGCGGTGATTGGCGAAAATATCTTCGCGGTCGCTCGGCCTGACCAGCAGGTATTCGAGCATCATGTAATTGGTCAGGAGCAGATGAGGCGGGTTTTGCCTCATTTCGTCGCGCTTCGCTTGCGTTGTTCCCCGGTCGTACTGCTCCACGCGGAGGCCCGCCATCCCGGCCGCGAGAAGATAATCGTCGATGCGCTGCTTCTGGTCGTTCGCCAGCGCGTTCATCGGATAAAGCAAGATCGCCGTGAGTCCTGGCCGGTCGTGAAATGCCGTCGCATCCTCGAACGCGTTTTGAATCACAGGCAAGAGAAACGCCTCGGTCTTGCCGCTACCAGTTCCGGTGGTCACGACAATCGCGCGAGGCTCAGGCTGGAGCAATTCCGTGATCGCATCCGACTGGTGAGAGTATGCCCGGTCTTGGCTGGTCCGAGCGGCCATCACCTCGGCGAGTCTGCGATCGATTGGCAGCTCCGACCACAGCTTGCCCTGCTTGAACGGCCGGTGAGCCTGATAGAACGGCTCCTGAGCGAGAAATTGAGGAGCATCGAGCTCGCGTTCAAGCGCCGCTCGCAACTCCGGATCCCTGGCCCGGAACTCGGTTCGGAGATAATCCCGATACTCGGCAATCACGTGGTCGAGGGCACGGATGGGATGGAGGCTCATGGGACTTGCTACGCTTCCGAATAGAGTCGTACCGATCCGGGACCGAACCACTTCCGGGCGACCGTGCCGTCTCGGGTAAAGCCGATGACTACCTGCCGATTCAAAGCCGCGTCCGTTTCCAGCAGATTACCGGGCCGCTCACCGGTTCGCTCCGGGTGCCCGCCGCGCGCCACGCTCTGGCGAGTGGTAGCGACTGGCTCGTGGGTCTCGCTGTTGTGTCGGAACGGAAGCGCCGTCAAGTGCACTTGACCGACAAATGACAGGAGTTGACGCAGCCCCTCTCGTTCCCCACGAGCGTTGGCATCCTCCGGGCGAGGAAGCCTTTGGGGGTAAAAGGGCGTGATGATCCAGAACCGTCCGGGATCGCCATCCGCGAAGGAGGTGTGAATCGCGCCACGCGATCCGTGATGCGGGACCTTCATCGCGGCATGTCGGTTCAGCCCCGGAAAGCCCTCGGCGATCCCCGCCCACTCGCTGTTAGGCACGTCGGCGCCCAGGAGAAGGCGAAGGTTGTGCCATTCGACAAGCATAGCTGAGGAAATGGTATTCGGATCGTTGCTCCACTGCGCCGGATCCACCGGGCGAACGGGATGCAAGGAGGTCACCCTGGCCGTGCCGAGGCTCCAGGTATCACGCCGAAACGTGGTTCGCCGCCGCTCTGGACGTCGTTTCCACTCATCCCAGATCCGCGTGTAAGCCGGCTTGGCCCCTTCCTTGAGCGCGGTTATGGGATCGGCCGACAGATCCCGGGTTCCACGACTATCGCGGGGGTAAACGCACCCCAGCATGGCCTCGTCATAGCGATCGATCAGATCGATAAAGCCCTCGAAGTGATCCGCGTGGGGGTGGGTGAGCGCAAGTACGTCAACCCGGCCGCCGTACCGGGTGATCACCGTCTCGGCGGATGGGCGATGGGACCTGCCTGCCTTGAAGCTATCGACGATCATCCACTGATCGGGAGGCACCCGGAGGAGGACGGTCTCTCCCTTGCAGGGGCCGAGGATGAACAAATAGAGCAAGTCGGGATCGAGTTCATGGGTGTCGGGTAGCGCCATCAGTCCGCCTCGGCGTTTTCAGCCCAGGCCTCCTCGACTGCGCGCTGGTACCACCGGTCTGGACGCGGGTAGAGTGGGAGCAAATTAGGGTCGTGCCAGGTCGTGTCGCGATGTAATGCGATCCGCATCAGCCCGTCACCGTCGCCGTAGTAGCCCAGCTCGAGGAAAGCGCCCTCGCCGAGATCGTCCCACGTGAAGCCCGAGGCGGATGCCTCGACCTGGCCGCGGCGCAACTCCGTCTCGAAGTACCCGAAGTCAGAATCCCGGGTGCGTGGAAGCTCCGCCGCGAGCAGGAAGGCGACCCCGTCTTCTCGATCGATGCCTTCCACGCGCGCCGGGATCCAGGAGCGGAGGCGAGCATCCTGCAACCACCGAGGCAGGTCTGTGTGCGGCTCTTGCGAACGCCACTCCCGCGGTGGCACATTCAGCGGGAAGACCGACTTGCCCCGCTCCGCGTGCTTGAGCGACTCCAGGAGCGAGAAGAGAGCCTGAATGCTCGCGTCGTACTTCGCCACCCGCCCGGGGATTTCGCGGAGGACCATCTCGGCGAAATCGAGCTCGGCCCAGTGCAGAAGCCATCGGGCAACCCAGCGGTGGAGGGCCCGGAAAATCCAGCCCGGCGTGTCGTCCTCGCTGATGCTGAGCGCGCAAACCGCCTCATGCCACTGAGCCTTTGCTTCAGCGCCTCGGCCGCGAGTCGCCAGGTAGCAGATCCAGCGCGACCAGAACCAGGGGTGCGTCGGTTGCAGGTCGATCGCCCTGCGGTAATGGGATTCGAGCGCCTCCGTATTCTCGGCGAGCCAATCCAGATTGTAGGCCAGGTAGTGATGAGCATAGGCGTGCTCAGGATCGAGCTGGACTGCCAGGCGAAACACCTTCACCGCACGTGGGTGCTGGTGGTGCCGGTACGAAAGGGTACGCCCGATCGCGTCCAGTTGTTCCTTGAACCTGATACGCCTGTCGGAAGCCATTAGGTGAAAACTCGATCCCAGCAGCTCATGGTGCAGGGATTCCAGCGAGTTGCGGAGGTCAGAATCTCCATCGTCGGCATACTCCTGCGCCAGGCGATCATGCACGGCCATCCGGCGGTCTCCCCGCAACCGCCATGGGTTGCTGTCCTGAACGCGGCCCGACGTTCGATGGCGCCGCAGCACCTCGTCGCGAACCAGGGGGTGGAGCGTGGCCCGGCCATTCAAGCGGTCGAGCAGGCAAGTCCCGATCAAGGCTCGCTCTGGCCCTCCGAGTCCCAGCATGAGCTCGTCCAGTACGGCCTTCTCGAGGTGGGTCCGCGCCAGGGCGAGCTTGGCGAGGTTCGCGCAGAAATCGCGATACCCCACCCGCCTTTCCACCTGGTCGAGGAGCTGCTTCAGAATCACGTTTGCTGATGCCTCGGATGTGGTGACCGAAGCCGCTTCGTCCGCGGGAAGAAGCGCGGCCAGCGCGACGCATAACTTCATCGCCCACGCAGAGCGGTACGGCACTGGCTCCGGCAGGGATTCGCGCAACCCGCACGCACTATCCCAGAGGATCCCCCAGTCCTTCTCATGAGCGAGCATCTCGCGGCCGTCGTCGAGCCTGGGCGCCGTAACTCGATCCGCCGGCCTCGCGTCGCCGGGAACCCAGCCGGTGACAATGCGGCGGCACCGGGCGCCCGATGCAATCCACTCGGCGAACGATCGGGCCGAGAACTGGGGGGTGTCCTCCAGCAGCGATTCTTCCCCTTGGTACCAGAGCGCCGGCTCGTCGCAGAGGATCACCACATCGTCGCAGTGCCTGTCCACCACTTCCGTGATCGCGGCCATCTTGTCCGCCCAGGGTCTCCTGGGATCGGAGAGGGTGGCCATCTCACCGTTCAGTAGTCCCCTCACTTTGAGCTGGCCGGCCGTCTCCAGGAGTGCGATCGCCCCGGAGTCGTTGTCCCGGTTTGGGGCCGCCAGTAGTACGGGGAACCACGGCTCCTCGCGACGCAATTTATCGGCCACGCGGCGCAACACGCTGGTCTTGCCGCATCCAGCCGCCCCGATGAGGTTCAGCAGCAACCCGCGGCCTTCGGTGGGGCTCTGTAGCTTTTCGACGAGCTGGAGAGCCGTCTGATCTTGGAGCTCGCTCAACGTGGGCATGGTCTTGGAGATCCGATGAGCCAACGATTGTGTGGAAGCGTTTCCCCGCAGCGTGGCCGACGCGTCGGCTCGTGGCACTTCTTGACGAACGGCAAGTCACCTGGGACCGCATCGTGAGCCCCCAGAGCCCCGCTTTCCGTGCCAAGGATCGGCGCTCGCGTTGATTATACTCTCTGGCTCTCTGGCTTTCATCGGTGACACCGCCTTTCCGCGAACCGTTCGGGCGGGCCAGAACTCGCGCGTTTCGCTTCCCAAGCACGCGAGACATCAAACGCCTGAACCATCGAAAACTCGGTGTCTCCGCGCTCTTCTCCTGATCCTCGGGGGAGAGTAAGGCCCGTCCGTGGGTACAATCAATGCTCCGAGTGGGGGGTATGTTAAGATCGCCATTCCGTACCGCGGAGGTTCAGCCGACGGCACGGCAGAAGTCCATTGCTGTCGTGAACGGTGTTCAACCGATATGATGAAAGGAAAGCTCAATGTCTTAAGAGTTTACTGGAACGGTTCCCATGCGATTCCTGCACGCCACTGACGTTCATCTCGACAGTCCGTTGCGCGGGCTCGATGATTACGAAGGCGCACCAGTACAAGCGCTGCGCGGGGCCACGCGTAAAGCGTTTGCCGCACTGGTTGAGCTCGCCGTAGTCGAGCAGGTCGATTTCGTGGTACTTGCTGGCGACCTTTACGACGGTGACTGGCCCGATTTCAGCACCGGCTTGTTCTTCGTGAATCGAGTCCGAGAGCTGGAGCACGCCGGCATTCCAGTGATTCTGATCAGCGGTAACCACGACGCCGCTAGCCGTATCACCCCTCGGCTCACGCTACCGGCAAACGTTTGTGCTTTTCCCTCCGGTCAACCGGCAACAAAACTTTTCGAGCATTTGCGCGTAGCCGTGCACGGACAGGGGTTCGCGCGGCCAGCCGAGACGCGAAACCTGGCAGTGACTTACCCGCCGCCCGTAGCAGGCTTCTTCAACATCGGGGTGCTTCATACCGCGCTCGATGGTCGAGAAGGTCACGCCCCCTATGCCCCTTGCACGATCGAGGATCTGGACGCTCGTGGCTACGACTATTGGGCACTGGGCCACATTCACAAGCGTGAATCGGTCAACGGCAGCCGACATCCGCGCATCGAGTTTCCGGGCAATACACAAGGCCGGAATATGCGCGAGACTGGTGCCAAAGGCTGTCTGCTCGTTACCGTCGACGATCACGGACGCGCCGTCCCCGAGTTTTGTCCGCTGGACGTATTTCGTTGGGAGGTTGTTTCCGTCAACGCTCCGACAGCCGAGTCGATACTCGACGTTCTCGAAGCTACCCGGGCGGCGATAACCGCCGCGCGCGACAGTTCGGACGGTCGGCCGCTGGCGATACGCGTGTTTATTAGTTGTTCGGAATCGATGAGCGCCGGCCTTGCATCCGACCCAGACCAGTTGCGCGCCGATCTGCGTGGGCAAGCCGGCGGCGAAGTCTGGATTGAGAAGGTCAAGCTCGCGCCGATCCGTGCGGCACGGGCCGATGAGCCGAGTCTTAGCGACGACGCGACGTCGGAACTTCGAGCCGTACTCGATGAACTGCGGAGCCAGCCTGTTGACGCGCGGGCGGTTTTCACATCGGGTGACTGCGGCAGGCTCCTGAACCGGTTACCTCCTAACGTGCGCGCCGCTTTCGAGCAGTGCTGGGACGACGTCTTTGCTCGGGCGTCGGCGCTGCTCGAACGGGGGGCTTCGGGGCCAGGCAAATGAAGTTCCTCCGCGTAATCTTCCGATGCTTCGGCCCGTTCGAGGACCAACCGCTCGACCTCTCGGGCCCCGGGGGATTTCACGTCGTTTTCGGCCCGAACGAGGCCGGTAAGAGTTCCGCGTTACGCGGCTTGCACGCATTTCTCTTTGGCTTTCCCGTTCAATCCGACGACGACTTTCGCTTCAAATACGCGCAGTTCCGCATCCACGCCTTGCTGGAAAATTCCGCACGGCAAACTTTGGATTGCGTCCGTCGCAAGGGAAAAAAAGCCACGCTGCTCGAGAGTGACGGAAGGACCGAAATCCCCGATTCATCCTTGGCGCGGTTCCTTGGCAACGTGCAGGAGCAGCAGTTTGAACAGTTGTTCGGGTTGGATTCCAAACGACTCGTCGATGGTGGTCGTGAGATCGCCGAGGGCCGGGGCGACCTTGGCGAAGCAATTTTCGCCGCTGGCGCGGGTCTGGCCGGGCTCCGTGCGTTGGCCCAATCCTTCGAAGAACGACAGCGCACGTTGTACAAATTTCAGGGCCAGATCCAACCTATTAACAAGGCCCTCAGCGACCACGAGAAGCAACTCACCAGCGTGCGCGAAAACACGTTACCACCGGACACGTATGCGGCCGCGGCAATCAAGTCGCGCGAGGCGCAGGAAAGAGCGGAGACACTGCGGCGCGAGCGCATCGCTGTCCGTTCCGAATTGGGTTTGCTGCATCGCTATCAATCTGCCCTCCCGACGATCGAATTACTCCAGCGCCGCGGCAGCGCCTGGAGCCAGTAGCCGACGCACCGCTGTTGGCCGCCGACTTCGACGCCAAGTTGAACGACGCGCGCGAAAAACGAGAGGTTGCCCGTAGGAAGCTCGGTGATCTGGCCGCCGGTCGGGACGAGCTTGAGCGACAAATCCGCGACGAGCAGCCTCCGGCAGCCGTGTTGGCCGAGGAAGCTGAGATCGACGAGCTCAAGAAACTCGTCGGCGCCGATGCAAAGCAACAAAGCGAGGCGGTAAAGGCCGATACCCGCCGCAGCGAAGAAGAAGCCACAGCGCGGGATATTTTCCGCGAATTAACCGGTTCCACTGCGTGGGATCAAATGACCGGCTTGAAGCTTCGACTCGACCATCAACAGCGGATCACAGAACTTGCCAATGAACAGAAGGCCGTTCTCGAAGACCTGACTAATTGCGCCAGGGCGGTTCGGCTCGCGCGGGAGGCGCTCGCCGTCGCAGTGCGTAAAGAAGCCAACGCCGCCGCGACGTCCGATCCGGCCCCATGGCTCGCCGCAGTGGAGTCTATAGCGGCCCTTGGGCCGGTTGAGCAACATGCCCGAAGCCATCAAAGCGAGGCCGAGAATCAAGAACTCAGGCTCGTCGGTGAATTCGCCCGGCTTCAACCGCCGCCGCCCGGAGATTGGTGTGATGCGGCGTCACTGCCGGTTCCTTCGACCGAATCCGTAATGCGGTTTCGGCAAGAATTCGATAAGGCCGAACATGAGTTCTCGAAAGTCGATGGCGACCTTGCACAAATTGACCACGAGATGCTGACGTTGCGCGAGCAACTTGCCGATACGGCGGGTGCCGAGCGGGTGCCTACGGCGGACGACTTAGCGGACGCGCGGCACGACCGCGACGGCGGTCTCAACCTGGTCCGTCGCCGCTTGACCAATCAGGCTGATGTTTCGGCTGAGGCGGATTTCACTACCCGCAACGCACCGGGTCGGTCTTTGATCGATGCAGCGGAAGTTACGGTTCGCCAGTGCGACGCGCTGGCCGATCGGATGCGACACGAAGCCGACCGCGTGGCAACCTACCAAGCGCTCCGTCAAAAACTGAAATTGCTGCAAAACCGTCGCGAAGAGATCGAGGACGAACGCACCGCGGCGGAAGCCGCTCTCGCCATGATCAAACAGGCTTGGCAAGCCGCGTGGCGACCCTCCGGAATCTCGCCCGAAACACCAGAAGTCATGCAGGCCTGGTTGACCCGGTGGCAGCAGTTCACCGAGCGAGTCATCGCGTGGAACGGCGTTCGGCTGGAGTGTGGACAAGACCAACAACAAATCGATCACCTACGGGCACAGTTGGCGGACGCATGTCCCATCACTCAAACGACGAAGACACTTGCCGAGGGGTTGGCCCTGGCTCGGCAAGTTGGCACGGATGCGAAAAACGATCAAGCCGCTGCGGAGAAACTCAAAGACGAGGTACTTCGTTTGCGATCGGAGTTTGATACAGCCGAAAAGGAGTCAGCGAGGGCCGAAAAGCGGCGTGACAAGTGGACCGAACAATGGTCCGGCGCCATCGCCCCACTTAGACTTGGCGAGTCCAGCGTGTCAATCGAGACGGTGCAGGATTACCTCAGGAATATCGGACAAATGCAACAACACCTCGCTGAAATGCGGATCAAAGCGGCGCGCGTCAAGGAGATCGCCGAAGAACGGGCATTGCTCTTGCAACGCTTCACCGCCTTGCGCCAGCGGCTCGACTCCACCGCCCGGCCTACGACCGCGGAGACCCTCGATGCCCACTTCCGGGAAGTCGACGCCGCTCTAACGGCCGCTCGCATCCGGCGCACCCAGCACGAGGAACTTGCGAAGCAACTAAGAAGGGTCAAGACCGACGTCGCCACAACCAACGACAAACTGCGCGAAGCCGACGCAACGCTCGCCGCCTTGGCGGCACAAGCCGGAGTGTTGAACATTGACGGAATCGCACAGGCCGTGCAGCGGGCTAACGAACGCACGTTGGCCGCGCGGCAAGTCCAGGAGCAGGAGCACGCGCTCGCACAGAACACGCGCGGTCAGCCACTGGACGCCTTTGTCGCGCAGGCACTTGAGCATCGGGACCGGCTCGACGGGGAGATCGAATCGCTTGACGACCGCGCCAAACAACTCGATCCCGACATTACATCTGCCGAGGCCGACGCGCTCAAGGCCGAACAAGTCCTGGACGGATATCGACAAGCCTCGGATGCTGCCGCCGAGGCAAAGCAACAGGCCGAGTTGATCGCCGGTCGGTTGGAAGAGCTCGTGATCGAATTCGCCGCCTGCCATCTTTCCCGCGTTGCGCTCGATCGAGCCAAGGAGCGGTATCGCGCGCGTCATCAGGGGTCCTTACTCGACCGAGCCGGTGAGTTCTTCAAGACTCTGACCGACCAGGCGTTCGAGGGGCTCGACATCGACAACGAAGAGGGCGCAGATGTATTGAGGGCAGTGCGCGCTGGCGGCCGATCGACCCCAAGCGTTCCGGTCGGCGGACTCTCCGACGGTACGCGCGATCAGCTCTTCCTCGCCCTCCGCCTTGCGGGAATTGAACAACACCTCCTGGATCGCGAGCCGATACCGCTAATCATCGACGACGTGCTCGTGAGTTTCGACGACGCCCGCGCCTGCGCCACCTTGAAGTGCCTCGCCGAGTTGGCGACCAAGACGCAGGTGCTGCTCTTCACTCACCACCGCCACGTCGTCGATTTGGCCATTGCTGTCAAACCAGACACCGTAGTACACCAACTGGTGCCCGCAGCCCGGCTATGAGTAAAGCGATGTCGTCCGCTGCTGACCGCCCAGAATGAGGTGATCCGGTTTCTTGTCCGGATCGGTCGAGACGCCCTCGACCGGTCTTGGCTGGAATTGGGCCCCGTCGCTACCGGTCTGCAAGAGCATAACCGCCCCGATGGGATAGGACATCGAGATGCTCGCAATCAACGATCGGATGTGGTCATCGTCCCAAACCCAGCCACGTTGAAAATCAGGCAGTTGGATGTCGGCCGACTGGATCTCCCTCAGAAGATCAGGAAGTGACGGTTCGCCAGATCTGAATGTGCTATTGATGGCTGGCATGGATTCGCCTCACAGGTGGCACCCGTTGGTACACCGCGCTTGCTACTGTCTCTTTGACCTTGAGCTGCGACTCGGTTTTGGACTGGCTGAGAGCTTGTACGAGTCCGATTGGTTAAGCTCCAGTGAATCTCTTGGTATGGGAAGCTCGATCACCGGCTGGGGGAGACTTTCGTTCAGCGGGATGTCCCAGTAGGGGTCGTGCTGCCGTGTGAACGTGTCGTGGCCGATGGCCTTCAGTTCGTCGAACATCGACAGGCACAATTCTGGTGTCTTCGGGTAGGTCGTATGCTTAAAGATCGAAAGGACGTGGGCATACTGGTCACGGGAGAGTCCATATGCATCAGCGATAACGGCGTCGATGGCGGCTCGTACGTGCCAACGTTCGTCGTCGGATGCGAACACTGGCCAGGAAAGGGCAGGCCTACGTAGCTCACGCCAATCGTCTGCCAGTTGCTCTTTCCAAAGAGTCGCGTAACCCGAATGGTTGGATAAGAGGCGAAGTGATCCGTGAACGATGATAGGCATTAAATCCTTCGTTTCAACTGGTGGAATAGGCACAGAATCTAAGATGAATGCACTAACCGTGGCTCTTATGCGTTGCTGAATCAGCCAATCAACTACAAATGTATTCATTATCCCTACGACCCAAAGAGCTCTTGAATTGCTTCGAGCAAAGGGCCTTAACTCAGACGGCCCTTTCTCTCCGGTCGTCACACCTGCAGGATGTAGACTCCAAATAGAGACATTCTGATCTCCAGGTCCGGCAATGTTGCGATAGGCCGCTCGATAATACTTGCTGGATTCAAGCCACGTCGGCTTGTCGCTCAAGTGCTCGAGGCTCACTAGGTATCGAGGAACTGCGGCCCAATGATCGTCAAACTGCCGAAACGTCTTACCCTCATGGAGGATGAGGAACCCCATCTGGAGTAGGCGGGCGCCAACGCCCGGGTCGCGCGGATCTTCACCTTCATATAATACCCGGGACGCTGGAGTGAATCGCCAGGCGTCGTTTGTCATATGGCATTCGGCTCCAAGCCGAATTCCGAGTCGTTTGCACACCTGTCCGAATGGCTCTCCCGTCGCGAAACAGGCCTCAGCGATTCTCAGGTCAAGCGATGAGCGCAGCTCAAGGAAGCTAAGATAATCGCCTCCTGTACGACGGACGAAATCAACGTGGTATGTCAGTGTCTCGCGGTCCAACGGGCTCGCAAACAACCACTTGTCGTCATGCAAATAGAACGCACACAGGAACTCCTGAGTCGGTTTCCCAGCCTGAGCCACAATTATTGCGAATTTGTTCCGCCAAAGTATCTCGAAGAGCTTACGTTTGTTCTCGAACGAGTAGCAGTGCCTCATGTTCAGCTTCTCGAAATACAAACGCCGAACTCCGGTGGCTCCTTCATTTGCGTGAAACGCCGATGGAACGACGACGCCCGTCCATCCCTTTTTCCCAAGCAACTGGGCGTTCCGCTCCATGAACACTCGGAAAGCGTCGGCCTGTCGGCCCGCTAGATCGCCGTCGATGTAGACCTTCTGGTATTCGTAGAGGACGTCATTAGCCCGCTTTTGCTGTTCGAATTCCTCCTTGTACTGGACGAACAGAGGCCCACAAACGCGGTCCGCATTCAAACGTAGTTCGATGCCCAACCGCTCCCGCTTCGTCGGTGCACTCAGAATCTCGAAGTCGAACGCGGCGAAGAACTCTTTCGACTTGAATTGAATCGCGTCCCATGGCGGATTGCCGAGCACAGCGTGAAAGCCCTCCCTCCCATGCGGCACACCCATGGGGTAGAAGACCTCGGGAAAAGTCAGGTCATATCCTAGGGCAGGAACAGCCTCAACCGAGTTCACGCGCTGACTGATGCTTGCGCGATCTTTGGGAACCGAGGTGAGCCCGAGCCCGCGCGCAATCTGGGCCAGCAAGTCTTCCGATTCGAGCACGTCGGGCAACCGCCCGGTCTGCCCGATCGCCTTGAGAAGCTGGCCGTACGCCATATCGTCGCACTTCTCCGGACCCAGCATCACGCCACCCGCCCACGCCGCCGCGGCGACGCGGAACGGGAGCAGCGCCTGATCGAGCCGGGCCTTGACCGCCTCCTTGTCCAGCATCTCCGCGAGGTCCGATCCAACCGACGACTCCAGGCGGCGGACCAACCCGAGGGCCTCGGTCAGCGCCTTCTGCAGATTGCTGTAAATCCCCTGGCTGAAGAGATTCTCTACCGGCGCATCGGGCTTGCCGGGGCGGAAGAGCAGCTTGTCCCAGAAGGGCCCGGTCAGCGAGTCGCCGACCACCAGCCGGTGATCGAGGAACGTGAGCGGCATCCCCTCGGCGTGCGACTCCAGCCAGAGAGCGAGTTTGGCCAGCTCGACCGCCAGCGGGTTCTTGTCCACGCCGTAAAGGCAGTGTACCGCGACCAGGCGGCGGCAAACGGCTTGCGCCCTCGCGGTCGAGACCCCGGGTGATACCGATTTGCTGGGCAGATAACCGGCAACCGCCTCCAGTGCCTCGTTGCCGGTCGCGCGGGATACAAACTCGGTCTTGACGAGCTCGTCGTCAGGATCGGGAAGGTCGATGATCCGTTGCCGCCAGTTTTGAGCCGCTTCTAAAGCGGCGTCCCGCTTCTCGTCCGTCCGGGCTGTCTCGGCCTGCCGTTCGGCTTCCAGCGCCTTTTCATCGCAGGAACGGCACGCTTCGTAGAGCTTCTCACCGAGAAAGCGGCAGGCTTCGACCAGAAAGTGGCCGCTGCCCATGGCCGGATCGAGAACCCGGAGCTTCAGGATCTCGAGCGGCTTGGGGTCGTTCTGCGGGCTTCGTTCTTCAACTTGCGGCCCGAGCGTCTCCTGCACCAGGAACCGCACGAACGAGTGGGGCGTGTAATAGGAACCGCTGGCCTTGCGTCCCAGACCCACCCGCAGATAGAAGCAGCCGGGCGGGATCGCTTCGATCCATTCGACTTTGGTTTTCTTGCCGCGGGTGGGCTCGTCGGTTTCGTCGCCGTCGTCATCAGCGTCATCATCTGTGTCTTCGGAATCGGGAGCACTCTCGCTGGCGGGTCGGGCTTGTATGGGAGCGTGCTCGGGGTGTTGGTCGTGCGGGGTTAACCCCCCCTGGTCACTGTCTAGTCCCCCCCTCATCCGCCCTTCGGGCACCTTCTCCCCAGAGGGGCGAAGGGGGGGACGTTGCGCGCCGGCGTTTAGGGCTGGTATGGGGGCGGGACGGTACTTTTGACCCTGGGCAAGTGGGACGACCACCTCCAGCTTCTGCCTTCTGAGCCGGCACATTGGCTCGGACGAGATTCCGGGCTCGAGCTCGAGCAGGGCCTCGTAAACGCGACCCAGGTCTTCGACGTCGAGCGAGCCCTAGTGGACCCGTTCCCGGGTCTCACTGCCGCGTTTCCGCGCCGTCCAGAGCAAGCGGTCGAGCAGCCAGGCGACGGCCCGTTCACCCCAGGCGCGTTCGGCCAGGATCGGGGTGGCCTGGGGACCAAACAACTTGCCGCCCAGGGGATTGACCACCATCTCGGTGCACTGAAGCCCGCGTTCGAACATCCGGAACAGGCTGCGGAGCCCCGATTCGAGCAGCCGGCCCGTCTCCATGCCCTGCTCCAGAACGCCGCGGGCATAGGTTCCAAGCGCCATGCTCGGAGAGAACGTGTTCCGCCATAGGCTCATCGACGCAAAGCCGAACGAGCGGGCCGGGCCGTCGCTGGATTCCAGCTTGAGGATGAAGAGCAGCCGGTAGACCGTCACGAGCCCCTCGTGCCAGAGGGCCTTGGCCAAAGCGGCCCGGTCGGGGTGGGCGTCGAACCAATCCCGGTTTGCGGGATGGTCGAGGATCTCCTGGATGAACTGCTCGACCGCTTCGCGTGCCTGAACCCGCAGCTCCTTGGTGACCCGGGCCTGCTGAAGCCGGGCCTTGTCCACGATCTCCGGCAGCGCCTTCACACCTGGCGGGCCGCAAAGCCCGAGGAACAGCAGGAACGAGTCGGGGATTTCCCGGTGTCGCTTCCAGCCGGTGTCCAGGGGGACGATGACCTGGGAGTCGAGCCGGGCGGGGTCGGAGATCAGGATGCGGAGCTCGACTCCGTTGGTGAGGATGCCGAGTCTCTCGCCGGTTGTCAGCAAGACGCGCTGGGCGATCCGGAGATGACTGAAGCGGTAGGCTCGCCCTCGCCGGGCCGGTGCATCAAGGTCTTCGTTGAAGGCCGTGGTCCAGACGCGGAGCTTGTCGCCGCCGTCGGCGGAGACCAGGAGACTTCCTCCGCTCTCGAGGTCCTCGCGGGTTTGCACATCATCGGCGGCTTCCAGCCGCTGGTAGCCGAGCAGCTCGATCAGGGGCTCGATGACCTTGTTCCGCACCCGCAACGTTCCGCCGCTCGCGGCGAGCTCCTGAAGATACCTGCGGTAGACATCCCACGTGCGCCGAAGTTTTTCGCCTTCATTCCCGAGCCTCTTCGGCAGCAGCTTGCGGTTGGCGAGTTCCTTTTCGAGCTCGAAGCGAACAAATGGCTCCGGCAGGGCTGGCCCGAGGAACTGGCAGTCCGAAAGGTCAAGCGCCACGGCTCACCTCCGGGACGAGCATGAGGACGCCCAGGAGGATGACCTCGGGAGGGCGGATGTCCATGAGCATGTCGAGGGCGCTGGCCCGCTGCTGGAAGATCCGCAAGACGCCGTCGGCCTCGCTCCGTTGGGCCGGGCGCTGCGATCGGTCGCTCGCGAAGGCCGCCAACCGCTCGGATGGATCGGTGATCGACCCCCACTCGGCGGCAGGCATGTCGGATGCCCTGTTATCATCGTCCGATCCGAAGAGCTCTCCCTGCCGCGATTGGTTCGATACGACTGGGCCGGAGATCTCCTCGGCGCGCTTTTTCAACCACTCGGACTGGGCATGGCGTTCGCTCTTCAGTACGGCCTTTCGGTCGTCGGTAAACTCTCTGGCGAGCGGCGAGAACCCGGCGAACGCGGACTTCCGGGCATCGCTCAAGGCTCCGTTGTACCAATCCGCGAAATGCTCCTCCCAGATCCCGGTCGTCCGGATCGCCCAGCTCGGGTCAGCGAGGGCGTGCCATTCCGAGGCCGCCAGCATGGGGTGCGCCGACCGGTCGCGGGAGACCTTGACGGCGAGCACCTGCTCGAGCTCGCGGCCTTTGCGGCTCGAGACCTTTCCCAGGAACGTGAAGAGAAGAGTGGGCTCGGGCACGTTGGCTCTCGCCGCGCTCGTCCTCGGGTCCTGATTGGCCGTGCTCATCCCGCCGTAAGAAAGATTTCTCACGCGATCGAGGGCTCGCCGCACCAGCGGGTGAGCGCGGCCCAGGTAACCGACTTCGTCCCCTTTCGGGTCGGTGGTGATTTCGATGTCGGCCGTGAGTCGGATCAATCTCTTCACCGAGTCGTACCCCGGCAACCGGTCGAGCCCGTAGGTCCAGGCGGGAGGGACGCGAAGGGTGAAGACGGCCTTCCCGACGGCACCTTCAACCAGATCGCCCCCGTCGAGGAGCACGGCATCGACGACAAACCGGGCCAGATCGACACTCTCGGCCCGATTTCCCTGTTTCTGGGCTTCGGTCGCCTCTTCGACGAGCTTGGCTTCAGCATTCAGGCCGGCATCGCCGAGCCAGACGTTCGTCTTCGCGGCCTGCTCGAATCCCTTCAAGCTACGGTCGATTTCCTCCAGAAGCTCCTTGGTCGCCAGGTCGGTGACAGGCGGCTCTTCCTCACTCTTGAAGTCGAAGAGCGACGAATCCTCCTTGAAGAGCTTGGTATCGTCGTCCATGATCCCCTTCAAGAGGCGCTCCTGGCCGGCGTCCGTTGACGAGGATAGTCCCAGGGTGTTCGGCACGAAGGTGAGCCGGGATCGCATCCGCTCATATTTGGCGATCAGTCGGAGGAGGATGCGGTCTTCGAATGTCCCGCGCAGGAACAGGTATCGAACCACCGGGTCGAGCCGCTGGCCGTAGCGGTCGATCCGGCCGTTGCGTTGCTCGAGCCGGTTGGGGTTGAACGGGAGCTCGAGATGGATCAGGTGGTGGCACCTTTGGTGGAGGTTCAGCCCTTCGGCGGCGGAATCCGTGCTGACCAAGATCAGATTGTCCCGGCTCCGGAACCGCTCGGTGACGGCGGCTCGTGCCTTCTCACCATCGAGCCCGCTCATGGTCGCGACCTGTCCGATCTCAAGGGCGTTGTGTAGGGCTTCGGCGAGGGCGTTTTGGCTGTCGACGTACTCCGTGTAGATCAGGATGTTCGCTCGGGGCTCCGCTTTGCGAATCTCGCTGATCACCTCCTTGACGCGATCGATCTTGGGGTCCCTGTGCAGGCAGGTTTCGGCCAGGTTGATCAGCTCATCGAGCCGCGCGACGATGTCCGAGACCTTACTGAGCTGACGCGACCCGCTCTTCGTCTCCCGTTGGAGGTTCGCGAGCTGCTGGGCAAGATCCTCGGCCTCGAGGAGGTTCCGTTCCTGCTCCTCAAGGGCGCTCAGGACGCCGAATCGATCGAGCTTCCTCTGGTAGTCTCGGAGCGTCTTGATCCTCTGCCGGCGACTTTCTTGTGCCTCGGCCGTCTCGGTGATGATGTGCTGAAACCGCTCGGCTACGACCTGAAGGGTCGATCTCAGCGCCGCGACCGTGGAAACGCTCCGTTTGAGGAGCGCGATAAAGGCAAGCACGTCCGCGTACCGCTTCGAGCGGAACGCGCGCCTGAGTTCGGGGGCAACCAGGTCCAGGAGACTCCGTTGCAATTCGACGAAAGCGCCATATCGCTTGGGGTCGGGTACGACTGGCGTCGGCTCGACGATGCGATCCTTGAATTGCTGTTTGCCCGTCTGCGGGTCGATGATGTGCCTCTTGAGCCGGCGAATGACGTGGGTCCGATAGCGCTCGCCGCGAAGCGATCCGCGACCATCCACGAGCGAGGGGTCGAGAAGCTCACAAAGCGAGGCGAAAGACCGGTCATAGCCATCGTGGGGCGTGGCGGTCAGCAGTAGCAGCGAGTCACAACGCCGGGCCAGCACTTCGGCAAGGCCTCGTCTCTGGGAGTCCTCGGCGTCCTGGATGCTGCCGGTGTCCGTGCAATGGTGGGCTTCGTCGACAATGATGATGTCGTAGCTGGCCCGGTCGAGCTGGTCGAGGATACGTTCTTGCTTGAGAAAGTCGATCGAGACGAGGCCAAGGGGGATGAAGTCGAACGGATTCGAACCGAGTTCCGTGCTCCTGCGGATCTCCTCCAGCTTGGACCGGTCGATGACTTCCAGCCGTAGCCCGAAGCGCTCGGCCATCTCGAGATGCCATTGCTCGAGCAGAGGCCCTGGCGGTGTGACGATGAGGACGCGATGGGCAAGCCGTCTGGCCACGAGTTCCGTGATCACGAGACCGGCCTGGATCGTCTTTCCCAGTCCGACGGCATCGGCGAGCAGCAACCTGACTCGGCTGCTGCGGATCGCCCGCAGCACGGGGACGAGCTGGTAGGGCTCGATGCGAAGACGTCCCGGCTGGACGGCAAGTAACGCGGACGGTCCCAGGGCCTGTTCGAGGAGGAAGGCCTGGTGATAAACCAGCCAATTGATCAAGGGCGCGGCCCGTTCGGGGCGAAGCTCGTGCTGAACGGGCTCGATTTCTTCGAAAGGCGAGAGCAGATCGAGCTCCCTCCCAAGGACGGCCCTTTCGAGCCCGCGCAGCCGGAAGAGTGTCTCCTGGCCCAAGCTCTCGGTGGAGACGACCTCCCAGCGAAGCCCGCGCGCAACGACTTCAGTACCTGGAAGGATCTCGTTCAATTTTTGAGCGTCCCGAAGCCGCCGTCTGGGCGACAATCCCGGTCAAGCGCGAGTTTTCGAGGGCGTCTACGCCGAGCCGCCGAGCAACGACCGGATCTTTATTCTAACCGTTCGTTTGGCGACTCTCAATTCATCCGGCATAAAGCAGTTATGCGATAGGACCAGCACATACTGCTCCCACTCCGCCGCGTAAGGCGTTGTTGGATTCACAAACAGTGAACGCCAAAAGAAAGGCCCGGTTCAAAACAGCCCTTTTTGACGTAACACGGCGGACCGTATCCATACCCCAGTCTAGATTCCGGTCCGTGTCAAGGCGATCGGATTCGTGCAGCTTCACCCGATTCTGCCGATCATGGCGGAAGTCGCAGACGCGAGGGTCAAGACGGCAGCCGGTCCGAGGGCGGTTGTTGCGATTTGGCAGGAGTGGTGAGTTGGACGGGTTATTCAGTCGTCAAACCGCATTCTCAGTACATACTTGGCATACTTGGCACGCGCAAAAGCCTGCCCACTATGCCAAGTATGTGCCCAGTATGCGTCGGGCATGACAGCCAGCGACGCACGAGTCGATGCACCTTTCAACTATCTTGACGGCGTGGAGAAGCACGTCGATCAGTTGAGCGGGACGGGCGAAATCGGCGAAAATGCGCCGAACGAAGCCAATTTCGCTGAATCCATGAGCATCGTGGAAGCACAAGGCATGATTCAATTTACGGCAAATCCCGGGGCTCGCTCGCGACTTGACAAGCGGGGCGGTGCAGCCAAGGGAGGGCAGCACGCCGCGTGAAGTTGCCGAGTTGCCGCGGACGGCCGGTTAACGAGCTGCAACGCTTGGCTCCCGAACCTCGTGCGCACGGCATGAGCGTCGCCGTCAGCAAAACCCAGCAATCGCGCGTGTTCCGTGCCCGGAGGTGATCGCTCACCCAGAGCCAGTGTAGGTCAGGCTCGAAAGCCTGACCCACACAGTGAAAAATGGCCCTCGGCCGCCAATTTCTGGCGCCGCAGCCTGCTCGATGCAACCCGACGCTACAGACGTAAAATCTGGCGGACTACCTGGTTGCGATCTGCCGCGCTTAACGACACAAGGACCAAATTATCAATAACTTACGACGACGGCTTACTTCGCCGCCAATCTCCAACGCGTTTCGTTGCCGAAGATCGCGCAATGGCACTGGAACCCTTCGAAAACGTCCCAACCAGTCCCATTTTTTCCCATCGGGAGCGGCTCATGATACCACCGACTCCATCAGAAAACTCAGAACCAACAATTGAGGCATTGTCGCTGGGTCACCCTGGAGGTTGTCTCCCCGGCGACCCAGCGGATATCCCCGCTTGCGTCACCAAAGGAAAGGCTCCCGACGGTGAGAATCCTGTTTCAAACTGGCCTGCGAAGTTGGCCCTCAGATGAGGTTCATAACTCGGTCAGCAAGGCCCTTCTCGCCGAGGACGACGCTGAGCTTGCCGCTGACGACGACCTTCTCGATGACCTCGAGCTCGCGCAGCCGCATGAGCGTCGGGTTCTCGGCCAGGAGCTTCGCCGTGTTGGCCTGGCTGCGGAGCGCGGCCGTCTCCTCGCGGCGCGTGATGAGGTTTGCCTCCGCCGCCTTGCGGGCCTCGATTACCTTGTTCATCAACTCCTTCATGTCGCCCGGAAGGATGAGGTCCCGGATGCCCAGAGCCGTGATCTGAAGCCCAAGGGCGTCGGCACGCGGCGCCAGAATTGCCGCGGCCTCGGTCGCCACGGACTCCTTGTCGGCCAGGAGCGTGTCGAGCTCACGAGCGCCACGACGGCTCGGAGCGCAAGCTGGGCCTCGCGGTAGAGAGCCTGCTTAAAGTCATCGGCCGAGCAGACCGCCCGGCGCGGGTCGGCGACGCGGTACGTCGCGACACCGTTGATCCGCAGCGTCACCTTGTCGGCGCTCATGATCTCCTGGCCCTGAATGTCGAGCGTCGCCTCGCGGACGTCAACCTCGACAACGCGCACGTCCGCGGCACCCTTCCAGAAGGCCCAGGGGCCAGGCTGAAGCGTATCAACGTAGCGGCCGTCGAGGAAAAGCACCCCGACGCAGCCGCGGCCGACGGCGCCCAGCTCGAGCTGCTCGCGCGGACGCATTGCGGCAGATGACCTTGAGATCCTCGTGCTCGAACCGTACACAGCGCGCGTTGACAACCTCGACACGAACCTGGCGCGGGTCGATCCAGTACGCATACTGGCCTGGCGCCAGGATCCACGCGAACCGGCGATCGACCCAGACCAGCGCACGGTGGTCGTCCTGAAGATCAAGCACGTCGGCATAGCCCTTGAGCTCGCCGGACTTGACGATCAGATCCAGCTTCTCGTGCTTGAGGAATGGCGCGCGCCGGGAGACAATCTCGACCGCGACCTTGCCGAAGGGGTCGAAGAACCAGTGCGTGCCGGCGCCCAGCAGGCCGCGAAACTCGCCGTCGCGGAAGTGGAGGCCCATCTCGAAGCTGCGGATCGTGTACCACTTGAAGAAGAACATTGCAATACCTCCCGGCCTCCGGACGACGCTGGCTGGCCCCTTTCATGGGTCATGGCTGGGAAAAAAGCCGGACAAATAAACCTCGTGGTCGAAAAACGCCGTCGGGGAACGGGTCGTCCGGCGGTCACGCGCTCAGGCGCGGAGCCCCGCTTGAGCCGCCCGGCCAACGGGTCGGGTCCGCTTCGGCAGGCGCCTGCATCGGGCCGAAACCCCATGACGAGCGCCCCGTCGGCGTTCCTTTGCCGCTGGCGAAGGGAGGCGGAATCCGCGTGCTTCATGGCGTCCGTTCGTGTTGCACCCGCCGGCTGTCGCGTCGCGAGAACGCTCCAGTCCGAACGAGAGCCGACCGATCCGTCCGTCCGTTCCCCTCGGGCCCAGTGGTTGAGACGTTTTCAGCGTCCCGGAGCAGCCGGTTTTCGGCCGGCTGCAGCGTGTTGTGGACGGGAGTTGAACCCGCGACACCCAGGTTATGAGCCTGGTGCTCTGTCCTCTGAGCTACCACGATCTGATCCCGCCCCGGTTCCGAATCCCTGCACGGAACACGCCTTGCCGACCGTCCGGAGACGGGGCAGACGCGCCGCGGGCCCGACGAGACCAGCCGCTTGCCTGAAAAACCGCGGCGGCACGCCTCGGATGGGCAATGCCGCCAGAGACGCCGGTGGGAGTCGAACCCACTTCGACCGGTTTGCAGCCGGCCGCCTGGCCGTCTGGCTCCAGCGTCGTGCGACAGATCCCCTTCTCAGCAATCGAACCTCGCCCTCGCATCCAGAAAGACGCCGGGCCCCCGCGCGATGTTCGCGCTTTGCCCGGCATTTTCAGAGGGCAACCCATCGAATCTTGACTCCGTGATAGACGTCCGAGCTCCAAGTCTTGATTGCAGGCTTGCAAAAGCCGACAATAAGGTGCAGCAGCGCAACCGCGAGGATGTTCTTGCCCGCCATCGAGATACACGCTCAACCCGCCTGCCTCGCCTCGAGCCAGCCGTCATCAGCCGCGCCGATGCCTGGAGCGCGGAGGAAAGCGAAATGATGACATCGATCGAGTGGTACAAACTCCGACCAGCACGATTCCGATTGCCAGCTTCGTCTCCGTGCAACGCGCTGCCCGGTGGAGTTTTGCTCGCCGTTGGGTTGGCCGCGGGGTTGATGGGGCGGCCGGCGGTTGCCGACGGCTCAGCCGCGGGGCCCGGCAAGGTCGACTTCATCGCTGAAGTCCGGCCGATCCTGGCCAAGAACTGCTTCGCCTGTCACGGTCTCGATGAGGCGAAGCGGGCCAAGGGATTGCGGCTTGATCAGCGCGAGTCTGCAATCAAGCCGCTGAAAAGTGGCGACGCGGCAATCGTGCCGGGCGATCCCGATTCGAGCACGCTCTACCTGCGCATCACCGAAGAGGACGAGACGCTCCGAATGCCGCCCAGGAAAGCGGGCGGGCGGCTCAGTACGGCCGAGATCGAGATCCTGCGGCGCTGGGTGGAACAAGGCGCCGATTATGCCAGGCACTGGGCGCTTGTGGCTCCACGCGCGCTGCCGCTGCCCCGGGTGCGCGAACCAAGCTGGCCGCGTAACGGAATCGACTCCTGGATACTCGCGCGTCTGGAGAAAAAAGGGCTCAAACACTCGCCTGAGGCCGATCGCCATGTACTCTTGCGCCGGGTCAGTTTGGATCTGCGCGGGCTGCCTCCGACGCCCGAGGAGGTCCGTCGCTTCATCCACGATCAGGCGCCCGACGCCTACGAGAAGGCCGTCGACCGGTTCCTCGATGACCCAGCCTACGGCGAGCGCTGGGCGCGGATATGGCTCGACCTGGCGCGCTATGCCGACTCGGCCGGTTATGGGTCCGACCCGCTCAGGCCCAACATGTGGCGGTATCGCGACTGGGTCATCGACGCCTTCAACAACAACGTTCCTTACGATCGATTCACGGTCGCCCAGATCGCCGGCGACCTGTTGCCGAACGCGAGCCAGAGCGATCGAATGGCCACGGCCTTCCACCGCAACACGATGACCAATACCGAGGGCGGGACGGACGACGAAGAGTTTCGCGTGGCCGCGATCAAGGATCGCGTCGACACCACCGCCCAGGTCTGGATGGGGCTCACCATGGGGTGCGCCAAGTGCCACAGCCACAAGTACGACCCGATCACCAATGAAGAGTACTACAAGTTTTACGCCTTCTTCAATCAGACGGCCGACAGCGACCGAGCCGATGAGAGCCCGGTCATCGCGGCGCCTATGCCCGAATTGACCGCACAGGCCCGGGAGATCGACTCCCGTCTGGCCGCGCTGCGCAAGGCACTGGAAACACCCACCCCCGCGCTTCTTGCCGCCCAGGCGAAGTGGGAATCAACCTTCGTTCCTTCAAACGCCGCCGCTCGCAAGGGCCTGCCGAAGGAGGTCTTGAGCATCCTCGACATCGCGGCCGCCAAGCGAACCAGGCCGCAGAGCGAGGCGCTGCGCGGCATTTCCGCACGATCGCGCCGGAATTGAAGTCGCTTCGCGACCAGGTCGCCGCCCTGGAGAAATCGAAGCCCAAGATCCCGACCTTGCCGGTGATGGTCGAGCTTCCCGAGAAAGAGCGGCGCGTGACCCGCGTGCTGCACAAGGGGAACTTTCTGGATCCGGGCGAGATCGTTCGCCCGGCGGTGCCGCAGGCCCTTCACCCTTATCCGCCCGGCGCGCCGGCGAACCGGCTGGGGCTGGCGCGATGGCTGATCGATCCCCAGAACCCGTTGACGGCACGGGTAGCGGTCAACCGCTACTGGGCACAGATCTTGGGCACGGGCTTGGTCGAGACCGAGGAAGATTTCGGGACCCAGGGCGAGCCGCCCAGCCATCCGGAGCTGCTCGACTGGCTGGCGGTACGCTTCCGGGAATCGGGCTGGAATACCAAGGCGCTCTTGCGGCTGATCGTTACCTCGGCGACCTACCGGCAGACGTCCAAGGCCGCGCCCGAGCTTCTGGAGCAGGATCCGCGGAACCGCTGGCTGGCTCGTGCGCCTCGGGTGCGGCTCGAAGCCGAAATGGTGCGCGACCAGGCTCTAGCCTGTAGCGGGCTTCTCTGCCGCAAGCTGGGTGGTCCCAGCGTCTTTCCGTTCCAGCCCGCCGGGCTGTGGCAGGCGGCCTTCAACGGCGAGCGGACCTGGTCAACCAGCCAGGGCCAGGATCGCTACCGCCGCGGGCTTTACACGTTCTGGCGGCGGACCGTGCCGTATCCGTCAATGGCCACGTTCGACGCGCCCAGCCGTGAGATCTGTGCGATCAAGCGGCCCCGGACCAATACGCCCTTGCAGTCGTTCGTCACGCTCAACGACCCGGTTTACGTCGAGGCGGCGCAGGCCCTGGCGCGGCGGATCGTGCGCGAGGGGGGCAAGGACGTCGTGAGCCGCGCCCAGTATGGATTAGAGCTTTGCCTTTGCCGGCCCGCGCGGCCCGAGCAAATCGAGCCGCTCGTCTCGCTTTACACGGCCGAATACGAACGATACCGCAAGGACCAAACCGGCGCCGTCGCTCTGGCAACCGAACCGCTCGGGCCGCTGCCGCCGGGGATGGAGCCGGCCGAGCTGGCCGCCTGGACCACGGTCGCCAACGTGCTCTTGAACCTCGACGGCGTCTTGACCAAAGGCTGATTCTCATGGAGCTGGACATCGATCGGAATCTGCCCCTGGAAATGCAGCGAGCACGGGCGCAGACACGGCGCGCGTTCCTCAAGCATTCGCAGACCGGGCTGGGAGCCATCGCGCTTGGGCTGCTCCTCGGTCGTGACGGGGTTGCTGGGGCCAAGGGCGGGCCGCCGCCGGGCTCGGGTCAGGCGCCTGTGCCATCGGCCGACAATCCGATGGCGCCTCGGCCGCCTCATTTTGCACCCAGGGCCAAGAGGGTCATCTATCTGCACATGTCGGGCGGGCCGCCGCAACAGGACCTGTTTGACTTCAAGCCCGAGCTGGTCAAGCACCACTTGCAGCCGTGCCCCGACGTGCTGCTCAAGAACCAGAAGTTTGCCTTCATCAAGGGGCATCCCAAGCTCCTGGGTACTCCCTACAAGTTCCAGAAATGCGGCCAGAGCGGCGCCATGCTGAGCGAGCTCTGGAGCAACCTGCGCAGCGTCGTCGACGAGGTTGCCATCGTCAAATCGATGAATACCGACCAGTTCAACCATGCACCGGCGGAGCTGTTCCTGTATACGGGGTCCTCACGCAACGGTGGGGCGGCCATGGGCTCGTGGGTCACTTACGGGCTGGGCTCGGAGAACCAGGACCTGCCCGGCTTCGTCGTCTTGATCAGCGGCGGGACCGACCCGACCGGCGGCAAGGCACTCTGGAGCACCGGCTTCTTGCCCAGCGTCTATCAGGGAGTCCAGTGCCGCACGGTCGGTGATCCGATCCTTTATGTAAGCGACCCCAAGGGAATGAACCGCGCCGACCGCCGCCGCACGCTCGATGCGCTGCGGCAGCTCAATGAATATGAGCTCACCGAGTTCGGCGATCCCGAGACCCTGACGCGTATCAGCCAGTACGAGCTGGCGTTCCGCATGCAGATGTCCGTCCCCGACGTGATGGATATCCGGCAGGAGCCGGCAGCGATTCGGGAACTCTATGGAGCCCAGCCGGGCGTGGGGTCATTTGCGAATAACTGTCTCCTGGCTCGCCGGCTGATCGAGCGGGGCGTGCGCTACGTGCAGCTCTTCGACTGGGGCTGGGACTGCCACGGCACCGGGCCGGGCGACGACATCGTCAAGCACCTTCCCGAGAAGTGCAAGGAGGTCAACCGGCCGATCGCGGCTCTGCTCGCCGATCTCAAGCGGCGCGGGCTGCTCGAGGAAACGCTGGTCGTCTGGGGGGGCGAATTCGGGCGGACCTCGATGAACGAGGCGCGCGGCGGCTCGAAGTTTCTGGGACGCGACCATCATCCCCACTGCTTCACGATCTGGCTGGCCGGTGGCGGCATCAAGCCGGGCATCACCGTGGGTGCCACCGACGAATTAGGCTATCACATCACCGAGAACCCCGTCGCCATCCACGACCTTCAGGCCACGATCCTGCATTTGCTGGGCCTCGATGCCTGGAGGCTCGTCTATCCCTATCAAGGCCTGGACAACAAGCTGATCGGGCCCGAGGGCACGGCCAAGGTCCGCAAGGAATTGCTGGCTTGAGCGGGCGGACAGGAGCGGCGGCTTTCGGTTTCGCTCCTCTAAATGACATTTGGCGATAATGGGAGAATCGAAGAGAATTAACCACGAAAGACACGAAACACACGAAAGAAATCGCTCGAAGCAAACAAAGTCGGCCTTGTAGATCTGCTTCAGTATCCGGCCCTTGTATCCGATCCGGAGTTTCCGCTGGGGCACGAACGGGATGCCTCTTTCGGCGAGGTGAGATGCGAAGTAGGCCATATGGCTCGATAATGTCAGCTCCGCCGGATCTGTGGTTCTCGTCCCATTTCGTGTCTTTCGTGTCTTTCGTGGTTAATGTCTTCGGATTTCAAAAAACTCGTGTATCGTGTGGTTAGTCTGATCGGACTCCTGAGCGACGCGACTGGCGCCGATATTTGCGCATTGAGAGCAACACAGCAGGGAGCTTGACGCATGTCACGGCACGACATGGTGGTGCGGGGAGTTAGGGACCGCGTGGAAATAACTTTGCCAATTGTGGTGCAGGCGTCCCGCCTGCCGGTACGGGGAACGCAGGCGGGACGCCTGCCGTCACGGGGAACGCAGGCGGGACGCCTGCACCACAACGACGAATTCGCCAACGGTATTTTCGCGCGGCGCCTCACCGGTGGTGTGGACCGAGCGCGGGTTAGACGCGGTGGGGACCTGTCCCCGAAAGTCGTTCTTCCGGTCGTTGGGCTGGCGCTCGTCTTGGCACTCGGTACACCGGCGTTCGTTCACGCTCAGGCGGGGAACGACGTGAGCAACAGCCGGGTCGTGCAGAGGTCCGGCAATTTCCGCCTCAAGATCGATGACGAGCCCGTTGAGCGAAGCGGCAAGACGATCGAGTTCTATCGCGTCGAGCGGACGGACGGACCGTTGCTCTGGCTGCAAGCCGAGGAAGAGCGCTACGGCGGTTGGGCCAGCAAAGACGACGTGGTTCTCGGCGAGCAAGCGATCGCGTTTTTCACTGAGCAGATCCGTGCCCATCCTCGAGAAGCTTTCTATCACGCCATGCGGGCCTTTGTCCGTCGCGACAAGAACGAGCTGGACGATGCCCTGAATGACTGCGATCAAGCCATCCGCCTTGATCCGCGGAATGCCTCGTTCTACTGTATCCGAGGGGGCATTCGGTTCTCCCGGCAAGACCTGGCAAAAACCATTGCGGACTACGGCGAGGCGATCCGGCTTGATTCCAGGTGTATTGCTGCCTACATCGGCCGCGGAGCCGCCTGGCGAATCAGCCGGAAGTACGACAAAGCCATCGCCGATTTCAGCGAGGCGATCTGGCTCGACCCGCTTGCGATCCCGGCTTACCACGGTCGCGGTCTCTCGTGGCAAGCCAAGAAGGAATACGACAAGGCCATCATCGACTACGACCTCGAAATTCGACTTGATCCCCAAAGCGCGGCTGCCTTCACCAGCCGCGGTTTCGCCTGGAAAGCGAAGGGCCGCTACGACAAGGCCCTCGCCAACTTCAAGGAGGCCGTCGCGCTCGGCCCCAAGAACTCGTGCGCCGCGAGCGGCCAGGCCTGGATCTGGGCGACGTGCCCTGACGCCAGACACCGCGATGGCAGAAAGGCCATGGCGGCGGCCACACGGGCGTGCGAGCTTTCAGGATGGAAGAATGCCTGGTGCTTGAGCGCCTTGGCGGCGGCTTGCGCCGAGGTGGGTCAGTATGAGAAGGCGGTGAGCTGGCAGACGAAAGCCAACGCGATCGAGTCGGATCCCACATTGAAAACAAAAGGTGAGGCGACGCTGGCGCTCTACCGGCAGAAGCAACCGCTCCGCCAAGCGGTTCCTTGATCAAGACGGCAACTCCCACTCGAGCCATTCGCCAACATCGGCGTCCGACGGCATCCGCCAGTCGCCGCGGGGCGAGAGGCTCACGGTGCCGACCTTGGGTCCGTCGGGAACGCACGACCGCTTGTATTGCTGGCGGAAGAACCGGGTGTAGAAGGTTCGCATCGTCCGCTCGCAGAGCTCGCGCGGATAGGGTTGGGTGAACGTGGCGAATTGGCTCAGGAACAGGATCTTGGCCGGCGAGTACCCGCAGCGGACCGCGTAATACAGGATGAAGTCGTGCAGCTCGAATGGTCCCAGAGTCGCTTCGGTCGACTGCTCGATCTCGCCGGCCGTCGATGCCGGCAACAGCTCGGGCGAGATTGTCGTCTCGACGATCGAGAGGAGCGTCTGCCGCGCCGGCCCTTCCGGAAACTGGTTGAGCGCGACGTAACGAACCAGGAATTTCACCAGCGTCTTGGGGATCGAGCAATTAGGATTGTACATGCTCATGTGATCTCCGTTGTAGGTAGACCATCCCAGCGCCAGCTCCGAGAGGTCGCCGGTGCCGATGACGAACCCCCTGGACATGAGCAGGAACGTGCGCAGCCGGGCCTGGACGTTTTCGAACGTCAAGTCCTGGCGGGCCTCGCGGGGCACGCGCGCCAGGGCGGCGCGAAAGGTTTCGACATTCAGCCCGCCGCAATCGATCCCGAAGGGCGCATGGCCCATCTCCTGGAAGGCCTTGAGGGCAAGCGGGCTGATGTCGATCGTTTCGGCCGAAACGCCCAGTTGCTCCATCAAGGTGACGGCGTTGGCGCGGGTCCGCGGGGTCGTGCCAAAGCCGGGCATCGTGACCCCGTGAACTCGGCGCCGATCAAGCTTGAGCAGGTCGCACGTGGCCACCGCCACCAGAAGCGCCAGCGTGGAATCCAACCCGCCGGAGACGCCGATATGGAACGAGCTGTCCAGGGGAAGCTGTTCGAGCCGCTTGGCCAGCCCCGCGCACTGGATGCCGAAGATTTCGGCGCAGCGGCGGTGGAGCTCGGGGCCGTCCGGCGGCACAAACGGCGTGCCCGGCACCTCGCGCTTCAACCCCTCCATCGTTCTGGACAATGCAAACGGCACGCGGCGAAACGGCCTGGCGAGGCCGACGGAGTCGTCGAAGCTCGTCATCACCCGGCGGTCGGCGAGCAGCTTGGCGACGTCAACATCCTGGGTGATGAAATACGAATCACGGCGAAACGACTGGCCATCGCCGACCCGCGGCGACTCCGCCAGCAGCCGGCCATTCTCGGCGATCAAGCACTGGCCCCCGAAGACGACGTCGGTCGTGGACTCGGTCGGCCCGGCGCCGGCCAGGCAATAGGCCGCGATGCACCGGCCCGATTGACCCACCACGAGGTCGCCGCGGTACTGGCTCTTGCCGATCGTCTCGTTACTGGCGGATGGGTTCAAGAGTACCGTTGCTCCAGCGATGGCCTGGAACGAGCTGGGCGGAATCGGCACCCAAAGATCCTCGCAGATCTCGATGCCCACCAGGGCACTGGCCGAGTTGCCTGGCGTGCCGGGCCTGCCGTCGAACAGGAGATCGATCCCGAACGGCACCCGCCGGCTGCCCAGATCGATCTCGGCCGGCTCTCGACCGCTGGCTGGGCTGAACCATCGGCTCTCGTAAAACTCCTTGTAATTGGGCAGATACTGCTTGGGGACGACCCCGAGAACCGCCCCGTCGCTGATCGCAATTGCGCAGTTGAACAGGCGGTTGCCGCACGGGACCGGCGCGCCGACGACGACGAGCTGGGCGCGCCCCGTGGTCGCCTCGGTAATTTGCGCGATCGCGCGCAGCCCGGCGTCCAGGAGCGACGACTGGGCAAACAGGTCGGCGCAGGTGTAACCGGTAACGCACAGCTCGGGAAAAAGCACGACATCGCTGTCAGTCGCTCGCTCCAGCACGCCCAGAATCTCCGCGGCATTGGCCGCGGGGTTTGCCACCGTGACACGCAGTGAAACACAGGAGATGCGTGCGAACCCATGGTCATTCATCGAGAATCATCTCGCATGACTTGCAGCGTCAAGAAACGCCCCATTGATCCACGTTGGGGCTGGCTGATCGGGCCTGGACGCTGGCAAGCTTGGGGATTGTCAACCCGATCCGATTGACCGAGCTTCGTCTTCGAGAGTAGAACAGGTTACTCCGTGCATCAATGGAATTTATCGGGAACCGCCATGTCCAGTCCGATTCGTCGTCTCCGCGTATGGTTCATGATTCTGGCCGTTTGCGCGCGGGCGCGCGATCGTGGCGCAGGAAACCAGCTCCGGGGATCGAGCTTCCCAGGCCCGCACGCCATTTGCCAGGCCGGGCACTCCCCGACAGACCGAGCGGATCCGCTTCTTCGACGTCAAGCATATCAAGGCCGCGCTGACCATCGACACCACGAAGCGGGAAGTGCGTGGCGTGGTGACGCATACCGTAACTCCGCTGCATCCTTTTCTGACCCAGATCGAGATCGATTGCGGGCCGAGGCTCAAAGTGACCAAGGTGACGGCCGGCCCCAAGCCGGCCGACTGCGCGTTTACCATCAAGGACGACAAGCTGAAGATTACCCTGGACCGGGCTTACAACCAGGGCGAACCATTGGAGCTGGCGATCACCTATTCGGGCTCTCCCGAGAGAGGGCTCTACTTCGTTTATCCGGAAGCGGCCTATCCCGATAAGTCCCTCTCGTTCTGGACCCAGGGGGAAGCCGAGGATACGCACCACTGGCTGCCGTGCTACGACTATCCCAATGAACGCGCAACCAGCGAGATGATCATCACGGCCGAGAAGCCTCTCTTCGTCCTCTCCAACGGGATCCTGATCGAGACCAAGGAAAACGGCGGCTCGAAAACCTATCGCTGGAG
The DNA here is from genome assembly GCA_963823675.1 of uncultured Isosphaeraceae bacterium. GTDB lineage: Bacteria > Planctomycetota > Planctomycetia > Isosphaerales > Isosphaeraceae > CAWGMT01. The sequence goes on along the minus strand of CAWGMT010000016.1, from coordinate 193,272 downwards.
GATGGACGCCGACCATGCGAGCTATCTGATCTCACTGGCGGCGGCCGATTTCGCCGTCTATCACGACCGGCTGGGTAACCTGCCGCTCGACTACTACGTCGCCAAGCACGTCGATGAGGCAACCGCCCGGCGATTGATGGGCAAGACGCCGCGGATGGTCCGGTTTTTCGCGGAAGTGACCGGGCAGCCCTATCCCTACGCCAAGTATGCCCAGGTGTGCGTTCCCGATTTTCTCGCAGGGGGCATGGAGAACATCACGGCCACCACGTTGACCGACACCGCGCTTCGGGACGAGATCGAGGCGCTGGAAGGCGACGGCGACGGCCTGATCGCTCACGAACTGGCCCATCAATGGTTCGGCGATCTGGTCACGTGCAAGGACTGGTCGCACCTCTGGCTCAACGAGGGCTTTGCCTCGTACTTCGATGCGCTCTTTGCCGAGAACGATCGCGGCGAGGACGCATTTCGCCTGGCGATGCATGGGGCGCTGGAGGGCTATCTGGCCAGCGACCACAGTTATCGCCGGCCGATCGTCGAGGCCCGGTACACATCTTCGGAGAGCATGTTCGACGGGGTGACCTATGCCAAGGGGGCATGCGTGCTGCATGCGCTGCGGGGCCTGCTCGGCACCGAAGCCTGGTGGAAGGGGATCCGCCACTACGTGGCCGCGCACAAGTTCGAGGTCGTCGAGACCGACGATTTCCGCAAGGCCATGGAAGCTGCGTCCGGCAAGAAGCTGGGTTGGTTCTTCGACCAGTGGGCCTACAAGGGGGGGCACCCCGAGCTGAAGGTGCGCTGGCGATTCGAAGACGCCGACAAGACTGTCCGTGTGCAGGTCCGGCAGACCCAGAAACTCGACGATCAAACGCCGCTTTTCCGCCTGCCAACGACCCTCGAAATCACCGAAGACGTGGGCAAGACGCGAGTCGTTCCGGTCGTGATCGATGGTGCCTCCCAGGAATATGTGATTCCGTGTGCCTCCAGGCCCAGGATGGTGCAGATCGACCCCGAAGGCTGGCTGATCAAGGAGCTCGACTTCGAGAAGACCAGCCAGGAGAACCGGTTCCAGCTCGAGCATACTGCCTGCGTGCTCGCCCGGCTTGATGCGGCGCGCGCACTAATCCAGAAAGCGCGCACCGACCCGCAGGCCGCCCAGGCCCTGGCGAGCGCCTGGAAGCGCGAAAAGGCCGCGGAGGCCAAGCGCCAGATGGTCGAGCTGCTCTGTAACGGCGACGAGACGTTTCGCGCCGCACTTCTGGAAGCGGGCCGCGCATCCGAGCCGCGCGTCCGGGTTGCCGCGATCGGCGGTTTGGTGAGGCTCAAGCATGAAAAAGCGGCCGAGGCAGTTCTGCGAGCGGCCTGGGCCAATCCACGCGAAGCGTACGGGCGCGCCGCGAGGCGATTCGGGGCCTGGTCGGCTGGAAGGTCAAAGACTCGGACGCGCTTCTGGCTGATGGCCTCAAGATCTCGGGGGCCCATCACACCCTTGCCGCGACGGCGCTCGAGCTGCTGCTGGAAAAATCGGGCGCCGAATCGCGCGAGCTGGCCGCGCTCTACAGCCGCTTCGGCCAGCCCCAAGCGCTGCGGCACACGGCGATCGGCTCGTTTTCCCGCCTCGCCAAGAACGACCCAGCGCTGCAAGACGTCGTCGTGAGCCTGGTCGGGGATCCGATCAAATCAGTGCGAATTCAGGCCTGGAATACCGTCCGTGAGCTGGGCCTCAGGAAAGCCCTGCCGGTGCTCGAAGCCCAGCTTGTCCGCGAACGGGAAAGCGGGGGCTTCATGCAGGCCGACTCTCGTCAGACGCTCCAGGCCGTTATTGACTCCCTCAAAGGACCGAGCCCGAAACCCGCGAGCACTCCTGCTACCGGCCTCGGAAGATGGGCATCGCAGCTTTTCGGCGCGCTGGGGCCACGCCCGGAACCCATGAGCACAGCCGTCGCCGCAGCCGGTTTGACGAAGAGCATCGCGGAGCTCGACAGGCAGGCTGCCGAGCTCGAGTCGAAGGCCAAGGAACTGCGCAGCCGCATCGCGGGGCTGAAGCTCGAGGACGGGCAGAAGGGGAAAGGCAACACTCCCGCGCAGCCGGCCGCGACGGGGACTTCACGCACATCTCCCTGACCCCAGGAAATGCGTGGAGCAGCGACGAAAAGAGCCCGAAGTCGAGCGCCGAATCAGGCTTTGCCTTCCTGGAAGATATCCGCGATCCTTCTGGCCACGACCTGGTGCTCGTCGTCGCGCAACGTCCAGACCGCGATTCGCAACACGCGATCGCCTTCGGCCAGCACCGCGATCGGCGGATCGCCGGCGAGCAGCTTGCCGGCGACCTCGCCGGCAGTCAGCGCCGCATGCCATGGGCTCCAGTCGAGCACGACGTGAGGCGCGTGATTGGCGACCTCGGGCACGTCGCGCCGGGCGCTCGCGCCGGGAATCTTGCCGAGGACGGCGATGATCTCCGAGGCCCTGGTTTCCCAGGTGCGCCATTCGGCATCGTGATCGAGCTTGAGGAACCGTTCGACAGCCGCCAGCAAGCCGATGATCTCTTCCTTGCCGACTTTCATCGCGCGGCCGATGCCGAGATGGGGGCAGATCGCCGACCGCCCGGCCGCGATCAGGTCCGCCCGGCCCAGCAACAACCCCGAGCTCTGAGGACCACGCAACGCCTTACCGCCCGAGAAGGCCACCAGGTCGAATCCTTGCCGCAGATACTCCGAGAACCGGCCCGCCGGCGGAATGTCAGCGGCCGCGTCGTTGAAAAGGGGGATTCCGTGCTCTCTGCCGCTCTTGATCCACTCTTCCCGCTTGATCTGACCCAGCGGCTCGTACCGGTTCAGAAAGAACATCATCGCGGTCCGAGCATTGATCGCCCGCTCTAGCTCCAGCCGCGACTCGACCCAGACGAGCCTGGCCCCCGTCAGGAGAATCTGAGCCTCGTAGCCGCACTTGTGTGCTTTCTGGATGACGACCTCGTTCTTCAGTCCGTCGGTCTCGGGCAGCCGCTCTATCGTTCCGGTCCTGTTCCCGGTCATGCACGCGGCGGTCGCCACCGAGATGGCCGAGGCCGCGCCGGCGGTGACCATCGCGGCCGGAACGCCCAGGAGGTTGGCGATCCGCGCACCGACCTTTTCTTGCAGCTCGGGGATCGGCACGAACCACTGGGCGGCCTCAGCCATCGCCTGCAACACCTCCGGGGGCATGATCGAGCCCCCCAGCGACGTGTAGGTTCCCTGGCCGTTGATCAGCGGTTTGATGCCCAGTCTTGAGTAGATCGTCTTGCTCTTGGTCATTGGGATCGTGCTTTCCGGAAAAGATCTCCGCCTGCGCGTATCTCAGGATCGCTCTTTGTAGGAGGGGGCTCTGTCCCCCGATCCGGCACTCGGGGGATCGCCGGACAGAGCCGGCTCCTACATGAGGCCGCCATCAGGGTCTTTGGGCACCCCCTAATCCCAGCGCCTCGGCATGGGGAAGGAGTGCGTCGATGACGAGTTGAATGTGTTCGTCAAGGTTGGCGCCCAACCGCTCGGCGCCTTTGTAAACGTCGTCGCGGTTGACCTTGGCGGCGAAGCTCTTGTCCTTGAGCTTCTTCTTGACGCTCGCGGGCGCCAGCGAGCGGATTCCATCCGGCCGGACGAGACAGCAGGCCATCACGAAGCCAGTCAGCTCGTCGCAGGCCAAAAGCACCTTGTCGAGCGTCGTAAGCTCGGCGACGTCGGCCGGATGAAAATGGGCCACGACGGCCTGGGCGATCTCGGGCTCGCCCTGCTCCTTGAGCCAGGCGACGACGCGCCGGGGGTGTTCCTCGGGCCAGCGGTCGTAGTCGGCATCGTGCAGAAGACCGGCGATCGCCCACCGAGGCTCATCGGCGGCGCCGGCCCCGTAGCGATGAGCCGCGCGCCGCATGGCCGCCTCGACGCCGCGAGCATGGTTCCGCAGCGCCGGGCTGTCGGTCCATTCGTGAAGCTTCTCCACGGCCTGCTCGTATGTGATCGCCATCAGTTCCTCCTCGGATCGCATCACGGGATTCGACCAATCATTGTAGCGAATCTCGCGGGAGATTCGACCTGCGAGTTGCCGGTTGTCCGTTGTCGCGGTACTCGCTGCTTGTCTTCGTTTATGATAAGACCGATCACCGAAGCGGTCGCACCGCGACCTTGAGCGTCCCGCGTAACCAGTCAGGTGAGATCGATGGACCATTTCAGAGGTAGGGGCAAGATCGATGAATACGGCGACTTCCAGACTCCCCTTGTGCTGGCGGCGCAAATATGCGGCTTCTTGGCGGACCGCGGGGCCGTTCCGGCATCCCTGGTCGAGCCGACATGCGGCGCCGGCAACTTTCTGCTCGCCGCCTTCAAGCAGTTCCCGGAATTGGCCCACGCTGTCGGCGTCGAGATCAATAAGGACCATATCGATAGACTGCACGCCACGTTAACGGAACTTCCCTTCGCGGACAGGATCGCCGTGGTCGAAGCGAGTTTCTTCGACGTGAATTGGAGGGCCACTTTCCAGGATTTGCCGGAACCGATCCTCGTCGTCGGGAACCCACCCTGGGTCACGAATGCGGCATTAGGCGCGCTCGGGAGCTCCAATCTTCCCGAAAAATCGAATTTCCAGCAACACCACGGTCTGGCAGCACTGACTGGAAAGAGCAATTTCGACATATCGGAATGGATGCTGGTCAAGCTGCTCGAAGCGCTCGACGGCCGGCGGGCGGCCCTGGCCATGCTCTGCAAGACGGCCGTGGCTCGCAAGGTTTTGCTTCATGCCTGGAAAAACGATATCGGCCTTGCCGATGCCGAGATTCATGCAATTGATGCTGCCCTGCACTTCAATGCCGCGGTCGACGCCTGCTTGCTCGTGTGCTCACCATCACCGGTGAGCCGGGAGCGGCTTTGCCGCGTTTATCGTCGTCTGGGGGATCGCACACCGGCGACGTTGATCGGCTACCGCGACAACCGGCTCGTGGCGGATGTCGCGGCGCACGAGCGCTGGAAGCATCTGGCGGGGAAGGGAATCTACCGCTGGCGTTCGGGTGTCAAGCATGACTGCTCACGGGTCATGGAGTTCTGGACGGCAGGCCGCCGATACCGCAACGGCCTGGGCGAGGTGTTCGACCTGGAAAGCGACTACGTCTACCCGATGCTGAAAAGCTCCGAGATCGCCAGTGGACGTCTCATGGAGCCCTCGCGCTCGATGCTGGTCACACAGCGGGCGGTGGGTGAGGATACGTCGATCATTCGTGAGCTGGCGCCCGAGACGTGGGCGTATCTGGAAGGGCATGGCAAGCTGCTCGATCGGCGGCGCAGCTCCATTTACCGGGGCCGTCCCCGGTTCTCGGTGTTCGGTGTCGGCGACTATACGTTCGCGCCCTGGAAGGTGGCCATATCCGGGTTTTACAAGAGCCTTCAGTTCACCGTGATTGGCCCTTACGCGGGCAAGCCGGTCGTGCTGGATGATACGTGTTATTTCGTGACTTGCCGGAGCGAGGAGGAGGCTCGTTACGTCGCTTCGCTGCTCAATTCGGCGCCGGCCCGCGCGTTTTATTCGGCAACCATTTTCTGGGATGCCAAACGGCCGGTCACCATCGAGACGCTGGAGCGGCTTGATCTCTCCGCGCTGGCGATCGAGCTGGGCTCTTTCGCAATCTACCTCAAGATCCAAAGGGGAGTTCGACCATGCGCCGAATCGCTTCCACCGCGTCGTTGCTCATCGCCCTGTTCGTGAGCGTTCCCACACTCGCGGCGGAGCCGCTGGTCGTCGATCTCTGGCCGGGGAAGACTCCGGGAGACGCCGGCAGCAAGGGCCAGGAAACGAGTCGGATTCATCAGTCGCCCCTCGTGGGCCCGACCAAGCTGATCACCAACGTCACCAAGCCGACGCTGACGATCTACCAACCTGCCACGGACAAGAACACGAAAACGGCAATGATCATCTGCCCCGGAGGCGGCTACTGGGACCTTTACTGGGAACTCGAGGGCGAGGAAGTGGCGGCGTGGCTCAACTCGGTGGGCATGACCGGCATCATTCTCAAGTACCGTTGCCCGCGGCGGTCCGGCGATGTCCGCGGCGAGCCGCCGCTGGGCCCGCAGCTCGACGCCCAGCGGGCCGTCAGCCTGGTCCGCAGCCGGGCGGCGGAATGGGGCATTGACCCGAAACGGATCGGCATGGTCGGCTTCTCGGCGGGCGGCCATCTCGCACTGGCGACCGCCGCCGGATTCACGAAGCGGTTGTATCAACCGATCGATGCGATCGACCAGGTGAGTTGCCGGCCTGATTTCGCCGTCGCGTGCTATTCGGGTTATCTGAAGCCCAAGAACAAGGACGGCATCCGGGCGGATCTCCACATCCCGCCCGATACGCCCCCGATCTTTCTGGCCCATGCCTCCGATGACACCGAAAGCTACGGCGGCTCCAACGCCGAGAACAGCGCGTTCATGTACGTCGCCTTGAAGCGCGCTGGTATACCGACCGAGCTGCACATCTATGCGACGGGAGATCACGACTTCGGCGTGCGGCAAAACGAGAAACTCCCCTCGAGCTGGACGGGGCTCTGCGTCCGATGGCTGCGCAGCCGGGGCCTGTTGACGCCGGACTCGGGCAAGTGATAGCGGCCTCAACCCGTCTCGCGCTCAGCGGCTGGCCCGTGCCTGGCCGCGTAAATTGGTGGTTGGTACGCGACGTGCTCTCGCCAGCGGGTCGAGGTACCAGCGATATCCGCCAGCATCGCCGAAGAAGAGGTAGTTGCGATTGGCCTGCCACCAATCGGCCCATGCTTGAGCCGAGGCGTTGCGACCGGGGCCGTCGGGCACATAGCGCTCGAGCATCCGACGCATGGCTTCGGCCTGCTCGTTGGTGCCGGCCAGCCCGGCGATCGCGCGGTCGAAAAACTCGCGATGCGATGCGTTGAGCCCGAAAGCGCGAGCGTCTTCGTCGACCCTCAAGCGAGCCTCTTGATCCGGGTAGAGATAATCTCGAGCTGTCGGATACCACTTTGCGAAGGAACTCAGGTTTCGAACCCCGGCCTTCGTCAGCATCCGGCCCTCGAGGTGAGGCGTAAGGTAATCCCACCGGCTTTCGTCGTGCTTCGCAATGACCCGCTCGATTGTCGCCCTCGTCATGAACGCACTCCCCGCGAAGGGTGAGGGAGTCTGCATGATCGGCCGATCTTCGGTGAACCGGGAGATATATGCGACCGCGTCGACAAGCAGGGCCTTGCCCCATTCGTTCATCTCGTCGGGAGCGATGTCGAAGCCGTAATGGAGCAAGTTTCCTTGTCTCCAGATCGCGGCGGCGGTCGAAGTCTTGGCGTTGATCCCCCCGCAGAAGACCTCGATCTCGGGTGCTTCGGCCATGTCGCGGGTATAGGTACACCAGCCCGGTGCGGACGGCTTGAGCCCGGTCTGAATCAGCGGCAGGACCAGGATCTCGTTCGTATCGTGCGGCTCGTTCCAGTCGGCCGGCCAGAGCCGCGAAACCTGCTGGCCGCGATCGATGGCGACCGGCGAGCGGAAGATGGGGTGGTCGCGTAGCACGTACGCGAAGGGCTCGAGGCACGTTCACCCGCTGCCGCCGAAGACCTTCCAGGGGGCAGCCAGCAGATGGCCCGCACTGCCCAGAAGCACCGTCGGCTGGGACCAGCGGCTCCGTTCGCCGAGAGGCGATTTCAGGTCGCTCTCAAACTCGGAGGCTTTTTGCACGGACTTGTGCTCGATGTCGCTCTGCGACCAGTCGAGCACGACGACATCGACGTCTCCAACCGATCCGGGATCGAAAGTCTTCCGGTCGCTAGCGCCGACCAGCGTGAATCTCTCGCCCAGGAACCTGGCATACGACCGCCCACGGTCGGTGTTCGTGTTGCCGACGTAGAGCAACCGTAGCGACCGCGCACGGGGCTCGTCATCAGCCAGCGCGGCAGGTTTGACCGACGCGAGCGCCAGAAAGAGCAAGAATGCGTGTTTCATCGATGTACTCCTCGATGTATTTCTAAGGATCATCCTCAGCTCGTGTCAACCTCCCTCCAGCGTTTGTTCAAGCGATGACGCGCGAGACACCTCTGGCAGCGCTCGACGTCGCACAACACTTTCCTGGCGTCGCCATACTCCGGGTCAATCCGGATCGCCTCGCGCAGGGCCGCGGCCGCTTCGTCGAACCGCTCTTGAGCACGAAGCACATGAGCCAGATTCAAGAACGCTTCTTCAAGGCAGCCTTCATCAAGACGAAGAGCCAGGTCCAGCCTTCAGTGGGTCGGGGGCGATTCGGAACCACGAACTCGCTGGATCGCCTCCGCGACGGCCGCGCGGACCTCGGGATCGTTGTCGCCGGCCGCGGCTTCGAGGTCGGAGAGAAACGCCCGGGCGCGAGTGCGGTAGCTTCCAACCTGGCGGGCCACGAGGGCCCGCATCTTGGAGTCGCGGTGTGTGAGCAAGGCCACGAAGACCTTGAGCTGGTGGTCGAAGACGGCGATTCCCTTCGCCGCCTCGGTGCGAACCTGGGGGTCCGGGTCGCTCTGTGCTCCCTCGAGCGCGGGGAGGCAGAACCTCGTCGGGGGCGATCCGGATGCAACTGAGGGCGAAGACGGCCCGGAGCCGGACCTCGCGGTCGGGACTCTTGAGGCTCCCGGCGATACGCCTCATCGTGTCGGCGTCGGAGTCGGTCAAGGCGTTGATCGCGTCCCCTCTCTGCCATTCGTCGGGGGAATCGAGCGCGATCGCCACCAGTTCGGGGAACGCGGCACTGGCGGCGGAGCCGAGGGCCCGAAAGCCGTACATCGCCCGCATCCGCTTGTCCTGGTTGGTCGGCACCCGCACCGGGAGCTTCAGCCGCCACTCCAGCAGGATCTTGGCGCTGCGACTGAACGAGGAATCCGACGCGCGGAGCCAGGCCAGGAGAGTCGGCACCGCCGCCGGGCCGATCGCACGGACGGCCGCGACTGCTTGGTCGGAGAGGACCACCGGTCCCTGGGGCGTCGCGCGGCGATCGTCCAGCCAGGCGCTCAGTGCCTTGCCCTGGTAGACCGGCTCGCGCGGCCCCACCGGGCGCGAAAACCAGATCCCCAGACCCGCGCTCGCGAGCACGGCGGCCCCCACCACGACGGTTTTACGCTTCATGGCGCGACTCCGGGGCCAGGTGAGCGAAAGGGTTCGCTTACTCGTCGAGGATAGCACTCATTCCCTGCGGGGACAAGACATTTGTCGGAGGGCAGGCCTGCGACGGGGCCTACGACCGAACCCCGGGTTGTTCTATTATGTTGAGGTTCCAGATGACCACGACTCGAGGCACGCTTCAAACGCAGGTTACAACTAAACCGATGCGTATATTCATCAAGCTGTTTTTTCTGAGCATTTGCTGGACGGACATCGTGGCGTTGCCGATTCGTGCCGAGCGGATGAGCTTCCTCGACAACGGCTCGATACGCATCGGCGTGGACCTCGACATCGGCGGCACGATCACGTTCCTGGCTCGATCCCAGGACGGAGAGAACCTGATCAACTCCCGTGATCTCGGCCGCCAGATCCAGCAATCGTACTACTCGGGCCCATCGCCTTTTGGCAAGCCCCACCCGGGCTGGAAGAACTGGAGCTGGAACCCGATCGGCTCGGGAGATGTCTACGGGCACGCTGCCCGGGTCGTGGAGAACAAGAACGACGGCACCACGCTCTACGTGAAGACGATCCCGATGCAGTGGGCCTTGAAGAACATGCCCGGCGAGTGCACGTTCGAGACGTGGATCATGCTGGAGGGCCACGGGGCGCGGGTGCGGAATCAGCTTGTGAATCACCGCTCGGACCATACCCAGTATCCCGCCCACGACCAGGAACTGCCGGCCGTCTACACAATCGGCAAGCTGCACCGGCTATTCAGTTACACGGGCGATCGGCCCTTCGAAAACCAACCATTGACCCAGCTCCACAATTCCGGCCCGCCATGGGTCTACTGGAAAGCGACCGAAAACTGGGCGGCCCTGGTCAACGACCAGGAATGGGGCCTGGGTGTGATTCATCCCGGCGCCTATTCCTTCGTGGGCGGGTTTCACGGCAAGCCCAACACGGGCGGTCCCAGGGATGACGCCACTGGTTACATCGCGCCGATCCGGAAGGAGATTCTCGACCACAATATCGTCTTCGAGTACCAATACCAGCTCGTGCTCGGTTCGCTCGACGAGATTCGCGCCCAGGCCCAGGCCGGCCGGATCCGCGACACTCGTCCCGACTACGAGTTCACCCGCGACCGCCGCCACTGGTTCTATCAGAACGCCAGCGATGCCGGTTTTCCGATCGAGGGGAGTCTGCGGATCAAGCCCGGACCGAAGGGCGCTGCATTGATCGGTCCCGAACAGTGGTGGCGCGCCGAAGAGGCCCCCAAGCTCTATATCCGTGCTGCGTGCAAGACACACCCGCGGGGAGCGGCGATCCTCTGGAGCGTGCCGGAAGCCGGTTTCAGCGCCGACCGGCGGGTCGAGTTTACGATTCAGCCCGATGGCAAGATGCAGACCCACGAGGTCAACCTGGCGGGATCGCCCAACTACCGAGGAACGATCACAGGACTGCGGCTCAACCTCGTTGACGCCGATCGCAACGATGACGAGGTGAGGATCGAGTCGATCTCGTGGAAGCCTGGGCCGAGACCCTGAGATCGGCCACTGCTTGGGTTCGGTCCGCAGGCTCGCGCCGCATTGGGCTCGGTCCGCGGAATCGGACCCCATTCGGTTCGGTCGGCGGGTCGCGCCGCATTGGGCTCAGTCCGCAGGCCGGCACCGCACTGGGTTCGGTCCGCGGGATCGGCCCCGAGTGGGTTCGGTCCGCAGAATCAGTGGATGAAAACTCAGTTGACTATAGACAACCACCTGGCCTTGGCTTTTGAACGCTGCGATCTCTGAGCTGAAAACCCAGGTCGCCACATCGTAAATGATCGGCAATGTGGCGACGCCGTGGAAGAAGAACTGGCAGGAACCGAACATCAGAATTGGTCCGCGACACCTTTTCTCCCCTGTTTCTCCAGGGGCTTGGTGGTGCCTCGCAGACCGATGTAACGAAGATCCAGCCGTCGAAGCCATTCAAGGTTTGCCACGCCGCCGACCGTCGTGCTGCCGTTGAAATGCAACACGCGCTCCCTGTTTGTTGTGAAGTTTGGCCATACGGGCAGACCATCGCCGTTCGGATCGCCGCTCTTCGCGAAGTTCGTCCAGTATGTTGCCATCAGATTGGCGAGCGCACGATCGGCGTCAGTCCACGCCCACAGCTCCTGGCTCAGATGGTCGAACACATAGCGCAACTCGGCCCAGTGCCCGGCCCCCCAGTCGGCGAAGGTACTGCCCGGTGGATACGGTGGCAGATGTGCGAAGTAGTAGGAAAACACCTTGGCTTGTCCCGTCTTCGCCTGCATCCGTGCCCACGTCCACATATCCCAGCCAAACCGCAGATCGCGCTCGAACCTGGCCCGAGCCTCGCGCGCTTCCCGGTCGGTCGTGGCTGGATAGTTCTTCAGGTACTCTTCCGCCAGAGAGCGGACGACCTTGCTGCCCCAATCCTCGCCGATGTCTTCAGCGAAGGTTGCCAGCCTCACGTTATTGCCCGCGATCAGCGGCCTTGCTTCGTCTGCATTCGAGCCGATCAAGATTGGCACGTCGTTTTGCCGGCCCGCCGCAAAAGCGGCATACGGCTCCTCCGGCACGACGTAACGATCGATAATCGGCTGCATTGTGCCTGCGTTGTGGTTCTTCAGGAACTGCTCTGGCTTCGAGTTTGCGCAGCGCCTCGAGGGACTTCGCTCCGAGCTCGGAGGCCAATCTCACGCCTTGCTCTTCGGCCCCCTTCAGATACAGCCCCTCGGGGGAACGGGTTGCCGCGGGAGGGACGAAGTACCCGCCGCTCTGGCCGATCGCGCGCTGGAAAAGACCACGCGCAAGCGGCGAGGCCATGAGCAGACTGACCGCCATCGATCCTGCCGATTGTCCCCAGATGGTCACTCGCTCCGGATCGCCGCCGAATGCCGCAACGTTCCGTTTGATCCACGCAAGGGCTGCGATCTGGTCGAGTAATCCATAGTTGCCGGACGTGTGGTGTCCGGATTCGCGACTCAGTTCCGGATGCGCCAAGAAGCCCAGGAGACCAACGCGATAGTTGATGGTGACGACGATCACGCCTCGTGTCGCCAGCGCGTCACCCCAATAAAGCGGCATCGATGCGGATTCCTGAGTAAACCCCCCACCCGGAATCCAGACCATCACAGGCAGCTTCTGCTCGCGCGGCTTTGCCGGTGCCCAGATGCTTAAGGTCAAGCAGTCTTCGCTGACCGGTTCAGGCGGCGCACCGGGTACCGAGGCTCCCGTCTGCGTACAGATGGGGCCGAATTTGTCAGCACGTCTGACACCACTCCACGCCAGCGCGGGTTGCGGCGCCCGCCAGCGCAATTCACCCACCGGCGGCGCCGCAAAAGGAAGCGACTTGTACACGGTCGACGAGCCGCTCTGCACGCCTTCAATCAAACCGGTCTCGATACGAACCGGCTGGGCCCATGCGTGTGAGTGCGCGACGACAAGAGCCCAGAGGGCGAGTGCTTTCGAAAGTTTCATCTCTGTTCCCCAAGCCAGGTCATCCTGACAGAAACGGGTGGCTGATTAGCGACACCGGCGATCCCGCTCCCGACATCGAGGGAACCTGCGCTCCTGCATGTTAGCACCGGTCCAAACCATCGGCGATTGCACCGGTGTTGACGCCATTTATGCTACCGGTTTCGACTGCCCGCGCGAAGGCCCGGCAGTCATTTGCCGCAGTCGCGCGAGTTGGGTGTCAAATCGTTGAGCTGCCACCTGACGGCCGCACCGGCGGTCGTTGGTCCGGCAGAGCGCACAGGCCGGTTCGATCAGGCAAGGGCAGACGCCGCTGTTCCGCTTCAAGCGCCTGATCGGGTATCATGAGATTTGCGTGTCGCGATTCTCACGGGTTCGTCGAAGGTGATCAGGAAGCCCACGAAATGGGATTTGTTCATCCGGCGAAGACGGATCTGTTCGTCAGCTACTCTCACGTGGATGATCTCTCCCTTGAGCCGGAGAGGCCGGGTTGGGTGACGACCCTCGTCAAGAGCCTCCAGAACCTCCTCGCCCAGAGGCTGGGGCGCGCAGAGTCCATCGCGCTGTGGATGGACCATCAACTTCCGGGCCATGTGGAGCTGACGCCCGAGATCGAGGGCAAGCTCGGCGAGGCGGCCGTCCTCCTGGTCGTCATGTCGCCAGCGTACCTGGCCTCCACTTGGTGCCTCAAGGAGATGAGATTCTTCAGAACTGCCATTCGGCGGGACGGCGGCGCACGCATTTTCGTAGTGGAGTACGACCAGGTGGAGCGCCCGCACGATCTCGGTGACGTGAAGGGATACCGTTTCTGGGCCAAGGACCCCCTGGGCCGGTCGACGCGTACCCTGGGGATCCCTCGGCCAGGCCCCGAGGACCGGGGGTATTTCGACCAGCTCTACGACCTTCGCCACGACCTGGCCGAAGCGCTCACTCGCATGAAGGCCAACGCGGACAAAGTGCCCGTGCCCGATGGAGCAGGGGAACAGCCCGTGGTCTTTCTCGCCGAGGTGACCGACGACCTCGACGACCAGCGCGAGGAGGTTCGTCGCTACCTGCTCCAGGCGGGCCTGGCCGTCGTGCCAGAGGGCATTTATCCGCGTGACCCGGCCGCATTCCGCGCCGAGACCGAGGGCGACCTAGCCCGCGCCAAGCTCTTCGTGCAGCTCCTGAGCGGCCTCGCCGGCAAGCGGTTGCCGGGCGCATCGCAGACGATCGTCGGACTCCAGCACGAGTGCGCCGTCGGTCGTGGCATCCGCATCCTCCAGTGGCATGCCCGGGGCCTCGACCTTGCCAGCGTCGCCCACCCCGACCATCGCGCCCGGCTTGAGGGCCCATCGGTCGCAGTCGCCGACCTCCAGGAGTTCAAGAGCCTGGTCGTGCAAAAGGTCAGGGATCTGACGGCTCCGAAGCCGGCCGCTCCGAGGACCGGCCAGGATGCTGACACACTCGTCTTTGTCAACGCCGAGGAGGCGGACCTTGACCTGGCGAAGCGGATCGGCAGCCTGCTTCTCGGGCGAGGAATTGGCTATGTCCTCCCTAACCGGAGCCGCCGGCCGGCCGAGGTACGCAAGGCGCTAGACGCGTACCTTCTAAACTGCGACGGCCTCGTGCTTGTCCATGGCACCAACCCCGATTGGGTCTTCGAACAGGTCATCCGCTTCCGCAAGATCAAGGCAAGGCGCGAATCGCCCATCAAGGCCATTGGCATCTGCGACGGACCGCCGCCTGAGAAGGAGGAGTGCCACTTCGGGCTCCCAGGCCTGAGGGTCATCAACTGCCGCAAGGGACTGGACGAGGAAGAACTCAATAAATTTGCTGAAAATTTCACTTTATAATTCCGCTAGTGAAAAACCTTGAGCTTCTCGATACGATTTTCTGTCCCTACCCTGGCCTGCGGCCGTTCCGCAGCGAGGAGGCGATCCTCTTCTTCGGCCGGGACGAGCAGGTTGACCAACTGCTGGCGAAGCTCGATCGGTCGCGATTCCTGGCGGTCGTGGGGACGTCGGGGTGCGGCAAGTCGTCGCTGGTGCGGGCGGGGCTCATCCCCGCGCTCAAGACCGGGCTCTTGGTCTCGGGCGGTGCGCGGTGGGTGGTGGCGACGATGCGGCCGGGCGAGCAGCCGATCCGGAACCTGGCCCGGGCCCTGATCGACGACGGCGTGGTTGCCGGCCCCGCGGCTGGCGTCGAGCATACGCCCGAGTTCCTCACGGCGGCCCTGCGGCGCGGCCCGCTCGGGCTGGCTGAGGTGCTGTGCGACGCACCGCCGCCCGGACAAAAGAAGCTCCTGCTCTTGATCGACCAGTTCGAGGAGATCTTTCGCTTCCGCCGCGAGGGCGGCCGCGAGGAGGCGGACGCCTTCGTGGAGCTCCTGCTGGCTTCGGCCGCGCAAGAGGACGTGCCGATCTACGTCGTCCTGACCATGCGCTCGGATTTTCTAGGCGACTGCAATCTGTTCGCCGGGCTACCCGAGGCGCTCAACGACAGCCAGTTCCTCACTCCGCGGCTGACTCGCGAAGAGCGCCGGGAGGCGATCGAGGCGCCAGCATTGGTCTTCGATGGCCCGGTCGACCCGGCGCTGGTCAACCGCCTGCTCAATGACATGGACGCAGGCCCGGACCAGTTGCCCTTGATGCAGCACGCCCTGATGCGCCTCTGGACGCGCGCCCGCCGGGCAAACGCCCCGCCGAGCGACGTGGCCCCGAAGCCGCGGGGGGTGACGATCACGCTCGCCGACTACGAAGCGATTGGCGGCCTGAAGCTGGCGCTCTCCGCCCATGCCGACGAGGTATTCGACCGGCTAGACGAGGGCCAACGAACCATCGCCGAGGTGCTCTTCCGGGGGCTGAGCGAGCGCGGAGCCGAGGGCCGCGACAGCCGGCGGCCGGCCTCGCTGCGATCGGTCGCGGAGGCGGCCGGTGTGCCGGTCGAGCAGGTCGTCCCCGTCGTCGAGGCCTTTCGCCACGCGGACTTGAGCGTCCTGGTGCCCCCACCACCGACGCCTCTGGAACCCGAAACCATCCTCGACATCAGCCACGAGAGCCTGATCCGTCAGTGGCAGCGCTTGCGGGCCTGGGCTGAGGCCGAGGCCAGCTCGGCAGAGATGTACCGCCGTCTTGAGAAGACGGCTTCCCTCTGGCGGACGAAGCGTGCCGGCCTCTGGGACACTCCCGACCTCGACTTCGCCCTGGAATGGCGGGTGCGCGAGCGGCCCAACGCGGCGTGGGCGCGGCGCTACGGTGGCGACTTCGACGGCGCGATGCTCTTCCTCTCGAGCAGCAAGAAGGCGCAGAGGCGCAAGCTCTCCGCCGAGCAGGAGCGGCGCACCGCCGAGCTCGAGACCGCCCGTCGCCTCGCCGAGGCGGCGGAGGAGCGCCGCCGGGTAGAGGAAGAGCGGGCCCATGACGCCGAACGAGCCGCCACGCGGCTCCGCCGGCTCGTGGCAGCCTTGGTGGCGGTCGCGGCTGTTGCGGTGGTCCTCGCCGTCGTGGCGTTTATCCAGAGAGGTCAGGCGTCCAGGGCCTCTCTCCTGGCGGACGAGCAGACAAAAGAAGCAAGAAAACAGACCGAGATCGCTCTAGAGGCAAGCCGAAAGGCCAAGCAGCAGGCCGAGTTCGCCGACAAGGCGAAGAAGGAAGCCGAGCGGCAAACTGGGATCGCGCAAGCCGCAACTGAACAGGCGAACGCCGTGGCAAGGATCGCAACCTCACGACAGCTCGCTGCCCTCTCGGTGGCAGACGGTGACAAACGGTTCGACCGCTCGCTCCTGCTGGCTGTCGAAGCTCTACGGGTCGAGAACACCTTTGAGGCACGCGACAGTCTCTACAACGCCCTTCGAGGGCGACCCGGACTAACGTCTTTCTTGCACATCGAGGCGGGCACCGTTCACAGCGTGGCTTTCAGCCCGGACGGCAAGACGATCGCGGTTGGATGCGATTGGGGCGTGGAGCTGTGGGACGCGGCCACGCGCAAACGCCTGGTCGACAAGCCACTTTTCGCCAGAGGGGGCGGCGCGATTTCGAGCGTGGCCTTCAGCCCCCATGGCAAGACCGTCGCGGCCGGGCTTACCGACCGCCCCACAGCTCCGGGCGGCATAATGCTGTGGGATGCAATCGCGCGCGAAGGACTGGTCGACGAGCCACTTCCCGTGAAAGAGGGCTGGGTTCACAGCGTGGCCTTCAGCCCCGAGGGTAGGACGATCGCGGCCGGATTCCAAGCTACAGGCAAAGGCGAAGGCGGCGGCGTGGTGCTGTGGGACGCGGCCGCGCAGAATCGCCTGGTCGACAAACCGCTACCCGTGGAAGCGAGCTGGGTTAACAGCATGGCCTTCAGCCCAGACGGCGAGACCATCGCGGTCGGATTCCGCCTCCTAGACAGGGGCGGCGTGGTGCTGTGGGACTCGGTCGCGCGCAAACGCCTGGTTCGACAAACCGCTTCCGGTGGAAGGCGAGGTTCACAGCGTGGCCTTCAGCCCCGACGGCAAGACCATCGCGGCCGGATTCAGCTCCCAGAGCGAAGGCGGCGGCGTGGTGCTGTGGGACGCTGCCGCGCGCAAACGCCTGGTCAACAAACCGCTTCCGGTGGAAGGCGAGGTTCACAGCGTGGCCTTCAGCCCCGACGGCAAGACCATCGCGGCCGGATATGGCCTGCTCGGCGACGGCGGCTGGGTTGGCGGCGTGGTGCTGTGGGACGCGGTCGCGCGCAAGCGCCTGGCCGACAAACCACTTTCCGTGGAGAAGGGCTGGGTTAACAGCGTGGCCTTCAGCCCCGACGGCAAGACCCTCGCGGCCGGATTCGACAGGGTCGTCGTGCTGTGGGACGTGGCCGCGCGCAATCGTCTGTACGAAAGGCCACTTCTTGTGGAGGAGGGCTGGGTTAACAGCGTGGCCTTCAGCCCAGACGGCAAGACCCTCGCGGCCGGATTCGACCGCTTTCTCGGCAACGACGGGGGTGGTGTGGTGCTGTGGGACGCGGCCGCGCGCAAACGCGTGGTTGACAAACCACTTCCCGTGGAGGAGGGCAAGGTTCAGAGTGTGGTCTTCAGCCCCGACGGCAAGACCATCGCGGCCGGGTTCGACGGCCCACACTGGGGCGGCGTGGTGCTGTGGGATGCGGTCGCGCGCAAGCGCGTGGTCGACAAACCACTTCCCGTGGAGGCATGCTGGGTTAAGAGCGTGGCCTTCAGCCCCGACGGCAAAACTATCGCGGCTGGATGCGGCCCAGCAGTGGTCCGTCAACCTCCGACCGACGGGTTGTTGGTCGGGGGTGTCCCGATCCCACGCTCTCGCCGACCGCAGGTCTCCCCGTTCTCTAGCCGTCAATCAGAGGTTGACTACACACTAAAGGGCGGCGTGGTGGTGTGGGACGCAGTCACGCGCAAACGCCTGGTCGACAAACCACTCCCCGTGGAGGAGGGCTGGGTTAGCAGCGTGGCCTTCAGCCCCGACGGCAAGACCATCGCGGCCGGATTCGTCAGCGGCCAACACAGGGGCGGCGTGGTGCTGTGGGACTCGGTCGCGCGCAAACGCCTGGTTGACAAACCGCTTCCCGTGGAAGGCGAGGCTCACAGCGTGGCCTTCAGCCCCGACGGCAAGACCATCGCGGCCGGATCCGACGGCGGCGTGGTGTTGTGGGACGCGGTTGCGCGCAAACTCCTGGTTGACGAGCCGTTGCGGTCCGGGGCTCATCGCGTGGCCTTCAGCCCCGATGGCAAGACCATCGCGGCCGGATTCAACCCCTTTGCCGAAAGCGTTGGCTTGGTGCTGTGGGACGTGGCCTCGCGCAAACGCCTGCTCGACAAACCACTTCTCATGGAAGGGCACCGTTCTCTGTATCTCGGCGTCGGCGTGGACTTCAGCCCCGACGGCAAAACCATTGCGTTCGGATTGGGACGCGACACAGACGGCGGCACCCTCGGCGTGGTACTGTTGTGGGACGTCGATCTCGATTCCTGGCAGCGCCGCGCCGGCCAGATCGCCAATCGCAACTTCACCCGGAAGGAATGGCGTGAGTATTTCCCTGAAACGCCTTACCACGCGACCTTCCCCGACCTCCCCGTTCCACCGGAAGTGACTCCGAAATAGACCGCCTCTCCGGCGGTCTCCGACGAATAGACTTGAAACGAGTCAAAAGTTTGTCGCGAGCACGCTCGCGTCCACGTTGAAGTAGTCCGCGAGCTTGCGAATGAGCTTGCGCCTCAAAGGCTTCTTCCCCGCAAGAATCTCGGAAATCGTGGACTTGGGGATCGTCGTGTCGCTGCTCAGTTGCGCCTGCGTGACACCGTTTGCTTCCATCAAGTGGCGAAGCATCTCGGCGTCCGAGGCGGGCTCGATGGTGTAGTGTACGTCCTCGTAAGCGGCAACAAGGTCGCTGAGAGCGTCGAGGTACATCTCCCGCCCCGTCGTCGAGTCTGCCTCGAGCGAGAAGCTGGTCCATGACTTTCTGCGCTTCTTTAAGCTGCTCGTCGCACTTGATCGAAGCGAGCGGGAACGCCATGACAAGCTCCAGGTTCTGCAGCGGGGCCGTTGCAATCTAACGGTGTGAAGCCCAGGTCTTCAACTTCATCAACAAGCGACAACTCGAGCCGAAGCCCGAGCGCGGCAGCGTAGCGGCTCAGGGTCTCGAACGTTGGATTGGGATTCTTACCACCCTCCAGCCGGCTGAGGCACGCCAGATCAATCCCCGATCGGCGAGCGATCTCAGTGAGGCTCAGTCCCCGGGATTGCCGCGCCCGTTGCAGTGCGCTTAGCGTCTTGAGGAGCGACTCCTCAGCCGTTCCCGTCGTGACCCGATCGCGGTCGATCTCACCGCAATCGATCAAAGACTGGACTGACGGACGGTTCTGAAACAGATCCCGCACTCGCTGCTCATCCGCAATTTCAGCGGCGGTGCGCTGATGGGTCTTGATTCGCTTGAGCGGCATGGTGTCAATCCTCACTCCAATTTCAGACCCGTCCTGACGTCCTGAAAAAGGATCGGTATTCTTGACTTAGAAGTCAAGAGAATGTGCTATCGACCTTCTGAGGAAGCCAGGAATGCAGGAAAAGGCAAGAGTGGGGTCCTCTTGGTTTCTTGCTTTCCTTGTGGTTCGCATCCTTGCGGTCACAGAATTCGGCTGAAGTGTAACGCCGGCGCTGATTCATATGCCCTTTCGTGGCGTTAGCCGGTTCGCTACCATCGGAGACGAAAACCTTCGCCGAGCTCATGAGAAAGCTGGATGATAAACGGCGCAGCGGGCTGGCCTCCCGCCTTCGTACACGGGATACGATCTGAGTCATGGCACGAATAGCACCGCTTGAGGATAGCGATCTCGACATCAAGCCCGAGTCGCGCACCGCAATGGACGAAATCCAAGCTGCGCACGGCCGGGTCACCAACATGAAGCGCACGCTCGCGCGGTCGCCGGTCGCGCTGCGTGCATTGATGACCTGGTATGACCTGCGCGACGAGGTCGTGCCCTTTTTGGGCGATCGGTTGACGACGCTCTTTGCCCATGCCATCTCGGCTGGAACCGACTGCCTGGTCTGTTCGACTTTCTTTCGCCGGTTGCTCGTTGACGCCGGCGAAGATCCCGACCGGCTGCGGCTTGACGAGTGGGAGCAGACCGTCGTCGGCTTTGGCCGGCAACTGGCGGTTGACCCGCACGGTGTTTCCGACGAACTGTTCGGGCGGCTGGCCGCACGCTTGAGCTCGGAGCAGATCGTCGCCCTCACGGCATTCGGCGGACTCATGGCCGCGACCAATCTCTTCAACAATGCGTTGCGAGTCGACCTGGACGAATACCTTGATCCTTATCGCAAAGCGGGCCGGCAATGAGCACGGACGCGACGGGCGGAAGCCGGACCGCTCCCGACTTGGCCGGCCAGGTGGCACTGATTACCGGTGCGGCGCATGGACAAGGTCGCGCCTCGGCATTGGCACTGGCTCGCGAGGGGGTCAAGATCGTCGCCCTCGACGTGGCCAAGCCGCTCGGCTATCCGGGCTATCCCATGGGATCGGCCGGCGAGCTCGAGACTCTGGCTGCGGAATGCCGCGCTCTGGGCGTTGCATGTCTGACCTTCGCCGCCGACGTGCGGGATGACGGGGCCGTGCATTCGGCGATTGAGGCGGCCTCCGAGGAGTTCGGCCGGGTCGATGTGCTGTTCAACAACGCCGGGATCTGCGGTTATGGCCTGGCTCATGAGCTGACCGAGGATGCCTGGGATGCGATGATCGATATCAATCTCAAGGGAGCCTGGGTGGTTGCCCGACATGTTATTCCGATCATGATCGAACAGCGCCGGGGGGTGATCATCAATAACTCGTCGGTTGCCGGCCGGCGCGGCATGGCACGGCTCTCGCACTACGCGGCCTCCAAGTGGGGGCTGGTCGGCTTGACCAAGTCGTGGGCGATCGAATTGGCCCCGTACAACGTCCGGGTCGTGGCTCTCTGTCCCACCGGCGTCAACACGCCCATGAACGACGGCCTGGCCCAGCTCGAGGGGCTGACCGCGCGCCAGATCGCCGAGCGATCCGCCGGCAATCTGTTGCCCATGCCCTGGATCGAGCCCGAAGACGTTGCCGGTGCGGTCGTGTTTCTGGCATCGGCCCGAGCCCGGTCCATCACGGGATCGGAGTTTGTGCTTGACGCGGGGCTGCTCGCGCGTAGGACTTGCGGCGATGCAGAAAACGCTGGAATTTAGTGTGTGATTCGGAGGGCTCGGGCCCAGCGTTGGGGAAGACTAGTTCACGCGGTGGTAGCGCCGGTTGGCGTAGTCGACCGTACGCTCGCCGATCTGCACTGAGTCACCGTCGGCAGTGAAGAACAATCCGGGCCGGAATTCGGTCAGCTTCAGCCTGTCATTCCAGTAGAGATACCCGTTCTTCAAGGTGAGCCGAACCTCATCATCTTGACCGTACGCCAACGCGTGGTAGACACCGAGGTAGCGCTGCCATTCCGGCTTGGCGGGCCCAGCCTGGTCGCGCTGGGAGTCGTTGGGCAGGAAGACGCTCACGCCATTGTCTCCGGCATTCTGCACTTCCCGCACTTGGCCTCGATCATCGAAGAAGAACTCGTAGAGATTGAGGCCGCGGCTGAATCGCGTCGGCGAGTGTGCATCCAAGGGCTCGCTGCGCCTTCCCCGGACGATGTGGAGCCGGTCGCCTTCCAGACGGAAGCCGGTCAACTGGGCCCCGACCAAGTAGGTTCCTTCCAATCGCGGGAGATCTCCACTCTTAGATGTGATGATCGGCTCCTGCGTCCAGGGGAGCGGCTCGTCCGGAGGTAAGGCCCCCCGTTTCGCTCGGATCATGTCCTTAAGAACTTGGTCGGACAGGTCGGCCACGAAGTTGTCGCCGCCGTCACCATTACTCAGAGTGGCAACACCAATTTTGTAATCGGGCACCCAGCGCTGGTCGGTTGAGTAGCCGTAACCGCCGCCGCCGTGAAACAGTAGCGTGGCGCCGTGATATGGTCGGCTGTTGACGCCCAGGCCATAGCCAGCCTTTTGTGCGGGTCGAGAAAACTGCGGCGTGTACATGGACCTCAGGGAATCAGCGCTGATCAATCGTCGGCCGTGTGCCGTTCCGCCTGCTAGATGGAACGAAATGAACTTCGCCATGTCGCGCGCGGTCGAATACATTTCCCCCGCGGCGAGCATGGGCACCTCCAGTGCTGGCACTTCCCGCTGCTGGATGTGGCCGCGGGCGCGGTGCAAGTATCCGAGCGCTTCGGCCTGATCAAATGTGCTCGCCGTCATGCCCAAGGGATTGAACAACTCTTCGCGCATCAGTTGTGGGAAGGCCTTGCCTGCGCTCTGTTGCAGCGCATAGCCGACCAGGTCGAATCCCAGGTTGGAGTAGCGGAATCGCTCCGCGACTCGGCATTTCAGCCAGGTGTCGGAGATACTCCGGACGTGCTCATCGAACGAACAGTGCCAGTTGCCGAAGTTGTTACCGACCGGGGCCTCGTGACAGAGGCCCGCCCGGTGGCTGAGCAGATGACGAAGCGTGATCCGATCCACCTCTGTTTCACCCCAGCGGGAGTGGAGGCCGAACCCGGGCACGGCCTTTCTGAGCGGCTCGTCGAGCGTGAATCGTCCTTGATCCATGGCTCTCAAGAACGCCGTGGCGGTGTAGGTTTTGGAGATCGACTGAATGCTGAAGGGCGTGTCCGCCGTGATCCGTCGCTTTCCGGATCGGTCGGTGAAACCAAATCCTCCGGCCCAGATCACGGTCTGATCATCGACGAGGGCCATCGAGGCACCCGGGACCTGGTTCTCAGCGATGAGTCTCGGAAGGTCGCACTCGAGCCTCGCAATCACCGAGGTGTAATCCGGCTGGCCAGGACGAGTGTCCCTGGTCGGTGCCGAACCGTTGGCGGCGATCGCACCGTTAATTCGAGTTGGAGGAAGCCTTGTCAACCCAAGGCTCAACATGCAGACCAGCACTGTCGGTCCGAGCGGCATCATCGAATACTCCTTTTCCCCATTCTGCGAAATGATAAGTCGCCGCGCGGATTCGAGCAACCATCCTGTGGCTGGCTGGCGAGCGGGCCAGCGTCTTCGCCCGCGCTCACTCGCCCTTGAGGCGGACCTGGCAGCCCGGTATTCGATCGCCTTTGGTACAATCAGCCAATCGAGAACGGACCAACCGCGACGCCCGGAAGTCGTTGTCGGCGGCGACCTCCGGCGGCCACCGTTACTAGCACACGGCTTGGGAGTAGATAAGCATGACGTCGAGGCATGACGATTCGCGGGGAGAGAGGCGGATGAGTTTGGCGCTCACGATCGGACTCGCCGTGACGGTTGCGGGCCAGCTTGCACTTGTATCACCGTCTGCAACTGCTCAACTGGCGGATAACGCGCCGGTTCCCGCAGCCCGAGACGGCGTCGCGCATGAAATTGCCCGAAGGGTTCACGGTCAGTCTCTTTGCCGCCGAGCCGGATATCGTGCAGCCGATCGCCATGACGATCGATCCCAGGGGCCGGCTGTGGGTGGTCGAGAATTATTCGTACCCAATCTGGCTGGGGGGGCCGAGCGGAAAGGACCGCATCTTGATCTTCGAGGACGCCGACCAGGACGGACATTTCGATCGTCGCACGGTCTTCTACGACAAGGGGACCAACTTCACGGGCATCGAGCTGGGCTTTGGCGGCGTGTGGGTCTGTGCCACGCCCAACTTGATCTTCATTCCGGACCGAGACGGCGACGATCGGCCCGATGGAGCGCCGGTGGTCAAGCTCGACGGCTGGAGCACCCATGCACAACATAACATGTTCAACGGTTTGAAGTGGGGGCCTGACGGCTGGCTCTGGGGCTGCAACGGGATCCTGTCCGAGTCCCGCGTCGGCAAGCCGGGCATGCCCGACCGGGAGCGGGTGGCGATCAACTGCGGAGTCTGGCGGTATCACCCGGTCCGCGACGTGTTCGAGGCGGTCGCGCACGGCACAACCAACCCCTGGGGCCTTGATTTCGACGAGCTGGGCGAGGCGTTCATCACCAATTGCGTGATCCCGCACCTGTTCCACGTCGTGCCCGGAGCGCATTTTCAGCGGATGTTCGGCGAGGACCTGATGCAAAGCAGCTATTCCTTGTTGGAGTCCTGCGCCGATCACATCCACTGGGCGGGCGGGCGCTGGCAGGACTCGCGCGACGGCCGGGGAAAGCATGGCGAGGCCGGCGGCGGCCATGCTCACGTGGGGGCGATGATCTACCTGGGCGACAACTGGCCCGACGCCTATCGCAACGGCGTCTTCATGTGCAATATCCACGGGCACCGGGTCAATCACGATCGATTGGAACGGCGGGGCTCGAGCTACGTTGCCCGTCACGAAGTCGACTTCTTGATGGCCAACGACACCTGGTTCCGGGGCCTGGAGCTCAAGTACGGACCTGATGGCTCGGTTTTCCTGACCGATTGGTACGACACCGGCGAGTGTCATGAGAACGACGCCGACAACGCCCATCGCGAGAACGGCCGGATCTACCAGATCCGCCATGGCACGCCCAAGCCGGTGAAGGTCGACCTGGCGGTCCTTGACGACCAGGCCCTCGCTGGCTTGCAGTTCCACAAGAACGAATGGTATGTGCGGACGGCGCGCCGGCTGCTCCAGGAACGTGCGGCAGAGGGGCGAGACCTCGCGGCTGCCCAAAAGGTGCTCCGCGACCGGCTCCGGCCGGATGCCGAACCTGCGCACCAGTTGCGCGCTCTCTGGGCTTTGCACGCGGCCGGCGGTCTGGACGAGAAAACCGGTCGGGAGCTGCTGGCGTATCCCAGCGAGCACGTCCGGGCCTGGGCGATCCGTCTGCTGTGCGATGCCGCGTTGCCGTCGGGCGCTTCGCTCGCGCGATTCGCGGAGCTCGCCAGGACCGATCCCAGCCCGAAAGTGAGGCTGAGCCTGGCGTCGGCTCTCCAGCGTCTGCCCCTGGATCGGCGGTGGGCGATTGCCGAGCCGCTCTTGGGCCGCGCCGAGGATGCCTCGGACCGGGTGATTCCGCTCTTGCTCTGGTATGGAGTCGAGCCGACGGTCCCTGCTGATCTTGAGGGGGTCGTCAAGCGAGCGGCGCGGGGCCGCTTGCCGCTCGTGTGCCGGTTTGTGGCTCGGCGCGCGGTCTCGGCAGACCCGACCGCGGGCCTGGCCGCCGTGGTCGCCGCGCTTCGGACGGCTGACGACCCGGTGCGCTGGAGTTACTTGATCGGCGCCCATGATGCCCTGCGCGGGCGGAAACATGTCCCTCGGCCCAAGGACTGGCTGGCTGATTTCGCCCGACTGGTTGCCCGACCCGACCCGGAGGTGGTGGAGAGCGCGCTCTTCTTGGCACTCGACCTGGAGGAGCCCAAGGCGATCTCGACATTGCGGGGCATTGTCGAGGATCGGCACAGCCCCCTCGCCTTGCGCCGGCGGATCTTGTCGGCCCTGGTGGAACGCCGGGTGCCGGGGCTGGCGGCCGACCTGCCCCATCTGCTTGACGAGCCGGAGCTCCGCGGTCAGGCCGTGCGGGCACTGGCGGCCTATAACGACCCGGCCACGCCCGAGATCGTCCTGCGTCGATATCCGAGCTTTTCCCAGTCCGAGCACGACGACGCGATCGCCACCCTGGCTTCGCGTCCTGCCTGGGCGCTTGCTTTGCTCGAGGCCATTTCACGCGGCCAGGTTTCGCGTCGCGATGTGAATGCCTCGGTCGCCCGCCAGTTGCTCGCCTTTGGCGACCGGCGAATCAGCGAGCGGTTGGAAGCGGCCTGGGGCAAGGTGCAGCCGACCTCGAAGCAGAAGAGCGAGCTCTTGAGCCGATACAAGGCCACGCTCGCCGCCAACCCCGACGGCCCCCCCAGCGCGTTGCGCGGACGTGCCGTTTACAGCCGGACGTGTCATCAGTGCCACAGGCTCTACGACGCCGGTGGTGACGTCGGTCCGGACCTCACGGGGTCGGACCGCGCCAACGCCGACTACATTCTCGAAAACGTCCTCGACCCGAGCGCGGCCGTGAGCCGCGATTACACGCTCACGAGCGTGGCGACCACCGACGGCCGGCTCGTTTCGGGAATCATCCGCGAGCAGACCGACGCGTCGTTGGTCCTCCAGACGGCCAATGAGCGCGTGGTTGTTTCACGCGAAGACATCGAGGCGATCAAGCCGTCGGCGACATCGATGATGCCGGAGGGAATGCTGGAGCGGCTTTCGCCTCAGGAAGTGCGGGACCTGTTCGCTTATCTGGCCTCGAAGAGCCAGGTTCCGCTTCCAGACGGGAAAACCGCTCAGTAGAGTGGGCCTGATTGAGGAAAACTCCAGTGGAGCGGGCGTCTCTGCCCGCCTTCGGAGTTTACTTTGCTGCGCAACGCTCAGTAACGACGGACAGCATGGATTTCGTAGTCGTCACGCTCCGCGTGACGCTGATTCATCACGCGGAGCGTGATGACTACTTCGACCGTGGCGTCGCGTGCACGAGGGACGAGCCCTGGGGGGTTTCGTAGTCGTCACGCTCCGCGTGACGGTGATTCATCACGCGGAGCGTGATGAATACTTCGAGGTTCAGCCAATCATCCCGCGGAGCGAGCGGATGATGTAGGCGTTTTCGGGCCGGCTGCGGGCGGCGATCCGGACGAACTTGCCGGCCTCGAGCCCCTTCTTGTCGTCGCAGGTCCGCGTGTAGATTCCGCGCCGGATCAACAAGCGGCAGACGAGCTCCTCGGCACTGAGCCCGTTCTCGAGCTCGACCAGGGCGAAGTTGGCATAGGTTGGATACACGCGCAGCCCGTTGATCTTGCGGAGCTCGGTGAAGAACCGGCGCGAGTTGCGGATGAAGCGAACGCGCTCTCGCTCATAATGTGCCTGGAAGTCCGGCCTTGAGTAAAGATCGAAGAAATACTCGGCCAGGCCCGAGGAATTCCACAAGTAGCCGTTTTCGAGAAGCGACCGGACTCGCGCCGGTGCCATCACGGCGTAGCCGGCCCGGATTCCGGCCACGCCGAAATCCTTGGACATGCTCTTGACCACGGTGAGGTTCGGAAACCGGCAGACCAGGTCGGCCACGCTCCGATAGGTGTAATCGCTTCCCTCGCAGGCGAAATGAATGAAGCTCTCGTCCACGATGACGTTGGGGACGAAGCGCAGCTCGCCGAGCAACTCGCGCATGACCGCGTGGGAGATGTAGCCGCCGTCGGGGTTATTGGGATTGATCAGCACGACCGTGTCGGGCCGCTCGCGGTGAACAAGGTCCAGATACTCGCCGCAGTCGAAGTGAAAATCGTCTTCCTTGCGCAACACGTTATAAACGACCTGCGTATTCGGCTGGGCGAACTCGTAGTACGGCGAAAACGTCGGCAAGTTAACCAGGATCTTGTCGTGTGTGAACCGGTGGAGAATCGCCTGGATGATTTCCGCCGCGCCGTTTCCGACAAAGATCGAATCGGGCGGCAGCTCCAGGACGCGGCCGAGCTTGGATGCGATGACCCGGTTCTGCGATGGATACAGCTCCAAGAGCGCACGGAGCTTGCGCGGACGGATCACCTCGCGATTGAAGTGCATCAAGAAAAGCTTGGTGGCGTAAGGGTTGGACAAGAAACAGGCATCGACCTTCAAGCGCAGCTCGGGAACGAGCTTGGCGAGGGTCCACGCGCTGGGAGAATGCGAGCCGGCCTCCTTCTTAAGCCGCTTGATTCGCTCGACGAGTGCGAGCTCGCGCGGGCTGAGGCCGATTCGCCCTGATGCTTTTCTCCGCCGTTCTTCGAGCCATCGAGCCGACATGCCGAGATCAAACGGCTTGAACCTCAACCCGCGATCCGGGGAATGCTGAACGAGCACTTAGACCTCTTTTTTAGCCTATTGGATCGCCACGGAGGTGTCGATCGGCAGGAATGGAGTGTTCATCTGAACTCAATGCACTTTTCATCGTTTCTTTGCATACCGTAGATCCTAGGATGAACGGGTTCGCTGGGCAAGAACCCAGTGGTTGTTCCGCGGAAAGGATTTCGCTGTCGGGAGAAGAGAGCGATACTGCCCGCGCCCGCGGAACGGATTGCGCAAGTGTAGGTCAGGCTTTCCAGCCTTACCTACGGCGTACAGAATTCGGCGGGCCCCCGTTTGAACTTATCCGCCAAGCAACTCGATCGATCGTCCCTCGCGATGGGACTGATAGATCGCCTGAAACAGGGCGACCACGCGCTGGCCGTCGTCGCCGGTCACGAGCGGCGGGCGATCTTCGCGGATCGCCCGCAGGAAGTCCTGGATCTGGAGCGCGTGGTAATGATTCACGGCGTCGAGCCCGGCGAACCGGGCGCGGTCTTCGGCCTGGAACTGCGCGAGGCAGCCCTCCTCGCCGGGAATGGTCCAGAGGTCGTTCTGCGGCGGCTCCGAGATGCTCGACATCCCGGCGATGAATGTCGCGCCCGATCGGTCTCGACTCCGACCGATGCGCCATTCGACCCGTGGATGTGCACCTTGGTGTAAATGCCCGGTTTCTGGGCCAGGCTGGTGACGATCGAGCCGAGCCCGCCGTTACGGAACCTCAAGATCGCGACGGCGCTATCCTCGACCTCGACCGAGGGATGGTTGAGGTTGGCCCAGTAGCCGCTGACCAGGGCGACCTCGTCGCCCATCAGCCACTCCAGGAGGTCGAGCATGTGGGGCGATTGGTTCACGAGCACGCCGCCCCCCTCGGTGTCCCAGCGGCCGCGCCAGGGGTCGGACTGGTAATAGCTCGGGTCGCGCCAGCTATACATCGTGAACGCTCCCAGCACGGGACGGCCGATCTTGCCGGCGTCAATGGCCGCTTTCATGCGCCGGACCGGCTCAAACCAGCGACGCTGACTGATCACGCCCAGCTTGATCCGGTGCTGCCTGGCCGCTTCGAGCATGGCGTCGCAATCGGCTAGGCTGGCGGCTAATGGCTTCTCGACCAGCACGTGAGCTCCCGCTTGGGCGGCCAGGATCGCCGGCCCGGCATGAAGCGGATGCGGCGTGGCGATCGAGAGAGCCTCGACATCGCTCAGGGCGAGCATCAGCCCGACGTCGTCGAAAGCCGCGGTGTCGTACTGGGCCGCAAGAGCAGACGCACGCCCAAGCTCAACGTCGCAAACCGCGACGAACTCGGATTCCGGAAGGCTGGCCAGGGCCTGGGCGTGAATCCGGCCGACCTTGCCGCAGCCTGCCAGGGCGGTTCGCACACGGTCCATCGCGGGCCCTCAATCGGGAAAGTACTTCGCACCCATGCGGCGCAAGAAGGCCAGCGATTCGACCATCTCGTCCATCCCGTTCATGCCATCCTCGATGCTGACCCAGCCCGTGTAGTGATGGTCGGCGAGGATGCGGAAGATGGCGTCGTAGTCGTTGAGTCCCTTGCCGGTCACGCCGTGCCGCAGGTTGGGCGAATAGCCCAGGGTGCCATTGCTCTGCCGAAGGTCATCGAGGGTTGTCCCCTCGGCCAGATACCGATCGCTGGCGTGCATGCTGACCACGCGGCCGGCCGTCGCGCGCAAAAGTGCGATCGGATCATCGCCGGCCACGATCGCGTTCGAGGGATCGTACTGGACGCCGAAGTGATCGCGGTCCGGAATCGCCGCGACGAGCTCGAGGAAGACGTCCATTTTCTGGGCAAATTCGGGATAGGTCCAGAAGCTGTCCTTGTAGTGATTCTCGAGCCCGAGAATGACGTCGTTTTCGCGCGCCACGGGGAGTAGCTGGTTGATGCTCGCGACGACCCACTCGAGCCCCTGGGCCCGGCTGACGTCGGGATAACGCTGTCCGGAAAGCACCCGGCACACAGTGCGCGGGCCGCCCAGGCGTCGCGCCACGCCGATCAGTTCCGCCTCGCGGTCGACGGCCCGTTTTCGCGCGTCGGAGTCCGGGTTGCTGAAATCGGGCGAGCAACAGAGCATCGGCATGGCAAACCCGGCCGTGGCCATCGCCTCGCCAACCCGGTCGAGATAAGCCGGCTCGAGACTGGTGAAAAAGCCGTCGTACATCTCCAATCCGTCGGCGTCGAGCGCCCGCGCCATCTCGATCCAGTCAAAGACGGACATCGATCGCCGGCCGGCAATCTCGTCGATGAAACATTTGGGAAACGCCGCAATCTTGAAGGGCATGCCCGAGTCTCAGTCACCTGGCCGTGGGATCGGCTTGATGGAGGCCGAAAATGCGCGCCATCACGACACACTTTCCCAAACCACGCTACTGAACGCAAGATCACAATCGGGATTTTCATTTCGACTGGCCGGGCCGAACCGTGTTGGATTGTTGTTGCCGCGGTATTCGGCTAAGCTCGCCAGGAATTGAAACAGCGTGGTTACCGGCAACGTGACGTGCATGGCGCAGGGAATCGGGGCGGTGCTCCTGCGCGAACGGAGTTTGAACCTGCCGTGGCTTGGTTGCGCTCAAGCGATTTGCGAGGCGGGACTGCGGGGCAGACACCCGGATTAGCTGGTAGAGATCAGCCAGGTGGATGCGCCTGGCGGCGACTCTTGCTGGTGGTACTGGCGATCGGACTGAGCGAGGAGGTCAAGGCTCAGGACGCCCGGTTGGCGCAACGAGCGTCCCGGGCTTCGTATCCCCGGGTCAATCTCGCGATCGGGTATGATGTGGATCGCGCGTGGCCGGTTGAACGGGATCGTGGCTGGGGCGCGATGGCCGGGATCGCACTGGACGCCGGCGGGCAGATCTGGCTGTTTAACCGCGGCGATGTTCCCGTGCAAGTCTACACCGCCGCGGGCAAGCTCGTTGGTTCGTGGGGCCGGGGCCAGTTTCGGGAGCCGCACCAGGTGCGCGTCGACGGCGAGGGAAATGTCTGGCTGGTCAACAGCGGGTTACATGTGGTGCGCAAGTACACTCAGGACGGAAAACCGCTCTTGACCTTGGGGGCTCTGGATCAGCCCGGTGAGGACTCGGCTCATTTCAATCGGCCCACGGATGTCGCGGTCACGGGCGAGGGTGAGATCTTCGTCGCCGACGGATACGGCAACAATCGGATCGTTCATTTTGACAAGCAGGGGCGCTTCATCAAGACCTGGGGCGAGCTCGGATCGCGCCGGGGGATGTTCAGCCTGCCCCATTCGATCGCGGTCGATTCGCGAGGACGGCTCTACGTCGCCGACCGCAACAACGCCCGGATTCAGGTCTTCGACCAGGCGGGCCGCTGCCTGGACGAATGGCGCGACCTGATGGTTCCCTGGCACATCGTCGTCACCGAGCAGGACGAGATCTACGTATGTGGCTCATCACCGATGCGCTGGCCCAAGCTACCCATTCCGGGACTGCCGGTGGGCATTCCACCCAAGGATCAGCTTGTAATGGTGTTTGCACCCGATGGTCGCGTCAAGCGGCTCTGGGCGTTTCCCAAGGGTCAGCAGTCCGGTGAGCTCGACTGGGTGCACGGGCTGGCCGTCGATCGCCGGGGAAACCTGTATCTGGGCGACATCCAGGGAAAGAGAGCGCAGCGATTTCTCAGAATCGCTGCCGTCGATCCCGACGGCGTGTTCGCGGACGAGCAACGTCCCAAGGGAGATGAAGCGATCCAGCGAGCTCGCAATCGTTGAATTGCAGTCCGTCCCATTCGAACGCGGGCAGAGACGCCCGCGCCACTCTGGTTCTCCTCGGTATAGCCAGCGGGCCGGGCCACTGTGCCCGGCGGCGTAGCCAGCGGGCCGGGCCTCTGTGCCCGGCGGTATAGCCAGTGGGCCGGGCCTCTGTGCCCGGCGTTCGCTTGCCGCTCGCATTACTTGCATGCCTTGAGGAACGCGACCAGATCGGCCAGTTCTTGCGGGGTCAGTTGCTGGTCGAGTCCGGCGGGCATGATCGAGACGGTGCTGGGCCGGATTTCTTCGATCTGGCTGCGCGGCAACTCGGGCTTCCTGGTTGACGCCGGTGGCCAGGACCAGCTCGTCGGCCGTTTCGCCGCGGAGCAGGCCGTTATAGACCTTGCCGTCGGCGGTGGCCACGGCGATCGGCTCGAAGCTGCGCACCAGGCTGGCGCTGGGAAAGACGATGGCCTCCAGCAGGTCGCGCTCGGATCGCACCGAGCCGATCCGGGTCAGATCGGGGCCGACGTTTCCGCCGCGGTAGCCGATCGCATGGCAGGAGAAACAGGCGGCCTTCTCGCTGTGGAAGACGAGCTGGCCCCGGCGAACGTCGCCCGCCGACAGCGTGGTCATGAGCTGCTCCAGCCGCGCCTTCTGCTTGGCCGCGTCGACGTTGAGACGGGCGTAGAGCGCCTCGGGCTCGCTTTTGAACGGCCGGGCCGTATTTCGCCAGGTGAGCCTTGAGCGCGTCGACTCGCAAGCTCGCAAGAGCCGCCGACTCGGCGAGCGCCTCGATCAGCTTCAAGCCCAGCGCCTCGTCGGTCGATTGCTCGAAGGCCGCCAGCAGGCGGTCGACTTCGACCGGTCCGGCGGCGCGCAGCGCATCGACCAGGCGGAGAAGCTGCTCGGGAGTCAGCTTCGCCCGCGCCAGCACATCGGCGGCAGTCGTCCGGCTCGCCACCGGCTGGTCGCGGTCGAGCTTGGAGAGCAAGAACGCGAAGAGGCTCGCCTCGGGATTGGACAAGCCGCCGGGCACGGCGGCCAGTGCGCTCGAGCCGAAGCTCGGAAGGGTTCTTCGTTTCGGCGGCGATGTGAAGCAACCGAGCAGGCAGGTCGCCGGCCTTGGCCTTGGTGATCGGCAGAGCGCGGATGGCTCGCCACGGCGAGCGCGACCAGCTCCGCGTCCGGATGCCGATCGTCGAGCACATTGGCAAGGGCGGCGATCCAACCGGCCGGAACTTCCTTTTCACTTCAAGCCCGACCGAGCCATGGCCTGCAGGCTGCTCTGGCGCGTGGCGCGTGGAGCCGCAGCGTCGCGTAATCGTACGGCCAGGAGCTGCTGGATCGGTGCCGC
This sequence comes from uncultured Isosphaeraceae bacterium, assembly GCA_963823675.1. Lineage (GTDB taxonomy): Bacteria > Planctomycetota > Planctomycetia > Isosphaerales > Isosphaeraceae > CAWGMT01. The sequence goes on along the minus strand of CAWGMT010000016.1, from coordinate 160,368 downwards.
CTGCGCGAAGCGGCCCAGTTGGCGTTCCAGCTCGGCTCGCTCGGCGGCCGGGAGATCGGCCCGGTCAAGCCGCTCGCCGAGGACGCCCGCCAGCGCGCGGGCCCAGTCGCGATGCCGGCCGACGATCCACGACGCCGTCTCCTTGAGCCCGGGATCGGTCGACGCCAGGAGCCCGGCGACGAACTTCGGATCGAGCCCGCCGCCATCCATCTGATCGAGCGCGACCATCGCGGTTCGGACCGTGCGCGGCGACTTGCTTTGCAACCCGGCCGCCGTTGCCTTCGGATCGGCGATTTCGATCAAGGCATAAGTGATCGAATGATCGAGTATACGATCGGCCGCCTGGCTGGCGGCCTCGAGGAGGGCGGGCACGGCCTCCCTGTCGCCGATTCGCCCCAGGGCCTCGGCCGCGGCGCGCCGGTTGTGCGGCGGCGAGTCTTGCAAGCAGCTCGATCAAGCGGTTCGTCGCCCCGTGGTCGCGCCAGAGGCCATCACGTGGATCGCGGCCTGGCGGACCGTTTCGTCGGGGTCTCCAGAGGAAGTGCTGGACCTGCGCGCGAGCATTCGGAATGGTCGATCCGCGCCAGCGTCCAGACGATATTGCGGTGCAAGACGGGGGACTTGTTCGCCGCGCTCACTTGCCGAATCGTCGGGAGATTGTAAGCCTCGCGCCCGGACGAGCGAGGTCCTCCATCACGTGCCTTCGCCACGGCCGCCCGAGCGCTACCGAGCAGCTTCACATAATCATCGAACGGCATCGCCGTGCGGTAATCTTCCTGTCGTTGCCACAGTAATACTCCCCATGGGTCGAAGTCTTCAGCCACGCCCGGGCGCTTGACTTGGCCCTGGCGCCTGACGCGATAGATCGCTCCCAGCACGTCGGGCTTGTGGAGCTGCGAGGTCGGGCAGCAGAGCTTGTACCAGCCGCCGGTATCGACCACGATCAGGCTGCCGTCGGCGTCCTCGAGGACGTCGGTCGGGTGGAAGTCGAGGTCGGGGCTGGTGACGAAGTCCTCGTCCTTGGTCGTGAAGGTGGCTCCCTGCGGGCATGAGGACATGCCGGCTGACCTTGTGCAGGTTGAAATAGCAGGCGAACAGGTTGTCCTGATAGTCCTTGCCGAAGGCGTCCGATTCGTAGCGAGTCAGTCCGCACGGGGCGGCCGGTCCCATGTGCAGCAGCACCGGCATGACCTCGGGGCCGGTCCATTTGTGAGCGGGCTCGAAGATCGGGTCGTGGACCTTGCCGTAGATGCCGCCGTAGATCGCGTGGATCAGACCGTCGCGCTGGCCGCCGCCGGGATGCACGAAAAACGTGGTGGTGAAGATTCGCTCGCCGCCGGGCGTGAAGACGACGTCGACCGGGTTATCCATGCCGCCGGTCATGACCGGCTCGATGCCGCTGCCGTCGGGCCGGCAGCGGAAGATGTGCGCCGCCCGGGTCACGAACGGCGGCTTGCCGGGCCGCTCGTAAGTCTGCTGGGCAAACGCCCCCTTGCACCAGTAGATCCAGCCGTCGAGGCCCAGATACGGGCCGTGCAGATCGTTGGCGCAGCCGGTGAGCGTCTTGCCCGCGAACCACTCGACTCGCTGGTCGGCCACGCCGTCGCCATCGGTGTCGGTCAGCTTCCAGATCGAGGGCGGCGCGGCGACGTAGAGCGAGCCGCCGTGCCACATCGTTCCCTCGGGAAACATCATCTTGTCGGCGAACACCGCTCGTTTGTCGAATTTCCCGTCGTCGTTCGTATCTTCCAGCCGGACGATCCGGTGCGGCTTTTCGGCGAGCTGCTTCTTCACGTTGTCGTTCGACCCCGACGAATCCGCGACATACAGCCGCCCCTCGTCGTCAAACGCGGCGGTGATCGGCCGGTCAACCAGCGGTGGGCCGGCGACCCGCTCGATCGTGAAACCGTCGGGAACCTTGAACGTCCGGCCATCGAGTTTGACCTCGCCTGCCTCGAGCGAAACAGCAATTCCCACGGTAATCAGGAATGCCAGCGCCCAGAGCAGAGTCGGCCGTTGCAAGGTTCGGTTCATGCTGTAGATCCCGTGGGTGTCACCGTTCCTTGGATGACCGCGGGGCTGGCCGGCGACCAGCATGCCACGCGATCGAGCATCAGTGGACCCTCGAGCTGTTCTAAGCGACGCGCGCGTGCGGCGTCAATTATTGTCTTGCCGCGCGGGTGGCACGCCGGGCGATCCGGCCAACGGCTCGATCAAGCGCGCGACGGCGACTCGACTCGACTGCGCCCGGGACCCTGGGCAAAATCACGGTTCGGCCCGTTTCTTCCTGGGTTTGGCCGCCGCTTTGGGCGACGGCGTTTGCTCGAATTGTGACCAGAATTCTGCTTCACTGAGCCACCGCCCCTCGCGAAACTGCTGCCGGGAGCGCTCCAAGATGGCACGCAGGTGCGGCGAATACGCCATGAGGAGTCGCTCGATCTCGTCCTCGTCGTGCGTGCCGACGATGACTGCGACCGGCCGCCCGTTGCGCGTAACAACGACCGGTCCACCTTCGCTAGCTTTCAGGAAGGCGCTGAACTGGGACTTCACCTCAGCGACCGACGCAATCTTCATAGCTGCACTTCCTCGCCGCCGATGAACAGGCGATCCCTTTGTTTCTCGCCGATCGCCATGATCTGGACAACGTGATTCTCTTGGTCGATGTCGTACAAGACGCGGAAGCGATTGTCCGAGCCGAAGCGGATCTCCCAGTTTGCCCCCAAGAGTGCCGGCTGCCGCAACGGCTTGCGATTGGTTGTCTCGGTGGTCGGCTCGAAGCGAAGCTGCTCGCCAATCTTTTCGCGGATAAGGGCGTGGTGTTTCGCGTCTATGGCCCGCAGGTGCCTCGTGACTTCGGAGGCGAAGGCCAAGGTGTAGAGTCGCCGTCGCGCCATGATGACCATAATTATGGCCATCAGCGCGAATTGTCAAGGCCTGCCGCCATCTTCTGCGGCAGCGACTGGCGCGGCGACGTTCCCGAAGCAGTTATCCATCTCGTAAAGCATTCCGGTTGGGGTCGCTCACGAGTCCCAGGATTTCAGGCGTGAGATCATCGTGATCAAGGACCTGCTTGTTGCGCTGTACTTGCAGCCCGCCGAGACGCTCCCGGAACTTGCGTGCGTGGCAGCCGAACTCCTCGGACAGATCGTACCGACGCCCCGCTGATCGTGATCCAGTGAAAAGGAGTGTCATCTCCCGTCATTTCGGGCCTTGGCACTTTTGTACAGCAGCGATAAGCACTTTGGGCACGTCACCGCGTTGTGTGAGCTTGTAGTCCTTTCGGCCTCGTCAGAAAATCGAGTCGGTGCGACTTGCACATCATGCCGCTGCGCCATTGCGGCGCCAATAGCGGCAGCCTACGCTGGCTCTTGAAAATCGTCGGAGGATTCGCGCCCCCCTGTTTTGCACGATCTCGACGGATGCGCATAGCAGCGAGGCGATCGCACCTCGCAGCCTCGCCTGCTCTACAAGCCGGCGAGTCGCAAGGAGACCTGTGTCATGTCCGCCAAGCGGGTCTCGATCGGCCAGGTGATGATGGCGATTGCGCTGGCCGCGGTGAATCTGGCCGTGATACGCGTTACGCCGTGGGAATTGGTCATGTACCCCGCTGTCTGGGTTCTCCTGGGGTGCATCGACTTCGTTATCGTCTGGAAACTGATCCTGAGGCGCTCGCTTCGGGCGTTTCACTACACGTTCCTGATCGTCTTTTTCATCGCTTTCTTTGTCATGGCAAACTTCGTCGCGATGGAGCGGCTCCATCCTCTGGGTCTTCTGGTCCGTTGGTACCAGCACCTCGCGCGAGAGAACACCATCAGCATCTCGCGCGGATTCCTCCGCAACGGCGAGTTCTGGATGGCGAGTTTCTTGAGCTTGACCTCGGGGTGTCTAGTCGGATTGGCTGCGACATGGCTCGAGAGGCGCCGAGGTTGGGACATCGCGGCATTCTTGCGCGGGCGCTCGTCGGGTTCGGCGTTTTCACTCTGCTGGCGTTGATCGACGAGGCGGAATGGGGCGGCGCGCAGCCATCCTCCGTTCGATTGATTGGCCGTATGAGCGTCTTGGGGGCGTGTCTGATCCTGGGCGGCTTGATGGGATTATCGAGGCTGAAGTCGGAAATAACAGGCCAGTAGGGTCACGACGCGTCAGCTCACGATCGCACCCGGCCGCGTTCCCTGGGCCCAGCAGGTTGCGAACCAGAACGCCGCGTCGGGTAAAGCGCTCCATTCGCGCAGTGCCGCCATGGCCCGATCAAACGACGCTTCATCGAGATGGGCCGTCGCGATGATGAGCGCGCGGGCACCCACGAGGATCTTCTCCAGGTTTTCCACGATCGCGGGAAAATGAAGCGAGCCGGCGCAGGCCCCGAAAAAGATCCAGGCATTGCGGACCGGCACCGCACCCGCCGCGTGGAGCAACGAAACCAGCCGGCGGCCCACGTAGGGGTCGTTGCCAAGCCGGTCGTAGGAACGAATATAGGCCTGCCACAGGGCCATCAGCCCGGGCGGCTCGGGCCAGAGGCGGAGGACGTCGTGATCGTCGTCGGCCAGAACGATCCGGCCGCCGGGGCGAACCGCCCGTACCATCTGGCGGACCACCGCCAGCGGCTCGGAGATATGTTCGAGAAGGAACCGCGTGTGCGCGATATCGAAGCTGCCCCACTCGTCGTCTTCCAGAGGAAGGGCGAGAGCGTTTCCCTGTCTCAGCTCGACCAACGCGTTCTCTCCGGCAGCATGGGCCAACCTGCGTGCCTCGTCAAGCTGATCACGGTCGCGCTCGATGCCGAGAACATGCGCCCCGGGTCCCGCGGCCCTGGCCATCGCACGGGTGAACTGGGCCAGCCCGCAACCCACATCCACGATCTGTTCGCCTCCCCGGAGACCGAGCTCGCGCAGCGAGGCCTCGTTGAGCAGGTCGTTCAACCGCGACAGGCGACTCTGCTCCTCGGGTACCGTGCCGTGGATATAGTTCGACGGTTGCCGCGACTCTTGGTTGCTCAACGGTCACCTCACATGGCTGAGCCGTCGGCTCGCAGGCCCTGGAATCGGTTCGGGGAAGCCGACGGTCTGGCCTTACGCCGTTCCGCGCAGATCCTTCAGCACGCGCAGCGCCGCGCCACGTGCTGCGCGGGCTGGAATTGCGACGAGAAGACGAAGCGGATGATGCCGTGTCGATCGATCACGAACGTGACCCGTCCCGGTAGGATGCCGAGCGTCTTGGCGACGCCGTACCGAGCCCGGACGGACCCATCGTGGTCGCTCAAGAGCAAGAACGGCAATCGAAACCGCTCGGCGAATTGCTGGTGTGATTCCCCAGAATCACTGCTGATGCCGATCACAAGGGCGCCGGCATCGCGAAAAGCCGCATGGCTGTCGCGAAACGAACAGGCTTCGCGGGTGCAGCCCGGCGTGTTGTCCTTGGGGTAGAAGAACAAGACCACCTCGGACCGGCCTCGGAAATCGGCCAGGGATACCATCTTCCCATCCGCGGCCGGCAGGGAAAAGTCCGGTGCGGCGTCACCGGCTTGAAGTTGTTTACTCAGATTCATTCCGCCTCCTTGCGCACGGCCCTGACCATCGCTGCCGCCGAGTCCTTGGCGAATCGCTTCTGAACTCGCCGCGTATAAGGATATCCCAGCCGGCTGAGGAATTGGTGCGGGCGGGAGAAAGCCATAATGTCGTACCAAACCGCGCCGCTCGCTCGATCCCACTCAACAACAAATCTCTCCTCGCCCGTTTCGGCGTGCTCGGGGAGCGTGCCGTAAGCAAAACCGAACCGCCGGATCGGCGCCGGTTCATTCACAACGTACACGATCCGGCAGGCGTTCAGCCACCACAGGCCGATCTGGCGGGCAATCACGGCCACAACCCCGCCGGTCTGGATCGGCGTCTCCGGCGGCCACGCCTCCACCCACCCGAGGCGGAATTGGTCCCAACGCTCCAGGGCATGCTTGGCCTTGGTGAAAACCTCTTCGCCTTCCCCGAGCTTGATCCGGGTGTGATTCACGGCGTATCCCGCCGGTGGCGCTGTGGCCGTGGCCCCGATCGCCGAGTAGGTGACGCTGAGCTTCGACTGCGTTGCCAGGAACGCACGAATCGTTTCGCTCGAAGGTCGTCGTAGCGACAACACCTGCGCCCCCCCTTTTTTCGATCGCCACCTAGCGTTCGCTCGAGCCGCTTACTCAAGCTCTGGACGGTTTTCGCCACAGAAGCGAACGCAGGTTCCGATGGACGCGGCTGGCCTCGAACGCCCATGCTGCGGCCCCTGTCGCAATCAGCGTGCCTAGGAGGTTGACCAACATGCTGGTGGCATAAAGCCGAATGAGGCCTGCCTCGAGTGGAACCCGGATGCTCCAGAACGTGAACGGAAGGCGGATCGTTCCTTCAAAGGTCCAGTGTTCGCTGGCCGACTGGATCTCGATCGGCGAAAGCAGGGAGATCCACTCGACAAAAGGAGTGACACCGGCCAGGAATAGGCCTTCCCGCGAACCGGCGAGTGAGCCGATCAAGTCCAACGGGATACACAGCAACGGAAAAGCGTTGCTCACCGAGAGAACCGCCAAGGTCGCCAGTACGCACCGATCCGAGGTCGCCGACAGCATCGAGCAGAAGACGCCAAGGGATGCCGCGTAGGTTCCGAAGACGATCGTGCTCAGCGCCGCGGCGAGAACGCCGAGAGGGTGGACCGAACCGGTCACCAGGCCGATGACCCAGATAGCTCCGAACAGGAGGGCCAGCCAGCGCATTCCCCACAGGACGCCCAGGACCTTGGCACGGGCGATTTCCCAGCCGGTGAGCGGGCTCGCCAGCAGGGCCGTCCAGGACCCTCGCTCTCGTTCACCGGCAACGCTCGCCGCCGCGACTGATGAGGCAGCGAGTAGCCCCACGAAGTAAAGCGCCGTCAACAGTGACCTGAGTGATTCGTTCAACTGCCATCGCCGCCCGTTGGCGGTGCCAATTTCCACCCAGCTCGTAGTCCATTCAGAAAAGGCAGCGCGCATCGGCTCGAAGAGAGGAACCAGCATTACCCCGAATAGCAGTGCGATCCCAATTCGGACCGCGCTGCGGCCCCGGAGTCCGGTCGCCGCGCTCTCCTTCCACAGCATCGGGTCGTCACCAAGGACCGGACGCGATTTCGCTTCGGGCCCGCGATGCCAGGCTCGGTCAGCCAACCACGACGCTTCCCATCCGCGCAGTCCCAGCCGCCGCGCTCGAAGACAGAGCGCCGCAACAACCAGACACGACAGTGCGGCTACCGATTGGGGGACGACAACCCTCATCAAGGTTCTTGGCAATCCCCACCAGATCAAGCCCCTTCCGGTTGGTTCGACATAAAGCCTCGATAGACCCAGCCAGACCCAGCCGATGTCGGTCGATGGGTCGCCGTAAAGCCGGGTCCATGGGATCGAAAGTCCGAGCGCCGCTTCCGAAGGGTGGCTCAACAGCACCCATTCATTGATCGTCTTCACCCAAGCCCACGGGCCATGAAGGCCGCGGACTGCTGGAGTGAGCCAGATCGGGATGAACACCCAGGCGGCCACGAGGATGTAAGCCGTGGGGATCGCACTGCGTGGCCGACGCACGACGGCCGCTGCCATGAGCGCCAGCGAGGCCAAGAACATGGCCAGCACAGCCAGCATGAACCACGCCCGCGCGACCTGCAAGGGCTCGATCAGCCCGAAGAGCAGGGCTGGAACCACCAGCGGCAGCCCAACCAGCAAGATGATCGCGGTATGGAGGAGCGGTCCACCGAGTTTACCCAGGATGATTGCGGCGCCGGACAGTGGACTGGCCAGCAATTCGGTCATCGTGCCGCGCCGATCTTCCTCGGCGATCGAGCTGGCCGCCAGCCCGGGTACAAAGAGGAGAATTGCCAGCATCTGCGCCCAGGTCAGCTCCAATAGCGCGCGTTCGGCGATTTTGGGCCCGAATCGGAGGAGGTCGGCGAGCCCCGGCCCACCTGGTTTTGCAACCAACATCGAAAAGGGAAAAGCAATCGCTCCTCCGACGTAGAGCGTGATCAAGGCGAGCATGGCCCTGGTCGCATAGTGCGATCGCCGCCGCGCGAGCCGCGTTAAGTCATGCCTGACGATTGCTTGCACGCCCATTTCTCAGTCCCGTCGCCGCGTCTCGCCGTTTCACGCGCGATATCCCCTCGCCGGCATGGCCCCCAACGACGCCTGTCGGAGGTATTAGTTTACCGCATAGCAGCAACGCAAGAAAGGGAAGGCGCGCTCACAACAGCGGGCTGAAGAGTCGCGCCAGATTTCGAGCGAACTGGCTGATTCGCGGCCGGGCTCGCCACGACTCGGCAGTGAGGAGCAGGCTCTTGGAAAAGTACTCGTTCTGAAAGTCGCGAATGCGAGACATCACGCCTGCATCGTAGCAGATCAGCATCACCTCCGAATTCAGGAGAAAGGAACGGATATCCATGTTGCTCGAGCCGATGATCGCGACTCTGGCGTCGATGCTGATGTGCTTGGCGTGCAGGAAAGCGGGCTCGTAGAGGTGGATCTGGATTCCCGCGTCGAGCATTTGCTGGAAGTAAGATCGCTGGGCCAGGCCCACGAGAATTTGGTCGATCATGTAGGGCAAGACCAGGTGTACTTCAACGCCCCGTAACGCCGCCGCGGCGAGTGCCTGTAGCAGCGGTTCGTCCGGGATGAAGTACGGGGTGGTGATGACAATGCGGCTTTGCGCGTGTAAAAAAGCGCGATGATCAAGCTCAAATTGTTTTCGGTGTGATCATCGGGCCCGCTGGGCAAAACCTGCGCGATCGTGGCGCCGGTGTTCGCCGGGTCCGGGAAAATCGCCGCATCCTTGATGACCTCGCCGGTCTCGAGGAACCAGTCGGAGACGAAAACGAACTGAAGCTGAAGCACCACCGGACCGGTGACGCGCGCCATCAGTTCTTCGTAAACGAATCGCTTCTTGAAATCCGCGGCGATCAGATTTTGAGAGCCCGTATAGGCGATCCGGCCGTCGATCACGGCGATTTTGCGGTGGTTCCTCAGGTCGAACCGGATCGCGCGGCGGCGGAACAACCCCACCGGCAATACGCGATACGCTCGAACGCCGACGGACGCGAGCTTGGGGAGCAAGGCTTTGAGTGTACTCTTGGACCCGACCGAATCGACCAGCACACGGCAGGTCACGCCGCGCTTGACGGCGCGGGCCAGAGCATCGGTGACGCGGTCCGCCGTGGGGTCGACGCCATAGATGTAGAAGATCAGGTGGACGTGGTCGGTGGCGGCGTCGATATCCGCGACCAGTTGCTCGATCACGCCGTCATAGTCGCCCAGGAGCTCGACACGATTGCCTTCCAGAGGCTGAAGGTGACACAGATGAGTAGCCAATCGCGCGGCCTGGGCCACGCTGGGATCAATCTTGGTCATTGTGGCGCTCGGGAGGTTCCGGAGCCGGCCGACGACATCGGCGAAGAGTTCCGGCAACTGGCTCCGCAACTGTTCACGCCAGCGCGGCATTTTGGGCCAGCCGATCAACAGGTAGAGGCCGAATGCCGCCCAGGGAGACACCAGGGTCAAGAGCAGCCAGGCGCTGGCCGCTTGCGGAGACCGCCGCATCGGCACGACCGCCAGCATCCCCAGCCGGATCGCCCACTCACTGGCAAAAAGAAAGGGGCCCCAAAACGTCATGTCAGTAAACATAGCGACAATTTCGATTCCGAGAAGAACGCGTCCGTCGTATTAGATAATAGAATCGGTTGAAGTCGTTTCGGTCCCGGGAGCGTGACTCGCGAAAGCACGTCTACCAGCGGCCAGCGGGCGCTCGATCGTGGCGAGAATATTCACAAAGACAGAAACCGGTAAATCACCTATTGTTCCTTGGGAGCAGGGCACGTTGCACAAACGCAACGTCGTGCTCCGGAATTCGACAATGAAATGAGCCCGAGGCCGTTAATAGATTTCCACTGAGCGCGCGAAACGACGATTCAGATAATAGGCGTCACAATCGCCGCAGTTCTAAAGTAGTAAATTAGGAGGCGGCTGTCATGCGACAGGTTCTGGACTTGCTGGTCTGGCTGGTCGTATTCATGGTGGTGGGTGCTGTTATTTATCTTGCGCCCGATTCGCGCATTCCGTTGCCGCGATGGGGTCTCGAGATGGACAAGGGTGTAACGCCTGCCGCGAGATTGCGGCGCTGAATCCCGACAACGCTGACGCAAGTCCTTGATTACAAACGCCACTCTGCTGGCGTCCATTCGTTTTCCCGAGTACCGGGTGGTGGGTCAGGACCAATCGCGCCCGATGAGGGATCGCACACCCAGATCGATCTTATTGCTTTCCGCCTCCTCACGCATGTCGAATCGCGCCGTGGCAAGAGCGTTTCCACTCGCTTCGGGCCGCGCATCGAGCGCTTCCTCCGCGGTTGGTTTTCCCGGCTGCGACCGGTTTTCGATCCTTCGATCGCCGATAGGTGCTTGCCGCGCGGAGGCGGTGCGGGCATCCTGAATGATCGCGGGCATCGAAGCACTTCCCAGTCATGGACCAAAGGGAAACATGGATCCTTTCCGGCCAGCGGAGGCACCGCCATGAGACGTGTCCTTGGGGCTTTTGCAGGTGTTGGGTGTACGATCGCCGTGGTGACGGCCGCCGCGGCGGACGGTCAATTCCACGGTGAGTGGCGTACGACGATTGGGATCGTCAAGCTCGAGCAGAACGGCGACGCGGTAACCGGAAAGTACGGACCAAACGGCCGCTTTCCGCTCACGGGCACGGTCAAGGGCAACGTCCTGAATTTCGATTACCAGGAGGGCCAGGCCAAGGGAAGCGCCGAGTTTACCCTCGACGCATCGGGAAATGCCTTCACGGGCAAGTTTCAGGTTCGCGGCGGGCGCAGTGGTCCCTGGAACGGCTGGCGGCCCGATCCCCGCGCAAAAGCCGACAAGGCCGCTTCGTTACCCGGCCTGTGGCTGACGGACCTCGGGCTGATGGAGCTTTCTCAGGACGGTGCGAAGGTCAAGGGCCGCCTGGCGCTGCGAGGCGATTCGAAACTCGACGGCGACGCGGCCGGACGCAGGCTGGATTTCCGCTTTCAGACTTTCCGCAGCGGCCATGGTTGGTTTGACTTCGCCTCCGATGGCAAATCGTTTGGCGGGGCGGGCAATACCGACGGATTCGCACAATGGTTTGGCTGGAAAGGCCGGCACGCCCAGGAATACCTGCGGCACGTTCCGCTGGCCGCCGGCAAGATCCTCGATGGCTCGACCCAGGGCCTTCTGACCTACACCGTCCGGGCCCCCGAGGGATACCAGACCGGCTCGGCCAAGAAGTGGCCGGCGGTCGTGATCCTCCACGGTTCCAACATGAACGGCCGAGCCTATGTGGCCACGCTGGCCGCGGCGTGGCCCGATGTTGCGCGATTACATCCTGCTGGGCATCAACGGAGAGACGCCATCGAGCATGGGCGACGAGCCACAATTCAACTATACGTATGTTAATTATGTCGGCCGCAGCACCTACAAGGGCTTCCCAGGTACGGATCGTGAGAGCCCGGCCCTGGTGAGCGAGGCCATGGCCGAGCTCAAGGGCGTCTACCCGATCTCGCACTACTTCGTCGGCGGGCATTCTCAGGGGGGCTACCTGACTTATAGCTTGCTGATGAACTTTCCGGAATCGATGGCAGGCGCGTTTCCGATCTCGTGCGAGTTGATCTTCCAGTGCGAGCCGGAGGCTTACACCGATTCCGCGCTTCGAGAAGCGCAGCGGAAAGTCCCGCTGGCGATCATCCACGGCAAGACCGATCCCCTGGTTGGCTTTGCCGGCGGCCAGTACGCAGCGACGGTTTTCGGTGACGCGGGCTGGCCGGCGTTTCGATTCTTCGCCGACGATCGCGGCGCACACATGTTTGCGCGGCTTCCGGTCGGGCCTGCGATCCGTTGGCTCGAGGCGCATACTTCGAATAACCCGGCAGCCTTGCTCGACTTCGCCAAGAAGCGCCTGGGGGAGGGGGGATATCGCGACGCGATCGCCGCCCTCCGCCGCGTCCGCGACCTCAAGCTTGACGCTGGACAGAAGCGTCGCGCCGATGACCTGGCCCGTACGATCGCCGCCAAGGCGGCCCCCGGCGCGGCCAAGTATCTGAGGCTCATCCGTGCCGCCAAGGACAACTCGTGGATCGACGGCTTCCTGGCGTATCGCGACGACTTTGAATTTGCCGATGACGCGCGCAAGGCCACAGCGGCCTTTGCCGAGCTGCGCGCGCGCCACGAAGGGCCGGCCAAGACCGCCTTCAACGAGGCGCGGCAGCTTTTCCAGCAGCAAAAGCGAGACGAGGGGTATGCCAAGTGTCAAACGATTGTCGAGTCTTACTATGCTTCCCCGCTCTATCACACCGCCAAGCGCTGGCTGGAGGAGCGCCATTGAGCGGGTGATCGACAGCGGCGATCACGACGCGAAGCGCCCTGGACGGCGTTCCCGCGCAGAGCGTGGGAACGAGATCAATTCGTTGGCTATCCCCAACTTATCGCTAATTCAACGGTATCGGGGTTAGTGTAGCCATCACGCCGAGCGTGATGACTACCGCGGCCGCTACGCCCGCAACGATTCGAGGGCAGCGGCGGTACGCTTGAGGATATCGTCGATCTGTTCGGGCGTTTCAAAGCCGATGATGAACGCGTCGACGGAGCCTAAACCAAGCACGAAACGGAGCGAGGCGTCCTTGCGTTCCGGGGTGTTGATCCGGCCCTCTCCGAGGATCTTCATGCCAACGATCCCCTTGCCGGCGTTGTGCATTTCCTCGAGTACCGAGGCAACCTCGTCGGGCTTGCGGTCGTCCATGATCAGCCCTTCGGGGTTGATCCGCGCCAGGTCGACCTCAACAAAGGGGTTCTTGGCGGACGTTCGCAGAGGGTCCATGCCGTGGCAGCTCGTGCCGTGAGCGCGAATGATCTTTTCTTCCTTGGCTCTCATGAGGTATTCCATCGACCCCCGGTTATCGGCGGGCCAGCCGGATTTCTGCATGCAGTGCAAGAGGACGATGTCGATGTACTCGACCCCGAGCTCCAGACGGTAGCGCTCCAGGTGGCTCTTGGCATCGGCGGAATTCGTCGCGTGGGTCTTGGTCTGAATCACGTATCGCTCGCGCGGCACACCCTTGAGCGCCTCGCGGAGATAAACGTGCGAGCCGTACTGGTCGGCCACGTCGAAGAAGCAAACGCCCTGGTCCAGGGCGTGGCCGACGACGCGGGCAAACCCCTTGATGCCGAGGCGAGTCTGGTTGCTGGCTTGGCCCGAGCCGATGCTGCCGGTGCCCATTCCGATCAGCGAGACCTGGATGCCGCTCTTGCCGAGCGTCACCTTATCGGTGGGACTCTTGGGTAGCGATCTTCGGTCGCGGCCAGCCCGTCCCGTGGCGGCGCCGGCCGGCGGGACGGTGCTCGTAGCCAGGGCGGCGGTGGTGGAGACCGCGGCCAGGCCGATGAAATCGCGGCGATTGAGAGGAGGTGTCATGAAGTCGGTCTCCCCGTGGCCAAAGTAACAGATCGAAGTATCAAATCGTTCAAAACCGAGGACGATCGCCCGCGCCGGACGGGTGTGAACCGGCTTGCGCGAGACGCCAGCCAAGCATGTCTCGCGATTCTACCCGGCATCCGGCCGTGCTACCATAGAGCAGCGATGGCGGAAAACGTCGTCTCGCGCAGACTATGCACCCCCGCCGATTCCGTTACGCTTTCCCGCCCCCCGTTGTGGGGGAGGGAAGGGTGGGGGGCGTGAGACGAGACGCACGCCCCAAGCGAAGCCGTGGTCCCCCCCACCTTGGTCCTCCCCCACAAGGGGGGAGGAGACTCGAGTTGCGGACATCTGCTGTGGTTACGTTTCCCGCGGAAAGCCGCACCGAGGGCGTCATCCACTCGGAGAAGACGGACGTGTTTACAGGGTTAGTGGAAGGGCTGGGCCGCCTGGAGCGGGCGATCGACGAAAATGCGGGCCGCCGCCTGGAGATCAGCTCCCCGGGCCTGGCTGACGACGGCCAATTACGGCTGGGAGAGAGTATCGCCATCAATGGCTGCTGTCTGACCGCCATCGCCGTCGCTCTTGATCGATTCGAGGTGCAAGCCGGGCCCGAGACTCTGGCTCGCACCAACCTGGGCTCCCAGCGCGCGGGCGACCGCGTCAACCTGGAGCGCGCCCTGAAGGTCGGCGACCGGCTCGGAGGCCACTTCGTCTCGGGACACATCGACACGACCGCCGTCCTGCGCCAGCGCCGGCGGGAGGGGGAATGGGAGTTTCTCGCGTTCGGGATCGAGCCCCGCTGGACTCCGCTTCTGGTCGCCAAGGGGTCAATCGCCGTCGATGGAGTGAGCCTGACCCTGGTCGATGTCTGGCCCGACTCGTTTTCGGTCATGCTCATCCCTCATACGTTGGCTGTGACGACCCTCGGCATCATTCAACCGGGCGATCGCGTCAATATCGAGGTTGACATTCTCGCCAAGCATGTCCAGAAACTTCTGCAAGCCAGCGCGCTTGTGGATGATTCCCGACTCGGTGATTGACCGCCCGTGGGCGTCCCGGCACAATCGAGCATTAGCCTGATGAAATAGGTCTGGCAGACCCCGTTTCGCGGGAGCTGGACCACCGGCGTTCGTGGCGTCCGACCCGTTCCTGCGCCCGCATTCAAGGACCTCTCTCATGACTCGATCGACCAGAAGAGCCGCCAACTTTTTGGTGTTCTTGTGTGCCTCGGGACTGACCGCCTTGCAACTTGCGGCAAACGTTTCGAGCCAGGAGGAGAAAAAGTTCCAACCGCTCTTTAATGGCAAGGATTTGAGCGGCTGGGTTACGCCCGAGGACAAGGAGCTTTTCACCGTCCTAGACGGCGAGATCGTCGGCCGGACCAAAGGCGACCTGAAGAAGAACGAATTCCTCGCGACTGAAAAGACTTATGGGGACTTCGTGCTCAAGGCCAAGGTCAAGTTTCGCAACGGCAATTCCGGCATCCAATTCCGCAGCAAGCGCACATCGGAAGGGGTGGTTTCGGGACCACAGGCCGACGTGGCGGACGGATACTGGGGATTGCTTTATGAAGAGCGCGGCCGCGGCATTCTCGAGCGCTATCCGGAAGACAAGGCCAAGGAACTGGTGAAGAACAACGATTGGAACGAATTCGTGATCACCGCCAAGGGCGATCACGTCACGATCGACCTCAACGGCACGCGAGTCATCGACCGGACGGATTCCAAGTTTGATAAAGAGGGAATCATCGCGCTCCAGGTTCATGTCGGTCCGGCGATGGAGGTTCGATACAAGGACATCGAGATTCAGGATCTGACGCCGTGATCGGAGGTCGTCTCAAACGCCGAATTGCCGTACGTTCGGGTACTTGGTCGGTGCGAGCCCAATCCTACGGTACAGACTGCCCCTGCGCAAGTCCAAAGGCGAGCTGGGCTTTCGTACTCTCGCGATGTTCTCCGGCCATGGCAGTCAATGAGAGCCAGTGGGACGAATCCACTGGTTTTTTTCCGTTTTGCCCGCCCAAGGTCAAAAGCCCCGGGCTCAGGGCAATACCGTTGAATTAGCGGTAACCCATTTGCGGAGAATGGTTTGTAGCAGTCTGCGCGCAACTCTCGTATGAGACGGGTTCGGGCCGGGATCGCGATTCTATTGGCAGTTGAAAGGTGCATCCAGTCGCGCATCGTGCGCCACGATCCTCGACACATACTTGGCACATACTTGGCATACTTGGCATACTTGGCAGGTTCTGGCGCGTGCCAAGTATGTGCCGAGTATGCGGTTCGACGCCGGAATAATCCGTCCAACTCACCATTCCCGCCGGATCGCAACTTCGTCCCTTGCTATGAGAGAATGACAAGCAGCGGCTGAAACCAGAGATCAGTCGTGTTGAGGGTTCAAGCGGTGGACGATCCCGAGAATCCGTCTTCGACTCAGGATTTACACGCCTTCGGTGAGGACTCGCAGGAATCCTTCTCACTGCTCCATCCCACGAAAATCGGGCGTTACAACCTGCTGAAACGGCTCGGAAGAGGCGGGTTCGGTGAGGTCTTTCTAGCCTACGACGAAGACCTGGACCGCGCGGTTGCCATCAAGATCCCGCGCCGAAATCGCGTGTCTTGCCCCCAGGACATCGAGGCATACCTGGAGGAAGCCCGCATCGTTGCGAACCTCGACCATCCCCATATCGTGCCAGTTCACGACGTGGGGCGCACCGACGACGGTCTGTGCTTCGTCGTGTCCAAGTACATCGAGGGAAGCGACCTGAAAGCGAGAATTGAGCAGGCCAGGTTGTCATTCCACGAATCAGCGGAATTGATTGCCGCGGTAGCCGAGGCGCTGCATTACGCCCACACGCGCGGGCTGGTTCATCGGGACATCAAGCCAGCGAATATCCTGATTGACGGCGCGGGCAAGCCCTACGTAGGCGACTTTGGACTGGCGCTCAAAGAAGAGGATTTCGGCAGGGGTGGCGGAATTGCCGGTACACCCTCGTATATGAGTCCCGAGCAAGCTCGTGGCGAATCGCATCGTGTCGATGGTCGCTCAGACATTTTCAGCCTGGGCGTGGTTTTCTATGAACTCTTGACCGGGCGACGACCGTTTGCAGCCGAAGATCGCCACGAATTGCTGGACCTGATCGCCACGACCGAAGCCCGCCCACCCCGGCAGATCGATGATACGATCCCCAAGGAACTCGAACGCATCTGCCTGAAAGCGTTGTCAAAACGTGCAACCGACCGTTTCACGACGGCTCGGGACATGGCGGAAGACCTTCGCTTCTTCGTTCAAACCGCGGGGGGCACGGTCTCGCCTGCCACTCCTCTTGTCCCGTTTGCCATCCCGCCCGGCTCCACGCAGCAAACGACCCCGGTCCCATCGACGTCCCAGCAATCGGATTCCGATCAGCAGGCAATCAAAGTCGTTCCCAAAGGGCTGCGCTCGTTCGATGAGCAAGACGCCGACTTCTTCCTGGAATTGCTGCCGGGACCACGAGACCGTGATGGACTGCCCGGCAGCATTCGATTCTGGAAGACCCTTATCGAAAGGACCGATCCCGACAAGACCTTCCGAGTGGGGCTGATCTACGGGCCCTCGGGCTGCGGAAAGTCGTCGCTGGTCAAGGCGGGATTACTGCCCCTGCTGGCGAAGCACGTTCTTGCGGCTTACATCGAGGCGACCGCGGAGGAAACAGAATCCCGCCTTCTGAGGGCGTTGCGGAAAGCCTGTCCCGATCTGTCACATCAAATGGGCCTGGTCGATTCCCTGATGGCGATCCGGCAAGGGCGGATGCTTCGATCCGGTCAGAAGGTGCTTCTGGTCCTGGACCAGTTCGAGCAGTGGCTCCATGCGAAGCGCGGCGAGGAGAACACGGAACTGGTCGCTGCTCTTCGGCACTGCGATGGTGAGCATGTGCAGGCGGTCGTGATGGTGCGGGATGATTTCTGGATGGCGGCGACCCGGTTCATGCGGGAACTGGAGATCGACCTCATGCCGGATCGGAACGTCGTCGCCGTGGACCTGTTCGACCCTCAACATGCACAAAAGGTGCTGGGAGCGTTCGGCACCGCATACGGCAAGCTGCCCGAGCGAGAACAGAATCGGACCAGAGATCAGCACGCTTTTCTGGATCAAGCGATCACCGAGCTTGCCCAGGACGGCAAGGTCATCTCGGTCCGGCTCGCCTTGTTTGCCGAGATGTTGAAGGGGAAGCCTTGGGCCCCGGAGACCTTGCGGCAGGTCGGCGGCACCCAGGGTGTGGGGGTCAGCTTTCTGGAAGAGACGTTCAGTTCCCCTCAAGCCAATCCGAAGCATCGCCTCCACCAGAAGGCGGCTCAAGCCGTTCTGAGAGCCCTGCTGCCCGAGACCGGAAGCGACATCAAGGGACAGATGCGATCACGCCAGGAACTGCTCGAAGCATCGGGGTACGCGAGCCGCCCAAGGGACTTTGACGACCTGATCCACATCCTCGACCCGGAGCTTCGCCTGATCACACCGACCGAGCCGGAAGGGGTGGAGGGTAGCGAGTGGCGGGTGGAGGGAGGAAACACTGGGGGTCGCCCGGGGATCGCCGCGGAAGCCGAAAATCCCGCCACCCTCCACTCGCCACCCTCCACCCACTATTTCCAGCTCACCCACGACTACCTGGTTCACTCGTTGCGAGAATGGCTGACGCGCAAGCAGAAGGAAACTCGCCGGGGCCGGGCGGAGCTGAAACTGGCGGAACGCTCCGGCCTGTGGAATGCGAAGCCAGAGAACCGCCATCTGCCGACCCTCCGGGAATGGCTCGGCATCCGCACGCTGACAGATCCGAAAAAGTGGACCTCACAGCAGCGGGTGATGATGTCCAAGGCGACCCGGTTGCACAGTCTCCGATCTGCGCTCGCTCTGGCTGGTCTCGCCGCATTGATTTCCATCGGAGTCGTGGTTCGCACTCGAGTTGCCAGGGAACGGGAAGCGACCCGCATCGAAGGGCTGGTCGGCCGCCTGGTGAGTGCGGAGCCGAATCAGTTGCCAGTCATTGTCAAGGAGCTCGATGCGAATCCGGAGGTTGCCGCGGCCTATCTGTCACCGCTCTTAGCCGCCAATGCCGCAACGGTCGACGAGAAGCGCGGTCAACTGCATGCCCGCCTCGCGCGGGTTTCCCGCGACCGGGCGCTGGTCGATCCCCTGCTCGAAGAACTGCTCACGAACAAGGTCGTTTACGTCGGCCCGATTCGTCAGCTACTGCGTCCCTACGCGGGTGAGCTCACGGAAAAACTCCGGGCCATCCTGCGGGACGAAAAAGCCGAGGCCAATCGCCGGTTCCGTGCCGCGGTGGCGCTGGTGGATTACGTTCCCGATTCCGAGGCGGCCTCGTGGAACGAGCAGGACTTGAAGTTCGTGGCCGAGCAACTGGTCTCGTCCAATGCCGAGTTCCAGCCGCTGCTCCGCGACGCGCTGCGTCCGATTGGTGCGCGACTGCTGGGGGACCTGGAGCGGATCTTCGCCGACGCCGGGGCGACCGCCGCCCGGCAGTTGAGCGCCGCCAACGCGTTCGCGGATTACGCCGCCGGCGATATCCCGAAGTTGTCCCAACTTCTCGCCCTCGCCACGCCGGAGCAATACGCGGTGCTCTACCCGATCGTCGCGGCCAGCCCCGCGCCCGCGACGATCGCGGATCTCGCCAGGATCGCCGCCACGCCGCCATCGGTGGAGCTGGGCTCCGTAGAGCGCATTCCCTACGGCCAACGCCGTGCGAACGCCGCAGTCACCTTGCTGCGGCTGGGCGAGCGCGAGAAGGTGCTGCCGGTCTTTGTGATGACCGATGATCCTGAGGCGCTCACGCAGTTCATCTTCCGCTGCCGCCCGCGCGGAGTCGCGGCGGATGCGCTGTTGGACTGTCTGCAACGGGTCAGCGTCGCTCCGAAAGGTCGTTATCCAAAAAGCGCTCGGTACGCCCTGCTGCTGTCGTTGGGGGAGTTTTCCATCGAGGAGATTCCCGAATCGCGTCGGGTAGCACTGCTTGAGCAACTGGCCGATTGGTACCGCCATGATCCGAGTTCGGGAGTCCACGGTGCCACGGGTTGGTTGCTGCGGCAATGGGGCCAGGCGGAGGTCGCACGGCAGGTGGATCGCACCGCGGTGCCGTATGCGAGCGACCGTGAGTGGTTCACGCTGGCGATTACGGTCAAGCCGGCAGCGCCACCGAAGCCGAACACGGAACCGGCGAAGGAGAATGCCGGATCGAAATCAGGGCCACGCAAACCGGCCGAGTCCCGGCAGTCGAAACCTGACGAAACCGCGAAACCGGCCGCATCGAGCAAGTCCCTAGCGCCCACCGAGAAGGCCAAACTCGAACCACCCGCCCTACCGCTGCCGGCCAAGACGTTTTATTACACGTTCATCGTATTTCAGGCGGGCGCCTACGACATCGGATCGGTCAATGACGAACCGGACCGGCAAAAAAACGAAGTCCGGCACCGAATCACGCTGACGCGTCCCTATGCGCTCCTGGATCGTGAGATCACCTTTGAGGAGCTGATCGCCTTTTCGCCACAATACGCGGAATTCATGCGGCAATTCGATGCGAAACCCGCGGATGCCGGGTTCGGTGCGGACTGGTACGACGCGGTGGGCTTTTGCCGGTGGCTGGGCCAGCAGTCGGGCTTGCCGGAAAGAGACCAGTCGTATGCGGCTCCGGAGTCCCTGGACCAGGCGAAGTATCCGCGCGAACCGAATCCCGCGGCGAACTGGGCCCCGCGGAACTGGCCGCTGGAGCTGGGTCGACGGGGATTTCGACTGCCGACGGAATCGGAGTGGGAAGTGGCCAGCCGTGCCGGAGCGCGGACGGCTTACGGCTTTGGCAGCGAGGTAAGCCTGCTGGGGCGATTTGGCTGGTTCACTGAGAACAGTGACAAGGACGTCCATCCGCCGCGGGAATTGCGTCCGAGCATTCGAGGCTTGTTTGACGTGCACGGCAATCTTTTTGAGTGGGGCCACGACTGGTTCGGGGACTATGGCGTGGCCGCCATCACCGATCCGCTCGGTTCTAAAGAGGGCTCGGCCCGGGTGAACCGTGGCGGCAGTTGGAGCAACGTCGCGGCGTATTGCCGGTCGGCGTTCCGCAACTCGAACGTACCGACGTACCGCCCGTACGACTACGGCTTCCGCCTGGCCCTGAGTCCGTCTGGAGTCTCGCCGGAGGCGGCACAGGACAGGTAGAGCGGAGCCAGTAGGCGGAGGCACAGAGGGAGGTCTGCGGAGCAGCGACCGGAGATGCCGTAGCCGGATGGCGAAGCGGCTCGCGTTTCGCACGGAGAGAAAAAGGGGGTGCAGGGGGGAACCCCCTGCTCGCGGCGGGTTTATGAACGAACGGCCAGCCAGCGTTCTTCAGCACTCTGGCGGCCGCCCCATACCGGCCCGACGCGCAAGCGAGGGGATCGGCTATGCACCTGCCTCCGGCATCGGCCGGCGTCCCTCGCTGGCGCGTCGGGTTAGCCGCGCCTGCCACGTCTCCGCAGTCGTGCCCAACCGCTCGAGGACGTTGGCCACCTCGTTCGAGATTGCCGCCTTGCCGTCGCGGAATAAGCGGCTGGTGTAATCAACCAGCCGAGGCAGCGATCCCTTAGGCGGTAGCGATCTTTTGAACTTTTTGGACCTGCGGCCGCTTGGGCCGGCTGGGCGATTCGGGAACTCTCAAACCGGTTCGCCGAATTGCTGAAGACAGAGCTATTTTTTTTGGATGTGCGTATCGCTGTAGATCCAGCTTGCGTGCCAGATTCTTTTTTTGCTCTCGGTTGGGACACAAGCGGCTCTCGCACTATCAATCGTAGGCCCCCCCTCTACCTCCACCTGCTGATAGAAGTAGTTGAAGACGGCGCAATCAAGATTCTTATATATTCGTCGATTCTCCGGAACCTCGACGCCTTCTCGCTTCATCAATCTTACGATTCCAACCTTAGCTTTTTGTAGCACATCGACATTTTTCCCGTCCAGCAGATCGAGACAATTACCCGACCTTATCATTGCTCCGACGACCGCTGGGTCCGAAGCCTTGAGTCATGGCGCCGCCCACTTCTGAACGCTCAACCCCGGCACCGCAGAAAAGTCGCCATCCTTGCTGACCACGGTGCAGTTTCCCAGACACCGCGCTATGGCGGCGATTTGGATGTCGATGACCTGCATGGGTCGGCCGCCGCGCTTTAGGTCGGCGTACAGCCGGCCATAGACCTCGGCAGCTTTTACCTCGAACGGCCAGATCCGCAAGCGGGCAAGAGCGTGCTTCAATCGATCGAGGTTTCGATCCCGGCTGGCGCTCAGTTCGATCCCCGCCCATAATTCACACAGGACCGGGATGCAGATGCCGACGATATGACCTCAGGACCGCGTCGCCTACTCGAGAATCGATGCCGTGACGTCGGTGCATGAAATCGCTCGCCACTCCGGTATCGAGGAGGTAACGTCTCATCCAAAGAGTCCCTCAACCCGCCTGCCGAAGTTGGCAAGCTCGTAATCCCTGATCGTCTGTCGCCAGGCGAGCCAATCCGCTTCTTCTTCCGGTGTCATCTCGATCGGCTCGATCGAGTCGAGCCATTTCATCCAGTCAGCGAGGGCTTCCGGGGTTCTGGGCCATTCCTCTTCCGTGATGCCCAGCCATTCCCCTCGCTGAGCTTCCTGGGGTGTGACAACAACCCGGCAGCCCTCAGGCCAGTCGGCCGGCTCGTCGAGCAGGATCTGGCCGTCCTTCCAGGTTCCTGTGAGCGTCTTGTTGTCTGGGACGGTATTCATCGTCGGTGTTCTCCCTGGCACAATCCCTCAGGTCGTGTTAGCAGAGTCATTGTACCACGTAACCCACATGGAGAGAAAAGGATCGGACGGTCCTCCAGTCTGGCTCTCTGGTGCGTCCAGACCAATTTGCAGGCGTTTCTTCAGTCTTCCCGCCAAAAAGCCGATAACTGATCTGGTACTCCTCGTCCACTCCTAGTAAAAGGGGCTCACCGCGGTGAACGCGAACCCCTCGGGATCTCGTACACCCCCGGCCGGAGGTTGGGGGCGATCGATCGCCAGGAGGGAATTCGCAAGCACCACGGTACCGCCACCGAATCGCTTGCAGACAATTTGCCGCGCCGGCGGTGCCGGCCCGGTCAATCGTCGTGCAACTGGCTCGGACAGCGGTACGCGTCACGCCATGACGGTGTGCCGCGGGGCCCCCAGTCCGAGGCGCATCGCCCAAGGAAGGAACGGGGAACAGCTTCTTCCCCGCCACGTCCATCAGCTCGTTTCACAGCCACTTCCCTTGGCGAACCTGTCCGCTGCCGCGGGCAAGGTCCGTCAACTTATCTCCGACAGAGGCCACCACCTCTTTCGGGATGATCGAGCACTCCCAGGCGCCGCCTCGAGACCAAAGGCCCGGCTTTGCGATCAAGTTGCGCCTTCGCAAGATCGCGGGGCGCCGACACCGGGCTGGCGCAGCCGGTGCGCGGCGTCGCCTTGACGCCAGTGGATTGGCCCCCTGAGGGAAAGGAGTCCTAGCGGCATGACCATCGCCTCCCTGTTGCTTGCTGTTCTGACCACTGCCTATGCTCCTCCGAGCGACGCGACGGCCGAGCCGGTCCTGCTCGACTTTCACGCCGAATGGTGCGGTCCGTGTCAGAAGATGAGGCGAGCCGTCGAGCAGTTGAGCCGCCAGGGGATCCCGATCAAGTCGATCGATATCGACCAGTCGCCCAAGCTGGCGGCGCGTTATCGGGTCCAATCGGTTCCGACGTTCATCGTGATTGATGGTTCCGGCCGCGTGCTCGACCGCACCGAGGGGCTCCAGCCGGCGGCCAATCTCGCGCGGTTTTATCGCGCTGCGGCCGTGAAGGCGCAGCCGCCAGCCAATTCCAATGCGCATGTCGGCTCCCGCGAGCGCGCAAGCGACGACGATGGGGACGACGCCGATTCGGACGAACCGCCGCGACGAATCGTCCGCGGCCAGAACGCCGCCGATCCCCCCGAGGAAGCCGATGACCGGGCGGAGCCGCCCTTTGCCAATCCCAAGCCCTGGGAAACCGTGGTGCGGATCAAAGTTATGAACGCGCATTCGATCGGTTTCGGATCGGGTACGGTCATTCACAGCACGCCCGAGGAATCGCTGATCATCACCTGCGCCCATATTTTCAAGCTGGATGGCCGTCGGCAAGCTCCGCCTGCCCAATTCCCACTCCGGATCAAGATCGACCTGTTCGACGGCAAGCTGCGCGGCACCTCGCCGGCGCAGGTTCACTATCTCGAAACGGTCGAGGGCAGGGCTGTTGACTATGACTTCGTTCGCGACGTCGGCTTGATCCGAATCCGACCGAGACGCCGTTTGCCCGCTTGCCGCGTCGTACCGGCCTACTGGGAGCCCAAGTCGAGGATGAGGATGCTCACAGTGGGCTGTTCGGAAGGCCACGACGCGACGGCTTGGCCCACAGCGATCGTCAGGCCGCGAATGCAGGGCTTCCTCTCCGGCAACACGACCTATGAGGCGATCGAGTGCGTGACAGCGCCCAAGCAGGGCCGTTCCGGTGGCGGTTTATTCACGGACAATGGGTATATCGCGGGCGTCTGCAATTTTGCCGAGCCGCAGGGCGATCACGGGTTGTACGCGACACCGCGATCGATTTACAGCCTGCTCGACCGCAACAACCTGATGGCGCTGTATGCTCCGGCCACGCGCGGGTCGGGCACCCTCCTGGCTGACGGCCGCGCGGGTTCCCGGTCGCGCCGATCGGCGCCGGTATCGGTTGCGCGATCCCAGTCGCCCGACCAGGATGAGCCGGATCGAATCCAGCGGCGCCGCGGCGGCCCTGAAAAGGGTGAGGTCATGATTCCCGCGCCCAGCCTCCTCGGGATCGCCGATCCGATTTCTCCGG
This sequence comes from uncultured Isosphaeraceae bacterium, assembly GCA_963823675.1. Taxonomy (GTDB): domain Bacteria; phylum Planctomycetota; class Planctomycetia; order Isosphaerales; family Isosphaeraceae; genus CAWGMT01. The sequence continues at coordinate 136,020 of CAWGMT010000016.1, read as the reverse complement.
AGCCAGGTCAGTCGGCCGGCGCGGCCTCGCGCACCACCCGGCGCACCGCGTGGCATCCCGCGCCGGTCGAGCCGGATGAAAACGAAAGAGGCGTCCCCGAGCGGAGACTCTCGACCGATCTGAGCCTTGACCCCGCGGTCGACAACGACCATTTTGGGCCGGTTCCCCAGACGATCCGTGACCGGGAAGAGGGCGCCGCCGCTGGAGACGATGAACCGGCGACCAACTCCGGTTCAGACACGGCCGCGCCGTCCAGGTCTCGCTGGCGCCGCGTGAGAGTCCCGAGTGGACAACCGGGCGAAGGGGGCAGTGAGCGTTGATCTTCGACGACGGCGATGCGACGGGCCTTGCCTTTCCGCCCCTTGAGTAATTGGTAGTGCTGCGTCCACCCCCCCGACCCCTCCTTGGCAAGGGGGGGAGAGAAGGGCGCTGGCTGGGGCTGCGCATGGAATGCTCCGATTCGTGCCGGCGGCTCAGTCGGCGTTCAGCCGGATGCCCAGTGCTTTGAGCGCTTTTTGGAGCGGGATCAAGCAATCGTCGGCGATGGTTACGGAATCCGGGCCCAGGCGGTCTCCCAGCCAGGGTCGGATGGCGGGATGCTGGAGCAATCCGTCGAGGAGTTCGACGCTCGTCACGGTGAGAACCAGGATCCGAGTGGGTCGTAACGGCGGCACCTGAGCACTTCGGATGGCCAGCAAGAGTCTTACCGCCGGAGGAATTTCCGCGCCGGTGCGGCGTGTGTACCATTCCGCTAACTGCCCGGCAGTCATGCCGCGACTCGATCCCCGGCGCAGCGATCCGACGGTGACGACGAACCGCCTTGGCGCGGGCCCGCGCTGCTGATCGGCGACGGCTGCTTCCGAGGGTAGCTCATCGGCAAATCGCGCCAGCTCGGCATCGACCATGAGGTCCGACCGCGCTGGGTCGAGAGCGAGCGTCACCCCGTCAGGCTCGACGGTTGCACAGGTCTCGGGAGGCCGGCGATAATCGCGCGAGCTGGTCTGGCGCAGGCGGTCGAAGGGGATGCTGTCTTCGTCCTCGACCAGAAGGAACCGATCGGAGACGACAATCGGATCGGGCCGGTCGCTGGCCGGCCAGGAGGCCAGGGCCAGGTCGCGCTCGCGCTGCGAGCTGAATTCGATCAGGGAAGCGGCCGCGTAGTAGGTTACGTGCTCGCGACGGCTGGCCCAGTTCGTGACGGCGTCTTGCACGTTGTGGGGGAGCGGCCGCTGGCTGTGCTGCCCCAGGGTTTCGAGCATCGACGCCGCGGTCTCGCCATTCTCCAGGCCGTGAAGAATCGACTCGCGCGTGAGCTTCAGCTCCAGGGCGGCGCCGATCTGAACCCACCACGCAAACCGGCTCAGCCGTCCGACCAGATGGTTTGTCAGGCCCTGGCGATAGGCGATCAGCTCGAAGTTGGGCTGGACGAACAGAAAATGCTCGAAGCTCGGGCGCGGGGGCGGTGACGGGCCGAGTGCCAGGACATAGCGGCCAAGCGGCGTGAGCTGAACCACGCGCCGGTGGCTGCCTCGGTCCTCTGCCTCGCGCACCAGGCCCAAGGAATGGGCCGTTCCCCGCAAGACCGCGCCGAGCAAGTCCGGCTCGCGCGAATTGTTCGCGGCGACCCTGGGTGCTCGCGAGCGATCGCGCGGGCCGCCCTTGCGCCTGGGCGCCTGGGAATCCACCAGCTCATCGAGCAAAAACGGACGATCCCAAGCCGGCCAGAGCGCGGTGAGGTGCTCCGCCAGGTCATCGATCGCAACCCACTCCGAGTCCTCCAGGGTAGCCAGCCAGAGCAGCGCGGCGGTTCGAAGGTAGCGCACGGCGGCGGATTTCACCTTGTCGAGCGGCTCCCCGGTCAACTCCTGCCAGCTCTCCAGCGACATCCAGCCGGCCGCGATCATCTGGGGAAGGTGTACGGCATTGTCGTCCCAGAATTGGGTCGGCGCGGCCAGCAGCCGTTCGTCCGCAGGGTCAGGCTCGATCACGCCGACGCGGCCGGCCAAGGCCAGCAAGAACGCAGCGGGATCGGTTACCCGCTCGAGTGCATCGGAAAACGGCGCGGCCAGGACCGGGTCCTCCTCCAGGCGCTCGCGATCGCGCTTGTAGAGCACCCCTTGCTGAGTTTGCCGCAGCGGCTCGATTCCGATCCTCTGCCACAATGCGCCCAGCCGAAGGATCAGCTCCAGTCCATCCGCCTCGCGAACCTGGCTCACGGCCGAAACGACACCAGGCAATCTGGCAGCGGGCCTTGTCGTACGAATTGCGGCGGCAACCCCCGGATGGATGACAACCAGGTCCAGCGTCTCGAAGGCTCGGTCGACCGCCGCGGGAAAGTGATCGATTGATGGCAGCTCCGATTCGAACGAGATCACCAGTAAGCCAAGATCGAGCAGCTCGACGATGGCCTCGACCGGCTCGACTCCCAGCATTCCCAGCGCGTGACAGAGGCCCGCCGTGCGCATTGAGGTCGACTCGGTCAAAGCGAACAGACAGAGACCCAGGCGCGCGCCGACGCTCAGCCTGGCGATCAACGCTCGCGCGGCCGCGGGCCGGTCGAGATACTCGGTGATCTCGTCGGCGCTCGCGGCGGGCGCACCTGCGCCAAACCCGGCTGCATTCCCTGGGCGAGCCGGATGTCGGCCAGCTTGGCGCGCTTGTAGCGCGCCAGCACCGCACGATAGGCCAGGCGCGGTCCCGACTCGGTCGGCCCTTGGCCCGAGTCGAGCCGGCGCTCGGCCGGTGGATCGCTCGATGGCGACTGCGACGCTGAGGCCATTGCCGACGGTCCCTCGAAAATTGCCTTGCATAATTTCGGGAGGGCCAGCCTCCCTGCGAGCCAATCTCCCAGGCGGCTCGGATAGAGCCTCGCCCTCCCAGGATCACGAAAGCCGATTTTAGCGCACAACACGCGGTGTGTGGCCCATGCGACGGAGCTCCTCGATCACGACGTCTGAGTCGTCCGGCTGGATCAAGAGCACGGTTTCGGAAAGCCGCCCCAGAACAGAGCGCGCCAGCGTCTTGCGGGCCAGCAGCTCCTCGGCCAGGAGCGGCTCGCTAGTGCGAATCAGGGTGACATTCCTGTGCATTTTTACGGGGATGCGGCCCCTTGAGCTGGTCATCGTCAGAGCGCCATGTGGTCATGATCCAGGGAATACAACCGATCCGATCCGGTCCGAGCAAAGCTGACTTGATCTTGGGCAGCGGGAAACGCTCATCCGGTCGCCGACGATCGCACCAGACCGCGGTCCACGACATCCGATTCGTCGAGGATCTCGTAGTTGTAGCCTTGTTCGGTGAGAAAGAGCTGGCGATGGTGGGCGAAGTCCATTTCGCGGGTGTCGCGGCTGACCAGGGTGAAGAACTGGGCGGGACGTTCGCCCTCCTTGGGCCGGAGGATCCGTCCCAGGCGTTGGGCCTCCTCCTGACGGCTGCCGAAGGTTCCGGATACCTGGATCATGACATTGGCGTCGGGCAGATCGATGGCGAAATTGCCGACCTTGGAGAGGACCAGTCGTCGTAAGGTCCCGCGGCGCAAGCTGTCGTAAAGTTCCTCGCGCTCGGCGTTGGGCGTCTGTCCCGTGATGAGCGGCACCTCGAACCGCTCGGCCAGGCGGCGCAGTTGCTTGAGGTACTGACCGATGATGAGCACGCGATCGTCGGGGCCGTCATGCTGTTCCAGGAGCGTGGCCACCAGCTCGTCCTTGGCCGGGTTCTCGCTGGCCAGGCGGAATTTCTCCCGCCACTCAGCCAGGGCGTATTCCATCCGTAGATCGGCGGGCATGCCGAGGCGGATCTCATGGCATCGGGCCTCGGCGATCCACCCTTTCGACTCGAGTACCCGCCAGGGCACGTCATATTTCTTGGGCCCGATCAGGCTGAAGACGTCTTCTTCGCGATGATCTTCCCGGACCAGGGTCGCAGTCAGCCCCAGCCGGCGCCGGGCCTGGATGTCGGCGGTGATCCGGAAGACCGGTGCCGGGAGCAAGTGTACCTCGTCGTAGATGATCAACCCCCAATCGCGCTTGTCGAAGAGCTGGAAATGGGGAAACTCGCCGTCCTTCTTGGGACGGTAGGTCACGATCTGGTAGGTGGCCAATGTCACCGGCGCCAGCGTCTTGGAATCGCCGGTATAGGTGCCGATCAGGTCGGGATCGAGGTCGGTCTTGTCCAGAATCTCGCGCCGCCACTGCTCGACGGCGGTCGTGCTGGTCGTGAGGATCAAGGTCTCGGTGCCAAGCGCCGCCAGGGCGGCAAGACCAACGATCGTCTTGCCCGAGCCGCACGGCAGGACAATCACGCCCGAGCCTCCCCGCGCATCGCCGCCGGCATAGAACGCAGCGACAGCCGATTGCTGGTAGTCTCGCACCTGGAAGGGCTCGCCAGCGAGCGTGCCGGCCCGAAGCGAGACCGGCAGCGCGGCCCCGGCTGTATATCCGGCCAGATCCTCGGCTGGATAACCGACCGTGATGAGCGCCTGTTTCAAGACGCCCCGGTTGGCATCGTCAATCGCGAAACTGGTGTCATCGATCCTTTGGCCCAGGTAGTCGCGCACGCCCCGCTGGCGTGCCAGCTCCTCCAGGAGCGGCCGATCCCCGGTGATCAGCCGAAGCTGACCGCCCGCGCGCTCCAGCCGCACGCGGCCGTAGCGGCTGACCAGCTCCTCGACGTCCGACGGCACGTTGGGCGGCAGCGGAAACTTGGTGTAAGTATCGAGCGCCTCGATCATCGCGGCAGCCGACATCCCGGCCGCGGCCGCGTTCCAGAGCGAGAGCGGAGTCAAGCGGTAGGTATGGATGTGCTCGGGGCTCTTCTCGAGCTCGGCGAAGGGCGCAATGGCATCACGAGCCAGGGCGTAGAGCGGATTGTCAACCTCCAGCAGGATCGTGCGGTCCCCCTGGACGATCAGTGGATTGGCGGGATTGTACTGCATGTGCTCCGTGCCGGATCAGGACTTGCCGAGTCGATCGTGGCGGCTCGATCAAAGCCATTCACGCCACGTCGGTAAGCCGTTCATCCTAGGCGTCTCTGCCCATTCTCGCAAGGTTGGCTTTGGCTGCGGTCGGTCACTCGTCGTCGTCGGCCCCGCGCAGGTCCACGTCGGCCAGGCCGATTTGCTTGGCGATGCCGCTCAACTGATCGCGGATCTCGAACATTCCAGCCGGCCGCTTTGACGGGTCGAGATTCAGGCACGCGACGATCAGCTCGGAAAGCGGCGGGGGGATGCGTGCGTTGACCTTCGATGGCGCCGGCAACTTGCGGTCGCTCCCCGGCTTGGGGATCCCCTGCTGGGCAAATCGTCCGGTGAACATCCGATACATGGTCGCGCCCAGGTTGTACATGTCGGTCCGTTCATCGACCGTCTTCTCGCTGGCCTGTTCGGGGGCGATGTACTGAGGCGTCCCTTGCACGCGGCTCTTGTCCTGGCCGCGAACCCAGGCGGTGCCGAAATCGATGAGCTTCACCTGACCGTTGCCGGTCAACATGATGTTTCCCGGCTTCAAGTCGCCGTGGTAGACGCCGCGGCGGTGCATGTGGGCCATGGCCGACGCCACGTGGCAGAACATCAGCAAGAGCTGCCCCATTTGCGGGGCCTCGATTTCATCGAGCGTTTTGCCGTCGACGAACTCCATCAAGAGCTCGACCCCCGTGATCTTGAACCACGACTTCTTGAGGCGGCAGTCGTAGACCTTGGAAATGGCCGGGTGATTGAGCTTCTTGGCCGCTTCGAATTCCGTCAACGCTTGCTGGACGTAGATCTCGTCCTCGGGATCCTGCTTGCGGACGACCTTCAGGGCGTAGCGCTTGCCGCCGGCAGTCTTGTCGCTGATGAGCAGGATGGTGCTTCCCGCGCCGGAGCCAAGCGTGTTCACCACACGGTATTTCATGCCGGAGAACTGCGGCGCTACACTCGCTTTCGCCATGCGATTCCTCGTTCGGTTCAAAGAATATCGATCAGCTCGACCTCGAATACCAGCGTTGAATTGGGTGGAACGACGGGTGGCCTGCCTTTCGGGCCGTACCCCAGAGCGGGCGGCACGATCATCTTGCGGACTTCGCCGACCCTCATGCCCGGCAAGGCTTCCGCCCACACTTTGATCTGATCCTTGTCGCCGATCGTGAGCAGACGGGGCGACCCGGCGGATCGAGTCGTGTCGAACACCTCGCCGTTCTCGAGCTTGCCCACGTAATGGACCCTGATCGATTGGCCGGGCTTGGCTTCCGGGCCAGCGCCTTCTTGAAGAGTTTCGTACTTCACGCCGTGAGCGGTCGTCTTGGTCTGCCCCTTTGTTGTCGGTGTGGCCGGCGTGTACTCGCCCGGCTTGAGCGCATGCGACTGCGACTCCAGGCCCGGCGCGGCCATCTCGCCCTGAGCCGACGCAGGCTCGCTGTCGGGAGATGGTCGGGGAATGACCGCGCCCGGCGGCGCGACGGGCACGATGTCCTGGGGCTCTTCACACCCACAGACCGCCAGTCCCAAAAACGCTCCCACAACTTTCACGTGCCACGAACTCATGGAATTCTCCTTCCGGGATACCGATTGCGGGATGATCGGATTGTGAATGATGATCTCGACCGCGGGCAAGCGGGCCGGCAAAAACCCACGAAAATTGCCGCAGGGTGCTCTCGTATCGCGCAGGCCGCTCCCACGATTCATTATGACACGCCCCCGGCCGGATCGGCCAGACCGTCTCGACCAACGACCGCCCTCAATCGACCGCTGGCACCGGGCTCGCAGGGCGCGATCGCGCGGAACAGGCCGAACCCGCAACGCGGACGAGGGTTACCGCAATCCGGCCGCCGAAGCACACATCCACGTCGGTCCCCGGCTCGCGCGCTCGCTTCTGGTAGTCGCCGGCGTAGACGAAGCCGCCTTCCTCCACGCGATAATCGAGCGGCAAGGGCGACGGATCGAGCGGGCAGAAGACCACCTCCGGGTCGGGCCCCTCCGCCGCGGGATGAGGAAAATTGACGTTCCAGAACGTACCCGCTTCCCAGGAAAGCGCCAGGAGCTGGCCCAGAACTTCGCGAGCCCAGCGCGCGGCCCGGTCCCAGTCGACCGCGCGCCCGCGGGCGGTGTACTGGGACAAAGCGATTCCCGGCAAGCCATGCAACGCCCCCTCGCGAACCGCCGCAACAGTGCCGGAATGATGGACGTCGGCCCCAAGATTGCCGCCGGCATTGATTCCCGACAAGATCCACTGCGGCTTGGGCGCGAGCGTGTGGAGCGCCAGCCGAACGCAGTCGGCGGGCGTCCCGCCAACGGCCAGGATATCCTCGCCCATCGCCTTGACCTCGATCGGCGCGTGGGTCGTCACGCGGTGTCCACACCCCGACTGCGGACCGCTCGGAGCGACCACCCGGCAACGGCCCAGCCCAAGGGCGGCCTGTCGCAGAGCAAGAAGCCCGGGAGAATCCCAGCCGTCGTCATTGGTCAGGAGAAAAATCGACGAATCGTGGCTCAACGCAATTCTCGTCGGGTGAGCGCACGCTGGCCAACCCACCAATCGAAGCATGCCCGTACACTACGGTGCCAACCGGAGATCCTCCAGGCTCCCACCCAGGGCAAACAGCCCTCGGAACATCAAATCGAGCGACACGTCGATTGCTCCGGCCTCCATCTTGGCGACCCGGGACTGGCTCGACTTCAACTTCTTGGCCACTTGCTCTTGAGTCAGGTGTTGCTGCTCCCGGCGCGCACGGACGGCCCGGCTGACGGCAAGCCGCAAGTCGACCAAGCGGCGTTCCTCAATGGTGAGCTCAAGGAAGTCCTCGGCATCCTCGAAAACGAACCCGGCCGCTTCCAGAGCTCGCCGCTTCTCCCTGTTCACGGTCCCACTCCCCTCTCGGCTTTCCTGGCCGCTTGGTCATAAGCCTTCAGCCGTTTCTGGCAATCGTCGATGTCGTGCTTCGACGTGGCGCGGGTGGTCTTCGAGAACACTCCCGCGATCAGGATTGCATCCGGATCCAGCCGGTAAACCACCCGCCAGATCCGATTTTCATCGCGGACCCGGATCTCGTGGCAGCGCGGCCCGATGCTCGGCATGGGCCGCGAGTGAGGCATCCCCAGTGCCTCCCCCTCTTGGAGTCGGCGCAGCAAGGAGCCGGCCTTCACCCGTGCCACTTTCGAGAACGGGGGAGTCTTGATCTCGCCGCTGAGTCGCACCAGCGGCTTTCGCGCTGGCCCCTCTGCCGTTGACATACACACGCCGCCATACTCTATGCCGGAACTGACATAGAGTCAAGTTGATTTACGCAGGAAGACTCGCCGTTGGCGACGGCCGGTTAAAGAGGGACGCGACTCGATTTGATCCGAGTCCGTGGACTTGTGACGAAGGCCGCGGGGGCGAAAAGCTGCTTGCTCGCCGTGAAGTCGGCGTGCCCGAGCAGAGCGGGAACTGGACATCCCGGAGCGACAAATCGGCGCGCCCGACCACGAACGAGGTAGCGTTCGCCATGCCTTGTGGTGGAACGAGCGCCGAACACAAGCCTGCCGATTGGCGATAGCGCCCGTAGAATTTTGCGAATCATTGCCGAGGGTGTGAAGCGCCAAGAACGGACCCAGCCACGTCCGACTGCCGTTCACCGGGCATCTACAGATCGGTGCTCTTGATTGCATGATCCCAGCGTGGGCTCATCTCAGGTAGTCAAGCAAGACGAGACATGATAAGTTGTCTTGTCCCTGGTCAACCGGGCCGGATTGGCGAGTCCGCGCAAGACGAGGGGACGACGGATATCTTTCGGTTGGATGGAACGACGCATGGACGAGCCTCATCGACCGATGGCCGACCGGCGGGCCGACAATCCTGACGGCGAGTTGCTCGCTCCTCGCATCCATGGCGAGATCGTCGTGCCTCCGCGGCCGGTGCTCGCCCGGCCGTCGCCCAAGGACGCCCCGGGCCAGTTCGAGCCGCCCGTATCGGCGCTTGGTCCGCTCTTTCGTTATCGCCTCGAACAGATTCACCTGTGCCGGGTGAATTATGCCGTGGATATCAACACGCGGCCAACCGTCCGCATTCTGGGCGGGTACTACAAGTCCCGGCGCCTGGTGCGAATCTATCCGCACGACCGTCTGGAAGGTAGGCGGCCGCTGGTGGAGCTCTTCGACACGTTCCTGCACGAGATCGCCCATCACCTCGAGTATACCGAGCCGCGCTCGTTTAGATCGACGCGATCCTGCCGGGTCTACGGCCTGATGCACAGCCGTCTCTTCTGGCGGATTCTCGGCGAGCTGAAGTACCGCTGGGCCGAGGCACAGCTCGGGAGCACCGATCGCTAGGGCCATTTATTCCGAGGCCAGCTTCAGCTCCTTGACCTTGGCGGCGACATCCGGCCCCGCCTGCGGTGCGTTGACCGATTTGTCGATGGCTCGGATGATTCCCTCTTTATCAATATAAAAGGTCCAGCGGTTGGCGAAACCGCGCGCCGACATCACGCCATAAGCCTTGGCGACCGTTTTGTCGGGGTCGCTCAGGATCGGGTAGTCGAGATCGAGCGACTCGGCGAATTTCTTGTTGAGCTCGGGGGTGTCGACGCTGGCGGTGAAGTAGGCGACCTTGAGCGCGTGCAGCTCCTTGCTGTGTTCACGCATCGACTTGCATTCCTTGGTACAGCCGCCCGTGAACGCCTTGGGGAACCAGGCAATCACGACCGCCGATTTTCCCTTGAACTGGTCGAGGGTATAGGTCTTGCCGTCCGACCCGGCCATCGAGAAAGCCGGGGCCTGATCGCCGACCTGCAAGTCGGCCGCGGCCGCGCCGGCGGCGATCGATACCAGCAGGATGCCCACGCCCATCATGGCAACACGCCGCCCCATGTTCCGCAACATCACAACCTCCTCGTGTTCTGGCCTGGTCGATATCTCGCGGCATTCCGGCGCCCGGAATGCATTCCCTTTGAAGGCTATCAGCCTGTAAAGGCCGACGCAACCAGTCTGTACCACTTCGGGCTGGTTCCTCATTTCTGAGCGAGCGCATCCGCCAAAAATAGCCCGGCATCCAAAAGCAGCACCGCCACGATGAAGAGCTCTAATGCAATCTGGAAGGCCAGCGACTGGAAATGATTGAGCGATTCGCTGAGCGAATCGAAGATCGCCTCCACGACCTCGATCCGTTCGTCAATCTCATGCCGCCAGCGGTCGAGGCCCAGCCGGGCAGCCAGCGCGCGATAAATATTGGCCGGACGTCCCGCGGCGAGGTAACCGCGCGGGTTTGTCAAGACGGCCTCGAAATCGGGCAGGTCGAGAATGAGTGCTTGGAGCGATCGCTGGTGAGCGCGCAGCTCTCTCGCGCACCGCGGACGGATCACGTTCTGGTATCCGTTGGTCGTGGCGAGGTCGTCGCGCACCCAGTCCGACAGGTCCTCCAGTTTTCGATCAATCGCGCCGAAGCGCCAGAATTGCGCGACGACCAAGAGGACCGATTCGCCCACGCTCTCCCACGATTCGGGGTCGAGTTCGACCGTGGCCGTGTCCTGGTCGATCACGAGGGTCAGGGGAAGCGATGCTTTTCCGGCCCGAGCGCGACCGCCCGGCGGCGGCGGTTTCAGCCGGGCTCGGGCCGTGCGGCTCGTTGCACCTCCGGCGCACGGTGGGCCCTCGCGGTTGGGATTCGCTCGGCCCAGCTCGTCGAGCTCGCGGAACTCGACTCGCAGCCGGGGTACATCCGTTGTCCACGACTCGGCTGCCGCGAACCAGAAGCCGAGCGGCGAGCTGAAACCGTCGCGCGGCAGCTCGGGATGACGCGCGGTTCGGCCGGGGGCGAATGCTCGCTGGGCGGCCGGCCTCTGGTGCCTTCGCCAGCACGAGTCGGGCCCGGTTGTCTCGGTCAGGTCGAGGGCATAAAGCGTCTGCATGGGCCGGCGGGCACTCAGGGCGCGACGGGAAGCGACGGACCATTCTGGCTCGATTTCGAGCTGGCCGAGGCCGCTGTTGGTTTCGATCGCGCCGCCGCGCGGCGCCGCTGAAATACCTCGGCCACGGGAGCCGGCAGGATGGGCCGTTTGACCGACTCGAGTGCCAGGCCCGATCTCTTGGCGCAGAGCACGCCGACGGCCTCGAGATAATTGTTCACGCGGCAGAACTGGCCCGGACGCCAGGGCAATGCGGCCAGGTTATTGGTCATCAGGTGATCGGGGTCGCTCACCGCGATCACCGGGATTCCCTGCTCGAGTGCGGCCAGGACGGGCAGGCCGAGGCAGCCGTCGGGGATGACCAGACAGGAAATGTCGCGCACGGTCAGGCACTCGGAAAACTGCATGGCGGCCGGATCGGTCTCGATTCGGGGACTGCGCAAAAGTCCTTTGAGTATGGACTGGAGGAACGTCAGCGAGACCGCCTCGGCGGCCATGCGCGGGTCGACGATTCCGGGATCGATCGACTCGATCTCCTCGGATTCGATCATTGGCGAATGTGCCGAGGGCAGGCCGTAGAGCAGCGACAGCGCATGAGTGAAGATGGCCTCGACTCCGCCCCAAGGGTTGACCATGCCACCCTCGCTGTCGAAGTAGTCTTGATGGAATTCCGCCGGAACGGCGATGACCGACGAAACAGCGATGGCGTCGGCTTCGGATCGATAGGGACGAATGCCCTCGAGGAAGTCGCCGAGGTTGTCGACGCGGCCGGCGGCTCGTCCGGTCGAACGTATATTCCGAGACGAGCTTGACGGGTGGGTCGAGCATGACGATACGGGCGCAGTCGAATCCATAGCAGGCCCGCGCTGCGTTGACCGCGTTGACGGCGGCGTTGGAATAGGCGATCTCCTCGTGCCGGTCGATCACCACCAGCACCCGGTTGCTGCGGACTCGCGAGAGCCCGGCGGTCCCCATCAAGAGCCGGCAGATGACGCTTCCCTCGACATAGAGCGCGTTCGCGGGCATCTCGTTGATGTCGGATGCATTCACCACGTTCGGATGAACGACCAGGGTGTCGCACACACCGGCCAGGAGCTGCGCCACCGGACCGGCGTCGCCGGCATGGCCGCCGATCGTGGCGTTGATCCCGGTCGGAACCAGGAAAACCACGTTGAAATGCGTGGAGTTCTCGAACGGCCGCTTGCGAAACTCGAAGATCGAAGGAACCGCCGCCGGCGTGGACGGTTCCTGCCTCGAATGGGACGAAGTGGACAGGATTCCGACCTCGCAATGACACATCTGGCTCGCGAGGTCGGTCGAGCAAACGACGAATCGGACTGCGTGCTCCCCCTCCGCCAGCCGCTCTTTTACCATTCGCGCAAAGTGGCCGAGAAGATCATGGGGGTCGCCCGGCCAGGCGATGTTCCACTCGTGCTCACACAGCCGCATCACGGCAGGCCCCGAATCGAGAGAGAAAATCTTCGAACGTAAAGCGCCGGCGGAGCAGCAGCTCTCCGGCCGGCGTCACGGAGTAAACCGCGGGCAGGTTGATCCCGTTGAACATATGTGCCTTGACCATCGCATAAGCGCCGACGTTCGTCAACACGACGCGCGAGCCGACGCGCAGCCGCCGACGGAAAGCATATTCGCCGAAGAGATCGCCCGCCAGACACGAGCTGCCGGCCAGATGGTATTCGAACTCGCCGTCGTCGTCATGGCCCAGGATATCGGGCTCGAACTGATACTCGAAAACCTCGGGCACGTGGTTGACCGTGGTGTCGAGCACGGCGATCGACTTGCCGCCCGCGCGAAACATGTCGATCACCGAGGCGACCAGGTATCCGGCCTTGCGGACCAGGGCGGCGCCCGGCTCGATGAATACAATCAGACCGTAGCGGGAGCGCAAGAGCGCGATCGATTCGGCCAGGAGATCGACTCGCTCCGGCGAATCAAGCAGATATCCGCCACCCAGGTTGATCCAGCTCAGGCCGGCAAGCTGGCCGCGGAGCGTCTGCTCGACATGCAATACGGTACGGTGGAGCGGCTCGAAACTGGAACAATCGCAATTGGTGTGAAACTGCAAGCCGCGGACGCGCTCGAATAACTCGGGACGACGCTTCCACCGGCTGGCAAGCCGATCGATCGGAACGCCCAGCTTCGAATCGCGCCGGCAGGGGTCGTAGCGCTCATCCACCACCAGGGAGACTTGAGGATTGACGCGGATGCCGACCTGATCGGGCCGGTCGAGCTCGGGCCCCAGCCGCCGTAACTGCGACCAGGAATTGAACGTGACGTAGTCGCACAACTCTCCCAGCTCGGAGATCTCTCGAGGGCGCAGCCCGGGCGACGTCAGGTGGACCGTCCCCCGCGAGCCGATCACCTCGCGGGCCAGTCGCGATTCAAACAACGAGCTGGCCGCAAAGCCATCGACCCGGCTCGCCAGCAGATCGAGGACAAATTCGCACGTGAGCGGCTTGAGCGCATACAGGAGCTTGCAGCCGCATTCGTCACGCAGCCTGGCCGCGGCTCTCAAATCGCGGAGCAAGCGCCGCTCGTCGAGCACGAAGGCCGGCGTCTCGACATTCCGCACGATCCCGGCAAAGAACGGCAAGCTCGTCACCTTTCCATAGCGGGTTTGGAAACCGACCGGTCGATGATAGCGAGCGCTGCTGGGCTCCGCCAGATTGTGCAGTTGCCTGATCGCCAGATTGTGCGATCAGCGCGTTGCCGCGCCCTCCGCTTCACGGATTTGCGAGTCGTCTGATTGTGGAAGCCAGTCCGATTGCGCAACCCGGAGAGTTGCCGAGCGACCGGCCAAATAAGTGGAGTCTGCGGACTGGCTTTGAGTGGTTTCCGGCAAGGGGTCAGACGACTGGCGCGTGGGACGCGGTTTCCGCGCGCTGCGGAATTTGCATTTTCGCGATTGGGTACTTGCGATTCACTTCGACTCGTGGCTAAAAATAACGATCGCGCTGGGCTGCAAGCGGTTCATCGGGCGTGAGCAGGGCATTCGTTGCTGTCGGTCGCGGTGCCAGGAGTGGATTTATGAAATACAGACGCGATCATCGGATCATTTTGGCAATCGTGGCGGCCGCCACGTTGGCCTGGGCCGGCTCGATTTCGGCACGGGCCGGGGCGCGCCAGCCCAAGTTCCCGGCGAGCAAGGCCTGACGTCAACCAACCCGATCAAGTACCGGGTTAATTATCGCCCGACGTCCAACGACCCCTGGCAGCAGTACGCCGAGACGCGCAGCCTCGACAGGGCCAACGCGATTGCAGCCGAGGTCCAGAGTTCAGGTTATCTATCGCAGGTCGTCAGCGACCTGACTCCATTTCCCCACGTTTTTCCGGACATGGCCGAGACCAGCGCGTCGCGCTACTATCCCACCTCGAACTGGGCGTCCGACTACAACTATTACGTGGTGCCCGGCGGAGGCTACAACTACGGCTGGTACGGCGGCTATAACCCGACGTACGGGTACCGATACTATCCCAACTACTGGTGGAACGGCGGCACTTCGGGCTGGGGAGGCGGCTGGGGAGGACACTACTGGGGCGGCGGCTGGCACCGTGGCGAAGGGTTCAGCAGCAGTCACCGTAATTGGAATTACAGCCACCCGAACCGCAGCACGCATCAGTCCTATTCCGAAAGGCATAGCGACAACGCGCATCACCAGTACCATGCCCAGCAGACTTCCGCGGGCCACAACGCGCCGGGGCACCACGCGGCGGCCCGGCACGCGAGCGGCCATTCGGCCGAGCATCGCGGGAATAGCCACCACCAGGCCTCCGGCGCGCGTACCGGCGGCCATCATGCGGCCGGCCACCACGCTGCCGGCCACGCGGGACGGGGCGGGCGCGGAGGCGGGGCGCGTGGCGGCGGTGGGCGAGGTGGGCGAGGTGGGCGAGGCGGCGGCCACCATGCCTCCCCCGGCGGCCACGCGGCCAGCCATCACGGCGGCCACCACGATCCCTGAGACGCAAGCGAATCGGGCGAGCCAGATCGACAATAGTGCGGGCTAGGTTTGGAATCAACGTTTCAATCAGGTCTCTTGAACAGGCACGACGATGTACAATACCGAAGTTTCAGCGCGTCTGGCACGAATCGTTCTCGGCGTTCTGGTGGTTCTGGGATCGGGTCGCTCCACGCGGGCGCAGGACCCGCACTCGCAGACGCTCGACCAGTGGGTGGCGCAGTTAAAGGACCCCGATGCGGTCAAGCGGCGCCAGGCCGTTGTGGCGCTGGGGTCCTTTGGTCCCGACCTGACCAAGGCGATGATCCAGCAGGTCGGCGAGTTGCTCAAGGACAGCGATCAAGCGGTCCGCCATGCGGCGGCGCTTTCGGTCGGGAATTTCGGCCCGGCGTCCAAGGCGGCCTTGCCGAATATCAAGGCCGCCGTCAAGGATGACTCACCGTTGGTGCGACGCGCGGCGGTCTTCGCGCTGGGGAACCTGGGCACTGCCGCCCGGTCTGCGGTGCCCGAATTGATCGGGGCTTTGAGCGACGCCAATGAGAACGTGCGCCACGCCGCGGCCTACGCCCTGGGAAGCGTCGGCGAGGAAGCCAAGGCCGCCGCCCTAGCGCTGGGGAAAGTCCTGCTCGGCGACCCGGACCCCGACGTGCGCCAGTCGGCGGCTTTCGCTCTGGGCGAGATCGGGTCAGACGCGGCGACGGCGATCCCCGCGCTCACCAAGGCGCTGGACGACGCCGACGGCGCCGTCCGGAAATCGGTTCTCGAGGCCTTGGGCTCGATGGGACCGGAGGCCAAGCCGGCCGTGCCGGCCCTGGCGAAGATCTTGACCGACGACTCTGACTTCGTACTGAGGCGCTCGGCCGCCTCTGTGCTGGGCGAGATGGGGCCCGAAGCCCGCGGTGCGGCCGAGGCGTTGGGAAAGGCCCTCAAGGACATGGAACCCTCGGTCCGCTATGACGCGGCCGTGTCGCTATCGGTGCTGGGTCCCGACGCCAAGGCTGCCCTCCCCGCCTTGATCGCGGCCTTGGGCGACGAGGACGTGGAGGTCCTCAAGAAGGTGATCTATACCCTGGGAGAAATGGGCCCTTCCGCCGATCCCGCTTCCCGTCCCCTGGTCAAGGTCATGGACAACGAAGACGAGGACGTGCGCAAGGCGGTCGCCTATGCCCTGGCAGCCATGGGCCCCGGCGCCGGACCCGCGGTGCCCGCGCTGATCAAGGGATTACACGACAAAGTGACAAGTGTCCGTCTGGCCGCGGCCTATGCCATCGGTGAGCTCGGGCCCAAGCACCCTCGCGCCCTGGCCGCTCTGCTTGCCTCGCTCAAAGATCCTGATGACGACGTCCGCGAGGAGGCTGCCTTCGCGATCGGCGAAATCGGCACTGACGCCAAGCCCATTTTAGATGCCCTTCAACAGGCCACCCAGGATTCCTCACCGACGGTGCGCGACGCCGCCCAGGAGGCCATCGACAAGCTCGAGGGCGACGACGATGACGAACCCGCTCCCGCAAAGAAAGCGGCACCCAAGAAAAAGGCCGGCGGCGCTCAGCCCAAGCGAAAGGCTCAAATTCCCTGAGGATCGGGGCACGAGTAACGAGAATTCTGGCACTTTCGTCCAGGAATCGTGTAAACTTCTTAGTCTTGAGCCTGCTTGATTATCCTCGTGTCGATGTCTTCCCATCGATCTCGACAACGCGGCGTTCTCTCTCTGGGGATGCACCGATGCGAATTCGCACCCGTCGCGCCATCCGCCCGGCGCTTGATCGTCTCGACGACCGCTGTCTGCTCGCGGTGGCTGGCCTCACGCCCGCCCAGGTCACGACGGCGTATGGCCTCGACGCGATCCGCTTCCCGACGGCCTCGGGAACGACCAAGGGAAACGGCGCGGGAGAGACAATCGCTCTCATCGAGGCGTACCACGATCCCTATCTTGCCGGCGACCTTCACACGTTTGACGTGGCGTTTGGCCTTCCCGATCCTTCCCTGATCGTTGCCGATCAGGCCGGCTCGGTGTCCAATCCCTCCTGGAGCATCGAGGAGACGCTCGACGTCGAATGGGCGCATGCCATCGCCCCCGGCGCTCAGATCTTGGTGGTCGAGGCCCAGTCGCAGTCACGAGCGGCTTTGCTCGTCGCGGTCAACGCGGCGCGTGACACGCCAGGTGTTGTGGCGATTTCGATGAGCTGGGGATTCCCCGAGTTTCGCTCCGAAGCCAATTACAACGGTTATTTCACGACTCCGCCCGGCCACCAAGGCATTACCTTCGTTGCCGCCAGCGGCGACAGCGGCACCCTGTTCGGCCTCGACTGGCCGTCGGCAGCGCCCGACGTTCTGGCGGTCGGCGGCACATCGCTCTCCTCAAACAGCGCCGGCCAGTATCTGTCCGAGACCATGTGGTATGACAGCGGAGGCGGCTACAGCGAGTATGAAGCCGAGCCGAGCTACCAGCTCTCTGTCCAGACGAGTGGAGTACGAACCACGCCCGACGTTGCCTTCGACGCCGACCCCAATACGGGGGTCGCGGTCTACCAGTCGTCGCCTTACCCTGGCCAGGGCGGATGGGAGGTCGTCGGCGGAACGAGCCTGGGCTCGCCGGCCTGGGCGGCGATCATTGCGATCGTCGATCAGGGCCGGTCGCTCGAGGGAAACGGAAGCCTCGACGGGGCAACCCAGACTCTGCCATCGCTTTATGCGCTACCGTCGTCGGACTTCAACGCGATCCCACCTTCCTTTTCAAGACCGGCCAACACCTCGACCGGCCGCGGATCACCTCTAGGCCCCTCCCTGGTTTACGACCTGGTTGACCATGCGATCTCGGCCCCGTTCACATTGGCGCAACCGACAGCCCGAAAAGCGACCTCAAGATCGCTGCACCTGCGCAAGGCCATTCTCGCCGATCCCGAGACCGGCTTCTTTGCCGGCCGCACCAACCGGCTCCCCAATACGCCGTTGCCGAAAGGCATGCCGGCGGCCGAGCGCCGCACCGGCGCCCTCGCGGGGTGGCTTGGGGCAGAAGGACCTGCTGTAAAAAATCCTTAATGGTCAAGATGCGCCCGCCCGCATGCCCAGTTCATCGTGTAGATTTACCTCGACACGTTGAAGTGGCGATCGTGCCAGACGGATTTGAGGCGCATCCGGCAAGAACGTTGCGAGCATCAATTCTGCACGCTCACGGTCGAGCTGCGCACATCGTCCCTCGCAACTGCGGCTGACACGAGACGTCCCCCGTTATTGAGTTCGCGGAATTGACCACGCAATGGATTGCGCAACCCAAGAGGTGGGTCACTCATGCGTAAACGCCTTCGTCTCCGCTCACGGCCGGTTCTCGACCAACTTGACGACCGCTGCTTGTTATCGGGCCTGACGCCTTCTCAATTGACGACAGCCTATGGTCTTGATGCGATCTCGTTTACATCTTCACCTGGCTCGACGGTCAAAGGGGACGGCACGGGCGAGACGATCGCCCTGATCGAGGCCTACAGCGATCCGAATGTCGCGTCCGACCTGCATACCTTTGATGTAAGGTACAACCTGCCCGATCCCAAGCTGACCGTGATCGACCAGGCGGGCTCCCAGACCAACAGCGGTTGGGCCAGCGAGGAAGCGCTCGATGTCGAATGGGCGCACGCCATCGCCCCTGGGGCAAACATCGTGGTGGTGGAAGCCCGGTCGCAAAGCATCACAGACCTGTTGAAAGCGGTGAACACCGCGCGGAGCACAGCGGGGGTCGTGGCGATTTCGATGAGCTGGGGGTTCCCGGAGTCCTCGGCGGAGACCTCCTACGATCAGTACTTCACGACACCGGCTGGCCACACGGGTATCACGTTCATAGCCTCCAGTGGCGATAGCGGCACCGTCGAGTATCCGTCGGCCTCCCCATATGTGCTCTCCGTTGGCGGCACCTCCCTGGTTCTTGGCAGTGCAGGGGCTTATGGCTCGGAGACGGCGTGGTTCGAAAGCGGAGGCGGCTACAGCCAGTACGAGCCGGAGCCGAGCTACCAAAAATCGGTCCAGACAACGGGGCAGCGAAGCACGCCGGACGTCGCCTTCGACGCCGACCCCAACACGGGTGTTGCGGTCTATGAAACACCACCCGGGTCAAGCAACGGATCGTGGCAAGTCGTGGGTGGTACCAGCCTGGGCGCTCCATCCTGGGCAGGGATCATCGCAATTGTCGATCAGGGCCGCGCCTTGGCGGGCAAAGGCAGCCTAGACGGCCCCACACAGACCTTGCCGTCGCTCTACGCCCTATCCTCGACAGCTTTCCATGCGGTCTCGGCATCCCCGCTGGGCGGTGGTCGATTCGGTCCGGTCTTTGTGTTCTCCGGTTTCGGCCTGACAGTTCCGAATTGGTATTGGGGTGGTTTCGGTTTCGGGCCTGGCTCTGGTGAGGGCAGTAGCGGCAGCGGCTCGAGCGGAGGCACATCCAGCGGGGCAAACACGTCCACCGGGCTCGGGTCGCCCAACGGGCCATCACTCGTTTCCAGCCTCGTCGCCAGCACGACCACCACGCCTCTCACCACGACAACCGGTAGTGGCCAAAGTGGCAGCGGAAGCGCGCCGACGACGCCCCCATCCGGCAGCGGCTCGAAAAGGCATCACGCTGCGCGGCACAGTGCGAAAGCAACCAAGGCCAAGGCGCACGTGACAACCGTCCACGGCCGCAAGGTTGTCGTTCAGGTCTCGGCCCCGCTATCACGTCGTCCCGGTTGGCGGTGATTGACTCAGGCACGGACGGCCCGGAGGCAGCCGGCCTGCTGCCGGAAGGCGGTGCCCGCCTGGCGCTCAGCTTGCGCCCTGGCACATGACGTTGTCGAATATGGTCTGAAATGCTTGGGAAGAGATGCTGAATTCGCCCCGGAATGGGTTGTCCATCGCGGCCGTCAGGAAAACCAGGAGACCGATGAAAGCCGCCATGATTGCGACGAGCGCCGCGTGCAGCCCAACGTTCTCGATCCAGAAAAGATAACTGATTCCGAAATTCAACAAGGCACCGGCCAGGACGACGGTCCAGAGCGCTGCCGGCAGGCCGGTGGTGACTGCCTGGAGCCGGAGCCTGCGCTGTTCCATGACCGTGTCCAGCGATCGCACAACCTCGGCCTGCACGATCTTCTCTCGTTCGCTGGCGGGCTCGAAGCTCATCACTTCATTTTCCAGGCGATCGAGTACAGAGTCGCCCTCCTCGAGAGCCAGCCCGCGCTTGTGAGCGGGCCATTCCCGGTCGATCACGAACCGTGTGTAAGCGCGCATGATCGTTTCAAGCCGTTCGCGGAACGGCTGTGGATAGCCGTCCAGGTCGCGATAGAGGCTGGCCACCGCGGCGGCTTCGGTCGTAACGACCCCGTCAATCTGCGTGTAGTCGTCCCAGGTCGCGACCGCGATCAAGCCAAGGGCTAGCCCGTAGAACACGCCGATCCCGGCGAAGAAGTAACCCACGATGTCATTGTGCCTCGTCGAAGCCTCGAGAAACCGCCGAGCCGCCGGACGGCTGATGAAAAGGCCGGCCAGCGACAGGCTCAGAAACGCGCCGACGATCAGTGTACAAAGCGCGCAGTTTGATAGATCATAGATCCAGTAAAACGTCATCCCCTGACCCTCCCTGGAATTGAAAGCGCGCCTCCGGTGAGTCCGAAAAAACCTCATCGACATTCCGGTAATCGGAACACCTGGACAGTCCACTCTTCGTCCAGACACTCGGACTCAAAGGGCACCCTGATGCGCGAGAGACGATAACCTTTTTGCGAGAGCGGAACCATGCTGATTCGGCGTCGCGAGCCGGAAGCGGAAGCCATCTTGTCGAATTCGGCGCGTGGTTCGAAAATAAAAGATGGCGACTTCGGGGCGACGCTCGCTTTTGAAAACGGGTATGCACGACGATCGCCGGTTGCATTTGGAGACCCTCGATGTCGACCGCCGCTTCCCCGCAGGTGATGGAACGGCCCAAGGAATCGCCGGCGAAAGCTCGGTCCGCGGCGGCCGGCGAGCCTTCGGAACCACCGTCATGGAAAAGCTGGCTGGCGGATGCCGGTCTCATCACGCTGTTCCTGTCGCTGGCCTTTCTTCTGGGCGCATTCCCGCTGAAAGATGCGGATTTTTACTGGCACCTCCGAACCGGCGACCTGATCCGTCAGACCGGCCAGGTTCCCCATGTCGACATCTTCACCTTCGAGCGCGCGGGTACGCCTTGGATTGACCTGCACTGGGTTTTCCAGATCGGGATCAGTTGGGTCCATGAATATGGCGGAGTCGTCGCGCTCAACCTCGCCAAGTGTGGTTTGACCTGTCTGGCGGTCTTGCTCCTGATCACGGCGCGGCGGCCTGAGTGGCCGGTCTGGGTCATGATACTGGCCTGGCTGCCGGCGCTCCTGGTCCTGGGCGGTCGCATCTACGTCCGGCCTGAAACTCTGACATTGCTTTATCTTGCAATTTTCCTTGCGGTCCTTTTCCGCTGGGAACGGCGGCCTGCGCTGGCCTTCGTGTTACCAGTTGTCCAGGTTGCATGGGTCAATTCCCAAGGGTTGTTCGTCCTGGGGCCGATCATTCTGCTCTTGGCACTGCTGGATTCCGCGATGCGTCCCGGTGCCTTCTCGCCCGAGCGGAAAAGGTGGTGGCGGACGATCGGAATTGCCAGTCTCGCCACCGCGGCCGCATGTGTGGTCAACCCTTACGGGCTCACGGGTGCGATTTACCCGCTGCAACTGGCGTTGACGATGGGAAATCCGATTTTCTCCCAATCGATCGGCGAGTTGACGCCGGTGCCGGAGTTCATCAGGCGGGTGCCTGAGTGGTGGTGGAACCTACCCTTGATGCTTCACCTGGCAACGATTGCACTCGGTGCCCTGAGCTTTCTGGTTCCCTTGTGCTGGTTGGTCGGAGTGCGTCTATTCGGATCGGACGTTTCACAGGCGAATGCAGCCGGTGAGGGAGGAGCCCGATCGCGCAGCCCGAAAACCGGGCGCGAACGGCGCGGATCACGGTCGAAAGCCGCGCGTGCCAAGGGAACCGGCAAGGCGCCGTTGACAACGGTGGAATTGGAGCCGAACAAAGTCTGGGGGATCAGCCCATTTCGCCTCTTACTCTACGCCACGTTTTGCTTGTTGAGTTTGCAAGCGACGCGGAATTCCCATCAGTTTGCGGCGGTTGTAGGATCGGCTACCGCGTGGAACTTCGCCGAATGGGCGGCTGTCTTGCGGCGGCGCCGGGCGAGCATGCAAGCAGCGCTGGGCAATTCCTGGGGCGCTGCACCCCGGATGATCACGGGGGGTGCGATCGCGTCGCTGCTGGTGTGGATACTCTCGGGCTCGTACTACGCCTTGAGCGGTGAGCACCGCACGATCGGACTGGGGGAGGAACCGCTCTGGTTCCCGCACAAGGCGACCCAGTTTGCCGGCAAGCCGGGAATGCCCGAACGTTTTCTGGCCTATCATAACGGCCACGCCTCGCTCTACGAGTATTACCACGGGCCGCAGCGCAAGGTTTATACCGACCCACGACTGGAAGTTGCCGGGGCGGATCTCTTCGAGCGATACAGGAATCTCGAACGGCGAATTCTGGATGATCACGCCGGTTGGGAAGCCGACCTCGATCGCATGGGCCGGCCCGCCGTGCTCGTCGACCATGAGAATTCTTCGGGCGTGGGTGCGACTTTGCTTCGCAGCAGCCACTGGCGTTGCGTCTGGTTCGACTCGATCGCCGCGGTTTTTGTGCACGATTCCTACCGGCCAATCGTTGAGGTCGACACCGTCGACTTCGCGGCCCGCCACTTCCGGCCTGCCGCAGCTACCGAACCACAAGGTTTTGCCGAGCTTGCCGCATCGGCCAGAGCACTGCGAAAATACGTGAACTTTGAGGCTCAAGTCCGCCCTGATGTGGCACGACCATTGGTGTGGCTTGGTGAGGACTACGCCCGACGCATCCTGCGCGACTCGCCCGACTCGGTTGACGGTTGGAAGAATCTCGGCCAGATCGAGTTATTCCGCGATCCGCCGGGTGCCCCGAGCCCCCGATTTCGGCTACCTTACGATCCGGTCTTCGACCTCTCGCTCATCCGGGCGACCTATGCTCTGAAGCGCACCGCCCAGGTGGCTCCTGGCGATTTCTTGACGTTGATCTACTTACGCATGGCATACGAGGCACGCGCCATGAATGAGGCCCTGCTCCCGATCCTGGACCGACTCGTGGCCGTCCATCCGATCAACGTCCAGCAGGTTGACCAGCAAGCTCGGGCCAGAGCGGCACGGGCCGAAGTGGAGCGCAAGCTCGGCGCTCGTCCTTCTCTCACCTGGGGTAACAAGAGCGACCTCGCTCGGATCGAGAACGCGCTGCTCGCGTCGGGCCGCGCGGCGAGCGCGGCCGAGTTGCTCGAAGCGGCGAATCCTGCCGAAGGGGCGCCATGGGAGGTGGTCAACCGGGCGGCGACGTTGTGGCTCCATCTCGGCGAGCCGGCCCGCGCGGCAAATTCTTGGAAAAAGCCGCCGGTCCTCAAAAGCCGGCAATTCGGCAGGCTCGAATCGGTGCCACTTACCTTGTTGAAGGCGATTTCGCCGCTGCGCGGCGCCATTATCGACGAGCGCTCGAAGAAAGCCCGGATTGCTTCGAGGCTCAATACAGCCTGGCGGTCCTGGAGCAGGATGCCGGCGATGCCGGGGCGGCCTACGATCACGCATTCCAGGCGATCAACCTGGCCCCGCACGAGGCGGGTCGATCCGCGGCCCGCGCGATCGCGTCGGGCGTGGCCCGCTTCCGAGCGGGACCGGCCCAGCCGTGATTCGTGCCCTTGTCAGGTCGCCACGGATCCGCCCAGCTACGGTCATTCGGCCTTCCCCGACTAGGAATGTCCGCCGTACGCAGCGCGTGATGCAGTGGTACCAGCGAGTGACGGCTGGATCGGCCAAATGTGCACGTACGATGGTCATTGTTGCTCGTGTTCTCCTCGCCGGGCCCGCGCAAAACTCGCGAGGTTGGCAAGGCGAGCCCGTTGTGAGTATCTCCTGATGTGGCATAATCGTGATTGTGCCTGCGGTTCGCGCTTGCAGCGATCACGTCGGGGTTGGGAGGGGAGTCCCCATGGCGGAGGGGTCGGCCGACGCCTACAACAACCTGGGGATCGCCTACGCCGAGCTGGGCCGCTTCGACGAGGCCATCGCCAGCTACACGTCGTGTCTGAAGATCCGCCCCAACCACGTCAACGCCCGCATGAACCGCGCCCTGGCCTGGCTGCGCAAGGGGGACTACGCACAAGGGTGGGCCGAGTCCGAGTGGCGTCGGAAAAAACGCAGCCTCACTCCTCGGCCGCCGAACATGCCGCAGTGGAACGGTTTTCCGCTTGCGGGCCGGCGGATTCTCTTGATCACCGAGCGGGGGTTCGGCGATACGATGCAGTTCGTCCGCTTCGCGCCGCTGCTCAAACGCCAGAGAGCCGGCGCGGTCATTCTGGAATGTCCCGAGAAGCTGGTGAAGCTCCTCGCGCACGCCTGGAATCGACCAACTCGTGCCGCAGGGCAAGCCCCTGCCCGAATACGACGTGTATTGCGCGCTCTTGAACGTCCCCGGGCTCACGGCGACATCGATCGAGGCGATTCCCGTCGATGTGCCCTACATCTTCGCCGATCCCGAGCTGGTCGAGCACTGGCGGCGTGAGCTGGCGGCGAGCCCGGGCTTCAAGGTCGGTATCAACTGGCAGGGCAACCCGAAGTGCGCGGGTGATCGGCATCGCTCGATCCCGCTGGCGCACTTCGAGCCGATTTCCCGTGTACCGGGAGTGAAGTTATTCAGCATTCAGAAGAACGATGGGCGCGAGCAGCTCGACGCTCTGGCGGGCAAATTCACGGTGACCGACCTAGGCCGGCGGTTGGATGAGAACACGGGGCCGTTTTTGGACACCGCCGCGGTGCTGAAAAACCTCGACCTGCTCATCACGTCCGACACGGCGGTGGCGCACCTGGCCGGGGCGCTTGGAGTGCCGGTCTGGATGGCGCTCTCGACCACCCCCGACTGGCGCTGGTTGACCAATCGCGAAGACAATCCCTGGTACCCGACGATGCGCATATTCCGCCAGGATCAGCACATGGTCTGGGGCCCGGTTTTTGAGCGGATGGCGGCCGAGCTACGCGTGCTCGTGCCGGCGCACACCCGGACGTTCTCGGTAAATGTGGGGATTGCGCCGGGTGAGCTAATCGATAAGATCACGATCCTCGAGATCAAGGACCAGCGGATCAGCCATCCGGCAAAATGGCGGAACGTTCAAACGGAGCTCCAGAGCCTGCGGGCGGCACGCGATCTGACGATCGTGCCCTCGGAGGAGCTCGATTTGTTGACAGCCGAGCTGCGCTCGATCAACGAGGCGCTCTGGGAGGTAGAAGACGAGATTCGGGGCTGTGAGCGAAACGGCGACTTTGGCCCGCGATTCATCGAGCTGGCCCGTTCCGTCTACCAGACCAACGACCGCCGCGCGGCGGTGAAGCGGCGGATCAACGAGCGGCTGGGCTCCCAGATCCTGGAGGAGAAGTCGTATACGGGCGAGCCTTGAATCACCCTGAAGCTCGGACGGGGCGCGCGCAGCTTCTGGCGGGCCAGCTTCCAATCGTCGTACAGCGACTTGAGCTCCTCGGCGGTGACGCCGCCGTGGCTCTCATCGGTGTTCCACCGTTCCATGAGTGCCTTCAGGCGGTCGCGCAGCGGACCACGGGGAAGAAACTTTCCGTGGAATTTCTTGAGGACTTTGAGACGGGGATCGGCCGGTGGTCGCGGCGGGGCTTTCGGGGCCTTTTCCTTTTCGGGAGCTGCGGCCTCCTTGTCCTTCTCCTTGTCCTTCGCCTTGTCTGCCTTGGCTTTGGCTTTCTCAGCCGCCTCGGGCGACGGCTTGGGCTTGGGCTTTTTCTCGCCTTGAGCCTGGCCTGACGGGGGCCCCTTGCCTTTTTCGTGCACCTTCTCGGTCGGTTGCTTCGCCATCGAGATGACCTTGCTGTTCGTTGACTCGACACAAAAGTTCGGACTAGTCTAATCAAAGCCGCGGCCGGGTGGCAAGGCGAGCAGCCGGGCCAGCCTTTCGCACGGTATGCGCGTCGGGAGCGATCACGGAAGAGGAGCACGATGGCGGCGAGGAGAATCCGTTCGGCACCGGAGCTAGCGAGAGACCGCAACAGATGGGGGAAAGCATGAACAGAGTCTTGCTGATGGTACTTGCCGGGACCTTTTCGTGGTCCGCGGCAGTGGCCGATGAGCCAGGATCAGGCCAGGCGGAAACGACCGCCGGTTGGGTCAAGCATCCCGGGAACCCGGTGCTCGGCGGCGATCTCGGAACCTGCTTCGACCTTTCGGTTCTGAAGGACGGCGGCAAGTACCGGATGTGGTTTTCCTGGCGGCCAAAGCAGAGCATTGCCCTGGTAGAAAGCAAGGATGGTGTCAAGTGGAGCGAACCGCTCATTGTCCTTGGCCCCAACCAGAAGAGCGATTGGGAGAACGACCTGAACCGCCCGGTCGTGCTCAAGAACGGCACTCGCTATCAGATGTGGTACACCGGACAGGCGCGAGGGCGGTCATGGATTGGCTATGCCGTCAGCCAGGATGGCAGAACATGGCAACGGATGAGCAGCCGCCCCGTTCTCTCCGCTGATTCGCCGTGGGAGAACGTAGCGGTGATGTGCCCGCACGTCTTGTACGACGACCAAGCCGGACTGTATCGCATGTGGTACTCTGGGGGTGAACAACGTGAGCCGAACGCCATTGGTTACGCCACCAGTAAAGACGGCCTGGCGTGGATCAAGCACAAGAACAACCCCATCTTCAGACCTGACCCGAAAAACGTATGGGAACAAGATCGAGTGACGGGCTGTCAGGTGATTCGCCGAGGCGATTGGTTTCTCATGTTTTACATTGGCTTTGAGGACGGAAACCATTCCCAGATCGGTCTCGCTCGATCCGGGGACGGGATCACGGGCTGGCAGCGTCACCCGGCCAATCCGCTCATTCGCCGTGGCAAGGACAAATGGGATCATGACGCCGTTTACAAACCGTATGCGATTCACGATGACGGACGTTGGCTGCTCTGGTACAACGGGCGCAAAGGCGACCTTGAACAAATCGGGCTCGTCACGCACGAGGGAGAGGACCTGGGTTTCGGAAGTCCGTAGGCAGAAAGCCGGCATCAGTTTCCATGACCCGATTGAGAGGGGCTCTGCCGCAGGCTCTTGAGTCGCCAGATATGGGGGCCTTGAAGGGCCGACGATGCTTCAGTAGCCGCCGCCGAGGGATCGGGGCCCCAGCGGTGCGCTTCCAAGCTTCGAACGATCTGCGAGGCCAGCCGGATCGCGCGGAGGGCATCGTCACCACTGACCTTGGGGCGTGCCAACCCTCGCGCCGCGCTGACGAAGTTCTCGAGCTCCAAGGCGAGTGGGTTGCCGCCTTCGGACTGTACCTGGTCGATGCGCAGCACCTTGCCAAAGAGGTGTTCCTTCACGGCTGCGGGACGTGTGAGGTCGACTCCGTCGAGCTCGAGCCGGCCGTCCTTGAGTTGCTCGGAGGGGCGCACGAGGGTGGCCTGCATGGCGGCGAAGTCGAGCGAGGCGTATCCTTCCGCCCCCCAGATCCGCATTTTACGGGTCGCCGCGTAACTGGCGCGGCTCGCAGTCAGATTGGCCACACTGCCGTCCTCGAATTCGATCCGCGCATTCGCGACATCCTCGTGCTCGCCGAAGAGGCTCAAGCCCACGGCGGAAACCGAACGCACGGGCGCCGGGATGAGCGCGAGCACCAGATCGATGTCATGGATCATCAAGTCATAGACAACGCCGATATCTGTCGATCGAAAGGTGTACGTTGAGAGGCGCTCCGCGCTGATATACTTGGCGCGGATGGGCAAACGGTCGAGGGCGTTCAGAGCGGGATTGAACCGTTCGATGTGACCGACTTGCAAGAGGGCGCCGGCAGCGCGAGCTTTCTCGGTCAGCCATTCGGCCTCCGCGAGTGATCCGGCCATCGGCTTCTCGATCAGGGTCGCGATGCCCCGGTCCAGAAATGGGCCGGCCACGTGCGGGTGGAGGAAGGTGGGAACCGCGATCGTGACGGCATCGACCGACTCGAGCAAGGGCTCAAAATCGGTCAGGGCCCGGGTGCCGCACTTGGCGGCCACGGCCTGGGCCTGGTCGGCGCGGGAGTCGACCACCGCCACGAGCTCGACCTCGCGCATCGCGGCGAGGATCCGTGCGTGATGCTGTCCGAGGTGACCGACGCCGACAACGCCGATTCGTAAGGGAGTCATGCCGTTCTTCCTCGTTCTCGCGCTCGCCCGTGCTTTCCTTGATGCTGGGACTCGATGAATTCCAGCAGGCTGCTCACCTCAGGGCAGAGATGGCCGTGCGACTCGAGAATCTCGGCGGCGTGAGCGGCCGTCATGTGAGCGCGGTAGATGAGCCGGTGCGCTTCGTGCAAGCCGACGATGGCTTCGGAGCCGATTCCGTGGCGTTTCAAGCCGACCACGTTGATGCAGCGGACCTTCGACGGGTTGCCATCGACGATCATGAACCGCGGCACGTCGTGGTAAATCCGCGACAAGGCCCCGACGTAAGCGTAAGACCCGATGGAGACGAACGGATGGATTCCCACTCCGCCCGAGATCGTGACGTGCGACTCGACGTGGCCGTGGCCGCCGAGGATCGTGTTGTTGGCGACCACGACACGGTTGTCAATCGTGCAGTCGTGAGCGACGTGGACGTTGACCATCAGCAAGTTATGCGAGCCGATGCGGGTGACTCCCAGTTCTTTTTCGCTGGCCCGGTGGATTGTCACGCCCTCGCGGATGACATTCTGGTCGCCGATTTCGACGCGCGTCGCACTACCGCGGTACGACACGTCTTGCGGGTCGCCGCCGATCACGACGAACGGATGCACGACATTCCTCTCTCCGAGTGTTGCTACGCCCTGGAGGCTGACGTGAGAAATCAGGCGCGTTCCCCGGCCGATCCTCACCTCCGGCCCGACGACGCAGTACGGCCCGACTTCGACGTCATCGGCGATCTCGGCCCGAGGATCGATGCACGCAGTGTCTGCGATCAGAGTGGCCATGGCCTGCAAGCTCCCTCTTGTCCGAGTTTATAGAGATCGAACCTTGGCTCGCGAAAACGGCGCTCAACCCACAGCAGTCGGACGGGAATAACCGGGGGCGACGTTGTCGAACGGTCTGGCTGCGCACGGGCGTCGACCAACATGAACCGCAGCTTGGCCACGGCGGCCACGGCGTCTCCGACTTTGGCGACGCCTGAAACACTGGCGGAGGTCGTCTTGACCCGATCGCCGATGACCTCCAGGCGAAGCTGATCACCGGGCGCGACCGGCCGGCGGAGCTTGACCCCATCGATCGTGGTGATGAGCGCGACCCGATCGCCGCGCTCGATGCAAGAGGCGAACAGCACGCCGGCGGCTTGCGCCAGGGCCTCGATGATGAGGACGCCCGGCATGATCGGCAGAGCCGGCCAGTGGCCCTGGAAGAACGGTTCGTTGACGCTGACGTTTTTGATGGCGACGATGCGCCGGCCCGGCTCAAGCTCCAGCACGCGGTCCACGAGGAGAAACGGGTAGCGGTGAGGCAGCAGACTCATGATCGCCTCGACATCGAGGGTGCCATCCTCGCGCAGCCGGATCGAGTCGCCGCGATTGCACGTTCCTCGCGCGGCGTGATCGACGAGTTTTCGGACGAGCATCGCATTGGTGTGATGGCCCGAACGATGGGCGACGACGAATGCTTGGAGGTCGAGCCCGAGAAGAGCCAGATCGCCAACCATGTCGAGAATCTTGTGCCGCGCCACTCATCGGGAAAGCGCAGTTGATTGCCGATAACGCCGCTCTTGCCGAAGATGAGCAGATCCGCGTGGGTGGTCCGCATGCCGATCCCGGCGGCTCGGAGAGCGGCGGCTTCCAATTCGAGCAGGAATGTGCGGCTGGGGGCCACCTCGTTGCGGAGAGACTCCGGAGACAGCCCGATACAACAGCTCTGCGAGGGGATGATCGCGCCCTTGCCGTAGTCGAGATGGTACGTGAGCGTGAGCCGCCCGGAACGATCCGGGTAGACCGCGAGCATCGCGTCTCCTTCCTGGACGCAGAGCGGACGATCGACGATCAGTGCCTTGCGCGGGCAGCTCTGCTCAATCGTGCCGGCAGCGTCCAGCGCTTCGACGAAGGGGCGGCTCGAACCATCGCAGCCCGGGCACTCGCCTGCGTCGATCTGCACCAGGCAGTTGTCGATTTGCAGACCGGCCACGGCGGCCATCACATGTTCGATCATCTCGACGGTCGCGGCGCCTCTTCGGATCGTGGTGCGGCGCTCTGTGGGAATGACGTTTGCGATCCGCGCCGGCACGCGCGGACGATCCGGCAGATCGCAGCGTTCGAACACGATCCCGGTATCGGGCTCGGCCGGGTGAAATCGGACGGATACATCCGTGCCATGGAAGAACCCAACCCCGCGCACTTCCGCGGCACCTGCCAGCGTACGCTGTGGGCGCGTCGCTTTCAGCATTAAGTACCCTTTCGTATCATCCCATGGCGCGGTTGAACGTTCCCGCCCGGCGGGTGGATCGAGCATCGATCAAGACCAAGAACCGACCATCGTGTCATGGCGGTGCTCACGTCGTCATGGCCCGAGGCCCGGCGGGAACGCAAGGGCACCGCGCCGGCGTTTGCCGGCGTGCGGCTCAGTTGCCATCGGTTCGTGCGCCATTGCCCGCGGAGGCAGCGCCGGGCATGCGATTGGAAGCCTTCGGCGTGGGGCTGGCCGTAGCTTGGTAGAACTTATTGAGGTTGTGCACGACGTCGCTGGTGATGTCGTTTCGGGGATCGGCGTAGACCATGGTGCTGGAGATTGCGCCCATCACCGAGTTAGGGTCAGTTCCGGAGATCGGTTGGTTGCTGACCTTGACGACGTAATTCAGCTTGCGCCACTGGGCGATCCGGGCCACCATGGCCTGAATTTCCTTGTAGAGGGTTGCCATCGACTCCGCCTGGCGCAACGCAAACTCGCGCTCAGCCTGCTCGCGCCCCGCCTCGTGTCGTGCTTTCAGCTCGGTGACCCGGGTTTCGTGCTTCTTGTAATCTTCGGACCCGGGGTTGAACTTCTGCATCATCTCGGCTTCCTGCTGCGCCTCGGACATGATCTTCATCAAATCGTTTTTGCGCGCAGCATCGCCGCATTGAATTCCTTGTTGGCGACCTTGACCTTATCGTAGTTTTTGAAGACGTACTCGATGTTGACCGTGCCGATCATGGGAGCGATGGGGTCCGGAGGCGTGCTGGGAGACTGTCCGGCCGCCTTGCGAACGGTGCCATCCTGTTGCTGACCGAGCGAAGGCCCGACCAGGAGTGCCAGGCCGGTCAGGCTCAAGCCGATCGCCAAAATACCACGAGACGAAGCAACCATCGGTTTCACTCCTTTTCTACCGTGGCGGTCCAATCCATCTTGTCCGGTTCCACCGGATTGCTCCACTATCGGAACGCGCTGGCGGGCATTCTGCGCCGAAGGGAGGGAAGGGTCAAGGCGAACACGCAAGATTGCGAATAGTGCAGGCCCTCACGAATTCTTCCTCGTGTTCTTCCTCGTACCGGATTCGTTCATCGGGGGCGCTCACCACGGACCGAGCTGGTCCGTGCGCCAGGAACTCCAAAGTCGAGGCGGAACCGGACCCGACTCCACCTCGGCGTCGATGGAAATCGGGCATCAAAAACTCGGTGTCAGGTCGGTTGGTACCAAGCAAGTCGCAGAGAGCTGGGAAGACTGCATATTCTGGCAAAGAAAATAAGATGTTCTGATACCAATTTTGCAGTGCAGCGGAGCGGGCCTCCCTGCCCGCCTTCCGAATAAGTTGTGCGAATTCGCCATTGTGGTGCAGGCGGCCCGCCTGCGCTCTCTTACCGGCAGGCGGGACGCCTGCACCACAATTGGCAAGGTTATTGCTTCGCCAAGCGTCGCGACGATCACGATCTTCAGGCCGCCAAGTCGCTCATTCGCCGAGGTAGCTCAAGACGAAGTCGTGGAATCGATACTTCTTATTTCGGGGAACCTCACCGGCCGCCCGGAAGAGGCTGAGAAGCAACTCGCCGAAGTGGTCGGTCCGCACGCAGTAGAAATTGTGCTTTCCCTCGCGTCGCGACTCGATCAGCCCCGACACGCGCAAAAGTGCCAGGTGATGGCTGACTGCGGGCTGACTCTGGCCCAGCCGCTGGCACAGGTCCGTCACATGCAGCTCGCCATTGGCGGAAAGGGCCAGGTAAAACAGGATGCGCAGCCGGGTCTCGTCGCTGAGAAGCTTGAAGACTTGAGCAAGCTCCCGCACGGACTGGTCCGAGACCTCCAGGATCGCCCCGCCGTTCTGACCATTGTTCTCGCCAACGCGCTTACTCTCTTTGCGTGCCATGGATGAAAATCCTCGTCACTTTCTTTGGGATAAAAGTCCTGACAAGCGCCAGCCGTAAACTGGGCTCGTCCCAGCGATCGATCGAAGCCACGCTAGGCCTATCTCTACATTGCGTTAAGAGCCTCGATCGTGAGCCGTGTTCCCCGCACGATGCATGAAAAAGCAACAGCCCGGCGGATCATGAGGAACGCAGTTGTCCAGCAATAATGTGTGCGGTACATCACGGATATAGGCATTATGGGGTTTCAGTCAAGAGCCCATAGCGAACCAGGCCGCTATGCAAAACCTCACGCGCCAGCGTGTCCATCGGACAAAGGGGCAAGCGCAACTCGCCATTTCCTCGGCCCAATATGCTCATCGCGGTCTTGATGGGGATCGGGTTTGGGGCCAGCCCCAGCATGTCGCGGCAAAGGGGGAAGAGGCGAGCGTGCCAGGCGCGGGCTTCATCAATCCGGCCGCTCTGGAATGCTCCGACCATGGCCATCACATCGCGGGGCACCAGGTTAGCGATGACGGAAACCACTCCCTCCGCCCCGACTGCAAGCATGGGTAGCGTCAACGAGTCATCGCCGGATAGAATCGTCAGATCGGTGCGGTCGATCAATTCGCTCACTTGATCGAGCGAGCCGGCGGCTTCCTTGACGGCGACGATTGGCCCGATCTCCGCCAGCCGCTCGACCGTGTCGGGCTCCAGGTTGCGACCCGTTCGCGCGGGGATGTTGTACAGAACAAGCGGCATGTCGACGCTCTCGGCGATCGCCGCGAAGTGCCGGTACAATCCCTCTTGAGTGGGGCGGTTGTAGTAGGGCGCCACCAGAAGAGCGCCATCGGCACCGGCCCGGGCCGCGAATCGCGTCAGTCGAATCGCTTCGGCCGTGGAATTCGATCCCGTGCCGGGTACGACCTTCGCCCTGCCGGCCACCGCTTCCACGACAAACGCAATCACCCTCTCGTGTTCCTCATGAGTGAGCGTTGGCGCCTCGCCGGTCGTACCGACCGGGCTCATGCTCGGCGTGCCCTGGTCAATGTGCCACTCCAGCAGGCGTCTGAGCCGAGTCTCGTCAACGGCCCCATCCCGAAAAGGCGTTACGAGTGCAACCGTACAACCGGAGAACACTCGACCTTTGGTTGGCATGCCGCAATCCCCTTGGCGCTACCGGCAACCGACTGTCAAGTGGATGCCTGCCCTCATGTCGCATTTGCGTTCAGTCGCCCGGCCATCCCCAGCACGGTCGGCGCCTGTCCTCAACACAAAGCTCGCAGCACCATCGGTTGACTATTAACGAATCATATAGGACTTCGATCGGAAAGTGAAGCATCTCGTGCCGGAGTCTTGGAGACACGTCGTCGATCATCGGCCGCGCGCGGGGATCTTGGGGAATATGGGTCAACTTAAGATGCATTCCTTCATCTCGCGCACAGCTTCGGTCAGTCCCACAAAAAGCGAGCGACTGATGATGCTGTGACCGATGTTGAGCTCGGCCATATGTTCAATCCGGGCGATGGCCGACACATTGTGGTAGTTGAGGCCGTGCCCGGCGTGGAGCTCGAGTCCCGCGTTGACAGTGGCAAGGGCCGCGGCATGGAGCGAGGCCAGCTCGCGGTTGCGGTCCGTGCCCTCCGGGGCGTTGGCGTACGACCCGGTGTGCAGCTCGACCGCAGCCGCCCCCAAGTCGATAGCGGCCTCGACTTGCCTGGGATCAGGATCGATGAAGAGTGCAACCTCGGTTCCAGCGTCGCGGCAACGCGCGAGCGCCTCGCCGACCCGGGCGCGCTGGCCCACGACGTCCAACCCCCCTTCGGTCGTCAATTCCTGGCGACGCTCGGGGACGAAAGTGACCTGATCGGGGCGAACTTCGAGCGCGATTGCAACCACCCCGGGCTCGACGGCCAGCTCGAGATTGAGCCGAACCTGGACCGTCTCGCGGAGCAAGCGGAGATCGCGGTCCTGGATGTGCCGGCGGTCCTCGCGGAGATGAATCGTGATCCCTTGGGCACCACCGAGCTCGGCCAAAACGGCGGCCCATACCGGGTCAGGTTCTCGCCCGCCGCGTGCCTGCCGAAGCGTGGCCACATGATCAATGTTGACACCCAATCTCGGCATGGTTGCGATTCTCCCAGGAGCGAGCCCAGGGCAGGGCGACGGTCAGGACCGTCCGCTACTGCCGCTTGTGGGGTAGCGGGAACGGTCGTTCGGGTTTGGCCTGCCCACGAGCCGCAGGGGAGATTTGGCCAGAACGAACGTCCGCTCCGATCCCACCGCGAAGGCCACTCGCCCCTTGCGTGCGGGGCCAGCACCTTCGATCGCCACGATTTTCCCCAGACCGTAATCCGGATGAAGCACCGAACCCCCGACCCGAAACGCATCGAGGTCAACCTGGCCTGGCTGTGCACCCACTGCGGGGTCGCTACGCGCACCTGGCAGGTCCGCCGCCGTGATCAACCGAGATTCCCGACGCGCGCCGTGCGGGTAGGGTTCGGCCTGTCTGGGAGGCCAGGCGCCGGTGCTGCCCCTGGAGGGGAACGCGGATTGGCCCACGCCGGAGAGATCGCGAACGACGATCGGATCGCGAGGCAGCTCGGCCAGAAACTGAGAGGGAGTTGTGGTCTGGATCTGCCCGCGGAAAGACCTCATCAAACACCGGCTGAGGTGAAGCTCGCGGCGCGCGCGGGTGATGCCGACGAAAAACAGACGGCGCTCCTCTTCCAGCTCGTTCTGGTTGTTCTGGGCGCGAAATGGGGCAACACGCCCTCCTCCAGTGCCACGATGAAGACGACGGGAAACTCCAGGCCCTTGGCTGCGTGCAGAGTCATGAGCGAAACGGCGCCGGCATCCTGGTCCCAGCGATCGATGGCCGAGGCCAGCGTGATCTCGGCCAGGAAGTCCTCGATCGCTGCTCCCGGGTGGTTCTCGTCGAACTGGCAGGCAGCCGTGATCAGCTCGTCGAGGTTGCTCTGCCGATCGTCGCTCTTTTCCCGTGCTTCGTCCGCCAGATGCTCGCGGTAACCGGTCCGCTCCAGGAGGTGCTTGATCGCTGCGGCACACGTCTCCCGGCGAGCAGCCGCAAGCTCGTCGATCAAGCGGGCTAAGTCGTCGAGGGCGCGGATGGCCTTGTCCTTGAGCTCGGGAATCGACCTGGCGTCTCGTGCCATCGCCAGGAGCGGGATGCCGCGCCGCGCCGCGGCGGCCAGATGTTCCATCGAGGTTTTCCCCAAGCCTCGAGGGGGCACGTTGGCCACCCGCGCGAACGCCAGGTCGTCCTTGGGATTAGCGATCAAATTCAAGTATGAAAGTACATCCTTGATTTCTTGCCGCTCGTAGAATGCAAAGCCCCCGACGATCTGATAGGGGATCTGGAGAGCGCGCAGGGCTTGTTCAAAAGGCCGTGTCAGGGCGGTAACCCGGTAGAAGACCGCAATATCCGAGTAGCGATGGTCGCCCTCGCGCACCAGGCTCGCGATCCTGGCGGCGATGGTTTCCGCCTCGTCGGTTTCGTCGGGATAGAGCGTCAGCTCGACCGGCTCTCCCTGCGGGTTTTCGGTCAAGAGCGACTTGGGCTTGCGATTGCGATTGAACCGGATCAGATGATCGGCGACGCTCAAGATGTTCTTCGTGCTGCGGTAATTCCGTTCGAGCTTGACGACGCGGCAGCCGGGAAAGTCGCGCTCGAATTCGAGGATGTTGGCCAGGTTGGCCCCGCGCCAGCTATAGATCGATTGATCGGGATCGCCGGTGACGCAAAGATTGGGGTGATCGACCGAAAGCGCGCGCACGATGGCGTATTGAGCGAGGTTGGTGTCCTGGTATTCATCGACCAGCACATATCGATAGTGCCGATCGAGATCGGCGCGAACATCCTTGTGCTCCTTGAGGATTGCCACGGCGTGGACGAGCAAGTCGTCGAAATCGACAGCGGACGCCGCCTTGAGCCGCTCTTGGTAAAGCTCGTAAACCTGCGCGATCATCTCGGTCTTGCGATCGACGGCCCGTTGTTTGCTCTGTCGAGGACCGATCAGATCGTTCTTGGCGCGGCTGATCACGGGTTCGATCCGCTCGGCGGTCAAGCCCGGCTCCTTCCAGTCGAATTGCTCGGTGATGTCCCTGATGGCCCGCAGCCGGTCGTTCTGGTCGTAAATCGAGAACCCCGGGTCGATGCCGACCAGCTTGGCATACTTTCGCAGCAAGCGCGCGCAGAAGCCGTGAAATGTTCCGACCCACACGCGCGACTGCGGTACCTGCGCCAGGATGCGCTCGCGCATCTCGTTCGCGGCCTTATTGGTGAAGGTCAAGGCCAGGACTTGCTCGGAAGGAACGCCCAGCGAAAGCAGATAAGCGACCCGGCGGGTGATCACTCGCGTCTTGCCCGAGCCTGCGCCGGCCAAGACCAGAAGCGGTCCATCGATGTGGGTAACCGCCGCGAGTTGCGCGGCCGTCAGGTCGGAGAGCAAGTCGGTCAATGCATTTGTCCCTTGCCGCCGTGCGCCGCCAGTGTTCCAGGCTCGCTTTCCTGGCGCCCTTGCGCGGGGTGATCTTTGACACAGTATAACGGCGATGCCCAGTATAACGGTAACCTGGGCATAGATCGACGCGGTCGCGTTGCTTCGGTCGCAAGTGACCGCGGTGTGACGCATTCAAAGGAAAGAGACATGGAAATCGTGGGAATCGGGACCGACATCATCGAGTGCCCGCGCATCGGCAAGATGATCGAGAACCATGGAGAGCTTTTCCTGCGCCGGGTCTACACCGATCGCGAGATCCGCTACTGCCAGGCGAAGAAACATGCAATCGAGCATTTCGCCGGCCGATGGGCGGCCAAGGAGGCGATCCTGAAGGCGATAGGAACCGGTCACAGCCGCGGGATCGCGTGGACCAACGTCGAGGTTCGCAACGGGCACGACGGCCGGCCGCAGGTGATGGTCTGCGGCGCGGCTCGAGAGACGGCAAAGCAGCGAGGCATCGGCGACATCCTGATCTCGATCTCTCATTGTCGTACCTACGCGACCGCCTACGCAATTGCATTGGGCCGGGCAGCACATAGCTCCAGCAAGCCTTCGAATCCGACCCATCAATCCTGACACGCGCACCCCCGTACCCTCGGGCGGCCTAGGGGTCGGGCACGGTGAGATTCTTGTGGGCGGCAACCCGTCGTGGTCCTCAGACACCGACGACTTCGTTGATTTTTGCGAGAGTGGTTTCGCCGGGCTGCTTGGTGCCCTTGCATTGAGGGTACTTGGCGCAGCCGAGAAAGAAGCCGCGGCGACCACGGCGAACCAGCATGGGGCCGCCGCATTGCTCGCAGGTCTCCTCGACGGGAATCGCCTTCAGATCGGCGGCCTGAGATTGCTGTGCGGCGGGGGGCTGCTCGCCGATCTGGTCTTTGAGCTCGTCGGGCAGGGGGGCTGTGCCGCGGCACTTGGGATACTTGAGACAGCCGAGGAACGATCCACGCCGGCCGCGGCGCACAGCCATGGGGCCGCCGCATTTGGCGCACTTGACCTCGACCTTGATCGGCTCGACCGGCCGACCCTGGTCGTCGACCGGCAGCGCGTTCCGGCACTTGGGGTATCCCGTACAGCCCAGGAACGCCCCGCGCGGGCCCTGACGCAAGACCATCGGCTTGCCGCATTTCTCGCAGTTGTGCTCGGTTTCGACCACCGATGGAATCGGTTTGCCCTGCGCGTCGATGTTGAACGACTCCTTGCACTCCGGATACCCGGAGCAGGAGAGAAACTTTTCGCCGCGCTTGTTTTCTCGGATCATTAGCCGCTTGCCGCACTTGGGGCACGAGTGCTCGCTTTCGACCGCCTCGGCACGGGGTTGGCCGCCCAGCGGCCTGGTGGCCTTGCACTCAGGGTATTTCGAGCAGCCGAGGAATTGACCGGTCCGGCCAAATTTCAGCACCATCGGTGCTCCGCAGACGTGGCACGTCTCGCTGGTTGCGATCTGTACCCGTTCCATCTGCGATTCCGCTTCGCGAAGCGCGTCCTGGAACGGATAGTAGAACTCGTCGAGCACCTTGGTCATGTCTTCCTTGGCCGATGCAATGTCGTCAAGCTCGCCTTCCATGTGCGCGGTGAACTTCAGATCGAGGATCTTGGGGAAATGCTTGACCAGGAGATCGGTAACCGCCATCCCCAGATCGGTGGCGTGGAACCGCCGTTCCTTTTGCTCGACGTAGCCGCGGTCCTGGATCGTCTGGATGATCGGCGCGTACGTGCTGGGACGTCCGATGGCTTCCTTCTCGAGCGCCTTGATCAGCGCGGCCTCGCTGAAGCGTGGAGGCGGCTGGGTGAAGTGCTGCGTCGTGTCCAGCTCATGCATTTTGAGCGGCTGGCCGGCATCAAGCGCGGGCAAGAGCTCATCTTCTTGCTTGCCGCCGGGCGGCCAGACTCGCCGGTGGCCGTCGAATTTGAGGATCTTGCCTTGGGCCTTGAAGACGCCCGCCCCGGCCTGGATCACCACGTCGGTGACAAGGTAGACGGCCGGCGCCATCTGGCTGGCGACGAACCGCGCGTAAATGAGCTGGTAGAGCCGGTGCTGGTCGTGGCTCAAGGAGCCTTTCAACTGGTCAGGCGTGAGGTTCAAGTCGGTGGGCCGGATGGCTTCGTGGGCCTCTTGCGCCAGCTTGCCCGCGGCATAGCGTATCGGCTTGGAGGGCAGATAGCGATCGCCGTATTCGGTCTTGATGCGCTCGCGTACGGCGGTGATCGCGTCGTCGGAGACGCGCAGGCTGTCGGTTCGCATATACGTGATCAGGCCGACTGGGCCGGATCCATCGACCTCGATTCCTTCGTAGAGCTCCTGAGCGATTTTCATGGTCTTCTTGCTCGGAAAGCGCAGGCGGATGACTGCTTGCTGCTGGAGCGTGCTGGTCTTGAACGGGGCATCGGACTTGTCGAGCTTTTCGGTCTGGCTTACCGAGGCGACGCCGTAGGGGACCGACTGCAAGGCGTCACGGATCGCATGGGCTTGGGCCTCGGTCTTGGCCTCGAACTTGGCGCCGCCGTATTCAACGAGCGCCGCCCGAAACTGATCGGCCTGTTCGGTCGAATCGGTCGGGCTGACAACCGCGGCGATCTTCCAATACTCTTCGGAGACGAAGGCGCGGATCTCACGTTCGCGGTCGGCGATCAACCGCACGGCGACTGATTGAACGCGGCCGGCGCTCAGGTTCCGCGCGACCTTGCTCCAGAGCAGGGGGCTGAGCTGATAGCCGACGAAGCGATCGAGGAAACGCCGCGCCTGCTGGGCGTTCACCATATCGAGATTGATCGGCCCGCTGCGGCCAAACGCTTCCTTGACGGCCCGCTCGGTGATCTCGTGAAAAGTAACGCGGCGAACCCGGTCGTCACCCAGATCGAGAGCCTGCTGAAGGTGCCAGGCGATCGCCTCGCCTTCGCGATCCGGGTCGGTGGCCAGATAGACCATGCTCGCCCGTGCGGCGGCGCGCTTCAGCTCGCCGATGGTCTCCTTCTTGGTGGGAACAATCTCGTAAGATGGCTTGTAGCCATCCGCAACGTCAAGCCCTAGCTTACGCTTGGGCAGGTCTCGCACATGTCCCATGCTTGCTTTGACCACATAGTCTGAACCGAGGAACTTGTGAATCGACTTTGCCTTCTTGGGGCTTTCGACGATCACAAGCGCGGGGCCGCCGCCGTGGCGTTCCGATTGGGACGTGTCGCCGGATTTCCTTTGCTTGGCGCTGGCAGCTCGCGAAGCCTTGGCATTCGTCGAACGTTTGCGGGGAGCCGGCGTGGTCTTGGTTCCATCATCCTGATTGGTCGATTGATTGAGCTTGCGAGCCACGGTATTGCCTTACCTATCCCTTTCCCTGTTGAGCAATTCGGTCGATCTGATCCGACGCACACTCGCGGCGTCAAACCCCCGTTTGCGATTGCCCTCTTGACAATTCCTGGTACGATTTAATGACTTTGGTCAGCTTCACACCGCCCGTTCCGTCACAGTAGCGACATAAGCTAGGGTATAAGGGCCTGTCAAGAGGTAGCGCCAAGAACACCGTACGATGGTCCTGCTGCGGTTGGTCTCAGACGGAGCGGCGACCAAGCCCATTCGACGCGAGGAAACACCATGCCTTTTGAGGTATTTCGCCGTCATCAGCGCAAGCTGCTCGCGGTATTAGGGGTCATGGCCATGTTCGGCTTCGTGGTCTCGGACAGCTTGCCAAAATTGCTCAGCCCGAACGCCGGCGGGCGCGATCAGCCGGTCGCGACACTCTATGGCAAGACGATCTACCGCAGCGCGCTCCAGAGGATGCTGGAAGAGCGGACACTGGCCAACCTGTTCGTGCTCGAGCTGAGCCCCTACTTCGGCCGGACTTTCTTCGGCGGCGTGAAAGATCGAGAACCTCGTCGATGCTCTCATCCTGGAGCGCGAAGCCCACCGGCTGGGCATGCCGGCGACCCCCCAGATGGGGCGGGAGTGGCTCAAGAGAATCACCAACGATCGGATGAACAAAGAGACATTCGAACTCTTGCTCGTGCGGCTCAACAACCGAGTCAGCGGTGAGCAACTGCTGACCGACATCGCCAGCCAGGTTCGGCTGGCGCACGTCCGGCAGCTCCTGGGGGCGCCTCTGGTGACTCCCTATGACGTTTTCAGGAATTACCGCGATCAAAACGAGCGAGTCTCCGCCAAGGTCGTCGAGATCCCGGTGGAGAAGTTTCTGGCCAAGGTGCCCGAGCCGTCCCCGCAAGAAATTCAAGAGGAGTATGACAAATACAAGGGCGTTCTCCCCGACCCGGCGCGGGAAACGCCCGGCTTCAAGATCCCGCGGCAGGTCCAGGTCGAAATCCTTTCGATCGACGGCAACGCCCTGGAGCGGACCATCAAGGATAAGTTGACCGAAACCGAGTTGCGGGCCGCGTACGAGAATCGCAAGTCGGAGTTTCGAGAGCGCTCCGAACTGCCCGACGATCTCTTTGCTGGCCAGCCCGAGCTCACGCCCCCGATCCAGAAGCCGTTCTCCGACGTACGCGGGGCCCTCGCCACATCACTGGCCGAAGACAAGGCTCAGGCCGAGATCGTCGACAAGTTCACCAAGATCAAAGAGGACGTGCTCTTCCCGGCCGCCAACGAGTACGCAGCGGCTTACGACGACATCGAGGAAGCCAGGAAGCAGCGGACAAAAACCAACGTCGTTCTACCCACTCCGGCGGACTTGAAACCTGTGGCCCAGCGCGAGGGTTTGGCCTACGAGGTCACTCCGCTGCTCTCTCGCGACAAGGCAGAGCACTACGGCCAGATCGCCGACGCCGAGGTCGGCATGACACGGTATAGCGGCGGGCGCAAGTTCGCCGACGAGTTCTTCGATCCCAAGGTTCGCCTGTACGAACCCGAGGAATTTACCGACGTCCTGGGCACCCGATTCATCGCACGGAAGATCAAGGACGCTCCTCCTCGCATTCCTCCCCTGGACGAGATCCGTTCGGAGGTGAGCCTGGCCTGGAAGATGGCCCAGGCGCGTCCCCTGGCGAAAAAGGCCGCCGACGAGCTGGCGCTCGTGATCAACAAAAAAGGCAATGCAATCAAGGACCCGACAGTCGATGGGTACCGTGTGGTCTCGGTCCCCCCCATTGCGCAGCGTCAGACCAGCTTCTTGCCCAACCAGTTGGGAGCCGAGACGTCCGAGGAGAGCCCGATTCCCGATATCGCCTACGCAGGCGACGCCTTCCGCAAGGCATATTTCGATTTACAACCCGGAAGGGCGGCCGTGGCGCCGAATGAGCCCAAGACCGTCTATTACGTGATGGCGCTTGGGAACCGCGAGCCCGCCACGTTCGCCAAGCTTTACGCTCCCAATGGCGATGAATTCCGCTACAAAACGATGGCTCGAGACCAGGCGGCCCGGCGGCTCGACGAACAATGGATGGGCTGGCTGAGGCAACAGGCCGGTATTACGGGTGACTGGGTGCCCCCCGACGAATCGAAGGGGAAAGCCACCGCGGAAGGCACGTAAAGCCCGTTCGATCTCCTTATGGGAGCGACTTCCCCAGAACGATGAGACACACCCAGGCAATCGGCCAGGTGGCCAGAAGCAAAACGGCCGCACGATGAGTCCATGACCTCGACCCAGATCTTTCTGCCGACCGGCTTGGCCCCAGAAACCGGAACAACAGCGCCACCAAAACCGGAACCGCGCCAAACAAGAACGGCGTCCCTGAGCTGAAAGTCGTGCAAACGGGCGGGGATGACAAACAGTCCCAGGACGATCCAGTAAATACCGATCAGAATCCAGGCCGCCTCGGCCCAGGACCGTGAGGCGATCGTCCCCCGGCCGTGACGCCCCTCGCTGGAATGATCGGTCCGCGCACCGTCCCGCAGCAGGATGATGGGCCCGCTCATCGCCAGGCCGAGCCAGACATGAAGCGCAAGCATCGGCAGCCCCAGAAGAACTGCCGGAATGGACGCCGGCCAGAACGCTCGGAACAAGAGCGCCGCCATTCCATAGCCGACCACAAGCGCCAGGATGTCCCGGAGCGGAATTTGTATGGGAAATCTCCTGCGGCTCGAGCGCACGAATCTCTCAACCAAGGACAATCATTCCGAGCCCGCACTGAAGAGGCCAGGCGATCGCGACGATCAGTCCGACACGATTCGTCCAGGGCCCGGTCTCCAACCGCGCGGCCTGCTCCGGAGGGACCATGACCCAGGTACTCCAAACGACCGCCAAAGCCGTCATGCACGCGATCGCCAGGCCGACGCTCAAGGTTGTTGCGAACAAGGGTTCATAATGCGGCTCATTTCCAGGCGTGGCCGACTTGAGAACGGCTGACGCCAGCCAGGGAATGCCCAGGAGAGCCCAGAGGCGATCGCCGATCCGGGGGTAGCCAGCCGCCCGTCGGGCGAAGCGCCGCGCCAGGAAGACAAGAGGCCCCGCGGCAGTCACCGTTACTCCGCTGAATACAAGGCAGATCATGATCCAACCACTGGCCGGGAGGTCTTCGCGCATGATACGCAGGACATGAATCGACGCAATTGCCGAGCCCATCACGAGCGCCGCCAAATCCAAGACACTGAAACCACCCGATGTGCCTGCCTGCTCCATCCAGTCGTGTCCTCACCCTTGCAGTCCCGCAATTTACCTCGGATCTACAGACATTGTAATCCTCGCAATCAAGTTTTTCTTCGCTCTGCTTTGAGGCGGCGATTTGCTGGAACCTAGACGGCTGTCGTATAATTAAGAACGATCGTGCAGGCACACCCCTGGTTGAGGGTCGTGGAGCTCTCGTGCAAACACGCCGGCCAGACGAAACTCCCTCATTGCCATGATGGTTTTAATTCGGCTTTCGCTGGCGTGCCCGCGTCTTCACAACACGAAGTGGGTGAAATGAGATGGCGCTTCCCAAGGTTGTGATCGTGGGACGGCCGAATGTGGGCAAATCCTCGCTTCTTAACTGGATTGCGGGTCGAAGGATCGCCATCGTTGACGATGTGGCGGGGGTAACGCGAGATCGGGTTGGGGCATTGGTCCAGCTTGGTGACGACGTCGATCCCCGGTTTTTCGAGCTCTTTGATACCGGTGGCGTGGGGATGGTCGATCGTGACGATCTCGGCGAAGATGTGGAGCGTCAGATCGACACGGCGATGAACGAGGCCGACCTCATCCTCTTCGTTGTCGACATCCGTGAAGAGCTCATGCCCCTGGACGAGGAGGTTGCCCACCGCCTGCGTTATCTCAAGACGCCCGTGATCCTGATCATGAACAAGGCGGACGTGCCCGAGCTCGACCATCGGGGCGCCGTGTTCTACAAGCTGGGCCGTGGCAAACCAATCGCCGTCTCGACTCACCAGAATCGCAACAAGAAGCAGCTCCTTCAGTTGATCGAGGAGATGCTCCCGGCCGCCGGGACCGAGAAGCCGGCCGAAGCCGTGATGAAAATCGCCGTGGTCGGCCGGCCCAATACCGGCAAGTCCACCCTGATCAACACCCTGGCGCGGGC
The DNA here is from genome assembly GCA_963823675.1 of uncultured Isosphaeraceae bacterium. Taxonomy (GTDB): domain Bacteria; phylum Planctomycetota; class Planctomycetia; order Isosphaerales; family Isosphaeraceae; genus CAWGMT01. The sequence goes on along the minus strand of CAWGMT010000016.1, from coordinate 91,832 downwards.
CGAGCGAATGATCGTCTCGGAACACCCGGGGACCACGCGCGATTCGGTCGACGTCCATTTCGACCTTAACGGGCTTCCATTTCTGGCGATCGACACGGCTGGGATCAAGCGAAAAGCGAAGATCCGCGACAGCCTCGATTTTTATTCCTTCCACCGGGCTCAGCGGTCGATACGTCGCGCCAACGTCGTCTTGCTGTTTATCGACCCCACTCAAGGTATTACTCGCCTCGACAAGCAGCTCGCCGATTATGTCGCCCAGGAATACAAGCCCTGTATCTTCACAGTCAATAAGTGGGACTTGATGCTGAACGATCCGGCCGACCGGAGCCAGGGAAACATGGGCCGGTACGCCAACCTCATCCAGCATTCGTTCCGCACCATGAGCTACATGCCGATCGCCTTCATCACGGGTCAGACCGGCAAGAACGTGAAGGCGCTGCTGGACCTGTGTCAATCGCTCTTCAAGCAGGCCCGCAGGCGCGTCAGCACGGGCGCGCTCAATCGCATCCTGCGTGAAGCCGTCGAGGCCCATCCTCCGGCCATGCGTGAGAATCGCGCTCCGCGGATCTATTACGCCACCCAGGTGGGCCTGGCGCCGCCGACCGTCGTCCTCTTCGTCAACAGTACCCAGCTCTTCGATCCGACTTATCAGCGGTACCTTTTGAACGTATTCCGCGAGAAACTGCCGTTCCATGATATTCCGATCAAGCTTTACTTGAGGGCTCGCAAGCAGAGCGAGCAGGGTGCCCAGCCGTCAACCGACGAGCCGGGGAAGTCGGTGGAGAACCTCGATTCACGAGTTGCCGGCACGCGTGCGGACCGGCCCTCCCAATCGCCACAGCCAGGGCACTTCGAGACAGCGACGCGGTTTCTCAACCGCGAGGTCAACGAATTGCTTGCGGATCTGGACATTTGATCGCGCCGGCTTGATTCTCGGCCGGGAGTCTGGTCGAATGGCTCTGGTTAATCGCTGAAGAAGAGCGCGCCGGTTGGATTGCGCCCGAGGGTATTCTGGTTCGTCGGCCGATCCGAGGAGTTGCACGCATGATCGTCGGGGTACCCAAGGAGATCAAGCCGGACGAATATCGCGTGGCGATGCTTCCTGTCGGCGCGGAGGAATTGACCCACGCGGGTCATACTTTGCTGATCGAAAGTGGGGCGGGGCAGGGAAGCGGGATTGCGGACGCCTTGTATCAAGCGGCCGGCGCGACCATCGTCCCCGAGGCCGGCGAAATCTGGGCTGACGCCGATCTGGTGGTCAAGGTCAAGGAACCGCAGCCCACGGAATGGCCCTTCTTGCGACCGGATCAGGTCGTCTTCACTTATTTTCACTTCGCCGCCGAAGAGGCGCTCACGCACGCGGTCATCGAGAGCGGCATCACGGCCATCGCTTATGAAACGCTGCGCGACCACCGCGGCGGGCTTCCTCTCCTGACGCCCATGAGCGAGGTCGCAGGGCGGATGAGCATTCAGGAAGGAGCCAAGTTTCTGGAACGGCCCCAGGAAGGGCGCGGAATTTTACTCTCGGGCGTTCCGGGAGTCGCTCCGGCCGAGGTCGCCATCCTGGGTGGGGGCGTCGTCGGCTCGAATGCGGCCAAGATCGCCGCCGGCCTGGGTGCCAACGTCCGGATTCTCGACATCAATCTCGACCGTTTGCGTTATCTCGACGACATCATGCCCCCGAACGTCACGACCCTTTATTCCGACCGGCATACGATTCTCGAGTCAATCGAACGGGCCAACCTGGTCATTGGCGCGGTCTTGATTACGGGAGCGCGGGCGCCGCGACTGGTGCGAGCCGACGATCTGGGCCGGATGAAGAACGGCGCGGTCATCGTGGATGTTGCCATCGATCAAGGGGGTTGTGTGGCCACCGCCAAGCCCACGACCCATCGGCAGCCGACCTATCTTCGGGACGGCGTGGTGCACTACTGCGTGACCAACATGCCAGGAGCGGTCGGCCGCACGAGCACATACGCCCTGTGTAACGTGACCTTGCCTTACGTTCTACAGCTTGCGACCCACGGCTGGCGAAACGTGGCCCAGGCTGACCCCGGCGTTGCCGAGGGGGTGAATATCAACCACGGGCGCGTGACCAACCAGGCGGTGGCCTCGACGTATGGATTGCGGTTTGATCCTCTTTACAGCCGCCCAGCCTCGGTGGCCGTACCCGTGGCATAACCGGAAAACCGGTTGATTGGGCGTACCCGGGAGATGCGTGTCAAGGGATTCAAATCCTCGACCGCCTCGTGGCGAAATTGCCTTCCTTTCCCAAACCCGACGGTTCGAATCGAACAGTGAGTTGCTTCCCAAATCAACGACGCGAGGACCAGGACCCATGAGCCCAGACGAATACGATGACAACCCAGTCGCGGCGAACCACGATGACGATGACGATGACGATGACGATGACGATGAAGACGATGACGACGATCACGATCATGAGGTCGAGGAGGCGCTCGAGGAGGCCCTCGAGCTCGACACTCAAGGCCAGCTTTTTCTGGAGATGAGACGCCAGAATGTCAACCTTCTTCGCATCGCGATCCAGGTTGCGGGTTATTCGGGCGAACACGGCCCGCTCAAACCGGGCGACGTGAAAACTGCGCTTCGGGGTATCTGGGACATTTTCGCCGAGTTTTATATGTGGATCGATCCCGAGGAGGCGGAGGGAGACGAGGACGATATCGACGAGGACGAAGACTGACCCACGAAACACGATAAAAATCGATGTCCCAGTGCAATGAGTTCGATCAACTCCAGACGGTTTGCTGGCTGGGGGATGCCGCGTCGGGTTGCTTGCGACTGATCGATCAGACGCGACTTCCCACTGAATATATTGAGCTGGAATGTCGCGACCTGCCGGCGGTCTGGGAAGCCATCAAGATGCTGCGGGTTCGTGGAGCGCCGGCTATCGGCGTCGCGGCGGCTTACGGTGCGGTCATCGGGGCCCGATCGCAGGGGTCGAGCAGCGCCGCGGTCGTCGCTCGCGCGCTCCGCGAGGCGACCGCCTATCTCCGTACCAGCCGGCCGACCGCCGTGAATTTGTTCTGGGCACTGGACCGCATGGAAGCCGTCGTCTCGGCCGAAAGCGGTGGCGATGGCCGCGCGATTCTGGATCGGCTGCTCCTGGAAGCACGGCAGATCGACGACGAAGACCGCGCGACGTGCCGCGCGATCGGACGGCATGGCGCCAGTCTGATCGAGCCCGGGCAGGGCATCTTGACGCACTGCAATGCCGGCGGGTTGGCCACGGCGGACTATGGAACCGCTTTGGCGGTGATCTTCGCGGCCGCCGAGCGAGGGATCCCGCTGCGGGTGTTCGCCGATGAAACCCGGCCGCTCTTGCAGGGAGCACGGCTGACGACTTGGGAACTCAAGCGCCGCGGCATACCGGTCACTCTGATTTGCGACAGCATGGCCGCCCAGGTCATGCGCGAAGGCAAGGTGCGGATGGTGATCGTGGGGGCTGACCGGATCGCTGCCAACGGCGATACCGCCAACAAGATCGGCACCTACGGGCTCGCGCTGCTCGCTAAGGCGCATGGCATTCCGTTTTACGTGGCCGCGCCCTCCAGCACGTTCGATCTGTCGATTGCCGATGGATCGAGCATCACGATCGAACAGCGCGACCCGCGGGAGATTACCCACGGCTTTGGGCGCCAGACCGCCCCCGAGGGGATCGAGGTCTACAACCCCGCCTTTGACGTCACACCCGCCGAGCTGATCGCGGGGATCATCACCGAAGCAGGGATTATTCGGCCGGTCAATCATCAAGCGATCACCGTTACCTTGAAATCAAAGTGTTAAACTCTTGCTGAACGCGCTTGCAGAGCGACCGACCTGGGTTTAGATTCAATGAACTGCATCGACGCATTTCTCAAATTCTGGAAAATCGAAGGGGGGGCCGTGCTTTTCAAGGACCGAATTCAGCGAAGAAGCGCTGATTTTAGCGGGTAGTGCAGCGATTTCTGAGGCAGCAAACTCTGGCGGCAGCTCGAGGTTTGAGCACCTTTGTGACGGGTCTCATCCAGCTCGTTTTTGCGAGGTACTTGTCCACTTTCCTCTGATCTCGAGGGTTGCCCTTCGTTCCAGCGTCCTTTCATGGCTTCGAGAGGAGGTAGGTCGTGCGAATCCGTTCTGCTCGGGCGTTTACGTTGATCGAGCTTCTGGTCGTCATTGCGATCATCGCGGTCTTGATCGCACTTTTGCTACCGGCCGTACAGGCGGTGCGCGAGGCTGCTCGCCGCGCTCAGTGCACCAACAATCTCAAGCAGTTGGCGTTGGGCACTCATAACTACATTCAGGCCAACGGCTCGTTCCCGCAACTTTTTGCCAATTTCGGCACTCCTCCCAACGGTCCCAGCGAGCCGGGGGGGCCATGGCCGTTGGGCTGGGGGACGGGCCTGCTGCCGTTCATCGAGCAAAACGGGCCCTACAACGCGTCCAACTACTCGTTCGGGGCCTTCGGCGTGGCGAATATCTCGACGGTCAGCTCGCTCAAGATTCCGGCGTATGTTTGCCCTTCGGAGACCATCAAGGCCGGGCCCTGGATTGCTTCGACTTTTATCAGTTATCACGCGAACATCGGCGGGCCGGAGTGCATCTCACCCTGGAGTGGTCCGTTCGTGCCCTTCCTGGGCGACCCGAGCGGCTACCCGGGCAACAGCAATGTCTATCCCTACGGCGTTCAGAACGTCGGTCCCGTCGACTTTGCGTCGCTGACCGACGGCTCGAGCAACACGGCCCTGTTCAGCGAGGCGCTGATCGGTCTCAACGGCTACATCACGGTGTACCCGGGCCAGTTGCAAAACTCGCTTCGGGTCTCGTACCAGACCAGTTTTAACACGGACGTCACCGGCAGCCCGAACCCCCCACCCGGTACGGGCGGGTACCCCATGGCCACGTCGTTCGTCCAGACCTGCAATACCCTGCCGGGCACGACCGCACCGACCAATCCGACGCAGTGGGCGGGCGCATGCTGGAATGGCAGCCATGCGGGCACTCTGCACTTCAACGCCTATAATCACTGGAATACGCCGAATACCCTGTCGTGCGTCGCCGGAAATACGTGGGGCGGGCCTCCCGGCGGGTACAATGACATCCTCTCGGCCAGCAGCAATCATCCCGGCGGAGTCAACGTTGCCTTCTGCGACGGCTCGGTGAAGTTTCTCAAGAATTCGGTCGCGCTCAACACTTGGTGGGCGCTCGGCAGCCGGAACGTTGGTGAAGTCATCAGTGCCGATGCGTATTGATCAGTGAGGCCCGCGCCGCTCCGCCCCGGCTGCGGGCGCGGGTTTTTCATCCCTGTGTGAAACCAGCGAGGAGACATTTGCATGCGTCGATTGAGTCTAGCAATTGCCGCTCTGTTCCTGGGGTGCATTTTCTCAGGCTGCGGCGAGGACCAGCCCAATGCGCCGCGCAGCCGGCGGAAGTGAATACCGACTTCGTGAAGAAGACCACGGACATGATGAAGGACGCCAACAAGGGAATGGACATCAAGTCCGGGAAATCCAAGGGTGCACAGAAATAGATCCGAGATTCCACGCAGCCGGAACGCATGTTCCTCTGTAGGCAGAATTGCCAGCCGTGAAGCCGGCGCCCAAAGAGTTTGAGGCTGTTGTCAGCGCGGCCCTAGCTCCGCGGGCGGTCGGTTTGTCTGCGCGGCGGGGCCATACCAGCAAGCAGCGTTGCCTGGGGATCGTCGGTATTACGGCCATCGTGGCGATGCTGAGCTGGGTTGGCTGGTGGGCCTTCTGGGCATGGCGCTTCGAATCCGAGCTGTCGCGAGTCAGGCGGCTCATGGATGCGGACCGGTTTCGGGAGGCCAAGCGGTCGCTCTTACACCTGCCGTCGCCCTGGGCAGGACAACCGGAGGTCGTCTACCGGCTAGGCGTCTGCGAGCACGCTGGCGGAAACGTCCAGGCCGCGCTTGCCGCGTGGTTACGGGTCGAATCGCACTCGCCGTGGTTCGTCCGGGCAGGATTGGCCCGCGCCGGTACTTTGGTTGGTGATCTCGGACGGTTCAGCGACGCCGAGAAGCTGCTCGAGAGCTTGATGCGCGAGCCGGGAGCCTCCCGAGATGAAGTCCGGCACACCCTTTCGGAGCTCTACTTCTGGGAAGGACGGCGCGGCGCGATGCGGCGCCTGCTCGAGCGCGGCTACCGCTTGGCGGCCGATCCCGTCCTGGAGCTCCGCGATCACTGGCGGGTCGATAACGCCGTGACCCTGCTCGAGAAGGTGCGCTGGGAGGTTGACCGGGCCTCGCGGCTGGCACCTCTGGACGACCGCGTCTGGCTGGCTCAGGCGAGCCTGGCGACCCAAACCGGCCGATTCGCGGAGGCCCTCCGTTGGCTCGACCGCTGCGTAGAGCGGCGGCCGCGTGATCCGGCCGTCTGGCGAGCGCGGCTCGACTGGGCGCGCGCCGCCGGCAATCTGGCCGCGGCACGCCGCGCCATGGTTCTTGTTCCCGCCGAAGAGCTCACCGAGAGCGAACGGCTCGACCTGCGCGGCTGGCTGGCTTCCCGGATCGGCAACACCCGGGCCGAGCGTGATGCGCTGGACCGGCTGGTCACGATCGTTCCCGATTCGGCGGCGCTCGAGCGGCTGGCGGTGCTGGCCTGGGATACCGGCCAGCACGAGCGAGCGCCGGGCGCTCCGCCGCCGCAAGGCCGCGCTCGACGCGGCCAAGGACCGTTACCGGCTGCTCTTGGACGGAACGATCGGGCCGGAGCTTTTCGCCGAGCTCGCCGGTCTGGCCGAATCACTCGGCCGCCGCTTCGAGGCACAAGGCTGGTGGTCGCTACGCGCACGTTTTGCTCCTGGAGACCAACTGGCATCTCAAGCGGTTTCTCGGTTTGCCCATCAGCCGGAACCAGCGTCCGCAGGCGCCCAGGTTACGCTGGCCGAGCTCCTCTCGGAGCTCGATCTGGAATTGAAAACGGCATCGAACCGCCCGCAAGCCACGCAGCCGCCGCCTGGCGGTGCGCTGCCACGTTTCGCCGACCTTGCCGCAACGGCCGGCCTTCGATTCGTCTTCGACAACGGCCGCTCGCATCTCCGCCAGATTCCCGAGACGACGGCTGGCGGGGTTGGTCTCCTTGATTACGACGGCGATGGTTGGCTCGATATCTATGTCGTGCAAGGAGGCGCCTTCCCGCCCCGGGCCGACCGCCCCAACACGGGCGATCGACTCTTTCGGAATCGCGGCGACGGCACTTTCGAGGACGCGAGCGACCGGTCCGGCATCAGCCGGTTGAAGCGCGGCTTCGGCCTGGGAGTGACCGTCGGCGACATCGACAATGACGGACATCCTGATCTGTTCATCACGCGGTGGCGATCCTACGCGCTCTATCGCAACCGCGGCGACGGGACGTTCGAGGACATCACCGATCGCGCGGGCCTCGGGGGCGAGCGCGACTGGCCTAGCTCGGCCGCCTTTGCCGACCTCGACAACGACGGCGATCTCGACCTCTACGTCTGTCACTACCTCGTCTGGGACGCAGACCATCCGACCCTCTGTCCTCGCAAAACGTTTGCCGCGGCCAATGAACGGGTCGAGCCCGAACAGCAGTACAACTATTGCACTCCCCGCCCCTTTGCCGCGCGCTCGGATCACCTCTTCCGTAATGATGGCGGTCGATTTGTTGACGTCACGAAGGAAGCGGGCATCGTCGATGCCAATGGGCGCGGCCTGGGCGTCGTGGCGGCCGATCTTGACGAGGACGGCCGGGTTGACCTCTTCGTCGCCAACGACACGACGGCCAACTATCTCTGGCACAACCTGGGCGGCATGAAGTTTGAGGAAGCGGGCGTTGCCAGCGGTGTCGCCTGCAACGCCGACGGTGCCTTTCAGGCCGGGATGGGAACCGCTTGCGGCGACCTCGACGGCGACGGCCTGCCCGACCTCTTCGTCACCAATTTCTACGGCGAATCCACGACCTTTTTTCGCAACCTCGGCTCGTGCGCATTTGCCGACCAGACCACCGCGATCGGCCTGGCTGCTCCCAGCCGCTTCTTGCTCGGATTCGGGATCGTGCTCCTGGACGCCAACAATGACGGCCGTCTCGACCTGGCGACGGCCAACGGCCATGTCAACGACGATCGCCCCGACTATCCCTACCAGATGCCGGCGTCGCTCTTCTTGGGGGGCACGGACGGCCGCCTGAACGACGTGACGGCAGCGGCCGGAGAACCGTGGACCGTTCCGCGAGTCGCCCGCGGCCTCGCCGTGGGCGATCTCGACAATGATGGCCGGATCGACGTCGTGCTGCTGCCGCAACAGAGCCCCCTGGGCTATTTCCACAACCAGACGAAAGCCGGTCATGCAGTCTCGTTCGAGCTGGAAGGCACCCGGTCCAATCGCGACGCGATCGGCGCGGTCGTCACAATCACGGCCGCCGGCCGCCGCCGCCGCGCCTGGCGCTATGGCGGCGGAAGCTTCCAGTCGGCATCAGGCCCGCGCATCCACTTCGGTCTCGGTGGCGACCGCATCGAGCAGGTCGAGGTCCGCTGGCCCTCGGGACAGGTCGATCGCTACGGCCCGGTCGAGCGCGACCGCTGCTATCGGCTGCGCGAGGGGGCGTCAATACCCGTTTCGCTGCGGAGTTTCCCGAATCGGTAGGCTGCAAGAAAGCGTCTAACTCGAAGACCACCATGCCGCGGCCAACAGGCGCTGTACACCCCGCTCGATGGAGTCGCGTCCTGTATCTGAGGCCAGCATCCGGGATTTCGGCTGCACCGAATTGTCCTTCAGCTTCCAGTGAATGCCGATTCCGAATCGAGATGTATATGTATTCATCCACCAACAAAGTTCGAAGTCGCATTGATTCAGCGTCAATCCGCACATCGTGAGATCGGCCACGGCGCGGACGTACTTCTTGGTCTTGAAGTCGAGGAAGCCGCGGAAGCCATAGGAAAGAAAGTACCTCGGTTCGAGCTTGATCGCACGGTCCAGATCGGACAAGGCTCGGTTCCAATCCGGTGACGTCAGACATACCACAAACGCGCGGTAGTCATAGGCCATGGGATCCATCGGCCAAAGCTCCACGATACGGTTTGCGTCCTTGACGGCTCGGTCGTTCTGCTTCATCTCGATCAACAAGGCCGAACGTTCGACGTAGGACTCGACGTCGTTCGGGCGAAGCCGGACGGTCTGATCGAGATCTGCCAAGGCAAGGTCGAGATTTCCTTGGTCGCAATACGCTGCCGCACGATGTAGAAAAGTTATGGGGTGATCCCCCCATCGTTTGATCGCCGTCGTGAAGTCGGAGATTGCCGCGTCGAATTTGCCCATTTCCGCGTAACATTCGCCGCGGTACAGAACGACCGGGCTGGTTGGGATCGATCGGGGGAGGCGCCTGAACGCGGCTTTATTCGACGATATGCCCGTGGGGCAGGATGTAGCCCAGCTCGAGCAGCTTGTCGATGATGCGGTCGACGCACTGCTGGACCGAGAGCCTGCCGGTGTCGAGCGTGACCTCGGGGTTCAGGGGCGGCTCGTAGGGGTCGTCGACGCCGGTGAAGCCCATCGGCTTGCCGCTGGCGACCGCGGCGCGGGCCTTGGAGTACATCCCCTTGACGTCGCGCTGTTCGCAGACTTCGATCGGGGTCGAGCAATAGACCTCGACGAAGTTGCCCTTCGACATCTTGCGGGCCTCGTCGCGGATGGCGCGATACGGGCTGATCACCGAGCAGAGCGTGGTCCCGCCGTGCTGGGCGATCAGGCCGGCGACATAGCCGACGCGGCGGATGTTGGTGTCGCGGTCTTCCTTGCTGAAGCCCAGGCCCTTGGAAAGGTGGGTGCGGATCTCGTCGCCGTCCAGGAGCGAGCAGTTGCGGCCGAACTCGGCCAGCCGCTCGATCAAGGCGTGGGCGATGGTGCTCTTGCCCGAGCCCGACAAGCCCGGTGAACCAGATGGTCAGGCCCTGGCGGAACCTGGGCGGATTGGTCTCGCTCAGGATCTCGGCCACGGCCGGCCGGCTGAACCACTCGGGAAGCTGGAAGCCCTTGGCCAGGTACTTGTCGCGGACCTCGGTGCCGGAGATGTCGGCCGTCTTGGCGCCGGGCGGGACTTCGTCGACCGGGCAGTAGCGGTTCTCGTCGGGCAGGAAGACCATCTGCTTGAAGTCGACCATCTCCATGCCGATCTCGTCCTGGTACTGGCCCATCGACTCCTGGGCGGCGTAGGGAGAGTAGAACGGCTTGCCGGTCGAGTCGTTGCCCGGCCCGGCGTGGTCGCGGCCGACGATGAAGTGGGTGCAGCCGTAGTTGCGGCGGATGATCGCGTGCAGCAAGCACCTCGCGCGGGCCGGCCATGCGCATGGCCAGGGGCAGCAGGCTGAGCACCACGGTGCCCGGCTCGTAGTAGTTGTCGACCAGGGCGCGATAGCAGCGGACCCGGGTGAAGTGGTCCACGTCGCCCGGCTTGGTGACGCCGACGACCGGGTGAATCAACAGGCCGCCGCCGATCTGCTCGGCGGCCCGCTTGGTCAGCTCTTCGTGGGCCCGGTGCAGCGGATTGCGGGTCTGGAAGGCGACGATCCGGCTCCAGCCCAGGCGACTGGAAGTGCTGGCGCAGCTCGGCCGGCGTGCGGCGGAGCTCGACGAAGTCGTAGTGCGGCGGCACGCGGATCACCTCGAGCCGGCCCGAGGCATAATGGCCCGGCTGCCGGTTGAGATAGGCGACCGAAGGGTGCGGTCGGGTCGAGCGAGCCGTAGGCGCGGCGCGGCTTCCTCGCTCCTTGTCGGCGAGGTAGATCTCCTCGACGTGGAGAAATGCCAGCAGGTTGCCGTAGACGTCGCGAAGGGCCAGCGGCTTGCCCTCGGCGACCCCGTCGCCGGGCGTGACCGGCAGGGTCACGGGCAGCGGCCAGAGCGTGCCATCGGCCAGCCGCATCTCGGCGACGACCCGGTCATAGTCGGCCTTTCCCATGAACGTCTCGCAGCGGCGAGAAGCCGCCGACGGCCAGCAGCTCGAGGTCGCACAGACCCTCGCTCGTCCAGCGTCAGGCTGGCGACGTCCTTGGCGGTCGCCTTCATCTCGGCGGCTCGATCCTCGCCGACGATCAAGTTGACCAGAGCACCGCCGAACGGGCTGATGAGCCCGGGGCAGGTACCGCGGCCGCGGGTTTCGAGGTAGAAATGGCCTCACTCCTTTCGGGTTTCAGTTGAACTCAACATTGTCGATCGCGATCCGATGGCTCTCCCTTTCAAGTCAGATGATCCATTCATGGGGAGAGCACTCCGCCGCGAGCTGGGCGATCGTGGTGCGGTCGAGTACCGCGTGCTCGGCGGCCCTGACATTTTCCCAGACCGAGGCGAGCACCGGCGCCGTCGGCCGCCTGGCACCTGCACCAACCACAGCCGTGGTGTCGGGACCGTCGATCACGTCGAGGATCTCGCTCAGTGAAATGCTCGCCGCGGGCCGGGCCAGTCGATAGCCGCCCAGCGCGCCTCGAGTGCTGGCCACCAGCCCAGCACCCTTCAACTGAAGCAGGATCTGCACCAGGTACCGCTCCGGAATGCTGTATTCCCCGGAGATTTCCCGAATGCGCAGGGGTGGCGCCTCCGGGCCCTGGCGCGCCAGGGCGAGAACGGCGAGACACGCATATTCGGCTTTTGCAGAGACCTTCATGTCAAAGTTGACTACTGTCGAGTGAGTGCAGCCCGCATTCCGTCTTGGCCTGCCCGGCCCACCGGCCCGCGCGCTCATCCTCGGCCGCCCCCACCGGCCGCGTGCACGGCCAGCAGCCGATCGATGCAAATCCCTCGTCGTGCAGCGGGTTATACGGCACTCCATGAGTCGCGACGAACGCCCAGACGTCTCGGCGCGTCCACGTCAGAAGCGGGTTGATCTTCACCAGGCCGAACTTGGGATCGCTTCCCACGACCTGCGCACTGGCCCGATGCGCCGACTGGTCGGCGCGAATCGCCGTGATCCACGCATCGTGACCGACCAGGGCTCGCCGCAACGGCACGATCTTTCGATCATAGCAGCACTGGTCGGGATTGGACACGTACAGTGGCCCACCATGCCGCTCTTCATACTGCGCCACGCTGGTTTCCGCCCCGATCAACTCCACCTCGATCCCGTACCGCGCTCGAATCCGGTCCCGCAGCTCCAGAGTCTCGGCAAACTGGTAGCCCGTATCCAGGTTGAATACCCGTACCCTCGGCTCAATCTCGGCCAGGAGGTGAATCAGCACGCAGCCCTCGGCCCCAAACGCAGTCGCCATCGTCAGCCGCGGAAAGTATCGCTCGACCGCCCACTCCAAAACCTCACGCGGCGTCGCCCCCATCAGAAGCTCATTCGCCCTGCTCAAGTCTTCTAGCGTCGCACCCGTGACCGTAGACATCGCACTGCGGACTCCACGAACACCAATTCTCTCGCGCTTCAACTCCGTTCGGGGAGAATCTTACCTATCTTAGTGATCAAAGTCAACATTAGAAAGCATCGATCAGTTGTCGCGTGGGTGCAAGCCACCGGCCGCACACGGTTTGCGGTGGGTTGCACGTACCCTCCAAATGGCATGAACCCGTTGGCTATCCGGGGATCGGTCGAGGGATGATCCAGTCGGGAAGCTGGCTTTCGTGACGGCGGATGGCGGAGTCGCAGAGGAGGGTCTCGGCGATGGCATCCAGCCCCTCGAGCAAACGCTGGCGGTGGGATTCGGGGACCTCAAAGCGAAACTGCGGCTCTGCTCCCAGACCCGGTGCATTGGATGGATGGTGAAGCGTTACGGTTTGCGCCACGAGATCGATCGTTACTTCCGCTTTTCCCGACTCGGCTCGGCCGGCCTCAGCAAGGGTCTGCCAGTCCCGTCCATCCAGCTCGATGACCAGAAGCCCGTTGTTGAGCGCGTTGGTTTCGAAGATGTCCGCGAAACCTTCTCCCTTTCCCGGAGCGATAACGGCCCGGTAGCCGGCCTGCATCACAGCCCAGACGGCGTGTTCGCGGCTGGAGCCGCAGCCGAAGTTGTGGCCCACGACGAGTACGGTGGCGCCCTGCACCGCCGGGTCGTTGAGCGGGAAATCAGCCAGGATCGCGCCATGCCGTTCGGGCTGATCGGGCTCGGGGGCGCCGCCCGGCTCGTACCGCTTGTCGGCAAAGAGCAGGGGCCCGAAGCCCACCCGCTCGACCCGCTTGAGGTAGCGGGCCGGGATGATCAGATCGGTGTTCACGTCGCTCCAGTCCAGAACAGCCAGCCGGCCCCGATGCTTGATGAATGGTTGCATATTTGTCCTTTGTCCTTTGTCCTTTGTCCTTTGTCCTTTGTCCAGACTTCGTCGTCAGCGGTGTTATCTGCCGCTAGGGACTCAGTCATTGCCCCCTGACCCGTGGAATCCGCGAAGCGGAGCAAGGACAAAGGACAAATGACCAGCCGTTTACCAACCCATGGCCGATGACACACGCGAAGCGAACAAAGGACAAAGGACCAAGGACAAAGGACCAAACGACCAGCCGTTTACCAACCCATGGCCGATGACATACGCGAAGCGAACAAAGGACCAAGGACCAAGGACCAAACGACCAGCCGTCTACCAACCCATGGCCGATGACACACGCGAAGCGAACAAAGGACAAAGGACAAAGGACGAAGGACGACTGCTCAATCGAGCAGTCCACGCACGTCCGTAAAGTGGCCGGTGACGGCGGCCGCGGCGGCCATGGCCGGGCTGACGAGATGGGTGCGTCCGCCTGGCCCTTGACGCCCCTCGAAATTGCGGTTGCTGGTGCTGGCCGAGCGCTGGCCGGGCTTGAGCCGGTCGGGATTCATCGCCAGGCACATGCTACAGCCCGCCTGCCTCCACTCGGCACCGGCTTCCCGGAAGATCCGGTCGAGCCCCTCGGCCTCGGCCTGGTGCCGGACGGCCTCGCTGCCCGGAACGACCAGGACCTGAACCCCGGGTGCGGTCTTGCGACCCTTGAACACGCGGGCCGCCACCCGGAGGTCCTCGATGCGGCCATTGGTGCACGAGCCGATGAAAACCACGTCCACGGGTATCTCGCAGATCGGAGTACCCGGCGAAAGCCCCATGTAATCCAGTGCGCGGCGGGCGTCTTCGGGCGCGGAAAACGGGACTTCCTCGGGCTTGGGAACGACCCCTGTCACGTCGACGGTCATGGCGGGATTGGTTCCCCAGGTTACCTGAGGGACCAGCGATCGAGCGTCGATCGTGATGCGGCGATCGAACGCCGACGGGTCATCAGGTTTGAGCGTCTTCCATTCGGCAATTGCCGCCTCGAGGGCAGCCCCTCTCGGCGCGAATGGCCGCTCGCCGCTGGTGATGTATTCGATCGTCACGTCGTCGGGGGCGATCAGGCCGGCGCGGGCGCCGGCCTCGATCGACATATTGCAGATCGTCATCCGCCCTTCCATCGAGAGGGCAGCGATCGCGGAGCCGTAATACTCGATCACATGACCGGTTGCGCCTCCGGTGCCGATCTTGCGAATGATCGCCAGGATGATGTCCTTGGGCTCGAGGCCCGGTGCCAGCGCGCCGGTCACCTCGATCCCGACCGTGGGGTGCCGCGCCCCTTGCCAGATCGTCTGGGTGGCCAGGACATGCTCGACCTCGCTGGTGCCGATTCCGAAGGCCAGCGCGCCAAAGGCACCATGGGTGCTGGTGTGGCTGTCGCCGCAGACGATTGTGAGTCCCGGCAGCGTGAGCCCCAGTTCCGGGCCGATGACGTGCACGATGCCCTGGCGGCCGCTCTGGATATCGTAGAGCGTGACGCCAAACTCGCGGCAGTTCGCGCGCATCACCTCGACCTGCCGCCGCGAGAGCGGGTCGCGGATATTGAGCTGGTCGTCGGTCGGTACGTTGTGGTCGACGGTGGCAAAGGTCAGGTCCACCCGCCGCACCCCGCGGCCTGCCAGCCGTAGGCCGTCGAATGCCTGCGGGCTGGTCACCTCGTGCACAAGGTGGCGGTCGACGTACAGGAGCGTCTGCTGGTCGGTCGCCGCAACAACGTGACGATTCCAGATTTTCTCGAACAGCGTTTCGGGCATGTTTCAACTTGATGCTGGGACGACGAGCGGCTCGCGAGTCGCCGGCTGGCCTTGCAGCGACTGCTCGGCCAACTCCCGATTCGCGTGAATCACGAGCGCCACGGCCTCGCGGAGGTTCTCGCGAGCTTCCTCGATCGTCGCACCTTGGGTGTTGGTCCCGGGCAGCTCCTCGACAAACGCCACGTAGCCCTCCTTAACCTGCACGAAAACGGCAGTTAGCTCCATTGTGATCAACCCTCGCCTCCCAGGATCGCACATCGGCTGTGGCACGGTCGAATTCCATCATCCCCGCGTCCGGCGGCGGCCGCAAGAGTGCCTCTTGGCGAGTCACGACGCCGGCTCCACTCTGGCCCGTTGCAGGTCGGATCGGAATGCAGCATGTGCGGGCGAATCCAGGCCTCTCTGAAGAACGTTGAGCAATGTCACGAGATCATCGCGTAGCAATGCCGCCGGGTCGAGCCACAGGCCGGGAAAGACCGTGCTGCGCAGGGAACCGTCCTCAGCCGGCGCGAGTGGCTCGTACCGCGCTCCGCGCAGGACGAACCACTCGATCTGCCGCTCGAAGACGCGCCAGACGATGTATTCGCGGACACCGTTTCGCTGGTAGGCATGGAGCTTGTCGTGCAGGTCGTAGCTGGCGCTGCTGGCGGCGATCTCGGCAACCAGGTCCGGCGCCCCGTTGATGTAGCCATCGTCATCGAGCTGGACATGGCCGCCAAACTCGGGCTGGATGAACAGGAGGCAGTCGGGCTGGGCCTCGTTGTTCAGGTCCAGTCGAATGGTACTGCTGGCACCCAGCTCGAGCTCCGGCGTTCTGGCTCGGTAGGCGAAAAGCCAGCCGATCAAGCTTGTATGAGGCTTGCCGTGGTATCGCTGTCGGACCGGCAAATTCACGTACACGACTCCTTCGATCAGCTCGGCTTTCTTGAGACCGCGCATTGCCTCGTAGCGCCGCTCGAATTCCCGGCGGCTCAGGCGATCGCCGCTTTCCAGCGGCGGAATAACTCCGTCGCGGTCAGCGACATCGGCAGGCGGAACAGGCTTGGCTGCTGGTACCGCGACAGACATGAGACCGGCCTCCTCTGCGCCCCGATGTTGACTGGGGTGTTATCTCGATATTACACGACTTCACCCAACTGGACCATGACGTCGATACGGCATCGCGATCGCCCGCCCGCGGAAATCGGGCGAGTCTTCGCAGCTTGCCGTGGCTTTGTTCTGTGGCATGGTTCATCACTGGGTAACAGGTTCGGGTGACTGCGGTCGGCGGCCGGCGGGCGACGCCCCCAGGTCCGGCGCGGATGCTCTGGGGGCTCACCCGCCGCTGCAGGCTCGACTCCGGACAACCACCCGTTGTCAGCCGCCACGTGACGACTTTGAACCAGGCCCCGAAAGAGCGGCCGAATTCACCGTAACTTGAATAGATTCTTTTGGTTCCACGATGCTCGTGGTTTCCTCGAAATTGGCTTCGTTCGGCGCATTCTCGTCGCTTTCGCCCGTCCCATTCATCTCGTCCCCGTGCTGCTCCACCCCGTCGGGCTCGATCACGTGTGTGCGCTCGAGACGATCGTCCTGGCACTCTCCGACGTCATTCTGCGCCTCGCCGATTGCCATCCACTTGCACAATCGATCTTCAAAGGCACACGATTCCTCTCTCGATGAGAAAAAGTGAGACAATCTGAGACGTTTTCGAAGGGCCCCGGTCCCATCTCGCAACGTTCGCCAACGAAATCCCTCGGAGATCGGCGGCGGAGTGAGTTCTCGTCATAAGTTGCTTGCCCATTGGTTCTTGTGTCGTCAAATTCGGCCGATTCCAGCCCCTCACGAGCCCCGCGAATCGGGCTCCTGAGTCGCCTCGGCGCGACTCGTCGTCGATCGAGATGTCTCACGTTCCTGCGCCGCAGACTTGCAGAGTTTTAACCACGGAACACGCAGCGCGGCCGAGCCGCAGCCAGATGGCCAGGGAGGGAATTCGGATTCTTAACCACGAAAGGCACGAAAGGCACGAAAACGGAAAGAATGTCAAGTTGGCGGTGCAGGACGATCAGCGTCCCCCGTCGGAACCAGTCCAATTTGACCGGAGAGGGAATCCGGATTGGTAACCACGAATAACACGAATCTTACGAATCGTTCCGTGTCGATCGGCACTTTCCGTGGTTGAAAAAAACGAGGAATTCTCTACCACGGACAGCGGGGCCAAGCCGCAACCAAATTGCCCATCTATGCAATCTGCGCACCGCGCAAAGAAATCGAACGTTAGTAGAACAGACCACGAAACAAAAGGCCGGACCGCCTATCATGCAGCAAAGACGTCCCTTACCGCCGCGAACAGCTCACGACATACTGGGCACATACTCGGCATACTGGGCACGCTTCTGCGCGCGCCAGTATGCCGAGTATGTGCCGAGAATGCGGTTTGACGGCGGAAAAACCCGTCCAACTCACCATTCCTGCCAGATCGCAACAACCGCTCTCGCCCCGGCTGCCGTCCTAACCCTCGCGTCTGCAACTTCCGCCATGATCGGCAGAACCGGGTGAAACTGCACGGATCCGATCGCCTTGACACGAACCGAATGCTACACAGGGGTATCGATACCGTCCGAAGTGTTACCTCAAAAAGGGCCGCTTTGAACCATGCCCGATTCCGGGCGCCCCCGAGCCCCGCGAATCGGGCGATCGACTCGCCTCGAGGCGTCCCGGAATCGATCGCGATGTCCCACGTTCCAGCACCGGAGAATTGCGACGTTGTGGTGCTGGGTGTCTGGACAACCTGGAGCAAGTTGCGCACAACCGCACCTATACGGCTACTTTACCCGCGCTATGTCAAGCCGTCAAATCGCACGGCGCACGATTCGCCGTAAGTCTATGGCTTGATGGCGGAAGAAAATTCGACGCGTTGCGGGGACGCTTCACACTGCGCTGGTGGGAGATCGATCGGGCCGACCCTGCCGTCCGATCGAACCCAAACATGGTGCACGTTTCGCCGCGCGATCGGCTGGAGGGCCGATCGCCACCTCGGTCGCGTTCGGACTCGGTCGACGGACCGCTTTTTGCTCGGCTCGAGACGAGCGGCCAAGATCACGCGGGCCCCTCAGATTTGAAGTCTGGCGGATCGATCTCTTCCCATGCCTTCATATCAGGCCTTCCAGCCCTGAGCCGGGCGAGGGGTTAAGGATGTATGTGTGCATGGAATCTGTGGTGGCCTGCTTGTGGGTAGCGGGTAATAATCCCCTTTATTTCCCCCTGCGTCCGTGATAGGCTGCGCGCAGTGAACCAACGACTACTGATGCTTGACGGGCGGAACGGGAGATACACGGCATGAAGATCAGTTTTGAAATATCCCAGGCCATCGAGCAAGAGCTCCGCACGGGCGGCCTGGACATCAGCCGGGAGGCGAAGGAGGCCTACCTTGTCGAGCTTTACCGCCAAGAACGGATTACGCACCATCAGCTTGCCGAGGCGTTGGGATTGAGCCGCTACGAGACTGATGGAGTTCTCAAGCGGCATAAAGTATGGCTCGAGCTGACGCCGAAGGAGTCGGCGGCTCAGGCAGCGTTGCTTCGCGATGTGAGGCCGGAATGATCGTCGTCTCCAATACGACGCCGCTAAATTATCTCATCATCATTGAATCAGATCATGTTCTCCCTGCGCTGTTCGGGCGAGTGTATGCTCCACCTGCGGTGCTCAAAGAGCTTTCGCACCCCAAGACCCCGGAAGCGGTTCGAGTATGGGCGAGCAACCCTCCCGTCTGGCTCACCGTCCAGGACCCGGCGCAGGTTGGCCCTTCCAAGCTGGGGCCGGGAGAGGCGGCGGCTATCGCGCTCGCCCTGGAGCTCAAAGCGGAGCGAGTCCTCATGGACGACCGAGACGCGAGCAGGCAAGCGCTCCAGAGCGGCCTGAACGTAGTCGGCACGCTGAATATCCTCGAGGAGGCCGCGAAACGAAGCCTCCTCGACATCGAACAAAAGACGAAGGAACTCAAGCAGACCAATTTTCGGGCGAGCGACAAGCTCTATGAAGCGGTCCTTGAACGGGTCAAGGAACAGATGACCAAGGAACAGAAGGGACCCGAACACGACGGACCGGAAGAACCCGAGACGTAGCGGCCCGTCGGCAAGAGGATGGGCAAGATGAGCGTGAGCTTTGAAATACCCTAGGACACCGGCGAAAAGGTCCGCGTGGTTATTGAGGGAATGAAGCAGTGTGACACGCAGCGGAAGCAAGCTCAGGAGTCAGCCGTTCCCACACCCGAGGACGGCGAGAAGAAGGGGGCCGGAGAATGACCACCGATATCGTACTCGCATCCGCACGACTACTGGTGCCGTCGAAGCCGCTGCCGGCGCTCATCGAGCGGGCAGGCGGAGCAGTGCGCTTTGCCTGGAATGAATTCTTCTATGCTGAGCACCACAATCCGCACACGCAGAAGGCGTATCTGCGGGCGGTGCGGCGGTTTCTCGATTGGGCCGAAGGGCAGGGGGTGGAGCTTAAGGCGATCACGCCCGGCATGGTCGGGCAGTATCTCGCCGCTCTGGGCGGATCCGCGGCCAAGCGGAATCTGCACCTGTCGGCGCTAAGGGGCCTCTTCGATGGGCTAGTGCGGCGGCACGCCGTGCTGCTCAATCCGGCTGCGTCGGTCTGGGGCGTCGAGGAAAAAGTGATCGAGGGCAAGACGCCGGAGATTACCGGAATGCGCACGCCTGGCGGACCGACTCGGCGCTGGACCCGCTCCGCCCGCGCGACGACTTCCGGCTCTTGATGATGGATGTGACCTTCCCGGCCGAGCCGTTCGCAGCGACACGCTGAGAAGCCTAAGACTCCGCGTGGGCGATATCACTTCCCCGTCGATCGCTGGGCTGGCAAGCAGCCTGTGCGACCCATCAAGCTATGAGCCATCCGGCTAATGGGAGCGTTGGTTTTTGTCCGTATGCTATCGCAAGGCCTGAAAGCGTAAAGTTCTGTTTGCGATTGACGCCGGCCGGGAGTAGGGATGACGGGCGAGGGGGGTAATGATGCGGAATGACGGAAACGTGCACTGATACCTGCGGCTGTCGGGATTTTTGATCACCTTAAACAGCCCCTCGCTTCATGGCTGAAACCACGGCACCCAGGCCGGGGGGGCACAAGGCAGCTTGGCGCAAAACGTTGTCCGGTATTAGTTCGCTAAACACCCTCGCGTCGCTGGGTATCGGGACCGGGCGAACCAGCACCCGCTCACAACGAGCGTGCCGATTCCGAGTAGTGCGAGGCTCGACGGCTCCGGAATGGCTTGGAACGACCCCGATGCCGCATAGACATTCCCGATAATGGACGTGCTGTAGTTTGCAACCAGCGTGCCGCTCCCGTTGCTCAGGTCCAGTGCGTAAATCCCCGTCCCGAAGCGTTGCATCGCATACATAGTGCCGTTCGTGAAAGCCATGCCGTCGATGTCACCGTATGTTCCCGCGCCGATAAGGCTTCCGGCGCCGGTGGTGCGGCTGACACTGTAGAGGCTTTCATTCGAGTTGTTGATGATGTAAAGGTGCCCGCTCGCATCCCCATTAATTTCGGCGGTCGTAGTGAATCCGAGATTCCCAACGAGAGTCGGGGCGGCAGTCGTGGGATTGATCGTGTAGACCACACCATTGCCATCGGCGTAGAGAGTGTGGTCAGAGGTGGTCCCCATGGAGTAGCCCACGCTCAGGTTCAGGCCGGTGGCTCCGATTAGAGTCAGGGCGGCGGTCGCCGTGTTGACCACGTACAGGTCTCCATTGTCGCCGAGGCCGTAGAGCGTGCCGTTTGAACCGAAGCCGAGGCCACCCAACCGCTCGGACGTGGTGCCAATCTCAGTAACCGTGCTAGTCGTAGGGTCGAGGGTCGCAAGGACCGAATTCGTGCCCTCGACGTACAGGGAGCCTGCTCTTACACGGGCGGGAGACCCCAGTGCCACAGCGACAGAGAGCAAGCCAATCAACCCGGCCGTCTTTGTAAACATCGCAGATCCGCTCTCCGAGTATTCGCCGGTCATGGGCGCAACAGACCGATACCGACTCCCCCAACGGAGCATGGCGCCCGCCCAATTCTCAACCTCCGGCGACCGAACGAGTGATTTTAACCAAAGACCGGCCGAGAATGAACATGCCAGAGGCGAAGTGTTGATCTAGGTGAACGTCCTCTTGCGTTGCGGCTTCGTCGATCCGTGGACGTAACCCCCTGGGCGACTGCTTCACGCCCTTAGCGCTTACAGGGCAACCGTGGGACTTGGCGGCCGAATGGCGTGATTTGTTCAATCGTCGCGGCTACGTTCCCGCAGGCTTCGGCATGTTAATGAGGGGAGTACGAGACCTCCCGCCGTGCGGGGCAGAATACGAGGTATTGTAATTACGTATGCAAGTATATTACTATGTGGGCATAATCGCCGTCCTCCTCGGCGCCGGTGATGCCCAGCTCCTCGACTGTCAAATTCTGATCTTCTCGATCTCGTCGAGGTCGATCTGGTCTCCGGTGCGGTCGTAGAGCTTGGTGGTTTTGGGTGACTCGTGGTTGGCAATGTTCTGGGCGTGCTCGATGGTGCCGCCGCCTTCCAGGTAGGCGGTGATGCCGGTGGCCCGGAAGGTGTGGCAGCAGATGTCTTCCGATAAGCCCGCCGCCTTGGCCCGGCGTTTGATCATCCGCAGAGCGTCGTTGCGGTCCATCGGGCGGCCGGTCAGCTTGCGGCTGCGTGTCGAGGGAGCGGAAGAGGGGGGTTTTCTTCTGTCCGGCGATGCCGGCGGCAGCGAGATAGGCATCGACGTATTTCTCGGCGTTGTGGTGGGCGGGCACCTTGTGCCGCTTGCCGCCTTTCTCGTGCAGGCGGAACCAGGCCCGGCGTCCTTCGGTGTAATAATCCTCGACCTTCATGGCCAGGGCGGCACTGACGCGGGCGAAGCTGAACACCATGACGGCGATCAACGCCCGGTCGCGGAGCTGGGCGATGGTCGGCTTGGGGTGCTTTGCCTTTTCCTGTTCCGTTTCCTCCTCGGCATCGTCCTCGTCGCCGCTCTCGGTGCCATCTTTCCTTTTCTTCTTGGGGATGATGCTGGCGAGGAGGTGCTTGGCTTCCTCGGCAGTGAGCACGGGCGTTTTGCCCTGCTTGACGACATGCTTGGGGCCGCGTACCGAGCTGGCCGGGTTGAAATCGATGCAGCCGCCGCTGGTCAGCCAGTCGAAGCACATGCGGATGGCGGCGAGGTGCTGCTTGACGGTCGGGGCGGATTTCTTCCTGGTCAAATTCTGGATGTAGGCAGCGACGTGCACCGGCTCGATGCCGGCGAGCGTCAGGCGGTGCCGGTGGCAGTATGCCAGGAAGTCCGCCACGGCTCGGCCGTAGGCTTCACGTGTGTTGTCATTGCGGATGGTGGCGGTAAAGAACTCGATGAAGCGCTCTGGCTGCCTTCTCGCCGGCGTCGGCGATGATAGCGGGCAGGATCGGCCCGCCGGTTATTACCAAGCCGTTAACTTTCGGTGCCTTGACCAACTCCGTTTTCATGGTGACCGTCCCTCCCTGTGAAGCTGTCGCATAATCCCCTTTATGAGACAGCTTTCCGTGGGCAAGGTCAAGCGGCGATTGGAGGGAGGGGGCGACCGGGATCGCCCGGTCAATCGTTAATGCGTGTTCACCAATGATCGGAGAAGGCCCGGCGACGGGAAAAGGTCACGCGGAAGATCGTGGAGAGGAATTCGATTAACCTTCTTCTTCGGCTTCCTGCTCGGCGGATTTGCAGGCTCGCCGCTGACGCGCCTCATCTATCCGCTCGTGGAAATCGGGTGGTAACTCCTTCGCGATGTCGTAACGCCGATCCAAGAGCTTGCCGAGGGACGCCGCATATGCGCGGTTTTGGATGAAAACCGGCTGTGTCTGGAAACGGATTTCGGACGTGCCATTGTCGTCGATGTAGCCGGTGAGGAAGGGTTGAGCCTGCTCGATGTCGATGGTTTGCTCGTCGTCATCGACCCAAGCCTCCCAGAAGATTTCCCGCAAACTGCGGCGGTGGCCTCTGGCAAGATACCGCGGCACGCTGTCACGCGCGCCGGGGCGCTGGTTCCTATGCTACGGATCTTGAAACGCTCAAACCGGATGAATTGAACTTCGCCATCGAATTCAGCGTGTCCGCGATCTCCGGGCTCGCGCGGCAACGCGGGCACAATCCTGTGCTGTCGTACGCGGACTTTGGGTTCCCACAACGCCAGCAATCGGCGCAGCATGCCACGAGCGGGCTCTCAATTCGTTGTCCTGTCACGATCTGAATACCACGCGGCACATACTCGACAGTGTCAGCGGACGCGACGCTGCTTTCCACGGTGCTGTTTTCCGCAACAGGGACTATAACGTCAATCGCCGCCGCCCGGAAGGTGCTACCGCCAACCAGCCCCTTGACAAGCCATTTCGTGTTATCATAGAATGCTGATATAGGCCGCGTGTTCGTGACGGACATGTGGCCCCGGCTAAGAAGGCCCCGCTGCGCGACGTGTCGTGCAGGCGGGGCTTTTTTTGGCCATCGTGCGAAGAACCTGCACCTGGGAAGGAGGATCTTCTGTGTTCAATCCACTCGATTGCCAACGGAAGGCCGGCGCGAATCGTCACGTTCATGCGCGCACGCGTGTCGCCAATGCGCGTGGAATACGCCATCGACGTTATCTTCAATGGGAGTCTCTAGAACTCCGAACGCTGCTGTCGACCGCCGTTGGTTTGCAATTGCACGCCGCGATTCCGTTCGCCGATGAACCGACGCCCGAGGGCGAAGTTGTACCGCCGACGCTTCCGGGCCATTCTGTGGTGCATGCGGTCAGCTTGGCCCGAGCAAACAAGCCGACCCGGCAACCTCCCGTCGTGACGCTCCAACCCGTGAGCAAGACGGCTGCGGCGGGGACGGGGGTCACATTCACGGCTAAAGCCAGCGGCAATCCGACGCCGTCCGTACAATGGGAGGTTATTGCGCCGCGTACCAGGAGTTGGCGCAACATTGCTCACGCCACAGGCACCAGCTTGACAGTTACCGCGTCGCGGTTGATCAGTGGCAGCAAGTACCGCGCGCTGTTCAAGAACGCGCTCGGCACTGCCGTGAGCAGCGCGGCCGCGCTCACGGTTGATGTTCCCCCTGCGGTCACAACTCAGCCGGCCAGTCAGGTCGTCCAGCCGGGAGGCCCGGCGACTTTCCGAGCCGTGGCAACCGGGACACCGCCGCCCTCTGAGCAATGGCAAGTGAGCAGCGATGGCGGCAATACCTGGGGAAAAATCTCCGGGGCACTTTCGACCACGCTAACTATTAGTAGCGTGTCGGCGAATGCCGACGGCACTGAGTACCGAGCCGTTTTCATGAACCCGGTAGGTACCGTAACCAGCAGCGCCGCTACATTGAGCACCGCGGCTCTGGCGCCGAAACTCAGCCCGGCCGTCCGTACCGTGTGGGACAGCCTGGGTGGACCGGCGAGTTACCTCGGCGACCCGACAACCGGCAATCAGTACGTTGACTCGGTTACGGGATGGCCTCGAGTTGACTTCCAAGGCGGGGCGGTATTCATGGTACCAAACGGCAACGGCGGGACCCAGGGAGTTGCGCTCAGCACGACGATGCTTCAGGATTGGACCTCCAACGGGGGAGCATCGGGAGCTCTGGGGATTCCTGTGACTCCGCCTGCGTGGGCGGGGACATTGGGCATCACAACGCTCGGTATCGCGGGACAGCAGCCCACGACCGGCGGGCATGACGGAACGGTGGCCTTTTTCAAAGACGGGCTTATCTACAATCGCGACGGGCTGATGACACCCGACGTAATGGTTTACGACTCAACGCAGATGGGTCTTGACACCTCCGCGCGGTACCGGCTCCAGTTGCTTGATCAGTTCACCGATGTGAATGGGCTTGTCATCGTCGACTACAACATTCCGCCCGGAATGACTCTGAACCCAAACAATCCCATTGCCGATCATCCGATCATTGATACCGACGACTCCGCCTGGATGACAGGGCAGGCGCTTGCCGCGGTCTCCATGCTGGGCGACATGGACGCCGCGGCATTGATACTGAGCGGGATGGTCAACGACGAGTGGTCGCCGGCTGGCGACCTGCTCCGGTACACGGGAAACACCAGAGCTTTTAGCGGTCTCGATCCGGCAACGCAAATTGCGGGCTGCTACTTCGCCTGGAAGTTCGCCAACTCGGTGGGCAATCAGCAGGTAGAGGGTTTGGCCATTCAGGTGATCGACAAGTGGATCGACGAAATCTACCGCTCTAACGGAACTCTTGGACCGGGCGGTCCCAAAATGCTGTTGCCCGGTCTGATCGAGCTCGACGAGGTTGCCGCGGCGACGGGAATTGACCAGACCAGGCAGGACGACGTGAACCAGCTCTTGGACGAGCAAAGGTTGGCGGCTGTCGCGTTGAGTCTTGGATACGTTTCAGGTGCTGCTGTTCTGGACAATTCGACGCTGTACGCCCTCTGCGACGCGGTCGAGGCCGGGCTCGACAACGCGGATATTGCTGCACTTGGCCTTCCGTCTTGGTTGCAAACCGATCTTGCTCAGGCCGGTCTTGCTATTCCCACGTTGGACGAGAGCGGACTGAACCTGATGTTCTGGGAAAATCTGGTGATGCACGAGCTCGCGCCGAGTGCGATGCTCAACGCGGTTACGGCGGATCTGGCGAACATCACTGCGAGCTACGATTTGCCTTTTCAGTGGCTCGCCGGCGGAAGCGCAGGGGTGGCGGCTGCCGAGTCGTATGTGCAAACCGCCGGACAGGACGCCGAGGATTACCCGGCGAGCTCAGAGCCAACCAATCAGTACCTCGGCAACTACTGGTGGCGGACCGATGACCGCGGTGGCCCAGGGACTTCCGACCTGCAAGTGATGTCATGGGGTAACGGCTCGGGCTCGGGTGTGCCGACAAGCAACAAGAGCAACCTCGTGATCATCGGCACCGACACCAGCGGACTGCTTCACATCCGGGTTTTCGACGCTGTCGGCACCGAAACCTTGGACACCAACCAGACCAAGCTGCCATCTTCCGAAGCCGGGGCGGTCTCGACCTTGAAGCAGCAGCTTCAGAGCCTCACATCCCCGAATAACTTGACCCCTCAGCAAAAGTGGCAATTCCTCGAGCAGGTCACGTCCATCCTGGATCAGACGAACGCCGTCGTCCCTGTTACCACCTACAACCGTGTGGATTACCTGGTGATGCGCGGGTTGCTCAATCTCGACGCGAGCGTCTGGCAAAACGCGCCGTTTCATATCGGAGTCAGCGTTGACCTGTCGATCCCTCAGTTTGGCTCGATCGAGGTTTCGGGTTACGTTGATAGTGACGGCACCTTCTCGCTTAACGGCAGTGGGGCGCTGTCCCCAGCGGGATTCCCGCTGCTAAACGCAACAGTAACCGTCGGTGGCAACGGAACATCGGTGTCGGGCACAGTGTCGGGCACACTGCAACTTCCCTTCGACATCGGCTCCCTGTGGGTAACCGGCAACCTCAACCTCAACGGGGACGGCGCCTGCAGCCTGACCAATAGCCTGACCGCCGGCGAAGCACTATCCCTGGGCGGGTTTACCCTCACGAGCTCTGCCTCGGCCAGCGCCACGGTCACGGTCAGCAACATCGTCGCCGAGGCATGGATCACAGGGGACGTGTACCTTCCGAACGTGGGGTCGTGCTACGTAACGGGCGCGGTTGACAATCTCGGCAACTTCTTTCTGAGCGGCTCCGATGACCTGTCTCCAGGTGGATTCTACCTCACGGAGACTTCCGTCATCGTCACCAACACCGGCGTATCGATTTCGGGACAGGTGGATCTCCCGGCGGTAGGTTCGTGTTCCGTGCAGGGCTGGGTCGACAATCTCGGAGACTTCTTCCTGACCGGCTCCGATGACCTGTATCCGGGCGGATTCACCCTCGCGTTAGATCCCTCCACGAGCGCTACCGTCACAGTCAGCAATAGCGGGGCGTGGATTACAGGGGACGTGTACCTTCCGTACATGGGTTCCTGCTCCGTGGCGGGATTTGAAACCGCCGATGGCAGCTTCGAACTGGACGGTACCGGAGAGCTGTCACCCGTCGGCTTCGATCTCGCAAGCGCCAGCGTGGCGATTTATAGCACGGGGGCGTCGATCTCGGGAACCGTAAGTCTACCGAACGTGGGATCCTGCTTCGTCTCGGGATTCGAAACCGCCGATGGCAGCTTCGAACTGGACGGTACCGGAGAGCTGTCACCCGTCGGCTTCGATCTCGCAAGCGCCAGCGTGGCGATTTATAGCACGGGGGCGTCGATCTCGGGAACTGTAAGTCTACCGAAGGTGGGATCCTGCTTCGTCTCGGGATTCGAAACCTCCGACGGTTCCTTTACCTTGCAAGGATACACCACGCTAAATCCAGCTGGATTCACCATCGCCAGCACATCCGTGACCGTCAGCAACAGCGGTGTCTGGGTGGACGGGTACCTCTCGGGCCCCGGAGGTCTCTGGGCCGAAGTGACGGGCTCCATCTATACGGATGGAGGCTTCGATCTCAAAGGCGATGCGTCCGCCTCCTTGGGAGGAGATCTCGCCGGCGGTACCGCCTCGTTCGATTTGTACCCCGACGTCAATGGCACAGTGTATCTCGTCATCGGAATCAATGCAGGATTCACG
This sequence comes from uncultured Isosphaeraceae bacterium, assembly GCA_963823675.1. GTDB lineage: Bacteria > Planctomycetota > Planctomycetia > Isosphaerales > Isosphaeraceae > CAWGMT01. The sequence continues at coordinate 64,186 of CAWGMT010000016.1, read as the reverse complement.
ACTGGATTTTCGACGTCCTTCGGCGACGTTTCGCTCTCAGGATCGCTCTCTGGCTACGTGTGGACCAGCGACAGCGGGTTCAGCTCAGCCTCGTTTGCTAACAACGTGAACGTCGATCTGACGTTCAGCGCCTTCGGCTACGACGTGGAGACCGGCTGCGACGGTCTGAGCGTGAACAGTAGCGGGTTCAGTATCGGGTTGCCCGATGTCACATTTGGATTCTACACGATCAGCTTCCCGACCATTGACGTCAACTGGTAACGTCGCGGTCCGGCGGAGTCGCAACCGACGTCGAAAAATGAGTGAGGGGCTTCCCCCTCCACCGCTCCTTCCACCGGGCGTGCCGCTTCCGAGAGGAGGAAATGCCTCGTAATGAGCATCGTCGAGCGGTGTGCCGTTTGCAAACGGCGGCCAGCCCAGCAGCGAACCCATCGCGCCGTCTCGTAAGCGTCTGGTTATGAAGGCACACTAGTTCCGTGAAAGCAGGCTGTCTCGCCTCCCAGCTCGAAGTTCCAGATCCGTACCGTCGTGTCATCTGATGCGCTGGCGAGTCGTCGCCCGGTGCAGTCGAAGCCTAATCAGCCGCTCAGTTTCGACGAGTCTCTCTTTTGAAGATTCTGCGCAAAGAGGTTTGGGGGCTATGAAAGCCTCGGAGACGGTTGAACCGGGCTGAAGTTGCTGGGCCGGGTGAAATCGGGCGCCACCTGCCTGCTCACAGGTCTGGGAACACCCGCAGCAGCGGCGCACTGCTGGCGAGGAGAAGAACGTCTCAAATCACGATCTTCTCCACCTCGTCGAGCGTGATCTTATCGCTGATGCGGTTGTAGAGCTTGGTAGTTTTCGGGCTTTCATGGTTGGCGATGGCCTAGGCGTTTTCGATGGTGGTGGTCAGTATTTCAGCACGTAGGCTGGGCTTTTGCTGAGGCGATCGCGTGAGCGGATATAGGTGAGGGTGGTCCTGCGATCGGCGTGCCCCGCGAAATCCTGCGAGTCGATGATGTCGCTGCCGCGCTCGCGGGCGGTGGTGAGCGCCGTCACGCGCAGCGAATGCACGGTGACGTTGGCGTCGAGGTTGAGGGCCTCGACATAGCGGCCAATTAGCTTCTCAACCGCCCTGGTGGTCATCGGCCTCGGCCGGAAGCCATCCCTGCCGTGGTTGCGTGCCGAGCGCTGGGGGCGGAAGAGGGGGAGGGCGGCATCGTCGCGGATGCCCGGCAGTTCAAGCCATGCCACCAACCGCTCCACCGCCTCCGGGTGCAGTGGGGTGGTGCGCTCCTTGTTGCCCTTGCCGGTGACGTTGAGCACGCGGTGCTCGCCGTTCGTGCGGAAATCCCGCATCTTCAGCTTGACCAGCTCGCCGACGCGGCAGCCGGAATAGGCCAGCACGGCCAGAAACGCGCGGTCGCGGATACCGACCGGGAGGAGGCGCTTGTCCTCGTCCTTGATGGTCAGGTTCTGCACGATCGGGGCATCCAGCAAGCGGCGGCAATTGTGCACCGAGAGGCCGACGGTTTTGCCGTCGCGGTGCACCGTCGGTGCTGACACAAAATCGCTGTGGGCGGGGTTGGCCCCGGTATAGCCGTAGGTCTTGAGGTAGGAAAAGAGCGAGCGGAGGGCGGTCAGCTTGCGGCGGATGGTTCTGTTGGTTTGTTCATCGGCCGCCAGGGCGTCCCGGCACTTGGACACGTCCTCGGGGCGGCTGGCGGCGAGCTGCTCCCAGGCCCCGGCCTTGATGCCGGCGTGGGTCAGGAACTGGTCGAGGTCGCTCTGATAGGCCCGCCGGGTATGCGGCGAGGGGGTGCGGAGCAGCCAGGCGTCAATGGCCCGGCCGATGGCCTGGCGGTGATCGCCGGGCACCTGGCCGGTGAAGGCCGGGACGGGGTCGGCGGTTAAGGGGACAATCTCGCTCATTGGACCTCCGGCAGCAGCGTGAGCGTGCGGTTCCGCTTGAGGCGGATGATCGAGAAATCCCGCCGGTCGATGGTGAAGACGGTGCGGATGTTTTCCCGCTCGGCGAGGTGGGCGATGGCCGCATCGGCGAATTGCAGCCCGGCGTCCTCGTAGTGACGCATGACAGCGGCGATGGCCGGTAGATCAGTGGCATTCAGGGGCAGGATGTCGAACAGCCCTGCGGACCGGGCGTCGTTCAGACGGTCGGCAGGGTGCGGGTAGCGGCGAAGAATCCAGGCCGCTTCGGTGAGCACCGGCCAGCACGTCAGCAGCGGCGGTGACAGGGTGGCGAGGGTTTCGACGCACTGTCGGTGGTAGGCGTCGTTCTCGGCCAGCAAGGCGACCAGGGGGCCGGTGTCGAGCAGGACGCGGCGGTCAGTCACGCCCGAAACCTTCCATGTGCTCGGGGTTGGTGCTGAGGTCGGAGGGACCGCCCTTGAACACGCCGATGATCCCGGCTCGTCTGGCCACGTCATAGGCCGACTCGCGGGGCGTCCGCTTTTGTAGGTGCTCCTCCAACGCCCGCCGGACGATGTCGGAGGGGCGGACGCCTTCCTCGCGGGCCTCGGCTTCGAGCTGCTGTTTGAGCCGGGGATCGACCCGGACGTTGATGCGTTCCATAAGCATGCTCCAATAGTTCGTGATTCGTCAGACAGATTACCACTAATGTCAGACAAAGGCAAGCGTTTCATGCAAGAGTGTATCGTCCCAAATGCAGAGGATTGTATCCGGAGTGCCGGAACTGCACAGCGATGGTGTGGACCCGAGCCGTCAGGCGAAGGAGGTCTACTTCGTGGAGCAGCACCGCCAGGCGAAGGGCGGCAAGAGGCGGGAAATCCCGGTGCGGCTGGAATTGCAGCGGGATATACTGGCCTACTTGGAAGCTGCGGGCATCGGGGCGGATGTCAAGACAGGTCAGGAATCATGGGTCGCTTGAACGGGGACCAGAAACAGATTTCGGCCTCTCGGCCGTTCATCACTGTAATCGGTTGGTTGTCATTAGTCACACTGCTGCTCGAACTCGGCGTGCTCTGTCTGTATTTCTCTGGAATGTCTTTCTTGATGCTAGTGAGCCTCCAGTGGAACACAACCGAGAAGCAGGTTGGGATGCTTGCGCACATGATGGTGGCCGTCGTCAGTTTTGTTTTGATGGTTGGTGTGGTCCTGTGCTTCAGCGGATCTGGCCTGCGAAAACCGCTGATCAAGTACCCGATAATTCTATTATCCGTTCTCGGCATGTCGGTGCTGCCGATCACGATTCACGCTGGGCTCGACGACTCATTCATGCTGCAATTGATACGTTGCCTAGCGGGCTTGAGCGTGGCTTTATTAGTAAATACGATCTGCACATTCGCGTATATGGAAAGGAGAATCTCGCAACCAGACAAGGGGGCTTCGAGTATGTGAGCGATGATAGCTGGAGGTCTGGCCACGAACTTGGCGGACGCGAAAGGATCCCTTCGCGGACGTCTGCCAGACGGCCGACTAGCGCTGTCCGGTGACGTGTGTGACGGCGCCCCAGAAGCCGCGAGGCTCTCTCAGGGTCCTTGCCAGGGCTTGATGGCTGACCGGATGGTGCTCAAGGGAAGGAAGAGCCGCATTTCGCCGTCGATCAGCGTCTTGAACCCGAATCGCTCATAGAAGGTCTTGGCCTGGGCGTCGAGTGCGTCGACGACGACCGCATGAATTCCAAGCTTCTCTGCAAGGTCGAGCGATCGGGTCATGGCATCGCGGAGGAGGAGGCCTCCCAAACCTCTGCCGTGGGCACTTCGATCGACGGCCAGCCGCGCGAGCAGAACCACCGGCACGGCGTGCCGTGGAAGCTTCCTGGCCTGGTTCGGGGGCAGGCTCTCCGCCTCGACCGACCCGCTGGCCAGGGTGTAGTAACCCAGCACGCGCTGATCCTCTCGCTGAAGGGCGACATAGGTCCGTCCCAAGCTGCGCTTCTCGTATTGGCTCACCAGCGTACGGAGGAAGTCGTTGAGCGAGGGCTTACCACAGTCGAAGCCCTCTCGTAGGTGCCCGCGGTCGAGTCGCTCGATTCGCCACTCACCCACGCTTCTTGGCCTTCCCTGCCATCAGGCGCCGCAGGGCGGCGTTCGGTTTCGGCGGATGATCGAGTGCTTGCAGAAACTGCTGGCGGTCCCGATCCGACAGCACGATCGGTGTTTCTTCCGCGAAACGCAGCTCGTCCTCCGGGATCACGCGCGCTTTGCGGATGCGCAACTCGTTCTCGTTCACCTGCTCGATGATGACTGTCGCATTAGCGAACGCCTTGGGCAGGCTGATGCGCCCCTTTGCGTCTGTCGACCTCGTTTCCAGACCCATCTTCGGTCCTTTCTATTGTCGGCAATCCATCCCACCATACCCGAGCGGGGGATTGCGGTCAAGTGGGAATACCCCACTGATCGCTCTCGAGATCGGGTTATTGGCATATCCCCGCGGCTTCAGTCCCGTCTGGTCCTTGCGCAGGGGACGGCAAGACGAGAGCTCGGGCGCTGTGCGACAATAGGTGTCGCCTTTCGCTCCGCGAAAGATGTAACGGTCGGTCAAAAAATCGACCCCCATGCCGCCCCGGCCCAGCTCGCGGGCGACCTGGTAACCTGCGATGGGCTGGCTCTGGTCCGATCGGCCCGCGATAGACGCCGAATGGCCGCTCGGTGCCTTATGGCGTGTACTGGGCCAGGAAGGTCCTGTAATGGCTGTACAGCGGGTTGACGACGAATCCTTGCGCTTCGAGCGCTTCCTGCTGGGCGAGCCAATCGTCCAGTGCTGTGTACGCGTTCTGTGCCCGGAAGCGTGCTTCGTACCCGCTCAAATAGCCGCTCGTGAGCAGCCAGTTTTCGAAGGCCGCCCAGCGCCTCATCCTCCCGGCTCGTTCTTTCTCCATTGCGAGCTGCGTTCGCTCGCGAGCCGTTAGCTGCTTTCCAGCGTTGGATGGCGTTTTTGCCGCCTGTCCCGACTTCTTCGACGACGTCCCACCAGACTCGGACGTCATGGACTTATGTGCGGTCGAGGCTCTGTTCTTGGAACGTCCATCAGAACCACGCGATTCCACGTATTGAGCGCCCGTGGCGTTTTGGCCGTTCGCGTTGCGCCCCTGGCGGCCCGACGATTTGGCGGCGGCTGCTGGCTGTCGCGCGGCGCTTTGCTGTTTCTTGGCCGCGTTTTGTTGCTGCTGCGCCGCGCGCTGTTGCGCCTTGGCCTGTTGTTGCATCGCGCGCTGCTGGGCCTGTTGCATCTGCTGCTGCTCTTTCGCCATCTGCTGCTGCATCCGCTGCTGTTGGCGAATCATCTGCTGCTGCTGGCGGGCCATCTGCTGCTGTTGCTGGCCGCCCGCGGTGGCGCCGCCCCGGACGGCGCCGCCTCGAACGGCGCCATGCTGGGCGTATGCCGCCGCGGGAAATGCCAGAACGACCGCCGTCAGAAGCAACCGAGAACTCTGCATCGTCCAACTCCTCAGCGAGGGAAACAACCTGGTGTCCGAGTTAACGACCGGGAAACAACGAGCTTTCCGCGTCCCTATTCCGCACCAACGATCCGTTGCACCTGCTCCAGTTTGAGGTTGTGTTTCTTGGCAAGTGATTTGAGAAGCTCCTTCGGCGCGGTACGTTTGAAACGGTTGGCTTCATTACGGCTCATGCCAAGGGCTCGGCTTTTGATTGTACGGATGCCAGCCCGGTACTCAGTGACCAGCGCCGCCTTGAGCCTCGGGTCTTTCTCCGGGTCAAGCGGCGGCCAATCTGCCGGCTCTTTTTTTTCCACATCTGCTGCCACCTTGGGCTCTCCCGCGGGCGGGGGCGTAGACGGGGGCGCCGGCGCCGGCGCGGACGAGGACGCGGCTGCCGGCCTGGGTGCGAGCTGCGTGAGGGCCTTGGAGCGCTGGATGAACTGGAACGGAATGCGGAACAGGAATGGCTTGGCGCCATCGTTGTTCGGAAGGTCCAGATAGAGGGTCGCGCCCGCGGGCGTCGCCTCGAACAGCAAGGTCTCAACGACCGTCCGGCCGGGATCGATTGCCGTTTCGCGATCGTCCGGCGCGGTCAGGCGGTTGTAGAAGGCACCGTTATGGTCGCGCAGGATCACTGTGACTCCGGGCCCAGACCAACTGCGATGGTGGATGGGCTTCTGGGACACGTTGGTGATTCGCAGGCCGATGGACAGACAATCGCCTTTGGGTTGTCGATCGTTTCGTCCCACCGCGGCCGTCTCGACGCTTACCGTCGCACCGCCGATTTCCGCTGCTTCCGGCGCGACCGTGCGCGGCGCGCCGAGCGCGAGGAGCTCAACCAATGTCGGCGGTGTCTTTTTGACCGGCGCGCCTTCCATCGGCGGCGCTTCGATCGTGATACCGGCAGCCGCTTCCCCGGTGCGTACTTCCCCTTCGGCAGTCACGTTCCGATCCGTTGCGCCGGCGAACTTGGCGCGACCGAGATACCAGGTGACGAACCCGCACCCCAGGATGGCGACAGCGGTCAGAACGATGGCAGCCACGAATGTGGGAGACCGGTAAAGCGGCGGGCGCTCGTCTTTTCCAGGAGCCAAATCAGCCAGGGGCGGCTCCGGGTCACGGGTGGGGCGTGGCGGGGGCTGGCGCACCACGACTTCCCAGTCTCCCGCATCGCTTCCGCTCGCACCTGGCACCGATTTCTTCGGCGGTTTTGTACCGTCGGGCGTCAGTCCGCGCCCGGGCCGTCGGAGATCGCGGCGGGGCCGGCCTCGATCAGGGTTTGGCCGGCAGTTGGGCCGATCGTTGGCGAGGTCGCGACACGGCTCGACTTCTGCGCTAAGGCGCTCTTCTTGAAGAACGGTGTCAGCGCCCGGGCGACGTCGGCTGGGAGCTGGAAACGGCGGCCGGGCTGCTTGGCCATCATCTTGGCGACCACGGCCGCCAGTTCGGCCGGTACGTCCGCGCGAACATCGTCGAGCCGGCTCGCATCGACCGACCGGTGAGCCTCGAGGACATCGGCAAGCGTCATTTCCTGGAATGGCGGCTGCCCGCAGAGCAGGCAATAGAGGGTGCAGCCCAGACTGTAAATATCGGCGCGGATGTCGGACTGCTGGGCGTCCAGAATCTGTTCCGGGGCGATGAAGTCGGGGCTGCCGAGCATCTGGCCCACGCGGGTCAGTCCGCCGCCCAAGTCGGCTGCTTCAGCCTGGTGGCCGATAACCAGCTCGATCCCGCCTTGTTCCCTGGTTGCCTTGGCAAGGCCGAAGTCCAGGAGCTTGATCACGGCTCGCCCTCCGTCGTCGGAGAGCATCAGGTTGCTCGGCTTGATGTCGCGGTGCACCATTCCCTGCTCGTGCGCGTGCTGGAGGCCCGACGCCGCCTGATAGGCGAAGTTGCACGCGTGTCCTACCGGCAATGGCCCTTTGGCCCTCACCATTCGGCGCAGATCCAGTCCATTGACGTATTCCATGGAGAGGACGAGGCTGCCGCTGCACCGAAAGGCCGAGTAGGCGCTGACGATGTTGGGGTGGCGGAGCTTGGCGACGGCACGAATCTCCCGCTGAAACCGGTCGAGCACTCCCGGCTTGTCGATGATTCCCTCACCGATCACCTTGAGCACTTCGTCGCGGCCCATGAGACGGTTATGGGCAAGGTACACCACCCCCATCCCGCCGCGCCCCAGCTCGCGGACGATCTCGTAGTCGTGCTTGCTCTGGAGCTCGGCCAGAAGCCCGCTCGCCGTGGCAGGGGCGGCCCCGGCGCCTGGTTCACCAGTTGTCGATCCCGAAGGGCGCCCGGCCTCGCCGGAAGGTACAGGCTCGGGCCCGAAGACGGAATCAACCGCTCTGGCGTACTCGGGGAAGCGACGGCGATATTCTTCCGCGCTCGTCGTTTCGCCCGCGCGTTGGCGCAGGTCGCTTTCGACCCGGATGAGCTCTTGCAGGAGCGTCGGCCAGGACGACTCGCCGACCTCGGCGAGGAAGTCCTCGATCCGCGGCCGCAGGCCCCTTTTCCAGGCGGCGCAGAAGCGCCTGGCCGCCGCCTCGATCACGCTGGGGTCAACTGTCGGGGTTCCACTCATCCTATTCCAGCCCAATGATTCGCCGAACCTGGTCTACGTCGAGTTTATGCTTGTCCGCAATGCTCTTGAGCAGCTCCTTGCCCTGTCTGCGCCGGTAAGTCGCCGCGTCATTAGTGGACATGCCCAGGGACCGGGATTTGATGTTTCGGGCTCCCGCCTGGTACTCCCGGTGGATTGCGTTGCGCACCTCGGGGTCCTTTTCGGGGTCGACTGGCCCGGTCCCCGGAACCGCCGCGAGGGCTGTCTTCGCTTTCGCTTGCACCTTGGGAGCCGCCGCCGCTGCTGCTGCTCCGGCGAAAAAGACCGACCGCTCGACCAGCGCAAACGGGATCCGGAACTGGAACGACTGCTTGCCGCCGGGTGCCGGGAGGTCCAGCTCCAGATGCTTGAGCGCCGGCGGCGGCTCGAACACGAGGGTGTCGCTGATGGTTTCATTGGGATTGATTGACCGTGCTTCCTGCTTCGGTAGCGGCACCTGGTTATAAAAGGCGCCCCTTTCGACGCGGAACATCACCCCCATATCCGGACCGGACCAACTGACGTAAGACACGGGGCCCTTGGCAACATTGGTGATTCGCAATGTGACCACAATGTAGTCCCCCTGGACGGGTGTGGTGGTTTTTCCCTGGCGTACCGTTTGCACCGCCACCACCATGTCTCCAATCTGTGCGGCGGCCGGGGCGATCACGCGCGGCACGACCAGCGGGGCGGGTTCGGGCGCCGCCGCCGCGCCCTTGGCGCCGCTGGTTCGGGCCGGCTGCCCCACGGCGGCCTTGGTCAGGTTTTTCATTTCTGCGCTTCTCTGGTCCGCGGCCGCGACGACGGTCCTGTCCAGGACACGAAGCTGGCCGACGTACCAGATTATGAAGGCGACTCCGGCCCCCAGGACCATGATGCTCGCGACGATCGCCATGAGCTTTCGCGAGCGGTGAAACGGCAGCGGCTCTCCGCTCAGGGGGAGTTTCTTGGGGGCCTGCGGGACCGGGGCCGGGGCTCGCGGCGTGGCGGGCGCCATTGCATCGCGCCTTTCTCGCTGCGCGCTGCGGGCAACCGGCATCGGTCCCTGATCGGGCGAGAGCATTTCGATGGCCGTTGTTGCCCGTTCCTCTTCCCCTGCGAGGGGAATTGTTTCCACGAGCTCGCCGTCCGACGGGGTTACCTGGAAAACCCCTTTGCACCTTGGACAACGGATATTGGCGCCGGGCGGAATCAGCCTGGTGGTGTTCGAGGCGTGCCCGCAGTGTGGGCACTGCAATGATATTGTGAGCGGCATAGCTTTGCCCCAGAATCAAATCCACGGACCACACGACGAGTTGCAACGCTGCGGACGGCCGCCGAAAGAAGCGTCGGCGCCAGGTGCCCGGTTCGACCTCGAACACTCGGCGAGGTCGGCATGCGCCTCACCTCCCGAGCCGGCCGGCCGCATCGGCCGGCTCCTGCGCGGTGTCTACCGCTCCGGGCCGCTGGTTCGATGCGACAAAGCCCCACCGCGTCCTGCGCAAAGATTGCTCAGTGACGTTGTTCGATTATGATACCATTGCCGCCCTACGATGCAAGGTGCCGGCTCTGCCAAGTTCCGTCCCCGGGCTCGGGCCTGATCCTCTGAATCGCCTTGCACAATTCCGGGAGGGCGAGCCTCCCGGCGAGCCATTCTCCCAGGCGGCTCGGACGGAGCCTCGCCCTCCCAGGATCACGCGAGCCCATTTAGGCAGGCAGTCATCGTCATGGGCGATCCGCGCGTTTCCGGATGGCCGCCGCCGGGATTTCGACGGTGCAATTCTTCTTGATCAATCCCTCGGGTATTTCTACCTTGAGGGTAAGATTCGCGCCCAGAGGCGGCCGCTCAAACACCGCGACTTGCTGGATCGGCTGGCCCTTGGAAACCTTCTTATCCTCAAACGCTTTGTGAACGAGGCGGGGCTGCTGAAGGAACGCGTCGCGCAGAATCACGTTGACGGCGGGTCCGGGCCATGCGGCCGTGTGGTTCTCAACCTTGGATTCGTTGGCGACGCGCAAGGTCACGATCAGGAATTCCTGCTGGTTGTCCGGAAAATAGGGACCGATCCGGGCGGATTCCAGAGTGACCGCCAGGGCGGCGGTATTCGCCGGCAGGGTGGGAGTTGATCCGGCGCGTGGGAGCGATTTCTGCTGCGGGGCGGTCTTCGCCTGGAACTCGCGGATCGCCTTTTCCGCCTTTTGCTTCCGTTTGACTTCCGCGTCATCGACGACCTTGGCGATGGCGGCAGCCCGGATCTTTTCCGCGTTGTGGATCTGATCGAAGAAATACTTGAAGAACACGAAGGCCCCATATCCGGCGGCCGCGACCACGAAGCCGATGAAAACCCCGGTGTATTTTCGCGGCTCGTCGAAGCGGACCCCTCTGCCGCCGACCAAGACCTCCTTCGAGCGCTCGGATGCCTGGGCGAGGGGATGGCCCGCTACGGGCTGGCGCGTCTTCTTGGACCGGAAGCTGCGGGGCAGCGGCTGCCCCGCGGCCGCGGGCACGGGCACCGGCGGGGCCGTGGGCGTTGCAGGAACGGTTGGGCTGGTCAGGCCGCCATCGCCCCGCCGCGCGGCGGGGGTGGTTTTGCCGGCCGGCGGGCGATCCTCATCCTCGATCAACTCCTTCATCAAGTTGACCGGCGGGCTGTCGTCGATGGGGATTTCATCGACCGGGCCAGGCTCGGCGGGAGAATAGGCGAAGATGCGCCGGCAGTCCGCGTGGGGACAGCGCGTCCTCGTTCCCGGCCGAATCTCGTCGGGGAGCTGCAACCGCCGTTTACAGTACGGGCAATGGAAGGAGGTGCTGTGCGGCATGGCCGGCGCCTTTGACCCATTGGTGACACAAAGTCCTACGAAAAAACCGCCCGCGGGCTGGCATCCGTTAGCCATCCCGGGGCGGGGTTCACGCACGCATTCCCGTCGTCGTTTGTGTCGATCTGCTGGCGAGGACGTCTTGTGACCACTCGGCTGACTGCAAGTCACCGGCCCAATGCGCGGGCGGGAGACCTACGGTCTGGCGAACGGCGGGGTCCCGAGACCCGCGCCGCGAACCGGCGATCCGGCCGGGTTAACCGGCCGGATCGATTCGATTCATCAGTTGGCGAAGGCGTCTTGCGACACCGGCATCTGCTTGCAATAGAGCGGCAGCTTGCTCCCGGCCGGGGTGATCAGCTTGGAGTAGACCGTGCCGTCGAGCGTGTTGGTGAGGAACCGGACAGAGCCGTCGCAGAAGCCCATGTTGCAGCCGCTGGGGTGCGCGCTGTTGGAGAAGGGATAGGATCCCTCGATCGTCAGGTTCTGGCCGAAGTTGATGTTCTCGAACGTGCCGACCCGGTTGGCGTACGCCCAGCCCGGACCGTCGTTGTCGCCGCTGGCGACTCCCGCGCCCGAGGTGACCGACGCCGGGGCGAGCTGGCCGGCCGTGCAATCGGTGGTGGCCGGCACGCCGCAGACGGCCGACGCACCGATGAACGAGGTCATCGTGGGCACCGGCGTTGCCCAGTTGCCTTCGAGATTGGCCGTGAACGGGTTCGGTGCGGCCGCGCCGACCAGGGTATTCTCGGAGAGCAAGATCGTGCTGCTGGTACCGTTGACGATGGCGGCCAGGCTCGAGCGCACGTTCCAGGGGATCCTGACCTGCACGCCCTGGGGGAACGTCGATTCGAGGAACATCACGCCGAGCTTCTGGGTCACACCGATGGTACCGACCATGCCGGTAGCCGCGGGCGCCCACGTGAGAGGGACCGAGGTCAGCGTCTCGCCGCCGTCGATCGCCGAGCCGATCCAGCCGTACGGCACGGCGTGCCAGAGGGCGAACCCGCCGTTGACGACGTAGCTCAAGTTGCCCTGGTTGGTCTGGGCGGTGTTGTCGTCGGGGCATTTCAGAACGCCGATGGCGGTATTGCCGATCGTGTAGTTGCTGGACTGACCGGCCACGTAGTTGGTCGGGTCGAAGAAGTTCACGCCGCTGGGACCGCCGGATGTCGTCGTGAACATCGTCCACTGGTTGAACAGTTCCTGGTTTTCCATGTAGGGCAGGAGCTGGAGCACCCAGCTATACATGGCCTGGCCACGGGGTGATCCGCTGGCTCCCGGCATGAAGGTCATGATGACCGACTGGGTGGGGTCGGGCGGATTGCCGCTGGTCAACTGGGCCAACGTGGTGGCGTCCTCGCAGAACTCGCCGGAGGGCGGGAACGCGTTCTTGGTGCTGATAAACTGTTGCATGGCCAGGGTCAAGTTGTGCATGTTGCTCTGGCACTGGGCGCGGCGGCCCGCTTCGCGGGCCGACTGGACGGCGGGCAATAAGAGCCCGACCAAGATGCCGATGATGCTGATCACCACCAGCAGCTCGATCAAAGTAAAACCTCGAAGATAAGCGCGACGACGACGGGCGGTCATGAGTGGTCCTTTCACAATGAGGAACGTGAACCTGAACGTGATTCTATCCAAGTTTTGTCCGCTTCGACAAGCGGAGCTAGGTGGTCTTCTACTGAATGCGGTTGCTATAAACGACGGCCTGGTGGAACTGTCCCGCGTTGCCCGGGTCGAAGCCGGTGAGCTTGAGCCGGTCGATCAGGAAGAAGTGCGCGATAGCGCACGTTGCTGCCATCAAGGGCGCCGTTCTCCGGGCCCATGATATCGTAGGCCAGGGTCGGCACGCCCACCGAAGCCATGCCGATGTCTCCCTGCCGCTTGACCTGGAAGAAGCCGACCGTGACCCACACCGCATACTGGTGGGTCCGCACGGTGGTGAGGTTCATGACCCGCTGCATCTGCTCGCTGCGCCAGTAGGGATGCTGGCGGAAGTCGGCGGCGGTGATGGTTCCACTGGCACCGCTCTGCGCGCCAGGTAGGGGTTGCTCACTCCGCCGATCGGGGTCCCGCCCAAACCGGTCGAGACATACTGAGTCCCCGCGGTGCCGTTCGCCCAGTACAGGTTGACCATGCCGTTGCTGGGGACGGTCGTATAGGTCGTGGCCGCGCCGGCGGTTTGCACGGTGGCGGGCAGCACGCCGGGAGCCGCTATGGGCGGCGTGCTGGCGGCCGGGGTGGTGTTGTTGACAAACGGGTCGCCGGTCTCGCTCGCGTTGCTCGGCGCCGGGATCGTCGACGAAGGCACGCTTCCCGAGGTTCCCGGATAGTAATCGGGGAACTGGAACAGCCGGCGGGCCGGAATCGGCGGCGGATACACCGAGTTGTAGACGGAGAGGAGCCCATTCGCCGTCGCCGTCACCGTCAGTCCCGGGTAGTAGCCCGGCCCGTACGCCTGGTTGGCGGTGGGCACCCCGGCTGCGACCCCCCCGTAGTTCACGTAGATATTCGGGCTCCTCACACCGGGGTCGCCCGCGTAAAAGAGCGGGGGTGAAGCCGACGGACTGGGTGAGCTATTGGGAGACGGGCTGGTATTGGCCGTCGGCGGCAGCGCGGCCGGCCGCATGATGGTGTGGTCGATGTCGGGAAACGACAGCGAGCGGAATGGTATTTCAGCCGGGATCCGGGAGCCATTGCTTCCCCCTCCAACCTGGCCGTTCGCCCCGCCGTACGCCACATTCTCGCCGACCGCGCCGTTCCCCCAGCCGAACATGTAGCCCGAGCCGCCGTGCCGCAGCCAGAGGAACTGCACGAACGATGCCTTGAGCGCGTTGTTGTAGATCTGGGGGGCGATGCCGCCGTTGGCCAGGTTGTAGTTGTAATTGGCAACCGGGTCGGCAGCCAGGGCGCTGCGCCTGCCTGAGGGTAGGCCTGAAACGGGGAACCATAGCTCGCCCAGTTTTGCCAGCTTGCCAGCGACGTGCTCGACAACGGATAAGCCGAGGCGGGTGCGCCGCTGTTGAGCGTCGCTGTGACCACGAGTGGAATGGGCCCCGGCGCTGGACCATTCAAGCCCGGGACAATCGGCAGCAGATAGGGCGGGCCGCTCGACTGGAGGGAGAGCGCCGTGCCGAAGGGGGTGTAATTCCCCGCCGGCAGCGGCGGGACCTGGGCCATGTTCAGGAGCTGCTGCGAGAACTGATCCGATTCGTCCGCATTCGCCACCATCGAGGGTGGGTTGGTGGGCGGGCTGACCGGGACGCTGGGCTGGCCGTTTTGCTGGTTGATGCCCGTGTTGCCTAAGAGGCCGAGGTACACCTCCTCGTCGATGATCAGGTTGAGATTCAAGAGCCCGGGCTTCAAGTCCTGCCGCGCCCAGTCGAAATTGGTCCCCTGGGCGACCGGCCCGATCGATCCGATCATCTGGGTGGGCACCTCGAAAAACTCGAGCATCTTGAACCAGCCGTCAGCCGCGTAACCGCCGACGAGAGTTCCGGCGTCCGCCGTAATCGCGCCGCCGTAGCCGGAATAGAAGAACTTGTCGCTCAGATACGGATAGCTGTGCGGTTGAATCCGCGCGGCGCGCTCGGGACCGGCGGCGGATTGATCTGAGCCGGGCTGGCGGCCGGCAGGGTCGTCGCCGGCGGCGTGGGCGTGGCCAGGCCGTTCAAGGCGCCGGCGAAAATCAGCGGTACCGACGCGGTTCCCACATTCACATAATTTGCCATGACCACCGATCCGGCGCTATACAGATACCCAGGTGCCGGGCCATAGGGCTGCGGAGGGTTCGCGTTCGGAAGCCCCGTCAAGAGTGGGTTGGTCCATGGGGTGAGGTATTGCTGGGTGTTATACGTCTGCGTGAAGATCGTGCCGTTGATCACCGGCGGAACCGGCGGTACGAGCACGCCGGGGTAGATCTGCGCGATGGCTCCGCTGGCGGTGAAGAGGCTCATGGACGTGACGCCGGCGGGGGCCGGGTTATTCACCTGGGTGCTGCCGCTAAAGGGAGCATACCCGGCGAAGAAGGTGAAGAGGTTCTGCTGCGACGGGGCAAATTCGACGAATTGCTTGGTGAAGAGCCCCGGCGGGCTGGCCGGCACCAGCATGAGCTCGCCGACGCTGGTGAAATCGCGGTCGTGGAACGGCACGTAATCCCAGGTTTCGTAGTACGTCATGCCCGAGCCCACCTCCCATTCGTTGGCCAGGCCCAGGGTGTGGTAGATCGGAAACGTCGCGGCCGTCTGGGTGTTCGCGTCCTGGACGTAATAGATCCCCTGGCTCAGGGCGTACGAGGCCCCGCCGGCCGTCGCCGATTTGACGTAGCCGAGCGAGTTGGCCGAGGGGGGGACGACCTGCTCGGTATAGCCATAGCGCGTGTCGAACGCGACCGAGGCCGTCGCCGGCAGGGTGTAC
The DNA here is from genome assembly GCA_963823675.1 of uncultured Isosphaeraceae bacterium. Lineage (GTDB taxonomy): Bacteria > Planctomycetota > Planctomycetia > Isosphaerales > Isosphaeraceae > CAWGMT01. The sequence goes on along the minus strand of CAWGMT010000016.1, from coordinate 48,974 downwards.
GTCAACAGGTTGATGCCGTAACTCAGAGCAGGAGGCACCGGAACGGCGTGCCCGCCCCGGTAGGGCTGGAACCGCTGCACCGAGTAAATCGTATTGAACGTGCCGTTGACCGCGGGCACGGTTGACATGACGCCATTTTGCCCCTGGAAGGTCGCGGTCTGCGTCGTGAAGCCCGTGCCGTCGATATAGGGCACGCGCATGGCGTTGACCACGACCATGGGATTGTAGGCCGTGACCGGCGCGAACAGGTTGGCCGGGCGGCGCAGGCAGACCCAGATAAACTGCGTGCCGCGCTGGGTGGCCGAGGCCGAGGCCGAGCCCACGCCGGATGCGGTGAGCGCCGGCACCTTCCACTGGTAATTCAGCGGCGTCACGTTCGTCTGCGTGTCGCCCGTGGCGTCGCTTCCCGGGATTCCCGGCAGCACGCCGGGATAGAGCGGAAACGTCGGATTGGTTCCGTTGGTCATCGGGTCGAAGCCCGTGCTGGAATTCAACGATTGGATCACCGGCGGCGGGTAAATGCTGACTCCCGCGGAGCTGGTGAAGGGGATCGTGTAGTTGTTGGTGGCCAAGTACGCGCTGCCGGTATACGTCATCCCCGGCTGGAGCGGCCCGCTCTCATACACGGTGCTCGTCGAGACGCCGTTGCTGACGGTGGAGACACTGGGCGGGCTATTGCCGAAGACGTAGAAATAGTTGGTTGGCAGAGTCGTCCCGCCGGCCGAGTAGTTGGTGGGAAAAGGCACGCTCGTGTTATTCGCGCCGTTCTTGGCCGCGAGCAGGGGCTGAAGGATGACGTCGCTGCCGGTGAGGCCGCCACCGCTCGGAGGCGCGTTGAACGAATCCTGGTTGAGCGGCGTCAGCCCGTAGATGTTGCCGTACCGCGACAGGTCGCCGCGATAGGGGTCGGGGCGGCTGTAGGGGTCGTCGCCGGTGAAGACGATGTCCCAGCAGCCTCCCGAATAGGGGTTCTTGGGTGTGTACTGGAAGCCGCCGAGATCCAGGACGGCCGCGTTGGGATACGGGGAGGGGATGACGGTTCCCACGGGAATCTCGGGGCTGGTCAAGGTATTGACCAGCTCGATCAAGAAGCGGTTGGCCTGAGACGCCGCGCCGCCGCTGGCGGAAGCTTGATAGTTGAACGTATACAACAGGGCCTCGTTGATCGCCACGGGATTGTATTCCATGCCATACTGATCGAGCTGGATGGCGGTAGCCGGGGCGACGTTGGCCGCAAAGAGCGTGGGGGGCATGGTGTTGGCGCCGGGCACCGGCTGAGCAGCGGTGGGCGTAAAAACGCTGAGCCGCACGTCGGGGTTGACCCAGTGGGTCATGGTGCTATCCGGGTCGCGGAAGTCGACGATGTTGATCACGTACTGGCTGAGCTGGGCCAGCTCTTCGGGTGTGTCGACCGCCTTGGGGGGCAAGACCGCCTTGAGCATGTAATAGGTGTCGGTGATCCACTTTTGACGGATCGGCTCGTTGGGGTCGTTCGAGACGGGCAGGGGATAATTGAGGTTGATCTTGCGGTCGCGGTGGGCCAGGGCGGGCGTGGCGAGACCCGCCTGAACGAAGCTGGCATTCTGCGTGTTGGTGAACGTGCTGTTGGTCGGAAAGACGCCGCCGGGATTATCATTGGCCCAGGCGAAGCCGTTTGACTCCCAGGTGTCGAGCGCGAAGAGCCTGCGCCGCCTCTGGCCGTCGACGCCGTTGGTGAAGCTGATCGGCGCCAACTGCTTGAGCCGGCTCGAAAGCGAGGATCCGTCGACGTCCTGGAGGCGGTAGAGCCACTCCAGGTCGCTGGGGCCGTAGGGCGAGTCGAGCAGCGGGTTGTAGGTGTAGAGGTTCATCTCGTCGGCCTCGTTGAGGCCGTCGGAGTTGACCGAGGCATTGACGGCGAAGTCGTAGGTCGGGTAGTAGGTCGGCATCTCGCTGCTGCCATTATTGCCCGTATCGAGGTTCAGATCGACCGGGACGCCGCCGATTCTCTGGGGAGTGAAGGTGCCGCCGGGAGGAATCGCCGGTGCGTTGGCATTGGCGCCGTAGTTCTGGCTCGGGAACCGGAACGACTCGAAGCCATGGGTCGGGTTGTTCGTCTGGTCGGGGGCGTAGTTCGATCCGCTCGCCCAGGGATAAGTCACGGTGACGGCACCCCATCGGTAACCCACAGGGGGGACCGCCGGCATGGAGCCTGAAGGGTTGTAGTACACCACGCCCGGCGATCCGGGCGGGCGGAAGTAGCTGTAGAATTCCACCCGGCCGAACAGGTCGGGGCCATGACTGACCGGATTGGCGCCGGCGTTCCACTGGGTTACCGTGCCCGTGCCGTTGATATCGGCGGGCGTCAGCCAGCGCCGCATGCGATCGACCGGCAGCAAGAGCGCGCCCGAGTTGTCGTAAAAATCGGTGTCGCCCACTTCACCCGTATGGCCGAGGGGCCAGGGGTCGTAGGAGTTGTAGTTGTCATCGGCCGCGTCGCGGGGCGTGCCGAAAAGGAGATCGGTCGGATCCATCGAGTAGCCCGCGCGGACCGGGTTGGAATAGTTGGGCCGCACGACGTCCACGAACTGGTACGGCGGGCCGGGAGGCGTCGGGTTCATGACATAGTTCGGATTGGCGAACGGAACCCCGGGCACGGCCTGAGCTTCACCCCATCGCCCGGGCACGGGCTGTGTCGTTCGCGTGACATAGACATTGCCGTTGGAATCGGTCTGGGTCGTATCGCCGCCATCGGCGATGCCGTTGGGCAAGGGGAAGCTCAGCCCGCCCAGGCTGGGCCCCGACGAGGAGTAGACATAGTTGGTGTCGTTGTTGCCTGCCCCGGGCGGCCGGGTGCCCGCCAGCAGATTGCGAAACTGGGTCAAGCGGACGTCGATGCTCGCGTTGTCGACCTGTGAGTTCGAGGGAAAGCTCGTGTTGAGACCGACGGATACGCCCGTTTGCGGAGCGGCAAAGGCGGCCAGCCAATCGTTGGAGCTGGCGTTTAGAAGCGGCGAGCTGAAGGCATTCTGAAGCGCGTAGGTCGGGTCGATCTCGCTCGACGAGTTGCCCAGGTGCAGGGCATGCGAGGAGCCGCCGCCGGGACCGAAGATCGGGTTTCCCGAACCGTCATAGCCGATGATGGGGGCCGACGCGTCGCGCTGGTCGGCGAGGTTGCCCGCCGTGTTGAGCGGGATCCGGCCGTTCAAGCCAATGACCATGAACGCGAAGAGCGGCTTGTAGAGCTGGTTCTTGGCATCGCGGCGCGCCGGATAGCCCAGGTCGAGCCAGACTGAATCGGTCATACCATCGCCGTCGTTATCGACGTCGTAGGCGATCTGGCCGGTGTTCGGGTCGGGGGTCAGGTTGCCGAAAGTGCCCGCGTCGTTGCCGTCGGCGGCGACCGGACGGAGGATCCGCGCCGCCGAGGTCGCCCAGTTCGTCGTGTTGTTGGGACCGTCGAGGTTCTGGCGGGTCCAGTCGTTGACGCCGTTCGCAGGATCGACGCGGATGGCCGCCGGCCGGTGGAACGAGGGGATCATCACCTGGCCGTCGGCGCTCTGCAGCGCCAGGAACCAGTTTTCCAGGTCGCAAGCGTCGTAATCTTCGTCCATCCCGGCCTGGTGGGGGTTGATGCCGTTGTAGCGGAAGTTGCCGTAGGCGGCATTGTAGCCAGCTCCGGCCATGCCCGGCCCGTTGAACGCCCGGAGATAGCGGCCGTCCAAGCTGAACGAGAAATTGCTGATGTTGGCAGGCAGCGGTCCCACGGCTGCGTTGCCCACGGCAACATTCATGGCCAGGTTGCTGGTCGACCCCAGGGTGGGGTTATACAGGGCCGTCAACGTATTGAACGCGTTGCCGGCCGCATTGTCGAACGGGAGTGACCGCGATCGGGTTGTCGATCGGGGTAACCTGGAAGATGACGGTCTGGCCATTGCTTCCGGGCGGGTTGACTTGCACGATCTCGAGGGTGGAATCCACCGGCTTGGCCCCGGCGGACGGGACCGGGCCGGTGTAAGTGACCCGCATGATCCAGCGGGTGAAGTTAATTCCGTAGAAATTGGGGTCGCCGAGCTGGATGTCGCTGGCGATGTTCCAGAGGCCCCCCCCCACCGAAGTGGGAGGGCTGTGGGGGTTGAACGCAAACGGCAGTCCGGTCTGGGGGTTGATGGTCATGTAGCCGTTAAAGAATGCGTCGTTGCCGTACATGTCGCGAGCCAGGCTATGGCCGCGGATGACCGATCGCGAGTCGGACGTGTCGCCGATCAGTTGGCCCAAGGCAAAGTCGAAGAGCTCGTCGGCCTGCGGCTGAAGTACCGAAACCGCGTAGTTGCGCGCGTTGATCTTGGCCTGACCGCTGTAGGTGGCGAACGTGATCCCGATCACCGCCAGCAGGCCGAGCATGGCGAGCACCAGGATCAGAACGACCCCGCGGCGCTTGGTTCGCGACTGTCTCGAAGCCAACATGATCGAATCCCCCTTAGTCCGTTGTCAGTTGTCCGTTGTCCGTTGTCGGAATTCGGGCGTCGGTTGTGCGTTGTCGTTAGGTAAAGTCGGCTGTGCGTTGTCAGTAGCCGGTAGTCGATCGTGCAATGTCAGTGTTGAGTAGTCGGTTGTGCGCTGTCAGTGTTCGGTCGTCGGTTGTCCATGCCGCGGTGCCACTCGCGTTGCCTGCTGCCAAGGAGCCTGGTAATAACCTTTGGCTAGTGAAATCCGCGAAGCGAACCAAGGACAAAGGACAAACCAAATATGCACAAATGGCCAAGTCGTGACGCCCGCATAGTATAGTCGGCTTTGGTTGTCGGGTGGGTGCAACCCACCAAGCGGTCATTTTCAGTTTCTTCACGCTATCATGTCGCCCCTTCGGGGCTTCCAAAAGAGAAGGTTCGTGTGACTCAATCAACCCAGGGCTGACGCCCTGGGCTACGTTCTTTCGCCCCTTCGGGGCTTTCCAGAAGGTTGTCGTCGTGTTCATGGCTCTTGCTTGCCTCTGATATACTCACGCAGCCGCTGCTCCCAGGCCAATTCGTCGCGCGAATCTTCTTCCACGACCCAGCGCCGAACCTCGTCGGCACGGACCGGAAGGAACTGGCTGGCTTCGACCGAGACATACGTCCTCTCGGCGGTCAGGCGTTCGATCACCACCTCGCCGTTTGCAAACCGCCAAACCTCGGCGACGCGGAGCGCCGCGTAGATTCCCGCGCGGTCCACCCGAGGCGGGGAAATATCGACCTCGATCGCCAGGTCGGGGTTGGGATAGTCGGCGATGTCATCTGAGCCGCGCTCGATCGCCTCGTTGTCGGCCGCGATTTTTTCGGGAAGGAAGTAGTAGCACTCGTCGGCCTCCAGACCACGCGAAATCTCGGGACGTTTCCAGGTCGTCTCGCGCAATCCGCGGCGGGGGATCTCGAGCTCCGCGGTCACGATATCGACGAATCGTCCCAGCAATCTGTTGCGCCGCTCATGTTTTCGACCCTTGCCCATGACTTCGAGATCCTTCCCGTCGTAATCCACGTGGATATTGCTCGACTCCGGGATCGAATCGATCAAGCGCTCGTAGAACGACCAGTCGACGTTGTGGAACACCACGCGGTCATCGGGCACGGCCGTGAGCTGGTAGATCTCGTCAAGAGACGGCACGCCGGCCGCGGCGGGAGGACCGTCGCGCGGAATGGGAACGGCACTAGGGGTTGTCGTTGTATTCATGGTGTAGCTGATGGGTTTCACCCACCCTAGGTCAGGCTATCGTGTCGCCCCATCGGGGCTGCAAAGAGAGAGTTTTCACCTTCCGTCACCAACCCAGGGCTAACGCCCTGGGCTACGTTCTTCCGCCCCTTCGGGGCTTCCAAACAAGGAACAAGGAACAAGGGACAACGGACAACTGACAACGGACAACGGACAAATCAGAGTTTCTCCGTAAAATCCTGCCTGAGCGTCAATGACTTGACGTGCTGGTTCGTGGGATCGGCGACCCGGATCTGGATCTGGATCGCCCGCAACTGCGCCGGGTACGGCGGCGGATACGACGGATAGATCGGCGGCGTGAACGGGGGGCCGGCCGGAAACGCGTTGTTGGCGATGTTCTGGCCCGTCGCGGTCGCCTGGCTGTACTCGGTCGACCACGAGTCCCAGACCCGGCGCAGGCGGACGATCCCCGGCTGGTTGTCGCCGACATTGCCCGTGTAGTTGAATCCCGCATAGGACTGCGGCCCGAACTGGGAGTCATAACGCTGGTCGGTCGTCAAGGGGGGCATGCGCCCCTCGTGAGCGAAGGTGAAGTTGACGTAATCCCACCACTGCGCCTGGATCTGCACCCGCGGGGGATAGACGTTGTTTCCCGTGAAGTCGGGGTTGCCCCCCAGGAACGGAGCGTTGTTGAAGCCCGACGTGCGAGGATCGTCGCCCCAGCCCAGGTCGGCGAAGTTGGCCAGAGCGTTGTCGTAGGCCTTGACGTCGAAGCTGCGCACGTTGGTCATGATCAGGTCGTCTTCCCAGCTCAGGTACTGCCAGAGTTGCCACAGTTGCTGCTGGAGCGGGTTGCCTTGCGGGTTGGGGAACAACTGATTGGCGGTGCCGACTCCGTCGGTGTAGAGCTGGGCGTTGCCGCGCCAGGTCGTGTTCATGGCCGGCAGAAAACTGCCGTTGTCGACTACGGGCACGTTATTCGCAGCCAGGGGAGTCAGCCCGAAAGGCTGGGAGGACGCGACGTTGACCTGCACGGTGGGATCATTCCAGACCGGTGAGAGCATCTCGCGCCAGGTGGGGAAGCCCCACCACGTTTGATACTCGCTATGGAGCGCGGGCTGGGGCAGGTTGTCGCCGACGTCGACCGGATTGTGGTTCATGTTCTGAAGATAATAGAGCGGTCCCTGCGGCCCGTCGAAGGTGGCCGCGGGATTGCCCACGGCGGGCGTCGGCGAATGAATCCAGCCCATCTGATAGCCATTGACCAGATTCTGAGGCTGGGAGTAAGCCCCCGGGAAGATGTAAGGGAAAGCCAGAAACGCCGCCCCCGGATTGTTGAGGATTATCTGGCTCCCCGTCGGGTTGGCAGGGGGGAAAGGTGGGGCGAACACAAGAGGGCCGCCCGCGGTCACGGGGTTAAACACGCCGGGGTACAGCGTCGGATAAAGGTCCGGCACGTTGTCGTCGTTGACATCGTCGTAGAGGCCATCGGGGCCCTGGGTCCAGTTCGGACCGCCGCCTTGCATCGCGGGCGGGCCGAGGGTCAGGAAATCGTCGCTGAAGCGCGGGGAGGCAAACCGGTTCTCGCGGTTGGTCAGGTCGCCCAGGGTGTTGAGAACGATGGTCGGGTTGTTCAAGCCCCTGCTCGAGGGCCGCGCCGAGAGGTCGTTGACTCCCTGCCAGCTTATGAACCCGCCTCCCAGAGCCGTCGGGGTGAACGGGTTCGCGCCCAGGCTCGTATCCACGTTATTGATCACCTGATAAATCGTCGATTGCCGCTCGGGAGCGATCAGGAGCACGCGGCGATAGAGGTTGCCATTGCGCAGGAAGTAGATGATCTCGGCAAATTCGCTGGTGATCGTGATCGGTTGGGTGCTGAGATAGTTTTGCAGTTGCTGGGCGGTCATGTTCGCAAACGGTATCGGCGGCGGCAGGAAGATGCGGCCCGTGAACGGCTGGCCCGGCGGGGCCTTGGCGGTGAACTTGAGATAGTCGTCGCTGTCTTCGCCCTGGCTGTCGGCAAACTCGTTCTCGCCGTATTCGAAGTAGCCCAGGTTGTCCAGAGGGTTGAGTCCGAACGGCCCCAGGGGATAATTGGGGGCCGGCGTGAAATCGGCCGTGGCGCCGCTCAGATCGGAGCGCATCATCGACTCGAGCCGGCGAAGCTGGCCATCCAGCTCCTGGATGGCCTGAGCCGTCGAGACCGCGCCGGTGGCGGCCTGGAACACCTGAGCCACCACGGCCATGATCAGCACCAGGATCGCGACGGTGACCATCATCTCGATGAGGGTCACGCCCCGCGCGCGGGGCGTTCGTCCTTTGTCCTTTGTCCTTTGTCCTTTGCTGTCGTTCGGCGATCATTGCTCGTCGCCCCCTTCGTGCCCAGTGCCGATTGATTTTCCTCGGCGGGCCTCGGCCCGCCTTTGTCCTTTGCCCTTCGTCCTTTGTCCTTTGTCCCTCGTGCCCCGTCGTTGGTTGACTGTCATTGTTCATCGCCCCCCTCATGCCCGCGGCCGATTGAATTGAGGTACGCGTTTAAGCGCGGGGATAGCTCGTCGAGCATCGGTTTCAGGCTGCGGCCCATTTCCTCGTTGACAAAACCTCGCTTGTAAGCGCGGCGAAGCCAGTGTCTGGTTTCGTCGAGCGACCCACGAGCGTAGCGAACAAAGCGCCGGTTGTCTTGGAATGAGCCCCGTCCAGCGCCCTCCGCAATGTTCGCCCCGATGCCATCCGCCGATCGAATCAACTGCTTTCCGAACGTGTCGCGAGCGAGATTCGTCCAGTCCAGCACCATATTCCAAGCCTGGTCCGCCAATTTCTCCGCCAATCGATAAACTTCCAGGTTCTCGAAGGACTTTTTGTCATTTGTCATTTGTTCTTTGTCCTTTGTCATTGGTCCTTTGTCATTTGCTCGCTTCGCGTGTGTCATCGGCTATTGGTTAGTAACTCGCCTGTCAGTCATCCGGCGTCCATGCCTCGTTGTCACTCGTGTTGTCTACTGCCACACAGCCTCGTCATTCCCGCTCGCCAGTGGAATCCGCGAAGCGAACCAAGGGCCAAGGACCAGGGACAAAGGACAAATAAGCGAACAAAGGACAAAGGACAAATGACAAAGGACCAAAGACTATTGCACCGCAATAGTCGTAAAAGTCTGGGGAATCACGTTGACGACGGACGGACAGATCAGGGCTGCATTGCGGAACATGGGTTGACCGTTGTTGCTGTTGAGGATCGTGCGGGCCAGAAGCGACGAGTTGACATAAACGACCATGTAGCGGTAACTGGTCGGGTCGTTGGCAAATGCAAAGGGCCCGAGCGCGGGCCCGGGGGGCGTGACGCGCTGAACCTGGTACCAGAAGCACCGCTGCGCGGGCAGGTTGTCCCACTCGCCGTTGTTGATCGGATTGGGGAGCCCCACCAGGGGAGGGACTTGCTGGCTCCAGCTCAGGAACCGGCTGATCACGGTCTGCGCATTCCGCTCGTACGTCACGTCGGCGATCCAGTCGCCCGCCTTGACGACCGGGTCGGGCATATTGGCCGGCCAGCGTAAGAGAACGGTGCGGTCGGCACCGGAGCCATAACCAGCCGCGATGCCCAGCCCAGGGTTCGTCGCCACGCTGGTGCTGTAGCCCCAGACCGCCTCCACCACCGTCTCGCCGTCAACCTGCCAGGTCACCGGGCCCAGGGGGCTGGTGACCTGGCTGATCCCGAACGGCCGGTTCTCGAAGATCACGATATTGCCTTCGAACGTTGCCCCGAGCGACGTTTGATTCGGACCTTGAAACGGCGAAACGTTGGTCTGGAGTCCGGTGAATATCCAGGAATAGCGCCAGTCGTTGGTGGGAGTTCCCCCGGATGTATTCAGGTCGGGAATGATCGGGCTGGGGCGGACGACGGGAATTCCGCCGTTGGCGGCTGAAAGGCCGTCGATGGTGTAGGTGGTCCCGCTCGGGTCCTGCAAGACGGTGTCCTCGGGCGAGACGAAGATGCCCGGCACGGAGTTGTCGGCCGGGAAGAGGGGGACGACCTGGCCCAGGGCGTTGGTCGCGGTGGCGCGATTGAAATTGGTCAGCCGCTGGAGGCCCCAGGCGCTGGGCGGCCCGCCGTCGGAATCGGCCGCGATGAACGTGGCGTTGCCGTCGGTCCCCGCGCCGAAGCGCGCCTCGGGCATCGATTGATTGAGCGGGTCGAGATAGACACGGGTCTGGTGCCGCCAGAGTGGGTCGTAAGCGATCGGCAGGCCGGTGCCGCGATTGGCCGTGGCCCCGAAGTACGTCGCGACCGGCGGAGTCTGCGTGAGGTCCCAGGTTACTCCCTCGCCACCATAGAACTGCGTGTCCTGGGTGAAGGGATCGTAAGCGTCGGGACCGCCGAGCGACGGGGTTGCGAACCAGAACGGGTAGTAGCCGCTGTTGAGGAAATCGGCGAAGAAGAACGACTTCTTGAAGAGCAGGCCGCGCGCCGACATGTCGGTCGCGCCCGACTGGGACAGGTAGGCCGACCTCGAGTAGCGCGACGCCTCGCGCAGCCGGGACAGGCCGATCGGGAAGAGAGCCGCCAGCGACACCAACCCGATGCCCAGGATCATGATGGCGATCAGGATCTCGGTCAGGGTGATGCCGCGGCGGGCTTTTGCCCGCCGGGTCCTTTGTCCTTTGTCCTTTGTCATGGTCAATGCCCTCCTGAGATTCCCTCTTGCGCCTGTAGAAACGGCAGGCTGACGTTGTAGCTCTGCCCGTTCTGCGGGGCGAGCGGGTTGTCGAAGAGGACGTTTTCGTTGGTGGCGACCTGGCCGTTGCGCGTGAAGATCGTGACCAGGCGATACTCGCCCTTGAGCTTCGGGCCGTTGTACGGGGTCGGGGCCTGGCCCGGAATTTGCAGGATATTGCCGATCGGTAAGTACACGTTCTGGCCGGCCACTATGGGGATGTAATTACCCGTGGCCGGGTCAACGTTGATCGCGGCCACGTCGCTGCGCTCGGCCAGCCAGAAGTGAAAAAACGAGGCCGTGAGCCCGACCGAGGCCGGCGTCGAGAAGTTCATCGTCGGCACGACCTGGCCGCTGGGATAGACCAGAATGTCCACGGACCCCGTTGAACGGATTCTGCGCTTGCAGCGGGATCCGCGATCTTTCTTGCGTGCCGCCCAAAGTCGTGAGGTCAATCACGACATCCGAAGGCAGTTGGGTTTCCCGGCCTCGCGCGCTTGGCACCGGGCGGCGGTTGATGGTGTAGGCCAGGTTGAGATACCCATTGACGTGGTAGCCGGCCTGGATGCCGGCGAGCGGCGGAAGGCTTGCAAGAGATCCCTGCCACGTCTCGTTCTCGAATTCGATCATCTGGTCGGTCAAGGCATTGCCGTTGTTGCTGGCCGTATTCCAGAGGTTGTCGACAAAGCCGTCCTGGGGTGGATCGTCCTGGCCATTGACGAGGAAGAGGTATTCCACCTGGACCGTCACCGATCCGCCGGTTGGGTTCGTGTACGTCCTCGTGAGCTGCGGCGTGGACCCGGGCGGTCCGTCGTTGACGAACAGGTCGGGGTTGCTGTTGTTCTGGTTGAAGAACAAGGGACCGACGATCGTGTAGATCTGGCCGGCATTCCCGATCTGGATCTTCTCGCCGATCCGGATGTTCCAGAACCAGCTTGTCGGCTCGTTCGGGTTGAAAACCCAGTTGCCCGCAACGAGTTGCCAAGCTCCCGGGCATTCCTCGACCATCAGGACGCCGTTGGTGACAGACTGGCCGTTGGCCGTCGTATTTTGTATTGCCGGATAGGGAGGCAAGAGGTAAGCGGTGGTGTAGTTGTTGAAAGGCGTACTTCCCGGAGGGTCCTGGATGATGCTGACCATCCCCTCGCTGTAATCGGGCGCGGGCTCGATGGGGATGATGCGGTTGGCGGCAAGGGGAAGAGAGGGGTCGAGCAGCCCGAAAAGCTGGCTCTGCGGGTTCTGATTGATTCCGTTGAACGAGGGATCGGGCAACAAGCGAATCCCGGCAGGAGCGCCGTTATGGATGGCCGTGTCGTGGGCGCCGACCAAGGCCCCTTGCAGAATGCGCGCCGCCTCGCTGACCTGGCGATGGCTGACCGCCGGAATCACCACCGGCAGCGCGGCGGCACTGACGATCAAGATGATCAGGACGACCACTAGGAGCTCGACGAGGGTAAAGCCCGAGCGCCGAGCAAGATGGCGGCGTCGCGCGCTCGCTCGCCTGGTCTCGCGCGAGTGATCCCCCCCTTGATTGTAAAGACGGCGTGTGGCAATCATGATCCTGGCCCTCCGAGTCCACCCGCGGCGCTGAGGCTGTGGTTGGTGATGTCGTCTTGACCGGCCAACTGGATATCGAAGCTGGTCGGCGTGGTGGGATCGACGCTGGACGGACTGGCCGGGTTCACGGGAATCGTCAGGTTCGCGATGGTGGCCGTGGCCGTGAAGTCGGCGACATCCAGCCCAAACTGCATGGCGTTGTTCTCGTTGGCGATCAAGGCCAGTGAGGCACTCGCACCCAGGGACTGGAGCGCTGCGTCCGAATAGAGAAAGACGCCCGGCGATCCATTCGGTCCCGCGGAGAGAATCAGAAACTTGCTGTAAAACGCCCGGCGGTAGTTCCCGCCGCGGTCCCAGGGAACGCCAGTGACCACCGGTGACGGCGGAATTGGCATCGGCTCGGTGAGCCGGTGGAAGAAGGCGCCGAATGTCTGGACCGCGATGCTGGCATTCGAATTGGCGGGTAGCGGCGGTCCGGCCGGCGTGAAGCTGGGACACGAGTTGTTGGCCGCCAGCCCGCCGATGCCGGACGTCGACCACCACCCCGGCGCCGTGAGCTGCTGATTGAGGTCGCGCGTATCCTGCTCGCGCGTGTCGAGCGCACCGATGTAGGGATAGTTGAGATTCCAGACTTGCCCGCCCGCGGCTGTCATCGTCTGGCCGCGCTGATAGTCGGAATGGTAGAGGATGGGCCAGCGGAAGAACTGGAGCGGCTGGCCCCAGCCATCGACGAATTCGGGCAAGCCGTCGTTGTCGGTGTCCTGTACCTCCTTGTCGCCGAACTGGTCGCGGGTAAACGCCGCTCCCCATGGCCCCGAGCCCTCCACCAGCAGGGCGTAAAGCATCTCGGACCGGGCCGTGTTGTGGGTGTGGTTTTGCAGGTGAGTTGTGACGAGCGCGAGGTTCGAGGCGCTCACGCCCTCGGCCCACTCGTCGATGAGCCCGTTTTGATTGTTGTCAACGGCGTCGTAGCCAGTGGGCAGATAGCCCAGGTTCTTGTAGAGCCCGGCCGCGGCCGTGTAGGAAGCGCCGTAAATCCCGCTGCCCGTGTAGCCCAGGGTCGGATTGGACGAGACCAGAAATCCGGTATTCGGGTCGATATAGCTGTCGCCAAAACCGCCATTCAAATTAACCAGAGTGGGACCAATCAATGGCCCTTGAACCATGTGCCCCAGTGGGAGCATGACACTCGTCAGGCCGGTGCTGTTGGGATCGACTTGAGTGACGTTCGGGAGAAAGGGCACTCCCGTGAAGTTGAACGGATAGAAGCCGCCATACGACGACGGATTGGCAACGAAATTGGGATCGATGAAGAAGACGTCGGGCAGTTCGCTCTTGATGTAATCGTAGGTGGCAATGGTCTGGGCGCGCAGCGTTGTCTTGACCTCCGCATTGTCCAGGCCCGAGATGTTGGCGACCGGGGGCAGCATTCCCAGCGGGTTGTTCGCCGTCTGGGCAAGCGAGCTGTAGACCGCGCCCATGTAACCGTGAGCCCAGTTCGGGTTGGGTGCGCTCTGCAACAGGGCGTCCATCCGGTCTGAAAGCGCCGAGTCGAGTTTCTGGATCAAGGCCTGGGTGGCCTGCGTCCGGGCCTGTTTGTCGGCATCCAGCGAGGCCGCGAGGACCAGGCTCAGGAGGATCCCGATGATCGTGATCACGGCCATGAGCTCGACCAAGGTAAAGGCCCTTCGGCGGGCCGTGGCCCGCCGGGTCCTTTGTCCTTTGTCCGTTGTCCTTTGCCCGTTGTCCTTTGTTGGCTTCGCGGGTTCCACCGGTGAGCGGGTCATAACGGGGCTGTCTTTGCTGGTCCGTTGTTCGCTTGGCCTGTTTGTCCGTGGTCCGTGGTCCGTGGTCCGTTGTTCGGTTCGCGGGATGCGTTGGCCCGCGGGTAGTAACGTGACTGTCTGCTGCTCGTCCGTGGTCCGTGGTCCGTTGCCCATGGCTCGTGGTCCTCGGTTATCGCTGGGCGCTTGGCTCATCACTGGCTGACCCAATCCAGCACGAACACGCGACTGTCTCAGTGGTTGCCGAAAGAGGCGCACGCATCTTCTCCGCTGGTGTCCTCGCCCCGTCAAGACGGAAGCCCCGACCCTCGGAAAACAAAGGACAAATGACAAAGGACAAAGGACAAATGACTATTGCAGCGTTCCGGATTTGAAATTGGTCAGATTGTCCATTTCCCGCTGCCTTATGACGGCCGCGGTCTCCGCCTGCGCGGGAGCCGATGCCGGAGGTCCGGCGCCGGCGCCCGTGTTGTTCGCGTCGAATGGTAGAGGGTTGCTCGCCGTCGAAGTCGCTGACGTGGCCGGAATGTACTGACCGCCGACTCCGTATTGCCCGTCGAGTCCCGCCGAGATGATCTGGTATGATTGGGCCTTCTGAAACGTGACGGTACCCGACGGCAGGGCGCCCCCAACGCTCGAGGTCACCGTGTTGGTGTACGGATTTGGCACCGCGGAAAAGCCGGTCTGCTGGAAATTCAGCCAGACCGGGGCCAGCGGCGCCTGGCTGCCGTTGTTGCCGCCGTCATCTTCGGTGTAGAAGTTGACGTCGTCGGGGTTATAGGCGCCGTTACCATAGGCGCTGAAATAAACATAGAAATTGAGGGTGGTCCCCTGGCCGGGCGGGGAGTTTCCGAGCGAGTCGTAGTACCCGGGAACCAGCGCGGGCAGCAGTCCGTTGGCGGTGTTGTTGTTGGGATCGAGGAACAGCCTGCCGGGATTGAACTCGAAGATCGGCGTCTGGCGGTTCGTGTTGTACATGAAGTTGCCGTTATTGATGCTGTTGGTGAACGGGTTCGTCGGGTCCTGGCCGAAGCCGGTCAAGCCGTAGGTCGGCGGAACGGCGGCGGTGTTGGGCAGCGGGACGCCTCCCAGGAAAAACACCAGGCATTCATGACCGTGGAGGATGTACGCACCCTGGTCGAAGACCCCGTTGCCGTTGAAGTCGTACCAGTAGTTGCCCTGGCCCGCCAGAACCGGGGCCGGCAAGCCCGAGGTGCTGAAGGCCACCTTGGGGAAAAACTTCCGGAGCGCCGCCAGGGTTTGCTGGCAAAGCTGGCCATTCGTGATGTTCTCGCCCTGGATGAACGTCGAGTCGCCGACGGGGAAAAGGCCGTTCTCGTAAAGGATGACCCGGCTGGGCGGATAATCGCCGTAGCGAGTCTTGAAGCTCTCGATCGCCTGCGCAAGCGTGCTGACCTCGGTCGAGACGGCGGCGTTTCGGGCGGCGCGGATCGCCGCCTGGATCGCCGGCAGCAAGAGCCCGATCAGGATCGCAATGATGATGATCACGACCAGGAGCTCGATCATCGTAAAGCCCCTCCGGGGCTTTTGTCCTTTGTCCTTTGTCCTTTGTCCTTTGTCTTTTGTGAATTGCTCGCAGGCACAGGTCGAGGGTGACAGATGTCCTTCGTCCTTTGCGAATCGCAAGCGGGCGCAAGTTGACGGTGGCATTTTCGGGCTCCCGTTTCCAACGAACGAGCGGGTTATCAACCGATGGCCGATGACAGACGCGAAGCGAACAAAGGACCAGGGACGAAGGACCAAGGACCAGTTGTCCGGCGTCAGCCGGACAAGAGCGTGTTATCAACCGATTGCCGATGACAGACGCGAAGCGAACAAAGGACCAGGGACAAAGGACCAAGGACAAGTTGTCCGGCGTCAGCCGGACAAGAGCGTGTTATCAACCGATTGCCGATGACAGACGCGAAGCGAACAAAGGACCAGGGACAAAGGACCAAGGACAAGTTGTCCGGCACTAGCCGGACAACTTCGAGATCAGAGTGATCAGCGGCAGGAAGAGCGCGATGACGATGAAGCCGATGATGCCGCCCAGGATGACGATCATGATCGGCTCCAGCAGGCTGACCAAGCTTTCCACGGCCGTCTCGACCTCTTCATCGTAGTTGTCGGCGATCTTGTTGAGCATGGTGTCGAGTTCGCCGGTCTCCTCGCCGACGTCGATCATGTTGACCACGATGTCGTCGACGATCCGGGCTTCCTTCAAGGGCTGGGCGATGGTTTCACCCTCGCGGATGCTCTCGTAGATCCGGTTGAACGCCCGCTCGAAGACCGCGTTGCCGGCCGTGTCGCGGACGATGTTGAGCGACTCGAGGATCGGCACGCCCGACTGCACCAAAGTTCCCAGGGTGCGGGTGGTCCGCGCGACCGTCGACTTCTCGACGATCGTCCCCATGACGGGAATCATCAGCTTGATCCGGTCGCAGATATACGCCCCCGTCTTGTTGCGGTAAAGCAGCTTGACGAAGATCCAGATGAAGAGCGGAGTCAGGAAGACCACGTAGAAATACTTGATCAGGAAGTGGCTGGCGTCGATCAGGAAGGTGGTCATCCGCGGCAGCGGGATGTTGAAATCTTTGAAGATCGACTCGAACTTCGGGATGATGAAATAGAGGATGAAGCCCACGATGATGCAGGCCACCGTGATGACCACGATCGGGTAGACCATCGCCGACTTGATCCGCCGCTTGAGCGACTGGGCCTTTTCCTTGAAGTCGGCCAGGCGCTGGAGGATCGCCTCGAGCGCACCGCCCGCCTCGCCCGCCTTGATCATGTTGCAGTAGAGCCGGTCGAACGCCTTGGGGTGCTTCTGGCAGGCTTCCGAAAGGGTCAAGCCGCTTTCAATGTCCTCGACGATGTCCTGGAGCGCGTTCTTGAGCACGCCCGGCTTGCACTGGCCCTCGAGGATCTTGAGGCTGCGCAAGATCGGCAGGCCGGCATCCTGCAAAGTCGAGAGCTGGCGCGTGAAGGTGCAGAGCTGCTTGGTCGAGATCCGGCCGATCGTGAACGCCTTCTTCTTGCGCCGTCCCCCTTTTTGGCCGATGCCCGCGTCTTGCCCTTCTTGGCCTTCTCGGCAATCTTGGTGACGAAGAACCCCTTCTGGCGGATCAGTTGCTGCGCTTCTTCCTGGGTCGCGGCGTCAATACTGTCCTTGACCTCCCGCCCGGTGTGATCCATCGCTTCGTATTGATAAGTTGGCATCTTTTTCCCCTTAGCCCGTTGTCCGTTGTCCGTTGTCCGTTGTTAGATGCTCGTCGGCACCGGCCGGCGGTGATGCACTGCCGCGCCCGATTGATTTGAGGTAAGCGTTCAAGCGAGGCGCCAGTTCATCCAAAAGCGGTCTCAAACGGCAGACCATATCCTTGTTCATGAGGTTCCGCCGGAAGGCGCGGCGAAGAAAGTGTCTCGTTTCGTTGAGCGATCCACGGGCATAACGAATGAAGCGCCGATTGTCTGGGAAAGAGCCTCGTCCAGCACCCTCGGCAATGTTGGCCCCGATGCTGTCCGCCGACCGAATCAATTGCTTACCAATCGTGTCGCGAGCCAGCGGCAGCCAGGCGACGACGATGCCCCAGAACCTCGTCCGCCACCTCTTCCGACAGTCGGTACACCTCCAGAGTCTCGAAGTTGCTTCTGGCCATCTGCATTTTGTCCTTTGTCCGTGGTCAGTTGTTCGTTGTCCGCTTCGCGAATTCCACTGGCGAGCGGGCAAATAAAAGGCTGGGCGGCACCAGATTACACGGCTGAGAACGGGCGGCGGACGGTGGACAATTAGGTTACCAAGCGCCGATGACATACGCGAAGCGAACAACGGACAACGGACAACGGACAACGGACAACGGACTACAAATCATCCAGCATCGTTTCCCGCACGATTTCCTCGATTGTGGACTGGCCGTTGTGGATGGCGTTCATTCCGGCCTCGCGCAGGGTCCGCATGCCGAATTTGCGGCAGGCGTTGCGGAAGTCGTCCAGCGACGCTTCGGCGACGACCATTTCGCGGAGGGTGTCGTTCATGACCAGAAGCTCATAGATGCCCATGCGCCCCTTGTAGCCGGTGTTGTTGCACTTGTCGCAGCCCTTGCCGTAGAAGAACTTCTTCTGCGAGGCCTGGTCGGGGGTCAGGCCCAGCTCCATGCAGACCTCGGGTGCCGGCGTGAACTCGGTGCGGCAGAAGGAGCAGATCTTGCGGACCAGGCGCTGGGCGAGCACGGCCTCGACCGTGGCGGTGATCAGGAAGGTCGGCAGCCCCATGTCGCGCAGGCGGGTGACCGCCGAGGGGGCGTCGTTGGTGTGCAGCGTGGTGAAGACGATGTGGCCGGTGAGTGAGGCCTGGATCGAGATCTCGGCGGTCTCGAGGTCGCGGGTCTCGCCGACCAAGATCTTGTCGGGGTCCTGTCTCAAGATCGAACGGAGACAGGCGGCGAATGTGACGCCGATGTCGGGATTGACCGGAATCTGGATCAGGCCCTCGATGTCATACTCGACCGGCTCCTCGGTGGTGATGATCTTGTCTTCGATGCGGTTCAAGTGGTTCAAGGTGGCGTAGAGGGTGGTCGTCTTGCCCGAGGAGGTCGGGCCGGTCACCAGCACGATGCCGTTGGGCTTCTCGATGATCTGGTGCCACTGCGTCATCGTGTCCTCGGGCATCCCCAGCTTCTTGAGGTCTAGCTGCACGACCGTCCGGTCCAGGATCCGCAGCACCACGCTCTCGCCGAACATGGTGGGCAGGGTCGAGACCCGGATATCGACTTCGTTGCCGCCCAGGGCGAGCTGGATGCGGCCGTCCTGCGGCAGCCTGCGCTCGGCGATATCGAGGTTGGACATGACCTTGATGCGGCTGGCGATGGCCGGCGCCAGGTGGCGGGGCGGCGGCACCAGCTCGTAGAGCACGCCGTCGACCCGGTAGCGCATCTTGTACTCTTCCTCGAACGGCTCGAAGTGGACGTCGGAGGCCTTGTCCTTGATCGCCAGAAGCAGCACCATGTTCAGCAGCTTGCGCACCGGGGCGGCCTCGGCCATTTCCTCGATCGCCTCGAGGTCGATGGTGTTTTCATTCCGCCCGACCAGCTTCTGCAAGCCCTTGTCCTGCTCGATCTGCTTGACGACGTCCTGGATGCTCTCGTGGTGGCCGGCGTAGAGCCGCTCGATGGCCGCCATCACGTCGGCCTCGGAGGCGATCGCGCCCTTGACCTCGGTGCTCAAGAACATCCTCAAGCTGTCGAGCGTCGAGGGGTTCTGAGGCTCGGCCATCGCGACCGTGATGCTCTTGTCCTTCTTGTTCTGCGAGATCGGCACGATCTTGTAGGCGGTGGCCATGCTCTCATTCACCAGCTCGGTGAGCTCGGCGGGGATCGTGACGTCCGCCAGCTTGACCGTCTTCATCCCGAGCTCTTCCCCGAGCGCTTTCAGGACCTGATCTTCCTTGACCAGGCCCATGCGCACCGCGACCTTGCCGAAGAGCTCGGTGCCGGAGCGTTTTTGCTCCTCGAGGATCTTCCAGAGGGCCTCTTCATCCAGATAGCCCATGTCAACCATGATCGTGCCGAGTCGTCGCGCCATTATTCTTCTTCCTCTCCCTCTGCCTCTTCCTCGTCGAAAATGCCCTTCTTGGCATTCTCGATTCGTTCCTTGAGATCGGCGGGCTTGCGGGACTTGAACATGACTTCGTGTTCCTCGACCAAGCCCTGCCGCCAGAGGTTGAACAGGCTGTCGTCCAAGAGGATCATGCCGTGTTTGCGGCCGGTCTGGATCGAGGAGTCGATGCGGTAGGTCTTGTTTTCCCGGATCAGGTTCGCGATGGCCGGCGTGACGACCAGCATCTCGTAGGCGGCGACCAGCCCCTTGGGCTTGCGCGGCAAGAGGGCCTGGGCCAGGATGCCGATGATGGCGACCGAAAGCTGGGTGCGGATCTGGTCCTGCTGGTCCTTGGGGAAAACGTCGATCACGCGATTGACGGTTCCCTCGGCCGAGTTGGTGTGCAGGGTGGCGAAGACGATGTGGCCGGTTTCGGCGGCCGTGATGGCCGCGGAGATGGTGGCCAGATCGCGCATTTCACCAACCAGGATGATGTCCGGGTCCATGCGCAGCGCCCGGCGAATGGCTTCGGGGAAGTCGGGTACGTCGACGCCGATCTCGCGCTGGTTGATCAGGCACTTGTTGTGCTTGTGGAAGTATTCGATCGGGTCTTCGATGGTGATGATGTGGCGGTCCATGGTCCCGTTGATGTAATTGATCATGGACGCCAGGCTGGTCGTCTTGCCCGAGCCGGTCGGGCCGGTGACCAGGATCAAGCCTCGGGGCCGCTGGATCAACTGCTCGATGACCGCCGGCAAGCCGAGCTGCTCGAAGGTGAGAAACTCGTTGGGGATCCGCCGCAGGACCAAGCCGATGTTGCCGCGCTGCTTGTAGATGGCGACCCGGAACCGGGCCATCTCGCCGAAGGCAAACCCGAAGTCGGTCCCCCCGACTTCCTGCAGCTCTTGCTGACACCGTTCCGGCGTGATGCTCTTCATGAGCGCGGTGGTGTCGGACGACTCGAGCACCTTGGTTGCCAGGGGCCGCATGTGGCCATGCAGCCGGATGACGGGCTGACTCCCCACGGTGAGATGGAGGTCGCTCGCCTTTTGAGAGCAAACCGTCTGAAGCAGCTTGTCGATGAGGAGCGTACCCATTGCCCTGAAGAGCCTCCGCGGTATCAACGATGGAACCGGCCTCGACCAACTAACAACCCGCAGCAGTCATTTTGCCAGGGTTGACACATTGCTGTAAACCAGGTGTCCACCGAATCGTGACGTCGGCTCTTGAGGTTACGGCCACGCGCCATTCCCTAAGACCAGCGTTATTATCCCGGTGGCTACCCGACGGATCAAGCGACGAACCCACTTGGTGATGCGTAATCGGCAAGTTCATCCGGGCGATCTGCCAGGGGCCAGGGTGGAGGCGCCCACCGAACGTCGATCGTCCTGTCTCCAACCGGCGGCCAAGCCGCGGCACGGGTCGGCCGGGTTTCGAGCAATCTTAAGGAGATCACTTCTTCTGCTGGCCATGCTGGCCAAAACTCTCGGTCAGCATGTCGCGCTGGGTGATGCGCAAGACCTCATCCAGGGTGGTCTGGCCCCGGAGCACCTTGACGATCCCGTCCTCGAACAAGGTGCGCATCCCCTGTTTCCTGGCCATTCTCCGCACATTTTGGGTTGATTCGCCCTTGAAGGTCATCTCGCGGACTTGCGGCGTCAACGACATCAGCTCGAAGATGCCCATCCGGCCCCGGTACCCGGTCTTGTTACAGTGGTTGCAACCCTTCCCCCGAGCGAAGTTCGCTTTCTTAACGATCTCCGGACGCAGCCCGAGGCCGTTCAGCAGGTGAGCGGGCGGCTCATATTTCACCCGGCATTTGGGACAGACCTTGCGTACGAGCCGCTGTGCCATGATTGCAAGCACTGAGCTAGCGACCAGGAACGGCTGGATCCCGATATCGACCAGACGTGTAATGGCACTGGGCGCATCGTTCGTGTGCAATGTACTGAAAACCAAGTGTCCGGTCAGAGAAGCCTGAATTGCGGTCTCAGCCGTCTCCAGATCCCGAATTTCGCCAACGAGAAGGATGTTGGGATTTTGTCGGAGCATGGCACGAATAATGCGAGCAAAGGTCATTCCGATCTTTGCCTTCACTTCGCACTGGTTGACGCCTGGCAGGTAGTATTCGACGGGGTCTTCGGCCGTGATAATCTTGACGTCGGGGCGATTGAGCTCGTTGAGGGCGGCGTAAAGGGTGGTGGTTTTTCCGGAGCCGGTTGGCCCGGTGACGAGCAAGATTCCGTTGGGGCGTTTGATCAGTTGCTTGAAGCGGGCCCAGTCCTCGTCGCCGAAGCCGAGGTCTTGCAATCCCACCTTGATATTGTCCCGGTCCAGGATCCGCATCACGACCGACTGTCCATGGGCGGTTGGGATGATGCTCACCCGCATGTCGATATCCTTGCCGGCGACGAGGATCTTGATGCGGCCATCCTGGGGGCGGCGTTTTTCGGCGATGTCGATGAACCCCATGATCTTGATGCGGCTGACCATCGCGCCCAAGAGCCGCGCGGGGCGCTGTCGCGTTCCATAAGCACGCCGTCGATGCGATACCGGATCCGGACCCGATCGGCGAACGGCTCGATGTGAATATCCGAGGCCCGCATCGTGACGGCTTCTTGGATGATGAGATGCACGAGCTTGATGACTGGGGCGTCGCCTTCCTCGAGGGTCTGGGTCGTGGACGACTTGGAACCGGTACCGCCTTCTTCGGCGAAGTCGATGGCGGTATCGGTAAACTCCTGGAGCATCGAGTCGACCGACTCGGTTTCGGAGCTGGCGCTGCCGTAGTACTTATTGATGGCCTCGACGATTGCTTCCTTGGGGGCTAAGGAGACCTCGATCTCCCGATTGAGGACGAACCGCAGCTTGTCGATGGTTTCGAAGTCGAGCGGGTCGTGCATGATAACGCGGATCGAGCCGCTTTCTTGTGAGAGCGGCATGACGATGTTTTCGCGGGCGAGCGATTCCGGGACGAGTTCGATGACGGAGGGAGGGATCTCGATCTCGCGCAGCTCGACGAACGGCAGGCCGTGCTGTTCGGCCTTGGCTTTCATGATGTCGTTGACGTCGGCGTAGCCGAGTTTGACGAGTGCTTCCTCGACCGTCGAACTCTCCATCCGATGGGCTTCCTTGAGCTGATCGGGGCCGATCACGCCCCGCCGGACGAGGATCTCGGTCCAGTCCCGACTCTTGGCCATGGTTTCACGACTCCGGAGGTGCCAGATGAAATGTTGGGGGATGAAAGGCTCTGGACCAAGCCGGGCGCAGGCTGCGCGCCTTTACCTTCTCGATCCCCACCTTGCTTCTAGATGGCGAGTGCGCAACGGGGTTAGTGCCAAATACGCGAGTACGTCAATCCTGTGACAACGACGATGAAGTCAAACCCGCCCCGAGTGGCCGCCGCAATACAGACAGGAATGAAGAATATCGATGATGACACGTTTAAGGTACCAGGATCTTGCCGTGCGGGCAAGAAAGTGGTGCGAAGAATTCATTCGTCCCATGTCACCTGCCGGTCGCCCGGTACGACCTCGCCGATGATCCAGGCGGGGGTTCGGCTCTTGTGGCTCAAGTGGCGGACGATCGAATCGCCGAAAAACCTGGACACGATCAGGACGAGGCCGATGCCCATGTTGAACACGCGGTCCATCTCGGCGTCTTCCACCGAGCCCAAGCGCTGGAGCCAGGGAAAGACCTTGGGGACGGTCCACGAGCCGCGCTTCAGCCGGATTGCGCATCCTTCCGGCAGAATGCGCGGGGGGTTATCGATCAGGCCCCCGCCCGTGATGTGGGCGATCCCGTGCACGATGTGCTTGACCCGGTAGTTCCGGTACACGGTCTTGAGCGCGCGGACGTAGATCCGGGTGGGCTCGAGTAGCTCGTCGGCCACGGTACGACCGAGCTCGTCGACGAAAGTCTCGGGTGCCAGGCCGGCGTGCTCGAAGACGATCTTCCGAGCCAGGCTGTAGCCGTTGGAGTGGAGACCCGAGCTGGCGACGCCCACGACCGCGTCGCCGGGCTGGATCTCGTGACCGTCGAGGATGTACTTGCGCTCGACGACTCCCAGGCAGAAGCCGGCCAGGTCGTATTGCCCCGGCTGGTAGAAGTCGGGCAGAATGGCCGTCTCCCCACCCAGGAGCGAACATTCGGCCTCGATGCAGCCGTCGCTGATCCCCTTGACGATCTGGGCGGTCAAGTCCGGATCGTCGCGGCTCATGGCGACGTAATCGAGGAAAAGCAGGGGC
This sequence comes from uncultured Isosphaeraceae bacterium, assembly GCA_963823675.1. GTDB lineage: Bacteria > Planctomycetota > Planctomycetia > Isosphaerales > Isosphaeraceae > CAWGMT01. The sequence continues at coordinate 25,419 of CAWGMT010000016.1, read as the reverse complement.
TCGGCGCCTGCGCACAGGCAATCGTTGACCGACATCGCGACCAGGTCGATTCCGACCGTGGCATGCCGGCCGGTGGCAAAGGCGAGTTTCAGCTTCGTGCCGACGCCGTCAGTCGAGGCGACGAGCACCGGGTCGCGGTAGGTGCGCGACAGCAAACCGATCTGGTTGTCGAGATGAAAAAGTCCGGCAAACCCGTTGGCCCACTCGATCACGCGGGGCGTGTAGGTTCGGCGCAAGAGTGGAGGAAGCCGGGAGATCGTCTCCTCGTAGGTTCGGAGATCGACGCCCGCGGCGCGATAGTCGATTGGGTCGTTCATAGTTCTTGATCAGATCGGGGAAGAGGACTATCCTTAGTATACCTTGAATTCACGCCTGCCTGCCGAAGGCGCAGCCCACCCTCTCCCGGCCTCTGTGCCTGGAGCGGATTGATACTCCTGCCTGAGTCGAATTTCGTCACCGACCCACTTTTTTGGACCCTGGAGACCGCAAACATGCTCCGGAAATGGCTCATCTTCGCCCTGAGCGCCGGAATTCTCGTTTCGCTCGGACTGGGCGCTCGGCTCACCAATGCCGACGACGACAAGGAAACCGAGCTGGGCAAGATCATGGAGAAAGTGAACAAACACAACTCGACGCTCACCAAAGGGTTGCGTAACAAGGTCGCGTACTTGAAATCTCACAAGGATGTCGCCAAGAGCGCCAAGGAGCTGGTCAAGCTGGCCAAGGCTGCCAAGCCGATCAAGGATGCCGTGAAGACGGTCAAGGACCTGGCGGACGCCGGCAAGAAATGGGACGACTGGTCGGATGCGTTTATCAAGAGCGCCGAGAACTTGAGCCAGGTGGCGACCAAAACCAAAGCGGATTTCAAGGAGACGAAGGACGCCTTCACGGTCGTGAAGAAGTCCTGTGCCGACTGTCATCAGGACTTCCGCGTGGATGCGGAATGAAGTCCTTTGTCCTTTGTCCCTTGTCCTTTGTCCTTGGCTCTGGGTCGTCCCTCCTTAATCCTTGGGCGAGGGTCGGTGGCGTCAGGGCGCGTGTGTTGATTCCTGACCTTGGCCTTCACAACCCACCCAACGCTCGGATCGGGCCGCCAGGGAAAAAGGAATCAAGGATTTACTGAGCGTTGCATATAGAAGGTAACCCTTGGCCCAAATCGGCGGGCACGGAGGCGCCCCACTGGTGGAATCCAGGGAGCTTTCAGTGGCGCGGGCGTCTCTGCCCGCCTCTGGAAGTTACCTTCTTTATGCAACGCTCTGTAAGAACCAAGGACCACGGACTGCATGAAATGCAGTGCTTCGACTTGACCTGTTCGAGGGTGGAGGAGGATCTCGCGCTCGATGAGGCGCTCTTGATCGAGGCCGACGGCTCGAATGGCCCGGCGGTGCTCCGGTTCTGGGAGCCGCGGCACAATGCCGTGGTCCTGGGCGCATCGCGGACGATCCGGGACGACGTGCTGGTTGAAGCGTGCCGCGTCGATGGCGTGCCGGTCTTGCGGCGTTCCAGCGGTGGCGGGACGGTCGTGGTGGGCCCGGGCGTCCTGAATGTCGCGTTCGTCTTGCCGGAGACTCGGGCGCCCGGGCTCTGGGCCGTCGATGCGGCTCATCGTTACGTTCTGGAGCGGCTCGCCGAATCGATGGCCAGAGCCGGCCAACCGGTTACGATCGAGGGCTCAGGCGATCTCGTCAAGGGCGGCCGGAAGTGTGGCGGCAGCGCCCAGCGCCGGCTCAAGCACTGGTTCATGGTTCATTGCTCGATCCTCTACCAGATGCCGGTCGAGCGGATCGCGCGCTATCTCGCCCTTCCCGACCGGCAACCGGCTTATCGCGAGCGCCGCAGCCATCAGGATTTCATGAGCAACCTGCCGTTGCCTCGGAGAACCCTGGTTGAAGCGATCCGCGCGACCTGGTCTCCGGGCTCTGTTCCGTGCCCGCCGCCTCCTCGTGCTCTGGCACTTGTTCCGGACCTGGTGTCCGAGAAATTCGGGAACCGGGGCTGGATCGAACGGTTCTAAATGCACAGCGAAACACGTCACCCGTTCACGGCCTGTCACTTCACGGTTGTCGTGAAGTATGATAGGTCCAATCGGCGCCATCGCTAGCGATGGACGACGGGCCCCTGATTTCTGGTTGAACAGCCGGCCAAGGGACCGGCACCGATACACTCGGCTGGTCTGGAAATCGCGTAACACACAAACATGGAACGCTCGACGGTCGCGAATCGGTGGAACCTGGATCTGATCGAGGACTACTATGACCGCTGGCTGGCGGACCCTGCCTCGGTTGAGGAGTCCTGGCGTATATTCTTCGAGGGCTACAGCCTTGGGGTTCTTGGGTCGGATCGAAATGGGGCCGCGGGCGATACGGCCACGGCGCGCGCGCAGGCGGCGGTCACTCGGCTCGTCGATGCCTATCGCGAATATGGCCATTATCTGGCGGACCTTGATCCTCTCAAGCTCAGCCCTCGCCGCGAGAGCCACGAGTTCCTGGAGCTTTCGGCCTTCGGTCTTGCGGAGTCCGACCTGGACCGGGTCTTTTACAGCCGGCTGGATGGCGGAGGGTTTTCGACCCTGCGCGAGTTGATCGCGATTCTGCGGCAAACCTATTGCCGGACGATCGGCGTCGAGTTCATGCACATCCGCAATCGCCAGGTCCGCCAGTGGCTTCTGGACCGGATGGAACCGGTGCGGAATCGGCCGAAGCTGGATCTGGAGCAGAAAAGGAGGATCATCTCCAAGCTGAACGCGGCCGAGCTGTTCGAGACCTTCTTGCACAAGAGCTACGCCGGTCAAAAGCGGTTTTCGCTCGAGGGTGGGGAGATGCTGATCCCGCTCCTGGATGCGATCGTCGAGGGTGCGGGCGCCAGGGGGGTGCGCGAGATCGTGATGGGCATGCCCCACCGGGGCCGGCTCAACGTCCTGGTGAACATCCTGAACAAGCCCTACAGCATGGTTTTCAACGAATTTGAAGGGAACGTCCCCCAGACGGTCGCGGGCGACGGTGATGTGAAGTATCACCTCGGTTTTTCGGCCGATTGCGTCACCTCCGGCCAGCGCACGATTCACCTGTCGCTGACCCCCAATCCCAGCCACCTGGAGGCGGTCAATCCGGTGGTCGAGGGGCGAATGCGGGCGAAGCAGCGTCGCTTCGAGGATCGGGACCGCAGGCTCGGCGTGCCGATTTTGATTCATGGCGACGCTGCCTTCGCGGGGCAGGGATTGGTGGCCGAGACGCTGAACCTTTCCCAGCTTCCCGGCTATCAGACCGGCGGAACGATTCATATCGTGGTCAACAACCAGATCGGGTTCACAACCGCGCCGGCCGAGGGCCGCTCGACGCGCTATTGCACCGACGTGGCCAAGATGATCGAGGTGCCGATCTTCCACGTCAACGGCGAAGATCCCGAGGCGGTGGTGGCAATCGGCGAGCTCGCGGTCGACTTCCGGCAGACTTTCGGCATGGACGTCGTGATCGACATGGTGTGCTACAGGCGGCACGGGCACAACGAGGGGGATGAACCGGCCTTCACCCAGCCGCTCATGTACGAAAAAATCAAGAACCGGATCAGCGTCAGGGAGCTTTACACCGAGCAGTTGGTGATGGCGGGCGAGCTCGGTAGCAGGGATGCCGAGACGGTCGCCGACACGTATGCCGAGCGGCTCCACGAAGTGTACGAGGAAGTTCGGCGCGGGGGCTACCAGCCGAAGGCCCACGATCGGGCCTTCACGGGTGCGTGGTCCGGGCTCCGGGCCGATTACTCATTCGAGCCGGTCGAGACCGGTGTTGCGTACGGCGCGCTTTTGCAGATCGCCGAACGGGCGGCCCGGGTTCCACAGGGCTTTTCGGTCAATCCCAAGCTGGCGCGGATCCTCTCGGCCCGAACCCAGGCCGTGGCGTCCCGGGGAGTGCTCGACTGGTCGTCCGCCGAGATGCTGGCGATCGGCTCGCTGCTCTGGGAGGACACGCCGGTGCGCTTGAGCGGGCAGGATAGCCGCCGCGGGACCTTCAGCCAGCGTCATGCCGTCCTGGTCGACATGAAAACCGGCGAGCGCTGGACGGGCCTGGACCATCTCAGGGAGAAACAGCCGGAATTCTGCGTGTACAACAGCCTGCTCTCCGAGGCGGCCGTCCTGGGTTTCGACTACGGCTACTCGCTGGACGAGCCCAAAATGCTCATCATGTGGGAAGCCCAGTTCGGCGATTTCGCCAATGGGGCCCAGGTCATCATCGATCAGTTCATCGCCTCGGCCGAGTCGAAGTGGGGGCGCGCGAGCGGCCTGGTCTTGCTCTTGCCTCACGGCTACGAGGGGCAAGGGCCCGAACACTCAAGCGCACGGCTGGAGCGATTCCTCCAGCTTTGCGCCGAGGAGAATTTGCAGGTCGTGGTGCCGACCACGCCGGCGCAGTATTTCCACCTGTTGCGGCGGCAGGTGCGGCGCAATTTTCGCAAGCCGCTCGTCGTCCTGACGCCTAAAAGTCTGCTGCGGCACAAGCTTGCCGTTTCGCCGGTCGATGATCTGGTCGTCGGCCACTTCCACGACGTCCTCGACGACCCTCTCAATCGCCCTGCACAATCTCGGGAGGGCGAGCCTCCCGGCGAGCCCCATTCCGAGGCGGCTCGCACGGAGCCTCGCCCTCCCAGGATCGCGCCAGCCCATTCGGGCGCCGGCCGGGCGCACCGGGTGCTTCTGTGCTCGGGTAAGATCTACTACGACCTGCTGGCCCATCGTGCCGCGGTCGGCGCAGAGCGCGACGCGGCCATTGTCCGGATCGAGCAGCTCTACCCGTGGCCGGCCCAGGAGCTCAAGACCGTGCTGGGCCGACACCGATCGGCCCGAGAATGGGTCTGGGTGCAGGAGGAATCGCAGAACATGGGTGCGTGGACGTTCGTCGCGCCCCGGCTGGAGGAGATCCTGGGTCTCGCGGTCCAGTACGTCGGCAGGGATGCGAGCGCCAGCCCGGCGACCGGCTCGAAGGCCGTGCATGATCGCGAACAGGCCGAGATCGTGGAGGCTGCAATCGGCGCGCCGGTGCCGCACCTGGTGTCTGCCTGGTCGATCCGCAACCGTGCGCCCGTGGCCGTGCGGCCGGGAGAGAGCTGACCATGTCCCCGACCGAGATCACCGTGCCGAGCGTGGGGGAATCGATCACCGAGGGAACGCTGGCGCGCTGGCTCAAAGCCGATGGGTCCCTGGTAGAGCAGGGTGATCCCCTCTTCGAGCTGGAAACCGACAAGGCCAGCAGCGTGGTCGCGGCGCCGGCGGCTGGCATGCTCAAAATCGGCGTCGCCGAGGGCCAGACCGTTGCCATCGGCGCCGCGGTCGGGACGATCGATCCGAACGGAGCACCCGGGCCGTCCGCGGCACCGGCAAAGGCGGCCCGCGGAAGCGAGGACCGACGCGCCGAGCGCGACCCGTCGTCACCAGTTGCGGCACCGGTTAGCGGACGTGGAGACAGCGGTCTGCCCCTTTCGCCGGCGGTCCGGCGGCTGGTCGCCGAGGAGGAGGTCGACGTCGCCGGCGTCACGGCGAGCGGTCCCGGCGGCCGGATCACCAAAGGGGACGTGCTGGCCTTTCTGGAAACACCCCGGCCAGGCCTGTCGCAAATCGCTGGGCCGCTCCCAGGGGCCGCACCCGCTGGGGACGCGACCCAACCGCCCCCCGCAATCCGGCCGCTGGCATCCGCCTCTGCCCGAACCTCTGCTGCTGCCCCCCGCGAGACGCGGAAGCGTATGAGCGGTCTCCGGCAGCGGATCGCCCAGCGCCTGGTCGAGGCCCAGCAAACCGCGGCGATCCTGACCACCTTCAACGAAGCCGACATGTCGCGCGTGCTCGAGCTGCGCTCGCGTTACAAGGAGCCATTCCAGTCCAGGCACGGCGTCGCCCTGGGTTTCATGTCGTTTTTCGTCAAGGCCGCGATCGAGGGCCTCAAGGCCTTTCCGGCGGTCAACGCCCGGATCGAGGGGAATGAAATCGTCTACCAGAATTTCTACGACGTCGGCGTCGCGGTCAGCACCGAGAGAGGTCTGGTGGTTCCGATCGTGCGCGACGCCGATCGCCTTTCGTTCGCCGCGATCGAGAAGACGATCGGCGAATTTGCGAACAAGGCCCGCGACGGCATGATCACCGTGGACGACCTCCAGGGGGGCACGTTCACCATCACGAACGGCGGGGTCTTCGGCTCGTTGTTGTCGACGCCGATCCTCAACCCGCCGCAGAGCGGCATCCTGGGAATGCACGCGATCAAGAAGCGCCCCGCCGTCGTCGACGATCAAATCGTCGCCCGGCCGATGATGTACCTGGCCCTGTCCTACGACCACCGGCTCATCGACGGCCGCGAGGCGGTAGGCTTTCTAATTCGAGTCAAGGACGGCATCGAAAACCCCGAACGGATGATGTTTGAGATCTGAAGACTGTCTTTGGTCCTTGGTCCTTGGTCCTTTGTCCTTTGTCCTTTGTCTGCACATGGTCTCCGGCTTGTCTATTAGCTGCGGCGGTTGCCCGATTTTGCGCAGCTCGGAGGACTTGAGTGGCTAAATCGACTTGCACAATTCCGGGAGGGCGAGCCTCCCGGCGAGCCATTCTCCCAGGCGGCTCGGACGGAGCCTCGCCCTCCCAGGATCACGCAAGCCCATATACACCAGCTTTCGCGATCGGTTTGAGCTGAAGGAAGTGATTCGCCTGGCGACGGCAATTCGCTACGGACAACGGACAACGGACAACGGACAGCGGACAACGGACAAATGACAAAACAGTTCGACCTGGTAGTCATCGGCGCCGGGCCCGGCGGGTACGTCGCGGCGATCCGGGCGGCGCAGCTCGGAATGAAGGTCGCGTGTGTCGAGAAGAGTCGCACTCTGGGAGGAACGTGCCTCAACGTCGGCTGCATTCCCAGCAAGGCGATGCTCGACTCGAGCGAGCTTTATCACCAGGCGCGGGAGCGGTTGGGCAGACATGGCATCAAGCTCGAGGGCGTCACGCTCGACCTGGCTGCCATGCTGGCCCGCAAAGACAAGGTGGTGAAGGGACTGACCGAGGGCATCCGCTTTCTCTTCCGCAAGAACCGCATCGAGACGATCCTAGGCGCGGGGCGGGTTTCATCGCCGAGTACCGTCGCGGTCGCGACCCCGGAGGGGGGGAATGTCGAGCTGGCCGCCGGGCACATTCTGCTGGCGACCGGTTCGGTGCCGGTGAGCCTTCCGTTTCTTCCCTTCGACGGCCGGATCGTGGTCGATTCGACAGGCGCCCTCGCCTTCGAAAAAGTTCCTGACCACCTGGTCGTCGTGGGGGCGGGTTACATTGGCCTCGAGCTGGGGTCGGTCTGGAGGCGGCTGGGAGCGAAGGTCACCGTCATCGAGTTTCTACCGCGAATCGTTCCGATGGCCGACCAGGAGATGGGGGATTTGCTCAAGAAGAGTTTGACGAAGCAAGGTCTCGAATTCCACCTTGAGACCAAAGTGACCGGCGCGCTGGTTCGGAGTGATGGGGCAACCGTTGCGGCCGAGAAAAAAGATGGTGCGAAGCTGAGCATCAACTGCACGAACGTGCTGGTGGCGGTTGGCCGTCGCCCGTTCACGGAGGGCCTGGGGCTCGGTGAAATCGGCGTGGCGGTCAACGCCAGGACTGGCAAGGTGCCGGTGGATTCGCGGTTCCGGACCAAGGTCGCGACGATTTCGGCGATCGGCGATCTTGTTGACGGTCCGATGCTGGCTCACAAGGCGGAGGACGAGGGCATCGCCTTTGCCGAAATCCTGGCGGGCAAACCGGGCCACGTCAACTACGAGACCATTCCCAGCGTGATCTACACCTGGCCCGAAATGGCCAGCGTCGGACTCACCGAGGAGCAGGTTAGAGAGCGGGGGTTCAAGTACAACGCCGGCAAGTTTCCCTTCCAGGCGAATGGCCGGGCCAAGGCGATGGACGAGACCGAGGGCCTGGTAAAGATCCTGGCCGACGCAGGGAGCGATCGCGTGCTTGGCGTGCATATCTTTGGCCCGCGAGCCTCGGAGATGATTGCCGAGCCGGTGTCCGTGATGGAATTTGGCGGCAGCGCCGAGGACATCGCACGGACCAGCCATGCCCACCCGACACTTTCCGAAGTCGTGCGCGAGGCAGCGCTGGCCGTCGATCGCCGCGCGATTCACGGGTGACGGCCGTTGCAGCAAGAGCAGTCGCCGGATCGGACTCAGCCCGGCCGCGGGTTCCGGCGTGATTGACGATCCAGGGCGGGCTCTGGTAAGTTTCGATAGAGATCGTACGATGTGGCGTGCCAGCCGGATTTCGGCCGATCGCCCGGAGAGGTGGCTGAGTGGTCGATAGCGACGGTTTGCTAAACCGTTAAACTGGGAAACCGGTTTCGGGGGTTCGAATCCCCCCCTCTCCGTTTCTTGGGGGGAAGTGACGTGGCGAGGCACTTCCGCGATTGCGTTCGTCGCCGCTGATGAACCGAAAAGGGGCGACGGCGGATTTTATTTGATCAGACGCAACCGCCGCTTGAGATCGGGCGCGGGTATGAAACGCCAGGTTTTGCCGACCTTGCGCTGTTTCAGCAAACCTCGGTCTGCAAGCTGCATCAGATCTTGGCGCACCGTTTCGTAGACGACGCCGTGTGTGCCGCGATGGTACGCGATCGAATAGTTCTGAGTCGGATGTCGCAAAGCGTGCGCAATGAGATCGCGCTGCCGATGATTCAAATCGGTCAGCCCGGCTATGTCCGCCTCAACCACCATGAGCTCCTGCGCTCGCTGTTCGATGTCTTGCCGCAAGTCCTCGATCGCTCTCTCGACCACTGCGGCGTGATAGACCAGGAAATAAGTCAGGTCATTCTCATCCGACTCGGAGTAGAGGAAGGCCAAACCGTATTGGGCCGGTCCCTTGAGGATCACATTGGATATGCTTAGATACTCGAATAACCAATAACCATGTCGGAGCATGGACCAGTAAAAAAGCGCTCGCGCGGTCCTTCCATTCCCATCAACAAACGGATGGTCGTAGGCCAGCCAGAAATGGAGGATCATCGATCGCACAAATGGGTGTACGAACCATGCCGGACTGGCGCCATTCGCGAAGCGGAGCAGGAGGTCGAGCCTTCGCTCCAGCTCTTCCGCCGGCGGGGGGACGTGGAAGACTTCGCCGTACGGATCTCCCACCACGATCCTCTCATCCGGCCGGCGAAATCGCCCGCAGTCCGATGGGTCGTCGAACGTTCCTTCGGTCACCATTCGGTGGATTTCGAATAAGAGCTCGCCGGTCATTTCCTCGTTTCTGATCTCGAGGATTCGGTGCATGGTCAAGTAATTGTTCAGGATCATTTTCTCGCTTCGGTTCCGGGGTTCGCGACCTTCCTTGATCATTCGCTTGGCGACCTCTCTGGTCGTGGAGGCCCCCTCGAGCTGGCTTGACGTGATCGATTCTTCGATCAGCGAACGTACCAGGTACGCGCTCCTGGTTTCCGGATTGATCACGGGTTCCGGCTGCTTGATCCTGCCTGCTGCACGCGAATCCAACAGATGAAGGCAAGACGGTAATGGATCAGACAGATTGAATCGGAAAGCGATACCGTTCTTATCGAGGAGCGGGATATCCCGCGCCCTGCCTCCCGGCGCAACTTCAAGGCGAACCACCACTCAAGAAGACTGAGGCCTTGCGGCGGTTTTCGGTGGCGCAGCTCATCCCAATGCAAGTATCTCCCTCTAACCGTTCGTGCTGGCACTTGCTGGAGTAATCGGTGTACCGACGACCCTTCGCCCGCGCAGCACTGCCATAACTCTGATTGTCGCGGTGGACGCTCAGGCACCCTCACGTGCGTACCTCCGGAACTTCGGCGCATACCACTTTCATACTAACTTGCACAGAAATAGTATAACAAACACAAGCCAAACGCGAAGCGAGAGTTAGGACGCAAGCAATCACAATAACGAGGCGAGTTGAACACCGGTCGCCCGCCTCGACATTTCGACCTTGATTTGAGCGCTGCGCTGGTATAATGCGTGGAGGAAAGAAGCCCAGCGGCCGGATTGCGTGGGGTACCGGTGATGGAACAAGTCAAGTCACTCGCCGAGTGGATGGCGGACCGAGGCGTCGGCCTCGCGGACCTGGTCGAGGGGTCGGGACTGGACGGGAAGGTCATCGAGGCGATCGCCGCCAACCGATATACCCCCAGTCCGCAGCAGCGCCAGCGCCTGGCGGCGGCGGTCGGCGTCGCGCTCGAGCAGATCGTCTGGGGACATGCGGCGCCGGTCGAGCACGTCTATGGGCACGGCCCACAGTTCGGCCGCAGTCCCTGACGCGCCGTTGCCGCGGTGAAGCAGGAAAGGTGGGTCAGCATGACCGAGGGCCAGAAGACGATCGAGCAACTGTGCGCCGACCGCGGAATCGACGCCAAACAGCTTGCAGAGCTCGCGAACGTGGACGAGCAGCGCGTGCTGGCAATTGTGCTCGGGCGGTGGACGCCAAGCCCGGAAGATCGCGACCGGATCGCCGCCGTGTTCGGCGTGACGCGCGACCAGATCGCGTGGGGCCACAAGACTCCCGTGCAGCACATCTACGGCGCGGGCCCGGCGTGACAGCCCGGCTGGGATCAATCGACGGCGAACCGCAGTGTCGCGCGGGGTTTGCGGCGCAGCGGCTGGTTTTCGCCGCGCCGATCGCTTACCTCCACTTGCCGCCGTGGGTTTTCGCCGTGTAGATTGATGATGTCCCGAAACGGGGCGAGCGGATCGAATGCGATGTCGTTGATCCCATTGTTAACTGTGATTTGCACCGATGACGAGGCCATCCCCGGAACTGCCGCCGCTCGAAATATACATGCTGGGGCTGGTGGACTTCATGGAGGTCCAGCGACTCCAGCGCCGGATCGTCTACGACCTCGGTGAGGAGAACGGAGCGGTCCTGATTCTCTGCGAGCACGCCCCGACGATCAGCGTGGGGCGATCCGGCAGCCGCGCCCATATCGTACCGGACGACGAGACGCTGGAGTCCATGGGGATCTCCGTTCACTGGGTCAATCGCGGCGGTGGCTGCGTGCTCCACGTTCCCGGGCAGCTTGTCGGATATGTCGCACTTCCGTTCGCTCGTCTGGGACTGACACTGCAGGGATATCTGGACGGGCTCCACGCGGCGATCCGAGGAGTTCTGGAGGAATTCGATCTTACGGGTACGACCCGGGCTGACCTGCCGGGCGTCTTTTCCGGGCCTGCCCGGATCGCGTCGGTCGGCGTGGCCGTGAACCGCTGGATCGCGTACCACGGGTTGACGCTGAACGTGGGACCCTATCTCGATCTCTTTGAGGTGCTGGATGAGCCCGGTATCGGCGAGAGCCCCTTGCGCCACACGTCGATGGAATCCCGCCGCCAGCGCCACACGTCCATGAACAAGGTTCGCGAGGCCCTGATCCGTAATCTGGAGCAGGTCTTCGGACTAGAGCGGCATCATATTTACACCAAGCATCCGCAGATCCAGCGCCAGGTTCTTTCTCATGTCTACGCACCCAGTCCTGGGTAAGCGGCCCAACCTGCCGAGCCTCACTGTCCTGGCCGAAGACGGCGGCGGAGCGGCTTCGTCCGGTTGCGAGGCTGGATCGCCCGAGGCCAACGTGAGGCTGCGCCGGCTGCCGGCGTGGCTCAAGCGTCCGGTGCCGGCGACGAGGGGAATGTCGTTCACGCGCAATCTGGTCGAGGAGCTCGGGCTCGAGACCGTGTGTGAAAGTGCGCGCTGTCCCAATCGCTCCGAGTGCTGGAGCCGGCGCACCGCCACGTTCATGGTCCTGGGCGACGTCTGTACCCGTCCCTGCGGGTTCTGTGCCGTCAAGCGGGGCCATCCCGAGGCGGTCGCAGTCGACGAGCCGGAGCGCCTCGCCGAAGCGTGTCATCGGCTGGGGCTCAAGCACGTCGTCATCACATCGGTCACGCGCGACGACTTGCCTGACGGCGGGGCCGGTCACTTCCGCCTTTGCGTACTGGCGGTTCGCAACCGCCTGGGGGCGACGATCGAAGTGCTTACCCCCGACTTCGACGGGCGCGCCGAGTTGATCGACGTGGTCCTGTCCTCGCGGCCCGACGTGTTCAATCATAATCTCGAAACAGTCGCCAGGCTCCAGCAGCACGTGCGCAAAAAGAGCCGGTATGACGTCAGTCTTGCCGTCCTCGAGCACGTCAAGAAAGCGGCCCCAGAGGTCCGAACCAAGAGCGGCTTGATGCTTGGTCTTGGCGAGACGACCGAAGAGTTGATCGAGACGCTGGCGGACCTGCGCTCGATTGGCTGCGACTTGATCACGCTCGGACAGTACCTTCAGCCTTCGGGACGACACCTGCCGGTCGTTCGCTACGTGCCGCCCGCTGAGTTCGACGAGCTGGGACGGCTGGCAAAAGGCATGGGGTTCATCGACGTTGCCAGCGGGCCGTTCGTTCGGTCGAGCTACCACGCCGACCTGATGGCAGTCAAATTCCGCGCATCCGGTCGCGGGCTGTGACTTCCCACTGGTCGACGACCTGGCCTCCGTCGATGATGTAGGCGCGGCGGTAGAGGGCGACCGTGGGGCAGACGTGAGTCGGGATGGCCAGGAGCGGAGTTCCGAGCGCGAGCTTCTCGGCTTGGGCAGTCTCGACGACCAGATGCTCCTCACTGTGCTGGACGGGCCGGGCGTCGTCGACGTCGAGCAGCCGGGCGCGGGGGCCGACCGGGTCGGATGACACGGCTTTATAGCCAAGGTCCAGACAGAGCCGGCCGGGTCGCGGATGGCTGACCACTCGGGTCAAGAGGAGAGCGGCAGGCGTGAAGTGCAGGTCGGGATACTTCGATTGGTAGCTATCGTCGTGAAAGACGGCGGTGCCTGGCGAGCATTCCACTCCGGGAAGGTCGAGCTCGGCGTAGATCGGCAAATGGGGCGTTCCCCCCAGGACCAGCCGCGGCACCGGCAAGCCCTGCTTGAGCAAGCGGTCGCGCAGAGCGAGCGTTTTTTCCAGACCGGGTTGCACGGCGCGGCGGCGCGTAGGGGATCGCTGTCATGGATATGGCCGTCGTAGGCGTGCAGCCCGTCGGGTACGAGCCCGGGCAGCCGCGCGATGAGTGCGTAAAGCGCGGCGGCCGGCTCCCCGGGATCGATCCCTGTCCGACCCATGCCGACTTCCAGATCGACCATGACCGGGATTTGCCGATCAAACCCGGCAACTGCTTCCGCGAGAGCACGTGCCGCGTCGGGATGATCGACCGTCGCGCGAAACGTCGTGCTGCGGTAGCCTCGAAGCAGGTGAGCGAATCGTTTCAGGTTCGGGCCGACGAGCGGATAGGCCAGCAGCGCATCACTCCCGCCCGCCGCCGCGATCATCTCGGCCTCGGCGATCGTGGCGCATTTGTGCTTGCGGATCCCGAACGATTCGGCCAGCCGGACGACCTCGGCCATCTTGTGGGTCTTGACGTGCGGGCGCAGCCGCTCCGGTCCTCGCGCAAGCGCGATCATGCCCTGAATGTTTTCAGTGACGAGTTGGCGGTAGATCAAGAGCGACGGGCTGAGTAGTTCCGACGGCTCACGAAACGCATAACGCTGATCCATCATGGGTTGCTGGCCCCGGGCCTCAATGATCAACGAAGTTTGTCGATCATACCTTAGTACGCGGCCGACTGCGAGTCGTGTCAATTGCGTTCGTCACTGGCGCGCTTCCGAGCTACGGAGCCTGGATCATGCTACATCCATTCAAGAGCCGCCGTCCCTGCTGCTCGTCGATGTGAAGCTGGCCGAGCAGGCGGTGCCGCACTGTTCGTAGCAAATCCTCGACGGTCTCGGGACGCCGGTCGGGAAGCACTATGGCACCACCGGCGCGTCGATCGTGTCCTCCCGCGGTGCCGATACCGTTGACCACGGTATAGAGCGTCTCGCCCGCGCGGCCGCCCAGTTGTCCCGCCCGCAGAGACAGTTTCAGCCGGTCGTCGAACACACCGACCGCGAGCGCCCAGTTGACCTGATCAAAGCGGATGAAAAAGTCGGCGATCTCCGCGATAATATCCGGCTGAGTGACGGTTCCACACCAACTGACGACGAGGTCGTCGTACAGGAACGCGTTGGCCAGCGCGTTCTGAAAAGTCGCAAAGTGACTTTGGGGAAGTTTTGGGTTGCGGATTTGAGCCAGTAAGTCCTTGTCGGCCCGGGGGAACAGCCAGATCAGGGCGCCGTCATCCAGAGAGCTTGCCTCGCGGGGGTACCCGGTCGTCTCCGACTCGATTCCGTAGAGGAGTGCCGAGGCCAACTGGGGGCTCACGACGACACGCTGCTCAAGCAGGTAGCCGGTTACCATCGTGCTGGTCGCCCCCAGATGGGTGCGAATATCACTGAAGAGCACGCCGTTTAAGACTCCCCCTGTCTCGTGGTGGTCGATGACTACGTGCGGCACGGCTGCTTCGCTGAATCGCCTGCCCGTGTAGGGCTGGGTATCGACCATGACGATGGCGGTCTGGGAATCGGGGTTGACGCTCTCGACGGGAACCAGCGGGATCGGGATCAAGTGCACCATGGCCCGATTCTCCGAGCGCGCGATCATGCCGTCGACGGTGAGAATCACCGGTTTGCCCGCCTGGCACGAATCGACCAGGGCCTTGATGCCCAGCATGCTTGCGAGCGAGTCGGGGTCGGGGTTGACGTGCGAGACCGCGACGACTCGCCGAAACGGGGCCAGAGTCGCCAATAGACGCTCGGAGCGGGAACTCCGGGTCGGCTCTGCGTTGCTGGGAGGTTCCAGACTGTAGGAAGCGGCCGTCATCGTCGGCTGGGTTACGGAATATCGCACCCCGCTAGTAGGGCAGGCGACGACGGACGGGGCAGCCAGTACCGTCGTGGGTAACATCAGTCTACGGCATCGGGCAGGCGGTCCGCCAGAGTGTGCCGCTGGCGGTTCTGCCAGATCCATCAAGAAGATGGCGGCGGGGCCCCGGACGCAGCGCCGGTGCCGCGTGCGGGTTTTGCGCCGCACCATGCCCGGCGCGGGCGTCTTCCTTCCGCCGTTTTCGAGCGTAGAACGACTCAATTTCCTGGACAGTCTCGGGGTCGATCGCCGGTTCCGCTTCGATTGGCTCGCCCGATCTTGGCGGCGACGGCTGGCGGAATCCGTATTTCACCTCGATCTGTTCGATCACCCGGCCAATGGCCACATCGTAACGGCCTCGCTCTTGCGGGGTCAGCTCGACGATCCCCGAAGTCTTGGGGCTGGCCCGGGTCGCAAAGGCGATCAGGAGGCCCACACCGGTGATCGCCACCAGGGCATTGAGCGAAAAAGCGCGACGAAAAAGCGGCATGAATCGCCCCGGGTAGGACGAGACCAGTACCGCGTGGCTCGTTCCTCACCGACGTTTTTGAGTTCCCGACGTAAAGCGTGATCAGGATGCAGGAGATGATCGCGAGAGCCTGTACTCCCACCTTGACTCCGCGATACTCGGGATAACAGAGCGGCACGGCCACCATAGACGAAAGGGCGAGCGCTCCGCAGATGGCCCCCCAGACGCAATACCGGGGAAGGAGGGCGCGGACCAGCTTCTCTGCGGGCTCCGGCCCCAGTTGCTTGACGATGAGCGGGATCAATCCCAGCGACAGGAACAAGGCACTGCCGATCCACGCAGCCAGCGCGATGACATAGATCGAGTCGAATAAAGCCATCAAGAAGCGAGCTGACACGGCAGGATCCTGTCATCACTGGCCAGCGTTCCGGCTCTGCAAAACTTTTTGGAGGAGCGCCGGGTCGAGCTTCAGCGGCTGGCTCGATTTTTTGGCCGTCGCGTTCTCACCCGTTGCTGCGGTCTGATCGGCTGGCAGCTTCGGATCGGCCGTTGCTGCGGGCTTATGCGTCTCTGGAGTCGTTGCGGCAGCGGGCCGAGCGCCCGAGACGTTGTTGGTCGCGGATCGCGTGGGAGGCCGGTCCGCCGCCCTTGGTGGCATCGCGCTCTGCGGGACTGCCGGCCTGACGCCACTGATCACGAAGGGCAGGGGAAACTCCTGGGGGTTTGCATGACTCTGGTCCTCGGCGACCGGGCCGCGATTCGGGGTGGAGCGAGGCTCTTCTTGCATGCGGGGGTCCGGGTGTTCCCGGCTGATGCGTTCCCGTTGCGCGGCGAAAACTTCCGCTTGTTCGTTATCAACGCGCGGTCGTCCCAGCACCGAGGCGTCTCGCATCGGCCTGGGAGGTCGAAGCTGGCTGACCCAGCTTTCCAGGACCTGATAGGCCCGGTCATTGGAGCCCGGGAAGATGGGCCGCTTGTTAGGACCGCGGCCATGGGGCCGAAGCGTGCTGGACAGCAGTTCGCTTCGGGACAGGTTTTCCGGGTCGAACCAGTCGCAGAGTTGCGTCGAGATTGGCCCTGAGGGCGTCGGTGGTTTGATCGGCGCGGGTCCTGTACTGGACGAGCTGAAACGCCCCGTCATGGTTTTCGTTATGACATTTGGCGCAGTAGGCTTGCAGCAATGGATGTACGTACTTGGCAAATTCAGTAGCCCGCGTGATCGCCAGCGGCCTGGGCAGATCGAAGATGACCGGCGAGCCGGAGATCCTCATCGCGCTCTGAGCTCCGCGGATCACGGCCGAATCGAGAGTTGCCGGGCGATCGTCGGCAAGCCGCTCGGCCTGGGTCTGTCGGACCTCGGGATCACGCTGGCGCAGTTCGGCGATGGTCGCTGCCTGGTCGATCGACACGAGCATGGCCTGGGCCTGCTGATTCCTGGGATTCAGCCCGACGACTTTCGTCAATTGTTCGCGAGCTTCCGGAATCATCTGACGGTTCAAGCACCAGTGGGCCAACTTCATTCGCTCTTCGGAATCGCGCTCGGGAAGCTGCTCCAGCTTGTACCGGTAAATTTCACGCACCGAGCCGAACACACCCTCGACGCGCTTCTTGGGGAATTTCAACACGCCGACGCGCTGCACAACCTGGTACTGGAGGTTGTCGTCGGAGATGACACCCTGCACGATCTGGCCGTTGGAAAGCAACAGCATTCGTTCCACGGATGGGGAGCCGGCCCTGGAGACGGACGCGCCGTCTCGCGGGGGCTCGTCGGCGTCAACACGATTGCCCACGACGATACCCACGGGTATCACCACGGTCATCCCGAACATGACCAGAATTCTTGAATGGATCGACATTCGCCGTGGAATCCTCGTAACGCCGTCGGCGACGGAATCGCCGCGACGGACAGCCGGAAAGGAAATGGGAGTTCTTCCGCGAAATGATGGCGGGACGGTAGTATAGACTCTAGAATTCGTCAAGGCGACTTGTCTTGCGCCTGGTCGCCATACGGCCGTTACAGTCACAGTTTGGTTCCGACCTTTCAGGCCCAACGCGTCATGGCAAGCCGGGAACCCTCGCCGCAGTTGACAGCCTTGATCGGCCAAATGATAGTTGTTGACATGCGATCAAGTTACGTCTGTTTGGGAACCCTCGTCGGTTTTGACGAACACCTCCTCGAATTGGTGGATGCTGACTTGCACGATTTCCGAGACAGTCCGGCAACTCGCGAGGTTTATGTTTACGACTCAGCGCGACTGGGAATCCGTCGCAACCGTGCTCGCGTCCTGGTGCGGCAGGATGATGTTGTCGCCATCACCCGCTTCGCTGACATCGCCGCGTCATGATCGGCGACGTGACACGTCTAATTTAAGGATGTTAGACTCATGACCAATAAACGCTGGTTGACTTCAATCGCGGTCGTGCTGGCCGTGATGACCGCCACGGCTCGGGGTGACGCGGCGACCATACGTGATCGAGCGCGGCTATTCAGCCCCGCAGCCGTCGAAAGAGCGGACGAAAAGTTGAAACAGATCGAGCGGATGACGCATATCCCGGTTGTGATCGAGACAATCGACGCCATACCTGGGCTCGAAAGGACCTCGACGAAGGCGGAACGGGAAGAAGCGATCAACGCGCTGGCCTTGAAGCGCGACCGCGAAATCCACGACGAGGGCCTGTACATCTTGATTTCCAAGCGAGAACACTTGATCTCCAATTTGCTGGTCCGCCAGCGGTACGCCACCCTGCTGCCACTCGAGAAGCGTGACGCGATTCGCAACGCGTTCCTCAGTGAGTTCCAGAAGAAGCAGAACTATGACGGTGGACTGGAAAAAGCAGTTCACACCATCGAACAATGTTTGTTGAAAGCCGAGGCCGACGTACCGGCCCCGCTCGTTCGGCGTAATGTCGGAGGTCGCAACGTGGGAGGCGGGAGCTCTACCATGTCTACATTTTTACTGATTCTCGTGGGGATCTTCGGAGTTCTTCTGGTCCTGAAACTCGTTGGCGGGCTCTTCGGCCGCCAGGGAGCAGGCTACCCTGGACAGATGGGTGGCATGGGAATGAACCGCCCTGGCATGGGCCCCGGTCCGGGCTCCTACGGCGGTGCGGGCTACGGCGGACGCGGAGGCGGGTTTTTCTCCGGCCTCTTGGGCGGCCTCGGCGGCGCACTGGCCGGCAACTGGCTCTACGATCAGATGTCCGGACGGCACGGACACACGACTTCCGCTGACGCCTATTCTCCTGACTCCCCCCTGTCCGGAACACCCGATCAAGGCGATGATGCGATCATCGGAGCCGACGATCACGGCGGCCGAGGCGCATCATGGGACGACGGCGGGGACGCCGGTGGTGGCGGAGATTGGGGTGGCGGGGATGCCGGCGGCGGTGGAGACTGGGGTGGTGGAGGCGACTGGGGTGGCGGAGATGGCGGTGGAGACTGGGGTGGTGGAGGCGACTGGTAAGCGGTCCGTGTGCCTGTCACAAAGTGCTCAATGATCTTGATGTTTTTGAACCAGCAGTCGCTGCCGTGATCCCTCAGATAAGCGCGCCCATGGAACGGCTCCGCATTCGTCGGGAGAGGCTTCGAGAGGCCCTGAGGTCGGACGACGTGGACGCACTGCTCGTCAGCTCGTCGACCAACGTGAGGTACTTGACCGGCTTTAGCGGCGAATCATCGGTTCTGGTGCTCGGTCGTGAAGCCGACCGCATCATCTCGGACGGCCGCTTCACCACGCAGATCGAGCAGGAATGTCCAGGGCTGGAGGCGCATATCCGCTTGCCAGGCCAGGACCTGATCCCGACGATTGCACGGCTGGTCGCGAGCCTGGGAATACGGCGGCTGGCGTTCGAGGCGGGGGCCCTGACGGTTGCAGAGCACCTGAATTTGCGCGGCGCCTTGACGGGGGTGAGCCTGATTGGCGTCGAGGGGCGGGTCGAGGCATTGCGGCAGATCAAGGACGAGGACGAGATCGCGGCCATTCGCGCGGCCATTCGCTGCGCCGAGCGAGCCTTCACCATGCTGCGCCGGGCTGCGCACGGGGATAGCGAGAAAGACGCCGCCGATGCCCTGGAGGGATACTTGCGGCACTGCGGCGCGACTTGCTCGAGCTTCCCGCCGATCGTGGCGGTAGGGGTTCGGTCAGCGCTGCCTCATGCCCGACCGACCACGACAACACGCATCGGGGACGATGATTTCGTTCTGGTCGACTGGGGGGCCACGGGGCGCCCCTATAAAAGTGACTTGACGCGAATTGTCGTCACCGGTAAGGTCACATCCACGTTTGAGTCGATCTATCGAACTGTTCTGTTGGCTCAAGAACGTGGTATCGCCGCGATCCGGCCGGGCGTCAAGGCGCACCTGGTGGATGCCGAAGCGCGCTCCGTCATTGAAGAGGCGGGCCACGGCCGTTTTTTCGACCACGGTCTGGGTCACGGAATCGGAATGGACATCCACGAGGCCCCACGGCTACGGCAAGGATCCAGCGTGACGCTCGAGCCGGGCATGGTGGTTACGGTTGAGCCCGGTGTCTATTTGCCCGGTTGGGGCGGCGTCCGGATCGAGAACGACGTCCTCGTGACCCCAGAAGGTTGCGAGGTGCTCTCGGCCGTTCCCAAGTCGCTGGACTCGGTGCGCGTCGAATAGGTAGGGAAAAGGAATCGATCAGCCGATGTGAGGGACTCGTCGCCAGGACCGATTGACCGGCTTCCGATCTGGTCCTGTAATTCGGAGTGGTGATCGCTCGTGGAAGACAGGTGGGCGGACGCGAGGCTTGCAAGCGTGGAGTGAACGAATGGCGGAAACTTCCTCGGGTCCATCCGAGCCGCTCGACGTCAAAAGGATTCACTACCTTGTGCGCCTCATGAAGCGCTACGACCTGACCGCGCTGGACGTCAATGATAAGACGGTCCAGATCCGATTGCGGCGGCGGGGATCAGCCCCCGGGCAGGGGTTCGCCCACGCTCTAGAGCCATCGGCGTCGGCCCTGCGAGAGCCAGCGGGCGCGGCGACCGCGGCCGCTCGGTCGGAGCCCGCGCGAGAGAATGCCCCCGCCGCCCCCAAATCGGTTTGCATCGAGAGCCCGATGGTGGGCACTTACTACGCGTCGAATGCACCCGACGCCCCGCCATTCGTATCGCTGGGGTCCATCGTTCAACCCAATACGATCGTCTGCATCATCGAAGCCATGAAAGTCTTCACGGACATTCCGGCTGGCGTTTCGGGAACGGTCGCCGAGGTGCTGGTCAAGAATGGTCAAGCCGTCGAGTATGGTCAGCCTCTCTTCCGGGTGATTCCTGCCTGAGCGTGCGATTGAGGTAATGTCGGCAGATGTTCCAACGGATCCTGGTGGCCAACCGCGGAGAAATCGCCTTACGCGTGATCCGCGCCTGCAAGGAGCTTGACATCGAGGTTGTGGCGGTTTACTCCCAGGCTGACCGCGACGCTCCCTACCTCTCGCAGGCTGACCGCACAATCTGCATCGGCCGGGCCTACAGCGCCGACAGCTACCTGAACCGATCTCGGATCATTGCCGCCGCCGAAGTGGCCGATGCCCAGGCGATCCACCCCGGATATGGGTTTCTCAGCGAAAACCCTGATTTTGCCGAGGTCTGCCGCTCGAGCGGCTTCGAGTTCATCGGCCCGCCCCATGAGGCGATCCGCAAGATGGGGCTGAAGACCGAGGCCAAGCAGTTGGCCGAGGCCGCCCGGGTCGCTTGCGTTCCAGGCTCCGACGGCGCCATCACCTCCGATGCTCAAGCGGCGCGGCTGGCACGCGCGATCGGCTACCCCGTGCTGATCAAGGCGGCCGCGGGGGGCGGTGGCAAGGGTATGCGCGTCTGCCGTGCCGAGTCGAGCTTGCCTTCCGCGCTCCAGTCCGCTCGCAACGAGGCCGAAGCCGCCTTCAAGAACGCCAGCATCTATCTCGAGAAATATATCGATCGGCCCCGGCACGTCGAGGTCCAGATTCTGGGCGATTCGCAAGGGCAGATCGTCTACTGCTGGGACCGCGATTGTTCGCTGCAACGGCGGCATCAGAAACTGGTCGAGGAAGCCCCGGCGCCGACCTTGCCGATCGAAGTTCGCGTTCGACTGGGGGAAGCAGCCGTCCGGCTGGCTCGGGCCGCCGGTTACACCAATGCCGGTACGTGCGAATTCCTGGTCGATGCCGACAACAACTTCTACTTCATCGAAGTCAATGCCCGCATCCAGGTCGAGCACCCGGTCACCGAAATGGTGACCGGCATCGATCTGGTCAAGCAACAGATCCGGATCGCCGCCGGCGAGCCCCTTCCCTTCCGCCAGAACGAAATCGTAATCCGGGGCCACTCGATCGAGTGCCGGATCAATTCCGAGGATGCCGACCACGATTTTCGCCCCTCTCCAGGGCGGATCACCAACCTGCGAGTTCCCGGGGGCCCGGGCGTCCGCTGGGATTCCCACATTCAGATCGGCTACGCCGTACCGCCATACTACGATTCTCTGCTCGGAAAACTGATCGTGCACGCCCCGACCCGCCCCGAAGCCCTCGCCACGATGAGGCGGGCGCTCGACGAGCTGGTGATCGAAGGTGTCCATACAACCATTCCGCTGCACCGCAGGATCATCCGGCACCCCGATTTCCTGTCGGGCCAGGTCGATACGACGTGGGTCGAGCGCGTATTGTTAGGTTCACGGGGATCGATGCGATGAAGGTCGGTTTGCTCACCGGCGGCGGCGACTGTCCCGGCTTGAACGCCGTGATCCGCGCCGTCGTTCAACAGCTCGCCAACGAGGGGAGCAGTTGCGTCGGCATCCTCGAAGGCTGGCGCGGGCTGGTTCAGAACATGACATGCCCCCTCACGGTCGCCGAGACCGACGGGATCATTTCGCAGGGAGGGAGCATTCTGGGTTCTTCGCGCACCAATCCGTATCGCAGCTCGGAAACGAGCCTGACGGCCTTGCGCGAGAATTTCGCGCGGCTACAGCTCGACGCCCTGATCGTGATCGGGGGCGACGACACGTTGGGCGTAGCCCTGCGCCTCCACAACGATTTCGACATACCCGTGGTCGGCGTTCCCAAGACGATCGACAACGATCTGGCCGTGACCGACTTCTCGTTCGGGTTCGATACGGCCGTCAACATCGTCACCGAGGCCGTCGATCGCCTGCGCACGACGACCGAGAGCCACCGGCGGATCGTGGTGACCGAGACCATGGGCCGGCACTCAGGTTGGATCGCCTGCTTCGCGGGAATTGCCGTCGGGGCCGACTACGTCCTTGTGCCCGAAGTGCCCATCGACCTGCCGCACTTGATCGGCGTTCTGACGCGCCGCCGGGCCGCCGGCAAGAAATACGGCATCGTCATCGTTGCCGAAGGTGCCAAGTTTCCCGATCAGGGTCCCTTGATCGTCGATTCGCATCCCGACCCTTTCGGTCACCTGAGGCTTGGCGGCATCGGCGCCGTCGTCGCCGACGCCATCGAACGCCAGACCGGTCTCGAGACCCGCTTGGTGGTCTTGGGCCACCTGCAGCGGGGCGGATCACCCAGCGCCTCCGACCGCATCCTGGCCACCCGCTTGGGATTGGCGGCCAGTCGTCTGGTCCTCCAGCATCGGTTCGGTACGCTGGTTTCCTTGCTGAACGGCCAGATCATCGAGATCAAAATGAGTGAAGATATGGCTGCCACCAAAACGCTCGATCTTGCTTACTACAACGAGGCAGCGGCCTTCTTCCGTTGAAGAGGGGGCTGTTCCCGGTTAGCTTGCTCGATCGCCAATGACCCCAGCCACGCGGCGGTTTTTTTTCAACGGCCCGGCAGGAACCCAGAACTCCTGAACTGGACGCGGGCACTGTGCCGAACAACCGTCAGAGGCGGGACGATCGGTCGAGGTAACGCCCGAGGCGAGGGGGCCGGTGCCGGACGCACTAAAGTGGCTTTTTCATCGTCACCAGCGTCACCAGCGTCACGCCCTTATCAGGCAACGACTTACGTCGGCACCTTTTGACCAGCCTGCGTCACGGTCTTCGTCACAGGTCTGGAAACCGTACCTCAAGCACGCTCAACGTGGCGATCATGCGGGATTCATGGGTCTTGTTCAAGAAGACGCTCATGCCGTGCGCACGAAGTTGGGGGGCCACGCGGCGCGGCTTGCCGTGCAGCCTTGATCGTTCGAATCGATTGCTTCTGCCAGATCGACGGCGGCGTCATGCCCTCAGCCACCAACTCGTCTCTTGACCAACCACAGATTCTTGAATTCATCATCACGCGTCATCCCCGATCACCCAACCTCCATGCCGAACTGCCCGCTCCCGCCGATGCTCACCCAGCAGGAAACTGCGCCACTGCTCTTCGCGGTCTCGCGCTTCGGATGCCAACTCGTGATACTCCACGCTTTCCATCACCAGCGGAACCGCCGCGCCCGTGGCGTGGACCCGTGCAATGGACCAGTCGTAGTCCCACGGCTGGACCACCATCCCGGCCTCAAGAGGGTTGCGCTCGATGCAGCGTCCGCAACTTATCGGTGCTTGCATTGCTCAAGTTGTGGCTCGTTCCGGGCATTTACAACCGTATGGAAGCCGACCAGAGATGCTCTTTCTCCTTGGGTGTAAGCCAGGTTACAATCAATCGAGTCATTCTGTGTTGCCATGCGCCCATCGGCTCGGAGGTCTGCTAATGGCCACTGTTCGCTCGCCAGGACCATGTCTGGACGATCTGGTCACCGAGGATGACACCCCTGTGGACAATATGTTTTCGGAAAAGCAGCAGCGGCTGCTGACCGAGCCGCTTTATAGCTCCTGGGATGCAGGCCGGTTGTTTCTAGCGGCGGCCAACGTCGGCCTGTTTTACGCCATCCGCCAGCCACCCTTGGTGCCGGACGCCTTCCTGAGCCTGGACGTCGAGGTTCCCGGCGATTGGCTGGCCAAGGAGCACCGCTCGTACTTCCTCTGGGAGTTTGGCAAGGCGCCCGAGGCAGTGGTGGAAATCGTCTCCAACCGGGAGGGGGGCGAAACGACGGACAAAATGCGCAAATACGCCCAAATCGGCATTCTGTACTACGCGATCTACGATCCCGCCCAGTTGGTGCAGCCCGAGCCCTTGAGAGTTTTCGTATTGCGCGACAAGAGCTATGCACCGTGCGCGGCCGAATGGCTGCCGGTTCTCAATCTGGGGCTCGTGCTGTGGCGCGGGCGGTTCGAGAGTTGGGACGCCGTGTGGCTGCGCTGGTGCGATCGTGAGGGCGGAGTCATTCCGACCGGGGCCGAACGCGCCGACCAGGAACGCCAGCGGGCCGACCAGGAACGCCAGCGGGCCGAACAGCAGCGCTACCGAGCCGACAAGGAACACCAGCGGGCCGACGAGGAACGCCAGCGGGCCGACGAGGAACGCCAGCGGGCCGACGAGGAACGCCAGCGGGCCGACGAGGAACGCCAGCGGGCCGAACAGCAGCGCCACCGGGCTGAACACCTAGCCGCCCAGTTGCGGGCGCTGGGCGTCACACCCGATGAACAGTGATCACCCCGCTAATCGATGCCCGCCCCTTTTTCGTAGGCCGTCCGCCGCTGCACGGGACACACGTGAATTGGTGCGGCATCCTCGTCCTGGTACGTTCGCAGGTCGAGAGCAAGACGATCGGCGCAGCTTGGAGGAGGCATGGCGCGCCGTCGAAAACAACCTCAAAAGGAAATGAGCGCAGCGCCAGAGCCGGTGGCGACTCAGCTCATCGACGAGGCGAGCCTGGGGGGCGGACGGCGCCGTCATTCGGATGCGGCCCTCCCATCACCCAGGCGCAGGCGATCGCGATCCGTCGGAACGACCGCAACGTGGTGGTGTGTGGCCCGAATAAGACGACGAACCTATTTCCTCAGCGATCACACCCACACGAGAGAAGCCCCGGAGGGATGGCGGTTCTCGAAACTCCAAGAGCAGTGGCTCTACGACGAAGTGGATCTGATGAACGACCACAGAGGGCCGTTCCTCCATCGCATCTTGTTGAGCACAGGAATTACCCTGGAGGTCCCCTTCATGTCGGTGGTCATCCACCGGTTCACAATGCCGGCGGGCACGCAGCTCGCACAGCAGATCGCGGATACGCATCAAAAAAAAATCGCCGGGGGGCTTTAATCTGGAGGATAGGCTTGTTAAGATTACGAGTGCCTCGCGAAACTAACGCATGCAACG
>CAWGMT010000015.1:0-511911 GCA_963823675.1 uncultured Isosphaeraceae bacterium | reverse complement strand
GCCCGGCGATACGATGCAGTGCGGCGAGTCATCGAGGGCTCGCTCAGGAATCTCTCGGCAGGATTCAGATTGCCGCTTGCACCTGAGGAGGTGCGCGATGGGCAATGTGTCATCGAATGAGACCACTCGCGTCTGGTGCGGATCTGCCCGTACCGCGAGCAGGGCCGCCGCTCTCCTACTTTTGATCATTTCAGCGACGATGCTTTGGGCTTCGGCGAGTGACGAGCCGGAGCAGGCGGTCGCGGTGGTTCGAGGTTTCGGGGGTGATTGCGTTCGCGATAATGCGAGGCCTGACAAGCCTGTGATCGCGGTTTGGCTCGCCCACAGCAAGGTCACCGACGACGGACTGGCGCATCTGGCGCGATTTGCAAAGCTAAGGACTCTCACCCTCGCCAGCACCGGGATCACCGACAACGGGCTCCGCCACCTTTCCGCATCTCCAGTCTGGAGAGTCTGTCTTTGGACGATACCGGTGTCACGAACGCCGGGCTTGAGCACCTCAAGGCCCTCAGCGACCTGAAGGGGTCTTTCGCTACGAAAACGCTCGTCACCGATCGGGGGCTTGTACACCTGAGCGGGCTGCAAGCTCGCCGCGCTGGTCCTATCCGACAACGAAGTCGGCGACACCGGGCTGCTGCACCTGACGGAGCTGGTCAGCTTCGAGATGATTGCGCCAGCGGTACTGACATCACCGACGCGGGCCTGGCGCATCTGAGAGCACTGACCAAGATGCGACGGTTGAAGCTCGACCGCACGCTAAAGGTCACCGATAAAGGGCTCGCTCTCCTCAGAGGCCTGACGGCACTCGAGACGCTATCAATTGGCGAGACCAAGGTCACCGACGCAGGCTTGGTCAATTTGATGAGGCTGAAAAGGTTGAAATCACTCGGCTTGAGCCGCGATCAGATCACTGACGCCGGCCTCTCACATCTCAAGGAACTGCCGACCTTGTCTATCTGGGTCTGAGTCGGATAGCGATTACCGACTCGGGACTCGAATGAGTTGAAGCGCGAGCAGCTCGTCACGCTGGACTCGCGGGTACCAGAATCACCGATGCGGGGCTGCGCGAACTGAAAGGCCATAGCGAACTCAAGACGGTGCATCTCGGCGGACTCGAGTGACTTCAACGGCGCGGCCGAGCTCCGCCCCGCGTTGCCGGCGTTGAAATTGCTTACTAGAAACAGACGAACACGGCAAGCTTTGCTAGCCGTTCTACGAATAGATCTGGCCGGCCGAGGTCGAGTGGGTATTAGCCCAGCGACGGTACAAACCGACCTGTGATTGCGCAACAGTTCGTTCGAGCCATCCGAAGCGACCAAACAGCTCGTATCGACCTCGGCGCATTTCGGCGTTAGAAGCACGCGCCGAAGCTCGAAGCCGTGAAGTCGTCCCAAGGGGCGGCGAGTCCACGATGCCCTGCACTCCTGGTTTTGGAGCTTCTCGCTCGAACTCGAGTTCGACGATGAGGATAATAGTGTGCTCACCATCGCTGACAGCTTCAGCAATTTCGAGTCTCACGAGCTTGGTGCACCGGGGCATCACGTCGTCGTGTAAAACCTGAAGAGTAGTTTTTGAATGAGGAATGCAGGAAGGCAGGAGAAAGCAGATTCCGAAAACTCCTGCATTCCTGCCTTCCTCATAATTCACGTATTGGCGATCGTCGGAATTGGCCGGGTTCATCGCATCTTCGCCGCTCCTCATTCATTGAGCGAACGCGTCCTGTGAGACCGGTAGCTGCCGGGCATAATTGGGGAGCCGGGAGCCGGCCTTGGTGATGATCTTGCTGTACACCGTGCCGTCGATTGACTGCGAGATGAAGCGCACGGCTCCGTCGCAGAATACCATGTTGCAGCTGCTCGGGTGCCCGTTGTTCGAGAACGGGAACGAGCCCTTGACGGTCAGGTTCTGGCCAAAGTTAATGAGTTTGGCACAAGCCCGCCACTGGAACTGGCGGTCTGCCCGGTCTTCGTCCAGGCATTGCCGAGGTCGGACTGATCGATGTAGGGCAGGATCTCGACCACCCAGTTATACATTGGCACCTCAAGCGAATCGGGCGTGCGCATCGGGTCGTGCCAGCTCACGATTCCTGGTTGCGCGTCGCGATTACCGGCGACCCGATGGCAGGGTTCATTTTGTAAGGGTCGTCGCGGATGACCCCGGCAGGCGGGAACCTCTGATTCGTATCCACGTAGCCCAGGATTCCCAGCCGGATGTTGCGCGTGTTGTTCTGGCACTGGGTCCGGCGGCCCGCCTCTCGCGCCGACTGGACCGCGGGCAATAAGAGCCCCACCAAGAGGCCAACGATGCTGATCACCACCAAAAGATCGATCAGTGTGAAACCGCGACGACCATCCTTCGGGCACGAAAAATCGAAGTCATGGCCGCCCTCCCTCGAATCAGCTCGATTCGCGAACACCTCATAGCGGCGGATTCTAAGTCGGCAGTGAGCATTCATCGATGGCTGTATTCACGTGCGGACGATTTTTTCGGGCTTCTGCTCCGACAGTAGTTAACGCTGTGCCACTCGCTCGCGGCAAGCTGGGGGGACTCCTGCCGCGGAGCGGGTGGCTGATCGAAGCAACGACGGAAGGCAACGAGACCGTCGACGCGTTCGAGACAGAACGGTCCCAGCCGGCCAGCCAGCAACCGGAATGACGAAGTGAAGGAAAACGTCGAATCAAAAAAAACTACCAGTGCGGATGAGTTAAGGTTGCGTCAGATCTACATTGTGTTATGGTGCGGCCCGTGTTGTTCGAGGCGGAACAGGTCCAAAAACGGAGTCAATCGCATCATGTCGAGCAGTTTCAATCGACCAGGTTTGGCGGCGCGGATGCTGCCGAGCCTTCTCGTGGCGTTCGCCGTGAGTGCGTCGCATCAGGCCGTTTCCTGCGCGGATGCCATAACGAGCATCGTGTCTTTCGGAGACAGTCTTTCCGACGTCGGGAACGACTACTATTACTCCAATGGCACGCAACCGTCGCCGGCGGCCGATTATTACCAAGGGCGGTTCACAAACGGTGGCAATTGGCTCGACTATCTCGCCAAAAACCTGGGCGTCGCTGCACCGATGCCTTCCGCCTTGGGTGGCACCGACTATGCATTCGGCGGAGCCTCGACGGGACCGGGTTATTCTACGTTCGTCGGCCAGCAGATCCCGAATGTCGACACCCAGATCGAGATGTATCTTGCGAGTCACACTCCAACCGCCAACGAGTTATTCACCATCTGGGCCGGCGGTAATGACCTGCTCATCAATAATCAGACCAACCCGTCGATTCCCGCCCAGAATATCGCCAATGAAGTGACGACGCTGGCGATGGCCGGTGCGAAGCAGTTCCTGATCCCCAATCTGCCGCCGCTCGGCGATATTCCTGCCCTCAATCAAAACTCGACCGAGCAGGCAGCGGCCAACGCCTGGTCCGCGGGCTTCAATGCCGCGCTCGCCGCTGACCTCGCGCCACTTTCAAAGAGTCTCGGCATCCAGATCCACACCGTCGATGTAAACGGGCTTTTCAATCTCCTGGTCTCCAACCCCTCGGTATTCGGACTCACCAATGTGACCGGCTCGGCCATCAATCCGTCATTGAACGGCAACGGCTACCTTTTCTGGGACCAAGAGCACCCGACAACCCAGGTGGATCAAATCCTTGGCGGCGTGGGGGCGGCGCAGATTCCCGAGCCATCGTCGTTTCTGATCTACGCCACGGCGATTGTCGGCGTGTGCTTCGCTCGGCGAAGTCTCGGCCGTCGCAAATCCCGCTGGTGCCTGAGACGCGAGCAGGCTGCCGGCTCACCGCTTGATCTCAGTCGCGTCCTGCGGCGATGAAGGTCGCTCGGAGACCAGACCGACCAGCTTGTCCTGGAGAATGGCGACCTCGAGGCGTGCTGCCGAGCTTCGGGGGTCAAGATGCAACGCCGTACAAGCTTCGCCCAGTCCCTTTCGCAGCCGGTCTTCGATCGTGGTGTGATCGTCGATTGGCCAGGCGTTCTTCGATTTCTGTACGAATGCTGCGGACAGCACGAGATGAAACAACGCTTCGTTGGGATCTCTTCGTAGCAGTGCCTTCGCGAAGGCGGAGAGCGATGCGACTGTTTGGCGGGCATCGTCCAGGCGGCGCGCGTGCCTTTGCTCCGCCGCCCGACTGGCGGCGATTCCAGCCACATGAAAGGCCGCGTCGGCAAGAAAAGATGAGTCCACATCAGGCGCCTCGCATCTTGAATCGAGCGCCTCGGATGACCGCATCGGCGTGGGCGTCCGGGTTCAGGCGGCCCGTCGATTCGCCGGTGGAACTTGGGCCGGACGGATACGGGTTGACATCGCGGGCAATCCGGCACGCCACTCCTTGAACCAGCCGTGCCGGGAGGCGTCTATCGGCTGGCAGTTTCTCGATCGCGGTGCGGAGCTTTGCGCGCGCGCTGTCATCGGGGGCCAGATCCAATCGGACCAGGGAAACGATCGAAGACAGCCAGTTTTCTCCCTGTCTGCGGCACGCACCCATCCAAAATTGGCCGATGATCAGTGGGTGTCTCCAACTCCGTGGGTGTCTCCAACTCCGGTCGAACCGGATCGAAGCGCGATCGCCAGAATGCCCCAGGTCCGTGGCCCGCCTGCGGCGGGTTCACTGCGTTGCTTCGTTAGTCGTTCCGGTGCGCTTTGAGCAAGGTAATTACCTCTCGCGGACGGCCATCCCTCGCGCAGTCCAAGGCCGTGCGCCCCTCCGCGTCGCGGACGCCGAGCGTGCGAGCGGCCCCCGCCCGGAGCAGCAACTCCACAGTTTTCAGGTAAACCTGCATCGAGTGCATAGCCGCCACACACGCGATCAGCGGCGTCATTCCTTTCCGTTCGCTGACCGCATTGACGTCCGCCCCGCGCTCGATCAGGAAAGCCACGACGTGGGACTGCCCTCCCGATGTGGCCATAAGCAGTGGGGTATTCCCGTCCTCATTTCGGTCATCGACGCGGAGGCCACTCGCGAGGAGGCCCTCGATCAAGTCGACACGGCCCCATCGCGCCGCTTCCCCGAGCGCCGTAGTCCGGCGCCCTGGGACACGAACCCCTGGATGAGCCGGTCGATGAGCTCGTGATCGTCGTAACGCTTTCCCATGCCGCGATCCTGAAGAAAGGGATGATGCCAAAGCTCAGCGCGAGGTTATGCAGGGCGGCCGCCTACGTGAATCAGTTGACTGGCATCCATCTCGTTCTCCAACTCGCCGTCCGCCACGTAGCCGTACCCGAACCCCACTGACCAGGAGGGCAGGCTCAGGGCATCGGCGAGTACCTGGTGTCGTTCCACTGCAAAAACATGGTCCCCGCGCAGGGCCGCCTCGACGGCCGATATTTCTGCTTCCGGCCCGATCGCGGGCGCAGAGCTTCTCCGCATCCCCGGTCTGCCAAGGAGGAGCGCCATCTTCTTCCTCGAAGGCGTCGGGGTTCGAATTGTACGAATCCGACAACTCGCCGCCCTCGAAGAGCCAGTAGCACAGCACGTCGTCGTCATGATTGAGGATCGCCAGGACCGGGCGGCCCGTCTCCCGGGACAAGAGGCTGCCAACTTCCAGGATCGGCCGCGTTGCCTGGCGGTCCGCTTCCTCGTCATAGGCCACCACATAGCCAGATTGCGAAGGCGTGACGATCGCTCGACGCCCAACTCCCTCCAGGGCACTGGCGACTTGCCGGGGTTCGGCACCCTTGACCGAGAAGTTCACGAAGAAGTTGCCCACGATTGTGCCCCGCCGCCAAATGATCCGAAACTGAGTCTCGCGGACCTGCGAACGATCCGCAAGCTCGGTCATCATTTAGTAGCCATAACCTTCCATAAGCACAAGGGGGCGGTCGCGGTTGGCCCCAGCGATCGACGACACCCATGTTTGCCGGTAGAGTTGAGGCGGAGACAACCACCGCCGGGGAGATATCAAGTGATGCAACCCGAGGCGACCGGACCGACAATCGTTGCCGATGACGTGGGCATCCGCTTACTCCACGGCGACAAGAACATCGTCGTCGACTGGGGTGAGATCGCGAAAGTGTGCGCGTGCTCCGCAACTACCCCGACGGCACCCCGTATATCGAGGTGTTCGTCGATCACATCTCCGGCGTCGATTTCCGATTTCACAGCGTCGAAGTGGGCTACGAGCAGACAACAGCCGAGATGGAGATGTATCTGGTCGGGTTCAAGCAAGATCTTGGGGCGTCAGCTTGGGCCAACTGAGATCGCGTGTGTGCAGACAGGTTTTGAGAACGGCCGCATCGTGGGCAACATCGCTGCTCCGCTTTGCCACCTGCTGGTCGAACGCCAAAGGACCGAGTGAGTGCGGCCATCCGGTGAGGTGCATGAGACGATCTCTCTCATAATGCCGCCTTCCGGATTACGCCGGCTGGGCGAGAACGGGAAAACACCGGCGGAACTCCGGAGCCCCGTTCAGCCCAAACACATAAGTCGAGTTTGATAAACGACCAGCGCGGCGACAAAGAGCTCCGGTAGCGCGCAGAGAACGAGCACCGTCAGGGCGATCCAGAGCCCCAGAAATCGGCCGGCATTAGCTCGCGAGGCAGCGACGGCGTCGAAGGATGTCATCTGGTCGGCCGCCTGGGGGCCACAGAGCTGTAGGGTTTCAAGTGCGGCCCACGCCAGAAACGGACAACACATTGCCCATGACCAGAAGGCGTCCCACCCCTCAAAACAGAGTGTGTCCCAGTAGGTCACGGCTCGGATAAACGCATCGGGGAGGACGCTCGACGGCAGGCAGAGAGCCACCCCGATTGCTTGAGAAGTCGCGCGATCCATACCGAATTCAGCACAAGCAGCGTACAGCCGGCGACGACTTGTCTCGACCTCATCCAGAGGTCTGCCGGCGGACGTTGACCGACTTCAACAACATCTCCAGAGCGGCCGATCGCCCGCCGCACGACGCCGGCGTACAAGACCGCGAAGCCGACGACGATGGCGGTGACCTCCCTGGGTCCCAGGATCATTCGGAGTCCCGAGAGGGACGCATCGTGGATGCCGGGGATCGTCGTGTGGACGAGATAAAGCGCCGAGGCGACCATCGCCGCGAAGCTGCTCAGACGGTAAATGACGCCCCGGCGGGACATTACCTGATTCGGACGGTCACTCGCGGCTCGGGCCAGATCACAGGCGATCCATACGCCCGTGGCGAGAGTGGCGACCAAGGCCAGCGTCGCGGGTACTACGGCCCGGTCGATCCGCGTTGTCAGGCCGGGTCCAGCCGGCGCCAAATAGGGGTAAATCTGACCGATGGACAACCCCTCCAGCGAGATCAGAACCAAGTGCGGCAGGTCCATCACACCCGCCACCAGGCCGACTCCCAGCACGACGGCCAGCAATGCGGAGAACCATGCGGGCCGAACGCGCCCGGCGACCCGAGCCGCCGGGGGCAGCATTCCGAGCAGCAGTCCACCCAAGACAAAGAGGCCGCAGAACGGCAAGGTATTCCGACGCAATTCCCATTGACCCGGTTCGTCCCCGATTCCGAGCGTCGAATCCGCCGCGTATGCGAAAAGCCTGGCTGCTTCCACCGCGAGGGCGAAGAGCGTGATTAGGGCGAGTAGGCGCCACAGAATCGCCGCGACCCGCGAGGTTCGGGACGGACTCTGTCCCGCTACGACCGGCTCCCAGCGTCGTCGGGCGAGCCCGATCACCTGACCAGCCAGGCGCAGACCGAGGCCGGCTTCCAGAGTCAGCGTGGCGAGGATGATGAGCGACGCCCGACCGTAGTTCCGCTCCCCGAACCACGCCATCCACCAACGCCTGCCGAACTCCAGGACGATCGCTGTACCCAGTACCCAAACCATGAGATCCCTGAGCCCGATCTGAAAGTCGCCAGCGAACTGTGGGGCGCCCCTCAGCCCACTCCGCATGTGACTCGGGACCTACAGGATCGGTTAAGCTGACCGCCGTCATCCGCTGTGCCTTTTCCGCCAGTGGGCCGAGTGCCCCGGCCGGCTCGCAAGCAACCCGCACTCCCAATCAACGACAATTGTAACACGCATTTCGCTGGAAGTCAGCGTTCGAGATGCCCAGGGGGTAACGGCCGGCGAACCAGACACCCACCAAAGCGGCTTACGTGTGCGACATCTGCTAAAGTGAGGTGAACCGGCTCGGCATCAAGCGCAAGGAGGATCGTGAGGGAGATGGCAACTTTGTATAACGAGACTTCTGCTGGGCTCACGCCCCGTCTGAAGATCGCGCATTTGCTCTGGTGGACCGCCGCATCAGCCTTGGGATTTGCGGCCTACCACGAAATCACGCCGACGCGTTTCCTGCGTGAGGGTGCGGACTTTTTCGTCGTCTATAACTCGGTCATGGGACTGGCCCTCGGCACGATCCTTACCGGCGCTGGCATCATGACCTACCGCCGTTGGCGGGGCGGGATTCCCTATCCGTTCTTGCCGGGGCACTGGCTATTGATGCTCGGCCTCTTCGCTGCGGTCGCAGACGGCGTGGCGATCGGTGTCTTCGAGATCCTCACTCGCCTCTACGACCCTCCCTCGAAGTGGGCACCGGAGATGGTCTACCCAGTGCTTTTTGTCCAATTCAACCTATCGCGCGAGCCGTACTGGATCGGCGTCTACCACCAGGCTATCGGCTGGGGGATGGGAGCGGCAGCCGCTCTGGCGCTCTCATGGCATCTACGCCGTCGGCTCTCATGGCCCTGGCTCTCGGTCTTTCTGGCATTCGGCCTCTTCGCTGCGACCCTCTCTGCGGGGCACGTCCACTCGCTCTTCCGGGTCCGATACTCCGCATCGCTGAGGCCGATCGACTTCTGGTGCCTCCGTTCGGCCCACGTCTACGCCACGTTCGTTTTGCTCGGGACGTCCGTGGTGCTCGCTGCAGTTGCTCGGGATGTCTGGAGCCGCGCGCGGGTCGATGGGCTTCACTGGGCTGGAGTCGCGACCTGGCTCGTCATCGCCGCCCTCCAATATGCCACGTACCGGCTTGCTTTCTGAGAGTGTCCGGTTGACGCATGGAGGCTGAGTAATGCGATTGCCCAGGATGACGACTCGGCGGTGGATGGTTGCCGTGGCCGGCATCGGCGTGCTCGCCGGCGCATGGCTTCAGTTTGTGCGAGTGAGGCGTCTCGGTCACGAGTATACCGGACGTGCGATCAACGCCAGGAGGACGTTGAGTTATGCGAGGATGTCCGCGGACTGGCGCCATGAGCAATGGCTGGCGGAGTGCCAAGAAGTCGATCAGAGCAATCGAAAATACGCCCCGTTCCAAATGGGACGGCCCCTGGCACCCGAACTGGCCAGGAAGAGGGTCGCCTACTGGGTGGAGATCGTCTCGAAGTACCAGAGTGCCGCGCGCTGCCCATGGCTTCCGGTCGAACCCGACCCACCGGTGCCCGATTAGCTCATCGGGTCGAGCATATTTGAAACTTGACACTCGGGCCTAGGCCCGCCGGCAAAGCGTCAACGGTGGTCCGGAGAACAGACTTTTCAAAAGTCAGGTGAGCGGGCTAGGCTTTTGCGATGGAACCAGGACAACCGAGCCGCACCGCGCTGGGAGCAGCCACCCATCGCGCGGTGCACCAAGTGCTTGAGCATGGTTATATCTTCGCTGACCCGCTGGCTGTGCGGATCCTTGGCACGGACGCCAAAGCGGCTATCCACGATGCCGAAAAGAATCCGTCCAGACGAAGGTTGCGCCTATTTATTGCCGCCAGGACGCGTTTTGCCGAGGATGCCTTGACGATTGCCGTCGCACGCGGTGTCCGCCAATTGGTAGTGCTTGGGGCGGGCCTAGACACCTATGCCTACCGCACCGCATTGGGGGAAAGCTTACGCGTCTTCGAGGTTGACCACCCGGCCACACAAGCCTGGAAGCGCCAACGGCTTGCCGGGGCGGCGATCCCGATACCTCGCACGCTCACTTTCGCTGCTGTCGATCTCGAGGAGAAGACTCTAGCGGAGGGCCTTTCCGCCGCAGGCTTCGATCCGGCGAAACAAACCTTCTTTACTTGGTTGGGCGTCGTGCCTTACCTGACGGAGCAGGCCGTCTTTTCAACGCTCAGCTTCATCGCCGACCTGCGGGGCGGCGCCCACGTCGTGTTCGACTACAGTAATCCCCCGGATTCTTGCCTGAACCAGGATGAATATGTCGCTGCCCGACGGACGCTTGCCGCGCGCGTCGCGTCCCTGGGAGAGACCTTCAGGAGCCATTTTGAAACAGACCCGCTCCATGCCAATCTGGTTGCCGTGGGGTTTCGTGAAGTCGAAGATCTGGGGCCGGCGTTGATCCGGGAGCGTTACTTTGGAAACCGGGGAGGCTCTCCGCCCGACAGGGGTGGCCATGTCGTACGCGCGACGTCGCTTTGAGCGCGGCGTATCTCGGCCGCGGCGCATAGAATTACTCTCTCAGGCTGATGCCTGGCAATTGTGAGCCTGTTCCGGACGATACTTTTACAAGTTCGAGGTGCAATCATGCGAGGCTTGCTATACGGCGGCGCTTTGGCAGTGGCGTGCCTGTCGGCAGTATTCGTGGTCAGTGCCCGCGCTCACCCTGGATCCGGCATTGTCGTTGACCAGAAGGGCCAAGTGTTCTTCCAGGACATTGTCGGCGGCGCCATCTGGAAGATCGATGAACGCGGCAAGCTCAGCAAGTACGCGGACGTGAAAGGAGGGCATTGGTTAGCGCTCGACGCCGAGGGGAAGTTGTCCAAAGCAACTCCAAAGTACTATCGGAGGATCACGCCGGACGGGGAAAAGCCGGCCCTGATCCATGCCGACGGCGGGGCGCCGCTCGTCGTGAGTTCGGACGGGAACTTGTATTACGCGAGCAGCGACAAAGACGATCGGCCGGGCGGGCTGGCCCTGACCCGAGAAACGCCCGACGGTACGCGGACCTCGTTTTCGCCAGCACTCACGAAGGTCCTGCATCAAATTGACGACGGCATCACCGGGTTGGCCAGCGGCCCCGACGGTTCTCTTTATCTCGCATGCTGGACCGCGGTCATCAAGGTGAAGTTGGATGGCACGGTGACGACGCTGGCCCATCCGATCACGGTCAAGGACTGTGATGAAGACAAGGCCGACCATAAGGCGTCCAGCCGATTGCCACTTCTGAGAGGTCTGGCGGTCGACTCGGACGGGAACGTGTACGCGGCCGCAACCAGCTGTCATTGCACCATCAAGATCACGCCGGAGGGCCAAGTCGAAACGGTGTTGAAAGCCGAGAGGCCCTGGTCTCCGACCGGCGTCGCGATCCACGGTCGAGACGTGTACGTCTTGGAATTCAGCAATGCCAACGGGCCAGCGACTGAGGGTTGGCGCCCACGGGTCCGGAAACTTGGGCGAGATGGCAAGGTCGCGACGTTAGCCACCATCTCGGAGGAGAAAAAGAAAAGCCCACAAAAGTAATACCTGACAGCTCCTGCGAAAACACCTTGCCGGCCGTGCTCGTCGATACCTCTGTGACGCCGATCGGCGAGCTCGCTCAATGGCGCCAACCCGAAATCCCGTACGCGGCTTTTCGGAACGCGCAGCCGCGCGAGGGCGCCTACCGCCGCCCGCCGTTGGTCACGCGAAGTGTCGGACCTGAGCGCGGAAGGCTCCCGGGGTGTGTGCTACCAGGGAACTTTACGGCCAGCTGGTCGCGAACGCTCCTTTTCCCGCGCCGTAGACCAGATCGCCGAAGCGCTGCCACCGACCGCGCTCCAGTTTGCTCATGGACGGTAAGTCAAGCACGTCGAAGTTTTGCTCGAGCTCGGCGAACGAGCGCCCCAACGTTTGCTTCGGCGCAAGACAACTGCCCCGCCCCCGCATGGGTAAGTGGGAGGGGGCAGGTCCGGTTGCGGCGGGCCGTGACTGTCCAACCCGACGTTGCGCCGCTACTTCGCTTCCGGCTTCTCGAGCGGCTTTCCGCCGCCGTAGTTGAAAATGGTCTTGGAGCCGTCGTCGAGAACCACCTCGTACTGGTATGACGGTATCGTTTCCTCGCTTAAGAGTTCCCATTTCCCGTCGCGGACCGCATCCAGGTGGTCCTGCCAGCTTGTCTGGGGCATCGTGGTTGTCTTTTCTTCGGCCCCGACATCGAATGGGCGATACAGTGCGATCTCGCGATAAAGAGCCTTCTCCTTAGGATCGGGAAGGGAGATCCGCTGGATTCGATATTTTTGGTTCGTGGCGACCTCTCGGCAAATATGGGTGAGGATCACGTCGCTGTCGATCAAGCGGAACCGGCCGGCAGCGAGCGCCTTGTTGATTTGCTCTTGTCGCTGTTTCTCCTTTTGCTGCTTGCTTCTGCTGATAGTCTTCCCATGAGACGACATTGTCCAGAGGCATGGAAAAGTTCATATTGGCGTGGCTGCCGTCAGCGAACGTGAACTTATACACATACTCCTTTCGGCCCATGAACTCGTAAGTCTTAATGAAGTCGTATTTCTTTTGGGCGAGGAGTTGCTTCATCTCCTCGTGGTGCCGTTTGGCGGTTTCAACGGACTTCGGGTCGTCGGGGTCAACAACCGTGCCGATCAATCCGCTGGTGAACAGGTTCCTGCCGTCCGGAATTCTTCCACTCTCGCGTCGGTGACTGTTCCAGGGTCACCGAAACTTTGGTAAAGAATTTCTGGTACATCTTCTCGGCTCCCCAACCGGTACAAATGAGAATCATCACCGCCGCAAGCGTCGCCGCTACCTTCAACATGGAAAACCTGCCTGCGAACCTGATCATCTCTTTCCTCCTGGGCTGTGCGGATTGCGCGTGTGCCAGCAATCGCTGTTTGAGTTGCTCTCGGTGCACGCCTTCCACGACGAGTGGCACGGGCGTTTCCCTGAGAAGACGTTCGGTCGGATCGATATGCTCCACGACTCTCACTCCTTCCGCACAGGTTAATGCAGGTTCCGCTGGAAAGTTGCAGGGTCTCCCTCGTATTGCCTCCTTAACTGCTTGAGGCCCCGATGAATGAGCGACTTGACGGTTCCAACCTTCGTGCCGACCACCTCGGCGACCTCCTCGCACGACATGGACTCGAAGTACCGCAGTGCCAAGATCGTCTGATACCGCTCGGGCAAGCGACTAAGCGCCTCGTGGAGCCGGGCGAACTGCCGTGCCTGCTCTTCGACCTCTTCCGTCTCCGTGGCGATCGCCGGGTCGGTAGCAAATCGCACACGGCCCAGCTCGGCTCGCCAGCGGGCTTCGCCTTCATGCTGTTTCCGCCGTGCGCGCCAGTTGAGCCTGATTTCGTTGCCCGCGATGCGGTAGAGCCAGGCGAGGAACTTTCCGCGGTTCTCGTAGCGTCCCAGCGCCCGCAGGGCGTTGAAGAACGTGTTGGAGGTCAACTCTTCGGCCAACGCCACATCCAAGGTACGGCGAAAGACGTAATTGAGGACGACGCTGTAGTAGCGGTCGTAGAGGTGGCCGAAAGCCTCCGGCTGGGTCTTGGCCCGTTCAACCAGCTCGGCTTCGTCGCTCCACGACCCAAGCAGACTGCCCGCCGCACCGACGTCCTCGACTTGTTCCGCCATGCTGGCCATTCCCCGGCGGTTAACGCCGCGAACCGAACTGCCGATACGCCCACGTCATTCGCTAATAAGTAATACCGAAACCCGACAAAGGTTGCAGCAGCCATGAAGTTCTCGTACATCTCCCATTCAGGCGAGCGGCGTTTTGGCGTTGGTCATGGCCTGCGTTCGAGCGAACCAGCAGGCAAGGGTGAGCAGGGCCGGGATGATCGTAACGGCAAGGAATGCCAAGAACATTTGGTACCGCTTCCCGGCAATCGCCTCTGAGACCGCCAGACCACCGAAGAAGGAAAGCGCTCCGAGGATGGTCAGAATGCTGCCTGTAAACTGCCATCGCCAAAGGGCCACCAGCCCGACCAGGATTGTCAAGTGGGCCAGTTGTTCAAGCCAGACCCAGACCGGCGGGAACCCCTGGACTGGGTGCAAAAACCATTCCTGCGAATGCTCGACAAAAAACGCCCCCCAGAACAAGAACAACCCAAGGGCCATGACCCGGCCCGTCCAGCAGACGATGCTGATCGTTAGTGCACTCCATTTCATAGCATGCTCCTCCTCGTTGAGACCAAGATTCACGAGGGACTCTCTCTCTAAGATGAGCAGCCGCCCAGGAAATGTGCCATCAAAGCGCCTGGCGACCCCACAAGCGGAATGCATTCTTTTCGACTTCAATCTTGGATATTGCGTTCTCTGCATCTGTCGGGCAAAATATCTCGGCTTTCATTTCCTTACAGGTATTCATTTCGTTCAACGAAGCCTGCTGGGTGTTGTCGCAGGCAAGCGAGCATGGATGCGACTCGAAAGGATGACAGGAGTCGCTTCCGATGATTCAAGATCTCCAAGTCGCCCGCCGCCAGGTCGGCATCGGCAACGTGCTCGGACTCCACATGAGAGCCGCCCACCAGTTCGCGCGATTGGCTGGTCAGTTCCAGTCGGAAATCGGGGTTTGGTGCAACGGAATCGCAGCGAATGGCAAGAGCATCATAGACCTGCTCAGCCTTGCCGCTGCGTGCGGTTCGATCCTGGCTCTGGAAGCCCGAGGCTGTGATGCCGAGGACGCCGTTGCCGCCCTAGCCAACCTGATCTCGGCTCAGTCTCATGGGGCTGAGGATAGAGGCGACGAGGCGGCGTAGCTCGAACTAGATAAGAAACACTTGTCGAGTCATCCGGGATGATCTGGCGGCAGCGTGGGGCGGCCCCAAACCAGGAGCGAGAGGTCACCTGGACGCTTCGTCTGCTAATCGGGATGATCACAGGGACGAAGCCCTGACGGTGAGCCACCGCCCCGATCAGTCCCTCTCCTTGGGTTGCCTACGTGTTGTGTGGGAGCGAGCATCGACATGGAAACGCCGCTTTTCATCTGCTACGCCAACTGCTGCCGGTCAGTGCTTGCTCACTACCTCTATCGCCATCTGCACGCAGACGACCCCGCCCTGTCTGCTGGTCTGTGTGCGGGAGAATGTATCAACGACCGAGCGCTCGGGATGCTGAGACACTGGGGCATTGATGCCAGCGGGCACCGCCCCCGCCAGGTGGACCGTGAACTCTGTGACCAAGCGGGTGCCATCTTCCTGATGGCTCCAGCACACCTCCGTCGCTTGCTGAGGCTCTACGGCGAGGATCTCGACCGGAAGACCTTCCTGTTCGCTGATCCCTTCAGCCAACCTCGATCATTC
This sequence comes from uncultured Isosphaeraceae bacterium, assembly GCA_963823675.1. Taxonomy (GTDB): domain Bacteria; phylum Planctomycetota; class Planctomycetia; order Isosphaerales; family Isosphaeraceae; genus CAWGMT01. The sequence goes on along the minus strand of CAWGMT010000015.1, from coordinate 496,755 downwards.
CATCGTGGCGAATACAAGGTCTACGACCCGTCCTTCGATTCCCGCCCCGTCCAGGAGTTGGTTCACGCATGTCGTTGGATGCGGGAACGAGTCCAGCAGATCGGGCTGGCGCTAAGGAGTACAGGCAGTACTCTGGTTCCGGCATCCCAGTACGTTCCGTTGATCCAAACCGTCAATCTTGACGATATCTGAAGCGGTGTTCGTCACCGCAACCGCTCAACTGCGATCCAGCGTCGGTGAGGTGTCATCGTCTTGGAGCGAGGCGACGTCTTCAACTTCCGTCACTCCCCACACGAACTAGGGCTGACGCTACAACCGGGCGGCTGGGGTGGCGGTTGACGACCTGCTCCCCGCCGAGAAGAACGGCTTCCCGATCTCCTATGATGATCTCGTCGAGTGTGTGGAGACGAACGACAAACAGCGGCTCGCCTTCGACGTGGCGGGCGAAATGATCCGTGCCAACCAGGACTGACGCCGATGGCAAAACCAAGAAAGCCATGGAACACTCGCCCGCCAAAGAGAAGCACCTCCCTAACCGCTTCAATCAAGGCGAACGTGGAAACGGAAGCAAAGGCTTTAATCGACCATGTGCTAAAACCAAAGTATGTTCTGCCGCCGACAAACGACGAGAATTCGAACTACATCACCGACATCGGTGCCAAGTGGTACAGGAATTACTTCTACTTCTTCTCGACCTACACCTGTCCAAGGCCGAATGCTCTCTCACCGACATTCGAGGCGAAGTTTGCCAGGATGGAATACCTCGGCAACGACAGGTTTGCCCTTTATTTCATGCGGCACACGGGCGAATGGGTTGGCATTTACGACGGACTTTCGGTGGACGAGTGCCACCCGCAACAATTCCTCGATGGATGCCAAATGGAACTCGAAGCTCAGTTGCTCCGAGTAGAGGAAGAGCAAGTGTGAGCACAACGCTATGTCGAATTGCCCGGCCCCAAAAGGCAGGCTCGGCAGGGAAGCAGCGATGTAGCGACCCTCGGCTTTGCCTTTCTCGAAGTCCGACAAGAATGTTTTCATGGCAGCCAGCCGGGCTCGACCAAGATGGTCAGGGTCGTGAAAGTACTCCCACACGAACCCCTTTGGGTTGAGCCGAACGGCGGAAATCACCTTAACGTAGCAGTCCTCAACCCGCTCTTCGATTTCTTCTGTCGAGAACTCATAGATTGGATCGCAGGAGATGACGGAGTAGCCCTGGGCAGTTGCCTCAGCGTTGAAGCTGGCAGGACCATCGCCACACCCGAGGAATCGACCAGCGAGATCGCTTTCCGACAACCCGAACATGAGGCGGTACTCATCGAAGGACCGACCCCAGGGGATGACCTCACTGAGATTCATGGTGATCGTCGCCGTGTTCCAGAGCCTGGTCCCTGCCTTGCCTGAGCAGCCTTTCTCGGGAAGCGGGAAAATCAGGGCATGCTGCGCTCCAGGAAGCATTCTATCAGTGATCTTTGTCGTTGTGATACAGTAGTTCAGTAGGCTAATTCGAACTATGCTCCGGGAATCGGTAGGAGCAATTCATGGCTACGCAGCGCCGGACAAACGTCAACGTCACGGAGCGAGGCGATCTCTTCTTCCTTTACCGCCCCTACGAGGACAGGTATGAGCCGGGCGGACTGCTGGATATTCGCCGCTTTTACATGGTCCTCCATCCCCAGGGACAGGAACGATTCCGGCTGATCGCCATCGGTAAGAAGAAGCTGCCGGGTGTCGATGACAGTGTGCAAAGGCACTGGGGATTCGTTGACGGCGTGTTCCGCACGCCCGAAGAAATCCGTCAAGCAGCGGCGGGCATTCCTCTGTTTATTGGGTCCAACGGGGAAAACCTTCGGCCGGCTGGGGAAGGTGTTTACGCTTTGGTCCTGCACGGCAACCACACGCACTTGGCTTACGTCCTAGAGCTGCCCCTGATTCCCGGCGAGGTTCAGGAAGCTTTCAACATCAAGCCGGAAGGGCGGTTCGTAATTGCCGTGAAGAACCCTGAAGCAACTTCGCCGGCAGGCGTTGGACTCGAAGTTGAACGTCAACCTGATTTTCCCCGAGAGTTGTCGGCGAGGTTCGGGGATCGCAGATGGGTGTCGGTTGATCCGCCCGACTTCCTGGATTACGAGGGTGCCGAGTTGGTACTGATCGGTGGTCGGGACGACCTTGGTGAAGATCTCGGCATCGGTCTGACGGCGCATCCCGAAGACGAGGAAACCGCCCAGATATTCAGCGAGCTGCACATGGAGAAGTCCAAACGAACGACCAAGCCGTTGTTGGAGGGAGTCTGGGAGTGAGGCGCTTAGCCTCATGCCTCCAGCCGGTCAAATTCCTTTGGAGACCGATGCCGATGGCGAGAGTGACGCATAACATCAAGAAGGGCACGAAGACAGCACTGGCTAAGAACGATACGGAGCTGAGTCCAAAGACTCTTCAGCGGGCAGCGATGCTGCTCAAGCAAATCAGCGACCCGACCCGACTCCAGGTCGTCACCCTACTCTCCGACGGGGAGCACAATGTCGGAGGGCTGTGCGACGAGTTCAGTATCAGCCAGCCAGCCTTGAGCCACCACCTAGCACTGTTGCGCCACGGGGGAATCGTCAAGCGCCGCCGCCAGGGCAAGAACAACCTCTACAGCCTCACCGACCTTGGCTATCGGCTTTCCAAGATCGTCAAAGGCATGGTCTGAACCACCGGCGACGCAAGCAGTAACAATGCGGCGCAAGCTTATCGTCAAGCCATACCCGGCAACCTCACGCCCCTTTCTTGGCGAGGAGGATCGCTGTGGCTCTGGCAATGCCTGAGCCGCCACCGGTCACCAGTGCGATCTTGGCACGGACCCGACCCGCACTCACAGTTGTTTTCGCCCCACCAGAAGCGATACGTCGATCCGCTCAGGACTGGCTCCCCAAACGCTGCTTCTTCTCCAGATCGGCGATTGCAGCCTTCCAATCTCCAAGCTTTCCGAATCGGATCGCTCTGTCGATGCCGAGATTCTCAAGGAGCATTCCCAGCACGGTGAGGCGTTCCCGGTCGCTGGCGAAGATCCCACGCACGTACTCAATCTTCTCGGGCGCTTGGTAGATCCGTTGGTCGAACTCCTCGTTTGGCCAATGGCGTCCCTTTCGGCGAATGTCCCACTCGATGGGTTTCATTGGATTGCTCCACGGACGGAACCTCTATTTCAACCAGGATCTCTCTCGATTGTCCTGCGATTATCCTCGGGCTTCAATCAATGAGCGAAGCTGAGATAATGAATGGTCAGTCGGGCTTCAATGAGATACTGAGTCCGGACGGCCGAGAATGAAGGATGCACACCATACGGGCCGGAGCCGCATCCAGTGGCTCGCTCGAATCAGGCACGAAGCAAGTCAATGAGGTGCGACAACGGTGACCGCTTCATCCGGAGACAGGAAAATGGTTTTCAACTCGCCGAGGCGACGTTTTTTTGCCTTAGTGATCGCACCGCTTTTGTTCCTCTCTGGGACGGCACACGGCGACGACAGCCCCCTGCGGACCTACTTTGTTGGCAACAGCGTGACCGACACGATTCGTTATGGCAGCCTTGCGAAGCTCGCTAAGAGCCGGGGACACACTCTGACATGGGGGCGGGACATGATCCCGGGTGCCCCGTTGTCATGGCTATGGGAACACCCAAACGACGGTTTTCAGGAAGAGCCATTTGGGCTCTATCCCAAGGCGCTGTCCGAGAACCCCTGGGACGTGCTGAGCTTGCAGCCGTTCGACCGTCACCTTGACGGCAAGGATGGTGATCTGGCAATGGCTGGGAACTTCATCGACCTGGCTCTGAAGCGCAGTCCTGATGTCCAAGTCTACGTCTATTCACGCTGGCCTCGGAAGGACAAGGCGAAGGACGGGTCGCTCGTCCTCGACTACAAAAAGAAGTGGCTCAGGAACTACACCGGCGGCTGGGACGGGACCGAAGAGACCAGAGACTACTTCGAGAATGTCGTTGCAGGGCTGCGAAAGGCACACGAAGGCAAAGCGAAACCGGTACTTATGGTCCCGGTGGGTGATGTGCTCCTGGAACTGGACGGGCGGATGAGAGCGGGCAAGGTGCCCGGTTTTGACGACATCGCTCAGGTGTATGTGGACGGAATCCACTTCAACAACGTCGGCTCTTTCGTCGTTGGCACGACGTTCTACGCCACGCTGTTCCGGGAAGACCCGAAAGGCATAACCGCCGCCCCCTACAATGAGAAGCTCGACCCGAAGAACGACCGCCTAATCGACGAGAAGCTAGCGGCTGCGATCCAGGATGCGGTCTGGATCGTTGTGAGCAAGCACCCGCTGGCAGGAGTTCGTACTGCCTCGCACAGTCCGAATTGAGGAGCAGGTTCTCCTACTCAGGCTGAGTAATCGTGGGAATGTTCAGCAACTCGTACAAGACGGCCCCGCCACCTTTATCTGTCTTGTCCTTGAGCTTCCCACCCAGAGCCTTCATGTGGGGCGTCTTGCCGTGGGCAGCCAAATCATCTTTGCTGGCCCATTGTTCATAGAACATGAACTGGATTGGGTCGGCCTTCGACTGGTGGAGGTTGTAGCACAGACAGCCAGGTTCCTTCCGAGTCGGCTCGACCAGGGACAGAAGGGCCTCCTTCACCGCATCTTCCTGTCCCGGCTTGGCCTTCACCATGGCCGTGAGAACTACTGCATCTTTCGGTACCTCGGCCTTCTCCTCACCGTGTGCGCTCGTCCCGCCACTCAGAACAGACAAGCCAGCCAAAGTCGTTCCACTCGCCAGCAACTTGCGTCGATTGATGACCATGATCGTTCGCCCCCAAGGAACGTGAAGTCGATCGGGTTTTGGACGGGCTGAGCATACTTCGGGTCACGACGAGCCGCAAGTTTCTGGGCCGGGTTGAGCCATGCCGAAGGGCGTGAGGATAATAGACCTGCGTGTTGACGATGGAGGGGCTGGCGTACCGGGACGCCCCCGCAGGTTGACGGACGGAACGATAAGGATTTCGATTATGCAGAACAGGCTGATCCGGGTGAGCAACTTCCTGGCGAAATACCTGCGGCATTCACCCGGCAAACTTGGGCTGACCCTCCAGTCTGGCGGGTGGGTGGCGGTCGATGATCTGCTCGCCGCCGCCGGAAAGCACGGCTTTCCCATCTTCTACGACGAACTCGTTGAATGTGTGGAAACGAACGATAAGCAGCGGTTCGCCTTCGACTTGACGGGCGAGATGATCCGTGCCAACCAGGGGCACAGTGTCGAGGTGGACCTGCAACTGGAGGAGCGTGAGCCTCCAGATTTCCTCTATCACGGCACTGTCGGGCGCTTTGTCCCGTCGATTTTGGAGCTGGGGCTTCTGCCAGGCAAGCGGCACCATGTCCATCTTTCAGGGGACGTGGAGACCGCAAAAAAGGTCGGCGGGAGGAGGGGCATTCCGGTGATTCTCACGGTTGATGCCAGGCGGATGCACCGGGACGGGCACAAGTTCTATCTGTCGGCAAACGGGGTCTGGTTGACCGATTCCGTGCCACCGGGTTGCCTGTGGACCGGACCCTCATTGCCAATTCACAAGACTCATAGTGAAGCAGGAGATAAATCACCTGGGAGATCGGATTACCGGCACTTAGCTGTCGAGGAGCTTGGAAATCTGCTCGTAGTCCGGCTTATCGATCTGGAACGGGCACTATGGATCGACGACGTATTCAGTGAAATGGCTGCGGAGTTCCATGAGTTGGCGACCCGTCATCCAAATTGCCAGCTTGTTCTCGACTCGGAGTGCCGAGACGTATCCGACACTGCCCGACTTTTCTGCGTCTTGGTCCGATTCCGCAGGGAGGTCGAGCAGGCGGATGGAACGTTCGAGCTTTGCAACGTCTCGGTCCAAGTCCTCGATGCAATGAGTGCGATCCTATTGGACCCAATGTTCCAGATATGCGAACCTCCGAACAATGCTATGGCTCGGACCCAGTGACAGGAGGGGGGCGAATTCATGGAACAGTTCTTCCCGTTCGTATTGCTCGGTCTTGCCGTAGGGCTCCTGATCTGGGGCATCAGCAACTTATCAGTGGAAGGGAGATACACGAAACTGTTCGCCATCAGTGCCACGGCTGTCGGCGTGACGGTGCTGGGCTGGTTTTTCACGACGTCTGGGAAAAGTGGTGATTGGCGACAATTAGATTTCCCTTCTGACGACAACTAGAATTCCCGCCTCGAGGATAGTGTACAAGCCGCTTCGATTGCGGTCGTCTTGAATCCCTTCTCGCACTCGGCGGTATCCGTGCTTGCTTCCAGTCACACCTCCTTGCTGAGATTGGCGGGGCCCGACGCGCTCTGACGCGATTTCTTGGCCTGCTCGGCCCGATAGCTGGAAACGTTCAATTCCAGGATCACGCTGTGGTGCACCAGTCGATCGATCGCAGCAGCGGTCGTCATCGGGTCCTTGAAGATCGTCTCCCAACCCGAAAACGCGAGGTTGCTCGTCAGCACCACGCTCCCCCGTTCATATCGCTCCGCCAAGAGCGCGAACAGCACCTCCATTTCGTCGCGACTGTATTGGACATATCCAATATCGTCGAGGATCATCACGTGATATGAAGAAATCTTCTTGAGAAAACCGCGGAGCTTCAAGTCACGCTTCGCGGCCAAGAGGTCCTGAACCATCAGACCACAAGTCGCGAACATCACCTTCCTTCCCGCCCGGATCAGCTCCTGGCCAATCGCGCAGGCGACGTGCGTTTTCCCAGAGCCGGGGTTACCGAAAATGAGCACATTCTCATGCCGCTCAACGAAGTCTCCTTCCAGCAACGATCGGACCTGCTGCGCCGCCTTCGGCGGCAGTCGCTTCAGGTCCAGAGTCGAACAGGCTCTTTTCCATGAACAGCCTCGAATCGCGTAAGAGCCGCTCGATCCGGTTTGAGCGCCGGGTTTCACGTTCGCGCTCCGCCAGATCAAGCAAGTAGCGCTCGTAACTTGAGGACTCTTGACGAGCCCGTTGCGCCGCCGATTCGTACTCGTCCCGTATCGCCGGCAGATGGAGGTCCCGAAGGCAGTCCTTCAGGGACTCGTGCAGGTCGGCTTGTCGGTTAATGGCATGTCCTCCCTTGTCTCGAGTAACCCGTCGTACATCGACAAATCCACCGTTGTGATCGTGACCTCCATCGCTCGCGGCAGGCCCAGGTCGTGGGCCAAATGGTCGGCGACGACGGTCGGTGTGATCGGTACATTCCACTCCAGGAGCCGGCCCAACACGGCGTCGACTCCGGTCTCGGATTCCTTAGCCGCCAGCTCGAGGATCCGCAGGTAATCCTTGGCCGCGCGGCCGGGGCTGTGTTCCAGCAAGGCATCGTAGGCCCGGCGAAACCGGCTCGTCGGGAACATCGCGTCCTGGTAGCGATATCCCGCGAACGCCCCCGGCTTGCGCACCAGCCAATCAATCACATGACGATAGTTGATCGCGTGTTTGTTTCGGCCGCGGAGCCGGGGAAGTCGCTCGACCAGCACCGAGCCGTGCCACACCTCCAGGTATTCAACCTTGATATGAACGTCAACCTGTTCACCGATCAGCCGGCTGGGAACCGAGTAGGTGTTGAATTTGATGCGGATTGTGCTTCCCTGGCTGACTCGCGCTGGGCGTCGGTGCCACGCGTCGAACGCGACGCGCGGGTAGATCTCGCAGTTGTGATCGGTCCTCGGCGAATCGCTGGGCCCGTCCGCTGTTGCGTTGGGCCAGCACTTCGCGCAGGAACCGTTCGTAGTCCTCGCGATCCTCGAAGTCGCGGCTGCCGCGGAGCATCAGCGCTTGATCGACGGCAGTCTTGAATCGGTTATGGCTCTGCTCGGCGTCTCCATTCTCATGGGCCTTGCGGGCGTTGATGGCTTGAGCTTTCAAGCCGTAGTGAGCCAGCAAGGCGCGATAACGTTGCTGGAACAGATCACGATCGGAAAGGTTATTCACCGCGGCGGTGAGCCGATCAGTGCGATGCATCTGGGGAACCCCTCCCAGTTCCCAGAGGGCGTTTTGGAGCCCTTGGCTGAGGCTCTCGAAACTCTCGGAAAAGCAGACCGTGCCGGTCTCCCAATTGGAATAGGTCAGGACAAAGTGATAGACCATGTGATCAAACGGTTCACCGGCCAGCGTGACCCGCAGGTCGCCCATGTGCGTGAAGTCAGAGGCGCCCAACAGACCGGGCCGGTGGATCTGATCGAAAAAGACCTCCTTGGCTGGGCCCTCGGTGGCTCTCCACGCTTTGATCTTCCGCTGTAATGTGCGGAGCTGGATGTCGCGAAATCGGCCTGGGAAGCGACGTTGGAGATCGCAGAAAAGGGTCTTGGCTTGAAGCCCGGGATTGAGTTCCAGTAGGTCACGAAGTTGGGGCCAAACGTCCTCGAACGGATCCTCCCGGGTCCGCCAGGTTCTTGGGGTCAACGATTCACTCGGCAGGCGATCAGCATGCCGGTACTTTCGAGCTGACTTGGCGTCCATACCCACCTTCAATGCCGCACGATAGAGTGGATGTCCTCCGCCGAGAAACTGGCGAAGTTTGCGAAACTGGGCATCCGTGATCATGACGGTTCCCTCCTTCTGGTCAGGAGGAAACCAGATAGTGAACAGACGGGCGAGAGGAGGAGGGAATTCTAGTTGTCGCTGGGCGGGAATTCTAATTGTCGCTGATCATCGCAATTCGCCAACAGTTTTCTTCACCGCCTCCTCCTGCTTCCATCGTCGAAGCGCCCACTCCGCCGCCCCATGGACTCCGGCATCGGGGTCGCTTCGGTAGATCTCCAGGAGTTTTCCCAGCAACGGCTCCCGATCGCCGGGAGCTAGGTCCTCAACGCCGTATTCTCCGAGGGCGAGAATCAGCGCCCGGCGTTCGGACGTAACGGGGTTGAAGAGGATCGCGTCCATGCGGGATTTCCAGTCCTCCGGGATCAAATCCGGACCGTGACCGAGGTCATCCAGCCTGGTCTTCAGAGGTTTGGGCTCGGCTCCCAGCGGCTTAAGCCAGTTAATGACATAGCCTCGCACGCCGGGGTCGGACCCATGACGCAGCACCTCCCACATTTTTTCGCACGCACCCAGACGCACCAGAGCCACCGCCGCACGAGCCAGCCGCCGGGCCAATCGGTCCTTTTCGCCATCCTCTGCTCCGAGATACGCCTCTTTCGCCCTACTCGACTTGGATTCCAGCAGCGGCACGGCACGTTCAGAATCGGCCTTCAGCTTCTCGAACAACAAAGAGTACGGCTTTTCTTCCGAGTCCAGCAGCAGATCGACTAAGAGGTCGAGATCATCGCTGGCGTAGTCGGCCAGAATGTTCGCCGCCTGCATCCGTTCGGATTCGGAACGCCTACCATCTCGGAAGACCGTGGAGAGCGAGGGTGTCAGCTTACAACGCACAACGCGCAAGGCGTCCAGCCAACGCCCAAGATGGACAGAGTTGACGGAGACGAGCGCCGGGGCCACTTTGCCACCCTCCTCTCCCCAGTGGGGGCTGGCCGAGTCGAAGAGGGCTAGGGCGCCGGCAGCGGGCAGGAGTCGGTCGTCGCCCGCTTTCCCCATGCCCAGGACAGACCAGAGTTTCGGTGACAGCGTAAATCGTTGCGGAACCAGGGCCTTCCGCAGGACTGGCAATTCGTCCGGCTGGGCGACGAGGAGTCTTTGGTAGAGGTAATCGACCTGTCCAGGATCGACTGGGAGGAGGGCGAGGCTGTATCTGAGGCGAGTCCTCTGGTCGAGCCTCGTGTTCTTCTTCACTTCGGATCGTAGACGAGGATCTGTCCACCGGCGGAACTGAGGCAGTTGTTCCACGATGTTTGGCACGAGGGCCATCTCGGCCAGTTCCAACTGCTGGATGAGCTTGGAAGCGTTCAGGCGCCCACGAATCTCAGCGAAACTTGTGTACATGAAAAGGAGGAGGGCTGCCCCGATCACAGCCCGCCGCCCATTAACGCGCCCCGCCCGCCTCATCATCCGCCGCTGAGGTCCAGTCCAGTCCTTCTTGCGAGTCAGCGAACGAATGGTTGCCCACTCGACGATGGACGGGAGATGGCGATTCTCCGGCCTGGCGTTCCACGTCCTCGACCGCTCGGCCAGCCGCAGTTCCGCTCGTCCTCGCGGTGTTTCCCGCTGTTTTCGGGTGAGCCAGTCACGCAGAGAGTGGACCAAATAATCGTGTGTGAGCTGGTAGTATTGCCCGCTCGCTGTCGTGGGTTTACCGTCACCTGAAAAACGTTCCGGGTCGGTGGGGGTGATTAGACGGAGTTTTGGGTCGAGGATTCTGATGAGGTCATCGAAGTCTCTGCGTCGATCGGAATAACCTGACGCATCGAGCAACTCCTGGTGAGATTTCATCCGTCCCTTGATATCGCCGCCGGTCTCGGGCAACAGAGCCTTGAGCACTGCCTGGGCAGCCCTCTCGTGAAAGCGATGTTCCGGCGGGGCTGTTGAAGCGCTGAAGGTCTCTTCTAGGAAAGTTAGTCCCACCCCTGCCGTGCCGCCCACCTCCGTCAGCGTCGCAGGCGTCCACGCTTTCCCCTTCATCATTTCGGCGAACAACGCTAAACGCACCGAGATAATCTTGCCGTCCTGGACCACTCCCGGAATGGCTTGATCCAGAAACGCCTCTTGATCCTTGCTGAGATCGCCGACGTTCTCGGACAACGTCCCGTAAGCCCTCCCAAATGCTGCCAGTACCTTCTTGGCATGTCGGGGATCAAAGAGATCAACCAAGGCGCTGTTCTCTCCTTCAAGCAGTCGGATTTCCAGTCCCTGCATGAACCGACAGGCGGCAAGCCAGAAGTCAGCCCGTACCAACACGAGCCCCTGGACATGCCCACCATCGCAATGCCGAAGAGCAGCGACCAATTCCGTGTTCTCCTGACCACGTTTCGCATGCAGCCACTGCTCGAACTGATCGATGATTAGCAGCACCTTCCGTTCAGGAGGCAAAACCGGACCTCTTCGCAATTGCGCTAACGACTCGACCAGACTTAGTCCTGGAGGGAGTTGGGGACATACCTTGCGTATGCCCTTGAGCAAGCGGGCTTCGGTATCGTCGGCTGCTGCCTCGGCGTAAACCTGAAGGACGTGCTTATTCAGACGGGGCAGAAGCCCCGCCTTGACCAGCGAACTTTTTCCACAGCCCGAGGGACCGTAGATTAATCCAACTCGGAAGGTTTTGTCCGCATCGAGTTGTTCGATCTTTCGTTTCCAGAACCGGATGCTGTCCGGCAAGCCATCACGGTCCCGCGGTCCCGGCAGCAATTCCAGGAAGAAATCGGCGTCATGTTCATCGAAGGATCGCAGACCCTTGGGCACAATCCTGATCGGTCGTTGATCGGAGTCGGATTGTCTTACCGGCGACGGTTCGGCAGCAATCAAGACCGCCGGCGCAGCAGGCGAGACTGTAGCTCCTGCGGTCCTGAGAAACTCCGTCAGATCTTCCGCCATGTCCCAAGCCGTGCTGAATCGGTCGGTCGCTCTCTTTGCCAACGCCTTAAGACAAATTCGTTCGACTTCTCTAGGGATCGTCTCGTCGTACTGGCGAGGTGGGCGGACATCCGAGTTGGCAATTTGATCAAGAACTTCATTCATTGTGTTCGCTCGGAAAGGTCTCTTGCCGGTCAGCAACTCGTAGAAGACCGCTCCCAAGCCGAAGACGTCGCTCCGCCCATCCACCCGATGTCCTTCTCCTCGGGCTTGCTCGGGACTCATGTAGAGAGGAGTTCCCGCCAAACCCGCCCCTCGTCCGAAATCCTCCTCTTTAAGTGCCAACCCAAAGTCTGTCACGAATGGCTTGCCGCGAGTGTCGATCAGGATGTTGGCAGGCTTCACATCACGATGAACCAGCCCTTGAGAGTGAGCATAGTGCAACGCTTCAGCGACCGATGCTACGAGTTTCACCGATTCGTGAAAACCTGGACGGCGTTCCTGGAGGGTTGTTGCGAGGTCGGTTCCTGGGATGAACTTGGATACGACGAAGCTCAGGCCATCATCGGTGCGTCCCACGTCGTACACAGGCACGATGTTCGGATGTTCTAGCTTGGCTACGACCTTAGCTTCTCTGAAATAAGCCTCCAGGTCTTGGGGCGAGGAGATGCGCTCACGATTCGGTACCTTGACCGCCACATTCCGATCAAGCTCATCATCGTGAGCCAAGTAAACCCTTCCAAAGCTCCCGATTCCCAGCAGCCTAATGATCCGATAACGGTCGATTCGCAGCGGGTCGCTAACGGGGAACGGGACTGCACCGCTTGGGCGCAGCGTCGGTGCCACGGTATCGGAAGGGACGTTGTCTTGATCCATGATTTCAACCGCAATCAACATCGATTTAGATCGGGATTACCTCGGCAAAACTATTGTCGCATGAGGATCACCGAACTCAAAGTAAGCAGTGCCATATGTTGGCGGACCCCGCTCCGTTCGGTGGCTTCTCTGCTCCCGACCATCGCCACCACAGCCCTCACCTGACGGCCCGTTAAACCGAAATTGAAGCGGGGTGGTTCCGGGAACGCCAAACCGAATTGGCGGCGTCAGTGGGACGCCCTACCGAATTCGCGCGCGTCCGTACGCGTAGTCCCCTTTCGCGCTTCGGTCTGATCGACCGAACCGTCGAATGCCGGCTTCAGGTCATCATGCCCCAAGCCGAGATTCTGCTCCGTCGTCGAAACCCTCGCATAGCCGATGATCATCCGCCACGGGCTGGCCGCTAGAGTAAAGAAACCCGTCGCAGTGGCTTTTTTGCGATGAAGTCGCTCAGCGACCGGCATCGTAAACAAAACGGCCGTTTGATTGACACCGGCTACAGCCACCGGGAAGAACAGCCTATGGTGAGATTCGGCATAAGGGGTGAGACATGCGACCCGGCACACGGTCGCTTCCAAGCCTACTGCGTCGAGGCGAGCATCGCATGAGCGCCGAGACAAGCTATCGCCAACCGTCTTTCATTAGCGCGCCAGGGTCCGAAGCTGCCATACCAACCGGCCAACTCCCTCCTGCGAACGGGCAATTCTTTGCTGAAAAGTAGACACTCGCATCTCGAGGAATTGTTTGTCAGCGACCCGACCCTCGGAGTCGAACCGAACGAGGATGACGCCGCTGTCCTCGTACCAATACTCGATCCCCGGCTGGTTGCTTTGTTCGTTCAACAGGTCGTTTCCGGAGCCGATCTTCGGACTCCGGTTATTCAGCCAATCGACGAAATCTTCATGGGTTCCGCCGAGCAGCTCTTCGGCCTCGGCGCGTGCCATCCCGCGGCAAAGCCGCTCGTGTGTTTCCGCAGTGATGGCTTGATGAGCGGGCCAAAGCAGCCAAGCGGTAGTGCCACACAGGATCAAGGTCGCGCTCACCGCCTGAAGGAGGGCTTGGAGCCGCGCGTACTCCTTCGCGATCGGCCACTTGACGTTGACGACAACCAACTCGTCGAGTAGCTTGCGAAGCGATTCTCGCTTGTCCGTCCCATAGCCTTGCCGTTCGGCTATCGCAAGGATCTCCCCGACTGACACCACCGACACCAGCGGGCGCTCTACCCTGGCCCCGAGCTCGTACGTCTCGGTGATCCAGCGCCCGGCCGCCTTGCCGCGGAGGAGATAGAGAATCACGTTCGTGTCGAGGAGAAGGAGCGCGTTCCTGTCGATCACGACATTTCCTTGAGGATTTCCTCAAATTCCTCGTCGGTCTCGTCGCCGGGCCACTTGCCGAAGATGGCGTTGACACCGGACCGTGGTCCTTGCGGTTTACGGAGCGCCTTGACGTCGAGCTCGGCCTCAAATGGTTCGGGCTCCTCGGACCAGAGCTCGAGCTCGGTCTGCGTCGCGGGGACGATGTGATCGCCTTCGACCCGCAATACCTTTCCGGAGGGGCGAAACACTGCGACACCCTCAACGACGACGGGCTCGCCCCACATAGAGCGCAATCTGTCTTGATCAATTTCATCGGCCCAGCAAGTCAGTGCCGCACCGTTCGTGAGGTTCAAGGTCACTCTTCGCTCGGAATGCCTGATTACGTCGAGCTTGCCCGCCACGCGGACGCGACGGTTGTGCGGCGTCTGGCGCTCAAGCTGCTCGATTTGGGCGATCCCCTCTGCGCGAACCACCAAAGTCGTGGTCGAGGCCGTTCCATTGCCGATCTGAAGTTCGCTCACGCCGTGTGCGAAAAGCTGTTTGAGCCACTTCCTGAAGTCAGCGAGCATGCTCTGATCGAAGCGTTCGCTGTCGGCTTCCCCGCTCAGGGCGTCTGTAAAGCTTTCGTGCCAGAATTCGATGGCAGTCCTTTTGTTGTCGAGAAACAAGGACCCTTGGGCGAAAGCGGCTGGGTCAGCCTCTGCAAGCGGCTGGGCTTCGAGCAGAACGACAGACGAGCCCGAAGTCAGTCCGACGAGGTCGAACGCCGATCCCGGCTCGAGCCACGATGGTTTAGGGCCCGCGGAAGTGCTTCTGCCCTCGATTCGCATGCGGAGCGCTCGGCTCGCGCCTTCTGCGACCATGCCGAGCAAGTCGCGCAAGAGCGGGCCGGAGATTCTCTGCCCGCGTGCCTTGGGACCGGTGACTCGAAGAGTGTGCTTCGACACGGCTCAGCCCTCCAGCAGGTAGCCTGGTTAACGACCATGGGTTAGCCGACGCGAGTCGGGACGGGCGTCGGTAGTGTGAGCTTCCCACTGTAACTATTATCTTGTTCAGTACCGTCGAGACTTTCAAGAAGCATCGGAAAACACCTTTCGTTCCGGCGCTATTCGGCGCTTCAGGGCGCTACTTGACTTGTCGGCGAGTCCAGGTGCGCGAGGTCGCCCGCGCAATGGCTCGTTACGGTCGCTGACAGGCGGCGTTCCGGCGGCATACGGCTGGCCGGCAAAACCACCGGTCTGGTTTTGCCGTATTTACCCTAACTTAACGGCGATTGCGATAGGTCACTTCAGGGGAGTGGCCTTCACGAGCGCCACGATGCCGGCGCGGACGGCCTCGGGAAGTCGCGCCCAAGCTTCGGCAACAAGAGCCAGCCCCGGGTCGGTCTGACAAGTGTCGGTGGGCAAATGGAGGGCAACTGATGGATTCCCTCGACGGAAGTCGTTACCATCATTATCGCTGCGCCCGCCGTTCATCGGTCTACGGAACCGAAGGTTTCTGGTTCGAATCGAGTCGGGTGTAAATCGAATCATCGGCGGGTGTCCCGCAACTGACGTCCGGCGTTCGTGGATCGGATACCTGGCGGGGGTCTCTCGTCTACCTCGAAGAGCCGGACGCCCGCCGATACGGGATGAAGCTGCGGCCGTGTCCACGACTGTTGAAACGCAACCGATCGCATCGTCGGCGGGGTCGGAGTGGGCTCCGATTCCGTCGTCCGACCGCATACTCGGCACATACTTGGCAGAATTTGACACCCGCAACGGCGTGCCCACTATGCCCGGTATGCCGAGTATGCGGAAGCACACGGCGACGCTGGCTGGGAGCGGGGTGCATTTCGTTTCGGCGGCAGCCGGAAATCAGTGAACAGCCCCAAAAATCTTTCACTTTTTTTTTCGCTCAGCGGCATGAGAGGTTGCGGCGAAAATGCCGGCGAATTGTAAATCTTGCGTTAACGAGATTTTGGAATCAGCGCATTTTGAATATAGACAATTGCGCGGAGATTGCGGGTCCAGCACGTTGACCAGCGGATTGACCCCCCAACCCGTACTGATCGCGCCCGCGGGCGATCGGGAGGCATGAGATCGGAGACGGTTGCAGGCGCCTAGACGCTGCTCCAGCGCGCTTGGGGGCGAATCGGAAACTCAGACCGAGGTCGAGCACGAAAAACGCCAATTTCACGAATCCAGACGGAACACTGGATTATCCAGTGACCGTCAGGACCTGGCATTGACGAGGTCGTAGGCCGATGCCCAGAAGGCGGCTCTCACAGTCGTAAGATAAATGGCGCTCATTGTTTAACGCAATCACTACCCCTTCCTTGCCCATCGAGGGAGGGCTGGCCAGCCCCTGGCCTGGGGTTGCGCACCGTGGGAGCCAAAACCGAAAAAAACTAGTGGATTACTCTCACTGGCTCTCATCTGCTACCATGCCCGGAGAAGATCGCGAGATTACGCAAGCCGAGCTCGCCTTTTCACCCAACTCCGGCCCGCGGCCGGTGTTGCGTCCTCTTGGCTTCGCGCTGCCTGGGCCGCTCAGGCGACCGGCAGATCCAAATTCACCCGGATGGATTGCCAATCCGTCCTCCAATCGCTCGGTAATGGGTATGTTTCGGTCAGCCGGCAACCTTATCAATGGCTTTCTGGTGACTAAGCCGATGACCCAAAAACCACCGCATTCGACGGCCGGCGTTCTGTATGGGAAGGCGCTCGATCGGGATTTCCCGAGCGGATGGTACGTTCGAGCCGGTAAACCCCTCCGGCTCCCCGATACGACCAGCATGCCGGAAACGGACCGGTGCATCGTCCGCGGCTACAACGCTCGTGACACCGCCGCGGACAACGTTTGACCGGGCGGCGGGCGCGTTTCGAGCGTTGATCGGCGAGGCTCACCAAGGGAAGAGGAGAATTTCACCATGATTGAAATCAAATAGGGAGCGTCAACCATGAAACTCAAAACCTTTTTGCGGCGAGCTCTCCTCTTGGTGATCGCCGGTGTCGCCGCGTTCGCAGCCTACCAGTGGTGGAGGTTGGCCCACAAAAGCCCGGTGCCGGAAGGGATCGTCTTCGGAAACGGCAGGATCGAATCGGTTCAGGTGGACATCGCCGCCAAGTATGGTGGACGGATCAAGGAAATCCGTGTGCGGGAGGGCGATCTGGTCGAAACAGATCAGGTTCTCGCAACGATGGACATCGGTGAGTTTGAGGCCCAGCTCGCGAATGACAAGGCGATCGTCGCGCACGACCAGGAGGCCGCCAGCGAAGTCAAGGCCGAGATCGCCAAGCGGGAAACCGAGCTCAAATTCGCGGACCTGGAGTACAACCGCTCCCGGGGCCTGTTCTCCCGCAAGGCCATCGCGCGCGAGGAGTACGACCTCGTCGAGTCGAAACTGGAGACGGCGAAAGCCACGCTGGCCGGAGCCAAGGCCAAACTCCGGACCGCCGAACAGGCCATCAACGCCGCGGAGGCCGACGTGAAGCAGACGCAGGTCAAGATCGACGATTCGACTTTGAAATCCCCGGTCAGGGGCCGAGTGCTCTACCGGCTGGCCGAGCCGGGCGAAGTCGTGGCTCTGGGCGGAAAACTCCTGACCTTGATCAATCTGAACGACATCTACATGGAAGTCTTCCTGCCGGCGCAAGAGGCTGCCCGGGTCAAGATCGGGGCCGATGCGCGGATCGTGCTCGATGCACGGCCGGGGTACGCAGCGCCGGCGAAAGCCAGTTACGTCTCTCCCGAAGCCCAGTTCACCCCCAAGCAGGTCGAGACTCGCAGCGAGCGCGACAAGCTCATGTTCCGCGTCAAGCTCAAGGTTCCCGCGGAGATCGTGCTCCCGTTCATCGAGCGGATCAAGACCGGTGTTCGGGGTATCGGCTACGTTCGGCTCGACGACACGGTGGCGTGGCCCGACTTTCTGGAAAAACCCTTCCCCAAGCCCTGATTCCGGGTGCCATGATGTTCAGCCCAGGAAAACCGGTCGCGACCGTCACGGACGTCACCCACCATTACGGCAAGACGCGCGCTCTGGATGCCGTGACGGCCGAGATCCCCTCGGGGTGCATGGTCGGACTGATCGGCCCCGACGGAGTTGGCAAGTCGACCATGATGGGACTGATCGCCGGCGCGAAGAAGATCCAGTCCGGCAGTGTCCGCGTGCTGGGCGGAGATATCGCCAGCATCCACCATCGCAACGCCGTTTGCCCGCTCATCGCGTACATGCCTCAGGGCCTGGGAAAAAACCTCTACCTCGAGCTCAGCGTCTTCGAGAACATCGACTTCTTCGCCCGGCTCTTCGGGCTCTCCGCCGCGGAACGCCGCTCCCGGATCGGCCTGCTGCTGAAGGCCACCGGGCTCGATCCGTTCCCGGACCGGCCGGCCGGGAAGCTCTCGGGCGGCATGAAGCAGAAGGTCGGGCTGTGCTCGTCGCTGATCCATGACCCGGATCTGCTCATCCTCGACGAGCCCACGACGGGCGTCGACCCCCTCTCGCGTCAGCAATTCTGGACGCTTATTGACCAGATCCGGGCCGGGCGGCAGGGAATGAGCGTGCTTGTCTCCACCGCCTACATGGACGAAGCCGATCGCTTCGATTGGTTGATCGCGATGGACGCCGGCCGCGTCCTGGCCACGGGCTCACCGGCGGAACTCAAACGACGGACCGGGACGCAGAATCTGGAAGAGACCTTCGTGGCGCTCTTGCCCGAGGAGAAGCGTGGGGCTCCGCGCCGGTTGACGATCCCGCCGCGCGTCGAAACCGGTGCCGAGCCGGCCATCGTCGCCAGGAATCTGACGCGCCGGTTCGGCAAGTTCACGGCCGTCAACGCCGTGAATTTCACGATCGAGCGCGGCGAGATCTTCGGCTTCCTGGGATCGAACGGTTGCGGCAAGTTGACCACCATGAAGATGTTGACCGGCCTCTTGCCCGCAACCGAGGGGGAGGCGAAGCTGTTCGGCGAGACCGTGGACGCGAAGAACCTCGATACCCGCATGCGCGTGGGGTACATGTCGCAGGCATTCTCTCTTTATGGCGAGCTGACCGTCGCGCAGAACCTGTGGATCCACGCGCGGCTGTACCACTTGCCGCCCGAGTCCAGGAAGCCGCGGATCGATGAGCTGGTGGGTCGCTTCGGGCTAAAGCGGCACGTTCAACGATCTTCCCGAGGCCCTGCCGCTGGGAGTGCGCCAGCGGCTTTCGCTGGCCGTGGCGATCATCCACGACCCGGAGCTCTTGATCCTCGACGAACCGACGTCCGGGGTTGACCCGGTGGCGCGCGACGAATTCTGGGAGCTGCTCATCGACCTGTCGCGGCAGAAGCAGGTGACGATCTTCATCTCGACCCACTTCATGAATGAGGCGATGCGCTGCGATCGGATCTCGCTCATGCACGCGGGGAAGGTGCTGGCGTGCGACGCGCCGAGGGCGCTGGTGGCCGCCCGCGGGGCGTCTGGCCTGGAAGAGGCCTTCATCGCCTACATCGCCGAAGCCGCCGGCGAGGCGAAGCGGGATGGCCCGACCCAGGGGGGTCAGAATGGCGCCGCGGCACTCCCCGTATCCGGGGCCGCGAGCCAGCACGCGGTATCCG
Source organism: uncultured Isosphaeraceae bacterium (assembly GCA_963823675.1). GTDB lineage: Bacteria > Planctomycetota > Planctomycetia > Isosphaerales > Isosphaeraceae > CAWGMT01. The sequence goes on along the minus strand of CAWGMT010000015.1, from coordinate 477,573 downwards.
GCTCGCCCCTGAAGCTTGGCCGGCTCCTGGCGTACAGCCGTCGCGAGACCCTGGAGATCTTGCGCGACCCGGTTCGGCTGGCCTTCGCGTTCCTCGGGTCGCTCGTCCTCATGCTGGCCTTCGGCTTCGGGATCACCACGGACGTCGAGGACATCCGCTTCGCCACCCTGGACCTCGATCAGACGCCCGAAAGCCGAGCCTACGCGGACGAATTCGAAGGCTCTCAACCGACCTTTGTGCGCCAACCACCGCTCGACAGCCAGCGCGAGATGGAACAACGGATGCGGGCCAACGACATTGCGCTGGCGATCGAGATTCCGGCGCAATTCGGCCGGGACCTGAGTCGCGACTCGGGCCCCGAGGCTTCCACAACGATCGACGGCGCCAACCCGTTCCGGGCCGAGACGATCAAACAGTACGTGACCGGCGTGAATTCGAAGTTCGCCGATGTGCGGGCAACCTCCTCCTCCTCGGGCGCCCGCGGGGTCACCCGTCGCACCAAGATCCAGACGCGCTTCCGCTACAACCCGAGCTTCGAGAGCATCTATGCGATCGTGCCGAGCATCCCCCCCATCCTCTTGATCCTGATTCCGGCGATTCTGATGGCGGTGAGTGTGGTGCGGGAGAAAGAGCTCGGTTCGATCATCAACTTCTATGTGACACCCACCACGCGTCTCGAGTTCCTGGTGGGGAAGCAACTCCCTTACATCGCAATCGGCCTGGTGAACTACGCGCTTTTGACGCTCATGGCGATCGTGGTTTTCGGGGTACCGCTCAAAGGGAGCGGCCTGACCTTGACGCTGTGCGTCTTGCTGTACGTGACGGCGACCACCGGCATCGGGCTCCTGGTCTCGACCTTCACGCCCAGCCAGGTGGCCGCGGTCTTCGTCACGGCGATCTTGACGATCCTGCCGACGACCCAGTTTTCGGGGCTGCTCCAGCCGGTCTCGACGCTGGAAGGAAGGGCACGCATCGTGGGGTCGTTGTGGCCGACGACCTACTACATGCACGCCAGTGTCGGGGCGTTCACGAAGGCGCTCGGGCCCCGCATCCTCGCCGCGGATGTGCTGGCCATTGCGGCCTTCATCCCCGTTCTCACTATTCTGACGGTCGCGGCCCTCAAAGGCCAGGAGTCTTGACCATGAGAACCCTGGCCAACATCTTCTGGCTCGGAACCAAGGAGCTGCGCAGCTTGCAGCGCGACACGGTTCTCGTGGTATTCGTCGTCTACGCGTTCACGTTCGCCATTTACACGCAGGCCAAGGGGACATCGTCGGAAGTGAACAACGCCTCGATCGCGTTTGTCGACGAAGACCAGTCGGCACTCTCCAAGCGGTTCTTCGAGGCGTTCTACCCCCCGCGATTCAAGCACCCACGGGTGATCAAGGCCGACGAGATCGATAGCGCGATGGACAACGGCCTTTATATGTTCGTCGTGGTCGTGCCGCCGCGGTTCGAGGCCAACGTCCGGGCGGGCCGCGGGCCCGAATTGCAGGTCAATATCGACGCGACGGCCATGCAGCAGGCGAGCATCGGCGCCGGTTACATCAAGCAGATTCTCTCCGACGAGGTTCTCGCGCTTCCTGCGGCGATCGGAAAACAAATCCGACACGCCCGTCACGCTGGTTGTGAGAAAGGCCTACAACCCCAACGGAGACACCTCCTGGTTCACGAGCATTGTGGCCATCATCAACCAGATCACGACGCTCACGGTCATCCTGACGGGGGCGGCGCTGATCCGCGAGCGCGAGCACGGCACCATCGAGCACATGCTGGTCATGCCGCTCTCGGCTTTCGAGATCGCGCTGGCGAAGGTCTGGGCGAACGGCCTCGTCGTCCTGGTGGCCGTCACCGTGTCGCTCTTCTTTGTGGTCCGGATGATCCTCGCCGTCCCGATCGCAGGATCGCCGGCACTCTTCCTGGTAGGCGTGGTTCTCTACCTGTTCTTTGCGACCGCCCTGGGAGTTTTCCTGGGGACGGTCACACGGACCATGGCTCAATTCGCTCTGTTGATCATCTTGCTCATCATCGTGCTTCAGTTGCTTTCCGGAGGCAACACGCCCGTCGAGAGCCAGCCCGACTGGATGCAGCGCATCACGCTCATCCTGCCCTCGCGGCATTTTGTCGCCTTTTCCCAAGCAATCATCTACCGCGGCGCCGGCCTGGAAACCGTCTGGCCTCAGTTCCTGGCCGTCGCTGGCATCGGGCTCTTGCTTTTCGTCTTCAGTCTGAGGCTATTCCGTCAATCGATCGCAGTAAGCCGGTAAACTCTGTGAGGTTTCAACAATGAGCACAATTTTTGAACGTCCCCTTATGGGGGAGTTGCGCCACGAGCTGAACGCCCTCCGCGGGAACTGGTTGTGGTTCGTGGTTCTTGGCGTCGCGCTGGTCGTCCTGGGGATGGTCGCCCTGGGTTCAGTGGTGATTGCCTCGCTCGCCGCGGCGGTGGCGATCGGCGCCTTGCTTCTGATCGGGGGCGGAGCCGAAGTGGTTGGCGCGTTCTGGTGCCGTGGCTGGAGCGGGTTCTTCCTGCACTTGCTCTCCGGCGTGTTGTCGATCGTCGTCGGGCTTTTGTTTCTGCGAGCCCCGGTCGGCGCACTGGCGGCCCTGACGCTCCTGATCGCGTGTTTTCTGATGGTGGGCGGGATCTTCAAAACCGTCGCCGCTTTGGGCTATCGCTTCGCGGCATGGGGCTGGGCGCTGGCCGGCGGGATCATCGACTTGATCCTCGGGGTGCTGATCTGGCAGGAATGGCCGGCATCGGCTCTCTGGGTGATCGGTCTCTTTGTAGGGATCAACCTCTTGTTCCGCGGGTTCAACTGGATCGCTCTCGGGATGGCACTGCGCGCGCTACCTCGCCCGGCGACGCCATGAGATCTGCGGCCGAGTCACATAATGATCATGCGAAGCGAGCGAGTCGCCACACCGGGCTTGGCCGACTTGTAGGGGCGCTTCTCCGGGCTCAGGGCGAGCCCTCAGAAGGCAGTGAGTCGAAGCAGCGGCGCAGCGGGATCGTGATCGCGGCGCTGCTCCTGGCCGTCTTGGCGCTCCTAGCTCCACTGGGTCGTGCTCAAGTTCACGGACGCGTCGGGCTACTCTTGGTGCTGGCGGCTGCGCTCGAGATCGCGCACGGTTTGCGTCGTGCGACGGCGCGTGGGCAGCGGTCGGCGTGGTTCGGCGGCGCCATCACGCTGGGCATGGGCTTGTTGCTCATCAACGCGCCGTACCTCGCGGTCGCGGCGCTTTGGCTCTTCCTGGCCGGGTCGTTCGCTCTGGACGGCACTCGCTATCTGCTCGACACCCTCCAGATTGCGCAAGGGGCGGATCTCGCTGCTGGGCATCCTCGCCTGCCTGGGCAACTTCGTCGCTGCCCTTGTGATCTTCGCTCTCCGAGGCAGGGCCGCGGCATGGACGCTGGCCGCTGCCGGGGCCGTCCGGATCCTGGGGACGGCCTGGAACATTTTCGTCTCGCCCGTCTACACTGCCAGCGATACCGGGGACACGGTCATGGGCGACCTCGCCTTGGCGGACAATCCCGAGATGGCCGCACTTGCTCGGCGGATCGCTCTGGATGAGGCGGCCCGGGCACCGATCGACCGTGGGTGGATCCTCGGCTTCCTGGCGACGCTTCTGGCCATCCACATGGGCCGCATGGGCTTCGATCGTAGCTTCCTGGGGATCATCGCCCCAGGATTCGCCGTGCTCGGTGATCTCATGATGGCGTTGCTCCTGGCGTTCGTCGTCGTCATCCCCGTCAGCGTGCTGTGGCGCCGGCTGACGCGGGGGCCGGAGCGCTGGACGTGGGAATGGTGCCTGAAGGTGCCCGATGGGCGGAGGGGGTGGGTGCGGCGGGCCGTCCGGGCGGCGATGATCCGTCGGCTCCGATTCTCGATCCGCCTCCGCCGGGCGCGGTATTCCTTCCGCTCGGCCCTGAGCCGCGGGCTGCAGATCGGCCTGCCGCTTTCGGCCATCATCGCCGCGACCGTCCCCGTCTGGGGGATGAGCTGGTACTTCGATACCGAGAACTGGGCGGCCGGGATCTGGAACTCCTGGGCCGAGGAGCGGACCGACTCCTGGCGCGAGGCGATGGTCCGCGCGACGTCGGCGCGAAGGACAGCCACGAGCCGCGGCCTGACGTTGGCCATTACACCCGAGCGGGTCCCTCGCAATGAGGATTTCTCCTTTATCGTCATCGGCGACACCGGTGAAGGGGACGCGTCCCAGCACAGCCTGCGCGACCAGTACTTGCAGGTCGTCAGGACGGCAGACGTCAAGTTCGTCGTCATCTCCTCGGACGTCGTCTACCCCGCAGGCGCGATGCGGGACTACGAGGCGAAATTCTGGCTGCCATTCATGGGCACGACCAAACCGGTGTATGCCATCCCCGGCAACCACGATTGGTACGACGCCCTGGAGGGGTTCACCGCCACGTTCCTGCAACCGACCGCCGCGCGAGCCGCAATGCGCGCGCGGGTCGAGGCCGACAACCGGGTGACCAGCACGACCGACCGGCGAATCGAGCAGCTCGTCGCCGAGGCCTCCCGGCTCCGCAAGGAGTACGGCGTGCCGACGCAACTTCAGGAGGCGCCCTACTTCCAGTTCCAGACCGACTCCTTCGCCCTCTTCGCGGTGGATACGGGGGTCGCCCGGCGCGTGGACCCGGCACAATTGGCGTGGCTGCGAGTGCACTCGAGTCCGCACGCGGCAAGATGAAGATGGCCATCCTCGGACACCCGCTCTTCGCCGGCGGCCGTTACCTCGGTGGGAGCGACCCGGATTTCGCCGCGCTGCATGGGCTGCTCCGAGAGCACGACGTCGCGATCGTCATGGCCGGCGATACTCACGACCTCGAGTATTACGCCGAGCGACGCGCGGGCTCTTCGATGGTGATGCACCACTTCGTCAACGGAGGAGGAGGCGCCTACCTGAGTTTCGGGACCGCGCTGGCCTGGCCGGATCGGCCGGCGACTGCCGAGTGGGCGTTCTATCCGAACACAGCGCACGTGGTCGCGAAGATCGAGGCCACGACACCGTACTGGAAATGGCCGGCATGGTGGTGGACGAAACGCCTCGGTGGTTGGCCATTCTCGGCCGAGTGGCTATCGGCCGCCTTTGACGCCAACGTGGCGCCATTCTACCAGAGCTTCATCGAGGTCCAGGTCGAACCCACGAATGGCCTGGTTCGCCTACGGCCGTACGGGGTCCACGGCCGGCTGCGCTGGCGCGACATGGAAGTGTCGGCCGGCGCGGTCCCCTCCGACGCCGCGCCGGGCTCGCCGGTCGAGTGGGTCGTAAAGATGGGCCAGCAGAGATGATTTCGGTCGCTCGCTTGCGGACCGTCACAAGGGGGAGTACAACGATCAAACATCACTTCAAGGCCGGTATTTTGTGGAGGAGTAGTACTGACGAGGCGTTTGCCCGAAAGCGGCGCTGCGTGGCGTCTGATGAGCGTCGGAATCAGTTGCGCAAACCGAGCATGTAGATGTAGTGCCTGGGGATCGGCTCGAGTTCTACCTCCTCGGTGGGCTCCAACGGCTGTCGTCGCTGCCACGAGTTGTCGCCGGGCGGGACCGTCCATAATTGACCCTCTTGGTCCCTCACGATCCAGTGCTCTGGACACGCCTTGGCTACATAGAGGCCGACGACGCGAGGCTCCGTCGTGATCATTCTTCCTGTTCCACTCCTCGTCTCAAAAAATCCGTTATGACGCGAATGCATTCTGTCGTTCCGCACCGGCGGTGTAAAGGCACGATCTTCGGGACCAAAAGGCTGGTGCAAAGTTGCGGGACTTAGCGATTCTTGGGGAGCCATCGATCCGCATTGGAAAAACCGTGCCGGATTCGCGTGCGTGCAAGGCCCGTGAATGGATATGCTTGATATGTCGGTATCCATTTCTCCCGGTCACGACTCGCCTCCGCGACGAACTCGGAGCAGGCACCCATGACGGCAGCGCACGATCGACTGGAATGAGTTGATCGACACCGGAGTCATTGACGACGACCGGTACCTCGACGTCTTCGTCGAGTACGCCAAGGAATCGCCTGAGGACATTCTCATTCAAGTCACAATTCACAACTGCGGCCCGGACCCCGCCGACCTCCACGTCCTGCCGACGCTCTGGTTGCGTAACCTGTGGTCCTGGCTGCCCAGCAGCGACCGGCCCTTGCTCTGGCAGGCGAATGGGTTGGCGACCTGCGGGGTCATCGCCGCGAAGCATGCCGATCTGGGAGAGTTTTACCTTTACTGCGACGGGGATATCCCCCTGGGAGTATCCCTGGTACGCCGCCTGGGATCTCGCGTTCCACGTGCTCGCCCTGACGCTGGTCGACCCCGATTTCGGCAAGCAGCAGCTCGGGCTGATGCTGCGCGAGCGGTACATGCACCCCAATGGCCAGACCCGGCCTACGAGTGGAATTTCGGCGATGTCAACCCGCCGGTCCACGCCTGGTCAACGATCTACACGTATCGGCTCGAGAAGGGGATCAAAGGGCAGGGGGACAAGGAGTGGCTCAAGACCTGTTTCCAGAAGCTGCTCTTGAATCTTACGTGGTGGGTGAACCGCAAGGATCGCTCCGGGCGAAACGTGTTCGAGGGCGGCTTCCTGGGCCTGGATAACATCGGGGTTTTCGATCGCAGCGCCCCGCTGCCGACCGGCGGATATCTGGAACAGGCGGACGGTACTGCCTGGATGGCCCTCTATTGCCAGAACATGCTGGAGATCGCCGCGGAGCTGGCGCTCACCGATCCGGACCACGAGGATATGGCGCTTAAGTTCTCCCAGCACTTCTTGTGGATCGCTTCCGCGATGGGGCACGTGGGTGGGGAGACTGGCATGTGGGATGACGAGGACGGCTTCTTCTACGACGTCCTCCGGCTGCCCGACGGCCAGGCGCAGTGCCTCAAGGTCCGATCCATGGTTGGCCTCTTGCCCCTGTGTGCGGCCACGGTCTTCGAAGGCGAGCTGCTGACGAAAAGCCCCGAGCTCGTCGATCGACTGTATTGGTTTCTCGCCGGTCGCCCCGAGCTCTACGCGACCATCCACGACCCGATGAAGCCCGGTGTCGGGGGCCGCCGGCTCGCCGCGATCCTTGACGAGAACGGGCTCCGCCGGGTGCTGGCGAAGATGCTCGACGAAAACGAGTTCTTGAGCCCCTTCGGCATCCGGTCGCTGTCGCGCTACCACGCCGATCACCCGTATGTCATCCAGGCGGGTGGTCAGGAATACCGGGTGGGCATCGTGCGGTGTATGGAGGCACCCGTAAGTTCCAGGAGGACCGGCACTGGCGCGATTGCGTCTTGTTCTACGAGTACTTCCACGGCGACAACGGAGCCGGCCTGGCGCTAGACACCAGACCGGCTGGACCGGAGTCATCGCCCGGAGCTTGCACCTCTTTGCAACCATGACGCCCGAGCAAGCGCTGCACAGCGGCAAGCAGGCTGTCTTCGAGAACGCGCTTGCCGCTTCCGGTGTGTGATCCACGTTCCATCCTAGGGGCTGGGCCCGGATCTAAGTGGGTGGGAATATCATCGATTCGAGACGATCAGCCTGCGAATGCGAACTCCGCTGTTTCACAAGCCTGAGATCACTGACTTGTCGCTCTTCTACAGTCGCGTTATAGTACACCGATTGCGGCTGCTCCAGTTGGGCAGGAAGGTGGGTCGCGACGGCCCCGCTGTGTGAGTGACCACGCAGGCGGGGATTTTTTGTGCGCGCCAACATCGTTACGGCGGCTCGGCGGGACATCGTGCAGGCATTCCGAATCGCTTCCTTGTCCTCATCTGTGGCGGATCTGGCGCGGCATTTGGTGTTCTGCCGAGACACGATTCGCCGGCGCGGCAACCAGTACCTCGAGAGCGTGTCATGTTGACGACCGACGAAGTGTCCGAATCCGACGTGATCGAACTGGAGCCCGCTTCGCAATCGGAGCCGACGGGCCCGTCGCCCGCAGGCTCAGCCGCTCCTCCTCGTCCGGGCGCTGCCGTCGCGCTGGTGGAGCGAAGCCTGCCCAGCCTTGCGAGCGACACGGACAATCTGCGCAGGAAGCGCCTGCTTTCGGCCGCGATCTGCCTGGCCGCGATCTTTGGCGTGCTGGTCATCTGGGTCTTCGCCAGCGCTAACCCGGGCACGCTCACCGCGGAAGGTAGTCGCTTTTCGCTCCGGGTGGGGTTCATCGGGCTACGTTACCTGCTGGCGGCAGCCGTCGCGGGTCTGCTGGTCAGCAAGTTGCCGCTCTCGCACAAGCAGCTCCGAGCGGTCGAGTACGTGTTGTTCCTGGGTGTGACACTCGTGCTGATGGCCTCGCAATATTTCGTCGGCCTCGACTTGATGCGCCGCGGCCCCGAGTACGCGCCGATTACGCTGGCGTTCGTGAAGGACGGCGTGATCCAGATGCTAGCCTTGATGATGATCTACGGAACGCTCATCCCGAACAGGTCGGTGTCGGCCGCGGGGGTGCTGGTGACGATGTTCGTCGGTCCGGTTGCCGGGATGTTGCTCCTCACATTTCATCCCGGCGCGGGCCGGGTCGTGGCGCAGCTCAGTACGGCCGAGGAGGCCGGCTCGAACATGCTGTTCCTGGGGATGGGGGCGGCGCTGGCGATTTACAGCGCGTTCCTCGTAAACGGCCTGCGCACGCAGCTTCACGAGGCCCGTAAGTTCGGCCAGTACCGGCTCGTCCGAAAGCTCGGGGTTGGGGGCATGGGCGAGGTGTACCTGGCCGAGCATGCATTGCTCAAGCGCCCTGCGCGCTCAAGCTGATCAAGGCCGAGGCGAGTGCCGACCCGCTCGCCCTGGCCCGGTTCGAGCGCGAGGTTCAGTCGTCGGCGCGGCTGGACCACCACAACACGATCGAGATCTACGACTACGGGCGCACCGACGACGGGACGTTTTACTACGTCATGGAGTTCCTCCAAGGGATGAGCCTCGCCGATATGGTCAAGGCACACGGGCCGCTCCCCGCAGGCCGCATGATCTACCTCTTCCGGCAGGTCTGCGCGGGCTTGGCGGAGGCGCACGGGCTGGGTTTCATCCATCGTGACCTCAAGCCGGCGAACGTGTTCATCGCAGTTCAGGGCGGCGAGACCGACGTCGCCAAGGTCCTTGACTTCGGCCTGGTCAAGCCGATCAAGGAACCTGAGGCCGCCGCCCTGACCGCTGACATGACCGTCAGCGGTACGCCGCTCTACATGGCGCCAGAACAAGCGATGGCCGACCGCTCGCTCGATGCGCGGGCGGACATCTACGCCCTGGGCGCCATGATGTATCACGCACTGACGGGCCGGCCGCCCTTCCGGGGCGAGAGTCCGTTCGTGGTCATGATGGCGCACGCTCGCGACACGGTTGTCCCGCCGTCCAAGGTCAAGTCTGATGTGCCCCACGACCTCGAGGAGGTCGTCCTCCGCTGCCTGGCCAAGAAGCGCGGTGACCGTTACCCGACCGTCAAGGCCCTGGCCGAGGCCCTGGCCGCCTGCGAATCGGCCCGCGACTGGGGCCCGAATCGGGCCGACGCCTGGTGGGCTTCCACTTCCAACATCCAGTTTCATTTGTCCCAAGGGAGTCAAGAGCCATGAGAATCGACGTGGGGTTCCTGGGACTTCTGCTGCTTTCGGCGCCGTTCGTCCTGGCCCAGGACCGACCGGGGGGCAAGTCCACGCCGGATGCGGCCAGCGGTGGTCCCGAGGCGGCAAGAACCGAGCAAACCGCGGACACACGAGCCATCGGTGAGCTGGTACAGGCGTTCCTCAAGGCCTACAACGCAAAGGACGCCAAGGCGCTCGGCGCGTTCTTCACGCAGAGCGCCGAGATCCAGGACGAGGACGGCGACATCACGCGAGGGCGCGACGCCATCATTGCGCGGTTCGCGCGAATCTTCGCGGCAGAAGCGAGCGGCACCCTCAGCGTGACATCGGAGTCGCTCCGGTTTCTTGGGACCGACCTCGCCATTGAGGAGGGGATCGCGACGCTCTCTGCCGGCGCCGGCGATACGCCGCAGTCCAACCGCTACAGCGTGATCTATGCCAGAGAGGGCGGCCGATGGCTCCACGCCAGGATCCGTGATGAACCGTCCGACGACGTTGCTCCCCACGATCGCCTACTTGAGCTCGAATGGATGCTCGGCGAGTGGATCAACGAGAGCGACGACGCGCTCGTGCTCACGCACTGCATCTGGTCGAAGGACGGCAACTTCCTGCTTCGGGAATTCGATGTCAAGGTCGAAGGCCGGATCGACTTGAGCGGAACCCAGCGGATCGGTTGGGACGGGCAGAAAAGGCAGTTCCGCACATGGGTCTTCGACACCAAGGGGGGCTTTGCCGAGGGCCTGATGTTTCGGAACGGCGACCGCTGGGTCATCAAGAGCACGGGTGTTCGACCCGACGGGACGCCGGTTTCCGCGACCAACACGATCACGGTTCTGGGCAAGGACCGGGTGCGGTGGGAGACGTCCGACCGGACGCTGGGTGATGCTCCGATCCCGGAGACCGACCGGTTCGATCTCGTCCGCCATGCGCCCTACCCGGGACAGAAGCTACCTCGGAAGGAACAGACCCGCAAACCCTGAATTCACCGCGATTCACTGAGGAGCAGAACCATGGCTCGGCGACTTGTCAGAGGAGTTTTGATCGTTGCGCTATTGCTCGCGCTCGGCGTTCTGCCCGCCTCCGCCGTGCGCGGGGGCCGCGGCGGCGGACGTGGCGGCGGCGGCCGTGGCGGCGGTGGGTTCGGCGGCGGCGCCCGCACGGGCGGTGGTAACGTGGGCGGTGGGCCCCGCATGGGCGGTGGTAACGTGGGCGGTGGGGCCAGGGTGGGCGGTGGTAACGTGGGCGGTGGGGCCACAGTGGGCGGTGGTTACGCCGGAGGACGACAGGGTGGCGGGGGCTTTTCGCAGAGCCCCGCCGTCAGCGGCATTCGCCCGGCCCAGCAACCGGGTTTCGGTGGCGGAGGGGGCGCCCGTCCCTCGACGCTTCCCGCCGGGCCCGGCCTCGGGGGCCGGCCGGGCGTCGGTCAAGGGGGTGTCGGTGGCGGTCGTCCGTCGACGTTGCCCGCGGGGCCCGGCCTCGGAAACCGCCCAGGCGTCGGTCAAGGGGGCGTTGGTGCCGGTCGTCCCTCGACACTTCCGGCGGGGCCGGGCCTCGGTAGCCGGCCAGGCGTCGGCAACGTCGGCAACGTCGGCAACGTAAACGTCGGCAACGTGGGCAATGTCAATATCGGCAACGTCGGCCGCGCCACTCAGTTGCCGGCGTATAACAACTGGCGCGGCGCTTACGGCAATTACCACGCAGGATGGGTCAACGGCTACTGGCACGGGTACCACGCCGATAACAACTGGGGGTGGGGTCGGTTCGCAGTCGGCGCTGCGGCTGGTGTCACGGCCTGGGCACTCGGATCGGCCTACTGGAATTGGGGCTGCGGCTCCTATGCAAACCCGTATTATTATGCGGAGGCTGTGGCCCAGCCGATCGTGATCGAGCAGGTTTCGGCAGAAGGGGTGCCGCAGACCTTCAGCGTGCCCGCCACGGCCTACGACTACAGCCAGCCTCTCAACACCGAGTCGGCCCCGCCGCCGGCGGAAATGGCCGATCCCGCCGTTGCGAAATTCGACGCGGCGCGGGAGGCGTTTCGTTCGCGTGACTATGCGCGAGCCCTCCAGCTCACCGACGAAGCCCTCAAGGTGCTCCCGAATGACGCCACCCTTCACGAGTTCCGCGCCCTGGTCTTCTTCGCTACCGGTAAGTACGACCTTGCCGCGGGACCACTATACGCGGTGCTTTCCATCGGGCCCGGCTGGGACTGGACAACCCTCGCCAGCCTTTACGCAGCCGTCAACGTTTACACCGATCAGCTCCGCAAGCTCGAGGCGTTTGTCGGGGCCAACCCGGCGTCGGCGGCCGGACGTTTTGTGCTGGGCTACCACTACATGACGGAGGGCTTTAACGACGACGCCGCGGAGCAGTTCAAGCAAATCGTCGCGATTTCGCCCAACGACACCCTCTCCGCCCAGCTTCTCAAGCAGCTCTCGCCATCGGGCTCGGCTTCTGGTCCCGAGGCAACACCGGCCGCCCAGCCGCCGGCGGCGCCAGCCGTCAAACCCGGCGTTCTGACCGGAAGCTGGAACGCGCAACCGGCCCAGGACACGACGATCGACCTACGTATCGGAGACGATAAGACCTTCACCTGGACCGTCACCGCCCAGGGCAAGCCGAGGCCGATCAAGGGAACCTGGTCTCTCGCCGACGACGTACTCACCCTGGCCCAGGCGGGCCAAGGCAGCGCGATGGTCGGCCGGGTTGCCTGGCAGGCGGAGAATCGCTGGAGCTTCCGGGTCATCGGGACGGCACCCCAGGACCCGGGACTGGTATTCTCCCGATGACCGCGGCTTCGCGGCGGCCACGCCCAGGCATTCAACTGGCTTGGGCGCTGCGCAACAATAATTGTCGCCTTTCGCTCCGCGAAAGACGACTTTTCCGGGAACTTATTTCTGCCCAGATCCTTAGCGCCAGATCCGGTTTGGCGAGTCTTACCCGAGGTCTCGACGAACGACCCGGCGACCGCGCACTCGTCTCCGGCATTTCGTTCAAGATGCGGGAGAGCGTGCTGAGCGCTGCGGGCTTTGATTCGCGCGTCCGGTGATGTAGCCTAGAACTGTGCCCGGTGGAGACACTTCTTATACGAGGCGATTACAATGCGCCAGGAAGATGCTTTCGGGATCTCCGTCGGTGGCCCATCCGGCGGCGAATCCCGGAAAACGGAGCTGGTGCGGCTGACCAAGGCCCTCACCGAGCGGCCCAGGGCTGGTATGTCACAGCCCGCCGGCCTTTGCGCTTGTGACCGACGAATCGAGTCGTTTCTGGACGAGTATTTTGCCGAGTTGAAGCTTGACGCGCCACTGCGGCTCCCGGCGCCGACTTTGGTCCTGACCAAACACGGCGTGGCCCGCGAGATGTCACTTCCCGAGGATGCCGACAGCTACGACAACGCCTATGTTCGTTCGTATCGCGTTCGCAACGGCGTGCTGCATAATCCGCGCTCCGACCGCCGCACCACCGCGGGGACTTTCCACATTGCCGAGGGTGGACTGCCGATCCCGGGCGACAAGAAGGCGGTCAGCCGACGGGTTGCCGCCGTCCTGTTGCGCCACGCCCTGTCGCCCCCGGCCGACCTGCTCGTTGTGCCATTTACCTCGGGTCGGCGCCAGCCGACGCGCAGCTTCGTCTCCTTACTGCTGCGGCCGATTGTCAGCCCCGGGGTGCCCGGCGTGTTTCCCGGGAGGACGATGGAGATCCGTTTCTTCGCTCCGGGAAGCCTGGTTAGTAATCTCGATTTCGTAGAGTCGATCTTCGGCAACGCCGGCGACCCCAGCTTGCCCGTGAACGATTCAGCGTTGGACGTCGAGCACTGGACCGGTCACACCGGCTGTGTGTTGCTGGCGCCGCATCTTACGCAGCTCACCAAGAAGGATCTGGGGCTGCCCCCCTGGGAGTCGGCGACCGAGCGCGAGCGCCGCGACGGAATGGCCTGGCGTGAACCCCATGAGCTCTACAACGATGGCGGCGCCTTCAAAATCACCTGCCGTTCCAAGGCCGGCGTGATCGTCACCGTGATTGCCGACAACTACTTCGGATACTGCAAGAAGGAGGTCAAGACGCAGATCTCGTTTGCCGCCAACCTTGCGGGCGGTCTCGAGGAAGAGCATTCCGGCGGCGCCCTGGCCTTTGCCAGCTACAACCTTGGCTACGAATTCGACGCTCGGGACTACAGCCGTGACGAGCGCTCGGTCGACGATGTGGCGCTGAAGGACCACGAACTCTTGGATCTGAGGCCCGATGGCTACGCCGTTGATCGCCAGGTGCCCGAGCTTCTGTACATCCCCGCCGACGCAAAGGCGAGCATCCAGCGGCTCCAAATCTGGTGGTTCCACGCCGGCCGCGAGTTCGCGATCCCCCTCGAGGTCGGCAAGACCTACATGACGCCGGCCGGCTACAAAGTCCGTCTCGAGAAGCACCCCGGCGCCGCGAGTTGGCGCTTGATCGGCACTGTGGCCGAAGGCGTTTTTTGCCACAAGCCGTGCACGGTCAGCGGTGGAGGTAAGAGCGAGATCAGTAAGAGCTTGCGCGACTACATGCTGTATGGCCCAATCTTCGTGGCCGATCGCGATCGGGACTTTGATCTCGTCCAGCAGATCTTCGACCGTGATTACTCGACCCGCTGGAAGCCGGGCTGCGGCCCGGACTACGCGGCGCGCGCCAGCCGGCCAGTGCTCAGCCCCGATCGGTCGCTTGGCAGCGTAATCAAGCTGCTCACGCCCTCGGACGACTACAGCGATGATTACAATCGCTGGCTGGCGTCGTTCCCCAATTACATCTATCCGATCGTCTTCATCATCAAGCGGTTCGCCCCACGCGAAATGCTCGGCCGTTGGCGCGACCTCTTTGGAGTGGACAGCATCAACGGCTTTCCGGGGCACGAGCTGAAGGCTTTTGGCCGCAAGCTGGTCGGAACCTACCTGCGGGTGGGGCTCCTCGATTCGCTCGGCTGGAGGACTTTCAAGGTCCGGCAGGACTTCGCCGCCGCGGCGAAGGTGCCAACCGAGGATGACATCACTGCATCGGTTGTCGTGCCGGGCAACCGGTTGAAAGCGCTTCCTCCGGGGCCAGTCGCGGCGAGCTACAAGTTCGCGGTCAATTGTGAGTGGCGGCTGTTCCAGCGGCCCGATGACGCGATTCATCGCGGGCTGGACCGCCAGACCGAGGCCGACCTCGCGAGGCCGGACAACTTCCTCTCCAACTTCGAGCCACTTTCGAGCGAGCAGGCCCGTGCCCAGGTCGACCGAATCACCGAGTTCGACGAATTCACGTCGCCCATGCAGCGACTCCTCCACGAAGCGGCGGAGGCGGGGACTGGCTATGCTGTTTGCTCGGCCTACCCACGAATCGTCAACGGCAAGCCGAGCAAGAACCCGCGCTACCTGCAAACGCGGCCCGATCTGATCGATCCCCGGCCTGCCTATATCGCCGAGCGCGGCATCCGCCTGTCTCGTCGCTTGGGAGCTAGAGAGCCGCTGGTGCTGCCTGTTGGTGCCGTGCTGGTCGGTCGCCGCAACAACCCGCCCGAGCCTGAACTGGGCATTCGTCCTCTGGCCGTCTACGGCCCCATTCATTACCAGGAACTGCCTGAGCTTTTCATGGATTTCATCTGCTCGCTGACCGGTAAGAGCCCTTCAACGACCGGTGCCGGCTCGGAAGGAGCGATGACCAAGGGGCCGTTCAACGCCCTTCGGACGGTCCACGACCTGAATGCGGCCCTAGTCTCGTACATTCTGACCGGCCTTGGCGGTTTTTCCACCGCCGCGGGCTACGTTGGGCCCAAGTTGAGGGTTGACCATGACATCAGCCTGCTCGTCCCGGAGATCTGGTGCCGCTTGACCGCCCAGGAGCGCGACCCCTCGTTCCTGATTTCTGAGGGACATCTGGAGGCGGTGCGCGACTTCGAGCACGCCGGCAGGCCTGTGCTCGCCAGCCGCCTCGGCTATCGAATCACCGCCAAGTTCGTCCGCACTTTCCTCGGCCGAGTCTTCGACAACCCCCACCGCGTCTTCGAGGACGACTTCCTCCGTCCGGAGACGCAGGACTTGGGCGCCTTCGCCGACGGCGTGCACAACATCACTGAGGCCCAGGCTCGCGTCGCAAGCCAGTATCTGGAGGACGGCCAGATCGAGGACGCTTGCCCACCGCTGCGGGCCCTCCTCCTGATCATGGCCCAAGGCGCGTACGACGGGCGGAACGTCCACCACGCCGACGTCCGCCGGCTGTTCACGCGCGAGGCCATGCTGAGCAGCGACTGGTACCGCGACCGCCTCCGCGCTCAGCAGCGTGGCGACGAGCGCCTCTGGCGGCGCCACCTGGCGTCACTCGATGCGGCACTTGGCGGCGGCGCGAGCGGGCTGGGCTCATTCGCCGACGAGCTGCTCCGCCGCCGCGACTTGGCGGTTGCCGCGCTAGAGCAGGTCACCGCGCTTCCCTATTTGGACGCCCTGAACGGCACGATCGGCCTGGACCCACGGCTGGCCCCCGATTGATGACCGAAGAGTCCCGCCCCGCATCCAGCACGAGGTGCCGAGGACATCGGTCGCCGGCGGCAATCATCCCTCTCAAAGAACGCCGGGAGTGGCAACCCGTCCGCACAGGTACCAGGTCAGTAAAGTTCAAAACCAGCCAGGCGCATGGTGTCGTGCTGGCCTTCGATATCGAGGGGCTCGTGTCCCTCGCACAACGGAACGGTTGTGTCATCGACGATGATCTCTGCGCTGACACCTGGACAGAGACATTTGAGCCGTGTCCAATACGTGTTGAGAAGACCAGACCGAGGTCGCCGACGGTGAGGCCAAGGCCCATCTGGGAAATCCGGGCCAATCCAATGGCACCCAGCCGGGAAGGTGAATTGTGGAAGAGGCACTCAGGCGCGGACGGGAGAATCTCATCGGGCGTTCCGACGGGCCGATGACTTTCCGGCTGATCGTTCAGCCGGCCGTGGCCGTCCTCTTAGCGATTCGGGCGGGATTACACGATGCACGGGAAGGCCAGCCCCCCTTCTTGTGGACCGTTTTCTCGAATCCAGGCCGCCGGAACGAGTTGTTGCGACAGGCCCGGTACGATGTGGGGACCGTTTTCATCGTCGCGCTCGTCCTGGACTCGATCTACCAGATCACCGTGCATTCCGGCATTTACGCCTTGGAGTTACTTCTCACGGCAACGATTCTGGCCCTCGTCCCGTATGTGATCGTTCGTGGCCTTGTCACCCGCGTCGCAAGACGACAATCGGCCGTGAGCCTTGCCGATGGACAAGCCGGAAATCAACCAACACCGGGCAAAGACCCGCGACAAGAAAGGCAGGAAAGCTAACATGCAGCACGACTGGACGAAGCCCGCCGCCAAGGCGATCCCGAAGGAGGGATTCTTCGAGGAGGAACAGGGACGATACGGGCCGATCTTCCCCAAGACCCCCGCGTGCTATGGCTTCACGATCATCGCGAAGATCAAGCCCGGCACGGAGAAGACCATCCGCGCGTATGGAAAGAGGATCGAGGAAACCATCGCCGGCCTGCCCGACGCGCTCGAGGTGCTCAAGCTGCACTACCTGCGCTGGGTGCTCTTCGACATCGGTACGGAAACGTACTTCATGTATCAGGGCATCTTCGACACCGACTTCGATAAGTACACCGAGGACGCCGTGGCGCTCTTCTCGAAATACGGGATCGACACGATCTTCACGAACCTCGAAGGGTTCCCCGAAGATTGGAAATCAAACCCGGCGGCCTTTGTCAAATTCGTCCGGGATCACCAGCGCCCGAGCTTCCTTGAATACGGCGAGTATCCCTACGTGAGTGCCGACGAGATCAAGAAGGCGCTCAAGCTCAAGGCGGCATTCTCCACGATGCTCGACCAGATGCAATAGTCCACGGGGGCGATGCGACATGCTGGAACTCGACGACATTCAACACATCTTGCTCGCCCGTGCGCCGGCGCTCGCGGCGCGCTACGAGTTCCTGTCCTTCCGCAATCCGTCTGCCGGGCGGAGTTGGCTCACGGGCACTCTGCCGACGGTGCAGTCGGCCGCTGAGGTGCGGGACTCGATGGACGAGCACAGGCGCTGGGTGACTTTGGGCTTAACCTGGAACGGTCTGCGGGCGCTGGGCGTGGGTGCGGCGTCGCTCGACACGTTCCCCGAAGAGTTCAAGCAGGGCATGGTCGCCCGGGCACAGATCCTCGGCGACACGGGTGCGAGTCATCCTGACCATTGGGCGGGGGGCCTGGCCAGCTCGGACCTCCACGCCATTGCCATAGTCTTCGCCCGCGATCGTGCGGAGCGCGAGCGCTGCCAGTCGGAGCATCGAGAACTGGTCGCGCAATGCGAGGGAGTGGAGGTCCTCTCGTCGCTCGATCTCGACGCCACCCCGCCGTTCGACTACGCGCACGACCACTTCGGTTACCGCGATCGGCTCTCACAGCCGATCATCGAGGGCTCCGGCGACGAGCCGACGCCCGGCTCGGGCGGTCCGTTGAAGGCGGGCGAATTCATCCTCGGCTATCCCGACGAGGAGGGCAACGTGTCCAGCCAACCCGAGCCGGAGATCCTCCGCCGCAACGGTAGCTACGCGGCCTACCGCCGCCTGGAGGAGCACGTGGGAGCGTTCCGAGACTTCCTGCGCGAGCACGGCCAGACGCCGGAGGAACAGGAACTCATCGCCGCCAAGCTCATGGGCCGCTGGCGAAGCGGAGCCCCTCTCGTGCTGGCACCTGACAAGGACGATCCTGTCCTCGGGGCCGATCCGCAGCGGAACAACGACTTCAATTACAAGGAATCGGACCCTCACGGGTATGCTGTGCCGTTGGGATCGCACATGCGCCGCATGAACCCGCGCGACACGGCCGCGAATATGAACCGGCGCCGCATGATCCGACGCGGGGCCACTTATGGGCCGCATCTGCCGGAATACGAGCCGGAGGACGGCCATGAGCGAGGGATTGCGGCCTTCGTGATCTGCGGGAGCCTGATCCGCCAGTTCGAGTTCGCGCAAAACGTGTGGGCCAATGATAAGAACTTCCACGAACTCGCCAATGAGCGCGATCCGATCATCGGCAACCAGGACGGGACGCTGGAATTCAAGATCCCCAAGCGGCCGATCCGGAAGAAAATCACGGGGCTACCGGCATTCACGACCGTCCGAGGCGGAGCGTACTTCTTCCTACCCGGCCTGAGCGCGCTCCGATACCTCTCGACGCTGGCCGATGACCGCCCGAATCGGCACTGAAGACACTAACAGTAGAAGGACATAGGGATGGGAGCGACGAACCAAACAGGTCGAACTTATAACCAGAACCACGTACCGCGGCTGTACGCGGCGGGTAAACGACGTTTCAGCATCTACTGGACGTGGAGCTATCCGTGGGAAGCGAATCGGGACCCGACCGACCTGGACAATCGTTTCTCGACCATGACCGAGGTTCGCCGGGTCGCCTGGCCGAGCTTCGAGGGGTCCGGGTGGGACAAGATGAACTTCCTCCAGGGGATCGCCGGTACCCTCGAGCTATTCCACCGCTCGACCCTCGCCTTCCAGCAGCTCGTCGGTGAGACGACCGAGCATCCGGTGGCTGTTTACCAACGCATCGACCAGGCAGGGTACAAGCTCCCGATCGATGAGAGAGTTCTTGCAGACACGGACACGCTCTTGGTTTTCGGCCTGGACCACTTCGTCTCCGAGCAGGAAGCCGAGCAGGGCGAAATCGACGCCATCCGAGAATGGCTCAACCGAGAAGGCACGTGCCTCCTGCTGGCACCTCATCACGATGTTGGCTTCACCGACGACATGCAGCAGCGCCAGATGGAGTACAAGCATCACGGCGACGAACTCGTGCCGCGCCAGCAGCGCTTCGGCCAATACACGCGCTCGCTGATGAAAGGACTCGACGTGCCCGTACTCAATCAGTTCGGGCTCCGGCCTGCCGTCATCCACGGGACCGATCAGATCGCGCCTCTTACCGTCAACAAGGATCTCGACAAGCTGGGTTTGCTGAACGGAGTGAGCACGTTCAACTTTCATCTGCATCTGCCGCACTATGCGCTGACAACAGAAGATACGACGTCCGTTCATGTCTTGGCCAGGCAACCGATCGATCTGTCCCGGCCGCATCCATTCACCGCCGTTGGGAATCGAGAGTTTAATTCCTTCATCTGGATGCCGCCGGCAGATACACGCGGCGGCGATATCCTGCTCGCCGACTCGACAATCTTCACCACCTTATTCGGAGGCACGGAGAGCCTGGAGCACTTTTGGCGGAATGTGGCGAAGCTGCGTTGACGGGATCCATCTTCTCCCTCAAGAGGAAGCCGGACTTCAATTTCTATCTGCTCGATACCCAGTACACTCCCACGACGATCGGCTCCAATGCGGTAGTTCAAACCGCAGCTCACAGACCGAGTACGACCCTGTTCCGATCCCCGGTCGGTGAATCCAGGCCATCAAGGGCACTTGGATTATTCGTGTGATTGAACCGGTCGAAGGCGCTGCACGCGCGATGAATCTCGCGTTCCCGCTCCTCGCGCTCCAGGTCGTGGCCCTCGTCCTGCCAGCCAATAAAGAGGTACGACTCGGCTGCCATCGATCGAACCAGATCGGCAATCATTGAAACTGCTCGTACAGCGGTCGCCAGCGAACAACGCGGATGGTCAGGAAAACGTGCCGAGCCGCGCGGGCCTGCGTAATACGGGTGCAGATTCAGGTCGACCTCGATGCCATGTTCGAACCCGCAGGTCAATGCGAAGCGAGCCGTCGTGACGGCGTCGTCCACAGCCGTCTCGTTGGTGGTTCCCGGGCCGTTGATCAGGATGTTCACGTCGAGACCGACTCTTCCCGGCCCATGCTCTCCCGCGATCTGCCTCAAGTCGCGGAATACCCGCGCGATCGCGGTGCGCGGCATCGCCTTCTGAAGAACCTCATTTCTGAGTCGATCATCGGCTGTTTCCAATCCGAGAATCGGACGGATAACGTAGCTGTCGCCCAGGAATTGCAGAACCCGCCGAAGGACGGCCGGTCGGATGTACGCCTCGCGCGAGTCGAGCGAGATGACGCGAACAGCCGGCAGTGAGCGGGCAAAAGCCAAGATCTCCTCGAGCAATTCCGGCGGCATCTCCCGCGGATTGAGAATAGAGCCCGAATTGTAGAGAACGAGGTGACTGATCGATGTGAGGCTTGTCTGATAATGGTCACGAAACCAGTCGAGGCGGTTGCGGTTGGTGACGTGATCGAAGGCCGCTCCCTCGCCGGACCCGATGTCGCAATGGAAGCACCGCGTTGCGGCAACGTACGGGCAGAGGCCGCCCGGCGCGTGGTTGCCGAATACCAGGGCGAGCCGCCAGCCATAGCGATCCCGCAGGGGGTCGAAGACGCTTTCCCCGCGCGGAACGACGGTCGGAATCGTGGGCCGCGGCATTTCGGCAAGCTGGAGTTTTGGAACCAGACGCTCATCGCTCTCGCCGGACAAGGTGATCTCCCAGAAAGAGGGCGTCGATGGGCGACCGGGCGAAAGTCCGCAGCGCATCATCGGGCGTGGCAACCAGCGGCTCCTGGTCGTTGAACGACGTGTTCAAGACAAGCGGCACACCCGTCAGCTTATGGAAGTGTGCGAGGAGTGCATGAAACAACGGCGCCTGCTCTCTGTCGACGACCTGGACGCGACAGGTGCCGTCCTCATGGACGACGGCCGGAATGAGTCCGGCACGCTCCCGACGGACCATGTAGGCCACGATCATGAAGTGCCGGCACGAGGCAGCGCCCGTTCGATCGCCGGGCATCTCGAACCAGGCTTTCGCCTCTTCGGCCAGAACCGCTGCGCCGAACGGCCGGAAGGGCTCGCGATGTTTGATCAGCCGGTTGAGTGCATCGCGCACTACGGGACTGCGGGGATCGGCCAAGAGCGAGCGGCCGCCCAGGGCCCTGGGCCCAAACTCCAGGCGTCCCTGAAACCAGCCCACGATCCGCCCGTCCGCGATGTGGCTCGCCGCCGCGGCTGCCGGGTCTTTGACTCGCTCGGCCGCAAAGCCCCACCGACTGAGCGCGGCTTCAATCGCGCGGTCGTTGTACCCAGGGCCGAGGAAGGGAGTAAGAGGGCCAGCCTCCGAGTGCCCATTCGTTGGTGAAGCTCCCTTCTTTTCATGGAAGAAGACATCGAGCGCGGCTCCGATCGCCGTTCCGGCGTCGTGAGCGGCTCCGAATATGAAGAGGGAATGAAAGGGACCTTCGCGCTCGAGCCGGGCGTTCGAAAGACAGTTGAGCGCGACGCCGCCGGCGTAGGCAAGGTCGTGCTCGCCGGTCGCGCGTGCCAGCCGGCATCCCAGTGCGAGCACCGCCTCCTCGGTGCGCCATTGCAGGCCGGCGGCGACATCGGCGAAGCGGTGCAGAGCGGGAGGCTCAAGGCCAGTGCGTCGCGGCCCGAAGAGCGACTCGAGGCCGCGCACATCGTTATTGCGGAAGCGCGCCAGGATGGGGTCGACGAGAAACGGAGGCCCATCCTGTCCGCTTGATCGGCCGTCCGGGTCCACCAGGCGGAACAGTCGATCGAATTCCGACTTGAATCGGCGAGGGTCGCCAAAAGCGGCAAGGCCCATGACTTTGCAGGCATCGAATTCCGTGAATCCGAGATAAACGGCCACGCGCTCCCAGAGCATCCCGATCGAGTGGGGGTACTCGATTTCCTCGACCACCTCGAGCCCCTCGGGTGAGCCTCGGCCGAGCGAGGCGGTCGAGGTCTCGCCGATCCCATCCACCACCAGGATCGCCGCGCGCGAAAACGGGGAAGCATGAAACGCGCAGGCAGCGTGTGCGCGATGATGGGGCACGAAGTGGAACCGCCCGGCAAGCGAGTCGTCACCGGCGGCTCGGGCCAGAATGTGCGGGACCGCGAGGACGCGCCGGTTGAATTCCTCTTCGCCGCACCGGCTGCCGAAGCCATTGTCGTCGTCGAGCTCGTAAGGATCGGTCCCGACAGCGCGAGCCGCCGGTCTGGTGCCAGGGAATAGGCGATGGCACTGAAGTCCCTGAGCGTGGCGCCAGGCTCCACGTCCAGACACGCTCGGATCGCGTTCCAGGGCAGCTCGTCGGGGTTGAAGACGCGAGCCGGCTTGGCGTGCTTTCGTCGCGTGAGCCGTTCCTCCTCGATCGCGAAAACGACTTCGCCGTCGCGCACGAGCGCCGCGGCGCTTTCGTGATAGGCGCAGTTGACGCCCAGGATGAGGCGGCCTGCGGCGAGTTTTCGATTGGGAAGACCACATTTTAGAGGAAATGGATCTCATCCTGCCGTCGGCGCTCTGCAATCGGCGGTTCTGGTTCGACCGCGCTCGAAGCGGCGACCGTGCGGGAGAGAATGGTCGGGACGGTCAGATCGAACTCGGGGCGCCGGTGACGAAACCGAGCTCGTTGATCGTCTGCTCGGTGCGGACCAGACCCTGGGTGATCTGCTCGACCTCGCCGGTGATCGCCTCGGCGTCGCCGCGGTTGATGGCCATCTCGGTGATCGACTGGATCTTCGTTTCCAGGTTGCCGATCTCGGCCTGGAGCAAGTCGTAATTCTCGCGGGCCTTGTCCAGGTTCGACAGCCGGGCACGGCATGTTTCGAGGTTGCCTTGGAGTGACTGGAGAATCCGCGATTGCCTGGCCGCGTCGAGGCCCTTTTCCAGGCGATGGATCCGGTCCTCGAGGCGCCGGATCTCGGCCTGGATCTGATCGGCGCTCGTGTTCTCGAAGAAACGCTCGAGCATGTGCTGGGTATAGAGCATTCGCAAGTAAATCCAGAGCAGCCGGTCGAGATCGGAGAGCTGAATCTCGTCGAGCGCGCGTAGCGATTCGGCGCCGGCCGGCTCTCGGATCTGCTTCGGCGATCTGGCGCAGGGCCAGGCAGCGGTCTCGCAGCGCTTCAAAGCGGCGGAGCTGCGCCGGGGGAAGTGCCCTGAGCAGGCGCTCGACGGCGACCGGCGTCCGCCTGGGCACGCGCGGCTTTGTGCTCCTGAGCGTCGACGTATTTCTGAAACCTGGGGTGGGTGCCCAGAAAACCGAGATAAGCGGTCTCACCCGCGAGGACCAGCGGGATCGCGACGTCCGGGTGGCCGGAGAGAAGGGCGAAGCCCATGCCGCCCAGGAAGACGAGCAGGTTCCACTGAAACAGGAACGCCTTCTTGATGTATTTTCGCAGGCCCACGGCGGTTGCGATCCTTCCCGAGTCGAGCGGTTTTGCTGGTCCGGTCAAGTGCCGGCGCGGCGACTCTCTTCGAGCTGGCTGATCAGATCCCGCAGATAATACACCGTCTCCTGAAACTTTTCCTCCCGTTGCATCTCCTTGGACGGCCGGTCCGAAGGCTCGATGGTCAGCTCGTGCAGGATGGTTCCGGGCGAAGTTGGAGACGACATAGATGCGGTCGCCCAGGAAGACGGCTTCCTCGATCGAGTGGGTCACGAAGAAGACGGTGGCCTGGGTCGTGCGCCAGAGCTCGAGCAAGAGGTCCTGCATGGTCATCCGCGTCATCGGGTCGAGCGCGCCGAACGGCTCGTCCATGAGGATGATCCGGGGGTGCAGGATCAAGGTGCTGCGCGATGGCGACCCGCTGGCGCATGCCGCCGGAGAGCTCGTGGGGGTACTTGTCGCTGGTCGTGTCGCGACGTCGAGCCCGACGCGGTCGATCCAGCGGCCGTGCGATGCTCGTAGCGCTCTTGCCGCGGTACGCCCTGGCATTCGAGGCCGAAGGAGACGTTGTCGAGCACGGTGCGGTGATCGAAGCTGGTGTAGTCCTGAAAGACCATGCCGCGGTCGGCGCCGGGTCCGGTCACGGGCTGCCCCATCACGAGCACCTCGCCGCTGGTGGGCGGGATGCTGCGGGCGCCAGGCCGGCGATCAGCCGCAAGATCGTGCTCTTGCCGCAGCCGCTGGGTCCGAGGATGCAGACGAACTCGCCCTTGTCGACCAGGTCTTCAACGACGAACGTCACGTTGCGGATCGCGGTGAATTCGTTGGCGCGGCCGGGATTGATACGTCTTGGTGACGTCGCGGAACTCGACGACATGCGGTTCCCGCACCTCGCCCGGTTGACGGACCCCAGCGAGCACCCGGCCCATGCCGATCTGGCGGGTCGGGCTGGGTGGTCGATGTGGCAATGGGTTGCGGAATCCGTGCGGCTCATGGTGTGTCGGGAAGCGTCGGGTTGGTCGGAGTGCGCCGGCCGATGAGCCCTCGCAGCGTCTTCCAGGAGCGCCAGCCGCAGGTCCTCCCAGGTGTGCAGCACCGCCCGGACGAGACGGTGCAAGATCCCCATGCCGCCGTAACGGTACGGAAACAATTCTGCCTGAATCGAAGAAAAGCAGCCTGTCGATGACGAGAGCGACGACCGGGATGATCAGCAGGATCAGGAGCACGTGTTCGCGGGGCCCGCGCCGTTGCGAGATATTGATGAGGTCGCCCAGGCCGCCGGCCTCGCCGCCAAACTTCACCACCTCGGCCAGCATGATGTAACCGAAAGCCAGGCCGAACAGCAAGCGAAGCGAGTTGAACACGCTGGGCAGTGCCAGAGGCAGCAGCACCTTGCCGATCGTCTGCCAGCGTGCCGGCACCAAGGGTGTACGCCGTGTCGATGTACTGGCTCCCGACCTCCTCGATGGCCCGCGCCGTGTCCCAGACGATGAACGCCACGCAGGCGATGAAGATGAACATGACCTTCTGCAGCTCGCCGATGCCGAAGAGCGAGAACGTGAGCGGAATGAGCGCCGCCACCGGGATGTTGCGGCCGAACAGGGTCATCGGCAGGAAGAATGCTTGCACCCGGGGAAAGCAGCCGCAGAGCACGCCCAGCGGCACGCCGACCAGCGCGGCCAGCCCAAACCCCAAACCCAGCCGCCGCAGCGTGGTCAAGAGGTTGCGCGTCAAGCGCCCGGTCGAACCAGAGGCTGTGGAAGCTCGCAAAGGTTTCGGCCGGGCTCGAGAGCCCCTTCGACGGCGAGATGATTCGCTCTTCCGGAATCGCCGCGCGTGACAAACCACCAGAGAGCAAAGCAGGCGCACGATGCACGCCACGCCCATGAGCACCGCCTGCCAGGCGAGGCACCTCCCGGCGCAAGGTGAACCAGCGGGCCGCGCGACGCTTGCGAGGCTTGGGCTCAGCGAGCCGGCCGCGGGAGCGGTTCGGCGGCCGCAGCGGTTGATGGCTCGGGGTTTGGCATTCCACAATCTCGTCGACGGCTCAGTCAGTTCGCCTTCTCGGCAGTGAGCACCTTGATCTCGACCCGGCGGTTCTTGGTCTGGTTGAGCGCGGTCGACCGGGCGATCCCAGCCCACGCCATCGACGTTGAATCGATTGGCATCGAGATCGGTGTACTTCTTCAACAGGGCTTCCTTGATGGCGTTGGCCCGGTTGAGCGAAAGATCCTTGACCGCTTCGACCGGCACCTGGCCCTTCATCGAGCTGTCGGTGTGGCCCTCGATGATGATCCGCGCGGTGCCGAACTGGCCGGCGAGCTGGGCGATCTCTTCGAGCACGTTCTCGACGTTCGGGTCGTAGCGCTCCTCGACCGACTTGCCGTCGATCGTCTCGGTTGACGGTCTTGAACGGGTCCCAGCTATTGGGGAAGAAATGGATCACGACCGTGTTGGTCAGGATCTCTTCACCCTCGGCACGCACCGCTTGCAGCTCCTTGGGCGCGACCTTCGTACTCGTACTCGACCTTCTGCGAGGCGTATTTCGTCGTCCTGGCCGAGCTTCTGGATGATCGAGAAATCCATGACCTGATCGAACGGCACGGGGCGATGACTGATCGAGCCGATCCGGCGATAGAGCAAATACGCCCGCTGCCAGATTCGCTCGAAATTCGTCGGGTTGTTCTCGTTGATGAAGA
Organism: uncultured Isosphaeraceae bacterium; assembly: GCA_963823675.1. Classification (GTDB taxonomy): domain Bacteria; phylum Planctomycetota; class Planctomycetia; order Isosphaerales; family Isosphaeraceae; genus CAWGMT01. Next base: position 451,147 of record CAWGMT010000015.1, on the reverse strand, counting down.
ACTGGAAGTTCTCGGCCCAGTTGGTGCTATGGGCATCGCCGAGCATCGACAGCGCGTCGGACGCGGGGATGTTGTAGCCGGTGGCCATGAGCTCGGAGACCTTGCTGCCGCTCGGATTCCTGCTTGAGCCGTTCCATGGCGTCGAAGATCCCGCGGACGATCCCTTCGAGGATCGGCGCGTGGTCGCGGGCGAAGTCGGCCCGGGCAAACCAGACGTCGGCGATCAGCCGGTTGGCATCCTGGGTCGTGACCAGCATGCGGTTGCCCTTGACCTTGGACAGGTTGTAAATGTCGGGGGCCCAGGAGACGCAGCCGGCGATGTCCTTCTGGGCGTTGAAGGCGGCCGCGGCCTGGAAGGCGTCTTCGGTGAAGATCATCTCGACTTCGGGCGGTTGAACGCCGCCGGAGACCAGCATGTTGAGCGCGAAGTAGTGCGAGGGCGAGTTCTGCGCCAGCACCAGCTTCTTGCCCCGCAGATCGGCGGCGGTCTTGATGTTCTCGCGCACCACGATGCCGTCGCCGCCGTTGGAGAAATCGACCTGCTGGTAGATGCGCGGCATGATCCGGCTGTCGCGCGGGTTGCCCTGGGTGTCGACGAAGCTCTCGAGGAAGAGCGGGACCATATCGAGAGTCGCCCAGCCGATCGGCACGTCGCCGGCCGCATACGCGTCGCGCATGCTGACCGGATTGTCGATCAGCACCAGCTCGACCTTGAACTTCTTTCCGTCGCCGGCCGTCCACTCCTGGCCCGCCTTGAAGCCATTATTGGCCAGCACGATCGGCGCCCAGCCTGCCCAGACGTTCAGCGCAAATCGGACGGTGTTGTTCTCGAGCGGCTTGTAGGCAGCGGTTCCCTTGACCGGCGGCAGTTTCTCGGCCGGCTTGAAACGGTATTCCTTGACGGTCGTCGGGCTCGTCGTATCCTGGCTCGACTCGGCTGGTTGCGCGAGGTCCTTGGGCTCGATCTTCGCTGGCGCTCGGCCCGCCGCCGGGTGGTCCCGGCTTGGGAGCGACCAGGTCGCTGCGGTAAATTGCAAATCCAATCAGCCCGATGACGACGAGCCCCACGGCGATATAAAAGCCGCGGTTGGGTTGTTCGGCCATGTCTTGCGCCTCCATCGGTTAGGTTCGCCGAGAGGGATTCCTTGCCTTGCCTCAATCGTGGAGAGGTTTTCTGCTACGACAGAATACTGCCCGCGGCCCTCCCGTTCAATGAACCGCCCCAAGGTCAATCGGCCGAGCCAGTCCAATATTGTGGCACTTGTCAGATTCGCCGGCCGTGGACCCAGGAGAAGCAGGCTGGAGGTTGGCTGGCGACCCGGTTGGCGATCTCGCCGGCGAGGAGTTCGTAGCGTTCCGGCTGTCGACAGAGGTAATCCTGGGCCTTGGCGGCCTTCCCCGTGACGGAAAGGTCGCCGACCCCCCAGGCGGCATTCAGGTGGCCGATGATCTCGCCATAGGTCCGGGCCGTGTAGACGCCGGTGCGCTGGGCGACGGCCGCGAAGTGGTCGAAGAGGTTATAGTCCTTGCCGTCGAACATCAGCTTCCCGGGCATGGCCACGAGGCCCTTGATCATCGCGCGGTAAGCGAGCACTCCCTCCTGGGGGTCTCGTTCCATCACCTCCCGGATCACCCGGGTGTAGAAGGTTTCATGCCGCGTCTCGTCGGCCGCGATTTTGCGGCAGATCCTGGCGAGGTTGTCTTCCCCTTGGCGGGCGGCCAACTGGGCGACGTTTCCGTGTGAAATCCGGGTTGCTCGCTCCTGGAACGCGGCATAGATGAGCCCCGCGTAATCGTCGCCTTCGTTACCGGGGTTGAAGCCGTTTCGGATGAGGTGATGGACCGTCACTTCGATCGACCGCATGTCAACCCGTCCGGTGAGACGGAGATAGGCATTGAGCAGGTCGCCATGCCGGTTTTCCTCGGCCGTCCACCCTCGCAACCAGTGCGCCCAAGGCGTGTCGGACGTGCCGGAAGGATCCCGGGCGGTATGCTGAAGTGAGACGGAGTAATTCGGCAGGGCTTCCTCGGTGATCATATTGCCAACGAGGATGACGAGAAGCTCGTCGGAGACACGCCGAGCGGTCTCTCGGAACCGCTCGAGCTGCTCCGGCCAATCCTGCACTGTCAGGTCAGGGAGATAATCCGTCGGTTGCCAGGCTTCGGCCACGGGAGCCAGCAGCGAGAGGTTTTCCCCGACGAACTCGGTCAAGCTCGCGATGAGTTCCCTGTTGATACGCTGTTGCATCGTCATCATGATGATCCAGACAGAATGTCGCTCGAGCCACGGAGCGCACGGTTGCTGATTCCACTCTTTGTCCCGACGGGAATACGCGCGATTTCCGCCGAAGGCGTCATGGGAGAGACCACGCTGGCAACTTCAGGGATATTCTGACAGCAATCGCCGGCGTCGGCCAGCATTCCGTAATAATATGTTTCGCAAGTTGAGCTGGTCGACGTCGATCGTCGGGCCTCTTATCTCCTGGCGCACAAAGCATTAGCGGCGCAAGGGACGAACCCCGACAATCAATCCGACCGTGACGCCGGCCGCCGAGAACCCGACGGCTCGAAGCCGATCAATCGCGGCGACGCCAGACGTCCCAAGTGTACCACACCGAATGAAACGGGCGTCATGAGGGCAGAATCATCCGCGGATCCAGCCAGGTCAACGGATAGCAGCGCGATTCGTACGACCGCGTTTGGGCGTCTGGGACGGGCGCCGGCGAACGGGCGAATGAATCTTGAAGGCGCTGCCAAGAAGCGTTCTGCACGGTATCCTTATTGATGGGCTTCTTGTTCTGCATCCGAATTATGCGCTTATTCTGCGGAGGCCGACTCAATGACCGGACATCATGCTCGGACAGTCGCGTTGTTCCGCCTGGCTCTCGGCTCGAGCTTGCTGGGCCTCGTTGCGGTTCTGGCCGGCTGTGACGGCGGGGTGCGGGAGGATCGCACGATCGAGTTCTCCGCCGGCGCCGAGTCGGTCGGCTTTCAGCACGGAGAGCAGGGGGTCTACGTCGCGGAAAAGAACGGGGTTGCGCTCAAAAAAGTCTTCCAGCCCGGCAGCGACGTCCTCGCCACGAGCACACCGTTGTGGTCGCCCAAGAAACGGCAAATGATCTTCACCACCGCACGCGCTGACGGTGGCGATCCGGCCGCCGCGAATCGAGCTCAAGCGCAGCTCCGAGGTCTGTTGCGTGGCACGTCTGACCCCGACCCGGCCGGCGACCTGTTTTTCCAGATGCCCATTGTCTACACCTGCTGGCTGCGGGACGAAGAGAAGGGCGAGGCACCCGTCAAGCTGTTCGACGCGACGTGCGACCACGTCGGCTATGTCGCCGCGAACCTCGCCGTCCGCTGGCACCCCAACGGTGATCGAGTTCTTTATCTCGCAGGCGTGGCGAGCGGCCTCCATGCGCTTTTCGCGTATGATTTGAAGACGAAAGCCTCGCAGAAGATCTTCCCTCACGACGCCCCCGCGCTCGTTTTCGATTGGTCCCCGGACGGCAAACACCTCGCCTGCGTGCTCGGCGCTGGCAGCTCCGGCGGCACCGCGCCCTCTGGGGCCCTTTCGTGCGCCGATCACACTGGGCTCTGGATCGGTGAGCCGGATGGGGCGCCTGGCACGTGGTGGCGCGTGCGGGGCTCGGCTCTGGTGACTCCGGCCGAGGGACAATCGCCCCTGGAACATCTCCGCGCTGCGCGACCGGCCTGGACGGCCGACGGCGGCTCTTTTGCGTTCGTCACCCATCGGCCGAGCGTCGCTCAGAGCGACCCCGGTGAATCGCGCCTCTGGATCGGTCGAGTCGCCGGTCGCCACGTCGAACAGACTGCGCGTGACGCGGCCTGGCTGCACGATCTGCACTGGTCGCCTGACGGTGAACGCCTTGGTCTCGTGCGTACCGCGATGAATCCTCGACCAGACGCGCCCACCACGCCGGTCCCGACCGCGAGCCAGACGTCAACGCTTCACATCTGGGACCCTACCGGCGGGCTCTCCGGCCCAGTCAATCAACGGCCGGTAGAGCGGTTCGCGGGCTGGTGCGCCAGCGGAGATCACCTGGCTTACGTCGGCCCGGATGATGTCCTTGGGGCCAGGAACCCGCTCTGGTCCTTCTTGCTGGTCCCCAACCCCGTCGCTCGCGACGCCGTCGTGATCGCCGACACGAATGGCACCGGTTCGGGATCGACCAAGGCGGCATTCTCCGGACTGCGCGTCACGTTCCCACACTGGTCGCCATCGGCGAAGGACGAGGTGCTTTCCCTCTGGTGTACATTTACTCCGTCGCACCAGTCGGTTCTCGCCCGCTTCCTCGGAGGCGGGCTGCGGTCGGGCGACCCCGCGGCACTCTTTGACGCCCGGACCGGCAAGCTCTCGTGGCTGGCCGTCAGCCCGCTCGAGGAGGTGCAGATCGGTCACTACAACCAGATCAAGCGAGACTACGCCGAAGCGTGGCGTCGTTACGAAACCGCGCTGGCAGCCGGCGCCCTGTCCGGATCGGGCCCGGAGTCTGAGCCGAAATCCGCCGCGGAATGGATTGACCGGTTGTTCAATCCACGCGGCATCGCGGTGTTCCAATTCCTGTGCGTGACCAAGCTGGGCCGACCGGATGAGGCGCGCGCAAAGCTCGCGTCGTTCCGGGAATCGTACCCACCCCGCCAGCCTTCGGGGCCCGCGGCAGACGCCAACAGGCCCGCGGACGGCACGCAATTCCCCCTCGACCAGCCCTGGTTTCGCGATGTCATCCGGCCGGATGGGCTCGGCGTCCGGCTGCTCCAGGACCTCTACATCGCCCAGGTCTTACTCAGCCTGGACGCGAGTGAGAATGCGCGTGAATACTTCCGCTCGGTCGTCGCCGCCGGCTCGACGGAAACGGACACCGCGCGGCTCAGCGCGGCAGTGGTACTCTCTCAGGTCCTGCTGCTCAAGCGCCAGCATGATGAATATGTCGAGCTGTCTACCCATACCGTGGCGCCATTGCTCCTGAAGCTGCGCCGTGCCCGACCCGCGCAACCAGCGCCCGGCACTCCCGACCTGGCTCGCGACTTGCCCGATATCGTCTGCGGCCTTGCCTTGCTGCCGCTCACATCGCGGACCTTCCTCTCGAAGCTCCCGAAAGGCGGTCTGGAAGGGCTGGCGGCGCAGTGTGAAGCGCTGCGAGGCCAGGCCGGCGATGACTTGGGCCGCCTCGCCGTCGATCTCGTCCTTGAAGCGTCGTACCGGCAGCTCGGCCAGCAACCCGGTCGACTTCAGGCGGTCGAACGGATCGAGCACAATCCGGCGCTTCGCGGCGCAGCGCCGGCGCCGGTGCGGATCTGGCCCGAGGCGTCTCCGACGAGTTGATCGAATCCCTGCGCGGGCTCATTAACCGTACGGCATTGGGAATTCGCTGACCATTCGCACCTGGCTCAACCATCGCGCGGGATTTCGACGACGATCATGGCGGGGCCCGGCTCAGCCCAGAAGTCGGCGAGCGCGCGGTAGAGCTCGGTAGGCGGATCACTCAGGCGCACTGTCCGGCAGAGCGCGACATCGCAGGCGCGGGCGATACGTTCGATGCAGAGCTTCGGTGCCGGGCGCCCGAGTGCATCGCGGCCCACGCCGGGATGGGGTTGATTGCCCGAGGTCCGCGTGGCTTGATTATCCAGCACGATCATCAGGATCGAGGTGCGGTTCACGACGGCATGGCACAAGGCCGGCACCGCCGAATGGAAGAACGCGGAATCCCCGAAGAGGGCAACCACCCGGTCGCCCACACCGCCCTTCGCGAGGCCGTGGGCGACTGCGATCGCCGAGCCGATGGCATACTTGGCGTCGAGCCGTTCGCCCAAAGGCGCCAGGCAGCCTGGATCGCCAACCAGGATCGGCTTTCCGCCCGCCGCGCGGGCAATCTCGATGACGGCGTCCAGCACCTCGCCGAAGCGGCTCCCCTCACAATAGTTCTCGCGCTGCGGTCGTTCGGCCGCCTCGTCCTCCGGCCGGTAGCCAGGGGATAATGCGATGTCCGGCTGCCAGGCCTGGAGCGCCTGATGGATCTGCCAGCGGAATAACTCGCCTTCGGGCCGGAAATGCCTCGTGAGCTTGCCCAGGATGCGAGTCCCTTGCGCACGGGTGTGGGCGATCGCGTGTAATGCTCGTTCCACGAAGGGCTCGTTCTCCTCGATAACCATTACCTCGCGGCAGCCGGCCAGCCACCGGCCGAGCGCCGCTTCCGGCAGGGGGTAGAGCAAGCCGAGCCGGCACACCGAAAGCCGATCGCGGGCGCTTTCGCCCAGGACGTCGATCAACTTTTGCGCGGTGAACCCGGCCGCAAGAATCCCCAGGTCTCCCGCTCCGGACATCTCAAAATACGGCGCCGTTTCGGCCCATGCCGCGCAGGCTGCGAGCCGCTCGTGCAGGGCCCGGTGTTTTGCGACGACATTCCTCGGCACTGGAACGAACCGCCATGGCTCGCGCAAGAGCCCGTGATTCACGCGCTGGTAGGGCCCGTCGGGGATTTCGACCTGCCCGACCCGCTGGGAGAAGCTTCGTGTCTCGCGGACGATGACCGGCATCTGGAATCGTTCCGAGAGGCCAAATGCGTCGACCATCATGGCGAAGGCTTCGGCCGGAGTCGCTGGTTCGAGAAGCGGCATCTCGAGCATCGTCACCAGCGGCCGCGTATCCTGGTCGTTCTGCGAGCCATATCCCCCGGGATCATCGCCCAGGATGATGACCAGACCGCCATGGACCGGTGTGAGGTTGAGCGCCATCATCGGGTCGAGCATGACGTTCATGCCGACGCTCTTGGTGCAAACCAGGGCGCGCCGGCCGGCGATCGATACGCCGATGGCGGTCTCGAGCGCTACTCGCTCATTGCTGGCCCATTCGACCTGAAGCCCGTGTTCGGCGGCCAGGCCGATCAAGGCGTGCACGACCTCGGAGCTTGGCGACCCGGGATAGCTCGTGACGAGCTCGACTCCCGAAACCAAGGCACCGTGGGCCAAGGCCTCGCCACCGCTCAGGGAGTGCTGCGGCATGGTCGGATCTCGCAGTTGCAAGCAATTGCATCGGAGCAGGCGAATCGTCGGACTGAGATCGTCTCCGCCGGATGCGGCGGCCTGTCTCGAGGATCGATCTCCGCAACCAATGTATCAGATCGCGGGCCGCGTGTGCCGCGGCTGCCAGTAAGAGATCTGGCACTTGTTTCGCCGGGATGCCGCCCGTAGACTCGGGGTTGTCGATTAATTGGTCGGGAACCTGCGGCGCCGCACAGCATGAAAGGTCATTCATGGGCTCGCGAACCGCGCTCTTGCCCTTCGTTATCGTGGGCTCTGCAATCGCCGCGGCCGGGGCCAGGCCGATCGAGCGCACTCGTCTGCCGGGACGGCAGCATCTCCTGACGATTGAAGGAACGAACACCGTCACGTTTGTGCCCCAGGCACGGGTCGATCCGTATCGCATCGAATACCGGGCCAGGGTCGAATACCTCGTCAACACGCGCGGCTCCGGCGAGGCCAATCTAGTGACCGAGGGCGACGGCAAGGCCGCGACGGAGCGGACGACGACAGGCGCGCCCGACGCGATCAAGCGGAAAAAGGGCTCGAGGGCCGGGTCAAAAGTCACTGGCTCGGTCGATATCGCGCTCCATTCGACCGAGATGAGGTTCAAGCAGAACGATCAGGTGGTTCTGGAGTCGCGAATCAGCCGGGCTCGCTTCCAGGGCCGGTTGCAACCCGATGCGCCGGTGCTGACCGTTTCTTACAAACAGGCTCCGCCTGCGCTGGAGCTCTTGCTCAAGAAGTTTGACACGCCGGCAGCGTCCGTCTTGCTCGATGACCGCGCCAGGGTGGTGCGCCGGGTAGTCCGTCTCGACGGACCGCTGCACGCCATCGTCGAAACGCTTTTATCCATTCACACGCCAATCCCCAGGGACATGGCATTCTGGGAGGCACCGACTCAGCTTGCGATGGGCCACGGACAGACGGCCAAGGGAATTCTCCGCTTCCAGAAGGATAAGGAGAGCGTCGCCCAGACGGGAGGGCTCGTCAAGGTCCGGGTCTCGGGCAAGCTCAGGGCCGAGGGGGCCGTGGTCGGTAACCTGATCAAGAACGGAATCTACACGGTCACCGGCGGCCAGGAATACGACCCTCATACGCGCGAATGGAAATCCGCCCGCTGGTCGGTCGATATCAACAACGAGCTGGCGAACGCTGCCGGTTTTACGGTCGCCCAGGCCCAGGGCCAGATGGTGGTGGAGTCAAAGGCGCTGGACGCTCGCCCTGCCACGGAATTCAGCACGATGAAGCCGACCCGGCGGCGACCGGGGTAACCCGTTCGTCGGAGCCCGGCCATGCTCAAGGTATCTCCGCCCGGCTCGTGATGAGGACACGACATACACCGGCCGGACAGCCGCGACGCGAAAGCCGATGTGGTCGTAACGCCGCTCCGGTTCAAACCGCAAACGCAACGCCGACCGGCAGGGCCAGCCATCGTCCGTCCAGGCCCCTCCCCGGCGCACTCGCGACGTTGCCGTGGCCGCATACAGGTCCGGATCGACGCCGCCGGGGAGTTTCGGGTGATACCAGTCCCGGCACCACTCGAAGGTGTTGCCGTGCATGTCGTACAGCCCCCATGCGTTCGGCGAGTAGCTGCCGACCTTGGCGGCCCGGCCGAGCGACGGCCCCGGTTCGGCCCCGTTGTAAGGCTTGCCCTTGAAATTCGCCTGGCTACTGCTGAGCCTGTCCCCGAACGCCGTGGCTGTCGTGGTCCCGGCCCGGCAGGCGTACTCCCACTGTGCCTCGGTCGGCAGCCGGAACTCCCACCCCGCCGGCAGGTCGCCGGAGGCACGGGCTTGCTCGGTCAGCTTCCGGCAGAACCCCTCCGCCTCCGCGAAGTTGACATTGCCGACCGGCAGGTCGTCCCCCTCGGGCAGCTCGGCCGTCGGCTCGCCGGGCAGCTTGCCGATGGTGCGCTTCCACTGCCCCTGCGTCACCTCGTACCTGGCCATCCAAAAGCCCTTGGTCAGCGTCACCTCAACCTGGTCCTCGTCCGGGCGCCGGTCCGGCTCGCTGGGCGGGCTCCCCATGAGGAACTGGCCCGCCGGGCACCAGCAGAGCCGGATGCCTGCGACCTCGCGCTCGTCCCCGGCTTTGGACCCGACGAAGGAATTCGCCCCGGCCTCGGGGGCCTTGCCGCCCGCGGGCAGGACAGTCGTTGCGGCCTCGCGATCGCATCCGATCAAGCCTGCCATCAGGAGGGTGCCGGCCCAGCGACCGTAACATGGTTGAGCCATCGTGTCCCCCTTGAGAAGCTGTCGGAGCCGAACGACCGAGCTCACCTGCCGCGGCGGCGCGGGGAGCTACGAACTCGCAGCCACCTGATGCCGCCGCGGTCAGGTGCAGCGCCTGGTTCGGCCGAGCCTGGCCTTTCACAAAAATCGCGCTCTTGATCGCTTCCCCATTGCCGTGAGAGCGACGCAATGAGTCGATTGTTTCCTGCTCAAGCCAGGAACAAAAGCGGTCGGCGGCATCGCCAGTTGGCTTGACGAGAAAATCATGCTTCATAGGGCCCCCTAACGTCAAAGCTCAGCGCCAGGTCAGGCGTCCCCGCGACGTTCGGTGACGATCGTGCCGTCGGGTTGCATATGATGGTACGTGCCATCGCCCCAGGTACTCCCTGACGCCGACGGCACAAGAACGGCGGGCGTTTGACTAGATGTCGTGTCCCCGGGACTGCGCACGGTGCGCCCCGGGCTCCTTTTCGAGCAGGCGAGCCACCGTTGACCCGCCGCCCAAACCTCGGCTGCGGGCGACGCTCCAGGCCAAGATTCCCCAGCATTACGGTTTGGCGACCTTGGCCAGCAGCGAATCGACGTCCCGCCAGATCGCTTGCCATTCCTTCCGCTCAGCACTGTATCATCGAGAAGCCGTAGGGCTTGTTCGGTTCCACTTATTCCATGCCGTTGCAAAGAACGACTGCCGGGCGCGCATCACTCGCGACGAGACGGCCACGGAAGAAGTCCGCGCTCTGGCGATGAGGTTGGTTGTCGGCCGCCGGGAAGACGTTGCGAGGCAGAGAGCACAACCGCTCGATAGCAGAAGCGAAGGGCAAGGTCCGCGACTTGACAGGGAACGATCCGTTCAGACGTCGCGAGCAGAATCGTCAACCGGAGCGCGGGCAGAACTCCTCACTTCACCACCATGTCAAACGGCTTCTGCCGTGCGTCGGGCAGTGTGTTGTCGTGAACCAGGGCATCATGATTTCCGACGAAGAACGTGCGGGCCCCGGCGATGTCGAGGTTATAAACGGGGACGACACTCCCGGGCTCGGTCGACAGGACCCTGGCGAGGCCGGCGAAGGTTCGCAGCGTATCGCCCGGTTTCAACTCCCGCGCCAATTTCCAGCCGATGCCCGCGCACCAGAAACGGTGGTAGACGCTGGCGACCAAGGCATCGCCGTTGTCGAGGGCCAGGCGGATTGTTGCGCTCGGCGCGTTGTGGTGGACGACTGTGACGGGGTGGAATCCCAGACTGCCCGTGGTCACGTCCTGCGCCAGCACCTGGTCGCCGACGAGCAAGCTCTCGATCGGCTTGCGGCCGTCGCGAGTTCGCACGGGCGTGCCGGCGGCAAAACAACTATAGACTGCCGGTGGGGGAGGATACGAGGGCGAGACGTTGACCAGGATCTCGGGCTTCGCTGGGGCCGGCGACTCATAAGTGTAGCCCAGTTTATCGAACCACCACTTATGCCAGCCGATCTCGTCGTCGTCCTTGAGATCGGCGGGAGCGTCGGCCGCCGACTTGAGGACCCGGGAGATCCGTGGGTTGTCCGCGACAATTGCCGCGTTCTGCGTCTCGATCGCGTCGATGTCAGCAATGAGCCTCTTCTGGGCATCCTCGGCCCAAACGTTGGCGGCAAGAAGCAATTGCTGAGTGCGGGCTTCGAGGGCGGCGAGGTCAGCCGCCTGCATGGCCGGAGCTTTCTTCGCCATGCTGTCGAGCTCCCGGCCGCGGATGACCACCGGCAGGCCGTTGGCGTCGTAACCGACATAGCCAAAGAAGCTGTCAGTAAGCTGGAACGCCGGCGGCGCGTCGTAGGTGCGCAGGAGCTTGTAGTGAGATGTCTCAATGTAAAGAGCACCGCGCGAGCCGGGACCGCGCACAGGCTGTACCTCGTATTTCATCGGCGAGCGGATCCAATCGACCAGGTCGCCCACGTAGTCGCGGGGCTCGCGGCGGCGCAGGGCCCCGTTGGCCATGTAGCGCACCTTGGCCGACGGACTGAAGACGGCCAATCCGGCGATGTGACGGGTCGCGACTGGCGTCTCGATCCGGCCCAGGATCTCGAGCGCGATAATCTGGTCAGACTCGCCGCCAGGCCCGAAGACGCGCATGACCGATGCCGCCGCTCGGGGCTCGTTCAACTTGGCCAGTCGCACCCGCGCTTCTTCCGCCCGCAACTTCTCCCCGAGCCAGGTCCGCCATCTGCGGAGCGTGGGCTCCCAATACCGATCGGCCTTTTGCTGCGCCGCGGCGTTCGACTCGGTCGGCTTCCGCCTGCTCGCGGCTCACCCAGCGGCCATCCTGCTTGACGTAACCGAGGTGCTTCCAGGTGGCGTCGCGATAGGGGTCCAGAACGACAGCCTGCGTGAAGTGGGCCATTGCCTCAGCCTTCAACCCGTTCTGTTCGCACCAGAGGCCAAGCTTGACGTGCTCCGGTGCCGTCTTGCGTGCATACCAGTATTGCTTCGACTCGGCCAGCGCAATTTGTCCATTTTTCCGGGCTACCTTGGCCGACTCGAGCACGTCGCGCCGATCGCGGGCCGCCAGATCGGCGCGCCGGCGGTTGTAGTCGGCCAATTTGCGAGCCATGGACTCATCCGCCAGAATCTTGGCGCGAACGCCGTCGGGGTCGTCCCAGCGCCCTCTGAATTCGACCTGTCCCAAAAGCCCGCGGACCAACGCGCTCTTCGGCTCAGTCAGCACGGCCCGGGTCAGATGCTTGGTCCGCTCGGCCTTGAGCCCGTTGGCCTCGCACCAGAGCGCGAGGTTGACCTGTGAGGCGGCGTCGGCTCCGGTTTTGGTCTTGCGTGCGTCATAAGCCTTGAGCGCCGCGGCAATCGATACCGGCGACGCAGTCGATAAGCTGCCAGGAAATGGGGCAAGCAGAGACAGGCACAGCCAGGCACTTGGGAACATGAATTGAACCCTCCTGAAAGGTGGCGGACAAGGGCGCTATCGACAGGACCGTCTCCGACCATGCGGTTCGGCGCGAGCGGACGGTTCGCATCCGGAAAATCACTACCGAATTCCTTCGTGCATTAGACCCAACCGGTCGCAGAAAGTGAAGAGCCTTGTCGGAAACTGCCGGCGATTACTTTCCCGCGTCTCGAACGACCTTGTGGCAGTTGACACAACTGAGGGTCAACTGCACGTAGCCGAGCGTCGCCGCATCCAGGTTCTTCTCGCGGGAGGCACGAACCAGCGCTTTGTTCGCATATTCGAAATCTCTCATCATATTTTGGTATCCCGGCGTGTCGGCCCGGACCCATTTTTCCAGATAGCCGACAAACAACATCGATTCGGCATTCATCCGGATCGCGTCGAAGTCGGCCTTCGTCAGGCCGCCCAGGATGTTCTGGGAGGCCCCGAGCTTCTGCTTCATCCAGACGCTGCCCTGCTTTTCCGGCTCCTGATTGTCACCGCCACGCGTCGGGTGCATGCCAAGCGTCGCCGTCATCAGGGCCAACGTCGCCACAGTGATCAATGTTTTCCACATCGGACTTCCCTCCTATTCCTCACTCGCCGGTCCAGACACAATCGCCCGCTTCAAACGAAGAAAGCCCCGCCACGCGCCCAGTCGCGCTGCGAGGCCACCTTAGCCGGAACATTGTCTGCCCGCCGTGAGCAGCTATCCTTCAGCCTAAGATCGGAGGATCTGATGTCAAGGGGTGTCCCACATGAATCGGCTTAGGATTGGCATGCAAATACCTCCTTGGTAAACTCGTCTTTCGCTCCGCGAAAGAACGTCCTTTCGCGGTGAACCGCAGAAGCGGACACCCGCAGCTTGACTTGGCGGAATCCGCACGCGTATTGTATTAGATGACAATTGCTCGCGAAGGGTAATTCTCCCTCGGCTAAGATGGCCCCGCCGTGGTATCTATCCATGGACGGGGTTTTTCGTTGCGCTGCTTGCCGTCGAGGGGCCCGTCATACCGCTCCCGCCGGGCGATCACCTCCCGCGGCCATGACCGCCGCTGCGACTCCGTTGACCTACAAAAGGAGGCAGCAGATGACCCGCAAAGAAGCCTTGTTGAAGCTGACAGCACAGTTGATTTCGCGACGTGATTCCCTGCGTAAGACGCTAAGCGGCGACCTCGATACCTTCCGGAACGTTACGGAAACGAATGTCGTTGGCGATGACGTCGACGCCGCCGTTGACACAGCGACCGACGAGATTTTCTCTCAGCTCGTCGAGATCGAGAGCAAGGAACTCACCCAGATCGAGCATGCCCTGGAGCGCATCGCGAGCGGAGCCTGGGGCCGTTGCGAGTTCTGCGGCGGCAAGATCCCCGAGGCTCGCTTGCATGCGCTGCCATACACGACGAGCTGCATCGATTGCCAGCGGGCGATTGAACGGCAAGGACACTTTCGAGTGATGCACCCGCACTCGAAGCAGTGGGCGAAAGTGCAGGCGGAGCCTTTCGACGACGACGAGGCGCTGGCGCGAACCAAGCTCGGCGAATTGGAATTCGGGTTCAGCGAACGAAGACACCGGCATTCGAGCACTGTCCTCGTTTAACGGTTTTTCGCCCCTGGCCGGTTGCGAATCTGGGGGGCCGGCGTGCAGAATCAGAGTGTCGTGCATTCGCATCGGACATTCCGATCACCATCACGGCGCCGGCCCGGGACTGGTCGATGCAACCAAATCCTTGGCGCCCGAATGAGACATCGCCTGCCGAAGTCAAGGAGTTCTGTCGTGCGCAAGGTCGATAGGTACACCGGGGTGACGATGGCCGTCGCGTTCCTGGCGGCGGGCTGCGCCGCAAGCCGCCGCCTGTCGCGCCCGTGGCGGCGCCCAGTGCGAACGTGATCCAGATCGAGGCCGGGCCGGGGGCGCCGAAGCAGGCCCAGGCGGCGATGATCAACGCCAAGCCCGGCGATGTCATCGAGTTTGGCACGGGCCGATTCGAATTCCGGTCAACGCTCTCCCTGGATGTCAGCGGCGTGGTCGTGCGCGGCCAGGGGCCGGACCAGACCATCCTCAGCTTCAAGGAGCAGGGGGCTGGAACGGGCGGCGAGGGCATTCTGATCACGAGCCAGGACAACGTGACGCTGGAGGACCTCGCCGTCGAGGACGCGCGGGGGACGCCGTCAAGGCCCAGGGGACCCGAGGAATCGCTTTCCGCAACGTCCGCGCCGAGTGGACGGGAGGTCCCAAGGAAACCAATGGAGGCTATGGCATCTACCCGGTCCTCTGCAAGGACGTCCTGATCGAGGGTTGTACGTCCATAGGTGCGTCCGACGCCGGCATCTACGTCGGCCAGTCCGAGGACATCATCGTACGGAACAACAAGGCCGAGAAGAACGTCGCCGGCATCGAGATCGAAAACTCGGTCCGGGCCGACGTGCATGGAAATCTCGTCACCGACAACTCCGGCGGCATCCTCGTCTTCGCGTTGCCCGATCTGCCCAGGAAGGAGGGCCGCCATTGCCGCGTTTACAACAACACGCTGCGCGACAACAACCACGCCAACTTCGCCCCCAAGGGGAACATCGTGGCGACCGTTCCGCCAGGCACCGGCATGATGATCATGGCCAACGACCAGGTCGAGGTGTTCAACAACACGATCGAACAGAACGAGACGACGGGCCTGGCGATCGTCAGTTACATGATCACGGGGCTACCGATCAAGGACGAGAAATACGACCCATTCTGCGAGTCGATCCATATTCATGACAACCGCTTTATTTCCAACGGGAGCGTCCCGGGGGGCATCCTGGGCGCGCTCCTGGGCGCGCTTTTGGGAACTCCGCTCCCCGATATCCTCTATGACGGCGTGGTGAACCCGGCCAAGCTAGTGGGCGGCAAGCTGCCCGCCGGCCTCGCCCTGCGAATTCACGGCAACGAGGGGGCCCGCTTCGCGAACTTCGACGGTTCCCACCTGCCCGCGCAGGGAGCAGCGGCGGACAAGGCGCCCAAGATCGGACGCGACTTGAAGGCACACGCGGGAACGCTGCCAGCCCTGAGCCCGGTCTCGATCGAGGGTGTGAAGTGACGACGCCTCACTCGCGTGCACACCGCCGGCCCATTCGCGCTTTTCCGCCCACGGCCGTGGCGGCCTTGCTGCTAGGAATCTCGGCCTGCTCCCAGCACGCAACTCATGAGCCCGCGCCGCCGCCCGGTAGGCCCTTCGAACGGCTCTCGCAATATGGCGTGTTCGCGGGCGACCCCACCGCGCAATCGCCCGCGGCGGGAGTGATTCCCTACGATCTCAATTCGCCGCTCTTTGCCGATTACTCGGCCAAATACCGCTTCATCAAGCTGCCGCCGGGCACGCCCGCGGTGTACCGCGAGGACGACGTGTTCGCGTTTCCCATCGGTACCGTGATCGCCAAGACCTTCGCCTATCCTCACGACGCGCGGGACCCGTCGCGAGGGCGCCGGCTGATCGAAACCCGGATCCTCAAACACGATGCCGACGGCTGGGTCGGCCTGCCCTACATCTGGAACGCCGCCCAGACCGATGCGATCCTCGACGTTGCCGGCGACACCCTGGACGTGACCTGGATCCATACCGACGGTCGCCGCCGGACCAACAACTACATCATTCCCAACGTCAACCAGTGCAAGGGCTGTCACAAAGCCAGCGAGACCATGTTGCCGATCGGCCCGAAGGCACGGCATTTGAATCGCGACTTCGTGTATGCCGAAGGACCGGAAAACCAGCTCGACCACTGGGCCCGCAATGGCGCGCTCGCCGGAGCGCCCGCTCCCGCTGCGGCTCCCCGGCTGGCGGTCTGGGACGACGAGAAGAGCGGCACGCTCGATGCCCGCGCGCGGGCATGGCTCGAGATCAACTGCGCCCACTGCCACAGTCCGTCCGGGCCGGCGCGAAACTCGGGGCTCGACCTCCTGGCATCGCAGCAAAACCCGACGGCCTTCGGCATCTTCAAGCCGCCTGTGGCGGCCGGGCTCGGCTCGGGCGGACTGCAATACGATATCGTGCCGGGCAAGCCCGACCAGTCAATTCTCGCCCATCGCATCGCGTCAACCCATCCGGGCGTGATGATGCCCGAACTGGGTAAACGGCTGGTGGATGAAGAGGGAGTCGCACTGATTCGCGCGTGGATTAGCGCAATGGCCGACGCCGGTCCGCAGCCCAGGCGCATCGGCGCTCGCGCGGCAGAGCGCGGCACACAATTCTACGATTGATCCGACATCATCCGGGCTAAGGCCCGGCAGAACAGATCCATCTGGATGCGCCTTTCAAAGCCCATCCAATCGCGATCCCGGGGCGAGCGCCTCTCGGTAGGCCGTCCCTTGCTCAGGCGACGGGCGCAGGTTACGGTAATGCCATGGAGTTCGAGTGGGATCCCGAAAAAGCCAGGCGCAACCTTCGCAAGCACGAGGATGATCTGAAACCTGGTGACGGCGACTTCCGTCCCGAGTACGACTCCTCTGTGCTCAAAAACAGTGTCCGCAGCAAGTATCTCGATCGCGACCGCTCCGGAAGGAACCTGGCGCTACTGGCTCCCGACGTCCAAGCGGCGTTCCCGACAGACGAGTCCGTCAACCGGGCTCTTCGGTCGCTTATCCAGGGCCGGACGAAGGCGCCGCGCGAAAATAAGTTTGACGAGTCCACCATTGTGGTGCAGGCGTCCCGCCTGCATTCCCTATACCGGCAGGCGGGACGCCTGCACCACAATTTCGACGTCGTCATTGGGCACGATTCGGAGGGCTACGACATTGCCTCCGTACCCACGCCGCCGCGTGTTATATCCAGGCCCGGTCGCTGGATGAGTTCCCTGAGCGGATCAAGTACCGCCGTTGCATGAATTCGCCCCGAGCGATATCCTGGTGTGATGAGTAGTGTGCACGAAATCGAGGATGCCATTCGCAAGCTTCCCGACGAGGAACTGGTGGCGTTCCGCGCCTGGTTTGTCGCGTTCGATGCCGAAGCATGGGACCGCCAGTTCGAGCGAGATGTCGTCGAGGGTCGGCTCGATGCGCTGGCCGACGAGGCCCTTAGCGATGCCCGCGAGGGCCGTTGCACGGAGCTGTGAATCACCGCGCCACCCCGCGATTCTGGGGCTGCTATCACCGTTTGCCCATCGAAGTTCAGCGGTTGGCGGACTCCTGTTACGCGCTGCTACGACAAGACCCGCACCATCCTTCCCTGCACCTGAAGAAGGTCGGTCGCCTCTGGTCGGTCCGGGTCGGTTTGCATTATCGGGCGCTGGCTGCGGACAATGGATCCGGCCTCGTGTGGTTCTGGATCGGGACGCACGCGGAGTACGACGGGCTGCTGCGGCCCAACTGACGCCTTTGCACGATCCTGTTGCGGGTGACGCCAGCGTTCACGATGGACGTTTAGAGTGCCCTCCACCATTGTGGTGCAGGCGTCCCGCCTGCATTCCCTGTACACGGCAGGCGGGACGCCTGCACCACAATTGGCAAAGTTATTTCTCCGCAGCCTCTAACTCACGCCAAGTCATCCAACGGCAGCCCATGCCGCGGCTTGATGAACAACGCGGCCACGCCGGCGACGATCGCGCAGGCGATCAAGTAAAACGTCGGCGCCAGGTCGTTGCCGGTCAGCTCGATGAGTGCGGTCCCGACCAGCGGGGCCGTGCCGCCGAGCAGGGCCTGACCCAGGTTGTAGCCGATGGCGACGCCGGAGTAGCGGGTTCGCGTGGGGAAGAGCTCGACCATCGTAGCGCCCATGCAGCCCGAAAAGAGGCCATCGCAGCTTGCGAACACCAGCCCCCCCAGAACCGCTGCGCTATAGCGGCCACTGGACATCATCCAGAACACGGGATAGGAAAAGATCACAAAACCGAGGGCCGCGGCCAGGAACATCGGCTTGCGGCCGACCCGGTCCGATACCAGAGCCGTCAAGGGAGTCAAGACGAGTAGCGCGAGCAGGGCGATCGTGTTGGCCCAGAGCGCCTGGCTCTCGGGAAGCGCGGGCTCGTTGATGTGAGCAAGCCAGGTCGGCAGCCAGACAAACGGCAGGTAATAGCCGACCGAGCTGAGTGCCGCCAGGCCGAGCGTCGTCGCAATGCCGCCCCGGTCGTTACGCAGCGTTTCCGCGAGCGGATTCACGGCGATCTTGCCGGAATTCTGGAGCGCCAGGAAGCTGGGACTCTCCTCGACGCCCAGGCGCAGCCACAGTCCCACCAGTCCGATCAAGAAGCCGCTCAAGAAGGGCAATCGCCAGCCCCACGCCGACACTTGCTCTTCCGAGAGAATTCCCGTGAGGAGAGCCGCCGTACCCGAGCCGAGCAGCGTTCCCAGGACCGTGCTGAACGAGCTCCAGCTCCCGACAAACGCGCGGCGGCCGCTGGGGGCATGCTCGGCCAGAAACGACATCGAGCCAATGTATTCCCCACCTACGCTCAAGCCCTGGAGCAGGCGCACGAGCGTAAGCAGGATCGGCGCCGCCAGGCCGATGGTCGCATGAGCCGGCAGCAGGCCCATGACGGTCGTCGCGAGCGCCATCAAGAGCACCGAAAGCTCGAGCGCGCGTTTGCGGCCGATTCGATCGCCCACGTAGCCGAAGACGACGCCTCCGATCGGCCTCATCAGGAAACCGGTCGCGTAAACTCCAAACGTCCCCAGGAGCGAGGCCAGCTTGTCCTCGGCGGGCAGGAATTGCCCAGCGATCACCGGAGCAAAGAAGCCGAACAGGCCGAAGTCGAACCACTCCAGCACATTGCCAATCGCCCCGGCGATGACGGTGCGGACCAGGGATGGTTTTGGCACGTGAGGATTATGGCTGGTCACAGCGGATTTTTTCCAGGGCGTAGACAGAATCGGCGAGCACTTGGCCCCGCCGGCGAGCGGGCCGTAGAGTCCCGGCCGGGCGGCTTATCGTATCAGGGCTCCGCCACGATCGACAACTCGGGTAGACACCGCCCATGCCGAACCGTAAAAAGGGCTACGTGACACCGCTAGAAGCTCCGCGGATCGGCGGCTGCGTCCGATCCGACCGATATGAACGATTTGACCGATCGGTCCGATCATAGGCGGCGGCCGGCGCGGCTCGCCGGGTAGGAGAGCGAATATCGCCCTCAGCCTTTCTGCGGTTCCCCTTGGCCAGAAGGATCGGATTTCACAGGTGAAGAGAGTGGTCCCGCTTTATCCGTTGCGATTTCGGCCCATCTTGCGCCGATTGATCTGGGGAGGCAATCGTCTGGGAACGGTCTTGCACAAGCCGATCGGCGACGCCGCGGACTATGCGGAAAGCTGGGAGCTCTCGGACTATCACGATGCGGTGAGCATCGTTCAGGAAGGGCCGCTTACCGGCAGCACGCTCCGCGACCTGGTGAGAGATCGCGGCCCGGAACTGCTGGGCGGCGATCTCGGACCGTGCGAGCAATTTCCGCTGCTCGTCAAGTTCATCGATGCCAATCAGGTTCTGTCGGTTCAGGTGCATCCCGACCAGGAAACCGGCCGCCGGCTGGCGGGCGACAATGGCAAGACCGAGACCTGGGTGATCCTGGACGCTGCGCCCGGCAGTTTGATCTATTCCGGCCTGAAATCCGGGGTCGGCCCCGATGAATTCGAGAAGGCGATCCGGAGTGGAAGCGTCGAGGCGCTGCTCCACTCTTTTGAGGCCAAGCGTGGAGACTGTATTCTGATCGACGCGGGAACCGTCCACGCGATCGGGGCAGGCGTGCTGCTGGCGGAAATCCAGCAAATGTCGGATGCCACTTTCCGGGTCTATGACTGGGGCCGGCTTCAGCCCGATGGCACGCCCCGGGCGCTGCACCTGCCCCAGGCCATGGAGTCGATCAGGTTCGACCGGGGACCGGTCGATCCGATCCGGCCTCGGGTCGAGCCGATCGCTCGCGGCATTTGCGAGCGACTGGCGCGATCGGCCTATTTTGCGCTCGAGCGGCTTTCAATCAACGGAACTGCGACAGTGGGCCGTTCCGACCGGTTCACGATCCTCATGGGTCTGGAAGGCCGTTGCGACGTCACGAGCGTGGGAGAACCGGTGCGGCTCGATTTCGGCCAGACGCTGTTGCTTCCCGCGAGCGTCGGAGAATGCGAGCTCATCCCCGACGGCAGCGCCGTGGTTTTGAGCTGTGTGGTTCCTTGACTCTTGATGACACACGCGGCGGTGTCACCAGGCGGCCGCGAACCTGGAGATTCACTGGCGAGGAACCGGCAAGCGAACAAGCAAGGAGAAGGATGTGGTTGGCGAGGTCTTGAATCTGGATCGAGCTCTGGTGCTTCGGCATTTTCCTGGGCTTCGGCTCTTGAGCGCGATTCGGCTGGCTTTTGATCTCAGGAAGGTGATGGTGGCGGCGGCGGGATTGGTCCTGCTCCAGCTCGGCTGGTCGATTCTGGACTGGGTGCTCCCGGCCTCGGCTGACGCCACGCCCGAGCTTTCCTGGACGTCGGGGGTCGCCGGCGTGCGCCCTCTCGGCTCAGTCGGCGCGGAGAGCTTGGGCCGGTTCGCGACCGAGCGGCTGCTGGAGCCGTTCCGGCTCCTGGTTTCGCCGCTCTGGGCCCTGGTCGAGCCTGGCGGCAGTTGGGGAAGGATGCTGCACGGGCTGATCGGATTGCTGTTGCTCTTCGCGATCTGGGGAATCTGCGGCGGAGCCATTGCCCGGATCGCGCTGGTGCAGATCGCCAAGCAGCGCAAGCTGGCGATCGCCGAAGCGCTCCAGTTTGCCTCCGGCTCGGCCGTTCCTTTGTTCCTGGCGCCGCTTTGTCCCTTGCTGGGAGTGCTGTTCTGTGCCCTGGTCGCCGCGGCGCTCGGGGCGCTCTACCGCGTGCCGCTGGTTGGCCCGCCGCTGGCTGGGATCTTGCTCTTCATTCCGCTCTTCTTGGGACTGGTCATGATGATGCTGGCGGCCGGGTTGGTCGCTGGCTGGCCCTTGTTGCACGCCGCCGTGGCCGCCGGGGCCGACGATGCTCTCGACGCCCTGAGCCGGTCGTTCAGCTACTTGAGCCAGCGGCTGGGTGCCCTGGCGGTACTGCTGTTGCCGATCGCGCTTCAGGGATTCGTCGGGTTGGTGCTCATCGAGCTGCTCGCCGCGGGAGTGGTCCGACTGACCGCCTGGAGCCTGGCACTGACCGCTCCTCTCGATCTGATCGGGCCGCTCTTCTCGGGTGCCGAGCCCGCTGGCGGCACCGTCGCCACCGTACTTCACACTTTCTGGCTCGCAACCGTCCGAGTGCTCGCTCATGGCTGGGTTTACAGTTTCACCTGGTCGTCGTCGGCCTTGCTTTATCTGTGGCTGCGCAACGACGTCGACGGCACTCCCTGGACCGAGATCGAGCTGCCGGTCGCTCCGCCCACGAGTGCGAGCAGCCCGCTTCAAGCCGCGACCGATGAGCAGTCGGCGGCCAGCGATTCGCCGCCTGCGTCTTGAGCTCGAACCGGGCGTTCCTGATCATGGGGGGCGAGGCTCCGTCCGAGCCGCTCGGGAGACGGGTACCCGAAGCGTCGCGCCGGGATGCGCGCTCTCCGTCCGAGCCGCCCGCGGGATTGGCTCGCCGGGAGGCTCGCCCTCCCGTGATCGTGCAAGGTGATTTAGCGACCCGCCCGCTCACGCGCAAGTCCAGCGGCCGCTCACGAAGTCTCCCTCGAACACGGTGGCGACGACCGGAAGGTCGGATTCGAGTAGCAAGGCGTACGGGTCGGGCTCGTCACGTTCTGGCAACGAAACCACGGCGAGGTCGGCCGATTTACCGGGCTTGAGGCTCCCGGTCGTCGTGTCGGCGCGAAGGGCCCACGCACCGAACAGGGTCGCCATGGTCAAGAGGAGCTCACCCGAGAGCGACTCGTCGCGGCCGTGGAGGAATCGAAGCTCGTCGAGTACATTCAGGCTGTCGCTGGAGGCCAGGCTGTCGGTCCCCAGGCAGACGATCACTCCCCGTTCCAGGAGGGCGCGGTAAGGATGCGGCGCATGTCCGAAGCGGGCGTGCGTTCTGGGGCAAAAGGCGATCGCCACGCGGTGGCCGTCGGGGGCCGCTTCCGGCCTGAGCTGCCAGAAATCGTCGGGCTCGAGGTAGGTTCCGTGAGCGATGAGCCAGTCGGCGCGGCGGAGCTCGCCGCGGCGCACGTAGTCGGCGGGGCGCGGACCGATCGGCTCCCAGTCGTCGTCCCAGGCGTCGAGATCTTCGAGGAAGCGGCGCAGCGGGCCGTCGCGATGGCGCAGGAGCCGGAGCTCCTCGGGCATCTCGGCTAAGTGAGTGGATAGCGGCCTGCGGCTGGCGGCCGCCTGGTAGTAGAGCCAGCCCGAAGTGCTGTACGGTGCATGGGGGCTCAATCCCGGCCGCGCGCAGGCGGCGACCTGGGCCTCGGGACGGACCGAGCCGAGCCAGCTCCAGGCGGCCTCGCTGGTTTGGAGGCCCCTGATCCGTCTTAGACCGATCAGCTCGGCAAAGACCACCGCCCGCAGGGGTGCCGCGGCAACCATGTCCCAGGAGAGCCCGGCGGTCGTCGTGTCGGCCAGGAAGGTCGTGCCCGCATCGATCGCGGCCTTCACGTTCCGCGCCACCGTTTGGCGTAGCCGGTCCTCGGTACCGCCCTTGCGCTGCTCGACCACGTGCCGCAGCCACGAGACCTCGTCCTCGACTGCACCCGGGCGCTGTCCATCCTGCCTGAGCGAATCCAGCTCGAGATGCGTGTGGGCGTTGACGAAACCCGGAACGAGCGCCACGTTCCCCAGGTCGAGATCGCAGGTGCGCTCAGTCGACCCGCCCACCCAGGCGATTCGCCCGCGCTCGATGGTCACGCAGCCATCCTGGATCGGCGGCTCCTCGACCGGATAGACATAACGCGCACCGATTGTGATCGTGTCCCGTCTCATCGGGCGTCTCCCGTGGTACACGCCCGTCATGAGCGGGGCAAGCGGTTCATTCCCTGACGTCTTCCTGTTTGAGAGCCGGCGGATCGCGATCAGCAAGTGGCTTCGACCGATCCGGCCCCGACGTGGGCGGCCGTTCCAACCCGTTGAATCCGCGGTCTCGCGAGATAATACAGTAGCAGCGGCGAAACGACCGCGCTCGCCACGATCCAGCCCCCATGATAAAGCCCGTCCGCCGGGTTGCGATAGATCCAATCCAGGACCGAGCTCGCCCTTCCCGAGGCCACCACGAAGCCCAGGAGGACCGCGAAGGCGTTGTTCAAGAAGTGAAAGACGATGCCGGGAAGAATGCTCCGGCTCCGGACCGCCAGCAAACCCAGCACGATTCCCAAGAGCGTCGCGTTGAATAGCTGCTGGAACAGGCTCAGCAGGACGTGCAGGAAGCCAAACATCAAGGCTGACAGCAAGATCGCCGAGCGAGTCCGGTGCTGCCGCTCGAGCGCGGAGAGAATCAAACCGCGGAAGGCGACTTCCTCGCAAATCGCCGGGATCAGGGCAAAAACCAGGACCGCGATCGCCGCATTCGGCGCCTGTGCCATGATCTTTCCCAGCGACTCCTTGACCACGCTCGAGATCGGAAAAAGCCACTCGACCAGCGGGCGCAGCTCATTGATGAGCGGATTGAGCGCGATCACAAGCGCGACGGCCAGGCCGAGATAGCGCGCCATGGGCCACTCGAGGCGAAGCGTCCGCCGGGGCGAGGAGGTCAGAATGACCGCCATGCCGACCGGCACGATCAGGATCACGGCCTGCCCGACCACCACGCTCAAGAGATCGGCATACTCGCCCATGCTCGGCAGGTATTGCAGGAGGAACCATGAAGCGCTCAGGATCGAGCGCGAAGCAGAGCGTCGCCTGTCCGCCCGTCGGAGTCGGCTCCCGGTCGCGGACGAGATGGCGCAGCCACGACCCCACGCTGAACCGCTCGGCCTCCCGGAACAGCACCTCCTCACGCTGAAACTGATCGACCGCCCAGCGGAGCGCGACCGCCGCATAGACCAGGGTCGGAATCATGACCGGCAAGAAAAACCGCGCGGCCACGTCGTACTTCTCGAGGATCAGGGCCTTCAACAAAAGCGCCACCCCCGTGATCGGCAGCAAGCTGATGAATAGGTTGAGCTCGATCTCGGGCGCCAGCGTGAGGAAAACCAGGGGAATACAGACCAGGTAAAGCGGCGTCATGTAGTACTGGCCTTCCTTCATGCTTCGCGCCAGAATGGCCAGGGCCAGACAGACCGCGCTGAAGAACGCCGCCAGCGGGATCAAGAGCACGATCATCCAGAACGCGGCTTGCATGGTCGGCGGAGTGAGCGCCGAAACCATCGGCCGGCGGCCCGGCGCCAGCGCGATCCCGCCGAAGCGGTTGGCAAGCTGGATTCCCGTCAATCCCATGCTGAGCAGATTCAAAAACGCGGTGATCACGCTGGCCAGCATGATCGTCAGGAACTTGCCCGCCACGATCTCGGCCCGGCTCGCCGGACTGATCAAGAGCGTCTCCATCGTCCCGCGTTCCTTCTCACCGGCGCAGAGATCGACGGCGGGATAGAAGGCGCCCGTGAGCGACATCATGACCAGCAAGAACGGGAAAAGCCGGCTCCAGACGTTACCGCCGACCTCGCTGGCGGTCGCGACATCCTCGGATTTCACCGTGATGGGCTCGGTATAGCTCTGGGTCTTTTGATCGCGCTTCAACCGGGAAGCGACGATGCTTTTCCGCCACCGCTCGAGCATCTCCTTGAGCCGCAAGCCCGTGATCTGGCTTGGCTCGTCGATGCTGTTGTACTTGATGGGAATCGAGATGTTGCCGTCGCGCTTGAGCTGCTCGGAGAGGTTGGCGGGAATCAACATCACCGCCGATGCCAGGCCGCCACGGATCGCCAGCTCGGCCTGGCGCGGGTCGTTCCAGGGCGGCGCGTCCGGCTCCAGTCGGACCACCAGCCGCTCGGATTCGGCCGGCGAATCGAATAGCGCGGGATTGAACCGGCGGCCGTCCGGCTCGAGAAGAGGAAACTTCCCAGGCAGATGCTCCGGGCCCACAACCACGACCGTGCGCGGCTTCTGCTCCATCGCCGACACGACCTGGATGATGCCGAACACCAGCATCGGATAGAGCAAGAGCGGCAACACGAAGATCATGAACAGGGTGCGCCGGTCGCGGATCTGGTCGCGCACTTCGCGGCGGAAGATCACATATAGATTCGACCAGCTCATCTTGGCCCCGCCATCGGCTCACGAGCCGGATCTCTATGACCAATCAACTTGACCGTTGTGCTCATTCGCGCTCGCCGGGCCGCATTCCGCGCCGCCAGACCGGGATTCGGCGAGCTCGACCAAGTAGAAGAATAGCTCTTCCAGATCCGGTTGGTCAAACCGTGCCAACAGCTCGCGAGGCGCACCCGCCGCCTGCAGCCGGCCCTTGTGAATGATCGCGACTTTCGAGCAGAGCCTGGCGACCTCGTGCATCGCGTGCGTCGAAAAGAGGATCGTCTTGCCCATGTCCCGCAGCTCGATGATCTTCTGCAGAACGGCGCGCGCCACCAGGACGTCGAGTCCCGTTGTCGGCTCGTCGAAGATCAGGACCGGAGGATCGTGAACGATCGTCCGCGCGATCGAGACCTTCTGTTTCATTCCGGTTGACATCTTGGAGCCGAGGACGTCGCGGAAGTCGTTCATCTGGAGCCAATCGAAGATCGTCTCCATTCGTGGCTTGAGTGCATGCGGGGCGATGCCGTAGAGCCGGCCGAAGTACTCGACCATCTCCCAGGCGGTCATGCGTTCGTAAATGCCGGTGGTTGCCGACATGTAGCCGATACTCGAGCGCACGGCCTGCGGATCGGTCAGGACGTCATGCCCCGCCACGATGGCCCGGCCGCGCGTCGGGCGCAGCACTGTGCTCAAAATCCGCAGGGTCGTGGTCTTGCCGGCCCCGTTGGGCCCGAGCAGCCCGAAGATCGCGCCGGGCTCGCACTCAAAGGAGATGTCGGCGATCGCGGTGACCCAGCCCCGCTGATAGTCGAGAAAACGCTTGTAAAGCCCTTCAACCTGGATCACGCGACAACTCGGTCGATGTAGTCATAGAACACGTTACGCTGGCGGGGAATGTAGCCGGCTTCCCGGATTGCCCCCTTGATCTCATCGAGCGTCAGGTGGTGCACCGTCCCGGCCGCCGACACCACGTTTTCCTCGATCATCAGGCTCCCCATGTCGTTGGCGCCGAAGTAAAGGCCAAGCTGGCCGATCTTCTGGCCCTGAGTCACCCAGGAAGACTGGATGTTGGCAACGTTGTCGAGATAGAGCCGGGAGATGGCCTGGTTCTTGAGATACTCAAACGCCCCGGCGGGCGGAATGTCGGCCATGTCGGTGTGATCGGGCTGAAACGTCCACGAGATGAAGGCCGTGAAGCCGCCGGTCTGGTCCTGAAGGCGGCGAACCCGCTCGAAATGCTCGACCCGCTCTTCGATCGTCTCGATGTGGCCGAACATCATCGTGGCCGTCGAGCGGCCCCCCAATTCGTGCCAGACGCGATGCACATCCAGCCAGTTGTCGGTCATGACCTTGCCCCGCGTCATCTCCTGGCGCACTCGATCGACCAGGATCTCGGCGCCGCCCCCCGGCAGGCTGCCGAGCCCGGCATCCTTGAGGCGCGCGAGCACCTCGCGCAGCGGCAAGTGTGAAACCTTGGTGAAGTGGTAAATCTCCGGCGCGCTGAAGCCGTGAATGTTGACCTCGGGATAATGGGATTTGAGGTCCCGCAGCAGGTCTTCATACCACTCCAGCTTCAAATGGGGATGCAATCCCCCCTGCATCAGGATCTGATCGCCCCCCAGAGCGACTGTTTCGCGGATCTTCTCCAGCAGCACGTCGCGGTCGAGCACGTACGCGTCCGCGTCATCGACCTTGCGGTAAAAGGCACAAAAATCGCAAACCGCGGCGCAGACGTTGGTGTAGTTGATATTGCGGTCGATGTTATAAGTCCGATACGGCTCGGGATGGAGCCGGCGGCACACGAGATCGGCCGCCCGGCCCAGTTCAAGCAGCGGTGCCGACCGATACAGCTCAACTCCTTCGTCGAAGCTCAACCGCCCGCCGTCAACGGCGCGGCGCAAGATCGCGGCGACGGTGAAAGACAAGACTCACTCCTTCCGGTGCCAGACCGAGGCGGGCTGCCATCGCGGCGAATCGCTCCAGTCCGGCGATCTCGGGGGGCCCGAGGTCATACGACAACACCCGTGTCAGATAATCGTAACAGGTTGCGAAATCGAGTCCCAGCCGGAGCCCATGAATCCGGGCAAGCTCGGCCGCCTGGCTCAATCCCCACGCCCGGCTCCGATCGAGGGCTTCCGGCAAATCGCCCAGCTCGACCCCGTGCCGCGTCACCCAGAGAGCAAACACAAACGGCAGCCCGGTCAGCTCGAACCAGGCCTCGCCCAGGTCGACCACCTCGCGGAACGGCCCATGCGGCACGCGCATCGCCCGGTCGCCGATGACCAGAACGGCGTCGGCCGTACTTTCCAGGGGCGAGACACCCAATGGCAACTCCTCGACCAGCTCCGGCCGAGTACCATGGTAAGCATCGAGCCAGATCCTCGCCAACACCTGACTGGTCCGCGAGCCGGCATCGAGCGCCAGTCGCTCGACCCGCTCCCAGGGCACTCGGCTGAAGACCTTAACACTCCGCACCGCTCCCCGGGCCGCGATCGCAAAACCCGGCAGAATCTCGTAGCCCCGACCCACGCCCCGCAGATATTCGACCGACGGGATCAACGCCACATCCAGCTCGCCAGCCGCCAGTCGCTCGGCCAGCCGGCTCGGAACATCCATCGTCAAGCAAACCTGGGGTGCGATTTCGCCAAGCCCATGGTAAAGAGGCCGCGCGTTCAAGTAACTGACTGCTCCGACACGGATTGGGGATGGCGTCACCTCGAAACTCCTGGTCGCAATGACCTTGCAACGGTCGTGCCGGCAGCGTTCCACCGGTAACCTGGACTCCTGTTCCCCGACTCAATTTTCAGAATCCTTTGAAATTTTAGACGCACGGCCGGGAATCGCAATAGCATTGAGCCCGGGAGGACGGTGGTTGCCTTGTACTGGAGCATTTTTGCCGGCGCTGGGTGCAAACTCCTTGGAGAGGAACGCCCGACAGGAACTGCGCGCGGTCCTCATCGGGCGTCGCGTTCTACCCGAGCCAAGGTCTCGCGAGCGGCCGCAAGGCGGCCGGTCGCGAGCAGCCGCGAAACCTCGTCGTTTTTCGTTCTGAGGCCGTTGTGGGCCGCTTCCTTTCGACGCAGCAAGTAAAGCCTGTAGGCGAGTCGGAGGTCATCCGGCCGCGGGGCGAATGCCGGGTCGACAAGCTCGCGGCGCAGTCGCTGCATCGCCTCGAGGTCGCGGTATCCGAACTCTGTCAACGGCTCGATCGCGGTCCCTTCACCCCAGTCGTTCCAGGTGACGACCTGCACCAGTGCCGCCCGACTTTTGATGGCACGCTTCAATGTCGTGACGAACGTTCGGCCGCTGTCATCCGGGATCGTTCCGTAGCTATCGTGGACCTTGGCCTCGCGATAGATATCGTGAAATCGAGGAAACGCGGCGGGCATCGCGACGGGCCAATCCCTGGCCGCCTTCACGAACCGATCCTGTCTCGCGAGCCACTCCTTCGGCACGGGCCAGTCGAAGGCTCCAGCAGCGGCGGGTCGGCGGCTATGCTCGCTGAAGTAGATCGGCCCGCTCGTCCCCCGTGGCAACACTTCCGACCATTCGCCGTCGGTCAGCCCGCTCTGGCCGAACGAAAGCAGCACCGGCCGGCCGTCGAGCTTCAAGTACGACGGCTCGGCGAACCAGTTCTTCCGCAGCCACTGGAGCACGCCTTGGGCGTGCTTCACGCGATCGTGCGCATCGATTTCCCCCGCCTCGACGAGCTTGGGGATCGTCTGATCCTCGTAGCAGATCCCGATCTTGAGGCCGGTCTTCGCCGCTATTGGGAAAAGCGCGGCGGTGTTGCGGTGCAGGATGGGGTAATCAAAACGGTTCGAGAGCCCGTACCAATCGACGATGATGCCGTCGAAACCCGCCAGCTTGATGAGCAAAAGGTGATACTCGATGACCGCCGGATCGCCCGAGTCGTACGGGCCGATGAGCGGATAATAATGCGACGCGATGGCCCGCTTGCCGCTTGCGGCCTTTTCGGGGTCAAAGGCGTTCATGGTCCAGTGCCAGCCCCATACGCCCGAGACCGGCTTGGCGGCGAACCATGGCATGTAGTGGACCAGGATCTGGGGCCGTTTCGCTGGCTCGGCCGGGAGGGCCGAACCCGCTGCGATGAGGGCGAAGCACGCCGCGAAGAGCAGCATCGCGAATCGGCGGCCGCGACACGAAGGCACCCGCGCATGGCGATTGTCCGATCGTCCCGCGGCCCGGAGCTCAAGTGAAGAAGTGAACAGAAGATGCCTCGATAGGGGTACATGCAAAGTTGTTGAACGTTTCACAGCCGCATTTGTTTGGAGGGCATCCGGTGGATTATGACAGCACATCGTGCAACGCGCGTCAACACGGTCGGACACCCACCGTTTGGCGCGCGTCTCCCGACCCCGCCGTCCGGAGGACCGAAGGTCTCGCCGTCCGTTCGGCGCGGGTCTCCCGACCCCGCCGTCCGAAGGACCGAAGGTCTCCGCTCTTCTGATCATCGTACTTGACGGACAGTTCTCCTCATCGAGAAGCGACCGCCACGACCCGGAGACCTTCCGTCCGGCAGCGGGCGGGGTCAGGAAACCCGCGCCCAACAGAATTCGAATTTCCCTGGGAAAGGCGTTATGCTGGTCGATCACCGGTTGTGGTTCGCGGCAGTCTGATCCGAGGTTCAGCGCGTATGCGATGGAGACTGGCGGCCCTGCTTGGCGTGGTGTTGCTGGCGGCCGGCGCCGGGGTGGTCCGCTGGCGCTGGCCGCGCGCTCCGCGGAAGGACCCGATGCGGCTTGCCTTGCTGGGATCGGCCTTGAACGAATTCCATGCCAAGCACTATGACCGGGCCACTGCGATTTTGAACCGTCGCGCGGCCGAAGTCGCCCCGACGTCACTCGACTGGATGCTGCGGGCGCGGATCGCCGAGGCCCTTGGGCTCCTGGCCGAAGCCATCGACGACTTGAAACACATTCCCGACTCCGACGCGATCAGCTCGCAGGCCTGGCTCAAAGCCGGCCAGATCGAGGTGGCGCGGAATCGCGCGCGGGCGGCCGAGGCGGCGTACCGCCGCGCACTCTTGCTCAATCCCGACCAGCTCCAAGCCTACCGTGAGCTGGCCTATCTTTTCGCGCTCGAGCGCCGCAAGGCCGAGTGCGACGCCCAGTTCCGGGCGTTGGCCCGGCGCATTCGCATGGGTCACATCATGGCGTTCGCCTGGTGCCAGAACTATTGCGAGCTCTGGGACCCGAAGGAAGCGATCCCGATTCTGAGCCGGTTCATCGCCGAGGACCCAAGCGACCGGGTCTCGCGGCTGGCCCTGGCGAGCTGCTACGAGACGAGCAACCAGCTCGACCGATCCGCGGAGGTCTTGAGCCCGCTTCCCGATTCTGACCCGGACGCCCGCGCCCTTCGGATCGTGCTGGCGATGGACCGCGGCGAGATCGAGCTCGCCCAGAAACTGGCGCGGGATGGCCCCGCGGAGCACCTCGGGCTCAACGTCTGCCGTGGCAAGTTGGCTTTCGCCAGCGACGCCTCCCAGGCCGCCGCTTACTACCGGTCCGCGCTTCGCGAAGACCCCGAGGACCGCGACGCTCTTCAAGGACTGGGCTTCGCGCTCCGGAAGCTGGGCGACCCCAAGGCGACCGAATACCTCGATCTGGCGGCGCTCCACGACAAACTGAGACGGACGATCCAGGACTCGGTCACGACCATTCAGACCGACCTGAAACTATTTGCGAAGCTCGGCAGGATCTGCGAATCGCTCAACCGGCTCGACGAAGCCCGCATCTGGTACCAACTGGCGATCGACCGCGACCCCCTCGACACCCAGTCCCAGGAGGCCTTGAGCCGCGTCACACATTCTGCTCGCGAAAATCGTAGCGAGAGCCAGATTCCGTGACGACACGTTGACAGTGCCGGCGTTTCTCCCATCATCGGCCCAGAGGGACGGCCGTGCCGCGGCCCAGGTTGCACCGCGGGCTGGGTTCCTGCGGCCCTTCACGCCGCAGGATCCTATCGCGTGTCATTCCCAGGGTGAAACCCTGGGGCCCGAGCCTCGCCGCTAGCCGATCGATTGGTTCCGCAACGGCCGCATCAAACGGCCGCGGCCCGTCAGCGCGACTCGCGCCGCGAGTCCGAGACAAGTGGGGCCAGCACGCCTCCAAGCACCGCGGCGAGAAGGGTCAGCACGCAGTGCCCGCCGATCAAGAACGGGTCTTCGTAGACGACTGGTCCGCTCTCCTGGCTTTCCTCGGAGGTGATCACCAGAACGCCGTCACGGATGCAGTACGCCAGGTCGAGCTGCTTGAGGCACAAGTAAAGGGTCGACTTGAGCGGGACGCCGTCGATATCCAGCGACACGACTGCTTGCGGGGACTTGTCGGCCTCTTGCAAACCGATGGGATCAAGGTAGATCGGAATGACCTTGCCGTCGGGGCCCGTAATCGCCGCCTGGACATGCTTGACGACGTCTTCCAGCGTCGCCTCGTCGCGAAAGTGCATCGGCACCGGCTCGTCGAGTGCCTTCAGGATCCGCGCGTTCGCGGCGGCAACATTTTCCGACGAGACGAAAAAGCCCTGCGCCGCCTGGGGAAGCCACGGCTTGAGCGCGACCAGGAATTGGTCGGTCGGGAGGTGCGGCATGGGGTACGGGATCGGATTGCGGCCGAAAGCCAGAATCATGTAGATGGCGCCGAAGAGCGTCGCCCCCAGCCAGACCTCGCCGCGCCGGCCGCGATCGAGGACCGCACCCAGGGCCGTCAATCCCAGCAGCCCGCACGTGACCAGAAACGTCGCGCCAGCCCAGAGCCCCGGGCCCGATCTGGATCTCACCGCTCCGAGCATTGCCAGCAAGGCCAGGCCGGCAACCGCGACAGCCGCCGGCCGGGACCAGCGCTTCCAGCCTGGGCGCCTCGTCGCGTCGCCTTCGTTGCCGCGCGTTTCGGATCGCCGCGCGGGAATCGCGAAGAGGACTCTGGCCAAAATGCCGCCGAGCATGGCGAAGAGCAGCGCCCAGACACAATGACCGACCTGTGCATGCGACCCGTAAGCGTCAGCTCCCGATGCATCTCCTCCTCCGATGCCGCCAGTGACCATGGGCATGCTCCGCATTCCCCCGCCCACGCCGCCCATGCCGCCCATGCCGCCCATGCCGTGGGGGTTTACGCCCAATTTGATACTGAGCCTGTCGAGCCACACCAAGGTCGGCAGCTTTGGCGCGCGATCGTTATTCCAGGACCAGAATACCAGAGCCAGGTAGCCCCAGCCGAACAGGGCGAAGCCGAGCCACCATGCCCGCTCGGCCTCGGTCCGGCAGACCACGCCGACGACGGCCAGGGCCAGCACGCCGCAGGTCAAGAGCAACATCACACCGGCCCAGGTTTCCGAGGCATTGCGCCACGCGGCCAGGCCGATGGCCGCCACCAGCACGATCCCCATCAGCCCGGCGATCGAGAAGCGAATGGTCCTGCCCATGACACCCTCCTCTGGCGGGTTCAAGAGGAAATTGCGGACCGGCGCGTCCGCGCGTTGGAAACCAGAGGGCCGCACACTCCCCCGACCGCGGCGGCGATCAAGGCCAGAACGCAATGACCACCCATCAGGTACGGGTCCTCGTAAGGCGGAGGCATGCTTTCCACTGAGCTAATCATGAGGAACCCGTCGCGGACACCGAAGGCCAGCCCGAGCTGCTTCAGGCAAACGTTCAATGTCGTGCCCAGGGGAACGCCGCGGAGGTCAACGGTCACCGTCAACGTCAAGCTTTTCTCGGCCTCCTGCAAACCGATCGGGTCTACATAGATCGGGATGCCCTTGCCATCGGGGCCTCTGGTCGCGTCCCGGATGTACTTGAGGACGTCTTCCAAGGGCGTCTCATCGGGGAATCTCATGGGAATCGGCTGGTCCAGCGCCGTCAAGATTCGCGCATTCGCGGCTTCGACCTTCGAGGAGAAGCGGAGTCCCCCCGCCATTCGGGGAAACCACGGCCGAAGCGCGTTCAGCAATTGATCGGTCGGCAAGTACGGTGTCGGCTGTGGAACCGGGTCGCGTCCGAAGGCCAGGATCATATAGCCGGTCCCGAAAAGGGCCGCACCCAGCCAGATCTGTCGCGGCCTGCCTGCGCCGAGCACGGCGCCGAGCACGGCCAGTCCGAGCAGTCCAAAGGTGAGCAAATAGATCGCGCCGGCCGCGAGCCCCGGAGCGGGTCTTGGCCTGAACACGGTAATCATAACGATCAGCGCGGCGCCCGCCAGGCCGATCACCGCCGGACGCAGCCACCCTTCCCATGTCGAGCCGCCAGTCGAGTCGGTTTCCGTGTGACGCCTCTCCGGATCACGCGGCGGAATGGCGAAGAGGATGCTGGCCAAAGTGCCGCCCAGGACGGCGAAGAGCAACGCCCAGAGACAATGGCAGACCTGCTCAAACGCCTGGTAACCAACCGCTCCGCCTCCTCCAAAGCCCCCAGCCATCAAAGCGACAGGGACGCTCTGCAAACCGCTCATGCCGTCGATTGCACCACGCACGCCGGAACCGCCCGCCATGCCTTCAATCTTCAAGCCCAGCTTGGCACTAAGCCACTGGACCAAGGCCATCGTCGGCAGGTTGGGCAATCGGGGTTCGCCCGACGGCCAGAACGCCAGAGCCATGTAACCCCAGCCGAAGATCGCGAAACCGAGCCACCACGCCCGCTCGGACTCGCGGCGGCAAATCACGCCGACGATCGAGAGGGCCAGCACGCTACAGGTCGCGAGGAAGATCACGCCGGCCCAGGTATTCGAGGCGGTTCGCAGAGCAGCCAGGCCGATGGCCACAATCAGCACGACCCCCATCAGCCCGGCGATCGAGAAGCGAATCGTGCGGCGCATGAAAGCCTCGGTCCCTCGCCCCCCCAGAATCACGCAAGCCCATTAAGCCCCGAAGGGGCCGCGACATACCAGCCCAGGGCAACGCCCTGGGAGGCGGGTCGCATCGTCAAGTGTGCCCTGAAAGGGCGCAACAGATATCGCCAGGGTACCACACCAGGTAGACGCGGAGAAGTCCGACGTTATTCGGAGTTTTTGCGCTCCACGCCGGCCACGCCGCTTGCGAATGCGTCGGCCAGCGAACGGCCCTCCCGATTCGCCGCTTTGGCGTGCTGGTCAAGCCGTTCCAGATCGCGCCGAAGGTCGTCGCGGCCGGGATCCACGGCGATCGCCACGGTCAAGAAGACCCTGGCTTCGAAGCCACGGCCGAGGCGCTCGGCGATCCCCGCCATCAGGGCGGCGTCGCGCAGTGGCTGGTTTCGGTCGAAGCGTTTATTGTAAAGCGCCTCGAGCTGATGGATCTCGGCGGCCTGCCGGCGCAGCTTTTCGGCGCGCTCAATGTGGCCCTGCTGGAGTGCCAGTTCGATCAACCGGTTGTGCGCTGGAACGTCGGCCGGATCGATGCCGACCACGCGCTCCAGGGCGCGGCTCTCGGCGGCCGCGTCGCCTTGCCGGGCTGCCAGCCAGGCCGCCAGTCGCGGAACCTGGGCCGGAGCCGCTGTCGCGGCGGGCACGTGTTTCAGTGCCTCGCGCACAGTTTCCAAGCGGTTGGTCGCCAGGGCCCAGTCGAGGCGAGCGCGCCAGACCGCAACATCGTTTGGCCGCCACTTCGAGCAGTCATCGAGCCAGCTCGCCGCCTCGTCGTACGCATGCATGCGAATTGCAAGCCGGGCTTTCCCGAGCCACACGCGGTCGTCCTCGGGAGCACGCCGGTGCGCTTCGTCCACCACCGAGCGGATCAGCTCGACCGGGACGGGCTTGCGATCGAGCTCGATATGCAGTCGAACGAGGGTGAGCGCTTTTCCGAAGCCCCTTCGCCCTGATCGCGCAGATGAATCCAGCGCGACTCGACCACCCGCTTTGCCTCTTCCAGCCTCCCTTGCCGGCAGTAGAGCGGCCCCAAGAGGATCGGTAGGTCCGAGCCCTCGAGCCGGCGGCCCTGGAGCGCATTCTCGACGAGCCGCTCGGCCTCGGCAAATCGCCCGCGGTCGACCTCCAGCTCGATCAGGCCCAGGATCGCCTGCGACCAGAATGGAGAGCCCGGTGGCACACGCAGCCATGCCTTCTGGGCCGCCTCGACGTGTCCCTTCGCTTGCTCACAAGTGCCCAGGAGGTAAAAAGCCTCGTCGCAGGCTGGTTTCCAGGTCAGAAGGTCGTTTAACTTGCGCGCCGCGGTCGTATGGCGGCCAGCGCGGATGTTAACCTTCGCTTCCGCCAGCGCCGCGCGATAGCGGCTTGCCTCCGACCAGCGCCAGCCGCCGGCGCCGAGCAAACCCACGGCGAGGACACCCAACGGCAGCAGCCATCTCCAGAGTTGCTTCCCGCGGGAAACCCTCGGTCGGGCGGCGACGGCGGTCTCGGGCATCTCAATTCCCATCGTGCCGATTTCCGATGGCGGCGGAGCTCTTCAAGGCAGACACCTCGCTTGCGCGTTCTGGTGCTGCGCTGTTTTGGACTTTGCCCCGAAAGAGCCGCAACAAATCAGCCCAGGGCAACGCCCTGGGTTCGCTCTTCCCCAGCATAACGTCAGAGCCCTGTAGGGGCGAAACGTTTCGGATACCCGAGATGGACGAGGTTCTTCTTGAGGGATTGAGACATCGGCGAATTGGAGGGCCAGGACAGGCAGATCGGACTCCGGCGTGGCCGGCTGATCGGCCCAACTTCTTGTTGAGTCGGTTCCCGCTGTGCTGACGTGCACCCTCGGACTCTAAATACGGGATTGACAGTCCTCGACCAAGGGCGTTCAATAGGGATATCTTGAGCCTTCGAGGAAACCGGGCATGCCTCAGCACGTTCGAACCTGGGCAGTTATCTTGATTGCGGCAGCAGTGACAGGCGCTCCCGCGCTGCGGATTGGTGCCGCCGCGTGGCCCCAGCAGAGCCAACGCATCGCGAAGCGAGCGACCTCTCGCCGCAAGGGCCGGTCGCGTACCTCGGCCCGGCTAGCCCCCTCAATTGTGCGTCAAGAACGCGCCATGATCGACCCTCCCCGCCCCACGCACAATTCTCCGGAACGCGTTGCTCACGTCGCAGTCGAAACCCGCGCAGACTGGGCCGGCGCGCTACGCGACGAACTGTTCGAGCTTCCCCGCCCGCCACTTCGCTGTTGATCTGGCGTCTTGTTCATCGGTTGCACCTTCGTGCGCCGCTGACCTCTTACTTTCGCGATCTTGCACTATCGTGTGATCTCAAAACGCGCGCGCAGAAAGTTGCCGGCAAAGCTCGTTTCGCTGTGTGAGCTTCCCGGGTTGGAGACGCGACAATGCGGTTCAAGCTTATCCTGTATCTCTTGTCGCCCGGCATCGCGCATCTGGTGCTGCTGGTGCTTGGCGCTTGGATAGAGGGCCACCGAGCCGGAGGCCCGAACAAGCGACTCGTGCGCAAGCGGCTCCGGCGTGCCCCGGCGCGCGCCGCGTTTTGTGCTGGACCGCTTGCGGTGCAGTCGCTCTTCCCGAACCTCTGGCGCACCGCTGGAACGGCCCCTACTTGTACCGCAATGACTGGGAAACGATGGCTGCCCTTTCCGAGCTAGTTTGTGATGACATCAGGAACATTTCGCGCTGCTCGGACCGCGAGGTGCGCATGTGCCCGCGGTCGCCTACCCAGACGCGGCACGGACAGCTCAAGTGGCCCAAATGGGGACCGAAGTGCCTGAATTGAGAGTGCAACCCAATCAGGGCTCGTGAACCATAGCGGTGGTGGAGGCGACAAAACAGTCGAAGCCTTCGAGAGAGATGTGTCGCTTTGGCGATGCAGCAATCCGACGGGCCGTAATCCGCAATGAACGTTCGGCATGCCTCGAAACGACCAATGTGGACGCCGGCCCGGCAAATTACCGGGAAAGGCCGCGGCCGCTGGCGAGCTAGGCATCGGCAGCGCATGCGCTGTGGCAAGGCTTGCCTGGGGTTTTCCTGGGTGATATCGTGGTTTTCGGCCGGTTGAGGGGCTCAAGCTGATGTTTGATCGGACTGCTCTCTTCGCGGAGGCGGAGGGTGCTGACTCGTCGCATGAGAAGGTCGCAGCCGGGCGGTTGCCGCCCGTTCGGCTGCTCGTGCTCTCTGCCTGGTGTGGACTCATCGCGGGCTGGCTCGAGGTGGCGACGATCATCGCGCAGAAGACATTCGAGCGGAATCACCTCTACTGGACCAGCCGTCATTTCGTGTGGCTGATCCCGCTGGTCGATCTCGTAATCTTCGGAGCGCTCGGCGGTGCCTTGGCGCTTTCGGCGCGTTTCGCGCCCGGCGCGGAGGTTGGCTCGCGACCCGCCTCCTTTGCGCACTGACCTTGCTGCCGATCTTCCTGGTAGCCTTTCCCCAGATCTATGGTCTGGCCTGGCTGGTTGTCGTCCTGGGCATCGCGGCGCGATTGGTGCCGCTCCTGGAGCGGCATGGCGCCGGCTTCCGTCGATTCGTTCGGCACAGCTTGCCCCTGGCCGTGCTCCTTCTGGTTGTCGTCGGCGCGTCGGCCCTGGGAAGAGACCGATTCCGCGAATGGCGCGATCGAGCGCGGCCACTTCCGCCGGCCGGTTCGCCGAACGTGCTTCTGATCGTGCTCGACACGGTTGCGGCGGACCACCTGAGCCTGCACGGGTATGACCGTGCCACCAGCCTGACGATTGACGAGCTCGCGGCCCGCGGGATCCGGTTCGATCGGGCCCAAGCGGCCGCTTCCTGGACACTTTCGTCTCATGCAAGCATGTTTACGGGGCGATGGCCGCACGAGCTCTCCGCAAACTGGCTCACTCCGCTCGATCGGTCATGTCCCACTCTGTCCGAGCTTCTGGGCGCGCGGCTATGCGACGGCCGGCTTCACGGCCAACTACTGGTACTGCGCGTCCGACTCGGGACTGGGGCGGGGATTCACGACGTTTCAAGACCAGTTCTTTCCGCGCCTGACGGCCCTCAAAACGGCCATTCTCATCGATCGTTCGCTGGAAGGCCTCAAGGCCGTCGATCGCTTCATGAAAGATAAGCTCGATCTTGATTTCCTCAGCAAACTGGTGGACGAGCTCTGGTGGCAGATCAAGGCGGATCGCAAGGGCGCGGCGGTGATCAATCGCGAATTTCTCGACTGGCTTCACAGGCGCACCGGGCCCGAGCGTCCGTTCTTCGCTTTTTTGAATTATTACGATGCCCACCATCCCTACCGGCTGCCGCGTCTGGCCATCCACCGATTCGGAGCCGATGCCGAAGACGACCAGGACAGCGACCCGTTCCAGGAGTTGTTGCTGGCCGGTCAGCTCGGCTTATCCGAGCAAGAGACCGCCGCTGCGCGCGATTCTTACGACGATTGCGTCGCCAACCTTGACGAGCAAATCGGATGCTTGATGGATGAGCTCAAGCGGCGGTCCCTGTTCGATGGCACCTGGGTCTTCATCACGGCCGATCACGGTGAGAGCTTCGGCGAGCATGCCGGCATCTACCAGCACGGGACGAGCCTGTATCAGACCCAGCTCCACGTTCCGCTCGTCGTCCTACCGCCGGGGGGCAGCGGCCCATCCTTGCGGGTCGTAAGCGACACGGTCAGCTTACGCGACCTGGCGGCAACGATCGCCGATGTCGTCGGTCTCGGCGCCGGCTCGCCCTTTCCCGGTTCATCACTGGCGAGGTTCTGGAACGGGTCAAGGGGGGCGGTACCAGAGGCGCCGGTTGCCAGCGATTCCGCGCTCTCCGAGGTCGTTCCGCTCGACCGACGAAATCCCGATCCCTCGAAAGGGCAGACGCGGCGCTGGCCGATTGCCGCGTTGACCGAAAACGACTGGGCCTACATTCGCCGCGAAGGCGACGTCCGCGAAGAGCTGTTCTGGCTGCGCCAGGACTCGAAAGAGCAGCACAACCTCGCCGGCGACCCTGCCATGCAGGCGACGCTCGAGCGAATGCGCGCCGCCATGGGCCGACTTACGGCCGGCCCGCTCACGCCGCTGCGGTTCAATCCCTGAGGAGCTCCCCGTGGTCGACGGCGCAGTCGCCGGGCAGTCGCGCGCAGTATACTCATCATGTCCTGCCGTAATTCCGGTCGACAATCCGTTTTCCAGAGTGAGTCGGCGCGGAGGCGCGGTCGCGATGGATTCTACCCTGCCTGAACGCGGGGCCCGGCGCTCGGCGGGCCCGGAAATCCGGCTCTCCCCGCTCACCGCGATCTTGCTGGCGGTCTCGTGCGGCCTTGCCGGCGGTTATCTCGATCTGCTCTTCATCATCTTCAAGAAATTCTTCTGGAATGGCTTGAAGAACTACGCGAACGCCGCCGATTTTCCCTGGAGCGTTCCGGTTGGGCACATGGTCTTGTTGCTGGTTCCGGGCGTGCTGTTGGCCGTGCTCAGCCGGCTGCGGCCGAAACCGATGTCGCTGCGCGGCGGCGTGGCTGTTCGCGACGCTCGCGATCTGGGCGGCCCTGTTGAGGATGCCCTTGTACGGCGTCGCCAGCCTGCTCCTCGCCGCTGGTCTGGGGCGGCGGTTAAGCGGCCCCGTCGCGGCCCTTTACCAGCGCCCCGGCGCGCCTGGTACACCGCACTGGGGCTGGTCGGCCCGCTGGTTATCCTGGGTGCCCTTTCATCGGGTTGGCGCGCTCTTGGCGAATACCGCGCGGTGGCCGGATTGCCGGCGCCGCCTCCCAACGCCCGCAACGTCATTCTGATCGTGTGGGACGCCGTCCGCGCCACCAACCTGAGCCTCTACGGCCATCCGCGGGACACCACCCCCAACCTGGCTCGTTGGGCACGAAAGGGCGTCTGTTACAGTGTGGCCCTGGCGCCGGCGCCGTGGACGTATCCCTCGCACACGAGCTTTTTCACCGGCCACTGGCCGTTCCAGTTGAGTACGCAGTGGAAGTATACGCTCGACGCCC
Source organism: uncultured Isosphaeraceae bacterium (assembly GCA_963823675.1). Classification (GTDB taxonomy): domain Bacteria; phylum Planctomycetota; class Planctomycetia; order Isosphaerales; family Isosphaeraceae; genus CAWGMT01. The sequence continues at coordinate 411,017 of CAWGMT010000015.1, read as the reverse complement.
CGGTTCCCACCCTGGCCGAGCATCTGACGAGCCGAGGGTATCTGACGGCCGGGTTCTCGGCGAACACCCTCTGTTGCACTTACGAGACAAGGCTGGATCGCGGCTTCAGCCATTTCGAGGACTATCCGTTTACGCCGCGGTCGCTCTTGAGCCGAACTGCCGCGGGAAGCTGGATCCTCGAGAACATTTTCAGTCGCGACGACTTCTACGACTTCAAGTGGATCCGCATACAATCGCGCGATGCGACGGCGATCAACCATTCCTTCCTCGACTGGCTGAAGCAGCGGCCACGCGATCGCCCCTTCTTCGCCTACTTGAACTACTTTGACGCCCACGAGCCCTACATGCCCCCGCCAGGATATGCGGGCCGGTTCGGCATCAGCCCCCGGAACCCACGCGATTATCAGTTCTTGCTCGACTATGGAAGTCCCGGCTGGAAGACTCTTCCGAGCCGAGACATAAACATGGCCCGCGACTGCTACGACGATTGCATCGCCTTCATCGACGACCGCATGGGGCAGCTCCTGGACGAGCTCAACGACCAAGGGCTGCTCGACAACACGGTGGTGATCATCACGTCCGACCACGGCGAATCGTTCGGCGATCATGGCTTTTACCTCCACGGCACCAGCCTCTACCTCGACGAGACCGGCGTCCCGCTGGTGATCCTCTCTCCGGATGCACCCGCCGGCCGCGTCGTGGACCAACCGGTCAGCCTGCGCGATCTGCCGGCCACGGTGGTCGACCGGTTGGGTTTATCGGCCGGCTCACCGTTTCCGGGTCGCTCGCTGGCAGCCTACTGGTCGCCGGCAGGTGCGGCTCTTGCGGAGAGCACGCCGGTCCTCTCCGAGCACGCCACCGAGACCGCGTTCCAGCAGCCTGAGGCCGGAAAAAGCCTGCGCCGCCGCGATGTCCAGATGTCCCTGGTGGCCCGAGACCGGCATTACATCCGGGATGGCTTCGGGTCCGAGAAGCTCTACAACCTCAGTCTGGACCCGTTCGAGACCGTGAACCTGGCGGCATCCCCGGAGGGAAAGCAAGTCGTCGAGGTTTTCCGGCGCATGCTCCTGGACGTGCTCGCCCAGAATCGCGGCACGATCGCGGCGGAGAATGCTTACCTCGTTGCTTACCGGCAGTGGCTCAAATCCATCATCGCAGAAGGCCCTCCAGCGCGCCAGCCGATATCGGCGCGGGACGTGCGGTCGAATGAGAAGCGGGAATGATCTTGGGCGCCGCGAAAATAGGTTTGACGAATTCAGCATTGTGGTGCAGGCGTCCCGCCTGCATTCCCTGTACCTCGACTGGACGACGCCGCCCGAGACATTCGCCGAGAATTGTGGTGCAGGCGTCCCGCCTGCATTCCCTGTACCGGCAGGCGGGACGCCTGCACCACAAGACGCATTCAGCATTGTGGTGCAGGCGGGACGCCTGCATTCCCTGTACCTGCAGGCGGGACGCCTGCACCACAAGACGAACTCAGCATTGTGGTGCAGGCGTCCCGCCTGCATTCCCTGTACCTGCAGGCGGGACGCCTGCACCACAAGACGAATTCAGCATTGTGGTGCAGGTGTCGCGCCTGCATTCCCTGTACCGGCAGGCGGGACGCCTGCACCACAATTTGCAAAGTTATTCCTTCGCGGTCCCTTAGCGAGCTCCACCGACTGGAGGGCATACGCCGACCCACACGCGCTTAACACCGTGACGAGGATGACCGCCAGCAGCCGCACCCAGGTCAACGTTGCAACCATCACCGTCGACGGGGAATCGAGAAAGAAACCCTCGCTGAGGCCATGAAACACCAGGGTGGCAAGAAGGGCGCCCGAGCATGCGCCGATGGCTGAATTGAAAACACGTCGCCCGCACCTCATGCCGACGGCGAACGCCGCGCCGCCCACGGTACCAATGGCCATCCAGACGCCGGCGTGGATCAAGATCGGCCACAGCAAGTCATTCGGATTCGGTACGGCCTGGCGAGAGAAGAAAGGGAAAAGGCCGAGCGATCCCAGGGCGCCGGCTGCGCCGCCGGCCACGAGCCCTCCCAGACCGACGGTTAACCCACGCAGAGGCGAGCGGACGGCCAAGCCGCCCGCAGCGCCCATCACCAGCCCCGTCGCCCCGCCCAAGACCGTGAAAACGAGCGCTGCGTTCTTGAGATCGGCGGCGTTCAATGATGCGAGTGTAGGTTGGATATACGTCGTGAGCGCGACCCTGACCGGGAAAACTTGCGGTCGGAAGAAGTCATGGACCAACTCGCCGAGAAGCCAGGCGCCCAAGCCCGCCGCGACTCCGGCCGCCAGCGCGATGGCCCATACCCGAAGATTGAAGCCCGGTCGATTCCGCGTAAATCGAACGAGCTCCGACTCCGGGCCCTTCTCCGCCGCGGCAGGATTCATGGTCGATCCGGAATCGATCAGGGCGATTCCTTTTTTTCCTTGGTAGATTCAATTGCGGGCGCGGTCTTGGTCTTCGCGGGCTTCTGCTGCGTCTGCATCTTGCCGGCAAACTGCTTCTGAAGATTCTTGAACTCGGCGGGCTGCGCGTCCGTCGGACCGCTCGTGGGGTGCCCCTCTTCGATGCCACCTCCACAGCCGGCAATTGTCAACCCCAAGAGTGCCGGGGCAAGCAAGACGGCGATATGCTTCATGAACGTGGAACCTTAACATGAGTGAGCAATGAAACGAAAAACAAGGATTGCCGGCGGTCGTGCCCGATGAGCGAACCGCCGGCAGCCCCTCCTGTCCTGGGCCAAACATCAATCAATAGCTGTCGGCGCTGATGACTTCGCCGCCGGCGCGCGTACCCAGTCCCCACCAGGTCTGCAAGGCGACGCTGTCCTTGACGAACTTGACCGAGCCATCCGCGAAGCCGAGGTTCACCCCGCCCGGGTGGTTACTGTTCGGCGGTGCCGAGCCGCACGGACCGATCTGGGTGGCCCAGGAAGCGAAATAGTCGTTGGGATTGGTGCACTCCACACTGTTCGGAGGCCCGTTGTGGTTGTAGCCGCTGATGACTTGATACCAGATGTAATCCGCCGCCCAGTAAATACCGTTGGCTTGCGAGTTGAGCGCTGGCGTCGTACCCGGCATGTTCAGGCAGCCCTGGATGAACGCCAGATTTCCCGCGATCGTGCCGCCCTGGGTGTGAAAGGGCACGCCGACGGTTCCTGTAAAGGTGGCTCGCTTGAAATCGGGACTGCTCCGTGTAACACCCTCGGTGTTGCCGTTGAGTCCGAGCAATCGCTCGCTGAACAGACCGGTGTTCGATGTGCCGTCGCGGATGTTCTCAATCCCGATCGGCCCCGTATTCTGAGGATCGCCCCACCCGTTTAACCAGATTCCATTCGGACAATTCCCCGTGCCAAGATTGTACGGTTCTCCCGGGTTGCTCGACCCGCAACCAGCCGTGGGGACGAACGTGCCCGTGAACGCCGAGAGTGCGCCGGGGCCGCCCGTGTTCCCCATGTAATTAATCGCGCCATACGGGGCCGATGGCCTCAGCCTGGTCCCGTCAGATGGGCAAATAAATGCACTCAACTGAATGTAAGCCACGGTCGTATTGCCCAATGAGTAGACGCTCGGGCTGGACGAGTTGCCGAATATGCCGGTTCCGAAATTCCACGCATTGAACATCGTGGTCTGCTCGAGATTGGGCAACAGCGCCAGTGGCCAGCCATAGCTCCAGCCCCAACTGACTGCCTCGTTGTTAGGCCACATCGTCTTCAAAGGCAGGACGTTGTACTGCGTGAGGTAATTGTGCACCGCCAGCCCCAATTGCTTGATGTTGTTGATGCATTGTGCGCGGCGGGCTGCCTCCCTCGCTGACTGGACAGCCGGCAGCAACAGGGCGATCAGGACGGCAATGATCGCAATCACCACCAGGAGCTCGATCAAGGTGAATCCAGGGTTTTTCTTGCGCAACGGACACCTCCCTATCGGGATCATGCAAATGACGGAAACCGTACCGGAGAGGAAATGAAAGCACTGGGAGTATACTTGGAACACTTCGCGAAGAGCAAGAAAAAAATCTCTCAAACAAAGCGGTTCTCGTTGCGCCGCTGTTTCGCGCACAGCGCGGCCTCACGATTTCACGAAATACGCTCAGCAATGAATCATCCCCGATCCCGACTCGTCCGAGATCAGGCGCCTCTCTTTCTGCTTGCGAGCTTTGCTCTGTTTTGGTTTTCTTACACCGTCACCGACCCCGATCTCTGGGGCCACATCCGATTCGGCCAGGACATCCTCCGGACCCGGTCGATCGTCCAGAGCGATGCTTACTCTTACCGATCCGCCGGCCAAACCTGGATCAACCATGAGTGGCTCGCCGAGGTGGCGTTCGCCGGTATCTACGACCGGGCGGGACCGTCTGGCCTCATCGTCGCGAAGGTATTCCTGAGTGTGGTGCTGGCCGGGTTTTGCCAGGTCCGTCTCACTCGCCGGGGATTGGGGCACTTTCGTGCGGTTTTCCTGCTCATTCTCGCCAGCGTCCCGTTCCGGATGGGACTGGGAACGATCCGCCCGCAGATCTTCACCTATCTTGCGTTCCTGCTCGTGCTCCTTCTTCTCGAACGCGCGAAGACGGGGCGCGAGTTGTACCTCTGGGCCTTGCCGGTCATCGTTCTAGTCTGGGTCAATCTGCACGGCGGTGTGCTGGCCGGAATCGGGGTCGTGGGGTTGTGGGTCGGCGTTCGGACCGTCGAATCGCTCAGAAACAGAAACAAACAGGACGCGGTCGCATCCCTTCGGCTGCTCGCGCTTCTGACCGTTTGTGGTCTGGCGCTCCTGGTCAATCCCTACGGTGCGAGGCTGGTCACGTTCCTGGTGACCACCGGCACGGTACCGAGGCCGGAGATCAGCGAGTGGGTTCCCCTGGCCCTTTTGAGCTTGCCGGGCTTGATCTATCTCTCGCTCTTGGCAATCGGAATCATCGGCCTCGCCGGCAGCAGCCGGCCCCGGCGCCCGGAGGCGATCGTCATCGTCGCCGTGGCCGCCGCCCTCCCGCTCCTGGCCAACCGCCATTACCCGCTCTTCGTGCTGACCCTCGTCGTTTTCGGGGGAGCCCACATTGCCGATACGTCGAACCGCTGGTCGCTCGCCGCCTGGTCTGGATTTGCGCGAAGTCGATTCGGCACGGCTGCCTGCTTGCTGGCGTCGCTTCTCATGATTGGCTTCTCCTTGCCGCGATTTGGCTGCATCCGGGTCGATCCCTACTATTTCCCGTTTCCCGCGCGCGCCGTCGCCCTGCTGAAGCAGAGCGGCGCCCGCGGCAACATGGCCGTTCCGTTCGATTGGGGCGAATACGTCCTCTGGCATCTCGGCCCGGGTATCAAGGTCTCCATTGACGGGCGGCGCGAAACGCTCTATTCGGACGAGGCCTACCGGCAGTCGGTTGATTTCGAACAAGGTCGAGGTGTCTGGGATGCGTTGCTCAAGACGTCGTCAACCGACCTGGTCCTGGCCCAGAACGCATCGCCGGCGGCGAACTTGCTGAGCCTGACTGAAAAATGGATACCTCTGTACCAGGATAGTTATTGCGTGCTCTTTGCGCGCGCCGGACTGCCGAGCATCGACCAGATCGTCAAGACGCCGGTACCGCGGTTGCCGGATAACGGCGACGGTCTGTGTTTCCCGGCGCCGGGCGGGGGGAACGGACGTTCTATTCGTGGTTCACTCTCCGGGTTCAAGATCAGTGCCTTCCGTTCCTGGCCGTGAGCTCGGGAGGAATGCAGCAGTGCCGCAGAGGCAACCTTTCTTCAGCCCAGGGTTGGGGTGCGGGGTCTCCGGTCAAGGGCCCGGCTCGGATGAAGTCCCCATGGCGGCCAGGGCTTTGCGAAGCTGGCCGAGGCGGACCTGCGCGACGACGTCCCGCGGGTTGACTTTGACTCCCTCGGCGTAGGACTGGATCGCCAGCGCAAATCGGCCCTCGAGCTCGTAGGACTGGCCGGCCAGCTTCCAGGTCGTTCCGGCGTGCCAGCGCGCGAGCGCGGCACGCTCGCCAGCGCTGGCGCCGGCAAGGTAAGGATCGATCGGCTCGCGTGCAAGCCGCAGCGCGGCGAAGTTGTCCACCCACGATTGCTTTCTGCGCAGGCTCCGGGGCGCGAGGTACTCGAGCCGAGGGTGGTCGTCGGTATTCAACCGGCCAGCGCGCGAAAACTCGGAAATTGCGCGGTCGCCGAGCATGAAGAAGTCGAGCAATTCGGTCGCCGAGGTGATCCTGACGTCCGCCAGGTCGGCGGCCACGGGCGGATCGGCCAGCCGCCGGGCCAGTGCGGCCGGGTCGATCGCCAGCGGCTGCCGCGACGCGATCACGATCGTGTTCTCATGGGGCTCGGAGTTGGCATACCAGACCTGGACGTGAGGAAAGACCGACTGAACGCTCTTGAGAATCCCGCGAATATCCTCCACCGACATCCCATAGAGCGGGAGCCAGGTGGACAGGATGCCGCCCGGCCGTAATCGCCGGGAACAGTTGGCGAAGTAGTCGCGCGCATAGAGCGCCGCGTTGCCCCGGAAGCGGGGGTGGGTTGAATCCGAGAGAATGAGGTCGTAGGTCTGGCTCGTCACGGCCACATGGCTCTTGGCATCGGCGATTCGCACCCGCACGCGCGGGTCGTCGAGCACTCCGTGATTGACCTCGCTGAACCATTCGCGGGCTACTTTCAAGACGTCGGGATTGAGCTCGATGACCTCGATCGCCTGGACCTCCCGATGGAGGCAAAGCGAGTAGCAGGTCCCCCCGGAGCCGAAGCCGATCTGGAGGACCGAGCGGGGCGCGGGATGGAGGCACGCCGGCAGGTGGGCCTGGAGCCTCTGGGTCGCTTTGAGTATCGGGTTGGTCCCCGCGACGTTGACCCCGTTGATCGAGATCACCCGGTCGCCGGGATTGCGCTGGTGCACCGTGATGGTGGCTCCCGACCCCTCCAGAATGCTCAGGAGCTTGCCGGGCTCTTGCCGGGCGTAGATTTCCGAGAGGGGCAAGAACAGGTTGAGCGCGCAGGCGCAGGCGACCGCGATCGCCCAGAGAGCAGCCGCGGCCGCCCGCCCGGACCAGCCCTTCCGGCCGCCTCCCAGCCGCACGATCGCCAGAGATCCGATCGCCGCTTGGAGGAGAGCCAGCAGCATGAGCGCGTGCTGGGTGCCCAGTGCGGGGATCAGCCAGGCCGTGGCGAGGACGGCTCCCGCGATCGCCCCCAATGTATTGAAACCATAGAGCCGTCCCGTGCTCGCGCCCACCGGCCGCCCAGGGCCGATGTACAGCCGGGCTGCCAGTGTAAAACTCGCCCCCAGGAACGCGGCCGAAGGCGCGAAGACGGCCAGGCTGAGCAATTGATGAAACGGGACCCGCGCCCCCCAGAAGCTCATCCCCTCGACGAACGCCACGCGATTGATCGGCGCGTGAATCGCCACCAGCAAGGGTAGTGACAGAAGAGCAGCGGCGGCCGCAAGCATCTGGGCCGTTCCCAGGTTTCGCCAGATGCGCTCGGGGCGGGCGTCGCCGTCGGCCCGGCCCATCGCGCCGGCGCCGAGCGCGTGGCCGGCGAGAAACGCCGTCAGCATCAGGGTGAAGGCGTAGGTGGTGTCGTCGGTAACGGCAGCCAGCAAGCCGCGGGCCCAGAGCACTTCATAGGCCAGCCCGCAGAACCCGGAAGCCGCCGCGATCCACAAGGCGGGGGCCCGGTCGATCGAAAAACGAGGTGATGCCGCCTCGGCTGGGCCGCCCCCGAGCACGACGGGCGTCCAGCGGTCCCAGATCAGTGCCGCGATGCCCACGCCGAGATCGACCATGGCCGCCAGCAGGTTGGTCTCGACCACGCCGAGCCAGTAGATCAAGAGACACCCGGTCGCGAAGCAGCCGGCCACGGCCCCGGCGGTGTTCACCGCGTAGAGCATGCCGGCGGTTCGCCCGGGCTGTGCGTATCCCCTCGCGGCGAACCGCGTCAAGACCGGCAGCGTTCCACCCATGAGCAGGGTAGGGGGGGCGAGCGCCAGTACGGCCGTCGCGACGCGCAGGGCGATCGCGGCCGCCGGCGAGTCGCCGACGAAGCGAGTCGCGAGCTCGAAAAACCCGGCCAGCCCGCCAAACAACGCAGGCACGGCCAGGCTGTAGAGACCGATCGCGACTTCCAGCAAGCCAAAGAGACGCAGGGGGCGCGCGTGAGCGCCTGCCCGAACTCCCCAGAAGATACCTCCCAGCCCGAGGCCGCCCATGAAGGCGACGAGGATCGTCATCACCGACCAGGTCGTTCCACCGAGCAGCCAGCCCAGCATCCGCGACCACACGACCTCGAGCATCAGGCCCGAGGCGCCCGACGCGGCGAAGAGCGCCACGACGCCCAGGGTCGCAGGCTCTCGCAGATCGGCTGGGCGTGGGGCCCTGAGAGTGGCTGCTCTTTCCATGGCGACCAGTCAGAATTCCATCCGCTGGAATGCCTTGATTCCGATTCGCAACGGGATGATCGTTCCGGCCGCGCCGATAGCCAGGCTCACCAGGATCGCGACGGTCAACCAGAAACGAAATTCGTAATTCGACAGGGCCAACCGGGTCAACGCGGGATATTCGATCCCGAGAAAATAGAGGTGGCAGGGAACGGCCAGGGCCGTGACGAGGGAGAAGATGAAAACGAGGCTGACGAGCAGGTTGAGCGTCCCGCCGAATCCGACGGCGATCTTGGAGGGGTCGCTCTCGCGCAGGTTGGGCAGCCGCGCCCCCAGGCCCACGCTGATTCCCGAGAGCCCCAGGCAGAGCACGGCCACCATGGCGACGTGCAGAGCGATGATCACCGCCCCCATCCCGAGCATCATGTCGCTCAAGAAAACCAGGAGCTCGGTTGCGCCAGGGAGATGCCGACCGAGAAGGCGAACTTCCCCCAGAGAATCTGCTCGCGGCGCAAGGGGAACAGCCCGAGTACCCAGAAGTTGCGTCCTTCCAGCGAGAGCAGCGGGAAAATAAACCGGCTGGTGAATGTCGAGAGGATCAGAGCCGTCACCGCCAGGTTGAGAAAGCTGATCAGATTGCGCCACGAAGGGCTCTGGATTCCGTAACCGAGCCGGGGGATATTGAGAAAGTAGAAGGCGAGCAGGCCGAAGAAGATCAGGAACTGAGACCACTGGGCCGGGTCGCGCAGGAAGGTGCGCAGGTCTTTGAGAATCAAGAGCCGTACCGGACGCGACAGGAAGAAGAACCCGCGATGGAAGAGGCGGTCAAGGGCATCGAGCGCCAGCCGGCGCCTGCTGGTGCGGCCCCCTTGCACGCGGTTGAAGCCGCGGAAATAAAGGTCCCGAGCCACGGCGGCCGCGATCAAGTATCCGAGCCCCGCGTGCGCCGAGAGCACCATCAAATAGTAGCCCGCCCGCGGCCAGTTCCCGCGACCCGAAGCCAGGAGCCCCGCCGACATCCAGCGGCTGGGCCAGAGCGGATGCTGGCAGAATGCCAGCCGCTCCTGCACGCTGCCCAGCCAGTCGCTGGTCAGGGTTGTCGCCCGGAGTATTCCAGATCCGCATGGCCAGGCCGGCGAGTAGCCCCAAGGTCGCCAGCCCCGCGCCCGCCAGCACCAGCTTCTGACGCTTCGGGAACACGTTGGCGACCAGGATCGCCGCGATCGCGCCCAGACTACCCGCGATCATGACGAACATGAAAAGATAGACCAGGAACATGCCGTAAAACGCGATCGGGGCCTTGATGGTCAGGCCGTAAGCGACCATGAGCGGGCTGCCGAGCAGGAAGAAGCCCCAGCTCGACATGGCCACGGCCTCGGCAAACTTGTAGGCGAAGATCCGGTCGGTGGTGGCCGGCGTCGACAGCAGGAAGACACCCTCGCGGGAGTGAAACAAGCCGGTGTAGGTGATGATCCCGGTCGAAAAGAAGAGCATGATGAGGATCGACAGGAAGAACATGCTGAAGAGGTATTCGAAGATCGCGTTGAAGAGCTCGTCGGAGAGGCCGATGAATTCAAATCCGCCGAGGAACAGGCCGAAGAGGCCAATCCAGAAGACGAGGCTGCAGAAAACGATCATCGAAAGCCGCAGCCGCGAGCCGGCCAGTACCGAGCGGACGGTGTTTCGCGTCAGGCAATAGCGCAGCCGGCGCAAGGCATTGGCCGTCTGGGTGGGCCGGATGGGCGGCAGGGCGAGAGGGTCGTGGTCCGGGATGGCGATGCTCATGGCGTCGACCTGACGAGCTCGGACGTGATCGGTCCGGCGGTGATCGGGCGATAATCTCCGGTCAATTTCAAGAACAGGTCCTCGAGCGGGCCGTGGTGCTGCACCACGGTGCGCAGCTCTTCCAGCGTGCCGACGGCCAGCATCCGCCCGTGGTCGACGATGCCGATCCGGTCGGCCAGCTCTTCGGCGATCGCCAGCAGGTGGGTGGACATGAGCACGGCGCAGCCGGAGCGAACCTGAAGCCGGAAGAGGTCCTTGACGATGCGTGCGCTGCGCGGGTCGAGCCCCACCAGCGGCTCGTCCACGACGAGCACCTTGGGATCGTGCACCAAGGCCGAGGCAAACACAACCCGCTGCTTCATCCCCTGCGAGTAGTTCTCGCAAAGGTCGTCAACGTAGTCGCCCATCTCGAAGGTCTCGATCAGCTCGGCGATGCGCTCGGTGCTGCGCTGGCGGTCGAGGCCATACATTTCGACCACGAACCGGAGGAACTCGCGGCCGGTCAGCTTGTCGTAGAGATAGGGCTGGTCCGGAACGTAACCGAGCAGTTGGTGAGACTGCTGGCTGGTGGCCGCAAAGCCGCCGACCGTGACCGTGCCCTCGTTCGGGGCGAGCAGGCCGCAGATCATCTTGATTGTCGTTGTCTTGCCGGCGCCATTGGGCCCCAGGAAGGCGAAGAGCTCGCCGGCCTTGACCTCGAGATCGAGCCGGTCAACAGCGCACTTGGAGCCGTAACGTTTGGTCACGCCTCGGACAGCAATCATGGGGGTGGTACCCTCACCTGGATTGTCGAATTACTCGCTTCGTCCGGCCGGCGTTCGAGCACCAGGCGCACCAGTGGGAACGGCACCTCCTGGCGAAGAACGAGCCCCTCGATGGTCACCCAGGTGCGCATCGCCAGGGGCGTGAGATGCTGCACGACTTCGAAGGTCGGCACGGGACTGCCGTTCCAGTGGATGACAGTGCGCCGCGCGACTTCGGCCCGTGCGCGATCAACCTGCCCGGTGAACGGATTGACGACGCGCGTTTCCCATCGTTGGCCCACGTGCAGCCCCGGCAGCCGGTCGATCGGTCCCAGTGCGTTCTGGACCAAGCTGCGGGATTCATAGTCGAACGTCCAGACCTGGTTGAGGAGCGGCACCGGGCCGTGCGAGACGATGTTCATCTTGCCGTGCTCGACCTTGCCCGCGATATCGATGAGGCGCTCGGGAGACTCGCGCGATCTCACGCTGATATCAAACGATCGCAGATTCCCCGAGGGATCGACGTGATACAGGCTCTGGATCTGGAGCGGGATGCCGCCCATTCGGGTCGCGAAGACGGTTCCCTTGAGCAGGCCGCCGGCGTCGAACTCCACTTTGCTATCGATCTCGAACCACCCGTCCGGGCGCCGCGACGAGGAGGTGACCGCCTCACCCACGGTACGCCGATTGTCGGGATCCTTGGGATTATCGATGACCTGAAGGCTCCAGTGCACGGGCTTGGGGTCGTTGCTGGCGTAGGTAATCGAGCGCAAGTCCGGCGGGTAGCCCTGCGCGAGCTCGGGCAGCACATCCCAGGAGAGCAGAAAGAACGCGGCAATCGACCAGTAGATCAGGATGGCCAGCGAGACGAAACGCGAGGGCATGGCCCCGAGCTCCCGTTGATTCGACCTGTTGAATGGTCCCGGAAACACTCAATCGCACGACTTCAATAAGGATCGTCTCAAAACGGACGGGCGGGTGCAAGCGCGACCGATCGCAGTAAGTCCTTGGTGGAGAATGGTCTGTAATCGAGTACCACCTTGCTGATTCAACCCTGTTCGCCCATCGGCCCACCTTACGGTTCGTGGTTTTTTTCAACCAACGCACTCTTGACCCTCCTCTGGCGGTCTGTCCGGCACGACCTCACGAAATGCCCGCTTTCGTGCTGCAATAAATCATGTCGAGCATGGTTGGCACCCGATACCAGGGAGAAGGGCCAACCGTAGATGCACTATAAGCTTGTGTTGACCGATTCGGGCCGAAAGCGTATTCTCGATTGAGGTCCGACCACGTCGCCCCATCAAACGCTCTCCGGCGTGACCGCGAGACCTCGTGCCCAAGCGATGGTCGCTTCCCATCCGATGCGTCCCTTCCATCACGAGACTGGGATGTCCGATGCGCAAAACGAGCAAATGGCTGCTCTGGGTCGGCACGATCTCGGTCGTGCTGCTGGCGATTCCCGTCGTCGTCTGGTTCTCGTTGACCTACCAGCCTTCTTATTACCGTGCGATGGCCCACTTGAGCCGCGCCAGCGCGCGGACCAGGCGAAAAAGTTTGTGGCGCAAAGCCTTCAGCTTCGCAACGATATTTGCAACGAACCGACCTGGGAGGCCGTATTCACCGATGAGGAAGTCAACGCTTGGCTCGCCGAAGACTTGATCACCCACTTCGCCGATCAGCTCCCTCCCGAGGTGAATGAGCCTCGACTCCTGTTCGAGCTTGACCGGATCACGCTCGCATTTCAACTGCGGCAGCGCGGGATCCAGTCGGTAATTACCGTGGTCGCCCGGCCCCGCGTTCCCGAGGGAAATACCGTCGAGCTGACTCTGGAAAAGATCCGCGCGGGAATCCTGCCCGTTCCCGCGGATAACTTCCTCGATCGAATCGTTGACTATGCACGCTATCATGGCGTCGATGTCCAATGGTCGCGCAGGGATGGTTATCCAGTGGTCGTCATTCGCTATACGCCGAATCTTGAGCGAGAGGACGTCCAGCTCGAACAAGTTCAAATTTGCAATGGTCAGATCCGCCTGGCCGGCCGGTCGGACCGGACCAGGGGAGCCTTCCGCCGGCCCACACTTCCTTCTCGCCAGGTGCTTCAGTCCAAGTTTCCCATGCGGAAGATCCACAGGGGAGCGCCGCGCGGCTCGACGCCGACAAACCGCAACTCCACCGCGCCGGCCAGTTGAGAGCCCGCGATCTCGACCTGGACTCGCTCGGCCGACCAAAGAATCGCGCGATAGGTCCCGGAATCCAGCCGCCGGACCCGTCCGCGGCCCCCGGAGATTTCACCCTCGTATTCCAGGTAAATTCGCCTGTGGTCACCCAGCGCCCTGGCGGGCAGGTCTCGATCCGCAACGATCGGCGAGTCGATCGCCCAGGTCCGCAAGATCTCGCCCCTTTCGAGCATGAAATCCCAGTGCACGCCATCCCAAAAATGCTCGAGCAAGACAAACCGCGGCATGCGATATCACCCGGGAAGGGAAAGGATGAAGGATGAGGGATGAAGGATGAATCAGAAACCCGGATCGCGCGCTTGTTCGTCCTTCATCCTTGTTATTGTACGGTTTTAGTTCGCGATCGGACCGTCTAGAATGCGAATCCGGCAGGCGGCTCATTCGTGGCAAGTTCTTCCGTCTGGGCCGTCGACAGGCCGGTGATCGGTGTGGGACCGCAGAATCCTGTATGCTGTAGGTCAGGCTGGAAAGCCTGACCTACGGTTGCACGACCGCTTCCACGGGTCTAGTACCGGCCCGGCCGTTCATTGATGGACGCAACTACCGACAGGAGATGGATTGAGTGACACCCAAAGAGCTTCTGGCGCAGATCAGGCAGCGCGAGGTCACGACGGTCGACCTGAGATTCATGGATTTCCCCGGGGTCTGGCAGCATTTCTCGATACCGGCCGACTCGCTCACCGAGGAGACGTTCGAGGAAGGCATCCAGTTTGACGGGTCGAGCGTCGTGGGTTGGCGCGCGATCAACGAGGCCGACTTGCTGGTCGTTCCTCAGCCCGAGACGGCACTGATCGACCCGTTTCCGTCGCAGCCCACGCTGACGATGATCTGCAACATTCACGACCCCATCACCCACCAGGACTACACCCGCGACCCGCGCAACATCGCGCGCAAGGCCACCAGCTACATGCGCAACACCGGGCTGGCCGACCAGTGTCTGCTCGCGCCCGAGCTGGAGTTCTTCGTGTTTGACAATGTCCAGTTCGACCAGCGCGGCCATGAAGCCTTCTATCAGGTCGATTCGGTGGAGGGTGTCTGGAACCGAGGCCGGCAGGAATCGCCCAATCTCGGATACAAGCCTGGATCAGGCCTTGGTTATTTCCCGTGCCCGCCGACGGACAGCCTGGTCGATCTGCGCACCGAAATGGCCCAGCGCATGGCGGGCTGCGGGATCGCCACGGCGGCTCATTTTCATGAGGTCGCAACCGGCGGCCAGTGCGAGATCGACCTGGTGTCCAAACCGCTCCTGGAAAGCGCCGATCAGGTCATGCTGGCCAGGTACATCATTCGCAACGTGGCCCGCCGCGCGGGCAAGACCGCGACCTTCATGCCCAAGCCGCTTTTTGGCGACAACGGCTCGGGAATGCATACGCACCTGAGCGTCTGGAAGGAGAGCCAGCCGCTCCTGGCCGGTCATGGCTATGCCGGTCTCAGCGATCTGGGGCTCTACGCGATCGGCGGTCTGATCAAGCATGCACTTGCGCTCTGCGCCTTTGCCAACCCGACGACGAACAGCTACAAGCGTCTGGTGGCCGGTTTCGAGGCTCCGACCAAGATCTCCTACAGCCGCCGCAATCGGGCCGCCATCATCAGGGTCCCGGTCAACAGCCCCAATCCCCACAGTCGGCGCATCGAGTATCGCTGTCCGGACAGCGCGGCCAATCCCTATCTGCTCTTCTCGGCGATGCTCATGGCGGTGCTCGACGGCATCCAGAACAAGCTGCGCCCGGGCGAGCCGCTCGACAAGGACATTTACGACCTTCAGCCCCAGGAGCTCGATACGGTCCCGACCACGCCGCGGTCTCTGGAGACCTCGCTGGACGCTTTACGGGCGGACCACGAATTCCTGCTCCGCGGCGACGTCTTCACCCCCGACGTGATCGACACCTGGATCTGGTACAAGCAGACCCACGAAGTCGAGACGATCCGCGCCCGGCCCCATCCGTACGAGTTTTCGCTTTACTACGACGTTTGAGCGCCGGCTGCTCAGGCCGGATGAGCCCTCTCGGCTGACTCGGGGGATATTCCTGGGCCCGGCTGGGTCTCTAGTGAGTCCGCGACAGGATCGGGCGCCACCGGACGCAGTGCATAGAGCACCAGGGTGATCGCGCCGGCGACGAGCATGTTGTCGGCGAAATTGAAGATGGCGCAATCGAAGTTGATCGCATCGACGTGAAAATGGACGAAATCGCGAACGTGGCCGTATGCCAGGCGGTCGTAGCAGTTCCCCAGCGCGCCGGCCATGATCAAGGCCAGGGCGACGGTCAAGACAGCGCTCGATGCCGCCCCCATGAAAAAGAGCCAGTAACAGATGAGGATCGCGGCGACGACGGAAAGCCCGGCGAAGACCTCGCTACTATGCGGCAGGCCCGAGCCAAATCCCCACAGGGCACCGGTGTTCTGGCTGGTGTGCAGCTCAAGGATGTGCGGCACGAGGGTGACGGACGGCGCTGGGGGCGGCCCCACGCGCTCGAAGATGATTGCCTTCGTCGCCAGATCGAATGCGGTGCCACCCAGCGCGATTGTCCAGAAGAGGACCCAGCGCCCGAGACCGACTCCTTCCTCGCCCTTCATTCGCCACCCTCCAGCTTCCTTGCACAACGGATACAGTGACGTGCATACGGGATTGCCTGTAGCCGCTGCTTGCTGATCGGGTCGCCGCATTCCACGCACTGACCGTACGTCCCCTGATCCATGCGTCCAAGCGCCTCATTCACCAGATCGAGCGTCACCTGTTCATTCTCGATCAGTTCGAGCGTGAATTCCTGGTCGTAATTGTCGGTGCCCAGGTCGGCCATGTGCAGCGGCACATTCGAGAGATTGCCCGTGCCGCCGCCGTTGTCCAGCCTCAGGGCCTCGTCAGTCATCTGACTCAGATCGCCTCTGAGCCGAGACTTGAGAGTCTGAAGCGTCTGCCGATACGACCCCAGTTCCTCACCTTTGATAACATTACCCATGTCGCCCACCCCTTCCCTTCCTCATCCGCAATCCGGGGAGGGACAGGAACCGCGTATCGTAGACCCACACTCGATTCCTGTCAATCCGAACACCATGATCGCTCGACAATCGCCAGATCGATCCCGGATCACCTCGAATTCTTGACCAAACTGGATAGAATCAAGCCTACACCGAGCGGCGCACGAAAAGCCACCCCCAAAAAATCGGTTATTCTCCCGGCCGGGACCGATCGGGTAGGATACAGCCCTGCTACAGACGCGGACGACGGTGATTCGGCAGCATGAGTTCACCCATCACTCCACAGACGACATGAGCCAGACGAACTCGAAGACGATCTTCATTACGGGGGCAACCGGGCTGGTCGGCGGCCATGCCGCGGAGGAGGCGCTGCGGCGAGGCCATCGCATTCGCGCTCTGGTACGGCCCACGAGCAATACGCAATGGCTCGATCAGTGGGGAGTCGAGACGATCGTCGGGGATCTCGAAGATCGCCAAGCGCTTCGTGCCGGAGTCACGGGCGCCGACTGGGTCTTCAACTGCGCCGCCAAGGTCGGAGACTGGGGCAGCCTGGCCGAATTCCGCCAGCTCAATGTCGAAGCGCTTCGGGTCTTGCTCGATGCCGCCAGCAACGCGCGGATTGAACGGCTGGTCCACGTGAGCTCGCTGGGAGTATACGAAGGGCGCGACCACTACGGGACCGATGAGACGGTGCCGCCGGCAATCAACTCGCTCGATGCCTACACGCGTTCCAAGACGGAGGCCGAGGCCCTCGTGCTGGAGTATCATCGCCAGCGCGGGCTCCGCGCCACGATCGTCCGGCCCGGATTCATCTACGGCGAGCGCGACCGGACCGTGCTGCCCAAGCTGCTCTTGAACCTCAGGCGCGGGACGTTCGCGTACTTCGGCAGCGGTGAGCAACTGCTTAACTGCATATACGTCAAGAACCTGGTTCACGGCATGTTCCTGGCCGCCGAGCGGCCCGAGGCGATCGGCGAGGTTTTCAACCTTACTGACGGCCAGCGCGTGACCAAGAAGCAGTTCGTCGGCACGGTGGCCAGGCTCGCGGGTCTGCGTCCGCCCAGCCGCCACATTCCCCGCGGACTGGCCCGGTTCCTCGCCAAGCTGGTTGAACGGATCGCCAAGCTTCGGGGCGCCAAGAACCCGCCGATCATCAACCAGGCTCGCTACAAGTTCCTCGGCCTGAACCTGGACTATTCGATCGAGAAAGCCCGGCGCGTGCTGGGCTACCAACCGCCATTCCCCTTCGAACAGGGAATCGAGCTGGCCATGGCCGAGCATCGGCCGTCCCACTCGGCGGAATCCGCCGTTGCAGCCAGGTTGTGATACGCGAAATTGGAACGCGACCATCGGAGCAAAAACCATGAGCAACATCAAAGGCAAGCGCATCGCCGTGCTCGTCGAGAAGTTTTACGAGGACCTCGAATTGTGGTATCCGGTGCTTCGCCTGCGCGAGGCCGGCTGCGACGTGAAGATCGTCGGGCCCAAGGCGGGAGAAACCTACGCCTCGAAACACGGCTACCCCGCCAAGGCGGACGTCGCGGCGAGCGAGGTCAAGGCAGCCGACTTTGACGCGATCGTCATCCCCGGCGGCTACTCGCCCGACCACATGCGCAGGCATCCCGCGATGGTCGACCTGGTTACCCAGGCCGGCCGTCAAGGAAAAGTTCTGGCTTCGATCTGCCACGGGCCCTGGATGCTCTGCTCGGCGAAATGCTTGAAGGGCAAGAAGGTGACCGGCTTCTTCGCGATTCGCGACGACGTCGAGAACGCCGGAGGGATCTGGCAAGACGCCGCCTGCGTCCGCGACGGCAACATCGTGACCAGCCGCACACCCGACGACCTGCCCGCGTTCATGGAGGGCATCTTCGCTGCGCTTTCCGAGTAGTCAGATAAACTCGTTTATCAAATTCTCAAGCATCTCCTGCCGCCCGCTGACATTACGGGCGGCGTCTCCCTTGGGCAGGATATAAGCTTCGAGGTCGGTGAAGCTCGCCTGGCCGGCTTCGACGCGGCGGCCGAGCTCGAAGTCCCAGCTTCGATAGCGCTCCTTGACAAATGCCGCCAAACGGCCGTCGGCCTGGATGGCGCGCGCGGTTTTGAGTCCGCGGGCGAAGGCGTCCATGGCCCCGACGTGGGCGTGGAACAGGTCGATCGGCTCGAAGCTCTCGCGGCGGACCTTGGCGTCGAAATTGAGCCCGCCGGTCGAGAAGCCTCCCATTTCCAGGATGCAGAGCATGCACTGGGTCGTCAGGTAGACGTTGGTCGGGAACTGGTCGGTGTCCCAGCCGAGCAAGTAGTCGCCGGTATTGGCGTCGACCGATCCCAGCGCGCCTGCGCCGATGGCGACCTCGAGCTCGTGCATCATTTCGTGGCCGGCCAGGGTCGCGTGATTGGTTTCGATATTGAGCTTGAAATGGGGGAGCAGATCGTAGGTCCGCAGGAAATTCAAGCATGCGGCCGCGTCCGAGTCATACTGGTGCTTGGTCGGCTCCTTGGGTTTGGGCTCGATGTAGAAGGTGCCGCCGAAGCCGATCTGTTTCTTGTAGGCGACGGCCATGTGCAGGAACCGGCCCAGGTGGTCGAGCTCGCGCTTCATGTCGGTGTTGAGCAAGGTCGAATAGCCTTCGCGGCCGCCCCAGAACGTGTAGCCGGCCCCCCCGAGCTCGAGCGTGATTTCCATTGCCTTCTTGACCTGGGCGGCGGCGAAGGCAAAAACGTCGAAATTGGGGCTGGTCGCGGCCCCGTGCAGATAGCGCGGGTTGGAGAAGAGATTGGCGGTCCCCCAGAGCAGCTTGACGCCTGTGCGGGCTTGTTCATCCTTGAGAACCTTGACAACTTCGTCGAGATTGGCGTGGCTTTCCTTGAGGTTCTTGCCTTCGGGGGCGATGTCCCGATCGTGGAATGCGTAGAAGGGAACGCTTAGTTTCTCGAAGAATTCGAACGCGACGCGTGCCCTGCGCTGGGCGTTGGCGACGGAATTCGTGCCGTCATCCCAGGGGCGGACGGCGGTGCCCACGCCAAACTGGTCGGCAAGTGGATTGCAGAAGGAATGCCAGTATACTACCGAGAACCGCAGGTGGTCCCGCATGGTCTTTCTGTCGACGTACTCATCCGGGTTATAGTGTTTGAATTCCAGGGGGTTCTTGGATTTCGGACCACCGTACTGGATTTTGGGCACGTCCGGAAAGAACTCGGGCATCGGCGGGTCTCACGCGGTTGGTGAACGTCGCGACGGGCGCAGACATGGTTCTTGACGATCGGTGCAGATCGTCAATGCCCTAATGTAAAAAGGCGGCAGGACTTGAGCAAGACTAGAGCGACTCCGTTCCTGGGAATACTTCCGCGCCCTCCCGCGTCTTGTCGCCGAAAGCAAGAATCGCTATTTTCGGATATGGCTGGTAGTGAGTAACGGATTTGGGTCCCCAACAGCCTCGGGCGGCTAACTCAGCGGTTAGAGTGCCATCCTCACACGGTGGAAGTCGCAGGTTCGAATCCTGCCGCCCATTAGCCTCACTTCGTGTTCTCGTTCTCGATCAATCAGCCCAATTCTCCCAAATCAATCCTGGTACCAGCGAAAAATCACGGACGTTCCGGGTGATCAGCCTCGCCTTCAGAGCCAGCGCAATACTTGCGATCAACACGTCGCCGCGACCGATCCGTTTAAGCTTTTTGTTGGCCAACAGCGCTGCGAACTGTTTGGCCACGGCATGGTTTATTGGGACGATGGGAAGAGTGCTTAGCTGACTCACGGATTCTTCCAGCCGCTGGGAGGCCCGCTCGAGCTGATCTGCGTCGGCTGCGGTCATGATCGCCTGGAAGCGGCCCTGTAGCACTTCCATCCAGGTAATGATGGTCGTCGCAACATCGGTATCGGCCGATTGCATTCGCTTCTGGACACGCGGGTGGCCCTGCAAAAGCAGCGTGAGCATGTCGGTATCGAGAAGAATCATCTCTCTCACTCGACACCGGTGCGGCCGCGTCGCCGATGGGCGTCTCGCACGATTTGCTCGATGTCGGGATCATCGCGCCACACGCCAACTAGAGCCAGAAAGGCCTCTTTACCGGATCCTGCGGTAGGCGCCCGTAACCAATCCTGCAACCCTGCCTTGAGAAAGCGCCATTCGCCGCCGATTTGGCGTCCCGGTAGCAATCGCGTCTCCGCCAAGTGTTGTACGTGGCTCTCGGCGACGCGCAAGTAAGCGGCAGCTTCACTCAATGTGAGCACGGCCCCGGCATCGGACGCGTCGCTCACGCGAGTAGCTGAGACCTTGCCATTCTTCTGCCCTTGCTTGCCGGGCTTACGGCGAGTCGTGGACATCGTGGTTGCCTTCTGGGTTTGGCGGCGCTGATCCTATTCTAACAGACGGATTTCGGCGATCGACGACACCGAACGCGGCTAAATCGGGCGGCATCTATCCGCAATCGATCGACTAGGCAGCGCCGCCGACCGGCAACGCCTTCAGTTTTCCCGTCAGGAATCCCTTGCGATCTGTGGCATTTCTTGCGATTCTTGAACTCAGAAAACGCTGAGAATCCGTGGTTTTTGCCGGTGAGAGCGGTCCTCACACCGTGGAAATCGCCGATTCGAATCGAGCGCCGACCATGAGAGCCCCGTCGAATTCCGGTCAAGCGGGTTCGGATTTGGGGAAAGCCTGACAGGTCCGATAATGGCAGATTGGGTTGTTTGGTATCCCAATGGGGAACGCAGCAGCACCCAGCCAGAAGCGGGACAGCAGCCAGAACCGGGATAGATATTGCCAAACGAGGTCGCGTGGTCGACCGCCGCCCGGGACTATACTCACGGTTTCGAGCGGCCCATTTTCCGCGGTCGGCCACTGGGACGGTACGCCGACTCCAGACCCAGGCGCTTGGCGATTCGTTTCTGCCAGTCTGGCGGGCCGAACGGGCGGCCGCGCTGCACGCTTTGGCGGAGCGATTCCAGCTCCCTCTCCTCGTCGTCGGTCCGGTTGACCTGCTCGACCCAGTCCGGCGGCCGCTCGATCGGCCATGGGGCCAGCAAGGAGCGCTCCTCCGCCGTTCCGCGACATTGCCGCCATAGACTCGACCATCGCCATTCCTCCGCTCGCAGAACAAGCTGGGCCCGGAGCGCATTGCGCTCGATATACCGGGCGACGACCCAGAAGTGCTCATCGCTTTCCACAGGAAACGATTTGTAGCGACCCTGGTAAACATGCCCCAGCCCCGCATATCCCCGGTGCTCTTGCCATTGGCGAACGTGCGTGATCGTCAGCCGCTGCATGAAGCTCGCCAGCTCACCATCGTGTTCCGGCCACAGCAGGAGATGCCAGTGGTTTGGCATCAACGAGTAGGCACAAATCCGCGTCGGCGATTCGCGGCGCGTTTCCGACAGGACGCGCTCGAATGCCTGGTAGTCCGCGGGCTTCTCGAAGAACTGCATTCGCACAATGCCGCGATTCAAAACGTGAAAGATCATGCCCCCAGGAGCAACTCGCGCTGTTCGTGCCATCGTGCAACCATAGCCAATAACAAGGGATTTCGCGTGTGAGGGCCATCCTCAATCGGTGAAAGTCGCTGGTTCGAATCCAGCGCCGCCCATTTGTAGGCCCATGCAGCGAAAGAGCTTACGACACGTGACCTCGGTTACAGAGCGGGCTCGGATCCGCTGGTTGCAAGCTCGGTTAGGTGGCTGAGTCGGCGAGGGGAGGTCTGTCCGTTCAGATGCAGCTCTCGCCTATCGTTCACGTCATGGTCGTGCCAGAGCAAGACTCCCGTTGCGCCTGCTGACCGCCCGCCGTTCGGGCCGCTGCTCGTCTGTCTCAACGGTCCCGTCTCCCGATCCGTTCTTTTTGCCGGCCGAAACTGCGATGGCAAGAATTTGCCGATATTGCGGTCACACGATGTCCGAACCAGCGTCATCCTCACCTCCGCCTGCCCAAACTCATGTGCCTCGGCGGTCTGTTGTACTTCGCGGCGATCTGCTCGGCGTGGATCGTATACACCGCCCGTCTAGGAATCTAAATGGGCTTCCCTTGTCCTGGGAGCGCGAGACACCGTGCAAGCCGTCTGGGAGATGGGCTCGCCGGGAGGCTCGTCTTTTCGGAATCGTGCACGGCGGTTTCGCGGAATCGACGGGGGCCGAAGTCATGCAGTGACCGTTGCCACGTCCGCCGTTGGTGGGCCGCGCAGGGCGTTTCGAAGACGGCAGTCACTGGCAGAAGGACAGCGACTTGGCCGGTATCCGCGGTGCCGGCGGTACACGCGGTGTTTCCAGTTCCGGTGGGCGACCACCCTTGAGATCTCGAATTCCGCGCCGCCTCCACGACCGAGAGCCCGCCGAAGAGGTGGAGGTGAGCGACCCGGGCCGCGGCGGCGTCTTCCGCTCCGAGACGGGTGAGCAGTTCGTCCAGCGACAGGACGAGGTCGGGATCCTCGGCGAGGGAACCGCTCTGATCGAGCAACTCGAGCCGGACCCACGCTCGGGCACTCTTCAGCCGTTTGCAGTCCCGGGCGTGGTTGCCCAGGACCCGCCGCATTGCCTCAGCCCCGGCGGCGCAGAAACAACCTCGGCTTTCGAAGTGCTGGTTGCCGACAGTTCGCAGGTAGGCCTCGTGCACAAGCGCTGTGGGGTTGATGGTGTGTTCGGGCTTCCCCGCGGCCACTCGCGCGGCCGCGTGTTGGCGCAACCCGTCGCAGACGAGTGGAAGCAGGTCGGCCGCTGCCTGGCGGTCGCCGGGCGCGGCGGCGTCCATCAGGTGGGTGATCTCGGGAATAGCAATTGAGTATACTGGCTGCGTCGCGACGATTAGGGTTTCAATTGCCGGACGAAATTGGCAACGCCACCAGTAAATCGTAAGAAAAATCGCGAGACGGCCGGGGCGATTTTGCTTGCAAGGCTGCCCGCCTCCCTGGATATGATGATGCGCAGAGTGCCGGGGGACCGGCCGTGACGGCGTGTCGTCATGCGGCCGGCCGGGTTCCCACTCGACAGGTGGGGATCGTCCCGAGCGTTCGAGCAGGGCCATGAATCTCCGATTGCGTTCCGAGGAGCCGGCGGGAGTCTGCCAGATCCAGGCCGAGGGCGAGATCCGCTCAATCGAGGAGCCGCGAGATCTCCGGAATATCGAGGAACTGCTGGGGCCGGCGTGCTACCGGCAAAAGGTCGTGCTGGATCTACAGCATGCGCCGCACGTTGATTCCAGCGGCGTAAGCTGGCTCGTCCATTTCCACCAGAGCAGTCAAAACGCCGGCGGGATGCTGGTTCTCTATTCGGTGCCCCCTGGCGTCATGGCCGTATTGAAGTTGCTTGGAATGCATCACTATCTCAACCTGGCGGCAGACGAGCGCGCCGCGCGCCCTGGCCCTGGGAGGAAAACCATGAACGCCGCTCTGGGGATCGCGCCGGCCAACGTCCGGCGTGTCCCCGCCAGGCGCATGCCGCGTCCCGCCGGGTCCGCAACCGAGCCGGGTCCGGCTTCCTCGATCAGCTCGGGTGAGATTCGCGCGCCTGACATCGCCGGGCTGCGGCCGGAGCCGGCCGTCGCCGCACTGGTCGACCACGCCGCGCGGCTCGGCGCGAGCGACCTGTTCTTCTCGTTCAACGACAACCATGTTGCGGTTTCGGTCCGGCACCTGGGGATCGTCCGCCTCTTGACCATCCTGACGACCGAGCACGGGCGGCGCTGCACCAGCCACATCAAGGCAATGGCCGGCATGGATCTGGCCGAACAGCGCAGACCCCTGGATGGCCGCTGGGTCCGTGAAGACGATGACGGGGCCCTTGGCGAGCGAGAGGGTGACGATGAGGATGAGGATGACCAGCCCAGGAGAAGCACCGTCGTTGGCCCGGGGGTGGGGCGTATCGACCTGCGCGTCAGCACGATCCCGACCCTGCATGGCGAGGACATGGCGATCCGGCTTCTGGTCAGCAATTCGCAGGTCGTGGCGCTCGACCAGCTCGGCATGTCGCGGCGCGAGCTCAATTTACTGACCGCGATGCTGGATATCCCCGGCGGGCTGATCCTGGTCAGTGGACCGACCGGGTCGGGAAAGACGACGACGCTCTATGCGTGCCTGCGGCATCTGAACAACGGCGAGCGGAAGATCCACACGATCGAGGACCCGATCGAGTACGCCGTGGCCGGGCTCCGTCAGTCCCAGATCAACCCGAAGGCCGACGTCGGATTTCCCGAGCTCTTGCGGAGCGTGCTCCGCCAGTCGCCCGACGTAATCCTGATCGGCGAGATCCGCGATGCGATGACCGCCGAGATCGCGATCCGGGCCGCGAACAGCGGACACCTCGTGCTTGCCTCGGTGCACGCGCCGTCCGCGCCGGGTGCCGTGCAGAGCCTTCTCGGCTTGGGTGCGAGCGCACCTTTCCTGTCCAGCTCGCTTTTGGGAGTGGTCGCCCAGCGATTGGTTCGCACGCTCTGCCCTCGATGCAAGGCGGCCTTCGAGCTGCACGACTCGACGCGGACCTTTGACGAAGTCCGCGACCGGCTCGAGCCCGGCGAGGGCCGCGCGCTGCACGGTGCCCGCGGATGCCGCGAGTGCCTGCAGACCGGATACTCCGGGCGCACCGGGGTTTTCGAGGTGCTCAGGATCACCCGCGAGCTCCGCCCGTTGATCGCCGAACGCCGGCCGACCGGCGAACTCCGCGATCAGGCCTCGAAGGCCGGGCTCCTCGACCTTCGCCGCTCCGCCTTGCTCAGCGTCGCACGCGGGCAGACCAGCGCCGAGGAAGTCCTCCGCGCCATCCCGCCCGAAGACCTGGGGCTCGACTAATGCCGCGAGACCACATGGGCGAGTCAAAGCGTGAATACGAGGCGTGAGCATGGCGGACGAGCCGTTGACCTCCGATGAGCCGACCGAGGACGCCCGGCGGCGGCGGCGCTTGGAGGCGGCCAAGGGCGCCTACTTCGAGGCGCTGGACGCCGGACAGTCTCGCAGCCGCCAGGAGTTGCTGGCCGGCCACCCCGACCTGGCGGCCGAGCTCGCTGAGGTCTTCGCCGAGCAAGATCGCTACCAGCGCCTGGTGGCGCCCTTGCGGCCGGAGTTGACCCGGCGGGGAGGATCACCGGACCAGCATGCGGATCAAACCACCGACCCACATCGGCGCGATCCGGCGACCCAGACTGCTCTGCCTCACGCGCTGGCGCGAGCGACCGGGAGTCGACCCGAGCCAATCCGTCGGCCGCGGATCCGGACCACCGATCGACTGTCGAGGCTACCGGCGACGGAATCGCTCTGCCGCGGGGGACCACGGTCCGCTACTTCGGCGACTACGAGCTGGCGCGGAGCTCGGCCGCGGCGGAATGGGTGTCGTTTACCAGGCCCGCCAGCTCTCGCTCAACCGGCCCGTGGCTCTGAAGATGATCAGGGGCGGCCTGCTGGCCGATGACGCTGATCTTCGGCGATTCCAGAACGAGGCCGAGGCGGTGGCTCTGCTCGATCATCCGGGCATCGTGCCGGTTTATGAGGTCGGCGAGCATGGAGGTCAGAAGTACTTCAGCATGAAGCTCGTCGAGGGGGGAAACCTCGCCGAGCAACTTGCGGCCTTCAACGACGATCCCAGGGGCGCCGGGTCGCTCTTGGCCGAGGCGGCCGAAGCTGTGCACCATGCCCATATGCGGGGCATCCTGCATCGTGACCTGAAGCCGGCCAACATCCTGGTCGATACCGAAGGCCGTCCGCACGTCACCGACTTTGGCCTGGCTAAACGGGTGGAGGCTGACATCGAGATGACGGCTTCCGGCGTCATCCTCGGCACGCCGGCGTACATGAGCCCGGAGCAGGCGACGGGGCATCGCGGCACGATAACCACGGCAACGGACGTCTATGGCCTCGGGGCGATCCTCTACGCCTTGCTTGCGGGCAAGGCTCCCTTCGGCGGCGACAGCGTGATCCAGACGCTCGAGGCGGTGCGGACCCGGCCGCCGGAGCCGCCGTCGAGGATCAACGCCAAGGTCCCGCGCGACCTCGAGACGATCTGCCTGAAGTGCCTGGAGAAGGACCCGCGAAGGCGGTACGCCTCGGCACAGGCGCTGGCTGATGACCTGCGCTCCTGGCTTGACTCGCGTCCAATCTCGGCCCGCCGCGTCGGGATGGGCGAGCGCGCATGGCTCTGGTGCAAACGGCGGCCGGCGGTGGCCGTGCTTGTTGCGGCGTTGGTCTTGGCCACGGTCGGTGGAACGGCGGCCGTGATCGCGGTGCAGGCCAGGGCCAATACCGAGCTGAAGGCGGCGAATGAGAGAGAGAAGCAACGGTTCAGCCTCGCGATGGACGCGATCAAGCTGTTCCACGGCGAGGTCAGCGAAGACCTGTTAATGAAGGAGAAACAGTTCGAGGGCCTGAGGACCAAGCTCCTCAAAGGCGCGGCCGATTTCTACGGCCGGCTGGAAGATCTGCTCAAGGGCCAGACCGACCGCGAGTCGTGCGCGGCGCTGGGAAAGGCGTATGTCGAGCTCGCCGAGCTGACGGGCAAGATCGGCGACCAGAGAGCGGCACTGGCGGTGCACCGCAAGGCCCTGGCGGTGCATCGGGCGCTGGCGTCGGAACCGGGGGCGGATTTCGGGATCAAGCTCGAAGTGGCGCGGAGCCTGACCGCCTCTGGGTGGCTAGAGCGATCGATCGGAGACATGGCTAAAGCGCTCGAATCGTTTGAGCAGGCGCGGAAACTGGCGGAGGAGGCCGGAACGGAGAAAGGCGCGGCCCAGCCGGCAAAGGGGGTGCTGGGAACGGTGTACTCGATGATCGGCAACGTGCTTTCCGACACGGGCGACCCGGTCGGGGCGCGGGCCGCCTACGGCAAGGCGCTGGCCTTCCGGCAAGAGCTGGCCGACGCCAACCCCAGCGACAGGGATTTTCAGCGAAACCTGGCGGCGGCCCACAACAGCATAGGCCTTCTCAAGTCCAGGACGGGCGACCCGTCGGGCGCACTTCCGGCCTACCGCGAGGCGCTGGCCATCCAGCAAAAACTGGCCGGCGCCGACCCCGCTGTCACCGAGTTCCAGCTAGACCTGGCGTGGAGCCAGATGAGCATCGGCATCGTGCTGTCCGAGACGGGCGACCCCGCCGGGCGCGGGCGGCCTACGACAAGGCGCTTGCCATCCGGCAGAGACTGGTCGACGACAACCCAACCGTCACAACGTTCCAGGACGAGCTGGCGAACGGCTGCAACAACCTCGCCTTTCTGCTCTCGAGGACAGGCGACGCGGCCGGAGCGCGGGCGGCCTACGGCAAGGCGATCGCGATCCGCCAGAAGCTGGCCGACGCCAACCGCGGTGTCATTCAGTTCCGGCAAGAACTGGCGAAAAGCCTCGCCGAGCTCGGCAACCTGCTGGCCGCGACGGGCGACCTGGCGGGGGCGCGGGCGTCCCACGGCCAGGCGCTCGCCATCGAGCAGAAGCAGGCCGACGCCAACCCTGCTGTCATTGAATTCCAGCGGGACCTGGCCATGAGCCACAACAACATCGGAGCCTTGCTTGCACAAACGGGCGACCCGGTCGGGGCGCGACACTCTTTCAGCCAGGCGCTGGCAATCCAGCAGAGGCTGGCGGACGCTAACCCCAGCGTCGCGGAGTTCCAGCGGGACGTGGCGATGAGCCACAACAACGTCGGCGCGATGCTCTCACGGACCGGCGACCTTACCGGTGCACGTGCTGCCTGCGGCAAGGCACTAGCCATTCAGCAGAAACTGGCAGATGCCAACCCCCGCGTTACCGCGTTCCAGATCGAGCTAGCGAGAAGCCACTACAACATCGGCCTCGTGCTTTCGCAGATGGGCGACCTCGCCGGCGCACAGGCGTCCCAAGGCCACGCGCTGGCCGTCCAGCAGAAGCTCGCGGACGCCAACCCCAGCGTCACCGAGTTCCAGCAAGGCCTGGCAAGCACCCATGAGAACATCGGCATCCTGCTGTCCGCGACGGGCGACTGGCGCGGGGCGGGCGTGGCGCAAGCCGAAAGCGCTGGCCATCCGGCAGAAGCTGGCGGACGGCAATTCCAGCGGCCCGGAGTATCAGGCCGACGTGGCGAGGAGCCTCACCGACCTGGGATGCCTTCTGCTCAAGAGCGGCAAGCCAGGCGAGGCCATCGATTATTTTTCGCGCGAGGAAGCGATCTGGAAAAAACTTGTTGACGCCAATCCGACCATTCCCAACTACAGGGATAGCCTGGCAAACTGCCAGACAAACGGCGCCACGGTGCTGCTTCGGCTCGCGAGGCCGGCCGAGGCGCGCGCTCTCTGCGAGCGCGCAGTTGCCCTGCGCGACGCGCTGGTCAGTGCCGACCCGAAAATTCCCGAATATCGAAAGAATCTTGCGGAGAGCCTCCTCCGGTTCGGGCAGGCGCGCCAGGCGGCGGGAGACCTCGTCGGAGCGTCGGCCGACTGGAGACGGGCAATCGCTCTTTTCAAGAGCGTTTCCCCTCTGGATGGTGAATACATTTTCTACCACGCGTGCTGCCACGCGTCCCTTTCGACACTGGTCGGAGTGGCGGGCACAAGGGCTCCTGGCAGCGAGGGGAAAGCCCATGCCGACCAGGCAATGGTCCTGTTGCGGCACGCGGCCGCGATCGGCTACCGCAACCCGGGCACGTACCGCAACGAGACCGGCCTCGACCCGCTGCGCCGTCGGAACGACTTCTCGCTGCTGATGCTCGACCTGGATTTTCCGACGGATTCGTTCGTGCGCGGCCGCTGAGGCTCGCCGGCTCGGATCTGTTCGACGCGGTCCGATTCCGGATCAACTACGCGAGAATTTCCCGAATGGGCTTGCCGTGTTCGACCTCCAGCCGCTTCCGGCCGGGGATCTCGAGTCGGTGCGAGTCGAGTCCCAGGAGGTGAAGCACCGTGGCGTGGACGTCGGTGACGTAATGCCGGTTCTCCACGGCGTGAAAGCCCAGTTCGTCGGTCGCGCCGTGGACGACGCCACCCTGGACGCCGCCGCCGGCCATCCAGATCGAGAAGCCGTAGTTGTGGTGGTCGCGGCCGTCGGCGCCTTGGCGCAGGGCGTGCGGCCGAACTCGGTCGCCCAGACGACGACCGTGTCGTCGAGCAGGCCGCGACGCTTGAGGTCGGAGAGCAGGCCGGCGATCGGCTTGTCGACCTGGCGCAAAGGCTCGAGTGGTTCGCGCGGAGGCCGGAGTGGGCGTCCCAGGCGCCGGCGGCGCCCTCGCCGTGAAAGACCTGGATGAAGCGGACCCCCCGTTCGGCGAGACGGCGGGCCGCGAGCATCTGCTGGCCGAACGGGCGCGTGACCTCCTGGTCGAGACCGTAGAGCCGCCGCGTCGATTCGTTCTCGTCCTCGAAGCGGAGGGCCTCCGGCACGGCCGTCTGCATCCGGAAGGCCAGCTCATACGACTTGATCCGGGCTCGCAGCTTGGGGTCGTCCGGGTACTCGAGGGCCGCGAGCCGGTTCAGCCGCCCCAACAGGTCGGCCTTGATCGCGCCCTCGGCTGGCCCGACGCGGCACACCCGGCCGGGCGAACGGCAGCGGGTCGGCCGGGTCGACCTTGAGGGTCACACCCGGTGTTCTCGGGACCGAGGTAATTGGCGTCGGTGGCTCCCATGCACTGGTATTCGAGCGGTGGGCCCATCGAGATGAACTGCGGGAGGTCGTCGCTGAGCGCCCCGAGTCCGTAGTGGACCCACGCGCCGATCGTCGGGAAGCAGCCGTCGAGCAGATGCCGGCCGGTGAAGAACTCCAACTGGGCGCCGTGGTTGTTGTCGGTCGTGTACATCGAGCGGATCACGGCGATGTCGTCGACGCAATCGCGCAGATGCGGCCACCAGTCGCTGACCTCGATGCCGCTCTGACCGCCTTTCTTGAACCCGATCTGCGTGGGATAGATCTTCGCCTTGGTCTTGTCGATGATGTTGTTGGCGACCTGCTCGCGGACGTTCTTGAGATACGGCGAGTCGAAGACCGCCTGCTTGTGCGGGCTCTCGTTGATCGTCTTGCCCGCGTGCTTCGTCAGTTCGGGCTTGGGGTCGAAGCTCTCGAGGTGGCTGACGCCCCCGCGCATCATCAACCAGATGACTCGCTTCGCCCGCGGCCGGAAATGAGGCTTGCCGTCCGGCGGCCTCCAGCCGTCAACCGGGTCGGCGCGGACCACCCCGTCGCGGTGCAGCATGGCACCGAGGGCGAGGCCGACAAAGCCCATGCCGGCGTCCGCCAGGAAGCATCGTCGCGTGCGGCTCGAGCAGGCGCAGTCTGTGGGGTGTTCGTTCATGGCGGTCGCTCGGTTCATCGGATCGAGACAAAATCGTTGTGGTTCAAGAGCACGTGGACCAGCGCCGAGCGGGCCCGGGCTTCCGGCGAGGCACGGTTCTTGCTCTCGGCGCGAACGCCTCGGCAAGCCGAGCGAGGCCCGCCGCGCACTCGGTCCGCTCCGCCTCGGTCGGCGCTCGGCCGAGGATGCGCTCGAAGGCCGAGTCGACGAAGGCGCCCCGTGCCGAGACGCCGCCGCCGACCTCGCGGTCGATCGTCGACGCGATGTCGCCGGCGCGGGTCAAGACCATCCCGCTGTTGGTCAAGGCCAGTGCTTGTTGCGGCACGATCGTCTCGTGGCGGCGGTAGCACTCGGTCACGTTCGCGGCGTCGAACATGTCGAGCAGACGGAATGCTTGTCTCCGCTGGCGTAGCGGTAGTAGATCGTCCGGCGGGTACCGGACTCGGCAGAGGCCACGGGCTGGTCGGGCCCACCGATATTGGGTGTCGAGGCGGCCGGCGAGGAACAGGATGCAGTCGCGGACGACTTCGCCCTCCATGCGCCGGATGTTCATGCGCCAGAAGTAATGGTTGTCGGGATCGATGCCGACGTTCGGGTCGCTCGGGCCCGTCGCCGGAGCTGCTCATCCGGTAGGCCCGCGAAGTCAGGATCAGCCGGTGCAGATGCTTGAAGCTCCAGCCCGATTCCATGAACTCGACGGCCAGCCAATCCAGGAGCTTGTGATGTTCAGGCTGGGGCGTCCTCAGGCCGAAGTCGTACATCGAGCCGACCAGAGGCTCGCCGAAATGCCGTGCCCAGACGTGGTTGACCGCGACGCGCGCCGTCAGGGGGTTGCGGCGGTCGACGATCCAGCGTGCCAGCGCCAGCCGCCGGCCCGTGCTGACCTTGCTGTACGGGGCGTTGCTCGGAGTGTCGCGGTAGGTCGTTTTGGCGCGGGGGAACTCGAGCGTGCGCGGTGTGTAGTCCGTCGTGAGTGGTGCTTTGGCGGCAGCGGCTGCCGTGGCGCATTGCCGGTCCGCGGCGGCGAGACGGCCACGCGCCTCGACGAGCGCCGCGGCGGCCCTCGCGCGAGCTTGTCCTTGAGCGGGTCGCCTTTCTGTCCCGAACTGGCCGCGAGCAGGCCGTCCAGGTGGCGGCGCGCGCGGTTCGAGATCTCGCGAGTGCGGCCAGGCGGCTGAAACTCGCTTCAGAGCATGCGAGCTGGCGCTGGGCAGCCAGGGCCTCGCGGGCCGCCCGGCTCCAGGCCGAGGAATCGCTCGTCTTGGCACCCTGGTCTTCGAGCCCCTCGGCGTGCAGGACCGCCTTCAAGGCCGACCGTCTTGGCCTCGGCCAGGGCCAGGGACGACTTCGCGACGTCCCGGTCTTCGCGGGCGTCGCGGGCGGCCCGTTCGGCATTGGCCAATGCCTCCACCGCCATGGCGGCCGCGGTCTGCGCTGGTTTGAGCACTTCCCGCATTCCGGCGGCAGCTCTAACCTTCGCGTCGGCCTGGCGGTCGGCTGCGGTCGCGGCGGCGAGTGCCTTGTCAGCATGCGTCGGCCCGGTTGCGCGCCGCGTCGGCGGCCGCGCGGGCCTTGGCGACCGAATTCTCCATCGCCTCCACCGCCTCGCGTGACGACGAACGCGCGCTTGTCGGGACAGGCGGCAGTGAGGGAGAGTGGGACTGGGACGATCTTGACCTCGCCGCCCAGAACCGCGGGGGTCGCGGGGCTCATCGGCCGCGTCTTGTCGGGCGCGGCCTCGTCGCCGCGGATGAAGAGGTACGTCGGTGTTTCGAGGAAGTCGTCGAACGCCCGCGGCAGGCCCGCCTTGGTGCGGTCGGGCTGACCCGGCACGCGGTCGATCCGGATGTGGTATGGCTCGAAGAAGGCACGCAAGCGGTAGTAGTCGGCCTGCGAGATCGGGTCGAACTTGTGGTCGTGGCAGCGGGCGCACTGGATCGTCACGCCGAGGAAGGCGCGCGCGGTGTGCTCGACGGTACTGGCCAGCCAGGCGTTCCGGTTGAAGATGTCCCAGTTGCGTACGAGGAACCCGGTGGCGCGGACGCGTTGCCGGGTCGTCGGGAGCGAGCTCGTCGCCGGCGAGCATCTCCATCGATCATCCGGTCGTAGCCCTTGTCGGCGTTGACCGATGCGACGATCCAGTCGCGCCACTGCCAGATGTGCGGATGGCTGTAGCGGACCTCGTCGCCAAGTCCGTACCAGTCGCTGTACCGCCAGACGTCCATCCAGTGACGTCCCCAGCGCTCGCCGTGGCGAGGGTCGGCGAGCAGGCGGTCGACGATTCTCTCTTCGGCATCCGCCGAGCCGTCGGCCAGGAAGGCGTGGCGCTCCTCGCGAGTCGGCGGCAGGCCGATCAGGTCGAGGTAGACGCGACGGAGCCAGAGGTCCTTGGCCACCGACGGACTCGGCCTCAGGCCCGCGTGACTCGCAACGCTCGGCGAGAAAGGCATCGATCGGGTTTCGCGCCCAAGCCGAATCGGCCGGGCGCGGGATCGGTCGGGCGAGCCGGGGGCTGGTAGGCCCAGTGCTTGCGGGGGTCTTCGGGAGTCGGCTCCGGCGGGGCCTTGGCACCCTGATCGATCCACGCGCGTAGCATGGCGACCTCGCGATCGCTGAGCGAAACGCCCTCGCTCTCGGGCGGCATTCGATCCGAGCCACCGGCCCCGGTCACGCGGTCGATGAGCAGGCTCGCTCCGCTCTTGCCCGGCTCGACTGCCGGCCCTCGCTTTCCCCCGCGGCGAACGAAATCCGCGGTGTCGAGCCGCAGGCCCGCCTTCTGACGGATCGCTCCGTGACAGCTCGTGCACCGGGCGGCCAGGATCGGCTTGACCTCGCGCGCGTAGTCGACCGGCGGCGCGGCCATGGCGTTCTGTGCCAGCCCGAGGACAAATGCCAGGATGATCGACTTGACGTTCATCGGATCGCCTCGCACGTCGGGTGCCGCGCCGCGGCACACTCGTGGAGAATTATCCCCCGGTGCAAACGAAGGTGTCAAACATATTTTGAACAAGACCAATCCGGTGGGAAATTCAATCACCTGCCAAAACGATTGACTTTTACTATACAAACGATTAGTATCAGTCGATCGCGTCCATTGCCATCGTCGGGAGATGCCCATGTCAGGACACTCAAGCCCCAAGCGCCGTGACGTTCGGGAGACGGTCCAGGAACTTCGCCGGGATCTCGCGCTCTTCTCGTTCCAGAACGATGCGCCTGCGGTTGAATCCGCCGTGCAACCCGGCTCATCGCCCGAGCTTGGTGTTCGACCGGGCGGCATTGTGGAGTGGTTGGTGGCAAGACCGGGGGCGGGGGCGGTTACCTCGGCCTTGCAGATCATGTCGCAATCCTCGGGTAGTCGTGGAGCCTGGGCGATTGTGGATCCGGCTCGGCAGTGCTACTTCCCTGCCTTAGCTGGCTGGGGCGTCGATCTCGAGAGAACGCTGGTTCTCCGCCCGGCCAATCTCCGGGAAACGTGCTGGGCGATCGAGCAATGCCTGCGCTGTCCGGAGTGTCGGCCACGTGGGCATGGCTCGACCAGCGGGTTCCCGAGCGCGTTCATCGCCGCTGGCAATTGGCGGCGGAAGTGGGCGGAGGTGTGGGCCTGTTTTTTCGGCCGGTCCGGGCGCAACGGGAGCCCGTATGGGCCGACTTGCGATTGCTGGCCACGCCGCGGGCTGGAGGCGAGGGGGAAACCAGACGGGTGCAGATCGAGGTGCTGTATCGCCGGGGCGGCCTGGGAGGCAGCGCCCAGGCCTGGGAGATCGACCATGCCGCGGGTCATTGTGCGTCTGGTTCCCGAGGTGGCCCATCCAGCGACTGCGGAGCGCGCGGCCCGAGCTTGAGCGGTCGGAGCTTGTGCTGTTCGCCGGCCAGAATCAGCGGCCTTCGATTACCGTGTGCAGTCCGGAAAGCCGAACGCCTGGGCCTTCGCATCGGTCAGCCGCTGGCCGAGGCCAAGGCGCTGCTGCCGAAAGCGGTCTTCCTTCCCGCGGATGTCGACGCCGACCGCGCCGCCCTTTGCCAACTGGCGCTCGACTGTCAGCGGTTCTCGCCACTGGTCGGCCTGGAAGAGGGCGATCATCCCGAATCGCTGCTCTGCGATGTCACCGGTTGCACGCACCTGTGGAATGGAGAGAAACGATATCTCGAGGCGGTTCGCAGCTACTGGCGCGATCGAGGCTATCACATTCACCTTGCGCTGGCCGGCAGCGTGGGAGCGGCCTGGGCACTCGCTCATACCGCGACCACGTTCGCTGGTCCCCGCGGGTGATCTGAGGAGGCGGCTTTATCGGGCCTTTCCGTCGCGGCGTTGCGGTTGCCGCCGGACGTTTTGGAGCGACTGGAGGTCCTGGGTCTCTTGACGATTGGCGATGTGCTGCGACTGCCGCGCGAGACGCTGGCCAGCCGGTTCGGCGTGATCTTGCCGCAGCGGCTGGACCAGGCGCTCGGCCTGTTGCCCGAAACCTTTGTCTGCGAGCGGCTCCAGGGAGCCGCTGGTGGTCCGTCCGCGAGTGGGAGGTCCCGATTGACGACCGCTTTGCAGTGGCTCTTTTGTGCCGGCAAATGCTGCGGGAGCTGCTGTCGATGGCCGAGCGCCATGGCATGGGTCTCCAGGAACTGGAAGGGGAGCTACGGACCGAGACCGATCCTCGTCACGATCGAAATCCGGCTGGTGGAGCCAACGCGGGACGAAGGGCATCTCGCGCAGCTCGTCGAGCTGCAACTGGAACGACGGACGTGGTCTGGAGGCGTCGTCGCGGTTCGCTGGACCGTGCTCCGACTGGGGCGGGCCGAGCAAGCTCAAGGCTCATTGGTTTAGCGACGATGCCCGGACGAACACGTCCCGGGCGTTCAACATCCTGGTCGATCGACTCAGCAGCCGCCTGGAGGCCAGGGCCGTGCTGCGAGTGGAATTCCTTCCCGACCCACAGCCCGAGCACGTGGTCCGGCTGGTCCCGTGGACGAACGCGGCACCGCCGAGCCCGGACCGGTTCACGTTACCCCCGGAACTCGCTCGCGGCCGTCCGTTGCCGACTCCTGGGCAGATTCCTCAGCCCATCGATGTGGCCTCGATTGTTCCCGACGGGCCGCCGATCCGCATGGTGTGGCAAGGACAGGACTGTCGTCGTGATCCGCGTCCTGGGGCCCGGAGCGGATCGCGACGGGCTGGTGGCGCGCGCAGGACGTCGAGCGCGACTATTACCGCGCCGAATGGGAGGACGGCACGCAGGTATGGGTCTATCGCGACCGGCGCAACGGTCGCTGGTTCTTGCACGGCTTTTTCGACTGACGCGTCATGCCCGAACAACCTCCCTCCAAGCTTTATGTGCCAGCGCCGGCGCGGGACCTGCCGCCCGCGGCGACACCGCCGGTCCGTTATGTCGAGCTTCATTGCAAGACAAACTTCTCCTTTCTGGAAGGAGCGTCCCATCCCGACGAGCTCGTCAACCAGGCGGCCAGGCTTGGCTATGCCGGCATGGCGGTCACCGATCGGAACAGTCTGGCGGGTGTCGTGCGTGCCCACGTCGCCGCCAAGGAGGTCGGTCTCAAGCTGGTCGTCGGCGCCGAGGTCACGCTGGTCGATGCCAGCCCCATCTTGCTCTGGGCGATGAACCGTGATGGTTACGGCCGGCTCTGTCGGCTCTTGACCCGAGGCCGTCGTCAGGCTCCGAAGGGAGAATGTCGCCTCACCTTCGCGGACGTCGCCGAGCACGCAGACGGTTTACTCGCTGGGCGTATTGCTGCCGCCGGCCGAGCGACCTCTCGGCGGAATTACCGCGATGGCGCGAAGTCTTTCTCGATCGAACCTACGCCGTGGCCGAGCTTCATCGCGGCGTTTGCGATGGACGGCGACTGGACCAGTGGCAACGCGCGGCCCGTGCCGCCCGCGTGCCGCTCGTCGCCGCGGGCGACGTTCATTACCACGATTCCAGACGGCGCTATCTTCAAGATGTGCTCACGGCCATTCGGCTCAAGACGACCGTGGCCGAGCTGGGCCCGGCTCGCTTTCCCAACGGCGAACGCCGGCTGAGGACACTCGACGAGATGCTCTCGCTCTTCGCCCAGTGTCCGGCTGCCGTCTGCGCGCACCGCCCGAAGTGGCCGACCGCTGCACGTTCTCGCTCGATGAGCTGCGTTATGAATATCCGGAGGAATTATGCCCCGCCGGCGAGACGCCGTCTTCCTACCTCGCGCGGCTGACCTTGGCCGGGGCTCGGGAGCGTTACCCCGCGGGCGTCCCGACCAAGGTGAGCCAGCTCATCGAGCGCGAGCTGGCCATCATCGATGAGCTGAATTACGCGGCCTATTTTCTGACCGTCTGGGACCTGGTCCGCTTTGCCCGCGCCGCGGGCATCCTCTGCCAGGGACGCGGCTCGGCGGCCAACTCGGCCGTCTGCTATTGCCTGGGGGTCACGGCCGTCGACCCGGATCGGATCGACGTCCTGTTCGAGCGGTTCATCTCCAAGGATCGGGCCGAAGCCCCGGATATCGACATCGACTTCGAGCATCAGCGCCGGGAAGAGGTGATTCAATATATCTACGAAAAGTACGGCCGCGAACGGTCCGGGATGACGGCCGAATTGATCACCTATCGGCCGCGTTCCGCCGTGCGGGACGTCGGCAAGGCGCTGGGCTTGTCGCTCGACCGGGTCGATGCCCTGGCCGGCGTGATCGGTCATGCCGAAGAGGGCGACGAGCTGCTCCTGCCGCCTCGCCGAGGCGGGCCTCGATCCGGCCTGCCGCCTGGGCCGGCAGTTGATCCATCTCGTCCGCGAGATCCTCGGTTTTCCCCGCCATCTGTCGCAGCACGTCGGCGGCATGATTCTGACCCGCCTGCCGCTCTGCGAGATCGTGCCGATCGAAAACGCCAGCATGCCGGGCCGCACCGTCGTGCAATGGGACAAGGACGACCTCGATGCCCTCGGCATCCTCAAGGTCGATTGTCTCGCGCTCGGGATGCTCTCGGCCATCCGGCGAGGCCTGGATCTGCTCAACGACCACACCGGCCAATCGTTGACTCTGGCCACCATTCCCGCCGAGGACCCGGCGGTTTACGCGATGATTCAGCGGGCCGACACGGTCGGCGTGTTTCAGATCGAATCCCGCGCCCAGATGAGCATGCTGCCGCGGCTGAAGCCGAAGGAGTTTTACGACCTGGTCATCGAGGTGGCGATTGTCCGCCCTGGCCCGATCCAGGGGAAGATGGTCCACCCCTACTTGCGGCGGCGCTGCGGGCAGGAGCCGGTGCGAATACCCCAGCGAAGCCGTGCGCGACGTCCTGCAGCAAGACGCTGGGTGTGCCGCTGTTTCAGGAGCAGGCCATGAAGCTCGTGGTCGTCGCGGCGGGTTTCACCCCCGGTGAGGCCGACCAACTGCGGCGCGCGATGGGCGCCTGGCGGCGGACCGGCGTCATCAATCAGTTCGAGCAGAAACTGATCCAGGGCATGCTGGCCAACGGCTACACCGAGGAATTCGCCCGCAACCTGTTTGGACAGATTGAAGGCTTCGGCTCGTATGGCTTCCCGGAGTCGCATGCGGCGTCGTTCGCCCTCCTGGTTTATGTCTCGGCCTGGATCAAATGCCATTATCCCGCGGTATTCCTGGCCGCCCTCCTCAACAGCCAGCCGATGGGTTTCTACGGCCCGTCGCAACTGGTGACCGATGCTCGCCGGCATGGTGTCGTAGTCCGTCCGGTCGACGTCAACGCAAGCGATTGCGACTGCACGCTCGAGCGCCCCGACGAAGATGGCGCGCTGGCCGTTCGGCTGGGCTGGTCGACGGTCAAGGGATTGTCGCGCAGCCGCGGCGGAGACGGTGGTCCGCGAGCGTCGAGCCGGACCGTTCACCTCTTACGGAGAGTTCGTTGCACGCACCGGCCTCACGACGGCCGTTCTGTCGCGATTGGCGGCGGCCGATGCGTTCCGCTCGCTCGATCTGTCGCGTCGGCCGGCGCTCTGGATGTCGTTGGCCACGACCCCAACTGAGCCCTTGCTCGCCGATCTGCCCGACGAGGCTGTGCCCCCGCTCCCAAAGCTTTCGCCCGCTCAGGAAGTGATCCATGACTACTATGCCCAGGGACTGTCGCTCCGGGGCCATCCGTTTGGCCCACTGAGAGCGTTTCTGGAAACTCAGCGCGTCGTTCCCACGGCCGCACTTCAGAGCTTGAAAGCCGGCCGGCGTTATCGAGTCGCCGGCCTGGTTCTGGTGCGACAGCGGCCGGGGACCGCCAAGGGAATCACGTTCATGACCATTGAAGATGAAACCGGCACGGCCAACCTGATCGTGCGACCGCAGGTGTGGGAGCGGTATCGCCGCATCGGCCGCCTGGCGAGTGCGATCATTGCCTCGGGCTTGCTCCAGCGGCAGGATGGCGTCATTCATCTGATCGTCGATCGATTGGAGGATGTGACGGAACTGCTCCCGAACTTGGGAGTGTATCGCGAGATTTTCGGTGACGAAGGCGGGTCGCCGCTGGGTGGATCGGGCTTTCGGCCACGCAGCCGTTGCTCGGCTGACTTTTGGTGGATACCCTGAGATAATCGAGGTGTAGGTAGCAGACCCCGAGAGACAGCATGGCATTCGACATTCACTTTACACCGACAGCCGCCGACCATGTTCGCGCCTACAGAAAGTTCGAGCAGCAAATAATCCTCGATGCCGTTGACAGGCAATTGGCATTGATGTTGTTGAGGAAGATGGCCGGCGCGTAGTGAAGATCAAGGCCGTCGGGCATAAGATGCATAACAGGTTGTACATCGGAGGCATGGAGGTGCAATTGTGAAGGTCATTGAGTTGGGACAAGCCCACCCGACACTCGACGAGGTTATCGGTTTGGCGAAAGACGAGCTCGTGGTCTTGCGAAGAGCAGATGGGTGCGTGTTCGCAGTGTCGCAGGTGGACGACTTTGATGTCGAGGTGGAATTGCTGAAGTCTAACCCCGAGTTCATGACGCTCCTCAGGCAGTTCTCTCGGGAACAGGCGACGATCTCGCTCAAGGAATTGCGCGACGAACTGGGTTTATGAAGCAAAACAACATGAGACCGGCACGGCCAATCTGATCGTGCGTCCGCCGGTATGGGAGCGTTATCGCCGCGTCGGCCGCCTGGCCAGTGCGATCATTGCCTCGGGCTTACTCCAGCGACAGGACGGCGTCATTCATCTGATCGTCGATCGACTGGAGGATGTGACGACGCGGCTGCCGGATCTCGG
Organism: uncultured Isosphaeraceae bacterium; assembly: GCA_963823675.1. Lineage (GTDB taxonomy): Bacteria > Planctomycetota > Planctomycetia > Isosphaerales > Isosphaeraceae > CAWGMT01. The sequence continues at coordinate 371,483 of CAWGMT010000015.1, read as the reverse complement.
GCATGTATCGAGGGATTTTCGCTGGACTGTCAGTCTCCGCCCCAGTTCCACGCATCGTGGTCGGCCCAGACGTGCAAGAGCTCGCGATATTTGCGGGCATCGACGGCGACGTCCAGGCGCACCTGCCTTCCACGACCGGTAAGCTGAAACCGCCCAACCTCCGCAACTTCGACGTCGGGTTCGATCAAACACGGCCTGGGCACGGGCGACTGTTCCCACCGGCAAATCTCCTGGAGGAAATGCTCGAAACGCAGCTCCGCTTCTTCGGGCGAGCCAAATGCCAGTAGGCAGGGCGCGCGGTTGTCCCAGATCTCGTAGCGTCGTTCGGGATGGCCGAAGAAGAGGAGGGCCTCCAGCCCGAGTTTTCGATCCGACGGCACCAGCAACGCCGGCACGGGTTCATCCTCGGCTTCCATCGATCTCCACCATCTGGGTGGCGCTTCTCCTGGGTGTCGAAGAGCGAGTCGACGGTGACCGAGATTTCCGGAAACAATGCCGGCTGGAAACTCTCACCGGGACCATGCCGGCCCGTCAAGGAGAACGTGGCGCCCGCCAGCGCGTATTCCTCGACGGTGTCGGTCTCCGGGTCGAGGAGCCAGAGGTGGGGCACGCCGGCCTTGCGGTAGACTTCAATGCGCGCGCCGCGGTCCAGGCGCGGGTCGCGGGCGAGAGGACCTCGGCGATCAACCGAGGCACGCCGTGGAAGTAGTCCTTCTTGATCATCCACTCGTCCGGTCGGCCGTGGAAGTAGAATTGATCCGGCTCGACTGCGTTTCGGTCATCGAGCGCGATCGCCACGCGACCGCAGTGCATGCCCGCGGACGTCTCACAAAACTCGCCAAAAAGTTTCCATAGGTTGAGCTGTACGTCGGAATGCCTCTGGGGGCTCTCCCATCCCGTTTCCTTGCGCGGATCTTGGCCCGGCCACAGGTCGCGCCGCCAGAAGGAAAAGTAGAGCGCCTCGAACACGTCCATTTCCATGGGCATCCGCAGCTCAATGGGACGTGGGTACAGGCTCATCTCGATTCCGTCGAGCCGGAGTATGTGCCGAGGCGAGCCGTCGCGGGTCGTTGTCTGGTGAACCACCGGTTCGCCAGCGCCGCGCCAGTGGCGCAGCGTCTCAGACCACGCCGCGAAGTGAGCCTCGCCGAATTCCCGGCCCTCGAACGGAAATGCCCAGCGAACGCGCCCGCGGAGCAACTCCCACTTGTTGCTGGGGACTCCGAATAGCAGCAGATACTCCAGGCCCCAAATGGATGACCCCCTTGGTCAAGAATGTTCTATGCTCGGGAACCGAGTGAGTCTCAACCGGATTATACCCCTGCGCGGCAATGATTGAGGCATCGTCGCCACCCAGGACGGGCGGTGACTCGCTCATTGCGGCTGTCTGGCTCATCGACATCGGGGAACCATTATCTCGAAACCGAACTCGTGGCGTCCCACGTTGCTGAGTCGATTCACGTGAGGGTGATCAGCTCGCCTTGAACCTCGATAGTGAGAATCGCCCCACGCAGAAAGTCGAGACCGAGTAAACCATCGATAGCGGCAACCGGAAGAATCGAATGCGAGAGGACGGAAAAGCCAATTCGGTGTCACCCCAACGCCGAGAGCCGGTTAAGTACGACTCGAGCTCACAGAATCATCGCCATGTGCTCGGGCAGGTCTCCCAGACTTCGGAACGCGAACCGGTCGGGCCGCAGCTCGAGCAGCTTGCGATCCACCTCGTCTCGATCAGGATTGTGGAAAAGGACTCGCCCCGCCATCAGTTTGTTGTTCACATCGGTTTGGGGGTCGCCGATCAAAACCCATTCCGAAGGGAACAGGGCTTGAATCTCCTGAAGACTGAGCATCTCGTCCATCGTATTTCTCCTGGCACCGGCGATACGAGTGCAATGTGTCAGGCGGCGAGTCTCGCGTCAATTCTGTACTGAGCCGGTTGCAAATGGACGTCGTCCACCTCCTGTTCAAGAGAGTGCAACGGGCTGGGATGGCGCGGCCGAATAACCCCGTGGCCGGCATCAATGTGCGAATGGGTCCGCCGGGAAAACGGCATCGTCGAAATACAGCTCGTCGTTCGCATTACGAGCGAATAAGGCCTTCCGCACCGCTGGCCAGGTAACCAGTTCCTTCGCCCAGTCCGCTCGAAGGGCGCGACCGTAGAGGAGAGCAGATTCGAAGCTCTCGACCGCGTTATCGGTTTTTCCACGTGAGGCGAAGAAGCGGGCGCACTCCAGCGCGACCGCAGCCTCGTCCACTTTCTCCCACTCGGCCAGACGCCGGGCTTCCCTGTACGCCGCCTCGGCCTCGCCCCAACGGTTGCAACTGGTCCAATATCGGTCGCGGGCGAGTGGCTGAAGGAGGTCGAATAACGCCCTCGGCACGAGGGCGCAGACGCGGTCACCGATCGCGCGATCGGCCAGTATCTCCTTCGACAACTCCGCGCGATCCCTTTCAGCGGCGTGCATCGGGAGGCTGAAGTAATCAACCGCGCCTGAACCGCTAGGGAACAGAGAATGCAGGACGTTGAGGGAAAGCGCGAAGGTGAACTCGGTAGCAGCCCGCTCCGGCCGGTGCGCCGGGCGAAGTAGCGGGGGCGCTCCCACCGGATGCGACCATCCTCAGGCCGGGCTTTGACTGCCTCTTCGAACGCGGCTTCGGCCTCGGCCCACCGCCCCCGTTCGAACCACGCCCATGCGCGGTCGATGGGCTCGGGACTGTTGAGTATATGACCGACCGTCCATCGCGGTCGCTGACGTAGTGCGATCCCCTTCGCGGTCACCAAGGCGAAACGCTCGCTCCACGTTGCTTGGCTCAAAGTCGCGGACCTCTTCCTGCTTATCAAGTGCCAGACCTGTCATGGCCTCAATCCGGAGCGTGACGTCTGGCGCCCATTCATCGGGCCATTCCGCGACATCCCAAAGCCGCGCGGTTCGGTCATCGCCGCCGGTCAGAACGGTCTGGCCGTCCGCGCTGAACTTGGCTATCCTGACTGCGCCGGACTGATGCCACAGCGGCGGGCCGAGAGGGCGGCCGGTGGACACTTCCCAGAGCCGCGCTGCGTCGTCGCCACCGCCAGTCAGGAGGGTCCGGCCGTCTGGACTGAGGTCGCCCGTTTCGCCGTTTCTGATGGGCGTTGAGACGACCAGGCCAGTGGCAGGGTCAATCAAACGTATCGCTTCACGACCGTAGCACAGCACAGTCCGGCCGTTCCTCGCGAATTGCAATGGCCTCGCCATCATCTGATACCACGCGCAGTGCTGGAAAAATGGCCCGAGAGGTTGGCCGGTGACACAGTCCCACAGCCGTGCCATCCCTGCATAGTTGCCGGTGATCACGGCCCGACTGTCTGGACGGAAGACTAATTCTGAACGGTAGACGGGCGAGCCTTCGCGGTATTCTGCGTCTTTCAGCGGGGGTCCCAGGGGTCGGCTAGTCCACGCGTCCCACAACTGCACCCTCAGGTCCTGGCCAACGGTCGCGACTACGCGTCCGTCGGGGCTGAACACTTCGCCGAATGGGAGACCGGGACGGGCTAGGTCGGGTTCTCCGAGGTCTACCGAATCTCCTTGGTCTCGCTTCTTCGCTCCCGGGCGTTCGAGCGGCGAGCCTATGGGTTGTCCCGTGACGCCGTCCCACGACCTGCGGTACCGTTCTTGTTGACGCTAAGCACAGTTCGGCAGTCCGGGCTGAGTCTTATCCAAGTCGCTCCTGCGTGTTTCATGGGGGGCCCGAGCGGCCGGCCGGTAGTCGTGCGCCACAGCCGCATCGTGTCGTCGCCGCCGCCGATCAAGAATGTCAAACCGTCCGCGCCGAAGCCCCACGCGATCAGTCCGACCTTCTGCCCCTCCTGCCGATGTCCGGGCACTCCGCGCCTGTGCCGTCCCGATCCCCTCGCGTGCCAGGCGGATCGACATGGGCAGATCGAGTGGTTGTCCGGTAGTAGCGTCCCAAAACCCGAGCGGCCCAATCTGCCCGGTCAGCGCCGCGGGTTGACCCCGGCGGCTCCCACCACCATAGGAATCCCAAATCATCATCCCGCCCGATCGCAAACTCCGTTCGCCCATCAGCGCCGTAGCCCACGCTCCACACGGCCGATGCAAGCCTGAGGGGCGGCGAGCGGGGCCGGCCGGTGCCTGCGTCCCACTGCCGCGCCGTCCCGTCCATGCTGCCCGTCAGGATGCTCTGCCCGTCCGGGCTGAAAGACCGCGTCGGACACGCCCCCGAGGTGGTGCAGGTGCGGCCCCAGCGACTGGAGTGAGTCGAGATCCCATAATATCGCTCCATCGTCGCAGCCTGTTAGGAGAGTCCGCCCGTCGCGGCTGAATGCGAGCACAGTCAGCGCCGAACGCGCTTGCAAAGACGAACCAACCTGCCGGCCTGTCGTCGCGTCCCACAGCCGCACGTCGCCATCATCGCCACCGGTTACCGCGGTTTTGCCGTCGGGGCTGAACGCCACGACGTTGTTTCGGACGTATCCTGAGAGCTTTAGCGGTTCCCCACGGGGCTCCCTGTGACCGCATCCCATAACCTCGCGGAGTAATCTTTCCCTGACCATCGTGACCCACGTAGTCCGCTGGCAGATCGGAAATAGCCCTCTGCGGTCAGCAACGTGCGTCCGTCTGGGCTGAGTGCCAGGACTACCCTCCTCTCGGGATCGCCGAGAGCTTCGCATTTGAGTGGCTCTCCGAGGAGCCGGCCGGTGGCGGCATCCCACAGCCGCACCGTCCCGTCGCGGCTGATCGTTAGTGCGGTGCGTCCGTCGCGGCTCGCGCCGATGGCGAGCACGGGATTGAGGTGGGGAAGGCCATAAGGTACTGGATCCAAGAGTCGGGCGCCGCGAGGCATGCCGGTGGCCACGTCCACAAGGATCGCTCCCGCTCCTCCTCCGATCAGGACAGTCCGTCCGTCACCGCCGAAGCAGCCCGACTCATACCCCCAAAGCGAAAGACCGATTCTCTCCCAGCGATTCTCGTGGCCGGGTTCGCCCGCGATGTCGCCGGGGTTGAGCGCCAATGAATGCCGTACCGGAATGCGGCCAGCCGCGCGTCTTAACCTGGGCCAAAGTCTCGCCGGGGGCGAGTTTCAATCGCCCCAGCTCAGATTCCCAGGGCGGTTTGGACTCCAACGCCGAGTACCAGGGAACATCAGGTCCTTGGATCAGTATCAAGGTCTCCCCGGTGGTGATGTTCGTAAGGGCCAGCCCGTCGGCCATTACGATAAGCAGAGTCCCGCCGTCTGGGCTGAAGGCTGCAGCCGCGCCCGACAGCCGAGCTCCATTGCCGGCGCGAACGGCTGGCCGGTGGCCGCATCCCAGCGTTGAACCTGTCCCTCTTTCCCGGCGTTGCAAGCAAGCACCGTCCGGGCGTCGGGACTGAACGCGAGAACTGTCCCCTTGCCTTCAAACTTCAAAAGTGGACCGCACGGCTGGCCCGTGACGGCATCCCAGAGGCGCACCGTTTGAGCACCGCCTTCTGGGATGCCCCTGTGTATAGCCGCATAGTTCCCATAGACTCCTTCCGCACGGTTGCCGATGAGTATGGTCCGTCCGTTCGGGCTGAATGCAACTCTTTCAACACGGTGGTTACAGTTTATGACCATGCGGGGACTGGGGGTATACCGCGCCCAGGCGGAGATGGCGCCGAAGGCCGTGTGCTTCCAGCCAAGGTCATCGGCGGCTGTGGCTGCGCGCAGCACGCGGCCAGTCGGACCAGTCCCGCGCCGTTCTGCTGCTTCTCAAATTCGGTCTGGGCACGTTCGAAATAGATCGCAGCGAGACGGCGGTTCGACTCCTTGAGAGATCCTGAGAGAGCCGCGCTTACGGGCGAGTTCGTCGTTCTGGTTGGTGATCGTCCGGTTGGCCTCTGACTGCTTACGGCGGTTTTCGGCCTCTGCAGCCGCGAGTTTCGACTGGCGGTCAGCGTAAAGCAGCGCGAAAACCGCCACCAGCACCAGAGCCGCCGCCGTCGAGCCGACCGCGGCCGCCAGCTTGGGGTTCCGCTTGCACCACAGCCAGAGCCGTTCGAAGCTACTCGCCGGCCGTGCTGTGATCGGCTCACCCGCAACATAGCGATGCAGATCATCGGCCACCGCCTGGGCCGAGGCGTAGCGCCGCGGCGGATCCTTCTCGAGGCACTTGAGGCAGATGATCTCGAGATCGCGCGGGATGCTCGCACTGAACTTCGACGGCGCGTGCGGCGCCAGCTCGCGGACCGCTTCCAGGACCTCGGCGACCGACTTGCCCTGGAATGGCGCCCGGCCGGTCAACAGCGAGTACAAAATCCCGCCGAGCCCGTGCACGTCCGTGGCCGTCGTCACGGCGCCGCGCCGCCCCGACGCCTGCTCGGGCGCCATATACGAAGGCGTGCCCAGGATCGCACCGGACACGGTCATCTCGCTGTCGCCTTCGATCCGCTTGGCCAAGCCGAAATCGGTCACGTACGGCTCGCCCCGCTCGTCCAGCAGGATGTTGGATGGCTTCAGATCCCTGTGCAGGATGCCGCACTGATGGGCGTGGTGAACGGCTTCCGCGGCCGTCTTGACCAGCCGCGCGATGGCCTTCGGGTCGCCCGCGTATGCGGCCAGTTTTTTTTCCAGGCTCGGGCCGCCGACCAGCTTCATGCTGAAATACTGGCGTCGATCGTGCTCGCCCACTTCGAAAATCGGCACGATGTGCGGATGGTCCAATAGCGCGACCGCCTCGGCCTCGTTCTGGAACCGCCGCCGCTCGTCGTCGCTGGCTAAGATGTCGGATTTGAGCAACTTCAGCGCCACCGGACGGTTCAGGCTGAGCTGGCGGGCCTTGTAGACAACGCCCATCCCGCCCCGGCCCAGCTCCCTGATCAACTCGTAATCGCCGAAGTAGTGCAGATTGGTTCCGAGCTCGACGGCGACCTCGCCTATCTCCGGCTCAACGCCAGGTTGAAAGGTGTTTGTTGCATCGGGGTCGGACGGGCTCGGCGGCGTGGATCGAGGACGATCCCCGCCCTGACTCTCCAGTCCCTGCTGAAGCAAGCACGCCGGGCAGAGGCCCTGGGGGGCGTTCGGGGGCATCTCGCCGCCGCAGTTGGGGCAAGTTTCGTGTTGGGTCATGGCCGGGCTCCCTCGCGGATCGGGATTGGTTGCCGTTAATCCCTTATACGCGAGAGCGGAGGAAACCTTACACAGGAATCACAACACGACCTGGATCACGGGGCGGTCGTAGTGAACCGGCCATTGCGCAAACGCCATCAAACCAGCCCCCAGATTTCTTCCACCCGCTCGTAGTCCGCGCCGGCCTCGATGCAGTAGCATTTCGTCGGATCCGCCTCCACTCTTCGCAGGCGCTCCGCGACTTCCCTCCACGTGTCCGCCACCACGACGACTTGTCCGTTGGCGATACCCACGAGCCTTCCCGCGTACGGCGATTTCGGATCCTCACGGGCTTCCTGATTGACTTGCCGAGCTAATTTCTCATTCGCCGTGATAACCGAATCGTTATGGCCAATGATCGTTCTCCGGTCCGACGAAGTGAACAACGGCAAGTTCCGAACTATTGGACATCTAGGAATCTCCGGCGCGATTGTACCACGTGTGAGCTGAGATTGTCCGAAAGCGCACAAGGGTTTCACCCTGGGCTGGGTTCCTCCGACCTTTCAGGCCGGTCTTCCACAGGGGCGATTCTCAACTCAGTGCTTCGTTTCCGGCTTTTTGGCGGCGGATCGCTCGTGCCTGGCGGGAACGTTTTCATCAGGCGGCAACGATCGCTCGCGCTCCTCGATCTCGCGGCTGCGTACTTTCGTCTCAAGAGATGGCCGGCGATCTTTTTCTCTTCTGCCAGCCGGCAGGGGCGCGACCTGCTTGACCACCACGTCGTCCCATTCGACGATGCCGGCCGGCCAGTAAGCATAGAGCATCACCCGGCCCCACCGGGGCGTAAACTGGGTGTGCTGGGGCGTGAAGTCCTCGGTCTGAACGTTCCACACTCCTGCACTCCCTTGCAGGTTCTGCTGGCTGCGGTAGACTTCGCGCTTCTCCGTCTGGGCCGGATCGGCAGCCGAAGACGTCCGGAACTCCGTCGGTAGCTCGTCGTAGCACTTGACGAAAACCTTGGCGGCCGAGCCGGTCGTCTTCCAGCGGCACTGAAAGCGATAGGTGGCGCCCTCCTCGACCGGGAAGAACTCGCTGTAATACAGTACGCCCGTGGTGCCGGCCACGTCTTCATCCATCGTGAAGCGGATCACCCGGTTCCTGGCTTTGGCATTCTTTTGCTTGTCCCAGACCCAGGTGACGTCGTGCGGCAGCTTATCCCAGCCCAGCGGGGCTCTTTGGCCTTTTTCGAAGTCGCCCTTCACCAGGTTGGGCGCCTTCTCCCACCGCTCCTGGAGCCTGGGATCGGGGCCCGCGGCAGCCGATGCCGTCCGGCCATAGAGGCGGTCGAGGGCTTCCTTCACGTAAACGTGGGGGATCTCGCTGACGGTCCGGGTGCGCGCTTTTTTTGATAGATCATACGCGGTGGATCGACCGTGAAGTCGGCGATGTTAATTGAGAGATCGTAAACGTCGGCCTCGAAGCCCGGCACGCGCTCGATCTTGCCCCAGATGCCGATATCGCCGGCCTGCTCCTTCACGACGATCTCCTTCATCCGGCCGAGCGGCGTATCGGCGCTCGGAACAAACGCATTCCGCTGGCACCAGTCGCGTACTTCCTGCATCGACTCGGGCAGGATGAACCCGCCCTGGCGCTTCAGCTTGGCCCAGAACATGTTGCCCATGTTCTGGCCGTATTCGCCGTTGTCGAACTTCGATTCGAAATCGAACGGGATCACCACGCGCTGGGGTGAACCCGCCGAGCCCTTCTGGACCGGCTGACCGGCCAGGACGGGACGGCAGCCGAGGATCGCCAAGCCCAGGACGAGGAGGGCGGTGTGAATCCGCGTTGGTGTAACGCTTCCCTGGTTGCGCCATTGTTCTCCCCCTTGATACGAGGGGGTGCGCGAGCGAAGAGGGCGCGGCGAAGTGGCTGATCGTGCCGGGACCACCCCCTCTGGCCCCCCCTTATCAAGGGGGGAAGAGGGCGCAGCGAAGTGATTGATCGTGCCGGGACCACCCCCCCTGGCCCCCCCTTATCAAGGGGGGGAGTAAATACGCCCTATCCGCGCAATTCGTCGCATCGCTGGACTGGGCTTGCAGCGACCCCGACGGAATCTGCGGAGCAGCATGGAGACCCATGATCGCTCACTTTCTGGTTGCCTGAGCTTTAGAAGCATCCGTTGCAGGTTTCTCAGCGCTCGCGCCGGGCGCGGAGGTCAGCCGCTCGAAGTACTGCCGGTTGAGCTCTGCCCAGCCGCGGGGCGACGGCTCTTGCATGCTCCCCAGGATTTCCTTCTGGATGTCGGTGGGCAGGTTGGCGGTTTGATCCTGGCGCACTTGGAACTCGCCCTTGAGGTACGACTTGACCTGGCCCAGGCCCTCGAGCAGGACGTCGCGGTGGCGCAGGGCGCTCTGGTAGCGGCCCGATTTGAGGTCGCCTTCGACGGCGCCCATCACGTCGATCATCTTCTTCAGATCGGTGTGATGGTACTTGAGCACCTGAAAACGCAAGTCGACCCCTTCGGCCTTGTTGCGGAGCTGAGCTTGTTTCTCGGCCAGCCGGCCCAGATCGCGGTGGGGGCGGTTGGGAACCGGGCCGTGCAAGCCCTCGCCGCCCTGGCCGCTCTCCTTGCCGCCGCCACTAGCACCGCCGGTCGGGTCCTTGCTGTAGTCCTTGACCTGGCCTTTCACGAAGGGGTCGGGAGTCAGGCGGCTGGGGGTCTTGCGACCGCCCTTGCCGACGGCCGTGTCGCCCACGAACTCGCCGCTCGATTTGCCCTGGCGGCCCTCGCCGCTGCGGCCGCCGATCTCGCTCGAATTGGGCAGGCGGTTGCCAGTCACCCCGCGCGCGCTGTTATTGGAGATCGGCCCGTCCATCGCGTCCCAGCCGGCCCCCTTGTCGATCGAGTCGATCCAGCTACTCGAGGCATCCTCCATCTCGTTGAACAGGTCTTCCTCCTCTTCCATCAACTTGCCGACGATATCTTCCATCTCCTTGGGCAGTTCGGCCATCGGGGCTTCCTTCATGTCGTCCGTGAGGGGTTCTTCCTGGCTCCAGCGCTCACGATCGGGCGTGTCGGTAAGCCACTTCTCGATGTTGGTGGTCATCTCCTTGGCCATCTCGGCCCCAAGCTGCTCGAGCGGCACGGCGATGTCGGCCGTTTTCTTGGTCAGCGCGTCCTTGGCCATCTTGAGCTCGGTCTGGACCTCGACCAGCTCCTTGAGCAGGCTGGGATTGGAAAAATCCTGCTCCGGCAGCTTGCTCAGGTCGGTGTGCTTATCGGCCATGAAGCGAGACCAGTCGTCCTCGGCTGCCGCCATGTCCTTGAGAAGCTGCTTTTCCTTCTCGGTGAAATCGTCCACCGGCTTCTTGGCGAGGTTCTCGGTGGCATCGATCACCTTTTTCTGCTGCTTGAGAAACTCCTGGAGCTTGTCCTTGAATTCCTGGAGCTTGCTCTTCACGTCGGCGGGCAGTTCGGTGGCAGGCCGTTTTCCCATCTCGGCAAGCAAGTCGGCGGTGTCGCGGCGGATCTCCCCGAGCAGCCGCTTGAGCACGTCGATGATCTTGTCCTGCGTGGCGATCAGCTCGGCCGACGGACGGGCCAGAAGGGCGCCGGCCGTCACGTGTTCCAGGCCTTCGGCCTGGCGCACGGCATGGATCATATCGCCATAAGCCAATTTGTTGACCACTCGCTTGATCGTGACCCGTTCGGGATCGTCGCTGGGCCCGATCGAGTTGACCACCGCGACGGCCGCTTTCTGCACTGACGTCTGCACGGCCCGTACCTCTCCCGCCAGCTTGCCGGCCTCGGCTAGGTCGGTTCGCTTCGCCAGTCCGCCGGCAGCCACCCGGCGCGGAGCTGGTCCTTGAGGATCTGCGCCAGCGCGGTGTGAAGGCTCTCGAGCTGGGCCAAGTTGACCTTCGCCTTGGCCTCGGAAGCGACGATGTGAATTGCTTGCCAGGGCGTGGCCGATTCCTGCGGCCCCAGCTTCAGATCGGGCAATTCGATCCGGCGGCGATCCTGGGCCACGGCGCGCACCCACACGGTCTGCCCCGGCTGGAACCGTCCTCGATCCAGGTCGAGAGCATGGTTGAGCACCGCGCCCGACGAGACAAACCTGGACCAGGACGCCACGGTCATCACCTCGGGATGCGGCCTGGCAGCGCTCTCGACCTCCGATCGGGCCTCGATGCGCACCAGTCCCAGCCCGTAGTCATCGCTGGCCCGCACGACAATCGCAGGCTTGGCGCCGGCCGCCACGCTGGTTTCGCTCGCCGGCTCGACCAGTTGGACAGTCGGCGGAGAATCGGCCTGCACCTTGGCCTGATTCACGCGCGGCTCCGGGTCAGAGTGACCTCCACTCGTGAAGAGGTGAATCGTGAACGTAGTCGTATCCTTGAGCAGCAACTGGGCCAACAGCGTCATGCCACGGTCGGCCACCTCGCCTTCGATGGTTGTTGATCCCACCTGGAGATGGCCTCGAGCGATCGGAGTCGAGGGATGGATCCTGAGCTCCGCGCGGGTGAACTGGGGGGCTTCCAGGTCGGCGTGGTTGTGTTCCACCGCTTCGCGGGGCCGTTCGAGGTACGCCGGGAAGTCGTATGTCACTTCGACCCGCGCGACCGTCGGCTTCTCGTAGACCGATACCTGGAAGAGCCGGGTCTGGGAGTCGCCGATCTGGAGCCGGTATTGCAGCGGTGCCAGAACTTGCGAGAGGGCTGCCAGATAGGTCTGGCTCTTCTCGTCGGGCAGCATCGCGATCGCCGATTCGGTCCTGTCCGCCTGGCGGATATACAAGGTCGCCGGCAGCGCCTTGCCGCCCGGGTTTTCGATCTGGGCGGCGATTTGCAGGCTCGACCCGATCCGGACGTCGGCGTCACCGGGACTCACCTTGACGATCTTGACCGACCCCACGGAAGGAACGTACGAGAGCGGGTGCAGCAGCCGGCGTGTCGACGACGCCCAGGTCGGCACCAGCCCGTTCAAGAGCAACACGAGCATCAGGATCCCAGCCAGGAGCAGGCACGACTCGACCAGGTCGCGGGGCGTTTGCAGGCACAGGGTAAACCGCCGCCAGCGACTTTCCTTCGAGGCAGCGCTGACGAAAGGGAAGTCGGCAACGGCCGTGGCGGCTTGCGCCAGGGCGGCCTGGCGGAACGGAGCAGGGCTCGCCCCGTCTTGCTCGGCAAACTGCACGATATTGATCAGGTGGCTCTCGAGCTCGGGAAAAGCGAGCTCAACCCGGCGGGCGGTGCCCGCTAGCGTTCTGCGCCGCGCTTGAGGCGCAAAGCCTGAAACACAAGCGCGCTCAAAGTCAGTACGGCCCACGCCGCGAACAGGCCGGCGAGGGCTCCCTGGCGGAGCTTGAAGAGGGCGTCGGCCAGCACGAAAATCGTCAGGACCGCGAGCGAGGCACAGGTCGCCAGGATCAGCCCGCTCCAGAGCGAATACGTCCACCAGTAGCGCCGGGTAATTCGCAGCCTCGATGTCACTGCTTCGGCTTGGGGAGACATTGCGTTTGTCCTTTGTCCGTTGTCCTTTGTCCGTTGTCCCTTGTCTGTTGCCGAGCTTAGTCCCGATGTACTCGGCCCGGTATCATCCTGTCATTGGCCGCCTCGGTATGCCGCGAGCCAGAGCCCGATCATTCGCGCTGCTCGTTGTTCGTTCTGCCCGGCGCCGAGCCCAATGCCGGCGCCACCAGAGTTTCGACAGCACCCATTGCCACCCCCGCGCCAGGACAGAGTCACGGCGAACAGGTGACAAAGGACAAATGACAAAGGACAAATTACAAAACTCAGTGCGTGACAGCCGTGACTATCACGTTGGTGCCGATGGCCAGCGCGTCTTTATCCGAGTAGCCGTAAGTGTAGGGGTGGGGAAATTGTTCCCAACCGTTGCCCAGGTCGAACCGGCTGTAGACGACGGCCAGCCGCCCGTCGAGGGAGATGCCCGATAAGCTGGGAGCACTCATGGCCCCGAAGTCCTCGGCCACGCGCGGAGTGTACTGAACCCTGCCGATATCGTAGTGGGCGTGGTAGAGGGGGTGATCGTTGGGCAGCGGCTCGAGCTTGTTCTCGGGCAGCACCCGGGCGATCTCGCGCTCGAAGGCCAGGTGAAACGCCAGCCGGCCGCAGCAGGCGTCGGCCAGGAGCATCCCGCCCGCTTTCAGGTAGCGGTTGAGCCAGGCCGCTTCCTCGTCGGTCCAGTGAAACTCGTGATGCCCGGTCATGTACAGCAGCGGATAGCCCATGGCCTTGGGGTCCTTGGGACGAACGCTCACTTTCTTGAACTTGATGGTCAAGGTCGAGTTGTCGCGCACGTGTTTCAGGAGATTGTGGACGGCCGAGGGGTCGGGGTCCCAGTCGCCGTCGTGCACGAGCTGGGCAAAGACGAAATCGTCGCGGCTGGGAGCGTCGGCCTCGTGGTACACCTTGGTGGTGCTCAAGAACCGCCCGAGCTGGTAGCTTCCCAAGAGGTACGTCACGTAATTGGCGCCGATCTGTCGCGCCTGGTCGATGACGACCCGCAACCCGCGGGGGTGGTCATGGCCGTCCCAGCCGCAGGTCAGGTCGGCCGGCGAATAGACCACGGCGGTCCGGCACCCCACGCTGATCCCCTCGAGGCAGGGGGCATCGTCATACCGCGACCCATCGGCCTTTTGATAAGTGAACTTGCCGAGTTTGTAAAACGACGAGAACAGGGGATCATCCGGCGTGAGCTTCCGTAGCGGTCGATCGGGGAAGATCGGCCTGAATTTCGCGGCGGAACGAATCGTTGAAATCTTTCCAGCCGCAGCAGGCGTCGCCGATCAACATGCCCCCGTCCAGGACGTAGCGGGCCAGCTTCTCGTGAACGTCGTCGCCAAGCTGAAACGCATTGTGGCCGGCGAAGAGCAGGGCGGGCAGCTCGCGCGGGTCGAACGAGAAATGCTCGAAATCGGCCTCGGCCTTGCCGTAGTTGATGCCCAGCTTCTGGTTGGTCCAGGCCAGCAGGCTATCCAGGTCGGCCGGGTCGGTCATCCAGTCGCGATACTGCACCCGCTCGGCACCGCGGCGGACAAACCGCACGGGCCCGAGCGCGATCTTGCCGATCAGCGACGGGGGAGCAGGGGGCTTTTTCTTCTCGGTGCGGCGCAGCGGAGTGGCAGGCAGTGGCAGCGGCGGGAACGATTCTCCACCGGTGCGGCTCTGCGGCTTGGCCCGTGGCGGCGGTCCGCAATCGACCGGCCCCGACCCTTCCTGCGCCATCCCCGGCGCAGGCAAGGCCAGCATTCCCGAACCCGCGGCCCCGGCCGCCGCCCAGTAAGTCAAAGCGGTCTGGCGTACGAACTGCCGCCGCGACAGCTCACCCTCAGAAGAGCGCAGTGCCCCGGACATTGTGATGTCCCTTCTTTCTGTAGTGGTTTGCGAAATCGCGCGAACGCGTCTGGCGGGTCACAATCGCTGGGGATCGACTCAGGCATGGGGTAAAGGGCAAGCCAATCCCACGAATCTCCGTCGGATCGTGATTGGTAACACCCAACCTTCATTGTAAGATGATTGAAGCCGCATTGCCACCGACCTCATGGAAGATTCGATGGGAATCGACGGTAATCGGCAGACACCGAGCCGCGCCGTCTGGACCACAGGCCGGCCGAGCGCAAAAACAAGTGTCGCCTTTCGCTCTGCGAAAGGGCATTCTTTCGCCGAGAGAAAGACGAGTTCACCAGGAAGTTCTCTGCGTCCCGATCCCGCTCGTCCGAGATTTGGGTGCTACTGCCACCTACCGGGGAGGCTCGACCGTGTCATCCGCACTCCGCCAATCGAGCATGTGGTTGTTGCTTTCGGGAATCGCGCTGCGACGGTTCGTCGCGGGTCTCCGGGCACCCGGAGGGTCGCCGCCGCGTGGTGGACCGAAGATCTCCCGCAGCCGGCCAGCCCGGAGATCTACGGTCAGCCCAGTGTTGCTTTCGGGAATCGCGCTGCTCATGCTGTCGCAACGTGCCCCGGCGCAGGAACCGCCGTCGCTCAACCCGTTTGGAAGCAGCGCCGACCAGAAACCGCGTGACGATTCGATGCCCGGTTACCTGGAAACATCGGACGGGCGCGTTCACGCGGGACAGCTCTTTCTGACTCGCGACGCCCGTTTCAAGATCTATGATGAGGAGCGAAAGCGCCAGCGGGAAATCCCCTTGAAGGCGATCAAGCGGATCGACTGCGTCATCTTGAAGGAATGGAACGAGAAGGAGTGGCGCTTCAAGGAAAACGCCAGCGACGAGAAGTTTTACACCGGCCGGTCCTATCCCGCGCGAATACACCCACAAGATCACGCTCCAGAACGGCCAGGCAATCGCCGGCGCGCTCTCGGCCATCGTTTACGTCCAGGCCGAGTCCAGCAAGGACCCGGAGCGATATCTGCTCCACAAGCGCGACAAGGGAAACCTCGGGACGGATCTCAAATCGCTCGTGTATGTCCGCTCGATCCACCTCGGCGAGAAGGCGCTGGAAGACGGCAAGCGGAAGGCCGCAAATGCCAAGTCGCAGTAGGCCGGCTGCTGGATCCAGCAGGCGCAGGCCCGCGTCTTGCCCGCCCCCTGCCGGCGACTTACGCTGAACGTCAGCATTTTCGGAGGTCGGCCAGACCGGATCGACAAAACTCTTGGGAGATCTGATCGATCAGAGCCACCAGACTGCTCGAGCGCCGGGAACTCCATTGAGGGAGGCCATCGCCATGACCGATTCCGATCTCGGGATGTGCCCGATATGTGGGGGTACACTTTCGACAAACGGCCCGGCGGACTTCTGCCCGCGGTGCTTCCCGTCAAACGCCCGTGGCGACAAAACCGGGGTCGCCGCCGGCAGTGCGCCGCCACCCCGGCGGGCGCGCCGCAGGCTGACGCTGGCTTTGGCCGTCGCGGCCCTCGTCGCGCTATTGCTCTGCGGGCTCTGGGTCGCGAAGTGGTCGGGCCAGCAATCCAGCGCCCATGCTCACTACGACCGCGGCGTCGATTTGCGGAAACAGGGGAAGCTAGATGAGGCGATCGCCGAATACGGCGAGGCGATCCGGATGAACCCTGACTTCGCCGAGGCCCACTACAACCTGGGCAACGCACTGGGCGACCAGGGGAAATTGGAGGACGCGATTGCCGAATATCGCGCGGCGATCGGGATCAAGCCCGATCACGTTGGGGCCCGCACCAACCTCGGTATTGCACTCGACGACCAGGGAAAGTCGGAGGAGGCGATTCTCGAATATCGCCAGGCGATCCGGGTCAAGCCCGACTACGTCCTGGCCCACTACAACCTCGGCAAAGCCTGGCATGTTCAGGGTAAGCTCGATCTAGCGGTCGCGGAGTGGCGCGAGGCGATCCGCCTGAATCCCGACTTCGCCGAGGCCCACTACAATCTTGCCGCGGTCCTGCATCAGGAGGGGAAGTTCGATGGGGCGGTCGCCGCATTTCGAGCGGTAGTTCGGCTCAAGCCCGATTTCGCCCTGGCCCACTACGGGCTCGGCATCGCCCTGAGAGACCAGAGGAAACCGGCCGAGGCATTCGCCGAATTCCGCAAGGCCCGCGACAACGCTGAGCGCGGCTCCGAGCTCGCCCGGCTCATCGAGAGTGCACTGTCGGAGTCCCACCACTAGCGAGGTCCATCCGTTAGTTGTTCAGGCCGGTGATCACGGCGACTTCGGATCGAAGTCAAGGGCGCTCTCGATCACGTCCAGGATGAGGATGGCGAGGCTCGATCGCGATCTCGTCGCTACTTCGGAATCGGAGCGTAGGTGATGATCGGCACCCGCGCGCTACCAGTCGTAATCGACAGCGGCCCTGGCCCTTTCCAGCGGGCTTTCAGTCGGGCGACACCTTCCGGAGTCACCTTCGTGCGGCTCAGGCCGAGTGTCGTGAGTGCTTCAAGCCCGAGTAACGAGTCGAGGCCTGCGTCGGTCACGTCGGTCCCGCTCAGGTCGAGCATGGAAAGGCTGCGCATCCCATTGGGAAACTCCGCCAGCGTTTGATCTGAAGCGTCCGTTTCGCTCAAATCCAGGTGCTGCAGCGGGCCCCAAAACGGGGTCGGGAAACGAAACGCGCCGCGCGCGATCCGATTTCCGGAGAGCTTCAGGCCCAAGGGATGGTCAAGGCATCGTCCGGCGAAGAGACATGAGACGTCCGTGACCCGGGTCCGGCTCAGATCGATGAATCGACCAGCGACGACGTGACGGAGATGTTCGAGCCCGGCGTTGCTGATCTCGGTATCGGAGAGGTCGATCTGGCCGAAGTGATCGAACGCGCGAAGGTGCACCAAGTCCGCATCGGTGATGCGTGAACTGAATTGAAGTCATGCCTCTAGTAAACGATCAGCCTGCCGTAACCGCGGGAACAGCCAGGCCCAGATCGCCGTCACGGCCATTGCCCCAACCCCGCCAAACGCCACCGATCCGATTGGCCCGAGGATCCGGGCCACAACCCCGCTCTCGAACTCGCCGAGCTCGTTCGACGCCCCGATGAAGAGCGTCGCGACCGCCGAGACGCGCCCCCGCATCGCATCGGGGGTGGCGATCTGGACCAGGCTTTGCCGGGTAAACACCGACACCATGTCGGCGCCGCCGAGCACCGCGAGGGCAAACACCGATAGAGGGACCCATCGGGAGAAGGCGAACACCACGGTCATCAGCCCGAATAACCCGACGGCCAGGAACATCTTCAGTCCGGCGCGGGTGCGGATCGGCCGGCGTGCAAGATAAGTGGCCACCAGGAGTGCCCCGGCCGCCGGGGACGCGCGTAGGATGCCAAAACCCTGCGGTCCCACCGCGAGCACGTCGCGGGCGAACACCGGGAGCAAGCCGGTTGCGCCGCCCAGGAGCACGGCGAAGAGGTCGAGGGAGATGGCCCCGAGCACCAGCTTGTTTCCCCAGAGGTACAGGAGCCCTTCCCGGATCTGGGCGACCCGCGACCGTGCCGAATCGAAGGGCGGCCGCGTGTTGGCACGAATCAAGATCGCACAGCATGCGGCGGCCGCATATAACCCCGCACTGACCGCATAGCCCAGGACCGGCGACACAACGCAGAGCAGGCCGCCCAAAGCCGGGCCGAGAATGCTGGCCAGTTGGGCGGCCAGGGAATTGGTCGCGATCGCCCGCGGCAGCAGCCAGAGCGGCACCAGCATCGGGCCCAGAGCGCTCGCCGTCGGCTGGAAGAACGCCCGGGCACAGCCGAATAGACCGGCCAGGGCGAAGATCGGCCACAGGCCGCCCCCGCGCACCGACCGGAAGACCAGGGCCGCCGAGATCAGGACCTGTGCCATGTAGCAGAGGACGATGATGCGGCGGCGGTCGTGACGGTCGGCAGTCTCGCCGGCCACGAGAGTGAGGGCGAAGAGCGGCAGGAACTGAACCAGGCCGATCATCCCGACCGCGAACGCTGCCTCGGCCAGAGACATCGACTGTCGCGCGATCTCGTACACTTCCCACGCGATGACCACTGACTGAGAAGTGGTCGCCAGCGTGCCGAAGAATCGGCCGGCCAGGAACAGCACGTATGGCCGGCGGGAGAGGAGCGATGACGAATCGTCGGTCAGACCGGGCGGCGGAGTCGTGGTCAAGGGTTGACGGCCCGGACCGGGACTTGCACGCCCTGCCAGATCGCGTGGTTGGCGTCGTCCTGCACGAGGGCCACCACCGCCAGGTCGTCGAGGTCGATCGGCGGCAGCGGGTGCGGAAACGATCGGCCCGAGCTGCCGGGGAACTTGTCGAGATAATCCTTCTGGGCAGCTCGGACATCTGCCAGCTTGACCACGAGGTCGACCGAGCCCTTGCCTCCCTCGAGCGCCGTTCCCTGCACGCCGCCGGGGAACGCCCGAACGACGTTGTGGTGGAACCGGAGCTTGTTGCTGCCGGGATAGCGGACGGATTCCTCGACCAGGACGAGCCGGAGCCTGGGTTTGGCGTTCGTGGAGGTGCCAAGGGCGCTGGCGGTCGCGTGGATCTTGAGTTCGTCGCCAGTCCGGGTGGCGGTCAGGGTGATCTCGGCATGCCTGGCGGTTTCGAGGGCGGGATCGATCACGGCCCGGTACTCGTTGTACTTGGCCTCGGCGTGCTGCATCAGGCCGCCGCTGCCGCCGGCCCGCTTGCCATCGAAAAACGTGCTGGGCGTGCCGCGGACCTCCGCGCCGTAGTAGGTCCGGCGGGCGACGGTGTCGTCGTTGGTCAGAGGGTCGGGACCGGGGATATGCAGGTGGTACTGGAGGCCAATGAGCTCGCTCGGCTTGTATGACTTCAGCAGGGCGTCGAAGCCGACGTCGGCTCCGACGCAGGGGGGGCACTCGGCACCGGTGAAGATCTCCATGACCACCGCGCGGTTGGCTGCGGCGTCCCTCCGGCCGGCGAATTTGCGGGGCTGAAACGGCGGGACCTTCTTGTGATACTCCTCGTCCAGCCTGGCGTCGAGCTCCTTGACCTTGGCCTCAGTGGTGTCGGCCAGTTCGGTCTTGCCGGCGAGCCGGGCCGACCGGGCGAGCATGCCTTTGATCGAGGCGCTCGCATCGAGGGGGGCGTCGGCGGGCAGCGCGGCGTCGGCCGCGAGGGCCAGCTCGGTGGCGAGCCCGGCAAATGCCTTCTTGTCCTGAAGTGCCTTTAACGCCCGCGTGCGGATATCAGTCGCCCAGTCAGCTCCGTAAGGCGTGGCCTCGTTGGTCCAGTTTTCGACGTGCTTGCGGACCTCGGCCTCGGACAGGCCGGCCTTGTCGGCCACGCCCAAAAGCGCGGCATAAGCGGCGGCGTTGTACGGCTGGCCGGCGCTTTCATGGATCAAGGCCAGCAGCTTGGTCGCCTTGGCCTTGGGGTCGGCCTCGCGGCTGGCCTCATTGAGTTTGGTCCGGTTGGTCGAGCTCGATAAAGGGGCGACCTTCTCGGCGTCGGTCTTCTCCAGCCGGGCCGGGTACTTCGCCGTGCCGTAATTGATGAGGCCGACGGCCTTGCCATCCGGCCCCACTTTGCCGCGGAATGAGAGCGCGACGCCGTTGCCAGGGAAGTTGAGCGTGACCGCATCCCCTTCGATCTTCCCAAGGGCCTTGCGCTCGCCGAGCATGGTCTGGGTACTGAGGGCCTTGCCCGAGAGGGCGCCGTCCGAGACTTTGAGATCAACGATCAGGAACTCATCGTTCCCGAACGGCAAGACGACGAGCTTCCACTTGCCGGCGATGTCCGGCGGGGCGGCACCCGTGAGGGCGAGGGCCAGAACGGCGGTCGCGAATCTGCGCATGGCTAAACTCCTGTTGTAGGGCGCGGCCAGGCCGCGTTCGACCGAGCGTCACCCGTCCTGCCCGGTCGGCTAGGGCTCGTCAGCGCTACTAGTGAAACACAACCGACCCGGGGAGAGCAAGGGAGTGCAGGGTCGAGGGGGAAACAAGTGGTGTCCGTTCATTTTTCCGCAACGGAAGAATGAACTGACACTCGTTTGTGCCGACACCCGTGTGTGCCCCGAGCCAAGCGACCCCGAGCGAGAACCACAAAATTTATTTTCGCGCGGCGCCCAACGCGGCATAGCCGCAACCAGGAGATCGGGGGACAGAGCCCCGTCCTACCGGGACGCGGCGCATCGCCGCGTGGTTTTTGTAGGAGCCGGCTCCGTCCGGCGATCCGAAGATGCGCGCATCGTGCGGAGATGTTGGCGAGGAAGTATCTAGGCTTTTTCCGGGACCTCGCCCGGAAAAAGTGGCCCCCTGCGGGGCAGCCGGCAGTCGGGAGACCTTCGGTCCGGCAGCGGGCGGGGTCAGGAGACCCACGCCCAACATCGACAACAAGTTGTCGCTGCGCGGCCCTGAAGGGCCTAACGCTTTGGCTCGACGCGCGACTGGAGGCGTCGTCGCATCTGTCCGGCGATCAAGCCGAATCCCGAAGACGGCGCGTCCAACTGCCGTCGGCATCCGCCCTGCCGCCCCTACACGTAACTCGGGCTCACACCGTAAAAAGGCAGAGCGAAAACACCAAACCAAGCCTGACACTGCGAAGCCCAAAGCCTGGTACCGCGAAGCCGATGGGAACTCCCGATTTCTGCCCGAATTCCGCCCCTCCGGTGATTCGGCTGTCCGTTGACTTCTGAAACGGTTGCTCCGACAATCGGGGCTTGTTCTCCCGGGCTTTCATCGCACCGATAAGGGTCACTCCTATGAAGCGCCTGCTGGCAATTCCAATGATGTTGTTCTTTCCCGTGGTGGTCTTGGCGGCGGACGCCAAGAACCTGCTCAAGCCGGTTAACAAGGCCGAGTCTTGGCGGCTCGAACAGCACCAAGGAGCAGAAGCGACGCTCAAGATTTCCGATGATGCGGTCACATTCAATGCGACCAAGGTCACAGGAACCAACTGGCATGCTCAGGTTTTTCAGGTTGATCTCGATTTGCAAGAGGGCAAGGAATACACGCTCAAGCTCAAGTTGACGGCCTCGCAGCCTCGCAAGGTGCTGCTGGTCGCGACGATCGACGCAGAAGACTGGCACGAGATCGGCCTGCACGAAGATCTCACGGTCGACAAGGAAGTCCGCCCGTTCGAATTCACATTTCGAGCCACCGGAATCCTCGCCAAGAAAAATCGGATCGGCTTTGTGATGGGCGACGAGACCGGCGACGTGATCGTCAAGGAAATGACGCTCACGGAGAAGGCGGACCAGAAATAGTGTGACAAACGCCGTCGCAGTATTGCCCCTATGGCAGCTCCCAGAGCTTGACGGTCCGGTCGAAGCTCGCCGTTGCCATCCATTTGCCATCGGGTGAGAACGCGATCCCGCGGAGGTTCGCGTCGTGAGCCTGGATCGTGCCGCGTTGCTTCCACGTGCCCACGTCCCAGTACCGCAGCAAGCCCGTTTCGGTGCCGATCGCGAGGTGTTTGCCGTCGCGCGAGAAGGCCAGGGCGAGAATCCC
Source organism: uncultured Isosphaeraceae bacterium (assembly GCA_963823675.1). Taxonomy (GTDB): domain Bacteria; phylum Planctomycetota; class Planctomycetia; order Isosphaerales; family Isosphaeraceae; genus CAWGMT01. Next base: position 349,526 of record CAWGMT010000015.1, on the reverse strand, counting down.
CCCGCCGGGGCTGCCGAGAATCCGCACCCGCTGCCGGCTCTCGGTGCCCCAGATGTCCACGATCCCGTCCCAGCCGGCGACGGCAAAGTACCGCCCGTCGGGCGAGAAGCGCGCGACCTCGACCGGTCGCGTGACCCGCGGAATCGTCGCCTCGAATTCCCCGCTCGCAACTTCCCAGAGCACGGCCGTGGAGTCGTTGGCGCCGGTGAGCAGGGTTGCGCCGTTGACCGAAAGCCCGAGCGAGTAAACATAGTTGCTGTGACCCTTCATCGTCATCAGGGCCCTACCCGTCACCAGGTCCCACACTTTCGCCGTGTGGTCTTTGCCGCAGGTCGCCAGGCGCTTGCCGTCGCGGGTGTATTCGAGGCACAAAACGCCACCCGGGTGCGCCACGAGCTCGGTCAAGGTCTTGCCGTTGGCGCCGTCGCGGATCCGGACCTTCCCGTCGTACTCGGCGGTGGCCAGGTTCTTGCCGCCCGGGGAAAAGGCGAGCCATCGAATCCCGTGCGGCTCCTTGACCAGGAAAACTTGCACAGGCTTGCCGCCCTTGAGGTCGTACTTCCGCAGCTCACCGGCCTTGGCGTCGCTGCTGCCAGAACACGTCGCGAACGACTTGCCGTCAGGCGCGAATGCCACGCACCAAACGACATCTTTATAGTCGTTCAGGATGACGGTCGGCTCGGTCGGAAACGACGATTGCGTCGCCTCGCCGGCGTCGCCCTTGGCCGAAAGCGCGAGGGCCGCCACAGTCAGGGACGCGATCAGCCAATGAGTCAGGAGCTTCATGACGATCATCTCCCGAGCGGCCTATGCTGGTGTACCACCGGTGTCCTCGTGGCCCCTCGTCGCGAAGAAATACCGGCCCGCCGCGCTGCCGACCCACGCAAAGAGGAGTGCGAACAGGGAATGGCCCACGTTCTCGAACGCCGGGAGGTTGACCGGCGGGCTCGACCATAGCGGTTCGAAAGGAACCGGCGTGTGTTAACGCAGGAAAAACTTCTTCTGGCCGGCCTTGGCCTGTGCCAGAATCGCGTTCTGATCGCGCCGAATGTCCAGCCGCGTGCCCGGCAGCGTGTCAACGATCTCCGGGTCGGCGACGGCCTGGACGTCCGTCACGACAAGCACCGGGGACGGGTCGCGCTCTCCCTTGACCAGCACGTTGACACGCGAGCCAACAAGTTTGTCGGCGGTCAACCCATCCTGGAGCGTGGCCGACGGGAGGACGAATTGCTGCCGTTGAGAGGCTGGGCTCGAGGGCTGGCGGGCTTCCGGGATCAGCCACGGGTAAGCCATCGAGATCAGCTTCGAGGTCACGAGATCGGGCCGGAGGTTGACGATGAACCAGGGGCCGGAGCTCAGGGTCAAATAAGTCCATCCGAAGAGGGCGAACCCCGCCCAGAAGGCGCGGCGCTCGCCCCGCCGGTAAGTGACCCCAAGGAGCGCCAGGGTGAGAAGTCCCAGGACGGCGGAGAAGAGCGCACTGACCCAGGGGCTGGATGCGAACATCAGGCACATCAAGCCGGCCGCGCAGAGCGCCACGACGCCGAGAAACTCCGAGAGCGACAACTGCGCGGATCGCATGGGTCGGTGCCTCCGAACGACGGGCTGCCGGAGCCTGGCCTCCGGCTCAACTTGAGCCGGGCTAGTTGTAATTATCGGGCAGCCGGAAGTCTGATGGCAATAAGACTCTCGATCATGGGTCAGTCCGCCTACGACGGTCGACATCGACGAGCGACCTTCCACTTGGCGAGGTTGTCAGGCTGGGTGAGCACGACCGGAAGGGGATTGCGATGTCCCAGCAGCGTGAACAATTCCGGCGGCGAGTGGAGGAACTCGTCACCCGGTTCGAAGCGGACGTTGACCTTTTCGTCGCGTGAAGTCAGCGGCTACCTGTGGGACCTCTTACTCAGCTTGCGGATTTGAGCCGGGGTCAAGTCCGTTGCCTGCACGATTTCCGCGACGGGTCGGCCCATCTTGAGAAGTCGCAGTGCCACGGACTCGATTCCCTTCTCGATTCCCTTCTCGATTCCCTTCTCGATTCCCTTCTCGATTCCCTTCTCGATTCCCTTCTCGATTCCTTCTGCTCGTCCTTTCTCCAAGCCCTCTTGGAGGGCTTCCTGAAAGACTCGGGTTTGGCTGACGTCGGTTACCCGTAGCATCTTTTCAATCTCCTCTCGGGACCAGGTCGGGAACTGGTGAACAATGACCGTTTCAATAAATATCACCACGGCGACCCAATCTTGCTGGGCATTGCCGTGCTCGAGGAAGCGCCCGATCTTTGACAGCAAGTTCGCGTAGACCTTTTGCGAAGCGTAGAACTGCGCCTCCCAGAGGTAGGCCGGATCGTCTCCAGGCTGGAGCGGCCGGAAGACGCCGTCGAGCCGAACGGATGTGGCCTTATATTCGATCGCTTCCCGGGCATACCGTTGCGCGTCGCGCCGGGATCGGCCGACGAGTTGGAAGAAACAGCCCGGCAGCTCCTTGAACAACCGGAAGAACAGCGGATCGCGCTTCATACTCGCTTAACCCTTAAGCCTTCATCCTTCATCCTTCATCCTTCAAGACGACGTCCCCAAAGCTCGCCGGCCGCCAGGCTGGCGACAGGCCTCCGCCCCAGTTCATCTGGGCGGCCGGGCCACTGCCGTCGTTATCGTTCAGTTGGATGGCGAAGCCGAGCTTGGCGCCCACGGCTGGCGAACTTCCCAGCTCGCTCCATGGGATGCGCAGCTCATAAACGCAGCGTCCTCCGCCGGCCTTGATCGCGATCTCGTGGACCGAGGAATCACGCGCCAGGTGGCCGGCAGGGCGTCCCGCGGCGTGCGCTCGCGGCCGCCAAAGCGTATAACTTCCACTGCCCCCGGCGGGCTGCTGCGACGAGACGTAATACGCCAGCGCGGCCTTGGCTCCATCGGCCGACCGGCCCGTCGGGTCGATGGCCAGGATCAGGCTGTCGCCCTCGACGACCGTCTCGCCGTCGCCGACGGGGTGATGGACGTCATCGAGCACGTCGAGCGCGAGGTAGAGGTTTCGCGCGTCCCACCTCAGATAGACCACGCCGTTCAGGTTTTTCGGCGTCCAGACATAATCGCTCCTGAGCGGATGCAACTGGTTGCGCCCGATCAGGGGAATGGGGCTCTTGCCGTCCCAGTCGTCGAGCTTGCCGTCGATCTTTGGGGGTCGCTTAACCTGGAGCGCCTCGCTGGCGAAATCGGTGCCCTCGAAGACACTGACGCGCAGGTTGTCGTAGAGCGCCGTGCCTGGCCCGTGCGCCACCGGGGCGAAACCGGCCTCGGCCAGGTCGGCCGGCCCCTGGTAGCGGCACGTGAAGACCTGCCAGTACGGCGTGCTGTCGCCGATGTTGATCACCTGGTTGTTGTAGAGTGCGTGGGATCTGCCATTCTTCAGCGTCTGGTTGATGTTCGAGCCGCCTTCCATTCCCTGGTTCCAGACCCACGCGGTGTACAAGTAAGTGGTGCCGCCGCGCAGCTTGACGCCCTGGCCGATATGCGCCCACTGGCTGGAGGCGTCGAACCGGACCACGCGCCGGCCCAGGCCGAGCCCCCGACCGTCGCTCGAGACGAGGCGGGCGCTCTGGCTCCCGCCCCAATGCGCGGGCAGTTTCCCGTCCGCGGCGATCTGTTCGAAGTCGCCGTTCTTGAGCAGGTTGCCGACGCTTTCCGGCGCGATCACCGAGATGGCGAAGGGCTTGGTCACGGCCGGCAACTGCTGGCGATCAAACGTCACGATCAGCCGATTCGACGAGCTCTCCATGCGCGTCGCCGGGGGAACGGCCAGCGCGATCGCCACCGTCTTGCGCTCGCCGGGCTCGAGCGAGAAGCTCACATCCAGCGCGGGGATCCAACCGGCGGGAAGGTCGACGTGCATTCTGCCATCGAGCCGGCTCTGGTACAGGTTCTGGAGGCGGACCGGAACGACCCCGGGTTTTCCCGAAAGCAAGTTGATCCGCGGCAGGCCGTCCCCGCCAGCAGTGGAAGTCCCGGAGCTTCCTCTCCCGGCCGATGGGATGGCGAAGGACGGCACGAGGTAGGACTTGAGCACATCCAGATCGGCCCCTTCCACGAAATAGGGCAGGGGGGCGTGCGGTAAACGGATCAAGCCGTTCGCCGCCGGCAATTCTGTCTCGTTTCCCTGATAGTCGGTCATGCGAGCCGGGGCTGTTCCGCCTGCGAGGGACACCGCCTCAGCTCCGTCCGAGCGGATCGATGCAACCAGGATCGCTTTGCCGTCGCGCTCGAAGAGGTGGAACAGGCCGCCGCGGTCGGGGGTCGAGAAGACGCCGACGGGCTTGACACCGAACGTCTTGGCGGCGAAGACGGCAAGCGTGGCGGCGACCGGCATGGGCGTGAAGTCGCTGAGCAGATAGTCGCCGTAGCCGATCGCCGAGCCTTCGCCGCCGAAGTAGATCAGCTTGTCGCAACCGGCGGCCAGCTCGTCGGTCCACTGCATGAGGACCCACCGGCACTTGGCCGTCTCGGACACCAGCTCCGATCGGGGACGGTCCCACTTGATCACGAACGCGCACGACTCGTTTTCCCAGACGGTCGCCTGGGGACGCCCGTAGGATTCCAGGTCCTCGCGCGCTTCCTGGATCGCGTGGCCGTTGCCGTAGTGGATCGGCAGGACGTCCACGCTCGCGCCCGTGCCCGCATTGAGCACGTCCAGCCGGAACCCGCGCGGCCAGAGGCCGCCCGCCAGCACCGAGTGCAGGCTCGGGTTGACCCGCGCGCCGCCGTGACGCCGGCGCGGCAGAGCCGCGCGTAGTCGGCGACAAAGTTGCGCGTGCCGCCCGGGGTGATCTCGTTGAGCCACTCCCAGCCCCAGAACTTGCCGCGGTAGCGCTTCGATACCGTCGCCACCATCTCCTGAAAGGCATCGAGGTTGCACTCGAACATCTGGTAGCCGACGTATCGTCCCCGGCTCAAGGCCCAGGCCGGCGGGTCGTAGATGGTGATCACCGTTTCGGTTCCGCTGGCGCGGGCCGCGTCGAAGAAGCGGTCCCAATGTTCGAGCGCATAGTGTCCCGGACCGGGCTCGATCGATTTCCACTCCGTGAACAACCGGCAGGCGGTCAGCCCGAGCCTGTGGGCGACGTCGAACATCTGTGCGGTGCGCCAACCGGCCTGCGGCGCGGCGTGGGCCGTGAACCCCAGCCGGGTTGGCTTGCCCCCGGTGAGCCTGGCCAGGTCGGGAATGCGGCAGAACGTGGTCTCGCGCCGCTCCCATCCCGCGACCTCGGCGTCGAAGACGAACGTGCCCCTCCTGGCAAGCTTCAAGTCCACCCCGACCTTCTGCCCATCGCGCTCGATCGAGAACGGCACCGACCCTTCCGCAACCAGGGCCCTGGTGAAGTCATGAACCTTGTACGTCAGCATCTTGCGTGCTCCGGGGTCTGTCACGTTTTTGAGCCGCACGATGACCCGTACCGGCTCGTCATCCGTGAAGAGGTTGCCCGGCTTTTCGGTTTCGAGCTCGAAGAACCCTCCCTTGCGTGCGTACCACGCGCCGGCGCGGACGTCCCACGGCCAGCGCTTCCCCTGGCTGTCGGAGAATAGTGCCAGCAGCAGGAGATCGTTCTGCGGCGAGGCCTTGGGAATGGTCAGCGGAAACACATGCCGGCCTCGCCCGGGTGCGATCTTGATCGATTGGTCGCCATACCAGAGATGCTGGGTGTTATCAAACGAGATCGGATCGCGTGCGCCCGGCTTGGGCACGCGGGGGCCGAGCGCTTCCAGCTTCAAGCTCGTCGTGCGAAAGTGCTCGGTCGGGTCGAGGAAATACTCCACCGGGAGGTGGATCTTGTCGCCTTCGACGAGGGGGCCCTGGAGCGCGGTCCAGTCGATGGCGATCCAGCTCTTATTGTACTTCACTTCCTGCAACCACCGGCTGTAGCTCGGGGCTGATTGGGCTGGAGAAACCCCGGCCGGCACGGTTGTGAAACACGCCAGGAGCGTGCCGGCTCGGATCACCCGAGCGGTCGCAGTCATAATGTTTCTCCTTCTCGCGAGCTTGCTTCATTCCCGGATGACTCGGCCTGTTCGAGTCGTTAACCCGGAGCCAACGGCGACGGCGATCCAGCAGACAGCCGCAGCGAACGCCGTCGCCATTGGCTCCGAGTTAAACGAGCTTGGCGAAAGCGGCTCGACGACGACCGATCACACAGGAGCGGCGAACGCCGTCGCCGTTGGCTCAGGGTTAACGAGCTTGGCGAATGCGGATCGGCCGCGCTGCGCTCTACCTTGGCGAGTATACCGGCGGCGGAAACGGGACGCACGCGTTGACTCAAGCGTCATGATATAGGCGGCAAAGGACGGCCCGCGTCGTGCAAGATCACCTCGCTGGCTTTTTCCGCGATCATGTAGATCGAAGTCACGATGAAGAAGCCGGGAATGCTGGGAAACACCGAGGCGTTGACCACGCGCAGCCGCTCGGTTCCCTGGACCTTGAAATCGGAGTCGAGCACGGCGCGTTCGGTGTCGCCCTTCGGTCCAATGCGGCAGGTGCCGCAGGCGTGGTGGCCCCAGGCCTCGTTGCGCACCCACTGGGCGACCTGGTTGTCGTTCTCGATGTCCGGAACCGGCTGCACGTCCTTGCGGACCAGGAGCCTGCGCGCGACTCCCAGCTTGCGGGTGAACTCGCGGACGAATTTCACCCCCTCGACAACCGCGCGGAGGTCGTCGTTTTCGTGATCGGTCCCTTCGTCAAAGTAGTGAAAATCGATTTTGGGCCGGTCGAGCGGGTCAGCCGAGCCGAGCTTGACAACCCCGCCCTGGTTTCGGGTATGAGCCTTGAGGATCGCCCAGGTGAACTCGTTATGCGCATTTTCGAGCGCATCGGCGTACTGGGGGTAATACCCTTTGAACGCGGCCGGCAGGCCGAATATGAACAGGTCGGGGTCGAGCTTCTGCCGTGCCGACCGCCTGATTATCGCCACGACGGACCCGTTGGTCGCATACAGCCCGCCGTGGTCTTGCTTCCACTCTTTGAGCGCGGGATCGTCTTCCTCGCCCTCGGCGGGCAGCCGGAAGCGGCAGCCCTCCAGGATGGAGAAGTCGTGCGTCATTTCCGATACCACGGCGACCTCGTAGCGATCCTGAAGGTAGGCGCCGACGGCCGGCCGGTCGAGCAAGACGTTGATCCCCAGAGCCTCGAGATCGGCCCTGGGGCCGATCCCCGAGAGCATGAGAAGCTGGGGTGTATTGAACGCGCCGCCGGCAAGGATCACCTCGCGCGCAGCGCGGATCTGGGCGAGCGGTCCCGGTCGACGCCCGCCGCGATCCGGCCCGACCGCGGCGCGGTAGATTTGTTGACCCTCGAGGTACTCGACGCCCATGGCCCGGTTTCCATCCCACACAATCCGCGTGACGAGTGTGTCGGTCCAGATCCGCAGGTTTTCGGGAAACTTCTCCTGAACCTGGAGGATTCGCTCCCGCGTGCCGTTGCGCACCCCCGCGTCGATCGCCAGCGGCACGAAGTAAACCCCCTCGCGGCGCTCCAGGGTCGTCCGGTAGTCGTTGGGGTCGAGCGCCTCGACAATGGTCTGGACGAATGCGGCCTTGGGGTCGAGCACGGCCGCCAGGATGCTCTTGAAGCCGGGGTGATCCTTGAAGAACATCTTGACGGCCTCGAGCACGCCGCCTGGTTCCTTGAGGAGCAGATCGAGGAATGTCTGGGCGGCCGCGGTCGCGATGACTTCCAGAAGCTGCGGGTCAAAAAGGGCCAGGCTCGGGTTGGTCTTGCTCGTCGCCAGCCAGCCCGAGTAGCCATGACGAGTTTCCGCGGGCTCGGCAAGACCCGGTTTGAGGTAAGTGCACCGCTCCAATCGCTCGAAGTAGCGCCTCATGGATTCGGGCGCCCACGAGTCGTCTCCCGTGACCTGGCGGATCTGCTCCCAGTCGCTGTTGTGAGGGTAGACGGTGATCATGGCGTTATGCGCCGTGCAACCGCCGATCGTGCTCGCCCGAGGGTAAAGCACGCCGTTCGACGGCTTCCGGGGTCGTCGTCCCCGGATACGTGTAAGTCGCGTAGTACTTGGAATCTCTCTTCTGCTCTGCCAAGTCGGCGTAGTGCCGCACCCAGAAATCCCAGCGCATCTGGACATCTTCGGTCGATTGGCCGTGGAAGCCGGGCACGTCGATATTCAGGCTGTTATAGGCCGAGCCCGCCTCAATCAAGAGGACCGAGAAGCCCGCGCTGGCCAGATTGGCGGCGACGGGGCCGCCCCCCGCGCCCGCACCGACCACGATGTAGTCGAAAGTTTGGTCCGCGTTGACGGGCATGGATAGGCTCCTGATCGCCATCAGAGCGTTTTCAGATACTCGCAGAGCGCCCGCTTGTCGTCGGGCGAAAGCTGCGAGCCGAAAGTGTGGCCCCGGTTTTCAACCAGGTCCGGGCAATCGCTCAGCTTGAGCAGCTCCGCCGCCAGAGTCGCGGGGTCGTGCTGGTACTTGATGTACATTTTCAGTGCATAGGGCACCCTGGCAATATTCAAGTTCATGAACAGATTGACCGGCGTTCCCTTGGGAATCGCGAATTTCGATGCCACCAGATTGGCCAGGTTGTCCAGGCGAGCCTGAAGCGCCGCGTCGAGCTTGGCGTGGAGCTGGGTGAGTAGACCGGCGACCTTGGGCTTGCCCTTGAGCTTGTCGGCAATCATCGTCTCGATCTGCCCTTTGATCCCGGCGACCAGCTCGAGCTTCGCCTTCGCGATCTCTTCGAGGCTATGCAGCTTATCGAGCTCAGGCTTGAAGCGCGATCGAAGGTCCTGGACCGCGGCGGTGGCTTCGGCTTTGACTTCGGCCGGAGGCTGGGCCTTGGCGAGCAACTCGGCGAACACGTCGTGGATGGTCTCCTCGACCGCCTGCCGCGCCGCGGCGGCGACCATGGCCGCGATCGCGCCCTCGACTCCGGGCAGGCCGGCGATCAGGCTGCTATCGGCCGAGGTCACCTTGATCATCGGCTTGCGCTCTCCGGGGTTGAGAAGCTGGTTGATCGCGTCCTCGAACAGCGCCAGCCGGCCCTCCACGGTGATCGCCTTCGGGTCGATCTTGCCATCCTGGTTCGACGGGAGCGCGGCCGACCGCGTTGTTGTGCAGGTAGGTCGCGGTCGCCCACATGCTGTTGAGGGCCGCGGTTCGATAGTAGCCGCGGCCGCCCCCCGGCGCGATGAATTCGGTCACGATCGGAGTCGTTCCGATCTGCGGGTCGAGTGTGTTCAAGGGATTCTCGAAGGTCATGTACCCGAGCGGCGGCAGCGCCTTGTAGTCTTTCGAGGAAAAATCCGCCCAGATGTCGCCGTCGATGGCATTGGTCGCCAGTCCCCGCGCGGCGTTGATGCCGAACTCGGGATAGTCGAACGGATAGCGCACGTCGTCCGAGAAGGTGTTGGCGGGCAGGAATTGATCGGACGGCACGAGCCCGGCGAAGTATCGCGCCCGGTCCGATTCGGAAGTCAAGGGATAGAAGGGCTGCTTGTTCGAATGGCACTGCGCACAATTCTGGGCGTAGAGCAGCTTGCCGCGCAAGCTGGCTGGCGTCCTTGGTAATGTATTTGGGGCTGCCGTCCGAGTCCTTGATCGAGGCAAGCTGGTACGGCGTGTACGATGCCAGGTAGCTCACGACGAACGGAGCCCTCCGTTCGGTTTCCCGCCACGCCTGCCCCAGCTCGGGATAGCGCGCCAGCAAGCTGGCTTTCCGGCGCGGGCCGCGTCGTCCCTGGGCTCGACCAGGCCCGCCGCCAGCCGCACTTCCTCGATCGAGAACGGGCGCTGCGACGTGCCGGTGGCCGGGTTCCAGAGGTGGTCGGCCCAGTAATCGCCCTCCGAGCCGATGTTGATATACACGCGAAGCACCGCCGCGTGGATCCCGATCGAGTCGGACCCGTCTTTGAGGATGTGGTTGGTGATCAGCTTGGTGCCGGTCGCGGACGTCTCGCAGAAGGCGGCCCGGTTGCCGATGTTGATGATCTGGTTGATCGTGTTGGGGTTGTTGATGAAATCATACGAGAACCGCGAGGTTTCCGACGTGCCGGGCTCCTGGGTATGGCCGTACTGATACAGGAAGCTGGACGCATCGAGCCCCTTGGTGTCATAGGGATTGTCGGGATAACTCAGGCCGGGATTGGCGTCGCCGCCGACGATCCGGCCCGCGCCGAAGAACAGGTCGCCTTCGCGGAGATACTGGTTGCCGATGTTGGCGGCGAGGTTTTCCCAGCGCGGTTTGACGGGATCGAGCGGCGGGTTGAGCGGATCAAACGCAACGTGGCAGAGCACGCAGGTGATGCCCACGAAGTACGGCGGCTCGGCCTTGCCGGGGTTGGCGAAATAGCGGCGCAGGCTGGCCTTCTTGTCTTTCTTCCAGTCCTCGGCCATCGCCGCCGTGAATGCGGGGTTGGGGAATTTGCGCATGCCGATGATCCCGGTCGGCTCGCCGTACCAGCGGGCGATGTCAGGGTTGCGCGAGTCCGGGTACTCGGCCGGATAAGGGTCTCCTTTCCACTTGTTGACGGTAAACCCGTACTCGTCCTCGACTTTCCCCTCGAAATTGGGCTCGTTGATCAGTCCGATCTCGCGAAAGCGGTATTCCGGGCTGGAGGCCAGGAGCCGGGTGAAGTCAAGCGATATGCCGAGTTCTCCGCCGAACTGCGACAGGATGCGGTAAAACTTTTGCGTGCCGCCGGTGTAGAAGAACCAGGTGTCGCGGCCTAGCTTTTGATCCTTGGTCCATGTGTACCAGAGGCCGTTGGGCCCGTAATACTTGAAGCTGTCGGCAAGCTTGGATCGGTCGGGCGCCGGGTTGTGACGATCGATGGCAGGCGTGTCTTCTTGCGGCGCCGGCTTGCTGGCGCCCTTCTCGTCTTGCAACTGTTCCTGCGCCTGCGCGTCGGAAGACCTGCTAGATGACGGAAGCCTTGTTGTCCGGGACGTGCCCTGCGCCCTGCGCCGGGAGCAGCGAGCCGGTCGCCGCAGCCCAGGAACCAGGTTGTCAAAGCGAGCCCACCCGCCAGGGACATCGTCGGAATTGCCCGTCGCATGGAATAACTCTCCCCTTGGCGCAGTCCCTTCGCGAGACCATGGTGCGCGCATTTGAAGTGCGAAACGATGGAAACTCCCGGTTGACGGGGCGCGGAGCCACCCACCGTGTTTGCGCGCCGTGCTGTCCCGAGCGGAGATGGTCGCGTGGCGTCCTTGCTGCATGGCCCCCTCGATTGATTCAGCACCAGCCGGCCCTCCTGCTGATCTGCGCCGATTACCCTATGAGTTCGCTGGCTCAAAATCAAACGAATTCTGGAAATTTTGGCATGGCTCGACTGCCGGATCTTACCGCCGGGATTTGCCGTAACATGAATCGATTCTTGTGCTTCCACGATGCTCATGGTTTCAGCGAAATTGGCTTCGTTCGGCGCATTTTCGCCGATTTCGCCCGTCCCATTCATCTTGAGTAATCCACGCGCTGAGTGGGCGAGGTGCATCGGTTTCCAGCTTGCCGTTGGGTTTGTTTCGCGGAAACGGTGATCTGTGAGTCCTGAGCCTAATGGCGGAGCCGGCGACGTCGCGAACTGCAAAAGCCGGGCAAGCGGCCGATTTGGTAGCAAGCGCGGCGTCGTCAAAGTCTTCGCAGCTTTCCTTTGCTTCGTTTCGCAGCCGTCGCCAGCCGCAAGAGCCGGGCAAACGGCCGATTTCGTAACCAGCGAGTCACCGTCAAAGTCTTCGCAACTTTCCTTGGCTTTGTTTCGGTGCATCAGTGAAGTCGTTGATCTTGCCAGTTGAAAGGAAACGACCATGGTCATTGCTCGTTCGCCATGAAGCAGACTGTTACCGTGCCCCCGAGGGTCGGACGTTCTACGCCCACCTGGTGCACGACCTTGGTCTGCGCCGTCAAAGGCGGCACGACCGGATCTAATGGCGCACCAGCCGCGCCAAGCGCCGCCCGCCCCCGCCGGTTCGATTTTTTGCGCGGTTTGCGTTATTCTTTTATGAGCCAACGGGTTACGAGTGGGTTTTTGTCAATGATTTGTGTGCACTTATGCGTCTTTGCCGTGGGTCCTGGTCTTCGTGGCGGAGCCGGGAAAGGAAAGGAAAGGAAAAGGACAGGCGTCTGGACGCGCGCCGCCTTCGACGGGGCCTTCTGACCTCAAGTGGGTGGAGTGCCCTCCGATTCGGCGTCGGTCATCGGCAAGTTCATGAACTCGGACCGATCTCCGCGACACCGGAGGTCGGAATCGGCCAAGTGGGCTCCCTGATCGGCGGAGAGATAAAACTCACCGATATCCGGAGGCGGACACCTAAGGGCCCGAAGCGCCGTGGCCACCAGACGCAGTTACCGAGTGAGAACCGAAAAAAGCCTGACACCGCGCAGCGGTGGCAGATCCGCGATCCGATCCCCAAGTGTGAAAGCGCGGCCCTGGGATCGGTATGGTGTCCCCCGATCGAGTCTCTTCCTCACCCGGATCCGCCGAGCCGGGCCGCCGGAAGATGTTGACGTCCCCGGCCGGTCTGTGAGTCAATGGGTGTGTTGGCGGGTGGTCCCGGATCTCTGGAGAGGAGTGACCATGTCCACGACCGTAAAGCCCCAACCGATGCCGGCGCCGGTACCGGCGATTCTGCCGGACTGGATTCCCTCACCCCTCTACCGGCTGACGGTCGAACAGTACGAGGCGATGGCCGACGCCGGCATATTCGGCGAGCGCGACCGGGTCCATCTCATCAACGGATGTCTGGTGGAGAAGATGACGCTACACCCGCCCCATGCGATCACCGACGATTTGTGCGGCGAGGCGCTCCGTCTCGTCCTGCCGCCCGGCTGGTACATCCGGCCGGGCAAGCCGGTACGGATCCCCGGCTTGGCCAGCATGCCGGAGCCCGACCGTAGCGTGGCGCGGGGGTCGATCCGCGACTTCGGCGGCCGACACCCGGGGCCGGACGATCTCGCCTTGGTCGTCGAGGTCTCCGATTCGAGCCTCGATGAAGACCGGAAAATGGCCGAGATCTACGGGAAGGCCGGGATACCGGTGTATTGGATCGTCAACCTGATCGATAGCCAGGTCGAGGTCTACTCCGACCCGGATCCCTCCGGATATCAGACGCACGAGGTCCTCGCGCCCGGCCATGTACTCTCCGTGAAGGTCGATGGCGTCGAGGTCGGCGAGATCCCCGTGGCCGACATCCTGCCCTGACGGAGTTGAATCGCCCATGCCCAAGCCCATGCCCGAGCCGTTGCGGACCGACAAGGAACTAGGACAGGCAGAGTAGACTTGACGTTTGCCCACCGATTCGATAGATTGCGTGCATCGTTCCGTGAAGGCTTTCAGACACCCAGAATCCGGTCGATCGGAACTATCGACCGGCGCGTCCGCGAGGCGGCTTGAGACAACGCGTCTCGTGGCGACGGTCGTGTTTTCGCAGGCGCCTGACGCGAGAGCGTCCTGGAGGATAACGGACCTCGGGGAATGGAGTTTGAGGCGAATAGGTGGCCTCGGGCACGCCGCGCCGCGGCGAGAGCGTCGTCGTCGACACGCGAGGCACTCAGGTGCGAGACAGCGCCGGCGGCAAGGCGGGCCAGGTGTTCGGGAGAGTCGGCAATGTCCGTGACCACGGCGAGCGGGCGGAGCCGCGCCGACAGCCGGCGAGCCCAGTACTGGAGCCCGGCGGGGTCGTCTACACGGCCGAGCTCCTCGGAGTAGACCATCGCCACGAAAGCGTCGATTCCGGCCCCGCGGCCGGAGGCCGGCAGAGATCCGGGTGCCACAGTGTAGGAACCCTTGCCGGGGGTGAGCGTGTCGAGAGCCGTGAAATTCTCGATGGTCATGTGGCCGGTGCCGCCGATGATCGTGGTCTTGCCGGTGCCGGCAATAATCGTGTCGGTGCCGGTGCCGCCGTAGATAGTGTTGACGCCGGAGCCGCCTTCGATGGTTTCTTTGCCGCCGCCGCCGACGAGAATGTTGGTGCCTGATCCGCCGACCAGCAAGGCGCTGGGATTGTTCGGGCCGGCGACCAAGATGTTCGTCTTGGGACCGCCGATGAACACCGTATTCCACTTGCCGGCAGGGTCCGGTCCCATGACGAGAGTGTTGTTCCCCGACCCGCCCACGACCTCGATCGTCAGATTGGGGGCGTTATCGGCGGGGGTGTAGTCCATCGAGTACGTACGGCCGTTGATCGACTCCACGAGGATGTCGCGGGAAGGGTCAGCGCCCGGGTGCCAGGAGAACGAGATGGCATTGTTGCCAGGGTCGCCATGAACGACGACTCCCGAAGCGTTGACGATCGTGTCATTCCCGGCGCTCGGAACTTCATAATTGGTTCCGGCACCGCCGTCGATGTAGTCATTTCCGCCGCCGCCGGTGAGCGTGTCGTTGCCATCGCCGCCGAAGAGGTTGGTAGGACCGGTAAAGGCCGGGTCCACGGCGATGGTGTCGTCGCCGGCATAGCCGAAAACGGTGACGGGTTTGCCGTTCGTGGCATAGGGGCCCCAGGTGCCCGTCGTGTTGAGGGTGACCGTCACACTGTTCGGAATCACCGCACCGGCGGTGGTCCGGGAGGCGGCGACATAGATGTTGTCGTTGCCGCTCGTGCCCAGGACGTAGACCGAGCCGTCGCTGGCGGTGAAAACGGGCGACTGGGCGTACAAACTGAGCTCATCGATCGCAATCAAATTGGAGGCCGAGGCGGATTGGGTCTCGAGCCGGATGCCCGTGACCTGGACCGGGTTGAACGCGTAGACGTGTTGCAGCCAGGTGGCGCTGGTGTAGGTCACCGATCCGATCGTGGTCCAGGCGGAGGCCGGTGTACTCGCGGAGGGATTGGCCACCGTCGTGTACTGGAGCGTGTAGGTGCCGAGCGAGCGATCGGTATTGACGCCGGTATTGTCGCGACTCCACGCCACCCCACAGAGGGTGGTGAGCGTGGTGCCAAAGCTGATGCCGACGAAATCCGACACGGAGGTGCCGATCCAACTGCTGGCACTGCCGTAAATGCCATCGTTCACGGCCGCTATGCTGTAACCGGGCTGGACGTCCTGGGCAAAAGCGGTACCGCCGCGGGCAAAGTCGGTGGTGACCGAGGGGGTATTGCCCACCGCAGGCGACAGGCCCGTCACGACCAAAGACGAATCGCCCTCCACACCACCCAATACCGCCCGGATCACGGCCGCGTTCGCAAACTGGCCCGTGGCCAGGCCCGTGGAGGAGATGGTCGCCACGATGGATGGCACCACGGACCAGCTCACCTGCGACGTGAGATTCTGCGTCGAACCATCCGAATACGTCCCCGTGGCCGTGAACTGCTGCGTCCCGCCCAGCGCGACGGTCGGAATCGCTGAGTTCGCGGGCGTCACGGTGATCGATTGCAAGGTGATCACCGTCACGACGGACGTGGCCGTCAGTCCGTTCAGCGACGCCATGATGGTCGATGTCCCCTGTCCCACACCTGCCACCAGACCCGTGGGTGAGACGACCGCTGCTGCCACGGGTGGCACCACGGCCCACGTCACCTGCGACGTGAGATTCTCTGTCGAACCATCGATACACCTACCCGTGGCCGTGAACTGCAGCGTTCCACCCAAGGTAACAGTCGGGGTCCCAGAGTTCGCGGGCGCCACCGAGATGGATTGAAGGGTCTTCACCGTCACAGCCGTGTTGGCTGCCACCCCGTTGAGCGAGGCTGTGATGGACGAAGTGCCCGCAGCCACGCCCGTCGCCAGGCCCGCGGACGAGATCGTCACCACCGAGGAGGTTCCCGAAGCCCACGTCACCTGCGACGTGAGATCCTGCGTCGAGCCATCGGAATAGGTCCCGGTGGCCGTGAACTGCTGCGTCAAGCCCTGCGCGATGGCCGGGTTGGCGGGCGTCACGGTGATCGATTGCAAGATCGGCGGCGCAACCGTCAGAAGGGCTGGGACAGAATAAATCGTACCGTTTACGGAGTATACGAGGGTAATGGTTGATGTGCCGGTAGTCAGCCCAGTCGCCAGACCTGTGGACGAGATCGTCGCCACCGAGGAGGTCCCCGAGGTCCACGTCATCGCCTCGGGAAGCTGGGGGCCCGGGATCCACGGCAGCCCGTACGCCGACAGATTCTGCGTGGTGCCATCGGAAAAAACCCCGGTAGCCGTGAACTGCTGCGTCGAGCCGGTAGCGATGATCGCGTTTCCGGGCGTTACGGTGATCGACTGCAAGATCGACCCCTGCACCGTTAAAACGTCCGGTGTGGATGACACCCCGTCGTACGACGCAGTGATTGACGATGTGCCCGCGGCCACACCCAAAACCCACCCCGACGGTGAGCTATTTGCCGAAGTTGGGGGGATACGATAATCACCCGGGGGCAGAATAGCTGCTACCGCGCTGTTCGAGGATTGCCACGTGACCGCACCAGTCAGATCCACTGTCGTGCCATCCGAAAACGTCCCCGTGGCGATGAATTGCCTAGGGTTGAGCGCCTCGTCTTGGGACTCAATCAACCCTGTGGAAGAAATAAACGGTGCCCACACGGTGGGCGGGCCCACCGTAGTCACCGCCAGGGACAGCAAGCTCCTCCCATACACCTCTGAAGCGCCCACCCATGAAACGCCCGACACAGCCACGTTATCACCGCCGGCGACGAGCACCTGGCCGTCGGGCAGCAGCGTTGCCGTGGCATTCTCTCGGGGTTGGTTCAAGGTGCCGGTGACAGACCACACGCCGGTCGCCGGGTTGTACAGCTCGGCACTGGACAGAGAGAAGCCACCAGAGCCGGCATCGTAATCACCGCCGGCGACGAGCACCTGTCCGTTGGTCAGCAGCGTCGCGGTGGCGAGGTCGCGGGGAGTGTTCAAGTAGCCGGTGCCAGACCAGACGCCGGTCGTCGGGTTGTACAGCTCCGTAGTGGGCAGATCAGCGCTTCCATTATAACCGCCGGCGACGAGCACTTGGCCGTTGGGCAGCAGCGTCGCCGTGTCGTTACTGCGGGCAAAGTTCAAGCTGCCCGTGAAGGACCAGATACCGGTCGCCGGGTTGTATAGTTCCGCACTGGACAAATAGCCGCTTGCCAAATAGGCGCTTCCATTTTCACCGCCGGCTACAAGCACCTGACCGTTGGGCAAGAGCGTCGCCGTGGCATCGTCGCGGCCCGTGTTCAAGTTGCCGGTGTAGGACCAGATACCGGTCGCCGGGTTGTATAGCTCCGCGCTGGCCAAATAGCCGCTTCCATAATAACCGCCGGCGACAAGCACCTGACCGTTGGGCAGCAGCGTCGTCGTGGCATAGGCGCGGCCGGTGTTCAAGCTGCCGGTGTAGGACCAGGCGCCCGTCGCCGGGTTGTATAACTCCGCACTGGATAGCTCGCTTCCATTAGAAACACCGCCGGCGACGAGCACCAGACCGTTGGGCAGCAGCGTCGCCGTGGCATAGGCGCGGGGCGTGTTTAGGCTGCCGGTGACAGACCAGATATCGGTCGCCGGGTTGTATAACTCCGCACTGGACACAAGGTTCGATCCATCAAAACCGCCGGCAAAACCGCCGGCCTCAAGAACCAGGCCGTTGGGCAGCAGCGTCGCCGTGGAACCGACGGTCCCGTTACCTGCTCCAGCCGGTGCCCAGGTGTTCGTCAGGCTCCCGACAGCCGTCACCACCAGGAGGAGTGGCGCGTTTGTCACACCTGCAAACGACGCGGTGATAGCGGAGGTGCCCACACCCACGGCTGTCGCCAGGCCCGTGACCGAAATGTTCGCGACCGAGGATATCGCCGAGGCCCACGTCACCTGCGACGTGAGATTCTGCGTGGTGCCATCGGAATACGTCCCCGTGGCCGTAAACTGCTGCGTCAAGCCCATGGCTAAGATCGGGGTCGCGGGCGAAACTGTGATCGTCTGCAAGGTCGGTGCCGTCACCGTCAGTGAATCGGCTGTCGTGGTTACCACGCCGCCAAGCGACGCGGTGATTAACGACGTACCCTGCGCCACGCCCGTTGCCAGACCGGTGGGCGAGACCGTCGCGACCGAGGATGTCGCCGAGGCCCACGTTACCTGCGACGTGAGATTCTGCGTCGTGCCATCGGAATACGTCCCCGTGGCCGTCAGTTGCTGCGTCAACCCTATCGGGAGATTCGGGCTCGCGGGAGTCACCGCGATCGTCAGCAACGTCGGCAAACCCGTATAATAATACACCTCAGAATCGTTAACAGGGTAAAAAACGCCTGAATAGCTATAATAACCGCCGGCGGAGAGCACAGTGCCGTTGGGCAGCAGCGTCGCCGTGGCATCTTCGCGAAGGAGGTTCAACGAGCCGGCGAAAGACCAGATACCGGTCGCCGGGTTGTACAGCTCCGCACTGGACAGAGAGCTTCCATTATAACCGTAGGCGACGAGCACTAGGCCGTTGGGCAGCAGTGTTGCCGTGGCATCGTCGCGGGGAGTGTTCAAGCTGCCGGTGACAGACCAGATACCGGTTGCCGGGTTGTACAGCTCCGCACTGGACAGATAGCTTCCATTATAACCGCCGGCGACGAGCACCTGACCGTTGGGCAGCAGCGTCGCCGTGGCATAGATGCGTGCAAAGTGTAGGCTGCCCGTGACAGACCAGACGCCGGTCGCCGGGTTGTACAGTTCTGCACTGGAATTGCCTGGATTAGTATCACCGTCGGCGACGAGCACCAGGCCGTTGGGCAGCAGTGTTGCCGCGGCCAGGCGGCGGGGGGTGTTCAAGCTGCCGGTGACAGACCAGATACCGGTCGCGGGGTTGTACAACTCCGCACTGGACAGATAGGCGTTGTAATAACCGCCGGCGACGAGGACCAGGCCGTTGGGCAACAGCGTGGCCGTGGCCTCGTAGCGGGGGGTGTTCAAGCTGCCGGTAGCAGTCCAGTCGCCGGTCGCGGGGTTGTACAGTTCTGCAGTGGACAGATAGGTGCTGCCATTATAACCGCCGGCGACGAGCACTTGGCCGTTGGGCAGCAGCGTCGCCGTGTCATAGGCGCGGGCGGTGTTCAAGCTGCCGGTGACAGACCAGGTGTTGGTCGCCGGGTTGTACAGCTCCGCACTGGATAGATAGTAGCCATTATAACCGCCGGCGACGAGCACCAAGCCATTGGGCAATAGCGTCGCCGTGGCAAAGGCGGGGAGGGGGTAAGAGGCGGAGGGAACGGTCCCGTCCACCGTCAGAACATCTGCTGGCGATGATATCCCGTTAAGCGAAGCGGTGATGGAAGATGTCCCTGGGGACAAGGCGGTGGCCAGACCGGAGGGGGGGATATACGCGACCGAGGTTGTTGCGGAGTTCCAGGTCACCTGCGTAGTGATATTCTGCGTCGAGCCGTCGGAATACGTCCCCATGGCCGTGAACTGCACCGTCCTCAGGCCCGAAAGGCGTGCCCAGAGGTACGGGTTGGTGGGCGTCACTGCGATTGTCGTCAAGGTCGGCGTCGGCGCTGCCACGGTCAGAACCAATGGCGGTGAAGTCAGCCCGTTGAGGGACGCGGTGATGGTCGACGCGCCCTGAGCCAGACCGGTGGCCACGCCCGCAGTGGAGATGGACGCCACCGAGGTCATGGCCGAGTACCACGTCACCTGCGAGGTAAGGTTGGTCGTCGAACCATCGGAATAGGTCCCCATGGCCGTGAACCGATCCCTGAAGCCCGCCACTACGCTTGGGTTCGCGGCCGACACGGCGATCGACTGCAAGGTCGGCGCCGCCACGGTCAGAACCAATGGCGGTGACGTCAGCCCGTTGAGGGACGCGGTGATCAACGATGTGCCGGGAGCCACGCCGGCCGCCAGGCCTGTCGCGGGCGTAATGATTGCGTCCGAAGTTGTCGGGGATGCCCACGCGACCTGTGCCGTGATATTCTGGATTGAGCCGTCGGAGTAAGTTGCCGTGGCCGTGAGCTGCCGTGTCCCGCCGACGGCGACGGTCGCGGGGGAGAGATTGAAGGCGGCCTCGACGTTGCTGGGCTGAGAACTCAGGTTGTAATAGGAGGCCGTCAACTGTTGGGGGAATGCGCTGGCCGGGACGACCTCCTCAGAGCCGGATGGTGTGTCGGGACCAGCGTAAGAGACCTGGACCCCGGCGCCGTAAATCCCCTGGATGTACAGTTCCAGGAAACTGTGGTAACCCGCTGACAAGAAGATGGCAGCGGACGTGCCGTCCTGGAAGCCATGCACACCGTCGTTGTTGACCACCACAGACCCATCGACGTAAAGAAGGCTTCCGTCGTCGCTCGTGCTGAAAAACGTATAGGTCCCGGCCTGGTTGATGTTGAGCTGCCCAGACCACGAGACGGCAATATTGGCACCACTGGAATGGAGGCCGCTGACGGCGGGCGCCGGGAAGAAGCCGTTCGCATTATTGGGCACGTTGACCTGAGACTCGGGACGCATGGCGACCAGCGTGGCAATCGCCGTGGGTGTGACGCTTGGCTGCTGCGGCGTCACCGCGATCGATTTCAGGGTCTTCACCGTCAAAACATACGGCGCCGATGTCAGCCCGTTGAGTGACGCGGTGATGGCGGATGCGCCCCCGGCTACGCCAGCGGCCAGTCCCGTCGCGGGCGTGATGATCGCCACCGAAGCCGTCCCCGATGTCCACGTTACCTGCGACGTGAGATCTTGCGTCGAGCCATCGGAATACGCCCCTGTGGCCGTGAACTGATCGGTCGTACCGACCAGCACGCTGGAGTTGGTGGAAGTCACGGTAATCGCCTGCAAGATCGGCGACGCGTACAACTCAGCATTGGACAGATAGCTGCTTCCATTAAAACCGCCGACGACGAGCACCTGACCGTTGGGCAGCAGCGTCGCCGTGGCATGGTCGCGGGCAGTGTTCAAGCTGCTGGTGAGAGACCACACGCCGGTCGCGGGGTTGTACAACTCCGCGCTGGACAGTTGGCCGCTTGAATTATTAAAACCGCCGGTGACGAGGACCTGGCCGTTGGGCAGCAGCGTCGCCGTGGCGAGGTCGCGGGGGACGTTCAGGCTGCCGGTGAGAGACCAGACGCCCGTCGCGGGGTTGTACAACTCCGCATTGGACAGCCAGAAGCTTCCATTATAGCCGCCGGCGACGAGCACCAGGCCGTTGGGCAGCAGCGTGGCCGTGGCATCGTAGCGGGGGGTGTTCAGGCTGCCGGTGTAGGACCAGACGCCGGTCGCCGGGTTGTACAACTCCGCACTGGCCTGAGCGAAATATCCATTATTACCGCCGGCGACGAGGACCAGGCCGTTGGGCAACAGCGTCGCCGTGTCACCATCGCGGGGGGTGTTCAGGGCGCCGGTCGCGGACCAGACGCCCGTCGCGGGGTTGTACAACTCCGCATTGGACAGCCAGAGGCCTCCATTATAGCCGCCCGCGACGAGGACCTGACCGTTGGGCAGCAGCGTGGCCGTGGCATCGTAGCGGGGGGTGTTCAGGCTGCCGGTGTAGGACCAGACGCCGGTCGCCGGGTTGTACAACTCCGCACTGGACTGAGCGAAATATCCATTATTACCGCCGGCGACGAGCACCAGTCCGCTGGGCAGCAGCGTCGCCGTGGCAAGGTCGCGGGGGGTGTTCAGGCTGCCCGTGGGCAACCAAACGCCGGTCGCCGGATTGTACAGTACTGCACTGGACAGATAGCCGCTTCCATCATAACCGCCGGCGACGAGCACCAGTCCGCTGGCCAGCAGCGTCGCCGTGGCAAGGTCGCGGGGGCTCAAGAAGCCATTGTCCCATTCGCCGGTCGCCGGGTTGTACAGCTCCGGACTGGACAGATAGCTTCCATTATAACCGCCGGCGACGAGCACCAGGCCGTTGGGCAGCAGCGTTGCCGTAGCTTGGTCGCGGGGTGTGTTCAAGCTGCCGGTGACAGACCACACGCCGGTCGCGGGGTTGTACAGCTCCGCACTGGAGAGATAGCTGTAATTATAACCGTCGGCGACGAGCACCTGACCGTTGGGCAGCAGCGTCGCCGTGGCATCGTAGCGGGGTGTGTTCAAGCTGCCGGTAGCAGACCAGACGCCGGTCGCCGGGTTGTACAGCTCCGCACTGGACAGATAGGCGCTGCCATTATAACCGCCGGCGACGAGCACCAGGCCGTTGGGTAGCACCGTCACCATCGCATTGTCGCGGGGGCCAAAGGACCATTGGCCGGTTGCCGGGTTGTACAGCTCCGCACTGGACAGATAGCCGCTTCCATTATCACCGCCAGCGACGAGCACTTGGCCGTTGGGCAGCAGCGTCGCCGTGGCATCGTAGTGTCCAAAGTTTAGGCTGCCGGTAGTAGACCAGACGCCGGTCGCGGGGTTGTACAGCTCCGCACCGGACAGATAGCTTCCGTTATAACCGTCGGCGAGGAGCACCTGACCGTTGGGCAGCAGGGTCGCCGTGGCATGGTCGCGGGAAGTGTTCAAGCTGCCGGTGACAGACCAGATACCGGTTGCCGGGTTGTACAGCTCCGCACTGGACAGATAGCTTAGCCCATTATAACCGCCGGCGACGAGCACCTGACCGTTGGGCAGCAGCGTCGCCGTGGCAAGGTCGCGGGGCGTGTTCAATCTGCCGGTGACAGACCAGATACCGGTTGCCGGGTTGTACAGCTCCGCACTGGACAGATAGCCGCTTAAATCATTATAACCGCTCGCGACGAGCACTTGGCCGTTCGGCAGCAGCGTCGCCGTGGCGTCGTAGCGTCCAAAGTTTAGGCTGCCGGTAGTAGACCAGACGCCGGTCGCGGGGTTGTACAGCTCCGCACTGGTCAGATCGCCGCCCAAATAACCGCCCGCGACGAGCACTAGGCCGTTGGGCAGCAGTGTTGCCGTGGCATCGTAGCGGGGAGTGTTCAAGCTGCCGGTGACTGACCAGATACCGGTTGCCGGGTTGTACAGCTCCGCACTGGACAGATAGTCGCTTGCATTATATCCGCCCGCGACAAGCACTTGGCCGTTGGGCAGCAGCGTCGCCGTGGCATAGGCGCGGGGGGTGTTCAAGGTGCCGGTGACAGACCAGATACCGGTTGCCGGGTTGTACAGCTCCGCACTGGACAGAAAGCCGCTTCCATTATAACCGCCCGCGACGAGCACTTGACCGTTGGGCAGCAGTGTAGTCGTGGCGTCGTCGCGGGGAGTGTTCAAGCTGGCGACCCCTTAGTTGGTGGCGGACCAGAGGCCGGTCGCCGGGTTGTACTGCTCCGCACTGGACAGATAGCCGCTTCCATTATAACCGCCCGCGACGAGCACTTGGCCGTTGGGCAGCAGTGTAGTCGTGGCGTCGTCGCGGGGAGTGTTCAAGCTGGCGACCCCCCAGTTGGTGGCGGACCAGAGGCCGGTTGCCGGGTTATACAGCTCCGCATTGGACAGAAAGACGCTGCCATTAACATTATAACCGCCGGCGACGAAAACCTGACCGTTGGGCAGCAGCGTCGCCGTGGCATGGTCGCGGGGTGTGTTCAAGCTTCCAGTGACAGACCAGGCGCCGGTCGTCGGGTTGTACAACTCGGCACTGGACAGACAGGCGCTGCCATTATTGCCGCCGGCGACGAGGACCTGGCCGTTGGCCAGGAGCGTCGCCGTGGCGAGGTCGCGGGCAAAGTTCAAGGTGCCCGTGACAGACCAGGCGCCGGTCACCGGGTTGTACAACTCCGCACTCGACCGTTGGGAACTGCCATTATAGCTGCTATAACCGCCGGCGACGAGGACCAGGCCGTTGGCCAGCAGCGTCGCCGTGGCGTCGTAGCGGGGGACGGCCAAGCTGCCGCTGACAGACCAGACGCCAGTCGCCGGGTTGTACAGCTCCGCACTAGACAGAGAGACGCCATAATAACCGCCGGCGACGAGCACCTGACCGTTGGGCAGCAGCGTCGCCGTGGCATTGCTGCGGGGGGTGCTCAAGCTGCCGGTGACAGACCAGATACCGGTCGCCGGGTTGTACAGCTCCGCACTGGACCAAGAGGTTGTAACATTACTGGCGCCGCCCAACAGTCCATAACCGCCGGCGACGAGCACCTGACCGTCGGGCAGCAGCGTCGCCGTGGCAAGGTCGCGGGGCGTGTTCAAGCTGCCGGTGACAGACCAGGTACCGGTCGCCGGGTTGTACAGCTCCGCACTGGACAGATAGCTGCCATTATAACCGCCGGCGACGAGCACCTGACCGTTGGGCAGCAGCGTCGCCGTGGCAAGTTCGCGGGGCGTGTTCAAGCTGCCGGTAGCAGACCAGACGCCGGTCGCGGGGTTGTACAGCTCCGCACTGGACAGATAGGCGCTGCCATTATAACCGCCGGCGACGAGCACCAGGCCGTTAGGTAGCACCGTCACCATCGCATTTTCGCGGGGGCCAAAGGACCATTGGCCAGTTGCCGGGTTGTACAGCTCCGCACTGGACAGATAGCCGCTTCCATTATAGCCGCCCGCGACGAGCACTTGGCCGTTGGGCAGCAGCGTCGCCGTGGCATGGTCGCGTCCAAAGTTTAGGCTGCCGGTGACAGACCAGATACCGGTTGCCGGGTTGTACAGCTCCGCACTGGACAGATAGCTGCCATTATAACCGCCGGCGACGAGCACTTGGCCGTTGGGCAGCAGCGTCGCCGTGGCATCGGAGCGGGGGGTGTTCAAGCTGCCGGTAATAGACCAGACGTTGGTCAACGGGTTGTACAACTGCGCACTGGACAGGTAGGCACTTCCATTATGACCGCCGGCCACGAGCATCAGGCCGCTGGGCAGCAGCGTCGCCGTAGCACCAACGTTATTATACAAGTTGTTAGTGGGTGCGGGATTCCAAATGTTTACCAGGTTCACGGAAATCAGGATTGCGGTGGTAGAATTGTAAAAGAGGCGCACTTGATTACCGTGAAAATTGAATGCTGTGTTGTTGGGCAACCCCGCGAACGTGTTGCTTAAGGTTAGGATTCCGCTGTTGGCGTCGCCGATGTTGACCGTGCCGGCGTTGATTTGGGCGAGGGTCGCATTGGAGAGATTGAGGGGACCGCCGATCGTGACGGCCGTCTTGCCCAGGTTGATCCCGACACCGGCGGTGAACGGCTTGAGCGTGACGTTGCGGGAACTGGCGGCGCTTATTGTCGCGGTGGTGTCGAAACTCATGCTGTTGCCGATCAGCGTCACGTTGCCCCCGTTGGCGGCAGTGGTGATCGCACCGGAGCTTTGGATGACGATCGCGGTGCCCGCGGGTCCAGCGCCTTCAACCCCCGTGACCTGCACGTTGCCGCCGCCGGAGGTGAGCGTCGAATTCGCGCCGGTGACAAAGACACCATAGTTATTCGACCCAGAGCCCAAGCCGCCGATGCCCTCGACAGCAACCGCGCCATTGCCGCCCGCCGTGACGCTCCCTCCCGAGTTGACCCAAACGCCGTAGTCGGAGCCGGAGGCAATGCCATTGATCGAGACGTTGCCGCCGCTGGACGTGATCGTGCCGGTAAGGTAGATACCGCACCCGCTGCTTGAGGCGAGAGTGCCGCCGTTACCCTGAACTGTGACCGTGCCGCTGCCGCCGGCCGTGATCGTACTCCCTGGGAAGAGATCGACGCCATCGTTGGTTGCACCGGCCGTGCCCCCTTGCCCGGTGACGTTCACAGCTCCGCCGCTTGAGCCGATGGTCGCGCCGGTACCACCGAGATCGACGCCAGCGTTTGAGCCTCCGCTCCCGGCTCCACCGGTTCCGGTCACGGTGACGCTGCCGGCACCGCCCGCGGTGATGACTGAAAACAACGCAACGCCGTACTCATAGTTGCCGGCTCCCGAGCCTCCCTGGCCGGTGACGGTCACATTTCCGCCGCTCGAGCCGATAGTCGCGCCGGTACCATAGACCTCGACGCCATAGTTTTCAGCTCCACGTCCGGCTCCGCCTGTCCCGGTTACGGTTACGCTGCCCGCGCCGAGTGCGCTGATACTGCCTGTAACCACGACACCGCAGTCAAAGTTGGCTGTACCGGCGACCGCCCCCGTGCCTGTGACCACCGTGCCGCCCGTGCCGCCGACGATGGCACCGGGCGAAAGAATCGCGACGCCCGACAGGTTTCCGACGCCGACGCCGGTGATGCTCACCAGGCCGGTTCCGGTGCTCGTGATCAAACCGGAATCACTCACACCAAAAAGGTTTCCGATCGTGTTCGTCCCGGCCTGGTTGCCGCTCAATGTGAGGTTGCCGTTGACCGTGGAGACGGTCGATCCGCTCGCCACCGAGATGTTGTTGGCGGTTGTCAGTGAAATCGCCCCCACACCCGTTGTGGTCACGCTCGTGCTGCTCGACAGATTGATTGCGCCAGTCGCATTTGCCGTAAGGCTCTTGTTCGCTGCCATCGTGACCGATTGATTCACCGCGATCCCCGCGGCGGTCGTCAAGGAAAGGTTGTTGCCAGGCGTGATCGGCGCGCTGATGGTCAAGGCACCGGTGTTAACGTCACCGAGGTTGACCGTGCCGGCGTTGATCTGGGCGAGGGTCGCATTGGAGAGAGTGAGGGGACCGCCGATCGTGACGGCCGTCCCGCCCAGGTTGATCCCGACTCCGGCGGTGAACGGCTTGAGCGTGACGTTGCTGGAACTGCCGGCGCTTATCGTCGCGGTGGTGCCGAAGCTCATGCTGTTGCCGATCAGCGTCAGATTACCGCCGTTGGCGGCCGTCGAGATCGTACTTGAGGGTTGGATAACGATCGCAGCGCCGCTCCCTCCAGCGCCTTCAACCCCCGTGACCTGCACGCTGCCGCCGCCGGAGGTGAGCGTTGTCCCAGTCTCGATCCGTACGCCCTCTCCATCAGCGCCGGTCCCGCCGGTCCCCTTGATCTGAGTTGTGCCGGTACCACCCGAGCCGATCGTTGAAGCCCCGTCCTCGACGCCCCAGTTGTCGCCCGAGCTACCCACTCCCCCCGTGCCAACGACCGTGACATTGCCGGTGCCCCCCGAGGTGATCTGGCCACCCAGGACCGAGACACCGATCTCGTAGGAACCGGCTCCCGAGCCGCCTCCCGTGCCGATCACGGTCACATCGCCGCCGAGCGAGCTGATCTTTGACCCCGCCGAATAGAGTAAGACGCCTCGGTTCGTTTGACCGCTTCCGGATCCCCCCGTGCCCGTGACGATCACGGCGCCCGTTCCGCCCATGACGGTGCCAGCGGTGATAAGCTCGACTCCACCACCATTTCCGCTACCCTGGCCGGTCACGGTCACCACGCCGGCGCCCGTACCGGTGATCAAACCGAAGTCAGTTACGCCGGTGAAGTTTGCGACCGTGTTCGTCCCGGCCTGGTTGCCGCTCAGCGTGAGGTTGCCGTTGACCGTGGAAACGCTGGCTCCGGAATTGACGACGATGTTCTCGGTGGTCGAGGCCGAGAGCGAGTTCGATCCCGTGAAGCTGGTTGAGCCGTTGAACGTGATCGCGCCTGCCGTGGCGTTTGACAGCGCGATCGACACGTTATTCGAGTAAGTGTTCGTGCCGCTGTCGGCGAATGTGACGGCGGCGTTCGCATTCGTTCCCGAGTCGGTCACCTGAATCAGATTCGTGAAAGCCGCAAGGCCGGCGGCGGTCACTGTGAGCGTAGCCGTCCCGTTGCCGGTAACGTTGGCGTCGTTCGTACCGCTCCAGGTGCCGCTCGCGAGGGTTAGTGTATAGCTCGACGGGAGGGCGGTAATCGTGGCGGTCTGGCTTGTCCCCAGGACCGCCGTCAGCGAGGTTCCAAGATCCGAGAACGTCGCGATGATGGATGTCACCGTCAGGACGTCCCCGGGCGCGGACGTCACACTGCCCAGAGAAGCCGTGATCGACGACGTGCCCGAAGCCAAACCCGTGGCCAGGCCTGCGGCCGTGATGGTCGCGACCGTCGGCGTCGCCGACGCCCACGTCACCTGCGAGGTGATGTTCTGCGTCGAGCCGTCGGAATAGGTGCCCGTGGCCGTGAATTGCTGGGTCAGACCCTTGGCGACGCTCGGGCTAGCGGGCGTCACGGCGATCGATTGCAAGACCGCCGCCGTTACCGTGAGTGTATCCGCGCTGGACGTGACCCCCGAGAGCGACGCGGTGATGGACGTGGTTCCCGTTGCGACGCCCGTGGCCAGTCCGGTGGTGGCCGCGATGGTCGCCACCGCGGGGGTTGCCGACACCCACGTCACCTGCGACGTGAGGTTCTGCGTCGAGCCGTCGGAATAGGTGCCCGTGGCCGTGAATTGCTGGGTCAGACCCTTGGCGACGCTCGGGCTAGCGGGCGTCACGGCGATCGATTGCACGACCGCCGCCGTTACCGTGAGTGTATCCGCGCTGGACGTGACCCCCGAGAGCGACGCGGTGATGGACGTGGTTCCCGTTGCGACGCCCGTGGCCAGTCCGGTGGTGGCCGCGATGGTCGCCACGGCGGGGGTCGCCGACGCCCACGTCACCTGCGACGTGAGGTTCTGCGTCGAGCCGTCGGAATACGTTCCCGTGGCTGCAAACTGCTGGGTCAGACCCTTGGCGACGCTCGGGCTGGCGGGCGTCACGGCGATCGATCGCAAGACCGCCGCCGTTACCGTGAGTGTATCCGCGCTGGACGTGACCCCCGCGAGCGACGCGGTGATGGACGCGGTTCCCGTTGCGACTCCCGTTGCCAGTCCGGTGGTGGCCGCGATGGTCGCCGCCGCGGGGGTCGCCGACGCCCACGTCACCTGCGAGGTGATGTTCTGCGTCGAGCCGTCGGAATAGGTACCCGTGGCCGTGAATTGCTGGGTCAGACCCTTGGCGACGCTCGGGCTGGCGGGCGTCACGGCGATCGATTGCAAGACCGCCGCCGTTACCGTGAGTGTATCGGCGCTGGACGTGACCCCCGCGAGCGACGCGGTGATGGACGTGGTTCCCGTTGCGACGCCCGTGGCCAGTCCGGTGGTGGCCGCGATGGTCGCCACCGCGGGGGTCGCCGACGCCCACGTCACCTGCGAGGTGATGTTCTGCGTCGAGCCGTCGGAATAGGTGCCCGTGGCCGTGAATTGCTGGGTCAGACCCTTGGTGAGGCTCGGGCTGGCGGGCGTCACGGCGATCGATTGCAAGACCGCCGCCGTTACCGTGAGTGTATCCGCGCTGGACGTGACCCCCGAGAGCGACGCGGTGATGGACGTGGTTCCCGTTGCGACGCCCGTGGCCAGTCCGGTGGTGGCCGCGATGGTCGCCACGGCGGGGGTTGCCGACACCCACGTCACCTGCGACGTGAGGTTCTGCGTCGAGCCGTCGGAATAGGTGCCCGTGGCCGTGAATTGCTGGGTCAGACCCTTGGCGACGCTCGGGCTAGCGGGCGTCACGGCGATCGATTGCAAGACCGCCGCCGTTACCGTGAGTGTATCCGCGCTGGACGTGACCCCCGAGAGCGACGCGGTGATGGACGTGGTTCCCGTTGCGACGCCCGTGGCCAGTCCGGTGGTGGCCGCGATGGTCGCCACCGCGGTGGTCGCCGACGCCCACGTCACCTGCGAGGTGATGTTCTGCGTCGAGCCGTCGGAATAGGTGCCCGTGGCCGTGAATTGCTGAGTCAGACCCTTGGCGACGCTCGGGCTGGCGGGCGTCACGGCGATCGAGGACAGGGTCGGTGCCGCATAGGACTCAGAACTGGCGAGATAGCCGCTTCCGCCGATCCCTCCGGCGGCGAGGACCTGGCCGTTAATCAAAAGCGTGGTCGTTTGTGCGTGACGGGCCGTGTTCAAGCTGGCGGTGAGAGACCAGGTGTCGGCTGTCGGATTGAACAATTCGGCACTGGCCAAATTGGCGCCAATGGCTCCGTTGTAACCGCCAACGGCCAGAACCTGGCCGTTGGGGAGAAGCGTCAACGTGAAGAGATCCCGGGCCGTGTTCAAACTGCCGGTGTTGGACCAGGTACCGGTACCCGGGTTGTATAGCGCCGCACTGGCGAGTGCGCTGCCGTTGTAGCCACCCGCGAGGAGTACCAGGCCATTGTTCAGCAGTGTTGCCGTGTCGAAATCCCGGCCGGTCGTGAAACTGCCGGTAGTTGACCAGGAGTTGGTCGCTGGGTTGTACAGTTCGCAACTGGATAGGTAAGAACCATTGTAGCCACCAGCAAGGAGAACTTGGCCGCTGGGCAGCAGGGTCGCGGTGGCGTAGGCGCGGGCGGTGTTCAGGCTGCCGGCCGTGGACCAGCTATTGGTCGCCGGGTTGTACAGTTGGGCGCTCGATAGGTAACTGCCGTTATAACCGCCCGCGACGAGCACCAGTCCGTTGTTCAGAAGCGTCGCGGTCGCATCTTCGCTTGCGGTACTCAAGCTCGCCGTCGTGGACCACGTGCCGGTCGTTGGGTTGAAGAGCTGGGCAGACGATAAATAGGAGCCATTGTAGCCGCCGGCCACCAATACCTGGCCGTTGGGCAGCAGCGTCGCCGTATCGTACGCACGAGTGCTGCTCATGCTACCGGTGTTGGACCAGGTACCTGTCGCTGGGTTGAACT
The DNA here is from genome assembly GCA_963823675.1 of uncultured Isosphaeraceae bacterium. Taxonomy (GTDB): domain Bacteria; phylum Planctomycetota; class Planctomycetia; order Isosphaerales; family Isosphaeraceae; genus CAWGMT01. Next base: position 319,146 of record CAWGMT010000015.1, on the reverse strand, counting down.
GCTCGGCGCTCGACAGATAGGCAGAGCCGTTATAACCACCAGCCACGAGGACCTGGCCGTTGTTCAACAGCGTCGAGGTCGCATAATCGCGGGCGGTGTTCAAGCTGCCGGTTATGGTCCAGCCCGCCGGGGCGAGCCGATCCTCGAGGCGCTCCAGGTGCAGTCGGGCGAGCTGCTTCCTCCGGGCGGGCCGGCGGCGGCCATGGCCAACGAGAGATCGCCACGAATTGGCAAGCAGAGAATCCCGGGATTTGATCGACATGATGAATCCTCGTTGCGAATCAGGGTCATGAGCGCATTGCCATCGCCACGCCCGCGGGCAAGCGCACGCCGATCCATCAGCCGTGGCGCGGCTTGGAGAGATCAGCGCGGGAGTGGCTGCTACCTGATTCAGCGGAACTTTGTCGCACCGGAAATGGGCTTGCGGGGATTGTGCCGTCGTAACGATTTGGCGGGTAACGAGTTAAAAATCTTGAAATGATCGGCAGATTTGCCGCTCCTAACGGACAATCTGGCAGTTGGGAAGCACGCGTTGCAAATCGGCAACGCCGGAGTTGGTCGTCCGGGTTTCTCGGATATCCAATTCGGTAAGCCGCGCGAGTGCCTTCAGCTCCTTCAGTCCGGCATCCGTCACCCTGGTGTCCATGAGATTCAGCCGGGTGAGCGGCAGCCCCTCTAACTCCTTGAGACCCACATCCGTCACCTGGGTGCCGCCGAGGTCCAGGTCGGCGAGCTGCGGTAGCTCCTTCAAATCCTTGAGGCCCCGATTCGTCACCTGGGAGTGCCAGAGGTCCAGCGACACGAGTTGCTTGAATTCCTTCAGTTCCTTCAGGCCAAGGTCAGTCACCTGGGTGTCGCCCAGGCGCAGCTTGGTGAGTCGCGTAAGCGCCTTCAATTCCCATAGGTTTGCATCCGTCACGCTGGTGACTTGCAGCTCCAGCGTTCGCAGGTGCTTGAGCCCCGTTAACACCTTCAGATGCTCATCCCTGATGAGCTTTGGGTTCCCCGCGCCGCCGCCGCCAAAGGCCACCAGGATCACGGGCTTCGTCGCCAGCGTGTCATCACGGACTATCCTGGTAGCGAGCTTTTCGATCAGCAGGATAGCGGATGGCTCATCGGCTGGAAGGTCGTTGACTCGGTTCGCCGCCACCGAGGCGGCCTTGTCCGGCTCACCGGTCTTCCGCGCCGACGCCCCCTCGGCGGGACCGACGCGGCGCTTGGCGGAGCCGAACCATAGCGCCCCGACGGTTCCCAAGACAACCAGCCCTATAGCGCCCCACCAGAGTCGGTGCTTGCCCGCCAACGAGCGCCAGCCAGGCCGGCTCGACGACCACGCACGCGCAGTCGGAGGAACAATTACTGGCGTCCCTGCCGGCGTGGTTGTGGCGGCCAGCAGCACCTCCAGGTTGACGATGACCTGGGCCATCGTCCGATAGCGGTCGTCAGGGCGCTTGGCCACCATCCTGGCAAATACCTTTTCCAGGCCGGCAGGCGCGTCGGGACACGCCGCCCTGAGCGAGGGGATCGGCCTTTCGCGGTGGGCCAGCACCTTCTCGATGACCGTGTCGCCGTCGTAGAGCTGCCGGCCGGTCAACAGGTAGTACAGCGAACAGCCCAGACTGTAGATATCCGCGCGCCCGTTGACGTCTCGGCGCCGGCCGCTTGCTCCGGGGCGAGGTAATCGACCGTACCGAGCAACATTCCGGTCTCGGTCAGGTCAGCTTGAGCGCCGGTTCGGGCATCGGCCCGCGCCAGCCCCAGATCCAGCACCTTCACGGTACCGCTCTGGTCCACCATCAGATTCGCGGGCTTGACATCGCGGTGAACGATCCCCTGCGCGTGCGCATAATCCAACCCCCGCGCCGCCTGCACGATGAATGCGACGGCTTGCCCCACGGGCAGCGGCCCCTGGCTCTTTACCAGCGACTTCAGGTCCGTACCGTCGATGTACTCCAGGACCAGGAAGTGCTTGCCGTCAACCTCGTCGGCATCGTGGGCCGCGACGATGTTCGGGTGCGCCAGGCGCGCGACCGCCTTGATTTCGCGTTCGAAGCGTGCGACGGCAGCGCTGTCTTGTGGTTGCAAGGGCGGCAGCACCTTGATCGCCACCAGCCGATTCATCTTCAGATGGCGGGCTTTGTAGACGACGCCCATGCCGCCGTGGCCCAGGACGCCGAGAACCTCATAGTGACCGCGGTGCGCGAGCGCCTCGACGTCAGAAACATCCGGCGGCCGGGAAACCCCGGTGGGAGCTGATCGGATGTTGGCCGTTGAAGCCGCCCGGATGGCTGCGCTGGCACATTCGGGCTCGGTCTCGAGCGCGTCCGCTGGCGGCCGGCGTCTCAGGTCGCGCAGCAAATCGTCGCCGCCTTTGGCCGCCCGGTTTTCCGCGGCCTTGTCGAGCTGCTCAAGGCGGCTCTGGCAGGATGCGCACGCGTCGAGGAATGCCTGCCAGACGTGTGGTTCGAACTCTTCGCGCAGCCACGCCAGCGCACGGTGCCGTAACCGACACATTTCGTTGGTCGCGTCCTCGGAGTCGCAATCGGGATCGTTGATTTGGGCCAGGAGTTGATGTGCAGTGCTACCCCCGGCCGCCTGAACTTCATGCTGGCGCACCTGGAAGGTATCAAGGATCTTGTGGCGGCAGATGGTCCATAGCCAGCCACGAAAACTGTCGCTGGGCTGGGTGCGCCGGAACGTCACAATATCGGACGCCACGGCGAGGAACACGTCTTGAACGATGTCCTGCGCGTCGTGGGCTTGCAGACCTGCCTTGCGCGCCCACCGGTAGACTATCGGGCTATAGAGGTTCACCAGCTTCCCCCAAGCGACGCCGTCCCGTGCCTTCACGCATTCCAGCAGGCTCGCGGACGTGCGAATCGAGAGAACAGCGTGTGCAGAGCTGTGGGATGGCATGCGCCGCCGCCGACGGAAAAGTGGTGTGGTCAAAGAGGAAGGAGCACGAGAACCTATTTATTGAGATCCGCGACCCCTCGCCCGGATGTATATTGTGTCCTGCCTGGGCTGAAAATGGAATGTCACGCCGGTTGGGTTATGATGAACCCTATCGGAGGCGAGTTCCATGAGACAGTCGCGCCGGCATTTGCACGAGCACGTGCAGCCAAGAAAAGCTTGGGGAACCCTGAACGGAGCCTGGGTTCCCCACGACACGGGTGATCAGGTCGTCGACTACATCAACCATTGGGCCAACGGCACGGAGCTGCCAGTGCGTAGGCTCCTGGGTTGGCTCGGCCTGGGCACCAGCAAGTTCCGCGACTGGAAGCACCGTTACGGTAAAGTCAACGAGCACAATGGCAAGGTCCCCCGCGACTCGTGGCTCGAGGACTGGGATTATGCAACAGCCAGACCACGAGCATCTTCTCCCGGATGCGAGGACCAGGCCGGGCCGCCTGGGGTGGCGGAGAGGCTCGTCGTACCGTCGAAAGTGGTGTCAGTTCGTTTTTCTACTGAATAATGAACTGACACCACTTTCTCACCCCGACGATCGTGAACCTGCGGCCTTCACCGAGTGGCTGTTGGGTTGACTCCGGGTTATCATTCGAACGGTTTTCCGCACGAACTTCAGGGCACGGCCGGGCGAATGACCGGCGTGCGGCCTTTCGAGAGAGGAGATCCCTGTGAGACCCCGGTTTTACCTCGTATCGGCCCTCGTACTCCTGACCCTTCCCGAGCTGTGCCGTATCTCAACGGCTGGTGAGATCTCCGAGGGTTCTGAGCTCTTGAAGAACCCCACGTTCGAGCACCAGGCCCAGGGGTGGTTGCTCAGAAGTGCCGTCCCCGAACCGGAGCTTCGGCATGGTGAGAGCGCGTCGGTGCGGCTCGACGGTGTCGAGCCGGGGCCACAATCCTGGTCACACGTAGGGGTCTCGATCAGCCCGGTGCCCGCGGACCGCGAGCTGCGTTTTGAATGCCAGGTCCGCGGGCACGCCGACGGGCAGAAGGTTTCGGTGAATGTATTCGGCTACGACAAGGATCGCGATCTCACCTTTCAGTCGAGCACTTCGTTCGACCTGGCCGCCGGGAAATGGACCAGGTTGACCCACGAGTATGTTGTCCCCCCCGGCACGACGACATTGACGGCCTGGGTCATCAACGCGACCGCCCAGCCGATCTCGGTCGCCGACGCTCATCTCCGAGTCGGCGGCACGAAGAAGGCGGGGCCGAGGCTTCCCAAGCGGCCGACGCGCGACCTCATGGGGTGGTCGCCATCCGCTCCGCTCGACGGCCCGGGCGTGGTCCGCGCGGCGGCTCAGGCGGCCGTCGCCACTCGGGGCAAAAACGACGTCGGAGTCCTGACCTTCCCCATCCCCGGAACCTATCGCGACCAGGTGCCCCTCAGCTTCGAGCTCAGGGTCGAACCGCCCGGCGCGCTGAAGAAATATCGCTGGGTGCGGCGTCCCGATGGACGCAATTGGCTCTGCGAAGTCACAATAGCGCCGACGGAGCAGGGGGCCCTGGTGCGCTGGGAGGCTCTGGTGCTGGTCGGTCGGGGCAAGGATGAGCGACTTCCTCGAGCTTCCCGGCCCGAAGCGCCTGACGAAGCGGCGCCCTGGAAGCGGAGCACGGCCTGCGTTCAGAGCGACGACCCGGCCATCCGCGACAAGGCCCAGGAATTGGCCAAGGGGACCGAGGGCGTCGAGGCGTACGCCCGCCGCGTCATCGAGTTCACCGCGCATCATCAGGGCAAGCAGGGCGTCGCGTTCGACGCGCTCGACGCCCGCAAAGCACTGGACTGCGGCGGGTCGTGCACCAGCCGCGCCAACCTGGCCGCGGCGCTTTTGCGAGCCAGGGGCATTCCCGCTCGCACGGTCGCTCACCTGCCGACCTGGTCCGGCCCGCTGTACGAGCACTGGCTGGTCGAGTACTGGCACCCGGGCGTGGGCTGGGTGTGGCTCGAATCGTCGCTGGGCCGGTTCCGGCCGCTGCCGTGCACCCTCGTCGTGCTGGGAGTGGCCAACCCCGAGGACGAGGACCGTGCGTTCGATCCGCTCCAGACCCGCCAGGTCATGCCGGGGGCACCTCACCTTTCGGTACACGTCGGGTCCGAAGAATTGCATCCTGCCACGCAGCTTGCCCAACAACTGAGCGGCGCCGGCAACGTCGCCATCATCGATACCCGCCTGAGCGGGACCGAGGCGGAAGTGGCTGGGCTGTTCTCGGCGGCGCGTGGCGCCTTCGAGACGCTGGCCCGTGAGTGTGAGACGGGCGCGGCCGACGCCGCGCGGGCCGAATCGGTGCGCAAGGCCGTACGATCGAAAAAGGCCAGCGACCTGGCGGCGGCGCTGAGAGGGGGTCAGTCCGCCGGGGCGAAATAGTGGCCCGATGGATCAGACCGGGCCCCAGGTCTTAATCGTCGTCTTCGTCGAGTTCATCGAAGTCGTCGCGCTCATCCTCGATGTCGTCATCGGAATCCTCCCATTCGGACACAGGCCCCCCGACCATGAAGTGTCCTCCTGCAGCCGCAATTCGTCCCATGATGGCCTCGGCCTCCGCGTGGGATTCGTTGGGCCCTTGGATGTAGTATGGCTTGCCGTTGCGGCCGTATGTGAATTCCAGCGTGCAGGTCGCTGGATCGATCCCTTCCAGCAGTTTCGCGGCGTGACGGTAGTCCGGATGGGGTCGGAAGCCGAGGGACTGGGCATAAGCGACCGCGCCTTGCACGATCTTCACCAGGCACGCCGGGGTGATGGCGTGCATTTTTTGGGATTCCTCCATCCGGTCGAGCAATTTGTTGAATTCTCCCGGCGTGCCCGCGTGCCAGAAGGCGTCCTTCACCCCGAGGCAGTACGCGTCGACCAGAAAAACGGCGAAGACGAGCCCCTCTTCCGACTCCTGCCGGGCAATCGCCAGGGAGCCGAGCCCCTCGTTCCAAAGGTCGACAGCCGCGAGGGCCTGGACGACCGGCCATTTGGCCGCTTGCCGAAGCCGGATGGTCGGGTCCGTGGAATTGCGTTGAGACAGGCTGATCCGTTTCGCCACGCGTTTGGCCTTCTGCTTGGCGATTTTCTTTTGCTGCCTGGCTCCATGTTGCTTGGCCATCTCTCCTTGCCCTCCTTATTGGCATGGTAACACCCCACTTATGAGATGACAGAGGGTAATTGTCAAGTGGATCTGACGGACACTCACTCCTTGCGGGCCTCGTCAGGCGACCGTGGCGGGGGCGGAGAGCGCAGCTCGAAAAACTCGAAGTTGGCGTCGAGCTCGGTGGCGTCCTTGTTGCCGCCGTTCTTGGCTAGAATGCCGATCCGCTTCGGCGACCCGTCGCCCCACTCGACCTCGCCGTAGGACTTGAACGTCTTGCCATCGGCGCTGATGGTGTACTCGTAGCGGCTCCCTCGCTTGATGAGTCGCACCCAGTACCGCTTCATGCCTGAGTGCTCGTTGTCGACGTAATGGAAGGCCGACTGCGCGTCGGTCTCGGTGAGGATGCAGAACGCCTGCCCGCCGGCGTTTTGCCAGTTGTACTCGTAGCCGAATTTCAGGTAGTTGTCGTCGTCGTTGTAGACGATCAGCCCGGCCTGCTGGTAGCTCGTCTCGGGCGTGAACCCGCTCACGCAGGTCGTCACGACGAAATCGCCGCCCGCCGCCAGTGGGTTGTCGATCAGGTAGAGATTCTTTGCCTGCGTGCCGCCGCCAAATTCGTCTTTCTTCTCTTCACCGTGGATGCTGCCGCGCTGGGTTGTGATCGTGAGCGTGCCCGGCTTCTTCGTCAGCGAAACGTGCGACGGGTCGGGCCGCACCGGCATCCAGTTCAGCCCGAGCTTGCCTTCAAACCCATCGAAGGCCAGTAGCGCGAATTTGTCGCCACCGGCTTCGGCAGTGAGCTTGACCTCGCGCGTCCCGGCCTGATCGCCTGTGATATATCCCAGGGCATCCGTCATGAAGGCATCCGCGTCTTTGCCTAGCAGCGAGAGAGGCTCCGAAATCCCCGCGAGGTGAACCAGGATCCGTGTCGTGGCGTCCCCGGACGCCTCACGCTTCACGAATACGACCTGACGGAGGTTGATGTGATATGCCCCGACCGTGACGAACCGGCCTGCTTCCTGTTGCGTGAGGCTCGGCTGGGCGTATGCCGCCCCGTGCCCCCCGAGCAAGATGACGAACGCGCCTGCCATCACCAATCCAGCGAACTGCCGCGACGACTCGTTCATGATCTGTCCCTCCTGCAACGACGAAATGGTTAGGACTTCTGGCGCTACTCTAACTTCCCTGCGTTGGCGGATCAATGCAATGGCGAAGCGATCCAAGGTCACGCTACCCCGGAGCCAACGGCGACGGCGTTTGCTGCTCCAGTTAAGACGGTCGCAATTGCCGTTGGCTCCGGGTTAGCGCGAGCACCTCTTCGAGCGTCTCGGCGCGGGTCGCGGCTCGCAACAAGGTATGCAGTCGCTCGACGTCGCGCACGGACCGGAGCTTTCGGGCGTCTTTTGCACCCACGTTCTTGAACTACGACTCCAAGAGCGCCGCTATGCCGGCACGCAACCCTTCCGCCAACCCTTCTTGGCGTAGACGGCCGATTGATACACTTGACCATTGGGGGGACGTTCTTCAGAATTTTGAAAAAAGAACCGCTCCGGCGGGAAGTAGAAGGAGAGAAGAGTGGAGGAGCGACGTTCATGGCGGGCATTCGAATGGATCCGGCATTGGGGCTGATTGGAGCCCTCTTCCGTGACGGCTCGGCCACGGGGATGAGCGACGAGCAACTGCTCGAGCGGTTCGTATCGCAACGTGGTGCGGCCGCGGAGCACGCCTTCGAGGCGCTCGTCCAGCGGCATGGCCGGATGGTCATGGGTGTTTGCCGCAGTGTCGTGCTTGACTTGCACGACGCCGAGGACGCGTTCCAGGCGACGTTTCTGATTTTGGCCCGCAAGGCCTCCTCGCTCAGAGAGCCTGCGCTTTTAGGCCCGTGGCTTCACGGAGTTGCGCGGCGCACCGCGCAGAAGGCGAAAGCCCGGCGCGCCCGCCTGGAAGGGATCATCCGGCGCGCCGGATGCTTGACGGAGCTGGAAAGCGAGGCCCGGCCAGACCAGGGCATGAGTCGAGATGAGGAAGCCGAACTGCTGCACGGGGAGATCAGCCGCTTACCGGAACGGTATCGCAGGCCCGTCGTCCTCTGTTATCTCGAGGGGCTGACTCACGAGGAGGCCGCCCGCCAGCTCGGCTGGCCCATGGGCACGCTGGGCGTGAGGCTGATGCGGGCGCGCGAGCGCCTACGCGCCCGGCTGACCCGCCGGGGCATGGCCCCGACCGGCTTGGCCGCCCTCCAGTTCGGCCCACCCGCCGAGCCGCTGGCATCATCGCTCGTGGAGCAGACCGCCAGGACGGCCCTGAGTTTCGCGTCCGGGACCGCGCCCTTGTCCGGGGCGATCCCGGCGCATGTCATCGCAATTGCCACGGGAGTGCTGAGGACCATGTCGATGCACAGAATCGCGACCAGAATTGCGGCCGTGCTGGCCTGCGGGCTCGTTGCGGCGGGCTCTGCCGCGCTCGCCCTTTCGGCCCAGTCAAAACGACCGAACGCGGGTACGCCGTCACCGGCCGCTCAAAAGGCGAGCCCCGCGAAAGTTGAAACGAAGTCGATCCTGGCCAACGGCGGCTTCGAGCGCGGGACAACCGGCAGCCGCTCGCCCGAGTCGTGGAAAATTGGCGCAAATCTCCCCGGAGTCGAGTACCTCTGGGACCGGACGGTCGCTCACAGCGGCCGCGCCAGCCTGCACATGAAAAAGCGCGCGCAACGCTACTTCCCGATCGCCCAGTGGTTTCAGGAAGTGAAAAGGACCGGCAACGTCCCGCGCTTGAAGGTCGGCGCCTTCATCAAGGCTCAGAAGACGACCAAAGCGATCCTGGATGTCCAATTTGTCGATAAAGATGGCGGCACCACCCACGAGTGGGCCGCCTACATCGGGGCAAAGCAGGCTAGCGATCCACCGGTCACGCACGCGTGGAAGTGGTACGAAAGGGTTGTCAACATACCCGACGGGACCCAGAAGCTTCTCATCGCAGCGCAGATCTACGGCCCCGGCGACGTCTGGTTCGACGACGTCGTAGCGGAGTACACGGACGCAAATGCTACAGATGCGACGGACTCAACACCTTCCTCCACCGCCCGCGAGGCTCCCGCCGCCGACGTCGCCGATGTCCCTGCCGAGGAGCGGAAAGCGGGGCAAGACCCGCACAAGCGCTATTTCTTGATCGGCCCGATCGCCGGGTCAACCGCTCCGGCCGAGGGCTACCGGCTGCTGATACTCCTGCCCGGCGGAGCAGGCGGCGCCGATTTCCATCCCTTCGCCAAGCGGATTGCCAAGAATGGCCTGCCGCCGGGCTATCTTGTCGCCCAACTGGTGGCGTTCGCGTGGGCCCCAGGGCAATTCGAGCAGGTCGTCTGGCCGACGGCGACGGACCACTTGCCCGCCGTCGGCTTCCTGACCGAGGAATTCGTCGAAGCAGTAATCGCCGACGTCACGCGGACCAATAAGGTCGACCCTCGCTTCATCTTCACCCTCGGCTGGTCGTCAGGTGGGCCGCCGGCGTATGCGACCTCGCTGCGATCGGGCACGCGCGTGACCGGCTCGTTCGTTGCGATGTCGGTTTTCAAGCCGCAGGAGTACCCAGTCGCTGAAGAATGCCCGGGGGCACCGGTACTATATCCTGCACTCGCCTCAAGACTTTATCCCGATCAACATGGCCGAGGCTGCGAAGGACGAGTTGCGCCGCAACGGGGCGAACGCCGAGCTACGGACGTACGAGGGAGGCCACGGCTGGCACGGGGATGTCTACGGCGAGATCCGCCGCGGCGTCGCATGGCTCGAAGCGAACCAAGGGGCCGCGCAGGAATAACTTTTCCAATCCGCAGCGCGAGCGACCGCCTCTGATCGGTCGGATCGGTCGGATCGGTCGGATCAGGGGCGGCCGCTCCTCTTTCATCAATTGTAACGGTTGTTTTTGCGCGGCCCTAAGGCCCGAACTCGAATCGGACCTCACCCGCTTCGAGCTTCAGTCGCGCCTCGAACGGCCGCCCCGACTTCGAAGCGAAGCCCTTGAGCAGCCGGCTGCGGCCGCGGCTCAAGAGCTCCTGGGCTGTCCGCGCGCTGATCCGCTTGCCGGCGATCGTCTTCCAGATGGCAAACTTGCACCCGCTCCGCCAGCCGCCGCAAGCGTAAGATCGCTCCTGCTCGATAACTTCCGAGCCGCAGAGGGGACAGCGCCCAGTTCTGGCGCACCCTCTTGCGCCGGGAGACTGGCCCTTCCTGGCGCCCGGAGTTTCGCTCGGGGCGGAGTCGGGCGGGCCGGTGTTCGCCGTCTTCCGGCGCTGGGTTTTCCGCGACCCGGCTTCGCGCGCCGGCCGCCGCGCGCGGGCGGCCGGCACCGGGATCTCCATCACGGCGCCGGAGTCGGCGACCTGGAGGATCACCGGGCCGGCATCCGCGAGCGTCAGGGGACGGAGGAGCACGCGGTGCTGGAGCAGCTCCCGGATCTGATCGTCACCGAGCCGCTGGCCTTTGTATTCGCGCCAGAGGACGAACGGGCAGCCCTGCCGCCAGCCGGAGCATCCGAACCCCCGCTTCCCCTCGATCACCGGCCGCCCGCAGCGCGGGCAGTCGCCGAGCTTCGCTCGATCGACGGCGGTCGCGCCGGCGCAACGGATGAGCTCGCCCGTGTAACGGACGATCTCGGCCATGAACGGGCGCGGCTCCCGGCGGCCGCGCTCGATCTCCCGGAGCTTCGCCTCCCACTCGCCGGTCAACTCGGGGCTTTTCAGGTTGCCGGTCGCGCACGAGCGCAACCAGGTAGCGGCCCAGGTCGGTCGCGGCGAGCGCCTTCTTCTCCCGCACGATGTAGCCCCGCTCGAGCAGTGTCTCGATGATCGCAGCGCGTGTCGCCGGCGTGCCCAGGCCCCGCTCCTTGAGCGCCTCCTTGAGCTGCTCGTCGTCCACGAGCTTGCCGGCCGTCTCCATCGCACCGAGAAGGCTCCCCTCGGTGAAGGGCTTTGGGGGAGTGGTCTCGCCCTGCCGGATCGAGGGCTCGTGCGGCCCACTCTCGCCGCGGCGGAACTCGGGCAGGTCCTGCTCGTCGTCCCTTTCCCCTCGTTCTTGCGGGGATAGAGCACGGTCCAGCCGGGCTCGAGCACCCGCACGCCCCGCGCGCGAAACGGCACGTCATTCGAAACGGCGTCAACGCTCGTTACCTCCTTGATGCAGGCAGGGTAGAAGGCGGCGATCAGACGGGTCACGACCGCGTCGTAGACCTTATCCGCGGGCGAAGCGAGCGCACCGGGCCGCTTGCCGGTGGGGATGATCGCGTGGTGGTCGGTCACCTTGCTGTCGTTGACAATCCGCCCCGTGAAGGCAAGGGCGTCCAGGTTCAGCTTATCGATTTCTTTGGGCTTCTGGGACCGAAGCTCACGGAGGATGGCCGGGATCTGCGGTTTCAGGTCCGTCTTCAGGTAGCGCGAATCGGTCCTGGGGTAACTGATCAGTTTAGTCTTCGTAGAGCGCCTGGGCCGCCTTGAGCGTGGCGTCGGCCGACAGGCCGTAGCGCCGGTTCATGTCGCGCTGGAGATCGGTCAAATCGTAGAGCTGGGGCGGCTCGATGCGCTCTTGCTTGCGCTCGACGCCCTGGATAACCAGGGGCTGGCCCAGGACACGTTGCAGGATCGCCTGAGCATCCTGCTCCCTGGTGAAGCGGTCGCCCGCGTGCTTGAACGTCACCTCGCGATAGCGGGTCAGCAGCTCCCAGAACGGCTCTGGCCGGAACGTCCGGATCTCGTCATCGCGGCGGGCGATCATGGCCAGGACTGGCGTCTGCACCCGGCCGACGCTCAAGAGCAGGCCGCGGCCGCCGTGGCGGACGGTGTAGTAGCGGGTCGCGTTAAGGCCGACGATCCAGTCGGCCTCGCCGCGGCAGCGTGCCGCGGCGTAGAGAGCGTCGAACTCGGAGAGCGGCCGCAGACCGCGGAATGCCGCTTTGATCGCGGCATCGGTCAGGGAGTTCAGCCAGAGCCTCCGGGCCGGCTTGGCGGCGCAGCCGGCGAGTTCCAGAATGTACCGGAAAATGAGCTCGCCCTCGCGGCCGGCGTCGGTGGCGCAGATGAGCTCATCCGCCGCGCGGAACAGACGCTTCACGACCGCAAATTGCTTTCGCGCGCCTTTCTCGTCGATCACCTTGAGCTCGAAGCGCTCGGGCACGAAGGGAAGTCGCTCGAGCGACCAGTGCCGAAGCGCCGGGTCATAGTCCTCCGGCTCCTTGAGCATGGCCAGGTGGCCCGAGCGCCCAGCTCACCTGGTAGCCGCGGCCCTCGAAATAACCGTCGCGCCGCGCTGAGCGCCCAGGAAGGACGCCAGCTCGCGGGCGACCGAAGGCTTCTCGGCGAGGACGACTTTCATGGGACCTCGGCTTCGGCGGGCTTGCAAACGGATCGGATCCGGCGGGGCTCGCTCGACACGGGACGAAAGCTTGATTGATCGACTCAACGGCGCGCGGCGCTCCCGGGACTGCCGCTCTGGCGACGGCCGGGCCGCTGGGAACCGACAGCCCGTCGTCCCATACTACCGCGGTCCGCGTGCGATCGTCAGGGGCTGACAAAGGGTTACTTTGCTCTGGACCAACCGGCTCCGTTCGAGGCATCCTGGGAGCTTCGGTGTGGTCCCGACAATCGCTTTCGGGTTTTCTACGATGTCGATTCTGAAGCACAGGTGGTGTGGGTACTGGCCATTGGCGTGAAAGATCGCAGCCGGCTGCTGATCGGAGGGGAGGAGCACGGTTCATGAGGATTGCCCCGGTGGCCGACGTGAAGGCGCGTTTGAGTGCCTATCTGGACGACTGCGGCGCTCTTGGCCCGCTGGTCATCACGCGCAATGGCAAGGCCGTGGCGGTATTGCTGGTTCCCTACGACGAGGACGACCTGGAGCGGCTCATTCTCGGGCGCTCTCCGCGGTTTCAGGCCCTGCTTGACCGCTTCCGGAAGAGCATCAAGGAAGGGAAGGGCTTATCCGAGAAGGACTTCTGGGACGCTGTGCGAAAACGATCCCGCGAACGAAATGCAGCGGCCGCGGGACGCCGCAAGGCCAAGCCTGGCTAACGCCGCCGCGTGAGAATAAGTTTGGCGAATCCACCATTGTGGTGCAGGCGTCCCGCCTGCGTTCCCTGTGCCGGCAGGCGGGACGCCTGCACCACAATTGGCAAAGTTACTTCTTCGCGGTGCCTAACGCCGCCAAACTACGCTCTGGCGCCGCGTTCGCGGCTCGTGGTGTTGCTCGCACCGAGGACCTGGGGCGAACGCCCCGAGGCTACAACGGAAAACCTCACGCTTGCACATGACATCCAGCCCCGCGATCGTGGACGTGCCAGAGCCCTGTCAGGAGGGTGGCCGGAAACTCTGCCAGTCCACGCCCAGCTTGCGCATGCGGCGCGGAGGGTGTGGGGATTGATCGCCAAGAGAGCCGCAGCCCCGTCTGGCCCCTCGATTCGACCCCGGGTGCGCGACAGGGCATCTTCAATGTGCCGGGCCATCGCAGCGTCAAGGCTGGAGAACGGCCGATCGAACAGCATGGTCGGCGGCCTGGGTGTGAAGGTGATTGGCGCAGCCGTCCGAGCCGTGGTCGGGCGAGGGGTCACGGTGCCGGCCCCGAGCGCGCGCGCCACGTCAAGACGAGTGCCATCGCCGAGTATGGCCGCGCGCTCGAGCACCGCGGAGAGCTCGCGGACATTGCCCGGCCAGGGGTAGGAGACGAGCAGCTCGATGTCCTCGGCCGTGGGGATCAGCGGGGTGAGCCCGAGCCGCTTGGCGGCCCGCAGCGCGAAGTGGGTGGCCAGGGCTGGGATGTCGCTTTGCCGCTCGCGCAAGGGTGGCAGGCGGATGGGAAAAACGGCGATGCGGTACCACAAGTCTTCGCGGAACTGCCGGCTGGCGACCATCGCGGGAAGGTCGCGGTGGGTCGCGGCAACCACCCGCACGTCGACGTGCAAGGTCCTCTCGCCGCCGATGCGCTGAAACGTGCCGTCCTGCAAGACCCGCAAGAGACGGACCTGGGCGGGCAGGGGCAGCTCGCCGCACTCGTCGAGGAAGAGGGTGCCGCCGTCGGCGCGCTCGAACCACCCCTTGCGCTCGGCCACGGCGCCCGTGAAGCTACCCCGCTCGTGTCCGAACAGCTCCGAGTCGATCAGGTCGGGTGGGATCGCGCCGCAGTTGATCCGCAGGAACGGCCCCGAGGCGCGGCCCGAGCCGGTGTGGATCGCCCGGGCGACCACCTCCTTGCCCGAGCCAGTCTCGCCCAGGATCAATACGGTCGTGTCGGATCGCGCCACGAGCTGGACCTGTTCCATCACGTCCTTGAGCCCGGTCTCGGCGCCGACGATCGAATCGACGATCTCGAGCCGGCCCAGCCGGGCCAGCAGCGAACGCTTGTCGGCCTCGGCCGCCTCGCGCAAGGTTGACAGCTCCCGTATGCGATGGTCGCTCTGCAAGACCACGGCCAGCGGCTCGAGAAGCGCCGAGAACAACTGCTCGTGGTCGGCCTGGAAGCGGGCGCCGCGGCGAGACGAGAGCACCACCACGCACCGGGGCGGGCCATCACTCGAGAGCGGCCCACCCAGGACTTCGCCCTCGAGCTTCGGCGGCAAGAGGCCCGGCAGCCGCCGCCTTGCCGTCTCGACCGCCAGCCGCGCCGGCCTGCCCATGCGCCACCACGCCAGCAACCCCTCCATCGCTTTCTCACCGGGTTCCGCGATCCCAAGCAGCTCCTCCGGCCCGTCGCGCCCGGGCGCTCGGACCAGCGTCTCGACTCGCCCGCGGTCGAGATCGAGCTGCCGGATCAACATCCACTCGAATGGCAGCCGCCGCAATAAGTGGGGCACGATCCGATCGATCGACTCCTCGATCTCCAGATGCCGCCCAACCTCGCGCCATACATCCAGCAGGAGTGTCGCGTACTTTTCCATCGTCCGTTCTCCGCCGCACGTCGCCAGGTTCTTTTCGCCTTGATCCGTTCTACGAAGGCTCGGACTCTGCGGGCCGGCTGCAAGTCTCTGCGGGGCAATTGTTGTTTAACCCGGAGCCAACGGCGACGGCGGCCCTTTTGACTTTAGCAGTCAACGCCGTCGCCGTTGGCTCCGGGTTAAACGAGTACGGCGGCCCTTTTGACTTTAGCAGTCAACGCCGTCGCCGTTGGCTCCGGGTTAAACGAGTACGGCGGCCCTTTTGACTTTAGCAGTCAACGCCGTCGCCGTTGGCTCCGGGTTAAACGAGTACGGCGGCCCTTTTGACTTTAGCAGTCAACGCCGTCGCCGTTGGCTCCGGGTTAAACGAGTACGGCGGCCGTTTTGACTGGAGCAGTGAACGCCGTCGCCGTTGGCTCCGGGTTAAACGAGTACGGCGGCCGCGGTTCGGCCGCCATCGAATATCACGGTTATCCCGTGGAATATCAAGGGAGCCCCGTGAAATATCATGGCAGTTGCGCTCACAGCGAGAAGATGGGGGGTATATCGCGGAGTCTCCGAGGGAATGTCGGCGGTTTTGCCTTCGGCACGCGTCTTGCGAAGAGATGGGCCTGCGAAGGCCGGCACATGTGGTTTTGTGCCGGCGCGCGGCTCTTGATTTCGTAAGGAGCGACTCATGACAGTTCGTAACCGAGCCTCCAGGGGGTTCACGCTGATCGAGCTCCTGGTGGTGATCGCGATCATCGCCGTATTGATCGCACTTCTCTTACCAGCGGTTCAGTCGGCGCGCGAAGCGGCCCGGCGCGCTCAATGCACGAACAACCTCAAGCAGTTGGGACTGGCACTGCACAACTACGAGACCAGCAACGGCGCGTTCCCACCGGCTTGCAAGTCGATCAATCTGACGACTGCGCCCCCGTCGGTCATGTTTCCCGACACCGGCTTTTCCGTCCAGGCGCCGCATTCTCAGCTATATCGAGGGCGGCGTGCTCTACAATGCGCTGAACTACTCGTACGAGTACAACGACGCCAGCGGCGGCAATTTCACCGGCGCCTCGGCGGCTCTCGGCGTCTTCGTCTGCCCATCAACTCCGCGCGGATCGACCCGCGACACCGCATCAGCCGATCCCAATGCTTCCCCCTATGAACAAACTCAGGCCTTGGGCTACGGCTACATGGACTATGCGCCGTCGGTCTACACCGACATCAACGTCCAGAACGGGACGCTCGCTATCGGCGGCGTCGGCGCGACGCCGATCGTGCCCTACCGCAACAAGCTCGTGGCAGCCCTGGGTTTGCTCAAGAACGGCAAGACCGCGATCAGCGAGGTCACCGACGGGCTGAGCAATACGATCGCGATCCTCGAATGTGCCGGTCGTGACGAGCGATTCGTCAGCCAGTTCTTCGAGGGCCAGTATCCCGTCGTCCGGGGTCAGGGGCCGGCGGGCGGGCCGAACGGCGCGGCACCGGTTCTGGCGGTGGGCCGACCCGGGCTCGGCATTCGGCACGTCGGGTCAACCGAACAACAAGGCCGTGCCGACCAACGAAGGCGTGCCCTGGGCGTCGACCACCGCAACGGCCGGAAATCAGGCGGGGCCTAACGAGGAACCCTACTCTTACCATCCCGGCGGTGTCAACGCGCTCTTCGGCGACGGCTCGGTCCACTTCGTGAAAGACTCGATCAACCTGGTGGCGTTCCGCGGCGTCTTGACCATCGCCGGCGGCGACGTGATCTCGGCCGACCAGTACTGAACGGAAAGCGGAGGAGTGACATGAATTGCTCTCACGTAACCAAGGCGGATCGAAGCCGTCGCTGCATTCGCGTGATCCGCGGCCTGTTCGTGGCCGGCTCGTTGGGGCTGACCGGCTGTGGCGGCTCGGACTCGCTTCCTTCCTTGCCGGTCTATGAAGTCAAGGGGAAGGTGGTGCTGGCCGACGGCAAACCGTTGACCGGCGGCTTTATCTCCTTCGTGCCCAGAGGCGACTTGCCCGTGACCCCGGGCGGCGCGATCGGCCCCGACGGGACGTTTTCCCTGGTCACGGGCGGGTCGGGCGAGGGCGCGCCGCCGGGGGATTACAAAGTGCGCGTCGAAGCGCCTCAATTTCAACAGGCTGGTCCGAAATCCAGGAAGAGGCCACTGTATCCCTTCAAGTACACCGACGAAGACAGCTCGGGCCTGGTCGTCACGGTGCGAGCCGAGACGAATCGGCTGGAGCCGATCGTTCTGAAGTGAAGTCAGGAGCGATTGATGATACGGTCGACCATTTGGATTGGTATGCTGACGGCCCTGGTCTTGTGGGGGACGGCTGCCAGCAGCGTGGACCACGACGCCACCGACACGCTGACGATCGGCGCCTACTCGGTGGTCCGCGATGCCTTTCACGAGGCCATCCTGCCTGCCTTCGCCCGACACTGGGAGTGGACGACCGGCCGCAAGGTTCGCTTCGAGGAGTCGTAC
The DNA here is from genome assembly GCA_963823675.1 of uncultured Isosphaeraceae bacterium. GTDB lineage: Bacteria > Planctomycetota > Planctomycetia > Isosphaerales > Isosphaeraceae > CAWGMT01. The sequence goes on along the minus strand of CAWGMT010000015.1, from coordinate 301,732 downwards.
AGCGGCTCGGGAGCTCAGGCCCGGGCGATCGCATCGGGCTTCGATGCCGACGTGGCGGTTCTCTCGCTCGAGGGGGACATCGACAAACTGGTGAAGGCCGGGCTCCTCCGCAAGGACTGGAGAGCCGGCCCGCATCGGGGCATGATTACCCGCAGCCTGGTCGTCATCGGCTACCGCCCAGGCAATCCCAGGCAGATTCACGACTGGGAGGACCTGACCAGGCCCGGGGTCGAGGTCGTTTACCCCGACCCGAAGTCCTCGGGCGGCGCGCGCTGGAATATCAATGCGATCTATGGCTCCGGCCTCTTTCACGCCGGCCGATCGAAGCCGGATCGCACCATGGCTCGCGACCTCTTGTCGCGGGTACAGGCCAACGTCATCACGATGGACGCCTCCGGCCGCCAGAGCATGGCCACATTCGAGCGGGGCACGGGCGACGCCATCGTTACCTATGAGAACGAGCTCTTGCTCCAGGGCAAGCTCGCGGGGCGGATACCCCCGTACGCGATCCCGCCGGCGACGCTCCTGATCGAGGGCCCCGCGGCCGTCGTGGACGCTTCGGTCAAGCGGCACGGCAATCGCAAACTGGCCGAGGCTTTCCTGGCTTATCTCCGGTCGGAGGAGGCACAGCGCATCCTGGCGGACTACGGCTTCCGGCCGGTCGATCCGTCCAGCGCCGCCAACCCCGGCCGGGCGCCCTTGCCTCCCGGGCTCTTCACGATGGAGACATCGGCGGCTGGAGCAAGAACAACAAGGAAGTGTTCGAGACCGGCGGGGTCTGGGACTCGCTTTTCACAGGACGGGTGGAGAATGGAGACGGACGATGATCGCGATCGCCTGCGCGCCGAGCAGCCTGGCCGTGCGGTGGGCCGCCCTCGCCTATCTCGGCGTGCTGGTCGCCCTGCCGCTCGGGGCCCTGGCGTTCCAGGTCGCCCGGTCCGGGTGAGGCCGCGTTTCTCAAGACGCTGGCTGACCCGATTGCCTTGCACGCGCTGAAGCTCACCTTCGCCACGGCGGCCGTGATGGTCGTGATCAACGTCTTCACAGGCACGGCCGCCGCCTGGGTCCTGGTGCGGTATCAGTTCCCCGGCAAGAACCTGGTCAACGCCCTGGTCGACCTCCCTTTTGCCGTGCCGACGGTCGTGACGGGGGTGATGCTCGTGGCTCTCTACGGTCCGGCCAGCGTGGTCGGTACGGTCCTGGGACAGTACGGACTGGCCGTGATCTACCAGCAATCGGGGATCGTGCTGGCCCTGCTGTTCGTGACCTTCCCGTTCGTGGTGCGGAGCGTGCAGCCGGTGCTGCTCGCGCTGGATCCTGCCGAGGAAGAGGCCGCAGCGACGCTGGGCGCGGGGCCATGGACGACTTTCCACAGGGTCACACTCCCCGGCATCATGCCGGCGATCCTGACCGGGGCCGGGCTGTCCTTCAGCCGGGCGCTGGGGGAATTCGGCAGCGTGGTGATGGTGGCCGGCAACCGGCCGATGTCGACCAAGACGGCCCCGCTCTACATCTTCGGCGAGATCGAGAGCGGGCACCGGTACGAGGCGATGGCGATCTCGATCGTGCTCCTGGCAGCGTCGCTCGGGGTCTTAGGCGTTCTCAACCGACTACAGCGTCAAGGGGAGAACGAACATGGCCACTGAACGAGCTTTCGTGATCCTCGGTGGGCGAGGCTCCGTCCGAGCTGCCTGGGGGATGGGCTCGCCGGGAGGCTCGCCCTCCCCGGATCGTGCAAGGCGATCTGGGGCCCTGATAGAGCCCGGCCGTTTCGCAGCGGTCACGCGGCGCACCCTGGGCCGACGGCTGCTGACCGCGGCCGTACTCGGTTGGTTCGCGCTACTGGTCCTGGTGCCCGCGGCGGCCCTCGCGATGCGGGCGCTCCGCGGCGGGGTCGGATTGTTTTTGGCGGCATTGGCGACGCCCGAGGCCCTGCGCGCCTTCGGCCTGACGCTCAAGATCACGGCCCTGGCGACAGCCGTCAACACGGTGTTTGGCGTGGCGTTCGCCCTGGTCCTGGTCCGGCATCGATTCTGGGGCCAGTGGCTGGCCGACGGGCTGGTCGACCTACCGTTTGCCGTCTCGCCGGTGATCGCCGGGTTGATGCTCATCGTGCTCTACGGTCCCGATGGCTTCTTGGGCCGCTGGATCGAGCCGTTTGGAATTCGGGTGGTCTACGCCCTGCCGGGAATGGTCATCGCCTGCCTGTTTGTCACCTTGCCGTTCGTCGTCCGCGAGGTCGTGCCCGTGCTGCGTGAGCTGGGTGATGAGCAGGAGCAAGCGGCCTTCACGTTGGGTGCGGGGCGCTGGACCACGTTCTGGCGAGTCACGCTCCCCTCGATTCGCTGGGGCGTGGCCTATGGGGTGACCCTCACGGTCGCGCGTTCGTTTGGCGAATTCGGTGCCCTGCTGGTCGTCTCGGGCAATATCCTGGGCCGCACCCAGACGGCCACGCTCTACGTCCACGACACGATCGAGAGCTTTCACCCGGACGGCGCCTACGCCGCGAGCGTGCTCCTGGCCGGGATGTCGTTCGTCATTTTGATCGCCATGGAGGCCGCCCGCCGGAACATGGCCGCACGGGAGGGCCGGTGCCAATGAGTATCCTGACGAAAAACCTGGTGAAACGATTTGGCTCCTTCCATGCCGTGGACGACGTCTCATTCGAGGTGCCGGCCGGGCAGCTCGTCGCGCTACTGGGCCCATCGGGATCGGGCAAGAGCACCATCCTCAGGATCATCGCAGGCCTGGAGCGGGCCGACTCGGGCGAGGTCCAACTGACGGGCGAGGATGCAACCCACTTGCCTGCCCAGGATCGCGGCGTAGGCTTCGTCTTTCAGCACTATGCCCTGTTTCGCCACATGACCGTCCGCCAGAACATCGCGTTCGGTCTCGAAGTGCAGAGGCTCCCCCGCGGGGAGATCAGAAACCGGGTCGACGAGCTGCTCGAGCTGGTCCAGATGACGGGCTACCGCGATCGTTATCCGGCGCAGCTCTCCGGCGGTCAGCGGCAACGCGTAGCCCTGGCGCGGGCCCTGGCCCCGCGGCCGAAGGTGCTCTTGCTCGACGAGCCCTTCGGCGCGCTCGACGCGCGCGTCCGGGACGAGCTGCGCACCTGGCTGCGCCGGCTGCACGACGAGGTCCACGTCACCAGCCTGTTCGTCACACATGACCAGCAGGAGGCGTTCGAGGTGGCCGACCAGGCTGTCGTCCTCAACCGGGGCCGCATCGAGCAGATGGGGCCGCCCCAGGAGCTGTACGAGCATCCGGCAACCCCGTTCGTGACGGAATTCCTGGGCGCCGTAAATCGCTTGCACGCCCCGACCGAAGGCGGAAGCGGCGCAGCCGCTGCACACACCGGGATCGAACGGCCGGCCTTCGAGCCCGACGGCAATGGCTCCGCGTCGATCTACGTCCGCCCCCACGATCTCTACGTCACCAGACAGCGCAACGGTCATCCGTCCTGGCCGGGCCGCGTACGCCGGTTGGTCCCGTTGGGCGGCGCAGTGCGGCTGGAGGTGGACCTGGAAGACGGCAGCGAGGTTCGAGTCCAATTGACACGCGAACGTTGCACCGAGCTGTCGCTCACACAAGGGGACGATGTTTTCATCACCCCTCGCGACCTGAAGGTATTTCCGGCGCAAAGGGCATCCGACGGCGATCCGATCGCGTGAGCGCCATCGCCACTCTAACCAGGGAAAACGAAGGGTTCGCTGTTGGGCGCGGGTCTCCTGACCCCGCCCGCTGCCGGACCGAAGGTCTCCCGATTGTCGCCTGCCCCGCCCGGGCCACTCTTCGCAGGCGCTGTCCCGGAAAAGCGTAGAGTCTTCCTCCGTACGACCTCTGCGACGTGTGCGCAGCTCTGGTAGCGGGAGGGAAGCTGCGACAAGGCGCAATAGAACATATCAAAAGTGTTCCTCACCGCATGGGGAAGGACTGCCTCGATGTTCCGCAGATGGGTCCCCTGGTTCCTTGCCGGAATGTTCGCGATAATGGTAGGTGTTTGGTTGTCTGGACCGCGCTCATGGCGCTCGGAGCCGGGGCTGTGGATGCTCTCCGCGCTAAACGTCGTCATGTGCGGCGCGTTGGCTCTAATGCTGACCTACAGAACAATCAACGACCTTGCTGAACGTACACCGGTCGGTACCTTGGTTGATGAAGGCGTCGCCACACTTCTACTCTGGTCATTGGTGTGTGTCAGCTCGCTCATAACTCGATGGAGCTGGAGTTTCTCACGAGCAAAGCCTACCCGACAGCTCGACGTCGGTGTGGGACCGCATGTTAGACGCCTGACCGGTACAGGCTTAGGGCGGTATCATCGTGGGAATTCGACTTCGACAATAGCCGTGTCGCGGCCCGGCTTGACGGTCACAACCTTGGCGCGTTTCCACGGATCGGCGATTTCCCTGTACGACTCGCGATTTTCGTGGGCGAGCTTGCCTGGATAGACCTCAGCATCGGCGTACCCGTTGTGACCGGCCTTCAGGCCATACTCGCCGGCCGGCAACGCGGGTAGCGTAAACTGGCCCCGCGGATCGACGCGCACCTCAGCCCGGACCGCAGTCTTGCTGAATGCCACAACCCAAACGTGTCCGTCCCAGGCGGCGGGTATTCCCGTAACCCGGCCGCGAATGTGGCCGCCCGGCGTGCAGGTGATGTCGAGCTTCTTTTGCTCTTTGAGGGCGACCGAGACCGGCCCGACCTGCGTGAGCGCGTGACCCGGCTCTTCGACGACAACATACCACGTCTCGCTCTGAAATGGGACTTCCAGACGGTAGGACCCATCGTGAATGACGGCGCCGGCATAGGGGATCGGACCGCCCGCGACGGTGCGGCCGCGCTGGACAAAGGAGTTGACAGCGTTTTCGGACCGCCGCAACGCCCATAGTCCGACCCAGCCGGACCTAACGGCTCGGCCGTCGCGCGTGACCGTACCCGAGAGCGACTGCACTCCGATGGCCGATGTCGAGCCGTCCGTCGTCTTCTTCATCTTGACGACGATTCCGCTCACTGTCTTCAACTCGGTGACCTTGGGCGTGTAGACTTCGGCGTGATGGTAGCCGGCGGCCATGAACGTTACGTGATATTCATCCGGCGCGGGAAACGACGCCCGGAATCGACCCGGTTGCGATTGCTGGAAATCGCTTTGGCAACCGCGCAGCACAATTTCGCCGTTCGATTTGCGGACGAAGTTGCATACGACGATTTTGTCCAGGCGTACCGGTTCAGCGGTGTCAGCGTCGATCGCCTCTCCTTCGATGCAGCCCGCTCGCCTCAGGATCACAGTCAGTGTCTTGGCCGGTTTCTTGCTCTGGTAATCGCCTCCCCGGACGACCTTGTACGTCAAACCGGGAGCGGCGACGATGACTCGCCCGAGAAGGGGTGCGTAGCCCTCCTTGTCGACATTCATCTGAAACGATGGGTTTGGCCCGAATCCGCGGAGCGTGAAGCGGCCTTGTTCATCCGTTGTCGCCGTGTGTCCAACAGTTCCGCCGATGTGAACGCTGGGAATCGGCGTTCCGTCCTCGCTGAGCACCACACCCACCACCGGGACATCCTTTTCCAGGCGAATCGTCCCCACGTCCTCCTCCCCTCCCGGCGCGACCGGTTGCTCGGATGCGTAAGCAAGCTGGCGGTCCGGGACCCGTACTGACAGAATGAGGTGGCCGACGGGGAGAGGCTTCGTCCGAAAGCGCCCGGCGGCATCCGTTCTCAGGCTAGTATCCGAGACGATACCACCGATCGTATGTCCCAACACGTGCCAGCAGGACTGCGCCGTCACGCTCGCCCCTACGACCGGCTTACCGTCGAAGTCGATGACCGTACCCGTGAAGACACGGCCGGGATCGAGCTGGATGGTGCCAAGATCACAATCGAGGCCTGGGAAAACGGACAGGCTGGTGGACGAGATGCACTCGCTTGCGAAGCCGTCTGCTTCGATACGCAGCCCGTAGGGCATACGGCGGTAGACCGCTTCAATGGGCCCAAGACGAAATCGTCCTTCATTGTCGGTGCGGGCCTCAGCCAGAGGCTTCCTGGACGATGTTTTTGTGTCGAGGAACTCCGTCCAGACCCGAGCGTGGCCGATTGGCCGGCCAGTCGGGTCGACGACCTTACCCGAGAGCGTCCCCTTTGGCGCCGGGTCTGCGGCGCCGGCTGAAACGCACCACAGAGCGGCCAGGCAAACGCACGGGCATGCGGCCCATCGCGTCCGAAGGCGCGGACGAATCACGCCAAAACTTCGACTTGTAGTGAATCGATTGCAGGACGGCCTCATTGCTCGGACTCTCCCAGATGCATGTGAGGGCGCTTGATGCGATTCGACGGCCACTCATCGTCCCGCGCCCCGATGCCCGCGCCAAGTGTACGGTTCGTCTGCCGGGATCCTTGTCATCAAGGAAGGGGATGTGCACGCGGGAGAATAGGTGGGAGCCACAGTCCGCAAGAATCTCGGCAGATGAACCAATGTGAGTGGGCGATGTCAAAATTCGCCGTTTAGCCGTCGCGCGTTGCCGGAGGGGTCTGCGCTGAAGACGTCCAATGAAGCTGGCCTTTGGCGGTTTCACGCCCAGCTTAGCGCAACGGGTGAACCATAAACGAAGCTTTACAGACCGCAGCTTCCTGCTTGGCAGAGTACGCACCGCTGGACCAACGGGGTGTTGTTATAAGCACGAGGAACTGGTCGAGCACTTCCCGCTGACACCGGCCGACCTGCAACTGGTGTTGACCTGCCGCGGGGAAGCCAACCGCTGTGGGATAGCGCTGCTCCTGAAAGCGCTGACTTACCTCGGCTACGTCCCTGACAGTTTGGACTGCGTTCCTCACGAGGTTCGCTCGTTCATCGCGGGGCAATTGGGCCTGCTCTGGGACTTCTCCGAGCAATACCGCTGGGACAGCCGAACGCGGGAGCTGCATCTCTTTGGGATCCGGCGGCACACAGGTTGGCGCTTCCCCACCGCTCAGGACAAGGACGATCTGGAACGCTGGCTGCGCGAGGAGGCCGCATTGGAGGTCCAAGAGGGAGAGCGCCTTTTTGACCATGTGGGTGTCGTCTCTGGGTTCGAAACCATGAAACACGACCCCGGCAAACCAGGAGTCGAGAATCTCCAGGCCGAAATCGACAGGCTTCGAGCGATCCGAGCCATCGGACTCGTCACCGGGAGTGGCTCCAGGATCTCAAACGTGTCGAAGGCAAGATGCAGACCCTTTCCCCTGTTGCCGAGGCCGTGATAGAACCCCCGGCGGCATTGTCCGCGAGGTGATCTTCCCGCGAGTCAAAGAGGAAACCTTCCGGGATCTCATGGCTGAGTTTCAAGTCAGCGGACCGCGGCTGCGCCTCTTGCGGCAAACCATCATGCACCGGAAGTTCGCGCGCCACTACCGGCGCATGTTGCCGGCCCTGCACGAGGGCCTGGAGTTTCGTAGCGACAATCGGTTTTTAGCCCATCATCGAGGCCCTTAGCGTCATCCGGCGCCATCTGAGCAGCCACCGTCAGCACTTCCCGGAAACGGTCCCCATCGAAGGCGTGGTCACTCCTGCCTGGAAGGAGAGAGTCCTCGAGGAGACCACCTCAGCATCGTCTCCCATCCCAATAAGAAGAACGAGGGGCGCGGCCTGTGGGCACTTGCCAAATTGGAACGTTTGCAGAAGGAACCAACACGGGCATCCGGCGCGTGGCGAACGCCAACGATCGGTACAGTTACGACGAACTGCTTTATGTACGCAAGGCATACCTCTCACCGGAGGCGCTGCGCAACGCCAATGGGGCGGTGGTCAACAAGCTGCTGGCCCTGCGTAACCCACGGCTCTGGGGCGAAGGTGCAAGCAGTTGCGCCCCCGCCGCGACCAGGTTTGAGAGCTGGAAGCAGAACCCGATGACCGAGTGGCGCTCGCGGTACAAGGGATACGGCGTGATGGTCTTGTTCTATTGCGCCTTATCGCAGCTTCCCTCCCGTTACCCCAGCTTCGGCATGGGAGACGTTCGGTCGCGCTGGGGGCGGGGTCGGGAGACCCTCGCCCAACAGAGGCTGCCGCTCCGCCGCGTTAGGCAGTCGAAGGAAAAGACGCTCGTGGTTGGCTTCCCGATTCGCGGACAACGCCCAAACGCACAATTTGACGCCTTCCCGCCGATGTGGGATCATGATTGCCAGAATAAGAATCGAAACAACAGCCTGTGGACAATCGCCGGCGGCGAATTGGCCCAGAGGGTACGGCGGTGTACCTGACGCTCGAGCACGGGAACAGTTTCTGGAGCATGATCGCGGTCGCGGCCGTGGCTGTCGGCCTGGCCGCCGTCTTCTATCGCAGGGTCTTTCACCAGATCATGCCGTCGCGCTGGCGGTGGCTCTTGGCGCTGTGCGCGGTGGCGATTCTGCTCGTCGTCTTGCTCTTGTTCCGCCCGGTCCTGAGCCTGGAGCGCGACGAAGCCGAGCGCAAGACGATCGTCCTCTTGCTCGATGCTTCGGGCTCGATGTCCACGGCCGATGACGCCAGTGGCACCAGCCGGTTTGAACAGGCGCGGACGCGGGCCCTGGACTGGTCGGCCAGGCTCAAGAAAAACTTCGACCTCCAGGTGGTCGAGTTCTCCGACCGGGCCGCGCTGCTCGAGCGTCCCGGCGACCTGGCAAAATTGAAGCCGGCCGGAGAATCGACCTCGCTCACCCGCGGACTGCTCGCCGCCACGCGGGTCGCCCCGGCGAAAGATGTCGAAGCCGTGTTGCTCCTCTCCGACGGGATTCACAACGCGGCCGGCGACCCGGCCGCGCTGGCACGCAGGCTGGGGGTGGTCGTCCACGCGGTCGGCGTCGGCAACAGCCTGCGGAACAGCCCCTCCTACCGCGACGCCCGGGTGGCCGGCCTGGAGTGTCCCGAGCAATTGCCTCTCAACAACCGGGCCAGGATCACAGCCCAGATCGGCCAGGCCGGACTGGCCGGCCAGGTCGTCCAGGCCGTGCTCGAGGAAGACGGCAAGACACTCGACCAGGCCGAGGTCGTCCTGCGCGACGGCGAAGCGCCCCAGCAGGTGTCGTTCCAGTTTGTGCCCAGCGTGAAGGGCCGGCACACCTACACGGTCCGCGTGCCGCTGGTCCCGTCTGAAAAGATCGTCGAGAACAACCATCGCTCGGCCGTGGTCCAGGTCGTCGATAGCAAGATCCGGGTGCTCTACATCGAGGGGACCTTGAGGGCCGAGTATGGCGCGCTCGTCGAGCGGTTCTTCTCCAAGGACCCCGATCTCGAATTCTGCGCCCTGATTCAATCGCGGCCCAATGTCTTCGTGCAACGGACCAACATCGAGGGGCTCAAGCTGACCGGGCTACCCGGCGATGCGGCCACGCTGGAGAAGTTTGACGTGATCCTGCTGGGAGACATCGACAGCACCTACTGGAAGCCCCAGCCGATTGCACTCTTGATCAAGCGAGTACGCGATGGGGCAGGGCTGCTGGCGCTCGGCGGCTATCACGCCTTGGGGCCTGGAGGCTACGGCGCGACCGCACTTCAGGGCATTTTGCCGGTAGTCACCGGAGGCCGCGACATCGGCCAGGTGACCGAGGCGTTCCTGCCGATCCTCACTCCGGCCGGCCACGATCATCCGATCTTCGCCAACATCGCCAAGTTTTTCCCGACGGCGAGCGCTCCGCCGCAAGCGGCCGGTCTGCCGCCGTTGGATGGTTGTGTGCGCGTGCAAGCCGCCAGGCCGGGAGCCATGGTCCTGGCCGTCCACCCCGGTGAAGGGGGCAAGATGCCCGTGCTGGCCGTTGCGCCGGAGGGCAAGGGGCGCGCGGCCGTTTTCACGAGCGACACGACCCGCAACTGGCAGCAAGCTCCCCGCGCCCTGAATCAGGAATCGCCGTTCCTCCGCTTCTGGGGCCAGATGATCCGCTGGCTCGCCAACCGCAGCGAGGCGATGAAGGCCGAGGCCGGAGTCGTCGCCCACACCGACAAGGCCTATTATGACCCCGACTCGCCCATCACCGTCATCGCCCAGGTGCGCGACAAGGAGGGCGAAGGGACTGACGAGGCCGAGGTCACCGCCCAGATCAAAGGCCCCCGGGGCGCGGCGGATTCGGTCACCCTGGCGCCGATCGCCGGCTCGGTGGGAAGTTACCAGGGGAGCTTCGAGCCCAAGCGGCCCGGAACCTACGAGATCGTGGTCGAGGCCAAGCTGGGCGAAACGGTCATGAAGGCCGAGAAGACGGGGGCCGAGGTCGGCCGGCCCAATCTCGAATTCGACCGGCTCGACCTGGACGACGCGATGCTGACGAAGATCGCCACGGCGGCCGGCGGGCGTTATTACCACATCAGCACGGCCGACGAGCTGATCGGCAGTCTCGACCGCAAGGAAAAGCGGCGGCACGTCTCGCTCGAGCAGCCGCTCTACTTCCCGGAAGTTTTCTGGATGCTGTTCGTCGCCGCGCTCGCGACCGAGTGGGTCATGCGCAGGAGGTTTCAACTGCGATGAGCCGTGATCGGGGGTATCGCTTCCTGGACCCAGCGGCGCTCGCGCGGGTGAAGAACCTGTCGCTCGTGGCCCGCGGCGTTGTCGAGGGATTCGTCACGGGCCTGCATTCGAGCCCCTACAAGGGGTTCAGCGTCGAGTTTGCCGAGCACCGCAAGTACACGGCCGGCGACAATCCCCGCCACCTCGACTGGCGGATCCTGGGCCGGACCGACCGGCTCTACATCAAGCAATATGAGGAAGAGACCAACCTTCGCGTCCAGATCTTGCTGGACATGAGCGGCTCGATGGCCTATGGCGCTCCGCCCGCCTTGACCAAGATCGAGTATGCCTCGTATCTCACGGCCGTTCTGGCCTACCTCATGATGCGGCAGCAAGACGCCGTTGGGCTGACGGCGTTCGACACCGAGGTCCGGCTCGATATGCCCGCGCGGAGCTCGCCGCGACACTTCGACGAGATGATGAATCACCTGGAGGCGATCCGGCCCGGGCGGACGACCAGCCTGGGCGCGACGCTGCACCGGCTCGCCGACCGGTTCAAGCGCCGCTGTCTGATCGTGCTGGTCAGCGACCTCTACGACGATCCCGAAGCCGTGGACCGTGCCCTCCACCATTTTCATCACAAGCGGCACGAGGTCATCGTGTTTCAGGTTCTGGACCACACCGAGATCGAGTTTCCGTTTCGCGAGACGGCCAGCTTCGTCGACATGGAGACCGGCGAGCGGCTCCAGGTCGATCCAGCCTACGCCCGCGCCGATTACCGCCGGCAGGTCGAGGAATTCCTCGACCGCTACCGGCGCATCTGCGCCGACTGCCAGTTCGACTATGTACTGGCGGATACGTCGGTACCTTTTGATTACATGCTGTCGCGCTACCTCGAGAAGCGGGGCCGCCTATGACCTTTGCCGCGCCGCTTTTCTTGCTGGCCGCGCTGGCCGGCGTGGTGCCGGTGCTCCTGCACCTGATCCATCGCCGCAAGGCCAGGGAGGTGCCTTTCAGCACGCTGCGCTTCCTGAAGATCAGCGTCCAGCGGACGCGGCGACGGAAGTACATCGAGGACATGGCGCTTTTGATCCTGCGGGTTGCCGTTTTGCTCTTGATCGCGCTTGGGCTTTCGCGGCCGGCGCTCTCGAGCTTCTCGGCGCTCTGGGGCGGGGGCCGGGCGGCGGCGGTCGCGATCGTGCTCGATAACTCGGCCAGCATGGCCACGAGCGATGCGGGGCACCCCCGGTTCGAGACCGCCCGGCAGGGCGCCCAGCAGGTCATCGCCCGGCTGCGCGACGGCGATCTCGTGGCGCTCCTGCTGACCGGCGGTCCGCACCAGGGCGAGCTCGGCCGGCTTTATCGCACTCACGAGACCGTGCGGCAGGCGCTCGACGAGTGCAAGCCCAGCTTCGAGCGCGCCGACCTCGCCGCCAAGGTTCAACAGGTGCGCACGCTTCTGAAGGATGCCGATGCGCCGAGCAAGGAGATCTACGTCTTCACCGACAACCAGGCCCTATCCTGGGAAGGCCTCGCGGAGCACCCCGAGGAAGACAAGGCCGGAGCGCGCCAGGCGGCCGCTGCGGTGCCCGTGATCGTGGTCAACGTCGCGCGCGAGCCGGCCCCCAATGTGGCGCTCCAGACAATCGCGCTCGATAGCCCGGCGCCGGTGGCCGGTGCTCCGTTCCAGGCCACGGTCGAGGTCTCAAATACCGCGACGGTGCCACAGCAAAAACACCTGGAGCTACTGGTCGACGATATCCGCGAGGCTGTCAGCCCCACGCTCAACATCGCCCCTGGGGCTACGGTCAAACAGGGGTTTTCCTTCACGTTCGACCGCGCGGGGGCCCATCGCGGGATGGTCCGCCTGATCGAGGATGACGGCTCGCCCATGGACAACCGGCTCTACTTCGCAGTGACCGTCGACCAGCAAATCCCACTCGCGATCGTCAAGCCGCGCCTCGACCTCGTGCCCGAGGCCGACGACGCTTTCTATCTGGAGCGCGCCTTGGCCCCGGCCGGATCGGCCGTTGGCGCATTTCGGGTCACGACGCTCGCGGCCGAGTCGCTCGCCACGGCAAAACTGGCCGCGCAGGCCGTGATCTTCTGCGTCAACGTACCGGCGCCGCCGCCACCGGCGGCCGAGAAGCTCTGGGAGTACGTCAAGGGGGGCGGGCATCTGGTCTGGATCTGCGGCCGCAACGTCCAGCCCGTGGCCTACAACGCGATGAACGCCCTGGCCCAGGGCGAATTACTTCCGGCGACCCTGGACGACCTGCGCCAGCCGCTGCCGGGCGGCGTCGAGAGCTGGCACATCGGTTTCCTCGACAAGGACGATCCAGCGCTCGGGCCTCTGACGGAGCCGGCAGCCCTGTATCAGTCCGTGCTGGTCTACAAGTATTTCCCGCTGAAATGGAGCGCGCTTGCGCCCCTGCGCGTCCTGGCCAAGCTCGACGACGGCCAGGCCTTGCTGACCGAGAGGAAAGTAGGCGAGGGCGCCGTGCTCTTTCTGGGAACCGCGGTCCACGTCGATTGGACCAACCTGCCCCTGAAGCCGCTCTTTCTTCCCATGATGGCTCGCCTGACGTTTCATCTCGCCGGCGCCGAGACCGAGCGGACGATGGGGTTGGCCGGCGCTCCGGTGGCCATCCCGCTGGAAACCGGGCCGGGGGCTCCCTCCGGAAAGACCGCCGAGCTGGAGGTCGTTCGCCCCTCCGGCGAAGTGGTGCGCGTGCGCGAGAGCGAGCGCGGCCAGGCCGGCGGCACCATTCGGTACGCGGATACCCACGAGGCCGGCGTCTACCTGGTGAAACAGCTCGACCGCAACCCGGCCAAGCAGTTTGCCTTCGCCGTCAACATTGACCCGGCCGAGTCAGATCCCGCGGCGCTTGCAATCGCCGAATTGCGATCGCGGTTCGGCAAACAGCCCTTGTTCGTTTGCGCGGACCCGGCCGAGCTTGCCGAGACGATGCAGCGGCTGCACGAGGGGACGAGCGTGTGGGAGTTTTTCCTGGCGGCCGTCTTGATCGCCCTGGTCCTCGAAGTCTTCGTGGCGAACCGCGGCGCGGCCGCGGCCGCGGCGACGACGGCCCAGCCCTCGCCCGCGGCGCCCGGCCCACAGCCTCCATCGGTTCGGCCCGAAACGCTTTCCCAGGCGCCCGGCGATGAACTTCACGGTTTCCTCCAGGGTCTGGAACAGACCGCGGCCGAGGGGCGTTTACGGGATTGAAAGGAATGGCAAGCCAACGATCGATCGCTCGCACCGGGAGAGAGTCCGAGTGCGAACGACCGACCCCTTTCCCCCCCTTGCTAAGGGGTGGCAGGGGGGGCAGCGCGCGACCAATTGCAAGGCCAGTGCCAAGGAAGGTTGAAGAGGGCCCATCAAACGAGCTGTTTCCCCCCCTTGCTAAGGGGTGGCAGGGGGGTGGGCAGCGCGCGACCAATTGCAAGACCAGCACCAAGGAAGGTTGAAGAGGGCCCATCAAACGAGCTGTTTCCCCCCCTTAGCAAGGGGGGGAAAGAAGACCGGGAGCTCGCCGAAGCTGCTACTTCGACTTTGCGCCGGAGGCTCGCTTGCCATCTGCATCAGGCCCCCCACCGGCCTCGCCATAGGAAGGCTCGTGGACGGAATGAAACAGCTTGTCGATGATCTGATCGGCATCGACTCCCTCGGCGTCGGCGTTGAAGTTGGTGAAAATGCGGTGCCGCAGGACCGGCCGGACGACGGCCCGGATATCGCCGGCGCTCACGGCCATCCGGCCGTGGAGGATCGCCCGGGCCTTGGCGGCCAGCACGATGTACTGGGCTGCCCGCGGGCCGGCGCCCCAGGCGAGCCAGTTCTTGATGAAGCCGAGTGCGTTCGGCTCCTTGGGCCGGGTGGCCCGCACCAGGTCGACGGCGTAATCGACCATATGGTCGCCGGCCGGCACTTCGCGCACGAGCTGCTGAATCCACACCAGGTCGCGGCCGGATAGGACCGGCTTCACCTCGTCGTGAGTGGCCTGGGTGGTGGCATTGACGATCCGCCGTTCCTCCTCCCGCGTCGGGTAGCCGATGTTGATCGAGAGCATGAACCGATCGAGCTGGGCCTCGGGAAGCGGGTAAGTCCCCTCCTGTTCGATGGGGTTCTGGGTCGCCATCACGAAGAAGGGTGGTTCGAGGTCAAAAGTCTGGGAGCCGGCCGTGACCTGGTATTCCTGCATGGCCTGCAACAAGGCCGCCTGAGTCTTGGGCGGAGTTCGATTGATCTCGTCGGCGAGGACAATATTGGCAAAGATCGGGCCGGGAACGAAGCGGAAGGCTCGCTTGCCGGTGGTCTGGTCTTCCTCGATGATCTCGGTGCCCGTGATGTCGCTGGGCATGAGGTCGGGCGTGAACTGGATTCGGTTGAACTTCAACTGGAGCGCCCTGGCCATGGTGGCCACGGTCAGCGTCTTGGCCAGGCCGGGCACGCCGATCGTCAAGCAGTGTCCGCGCGCGAACAGGCAGATCATCATCTCCTCGATCATCTGCTCCTGGCCGATGATCACTTTATGGATCTCGCGCTTGAGCAACTCGCCGGCGCGCTGCACGCGGTGCACGGCTTCTTCGGGGCTCGGCTTCGTCGAGCCGGGTGGCGTTTGCGTCGACATCTCAATTCTCCTGATCTGTGACTCCGATCAACTCCATCCTAACATGGCCGACCCGCATCCCTGCAATCGGCGAGGGCATGTTTCTCTTCCTGATGTTGTGTCAGTAGAAGCACGTCCACTCCCGGCTCGCCTTGCATTGACCGTGGTTCCCCTGGACCATGCGTTGGGCATCATCATTTGTCCGACCTGTAACGCAGGGGCGCCGGCAATCGACTTTCTTATCAAAAGGCCAAGGGAGCTGGAGCAGGAGGACCGATGGTCGACTGGGATCAAATCGTGGTGGCGTATGGCGCGGTAGTCTGGCGCACGGCCTACCGCCTGCTTGGCCGTCATGACGACGCACTCGATTGCTGCCAGGAGACCTTTCTCGCGGCCTACCGGGCCGCGGAACGCGGACCGATCGCCAATTGGGAGGCGTTCCTTACGAGCGTCGCGACGCGACAGGCGATTGACCGCTTGCGGCAGCGGACGAGGCTGCGGCTCCGCTTCTCTTCGCTGGCAGACGCTCCCGAGCCGATCGCCGCGGCCTGCACTCCCCTGGAACATGCGCAGGAGGCCGAGCGATTGGAGCAGGTCCGGCAGCTTCTCTGCCGCCTGCCGGCCAAGCAGGCCCAGGTGTTCTACTTGAGCTGCATCGAAGAGATGCCGCACTCCGAAATCAGTCGGCAGATGCAAATCAGCGGCGTGGAAGTCCGCGTGCTGTTGCACCGCGCGCGAGCTCGCCTGCGGGCCGCCCTGAAAGAGTCCTCACCAAAATTGAGGAGCAAATCATGACCGACCGTGAAGACGACCCGCTGGACGTGGCGATCCGCGGATTTCGCCAGATGCCGGTCCCCGAGACCCCCGACGCAGCACTGCTGTTCCGCCGGCCGCAATCTCACCTTGCGACGAGCGAGCCAGCCGGCACCTCGCCGTCGAGAAGATTCTGGAGGTTTCTCATGCGTCCCACTGTTCGCTATGGTCTGGCTGCGGCAATGCTGATGCTCGTCTTCGGCTGGCTCGCATTTGGCCCGTCGAGCTCGTTCGCTCTGGCGGACGTCATCCGCGCCGCCGAGCAGCACAAGCTGGTTCGGTACAAGCTCCAAATGATCAGTGCCGAAAGGCCCGGGCAGCCGAGAGCGGAGACGCGGGGAACCGTGTATGTCGACCTCGTCCGGCCGCGCAGCCGCTTCGAGTCAGAGCCCGAGCGCCTGGACGATGGAACGTCGAGGCAAGAGGTCACGATTCAGGATCAAGTCGCGCGTGAAACCATGTTCCAGACTAACGTGTCACGGCGGGTCGTCAACGAAAAGGGCGAACCTTCAATCGTTGTACAGGGACTGTGGTCGATCCAGCGCGAGAGTGACCGCGACGAATGGGGTCAGTTTTCAGCCAGATTGAGCCCACCCGGCGCCTTTGTGTTCGGTGATGCCCCCGAGAAGACCCTCTTTCTGAACGCCCTGTCCGCGCTCCAGACACACAAAGGAACAAAATCGGCCAAGGGCCGGCTCGGCGGCCGCGACGCCATTATCTTCTCGGCGAAGGAGGGAACAGCCAGATCTTCCGTCTGGGTCGACCCTCAAACGAAGCTGCCTTTGCGGATCGAACAGTCGTTCCTCGATGGAGGAACGGGCCTCGAGACCGTCAGGAGCATCTCGACCGATTTCGTATGGGACCCGCCGGGGGCCGATCTCGAGGCACTCTTTCAGATCACACGAAGCAAGCCACCTGCGAACAAGGGCGCGGGAACCGGCCAGCCGGCCGCAGCCGGCCGCGGATGATCCACGCGCATTGGTCGCCTTTCGCTCCGCGGGAAAAGGTGGCAGGAACCGTTTGCGGCTTCGCGGTCGCTAATAGCTTCCTGACACGAATGGCACTCGGAAATTCGTAAGTTGTTTCGGAGAAGTAGGATAGACAAATATCGTCCTCCTTGGGACAAGGATTGGTGCTTGCAAGATCCAAACCCTGTCCGGCAAGGAGGCCGACAATGCCCCAGACTACGCGACGGTGGATTCTGGAAAAGGTCAAGTCCCTTCGCGAGTCCCAGCTCCTTCCCTTTCACGAGATCCTCGACGCCGACACGGTCAGGTCGGCACTGGCGGCAGAGCGGGTCAAATTCAAGGATCGCATCTACACACCTTTCGTGACCCTCTGCCTGTTCCTCTCCCAGGTGCTCGACCCCGACCACTCGTGTCGTGCGGCGGTCGCGCGGCTGATCGTCTGGCTGGCCATCAACCATCGCAAACCTTGCGCGCCGGAGACTAACAGTTATTGTGATGCACGCCGGCGGCTCCCTCTCGGGGTCATTGTTCGGCTGGTCCGTCAGACCGCTCAGAAAGTGGACGCCGGTGCAAACGCCGATTGGCTGTGGAAGGGACGCAAGGTCTCGCTGGTCGACGGCACGACCGCCTCGATGCCCGACACCGTACAGAACCAACAAGCCTTCCCTCAGGCGAACACCCAGGGCATCGGTTTGGGTTTCCCCGTAGTTCGGATGGTAGGGATCATTTCGCTGGCCACGGGTGTCGTTCGCGACCTGGCGCTGGGGCCGTACAAAGGAAAGGAGACAGGCGAGACGGCCTTGTTCCGCACGTTGCTGGATGGCCTCGAGGCAGGCGAAATCATGCTGGGGGACCGCTGTTATGCCTCGTTTTTCATGATCGCGGACCTGATGCAGCGGAACGTTGACAGCCTGTTCCGGATGCACCAGCGCCGGAGGTTCGACTTCCGCCGCGGCCGACGGCTGGGCGTCGAGGACCACGTTGTCACCTGGACCAAGCCGGAGCGGCCCGAATGGATGGACGAGGAAACCTATGCGCAGATCCCCAGCGAGATCAAGGTCCGCGAACTGCGATTCAAGGTTCAGCAGCCCGGCTTCCGAGTCAACGAGCTGGTGCTGGTGACGACGATGCTCGACGCGGAGGCGTACACCAAGGAAGAGCTGGCAGACCTTTTCCTACAACGATGGAACATAGAATTAGATTTACGCTCAATTAAAGACGTACTCCAAATGGACGTGCTGCGATGCAAGACGCCTGATATGGTGGAGAAGGAGATCTGGATACATTTACTGTCTTACAACTTGATCCGAGGCGTGGCGGCCCAGGCCGCCGAGGCGCACGGTAAGCAACCGCGACAGTTGAGCTTCAAGGGAACGCTTCAGACGATGACGGCGCTCCAGGAGGCCTTGCGACAAGCAACGCCCAGCGTCAGGGAATACTTGGTGGAGGTGATGCTCACTGCGATTTCGGCGCACGAGGTCGGCGATCGACCCGGCCGCGTCGAGCCGCGCGCAACAAACGACGACCGAAGGCACAAAAGTTTCTTATGGAACCGCGACGAAAGGCGCGCAAACGCCTACTGCAAGCGGCTTAGGGGAATAACCGAGTGCCATTCGTTTCTGACACCTTTTCCACGTTTTCCCGACTCACGCTACGAGGCGGTCGAGAGTGGTGCGGCAGTCCGCTGGCGCGGTATGCTCAAGCGTAGCGTTTGTCGTAGCTGTGAACATCTGGAATCGGCCGCGGATGAGCAGGTTGGTCACAATCGAACGCAAGAAGTTGGACCCCAATCGCTACCATGGGGTCATCGTCGCCCAGTCCCCAGGGCTTTTGCTCCTTCACCAGGAGTACGATTTTCAGTTTGACGGCTACGTGGCGATGAGGACCAAGGACATCACGCTCTGCACCTCATCCGAATCTGGCGATTACTGCGAACGTCTCATGCGACGCGAGGGCCTCTGGGAGCGGGTCCCGCAATGGGTAAAGAAACTCTCGATCGGAGGGTGGCCCGAGCTGGTCGCCGATCTCGTTGGCAAGGTGGTCATCCTGGAGGACGAGGTGAGGGAGAGCTTCTCCATCGGGCCGCTTCTGGAAGCCCATGCCAAGCACGCCGTCATTCATTACTTCGATGGTTGCGGACGACTCGAGGACATCGAGAAGGTGCCCTATAGCCGAATCACTCTGGTGAGATTCGGCGATCGTTATTCCACGATTCACGCGAAGTATCTCCGCTCGGAGGGCCAGCCGATCCCTTCCACGGACTCGGACCATAAACCGAAGCGCAAGCGGTGAGAATCAATTGAGGTCCGACGATGGGCGACAAGATCAAGGATCTCCTGCGTGCGATTCTTCAAACGCAACAAGGCCACCGTTGATCCAGAAGTCAGAGGTTGCGTACTCGCCAACTGAGTCTCGCTATGAGGCTGCCCCGACTGCGGTTCACGATACGGAGTTTGATGGTTGCCGTGGCGATCCTGGCCATGGTCTTGGGGACCGCTTTGGGCCTGCGACGCCGCCGCGAGTCGTTCGAGCGGCGAGCCGGGATGTTCGCACAAAAGGCTCATGACGAAATGCGGGACGAGGAGAATTACCGAATATCTCGGCGGGGTTCGGAGTTCGGTTACGACTCGCGGACCACCAATGCACACTATGAATTGGTTGAGCACTACTGGGCCTTGTCGGAGAAGTACAACCAAGCCGCCGCCCGACCCTGGCTCATCGTGGCGCCCGATCCACCGGCGCCCGTGTGGCCGAAGGACGTACCGCGTGACCCACGGTGGACGAAGGAGGACTCCGATCGACTTCGAAAACTGCTCAAGAGGTAACCCCCATTTTGGCGGCTTGCTCAACTCAATGTTTCAAAGTGGGAACCTTTTTCCGCTCTCGTCGCATTACAGGTAGTTCGAGAATGGACGGGAGGTAAACGGCCCATGGCGATCGAGCAGAAGAATAAGGTCCTGAGTTACATCGGCGCGATCTTCGGCGAGGGAGTCGCCGCCGACTTGAGCGATCGTCAGCTCCTCGAGCGATTTGCCAGCCGGGCGGATGAATCGGCCGAGCTGGCGTTCACGGTCTTGGTCGAGCGCCATGGCCCGATGGTGCTACGAGTCTGTCGCGCCGCCCTGCGCGACGAGCACGACGCGCAGGATGCCTTCCAGGCCGTGTTCCTGGTCCTGGTCCAGAAGGCGCGCTCGCTCTGGGTGCAGGACTCGCTCGGGCCCTGGCTCCATGGCGTCGCCCTGCGCGTCTCAGCCTCCGCTCGGGATTCGGCGATCCGACGGCGGATTCACGAGCGGCGGCACGCCCAACTGGCGCCGCGAACCGTCCCGGATCGTGGCGCGGAAAGCGACGATCTGGGCGCGGTGGTCCACGAAGAAGTCGGCCGGCTGCCAACGCCCTATCGCACCGCGGTGGTCCTCTGCGACCTGGAGGGTCTGACCCACGAGGAAGCCGCCCGACAGTTGGGTTTGCCGGTCGGCACGGTCAAGAGTCGCCAGGCGCGGGGACGCAAGCGGCTGCGCGGACGCTTCATCCGGCGCGGCCTGGCGCAATCCGTCGCAGGGGTGACGGTCGCACTGGCGGCCGAACGCGCCAGGTCGGCCGTCCCCGACTCCCTGGTGACGTCCACGGTCAAGTTGACGTTGCTGGTGGCAAAAGGAAGCACCCCGGCCGGTGTCGTCTCCGCGGCGACGGTCGTTCTGACGCACGCGGCGCTCAAGGCCATGTTCCTGCACCGGTTGCGAATGGGAGCGGGCATCATGTCGGTTCTCGGTGCGCTCGTCACGGCAGCCGGCCTGGCGATCCACCGCGGGGCCGCCGTCGAGCAGGCGCAGGCCCCTCGAGGGAACGTCGCCGCGCAGGTGAGCGTCAAGAAAGCACCGCGTCAACCGTTTTCCCTTGACGCATTGAGGGCAGCGGATATACCGGCCGAGAAGCGGCTCGCCGATTTGCCCGAGAATGTGGTGGCCGTCCTCGGCGAGCTGCGCGGCCGCCACGCCGGCGCTGTCGCCTGCCTGGCGGTCAGCCCCGATGGCAAGCTCCTCGCCACCGGTGCCGACGACGACAAGAAAGTCCGCCTCTGGGACGCAGAGAGCCTCCGCCCGCTGGGCGCGCTGGCCGGACACCGGGGTTTCGTCAAGTGCGTGACCATCTCGCCCGATGGCCACTGGCTCGCCTCTGGCAGCGCCTACGGAGATTTCCTGCTCTGGGACCTCGGGGCTTCGCCCCCCAGAGGGCCGATCGTTCTGCTGACTCGCGGCCACCAAGGCAAACCCAATAACCAGATGCACGCGGCCGCGTTCACGAAAGACAGCAAGACCCTCGCCGTTGCCGGCGATGGTAACAGCGTCGAGCTCTTTGATTGCTCCGGCCAGGAGCCAGTCGAGCGCGGCGTGCTTCCCGGCCTCACCGAAGAGGTTCGGTCGCTCACGTTTTCGCCCGACGGCAAGATGCTGGCGCTGGCCGGCCTCCGCGACGGTTCCGTCCGGCTTTGGGTCATGACAAGCAACGCGCCGCAGGCTCGAGTCAAAGTGACGCCGGCGGACGCCGTCTTGCCGCAATCGAACGGCTTTATCTCGGTCGCATTTTCCCCGGATGGCAAGACGCTGGCGACCCTCGCGCAGGACGGGGTTGTTCGCCTCTGCGACCTTTCAACAAAGGAACCCGCGAACTGGCGCCGGCTGGTCGTTCGCACCGACGAGGGCAACGGCGCGGTGATCGGCCCTGGCGGGCAGGCCATGCCGCTCCCTGGTGCGAACCCGCGCGGGAAGGGCGGTATCCCCATCCTCGCAAACGGCCTGCAGGAACATGCGATGGTGGCCTTCGCTCCCGACGGCAAGACGCTCGCCGCGGCGCAGCCGGGAGGTTGGATCCGGCTCTGGAACCTCGATCGAGAGGGAGAGGGGGAGGGGGAGCGAGCAGTCTTCCCGCGCACCAGGGAGCGATGGTCACCGGCGTGCTGGCTTTCCGTCCGGACAGCAAGACGCTCATAACCGGCGGCGGCGACCACCTGATCCGGTCCTGGGACATGGCGCCCAACCAACCGCGTCAGAAGTTTGAGCCGAGCGGTCCGATCGGCGGCCTGAGGGCAGTCGCGTTCTCACCGGACGGCAGAACGCTGGCGGTCGGTGGCGATGACGAGCTTGTACGGCTCTGGGACCTGACTCAAGCGCACGACCTTTCGCGGCTGCCGACGCCTCGGATGGCCATCGCCTCGGGCCAGGCCTGGCCGCTGGCGTTCAGCGCGGATGGCAAGACGCTCGCCTGAGGCAATTCGGTCATGGACGTCAGCGGAGCAGATCCCAGAACGCGATTCGTTCTGACGATCAATCGTCCAGGGACAGCCGCCGACGGCATCTGTTCGCTGGCTTTCGCTCCCGACGGCAAGACGCTGGCCATGGGTGGTAATGACCACAAGGTCCGGCTCTGGGACTTGACCGCCGATACGCCCAGGGAACGGCTCGCGCTCGATGGAGACGACCAGTGGGCTCCCGTGGTGGCGTTCTCGTCGCAAGGCGACCGCTTCGTCTTTAGCGGCCGGGATCACTCGATCCGCCTCTGGGACCTGGCCGGGGCCGCCCCGGGTGAGCGAGCCCAGCTCAAGGGCACCGGCTGGCCGATCTCATCCTTGGTCTTCTCCCCTGACGACAAGACTCTGGCCGCCGGGAGCAACGGGGGGACCCAGTTGTGGGACCTCTCAGCCGGAAACCCCAGGGCGATCGATCCCTTCATGGCACGCCTGGGCCTGGCATCCTATCCGATCAAGGAGTGCATGGGATTCTCGTTGGCGTTTTCACTTGATGGGAAACGGCTGATCGCGGCGGACCAGGTAGGAAAGGGGAGCTGGCAGCCGTCGAAGCCGGCCGTGTGCGTCTACGAGCTCGCCTCTGGCAAGCGGCTGCACGAATGGGACCTATCGGTACCCTGCTGGGCGATCGCACTGGCGCCCGACGGCCGCCACGTCGCGGCCGCCCAGCGCGACGGCATCACGCTCATCCTCCGTTTGCCATGAGTGCGTCTAGCGGGGATAATCACTCTGACGACTAACGACAAGATCGAAATCCCGGGCACAGCAACGCCGGAAGCTGCTCGGGTCAGCCACGCGCCGCGGGAGCAACCATGCGCTATCCTCGCATCCCTTCCACCCGGCCACGATTCGTCTTGGCAGGTATCAGTTACGCGCTCTGCTTCTATGTCTTCCTGGGAAGCGTGATGATTATTGAGCCCCACATGCACGGCAGCAACTGGCGCGGTTGGGAGCTCGTCAACTTCGGGCTCGCCGTGATCGCAATTGCTTTAATCCCGGTTGGAGTCTTCTTGCTGGCGTGGGCTTTCTTGGGAAACCAGCCGTCGGGGGCGAAGGGAAAACTCTCGGATCAGGTTTCACGGCACGCTGGTGTTTGGGACAGGCACCTCGACTGGTAAGACACATTTGATCTGGCTCGATCGGAATAACTACATCAGGTTCGAGCGCACTGCCGTTTTTCGCCAGCACAATGTTTTCTGCTACGTGAACTTTGAGCAGCGTGCGAATGGCAAGATGGCGGCTTCCGTCGGTACTGGGACGCCGGACGGGTTGGTCGCGCTCCGCCTGGAGCTGCGCGGCCCAAGAGTCTCGGCGGCGTACCGTGGGGGACGAAGACTGGGTGAACCACCCGAATTGGATCAAGGTTCGAGCGTGGGGTAACACCTGCGAGGTCGGGGTGGCGGCAATCAACACGGCGACGGCCCCGTTCAATGCCGAATTCCGGAATTTCCATGTCGTCAAGGGCCTCGACTGAGACGGCATGGGTTGTGCGAAGCTTCATGCGAGACAGGCGCTCTAGGCGCTTCACGGGTCACTCGGCGAATTGTCCTGGTTCGTGAAGAGCGGAGGTCTGGCAACGGTCCGGCCGGGACTTGAGGTCAAGAGGGTCCGCTCGATCGGCATTGCCGTTGTCGCGGCGGATGCCAAACGGGGTCAGGAAACCGTCAAGCCCGTGAACGGCCAAGAGATGCCCGGCCTCCGACAGACTCACACCGGACATACCGAAAGGGATATGCTTATCTCCGCAACAAGAGTGTTGGGTTCAGGTAGATTCAGAATCACGCCTCCTTTGGAGCGCGGATGATCTGAGAAGAGCATTCGAGCAAGGGAAACTGCGACGTAGGCCCCCGCGAATACAACGGTATTGCCACAAGCGCTCCGTGATCCGGCCGATCTCCTGGCTGTGATCGCCGCGATAAACGTGGATGCCGAGTTCGTCCATCGCGGGCTTAGTGATGAACTCGAAAACGTCGTCCGCGTGCTCTCGGATGTCAGAACCGCTTGCGCCGATCGGACTGATGACGAAGCATTTCTTGCCCATTTTCCAAACCCCTCGTTGAGCCAACGAATCGCTCATCATGCTGGCCAGCGCTGGTTGACCTGGCATTGAGCCGGTCCCCTATTACGGCGCGCCGGTTGACCTGGCACCAGCACCGGTCAGGGTAGGGCAGCGCGCCGGTCGAGCTAGCACGGTATTGGAACAGCCCGCCCAATTTGAATCAACTACCGACTTCAAAAGAGGGGTCGCACAGAGCAAAGTGAACGGCGATGGCAGTCAGATAGATTCCAAAGCGGACATTCTGATTGCGGCAACAAGCGTAAAGGGTCCAGATAAATTCAGGATCGCTTCTCACCCCGAAGTAGGTTCACCGGCATCCTCTTGGATCGCAGGGTTCGGTGGCATCTGCGACTTGATGTTCGCCACCATGGTCCGCGTGGACTGGTGTAGAAACCACCAAAGCGCCAGCATGACGACCCCCGCGATGAGCGTGACGAGAAGGATGATCAGGAAAGTGTAATAGACTCGGTCTTTATCGGGCGGTGCGGACCAAAGGGTACCTCCCGCCGTCGCAGCCACGCCCAGGAAAAACAGTGCAAAGTTGAGAAGCAGCGACGCCGGCGATCCCTGCGCCAGCAGATCCAATTGGTGCTCATAGACCCGGTAGACGTTCAGCTCCCCTGGCGGAGCCTCGCGAATCACGGGCCGCATTCCTCCGCGCGGACTCATACCGTCGCACCCGAGAGGAGGCGGGCTCTCGCACGCACTTGGCCGGCTCCGCCGCCGAAGTCGATCACGACATGCCATTTCCCGGTTTGGGGCACGACCAATCTGACCGGGCTCTTCGTGGCATATCCGCCATGATATCTGTAACTGCGACCGTTCTTGTAGTTGAGGTAATTCGCGGGGTCTAGAAGTTGCACGTTGGCAGCGCGGTCGAGCATTACCTCGATCACGTCCCCTTGGCTTGCGTCGAATTCGTAGTGCAGGTGATCCATCTCATCGCCACCGGAAGCTGAAGTTTGGCACTACTCCCCCCGAAAGCCCCAATACGTTCTGTTCCATGGAGCGGCCCGATGCGAAGCCAGCAGATGCGGAGCAGAGAAGGGGTCGGGTCCAGTCCCCGACCCGTTTCGTATCTGGCCGGAATGTTGTTCGCCTTCGCCACGTTCGAGGTCAGCGCAACGGTCATCACGACTTGTCTCTAATCTATGGCTTAGTATACCAGTCAGGGCAGAAGTGGAGATAGATCAGGATCGCGGTCTGGCCCTCCGATCCTGTCCGGAGCGGTGCAGGCAAGCATTGGATTTTGTGGAATCCTTCCGGGTCGGCCTGCTTGTTCCATCGCCGAAGCCGGATTATGATGAAATGAAGCCTACCCGCCGTCGTCTCGCCGCTCCCACCCAACAAACACCATGCGACTCGTGCGATCCCTGACCCCGCCACCCCAGCATCGGCCTCGCAAACGATCTTTCCGGAGAAGTTTGCGCAACCTCGTTGTTGTCGCTTCGAAGTTGCTTCCGGCCATCGTGATTCTGGGGCTTGCGAGCGCCCGGAGCAATCTATCCGCTCAGGAGGCCAGCAAGTCGGGCCAGGAACCGGGCGGGGACGAGCACGGGCTCACGTATCAAAGGAGGGTGCAGGTTCCCCAGGCGGCGGCGGTTCCCGAGGTCGTCGTGACCGAGTTCTTTACTCACGGTGAGCTCGATGAAAGAGCGGGCGGGCTGGCTGTCTTCGACGGCCGGCGCAATGCCGTCCCCTGGCGTGTGCTTCAAG
This sequence comes from uncultured Isosphaeraceae bacterium, assembly GCA_963823675.1. Taxonomy (GTDB): domain Bacteria; phylum Planctomycetota; class Planctomycetia; order Isosphaerales; family Isosphaeraceae; genus CAWGMT01. The sequence continues at coordinate 275,822 of CAWGMT010000015.1, read as the reverse complement.
TCGGCCCGGGCGACTTCTGCCGGGTCGCATTTCAGACCGTCCCGAAGGAGCGTCTTTACAAGATCTGCTACGGCGGCAAGGGCGAAGCTCCCCGATCGCCCGACTGGACCAGCTCGGCCGGGCTCCTGCTGGAAACCCGCCGCTTCAAGAACTGCGACCTCAACAACCCGGCGTCCCTCCGCGAGGCCTTCGCGTCGTCGAATCCCTATGGAAGCGGGTTCGTCCCGTCGGTCTTCCACCGGTTCAATCCCTTCTGGCCCGACCCGGGGCCGTTCCTGAGCGAATATCGCGGAACGCTCCAAGTAACGCGAGCGGGTCTTTATCGTTTCTTCACTTCGAGCCAGGATGCCAGCTTCCTCTCGATCGACGCCAAGCCAGTGGTTGCCGCCCCCGGCTGGCACGGCCCGGTTGGCGATGCGCGGTTCAAGGGCGAGATCAACCTCTCGGCGGGACCGCACGCTTTTTTGTATCTGCATGCCGCGGCTGGCACAGACGCGTGCATGGTGGCCGCGTGGCAACCTCCCGGCACGGGAATGCCCGAGCTGATCCCGCCGGACGCGTTCGCGTCCGATCGAATCGCCCAGCTTCCCGCGCTCGGGGTCAAACACGCGCGCGAGTTTGTGGTCGACTCCGTGGGAGAAGTGCCGTTATCCGAGAGCGATCTCCCGCTAGTCCGCGTCCAGTTCCGGCTCGTCACCGCGCGAGGGGCGACCACTCGGCCGCGGGCCCACTGGGATTTCGGCGACGGGCAGACCAGCTCCCAGACCGATCCTCTGCATATCTACCTGCACCCGGGGATTTACACGGTGTCCATGAAGGCCGCCGGTGACCTCGACGCGCAGGCGGTTGTTGACAAGGTGCCCATCCACCGCCCCTTGATCTTTGCGGATGAGAACCATCCGCCCGATAAGCTGGGCCCTTATCTGGCTCTCGTGGAGAAATACAACCCGGCGAAGCTGGATCCCACCGGTCTCCTGCAACTGATCCGGGCCTTCGATGAAGCCGGGCTGGTGGCGCGAGCCGTCAAGGCCGGGCAAGCCGGCATCCTCGCGGAGCGCGCGCCGATGGATTCGGAGAGCGCGCTTGCGGCCGTGCGGACAGTCAGCGGCATGCTCCACGACCGTCTCGACGACGCTCAGGGTGCTCGCGCTTTTCTGGAGGGATCGGTGCGGGTGCTGGGCCCTGAAGCGTGGAAGGCGGAATGCGAGGTCCGGGCAGCCGACCTCGCACTCCACGACCTGCTGGCGCCCCAGGCGGCCAAAAAGCTGCTCGACTCGGCCACGGCACGGCTCGGAACCGGGGGAGATGCCGATGTTTTGAGCCGGCTCTATCGCGCCTGGGGCGACTGGCACGCCCGCAAGGGCGACAAGGCTGCGGCGTGCGCCGCCTATGCGCGGGCGATGGCCGCAGTCGGGACTCGCCGGTTAGCCGTCGAACAGGACGCATGGCGGGGAGCGCACAGCCGGTCGACCGAGGAGTTTCTCCGCGATAAAGCCCTCGACCGCGCCTGGACCGAGCTGACCCAGTGGCAGGACGAGTATCCGATCGACAAGATCGAGGGCTATCTGACCTTCTTGCAGGCACGGTACTGGGCGGCCCGCGGGAAGTTCCCGCAAGCCATCGCGCTGGCCGGTGATCTGGTCGTCGTCAACTCCGACTCACCCTACGCCGACCGACTGGTTTTTCTGGCCGCCGAATGCGACGAGAAGCTGGGCCGCCACGAACGCGCGCGGGCAGGCTATCAGTCGCTCCTCACCGATTACCCAGGCAGCCCGCTCGTCGCCCGGGCCAGGCAGAAGCTCGGCCAGGCCGGCGGGAAACCGGCCGCCGCGACCAAGAAACCCTGAGGCGGGGGCCGGCGCGAAACCAAGTGTCGCCTTTCGCTCCGCGAAAGGCGACATTACCGGAGAGCTCACGGAACGAGCGGCGATCGTCCTTCGAGAACGTCGCGCCAGAATGCGGGCATGCCCCGATAGGCGGCCTGGTAGGTCGGCTCGAGCGGCACGTAAACGTAGCGGTCTGGACGCAGGAAGAGCGGCATGTTGGCCAGGGGAGCGCCGACGGACAGATGCTCCAGGTAAGCGTCCACGCTTGGTCCGCCGACATAGCTTGCCAGGGTCAGGGGGGCGAGGGTCGGCAAAACGTCGGGTTCGCCATCCTGGTCCAGGCCCTCAATAATCTTGTCATGGATTCCGCAAGGGTCGTGTGGTCCCGGCGGAAACAGATCCACCACGAGCAAGTGGACGCCTCGCTCCAGGGCGGTGACGGCCTTTTCGACCAGCGCCGCGACGCGACGGGCAAGATCCTTGTTCGCCGGAGACACGATCTCGATCAGAGCGATAAGGCGGTGGCCGCTGACGTGGCGGATCGGCAGCGACCGGCGTCGTGCGAGCGCGGTTGGCTCGATCGTCTGTTTGCGGCGCACGCGGCGAGGCACTTCCGCCACGTCACTCCCACCGGTATCCGGGGGCAGCCACGGCGGCTCCTCGGGCGTGGGGCTCGCGTGCAGGTTGAGAACATCCGGGATCATCCGGCCGGCGTGCTGCTCGATGAGGGCATAATAACCCTCGGGCAAAAGTCCCTCGTTGAGTGTGCTCCGAAGCGTGGCCGTCCAAGCCAGGTGAAAGTCATGGAAGATATCAGTTTCGACGCGTGTCCAGTCGTGGACGGGCATGGTCGATTCTCCTGGAGGTTGCACCAAGCTATTCCGCAAATCATAGCATAAAATGGACGGATGTTGCTGGAAGAGCTGCTCGGGCCTAATTTGAGATCAAGGAACTCGTCCGAACCTCCTGGGGGCGTCCAATGAAAGTCAGGCCGTTGGCACTTCTGACCTTAACAGTCCTCTCCGGTACTTGCCTCGCTGGCCTGCCCGCCGCGCCTGCCGGCGAGCTGGTCGTGTCCCTGGGAGAATCCGAAGGCGTAACCCTGGTCGGGGCGATCCGGCGGTGGGACGACGACGGGAAGCCCCGCACGCCGGTGGATCCCAAGGCCAGGATCGAGAGCCCGCGCGTCGATGCCCGGGCGGAGCGACGGGACGGCGGACGCTGGATCTTCCCGGACCTCGCCGACGGCATCTACGACCTGGTGATCCTGGCCTCGCCCCGCGTCCGCGTCGAGGGCTTCCGCTACCCGCCCATCAGCGAGTTTGATCCGTTTCTGGCGGCCGATGCCAAGGAGCCGGATGCGGAGATCCGGGAGACGATTATCAAGCATATCGCGAAGTCGCGACACTACGAAAACAAGGTGGCTCCGCTGTACCTGGCCGGCAACGACAAGCAAGTCCGGATCCTGGTCCAGCTCGTTCGCGATCAGCCAACGAGCTTCGACGGGGATTTCGGCGCACCGGTCGCCACGGCTCGCCACGAAATCTGGCAATACACCAATAACTACGGAGGCTGGGTCAAGGACCGGAGGACCGAGGTTCTCGAACCGGGTCCTCATGGCCAAGAGCGAGTTCCATCGCTGGACGTGGGTTTGGGAGCCGAAGCTGGGCGGGATCGAGGTCGGCAAGAAGACCGCGTCCGTATCCTACGAGCTGCCGCGCCGATTCGACCCCAAGACCGCGCGGGGGTGGTTTCCTGAATGATCAAGAGCGATCCCGGCAACGACTTGATTCTGGGCGGCGCAGGATTTATTGTATCAATGCCTGCTCATGGCGGGTGGATGATAGGCCAGGGAACCACACAACAACAACTTGCCGGAAGAGTCGCCTTTCGATCCGCGAAAGAACGTCCTTTCGCGGCATCAAAGACGACATTGATTTTCGTCCAGCGGCTAAGATGGCCCCACCGGACGCTCGTTGTGCGGCTGGGGTTTTTTGATGCGCCTGCTGGCGATGAGCAGGAAACGCGGCACGCGGTTGCACGAAGACCAGTACTTGAGAAATTGCAATCATGTTTATATCTCCATTGATCAGCGGATATTACTTCGGGCTGAAGGCCGTGTTTTTCTATGGGCTGGTACATTCGTTTGTCAAATTCGACCCGTTGCAGAAGCACTGCATTTTCCTGAGCCTTCTCTACGCGGCTGGCATTGCGTTCTTGAGCTATGTATTTCTGATCGCACCGGGTGTCAGCAATTACTGGGGCTCGCGGCAGCTTTGGGCGATCTGGCTGGGGGAAACCGCGGTGATCGCGTTCATCTATTTCAAGCTTTTGGCTCGGTTCGACGAAGGCATTCTTTTCTGGCTCCTGCTCATCGGGGGCGTGGGCGTGGTGCTTTTCTGAGGTCAACGGCCGCGTAGCCGCTTGTAGCGAGAAACCGACATGGCGATCCATTTCAACTGTTCGCAATGTGGCGCGCCCTTCGTGGTCGAGGAGCGGCTCTCCGGGCGCACTGCGCACTGCAAGCGATGTGGCAGTCGAACCACCATTCCGGGTCATCGCGAAGCCGCGCTGGCCGCGGCGCCGGCTGGCCCGGCCGTCGCCGCTCTAGCGGCCGGAGGCGGCAAGGCTGCCGTGGCTGCGCCGCCGGCCCCGCCGAAGCCGGCGGCACAGGTTGTTCCAGCCGCCAGACCGCTCAACTGGATCGACGCCGTGACCAGTCAGGTGGCGCTGGCCCCGATCACCGAGCAGCGGCTCTCGGCCTTGCGCAAGAAGCCAACGCCTCTGGACGATGCGTCGTTCACCGGGCTTTACAAGGTCATGTCGGCGCCGTCTCTTCCGGCGCTCGAGTCGGCCCGCGGGCGGTCCGCGGGCGCGATCACCCGGACCTACCGTCATGAAATGTTCAAGATCCAATCGCTCTTTCGCTGGTTGAACCAGAGTGCATATCTGGTCTCGGTGCCCTTCTTGATGATTCTGCTCCTGGGAGTTATCACCAACAACCAATCGATTCTCGCGCTGGGAGCAACGGTCGTTGTCGCGCTCAATATCGGCCGCCTGGTGGCCGGACTGGCAAATCTTCTGGTGATTCCGTTCCGCGACAGCCCGATTCAAGGCGTCTTGTTCCTGATCCCGCCGATCACCTTCATCTACCTTTACCAGAACTGGAACAAGGTGCGCAAGCCCTTGCAGCGGATCATCGGGCCGATCGGTACGATCGGGCTCGTGATCCTGGCGTTCGTCGTCGCCCCCATGTTGCACAGTGGGCTAAAGAAGAATCAATCCATCAAGGACCAGGTGACTGAGGGAGTCGGCTCGGCCAAAGAGACCATCGGCAAGAAACTCGATAAGGCATCCGGCCTGAATGTGGATGATCTCTCCAAACTCTTGCCCGAAGCTCGCAAGGCCCTGGAGTCGTTCAAAAAACAAGGTGCCGAACAATGAACGAAGTCGATGGGCGCTCGAATGCAAATTCCTCGGGCGCAGCAGCCGAAGATGAGGTCGAGCTCGAGCCGACCGCGGCATATCCCGCAATCGAGCGCGGCTCGCCCGACCGGTCCTTCCACATGGCGCTCGTTGCTGGCTCGGCGCCCAGCATCACGCGCGAAAATGAGATCCTGCTCAGAAGCCGGCTCAAGGCGGCCGTACTTTTTCTCGCCGTCGTCTATGCCCTCTTTCTGGTCTTCGGCTTGATGGATCCCAGCTCGACGGTCAGCAGAGTTGGCCTCTTTATCGGCATTCGCGTGGTTCTCTGCATTGCCGTGGGCGCGCTCCTGGCATCCCCGGTCGAGCTCGACCACGCACGGCTCCGCATTCTGGAATACGGCTTTTTCGGCGCGCTCATCGTGTTCATGATGGTCGCGCAGTACGTCGGTTGCTCGAGCCTGATCCGCGAGGGCGACTTCAGCCACCTGGTGGCCTCCGAGAAGAACGGGGTTCTCAATTTCCTGGTGGTGATCGTGCTCTACGGAGTGTTCATCCCCAACAAACCGAGCATCACGGCGCGCGTCGTCCTCACGATGGCCCTCGGCCCGCTGATCGTGCTCGTGCTCCTGCAATTGCTGGCCGAAAAGGCCCCAAACATGATCGATCAGCTCGCCGAGAGCGAGCTCACGATCGCCAATTCGCTGTTCATTCTCGTCGGCGCCGCGCTGGCGATCTATACCTCGTATGTACTCAATGGCCTGCGCCAGGACCTGAAGGAAGCTCGGCGGCTGGGGCAGTATCAGCTTGGCGACAAACTCGGGGAAGGGGGGATGGGCGAGGTCTATCTGGCCGAGCATCAGCTCTTGAAGCGCCCTGCGCCTTGAAGCTGATCAAGCCCGACGTCAACACGAACCCGCTTGCCCTGGCGCGGTTCGAGCGCGAGGTTCAATCGGCGGCGATGCTCTCGCACCCCAACACGATCGAGATCTTCGACTACGGCCACTCCGAAGACGGGACTTTTTACTACGTGATGGAGTTCCTGCCGGGCATGAGCCTGTCGGATCTGGTCCGTCAGTACGGCCCGCTGCCGCCGGGGCGAGCCGTCTACCTGCTGCGGCAGGTGTGCGGGGCCCTGGCCGAAGCCCACCGGCTGCGGCTGGTCCATCGTGACTTGAAGCCCGCCAACCTGTTCGTCGCCATCCTGGGGGGCAAGTGCGACGTGGCCAAGGTGCTGGACTTTGGCCTCGTCAAACTGACCGCCCCGGAAGCGACCCAGTTGACCGCCGATTATACCGTGAGCGGGACGCCGCTAGTACATGTCGCCCGAACAAGCCATGGCGGCCTCCGAGATCGACGGCAGGGCCGACGTCTACGCCTTGGGCGCCATCCTCTATTTCATGCTGACCGGGCATCCGCCCTTCGAGGGAGCGACGCCGACCGAGCTGATGATCGCGCATGCCCGCGACCCCGTCACGCCGCCCTCGCAGCTTCGCCCCGACATCCCGGCCGACCTCGAAGCGGTGGTGCTCCGCTGCCTCGCCAAGAAGCCCGATGAACGGTTTCCCGGAGCGCGGGAAATGGCCTTCGCCATGGGGGCCTGTGCCTGTGCGGGCGAATGGGACGAGATCAAGGCGGAGGAATGGTGGGCCGACAGGGCCGTGAGCGAGCTCGAAATCCAGGAAGCCGCCGAAACCGCCCGACTGGCCGCAATTCCGGGCTGATGCACTGGAATTGCCCCGGGCCCCTCGACATGCTCCTGGATCAAGCCGCGACGTTGCCGCCGGCATTTGAAGTTGTCTGTCGGGTCTTGCCCCGAAGGGGCCGAACAAACCGAGTGCTGCGCTCTACCTCTGAGCGATGTTTGTATGCTCATGCCGTTGGGCGCGGGTTGTTCCGGTTTTTTTTCATTCTTCCGGAAGGTCGAGGCTCACCCTGACGGACGGGCAAGGTGTCGCCCCTTACAGGGGCTTGATCCAAAAATCCCAACGGTACCACCTGTGATCTGATCGCGACGCAAGACCTGGGGCTTACGCCACCAGGCTACACCCTGCCGCCGCATTCGCGGCTGTTTTGCTCCGCTTGTTTGTCCAGACCCGTACAAGTCGCCGAAGCGGGTGAAACGAGCGCTCTGCCATTGAGCTACGGGCCGGAAGATGCGCTGATCGGCCCGGTAGGATTCGAACCTGCAACCTCTCCCTCTTGAGGGGAATTGTTTGTACGCTTCTGCCGTTGGGTACGGGTTGGTCGCTTCAATATGAGTATCTTTCAGCCAAATACGGCTTCTGGCCGGACCGTCAGGTTACCAGTCTGGTGGCGGTTGACGGCGTAGTCGCGCAGCTTGTCCTCGGGCACTTCGAGATAGCGGGCGAATGCCCGCTTGATCGAAGCGTCGTCAGAGCCAGCGCCGACGTCAAGGTCGTCGATCGCGACATCCTGGCTGCGGCCGTCGAACCGGACGTGCACGACGGCCCTCTCATGCAGCAAATCAGCCATGTTTACTGGCCGGCGCATCGGCCGAACGGGCGAGGCCCGGCGGCAGGCGCGGTCACCGGGCGTACTTCCGCCAGCGGTGGTCGCCGCTGACAACCAGAAATGATTCGCCCGCCTCGACGAGCCGCAGGAAAGCGAGGAGGTCGCGCTCGATGTCTTGCACACTGATGGTACTCATGCTGTCATTGTAGCCGAGGCGAGCAGGCGAGCAATTGGGCTGCGTCGATTGGATGCCACACTTGGCGCCGAAAGGGATCGACCTGGATAACTCGATCTCCTAAGATCAGTGGAAAAGGTGTTTCCACCGCGCCGCTCGCATGCCCGAGCCTCATCGGATATTCGTCTTGAGGCGCCGGTTCATCGGTTCCCACTCTTTCGGCATAGCACGCGATGTCGCAACCCACCGATTTTCCCCGGCCAGCGCCCGACTCTCCGGTCCCAAATTCGCTGTCGAGCGGGGAGGCCGTTCCGGGTGACGGCGCCGCGACTCGCTCGCTCGACGACTCGTGGGTGCCACCGCCTCCCGATGAGGCAATTCCGGGCGGCCAGGGATTGGGCACGAGGTTCGGCCGGCCGCCCTCGTCAGATCCGGTCGAGGGCCACGAATCGGCACAAAGGCTCCATCTCATCGATACCCAAGTCGGGGAAGCGGAGGACGATCTGGTCCCGCCCGAGATCCCGGGGTTCGTGATCATGGGCGAATGCGGCCGAGGGGGCATGGGCATCGTCTACCTGGCCGAGCAGGTCGATCTGGGGCGCCGGGTGGCCCTCAAGTTCCTCAAGCCCGAGCTGGCTGGTTCAGCGTCGCAGCGAGCCCGCCTTCTGGTTGAGGCCACGGCCCTGGCCAGGCTCCAGCATCCCAATATTGTGCAGATCTTCAGCACGGGAACCCAAGAGGGCCGATCGTTCATCGTTCAGGAATACGTCGGCGGCGGCAGCCTGGACCGGAGGCTGAGGCGCCAGCCGGCGGCAGCCCGGCCCGCGGCCGAGATGGTCGCGACACTCGCCCGCGCCGTCGAGCATGCCCACGGCCAGCGGATCATCCACCGGGATTTGAAACCGTCGAATGTGCTCTTGACCGTCCACGGGGTTCCCAAGATCAGCGACTTCGGCCTGGCCAAGCAGTCGGATCTCGACAGCGGATCGAACCAAACCCAGAGCGGTGCGATCGTCGGCTCGCCCAGCTACATGGCGCCCGAGCAAAGCCTGGGGAAACGCGGAACGATCGGGCCGCCGACCGATATCTACGCCCTGGGGGCGATCCTCTACGAGATGCTGACGGGCCGGCCGCCGTTTCTGGCCGCGTCGACGCTCGAGACGCTCGAGCAGGTTCGCTCGTCCGACCCCGTCCCGCCGCGCCAGCTTCAGCCGGGATTGCCGCGAGACCTCGAGACCATCTGTTTGAAATGCCTGAGCAAGGACCCCGCGCGCCGCTACGCGCCGGCCGCGGCGCTGGCCGACGATCTCGACCGGTTTCTCGAGGGCCGTCCGATCCTCGCCCGGCCGGTTTCCCGAGCGGAACGGCTGGTGAAATGGGTCAGGCGCCATCCGGCCACCGCGGCGAGTCTGGGCGTGGCGGCCCTGGCTGCATCTGCCCTCGTCTTCGGCGGGTTGATCTACCAAGGCCTGCTTCGTGCCGCGCTCAAGCGGGCGGAGACGAGCGCCGAATTGGCGCGGAAGCAGGAGAAAAGGGCGGACGCCCGGTACCGCGTTGCCCGCGAAACGCTCAGTAAAATGCTGGAACGGCTGCGCGACCGCGATCTTCGCCAGACGCCCCGGCTCAAAGAGCTCGAGCGCCACCAGATGGACGATGCTCTCGGGTTTTACCGTGAGGTCGCCAAGGATGGTGAGAACCCGGATCCCGCGGTGCGCTTCGACGTCGCTCAGGCCAGCCTGGAGTCGGCGGTCGCCCAGTTCACGCTCGGTCGGGCCGCCGAGGCGCGCGACCAGGCAGACCATGCGATCGCCGTGTTGGAGGGCCTTGTGAAGGAGGATCCAGCCCGGGCCGAGCATCGACTTCAGCTTGCACGCGGATATCGGATGCGGCCAACATTTGGGGATCAGACTGCGGGCCCTGGCGTGCCCTCTGAACTGGAGCGTTCGGCCGAACTGTTGCAAGAATTGGTCGAGCAGGACCGGGAAAATCGAACCTATCGCGCCGAGCTGGCGGTGACCTATCATAATCTCGCAGCGTCATTCTGCCACAGCCAAAACCGAGACAGACTCGCGCGGGCCGAACCGTTGTTTCGCCGAGCCATCGATCTCCGCCGGGGTTTGCTCGACCGGGCTCCGTCCACCGGCGACGCTCCGGTTCGAGTGCGACTGGCGGATAGCCTTGAGAATCTGGCCGTCGTGCTCCAGCAGACCGAGCACAAGGAGGAAGTGCCGCAGCTCTACGCCGAGAGCCGCCAGTTGCTCGAGGACGCCTTGAGGTTTGAGCCCAACTCGGATGACGCCACGCTCTCCTTGGGCTTCACCCTGCTCAACTGGGGAGACTTTCTCTCGTACGACTTGGCGTCACGCCGAAAGGCCGAGACTTTGCTCGCCGAGGCGGTCGCCCGCTTGGGCCCGGTCGTCGCTCGCGAGCCAGAATGGGACCGGGCGCGCAGCGCCCTGGTAACTTGCCACGCTAAGCTCGCCGAATTGCTGGGCAAAGAGGGTCGCCACGCCGAAGCAGCGCGCCAGCAGGAGCAAGTGGTCGCCATCGCCAAACCCGATGAAAAAGAGCACTATCAGTTCTTTCTCGCCAAGGCGTTGGCTCGGGCCGGAGAGCACCAGAAGGCCTGGAACATCGTTGAAGTTCTGCGACCCTGTCTGACCAAGCGGCCAGTCGTATACCACTTCCAACTCGCCTTCGTATGCAGCATTTGCCTCGGTGCGGCAGAGAAAGATCCCGGGTTGTCCACCCAGGATCGCGCCGAAATCTGCTCAAGATACGCAGTCGCGGCAATCGAGCTTCTCCGGCACGCGCTCGAGCGCCTTCCAGTGGCGGACCGACTGGCTGTGCGTCTGGCGCAGTTCGGAGACCGCGACATGGCCGAACTACGGCGGCGACCCGAATTTCAGGCCTTCATTGCCGAGAGCGCCAAGGCGGACGCCGCTAGACCTGGCGCCGCTCTCGCGCCTCGCGGCAATAAATGAGCAGGTTGAGCTCGGCCAGCTCTTCGGCCAGCGAATCGGGATCGTTCGAGAGGATCGACCGGCTTACTTCGGCGAGGAGTTTCTCGGCGAAGATCTCCCGTGAGCGGTGCAAGACCTGGCGCACAGCCGCCGGCGTGTAATCACCTTTCTCGGCCGATCGAAGCCGCTCGGCAACGTCGGCCGCCGACAGTTCGGGCGATTCGGCCTTCAACCGCAGCGCTGCGTAGTAGGGAGGTCCGCTCTCGGGTTGTTGCTGCTCCATCTCGCGCCAGGCGCGATTGAGCAGTTCCTTCCGCCATAAGGCCAGGAACTCCGCCTCGTCGGCTTCTATTGGCGGCGGCGTGAGCGGTGCCACGGCCACCTGGCCCGCCAGGGACGTTGTTCTGGCTCGCGCCTTCCGCTGGCGGTGGAACTCACCGAGCAGATGAATGACCGACGTCTTCACGTAGTCTCGAAACCGCCCCTTGGCCGGATCGGCGTGGCGGAAATCGCCACGAACGAACCGGTAGGCGAATTCCTGGCAGGCTTCATCAGCCAGGTCCGGATCGCCCAGCACGCGCAGCGCGTAGCGGTAAATCGCGCCGCAATAGCGCTCGAGCACCTGAGCCTGCGCCTCTCTATCGGCGCGGTCCGGCCCGTGACAAGCCTCGAAGATCAAGCTCCATCGCGTCGTGAGCTGGCTCAAACGCGCTTCGTCCAACTTCATCCTGCGGGCGCACTCGCCCGCCCCGCCTGGTTGTGGTAGCTCCTCTGTTCCTGAATGCATCCATTCTACACCTTCGGAGCGATTCCGGGAATTTCCGGCGCCTTTTTTGTCACATCGCCATGCTGCCCTCTAGATGAGAGTTGAAATCGGCCAGATAACTGCCGGCCGTTCGCCGCTCATCAGCCTGAGATCGCATCGTTCGGGACAAGGTCCAACGCACGAATCATCAGCATCACGCCGGAGGTGACGCATCATGAGCCGTCCACACACGGGGTCTGGCCGTCCACGTCTTCGGTACGCGCAGCGCAGCAGGTCGAAACCGCTGCGCCCAAGCCTTGAGCCACTGGAAAACCGGCTGATGCTCGACGCCGCCGCGGCATCCCAACTTCCAGCCGCGATCGTGGTCGGCCGGACGCTCGCAACGCCCTCGACCGCGGCATCGTCGTCGCCATCGCCCTCGTATTTCGTGGGCGAGGTCGAGAACAACCAGGTGACGATCACGTACACCGTCTATAACGAGCAGGCTGACACCGAGACGGGCGTCTTGCTCAACGACACACTGGAGCCGGGCGTAACGGTCGTCGGCTCGACCGTGACTCTGGACGGTACAACCACCACGCAGCCGCCCGACCAGAGCGGCCAGAACCTGGCGTGGAGCCTGGCACCCATTCAGGGCTACGATCGCGAGACCGTGGCGCTGACCCTCGACCTGCCTGCGCTGGGTGCCGGCACGACACCGTTCGGCATCGACACGGGTGCGCAGGCTTACGCCATGCTCGATGCAGGCGCCGTGTCGGCTTCGACTCCAGCCGCGACCATCCAGCCGGGAAATGTCTCCGACCCCAGCCTGCTGGCGTCGACCGTCGATGCCGATACGAACGATCCTTTCATCCAGGAAGAGGCCGCGGCGCTTGGCTACGATCCGACGCAGATCTTCAACTTCCTGCATACGCAGATCGGCTACAACTCCTATTACGGTTCCCTGCGCAGTGCGCGAGGGACTCTTTGGTCGGATGCGGGGAACGCGCTCGACGTGGCCAGCCTTGGCGTGGCGCTGATGCGCGCCTCGGGCATCCCGACGCAATACGTCTCGGGCACGCTTTCGGAGGGCCAGGCTCAGCAGCTCATCCTGTCGATGTTCCCGCCGTCGTATCAGACCGTTGGCTACATCCCCGCCGGGACGCAGGTCTCGGATCCGGTGAACGATCCGCAACTGCTCGCCGAGACGCAGTCGCATTATTGGTTCCAGTTCGATACGGGGAGCGGCATGACCGACGCAGACCCTCTCATTCCCGGTGCCACGATTGGCCAGACGTTCACGACGTCGGCCAGCACGTTCACCGCGGTGCCGCAGAATCTCGAGGCCACGACCGAGGTTCAGCTTGTCGCGGAGATCTACAGTCAGGCGGCTGCGACGTTCGGGTTGTCGTCGGGATTGCAGGACACAACGGTTCTGGATCAGACGTTTGACGACGATTACTTGGTGGGCCGGCCGCTGTCCGTTGGGAACTTCGTAAGCAGTTCAGGGACTGGCTTCATCTTAACCGCGATCACGAACACGTATTCGCCTTACATCGCTGTTGGGGATGATGCATTTCCCAACCCAAGTCAAGACCAAATCATCCGCGGCAGCGATTACCAGGAGGTGTTTACGAACTTCCCGCTTGGGAGCCAGGTGCTCACCGGATTGTTTCTTAACGTCGAGCTTAGCAGTCCGCAAGGCGGTACGGCAACATACACTGCAACGCTCCTCGACCGAATTGGTTACGCTGCAAGACTTACTGGCGGAAACCTGACTATCGCTTCGGCGCAGGGCAGCGTGCCCGCGCTCAGCGCCGACGATACGTACACGCTTAGCGTCGCCCCAAGCGAGCAGAGCGCGGCCGTCGTCGCCCCACTCGACGCAATGTATCAATCTGAACTCAACAGCATAACAGCAACCTCCAGTAGCACCACAACCGGAACAGCAAGGCTGGCGCCGACGTTCAGCACGCTGGGCTCCTTGCAGACCATACAGTTTTTTCTCGAGTCCGACCTAGAAACGAGCAACCTGGAAACATCATATTACGCGGCGGCGTACTTCGCGAGCCCCCGATTAGCGCTCTTCAAAAGTGTGTTTGACAGGGCTACGCAGTCGTACCAGCAAGGGTTCGACCTCATCAGCGATCCCATCCGCGTTGAGCCGAGCCCCGGTCAAGACACGATGGTGGCGGCCGCATTTAATACAGCTCGAGGAATCCTTGACAACGGACTTGAGCAACTGACGACTCCGGTTCCCGGCGGAGCCGTTCCTCTGAATACTGCGAACATCATCAACCAGGCAGTAACCCTTGGAATTCAACTTGTGGAGATAACCAGCGGCAGTACTTCAACTTTGGATACACTTAACATATCGCCGGATGCCAAGGCAAGGATGGCGGCTGCCATAAATCAAGGGGCTGTTGTGATCGGCCCAGACAGTCCTGTACCGATTAACGGCGTTGCCTCGTACGGCTGGTATGAAATCGACCCGTCAACCGGTGCGGTGACCGGTGTGCTCGAAGATGGAAGCCACGGAGATGAGTTCATTACCTATAGTGTGGAATCTACTGAGATCAACGTGTTGGTCACCGAGGCCGCCGAGGAAGAAACCGCGGCTGTGCAGGTGGCGAAGTGGCTACAAGAAGAGGACGCGGCTCTGAAAGAGCTATTCAAGCAAGTAAAGGACAAGCTGGTACTACTGTCGGAGGCAATAGCGGCGTTCGCGGAGGGCCTTCACGTCAAGGAAACCGGGGGCATTTCCGCTGAGATACTTGAATTATTAGCGCTAACTGTTGGCACTCTCAAAACACTTCAGTTTGTTGGAGACCCACCGGTTTTTACTATCCGTTCGGGAGTGAATTTTCCGTCGCTTGCGATTGGTGTAAATCGTGCGGCGGCGGCCGATTCTGTAGGTGCGAGCTTACCATCCGGAACTGTGGGCAGTGGTGCTCGCTCGCCGAACGTCAACGCCTCGGGTGTACTGGGCGTATCATGGAGCGCCCTCAGCATTGCCAAGTTCAATGTCGATACTGCCGGCGCGGGCGCAGCGACGGTTACCGATGTAAATGGCAACGTGGTAGGCACTGGTGCGGTAACACTCTCCACCTCGACGAGCGGTGTGTCCGCGGCGGTTTCAGGTAACGTTCAATATAGTGTACTTGGAACCGGAATCCTGTCCTTCTACGGTCCGGCCGAAAGCGGCCTCGGAGTTAGCGGTAACTGGAACAACTATTCGGCGACCGTCACGGGCAGCGTGTCGATCACGCTGACTACCGACGACCTCACGCTCAACGGCAGGGCGCTCCCCGCCGGGACATACACGATCACGACCAAGTCGGCCGCGCTCTCCGGGAGTGGCACGATGTCATCACCCAACTTCGCCGGAGCCGCCTCAATCACGACAACGACCGGCACGCTCAACCTCGGACCGGGCAGCGGCAACCTCACCGTCGGCGGCAAGCCGCTCGATCCGACCGACGAGACGACCCTGGACAGCTACACCGGCACGATCTCTGTTTCGGCCAACGGCAACGGCACCAACTCGGTCTCGCTCAACGGCACCGCGGGAAACGTGCTCCAGGTCGCGGTTCCCCCCCACCCCAACCCTCCCCCACGTCGGGGGGAGGGAGTTATGTGACCGACCAGAACACGCCCATCACGTTCGCGACCAACGTCCTGACCAGCCTCGCCGACACCTACAACATCACGGCCAACGCCCCGACCGGCTGGACGGTCTCGATCGACAGCAGCGGCAACGTCACCGCGACGCCCGCGCCCGGCCTCCAGAGCGGCACGTATCCGATCCAGATCATCGCCCAATCGCAGACCGACTCCAACCTCGAGGCGCAGACCACGGTCAACGTGACGATCAAACCCACGCAGCCTGGTATGAATCTCACGGTCGCCTCCGACCCGATTTTCACCGTCCCCTTCAACGGCGCGCAGCTCCCCACCGCCTTCCGCGCCTCGATTCAGAACCTCGGCCCGGCGGCTGACACCTACAACCTGAGGTTTTCGAACGTCCCGACCGGCTTCGCGCTCCTGAACAGCGGCACCAGCGTCACGGTCCCGGCGGGCGAAACCGGAATCCTGGGCATGTACCTCGTGCCGAATACGGGCCAGCCGATCCCTCCGCCGGGAACCCAGCTCTCGTTCACCGTCACGGCGACCAGCACGACCGATTCGTCGATCACCCAGACGCAGACCGTGACGTTCACCGTCCCGGATATCGACGCCGTCACCGTGACCGCCAGCCCGACGGCTCTCAGCACCATCCCCGGCGGCCCGGTCACCGATACCATCACGCTCACCAACGTCGGCAACGTGGCCGAAGACAACATCACCCTGACGGGCACGTTACCATCGGGCTTGACCCTTTCCGGGCTAGCCCCGGTTTCGCTCGCCGTGGGACAGACCACAACCGAGACGATCACCCTGACACCAGACACCTCCACGCCGCTCAATAGCACGCTCGACGCGACGATCACGGCAACATTCGGCCCTTCCGCATCGCCGGTCACCCAAACCGCTCAGATCCCGGTGAGCGTGGTCGTCCCCGGCGCAGCCGCCATCGCCGACGCATCCGTGGCGGCAGGCCAGCTTGGAAACACCGACCTCGCCAACCGCTTGAGCGACCTCAGCACCGCGCTGACGAACCTCGTGCAGAACCCGACGAGCCCAGTCTACAGCAGCCAAGCGCAGGCAAGTCTCACTGCGCTCGTGGGCTTGTTGGGGGCCGATCCCTACGTCTCATCTCTGATCACCACACTCAACTCCGACGGCACCGCCCTGGCACATGCCACGACCGCCAGCGCGATCCAGGCCGCGGTCACACAGTTGGGCAGCGACCTCGATACCGTGGGAACGACCCTTACCGACGAGGCGGCACATGGTTTCACGCTGAGCCTCCTGGACAACAGCCGAGTCGGCCAGCCGCAAGTTGCCACGATGTACCAGGTCGTCTTGCAAAACACCGGCACCCAGCCGACCACCTACGACTTCAGCATCGTTGGCCTGCCCGCAGGCGTGTCCGGGGCGACCAGTCCGTCCTCGATCACCCTTCAGCCGGGGCAATCGACGCTCGTGGCTAGCGGTACCACGACTGTCAACGCCACGATCACCTCGACGTCGACAGCCGACCTGCCTTCCTTCAGCTTCTCGATCACTGCGACGGCCGAGGGATCTCCCGAGATCACCCAGTCGAGCGTTGCCCAGTTCGCGGCGCGGACGGCCGCCGTCCAGATCATCTCGGTCGCGACCAATCCTCCCTTCACCAACCCGGGCGGCGAGGTCGACGTCTCGGCCCAGATCCTCGACGCCGTCAATCAGCAGCAGCAGGCCCAGATCTCGTACACGGTTACGGACGCCGGCGGCGACGTGGTGTTCACGTCCCGGCCGGTGTCCACGACACTCAATGTCTTGAACACCTTGAGCACCGTCGACCTGGGGAACCTCGACACGACCAACCTCGCGGATGGCGAATACACGATCAGCGTCGCAGTCCACGACGCGTCCGGCAGTCCGATCCCGGGCGCGACCGGTCAGGGGACGCTGCTGGTGGGGCTCCCCGTCACGGCGGGCCTGTCCACGACACCGACCACGCTCCCGGCCGGCAACGGCACGGTGACCAATACCCTAGAGATCGACGCCTCGGGAGCGTCAGGAGAGACGACCGCCAAGGTCACCGTCCCCGGCACCTCTGACCCGTATCTGGCGGGCATGCCCCCCGGGTCAACGGCGGCAGGCGGCGACACGGCTCCTGCCGAATCGCCAGCGCAGGTCGTCGGAATCCCCATCGTCGCCGGAAGCCAGCTCACGTTCACCGCTTCCGGGACCGAGAGCTACGAGCCCGGAGTTCCGGGTGCGGGGCCAGACGGCTTGTCGGACTCCTTTACTTCGCACGCAGGTGGTGCGGAGAACGGGATCTCCGACGTGACGGCTCCGACCGATTCACTTCTGGGAGTCTTCCTGGGCCCGGACCAGCCGGACGACAGCCAGGCGCCCGCGGGACTCGACTTCAGGTCCACCGGGAACGTGTCCGGTGGCGTCAATTACCTCAGCCTGGCTCCGGAGCTGCAGCAGGTCTTCTACATCGGCGATGGGCTCACGAGCGCAGGCACTCCCAAGACCATAACCGTCCCGGCGGGTGCTACCCGCCTCTTCCTCGCCACGACGGACGGCTATGGCTGGAACAACAATACGGGATCATTCCAGGTTCAAGTGACCCTCCTCACGAACGCCGGCGTCACGGTCCAGGCACAGGCCACGGTCCCCACGAACAACGGTGTGTCGATCGACCCGAACTCCTTCAGCATCGCGCCGACCGCTATCACGACGAACAGCAACGACAGCGAAACTCTCGAATGGGACTTGAGTCTTCCCTCGGGCACCAGCAGCCAGACAATCACCTGGCAGTCGGACGTCTCTGGATTGCAACCCGGCCAGTCGCTCCCGGTGGTGCAAAGCGCGACGGTCAGCTTCGTCAGCCAGGGCACGCCGGGCTCCATGACCCTTCCCGGGCAGTTCGTAACCGGGGAACAGATCATCGGCATCAATCCGCCGGCCCAGACCGTTCAACCAGGTGCGCCGGCGTCCTACGACGTCACCCTCTTGAATCCGACCAGCACGTCGGTCACTTACAACTTATCGGTTCTGGGAGTGCCGCCGGGCTGGGTGAATATGGAGCCCTCGGTCACCGTGGGGCCCAACGGGTCGGCCGACGTGCCGCTCGTGCTCACCTCCGACTCGTTTGCGGCGCTCAGCGATTACGGCTTTACTGTCGCCGCCAATGGCGACGACGGCGCGATCGCCGCGGTGTCGGGCGATCTTGCTCTCCAGGGTCAACCCGCCGTGCCCGATCCCAACTCCCACGGGATCGTCGCGACCCTCACTCCCACCCAAGCCACCGCAGGCCAGGGCACGTCGGCCCGATACGTCGTCCAACTGACCAATACCGGCAGTGCCGACGACACGTTCTCGCTCGGGGCGCTGGGATTGCCTACAGGCGTCGCGGCCGAGTTTGGCCAGCCGACGATCGACGTTCCCCCGGCGCCAGCAACT
The DNA here is from genome assembly GCA_963823675.1 of uncultured Isosphaeraceae bacterium. Classification (GTDB taxonomy): domain Bacteria; phylum Planctomycetota; class Planctomycetia; order Isosphaerales; family Isosphaeraceae; genus CAWGMT01. Next base: position 257,153 of record CAWGMT010000015.1, on the reverse strand, counting down.
TCCGCGACGTGGCCCTGACGCTGACCTCTCAGACGGGGATGACGCCCGGAACCTACCCCTTCACCGTGACCGCGACTTCGACGACCGATTCCGCGACGAGCGGCACGACGACGGGCACTTTGATCGTCACCGCCGGCGGCGTGCAAGTGACGCTCAATCCGCCGTCGGGCGCTCCCGGCAGCAGCTTCCAGGCGACCGTGACCAACACGGGCACGGTGGCCGATACGTTCAAGCTCGCTCTGGGAGGCCCGGCCGCGCTCGTGGCGAGCCTGAGCGCGACTCAGGTCACCCTTGCACCGGGCGCGTCGCAGGTCATCCCGGTCACCACAGGCGCGGTCAACTTCGCGGTGCAGGGCGCGCTCGGCCTGACGGCCGTCGCGACTTCGGCCACGAATCCGGCCATCCAGGCCGCGGCCAGCGCCGATCTCAGCATTCCCACGACCCAGAGCATGACGGCGGCCTTCAGTCCCGCCTCGCAGACCCTTTCCAAGCCCGGTACGGCCTCATTCACGTTGATGGTTCAGAACACGGGCAACAGCGAGGATGCCTACACCGCCATCATTGTTGGAACCAACGGCCCGGTTACGGCGCGATTGATCGGTCTGGATGGCTCGCCGACCCAGGCGATCCCCGTCTTCCGGCTGCCGGGCCTTTCGACCGGGGCCATCATGCTTCAGGCTGACCTCTCGACGCTGGGAACCGGCACCGTGATGGTTGAGGTGATGTCGTTGACCAATGGGTCGATCGCAACGACCTCGATGGCTTCGATCTTGGCGAGCTCCGCGGTCACGGCCAATGGTCCCGACGTGACAGCCGTGGAGCGCTACGGGTATCACATGATGCCCACGACTCTGGTCTTGACCTTCGACCAGGCGCTCGACGCGGCCACGGCCGATGATTCGAAGAACTATCAGATCATCGGTCCCGCCGGGCGCAAGATCCGGGTCAAAACGGCAGGATACGACCCGACGACCCAGACGGTGACCCTGAAGCCCAGCCGGCGGATCAACATCCATCATCGCTATACGTTGACCGTTGACGGCACATCGCCCGGTTCGATTACCAACACGACGGGACAGTTGCTCGACTCCCAGGCGGGGGGTCGCGGCTCCAACTACACCACCTCGCTGACGTGGCGCAACCTGGTGCTTGATCCTCCCCGGCCCAAAACCGCTCGCCGTGCGAAGACCACGGCCAAGATCGGAGAGCACCGCGCCGAGTACGAGCCGGCCCCCGCTTCCATCCACGGGCGCGGACTTTTCGCGAGGCCGGCTCCATTCAAACGGTAAGGCAATGCGAAGAAATCACATTGCCAATTGTGGTGCAGGCGTCCCGCCCGCCGGTACAGGGAACGCAGGCGGGACGCCTGCACCACAATGGTGATTTTGTTGCGCCGTGCTCCCAAGCAAGCCTCGATCGTACGGCCGGTACGCGCCGCGACTGCGGCGCCAGGCTACGATCTGCTGCCCCCCTCGGGGCTAAGAACCCTCGCCGGTGGTGGAGCGCCACGAAACCGGGATTAACCTTCAGTCGCTTCAATCCCAACTTTTCACCGCGCCGGCGCCACCCTGCGGGCGTTGACCCCAGCCACCCAGAGTTGTAACCTGCGTTTGAACCATGCCCGCAATCGAGATGGCGCAGACAAGAGGTTGTAAGGCTTTACCACATTGGCGGTTTCGAGCACCGCGGCGATTTTGGTGTCTGACGAGCCGCCGATCTCAGCAGCCATGCCGGGACGATTTGACGCTACATAATGATGTGGCGGGATCGATGCGCGCAAAAGCCGCGCAAGCTCGGCGGATGACGCGGACGCCGGCCGAGTCGATCGATTCTGTCCCGATCTCGAGGTAGGCGTCAATTCGGAGGCGCACCGATGCGCTGGGCGAGTCGCTTGTGGCCACTGGGATTGAACGGATCGTGCGCACTGGTCGTCGTTCTATCCTCTTTAACATACGCAAGTTACGCACTGGAAACCTGGCCGTTCAACGATCAGCGTCCCATACGAGACCGCTATCATTTCGTGAGGGTGGGCCGTAGCGATCTCGTGCCGGTGTTGAGTGCGCCGGGCCGGCTGGACAGCTCGCGGAAGACGGTGGTTCGGTGCGAGCTCGAGAACATCACCGGCGGCGGGTCGTCGGGTGGGTCGTCGGTCATCTTGACCCTTCTTCCGGAGGGGACGCCGGTGAAGGCCGGCGATATGCTCGCCCAGCTCGATGCTTCCACCTACGATGAGATGTACCGGCAACAGACCATCACGGTTGAGCAGGCTAAAGCCAGCCACCTGCAAGCTCAATTGAACCTCGAGATCGCGGAGCTGGCAGTTCGCGAATATCGCGACGGCACGGTCCAGGAGGCGCTCAAAGGCATGGAGGGCGCGATCGCGCTGGCAGACTCGGATCTTTCGCGCGCCGCTCAGCGGATGGAGTGGACAAAACGCATGAACGACAAGGGTTATGCGTCGTTCGCCCAGGTCATGAGCGATAAGGACGTCGTGTCCCGGATGAGTTACACCCTCAAGCGCCAGGTCGCGGCTCTCAACCTGTTCAAGCGATTCACGGAGCCCAAAACAATCAAGACGTTGCAGGGCCAGGTCAAGGCCGCTGAGACCGTACTGGGCAACGAGACGCTTCGACTTCAGCGCCAGCTCGAAAGACTGGCACTGCTCAAGAAGCAAGTCGACCGCTGCACCATCCGGGCCCCCCAGGACGGTGTGCTTTTCTATTACAAAGGTGAAGGGCGGGGGGCAACCGCGCAGATTGAGGAAGGTCTCGCGGTGCGTCAGAAACAGCCGCTATTCTTTCTGCCCGATATGAAGACGATGGAAGTGGTGACGGCGCTCAACGAGTCGGTCGTGGATCGCGTCCGAACGGGTCTTGTGGCCAAGGTCTCCTTCGAGGCGCTCCCCAACCTCAGCCTGACCGGCCACGTGGCCTCGATCAGCCAGATCCCGGTACGCCAGAACGAGCGCGGCGAAGACGTCCGCTACTTCATCAGCACGGTCAAGCTCGACGAATCCAATCCGCAGCTCAAGCCGGGAATGACGACTCTGGTGGAAATCGCGCTGGCCCGCCAGGATCACGTCCTCGCCGTCCCCCACCAGGCCATCCGCTCCGATCACGGCAAGAAATACTGCTACCTGCCCGGCGAGGAAGAGCTCGAACGTCGCGAAGTGAAAATCGGCCACAACACATGCGAGATGGTGGAAGTACTCGGCGGCCTCGAAGAAGGGGAACTGGTAGCGCTCGACCCCCCCAAATCGACGAGCTACGTGGAACCGCTTTTGCATTTCGACGAATCTGGCAGCGTGCACTCTTACCAGAACGTCCGGGAGGCATCAATTCGGTAGAACCTCACCCTCCGACACAACACGCGACCGACGAGCATCCCTCGACCTGGACCTTTCGTCATTCAGTTGACCCGAACCCGCCCGAGCTTCCGCGACCTTGATCGCACGGCTGCATGATGTCGAGAATGGTCAAACGTCGCTCTTGCCCCTGTGGAATTTTTGTTTTACACTTCACCCTGGCGGTGATGCTGGACAGCATGCCAGAAGCTCATGCACGCCATTGGCTTGAGTGATCGATTCGTAGTCAGCACCCCCGCGTGACCGCTGACAACGAGTTGCTTCTTGTACTGAGAACGACTCGACCTGACCGAAACGGAGTCCAGGCGGCAATTGGTCAGTGTGTGCATTCCAGGTACGATGCGCGGAGGAGAACGAGACGATGCGGCAGCAAGAGATCTCACGGCCGGCCCGGCTCAAACGGCGAATTGTGGTCTCATTGCTCGGGTTTGCCCTCCTGGCAGGCGCCGTATTTGGTTGGATGGAGTGGCACGACCGGAAGCTGGCGGACCGCTATCTTGTGGGCGACGTTCGCCGCACGGACCTGTTTCCGATTCTGTCGGCCAGCGGCCGGATCGAGAGCGGCCATCGGACAGTGATCAAGTGTGAGCTTGAGAACGTCACCGTCGGGGTGCGGGGTCAGCGCGTGATGGCCGGCGGCGCTTCCATTCTGCTGAGCGTCATTCCCGAGGGATCACAGGTCAAGCAAGGCGACGTGCTCGCCGTACTCGATTCTTCCGACTACGAGGAACTGCTGCGGACTCAACAAATCGCCGTCGAGCGGGCCAAGGCCGATCTGGTTCAGGCCGAGCTCGATCACGAGGTTGCCGAGCTGGCGGTCCGCGAGTTCAAGGATGGCATCATGCGGGAGACGATCGAGGACTTCGAGGGAAGGCTCTTCCTGGCTCGGTCGGAGCTCGAGCGGGAGAGCGATCGGCTCGACTGGTGTCTGCGCATGAAGGAGAAGGGTTACGTCGCGGCGAGCACGGTCAGTGCCGAGGTCTATCGCAAGGCTCAGTTGGCCTTGAATTTGGCGCGGGAGGATTCGGCATTCCAACTGTTCAAGAAATTCACCGGGCCCAAGACGATTCGCGAGCTCGAAGGCGCGGTCAAAGGCGCGGCGGTCATGCTCGAATATCAACAGTTGCGGCACAAGCGGCACATCCAGCGGCTGGCGACGCTCGAGCGGCAAGTCGACCACTGCACCATCCGCGCTCCTCACGATGGGTTCGTCATTTACGCCAACACCAGTAATCGCGACCCGGCGATCGAGCCGGGATTGCCGGTCCGCCAGAAGCAGGATTTGTTCTACCTTCCCGACCTCACCGACATGGAGGTCGTCGCGATGCTTCACGAGTCGATCATCGACGATGTCGGCCCCGGCATGCGCGCCAACGTGCATGTTGAAGGCATGTCCAATCGCCGGCTTGAAGGGCACGTGCTCGCCGTCTCGCCGATGGCCGTCATGAACTGGCGTACGGACGTGCGGTACTTCGAGGGCAAGGTCAAGCTGGAGAACCCTCCGCGGGGATTGCGGCCCGGAATGACGGCGGAAGTCGACATCGCCATGCCTCGGCGCGAACAGGTGCTCGCCGTTCCGGCTGGTGCGGTTGCCCTGGATGACGGCCACGAGGTCTGTTTCGTCGTCCACGAGGACGGCCTGGAACGGCGCGAGGTAAAACTCGGACAGGTCACCCGCGACATGGCCGAGGTGACCGAAGGACTCACCGAAGGCGAGCAGGTCGTGCTCAATCCATCCAGCAATGAAGAAGCCGAATTCGAGACTCCCAAGGGCGGGACCCATGAACCAACCACGTCCCAGACCACTGCCAACCGTGGCTCCTCATCGGGCGTGATCGCCGCATTGCAATGATCGGTTCCAACAGACCGGTTACGACGGCGGAAAACGGCACGCGACCCGCTCTGGCCGTGAGCGCCGGCACGGGCTCCAGCCGAACCTAGATTCGGCGTTATGCGCAGCCTCGGCAAGCGCCCGGTTTTCTTTCCCCCCCTTGCTAAGGGGGGGCCAGGGGGGGTGGTCGTGGCACAACCGATTTCACGGGTTCATGGGGCCATTTTCCGCCGGCCTCATCGCGGCTCTTGGATCGCGTCTCGAAGCCGTTCCCCAAGTACGCTCTACCCCAACTTTCCACCGCGCCAGTCATGGCGCGCTTCCCATGAGTGACAGATCCCTCGGCGTCGGCTCAAAAAGCGGTGGCTCCGCCAGCCGTCCGATCATTAACGCCCTCCTGGTCGGAACGGCCTTGTTGTGGGGTGTCAGCCTCCTGGTGCGCGGCGGCCGGCTCACGTGGCCTCCTTATGCGCTTTTGAACAGCCTTTCGACATTGGCCGGATGTCTGGCACTCGTCGGTCCCTTGATCCTGGTTCGCAACGGCGCGATTTCCGGAAGCCTCGGTGAACTGGTCTGGCTGACCGGCGGGCTCCTGGTGTGGATCTTCGACCTTGAGGGAGTCCTGCGTGGGCAATGGCGGTCCATGCACTGGGCGACTCCGCTGCACGACCGGGCCATGGGACTTACCATCCTGGCCGTGCTGCTGGCGGGCTGGAAGTGCGGAATGGCCAGTTGGAAGTGGTCGTGGACCAGCCTCACCGGCTGGGCGCTCAGCGCACTCTGGATCGGGATGGCGATCTTCTCCTGGTTCCTCAACCTTCAAGCGCGTGGTACCTTGGCGGTGCGCTGATCCTTGACGGCTTCGGCGGCGATGATTAGCTTCGATAGTGTCGGCTGGGCGAGTTCGCCGGCCGAGATGCCATCACACCCCGTTATTCACGTAAATCCCGGCGGACCATCGCCCGCGGGAGGAGAATATCCGTGGCGACCGATCAGAAAATCGACGTCATCGAGACTGGCACCGACCAGATCGGTTCCGTCATCGAGAACGAATTGCCGGCGTATCGCGCGATCAGTAAACTCGCGGTTTTCAGCTTGATTTTCGGGTTTCTGGGATTATTCAGTTTTGCGCACTCGTTTTTTTATCTGTTTGCGTTCCTGGCGGTGGTGACGGGCGTCGCCGCGAACGTCACCATCGCACGTTATTCGGACATCGTCACAGGCAAGGGCCTGGCGAGCGCGGGCATCGCCATGGGCCTGATCTTCGGTCTGGCCGCGGGCACCGTCGCGACGGTCGACAGCTTCGTCCGCAATCGGGAAGCCGAAAAATTCGCCAAGAAGCTCGTCGTGTTCCTCAAGGCCCCGAGCGCTGGCGAGGCGATCTGGTGGAGCTACCATCCCGAGATGAGGAAAGAGAAGACCCCGATTCAGTACGTGCACGAGGTCGAAGCGGCCAAGGGCAAGGAACGGATGGCCTTCGACCAGAAGCTTGGGCAGCTTTCCAAGCTTCGGTCCCGCCTCACGGCCGCCCCGGGTGAGGACATCCACTTCGTCAAGATCGAGAGCACCGGAGTCGACGACGGCCATGGATTGGAAATCGGCATCTACGCGCTCGCCGTTTTCGAGATCGACGGTCCGGCCACCAAGGACTTCCCCGAAACGCAGCAGTTTGCAGCGGCCTTGATGAAAGCCAGGACCAGGGGAAAGCAATACGAGTGGTGGGTCGAGAATTTCATCTTCCCGTACCAGCCAAGCTCGTTCATACCGGTCGAGAAGCCCGTCGACGACGGGCACGGTCACGCTCACTAAGGCGAGCGGCGGATGGAAATATACCCCGGCCCGAGTGTGCGTACGACGGATTGATTAATCCGTCCCACGGTGAATTTGCATCCACCGGTTGCGAGAATGCGCAAGAATGCAAAGCCCAGGGGACATTGCGTCGTCCGGCCGCATACTGGGCACATACTCGGCAAATTCTGACACCCGCGAAAGCGTGCCCACTATGCCCGGTATGCCGAGTATGGGGGAGGAAACAGCCACGCTGGGGAACGGGTGCATTTCGTTCCGACGGGAGCCGGACACGAACGGTGGCTCCCGACCTGTCAGGACCTGACGTCACGACGAGGTTGGGCGCGCTGCCCCCGAAGACGGCTCTCTCATTCGCAAGATTAGCGCTAGTCGTGGTTTAGATGCAATCCCCACTTCCTTGCCCCTCGAGGGCGCGCCGGCCGGCTCCTTGGCCCGGGGCTCTTGACCGTGGGGGCCAAAACAAAAAAAGCAGCGGATTCGTCCCACTGGCTCTCACCTACTGCCACTCCCGGAGAAGATCGCGAGAGTCAGCAAACCCAGCTCACCATTTCACCGAACCCTTGCCCGCGGCCGGTGTTGCGCCTTGAAGGCTGCGCGCTGCCTGGGCCGCTTCGGCGACCCGCAGATCCAAATTCACCGGGAAGGATTGCCAATTCGTCCTGCAATCGCTGGGCCACGGGTATGTTTCGATCCGCCGATCGCCTGAAGGCGCGGAGCGAGATCTTTCTTTCATGTGGGACAGCCGCCCTCGGCTGTCGAAATCCCTCTTGTGAAACAGCCGCCCTCGGCTGTCATCTGTCCGACAGCCGAGGGCGGCTGTCCTACATTTGCGATCATGCATCCGCCAATCTGGTCAACTTATTCTTTCGCGGTTCCTTCGCCGCGCAGCCGTCGCAATTGACGCCGAACCGTCCGGCGGCTTTATCTACCGGGCTCGTAACTCGAGCAGCAGTGTTCCGTTTCCCACAGGACGACTTTCAGCACCGGCAGGCCCGCCTGCGCCGCGTGGTCGTAAATCAGTCGCGCGATGTTCTCGGCGGTGGGGTTGTCGTCCATCACGAACACCCGTTCACCGCGGTCAAGCAGGATCGGCAGCAAGGGGTCGAGCCGGCAGAGCAGCATGTTGTGATCGAGGTGCTCGTCGATCCATGCCTGGACCGTGGCCTTGATCTCGGCGAAATCGACCAGCATGCCGCGGCCGTCGAGTTCCGCGCCTTGCAAGGTGATGATGGCTCGCCCGTTGTGTCCGTGAAGATGGCGGCATTTTCCGTCGTAGTTGAGCAGACGGTGGCCGTAGCAGAACTCGATCTCGCGGGTCACCTGGAACATGGTTTTGGATTAACTCAGTCAGTCAGCGTAAGTCGTCAGGTCCGGAACCCCGGCATCGTGAAACCCCTGCTGGCGCTCGGCGCATTTGTTGCACCGCCCGCAGTGCAGGCCGTTCCTCGGGTCGATGCAGGAGAACGTCAGGTGGAGCGGCAGATGCCTGCCGCGCCGGAGGACGTCGGTCTTGTGCAGACGATCGAAAGGGCGAACGAGTTTGAGCTGTCCCGCCAGCGCTCGGTTCAACAGGCTCTCGAGCGTCGCGAAGAATTCGGGCGTGCTGTCGGGGAACGGATTGGACCCCAGCGAGCCCAGGGCGAGGGCGTCGACGTCCCGGAGGCGGCACCATACGGCAGCCTTCACCGTGAGCAGGAGGTTGCGGCCCGGGAGGTAAACCGCCGCGTCGGCGGAGTCGGACCCGGGAATGCTCGCCCCGCCGGTGCTCCAGTGTGGCCCGTAAACGTCCGCGATCGGCTCCTCCAGCACAACCAGGCTCGCGAGCCCCTCGGTCTTGACCGCGTCGAGGAAACGCCCGAGCGAGGCCATCTCGGCGTCTTCCCACAAGAGACCCGATCGTACATAGATCGGGATGACCCGGCGGACGCCGCCGAGCAGTTGGGCGCAAAGGATCGCGCTGTCAAGCCCCCCGCTCGTCAGCACCGCGATGGCTCGATCGGATGGTTGCGGCATGGCCTGGGGTCGGTGATTCGTGGAGTGGCTCGTTGGCGGCACGTCGGTTTCGTTGGAGGGCTAAGTAAGTGGTACCGCGGGAATCTGTATGCCGTAGGTCAGGCTTTCCAGCCTGACACTCCGAAGGGTCTGGCTGGAAAGCCTGACCTACACGTGCGCAATCCCTTCCGCGGGTGCATTTACGGTATTCTAGGGCGGGCTCAATCCGGCCGCAACGTCGCTTCCGTCGCACGGTCTCCCGATCGATAACCATCGATCGAAGCTGGTTTGGCTATGCTCGACCGAGGCGAGGCCGCACCCGGGTCTGGCGTCAAGACGGTGACGGACCGTCAGAACCTTGCTCGATCCAGCGGTCGACCCACGCGAGCGCTCGCGCTTCGTCTGGATCTTGCCGTCGAGCTGTGCTTCACGGATCTGGTCCAGAATTCTTCCAAACGCGGGCCCCGGCTTCAAGCCGTGGCGGACCAGGTCATGGCCGGTCACCAGGTGCGGTGGATCGATGGGGCCCGACGGCAGCTCGCGAAGGTATGATTCGCAGTAGTCGACATCCCCGGTGAGGCCGGTGGACGCGAGCGCGTCAGCGCGGTGCAGCGCGAGCAGCTCGGCGATGCCTGGCTCCGCCAGGATTCGCTTCAATTTCGATTCACGCAGCTTCCTGGCCTCGCCCAGGTACTGGTGATGGGCGACGAGCCAGGTCACCCGATCGCGCTGGGCGCCCGAGAGCTTCAAGCCGCGGCACAACTGCGCGGCAATGCGGGCCCCGGCCAGCTCGTGGTTGGGAAACCGGGGCCGTCCCCGTTCGAGCTCGATGGTCGTGGGCTTGCCCACGTCGTGCAACAGTGCCGCGAAGGCAAGAGTGAAGCTCGGATCATCGGGCAAGAGCGCGAGAACCAGCATGGTGTGATCCCAGAGGTCCCCCTCGGGCTGCATGGGCTTACCCTGGAACAATCCGCGCATCAGAACCAGCGGCGGCAGGATCGCCGCGACGACGCCCAGTTCGAGGGCGAGATTCATGGCCCGAGCCCGCGTCGGGTGGACGAGCATCCGGCGCAGCTCCTGGGCGATCCGCTCGGCCGATACGGCCACCACATCGCCGGCCATCGACCGGACCGCCGCCTCTGTTTTGGGCTCGATCTGAAAGTGAAACCGCGCCGCCAGCCGGATCGCCCGGAGAGCCCGGAGCTTGTCTTCGCGCAGCCTCGCCCCGGGGTCGCCGATGGCCCGGAGCAGATGGCGCCTGAGGTCTTCCTGACCGCCGACGTAATCAAGGAGCTCGTCGGAGAGCGGGTCAAGAAACATGCCGTTGATCGTGAAGTCGCGGCGCTCGGCGTCGAGCTGGGGCGAGCCGAAAACCACGGACTCGGGCCGGCGGCCGTCGACATAGGCCCCATCGCTGCGGAACGTGGCTACCTCGACCTCGATACCATCGTGCCGCGGATCGAGCACCCGCACGACGCCGAACGAGATTCCCACCGGGACCGTCCGGAAGGGCAAGACCGCGATGACCTGATCGGGAGTGGCGTCGGTCGCGATATCATAGTCGGCCGGCACTTGACCCAGGATCAAGTCGCGCACGCAACCACCCGCCCAGAGCGACTGAAAACCCGCGGTCCGCAGCCGCCGAACGACCTCGATGGCAAACCGCCGGCCGGCATCAGGTTGAGTCATCGTTGTCGTCCCACGCGTCAGGGCTTTCCTCGGCTTCACCCCACGGCTCGGCCGCGGCCACGCCGCCAGCAGCCGGCTCGTCGCCGCCGGCGCGCTCCGGGGCGGCCTGGTCCGCGCGTGCGGCTTCCGGCGCCTGCGTCCCGGGCGACACCCGGATCGCCACCTGGGAATTTCCGTAGCGGCGGACGTCCCAGGAATCGAAGTCCGGCAAGATTTGCCCGTCGAGGATGCGGCCTGATTCGAGTGCGACGGCCGAGCCGGCCGGCAGTCGTTCGAATAGCCCGCCGATCGTGTGCCAGAGCCGCCGGGCGTTGACTTCATAATCGCGGTAGGGAGGATCGAGAAAAACCACGATCGGACGATCGTCCAGCGGCCGGAGCGACCTGGCCCAGCGGTAGGCGTCGGCATGGCGCACCTGGGCACGTCCCTCATAGCGCAGGGTGGCGATGTTGCGGTGGATCAGTCCGACATTCTCGCGGTCCCGCTCGACGAAGATCGCCCGCGAAGCGCCCCGAGAGAGGGCCTCCAGGCCGACGGCTCCCGTGCCGGCAAACAGGTCGACGACCAGCCGGTCTGGCACCAGGTCGCCCAGAATGTTGAAGAGCGACTCGCGCACCAAGTCGCTCGTGGGCCGGGTGTCGGCAGACGCCCTGGGCCCGCTGATCTTGTGTCCGCGCCTCTGTCCGGCGATGATCCGCATGGCCTTTGCTCCGTCCCGTAAAGGCAAGTTCGCATTCGCATCGGGCTTCCACGCGGCAGCGCACTGACGTGTTTCCGCCGATGCAATGCGGCCCTACCTCCGATTCTACCAAGGTGCCAAACGGTCGCGTCGGCCTCGTCCGTTCTTGAGCTTGCCGTCGACAGCGAAAAGTGTTAAGGCGATGACGGTTCTCCTTCGCCTCTCGAGTTGCAACCCGCACTGCTCCGTCCCATCCAATCTCTCGTACCGACTCTCGTACCGGGGTGCCAAAACATGCCCGCGATGAGATGCGCCAGCGTTGTCCCGTCCTGTAGCGATAGACATCGAAGGCTCATGCTCGGTTCGACTGTCCTGTTCGTGCCCGCGCTCGTGGCATCGGTATTCCTGCTCGCCTCCCACGCGCAGGCGATGCCGATACGATACACATTCCAAGGTTTCGTCGAGAAGAGCGAGCTGATCGTCGTTGGGCGCGTCAACTCAATTCGAGGTATGCACCTCGCGCAATCGCTGGGCGAGGGTTAAGGTGATCGAAGTCTGGAAAGGCCCGATGATCGAAAACGTCGAATTCCTTGCGTCGCCCCGCCGAGAACCCTGGCGGCAATGGTTTGCGGGTTGTTGTTATGACACTGACATATCGGATGCAAAAAAGGCCGAGTCGGTCTTGCTCTTCTTGATCAAAGAGGAGGGCGTTGGCTGGGTTATCATGAACAAGGGCCGAGGACGGATTCGTCTGCATACGTGGGACGGCAAAGCCTACGCCACCGATTTCACAGCCCAAATGCCGACACAGGTGATCCCCGACGGCATCCGCGGTTCCACCTCGGCGGTCGAATTAGCAACCTTACGAGGTTCGGCAAAAAAAATACTTCAGAATGCGAGGTGACGGTATCGCGTCAATGGGGATCTGACTTCCGGGGACACTTCGGCCAGGCCTCCGATCGAGTAGACGAGTTGAAGAGGTCGTGCCAGAACAACTGCTTGATCGACGAAGTGACGCAAAACTGGCCCGATCCGATTTTGCGTCATCCTACCAGATCGTGCGTCATTCGTAAGTCGTTGCCCGTTGAAGGGGTGGCGCTAATGGCGCAAATGACGCAAGAACACCCACTTCACTTGGTCCTACTGCCGGCCCCCCGCCGCAACTCTGTCGTACGAGGCGACGGGAACGCGAGCGAGCGCTGGGGATCGGGCTCCCTTGCGAATTGGCCCTATAGATACGACCCATGCCCGGCGTCTGCCAGACCTTCCACCAGGGCCTTGAGCTTGTCGAGCTGATCGCGCCGAGCCACGAGCGTGGCCTTGCCCGAATGGATGACGACCAGGTTGTCCACTCCCAGCGTGGCCACCAGGCCGCCATCGTCGGAGACGATAATCGAATTAGTCGTTTCACGGGCCACCACGTTGCCCTGGACTGCGTTGCCGCTTGGGTCTTGCGTCAAGAGCGCGGCGAGCGCGCGCCAGTCGCCGACGTCGTTCCATTGATAGGGAACCTCGAGCACGCGGACGTTGGGCGCGTGCTCCATCACCGCCTTGTCGATCGGGACGCGCTCGAGTTGGGGAAACCGCTCGGCCAGGATCTGGGCCGAGGATGGCGTGCCGAGGGCTCGCAAGATCGGATCGAGGCCCTCGGCCAATTGGGGGCGATGCGCGCGAATCGCGTCCAGTATCGTACGCGCGCGCCAGACGAAGATGCCCGCGTTCCAGACGAAGCGGCCGGCGGCCACGAAACTCTCGGCGGTGGCCCGATCCGGCTTTTCGCGAAACTGGATCACGCGAAAAACGCCGATTCCGTCCCGCCGCTCCACGAGTGGGCCGCGCTCGATGTAACCGTAGCCCGTCTCGGCGCGAGTGGGCGTGATGCCGAAGGTCACAAGCGCGCTGGGATCGTCGTCGATGACCGAGACCGCGGCCTGGACGGTCGCGCGAAAGGCAGGCGCAGGCTCGATCACGTGGTCGGCCGGCATGACGATCATGCATCCCTCTGAGTCCCTTTGAGCGACGATGCCCGCCGCGAGACCGACGCAGGGCGCGGTGTCGCGCGGGCAAGGCTCGGCGATGACGTTGTCGCCCGGCAGGCCGGGAAGCTGCTCGCGAGTGGCCTTTGCCTGGTCGGCTCCCGTCACGATGATGATCCGATCCCGCGGGACCAGGGGCTCAATCCGGGCGACCGTTTGTTGCAGCATGGTCGCGCCGCCGGTCAGGCAGAGCAGTTGTTTGGGCCGGTCGCGCCGGCTCTTGGGCCAGAATCGCGTCCCGCTGCCGCCGGCCATGATGATCGCGTGTAGCATCGAAATACTCCAGTTACCGCAGATAGATCGGACGCTCCACGACCAGTCCAGGCTCGATCTTCGACTTCAGCTCCGTGGGGTCGAGCGCGAAAAGCGGGCTGATCTCGATGCCGAAGGGCACGGAGCCATCGGGGCGCCGCGGGACGGCGACTCCCGCCAGCTCGAGCCAGTTGCCGAACTGGTCGCTCATCCGCTGGTGCACCGTGGCCGGCGAGTCAGGCCCGGTCGCGTTCTTGAGCGGCTCGAACTCACAGGTGCGCTCGGTCTCGACGACCGCCCAGCGCTCCGCCAGCGGCAGGGCATCGAAGATGAACCGCTCGAATTTCACGGCATTGGGCTCGGCGGGCTTGATGAGCTCTCCCGACTCGTCCACAAACGAAACTTTTTTGATCGCCCGATGGTACGGGAGCCGATGCTCGCCCACCAGCCGTTCGATGAACGTCGTTTCCAGCACATGCACGGCGATGCTGCCGGCCCATAGCTCGAGCGGTCCCTCGAAGACGCGCCGCGCGGCCAGCTCGAGGGAAAGGTCGGAATACTCGATGACATGGGGACGGCCATCGATCAATACGACCACGCCCAACTTCTCATCGGGCGTCAGGCGCTCGACGACCTTGAAGGACAACTCGGCCAGGGCGTCGCGGTGCAGCCCGATAAATGCGGGGTCCGCGATGCGCACCAGGGGATTATCCACCTGGAAGTAGAAAACGGTCCGGACCCCCAGCTCGCGCATTTCGGCCAGACAGCTCGGCCCGCCTCCGATTCCAGGCGCGGCGAGCGCGGCCAGCGTTCCACCGTGCCCGTCCGGGGAGAGCGCGACACGGTCCTTCGACGCCAGGAGCACCTTGCCGGTGCCTCGATCCACGGCCGGCATCTGTCCCTGCATGAAAAAACGGACGTGCTTGAGCCCGAAGTTGCCGTGGGCTTCGAAGTAGGCCGTTGTGGCCTGGTGGTTTTCAGGGCTGGTCATGATGTAGAGGGGGATGTCGCGGCCATGGCGCATTCCCAGCGCCACGACCTTCTCGGCGTGAATCTGGAACAGGCTTGCCGAGGAGACCGGCCCGATCGGGAATACGCCCTTGGGCCCCTCGTATCCCAGCCGGGTGCCCGAGCCGCCGGCCACCAGAACGACCCCGACCTCGCCCGCGGCCAGGGCCAGGGCGCCGATCTCACTGACCCGCCGCCGTACCACCCGCTCGCCGTCGGTCTGGGGCAGGCGAACGACCTCGATCGGCTGGACCCGGTCAGGCGGCGCAAGGCTGTCGACCCGCACCAGCGTGTCCAGCAAGCGATCGAGCTGCTCAAAATCGATCGCTGCGATTTCACGCTCGAGCCGGGCGCGCGCCGGATCGTCCAGCTCCCCCCACCATTTCAATAAGTGAGCCTGTCTGTGTTTTTCCAGTCGCTCTACCAGAGACGGATCGGGCTGCATGTCACTCGGAACTCCTGCGAGCGGAACCGCTCGCTCCCACTCGAGCGCGAGGTTCCGTCCTGCTCCACTGGGGTCAAAACTCCAAAACCAACCCATCGTGAGCCAGGACCACTGCCGGCGGCAGGCTGGCCTGCGTCGGTCCATGATCGAAGCTGTGCGATAAATGCGTCAGATAAGTGCGGCGCGGCTTCAAATCCTCGATGACCTCGAGGGCCTCGCTCAGCGAGAAATGGCTGGGATGGCGCTCGTACCGAAGCGCGTCCAGGATGAGCACGTCGAGCCCCTCCAGGAGCGCCCGGCTCGCGTCGGGGATTCGACTCACATCGGTGCAATACGCCAACGAGTCCAGACGGAAGCCCAGCACCCGGAACGGGCCATGTTCCAGACGAATCGGCAGCACCCGCTGGCCCAGCGCCTCGAACTCGACGCCGGGCGTGATCCGCACGAAATCGAGCTTGGGGACAAACCCCGCGGGCCATTTCGCCGCGCCCTCCTTGAAGGCGTACTCGAAGACGCGACGGATACAGTTCTCGGTCTCCTCCTCACAATACACCGGCACGGGCCCTCCGATCGAGCGCGGAAACAGCCGGGCGTCGTCGAGGCCGAAAAGGTGATCGGCATGATGATGCGTGAACATGATTGCGTGGACGTGCCGCACCTTCTCGCGCAATAACTGCATCCGCATCTCGGGCGTGGTGTCGACGAGCAGGTTACCGCGCGGCAGGCAAATCAAGACGCTGGGCCGCGTGCGCTGGTTCCGAGGATCGCTCGAGGTGCAGACCGCACAATCACACCCGATCATCGGTACACCGGTCGAGGTCCCGGTCCCCAGAAAAATCAGGCGGCGAGGCGTGACGGCAGTTCCTTCAATCAATCGGCGTATGCTCCAGAAGGGGGCTTCGAGCGCCGCTGCCCGCTCCGGACGGGGGCGGCGTGAGCGGCGTTTTCATGACGACGACCGAACGATCTTACGAAAATGGGGCACGGAACGCGACAACTAAGGCGCCGCGCGAGAATAAGTCTGGCGAATTCATCGTTGTGGTGCAGGCGTCCCGCCTGCGTTCCCCGTGGCGGCAGGCGGGACGCCTGCACCACATTAACGTTCGCTCAGTCGTGCTCAGACGCATCCGCAGCCATCGCTCGCTCTGAGGCGGAGATGCGCAATGATCGGCAGGTGGTAGCATAGCTCTTTTCCAGAAGCAAAGGTACGCAAAGGTCCAGCGACAGCCAGAGGGGCAGGATCGGTAGTTGCTGACCCAGGTGAAGAGCTTCCGGCCAGGCTTCGACCCGTGGGCGCTTGCGAACCGTGACCGCTCGGTAGGTTGCGCGATGAACGTGGCCCAGGCGTGGTGGAACCCCTCGCAGCGGCGCGGACCGTGCAGCGGAGGATGGAAATGGTCGAGGAGGGGCATGGGTTTTCTCCGAGTATGCCAGGCGAGCTGTCACGAGTCACTCGCCGCGTCAGCACCGAGCTTGACCTTCGCGTAAATCTCGCGCAGCGGCAGCTCGCAATCGATCGAATCCAGTCGCAGCGTGTCGTCGATCTGGGTCAGCTCGGTCAGGAGCCAATCGTCCCCTTGCCGCGTAAAACGCTCGACGAGAACCCTATCCTGGGAAACGAGCACGTATTCCCGCAACGTGGGCAGCCGGCGATAGTGCAAGAACTTCTTGCCGCGGTCGTAGGCCTCGGTCGTGGGCGAGAGTACCTCCACGATCGCGGTCGGGTTCAGGAGCGTGTCCACCTCGTCGTCTTCAAATCGAGGCTCGCCGCACACGACCACGACATCCGGATAGGTGTAAAGCCCGGTCCGATCGATGTAGACTCGCATGTCGCTGAGGTAGGCCTCGCACGGACGTTCCTTGAGTTGGGAACTGATCTCACCGCCGACATTAAGCGCGATGAGGCTGTGTTCCCGGCTCGTGCTGGCCACCGCCGTGATGAAGCCGTCGTGATATTCGCTTCTGAAGCCGGCTTTCCGCTCCAGGGCGAGGTACTCCTCCGGGCTGAATTTATTTTTCAAAGCCGCGGATGCCATGGTATCCTCCTCGTCGGTCTGAAACCGGAACCAAGCAATCATTTTACAGCGCCGTTACCTCGGCGCCGACTTCGGTTCCCACGCGAGTCCTTTCGCGGAGCGAAAGGCGACAAAGGTTCTTTGGCGGAGCGAAAAGCGACACTCATTCTCGCACGGCCCCTGCGCATCACGGCGTTTTCCGCTGATCCTCCGCGGGCGGCAGCGCGACCTGCGCCGGGCTCGCCAGATAAGCGACCAGGGATCGAATCTCGTGTTCGGATAGGGGTTTCCAGAGGTCGTCGGGCATCATCGACTGTTCGCTGGCGTGGCGATCGGCGATCTCGCCCTTGGGAAGGACGACGGTTTCGTTGGCCGTGACCAGCGTGACGGCGTCGTTGTCCTCCGCGCGGATGATGCCCGTCAGCACGCGGCCGTCGTTGGTGGCGATCAGATGGGCGATGTAGTCCTTGCCGATCAATGCGCTCGAGTCGAGCACATTCGCGAGCACGTAGTCGAGATCCGCACGATTCGAGCCCGTGAGGTCCGGCCCGACCTGGCCGCCGGCGCCAAAGAGGGTGTGGCATTGCTGGCAGGTTTTGGCGAAGACTGCCCGTCCCAGCGACGGGTCGGGAGCCAGGGCCGGCCGCGACATCAGCATTTTCTTAAAGTCGGCGATCAGCCGGGCGCGATCGCCGGTCGTTTCTCGG
Source organism: uncultured Isosphaeraceae bacterium (assembly GCA_963823675.1). GTDB lineage: Bacteria > Planctomycetota > Planctomycetia > Isosphaerales > Isosphaeraceae > CAWGMT01. The sequence goes on along the minus strand of CAWGMT010000015.1, from coordinate 239,326 downwards.
GCAGTGCCCCACACCCGCGCGATCTCCGCGTTGAGAGATTCATCCTTGAAATTGCGGATCTGACGCACCACGTCAGCCGTCAAATCGCCGCGCGGCAGCGACCCCGACTTCACGGCGGCCAGCAAGGCGTGAGCCGACGCCTTGCGCGCCGCCAGGGTGTTCAAGGCGTCGCGCCGCTCGGCGGCGCCCAGGTATTTGTAAGCGTCGATCAAGAGCGCGGGCGCGGCGGGATCGTCGTAGCTCGACAACCCGCGCACGGCCATCCCGCCAAGCTGGGGGTCGCGTATGAGGGCGTGCAGGGTCGAGACGAGATCCGGGTCGCGCGCCTTGAGCAAGGCCGCCAGGGCCTCGCGCCTCGGCTCGGGGCCGGCCGCCGGATCGACCAGCACATTGCGAAACGTCGCGCGGGCAGCCGCGTCGCCGAAGGTCAGGGCCAACGCCACCGCCCGCGCGGACTTGCCGGTCGCCGTCGGCCGCCAGCACCGCGAACACCCGCGGCCACGCCGCCGGCATGGCGACGCGGCGGCGGCCGCGCAGCGCCTCGTCGATCCCTGTCAAGAGCGACAACCGCTGTGCTGAGCCGGCGGGCCGTCCGAGCTCCTCGACCAAGAGGGCCAGCGAATCGGCTGTGCCCAGCCCGCCGATCCGGCGAGCCATGAATTCGCGGAACCGCGCGATCCGGGCCGACGACGCCAACCGCGCGGCCCGCCGCGCGTCCAGAGCCGCCAGCGGCTCGGCGGCGTACCAGTACATGAGCGGGAGGTTGTGGTCGGCGGCGTCCTCGGCGTGGCTCACGAGCCCCGCCAGAATGTCCCAGCGCTCGTAGAGCGGCAATCGCTGCAGGCCCGATGCGAGGTACAGCCGGACGACCGGCGAGGGATCGGATAGCGCCAGCTCGGCCCATTTCGCAAGAACGGCGCTGGCCGGCGTTTTCGCCTCGATCGCAAGCTGAATCGTCCAGGCGCGGATCATCTCATCCGCGTCGTTCAGCCGCTTGAGCACCGCGGCGGTATCGCCCAGACCGCCGATGGCGTGCCGCGTCCAGAGAATGCGCAGCCGCGTCTCCGGTTGGTCGACGGTCGTTTTGCCCAGAGCCTCGAGCATCCGGCTGACTTCGAGATTGGGCCCTCGCTCCTGAAGGATGCGCCGGGCGTGCCGGGCGTACCACTCGTTGGGATCGCTCTGCATCAAGACGAGCGCCTGGTTGCTTTCCTTTCCAAGATCGACTCGCGCCAGCTTGGTGGTGCCGTAGGCGACCTTGAAGATGCGGCCGTTGGTGCGGTCGTGCCCGTTGACATCGTTGTGGTGGCACTGATTCTTGTCGTACCAGTCGATCAGGAATACGCCGCCGTCGGGCCCATACTTGAGGCTGATGATCTGCGACCACGTGTCATTGGCGAGCAGGAAATCGGCCGCGTGCGACCCGACGAACCCCGAGCCGTCGCGCGTGAGGATATCGCGGTTGATCCGCGCCCCGTGGATGTTGTTCATGAACAGGGAGCCCCGGTATTCGGCCGGCCATGCCCCCGCGAGGTAGATCATGGCGCCCGAGTGAGCGTGGCCGCCGCCCGCGGAATCCGATCGGCCGTTGCCGCCATGCGGATTGGCGCCCACGTAGTGACGGTGATCGGCGATCGTCTTGATGTCGTCGTAGGTGTAGGGATTGAAATGCTGGCCGGCCTGGCGCTCGAAGCGGCCACCCTGGATCATGTGATAGAGGTGGGGGATCACGCAGGCCGTGATGATCATCTGGCCCCGCGCGTCGAAATCGATGCCCCAGGGATTGCTGGTGCCCTGCGCGAAGACCTCGAAGCGATGGCGGGTCGGATGATAGCGCCAGACGCCCGCGTTGATCGGCGTGCGCTTCGCGTCGGGCGTGCCCGGCTTAGCGACTCGGGAGTAGGTAAAAACGCCGTGGCAGCCGTAAAGCCAGCCGTCGGGGCCCCAGGTAAAAGTATTCAGCGTCTCGTGGGTGTCGTGCTGGCCCCAGCCGTCGAGCAGGATCTGGGGAGGCCCGTCGGGCCGGTCGTCGCCATCGCGGTCGGGGATGAACATGAAATAAGGAGCCGCGCCGACCCAGACGCCCCCGAAGCCGACCTCGAGTCCGCTGACCAGGTTGAGGCGATCGGCGAAGACCTTGCGCGTGTCGAATCGTCCATCGCCATTGGTATCCTCGAAAATGAGGATGCGATCCCTGGCCTGGCGGTCGGGAACTCGCCGCGGGTAGGAATAGGCCTCCGCGACCCAGATCCGTCCGCGGTCGTCGATGGCCATGGCGATCGGCTGCACGACATCGGGCTCGCCCGCGAAGAGCGTCGCGCGAAAGCCCGGCGGCAGCGTCATCGCCCGCGCGGCCTCTTCGGGCCCGAGCCCGGCGTGTGCGTACACGTCGACTTGGCTTGCACGGCGCCGCGGGGGCACGGCCGGCTTGGCGTCATGCAGCCGGAAATCGTCGAAATTGATGTGGCCCCAGCCGCCGCTCTCCTGGTCCACGACCCGGATGACGATCTCGCGCCCGACGTGCGCGCGACAGATCCGCGACCACCCGCTCGAGAACCTCGCGATCGTCGCCGGATACCCGGAAGATCGACTGGCCCGTGTCCTTGCGGGCCAGTTCCACGTAGGTCGCCGCCTGGGAGCCGCCGCCGACCAAGAAGCTGGCGAACGGCTTGGTGACGCGAAACGGCACCGACGTCAGGGTGCCTCGCGGCGCGTCGCCCGCGACCTCAAACGTCCCGACCCAGTATCGGCCGGCGTGGCGGCTGGCCATGTCGCCCCGCCGCCGGTGCACCGTGTCACCGGCGATTGGCTGGCCCTTGAAGGCGTCTCCCTCCGCTTTCCAGTCAGCCAGGCTGCCCGCCTCGAAGTCGAGGTTGAGCGGCCGGCCCGCCCCATCGGTCGGGACCACTCCCCCCGGTCCTGCCTCGCCGCTGCCGGAACCAGCACGCGCGGCCGCGACCGCCGATCCGAAGAAAATGATCCACGCCAAGACCGACCTGAACGCACACAACCGGGTCATGATGAATCCTCGATGTCCTGCTACCGTCCAGCTTGGGGCAACCCCTTCTCTCGGCGATCGGCCTGGTACTGGCCGCGCCCGAGGACGAGAATAGACTTAGAATACGGCAATGGGCACCGATCGGGGAGTCAGATCTGGTGAAGGGACGTCTCGGCCCAATGGCGGCCAGCCGTCATGGCCTGTCGTTCTCGCGCTGGGCGGGGTAGACGCCGAGGCCCGGGTCGTTCAGGATAAGGTATGTTGACCAGACGAGGAGCAAAAGCCATGGACCCGCATCCCGATCACGGGCATTCGCCCCCAAATACGCACACCGATCACGCCCATCCGGCCTTACGCAAACACGCGCGGAGGCCCGCCGATCTCGGTTACCGGTTTGTCGTGCGCACGGTCCTCTGGATTATCGCCGGAGCTGTCTACCTGGGCTTGGCGATCTGGTGGATCGCCACCACAACAAGATGAGGCGGGTGCCGCCGGGACCGGGATGAGAGGCAGGGAAACCGGCGCGCTGGGCTTGACTGCCGATCACGAGCGACTTCACCGCAGACAAGGTCGGCGCTCGTGCCGAGCCCCGACGGCAGCCGATCTGAGCCACCGCTTTGTTGTGCGCGCGAACCTCTGGCTGATCGCGGGAGGCGTTTCCGTGGGCCTGGCGATCTGGTAGACGCTGACCTGACAATTTAGCAATCTGGGCAGAAATAAGTTGCCGGAAGAGTCGTCCTTCCCTCCGCGAAAGGCGACACTTATTGTTGCGCAGCGCCCAACGCGGAATAGCCGCAACCAACAGATCGGGGGACAGAGCCCCCTCCTACAGCGGCGCAGATCGGGGGACAGAGCCCCCTCCTACAGCGGCGCAGCAGCACGTGCTTTTGTAGGAGCCGGCTCCGTCCGGCGATCGCAAGATGCGCGCATCTTGCGTAGATGTTCAGCGGAAAGACTCCAAGGCTTCTGCAGTTCCCGCAACCGCTCCTCGAGCCACGCGGCGTCAGCGGGGCAGGGCGGCGGATGGAGCGGCCGGCGACAGTCGATGTCGCGATCGTAGTGCGAACGAGCATAGGCGGCTTCGACGAGCGGCTGGAGCGCCGGGTGATGTCCGGGTCGGGCGCTGCCAGCGGAATGGAAAGGGAAGGCAGCGGGCGCAGAAAATGGGCCGGCCAGTCGGTGCAGCGCGGCGCCTCCTGCTTGCGGCAGACGAGCAGATAATACGGGCTATCCGGCCAGCGGCCTACCATCGGCATCCGGCGGCCGCGGCGGAGCAGGTCGAGCTCGACGAAGTGTGCCAGACCGCGGACGCAGACCTGACGTTTCCACGTACCGATCCGGAACCAGGCTCGACAGGGTGCGCTCCATCTCGCCGATCAATTTGCTCTGGAAATCTTCCCACAATCCGAAGGCCTCGATGTACGGGTCGATCCCCGGAAACGGCGAGTGCATGCTGAGGAACCTCCCACGTGAGGGAAGAGAGAGAAGTTCATGGGACTACGCGCGTCTTTCGATTATATCGCAGCCTGGCACTGTCTGAAGCGTTCGACAAGAGTCGGGGATCAATCCGGGTCGCCGACGAGCACGAACGCGGCCCAGTAGTGCGGGTGATCATAGGGCCGCTTGCCACTTAAGTTGACCTTCCCCAGGGGCCGCACGTCACCGCGCTGGAGGGCGGCCTTCTCGCTGTCGATTTGGTCCACCGTCAAGCTCCGCAGCCACGTCTTCGCCTCACGCAGGGCCTCCGCCTTCGGCATCGGCTTCGACATCGCCGGACGCTTGCCGAGCAAGTTTTGATAGAACCGGGTCATCAACAGCGCCGTGGCCCGATCGTCCACCTTCCACAGAGCGAGACACACGCTGCGCACCGGACATCAGGAGGGCCTGGGTGAACCCCACGAACCCCTCGCCACCAGCCTGGCGGCCCAGGCCGGTCTCGCACGCTGAGAGCGTCACCATTTCGGCCTTCAGGTCCCAGCTTCGCTGGATCTCGCGGACCGAGAGCCGGCCGTCGAAGACCGGCTTGTGCTTCAGCACCTGATCCAGCGGGTCGGGCAAGCCGGTCTGTGTCAGGATCAACGCCGAACGCTGGGGGATCGCCTCGTCGATCACGCCGTGCGTCGCCAGGTGGATGAAGCCGAACCGCCCCAGCTCGCCCGAGGCAGCTAGGCGGTTCAGCTCGGTCTCGCTCGCGTCGGCCCCGAGGAGCGTTCGCGTCGGCCGGGCGTCGGATTGGAAGAGCCGCGCGAGAGCCTCGACCTCGTACCGCGTGCCTGGCAAGGGGGCAAAGTCCTCGTCGCCTGACCGCGCTGCCTCGAGCACCTGCTGTAGGCGGCGTTGCTCGGCAATCGCGACGGGTGCCGGCCGGGCGTCGATGACCACGCCGAGCTCGCCGGCGGCCAATTCGCGTTTGGCGACCTGGCCCGGCGCCAGACCTCGACCGGAACCGGCTGGCCCTGCTCGGGAACGGCTTTCAAGTCGTCGGGCGTGTGCACAGCCCTCCCGTTGTAGGCCAGCAGGACATCCCATGGCCCCAGACCGTGGGTCGCGGCGTTCGAGCCCGGTGCGACCAGGTTGAGCATCAGACCATGGGCGGGCAACGGCTCGGGGTCGCGCGACCTGTCGGGTCGCTGGTAGAACTGGGTCGCCCAGAGCGAGAAGGCCCGCGTGGCGGCCTGGCCGGGGCTGCTCCCGCAGGTACTTGAGGACAGTGGCTGACGGAGCGTAGCTGACCACTCGGGTGTTGTCGCGGGCCGAGATCGCCTCGACCGGAATGCCTGCCATGGCCCGGGAGGGAAGCACAATAAGCCTGCGGACCGGCGGTAGGCCGTCGTGGTCGGCGCCCAGCGCTTCTGCCAACGGATCGATGCGCTGCGCGCGTAGCTTCTCGACCAGAGCCTGGAGCTCCGCTGAGCCGGCGCCCCGCGGGGTCCGTAGCACCCTCCGGGCGCGCCTCGCCAGCTCGTTGTCGTCTTTCGTCCAGAGCCCTTTCAATCCCGTGCCCGCGATCGTGATCCAGGCCGGGACGCCGCGGGAGCGGACGACCACGCCCCAGTGTTCGCCGTCGGGGTCCGCCGCATTCGGCCCTGGAGGCGGGATATCCACCCAGGTGACCAGAGCGGCGTCCGCGGGCAAGGCGGCCTGAATTTCATTCAGCCTGGCGACCTGGCCCGCCAGAGCTCCGTACTTCCCGACGAGTTTGGTCTGGAACTCGCCCAGGGCGATGCTCGCCGCCTCGCGCTGGCGTTTCAGCTCTTCAAAGCGCGTCGCCCGTTCGGCCTGGTCGAGTTCCTTGGGTGTCGTGTCCACCAGCCGGTCGAGCTGGTCCAGGTCCATGGTCAATTCGCGGAGTCGGGTTCGCTCAAAAGGAGCGAGCCGCCGGTCCTGGCGGGCGGCCAGTTCGTCGAGTAGGCCGCGGCCAAGGTCTTCCTCCAGCGCTTGCCATGCCTCGGCAGGCTGACCAAGTCGGGCCAGCACGGCGGCCAAGGCGGGTCGCAATGGCTTCTCAGCTTCGGCGCGATCCAGGCCGGTGAAGGCGACCCGTTTCCGCGCCGCATCCTGGCTCTTCACCGCATTCTTCCATCGGTCCCGCGCAGCGAGGTACTGCCCCTGGGCGCCGAGGTTGAGCGCCACAGCACCGTAACTAGCGGCGGTGTCGGGGTGGTCGTCGCTGAGTCGGCGGCGGCGGATCTCCAGTGCCTTCTCGAAGAGCGCTTGAGCGGCAACATACTTCCCCTGGGCGCTAAGGTTGAACGCCACGCCAACATAGCTTGCGGCGGTCTCAGGGTGGTCGTCGGTGAGCCGACGGCGGCGGATCTCCAGCGCCTTCTCGTACAAAGGTTGCGCCTGGGCGTACTGCCCTTGAGCGTTGAGGTTGAGCGCCACAGTGTTGTAGCTGTCGGCGGTGGCGGGGTGCTCGTCCGTAAGCACTCGGCGGCGGATCTCCAGCGCCTTGTCAAAGAGCGGCTGGGCCTGGGCGTACTTCCCCTGCGCGTTCAGGTTCTTCGCCACGTTGTTGTAGCTGAGGGCGGTGTCGGGGTGTTCCGTGCCCAGCACACTTCTGCGGATCTCAAGCGCCTGCTCGAAAAACGGCTGGGCCTCGGCGTGCCTTCCCCGCGCACTCAAGTTGCTGGCAAGGTTGTCGTAGCCATACGCGGTGTCGGGGTGGTTCTTTGCCAAATACTTCCGCCGGGTGTCCAGGGCCTTGCGAATCGCTATTTCGGCCTCAAGATACCGACCCTGAGCGGTCAAGATCGTAGCCAGCGTGTCGTAGCTGGCGGCCGTGTCGGGGTGGTTCTCTCCAAGTACACCGAGCTGTCGCCGCAACGAATTGCGAAGGAGCGCCTCGGCCTCATCAAGATTGCCTCTTTCAAAAATTAGTCTTGCGAGGTCATTTGATATCCCAAGTAACTCGGTATTACCGTTGGTCGCCCCAACCTTTTGCTCATCGAGGATCCTGCGCAGGATGGCTTCGGCTTCTTCCAATTGTCCCATCGCCTGGTACGTGATCGCCAGATCACGCCTGCTCTGAAGCATTGAGGATCGCTCCGAACCAGGATTTCGGGACCGGATTTCCAGTGCCTTCCGCAAGTGGCTGTCTGCTTTGTCATACACGCCCAGTTTACGATAAGCGTTACCGACGACCGAGTGGATTCGCGCGTCAAATTCAGGATTGCCGACCGACGATTTCCCGATTTTCTCGGCTGCACGATCGAGAAGTTCTTCGACTGTCACGCGACGTCCCAATTTCCGCTCCGGCATTGCCTCGGACAGCAGATCGTCCACGAGAAAGGCGCTCACTTTTTGGGCGATCTCGCGTTCGAGATCAGCCGCAATTCGCAGTTCCTTCTCCTTTTCCGCGGTCCGCGATCGCTGCAACCCGTATGCCACGGAGATCAGAGTTGCGGCGACCAAGGCGATCAAGGCGATGAAACTGGTGGCCGCAATCGTCGGGTTTCGGCGGCACCACCTTGACAGTTGCTCGATTCGACCTGTTCGCCGGGCACGAATCGCCTCGCCGCTGAGAAATCGACGTAGATCCTCAGATAACTCTCGAGCCGTAGGGTATCTGCGACCGGGCTCCTTGGCCATGGCCTTGAGGCAAACCGTCTCCAGGTCGCGGGGGATGCGATCGTTGAGCTTGCGGGGCGGCCGGGGCTCGTCGAGGCGCACCTGTTCGAGCAGCATCCGGGTCGTGCCGCGGAAGGGCAGCTCCCCGGTCAGCAGGCGGTAGAGGACGACCCCGAGGGCGTACACATCGGCCCGGCCGTTGACCTGGTGGGCCTTTTCGATCTGCTCGGGGGCCATGTAGGCGGGAGTGCCAAGGACCTGGCCATCGAGCGTCATCGTGACCTCGCCGGCGTCACGCTTGGCCAGGCCGAAGTCCATGACGTGCAGGCGGCCGTTTCGGTCAAGGATCAGGTTCGAGGGTTTCACGTCGCGGTGTATCACGCCGTGGTCGTGAGCGTACTGGAGGGCGTCGGCAACCTCGGCGACCCAAGCAGCCGCCTCGCGGAACGTGGGTGCCTTTGCCGTCAGCCACTCTGCCAGGCTTACCCCGTCGACGAACTCGCTGACGATGAAGGACTGCCCCTCGTGCTCGCCGACCTCGTGGACGGCGACGATCGACTCGTGCCGTAGCTGCGCTGCGGCGCGGGCCTCCCGGACGAAGCGGTCGCGTTCGGCGGCAGTGCCGAGGCTGCCGGTGCGCGGGATCTTGAGGGCGATCATGCGGTCGAGCTTACGGTCGCGCGCCTTCCAGACAGTGCCGAACGCTCCGGTGCCCAGGGCGTAATGCAGCTCGAAGCGGTCGAAGGTGCGAGGCCCCGGCTCATATGTCACAGTGCTCGCCGCCGGGCTGCCGGAGGTGACATGAAAGGTCGACCCACACGACGGGCAGACGACCTCCTCGGACTGGGGCACCTCGACCAGCTCGATCGGGTTGTGGCAGTGCGGACAGCGTAGGTGCAAGACCCCGGGTTGGCTCATGGCCTCCTCATCGTCGCACGGGTTCGGAGGTTGGACGTCGGCCTCTTCGAGACGGGCTCAGAACGAGCGCCGTTTCATTATCCTTGACGACTCCGAAGAAATTACTCTCGCCGGGGTTCGAATGGCAACGCAGCAAAGGACAACGATGCTCGTGCAAGACTCTTTCCGGATGCCTTTCCCATCATCTCAGATCGGGGAATCGCCGTCGAGATTCGAGACGGCAAGAAACGCCAAGCAGCGCATAGGTCCGAGTTCTTTGTTTCTTGTTCCGATGGTATTCGGAACTCCGAATAGAAACGGCGCCTCGGCCAAGATCATCTCGCCCTCTGCCTTCGATTGCCCAGAGTACCTCGCCCCGGAAATTCATGAAATTCTCTTTCGAACGATTTTGTGCGTGCGTTTTGGAAGAACGTTGCGTCCTATACATTAACGCGTCAGGGAAATGTCGTGTTGCAGGGTCGAGCCAGGCGGGACCGGTCCGGGGAGGGACCGCCCATGGTCGAAGGGGATCCCATCATTGTGCGGATGATCGAGGAGGCACGCCGCCAGGCCCCGGGCGCCCTCGACCGGCTGCTGGAGTCGTATCGCAACTACTTGCGGCTGCTGGCCCGCACCGGGATCGACGCCTCGCTGCGGGGCAAGGCGGACCCCAGCGACCTGGTCCAGGAAACGCTGATCAAGGCCCATCAACACTTCGAACAGTTCGAGGGCCAGACCGAGGTGGAGCTGATCGCCTGGCTGCGCCGGATCTTGACGCGGAACCTGGCCGACCTGGTCCGCCGATTCAAGGTGGGCGGCGGCCGCTCGGTGAAGCGCGAGCAGTCGCTGGACGATTTCTTCGGCGCGACGTCGCGTGTCGTGCTCAACCTGGTCGCTCCCAACGGGAATTCGCCCAGCCAGTCGGCCCAGCGCCGCGAATTGAGTATCATCCTGGCGGATGCCCTGGCCGAACTGGCCGCGGACCACCGGGAAGTGGTCGTGCTCCGGACCCTGGAGGGCCGGGATTGGGACGAGGTCGCCCGCGCGATGGGCCGCAGCCCGGGGGCCGTCCGCCTGCTGTGGGCACGGGCCTTGAAGAAGCTTCGCCCCCTGATCGAGACGAGAATGTGAGTAGTCCTTTGTCCTTTGTCCTTTGTCCGTGGTCAGTTGAAGGAATCGCTGCCCGTGGAAAGATCTACGCCTTTGCCGGACTTCACACTAATCCGACGCGGAAGCGAGGGGGGCTCTACGGACATGTTCAGGGAGGCAGCGGCGGGGTTCACACTAACCCGATGCGCAAGTTTTGGTGTTGCGCTATTTGTCCGCCCCGAAGGGGCAACCACAGATCAGCCCAGGGCGACGCCCTCGTCGTTCCACACAAGTTCGCGCGGGCCGCGGAGCCCCGCTTCAAAGATCCCGAACCGAACAGGTGGGCGCGGAATGGGACCCGGTGGTATGAACGCGGAGCGTGGCCACGCCCGTGGCGGCGCAAAGGCTGTGGCCCAGGCGATGTTGGCCGGCGCCAGACGGTCGGGCTTGTCAGGAGGGGTGAGGGGTTTGGCTAATTCGCCGAGGGTGGTGCAACTTTTGGTTGAAAGCAGCCCATCCGCCGCCGGCGCGATCAGCCCCAGGTCAGGCCGGACGCAAAACCGACACTCAGCCCGGTGGCTGGCCTGCCGGTGGCTCGGCTGCCGGAACCGCATCGGCTTGGACGTCGCCGTGCCGGGCGAAAGCGCGCCATCCGCGGACCAGATCTGTCAAACGCTGGAGGCCGACCCAAAGGGCCTTCGGCCCGGGTTCCCCGTCTCCCTTGCGTCCCAGGTACCCTCCCAACGATGCCACCAGACTGATCATCATTTTGAGCGACGGAGGTTTCTTGGGAGGCGGTTGGTTTTTGACAACCGCGTACGCCGTCTTCCATTCATCGTCGTCGAAAGCAATGTCACAGGGCAGATCCGGGCATTCCCGGCCAAGCATCACCAGGTACTGGATACGCCACGCGACGATCATGCACAACGCCAGGTAGGGCAAGAATCGCTCGGCAGTATGCAACTGGGACTCCTCGACCTTGCAGCCGGATTTGAGAATCCGGAAATAGATCTCGATCCCCCAACGGCCGCAGTAGAATTTGATGATTGTGAGCACTTGCTCAACCGTATCGATCGGCAAACTGGTCAGCAGCACCCATTCGATCGGCTCTGCACCTTCGGGTGGGTTGGGCTCGGTAACCAGCACGCAGTTGACCTCGATGTCGGGCAGCTTACCTCCCGGACGGTCGGGCCCGCGCAGCTTCACCCGCGCCGCTTGAACCGTCAGTTCAGCCGTGCGCGCCTCTCGGGCTTGCTTCCGTTTGCGATTGTCCTTCGATTTGGGCTGCCGCTCTCGGGCATGAACCGTCAGGTGGCTGAGGATCGGGGTGCTCGCAAGTCGAGCACGCAGCTTCGTCGGGCAATCGGGGGCGCGCCGTCGTCCACGATCAAGGCGCGGTCCTGACAGGCCCGAAAAATCCAATCGGCCTTGGGACCGTCCGTTTCCTTTTGGCCCTCCAAGACGCACTCATAGATGTCCCCCTCGCTGTCGGAGAGACAAACGACGAGCGTGTCCGGCGCTCCTGCGCAACGCGGCACGCTTCGCGGTATCCCGCCAGCCAGCGATGGCTCTCCTTCTCTTCGATCGACTTGGCGCGGCGCTCGGCCCGCTTTTGGTCGGCGCTCTTGTCGAAGCCGTCGAAGTCCCGCGCCCAAATCTCCGCCGCAACCACCCCCAGTGGGACCCCCTCGGGCGTGTAGGCGAGGAGCGCATGGTCGAAAAACCCCACGCGCGACTCGTCGTTAAGCGGTCCAGCTCCCACCATGATCTCGTTAGGCCGAGTGACGTCGAGTTCGGTCGTGTCCTGAGGAATCAGCACAACCTTTTCCGCGCGGATTCGCTCCAAGGTGGCGCTCAGGTGCGGGGCGAAGACTTTTTCCTTCTCGACCTTATCGTTGTCGAGGAATCGGTAGGCCGCCTCCATTTCCTTGCGGCCATTGCAGCCGGCGGGGAATTTCAGGGACGGCTTTTCGCTCATCGTATCGAGGACGATCCGAAATCGTCGGTCGAGGCGCTCGTCACTGAAGTCGGCTGTGGCCGCTTCTTGGAGAATCCATTCTTGCATAGGACCATCCGATGGCGAAGACCGAGCGGCGGGCTCTCCGGCCTGTGCGTCGTGCCAGGTGGGGAGAAGCTAACCCGGATGTTCCAGACTGGCAATATCACATGATATTCTCTGTATTTCCTAAATTGTCCAGAATGACGAAAACTTGTGCGGAACGACGAGGGCGTTGCCCTGGGCTGATTTGTTGCGGCCCCTGGGGCCAATTCCAGAACAGCGCAACACCAAAACGCGCAGGCGAGGGTGCTCTACGGACATGTCGGCAGACTGCCTTCGTCTAGGAAAAATACGGCCCTCGCTTGCGCGTCGGGTTAGTATGAATTCCGCGATCGAGGTGTTTGGCTTGAGGTCGTGCATCATTTGCTGATTGACGGACCACGGACAACGGACAAATGACGAGACTGACGCAAAGTAAGGCCCAATCCCCGAGCGAAGTCCGGCTGGTCGAGGTCCTCGACGCCTACCTCGCCGCCGCCCAGGAGGGCAATGCGCCGCCGCGGGATGTCCTCTTGGCCGAATATCCCGAGCTGGCCGAGGACCTGGAGGCGTGCCTGGCCAGCCTCGAATTCATCCGCCAGGCATCGCTGACCGCGCCGCCCTTGGCCGTCGATGAGAAGGCGGTCGCACGGATCGAAGGCGAGACCGAGTCCGGCATCGGCGAGCTAGGCGACTTCCGGTTGATCGCCGAGGTGGGCCGCGGGGGCATGGGGGTCGTGTATGAGGCAGTGCAGCTTTCCTTGAATCGCCGGGTGGCACTCAAAGTGCTCCCGTTCGCGGCGGCGATGGACCCGACGCAGCTCCGTCGGTTCCAGACCGAGGCGCTGGCCGCGGCCCAGCTCCACCACACGCACATCGTCCCGGTTTACTCGGTGGGCTGCGAGCGCGGCGTCCACTACTACGCGATGCAGTTCATCGACGGCCAGACCCTCGCTCAGGCAATTGCCGAACGCAGAAGACTTGAGGAGCCGCCACCCGTCCGCCGCGCATCCGGCTCTTCCTCCACGCGGGGGGAAGGTGGCCCGGAGGGCCGGATGAGGGGGGAACGGGCTCAGGCTCGGCATAGGTCTGCGGGCACGCGAAGCGTCGGTGCCGACCCCGCCGACCGCAGGTCTCTGTTCGTTTGGCGCGGGTCTCCTGACCCCGCCGGGATGCCCGACCGCAGGTCTCCTGCATCGGGCGGCGCCGGGGACGAGGGGAGACCTTCGGTCACTGAGCGGGCGGCGACCCTTCGGGTGCCCGGAGACCCGCGCCCAACAAACGACCCCGCGGCGCCCGCCGACCGCAGGTCTCCAGCTTGCGACACTCCGTTCGAGCCGCGGCCCCAGACCGTCCGCTCCGCGACGCCCGCCTCCGCCCGCACCCGCGAGTACTGCCGCGCCACCGCCGCGCTGGGCATCCAGGCGGCCGAGGCGCTCGACCACGCGCACAAGGTCGGCATCGTGCACCGCGACATCAAGCCGGCCAACCTCTTGCTGGACGTCCAGGGCAACCTCTGGGTCACCGATTTCGGCCTGGCCCGGCTTCAGGACGACGCCGGCCTGACGATCACCGGGGACCTGCTGGGCACGCTCCGCTACATGAGCCCCGAGCAGGCGCTCGCGAAGCGAGGCTACCTGGACCATCGGACCGACATTTACTCGCTGGGGGCGACGCTCTATGAGCTGGTGACGCTGCGGCCGGCAATTGAGGGACAGGACCGGCAGGAAGTCCTCCGCAAGATCGCCCACGACGAGCCGATCCCGCCGCGTCGGCTTAACCCGTCGATCCCCCGCGAGCTGGAGACAATCCTGCTCAAGGCGATGAACAAGGAGCCGGAACTGCGCTACACGACGGCGCAAGGGCTGGCCGACGACCTGCGACGTTTCCTTGACGACAAGCCGATCGAGGCCAAGCAGCCGACCTGGTTCGAGCACGTCGTGAAGTGGTCGCGGCGGCATCGGTCGATCATGGCGACTGCCGGGGCTTCGATCGGCCTGTCCATGATCCTGTCCGTGGTCGGACTGGCGTTCGGAAACCTGCGGATCCAGGCGGAGAAGAAGCGGGCCGACGAAGAAAAGGGCCGCGCCGAGGTGAGCTTCCGCAAGGCGCGCAACGTCGTCGACCGGATGTTCACGAAAGCGGCCGAGGATCTCGCAGACGTCCCGCGGACCGACCAGGTGCGCCGAGCCCTGCTGCTGGAAGCCCTGGAGTTCTACCAAGGGTTCATCAAGGAGAGGGGCCTGGACCCCGCCGTGCGGTACGAGACGGCGCGAGCCTGCCTGCGCGTGGCCTCTATCTATCAGTTGCCGACGCTTGGCGTCGGGCAACCGCATCAAGGCGAGCCGGCCGCTCGACAGGCCATCGCGCTTTTGGAGCAGCTCGCGTCCGAGCTTCCCAACAAACCGGAATACCGTCGAGACCTGGCCGACGGCCATGCCCTTCTGGCCCTCTCGTATCTCTTTATGAACCGGGCCGACGAGTCGGTCGCCGAACGTCACAAGGAGCTGGAACTCCGTGAGAAGCTCCTGAGCGAATTTCCCACGAGTCCGGAATACCATCGCCGTCTGGCACGAGCTCACGTCGATCTGGGAAATGCGATCATCGAAGCGGAGCGATTCCATGAAGCCGAGACCCACCACCGCCGCGCTTTGGCGATCTTGAAGGAGTTTCGAGGCGACCACCCACCGACTGGACTTGAGGACCTTGACGACGAGGCTCACATCCGTCATTGGCTGGGCCGCGGGTTGATTGCGAACGACCGATGGCGAGAAGCGGAAGAGGAGCTTCGCAGAGCGCTGAACCTGAGAGAGAAGCTCGCGGTAAGCGAGCCGCGTTCCCCCGGTTACCTGGCCGGGCTCGCTCACATTCAGGTCGACGTCGGTAATGTGCTGGACCACTACGGAGAGCCCGCCAAGGCCGTGCCACTCTACCGAAAGGCCATTGACATCCATAGCAGGTTGCTCGAGGACTTCCCGAGTGTCGGAGAACACGGCCGGCGGTTGAGTTTAGCCTATGAGTTGCTGAGCGACTCGTTATTCGCTTTGGGCCGCTCGGCCGAGGCGGAGGACGCGCTCCGCCACAGTATCGCCGTCTGCGCGAAGATGTTCGCCGATCGGCCGGGTGAACGAGTCTTTTTCAGAAATCTCTCTCACCTTTATTGCAAGCTGGGAGCGTTGCTCCACGAAATGGGCCGACATGAAGACGCCGTTGGCGCTTACCAGCGTGGGATCACTGAGGCGGAAAAGTTAAGGGCGGAAACTCCGAACCCAGTCGAGGCCCACGCGATCCTGGCTGCGGTGCTCGCCCTCTGTCCGGAGCCGCTGGTCCGGGATCCCGACGCCGCCATCCGGTCGGCGAGGAAGGCTGTGGAGCTGGCCCCGCGCGTCTCCCTCTACTGGAATTTCCTCGGCATCGCCCAGTATCGCGCCGGCGACTGCAATGCCGCGATTGCGGCTCTCGAGCACGCGATGGAATTGGACTCAGCCGCGGACGCCGGCCGATGGCTCTTTCTGGCCATGGCCTACTGGCGGAAGGACGACAAGAGCGAAGCCCGCAAGTGGTACGACAAGGCCGTCGCCGGCATGGAACAGAATGATGCAGCGAGCGAAGCGCCGCTCGGTCTCCGCGCCGGGACCGCGGCAACTCTAGCGATTGCACGACCTCGGAGCATGTCCGCGAGGCGGCTGCTTCGTCTCCGCGCCGAGGCCGCGGCGTTGCTGGGCGTGACCGACCAACCGAAGCTAGCGGGCAAGAAGGAGGAAAGCCCCAGGCGAGAATCGAAGCCTTGAAGCCGAGGCTCATTGCCGAGCCCGGCCGGTGAAAACCTGAGCCGGCACCGTGGTTTGAATGTGCGAGGTCGCCGGCAACTCTGAAAGTTTAGTGCTTTCTTAAACAACGGACCCAGCAAGGCCCCGGCGCTCGTTCTGCGTGCCGTGGTCAGGGATCGTGCTACCGCCGTCTTGAATCGCGTCGTTTTGATTTTCATCCAAGAGGAATTGAGTTTCGACCCATAAGGAGCTGCACCCATGTCGTTTCGCCTCTCCGCCGTGCCTCGTTCGAACAGTCGAGCCCGTGAACAGGCCCGCGCCCGCAGCCGCCGGCGCCGGCTCTGGGCGCTGGAAGGGCTGGAGGCCCGTGTTCTCTTGTCGGGCAATCCGACGTACTACACGGTCAACCTGACGAGCGACTCCGGGACCAGCTCGGGCACCGACGCCTACCCCACGGCGGGCACTCCCTCAGGCGACCTGCTCTGGGCCATCACCCAGGCCAACGCCAATACCAACACCGCCGGCAGCATCATCGATTTTGACCCGACGGTCATCGCCACGCCGGAGACGATCACCCTCTCCAGCACGCTCGTGCTGAGCGAATCAGCCGGGCCGGAGGTGATCGATGGCCCGAGCTCGGGAGTCGTCATCAGCGGCAACAATGCCGTGGAGGTGTTCCAGGTCGACGGCGGCGTGACGGGCACGCTCGCGGGTTTGACGATCTCGGGGGGCTTAGCCGGTTATTTCGGCGGCGGAATCGACAACGGCGGCGCATTGACAATCACCGGCTCGAACATCACGGAGAACTCCTGCACCGGCAACGGCGACGGCATCAGCAACTCTGGCACACTGACGGTCATCGACAGTACGATCGAAGGCAACTCCGGGGGGTTGTACGGCGGCGGCATCTGCAGCAGCGGCACAGTGACGGTCATCGGCAGTACGATCCAGGGCAACTCGGCCGCGTACGAAGGCGGCGGCATCTTCAACGGAGCTTACGGCTCTGGCGCCCTGACGGTCAGCGATAGTACCATCGACGGCAACACGGCCGGCTCCGGCGGCGGCATCAGCAACGGCGCGTTCAACGTGTCAAACACGCTGGTCGTTGTCAACACCACGATCGCGGACAACACGGCCTACAGCCACGGCGGCGGCATTTTCAACGCTGGGACGCTAACGGCAGCCAACACCACCATCGCTTACAACCAAAGCAGCTACTACAGCGGCCCTGGTATGTACGACAACCCTGGCTGCATCACGACATTGGATAACACGATCGTCGCCGTCAACACGGGCGGAGGTTCGCCGGACGACATCGACGGAGCCCCGGCTTCCGTGGTCGGTCAATACGACCTGGTTGGCGTCGACGATACCGGCAGCCTGAGCAATGGCACCAACGGCAACCTCGTCACCGGGACCGCCAATCCCGGGCTGGGACTGCTGGCGTACAACGGAGGGCCGACCCAGACCATCGTGCTCCGGCCCGGCAGTCCGGCCATTGACGCGGGGAGCAATGCCCTCGCCAACGAGTACTCTCTCACCACCGACCAGCGCGGTGCCGGCTTCCCGCGGATCGTCGATGGCGTCGTGGACATCGGGGCTTACGAGCGAGCCGCGCCCTCGTTGACCTCCCTGGTCTCCTCGCCGAACCCGTCCGTGTACGGGCAGACGATCACGGTCACGGCCACGGTCACGGCCGGCAGCCCCCCGACCATTTACACGGTGAACTCGACCGGCAGCGGCAGCTCCGGCACGGGCACCTCGGGGACCCTTCCCTACGTCATCAGCCAGGCCAATATCAACCCGAACCTCGCCGGCAGCGTGATCCAGTTCGCCTCGGCGGTCTTCAGCGCGTCCAACCCGCAGACGATCGCTCTGACCAGCACGGTGAACCTGGGCGGCCCATCCGGGCCGTTGGTGATCGACGGCCCCGGCGCGGGCGCCGTGACGATCAGCGGCGGCGGCGCCATCGAGGTGTTTCTTGCGGAGCCCGGCGCGGTGACCACCCTCTCGGGCCTGACCATCTCGGGGGGAAGCAGCCAGGGCAACGGCGGCGGCATCTCGGTGGATTATGACAGCACGGTCTTGATCAGCAACAGCACGATCGAGGGTAACTCGGCCGCTCCCGGCGGTTATGTCGGCGGCGGCATCTACAACAACGGTAGCTTGACGGTCAACGACACAATGATCTCGGGCAACTCGGCCAGCCAGGGCGGCGGCATCTTTAGCGACAGCCTTGGCACCTTGACGGTCACGGGCGGCAGCACGATCGAGGGCAACACGGGCGGCGGCATAATTAACAACGGCAGTACGTTGACGGTGATCGGCAGCACGATCGAGGGCAACACGGGCAGCGGCATCGCCACCGGCGGCACGACGACGATCACCGACAGTACGATCGAGGACAACGCGATCACTGGCGGCGGCTGTTGCGCTATGGCGCCGGCATCTCGGCCGGCGGCACGCTGACGATCACCGACTCCACAATCGCCGGCAACACATCGGCCAATGCCGGCGGAGCCGGCTTGGCGGTCTTTGGCACGGCGACGATCACCGGCAGCACGTTCGAGGGGAACATCCTGGCGGGAGCCGGCGGCGGCAGCGGTGCTGCCATCTACAACGCTGGCACGTTGACGGTTGCCGACAGCACGATTGACGGTAATTCCGACCTCGACGGAGAAGGCGACGGCGGCGGCATCGACACCGTCGGCGTGGCGACGGTGATCGACTGCACCATCGACGACAACTTTGCCCTCGGCGGCGGCGGCGGCGTCGGCAACGGCGGCACGCTTTCGATCATCGATTCCACCATCGCGGGAAACGCGGAGCCCGGCAGTCAGAACGGCGGCGGCGGCATCCTCAACTATGGCACAGCAACGGTCAGCGGCAGCACGATCATGGACAACTCGGCCGGCGGCGCCGGCGAAGTCGTCCCCACCGGCGGCGGCGGCATCCTCAACCGTGGCACGTTTACCGTCACCGACAGCACGATCACGGGCAACTCGGCCGGCGCCTACAGCGGCGGCGGCGGCGGCATCGTTAACTTCGCCACATTGACGGCCGTCAACACCACCATCGCCTACAACTACACCGGCAACATATACGCCACCGGCGGCGGTATGTACGATTACAGTGGCACCACGACCTTGTATAACACCATTGTGGCCGCCAACACGGCTGACGATGGAGCCGACGACATCGTCGGCGCGATCGCTACGAGCAGCTCGAACAACCTGGTCGGCGTCGACGAGACCGGCAGCGTGTCCAGCTCATTCAACCCCATCGTGATCGGGGCCGCGAATCCCGGGCTGGGCCTGCCGGCGTACAACGGAGGGCCGACGCAGACGATCGCGCTTTTGGCCGGCAGTCCGGCCATCGACGCGGGGAGCAATGCCCTGGCCAACGAGTACTCCCTGAACACCGACCAGCGCGGACCGGGGTTCCCGCGGACCGTGAACGGGACCGTGGACATCGGAGCCTTCGAGCGGCATCTGGCCTCCTCGATCGGCCCCGCGACCGTCTACACCGTCGACCTGACGAGCGACACCGGCGCCAGCACGGGCGCCGATGCGGGCGACCTGGCCTACGTGATCGGCCAGGCCAATTTGAACCCGAACCTCGCCGGCAGCGTGATCGAATTCGACCCGACGGTCTTCAGTGCGTCCAATCCACAGACGATCACTCTGACGAGCACGCTGGAGCTGGCCGGCCCGTCGGGGCCGATGGAGATCGACGGCCCCGGCGCGAGCGTGGTCACGATCAGCGGCGGCAACGCCGTTGGCGTTTTCCAGGCCGAGCCCGGCGCGGTGACCACCCTTTCGGGCGTGACCATCTCGGGGGGCTCAGCCGTCAACGGAGGCGGCATCGACGTCTCCTATGACGGCACGGTGACGGTCATCGACTGCACAATCACGAACAACTCGGCCAGCTACTCGAGCGCCTACGGCGGAGGCGGGGGTGGCGGCATCGACAACGACGGTTACCTCACGGTCACCGACAGCACGATCGAGCACAACTCCGGGCCAACGTTGGGCGGGGGCATCTCCAACTATGGCACGTTGACTGTCAGCGGTAGCGCCATAACGGGGAACTTCGCCTTTGCCTTCGGCGGCGGCATCTTCGCCGATGGCACGACTCAGACGATCACCGGCTGCACGATCCAGCAGAACACGATCACCGGCGAACCGTACGGGGGCGGCGGCGCCGGCATCGCCGACGCTTTTGGCGTGGCGACGGTCACCGATTGCGCCATCACCGACAACTCGGCCGGCGGCGCCAGCGGAGCCGGCATCTTCAACTATGAAGAGAGCACGATGACGGTTGCCGGCTGCACCATCGCGGCCAACTCAGGGTCCGGCGGGGTTGGCATCAGCAACGAAGCCGCGATGACGGTCACCGGCAGCACGATCGAGGACAATACGGTCGACGACGCCTACGGCAGCGGCGGCGGCATCGGGAACGGGGGCACGATGTCGCTCAGCGGCAGCACGGTCGAGGACAACTCGGCCCGGATGAACACCAACAGCTCGGGCGGCGGCGTCCAGAATTCTGGCACGCTGACGGTCACCGAATGCGCGATTTCGGACAACTCGGCAGGCTTGGGCGGAGGCATCTACAGCGAAGGCTCGTGTACGGTCACCGACACCAGCATCGCCGGCAACTCGGCCATCTACGGCGGCGGCATCGAGTGCTCCGGCACAACGGCGATCACCCGTAGCATGATCTCGGGCAACACGGTCCTCTACGGCGGCGGCGGCATCTACAACGGCGGCGCGCTGATAGTCACCGACTGCGCCATCACCGACAACTCGGCCATCTACGCCGGCGGCGGCATCGTCAACGATGGCACGTTGACAGTCACCAACTCCAGCATCGCAGATAACCAGTGCGGATACATACCCATGCCCAACCCCCCCGGCGGCGGCGGCATCCTCAACTACGGCACGTGGACGGCCGTCAACACCACCATCGCCTACAATACCGCCTACGGCTACGGCGGCGGCGCGTACGATTACCCTGGTTCCACCACGACCTTGTACAACACGATCGTCGCCCTCAACGCGACGACGATCGATGGAGCCGACGACATTGCCGGCGCCGGGGTTTCTTCGGCAAGCGCGTACAACCTGGTCGGCGTCGACGAGACCGGCAGCCTGACCAGCGGCGCTGACGGCAACCTGGTCATCGGCGCCACGAATCCCGGGCTGGGCCTGCCGGCGCTCAACGGAGGGCCGACGCAGACCATCGCGCTTTTGGCGGGCAGTCCGGCCATCGACGCGGGGAGCAATGCCCTCGCCAGCGAGTACTCCCTGACTACCGACCAGCGCGGCGCCGGCTTCCCGCGGATCGTCAACGGGACCGTGGACATCGGAGCCTTCGAGCGGCCCCTGGCCGCGTCGATCGGCCCCGCGACGGTCTACACCGTTGACCTCACCAGCGACACCGGCGCCAGCACGAGCGCCGATGCGGGCGATCTGGCCTATTGTATCGGCCAGGCCGACGTCAACCCGAACCTCGCCGGCAGCGTGATCCAGTTCGACCCGACGGTCTTCAGCGTATCCAACCCGAAGACGATCCTTCTGACCAGCACGCTGGAGCTGGGCGGCCCATCCGGGCCGATGGTGATCGATGGCCCCGGCGCGGGCGCGGTCACGATCAGCGGCGGCAATGCCGTCGGCGTTTTCCAGGTTGCTCCCGGTGCCGTGGTGACTCTTTCGGGGTTGACCATCTCGGGGGGCTCGGGTGCCGGCAACGTCGTCAATGGGAACGACGCGGGGGGCGTTGACGTGCCGTATGGCGGCACCTTGACGGTCGCCGGCTGCACGATCACGGGGAACTCCAGCTACTATGGCGGCGGCGGCATCTACAACGACGGCACCCTGACGGTCACCGGCTGCACGATCACGGACAACACCGGCGGCGGCATCTACGGCGATGGCAACGGCACCATGACGGTCAGTGACAGCACCATTGAGGACAACTCGTCCGGCTGGGGCGGCGGCATCGGCAGCGACGGAGGCACGTTGACGGTCACCCGCTCCACCATCGAGGGCAACACGGGCTCTAGTGGTGGCGGCATCTGGACCAACAATGGCACGGTGACGGTCACCGGCTCGACCATCGAGGACAACGTGTCCACCGGCGGCGGCGGCGGCATTTGGACCGACGGCGGCACGGTGACGGTCAGCGGTAGCACGATTGTGTATAACACGGCCGCCGGCGGCGGCGGCATCTCGGCCTCGGAAGGCTTGGTGACGGTCACCGAGTTGACCATCGCGCACAACTCTGCCTCCAGTGGCGACGGCGGCGGTATCGGGAACGGGGGCACGATGACGATCGTCGGCAGCGCCATCGAAAACAACATGGCAACCGGCAGCGTCGGCGGCGGCATCGCTAACGGTGGCACGATGACGGTCAGCGACTCGACCATCAAAGACAACTCGTTGAACGGAGCGAGCCAAGACTACGGTGGCGGCATCTTCAACCAAGGCGCGCTGACGCTCACCGGGTGTACGATCTCGGGCAATTCGGCTGGCGGCATCGATGGCTGGTACGGCGGCGGTATCGACAATCTGGGGACAGCGACCGTGACCGGCTGCGCGATCACGGGCAACGTGGCCGGCGCCGATGGCGGCATCGACAACGGCGGCACGCTGACAGTGATCAACTCCACGATCGCGGGCAACTCAACCGAGGCCAATGGCGCCGGCATCGTTAACGGCGGCGTGTTGACGGCTGTCAACACCACGATCGCCTACAATGATGGCGGCTTCAACTATTACGGCGGGTCCGGCGTCGGCGCCGGGATCTATGTGTTTCCTGGTGCCACCACAACCTTGTATAACACGATCGTCGCCGCCAACACGGCTGACGATGGTGCCGACGACATCGGCGGCGCCGGCGTATCCTCGGCAAGTGCGTACAACCTGGTCGGCGTTGACAACACGGGCAGCTTGACCTATGGCACTGACGGCAACCTCGTCGGCGTCACCAACCCGGGGCTTGCGTCGCGGCTGGCGAATAACGGCGGGCCGACCCAGACCATCGCACTCCTGGCCGGCAGCCCGGCTATCGATGCCGGCAACAACGCCCTGGCCGTCGATCCCACCACCTCGCAGCCTTTGACGACCGACCAGCGCGGCGCCGGCTACCCGCGGATCGTGAATGGGACCGTGGATATCGGCGCCTTCGAGGTTCAAGCCGGGCCCGTCACGACCACCACGACCACGATCAGCCCCCTGGCCAATCCGCCGGTCTTCGGCCAGTCCTTGACCTTCACGGCCACGGTGGCACCCACGATCGGCTCGGGCACGCCGGCCGGCACGGTGCAATTCCTGATCGACGGTAGCGACTTCGGCAGCCCCGTGCCGCTGGTGGGCGGCAGCGCCACGAGCGCCGCCGTCAGCTCGCTCTCGGTCGCCAGCCACGCGATCGAGGCCGTCTATAGCGGGGCTGCCAATTTCGGCACCAGCACCGGCACGCTGAGCCAGACCGTCAACCCGGATAGCACGACGACCAGCTTCGCTGTCTCGATGAGCACGTCCGATCTCGGGCAGTCCGTGGCCTTCACGGCCAACGTCACGGCCAACGCGCCCGGCGCGGGTACGCCGGCCGGCACGGTGCAGTTCCTGATCGACGGCAGCGACTTCGGCAGCCCCGTGACGCTGGAGGGCGGCAGCGCCACCAGCGCCGGCATCAGCTCGCTCTCGGTCGCGAGCCACACGATCCAGGCCGTCTACAGCGGGGGCACGGACTTTCTTACAAGCACCGGCACGCTGACCGAGACGGTCGCCCAGCATGGCACGACGACCAGCGTCGTCTCGTCGGCGAGCCCATCAAGCGCCGGCCAGTCGGTGACCTTCACGGCGACGGTGGCCGCGATCGCGCCCGGCTCGTGCACGCCGGCCGGCACCGTGCAGTTCCTGATCGACGGCAGCGACTTCGGCCGCCCCGTGACGCTGGTTGACGGCAGCGCCACGAGTGCCGCCATCAGCTCGCTGTCGGTCGCGAGCCACGCGATCGAGGCCGTGTACTGCGGGGCCGCCAACTTCGGCAGCAGCACCGGCACGCTGAGCCAGACTGTCAACCCGGATAGCACGACGACCAGCTTTGCTGTCTCGATGAGCACGTCCGACCCCGGGCAGACCGTGAGCTTCATGGCCAGCGTCGTGGCCAACGCACCCGGCTCGGGCACGCCCGGCGGCACGGTGCAGTTCCTGATCGACGGCAGCGACTTCGGCAGCCCAGTGACCTTGGTCAACGGCCTGCGCCACCAGTGCCGGCATCAGCTCGCTGACGGTCGCGACCCACACGATCGAGGCCGTCTACAGCGGAGGAACCGACTTCACCACCAGCACCGGCACGATGACCGACACGGTCGGCCAGCATGGCACGACGACCAGCGTCGTCTCCTCGGCCAGCCCATCGAGCGCCGGCCAGTCCGTAACCTTCACGGCCACAGTCGCCCCGAATACGGCCGGCTCGGGCACGCCTACCGGCACGGTGCAATTTCTGATCGACGGCAGCGATTTCGGCAGCCCCATGGCGCTCGTCGCTGGCAGCGCCACGAGCGCCGCTATCAGCTCGCTGACGGTCGCGACCCACACGATCGAGGCCGTCTACAGCGGCAACAGCGACTTCGCCGTGGGCACGGGCACGCTCACCCAGACGGTCGACCCGGCGAACACGTCGTCCGCTTCGCCCTCCGTCCCGCCTACCGGAACCGTCATTTACTACGCCGGCGCCGTCAGCCCGGCGGACGAGATCGGCACCGGCACCCTGAGCACCAGCCCTAGTGGAGTGACGACGGCCACATTCAGCACGCACAGCCTGCCTGCCGGTGCTTACGCGATCACGGCCGTCTACGGGGGCGACACCAATTACCCGCAGAGCACGTCGAACGTAGTGAGCCAGGTGGTAAACCCGGCGCCCTTGGTGATTTCTGCGAAGAACCAGTCCAAGGTGTATGGGCAAGCCAACCCGGCGCTGACGGTCAGCTATTCGGGTTTTGTCAACGGCGACACCTCGGCCGAGCTCACGACTTTGCCGACCGTCACCACGACGGCGACGACCACGAGCCCGGTCGGCAGCTACGCGATCACCGCCAGCGGCGCCGTCGATCCCAACTACACAATCAGCTATGTGGCCGGAACGCTGACCATCAGCCCCGACGCGACCACCACCGTGGCCAGCGCCTCGACAACGAGCACTGGCTTCGGCCAGCCGGTCACCCTCAGTGCGACCGTGACCGCCAATGCCCCGGGCTCCGGCACGCCGGCCGGCAGCGTCGATTTCCTCGACACGACGACCGGCGATGACCTGGGCAGCGTCGCACTCTCCGGCGGCAAGGCCTCGTTGAGCACCTCGAGCCTGCCACTGGCTGCGAACTCGATCAAGGTTTCCTACTCCGATACGGCGGACAGCAACTTCCTCGCGAGCAGCACGACCATCAGCACGATCACGATCAACCAGTCGATCATCGTCCTGGACCCGACAGCCGGCGGAGTGCTCTCCCTCTCGGGCAATGCGAGCATCAAGCTCACCGGCGGGGTCTTCGTCGATTCCAGCTCGTTGACCGCCATTTCGGCCAGCGGCAACGCCGCGGTCAAAGCATCGGTGATCGACGTCCACGGCGGCGTGCAGAAGAGCGGCAACGCCAGCTTCAGTCCGGCCCCAACGACCGGGGCGGCGGTGCTGGCCGACCCGCTGGCCTTGGTGGCCGAGCCAAGCACCTCCAGCCTGACCAGCTATGGCTCGGAGAGCGTAAGCGGCAATTCGTCGGCGACGATCAAGCCAGGCATCTACAGCCAGATCAGCGTGTCGGGGAACGGCACGCTCACGATGAATAGCGGGATTTACATCATCGAAGGAGGGGGCTTCTCGGTGTCGGGCAACGCGAGCGTCAGCGGCTCCGGCGTGATGATCTTTAGCGCCGGAAGCAAGTATCCCACGACGGGCGGCACCTACGGCGGCATCACGCTCAGCGGCAATGGCTCGTACAACCTGAGCCCGCCGACGAGCGGGACCTACGCCGGGATCGTGATCTTCCAGTCGCGCGATAACGCCACGGCCCTCACCCTGAGCGGCAACGCCTCGGGAATGACCGGCACGATCTACGCTAAGGCAGCACAGCTTGCCGAGAGCGGCAATGCCCAGCTCAATGCGGCCGTCGTTGCCGATACCATGACGATCAGCGGTAACGGCGTGTCCAATACCGTGGCGCTGAGCTCACCGGCAGGGACGGCGGCTTACACGCCCGCCCAGATCCGGGCGGCTTACGGCATCAGCGCGCTGCCGCTCGATGGAACCGGCCAGACCATCGCCGTCGTCGATGCCTACGACGATCCGAGTATTTTCCAGGCCCTCGACGCCTTCGACGCCCAGTTCGGGCTGACGCCGTCCGGATCGACGCTCTACGCTCAGTACGGCCCAGCATCGTCGTTTCTGAGGGTTCTCAACCAGGACGGCCAGGCCACCTCCTTGCCATCAACCGACCCGAACGGGCCCGGCACCGACAACTGGGAGCTTGAGGAAGCGCTCGACGTCGAATGGGCTCATGCCCTCGCCCCCGGAGCGCAGATCATCCTGGTCGAGGCCGATAGCCAATCGCTTTCCGACCTGATGGCCAGCGTCGCCACCGCCGCCCACCAACCGGGTGTGTCGGTGGTGTCGATGAGCTGGGGTTTCCCGGAGGGCCAGGCAGTGTTCGCCGCTGACGAGGCCGCTTACGACGGCGTGTTCAACGTCCCCGGCGTGACCTTCGTCGCCAGCACGGGCGACTACGGGGCCGCCGATCCCGAGTACCCCGCCTTCTCGCCCAATGTGGTGGCCGTCGGCGGCACGAGCCTCACGCTCAACGCGGATGGTTCTTACGACGGCGAGACGGGATGGGGGTATCAGTCCGATTCCATCGGGGCCTTCATCGGCTCCGGCGGCGGCATCAGTCTGTATGAGCCCGAGCCGGCATACCAGCAGGGCGTTCAGTCCACGGGCAGCCGTACCACGCCCGATGTTTCGTTGGTCGCCGACCCGGCCACCGGGGCTTGGATCGCCGACCCGTACAACCTCGATCCCAGCAACCCGTTCGAGATCGTCGGCGGCACGAGCTTGTCGGCACCGGCATGGGCGGGCTTGGTGGCGCTGGTCAACCAAGGGCGAGCGGCCGTCAGCGAGTCGTCACTGAATGGCTCCAGCCCCACGGATACGCAGCAAGCCCTCTACATGCTGCCTCAAAGCGATTACAACACGATCACGAGCGGAATCAACGGCTACACGGCGACCGCCGGCTACAACCTGGTGACCGGCTTGGGGACGCCGGTGGCCAATCTGCTGGTGCCCGACCTGGTCGCGTACCAGGGGCCGGGGACGACCTACTCAGGCCCGTCGGTCGGCCCCTTGCAAGATGCCGGCCTGGTCAGCACGGGGACCACTGACAGTGAGCCGATGGATGAATTTAGCGTGTTCGATTCGTTCACGGTAGCGAGCGTTGGGCTCAGCCACGTAGCGGCACAGCGCTCAAATCGTGTAGAAACCACGCTGAGTCATGGAACGAACCCGGTCGGCCGCGCCGCGCGGCTGGCGAGCGTGTGGGGCGACGTTGTCGACCAGGTTCTCGATGCTGTTCCGAACACAGATTCACACGACACGCTCATCGGCGACCTCGCGTTCGAGCAGGTCTCGTCGGGCATTCGAAAGCCACGGGGGAGCGCGGCGATCGGAACGACGGGTTGATGCACTGGGTGCAATTGCCCCCATGCCGCATGCGCCGAGCTCGTTTAACCCGGAGCCAACGGCGACGGCGTGTACTCACTTCTCAAGCTTAGACCGTCGCCGTCGCCGTTGGCTCCGGGTTACCCGGCCTGACGAGCCATGCGGCTCGCCGTAGTCGTCACGCTCCGCGTGACGAAGGCGCATCACGCGGAGCGAGATGACTACGATGACGGCAGACCTCACGCGAAAAAGGAAGCCGAGACGCCGAAGCATTCGGCAAACTTCGAGCGGATTCTGGGGCTGATCCGCCGCTTGCCGTTGAGAATGTCGGAGAGGGACGTCACGGCGACGCCCGTGCGCCGGGCCAGCTCAGCCTGGGTCAAGGCGTGCTCCTCCATGAGGTGGCGCAGGCGCTCCACGGGCGTGAATTCGGGATGCTCGTAGATCGAGTCTTCGTAGTCAGGTTTTCTTGTCGGTTGTCGTTTGCTTACACCCTGGTAGTATCCTGAAATCCAGAACACCGTAAGACCGGTTTGCCGAATTTCCGAGAAGGTCATGTATTCCGCTGCGGATCGAACGCGACATTCCTGTTGGTTTCCCGACATCTGACAACTGGCAACAGACTTCACCGCGCATGCTCGAGAACGACGATCGTGCGCCTGGTAGGCAGCGTTTCAGGAGTGATCTCGACCTTGGTCGTGCCGGCGCGATCGATCGGGTCTCGGGGAAGCGCGTGTAGAAAGCACTCGAGTGGTTGGATATCGAGGTTGATTTTGGGCGTCTTATAGTGCATCGGAATCACGATCCGCGGCCCGATCGCGTCGAGCAGGGCGGGGATGTCGGGGTAATCGATCGTTGGTGGACCGCCGGCGGCCGCCAGCACAATCTCGGCCCCGCGCAGGGGGGCCAGTTCGGCTTCACCCAGGGGGTGTCCCAGGTCGCCCAGAAAGACCAGGTGCAGCCCTTCGGACCGGAAGTGGACGATCGTCACCTCGTCTTCGGGCAGACGTTGCGGCGTCTCGAAGACATGAACGGCTTCGAACCGGATCCCTCGGATGACTCGTCCCGCGGGCTCTATCTCGAGCGCTCGGACCGTCTCGAACGGGGGGACGATCTGGCCGAGATGGCTATGGTACCGGTCGTTCTCGTGGCTCACGATGACGAGATCCGCCGGCTCCGCGATCGGCTTGTATCCGCCCGAATCGGGCGAGCGATAAGGATCGAGGATGATCCGCAAGCCCTGAGTTTCCACCAGAAAGGCGGCATGTCCGTACCAGGTGATTCGCATGGCGTTCCTTCCGTTTCGCAGCAGACGTCCGTCGGTCACGATCACAACCCGATCATAACCTTCCTCGCACGGTTGTGTTACCATGTTTGGTGATCTGAAGACGCTTCGCTTGAGAACGGGCCAGAGCTAACTTCCAAGGAGACATCGATGAGCACCCGCCGCCATTTCCTGGCCGCCGTCGGCGCGAGCGCCGGCATTTCCACGACCCTGGTTGCCTCGGATTCGAACGGTCTTGGCCCGGAGCCGGTCAAGGCGGGTTCGTCCGCCGATGGCACGTGGCTCACGTATGCCGTGAACGTCGAGATGACCTGGAACAGGCTTCCTTTTCTCGACCGGATCCGGAAGGTCAAGGAAGCGGGCTTCTCGCACTACGAATTCTGGCCGTGGCGCGGCAAGGACATCGACGCGGTTCTCAAGCTCAACGGCGAGCTCGGGCTCACGACCGCCCAGTTTTCCGCCTCGCCGGTGAAGGGTTTCGGCCATGGCATCACCAACCCCGACCCGGCGCGGCGGGAGGAGTTCGAGGAGGAGATCCGCTCGGCCGTCGGCGTGGCCAGGAAGCTGGGCGTCAAGAAACTCTGCGTCGTCGCCGGTGAAGAGACCAAGGGCGCCTCGCGGGAGGAACAGACCGAGGCCGTTATCAAAGCCCTCAAGGCCGGAGCGGTGATCGTCGAGCCCGAGGGAATCACCATCATCCTCGAGCCGCTCAACATCCTGGTCGATCATCCGCGCCAGTTGGTCGTCCACTCGGCGCAGGCCGCGGACGTCCTCAAGGCGGTCGGCTCACCGAACGTGAAAATGCTCTTCGACATCTACCACCAGCAGATCAGCGAGGGGAACCTGACCGGCAATATCCGCAAGTACCACGACCTGATCGGCTATTTTCAGCTCGCCGACCACCCGGGCCGCCACGAGCCGACGACCGGCGAGATCAACTACCCGTTCGTGCTCAAGACCATCCACGACGTCGGATACCGCGACCCGATCGGCATGGAAATGAGTCCCCGGTCCGACCCGGCGGCGGCCTTCAATGCGATTCGCCAGGTCGACGCCCAGGCTCGGGCGCTGGCGGGCGCCGCTTGATGGCGGTTCGGCCGGGCTGAGGATGGGCAAAGCGATTTGCGGTGTCCGAGGCGTGCCGCCGCCACCCCCCCTGGCCCCCCCTTGGCAAGGGGGGAAAAGGAAAGGCCGGCTCCCCTTCACAAGGGGCGAAAGGAAATGCTGCTGCATCGCCGTCATCCTATCGGGCTTGACGGCGGTCCGGTCAGCGAGGAACTTGCTCCATGGCTTGGTTTGCGAAGATTCCTGCGCAAGCATTCTCAAGCATGAAATTGATCTCACACCAATCTGGCGGGCGCTTCGGGACCAGCCGGAGAGGGTCGTGCTCGTGCTGGGCACCTTCCTTCGCCTGGCAGTTTACGCGCATGGCCGGTCTTACTGGTTGGACGAGGCATCGCTGGCGGCGAATGCGTTCGATCAGGCGCCCCTCGATTTCTCGCAGCCGCTCACCGGCGATCAACTGGCGCCTTTCGGCTTTCTGATCGTCGTGCGGGCCGTGGTGTCGATCCTGGGTCCATCGCCCTATGTGACGCGGCTATTGCCGTTGGCTTGTGGCAACGCGGCGCTTTTCGCATTCGCGGTCCTGGCCCGCCGCATCTTACCGCGCCGGGCGGCGCTCGTGGCGCTTGCGCTCTTCGCCTTTTCGGACGATCTGATCTACTATTCCAGCGAATTCAAGCCCTACTCGCTCGATCTCGCCGCCGGAGTGGCGATCACGCTCCTGGCCTGTGACGCCGTTGCGAAGCCGGCCGCCTGGCGACAAGCCGCCGGCATCGCTCTGTGCGCCGACCTGCGCCCTGGTGCTCGTTTGGTTCCGCATTCGTGGTCGCCGGCTGCGGGTCGAGCCTTGTCCTCGCCGCTTTGCTGGCGCGCCGGTACCGGGACGCCCTGGTCTGGTGCGCGATCGGAGTGGGTTGGCTATTCAGCTTTCTGCTGGCGTATCAGGCGTCGCGCTCGCTCCTGAGCCCCTACACGACGATGTATATCTTCTGGGATTTCGCGTTCCTTCCCCTCTGGCCCTGGCCGTCGGCACCGGTGAGCTTGGTCAAGGCGGGTGGAATCCTGCTCGACCTCTTCGTCAATCCGTTGAATCTGGTTCATCCGGCATTCCACTGGCTGGCAGTGGTTTTGCCGCTCTGTCTGCTGGTGGGTGGCACAGTGAGGCTGTGCCGCCGGTCGTGGCCCGTCTGGCTCATGCTGGTCTTACCATTCGCGCTGGCCGTCGTTGCGTCCGTGATGAAGCGATACCCATTGCACGGGCGGCTGATCCTCGAGCTAGTCCCGGCCTTCTTTCTCTTGATGGCGGAGGGGACGCAAGCCGTCTTCGAGCTCGACCGCGGCCGACGGAAGCTGCTCTCGACGGCGGTCCTGGTTCTGCTGCTGGCATACCCTTGCTTTGCGGCGGTCTACGAGGCGTCGGCACCGCGCCCCCGCTACTTCAACAGTCACGGAGATCTGCACAACAATCTGTTCCTCCATGAAGAGATTGATTGGCCGCCTCGGCCTGTCAAAGGGTCGGAATGACGATCTTCTGTCCGCGCTGTAGTCATCACGCTCCGCGTGATGGCATCTCACCGACCCTTCAAAGGGTCGGAATGACGATCTTCTGTCCGCGTTGTAGTCATCACGCTCCGCGTGATGGCATCTCACCGACCCTTCAAAGGGTCGGAATGACGATCTTCTGGCCTCCGTTCATGGCCGACTCATGGGCGCACAGGCCGACCATGGTCCAGTTGGCGGAAGTCGCGGCGTCGGGCAGCGCCGGCCGATCTCCCCGGATGGCGCTCAAGAACGCGTGGACCAGGTGCGGGTGCGAGCCGCCGTGTCCGCCGCCCTGCGTGAACGAAAGGTGCTGTTCGCCAAGGTCGGAACTGTAGACGCCCTTGGTGGTGAAGCGGCGAATCGGCTCGGGCAGGAGATGAGCGTAGTCGGGAACTTTGGTCCGCCGGGGGATCTCCGATTCGGAAATCGGGTGCTCGGGCGTGCTCTTGGTGTGGATGACGGGTTCCTCGCCCTCGACCTGCTGCCATTCGAAGCTCTTCTTGCTTCCGTAGGCATCGAAGCTTTCACGATACTGGCGGGCCGTGTCAAAGAGGCTGCGGGTGACCTCGGCGACGACGTCCGAGTCCTTGATTGTGAACGTGGCGGTCTCGATCGCAAAGGGGCTGGTGTAGCGGCTGATCAGCTCGCTGCGGATCCGGCCCGACCCGTGGCAGACGACGGTTTCGGCGTGCTTTCCCAGGATGGCCAGACAGGGGCTCACGCAGTGAGTGGCGTACCACATCGGCGGCAAGCCCGGCCAGTAATCGGGCCAGCCGTCCATATCCTGCTGATGGCTGCCGCGCAGGAACTGAAGCCGTCCCAGCTCGCCCTTGTCGTAGAGCTCCTTCACGAAGAGGTACTCGCGGCTGTAAACGACGGTCTCCATCATCATGTAGATCTTGCCGCTATAGCGCTGGGCCTCGACGATCAGACGGCATTCGCCAGTGGAGGTGCCCATGGGCACCGTGCAGGCCACGTGCTTGCCCGCCTTGAGCCCTTCGACCGACATCCAGGCATGGTCGGGAATCGGCGAATTGATATGGACCGCGTCGATCTCGGGGTCCTTCAAGAGCTCGAGATAGTCGGTGTAACGCCCCTTGATCTTGTAGCGGTCGCCGCACTCAAGAAGCCCGTTGCGGTCGCGCCGGCAGATGGCGGCGATCTCCGCGCCGGGGTAACTCTGGTAGATCGGAATGAACTCGGCCCCGAAGCCCAGGCCGACGATGGCGACTCGAATCGGTTTTTCGCTTGGCATTCTGTTTTTTCCTTCAGAGAGTGGGACGGGACATCCGGGCCAGCTCGCTCCGGCTCACAAGTCAGACTCGCTCAGCGCCGCCAATCGCATCAAGGCCCGCTGCGTTCCCGTCGGGAGATCGTGATTCCCGTGCACGGGGACCGGGAGGATGACCGGCTGGTCGGGGCGTCCGTAGATGTGGTGGCTGCCATTGATTCGGAGCAAGATCCACCCGTGGCTTTCGAGCACTTTGCAAAGGCGCTTCCCCGAAACCGGCTTCATGGCCGCGGCCAGCCGTCGGTTTCGATGTCTTGCTTGGCCAGTAGCCAACCTTCGGCCGCTTCGCGCAGATTAGCGAGCAGTTCATCGAGCGTTTCACCTCCGGCCACGCAACCTGGCAGCGCGGGCACTTCCGCCCAGAGTGCGCCGTCGGCGTCGCGGCGGATGCGCGCCGGGAGGTCGATCGGGATCAAAACTGGGATGGTTCCGCCCGGAGCGGGTGCGCTGATGCCCGGCTCGACGGCCAGAGTGGGATCGCTCATCGCAGAAAGTCTCCTTGCAAACTCTCATGCAGAATAGTAGGACGAGAGCAGGAAGGCAAGCACCCCGGAGAGAATCACGAAATGTCCCCAACATCAACAGTCGGAACCAAGGTGCGGGTCGGATTCATCGGTACGGGGGGGGTGACGGCATACCATCACCTGCCCGGCTTGCGGGTCGATTCCAGGGCCGAGCTCACGGCGATTTGCGACACGGACGCCGATCTCGTCAAGCGGCGCCAGGAGGAATGGCAGGTCGCGCAGGCGACGACCGACCCCGAGGCGTTGTGTGCCGGCGACACGGTTGATGCGGTCGTCATCGCGACGCCCAACGACACCCACCGGCCGATCACGCTGGCCGCGGCCCGCGGCGGCAAGCACGTCATGTGCGAAAAGCCGCTCGGCCTGAGTGCGGGCGAGGTCCGCCAGATGTACGAGGCCGCCCGCGACGCCCGTGTCGTCCACATGACCGCGTTCACCTACCGCTTCGCGCCGGCGATGCGCTACTTGAGGCATTTGCTCAAGTCCGGCGCGCTGGGCAGTCCGCGCCATTTCCGCTCGCAGCGATTCCTGGATTGGCCCGAGGCGAGCTGGGGCTGGCGGCAATATCGCGCCGCGCCGGGGCAGGGGACCTCTTCGACATGACGATCCATCGGATCGATTTCGCGATCGACCTCCTGGGCCCGATCGCACGGGTCTGCGGCGCGGTTGCGCGGTTTGCAACCCGCGATCATACCGCCGACGGCCGGCCGTGCGCGCCATCGGACGTCGACGACTGGTCGTGCCTGATCGGTGAATTTCAGAGCGGCGCCACCGGAGTGTGGGAAGGAACGACCCTGGCCAAGGGCTATCATCGCGCCGGCTTCGGCCACGAGTGGGCTGAGATCAACGGCTCGGAAGGCTCGGCCGTGTACCGGCTGCACGAGCCCAACACGATCTTGCTGGGCAAGTCAGGCCAGGATCTGGCGCCCGTGCCCGTACCGGATGAGTTCCTCAAGCCCGCGGGCAGTCCCCGCGATCCCTCTCTGGGCGCTCCGGCGACCGTCTTTCGCTACGACCTGATGTGGGAATTCGTCTCGGCGATCATCGAACGTCGGGCGGCCATGCCGAGCTTCTACGAGGGCTTAAACGCCCAGATCATCGCCGACGCCGTGCTCGAATCGCACGCCAGGCGGTCTTGGGTTGACACGCCGCTGGCGGAGCCGTGAGGGGCTCGGTTCTGTGGTCAGCAGTCAGCGATACGCTAGCTAAGCGAGCAGTCGTCAATCTCACCGTACGCTGGCCAAACAGCCACGACGGCATTTATTGCTTGATCTTGATCGTTTTGCACGTGTTCTCGAACAGTTCTTGATTCAATTTCGAGGTACGCTCCCCTTCAATGAACATCGTGGCCTTACCCAGGGAAATGTAGCAGTATTGAAGGACAACCGGTCTCTGGTCCGTCACGTCGAGCGCGGACACGTGGGAAATGTTGGCATCAAAGCCATCGATCTTCAAGAACCCGCTTTGCAGCTCCTTCAAGCCCGTATAGTATTTCCGCTTGAGGTTCATGTCCTTCACGAACGCCTTGAAGTCGCCGCCACGACTTTCAGTCAACAGGGTCACGCCGATGGCCGATTCGTCTTTCGCCTTGGGAAAGCGGCCAGACTCGGTGTACATATCAACTGGTCCGAATTGTTTGGCGAGTTTCCATCCTTTGGGCAAGCTGATCGAATAATAACGATCCGCCTGTGCCCCGCCGGCACGAGGTTCCCAGCGCAGGCTGGCGAGCATCAGCTTCAGGTCATTTTCGACGGCTGGAAAATCGTCGGCGGGCGCCGTGACCAGGACCTCGGCGAGCTGCGGATCTCGACTCTCCCAGAAGAATATCCACTGCACGTATGCTTTATCCTCTTTGCGGAGCTTCCCCTTCAGAGTGAGCCAGGGAAAGCCGTTTTGATTGCCGCGTTCCTGGGACGTGAGCACGAACCCGCGACTGCGCAGCACGGCAGGGGTGTAACGTTCTTCGATCTTCTTGAGAGCCCCCGCGCCTCCCGGCATCGGCAGCTCGATGACCATGACGCTCGCCTCGTGGGCTTCACTTTCAAACCCCGCGAAATTCTGGGATTCCGTGAAGCCTTTCTGGGGAACGAGGCTCAGATGTGTTCCTTTGACAGTCACGCGATTCGGGTCTTCGGATGTGGTGGCGATGAGCGTGAGGGACAAAGCAAGAGCCAACGCGCCTTGAAGCACTGGCATTGTGGGGCCTCCTTTTCAGCTTGAACCGCGATCGCAAAACAGCATCACGTCACGGCCGGCTGGGTTGTCGTGAAGGCTCGCCAGGCGCCCGTCTTGCGGATTTCTACCATGGCTTCGATCGCCGCGTCCAGTTCGTCGTCGCGGTTATAAAAGTGAGGCGAGAGCCGGATGCCCGCGCCGGGGCGGTAATCGCAGAGGATGTCGAGCGAATTCAAGCTGCGCGCAATCTCATGGCCGTTGTCGAGATCGACCGCGACGGTGCCGCCCCGCCGCGAATGCGGTCTGGGAGTCGTGCAGCGAAATCCGTGGCGATCGGCCAGCGCGAGCAGGCGATCGGTTTGCCGCAACGATTTTTCGCGAATCGCCTCGACTCCGACGCGGTTGACGATCTCGAGACCAGGGCGGGCCGCGTAGAGGGCCGGGATGCTCGGCGTGCCGTGCAGGAATCGCCAGGCGTCATCGCGGCGCACGAGTTTCGGCTCGAATCGAAACGGCTCCTGGTGGGCCATCCAGCCTGTGAGCTTGGGCTCCAGCCTGCCTCGGGCATCAGGTTCAACCCACAAGAAGGCCGCGCCAGGCCCGCCGCAGAGCCACTTCAAGCAACCGCCGATGTAAGCGTCGATACCCAACCCCCGCACGTCGACGGGAATCGTCCCGACTGCCTGGTAGCCGTCAATGAGCGTGACCGCACCGACCCGCCGGGCCTTGGCGGCGATCGCGGCGACGTCGTGAATGAAGGCCGACTTGAAGAAAACGTGGGAGACATTGACGATCGCGGTTTTTTCGTCGATCGACTCGAGCAAACGTGTGGTGTCGACCGAGATGCCATCGTCCGAGGGAACCACCGTGACCTTGGCCCCTCGGCCGCGCTCCTGGTCGATCAAGTAGAGAATCGAGGGGAAATGCATCGAATCCGTGACAATGCCAGATCGTTGCCCGGAGAAGTCGAACGCGCTCAAGACAACGGCATGGGCGAATGTCACGTTGGGCTGGAAAACCACTTCGCCCTCGCGTGCTCCGATCAGAGGCGCGACCAGGTCGCCCAGTTCCGATACCATCGTCCACCAGGTTTCCTCCCAGGCTCGCACGCCTCGGGCCGCCCAGGTCTCGTAGTAACTTTGCACGCTGGCCGCGACCGCCTTCGGGACGGCGCCCAGCGAGTTGCTGATCAAGTAGTTGGCCTGCGCCAGGATCGGAAACTCATTTCGATAGGCCAGGAGCGGGTCCCCTTGCTCGGGTGCGATTCCCGATGCAAAGCGGCGATCAGGCGATGAATTGGGTGGTGCGTCGTTCATGGCGGGAGACTCCTCAATATGGCACGCACGGGGCTGGCGTCGCAGACCCGGATGAGCTGACAACGTCAAGACTTCGCGGCGCACGGGGGAATCGCCGGGCCAGACCGGTAGAGCTGCGTCGATCGGTGGTGTGAGGTCGTAAACTCCCGGCATGAGTGCCATCATAGCGGCGTTATTGAGGGGAAAGCCATTCCTCTGGGTATGTCGCGGGTGTATCCTGGAGTTTGAGTTCGTTTGGCGGGGAACTACCGGAACGAATGTGAGAGCCGCGTGGCGGAATTTGCCCGAGCGGCGCGGCACGGTTTTGCCAGTGGGATGAGCGCTCACCCTGGGGATGTGCGATCATGACAACCAAGAGAATGCGACGGCTCGTCGGGGTGTCGGCGGTGGCGCTGGGTTGCCTGGGCGCGGCAGGCCGGCTGCTCGCTCAAGACGCGGTGGTTGGGCGCGGTGGCTCTGGCGCACCACTCGCGACGCAGACAACGGCTGCTGCAAGTTCCAAGGCCGCGCCGGCGGCGGCTCAATCCAAGGCACTCGGACTGACCGGCAGGCCCGAAGAGGAAAAAGCCGTCCGGGCGGTTGGCGAGACCTTCACCAGCGCGTACAACGCGGGCGATGCGAAGGCGGTGGCGGCTCTTTTTACCGAAGACGCCGAGATGGTTGACGCGAATGGCGCGGGGATCAAGGGCCGACCCACGATCCAGGCTTTCTTCGAGGCGATGTTTCGGGAGCGAAAGGGCGCGAAGATCGAGATCTCGCTGGAATCACTCGCTTTCCTGGGTCCCGAGGTCGCCAAGGAAGAAGGCCATACGCGGGTGAAGCCGGCGGAGAAAGAGGCGGCGGACGCCGTCCGGCGCTATACCGTCCTCTTCGTCAAGCAGGGCGGAAAGTGGCTTTACACCAGCGTGCACGAGGATGACGAACCGGCGCTCGCGCACCACGAACGTCTCAAGGAGCTCGAGTGGATGCTGGGGGACTGGATCGACGAGACCACCGACTCGACCGTTCACGCGAGTTGCCGCTGGTCGCCCGACAAGAATTTTTTGCTCCGCGATTTTACGATCCATGTGCAGGGCAAGCCCGTAATGACAGTAACGCAGCGAATAGGCTGGGACCCCTTGACCAAGCAGATCCGGTCGTGGTTCTTCGATTCGGAGGGAGGCTACGGCGAGGGATACTGGACCCGCGATGGCAAACAATGGATCATCAAATCGACCGGCGTCTTGCCCGATGGGCGCACCGCGTCGGCAACCAACGTCTTGACCCGGGTCGGCCCGCACTCGGCACGGTGGGCGTCGATCCAGCGCACAGTGGGAGGCCAGGTCGTCCCGAATCTCCAGGAATATGTCATGGTCCGCAGGCCGCCTCCGCCCCGTGCCCACGTAGAGCCCCGGTGAATCGACCAACCGAACAGTTCCGGCCAGCCCGGCGGAGAATGCCATGTACAAGACCATTCTGAGCGGCGGCGTGACAACGTGTCTTTTCCTGAGTCTGGCCGGCATAGCCAGTGCATACCACGGCGGTGGCGGCGGTTTCCATGGCGGCGGCGGCGGTTTTCACGGTGGCGGCGGCGGGTTCGGCGGTTTTCATGGCGGTGGCGTTGGCGGCTTCGGAGGCGTGCGTGCCGGCGGCTTTGGCGGGTATGGCGGCTTCCATGGGGGCTACTCGGCCCCCACCTTTAATCGCACTCCGTCGTTCACCATGCCGCGATCGTCCTTCGGGCAGTACGGCGGCGTTAACAGGTTTAACTCATTCAACAATCTGAATCGGGCGGGTTCATTCAATAATGTCAATCGATTCAACAATCTGAGCAACGTGAATCGGTTTGGCAACGTTAACTCGCTGAACCGAGCGAGCAATTTCAACACTTTAGGCCGCTCAACGACGTTCAATAATCTCAACCTGGCTCATCAATCAGGCTTCGGCTGGAACAACCCCTACTGGGGCTATCATCAGGGCTGGATGCACGGTTACTGGAACGGCCACTATCCCGGGGGCTGGGGATGGAATAATTACTGGGGCGGCTATCCGGGCTACTGGTGGGGCGGCTATGGCTGGGGCCTGGGAATGGGCCTGGGGTGGGGGTTATCGCCGTGGCTCTTCGGTCCGATGCTCTACGACTGGGGATATTCTTCGTATTACAACCCGTACTATGGTATCGCCTATCCGCCGGCCGTCGTCGCTGCGCAGCCCCTGGTTTATGACTACTCCCAACCCATAAGTGCAGTGAGCCAGGCGCCCGACGAAACTCTCATGAACCAGGTGACGACCACATTCGACAGCGCGCGTGAAGCCTTCAAGACCGGCGACTATCCCCGCGCTCTCGACCTGGCCGACCAGTGTCTGAAGCAGACCCCGAACGATCCGGCGCTCCACGAGTTTCGAGCGCTGGTCCTCTTTGCGCTCAAACGCTATGACGAGGCCGCGGCCGCCCTTTATGCCGTGCTTTCGGTCGGTCCGGGCTGGGACTGGACCACGCTGATCAGCCTCTACGCCGACCCCGAAACGTACACCCAGCAGCTCCGCGCGCTCGAAGATTTCTGCACCGAGAACACGAGCTCGGCGCCCTCCCGGTTCGTGCTGGCCTATCAATATCTGACCGAAGGTTTCCCGGACGCGGCAATTCGCCAGTTGAAAAACGTCGTGGCGCTTCAACCCAAGGACCAGCTCTCCGCGCAATTGCTTCAGCAACTAGAGCAGAAAGAGCAACCGGCGGCGGGCGGCGATCTCGGGGGTGCGCCGTCCGGGGCCACAGCGGCCGCCGCGCCGGCCGCCGCGCCCGCAGCGACGACGAGTGCTCGACAGGGCAATCTGATGGGCACATGGACGGCCCAGCCCGCGACTGACAGCACCATCACCGTGATTTTCCAGGACAAGGGGCAATTCGTCTGGAAGGTCTCGCGCCAGGGCAAGGATCAGCAGTTTGAAGGCACTTCCACCTACGATAGCGGCATCCTGACCATGGTACAGCAGCCAGGCAACACTAACGTGATGGTCGGCAACGTGGCGTGGAAGGACAACGACCATTTCACGTTCAAGGTTCTCGGTGGCGGCCCCAACGATCCTGGCCTGTCTTTTACCAAGTCACCGTGACGAGGAGAACGAACCCGATGGCATCCACGAGCCCTCCTCCCGAAGTCGATCTCGCCCGGTGCGTCGAAGGTGGAGGCGGTATTCACGTCATCCGCGGGAGTGGCAATTGCCGGAGCTGGAACAACATCGAGTACAAGGTCGGGCTGAGCGCCAAGAACGTCGGTGCTCGCGAGTTATCGATGAACGTGGCCACGATCCCGCCGGGCGGAGTGGCCTACGCCCATATCCACGTCGGCTTCGAGCTCATGCTCTACATCCTTGAGGGCAGAGTGCGGCACGAGTACGGCCCGGGGCTGCAGCAGGTGATCGAGAACCAGGCGGGCGATTTCATCTTCATCGAGCCCGGCGTGCCGCACGAGGTCTTCAACCTGAGCCAGACGGAGCCGGTGGTCGCCGTGGTGGCTCGCTCGGATGCCAGCGAGTGGGAGAACATCATCCCATACGAAGGCCGTCGATCCCCATCTCACTTCGTCGCGGAGTGATACTGGACATGCTCAAGTTCACAACCCGGGAAGCGAGCGGCGTGCTGGTGCTTGCCTTCGAGGCAAGCGACGATCCGAGCACCAACTGGCAATCCACCGAGCGCGAATGGCTCTACAAGTTGATTGAATCGCACCCCGACCCCCGGTTCGCCATCGACCTGAGCCAGGTCAATTATCTGGCGAGCTCCGAGATCGGCTTTCTGATGACTCTCAAGCGGCGAATCGACCGCAGGCAAGGCCGATCGGTCTTCTTCGGCCTGGGGCCCTACATCATCGACATTTTCCGGACCATGAATTTGACCAAGATCCTGGTCATTGTCGACACCTTGGCTGACGCTCTGGCCAAGCTCGACGAGCCGGGGGCGTCGTGACGACACGGACCGGCCGGCCGCGCGAGTTTCCCGTCGTCGTCATCACGCTCCGGATGATGGCTTTCTTGGCGTGCCGATACTGACCGACCGGCACTGCTATTTCCCCTTGGGCCGCACCGACACCAGGATCGGAGCGCTGGCATAAGCCGTCTTAACGACAAAGTTGATCGAGACGTGCCCCATCACGGCGATCGGGACCTTGTCGCATGCCGGCGCGTTCGGCGCCGCCTGGAGGATGATTTTGCCTTTGGTCTCGGTTGCTCCCAGCAGGGTTTTACTGCCGGCCTCTTTCACGGTCACGCCACGCGGAAGTGGGTTGGCGTGAATGCCCCCCAGGTGCTGGAGCACGACAGCCAGATTGACCGGCTTTTCGTAAGCGGGATTGCGCTTGATCGTAACGTCCACGGCGGCTGTTTCGCCCGGTGCCACGACGACCTCGCGGGGGACGGCCTCGACGGCGATGTCGCTGGGGTTGGTCACCGTAAGGGCGAGCGTTTCCACCGCGAAGCGTCCACGGCCGCCGCCGGGCAGGTAGATCTCCTCTTCAGGAGTCGCCTCGCGAACGATCGGGCCGTCCGGGCCGGCACCAGTTCCCTTGAGAGTTACCAGGGCTGCCGCGTGTCTGGCAGCGGCGGCCGCCGAGACCACGATGACCCCTTCCGTGGCTGTTGGGCCGATCGTGAGCGGGCTCGCCGAGATTTCCCCGGGCATGCCCTCGCAGCCCACCGTGACCGGCCCAGCAAATCCCTGGCGACGCTCGACCTTGACGAAAACCGGAACGCGCCCGCCCGGCCCGACGTTGATCTTGTCGGGGTCGCAGAACAGGTTGAAATCGGGCTTCGCCGCTTCCGACAGGAGGATGTAGCCGAACGCGTGTCCGCCTCGGTCATGCAGGTCCGAAACCTGAATCACGAAGGTCCCATCAGCCGGCGCTTTCCATTCGATGCGAGCATCCTTGCCCAGGCCCTTGGTGTCATCGGCTTCGGTCACGGTAGAGCCTTTGGCGTCAAGCAGCCGCAGAACCGGGTCGCACTCGGAACCAGCGCGGCGGGCGACCACCTCGAAGGTGTAAATCGATCCCTTATGTGCCTCGAAGCGGTAGCCATCGACGTCTCCGCGGGTGCTCAGCCGGCCGGCCAGCGCGGCCGGCAGATTGATCGCGCGGTCAGTCTTGCCGTCGGCGGCTGCGTCTCTTGCCTCGGCGATGACCGGCCGGGTTGTGACCACCAGCATCACCGGCAA
Organism: uncultured Isosphaeraceae bacterium; assembly: GCA_963823675.1. Classification (GTDB taxonomy): domain Bacteria; phylum Planctomycetota; class Planctomycetia; order Isosphaerales; family Isosphaeraceae; genus CAWGMT01. The sequence goes on along the minus strand of CAWGMT010000015.1, from coordinate 197,372 downwards.
GGTGCCGCCGCTGCCGCCGGGCAAGCCGATCAAGTGAGGTCCGCTTGCCAGTGCCTTGGGCACTGCGACTGTGATCGTCTGACTCGAGCCGTACCCTGGTCCGCGGACTTCCAGCCGGGCGTCTTTTCCGGGGTTGACCGCGAGCGGAAACACCGAGGTTGCGACCGGCCCCGAGACGGCGTGGAGCGCATACGACCAGGAGGGGTTCCCCGCGTAAGTGGTGTCGCGGATCTGGATGAAATACGTCCCGCTCGACGGGGCCTCGAAGGTCAGGAGAGGGTCGGCGAAGTGGCTGTTGTCGGCGGTGGCCAATTCGCGTCCCTGGGCGTCGTGTATCGACAAGAGCGGGTCGAAGTGAGTCTGCAAATCGTGGATCTTGTTCTCGAGACGGTTGCCCCAGACCTCGAAGGCAACCGGCTGACCCTTGAAGGCTTCAAAGGCATACCAATCGACGTCCTCGAGCTTGCTGATCCGGCCCGAGATGACGGAGGGGAAGCTCAGTTTCTGCGCGGTGGCCGGCCTGTCGTTGGCTTGATCGTCGGCTTCGGCGGCAACCGGATGGTCGACGACCACGACCTGTCCGACGCTCGACGCACCTTGCGGTGTGGCGACCCTGACCTCGCGGGGACCGAGCGGGGCAAGGGCGTCGATCTCCAGCCGCGCCCGCAACTGAGGTGTCGCCCTCCGCCGGCGGTTGGGCCGCGCTTTTGACTTGGGCTGTTCGACGGTCTCCACCTTGAGCACTTCTCCCCGCAATCCGGGCTGCTGGCAGAGCAAGCCAAAGGCCCCGTTGAAGTTTTCCTGTCCGGCGATCGTGATCTCGACCGTCCGGCCCCGCGTGACGGCCACCGGTTCGACACGCAGCAGCATCGGATACGAAGTCTGCGCATTGCAGCTCGAAGGCGGCAATCCGGCCCAGGACGCAATCAAGACCAACAAGAAGCAGGCAGAAAGCGGGCGCATGGATTAATTCCGAGGTTGTATCGGGGGAAACGAGATGGAAGGTAGGGGATCGCCGCGCAGGGCGCGCGCGAGGGATTCGCCGCTCACACAAACGCGCCGGGCGGCTTCGGCAGGCAGTGTGACGCCGCCGGACCGCCAGCTTACTTGGCCGATCAGGCCCGTGGAGCCAGCGAGATAACCGCCGGAGCTAACGGCGAGCCATTCGCAGCGCGCGGGGCTCGCGTCAACGTTTTGGCTGGCGGTCCGATCCGGCGGCTGCACGAGGGTACCGCGGAGGCGGCCGGAGTCGGCGTCCCAGAGGCGGACCAGGCCGTCCCAGCCTCCGGCGGCCGCCAGCCGCCCATCGTCCGAAATCGCCGCGGCATATTGCCAGTCACGGGCACCTGGGAGCGGTCTAAGCGGCTCGCCGGTTTGTCCGTTCCAGAGCCGCACCGAGCCGTCGCCGGCGACCGAGAGTAGGCGCCTGCCGTCGCCGCTGAAAGCAAGCTGCTGCACCGGGCCGGAATGCCCGCCGCGGCGGGCAATGGGCCGGTCGCCGTCGAACGCCCACCACCGAAGCTGGGGCTCATTGCCCGCCGAGACGAACCGCTTGCCATCGGGTCGGATGGCCACTGCCAGCACATCGTCGTCGTGACTGCTGTAAGTGCGCTCTTCCTTTTGCGTATGTGAGTTGATCCGCTTGATCGTCCGGTCCTTGCCCGCGCGTATAGAGGGCTTTGCCGTCGGGCGTATAGGCCAGGGCGTAGACGAAGTCGGAATGGCCCCGGAAGATTCCTGCGGGCCGGCACTGGCCCAGGTCCCAGAACCGCACGGTCTGGTCGAATGAGGCCGACGCGAGCTGTCCGCCGTCCGGCCGAAACGCCAGAGCAAAAACGACATCCCCGTGTCCTATGAATTCATGGATCTTGGTACCGTCCGGGACCGAGTAGACTCGCACGAGGCCCGAGCGAGCCGGTAGCCCGGCGCCGACGGCCAGCCTGCGGCCGTCGCGGGAAAATGCCAGGGCGTGCACCGGCCCGGGAATCCCGCCGAGCGAGGCCGCTGGCCGTCCCTCGCCGAGGTCCCACAAGACAACCTGCCCGTACGTCCCGACCGCAAGCAGGCGGCTGTCGCCCCGAAACACCAGTGCTGTCACCGCGGGCAAAGGTCCGATCGGCGCGCTCACCGTGAGCGCGCCGCCCTTGGTTGCGTTCCAGGTCCTGGGAGCGAGCTTGACCTCGGTGGGAATCACGACCTCGAGCCAGGCGGTCCGTCGTGGCCGCGCCTTCGTGGCTGGCTCGATCGCTGAGTTCCCGGCGGCCACGACCGGGGCGCTGCCGCGGGCGCTCCGGCATCGATCCAGCGGCGGAAAAGCTCTTGTTGCGCCACCGAAAGCGGCTTGTCCTCCAGCGGCATCCTGCGGTCAACGTCAGGATCGGTCAACCGACGCAGAAGCTCGCTCTCATCGGCTCGCCGCGGCACGACAACCTTGTGGCGCTTCGTGCCGGCCAGCGCACCCTCGATCGTATCGAGCGCCAGCCCGCCCGAGAGATCAAGATCGTCCTTTTTGGAGCTGCTGTGGCAGACTGTGCAGCGTTTGGCCAGGATCGGTTTGATGTCGCGCTCGTACGTGGGCGTGGACGCCTCATCGCCTCGAACTGAAGGGAGGCTCCACGCCGGCACTGACAGCAGGGCCAAGAGCAGCATCGGTACCCCCCCCGCCGGGAAGCTCTGGCTAAAGCCACGTGGCCTCATGGTCGCGCCGATCAGTGATTAAACAAGAATTCCTTGGAATTGAGCATGGCCCAGAAAAGGTCCTGGGCACCGGCCAGGCGGCTCGGGGATTCGGCAAGGATCGCCCCGGCCGCGGTCGACTCGGCTGGCGTAGGGGGCCGGCCGAACGTGAGAAGATAAAGCCGGCGCACCAGCGTAAGATCGGTCAGCTTGGGGTCTTTGAGCAGCCGGGACAGCCGGCCGTCGCCCTGGATGAGCTTGCGGTTGAGCAGTTCGCCGTTCATCAGGTGCAGAGCCTGGCTCAGGTTGGGATCGCTCGATCGCTCGCATTCGCAGGCGATCGCTCGCAACGGCCGCCCGAAGGTGTCGAGGAAGAACGAAGCATAGCTCGTGTCGGGCAGCGAGATCGCCCTGGTGCCGGCGGGGATCCGGGGGAATTTCTCGATCGTCCCGGTGGACGCGTCGACGGCGTCGAGCAGTTGCTCGGCGGTGAGCCGCTTGATCGTGTAATGCGTGAAGAACATGGTGTCGAGCTCATTGTCCGACGTGGTCTGGGCACTCAACTGGTACACCCTGCTGGTGAGGATCAACCGCAACAGGGCCTTCAGGTCGTAGCCCGACTTGATGAAGGCGTCGGCCAGGGCCTCCAGCAACTCGGGATTGGAAGGGGGATTGGTCTCACGCAGGTCGTCGATCGGGTTGACCAACCCCTTGCCAAGCAAGTAGCCCCAGTAGCGGTTGACGATGTTGCGAGCCAGCCAGCGCGGCTTCTCGATCGTCAGCCATTTCGCCAGTGCACGGCGGCGGTCGACCGGATCATCGCGGGGCTCACCCGCCAGCGGCCGAGGCGCCATCTTCTTGCCGGTCCGTGGTTGAAAGACCTCGCCCGATTTGGCGACATAGATCACCTGGTCGCCGCCGAACAGCCCGAATTCGTCGCTCCGCTTGGTCCGGACCCGAGCGAAGTATGCCGCCAGACCATAATAGTCGTCCTGCCCGTACGCCTCGAAAGGATGGTGATGACATCGGGCGCATTGAAGCCGCAGGCCCATGAAGACCTGGGCGGTCGTCTCGGCGAGGTCGGTGGGATTGCTGGCGATCCGGAAGTAATTGGCCGGCCCATTGCTGAAGATCGATCCCTGTGCGGTCACCAGTTCTTCGACCATGCGGTTGACCGGCATATTGGACCGAAATGCACCACGAAGCCAGAGGTTGAAGGCCAGCATCCCCTGCGCACCCAGCTTCTCGGAATTGACTCGCAGGATGTCGCCCCACTTCAAAGTCCAGTAATCGACGTATTCCGGGCGCGCCAGCAGGCGATCGACCAGCGCGGTCCTCTTGGCGGGATTGCTGTCGGCCAGAAAGTCTTCAACCTCATCGGAAGTGGGCGTGGTACCGATGGTATCGAGCATGGTCCTGCGGAGGATTTCGGCGTCCGAGCACGCGGGCGAGGGAACCAATCCCAGCTCGCGCCACTTGGCGGCTGCCTTGACGTCGATGATATTCGACGAGGCAAGCTCGAACGGCCGCTGGGCTGCGAACGGCACGGTCAGCCGGGCGATCACCGACCGTCCCTGGTAGCGAACCATGATATTGGCCACGCCTCTGCCGACGGTCTTGGCCAGCCCGGATGGCCTGACGGTGGCCACTCCCTCGCTCAGGCTGTCGAACCGTGCGTCGGCGGTGACATCGCGGTCGGACCCATCGCTCAAGGTGGCCACGACCGAGAGGTGCTGCTCCTGGCCGGGCTCCATCAAATTTTCCTGCGGATAGACCTTGAGGGCCACGATGTGCGGATCATCGACTCGAGGTCCCGGCGTGCCTTCTTCCAGCCACAAGGTGAGCAGCCGGTAGGCCGGCGAGCCAGTTTCGAGCCGCCTGCCGCCGCGGTGGGCAACGGCCAGCGTGGGCTTGAGCAAGAGCAAGCTCTCTTCGGGAGCAAACGGGGTGACGCGCCGCTCTTCCGCGCTCTTCACGATTGCGATGTAATCGGCTTCCGGCTCGAAGCCCAGGAGCGAAAGCTTGAATCCTCCCTTGCCGCGCTGGGAGCCGTGGCACGCGCCCTGGTTGCAGCCCAGCTTGGTCAAGAGCGGCACGACCTCGTTGCGGAAGCTGACCATCCGGGGCAGAGATGCCTTCGCGACTTCGACCGGAACGTGCGCCTCGATCGTGCCGACCCGCACCACGACTTCGCCCGTGCCATCGGCCACGGGCAGGATCGAACCATGATCGCCGACGCGGACCCGAGCGGGGCTTCGAGACTCGACCCTGGCTTGACCCGTCAGGTCATACTTCGCCCCCAGGGAGTTGACACCCAGAATGACGAGGCGTTGCACCGCGTCGGGACCGGAGAGCCGGACCTTGGCCGGGTAGATCTCGAGCTTTACCGCGGGCTTTCCGGCAGTGCTTTCTTCGGAGGCGAAAAGACCGATCGGGAGCAGCCAAGCCGTGGCGAAGGCCCATGCCCGGACCGACCGGCTCGCGCTGCGGGTCGGGCGAGGGCCTTTGCGGTTTTCTGGGATGACTGGACGGAGGTCGGGCATGCGGAGGTCCCTCGGGGCGAGGAACATGATGTCCCGCGCCGGCCTTCCAGGCGGCCCAGCCGAAAGCCCTTCTCAGGCTTGCCAGATCGTCCGGGAAGCCCCGCGCTGGACGGCGGGGACGAACTCAATTCTCAGTATCGACCAGGAACGCTCATTGTTTGAACGACGCTCATACATTGTTTAACAATGGCTGGTAAAGAGGCGGAAATCAAGGTCGAAGTCGCGGAAACCGGATCGGCATCTTCGAAAGATCGGAATTCGGCGGTCGAGTCGGGTGGTTTTCATCGTCGCGAAACCTAAAATGCATTCTCGCGAGCTTCCATTGGAAGTCGCGCTGGAACGTGAGAAAAATCGGCCGGATGCCAACCAGCCGAATCGCCAGGATCGCCGACCGGAGTCATTCAATGAGCGATGCCCAGGAGTTTGTCGCCACGAGTCTGGGACTGGCCCCCGTGGAGCTTACCGACACGCCGACAGGACCGAATACCGCACCTGCGCCGGTGGCACCGGCGGAAAGAATCAACTCGATTGACGTCGTCCGCGGTTTCGCGCTCTTGGGAATCCTGGCGATGAACATCGATATCTTCGCGCTTCCGATGACGTATTTCAATCCGACGCTCGCAGGGGGCTTCACGGGACGCAATTTCGCGGTATGGGTTGCGGATCACTTGATATTCGCCGGGAAGATGATGTCAATATTTTCAATGCTCTTCGGCGCGGGCCTGGTTCTTTTTACCGACCGGGCCGAGGCTCGCGGAGCGAATTCGGGGAAGCTTTTTTATCGCCGCGCGGGAGTTCTGCTCGTCTTCGGCCTGCTTCACGCTTATCTGCTCTGGGATGGAGATATCCTTTACAGCTACGCGCTCGGTGGGATGGTTGCCTATCTGTTCCGCAAGCGGTCGCCGTTTACGTTGATCGTCGTCGGGGTGCTGGTCCTCTTGCCGCCGGTCGCATTTGCGCGAGGCTTTGGCTCGTTTCTTGATCGGGCGGCGCAGCCGCGGCGCGCGTCGAGGCCGCTTCGGCCTCCGGAACCGGTGCCGCGAAAGGGGACCAGAGGCTGGCGGAAGCCTGGAAGGGAATGCGCAGCGAATTCGAGCCCGACGCGGCAGGTATCGAGCGAGCCATTCGCATCTACGGCCGGGGCTCGTACCTTCAGATCGCCCGCGAGCGGGCTCCGGGATCGCTCTACATGCAGACGATGTTGTTCGGGACCTTCGTGGGGTGGGCGACACTCGGCCGCATCTTGATCGGGATGGGATTGATGAAGCTGGGCGTTTTCTCAGGGGAGCGATCCCGGCGGTTTTACCTCGTGCTGATGCTCCTGGGATATGGCCTGGGCCTGCCGCTGGTTGCCACAGGGGCATCTGGACTCATCCGGAACCAATTCGACGTGGTTTACAAGTTCGGCGGAGGCATGGAATACAATAGCTTCGCAAGCATTCTCGTCGCGCTTGCGCATGTCGGGACGTTGCTCTTAGTCTACAAGGCTGGAGCGGTCCAGTGGCTGACGCGCCGGCTGGCAGCCGTCGGACGCATGGCTCTTTCAAACTACCTGGCCCAGACGATTATTTGCACGACCCTTTTCTATGGCTATGGCTTTGGCCTGTTCGGGAAACTCGACCGCTTCCAGCTCGCCGGAGTCGTCGTCGCGATCTGGGCACTTCAGCTTTGGTACAGCCCGATCTGGCTGAAGCATTTCCGATTCGGCCCGTTCGAATGGCTTTGGCGGACGTTGACTTATGGTAAGGCTCAAACGTGGAGCGTTTCATGAGCGACACCCACGACCGGGTTGAATCGCTGTTCGCGGCCGCTCTCGCCCGGACCGACTCGGCCGATCGGGCGGCGTACCTCGATCAAGTCTGTGCGGACGACCCGGCCCTTCGCGCTCACTTGGAGGCCCTGCTGCGGGCCGCGAAGCGCCCCGGGGATTTGCACAACGAGCTTGTGGCGGCCGGGCCGGATTTGACCGATTCGGGCGAAGCCTTGTGCGAAACCGGGCCCTACCCGACATCCACCGAACAGCCCGGCACGAATCCTCGTTGCAGCGAGTGACGGCCGGCCGGTGCCGAAGGTCATCGACTTCGGCCTCGCCAAGGCCATGCACCAGACGCTCACCCGTGCTGGCGGCGCCGCCGAGCCCGGGCTATCGTCTGCGCAAGTTCGCGCGGAAGCACCGCGCCGTGCTCGCAACCGCCGCAGCGATCGCCTTGTTGCTCGTGGCGGGGGTGGCCATCAGCACCCGGGAGGCTGTGCGCGAGCAAGGCCGAAGCCCAGGCGCAGCAGCGGTTAGTCCAGGTGGAGAAGAGCAATTCGATCATGAGCTCGATCTTCAAGGATCTGGATATTGGGGAAGTGAGAGAGGGGCCCGACCCCCTCGAAGCCGTTCTCGCGAAGCGGCTAGTCAGAGCCGCGAACGATTTGGAAGGGGAATCCGTCGGCGACCCGCTCATCGTGGCCGACCTGCAATCCCGGCTGGCAACTTCGCTGTTCAGCCTGGGATTCCCAGGCGAGGCCGTTGCGCCGATTACCAGGGCGAGATGCGCAGGCAATGCCGCTCCTCGAACAAATACTCAAACTCCGCCAGGCGAAGCTGGGGCCCGATCATCCCGACACGCTGTACACAGCAAGCAGCCTGGGAACCGGCTACCGAGCTGCTGGCAAGTTGGACCGGGCGCTGCCGCTTCTCGAGCAAGCGGTAGCGGGCATCGAACGAAAGCACTTTGAGAGTTTCTACGCCGGTCAAGTCGTGCAGAATCTGACCGTCGCTTACGAGCAGCAGAAACGATTCGGAGAAGCCGAAACCTGGCGGCGCAAGTGGCTTGAAGTAGTCACGGAACGATCAGGTCCGAAGTCCATGGCCTATGCCGGCGACCTCACCGCCCTGGCGCGAGACCTGCTCGGTCAGCAGAAGTGGACCGAAGCCCAGAATGCGCTGCGCGACTCCCTGGCGATTCGCGTGCAGCAAGCACCCGACGATTGGGCGACCTTCGAATCTCACTCAATGCTCGGCGCCGCTCTGCTCGGCCGGAAGAAGTTCTCCGACGCCGCCGAGCCCTTGCAAAAAGGCTACGATGGAATGAAGGAGCGCTCGGCCAAGATCCCCGAGCCGGTTCGTGCGGTGCGCCTCGCCGAGGCTGTGGAACGACTGGTTCAACTCGACGACGCGCTTGCGAGAAAGGACGAAGCAGCGAAATGGCGGCGGGAACTCGAGGCTCTCCAGAAAGCCGAGAAAAGTGCAAGCCCAAATTAAGGAAACAGACCGCCCGGCGGCACGCAGACATTCTGGTTCAAGGGCGCGCGAAGAGCGGGTCCGGCGGTAGTCGCTTCGCCTCGCTATTATCGGCCGCGGCGAGGTCGGCCTTCCCCCGCCGGGCGTGTACCTGGGCGCGAAGAATCCGGGCCTCGGCCGACCAGGGGGCGAACCGGACGGCTTCGTCGCTCTCGGCTAAAGCGTGGTCGAGGTCCCCTTTGAGCAAGTAGGCTTCGCCGCGGCCGATCAGGATCCCGAGCCGGCGCGGGAAGTAATCGGGGATCGAGAACCACTCTTTCCGTTTCTCGACTCGCTTCATCACCTCGGCAAAATCGGCCAGGGCGCGGTCCGGCATGCCCTTCCGCGCGTAGATCAGGCCGCGGAGCAGGTAGGGTATGATCCATCCGCCCTTGCAGACCTCATCCAGCTTCATGAGCGCTGCGTCGTAATCACCACGTGGGCGATCGATGAGCCACGCGTGAGACTCCAGCCCCGCGTACCCGCGGTTTGGGTCGAACTTGACGCATTCCTGGTAAGCGGCCTCGGCTTGCTCGATCCGACCGGCCAATAACAGAGCATCCCCGCGGCCCACGAGGCACGCGCCTCTCCAGGCCTTGTCATTGCCGGCAACCTTGCTTCCCAACTCGAAGTCGGCGATCGCCATCTCGAACTGCTTGGTGCGAAGGTGTGCCAACCCGCGGTTGAAACAGGTCGAGGGCGCGTTCGGGCCGAAGCGGATCCCCAGGTCGAGATAGGGGAGAGCGCGATCGACATCGCCACGCGCCAGGTAGAGGCCGCCCAGGCCCCCGAAAATCCTGTAATCCTGCGCCTCGACTTGCTTCCGGTCAAGCCGGATCACCTCGGTGTAATCGGCGATCGCCGGATCGATCATGCTGAGCGAAAACTCGGCATCGGCCCGCACGAGGCAGGCAATGTACTTGTCAGTAACGGAACCTAGCCGAAGTGCCTGGGCGAGGTCGCCGAAGCCGCCGTTGACGTCACCCTTGAAGATCCGGACCTGTCCGCGGCGGGCCCAGAATTGGCTGGCGTTTCGGTCCAGATCGATTGCGCTGCCGAAATCCCTCAAGGCACGGTCGAAGTTTCCTTGACTCTGGTAGGTCGAACCGCGGAAAAATAAGCCCCAAGGGTTTTTCGGCCTGCGGCGGACGTATTCGTTGAGGTCGACGATCGCATGATCGTACTGCGAAAGGCCGGTGTAGGCGCACCCCCGCACGGCATAGGGCCACGCACGCTGCGGGTCAAGGCGAATTGCTTCCGTGGCGTCATCAAGCGCGCGGCGAAATTCGCCCCTGAGGCGATAGGCGTCGGCCCGGCGGTCGTATGCCTCTGCGTTCTTGGGGTCGAGGCGGATCGCCTCGGTTGTGTCGGCAATGGCTCCCACCCAGTTTGCGACTTGGTGCGAAGCGTACACGCCCGCGCGCTTCAGGAATCCCTCTGGATTGACCGGGTCGAGGTGGATCGCTTCGGTAAAGGTATCGGCAGCCTTCTGGAACTCGCCGCGCCGAAATTCGTCGTCGCCGGCCGCGATCCGTTCTAGAGCCTGCCGCCGCGCCGCCGCCACGGTGACCGCGGCGGCAATGCTCGCTGGGTGATCGACGGCCGGAGGATCCTCCGCCGGGGCAGGCGAGGCCACCCGGGCCGCGCTGTGGTCGAGAGCGGCTCGGGAGTCTCGCGAGTGCGGCGCGCCACCACTGCACCAGTCCGGCCGCGATCACAAGGGCGCCGGCCGCCAAGACGAGCGCGATCGGTCCTCGTCGCCGACCTGCGGATGTCGCCGGAGGCAAAGGCGCGGGGAGGGCGCTGGTTTCAGAGAGCGCCGGCCGAGACGGACGTTGCAGCTCGGCCAGGTGTCGCGCCAGTACCTCGGCGACCTCCTGCGCAGTCTGATACCGCGCGGCGGGATCTTTTGCCATCAGCTTAGCGACGATCGCCGTCAACCAGTCAGGGACGTCGGGGTTCAGCTCCCGGATCGGGCGAGGAGCATCGTCGCTGACCTTGCGCAGGACGGCCACGGTCGTATCGGCCAGAAACGGCGGCCGGCCCGTGCACATGGCATACATGACGCCGCCCAAGCTGAAGAGGTCGGTCCGGCAATCGATCGGCTCGGCACGGGCCTGCTCGGGCGACATGTAATGCGGCGTTCCCGTGATCGTGCCGCTGGCCGTCAGGCTGGCGTCGTCGATCGCGCGGGCCAGTCCAAAATCGGTGATCTTGACCCGCTCGATGCCATTCTCCAGCAGGATATTTGCCGGCTTGATGTCTCGATGGACCAGCCCCTGCGCATGGGCCGCGGCGAGTCCAGACGCGATCTGCATACCGATCCGGAGGATCTTTTCGAGGCCCAGCAGCCCCGAGCGGTTGATCTTCTCTTGAAGCGACTGCCCGACGACAAGCTGCATCACGAGATAGGGCTGGCCGTCCGACTCGTCGACGGCGTGAATCGTGACGACATGTTCGTGGCAAACGGCCGCCGCCGCTTGGGCCTCGCGGGTAAACCGGCGCCGCGCCAGCGCATCGCCGGCCAGTCCCGGCGTCAGGACCTTGATGGCCACAATGCGGTTGAGCCGGGGGTCGAGTGCCTTGAGCACCGCTCCCATGCCCCCCCGGCCGACCTCCTCGAGCACCTCGTACGGACCGATCGTGCCGAGGCTGCCGGCTCGGCCCGACGGCGACGGGACATCATCTGTCATCGAGCCAGCCTCGGGCGAGGTCACACCTTCGGGATTACCTGTTCTTTGATCGACCGTCGACCCGTACCGCGGCTCGAGGATGTCCGGCTGTTGCTTGGACATCGGACCGGGGTGAGGCGCCGTCTTGATCCTCTCCAGCAATGCGCCGAACGATGGGCTCACACTAATCGGGTGTTGGTCGTCGAGCCTTGGATCGCCCGCGACAAGCGCCGGGTCGTCGGTCCAGCGGGCAAGCTGGGCACGGCACGCCGGGCAGGTCTGTACGTGCGACGCCACGATGCGTTCGTCGGTCTCGGCGAGCGAGCCCTCCACGAGCCGGCGCAAGTGAGCCATTTCAGGACAGTCGACGGATTTGCTGCTCATCGTCTCCTCCGGTCCCCCGCGTCACTCGCGTCAATATACCAGAGGATGGGTCTTCACCAGCACTCGCGAGGTCTCAACGTCTTCCAGAGCGGCCATCGACTTGGCCGAGCGCGCGGACCAAGGCTCGAGCGTTATCCACCTCGGTCCCGAATCAAACCCCGGGTTGCCGCGACCGGGCGCGATCATTCTGGCGACGGCGCGGCTCAACGAGACCGCACCGCGGGCATTGAGATGGGTCGCGTCGGTAAACGCCGCCGCGGGATAGCCCGCGCTTCGGCCGTCGAGGATTGACAATGTGCGGGGATATCGCGACTGGTAGCCGCGGATGAAGTCCTCATAGGCCCGCTCGGCGCCGCTGTGCTCGCGGGCGGACTGGAGATTCGGCGAGAGCGGGGGCAGGAGCCAGAATACGGGTATGTCGTGCTGCTGCGCCAGGTTCAAGAACAAGTGAATGGCCTTGACGTTGCTCCTGTCGGCGTAAAAGGCATTCGGGTGCAGATTCTGGTCATCCTTGACAGTGAGCTCGCCGTTATAGGGGGGCTGCGGAAGGGCCACATTGGCCCCGTCGTTAACCGTCCAGTTCCGCCAGAGAGCGCGGTTGATTTCGTGAAGCGGCCCCGCCTCGCCTCGAAATGCCGCCAGCAGATGGGCTCTGATTTCAAGTCGCGACCGCAACGAGGGCAGCACTCGGCCGGCGAGAGTGGAAGCGAAATAGTCGCACCTGGGCATCATCTCAAAGAGATCGATAAGCTCACGCGCCGTGAGGGCTTCCTGCCAGTATCGCTGCGTGAAATCCGGGCCCCCGATGAGAACGGCTGGCTTGGCATTGAAGACGATTGCTCGCGGCCGCGCGCCGGCTTCAAGCGAGCGACGCAAGAGGAAGTAGGTCATCAAGGTCGGACACCGGGCGGCTCCCAGGTTTTCGGCGCGTTCCCCCGAGACGTCCTTGATCACCGACGGAATCAAAGCATGCTTGATCAGGCTGTCGCCAACCAAGAGCAGGTCTTTGTCGGAAACCTGCGATCGTGCTGCCAACGCACTATAGCGCCAGCTCAGGCTGACCGGATCGGTGAACTCGAGCCAGTTGCGCGCGACTAGCCACTCGATCGCCAGGATCAGGACAGCCATGCCGGCGACGCCCCAGGGAACTGCTCTTTTCCGCGGTCGCCCCCGAGAGGCCGCATCGGGTGTGCCGGCGCGGAGAGCGCGAGGTCGCGACCTCGGGCGCGCGGCGAGCGAGGGCCTGGTCGTAACCGAGGCAGAGGTCGGCATTGCGTCCGGCTCGAGAATGGAAAAGGACCGACGGCACATCTCGACCTCGGTGCCCGGTCCGACGGTGACGCGCATCTTGGGCGAAATCACCGGATTTGACAAGGCAAGTCGAAGCGCGAGTTCCCGGCGTGCATCGCTACGCGGTCGTTCCGTGGCCGACTCAGTTAAACTTGCGTCAGCGGCGCCCACGGGTCACGAGCGGTTGGGACAAGCCCAGGCCAGGTGGGCCGCCCCGGATGAGCAGCGAGTCGCGAAGTTCATCAAAGATCGCCCGATGGCCGTGGGCATTGGGGTGTTTGTCCCAATCTGAAATGCGGAATTGATCCTCGTCAAGCTCATCGAACGCGCCACTCAAGTCGAGGTAATCGAGGCCGTGCTGATTGCAGAGCGACTGAATTAACTGGATCACGCGCAGAGACTTGTCCTTACCGTCAGACCGCGGGAGGATGACCACTGTCAAGGGTACGTTGAGCCGCCGCGCCTCGGCACTCCAGCCCGCGTAGACGTCGCTGTACATGCGCTCGGATTCACCTCGAAATTTGGCGCGGAATGCTTCGACCGAGTCATTCGCGGACACTCCCGTGCGTTCGATCGCGTCTTTGACGAAAGCGAACGGTATGGGCAAGCTTCTCTGGAGGGTAGCATGGATGTGGGCTTCTTCAACCCAGGAATCAAACGGCGACGCGTCGCAAAGCACCCAGTCCGGGTCGAATCGACCGGCCTCTTCCTGGAGCCTCAGAAGTCTGCGACTGGGAGAATCGCCTGATACAGCGAGGTTGACGACCTCGATGCGGCGAGCCCGCCCCGTGCACTGATTCAACCATGCCTCGAGGTGCCGTGTGTACATCTCCTCGTTATTGACCCCGTATCCCATCGTATTCGACGATCCGAACACGAGAATCCGGTAGGTTCGGGGCGGCTTCTCAAGCGCGATCTCGGGCGTTCGGAAGCCATGGCTGTTGGTCCGGAAAACGGTCTCATTCCACGTCAATTCCAGGTTAGGCCGCAGCTTCCAGCGGATGTAGGACGGTACCTCTTCAACGATACCGGCTCGCTCGTCCCCGAAGGCAATCCATCCGGGTGGGGGCTGCGGAGTATCCGGGCAGAACTCGGGCCGACGCCCATCGAGCAGCGCTTCGTAATACCCGAGAGTGGGCACCTGATCGGCCGGGGTCTCCTCCGAGTTCCCGCGCAGCGAGGAGACGAAACCGGACTCAGCCCTGAGCAGACCAACCAGAAGAAGCAGGAACAGCACACCAGGCAGTGAGCTTGGATGTCTAGCCAGAAACCCTTCGTGCCCGTATTGCATGGTACAGCCCCATCATTACTCCATGGCGCGATCAGGCTGCATTTTTCTTCTTGGCGACAAGCGCCGCGATCTGATCAATCGAGTCCAGATTGTCGACTCCCGCTTCATACGCCTCGATCGTGATTCCGAAGCGATCCTCGAGAAATGTCACCATCTTCAACGTCGTGATGGAATCGAGAATACCGCCGGAGATTAGCGGGGTGTGATCCGAAAGCTCGTCGGGATCCTCGCCGGGGAGGAACTCGTGCAAGATGAAGTCATGGACGACCTTTGTAATTTCTTCCATAATTCACCTCGGCACCCGCTGGTGGCGCCTGTCGAGATAGGCGTAAAGATCTGTTAACGTACTGGGCCGTTGCTGCGAGCATTACACACCAAACCACGGCAATAGGGCTAGCCCAATTGTCTGCGATCTTTGACCGAACTGCCGTCGCGTGACAGTGAAAATGAGTTGACGTGGAGCTTTGGCGAAGTACCGCAAACCAAGAAAGGTTTTGATGGCGGGGTCTGGTCAGCAATGTTCTGGGCACAGATGCACGTTGCGGCGTCGAAGCGGCAGAATGCTTCTGAACGCCGTGAACGCCACGCACAGGATCTGAGAGTGCAAGTCTGGCGGCCGGGTAGGTAGGCAGTCGACCTCACCCTCACCGCCGGCTTTCCAACTGCATGGTTCGCGCCTCGGCAAAGCGGCACCAGGGCAGGAGGATCCTGAAACGGGATCCTGACCCAACGCGGCTGGTGACTTCGATCTGGCCTCCGATTGACTGGATCAGGTGCTTGACGATTGACAGGCCCAGTCCGGTGCCGCCGAGTTGGCGGCTACGGGCCTTGTTAACGCGATAGAACCGCTCGAAGATGCGGGCCTGGTCCTCACGCGGGATTCCGATGCCCGTGTCGACAACCTCGGCGGTGACGAATTCGCCGTCGCGGTAGCATGAGACCCGCACTGACCCGTATTCGGGCGTGTACTTGATGGCATTGTCGATCAAATTGTCGAAAATCTGGCGGACGGCCTCTTCATCGGCGCGAACGAGCGAATCGTCGGTGAGATCTCCGGGCTCGAAGCCAAGGGACAGGTTCTTGCTCTCGGCCCGGTCGCGGTGGGCCTCGACACAGGATTCCAGCACGGGGATGAGGCACAGCGGGCCGTGCTCGAAGAACTCCTCGCCCGACTCGATCCGGGCCAGACTGAGCAAGTCGAGGATCAACAGGTTGAGCCGGTCGGCCTGCTCGTCGATGCGCTTCAAGAACCGGACGTTGACGGTTTCGTCTTGCAGCGCCCAATCGAGCAGGGTCTCGGTGTAGGCCTTGATTGACGCCAGGGGCGTTTTGAGCTCGTGCGAGGCATTGGCGACGAAGTCTTGCCGGGTGCGCTCCAGCCGGCGCAGCTCTGTCATGTCATGGAATACGAGCACCGCTCCCGACGAAGGCGGGCCTGGCAACAGCGTGCCGTGGACGGCGAGAAAGCGGCTGTGGGTTCGCTGCGGGGTCTCGCGGCTGGGAAGAACCAGCTCCCCCTGATGGGCGGCAGACCCGGACAGTCCGAGCGTCGACTCGATGGCTTCCTGAACTTGGGGGCTGCGGATCAACTCGGGAACCAGCCGCCCCACGCCGCTTGGGTCCAGACCAAAGAGCCGATTTGCGCTGGCATTGGCAAAGAGCAGCCGGCGCCGGCCATCGACCGCGAGCACGGCTTCGTTCATCGCGCCCAGAACCACCAGGAGTTGCTGGCGGCCCTGATCGAGACGCGCGTTCTGAGCGACCACTTTCGTGGCCGCCTCGTTGAATGTGCGGACCAATTCCCCGATCGGGCCCCACATCGAAGTTCGTATGAGACGGGGCCTGGCCCCCTGACCGAGCGCCTCAAGCCCCTGACCGACGTCCGCCAGCACCTTGCTCGCTCGATGGGCCAGCAGCAATGTGATGCCGAGCCCAACGACGAGCGCCGTGACGACGAGAATCTCCATGGCGTCCCTCAAACCGACCGTCCCGCTATCCTCCACGCCCTCAGCTCGCGAGCGCCGCTCGCGATTGAACGCCGGGGTGCTCAAAGAAAGGCGAGCCGCTCGATCCGATCACACTATCGGAGCGCGCGATCCGTGGTCAACCCTCCGGCGCTCCGGTCTGACACTCCCGAGGACTTTAGCTTGGCCGCGCTGTCAGCGTTTCTTGTTTAAATCGGGCGATGCGTTAAACTGGGTAGGTACGGGTACCGAGACGGGTGGTTTGCACGTCTTGCAAGGCACAAACTTTTCGGCGGCGGCTTGAGCGGAACTGGCCAGGGGCACGCGGTTGTTCTCAGCCAACTGCGACACCTGTGGACAAGACGCTCGGTGATATTTGCCAGTGTTGCGGCTGCCGATGAGCTGGATCTCTGCCGCTGCCGAAGGGCCGGGTTCGGGCGAATCACCGGACTTTCCGGCGTTGGGAGGAGTCGTGGCACGGGCGACCCTCGGCTCAGGCCCTTCGGTGCTCGGCTCATTCGAGATGGAAGCACGCTCGGCGGCGACTTCGGGCCGGAAGGCTAGGGCCGGTGCGACGAATCTGATCGCGACGAAGACGACGACGGCAAGGCTCATGCCCATGGCCGCGCCGGCGAGGGCGAGCCTGGCCCGGTTGCTGCGGCGTTGCTCACATCGCAGCCAAGAGTCGAGCTCATCAGCCAAGGCCCGTGCGGTCGGATGACGCGCGTTCGGGTCGGTCGCCATGGCCTTGGTGCAGATGTCTTGTAGCGGCCGCGGAATCGAGGGACTGATGGTGCGCACCTGCCGCGCCACACGAAGGACGTTTGCGACCGGCTTGGGCAGCGGGGGCCGGTCGGACGAGGTCGTGGTTGCCTCGTCCGGATGTTGTCCCGTCAGCAACTCGTGGAAGATGACGCCGAGACTGTAGACGTCTGTTCGCTCGTCGACCTGCCGGCTGCGCCCGAGGGCCTGCTCGGGGCTCATGTATGCCGGTGTTCCGAGAATTGCACCGTCACGGGTGAGGTCCGATTCGAGGTCCGACCGCCGCGCCAGGCCGAAATCGATCAGCCGCGGTTGCCCGCGGTCGTCGACGATCACATTGGCCGGCTTCAAGTCCCGGTGGACGACGCCGAGGTAATGGGAATGGTCGAGTGCGTCGGCCAGCGCCCGGATGATCCGGGCGCTGGTCACGGCATCCATCGGATGGTGCTCACGATACCACCAGAGCGGCCGCCCGCTCACGAGCTGGTAGGCCACCCAGCAGCGCCCGTCGTCAAAGCCGGCATCGTAAACGGCGACGATGTTGGGGTGGTCGAGCCGGGCTACTGCGCGCGCCTCGCGAAAGAACCGCTCCATCACCCGTTCGCTCGGGTTGGACTGCTTCAGAATCTTGACCGCGACATCCCGGTCGAGCCGTGGGTCGTAAGCTCGGAAGACCGAGCCGAAGCCTCCGTCGCCCATTCGCTCCCGAAGCTGAAACCGCCCCAGCGAGCCCATTGAGCCCTGAGCCCACGTCTTGACCCAGTCGATCGTCTCGCGAATCTCTGTCGGCGCGCGGAGGAGCCTGCTCCTACAGGCGCGATCCAGTCCGATCCAGCCGCAAGGTCGCTCTGGCTGGCCCGGCTGTCAAGCCGGTCGCCGCAAAATGGACACCGACCTGCGTCGGAGCCTTTGGCGCCGCTGCTCTTTTCCACGCTGCGAAGACAACCGCGACAAACCACACGGACCGAAGGATTCATCGCCCCCGCCCCCTTCTCACATCCCGGCCGTGTCTCCGCCAACCAGCAACCATGCATCCGTTTGATATGGCGTTTGCCACAGTCGGTACTCTCTCATCTATAAACTAGGACGGCGGAGCGCTGATGCGAACTATTGAGAGCAAGATTAAGATTAGGACCGGGAAATGCCTTCACCCCGGGCGCATCGCGAGAACGTGCCTCTGGCCATCGGATTGGAGACGCTGCGACCATGCGATCCTTTCTTGTTCCCCTTGTTTGCGGCGCGATCGGGGTCGCGTGCCTGAGCGAAATTGGAGCTGAGGCTCATGCGAGTGATGTTCCGACGGCCGATTCCGCGCGGCTCCAAAAGGCGCATCGCTTCGATAAGCACGGCTGGATTTACGTCCATCTCGAGGGATCGCCGGAAGAGATCGGGTATCAGCACGGCTATTTGCTCGCCAATGAGATCGCCGACCTGCTCCGAGTCATCAAGCCGTACCTCGCAGGGGCGACCAAGCGCGACTGGGACTTTTACCGCCAGGCTGCCGAGCGAATGCTCTGGAGCGGGATTGACCCCGAATATCGACGTGAGATCGACGGCATCGCTCAGGGGCTCGCGGCCAGCGGAGTCGCGGCCGACCGCTGGGACTTGGTCGCTCTCAATGCGAATCAAGAGCTGCCTTACTACTACGTTCCGTGGCTCGACAAGAAGGAGGGAAAGACGCCCACCACGCACGCCCCCGGCAACTGCAGCGCCTTCATCGCGACAGGCAGCTACACCAAGGGCGGCCGGATCGTCATGGGCCATAACGCGTGGACCAACTACGTGGTGGGAACCCGCTGGAACATCATCTTCGACATCAAGCCCGAGCGCGGTGCTCACATGCTCATGGACGGCCTGCCGGGTGTGATTGTCAGCGACGACGACTTTGGCGTTAGCGCCGCCGGCCTGCTGGTCACGGAGACGACCATCACCCAGTTCGAGGGATGGGACCCAGCCGGCAAGCCCGAGTTCGCGCGGCGCGCAAGGCGCTGCAATACGGCCGGTCGATCGACGAATATGTGAAGATCATGCTCGAGGGCAATAACGGCGGCTACGCCAACGACTGGCTGATCGGCGACAACAAGACGGGTGAAATCGCGCTCTTCGAGCTCGGCCTCTTGAACCACTCAGTGCGGAAAACGAAGGACGGCTGTTTCTTCGGCGCCAACTTTCCCGACGCCGACAAATTGACCCGGGAGGAGACCAAGTTCGACGTGAACAAGAAGGATTCGTCGCCGAATGCGCGCAGGCGCGCTGGGAGCAGCTCCTGGGTCAACACAAGGGCGGAATCAGCCTCGATCTCGCCAAGGCGTTCCAGACCGATGGTATCGACGTGATCGCGCAGAAGAACGAGCCCAACGAACGGACGCTCTGCGGCCGGGTGGAAGTCTCGCCGCGGGGAGTTCCGGAGTGGGATTGGGGGCCGTATTATCCCGGCGGCACGATTCATTCGAAGGTCACCGACGGTTCTCTCGCCGGCCGTTTGGCCTTCTGGAGCCAGATGGGCCACAATGGATCGGACTTCCTGGCCGATCCATTCTTGAAGGAGCACCCGGAATACGAATGGATGCGCGGGCTCTTGCGCGATCTCAAGAGCCGCCCTTGGTGCCGGTTTGAGGCGGGGATGAAATTGCAGTGAGCAAGAGCAGCGCACAGGGGAAACCCATTTAACTGCCCGATTGCGAGCTGCTCTACTCCGCCGGCTTCCGAATCTTCTGGAGCGGGCTCTTCGGGGGAGGCTTCATATCCATCTGGAGCACCTTGACCAGAAAAGCCCACTTGTCGGCGGATTCCTCGACGACCTTGCTGGTTGGCTTGCCGGCGCCGTGGCCGGCCTTGGTTTCGATGCGTATCAGGACCGGCTTGTCGCACGACTGGGCCGCTTGCAAGGCCGCGGCGAACTTGAAGCTGTGCGCCGGCACCACGCGGTCGTCATGGTCGGCCGTCGTGATCAGGGTCGGCGGATAACACGTGCCGGGCTTGATGTTGTGTAACGGGCTGTAGGCGTAGATCGCCCGGAATTGCTCGGCGTCGTCGGATGAGCCATAGTCGTCGACCCAGGCCCAGCCGATCGTGAACTTGTGGAACCGGAGCATGTCCATGACCCCGACGGCCGGCAACGCGGCGCCGAAGAGATCGGGACGCTGGGTCAAGCAGGCGCCGACCAAGAGCCCGCCGTTGGAGCCGCCCGCGATGGCGAGCTTGGCACGGCTGGTGTACTCGTTGGCGATCAGCCATTCGGCGGCCGCCAGAAATCGTCAAAGACGTTCTGCTTCTTGAGCTTGGTGCCGGCCTGATGCCACTCTTCACCATATTCGCCGCCGCCGCGCAAGTTCGGCTGGGCGTACAAGCCGCCCATCTCCATCCAGGCGAGCACGGCTGGACTGAAGGACGGAGTCAACGAGATCTTGAAGCCGCCGTAGCCGTACAACAGAGTTGGGTTCACCAGGTCGCGCTTGGGGCCCTTTCTGCGGCTCAAGAACATTGGGACCCTGGTCCCATCCTTGCTGGTGTAGAACACCTGCATCGTCAAGTAGTCTCGAGGATCGAATTTGAGCGCGGGCTGGCGCCAAAGCGTAGTCTTGCCCGCGGCTACCTCGTAGCGATAAATCGTCGCGGGTGTATTGAACGAGGTGAATGAATAAAACGTTTCGTGGTCGCTCCGTTTGCCGTGGAAGCCGGCGACGGTGCCGAAGCCCGGGAGCCCGACGTCCCGGACATGCCGGCCGGCAAGGTCGAAAACGCGTGCGATCGAATAGGCGTCCTTGAGATAGGTCGCCACGAAGTGGTCCGCGACAACGTCGACGTCGACGAGAGTTTCGGCTGCCTGCGGAATCAGCTCGACCCAGTTCTCGGGCTGCGGCTTGCGGGTGTCGATGGCGACGACCTTGCCGCGCGGCGCGTTCTGGTCGGTCATGAACCAGAAGATCGGGCCGTCGTTGTCGACGAAGGTGTAGTCGGCGTCGAACTCGCCGACCAGATGGATCGGCTTGAGATCCGGCCGGTCGAGCGGACGGTACAAGACGCGATATTTCTCGTCTGTCCCCTTGCTGATGGTCAAGATCAGGAACTGGCCGTCATCGGTGACGGTCGGGTCTGCCCGCCAGTCTTTATGCTCGGGGTCCTCCCAGACCAGTTGGTCGTCGGCTTGATTGGTGCCGAGGCGGTGGTAGTACACCTTCTGGTGGTAATTGGCGCCCTTGAAGTCGTCGCCCGATCTGGGCTCGGGAAACCGCCCGTAGAAAAACCCCGCGCTGTCCGGGGACCATGCCGCCTCGGAAAACTTGATCCACTTCAGATTGTCGGACAGGTCCTCGCCGGTCTCGACATCGCGCACTTTCCACTGATTCCAGTCCGAGCCGGCCGCCGCGATCCCGTAGGCGACGCGCTTGCCGTCCTTGCTCACCACGGCACCCGAGAGCGCGACGGTCCCGTCCGCGGAGAACGCGTTGGGGTCGATCAAGGCTCTGGGCTTCGACGCGAGCGAGTCCGCCGTGCAGAGCACGCTCTGATTCTGAAGTCCGGTGTTGTAGGTGTAGAAGTAGCGACCGCCCTCGTGCGACGGAGTGTCATATTTCTCGTAGTCCCAAAGCTCGGTCAAGCGGCGTTGAATGACTGCGCGCTCTCGGATCGACCCCAGAAAGCCGAACGTGAGCTTGTTCTGGGCCTCGACCCAGGCGCGGGTGCTGGGCGCATCGGGATCTTCGAGCGGACGAAAGGCATCGGCGACCTGGACGCCGTGATAATTATCGACGGCGCTTGACCGCGGCGCCTCGGGGTAATCCCGGATCGTACGGTCCGGGGCTCCATTTGATTCGGCACATTCCACGATCAGGATGGCTCCAATGACGGACAGGCAAAGAAAATGCGGAGACATGGCTTTGGGTTCATCCTCTGGGATCGGTGATCAAGCCGGTGGTTGATAGTCGGTGTAGGCTTGGAGAACCGCGTGGGCGGTACGAGTCGTCAACTGGTCGTCGTGGCTGCGGAGCGCGACCAATGACTGATCAAAACGGCGGCTGGCCATGCGCAAATAGAGCTCGGCGGCGAACTGATCGGCCGGCGTGGCGCGATTCCGCGAGAGTGACCGGTCCAGGCGTGACAGCGTGCAGGCTGCGGTGACCAGGCCGATCGCGGCGTCCGCGATTCGTTCCTGGATATACTGCCGGTCGAGCACGGATTCACGCCTGGCCATGATGATCGCCTCGACGGTCCGTCCGAACCGCGCGACGCGGCGGGCCAGCCCCTCGGCGATCGGGCGCAGCATCGGCGTGGCCACCGGCACGGTGGGAATCCGCACCAGGTATCCCAAGTGGTCGCGGGTGAAATTCCAGAGAGTGGGCACGAATGTGCCCGGCCGCTTCAGGCCTTCGAGCGTCGACTTCAGGCCCTCGCCGATGTCGCGCATCCCCACCAGCGCGATGAATGCCTTGAGGACCTCGTTGGCTCCTTCGCCGATCGTATTGATTCGCGCGTCGCGCATCATCCGCTCGAAGGGCTCGTCGGTGAAATAGCCCTGGCCGCCGTGGACCTGAAGCGTCTCGTACACGCCCTGCCAGAGGGCCTCGGTCGAGAAGACCTTGAGGATGGCGGTCTCGAGCATGTAGTCCTCGGCGCCGCGGTCGATCAGGGCGGCCGTCTGATAGGTCGTCGCCTCCATCGCGTAGGCCGTGGCCGCCAGGTACGCCAGCTTCTTCTTGATCAGCTCGAGATCGGCGAGCGGACGGCCGAACTGGCGGCGGCTGGCGGCATGGCGGACGGCCGCCGCCAGGCAGACCTTGGCCAGCCCCGTGCAACTGGCGCCGAAGGTCGTCCGGCCAAAGTCGAGCACCGTCAGTGCGACCTTCAGCCCCTTGCCGAGCGGCCCGAGGATGTTGGCCGCGGGCACCGGCATGTCGTGGAAGGCCAGCTTGGCCGTCGCGGTCCCACGGATGCCGCACTTGGGCATCCGCGCCTCGACGACCTCGAAGCCCGGCAGGTCGGGCGTCACCAGGAATGCCGTGACCTTGGAGTCGCCTCCTTTCGGGTCGGGCGTGCGAGCCATCACCGTCAGCACGTCGGCGATGGCGCCGTTGGTGATGTATCGCTTGGTGCCATTCAAGAAGTACGTCTGTCCGTCGTCAGAGGGACGGGCCGTGGTCTGGACGTTGCTGGCATCGGAGCCGGCCTGCTCCTCGGTCAGGGCGAAGGCGGCCAGCTTCTCGCCGCGGGCCAGTGGCGGGAGCCAGCGCGCCTTCTGCTCGGGCGTGCCGAAGAGCACCAGCGCCCGGATGCCGATCGAGTGGTGCGCATTGACGAAAACGGCCGTCGATGCGCAATGGCCGCCGATCACCTCCATGATCCGGCAGTAGCCCATCTGCGAGAACCCGCGGCCGCCCCATTCCCGCGGCGCCGTCATGCCCAGCACGCCCAAGTCTGGCCAGGCCGTCGATCACCGAGCGCGGGATGTCGGCCTCGCGGTCGATCGCGGCGGCGTCGATCTGTGCGTCGGCGAACTCACCCACCGCGGCTACGGCCTCATCGACGATCGCTTGCTCGTCTTCCGGCAGCTCGGGGTAGGGAAAGATCGCCGCGCCGTGAAACTCGCCCCGAAAGATTGCCTTGGCAAACCCGCTGGATACAGGACCCGAAAACAGCAGCTCTTCAGCCTGCTCCATCTGCTTCGCCCGAAGCGCACTTTCATCTGGCTGCGCTGCGGGGCGATTCGTTGGATCGGTCGATACCGACATGGCGATTGAGTCCTTCCCGCATGGGAGCGTTTGGCATCGAGAATCGTGATTGCCGGCTCTCGCACAGAGATTGTACCGTTCGGTCCGGCGAAAAATAGACACCCGTCAAGACAGTCCGTTCACACCTCCTCTCCGGGCCCCTTCGTCGAGACCGGACGGCCTGGGCCCGGCGCCGGCGAAAAGCGCCAGATTCCGGCGTCCCTGGCGAGCCAGTAGGCGATGAACGCTCCAATGACAGTCATGAGCCAGGTGACCGGAGTCAGGCTCGTCAGGTGTGCCAGGAAATACGCGGGGCTCGGGTCGGCAACGAACGGCCCGAACCACCATTCGGTGAAGAGCGCGAACACCGCGGCGGCGGCGCCGCACACGATTCCTCGCGCGTTGGACGCGTGCTGCGCGAGCACGCCGCACCCTCCTCCCAGCAGAGCTCCAGGGATCATCAGTCCGTAGAAGCCATGGCGAAGCAGCCAGCCGAAGATGTAGAATCCCAGCGCTCCACCGACGATTGCGCCCGTGAACGCGAGAAGGTTGCTGACAAGATGGCGCAGCATTCGGACGGCTCCCGAGAGAGTATCTGACCCGATGATGTCCCATTGCCCGATCATAACCCCGCAGCGAGAGGACGGCCATGTCTTCTGCAACATCGCAAACGACCTGGCGCTGGGAACGCGGCGCTCTTGGCATCAACACGCTGTGGTTCGACCAGCCCGGACGATCCCATAACGTACTGAGCGCAGCCGCGCTCGATGAGCTCGAGGCCTTGCTCATCGAGGCCGAGTCGGAGCGCAGCGTTGCGCGGCCTGGTGATCCGGAGTGCCAAATCGGCCGGCTTCTGTGCTGGGGCCGACCTCAAGACGATCTTGAGCTGTACGACCAGTGAAGCGCTGGCTGCCTATTTCGAGCGAGGACAGGCCGTCTTCGACCGCCTGGCTGCCCTGAGGGTGCCGGCCGTCGCGGTGCTCCACGGGGCCTGCCTTGGCGGGGGGCTCGAGCTGGCCCTGGCATGCCGGCGCCGGGTGGCTCTTGCTTCCGCGGTCCCGCTTCAAGCCGGCAGCCCCGAAGTGCAGCTTGGCTTGATTCCGGGCTGGGGGGCGATCACGCGGCTGCCTCGCCTGATCGGGCCCGACGACGCCGTCGAGCTGCTGCTGTCGGGGCGATCTTTCGGCTACCTTCTCGCCCGTTCGCTGGGATTCGTCAACCGGCTGGCTGCCGAGGAAGGCACGCAGGAAATCGCAGACCTGGTGGCGGCCGGCCCCTCACCCGAAAGAACCTGGCCAAGGGAAGCATGGGAAAGCGCCTGCGAGCGCGGTCGCGCACTCATTGAAGAGCAACCCGGCGAGTTTCCCGACGCCCAGCTCAAGATCCTCGAGATCGTCGCGGTCAACATCGCCCAAGGCCCCGAAGCCGCGACCACGGCTAGCCTTGAAGCGATCAGCGAGCTGGCCGCGAGCGAAGCGACGCGAGGCGCGCTCATATCGTTCTTCCAGCGCCGATCTGGCGCGGTGCAAAGCTAGTGCTTTGTCACCGTCAAAGGGCGTCGCTTTGGGGAGACAGAGGAGATCCGCGACAAGAGGACGGCATGGCACAGCCACAGCAACGAACGCCAGCGTGGCGCCGATTGGCAGTTCAAAATCGACGACGCCCGCATCAAACTCAGGTTGATCTACCCCAATTTAGAAGTGTGACAAAGTACTAGAGCACTTGGCGACCTCCGCAATGGTAACAGTTGGCCAGGCATTCGCGACGGCGCTCCAGCACCATCAAGCGGGCCGGCTCGAGGCTGCCGGGCGGATCTACCGCCAGATCCTGGTAGCCGAACCGACGCATGCCGATGCCTTGCATTTGTTCGGCATCGTCAACGCGCAGACGGGTCATCGTCAACTGGCCGTTGAGTGCATCCGTCGCGCCCTGACGTTACGGCCGGACTGGGCCGAGGCCCACGCCAACCTGGGTAATGCCTTGAGGGAGCAAGGGAAACCGGACGAGGCTGTGCCCGTGCTCCAGCGTGCGCTGCAACTCAAGCCCCACGACGTCGCGGCCATCAACAACCTGGGCAATGCCTTCAGGGACCTGGGGAATCTCGACGAGGCGGTCGCCTGCTACCGCCGGGCAATGGAGCTCAAGCCCGACTTTGCCGAGGCACTCGGTAACCTGGGCACGGCGCTCAAGGACCAGGGGAATCTGGAGGAGGCGATCGCTTGCTACCGGCGTGCCGTCGAGCTGAAGCCCGACCACGCCGTGGCGCATTACAACCTGGGCACCGCGCTCGGTGATCTTGCAGACCTGGACGAAGCGATCAGGTCGTATCGCTGCGCACTGGATCTGCGGCCGGATTATGCCCAGGCCCACAACAACCTGGCCAATGCGCTCAAAAGCCAGGGCCAGATTCATGAAGCGGTCGCCGCCTACCGCCGGGCACTGGAGCTCAAGCCTGACTATCTCACGGCGCTCAACAATCTGGGTCTCGCCCTGGCCGATCTTGGGAAGCGGGATGAAGCGATCGGCTATTACCGCCGGGCACTGGAACTCAGGCCCGACTCTGCCGAAGCCCGGTACCATCTGGGGATGGTGCTCCACGATCTCGGGAGGGTGAACGAGGCGATCACCTGCTACCGTCGGGCTCTCGAGCTGAACCCGGACCTTGCCGCAGCGCACAACAACCTGGGGAACGCGTACAAGAACCAGGGGCTTTTGCCCGCAGCGTTCGCCTGCTATCGCCGGGCGCTCGAGCTGAAGCCGGACTATGCCGAGGCCTACAACAACCTGGGAAATGCATTCAAGGACCAAGGCGATCTGGACCAGGCGATCGCCTGTCATCGCCGGGCGCTGGAGCTGAAGCCAGACTATGCCGTGGCCCACAGCAATCTGCTTTATACGCTCCACTATTGTCAAGGTGTCACGCTCGCGTCCCTGGCCGAGGCCCATGCGGGGTACAACCGTCAGCACGCAGTGCCGTTGTATCGCGCGGAGGAACGCGCCGTGAAAATCCGAGATGCGGGTGATCCGCCGCGTCTGGGTTTCATTTCGCCCGATTTGGGGCGACATCCCGTCGGCTTCTTCCTGGTCCGCGTTTTGGAGAGCCTTCGCCAGGAACAACATGAGACGATCTGTTACTCCGACCGCATCATCAAGGACGACCTGAGTCATCGCCTGCAAGCCGCGGCGACCGGATGGCGTGACGTCAACGGCCTGAGCGACGAGCGGCTCGCCGAGCAGGTTCGGGCCGACGAGATCGACATCCTTTTCGACCTCGCCGGCCACACGGCTCACAACCGACTGCTGGTCTTCGCTCGCAAGCCGGCACCGATCCAGATCAGTTGGATCGGCTATGTCGGCACGACCGGGCTGCAAGTCATGGACTACATTCTGGCCGATCGGTATGAAATCCCCCCGGACGGCGAGCGCTATTACTGCGAGCCGGTGCTGCGCATGCCGCATGGCTATGTGTGTTATGATCCACCGTCATACGCGCATCCCGTGTCACATCTGCCTGCGCTAGAGAGGCGTTATGTGACTTTCGGTAGCATCAATAATCCGGCGAAAATCGGCCCGGGGGTTGTCGAGGTCTGGGCCCGGATTCTGCACCGTCTACCAGAAGCCCGGCTGGTCCTGAAATACAAGGGAATGGACGAGCCCGCGCTGGCTGGCCGCCTGACGAGCCTGTTCGCCGCCGGCGGGATCGATGGGAGCCGGTTGGAGTTTCTCGGCAAGTCGCCTCATCCGGACTCGCTGGCGCATTATCATCGCATCGACATTGCCCTAGACCCGTTTCCCTATAACGGCGGCTTGACCACCTGCGAGGCCCTGTGGATGGGCGTGCCGGTGATTACCTGGCCGAGTGAGACCTTCGCCGGCCGCCATTCGCTCTCGCATTTATCGAGTGTGGGCCTGACACAGACGATCGCCCGCGACGCGGACGAGTACGTGGAACTGGCCGTGTCGCTGGCCAACGACCTGCCGCGCCTGGCAGCCATGCGCGCCGGGCTCAGGGACCAGATGGCTGAGTCGCCGCTCTGCGACGGACCGCGATTCGCTGCCGATTTGATGTCGGTTCTGTACGACGTGTGGGAGCGGAACGGTGGAGAGGATCGCCCGGGGAGCATGCGCCTTCCCTGACGGTCGCCACGATTGAACCCGCCCATCGCCGATTCAAGCTCGCCCAGGGGAGCCTGGCGGCCCCTGAGGGCTTCGCGGTGTCGAGCTCGGTTTTTTGGTCACTTGCGGACCATGCCGATTAGTTCTTCTTCTTCCATGATGTAGCCTCGCTGGCCGTGCTGGGTCAGATCGAGGCCCAGGTCTTCCTCGTCGGCACCGACGCGAAAGCCCAGCGTCCGGTCGAGTAAGACCAGGATTCCCACGGTCGCGACCACGGTATAAAGCGCGACGGCGGCAATCGCGATCGCCTGAGCCACCAGGAGGTCGGTGCTGCCCTCGAAGAGGCCGCCGGCCTGACCCGTCAAGGCAGGTGTCGCCAGCACACCGACGGCGAGGGCCCCGGCAATGCCGCCGACTCCATGAACTCCGAAGACATCGAGCGAGTCGTCATAGCCCAGCCTTGCCTTGAGCAGGATGGCCCCATAACAGAGTGGACAAACCAGTGCACCCAACGCGAGGGCCGCTGCGGGCGTGATGTAACCCGCGGCGGGAGTCACGACCACCAAACCCGCAATCGCGCCTGTGCAGGCCCCGAGCATGGTCACTTTGCGCTTCTGAAGATACTCAAGCGCGCTCCAGCTCACGACGGCCGCCGAGCCGGCCAGGGTGGTCGCCACGAAGGCTGCGACGGCTCCGGCGTTGATGCCGCGGGCCTGCCCGGCGGTGTAGCCAAGCCAGCCAAACCATAAGAGCCCCGTCCCGAGCGCGGTAAGCGTCAGATTGTGCGGATTCATGTCTTCAGTATCGAGGCCTTTCCGTTTGCCCAGGATCACCGCGCACGAGAGCGCCGCCAGACCGGACGTGAGCTGGACGACCAGCCCACCGGCGAAGTCGAGCGCACCTTGCCGGCGAATCCACCCTTCCGGACTCCAGACCCAGTGTGCCACGGGATCGTAGACGAGGGTCGTCCAGAGCAGGACAAATAGCACATAGGCCATAAATCGTGCCCGTTCGGCGATCGCCCCCGAGATGAGCGCGGCCGTCAGAGCCGCGACCATCATCTGAAAGATCATGAAAAGCTGGTGGGGGACGCCAGGCGCCAGATCGGCGTTGGGTTCGAGCCCGACGCCCAAGAGCAGCGCCCAGCGCCAGCTTCCGCACAGCCCCGCATACACGTCGGGCCCGAATGCCAGGCTGTAGCCCACAACGACCCACTGCACGGCGATCACGCCGAGCAGGATGAAGCTCTGCTGGAAGGTCGCCAGCACATTCTTGCGCCGGACCATTCCGCCGTAGAAGAGCCCGAGCGCCGGGACCATCAAGAGCGTCAGCGTCGAAGCGGCCATCATGAACAGCGTGTCGACGGAGTCGGTTCCTGCCGCGAGTGCCGCCGATCGGGGCGCGCCCGCGGCATTGTCGACCGCTGGATGTGGTGACTCATCGGCGCAGGCAGGGACCGCGACGGCCAGAAGACATATCATCGAGAACGCCAACAAAAGGCGCAGGCATGCCGCCCTTGGCCACCGCTTTTTCATGATCGCGCTCCGCGGAATGACCGCACACCCAGGCGCGGGGTTTCACTGGCGGCGATCGGTCTCTTCCAGAGACCGTCGGGAGAGAAGGCTCTTATGCTAGACTGTCCGTCGCGGGAATCAAGTCAATTCGATTGAATCGCCGGCGGATTCAGGGCGTGGCGAACACCTCGGCGGGAAGGTCGGGCAGCTTCTCGTAGATGCCGAGGCCCAGGTACATTTCCCCGATTGCCTGGAGAAGTGCTCCCCGGGTAGCGTTCGACCCCGCGAGATCCTTGGCGAGCTTTCCGGACGCCTGGTCCAGAAGATCGACCGCCTTGATCTGACGGCCATCCTGGGTCCCCTGCGGGCTGCGGAACGCATCAGTCAGCAACTTCCGGACGGCCTCGGCCCGCTCGCGCGACTCTTCGGACCGCGCTAATGCAAGGTCGGTCTCATCCTTGGCCTGGATCGATTCGCCCAGGGCGCGATTGGCCGCGGCGTTAGCCTTTTTGAGCTCTCGAATGGCCCGCGTTTGCACGACGGCCAGGGCGACCAGTCCCGCGAGCAACGCTATAGCTGTAGCCACTATTGCCCGACCTCCCCATCGTCGTACCCGCCGCGACAGCGGCTCCTCCCAGGCCGTGACCCGCTGGCCGGCCATCCATCGCTCGATGTCATCGGCCAGCACCCGGCACGTCGCGTAGCGGTGCTCGGGCGCGAAAGTCATCGCCTTCAAGCAGACGGCCTCCAGTGCGGGGTCGATACTGCGATCGAGTTGCCGGGGCCCGGCGAATTCGCCCCACTTTGCCTTGCGGAGCACCTGCTGGATGTCGTCGCCCTCGAACGGCGGCCGGCCGGTAAGCAGGCAATAGAGCGTGGCGCCGAGCGAGTAGACGTCGCTTCGGGGCGACAGGCGTTGGAGGTCGCCGCGGGCCTGCTCGGGGCTCATGTAGCCCGGTGTCCCCAGCGCGCTGCCCGGCAGTGTCTCGCCGCTGCCGCTGGAGGAGCTCGGTACCAGCGTCCGCTCATCGGAATCGCTGCCCGGTTCCGCGTGGCCGAGCGGCTTGGCCAGCCCCCAGTCGACCACCAGGGTCTCGCCGTGAGTGCCGACGATGATGTTCGCCGGCTTGAGGTCGCGGTGCAGGACGCCCCGCGAGTGCGCGTAGTCCACGGCGTTGCAGACGTCGGTAAACCGCCGCAAGAGTTTGCGCAGCTCAAGCGATCGTCGGCCATGCTGTTTCTTGAGCGCGTTGTCCTTGTGGAACCGGTCGATGGCCTCCCTGAGCGATTCGCCACGGATGAACCGCATAGCGTAGTAGGGGCGGCCGTCGGAGTGGGTGCCCAGGCCATAGACCGGAACGATGCCGGGATGTTCGAGGCCGCCAGTGATCTCGGCCTCCTGGAGGAAGCGATGGCGGCTGACGGGGTCGTCGGCGTGAGAGTCGACGATCTGCTTGAGCGCCACTTCGCGGTGTAGCTCGCAGTCGAGCGCCACGAAGACTTCCCCCAAGCCGCCGCGGGCGTGGGGCCGCAAGATCTGGAACCGCTGTCCGTCGCTCGTTGCGGTGCCGACGGCCTGGCTCGCGGTGCGGTGGGTGTGCGGGTCGGCCGATCCGCCGGAGATGTGGGAGATGGTGGCAGTGATCTCGGGGTCGCCCAGGGCAGCGAGCCGCTCGCGGGTCGCGAGGCTCGCCGGGATCGAGGCCAGGCCCTTCTCGACGTCGCCGGCGTGCCTTTTGACATGCAGGGCGACCATGGCCTCGACCGCGGCGCGGCCGTCGGCGCCCAAGCCTCCGCGCTCGGCCAGGTGCTCGGCCAGGGGCCGGGCCTTGTCGCTGGCCCAGGCCTGAAAGGCGGCAACGAGCTGTGCCTGCTCGACGAGCCCGACCTGAAGCGCGATCAATCCGAACATGAGGTGCTGGTTGGCGTCGGCGGCCATGGGGAAGCTCCGGCCCAGCGCGTCGTCCCCGGCACGACCGTCCCCGGCACGGCACCGGAGCCCAGGCGCGGGCGGGAGCGTCGCATCCGGAGCATTGTCCCATGGAAATCCGGGCTGTGCAAACCGGCCAGGCCCGTGGCAGGCCGTCCTTCCCCGCCCGGTCAGCAAGTTTGTCCACGAAGATCTGATTGCCGACCTCGAAACGGCCTTGCACGATTCCGGGAGGGCGAAACTCCGTGTGAGCCAGGGCGAGCCTTGGGCTCGGACGGAGCCTCGCACACCCAGGATCACGAAGCAACATTGAGTCGCAGAGCCGGCGGATCTCACGAGCCACTCCAAAAACGACCTGCCTGCGCGGTTTCATCGTGGGTTGGCCGGCTCGTTGTCGCGGTGGATCACGCCGCGGGAGTAGGCGTAATCGATGGCGTTGCAGACGTCGAGGAAGCTGCGCAGGAGTTTGCGAACGGCGAGCGGGACGCGTCAGCGCCCCGAGTCTTCGTGGGGCGAGTTCTCGGTTGACGCCTCGAATCACTCCCGGCGCTGACGCGACCGGGCTCGCCGTGGGAATCACTGCCGGCGCTGACGCGACCGGGCTCGCCGTGGGAAGGACTCCCGGCGCTGACGCGACCGGGCTCGCCGTGGGAATCACTTTCATTGGCGGCGATGAATCTCACGGGCCAAGATCAACGATCCAGGCCGCCGGGCACGCCGTGTCAACGGCGTGCCGGGCCAGATTGAACCACCGCGGGCCCGCGTCGAGAATGGCGCTATCGGCGGTGGCGATGAACTCTGACGACTCCTTCAACTGCCGGTCCGGGTTATTGACCAGATCGACCGACCAGTCGAAAGCGTGCTCCGCAGCAATTTGCAGCACCAAGCTGCGAATCCGGCCGCTGTTGGAGACGGGCTGGTCGAACAGCCAGCCTACGCGAGACACGGCCAAGTCGGCCAGCACCGATGCCAGGATTTCCAGGGCGGGCAGGGTCTCGGCGACCTTGCGGTAAGTTCCGTGAACGCCTGCGATGTCGCGATAGGTCGCGTCGCGGCAAAGCAACACCACCGCGCCGCCCAGGGCCGCCTCGATCGTGGTCAGCACGTTGAAACCGTCGATCATGAGGACGCGGCCGGCCAGCTCTGGAGCGGACACCCGGGTCGCCTCGCGCCGCGCACCGGCCTCGTCGGAGCAGGCAGCGCGCTGCACCGCGCCCCGCTGGCGCTCGGTCAAGTTGCCACGATCGCCGACCAGCTTGAGCGCGGAAACCGGCGCATAGCCGCGCCCGAGCAGCCAGGAGAGATCAAGAACGGCGGCACGCAAAGCCGGCTGGCTCGCGAGCCCGAATCCGGCGGCGTCGCGTGGGTCGGCGCCGCGATGACTCCGGGTATCGGGCACTCTCGATGAGCCTCGCGCAAGGGGTTATCGGTGATAGGTGCCCATCAACACGGCCTGGGACACGATGTGCCCTTCCATCTTCCTCATGAGGCCCGATTTATCGAGGCCCTCGGGCAGGTGAAGCGGCGTGTCGAGCGCGTAGAGTTTGAAGTAGTAGTGGTGAATTCCATGTCCCTTGGGGGGCGCTGGCCCTTGATAACCCACGGAATTCCAGGAGTTCTTGCCCTGGACCACTGCGGGTACAACCGGCGGGTGCGCGATCGGCGCGATCCCTTCAGCCAGCTCGCTGAGTGTCGAGGGCAGGTTATAGATCACCCAGTGAACCCAAGGCTCCTTGGTGGGCGCATCCGGGTCGTCGACGATCAACGCCAGCTCTGTTGCCGAGGCGGGCAATCCCGACCACGAGAGTGGCGGAGAGAGGTCCTCGCCATCGCCGGTATGACGCCGCGGAATGGGCGTTCCCTCGGAAAAAACGGGACTAAGGACTGTGAGACTCATGGTCGCCTCCCGTCAAGAATCCCAGTTGCCAGGTCACACCCTGATTATACAGTACCCGCGCGCCATCGAAACCGGTCCGCCGGGGAGCATGGCCCACCGCAGCCAACGATTGCGTGTGTGCATCGTGTTCTGGACTTGCCGGAATTGGCCGTGGCGGTATCTTGGCGGGATCAGTGAGAACCGATTCGAGAGCCTATCTCACGGGAGATCGCCAGGATGCGGCCGATACTGTTTGCGATTCCGGGTTCAGGCATCCAGGTCCATAGCTATGGCGTGATGATCTTCGCGGCCTGCGCATCTGCGCTCATGATGGCCGTCTGGGGCGCGCGGCGGCAGAAGGTCAATGAAAACAGCGTCTACGAACTGGCAACCTGGTTGTTCCTCGGTGGAGTGATCGGCGCGCGGGCCGCGTATGTCGCCTTCCATCTCGACGAGATTCATGCTCCGGTCGATATTCTGCGGAGCTGGCAGGGTGGAAATGTCTTCTACGGCTGCATCCTGGGGGGATTCACGGGGTCGATGCTCTACTGGCTGCGCCGGCCGTTTCCGTTCTGGGCAATGGCCGACGCAGTCGCCCCGGCGGTGGCGATCGGGGCGGCCGTGGGCCGGATCGGCTGCTTCTTGAACGGCTGCTGCGATGGTGCCCTCTGCAACCTGTCCTGGGCGGTGCGATTTCCCGCGGGGTCGCACGCGTGGGCGCGACAGATCAACGCGGGCTTGATCGCGCCAGTGCGCTCGTGTCGCTGCCGGTGCATCCCACCCAGATCTACGCGGCGATTGCCAGTTTCTTGATTCTGGCACTGCTCGTGGCGTATTATCCGCGCCAGCGCCGGCAGGGCGAGATCATGGCGCTTCTCATGATTCTCTATCCCTTGACGCGATGGCCGATCGAATCTCTGCGCGGGGACGAGCCCGCTCTGTTTGCGGGAATGACCCTGTCTCAAAACATCAGCCTCGCACTGCTCGCCGCCGGAATCGCCGTCTGGATTCGCCTCAAGCCAATGGCGTTCACACAATCTTCATGTTAACTCGTTAGACTGGCTATTTGGTGCGGCGAGCCAATGCCCGCAAAGACATCGCCAGGCACTAGCTTTCGTGCCAGCGTCGGCTCAGTCCGTCACCGTAGCGGAGCGTCGGCGTGGGAATCCTTTCGGGGTGAGGTCGATCAAGAAAAGGAAATCAACGGATGACTCAATTGCGCAGGTGTTTGGGGCTGATCGGACTCTGCCTGGCTGCCAGCGCAGGTCCAGGATGTGGTGAGGCTGTTCCAGCCGGCCCTGGCGCGCTCATGCCGGCCGCCGAGATCATCGTGGACGGCTCGAGTACCGTCTACAGGATCAGCCAGGCTGCGCAAAAGGCGTTCAACAAGGTCAACCCCGCGATCACGGTAGTGGTCTACAACCACGGGACAGGGGGCGGCTTCGGCCGCTATCTCCAAGGTGAAGTCGACATCGTCGACGCCTCGCGCGCAGCCAAGGCCGAGGAGGAATCGAAGGCCAAGGCGCAAGGCATCGAATGGTCGCGGTTCCTCGTCGCCTACGATGGGATCACACTGGTCGTCAATCCCAAGAACGACTTCGTCAAGTCGCTGTCGGTCGAGCAGTTGAAGGCCATCTGGCAGCCCGGGAGCAAGGTGATGAACTGGAAAGACGTCGACGCGACCTGGCCCGATCGCAAGATCATCCTGTATTCCCCCGACAACGATTCCGGCACGTTCGACTTTTTCACCGAGGAGATCGTCGGCAAGACCAAGAGCCAGCGCGACGACGTCCAGCAAAGCTCTGACGACAACACCCTGGTGAACGGCGTTGCCGGCGATCGGGACGGTCTGGGTTACTTTGGCTACGCCTATTATGGGGCCAATACCGACAAGCTCCGCGCCGTTGCCGTCCAGAACGGCCCCGATGCGCAGCCGGTACTGCC
The DNA here is from genome assembly GCA_963823675.1 of uncultured Isosphaeraceae bacterium. Taxonomy (GTDB): domain Bacteria; phylum Planctomycetota; class Planctomycetia; order Isosphaerales; family Isosphaeraceae; genus CAWGMT01. Next base: position 162,435 of record CAWGMT010000015.1, on the reverse strand, counting down.
CAGCAAGGCCACGATCAAGGACAAGAGCTACAAGCCGCTCTCGCGGCCACTCTTCATTTATGTGAAAAACTCGGCGGCCCGGAGACCGGAAGTCGCCGAGTTTCTCAAGTTTTACCTCGACAACGTTGGGGAACTTTCTCAGGCCGGTGGTTACGACCCACCCACCGAGGCCGACAAGGCGGCCAACCATGAGGTGCTCGCCAAGCTCTTGCCGTCGGCCGCGGGCAATGCCGGTGGTGCCACAGAAGCCACGAAGAAGTGACACGTCACTCCGTGATTGAGTTCTCAGGGCGTTGCCCTGGGCGGGAATCTCGCGCACCCTTTGACGAGAGAGCTGAGAAGCGCAACTGCGGAAGGTCGGCCCGGGACCTGTGCGGGAAAGAGGGGTTCTGATATGTCCTTTCTTGCAGGAAGCTCCGACCCGAAATTCGTCGAGCCCACGGATCCCGACCTTTGGGCCGGTCATTCGCCGTTTCTGGCCTTCTGGGAGACGGCGGTTACGGTGGGACTGGTCCTCTGCGCCGTGATCACTGTGCTCACCACTGCCGGGATCATCCTGGTGCTTGGCGTCCAGAGCGTTGAGTTCTTTCGGACCGCCAAGGTGAGCGTGCCCGAGTTTCTCTTTGGTACCGAGCTCAAGCCCGACGCCAGCCCTCCCAAATTTGGAATCGTCCCCTTGATCTGGGGGACGTTCCTGATCGCGGCGGGCTCGTCGATGGTCGCGCTGCCGATCGGTCTTTTGAGTGCGATCTACCTCAGTGAATATGCCCCGCGGACGCTTCGATCGTTGCTCAAGCCGACCCTGGAGCTGCTGGCGGGCGTTCCGACCATTGTCTACGGCTACGTGGCGCTGCTTCTGGTCACCCCGGTATTGAAGCAGTTGCTCGAGCCCCTGGGCCTCCGGGTCGAGACGTTCAATGCGCTTTCGGCTTGCATCGTGGTGGGAGTGATGATCATCCCGCTCGTCTCGTCGCTTTCCGAGGATGTGCTGTCGTCGGTGCCCCGTGCGCTGCGCGAAGCCGCGTTCGGTCTAGGAGCGACCAAGTTTGAAGTCTCGACGCGCGTCGTGCTGCCGGCGGCGCTTTCAGGCGTTTTCGCATCGTTTATCCTGGCGATCAGCCGGGCGGTCGGCGAGACGATGGCGGTGGTGCTGGCGGCCGGCATGCGGCCTCAGATCACGCTGAATCCGTTGACCCAGATCGAGACCATGACGACGTACATCGTTCAGGTTATCAGCGGCGATGCCGCTTACGGCACGTCCAAGTATCTCTCACTCTTCGCGGTCGGGATGACGCTCTTTGCGGTGACGCTTTCACTCAACATCATCTCGGGCGTGGTTCTGCGCCGCTATCGTGAGGTCTACCAATGAATCGCCCGCTCGAGCGCCGATTTCATCCGAATCGCTGGCTGAGGCAGGTCCTGGGCCCGGTTTTCGGGGCAGCCTGCTTGATGGCGACCTGCACGGGCGTGGTCGTGCTTGCGTTGCTTTTGGGTTCGATCCTGGCGGCTGCGCTCAAGGGCCCGCCCGACAACCCCTTCTACGCGATCGGTCCCAACGTCGCCGAGCTCTTTGCCCTGGTGCGGAAGCTCGCGACTCAATACCAGGGAACAGACCCGCTGGCGGCGGGATATCGAGTTGGAATTGCGGGCAGTCTCTGGTTGCTGGGTTTGGTAGCTCTCCTGGGGATTCCGGTTGGGATCGGCGCGGGCGTTTACCTCGAGGAGTATGCACCGCCCGGGAAACTGCGGCGGATCGTTCAGATCAATATCGCCAACCTGGCCGGAGTGCCGTCGATCGTTTACGGCATCCTCGGCCTGGCGGTCTTCGTGCGGGCGTTTGGCTACAAGGCGATTGCGCTGGGACCGACCTTGCTGGCCGGCGTGTTGACGCTGAGCCTCTTGATATTGCCGATCATCGTCATCACAACTCAAGAGGCGCTGCGGGCGGTGCCGCAGTCTCTCCGCCAGGCCGCCTTGGCGCTCGGGGCCACCCGGTGGCAGATGGTGTGCGATCACGTGCTGCCGTCGGCTCTGCCGGGCATCCTGACCGGCACCATCCTCGGTTTGTCGCGGGCGATCGGCGAGACCGCGCCCTTGCTGATGGTCGGCGCGGCCGGCTCGATCTTGAAGTTGCCCCGAGGGCCGCTCGATCGTTACTCGGCCCTGCCGGTCGAAATCTACAACTTTGCCAAGGAGCCCGACACGCGGTTCCAGACTGTCGTGGCCGGCGGCATCCTGATTCTGGTAGCCTTGCTCTTGACCATGAATGCCACCGCCATCGTGATTCGCAACCGCTTCCGGCGTTATCAGTGAGTGGTCGTGAGCGCGCGGTCCTGACCGTTCTGGATTGTCCGATCTCGATTCACCAGCCTTCGCGAGACCACTCATGAGCGTCTCCCTACCCCGCGACGGACGTAGTACCGCCGGTCCCGCGCCGCCATCCGTTGCGCCCTCACCGGCCAGTGCCCCGGCAAGCCCGCCGCTCGATCCGATCGTGCTGGCGACCCGCGACCTGGCCGTCTCGTATGGGGCGGCCCTGGCGCTCAAGGAGATCACGTTCGAGATTCCCCGCAACAAGATCACGGCCTTGATCGGCCCATCGGGCTGCGGCAAGAGCACATTGCTCCGATGCTTCAATCGCATGAACGACCTGATCCAGGGCGCGTCGATGAAGGGCGCGGTCGTCTTCGACGGCGAACTCATCTCGGGGCCCGACACCGACGCCGTCGCCCTGCGACGGCGAATCGGCATGGTGTTTCAGAAGCCCAACCCATTTCCCAAGAGCGTCTACAACAACGTTGCCTGGGGTGCTCGCATCAACGGATACCGCGGGGATATGGACGAGCTGGTCGAGCGCTCGCTACGCCGCGCCGCCCTGTGGGATGAGGTCAAGAACAAGCTCAACCGTTCGGGGCTGGACCTCTCGGGCGGCCAGCAGCAGCGGCTCTGCATCGCCCGCACCCTGGCCGTCGAGCCCGAAGTCATCCTCATGGACGAGCCGTGCTCGGCCCTGGACCCGATCTCGACCGCCCGCGTCGAAGACCTGATGGACGACCTCAAGAACGACTATACAATCGTGATCGTAACTCACAACATGCAGCAGGCCAGGCGCACGAGCGACATGACCGCGTGCCTCATGCTCGATGAGGGCTTATCCGACGGACACCGTACGGGCATCCTCGCCGAATTCAGCCCGACCGACCTGCTCTTCACCAACCCCAAGGACAAGCGCACCGAAGCCTATATCACGGGCCGCATCGGATGAGCAATGCCCGCTCGATGCGCAATCCGAATTCGGTTTTGGTGCTTTGGATTTCCAACAGATGCCTCGACCTCGCGCGATCATCTTGCGAGCGCCCGGAACCAATTGTGAACTCGAGACGGCCGAAGCCTGGCGCCGAGCCGGGGCGGAGGTCGAGACCTGGCACATCAACCGGCTATTCGAAGCACCGGCGCAGCTCGAGGCTTTTCAGATCCTGACCATTCCCGGCGGCTTCTCCTACGGCGACGACCTGGGGGCCGGGCGCATCATGGCGACCCGGATCGGGATCGCAATGGGCGAAGAACTGCGGCGATTTCACGACAACGGCGGGCTGATCCTGGGCATCTGCAATGGTTTTCAAGCCCTGGTCCGCGCCGGCCTGCTGCCGGGCGATCCGGCATCCGGCCCGGCCACGCTCGCCCACAACGATTCGGGCCGCTTCGAGGCTCGCTGGGCCCGGCTGCGGCCGCGATCGGGGCTGTCCCCTTTTGTGACCTTCGACGAGCCGATCGAGATGCCCGTGGCCCACGGTGAGGGCAAGTGGGTGATGGCCGAGCAGGGCGCCGTCGAGCGGCTCGAACAGTCGGGCCGGGTCCTCTTGCGGTATGCCGATAGCGGCGGCCGACCTACAATGGAATACCCGGCCAATCCCAACGGGTCGGCCGGCGCGGTCGCCGGAGTCTGCGATCCGACCGGGCGCATCTTCGGCTTGATGCCCCACCCCGAGCGGCACATCGACCCCCTGCAACACCCGCGCTGGACCCGGCGCCGCGATGCTCTGCCGCCACACGGGGATGGCCTGCTCATCTTTCAAGGCGCAGTTGCCGCCTGCGGCTAGGGCGACGGCGATGCGGCTGCCTTTCCCCCCTTGTCGTAGTCCTCGCGCTCCGCGTGAGGTCGGATCATCACGCGGAGCGTGATGACTACGATCGGGGGACCGAGCCCCCTCCTACAGCGGCGCGGCGCATCAGCGCGTGATTTGTAGGAGCCGGCTCAGTCCGGCGATCCCAAGATGCGCGCATTGCGCGGAGATGTTTGCGGGGAAGAATGTAACGCGGCCCGGCGCTGCGGACACATCGTTGTCGGGCGTCAATTCGGCGGAGTCCTGCGGCGACGGACGATGCGCCGGCGAGCGCGGGGCAAGCGTCGTCCGCCGCACGCAGGACAGCCCGGCCCGCGGGCGCAAAGCGCGGGCCGGAGTAATAACCAACGGCCAAATTGTCAAAGAAGGAGTTCGGGATTTGGGCCTGGCTCAATTGCGGGCAAAATCCCCGCATACGAGCCCGAAGCGCAAGCGAGTGAGTGTGTTCTTCTTCGCAAGCGAGTGAGTGTGTTCTTCTTCGCAAGCGAGTGAGTGTGTTCTTCTTCGCAAGCGAGTGAGTGTGTTCTTCTTCGCAAGCGAGTGAGTGTGTTCTTCTTCGCAAGCGAGTGAGCGTGTTCTTCTTTGCAAGCGAGTGAGTATGTTCTTCTTCGCAAGCGAGTGAGTGTCTTCTTCTTCCGGATCAAGGACCGCCGCCGGCAGAGAACGGTAGCCTCAGAGCACTCATCTGTATCTCACCCGGCGCACAGTTACGCGCGGTCAGCATGTCTTCGACCATCTTTTCCACCGCCCGCCGCTCCTCTTGGCGTTGTAATCGCCTCTGCTCGCGCTTCGAGACCGCCGGCGGCAAGCTTGTCCCGCAAGCCCGATTGCTCGAATCAGGCGTCTTAGGTTTGGGGTTGCCGCTTTCGGATCCCGATCCTTGGGCCTTTCCCGATTCCTGCGTGCTGCGTTCCCCTGGCTGGGCCGCCCCGTTGTCAAGTCCCGGAAGAGCGCCGGAATTTGCCGTAACTTGAATAGATTCTTGTGCTTCCACGATGCTCATGGTTTCAGCAGAATTGGCTTCGCTCGGCGCATTTTCGCCGATTGCTCCCAACCTGCCCAGCTCACGCTCGTGCTGCTTCACGCCGTCGGAATCGATCACGTCCGCGTGCTCGAGACGGTCGTCCAGGCCATCTCCCAACCCAAATGCCGCATCAGGCTCGAGCTCAGATCGATCCCACTGGTGGGCCGCATGTCCTGCGTCCTCCAGGCCGTCTCCCAACCCGAATGCCGCATCAGGCGCGAGCTCAGATCCATCCCACTGGTGGGCCGCATGTCCTGCGTCCTCTGAACTGTCCTGTACTGTTCCGAGCGACCCCGCGCCGCTGGCCTCGCCCCATCCGCCGCGCGTTTTGGCCTGGTTCTTGTACTTACGATAGGTTGCCATTCCCCGGAACAGCCCGTTGGTGCATTTGATAAGGTGTTTGCGCAGCGCCTCGCCTTCGGGGCTGAAATCGAAGCTGAGGCGGGCGAGGGTTCGCTCGGCCTGGGCGCCGGCGTTCTGCTCGTGCACTTCCAGTTTCGCGTTCAAGCGCTCGATGTTTTGATCGGCCAGGGCGAGTAGGATCTGTCTCCACTCCGCTTTCTTCCTGGTGCCGAACAGATCGGGCCAACGCTCGCATACGGCTTTCGCGTAGCGGTCGCGCTGCGAATCCTCCACATCGCTTTTGAGGTCGTCAAACTCGGTCTTGCCGGCTGGACTGAGCGCATGGCAGGCCACGAAAATCGTGGCGACGCGCCGATCATCGTTCGCCTCGACCGGCTGACGGCCGAGCAGGCGAATGGCCTTGAGCCGATCGTGTGATTGCCAGAACCCCGTAGACTCGAGTTGCGCGCAGCGCCTGCCATTGGTCCTGGAGCCACGAGCACCCCGCTGCATTGCTTTCCAGGATTTTCACCAGCACCGCGGGGTCATTGGGATCGACGGCCTGTCCGTTCCAGGATGTCATCTTCCTGGGGGGAAAAATCGTTGGGTTCCCGTAGAGCGGTGTGGGCCCGGCGGGATCGAAGAATAGCCGCTTCCCGACCGCCTGAGCTTCGGCGACTTCCTCTTCGTCCGAATTCTCGATCAGCATTGTGCACCGCTCTACCCGAGCACGTTCGGTTCGATCGAGCTCGAAGGAGAGGTGAACGTTACGGTAAACGAGATACTCCTCGACGTCATTTTGCGCGTCGCCGATCCCCATCCACTTCTGCAATCGCTCCTCGAAGGCAAACGATTCCTCGCGCAGCATCGCCAGCTTCTGCGAGCGATTTCCATGCTTGAGTGAGTTCATGGATGACCTCGCCCGCCCTTTCGGTGTCCTGGGGCCGGTCGATCGAAGGCAGTTGGCCTGGTTAGCTGCGATCTGAGCGGGAGAAGCCATGAGATAATCTCCGTTTTATTAATCCACATGCTCGATCTGACAGTTCAATGTGGCCTATTTTGGCTAGGCGGGCAAGTCAAAATTGGGCAAGTCTCCTCGCGTGGCCCAGCACAGTCCCTCCGCCCGGCAAAATCGCGGTGGGTGTGCAAGCTAAACTCTGGCCCTTAAGGCCGGTGGCGGCGACTGCCAGGTCGGGTGTTCTCCGATTCGGCTTCGGTTATCGGCAAGTCCATGAACTCGGACCGATCTCCTCGACGCAGTAGGTCGGATTCGGCCAAGTGCGCTCGATGTTGAGTGGGGAGATAAAACTGACGTGTTCCATAGCAGGTTCAGGATCTCGTCGGGAGCGTCGGTTCGGCTGTTTGCCCACCTTCAGTCCATGATTGACGTTCCCGACAGAAGTTCGTCGAGCTTGGTTTTCGGCGCAAGTTCTCAGGTCTGCAATACGAACTTGGCGGCGGGCGACCTGGAGACGTTGAAGCAGCAGCAGGGGCAGTTTCCGATCAATCCACGCTTTCACTTGCTTGATGCGACTCGACCGTCCGTGTAGGGTAGGACTATGAAGTCCGCAGGGCGACCCTTAGTTCCTGATTGCAAACAAGATGTAACGACTCGGACGACGAGTGAACGGGCTGAAACTTCTTCGGCATGAAGGCAAGAGAACGACCCGTGTCCGATCGATTCGAGACCCAAGCCGAGGTCGGGTGTGGCTCAACGCCAATCCATACCTGTTCAATTTCTCACGCCCGCCGTGGACGCTCGCTATTCGTCCAGGATCATCAAGGCCGGGGCGTTGCTCAGTGACACGAAGACACTCCTCTCGCACTGGGACACCTCGGGCTCGGTTCAGGCTAACCTGAGTCGCATCCGGCAGGAGAACACTTTCGGCAAGGCGTCCCGGTCAAGGGTCGCGGACATCCTGGCGATCTTTCGCCAGCGGTATCTTTGCGAGGATGGGGTGATCAAGGCACTCGTGGCGTTGGTACGGGACCGACTGCCCGCTCATGCCGTGGACCGAATCCTCTACTTCCACGCCGCCAAGTCTGATCCGCTCCTGTACGATGTCGTGGCCGAGTGGCTCGCACCCCTGCAAAGAGACGGCAATATCGATATCGACGTGGGCGATGTGCAACGTCTCCTCGAGATCTGGGCCGGCGAAGGCAAGACAAAGGGCGAATGGTCAGAAGAGACGACCAGCCGGGTCGCTCAGGGGCTCCTCTCGACACTCCGGGACTTCGGCGTGCTCCAAGGGGCCGTTCACAAGCGGATCGCACCGGCCTACGTCCCCGTCGTGGCATTCGCCTACGTCCTGTTTTACATGAAGCAGCACCAGCCTTCCGGCGCAAAGCTGGTCGAGCACTCGGACTGGCGGCTCTTCTTCCTGCCCCGCGAGGGAGTCGAACGATTTCTGTTCGAGGCTCACCAGCAGGGCTTGCTGGAATACCATGCAGCGGGGAGCGTCACCCGGCTGAGTTTTCCCGTCACGACCCTTGAGGAGTATGCGCATGTCCTCGCTCAAAGAACCCATTGAGCTCCTCGAAAGCGACCTCATGGCGGTCCCGGCCCGGATCGGCGTCTATCACGACCTACCATTCGCCATCGTTCGCTACGACCCAGGCGATGAGTGGGAGTTGAGGCGTGAGGTCAAGCTCCTGGCGACCCGCCTTGAGGCGGTCGGGAAGGAAGTTCACCAGATCCCGATGTCGGAATTCCTCTGGCGGGCGATCGACGAGACAGAGGGGATGGAGGAAGTCGTCGAGCTGGAACGAACCCAGGGGTACAAGATGGCCCAGCGTCAGCTCACGACCTACCTGTCCAACCCCATCTGGAAACCTCTCGCGACGATGCTCGCCGAGCGGCTATCAAAGCTCGATCCCAAGCGCGGCATAGCCTTCCTGACGAGGGCAGCGGCGATGGCACCGGGGATCTACTTCATGTCCAAGCTCCTCGACGAAATGCACGGCAAGACACGGGTCACAACGATCCTGTTCTATCCCGGCACCATTGAGGGGACGACAGGGCTGCGGTTCATGGATCTCAAGGACCGGGACGCTATCGGGAACTACCGGGTCAAGATTTACGGCTAGGGGCGTGAGTGATGAAAACCATCGGCGACCTGCTCTCCAGGGATCTGACCCAGAGGATCGAAGAGGTTATTCAGGTCCACCAAACCGACGAGCAGTCTGTCTACTCGGAGGTGAGCGAGTACGTAGCAACAAAGAGCATCCGGGACCAGTACGCCGAGTTGCTCGATGCGATCGCCAAGGCACCCGCCGAGCCGCATGAAGGCATCGGCGTCTGGGTTTCGGGGTTCTTCGGTTCCGGTAAGAGTTCGTTCGCCAAGAACCTCGGCTATGCCTTGAAAAACCCAAAGGTCCTGGGCGACGACTTTGCGAGGGTCTTCAAGCGGCAGCTCGACGATGAGCGCATTGCTAACCTGCTGGACCTCATCAATGCCAAGATCCCGACCGAGGTCATTCTCTTCGAGGTCGCCAAGGAGAAGGACACCCGCAGGGTTACGGAGCGGATCGCCGAGTTGATGTACGCCGTCGTCCTTCGGGAGCTTGGCTACGCCGAAGAGTGGGATATCGCCGATCTGGAAATCGAACTCGAAGCCGAGGGGCGGCTGCCGGACTTCACGGAACTCTGTCAGGCCCTCCACAAGCGGGACTGGACGATCGTCCGGGCGGGTGCTCAGCGGGTCGCACGCGCCAGCGCCATCCTGCACCACCTTGACCCGGCGACATACCCCTCGGCGGATTCATGGGCACACTCCCGCCGTGAGCCCACCATCACAGTCAGCAAAGTCGTCGAGCGGACCTTCGAGCTTGCCCGCCGACGCCGCCCCGGCAAGGCGCTGGTGTTCATCATCGACGAGGTGGGTCAGCACGTGGCCCGTAGCGGTGACAAGATCGAAGATTTGCGTGCGACGATAGAGGAGTTTGGCAAGGTCGGCAAAAACCTGCTGAAAGCTCGCAAGCTCATCGCACCGTGCTGGATCGTCGTGACCTCGCAGGAAAAGCTTGACGAGGTGGTCGCCGCCATCGACTCGAAGCGGGTTGACCTGGCGAAGCTCCAAGATCGCTTTCACTATCGGATCGACCTCGCCCCCTCCGACATCCGGGAGGTGGCGACGAAGCGTGTGCTGGCCAAGACGGACGCTGCGATCCCGGTCCTGACCAAGCTCTACGCCGACCACCAGGGGCAACTCAACGCCGCCCTGCGACTGGAGCGCACGACCCGCAGGACCGAGACCAGCGAGGCGGATTTCGTCAACTTCTACCCGTACCTGCCGCACTACATTGACCTCTGCATCGGCATCATGTCGGGCATCCGGCTCCAGCCCGGTGCGCCTCGACATTACGGCGGCAGCAACCGGACGATCATCAAGCAAGCCTACGAGATGCTCGGTGTCCGACCGCACGGCGATGGCCACAAAACCCGTCGGCACCCTGGTCACGCTCGACAAGGTATACGAACTCGTCGAGGGCAACCTCTCCAGTGAGAAGCGATCCGACATCCACGACATCGGCGAGCGGTTCAAGGACGATCCCGAGACCCAGGAATGGGCGCTGCGGGTCGCCAAGGTGGTCTGCCTCCTGGAGTTCCTCCGGGATCTGCCCCGCACCGAGGCGAACATCGCCGCTTTCCTCGTCGATCGAGTGGGGATGCCCGCCCCCGTGGCGCAGGTGAAGGCAGCGGTCAAGAAGCTCGACGACGCCCAGTTCTTCCGGGAGACCGAGGACGGCTGGAAGCTGATGACGCTCCCGGAGAAGAACTGGGAGAAGGAGCGGACCGAGCTCCTTGACCCCAAGCCCCGAGAGCGGAACGAGATCACCCGGAATGTCCTGCGGGAAATCTTCGGCGAACCGGCGCTGTAAGACTTACCGGCACAAGGAACTGCGCAACTTCCGCATCGGCGTGGCGGCTGAGGGCGTGGCGCTCGAGGACGGCGACCTGCCGCTGACGCTCTGCATCGCCGACGAGCCCGACGAACTGACTCGCAAGCTGGGCGAGGTGCGGGACGAGAGCCGTCAGAAAAGTCACGACAACGACCTCTACTGGGTGTTTGCCCTGACCCCCGAGATCGACGACCTGGTTGCCAAGACGTTCGCCTCACGCAGGATGGTTGAGAAGTACGACCAGATGAGGGCCAACGGCAAGATTACCACCGATGAGGCGGCCTGCCTCCAGGACGAGAAGACCGCGGTCCTGAACCACGAATCCCGGCTTTGTGACAAGCTGACGGAGGCAATGGAGCGAGGCACCGGCATCTTCCGGGGCGTCTCCCGTGACGCCGACAAGTTGGGCAAGACCTTGAGCGAGATGCTCAAGAAGCTCTTCAGCCATGCCATCCCCGACCTCTATGCCAAGCTGGAGATGGGGAGCCGGCCCCTCAAGGGAAGCGAAGCCGATGACTTCCTCAAAGCCGCCGACCTCAAGGCACTCCCGCCGCTCTTCTACGGCGGCGAGCAAGGGCTCGGGCTCGTCATCAAGGACGGGGCGAAGTTCGTGCCGAACCCCGCCGCCGACATCGCCAAGGAGGTTCTGGATTACCTCGTGGTCGAGTACGAATATGGCAGCAAGGAACCCCGCACCGGCAAGGTGCTGGAGAGAAGATTTGGCGGCATCGGCTACGGCTGGGACCGGGACATGCTTCGGCTCGTGCTGGCGGTGCTCTTCCGTGCCGGATCAATCGAGATCTCCCACGGCGGGGAGAAGTTTGACAACTACCAGGAACCACGAAGCCGGACGCCGCTGGCGAACAACACGGCGTTCAAGGCGACCCTGTTCACGCCCGTCAAACCCCCCGATCTGGCCACCTTGAAGCGGGCCGTCGAAAGCTACGAAGAACTGACCGGCGACACCGTGGACATGGACAAAGCGGCCATCGCCGACGCTCTCAAGAAGTTCGCCGGCGAGGAGATCAAGGGGGTGCTCCCGATCCAGGTGCAGGTCAAAGCCTACGGCATCCCCATCCTGGGCACAGTGGCAGACTACCGCGACTCGCTCGCCGCCATCGAATCGGGCTCCCCGGATGATTGCGTGACGATCCTGGCGGGCGAAGGAGCGTCGCTCAAAGAGGGGCAGGATCGGCTGCGCAAGATCGCCGACTGCCTCGACGACAAGGGGTTGGCGACCATCCGCAATGCCCGTGCGCAATCGGCGATGTCTGGAACCAGCTCGACGCCCAGGCCCGAGCCGACCTCCAGCCGAGGGCTGACCAGATCGGGGAACTTTTGTCTACCGACACACTGCTCGATTCGTTACCCTTGCTCCAGGAGGCGAGCCACGCGATCCTGGAAACCCACGGCACGCTGTACGACGCGCGTCACGCGGACCGGGCCGCCCAGTTCGGCGCCGCGATCGAGAAGATCAAGGGGCGGGAAGAGTGGACCGCCGTGCCAGAGACGATGCGGGAGCCGGTTTTGGCCCCGCTCCAGGTTCGCTGTTGCCTGGAGCCCCACCTGGCCGATGGAGTCGTCTCATGCAAGGTCTGCGGGGCAACGTTGAACCAGATGGAATCCGACGTGGCGGCGCTGGGCGGGTTGTTCGCGCAGGTTGTCGCCCAGATCCAGAAGATCGTCACGCCGCCCGACGTGAAGCTAAAACGGGTTCGGGTGGCCGAGTTCTTGTCGGGTTCTCTCGAGAATGAGGAGCAGGTCAAGCAAGCGGTCGCCAGGTTGCAGGACCACCTGCTCACACTGCTGTCCGAAGGTGTGAGGATCGTGCTGGAGTAGTCCTTGGTGAATAGTTCTCCTTCGCCGACATGGGCTGCGGGGCCCTCGATGCGGTGACGGTCGAGAGGGCGGCGTACTGTTTACAGAAGTGCGTCTGACTTCAGGCCGGTGTTCGCCGGCCGCGAGGCCGAGATGATGCACATCAACCAGCGCAAAGAGCAATTCAGCCGGGCCTACGTCCATGCCGTGGCGAGTGCGGCAGGGTTTACCCTGTATCAGCCTGCGGTCGATGACGACAGCATCGATCTTGGCGTCGCGGGGCGCATCGCTCATGACATGCCGCGCCCGCCGCGCCTCGAGTTTCAGTTGAAATGCACGAGCGGTGATGCCGCTAGCGGTGACCACATGGTTTACCCGTTGAAGCGGAAGAATTACGATGATCTCAGGCCGATCGACCTGGTCGTCCCCAGAATACTCATCGTGCTGATCGTGCCTCGTGACGAGTTAGAATGGGTGGAGCAGAGCGAAGCCGACCTTCGCCTGCGACGCTGTGCCTACTGGGCGTCCTTGCGCGGAATGCCGGATAAGGACAATAAGGGCTCTGTCACAATCAGTTTACCGCGGCGAAATCTGTTCTCCGTTGAAGGCTTGCGTGGCTTGATGAAACGGGCCAGCCGCATGGAGCCTCTATGAAGTCCACATTGAGATTGCCCAAAGAGCAAGTCGCGGCCTTAAGGCCCGGGGGATGTCCAACTCTACCTGACAGGCCGGGGTTGCTGCGCGAGGCACACGGCACGTCGCCCAAGGCCATCGTATTTCGCAGTCAATCCTATCCTCAGGCCGAGCTCTTGCTTCCCGCGAACCGTGAGGTCCGCGATTTCGTTCTCCGGATGGCCGACGTCGTTGTCGGCCTCGCTGCAATCGAAGGCCGTTCTGCGTGGGCGATCCTCAATGATCTTTCGGGACCGCCGGGCGACGTCATGAGGCTTCGCGTCCTCGCTCCCGACTCAACGCTGGGGAATCTCCCGTTGGACAGGGGCATCCAGTTATTGCGGGCCGGACGCGACCTTCTCCTTGCAGCTGCCTGCAGTGCCATACACCCGCATACTTTCCACTCACAGAAGGTGCGGAGGGAACAAAAGGAGGTGGATGAATTCCTCAAGAGTTGCCGGCTGGGTCAGACCGAGCGCGGAAGTTTCATTGCCACAATCATCACTCCCGTGCCGCCGGAATTCCAAGACCCGGCGAACGCCTCTGACGATGGCGACAAGGCGGCGGTGCAACCTTACCCGCGCAGGGTCATGATCCGCCTGATGTCGGCGCTTGGCTTTGTGTCGGAGGCAATCGAAACGGGAAAACCAGGCAAGATCCTGGCGGGCGTCGAGCACGGAATCAGCGCGAATCTATGCGAAGCCCTCAAAGCGATGAAACCTACTGGCGATCAGTCACGGCTAGACATCTCGGTCAGTTGGGCTCCTATCCGCGGCAGCGTTCCGGACACTGTACCCGGCTCGGTCTCGTTTCCGCAGGATTCATTCTCGTTCATTGAAGAAGCAGGCCGCCAGCTTCGGGTTCGAGCGCTCGCCAGGCCCGCGCGGTATGAGGGCAGTCTCGTTACGACGGAGTGGGTGCATCGACCATTTACGCGCGGCAGGGTTGGTCGAATCGTCATGGCCACACAGGTCGCCGGCGAGGCAGCCAAGGTCAAAGTGGATCTCGACCCAAAGGACTTCCGCCGGGCGTGCAGCGCATTGCCCAGCGGCAAACGAGTCGCGGTGACTGGGGTTATCCGCACGGAGGTCAAGTCTCGCGTGTACGAACTCTCGCAACCGCAGAATTTCGAAGTGATCGAGAAGTCCTAGCGCCCTGGCAGTGAAGCCCGAGATGAGCAGAAACGGCATCCGGATTGGGATCAGCGGGTCGAGGGCGTACCGGATCTCAGCAAAGGCCTCGTCGAGGTGCGACTATGGTCGAGATGGATCAGGCGATTCGCAACAAGCTCCGCTCAGTCGTGACCCAATGCCGCAGGCTTCTGGAGGATTCCATCGCTCAGCAGTTGCAGGGCAAATACGATATCTACGCCACCGGGAAGAAGGACGAGGTGAAGACTGAGGACAACGTGCCGCTGGGGCATCTCACCGACGAAGAGCGGCAGGCTCGGCAAGACATCCTCGCCCACTTCAAGCACATCGACTCCCTGGTTCACAAGCCGAAGAAGAGCCTGGAGCAACTGATCCGGGAGATCGCCTTCACGCACCTGAACCGTCTCTGCGCCTACAAGATGATGGAGGTGCGGGACGTTTACGTCGGCGGGCAGCGGTTCCGGGAAGCGGTCAGCAAGGGGCTCAAGTCACAGGGGTTTCTATTCTACCTGGCGGATCATCCCGAGGACGAGAAACGGTACAACGCCGGGGACCAGGAGGCGGCGTACCGGCACTTCCTGAACTGGCTGGGCGGCACGCTATCGCAGGAGATCGGCGTCCTCTTCAGCACCACTGACCCGGCAAACCGGGTCTACCCGCCTCAGCGAGTGCTGGACGAGGTGCTCGACCTGCTCAACAGCGAGGAACTCAAGGGCATCTGGTCCGAGGACGAGACGATCGGCTGGATCTACCAGTATTTCACGCCCAAGGAACTCCGTGACCAGGCTCGCAAGGAAAGCCAGGCTCCCCGCAATTCGTATGAGTTGGCGTTCCGCAACCAGTTCTTCACGCCCCGGTACGTGGTCGAGTTCTTGACCGACAACACGTTGGGGCGGATCTGGTACGAAATGCGAAAAGGGGACACAAAGCTCATGGACCAGTGCCGGTTTATGGTCCGTCGTCCCAACGAGGTTTTTCTGAAGGAGGGAGAGCGGACCACCAAGGACGCCGCTGAAAGTCGAGATGATCTTTCGCAAGAAGAACTGCTCAAACTGCCGGTCCACATCCCGCACCGCGCGAAGAAAGACCCCCGTGAGGTCAAGATCCTCGACCCGGCGTGCGGCAGCGGTCACTTCTTGCTTTACTGCTTCGCCCTGCTGCTTGTCATCTACGAAGAAGCGTACGATGACCCCTACCTGGGACCGGGGCTTCAGGCGGATCACCCGTCCAAGGACGACCTGCGTCGGGCTGCGCCTGGGCTGATCCTGCGGCACAACCTACACGGCATCGACATCGACGTGCGTTGCACACAAATCGCCGCACTCGCCCTCTGGCTCCGCTGCCAACGGGCCTATCAGGAGACGGGGTTCAGGAAGGATCGTCCGCCGATACTCAAGGCGAACATCGTTTGTGCCGAACCTATGCCGGGCGAGGAGGCATTGCTCGATGAGTTCCTCAAGACGATGCGAGAGAACCGGCTAGAAGCCCTAATTCGACACGTCATGAGAGTGCCCGAACCGGGTCGTGTCCGAGCGACCAAGGCGATGGCAGACAGCCTCTGCGACCTTATTCGCACGGTCTGGGAGAAGATGCGATTAGCCGGTGAGGCCGGGTCGCTCCTCAAGATCAAGGAGGATTTGCAGGACGCCATCCGCCAAGGTCAGGAAGAGTGGGAGGAACGTCTGCCGTTGTTCCGCTACACCGAGTATGGTCTATCAGACGAGCCGAAGGAGCGGCTGGTACGATTCGTTCAAGGAGATGTCGAGGGCGAGCGGATCACGTTTTGGGATAAGGCTGAAGCGCTTGTTAGAAAAGCCTTGGACGAGTTCGCTTCGTTCGCCTCGAAGGGTGGCCGACTTCAGAGACAACTCTTTGTGGAGGACGCGAAGCAAGGGCTTGGGTTTGTTGATGTGTGCCGTCATGCTTACGATGCAATACTGATGAATCCTCCATTTGGTGAAGCAAGCAAGCCAGCAAAGAGCTACCTGGATCATGCATATCCTCGAACCAGGAACGACTTATATGCGGCATTTGTAGAATGTGAAACGGAGCGACTAATTCCCGGTGGTCTGCTCGGAGCCATCACGTCCCGTACAGGTTTCTTCTTGTCTTCCTTCCAAAAGTGGCGAGAAGAAATCCTCCTGGCTAAAGTTCGGCCTACAGTCTTCGCCGATCTTGGCTTTGGTGTTCTGGACAATGCAAAGGTTGAGACAGCGGCTTACTGCCTTGAGGCCGCACAAGTTCCTCGGGAGTCGATTTTCTTTCGCCTATTGGAACTGGGCAACCACGCTGACAGTCTGTCCGAAGCGATCACTAGTCAATACAAAGGTGATTCGCCGTCACTCATGTACCCGGTTACCGCAGACTCGTTCCGTCAAATGCCCGGCTCCCCGTTCGCCTATTGGGTTAGCGAAAGGATGCGACAGCTTTTCACTCTACTACCTCCGTTCCAATCCGAAGGACGAGCAATCAAGCAAGGTTTGGCCACAGCCGACGATTTTCGGTTTGTCAGGGGTTGGTGGGAGGTCAAACAGTCAGACATTGTTACTGGCTCCGCGAGTACGACCGCTGAGGACCTCAAACGACAGACTAGAGCCGGAAAGAGATGGGTTCCCATCGTTAAAGGTGGAGTCAATGCGCCATTTCACGGTGACTTGCTGCTTGTTGTAAATTGGGAACGTGATGGGCAGGAGTTGAGGGATTTCCCGGGCAGCGTCATAAGGAATCCAGATCACTACTTTCAAGCCGGGATCACTTGGCCCGCTCGACCCTGGCTACGTGGCTTCTTCTCTTTTGTACCGGCAGGCGCAGTGTTTAGTCATACGGGCATGATGATGTTTGCACCCGAGAAGAGTAGAGCAGCCCTATGCTCGATCCTCAATTCCGACGCCTTCGCAGGACTGCTTCACCTCTTGATGGCCCGTGGCATGGGCGTCGATACGGACCAAACGCTCAAGTATGAACTTGGATACGTGTCATCTGTTCCAATCCCACGCTTGGATGTTCATTCCCAGAGTAGATTGGCGCTATTGGCGGCGGAATGCCATTGTGCGGTGCGGTTTTGTGATCGAGTGCATGAAACCAGCCACGCCTATGTTGCTCCAGAAGTGCTAAGTGTAAAGCATGCGACTCTCCGCTCCTCTGTCCGAGAATGGAACTCCCTCGTGGCCAGTCAGGCTGATCGGATAGACAAAGCTAGGCAGGCGATCAACGAGATCGCATTCTCTGAATATGGGATTGCAGGTTCGGATAGAGTCGCAATTGAACAAAGTCTAGTGAGGAGATCAAAGCAACCGAACGTTTCAGTCAGTGAAGAGGACACGGAGGAGGACAGGAAGGCCACTGACGCCGATTCTCTCGTCTCTGGACTTCTTTCCTACTGTGTTGGGTCGCTCGTGGGCAGGTGGGACATTCGAGTTGCAGCCGAATCGCCTGCGGTGATGGGTGAGCAAGATATATTTATACCGTTGCCTGTCTCTTCGCCGGGAATGCTCCTGGCATCTGACGGAAAAGCATTTGCGAGTCAGGACAGAGGATATTCCCTATCAATTCAGGAAGACGGCATCCTAGTCGATGACCCCGACCACGACAACGACGTCATTCGTCGGGTCCGTGATATCCTCGACGTGATCTGGGAAGACCATCCTGACGCCATCGAGAAGGAGGCCTGCGAGATCCTCGGCGTGGCCGACCTTCGGGACTATTTCCGCAAACCCGGACCCGGCGGCTTCTGGGACGATCACATCAAGCGGTACTCGAAGAGCCGCCGCAAAGCACCGATCTACTGGCTGCTCCAGTCGTCGAAGAAGAACTACGCCCTCTGGATCTACTACCACCGGCTCGACAAGGACATCCTCTTCAAAGCCCTGCTCAACTACGTCGAGCCCAAGATCAAGTTAGTCCTTGGTCAGTTGTCCTTTGTCCGTGGTCAGATTCAGAGCACCAAGGACCAGGGACCAAGGACCAAGGACCAGAAGAAGCTCGAAAAGGAAGCGGAGCGACTGGAGGGCTTCGTGAGCGAGCTGCGCGACTTTGAGGACAAGCTGCGCCGGGCTGCGAACCTGCACCTGGAGCCCGACCTCAACGACGGCGTCGTCCTCAACATCGCGCCGCTTCATGAGCTTGTACCCTGGAAGGAGGCGCGGAAATACTGGGATGAGCTGTTGGAAGGCAAGTATGAGTGGTCGTCGATCGGGAAGCAACTGCGGGAGAAAGGTATTGTCCGATGTTAACAACCGCCAGGCTTGAGGGCGTCGGACTGGCGCCCCGAATCAGCGCGGAATGTGCAGGGGTAGGGTATATGGACTGGCAAGATCGAATCAATGTGGACTCGAAGGTGCTCGTCGGCAAACCCGTTATCAAGGGAACACGGATCGCCGTGGAGTTTCTCATGGAGCTCCTGGCCGAGGGTTGGACCCACGAGCAGATCCTCAAGAGCTACCCGCAACTGCGCCCCGAGGACATCCAGGCGGCGCTTCATTACGCCGCAGAAGCCTTGAAGCAGGAGCATGTCTACCCTCTGCCGGTTTAACCAATGGCAACATTTCTTGCGAATGAGAATGTGCCCGTCGAGGCCGTTGAAGCGGCCCGTCAGGCCGGTCACGACCTGGCATGGCTCGCGGAGCTGTCGCCCGGCGATGGCGACGACGCCGTCCTGGCCAGGTCCGTGGTGGAAAACCGTGTCTTGGTCACATTCGACAAGGACTTTGGCGAGATGGCATTCCGGCGCGGAAAGGCTGCCACCAGTGGCGTTATCTTGCTTCGCCCGCGGCTCCGCTCGCCTGAACACCTTGCGCAGTTCACGGTGGCCGTGCTCGGGCAAGCCATAACGTGGGAGGGTCACTTTTGTGTGGCGCGGGAAGGCAAGCTCCGGGTCGTGGTGCTGCCGGGCTGAATCCACCAAGGCGGGAGGCGCTCGTGAACCACATCGAACCGACCATGCGCCTGCGAACCAGCGCCCTTCATACCACCCGAACCAGAAGGCCGCGGCGGGCGAATCGGGCAAGGAAGCCCGGCGGCTCGCCCAGGAGGTCGAATGGCAGGAAGACTTCCTCTCCGAATTGCGGGATTTTGAGGATAAACTGCGCCGGGCTGCGAACCTGCACCTGGAACCCGACCTCAACGACGGCGTGGTCCTGAACATCGCCCCGCTTCATGAGCTTGTGGCATGGAAGGAGGCGCGGAGATACTGGGATGAGCTGTTGGAAGGCAAGTATGAGTGGTCGTCGATCGGGAAGCGACTGCAGGAGAGGGGGATTGTACGATGCTAGCGAGCCTCACGCTGCGGGACATTGGGCCGGCGCCGCGCTTGAGTGCGGAATTCGGCAAGCGACTGAACATCTTCACGGGCGACAATGGCCTGGGCAAGACGTTCCTGCTCGACATCGCCTGGTGGGCCGTGACCGGCGATTGGCCCGGGCTGCCGGCCTGGCCGCGTCCTGATGATGGCGACGGTCGGAGCACCAAATTTCAACCGCAGATCAGGTTCCAGTGGAGCGGCAAGAACGGGCGCATGAGGCCCCCGATCATCAGCCGTTTCGATTTCCGACGCCAGGAGTGGACGCGGCATGTGGAACAGGCGACTGCGCCTGGGCTGGTGATCTACGCGCGGGTTGATGGCGGTTTTTCCCTATGGGATCCGGCAAGAACCTACGTTTTTCTCGACCGGTCTCTGCCGCCAGTAATCGGTCCGCCCCGCAGACTGGGCTCGTCATTTCACTTTTCGCCGGACGCGCTCTGGAACGGATTGACGGCCGCCGGCGTGACGGTCTGTAACGGCCTAATTCGAGATTGGGTCGCTTGGCAGAACCAGCCCAGGAACACGCCTTTCGAGATTCTCAAGAGCGTGGTCAGTACGCTCGCGCCTTCGGCCGACGAGCCGATTCACATCGGTCCCCCAGTGCGCTTATCGACCGCCGACGTCCGGGACGCACTGGGAAGAAGACCGAGATTCGCTGTTTGTGTTCGAGTTCGACTCAAAGAAGAAGCGGGCGTCGCTTGTAACTCTAAACTGGGCACTACAAGGCGATGCCGTCGGCTGGCTAACCTCCCCGGTGTTCGGGCTGGAGCAAGCTCGTTCCCGGGAGGGCGAGCAGGCGATCGAAGCGGCAGAGGCGTTCATGCGAGGTGACCTCGCCGAGCTTCCGGCAGGCCTGAAAACGAAGAGAGCGATCCACGAAGCCCTCAAGCGGTCGCTACCGGGTTTGGACCCGTTCTGGCCTCGTTGGATCGTCGAGGCCAAGCCATGATGCGTTTCAAGCTCCAGCCCGAGCCGGCTGGCTGGGACGTGCGCTGCCGTCAGAGGGGGCGCAAGTGGCTCAGGAAACATCCCGGCTACGACCGCCCCTATGATTACTGGTCGGAGTTCGAACCCGAACTGTGCAGTGCGTTTCGCCACATGTGTGCCTATTGTGTCATGGTGGTCATGAAGGCCAACATGGACCATTTTGTTCCCGTCGCCCACCTCAAGGAGACGCGCACGGACGAACTGGCTTACGAGTGGAGTAATTTCCGATACGGAGAAGGGGTGCTGAATCAGCGAAAGAGTGGTCACGTCGTACTCGACCCTTTCAAAGTGAACGACGATTGGTTCGAAATGTACCGCCAGCGGAAGTTGAGTCTGGATGGTCTTTGCGAAGTGGCACCCCTCATTGCGCGCGCCGTGGAACGTGATGCACGGGCGGGCAAAGAGTGGAGGCAGCTCCTACCGCGCGCTAACCCGTCTCCATCACGTGGCTGAAGCTTCGCTATTCCGGCCCGTGCATTTGACAACACCCTGCGTTTCTGGGGGGGTTCCTCTGGTACAATACCCTTGCACGCACCAGCCGGCCAGGCGCTCGAAAGCGGAGGCAGAGACGATGGAAACCGTGACGATTGAGGAAGCCCAGGCTCGGTTGGTTGACCTCGTTCGTCGGCTTGGTCCTGGGGATGAAATCGTAATTACCGAGAACGACCAACCTGTCGCCCGGCTCGTCCCGACGGCCGCGCCGCCCCCGCGAGAACTCCGGCAATTGGTATGAGTGGTCGGCGATCGGGAAACAGTTGAGAGAAAAAGGGCTGGTAAAATGAGGAAGAAAGGAGCAGCCGACATGACGACCGTCACGGTTCAAGAAGCACAGGCCAGGCTCTCAGATCTGATCCATCAACTCGCGCCGGGAGAAGAACTCGTCATTACCGAGAACAACCGGCCAATTGCCACACTGGTGCCATCGCCGACAGAAAAGGCACAACCCGTTCCCGGCCGCTGCAAAGGGATGCTGACCATTCTCGCCGAAGATGACGAACACCTTGAGCACTTCAAGGAGTACATGCCTTGAGGCTGCTGCTTGATGCACTGCTCGATCCCTACGCGATCAAGCGGCTTTGGTAGTGGGAGGCGTGGCATTATGGCCGCCGTCACCAATTATCTGCTCCAACTGATCGCCAAGCAGGTCGAGGACCATTCGCTCGTCGTCTGGTACGACCCGGAGCGGGCCTACGGGTCGGCGTTTCGCGAACTCGAACAACGGACCAGGGACCACGGATTACGGACGATCCGCTACGACGGCTCGTTCCTCCAGCTTCGCCGTGAGATCGACCCGCTCCTGAACGACCAACACCCGCCCCGCTTGCTCGTTTACGTCCCGATGGACCAGGGTGAGACCGACCACGCCCTGATCGAGCTCGAAGCAGCAGGTGTCGTCGTCCAGCCCGGTCAGCAGCCCCCCGCCCGCAACACTCGCCTCTCCCTGGTTGCACGCAACGCCCTGCGTCCCCTGCGCGGTGAAGCCAACGCAGCCGACATCGAGAAGCAGGTGGACGCGGGCAAGCTAAGCCTTGCCGACCTCGACAAGATCGGAGACAAGAAGGACTCCGGGGTGCTCTCCCTGATCTTCGGCACCGGGAATCCCCAGGAAGCCGCTCTCAGCTTCGTGGCAGGCAGCCGCTTCGATGCCGACATCGAGAAGAAATCCGCCCGAGGCGAACTGGCCGACCTTCTGCAATCGACCGTCGAGATCGACCTCCATCACAGCCTCCCTCTGCCCGAGATGCGAGACCGCTTGGCTCGCCACATCCTGCTGACAGACCTTGTAGTGGGTCTGGGCGACACATTGCCCGCCTCGCTGTCCTCGCTGAAGGTCGCCACATCGCCCGGCGCACGTGACGCCTGCAAGGAACTGGCTCGGAGCTGGCGGATGCGTCGGGACGTACGGGACAGCTACGTCACCACCTCACGATCTGTCGAAGAGTCGATTGGTCCCTCGTCCTTGGTCCCTGGTCCCTGGATTCCGGGTGCCAGGGACAAGGGGCAAAGGACCAAGGACTACACGGAGACGTTTGCGTGCCTGGAGCGGGCGCTGCTCAGGAGTATCGAGGAGGTTCTTCAGGGCGGTGCCACTCCCGACCTGCTCGACCTGGCGACCGCCCGCCAGTCCCGCTTCTGGTCGGAGGTCACACCCACAATCCAGGCGCACTGGGCGCTTCTCGCCGCCGTCGCCCAGGTGCTCCTGGAAGCCGAACGGGTCGCCCAGGCGCTCAAGGATGCCCCCAAGACGATCCCAGGGCTCGTCAAAGCCTACGCCGAGGGTGAATCCCCCTGGTGCCTTCTGGACACGCACCACCGCCACCTGGAGAGCCGCTGGTACAACTTCGACCCCAGCGCCGCCGACCCGCAGCCGGGGCTCGAAAAACTCGTCCTGAAGGCTGAGCAGCGATACACGGAGGTTGGCTCGCAGTTGGCGAAGGCGTTCGTGAAGCAGTTCGCCAAGGCGAAGCACCCGATCCCCGGCATGCTGCGGCAGGTCCAGGTCTTCGAGAAGCACGTGAAGCCCCGGCTGGGCGATCAGAAGACCGCCTATTTCTGGGTCGATGCCCTGCGGTTCGAGATGGCGAGAGAACTGGGCGAAGTCCTCAAAGGGGACTTTGACCTGACTCTGCAACCCGCCCTGGCGACGATCCCCACGATCACCGAGATCGGCATGGCGTCGCTTGTCCCCAGAGCCGGCCAGGGTGTGAAAGTCGTGGCGGTGGGTGGGGGCAAGCTCGGGCTGGAGGTCGCCGGTACCGTCCTCAAGGACCGCAAGGATCGGATCGCCTTCCTGAAGGCGCACGCCGGTGTGTCCGTGTACGACGCCAAGCTCGACGACCTGCTGCCCAAGCCCACGAAGAAGGTGCGGGACGGCATCCAGGGGGCGGATCTGATCCTGATCACCTCGCAGGAGATCGACGAGCTCTGCGAAGCCGACAACATCACGCAGGCCCGCCGCCAGATGGACGGCGTGCTCAACGACCTGCGGCGTGGGTTCCGCGTGCTGGCCGACCTCGGGATCAAGCGCATCATCCTCGCCGCCGATCACGGCCACCTCTTCGGCGAGGAGATCGGCGAGGACATGAAGATCGAAGCCCCTGGCGGCGAGACGGCTGACCTGCATCGCCGGGTCTGGGTGGGAGTGGGCGGCACGTCGGAGCCGTCCTACCTGCGGACCTCGCTCAAGGCGCTGGGCGTCGAGAGCGACCTTGACATAGCAACCCCCTGGACGCTTGCCTGCTTCAAGAGCAAAGGGGGAGCCAGGGCATACTTTCACGGCGGTCTCTCGCCCCAGGAGTTGATCGTCCCGGTCGTGGTGATGACGACGACCGCCCAGGCGTTGTCGAGGCCGCCGACCGGCATTCAATGGACGCTGGTGACGGGCTCCAAGAAGCTCTCGACCCGATTCTTCTCTGTCCAGATCGGCGGTCAGATCAGCGGGCTTCTCGTCCTCGAACCACCGAGGGTGCGGGTCGAGGTTCGAGCGAAGAGCAAGTGTGTCTCGGTGCCGGTGAGCGCTTCCTACGGCTTTGAGCAGGCAACCGGTGACGTGCAGCTTCGATGTTCCGCCACGGAAGCCCGGCAGATCGAGCCGAACACCGTGACGCTGATGGTCGATGTCGATGAAATCGGGCAGAAGACGGTCAGCATCAGCCTCCTGGACGCCACGAGCGGAGCGGAATTCGCTAGCACGGACAAGATCGAAGTGACCAACGTACTTTGAACGGCAAACCCATGTCAGACCTTGATCAGAAATCCACGCAGGTCTTCGCCGGGAAAGTGGTCCGCAAGGATCTCGTCCGCAAGGTCAAGGTCGGTGCCAACATCCCGGTTTTCGTCCTGGAATACCTGCTCGGCAAGTACTGTGCGACCGACGATCCCGCTGCCATCGACGCCGGACTCAGGGTCGTCAACACCACGATCTCCGCGAACTTCGTGCGTCCCGACGAAGCGAACAAGGTCCAGTCGCTCGTCAAGGACAAGGGCAAGCACACCCTGATCGATAAAATCAAGGTTCGATACCTGTCCGATGACGACAAGCACTGGGCGGAACTGGTCAACTTCGGGCACAAATACGTCCACATTCCGGAGCATTACCTCCGTGACTTTGACCGGCTGCTGATGGGCGGCATCTGGGCACAGATCGACATCCGCCACCAGTACGACGAAGAAGCGACGGGCAAGCGAAGCCCGTTCTGGATCGATGGCCTCAAGCCGATCCAGCTTGCCACGTTCGACCTGGACGAATACCGGGAGTGCCGTCGCCAATTCTCTTCCGACGAATGGATCGACTTGCTGATCCGCAGCATCGGTTTGGAGCCGACCCACTTCGAGCGGCGGCTCAAGCTCTTGTTTCTGATTCGACTCCTGCCACTGTGCGAGCCAAATTACAATCTCGTCGAGCTCGGGCCTCGGGGCACCGGCAAGAGCTACGCCTATCAGGAGCTCTCTCCATACGTCATCCTCCTGACTGGCCCGACCACGGTCGCCAACCTGTTCTACAACATGGCGACCGGCAAGATGGGACTTGTCGGGATCTGGGACGCCATTGCCTTCGATGAGGTAGCCGACCTCCAGAAGATGCCCAAGGAGGTCGTGACCACGCTCAAGACCTACTGCGAGTCTGGAATGTTCGCCCGAGGGAAGGACTCCCTTTCGGGACAGGCGTCTCTCGCCATGTTCGGTAACACCAACCAGCCTGTTGAGGCGATGGTCAGATCGTCGCACCTGTTCGTGCCCATGCCCGAGGTGATCCGGGAGGACATGGCGTTTCTCGACCGCATCCACTACTACATCCCAGGCTGGGAAATCCCCAAGATGCGGGTCGAGTTCTTCACGGACCACTACGGGTTCGTGGTGGACTACCTGGCGGAAGCCCTGCGAGAACTACGCAAGCACAATTTCACCGAGGTCATCGACCGGCACTTCTCGCTGGGTTCGCACCTCAACGCCCGTGACGTGAAAGCCGTTCGCAAGACCGTCTCGGCGCTGGTCAAGTTGCTCTACCCGCACGGTGAACTGTCAGGTCAGGAGTTGGCTGAGTTGGTCGAGATGGCGCTCGAGGGGCGACGGCGGGTCAAGGAGCAACTCAAGAAGATGGGCTCGTTCGAGTACCATCAGACCTCGTTCAGCTACATTGAGAATGAGGGTCGTGAAGAGCGGTTCGTTGGGGTCCCCGAGCAGGGCGGCAGGGAGATGATCTCAACTGACCCGCTAGCCCCCGGATCGGTTTACGCCGCCTCGGTGGACGAGCAGGGCAAGGTTGGGCTGTACCGTCTGGAGGTCGGTTCTTCGCCCGGTACCGGCAAGCTCAAGATCGCAGGGGGCATCGAGGGACCGATGCGAGAGTCGATCAATCGGGCATTTGCGTATCTTCAGAGTCAGAAGGGGAAGATGGGCATTGCCGAGGCTGTGGA
The DNA here is from genome assembly GCA_963823675.1 of uncultured Isosphaeraceae bacterium. Taxonomy (GTDB): domain Bacteria; phylum Planctomycetota; class Planctomycetia; order Isosphaerales; family Isosphaeraceae; genus CAWGMT01. The sequence goes on along the minus strand of CAWGMT010000015.1, from coordinate 136,699 downwards.
CACGACAGACTTCCATGTCGAGGCGATCGACCTGCTGAGCAATCGTGTTCCGTGCGAGGCGGGAATCGCCCTGGTCGTGGCCGTCTACTCGGCGGTGAAGCGGCACTCAGTCCAACCGGGCCTGATGATCTTGGGTGATCTGAGCATCCAGGGGAACATCAAGTCCGTGAGATCACTGTCGGAGCCGCTTCAAGTGGGGATGGATAACGGCGCACGGCGGGCGCTCGTACCCCTGGAAAACAAGAGGAACTTTCTTGAGGTCTCGGGTGACGTGATCGAACGGGTTGATCCGATCTTCTTCGCCGACCCGATGACGGCGGCGATGAAGGCGCTTGGGATGACGTGAGCCAGACTTATTTCGATCATTTGAGGAGCGCCGAACGCAAGATGCGGCGCACCGCAAGCTTGGCGCGGACGGGCTGGCCAGGCGTTCGTGCTTCGTGAGTCCGGCGTGGCGGTCGGGGCCACCGCCGATTCACTCGTCGTGGATCGGGGAGAACCGCTTCGGTTGGTCCGACCGAAGCAGGGTAGGGTAGCAGGTAGATGGCCACGCGGGGTTCAAATCCAGTCGCCCCGACTCCGTGTAACATCAAATCCCGTCGCCGGTCGCAAATGCGACCGGCGACGGGATTTGAACTTTTGTTGGGGGTGGTTGTTCTCACGGCGGATTTCAAATTCTGATTAGAATCAGGTAGAATCTCGCCGTCTCAACCGATGTCGATACGGACCGCGGACGCAGTCAAGCTGGCATGAAACGATCGACATGAAACTCGATGCCTGCGTAACGATCCGCGACCGGATCGACGATCTCTAGCGAATGCGACATTCGATCTTCTAGGAAATATCGATGAGATCACAGGCTTCCGGTCCGTCCTGGTTGGTGATTTCTATTCTGACCATCAATCAAACCTTGGCGACTGTCTCGCTCGCCGGCGATGTACCGAAGCCGAATCCCGCGGTCGGACCGGGGGCGTTAGGGAGCGACGTGAATCCCTTGATCGGGACCGGGGGGGCGACTTATTTATGCGGCAACACCTTTCCGGGGGCCACGGTGCCGTTCGGCATGATGCGGCTCAGTCCGGATACGGCTACGCTGCTGGACAGACGAGCATCCAACTCCTCGGGCTACTACTACCCGGACTCGCGCATCCTGGGGTTTAGCCATACGAGACTGGCGGGGACCGGCGCCACGGAGGGCGGGAATTTCCTGGTGATCCCTTGTACCGCGGAGACTGCGAAATCGCACCGTCGCGGACTCAATGCCGCGTACTCCCATCAGCAGGAGCGCGCCTTCCCCGGTTACTACGGCGTGACGCTGCCGAGCCTTGTCATCACCGCCGAGCTGACCGCCACCCGTCGCGTGGGAGTGCATCGCTACACGTTTCCTGCACACCACGTCCCACACATTCTTATTCATGTCACGAGCGCGCTGGGCAAGGGGAACTGCAAGTCCGGCGAAGTGCGCATCTTGCCGGACGTGAGCGAAATCGAAGGGGCCGTGCGGACGTTCGGCACGTTTTCAAAACGCTATGGCGGGCTGAAGGTCTATTTTGTCGCCCGATTCAGTCGGCCGATTCATCATTTTGCGACGCGGACGGGGGAGACGGAAACGCCAGGACAGGCGGTTGCCACTGGTGATGACCTCGGCGTCAACGTGAGCTTCCGGCCGGACGAGGCGTCGCAAGTCGTGGAGCTCAAACTGGCGATCTCCTACGTGAGCACCGAGAACGCGCGCGCCAACCTCGACCGCGAAGCCGGCGACACGGGTTTCGATCAAGTCCTGACCGAGGCGGTGGCGCAGTGGGAGGAGAAGCTCGCCCGGATTCGGATCTTCGGCGGGTCGCATCGACAGCGGGTGATCTTCCGCACGGCGCTGTACCACTCGTTGCAGATGCCGACGGCCTTTCAAGACGTCACCGGGGAGTATTTGGGATTCGACCGCCGTATTCATCAAGCTTCCGGGTTTAACTATTACACCGATATGTCGCTGTGGGACACGTTCCGCACGGTGCATCCGTTGTTCAATCTGATCGCGCGCCGTGAGCAACGCGACATGGTCGTCTCACTGGTGAAGATGGCGGAGCAGGGAGGTTATCTACCGCGCTGGCCGTCGGGGGCTGGTTACACGGGCTCCATGTTTGGCACGCCGGCGGACATCGTGATCGCGGAGTCCTATCTGAAGGGGATCCGAGATTTCGACGTCGAATCCGCTTACGGGTTCATGCGGAAAACGGCTTTGGAGCCGGTCCCCGCCGGGTCGCCGTTTTCCGGGCGCGTCGGCGTCGAGCATTATCTGAAGCATGAATACTGCCCCGCCGACCTTATGAAGAAGTCGGTCGCCAGCACCATCGAATACGGTTACGCCGATCACGCGATCGCCCGGTTGGCGGCAGCGCTCGGTCATCGCGACGACGCCCTCACGTTCCGGCGGCACGGCCGTTTCTACCGGAACCTCTGGAACCCGGAGACGCAGTTCTTTCAGCCGCGCGATTCGCGGGGGAAGTTCCTGGTGGAATTCAAACCGGAGATGCTTACATATATAGATGTAACTGGTAAATTTACGCACGCGTACGTCGAGGGGAGTGCCTGGCAATGGCGTTGGGGAGTCCCTTCGGATGCCGCGGAATTGGTGCCACTGTTTAGGAGCCGCGCAGTTCTTCGTGCAGGAGCTCGAGCAGTTTTTCGCCCGGTCGCCCGCCGGCGTCGGACTGATCCCGAACGCCTACTACTGGCACGGGAACCAACCCGACCTGTATGCCGCCTATCTCTTCAATCATGCCCACCGTCCCGACCTGACGCAGAAGTGGGTCCGGTGGGTTCTGAAGACGAAATACGGGGAGCGTGAGAACGGCCTGGACGGGAACGACGACGGCGGCACACTCTCGGCGTGGTACGTGCTCAGCTCGCTGGGGCTGTTTCCCACGGCGGGCACCGACCGTTACGAGATCTCCGGGCCGCTCTGGGAGCGGGCCGAGATCCAGTTGGAGGGCCAGCGACTGACGATCCTTGCAGACAATGCGGCCCCGGATCATCCGTATATTCAAAGGGTGTGGCTGAACGACAAGCCGCTGGAGCGGCACTGGGTTGAACACGCCGAGATCGCCGGGGGCGGAACTCTCCGATTTAAGATGGGTGCCGAAGCGGCAGCAGGCCGTTAGCGCAGGGCGCTAGCGCGGAAGCTAACCGTTTCAGGAGAGCACCTGTGGCAATCCTCGGTTTGTCATGCTCTGATCAGCCATCGTCGAAAAAATCGGAGTCTAACTTCAACGCCGCTCAACCGCCCAGGCCGCTCCTCGCGGACCTTCATGGCGTGCTCGACGGCCTGGTCGAGCAATTCGGCATCGTCACGCATGGCACCGATCGAACCGAGGGCGGGCGTGGCAGTGTCGTTCGCCGCGTGCGCCAGGCGGCCCAACTCGCGGAGCAACAGGCGTGCGGCCTCGGCCATGGCGTCATCGACGGAAGCGAACCGGCCGTTGCGGACGGCGGCTTCGATAGAGCGTTCCAGGCCCTGGTCGAACGATTGGAACTGGTTCGATCCCGATCCTCTCATCAAACGGGCTCGGGATGCCGAAACCAGGAAAGGGAGATTCTCGACTCGTCGCGCCCGCGCACGGAGGCTGCGGTCTGGCGGGAGTTTTTCGCGGCTGAGGACTCTGATGCCGAATCGACGTAACTCATGGTCTCGCCTCGGGATTGGCATCCATCTCGCGATCGTGGTTGGGGCAAGCTGGCAGCTCGCGCACAGCCACTGGTATCCCCTCGTCGCAGGGTTGGCCACGCTCTCGGGCGTGAGCCTCTTCGTATTGACGGGACTGATTCACGAGGCAAGCCACTTTCTCCTGGCACAGCCGGTATGGCTCAATGAGCTGGCCGGCAATCTCGCCGGCTGGGCACTCTTCACGCCGCTCTCGGCCTATCGCGCGTTTCACCGGAAACACCACCAAACCACCAATCGCGCGGATGATCCCAACGCCCCGCTCAACTCGCGCTGGATGCTTCTCTTCGGCTCGCCGGTTTATATGCTGCTCATTCATCGATATGTGCTCGAAAACCTTCGAGGCAGGCAACTGGCCCGCTACCTGCTCGAGATGGGCGGCATGGCGGTTCTGGTCGCGGCGCTGATTCTCTTCTTGCCAAGCGGGTATCGTGACCGCGCGTGGCTCTTGCCGATGGCCGTGGTGATTCTGATGCAGAACGTCCGGATCGTCACCGAGCACCTCGACCTGCCGGCCGGGCGCTACCGCGACACGTGGCAGCTTGTCCTGCCAGGATGGCTGAGCCGGTGGCTGCTCCATTACGATCATCACCTCGAGCATCACCTCCGTCCGGGCCTGCACTGGCACGAGCTGCCTGCCTATCGCGCCGTTTTGATCGCTCGCGAGCCGAGCCTCGGAGTCAACCGAGTCACGTTGGGCCATTTCTTCCGCGCGGTGTTTGCCGGAGATCGTACCGGCGATCGGCGACCGGACGACAATCCGAATGCGCCCTGCAACACGACCTGTCCGCCGCCATCGCCCGCCAATCCTATCCCGATCGAGACGCATCTGGCGTTCGAGTGTGGACCAAGCGCGATGCCGCGGCGCGAGTCAGAGCCGATCTTGCCGTGGTTCCCGGCACAGTTGGCGGTCCGCGGGATGCCAGGCATCACTATCACGGTCTCGACGCCCTTCGCGCGGCGACGATGCTCGTGGTTGTGGCCATTCATGCGGCGCTCGCCTACACGGTCATCCCCATTCCCAACCTGGTCTGGCTCGTGCAGGACCCATCGGCTCATCCGGCTTTCGACGTGTTCTGCTGGTGGAGTCTCGGGATCTCGTCTCCTTTCTACCTCATGAGCGGCTTCTTCGCCCGCGAGCTGTACGTGACTCGGGGCGCCCGCGCCTTTGTCGAAAACCGAGTTCGACGGATCGTCGTTCCGTTCCTGGCCGCGGGACTCGTCGTCTTTCCGGCGACCTTCCTGGTATGGTCGGCGGGCTGGATGGCCTCGGGCCGGTGCACCTTCACGGAATTCCGCCGCATGCGGTTTCTCAACCCGGAGATGCAGCGCAACCTTTACGGGCCCGTGCATCTCTGGTCGCTCGAGTTCCTGGCGATCTTTCTCGCTTTATTCTGGGGCCTGACCGAGCTGCGACGAAGGCTCGGGCGGCACGGGTCGGGCCTGTCCCGCTCTCTGGATCGAGCGAGCCTCTTGATCGCCTCGCCCTGGCGGCCGTTTTTCCTGGCGGTGCCGACCTGCCTCATTCTCTGGGCGGGGCATGCCCAATATGGCCTCGATGCACTGCTCGACCGGCATAACTCGTTCGTTCCCGACTTGTTCCGACTGTTGCACAATGCCGTTTTCTTCGCGGCCGGCGTGGTCATACATCGTTCGCGCCACGACCTGGGCCGCCTTGCCGCACATCCGTGGACATATCTTTCGATCTCCTGTCCAATATTCGTGATTCGCGCCGGGTTGGTAGAGCGCGACCTGGCTGGGTCGCTCTCGATCACGCAGTCGGTCGTGCACGCGGTCCTGGGCGCACTCTTCACCTGGCTGCTCACGTTTGGCTGCCTGGGGCTGGCGCTTCGAGCCAGCCGTCCCCGGCCGGCGATCCGCTACCTGGCCGATAGCTCCTACTGGATCTACCTCTGCCATCTTCCACTCGTCGGATTGGTGCAGGTGGATCTCTTCGCCGTGCCGGCGCCGGCTGTGCTCAAGTTTCTGGCCGCACTGGGGGTCAGTATGGGTCTGGGGCTGGCAAGCTACCAGGTTCTGGTGCGCTACACCACCATCGGCGTCTGGCTGCATGGCCGGCGCGATCGCCCCGGCGCGACCTCGGTCTCGTCGCCGCCGCCCCGTCGGCGATTCCTCTCGCCGGTCCGGATCCGCTCGGAGAGTCGTCCCGCATACTAGCCGGAAGCGCAAGCGAGTGTGTGATCCTCTCACCGAAGCTCATGCACTCACTTCCTGATAAACTCACCCAAACTCATGCACCCACTCGCTGGCGCTTCGGGCTCGTATTCGGATGACGCCCACGCGGCGACCAAAACCGTAGACACACTCGCTTGCGCTTCGGGCTCGTATGGTCGCCGGGACGCGTACGCGGAGTGTTACCCAAAAAGCCGCGCGCTTGAAACAGGCCCATCACGCCGCAAGAGACTTGCGGCATCCCTCCTTGACGCTTCGGGTTAGTGTAGGCATTTGCCCTCGACCGAGTGGTGATGACCGAGAGGTCTCCTTATTTTCGCCCAGCGTCTGATCCGTACTTTCGACTGTCCCTCTCTGCGTCAACCCGAACGCGCCATGACGACGTCAATCGTGGCGATCACCCGTGGCAATGCGCGTGCCGCGAATCGCTGCGCCATAGCGTTCGAGCAGGTTGTACTTGGCCTGCCAGGTGGTGTACATGAAGCCCATGATGCCCGAGACGCCCCGGGCGGCCGAGTTCCACTGCTCGAAGTTGGACAAGTCGTCAACGTCGTAGTAGCCGGCGATGAGCTGACGGTGGCCCCGCTCGGCGAAGAAAGTGAGGCTTTCGCGCGCCTTGCCGCTGTTCCAGTTGGCGATGATCACGTCGCGCGGAAGTCCCTCCCACGAGCCTTTGAGCGTGCCGTTGACCAGGTAGTACTTGTCGACGGCGTTGTGGTGCGGGTCGAACATGTCGGACCAGACGACCACGCGGGCTCGGGGGTTAACCGCCTTGAGAATGCCGGCGCAGGTCTTCACGTTGTCCGCCAGGAGTTGACCGGGAGTCAGCTTGCGATCGCGACAGGCCTGGCACCAGTTGGCCACGCGAATCTCGTCGTGCGACATGAAGAACGTCCGCGGATGGAAGAGCTGGTTGATGCGGCGCGCCTGGTCGCGGAGAATCGGCTCGAGCTTGGGATCGCTCAGGCAGCACATCATCTGCCCGCTGTGGGTGATCACGGGGTGGTACCAGCTCACGCGCAGGCGGTCGCCGGTCCTGATCCGCGAGCTGGCCGTGAGGGTGATCGTGGGACCGGGGTGGCCGAATTCGTATTCGCCCGCCCAGGGGACCTGGCCAAGCTGAGAGTCGACCACCGGCTCGAAGTCGCGTCCCTCCACGTAGGTCGTCCGGCCGTCGGCCGACTTGACCGTCAAGGGGCATCCTTTCCGTCGCAGGACGTTCACGAGCGCAAGCTCCTCGAGCTTCAGATCATCGACCCAGTATGTGCCGGGGCCCGCCTCCCACAAGCCGACATACAGGTTGGCCTCGCGCTGATCCAGACTGTTGAAGATGACCTCGAGCTGCTTCCAGTCCTGCGTTCGCTCGATGCCGCCCTCGTGAAATGTGAGCTGGCGGCCGTCGCGGCCGGTGCCGAGCGCAAGCAGGTGGAACGAGCCGATCGGGCCCAGATCGCGAGTCCTGACCCAGCAAGAGAAGCGATAGGGCGTATGCGGCCGCAGCGCGATCTCGCGCCGAGCCTGGTCAGGGGCACTGATCGCCGCGCGTCCTTCGAACCCGGCTCGACACGCAGCGAAACTCTTCCGGAATGCCTGACCTCCCGATCAACAAATGTCGTGACACCCGGATCGTCCTGCAAACCGAAGCCAGCAACCCGATCGCCCTTCGTTTCCTCCAGGCCGCCGTTGGGGATCTGGCTGACCCGCGCATCGAGCACCGCCACGCGCGAGCGGCTACCCGACGAAGTCGGACGCTTGGCCGCGCCGGATCGGGACGGCACCCTGGCGCTCGATTGCTCCTTGACCAGGTAAGGCTGGTCAAGGACGGGCAGGCCCTCGGCCAGGTTAGGGTCGTGGGCCAGGTGGCCGTTGCTGTAGCCGATCGAGAAAACCGCCGGGATGATCTCGATCCCGGCCCGCGCTGCCGCGGCCTTCACCCGCTCGGCATTGCGGAAATAGTAGTCGGGCACTCGGTCGAGAATCTGAAGCTTGTAATCGGAAAGCACAATTCCGGTGTAACCGGCCTTCGCCGCGCGCTCGCAGAGGGCGCCCAGGTCGTCGGCCGACTTTTCGACCTGGAGATTGAAGCCGGCATACACCCAGCGCTCGCTGTAGGAAGGAGATGCCGGCTGGGCGAAAAGCGGCTGACAGCCTGGCCTGTGGACCAAGGCCCAGACGATCAAACCTGCGGCCAACAGCAGTCGCGCTCGATTTCCAGGCGTTTCTTGTCTTGGCATGCTCGCGTGACCCCCGTGCGGCTTAACCGCGGTGTAAAGTCGCCGTTCGCTCCGCGAAAGGGCGTGCCTTCGCGGAGCGAAAGACGACACAGAAACCCTCGTCAGTAAGGCGCATCGCCCAGACCAGAGCCCGACGAATAGTCCGATTCCGAACGATAAGCCAGGTTGCGGCGCAGCAATTCCGACTCGTACACCTGGACCACGAAATCCGCGGCGATTTTCAGGCGCGACGACGTGCCCTTGGCGGGAAAGTCAGCCGGCGAGCCGCGGCGAAACTCGGCGACGCCCACGTGCTTGGACCGGCTCTTGACGTAGTTGATGCCCGGTATCCCGTCGGCGTCGCCCGAGATCAAGAGAGCGATGTCGTAGGTTTCCTGGAGGGCGACCATGTCGACCGCCAGGCTGGTGTCGAGCCCCTTTTCGTTGACCGTGTGGTGGAGCAGGTCAACCTTCCAGTGCCCCTCCTGACGAATCTCGACGAAGTCGGTCGCCGCCTGGACGCCATGGTAGAATCGCTTCTTGCGCTCGAGCGCGCGGCGCTTGCCCTCGTACCATTCACGCGTCTCGTTGAAACAGAGGCTCCAGGCCTCTTCGATCCGGCGATCCATGGGCATGTCGGGGAGCCGCCGCGATACGTCCTCGATGTAGGCATCGCGCAGCCTTGGGTTCATCTCGAACCGCGTGCGCAACCGCGCCTCGGCCTTGGGATCGTTCAAATCCCATTCGTCCATCTTACCCACGACATACCAGTAGATTCGTGAGTGCTGGGCCGTCGGCCAGCGTGCCGCCCTCGGCGAACGTCCGGCCCCAGTAGTGCACGCTCTGCTCGAAGACGTGGCGATAAAACGCGCCATAATCGTCAACCCGCAGATTCAAGTGTTTCAAGACGCCATCGAGATTAGAACCATCGACGAAGGTCACAAAACGAAGCATCATAATATCCTTCTTTCCAATGCGGCGTAGCCTGGACAGTGGATACCAAAAAAACGATTGCGAAGCGGGCTGCCGCGATCCGCGGCACGGGAAATCGAGGCGGAGCTACAAGTCGTGAAACGGACGTTGCCAGGCGGCTTTCAAGTCGGCAAGGGCGCAGTCGAGCACAATCGACCCGCCCTGGCCGCGAACGATCAGTCGAGCAGAGGTCGTGTCGTCATTTTCGCCGGCCCGGGTGGCGGAGCCCAGTCTTCCCATGGGCAATCCCTCGAAGATACCGGCCAGGCTGCCCAGACACTCGGGCCGCGCTTCCAGCAGAAAGCGGCTGGGCGATTCCGAAAAGAGGAGAACCAGGTCCGACGCGGCACCCGCTTCGCGGGGCACCGCGTCGAGCGACACACTCGCACCCAGGCCGCCCGCGAGGGCCATTTCGGCCAGAGCCACGGCGAGCCCGCCCTCGCTCAGGTCGTGGCAGCTTCGCACGAGCCGCTGCCGGATGGCCTGGTGCAGGGCAGCGAAGATCTTGGTTCCCAGGGCGGGATCGACCCGCGGTACGCGGCCGCCCGCCACGCCCGCCTGGTGCCGCCCAGAGCGAGCCGCCCAGCTCGAGCCGGGTCAGCCCTACGATCACGAGCACGTTGCCCGGTTCCTTGAGGTCCATGGTGACGCATGACCGCACGTCGGGAACCGGAGCAATCGCACTGATCAATAGGGTAGGGGGGATGGCCAGGCTGCGTCCCGCGTGCGTGTATTCGTTGTTCAGGCTGTCCTTGCCCGAGATGAAGGGAGCGCGATACGCCAGCGCGATGTCGTGGCAGGCTTGCGCCGCCAGGACGAGCGAGCCCAAGGTCTCGGGCCGCTCGGTGTTCCCCCAGCAGAAGTTATCGAGCAGAGCTACCCGTGAGGGATCGGCGCCGACGGCCACGCAGTTGCGGATCGCCTCATCGATCGAGCAGGCCGCCATGGCGTAGGGGTCGAGCTGGCCGTAGCGCGGGTTGATGCCGCAGGCGACAGCCAGGCCGCGGGTCGAGCCGTGCGCCGGCAGCACGACCGCGGCGTCGCCCGGTCCGTCATCGTGGCTTCCCACGAGCGGCTTGATCACCGTGCGCCCCTGAACTTCATGGTCGTACTGGCGGACAATCCATTCCTTGCTGCAAACGTCGCCGTGCTGCATGAGCGCGAGCAGATCGGCGCGGAAGTCGCGGTGGTCGGGCAATACCAGCGGCGGGACGGCTGGCGGCGCCCACGAGGCCTGGCGGACCACCACCGGGCGGCCGTGGTGCAGGAAATCCATCGCCAGATCGCCGACGACATGGCCGTGATAGCGCAGCACGAGCCGCCCGGTGTCGGTGAACTCGCCCAGGTCGGTCGCCTCGACATCCTCGCGGCCGCAAAGGTCCTTTAGCGCGGGCCATTTGTCGGGCGGTACGGCCAGTACCATCCGCTCCTGCGCCTCCGAGATCCAGATCTCGGTGTAGGAGAGCCCCTGGTACTTGAGGGGCGCGTTCTCGAGGTCAACGTTGGCGCCGAGGTCGGCGCCCATCTCGCCGATCGCCGAGCTGAAGCCGCCGGCGCCGCAGTCGGTGATCGCGTGGAAAAGCTCCTGATCGCGGGCCGCCAGGATCACGCCCTCGACCATCTTCTCGGTGATGGCGTTGCCGATCTGAACGGCCCCGCCCGACAGGGCCTCGCTCTTGGCCGTCAGCTCGGCCGAGCTGAACGTGGCACCGTGAATGCCGTCGCGGCCGGTCCGGCCGCCGATCGCGATGATGCGATCGCCGGCGTGGACCTTCTTGAATGCCTTGCCGCGCGGCAAGACGCCGACGGTGCCGCAGAAAACCAGGGGATTGGCCAGATACCCGGCATCGACGGCGAGCGCTCCATTGACCGTGGGAATGCCCATGCGGTTGCCGTAATCGCGCACGCCCGCGACCACGCCCTTCAAGACCCGCCTGGGGTGCAGCACGCCCGCCGGCAGGTCCCGTGGCGGCAGGTCCAGGGGTGCCACGCAGAAAACATCCGTGTTGCAGATCGGCCTGGCGCCCAGTCCCGTGCCGAGGGCATCGCGGATCACGCCGCCCAGCCCGGTATTGGCCCCGCCGTAGGGATCGATTGCCGACGGGTGATTGTGGGTCTCGACCTTGAAACAGACGTCGAGCTCGTCGTCGAATCGTACGACGCCGGCATTATCGGCAAACACGCTCACCAGCCAGTCGCACGCCAGCTCGCGGGTCGCGCCAAAGATCGTCTCCTTGAGCAGGTTGTCGATCGTTCGACCTTGAAACTCGATCCGCCCGCGCAACGTCTTGTGCGAGCAGTGCTCGCTCCAGGTCTGGGCGATGGTTTCCAGCTCGCAGTCGGTCGGCTCGCGAGCCAGCTCGGTGAAATGGTGCTGGATGGCCTTCATCTCGGCCAGGCCCAGCGCGAGCTGGCCGGCCCGGCTCACACGCTCGAGCGCCAAATCGTCGAGTTTGCAGAGCGGGACGACGGCTCGCTCAAACTGGTACTCGTGGCCCTGGCCAAGATGTTCGAAGGGAAGCGGGCCGGCGATAGCCTGCTCAACCGCGTCGTTGGCCAGCACGCGCTCGATCAAGCCACGCAAGGAGTCGGGCGGACCGGCGACGCGAAACGTGCGAATCGTCCGCGTCCCTTCCACGGCGTAGCCGAGGTCGCGCAAAAGAGCCAGTGCGCTCTCGGCCTCGGGGTCGGTGACGCCCGGCTTGGGTAAGACGTGGACCACCGCGCCAGGCCCGCCCAGGTTGGCGCTCCCGGCATGGATTGAGTAGATTTCGACAACCGGGTCAACCAGAACAGCCTGCGCCGCCCGCTCGACCTCGGCCCTTCCAAGCCGGCCCTCGACCAGAAAGCCGCGCACCGTCCGGATCCACTCGATGCCGGCGAGCCCGGATTCGGCGGCTTCGACCGCCAGCAGCTCGCCCTTGCGATCCAGCTCGCCGGGCGCGGGTTCGATAAGAATATGCCAGAGCATCACGCAAAACAACTCGTAAAAACCATGAACGAGCTAAAAGAGTTAACCACGAAATATACGAAACACACGAAAGAATGCAAACAGATCACGCCGGCTCATTCGTTCGAGCTTCAGGATGACGGTTTCGAGTCGGGCTCGGTCTCCCGATGTTGTGCATCGAAGAGGTTGCGGCGCTTCTTGGCGTTGTCCCACCACTGGCGAATGGCGTCCTCGTCGTCGGTCATAAGTGCATATTTGAACGCGTCCAGGCTTTCTTGCAGGTGGCCCAATGCCTTGAGCAGGGGGCCGCGGTTGTCGCGAAAGATGGCCGTCCAGAGTGCCGTGTCGGCGGCGGCGACGCGGGTGCCATCTCGGAACGCGCCGGCCGCCAGGGCTTGCCATTCGGCGGGGACCGAAGCCGCCAAGGCGGCGGCCAGGGCATGGGGCAGGTGGCTGGTGTGGGCCAGGATCTCGTCGTGGTCGGCGGGATTCATCTCGACCAAGCGGGAGCCCAGGGACGTCCAGAACGCCCGCGCGCGGCGCAGTTGTTCGGGCTGGGTGCGGTGAGTCGGCGTGAGCATGCAGACGCGCCCCTGGAACAGATCGGCGCTCGCGTGGACAGCCCCGCGGCGCTCCGAGCCCGCCAGCGGGTGCGCACCGACGAAAACGGACGCTGACCGCGGATGACGTTCCACCGACTCGACGATCTGCCGCTTGGTGCTGCCGGCATCGGTCACGAGGACGTCGGGCCCGGCAGCGTCGGCGGCCCGGCGCACGTCGTCGGGGATCCGGTTCACCGGCGTGCAAACAACGACGGCCTGTGCGCGGGAAACGGCATCCTCGAGCGCGGTCGTGCCCCGGTCGATCGCACCCTGGCGCCTGATCTCTTCAAGTACGGACCGGTCGCGTCCCACGCCGACCACTTCCGCGGCCAGTCCTCGCTTGCGTAGCGCCAGGCCGATCGAGCCGCCGATCAGCCCCACGCCCACGATCACCACGGTGCCCAGACGCTCCAAGATGCGACCCTCAGACAGAGCATTGATACGGTGAGACCCTTGCGCCGCGCGAGAATTAGCTCGGCGAATTCATCGTTCTGGTGCAGGCGGCACGCCTGCACCACAAAGGGCAAAGTGATTCTCGCGCGGTCCCTGACTCGGTCGAGATCCAAGATCGAACTTAACACAGCTTTATCATCGTTGTGGTGCAGGCGGGACGCCTGCACCACAAAGGGCAAAGTGATTCTTGCGCGGTCCCTAACTCGGTGCAGATCCAAGATCGAACTTAACACAACTTTAATATCTTCGAGTGGCGTTGAACAGCACGTATTCGGCGTGGGAGAACAAGAGCCCCCGGATGGGGGCGACAGGCCGTATCCCATCGATGACACAGACGTCGAATCGATGACTCTGAGTCTGAGCCCGAACTTCCAGGCCGTAATTGACCGCGCTCGAGCAGAGTATCGCGACGGCGCCAGCCTGCCGGCCGCAGACGTTCGGCGTGAGCTGGGAATCGCTGAATCGGTCCGACCCTGACTCTGAGCAGTTCGACCAGGTCTTGGGTCGTCAGGCAGGAGCGGAAGGGCTCGGCCAGGGTGCGCGGGATTGCGGGCAACGCGCCTTCGATTCCGTGCGGAGGCGGACGGTCGCCCCTCACGGCCTAGGAGGTCTCCGAATGGTCCGTTTGGGGACAGCGCACGAAGTCGTGGCTGCCTGATCACCGACGTGTTCCGGTGCGCGCCTCGTGGCGTGTGATCTCCTCTTTGAGTTGATTGATCAGCCCTTTTAGCGAGCGCAAGGTCAATTGGCGTGAGTGGGCCGAACCCGACGAATCGCGCTGGGTTTCTTCGAACGTAAGCTCGAGAAGTCTCAGTTTTTCTCGGGTTCGCTCGAGCTGTTGCTGGCTTTCAAGTTTCATAGGATCACCTCGATCATTCCCTTGCTGCGATTATACCGATCCGTCGCGAAGAACGAATCCACCAGGACGCGGAACGCGTGCTCCCGCACCGGTTGGATTTCCAGGAACGGGAAACCCGCCAACAACTCCGCCTCTGCGTCAACGTCCGACGGAAAGCTGGGGCCAATCAGCAAGACGCAATCGACGTCGTTGGGTTCCTCGACGTCGGTCACGAAGCTGCCGTTGATCACAAACTTCTCTACACCCGCCCTTTGCGCGGCATCGTGCAGCCACCGGATCGATTCCATCTGCACTCGGCGCAGCTCCGTCGTGCGGCCGAACCGCTCGGCAACTTCCTCGAGGCTGGCGGAATGAAGTCCTGGTGGCAGCAACCCATCCTCGTCGAGGTGTGGAATCAACGCTCGATCTCCGCCAAGGCCGGACGAATTCCCTCTCGTATTCTACGCGGTATGTCGAACGTCTCCCAGGGCGGTCGTTTTGCGCTGGCCGACGTTCTTGTAGAGTGGATCCCAATACCGGGACCATAGGCAGCATCGACAAGGACGCAAGGAGCTGTATCGGGATCGGCGGTGAGGAGCACGAGCTATGAAAAAGGTTGAAATCACTCAGGCGACAAAGTCGCTCGAACGGTATGCGCGCGAGCTCGGACAGGAACCGCTCGTCTTGACCGAGCGGGGCCATGCCATCGCGGCGCTATTGCCCGTCGATGACGCGGATGTGGAATCGATGACGCTGAGTCTGAGCCCGAGGTTCCAGGCGGTAATTGACCGCGCCCGGGCGGAGTATCGCAACGGCGCCAGCCTTTCGGCGGAAGACGCGCGGCGTGAGCTGGGAATCCCTGAATCGGACCAATACTGATTCAACGGTTCGTTGGTGTCCTCGCGGTCGGTCCTAGCCCCTCGCGCCGTCGGTCCGGCGATGGCTCGGGCTCAGGCCGTCGGGGTGGCGTGGTGAAGTCGAGATCGAGCTTCTGCTCGCGGGCGAAACGAACGAAAGCCCAATGATTGGCGAAGCGGCGGCCGTAACGGTTGCCCAAATGGTTGAGCACAACTCGGCGGGCGGCACCGATGCAGGTCGGCATCTTGAGCAGATCGACCAGGTCTTGCGTCGTCAAGCGGCAGGGGAAGGGCTCGGCCAGGATGGGCGGGATTGCGGTCAACATTCTGCACGCACGTGCGCCGCACGCTCGTTGACCTGTGCGGAATCTGCCGGGCTGATCCTCTCGGTAAGGGACGCCAGCGCCGCCGCCAAAGACGCCGCGGTCTCACGAGCCGAGCCGCCCTTCGGCATTGCAATTGGTCTCGCCGCGTCCACCCCCCCTGGCCGCCCCTTAGCAAGGGAGGGTGCGCGCGACAATACCGGCATGAGCTCAATTTGAGGACGTCGCCCCCACATACGGCCGCAGGGCGTCGGCCATGGCCTGGGCCGATTTCCAGCGTTTGGCGGGCTGTTTTTGCATCGCCCTGAGCAGGACGCGCTCGAAGCCTTCGGGGGCGTCGGGGCGAAAGGCGCGGAGGGGCACCGGGGGATTCTGGAGGATGAGGTGGTAACTCCCGGGGTCGCGCGGGTCGAAACCGAGGTAGGGATACCGGCTGGTCAAGAGATAAAACAAAGTCGTCGCCGCGCAGTAAATATCCGCCGGCTCGCGAGCCTCGCGGAAGTTGAGGATGTGATCGGGCGAAATGAAGCCGACCGACCCGCCGATGTCGCCCAGCCCGGTCACGGTCGCAAGGCCTTGATGGTCGGCGAAGCTCTTGGCCAGGCCGAAATCCGTCAGCTTGACGCGCGGCCGGTGCACCGGGCCCATGATCAGGAGGTTCGAGGGTTTCACGTCGCGGTGCACATAGCCCTTGGAATGGGCGTATTCCAGCGCCGAGAGGAGCTGACGGCCGATCTGAGCGGCGCTCGCGATCGGCAGCGGCCGGCCCAATCCCTTGATCCATTCGAGGGCATTCTTGCCGTCGATGTACTCCATCACCAGTTGAAACTGGGAGTCGACCTCGATGAGCTCGTAGAAGGCGACAATCGTCGGGTGGCCTTTGCCGCTGGGCATGAGCAGGTCGCGCAGGACCTCGATCTCACGGCGGAAATAAGTGCGGGACTTGTCGCCGAGCTGGCTGCTCGAGCTGATCATCTTGATGGCGACCGGCCGGTTGCGGGAAAGCTGCCGGGCGCGGAAAACTTCACCCATGCCGCCGCCGCCGACCCACTCGTCGATCAGATAGTCGGGGCCGGTCTTGGGAAACTTGAGCTTGCGGGCCTGGCATTCCTCGCACAGCCAGAATTTGAGGAGCTCCGGGTCGGCGTCGTCGCCGATGGCGCCGAGGTTTTCACTGGTTTCGACCGGGACCCGGGCACCGCAGCCGGCGCAGGTGACCAGCGGTTCCCCATCGTAAGCGCCGTCGGAATAATGGACCGAAAATGCACTGTCGCCGGCCGTGATGACGTCTCCCTCGCGAAGCACCACCCGTTCGACCCGCAGGCCATTGACCTTGGTGCCGTTGGTACTTCCCAGGTCGACCAGGTGGCAGAGCGGAGGCTGGCTCTCGACCTGGAAATGCTCGCGAGACAGGGTGAGGTCCTTGATCATCGGGATTTGAACGCGCGAAGACCGCCCGACCATGATCGTGTCGGTCCGATCGATCAGGAACTCCTCCCCGGAGTGAGGGCCCGACGTGACCCGCAGGACGACGCCCATCAACTGTACTCCTCGCGTTCTCCCTTCCCTTTCTATTCTTACACGGAGACTCTGCTAGAATAAACACGCGAGCGGCCAATTTGTTCCGATTCTCGGGGGCGCGGCCGTGGTGTTTGGTTTTGCCATTTGTTCCGTTTCTCTGGGGCGCGAACGCGGCGCTCGGTTCTGCCAGGTCACCCCCCCCCCGACCCCCCCCTTACCAAGGGGGGGAGATTGTTCGGGAGCCTCGCTGCGCAAGTATTTCGCGCGCCGGCTAGGCGTGCCGCGACACCTCCTCCTTTTGCGCGTAGTCAAGCGCGATGTCCTTCAAGCGGCGGATGTTGACCTTGCCCGTGGCCGTGATGGGCAGCTCGTCGACGTGAATGAAGTCGCGCGGCGAGGGAAGCCAGACCTTGGGCATCGGCCCGGCAGCGAGCCGATGGTGCAGAACCGCCGGGGGCACTCCCAGGTCGGTGTAGATCACGCACAATCGCTCGCCGTGCTTGCGGTCGGGCACGCCGGTGACCGCCACGTGATGTTCGTCGACCCCCGCCGCATCCATGATCGCCGACTCGACGCCGACATGCGGGATCATCTCACCCGCGATCTTGGAAAAGCGGCTGATCCGGTCGGTGATCTTCAGGAAGCCGTCGGCATCCAGATAGCCGAGATCGCCCGTGAGATACCAGCCGTCCTTGATCGCCTGGGCCGTCAGATCGGGCCGGTTCAGGTAGCCGACCATGACTTGAGGCCCCTTGACCGCGACCACCCCCAGCGGCCCGCCGGCAGGTCGGCCAACGTGTCGGGGTTGACGGTCTTGATCGCCGTGCCGGGGACCGGGCGGCCCACGGTCCCCAGGCGGTTGCCATGGAGCTTGCGGCCGTCCTCGAGCGTGATCTCACGCGGGACGTTGACCGCGACGACCGGCGATAGCTCGGTGCAGCCGTAGCCTTCCATCGGCTCGATCCCGAGTGACTGCTGGATGTCGCCGGCAAGCTCGGGTTTGAGCTTCTCGGCGCCCAGGATCAGGTGCGTGACCGTCTGAAATTGGCTGGGGTGGCAGCTCTTCAAGTAAAATCGCGTGAACGACGGCGTTGAGGCCAGCAGCGTGACCTTGTGCTCTTCACACAGCTTGCCGATTATGCGGGCATCGGTCGGGTTGACGTGGTACACGACTTTCTTGCCCAGGCAGAGCGCCGTCCAGATCGTGACGGTGTAGCCGAACGAGTGGAAGAAGGGCAAGATGCCGAGCAGCACCTCGTGGGGCAAGAGCTTGACCTGATCCTCGATTTGCTGCACATTGCTGAGCACGTTGAGCTGGGAGAGAACGACTCCCTTGGGATCGCCGGTCGATCCCGAAGTGAAGATCACCGTGGCCTCGTCGTCGAGCTGATCGCCGCGAAAGCCGGGAACAAACGCCCCCAGGGCAAGCCGGGGCACGAGCCTGGCGACCATCGCCGCCCAGATCTTGTCACTCAATCGCACTTGTTTGGGGATGTCTTCGAGCAGGATCAGGGTTCCCTTGGGGGTGATCTTGAAACGGTCCAGCACCTTGGACGAGGTCAGCACGTGCGTGATGCCCGCCTGGTCGATCGAGGCATCGACCACCGACTGGCTGGCCGAGTAATTCAAGTTGATCGGCACCTTGCCCCAAAAGGAAACGGCGAGGTTGGCGACCGCCCCGGGCACCGTGGGCGGCACCATGATGCCGACGCGGGGCGCCGGTCCCCACAAGCGCGCCAGAACGCGACCCAGGGCAAGAGCCCGCATCAGGGTTTGACCATAGGTCAACGAGACGCCTGTACTATCGCACATGGCCGTCTCTGACCATAAAGACCGCGCCGTCCCGACGAATGCCCGTTGCAAGCTGCGCCACGAGTGCGGCAGCGGCGAGAGCTTGCGATCGGGCAGGGGGCCACCCGCTTCGCGTCCGGGCGCGCGGCGCCGACGATTCTCCGGAACCCATGGAAGGCCTTCTCCTTAAGTCCATCGCCGCGATGCTCGACCGGAGCATTCCGCAAGGCTGCTCGCGAGAATTCCAATGTACGCGAGGCGAGCATGGGGAACAACATGGGTTTCGGAAGTTGGGGAGGCGGACAGAGACGCCCGCCCCACTATAAAACGCGGATGTTGGCAGTGGGGCGGGCCTCCGTGCCCGCTGTTCTTCCGATGGATCGGACGTCAAGGGCAGTGCCTGCTCGGGAAGCCCTTGCGGCGTGACCGTGAACCAGGATGATGAAGCGAGAAGTCCGCCTGGTCGAACACGATGGTGGAGCGGAGGTCGCACGATGGATGTGGCTGATCAAGCGCGATGGCGATCTTCGGCCTGGGTGGAATGGTGGCTCACGGTCGTGTTGGGGCTGGCGGCGGCCATCGCGGTCGGCTTCGGCATTCTGCTCGCGCTGAGCCGCGAGGACAGTGAGCCCGTGGAGTTGACTCTATTGTTGGCGATCGCCCGCCAGTTGCGCGCCGGGCCGTGGGAACTGTATGGGCCTTTTAATGCAGCCAATCTGCTCGTATTGATCCATGCGCCCTTTTACTACCATCTGGCCGTGCTCCTGGCGTGGCCGCTCTCGCGGGTCGGAATCGAGCCGATCACCGCGGCACTTGTCGCCGGGCGATTTCTCTCGGTCCTGGGTTTGCTTGCGACCCTGGCGATGGCCTATCGACTGGCTCGGCTTGATGGAGCACCGGCCCGTGCCGGCGTCTGGGCCATCTTGCTGGTCGCGGCCGTTCCGGTCATGGGCAGCATGCCCTATTCGGTCCGACCGGACCTGCTGGGAATCGCCTTTCAGACCGCCGGAGTGCTGTTTGTTCTTGGTGCGCTTGGCGAGGACCGGCGCCGGGGAGGGCGGCTGCTGGCGGCCTTCGCCGCGTTTGCCCTGGCGTTTTGCATCAAGCAGCATTTCATCGTGGCGGCGGCGATCAGCGTGGTGTTGTGTTTGTCGGCCTGGCGGCGAGGAGGAGTTCCGTTCAAGCTCATCGAACGCGGACTGTTAGTGGCCTTGGGCATCGCGGCGGCCGTCTACGGGACCGAGGAATTGATGACGGGCGGCAGGATGTCGCGCGCGGTCTTTCTGGCGGCGAGAAGCGTTGGCGGCGTCCACCCCGGAAGCTGGTACCGGGCGGAAATCGTCGCCATTGCCGCGGTCGCCAAGAGCGCGGGGCTCTTGACCTTGCTGGCGGCCGCCGGTCTCGCAGCGGCGTGGGCCTCCCCGGGTCGCGGCCCTCGCGCCCTGGCATCGGCCGGAGCAGGCCTGGCTGGCATGGTTCTCGTGTTCGTGATCCTTCAGCTCGCGATCGATTCGACGTGGCTCACGGCGGCTATCGTCACGACGCTCGCGATCATCACACCCTTGTGGATCGCCGCGGGTTTGATTCGGGGATGGCGGGAGATGATCGGGGAACGTCTCGACGGCATTCTGTGGCTCTATGTCCTGGGAGAGACAGCCCTGGTCGTTGTGCTCTTTCGCGCCAGTACGGGCGCCTGGGTCAATTACGCCATTCAAGCCACGGTTTTCGTGGCTGTCGTGACCGGGCGCGCTCGGGCGAACGCTCGAGGCGAGGCCCCCTTTCCGGTCGGGCGTCTTGATTGCGGCCGGTGCGCTGGTTTGCCTGGGATGCACCGCGTCCGCGGTCAGGTTTGCCGAACTGGAGCGGCGAATCGACCGGCAGGCGCTGGCGACTTTGTTGCAACACGTCGATTGCGATCCCTCGCAGGTTTTCGTCGTCGGCCACCCCGGCATGAATCGACTGCATGGGCGCCTCGATCTGGTGTACGACGAATGGCTCTACCCGGTCTTCGAGGCGCTCGGCCTGGCCCAGCCGCGCGCGATCTGGCTGCGCCCGATTCTGACCGCCGGCAACATCCGATTCGTCGTCAATACGAGCGACGCCCAAGAGCTCGACGGCATCGCGCAGACGTTGCCGGCCCTGGGCTATGTCCGGAAGTATCACGTCGGACCATTCTACGCCTGGGAGAATCGGGTTTTCCGTGAGTTGCCCAGGAGTCGCGCGATCGGCGATCGCCGGCGGAGGGGCGGTAGCCCCAAACCGCTGAACTAAGTGGGACCGCAGAATTGCTTGGGTGGAGGGTTGGGCTTTCTGGCTTGAAGGACCAGGCCGGCCGCCGCATCGGGTCGGACGGATCGGACGCGGCGGCCGGCCTGCGTTGGTTCCCGAGCGGTCCCACTAAAGCATGTATAGCAATACGGTCAATTTGTGCAAGGCGCTGGAGGTCCTCGGGTTCCCGATGTGCCTGGCCAACGACCTGCAATGCCTCAAGGTCAACAGTTCTTCCGGTTGAAGGAATCTCAGTGGAGATCGCGGGCGCGTCCGGGTAGAATGTAATCAGCATGCCCTGGCCAATACCCGCCTGGTAACTGGGCTTCGTCCGGCCCGATTCGGTAGCTTCGCAGGAAAAAAACGTACTTCCGCGCACCCGTTCTGGCCCCAGGACAGCACAGCCGGCGGCGAAAGCAGGCGACCGCGAGGGGTTCGACTCATGAAGGGACTGCAAACCACGATCGGCATGCCGGCAAAATGGGCTTGCGTGATTCTGGGAGGGCGAGGCTCCGTCCGAGCCGCCTTCGAGAATGGCTCGCCGGGAGGCTCGCCCTCCCGAAATT
This sequence comes from uncultured Isosphaeraceae bacterium, assembly GCA_963823675.1. Lineage (GTDB taxonomy): Bacteria > Planctomycetota > Planctomycetia > Isosphaerales > Isosphaeraceae > CAWGMT01. The sequence continues at coordinate 115,434 of CAWGMT010000015.1, read as the reverse complement.
GCGCAAGGCGATTTCTCAGCCATGTCCTTGGGAAGAGATGGCGCGCGGCCGCTCTCGGTTGCGCCGCGCTCGTCCTGGTTACGGTTGGAAATGGCGCCTTAGCGGGCGATGCTGTCACGGGACGGACCGAAAAGCCAATCTTCAATCGCGACATCCGCCCGATTCTGGCCGACAAGTGCTTCAAGTGCCACGGACCGGATGCGAAAGAGCGGAAGGGCAAGCTCAGGCTGGACAACATGCACGACGCTGTTGCGCCGGCCGCGTCGGGAAGCCGGGCGATCGTCGCGGGCAAGATCGACGAGAGCGAGCTGTTTCGCCGGATCAACTCGGACGACCCCGACGAGCGCATGCCTCCGCCTCGAACGGGCAAGACGCTGTCGGCGGCCGAGATTGCTCGGCTCAAGAGCTGGATCGAGGCAGGCGCGCCTTATCAAGAGCACTGGGCGTTCCGGCCGCCCGTTCGGCCCGCGCGGCCCGCTGTCAGGAAACCCGGCTGGTGCCAGAACCCGATCGACGACTTCATCCTGGCCAGGCTGGAACGCGAGGGGCTCGCGCCTGCGCCCGAGGCCGATCGCGTCACCCTGATCCGCCGGCTCAGCCTCGACCTGATCGGCCTGCCGCCGGCCTTGGCCGAGGTCGATGCCTTCGTGGCGGATACGCGTCCCGATGCCTACAGCCGCCTGGTGGAACGGCTGCTCGCCTCGCCGCGGTACGGCGAGCGCTGGGGGCGGACCTGGCTCGACGCGGCGCGCTATGCCGATTCCGACGGGTACGAGAAGGACAAATCGCGGCAGGTCTATTTCTACCGCGACTGGGTCATCAAGGCGCTTGACCGCGACATCCCCTACGATCAATTCATCATCGAGCAGATTGCCGGCGACGAGCTTCCGGGCGCGACTCAGGACCAGGTCGTGGCGACGGGCTTCCTGCGAAATTCGATGATCAACGAGGAGGGGGGCGTCGATCCCGAGCAGTTTCGCATGGAGGCGATGTTCGACCGGATGGACTGCATCGGCAAGGGGGTGCTCGGGCTCACGATCCAGTGCTGCCAGTGCCACGACCACAAGTATGACCCGATCACCCAGGAAGACTACTACCGGATGTTTGCGTTTCTCAATAACGCACACGAGGCGAACGACGTCGTATACACGCCAATCGAACAGATGAAGCGGGCCGAAATCTTCCGCAAGGTCGGCGAGATCGAGGCGGACATCAAGCATCGCAACCCCGACTGGCGCGAGCGGATGGCATCCTGGGAGCAGCAGGCCGCGCGCAACCAGCCTCACTGGATCGTCATCCGGCCCGAGGTCGACTATGAGTCGTCCGGCGGCGAGAAGTATCAGTTGATGGAGGACGGCTCGTTCCTGGCCCAGGGCTATGCACCGACCAAGCACACGCTCAACATGTGGGTGAAGACCGATGTCGCCGGCATCACGGCGTTTCGCCTCGAGCTCCTGAACGATCCCAACCTGCCCCGTGGCGGCCCCGGGCGTTCGATCACCGGGACGGCCGCGCTCAGCGAATTCCGCGTCGAGGCCGCACCGGCCAAGGGAGGGCAGAAGACCCCGATCAAGTTTGCACGGGCGACCGCCGATATCAACCCGCCCGAAGCGCCGCTGGCGGCGATCTTCGACGATCGCAGCGGGAAGAAACGGGTGACTGGCCCGGTTGGATTCGCGATCGACGGCAAGGACGAAACCGCCTGGGGCATCGACGCCGGCCCAGGCCGCCGCAACGCCGCGCAAGGCCGTCTTCACAGCCTTGAAGCCGGTCTCATTTCCGGGCGGCACGATCCTGACGATCCACGTGGCCGCGAATCACGGCGGCTGGAACAGCGACGACAATCAGAACAACAACCTGGGCCGCTTCCGGCTGTCGATCACCACCGCGGCCGATGCCGCGGCCGACCCTCTGCCTGGCGACGTCCGGCAGTTGCTGGCGATCCCACCGGAAAAACGGACGACAGCCCAGAATGCCGTCGTCTTCCGCTATTTCCGCACGACCGTGGCCCGGTGGAAAGACGCCAACGACCGGATCGATGCGCTCTGGAAAGAGCATCCGGAGGGTTCCACTCAGCTAGTCATGGCGGAACGGGAAAACCGGCGCCAGACGAGCGTGCTCTCTCGCGGCGATTTCTTGAAGCCGGTCAAGACGGTCGATCCCGGCGTGCCCGCCTTCCTCAACCCTCTGCCACCGGGGTCGGCTCCGAGCCGGCTGACGTTCGCCCGGTGGCTGGTTGACCGCAATTCGCCGACTCCGGCGCGGTCGATTGTCGAACCGAGTCTGGCAAAGCTACTTCGGGACCGGGATCGTTGCGACCAGCGAGGACTTCGGGACGCAGGCTGATCTGCCGTCGCATCCGGAGCTGCTCGACTGGCTCGCCGTCGAATTCATGGAGAGCGGCTGGCGGCTGAAGCACCTGCACCGGCTGATCGCGAATTCCGCCGTCTATCGCCAGTCGTCGCGAGCGACCCCCGAGTTACTGGCTCGCGATCCCTACAACCGGCTGCTGGCTCGCGGGCCCAGGTTCCGGGTTGATGCCGAGGTCGTGCGCGATATCGCGCTTCTGGCCAGCGGGCTCCTGGACCCCAAGATGGGTGGCCCGAGCGTTTGCCCGCCGGCGCCCGGTTTCTTGTTTCAGCCGCCGGCGAGCTATGGTCCCAAGGTCTGGAATGAGGCGACTGGTCCCGATCGCTACCGGCGGGCCCTTTATACCTTCCGCTACCGCTCGGTTCCGTATCCGATGCTCCAGGCATTCGACGCACCCAACGGCGATTTTTCGTGCGTGCGCAGGACGCGTTCGAACACGCCGCTCCAGGCGCTCACGACGTTGAACGAGCCAATCTTCATGGAATGTGCGCGGGCGCTGGCCTTGCGGGCGGTGCGCGAAGGGGGGCCGTGCAATGACGACATCATGGCTTACGCCTTCCGCTCTTGTCTCGGACGGGCACCGACCGAACAGGAGACACCGGCGCTTTTCGAGCTTTGGCACGCGGAAAGACGACGGTTCGAAAAGCCCGGCGCCGCTCCCTGGGAACTGGCGGCCGATGATCCCAAGAAACCACCCGCCCTGCCGGCCGGAATGGAACCGGCCGAACTTGCGGCCTGGACGGCGGTCGCGCGTGTGATCCTGAATCTCGACGAAACGATAACCAAAGAGTAGGTGTTCTTCATGCGACCACCGTTCCCGGGCATGGATCCCTGGCTCGAGCACCCGGACCTTTGGCCGGACGTGCACAATAGCCTGATCACGGCGATCCGCGATTCGCTCAACCCCCAGGTCGTTCCCCGTTTCGTTGTGCGCGTGGAGTCGCGCACGACCGTCCTGACCGGTCTGGATGTCGACCTCGTGTACCGCCCGGACCTGGCGGTCCGGACCGCGGATCTCTCGTCGCCGGTCCGGGAAGGGGGCGTCACGGTGCTCAAACGTACGCAGATCGAGCCATTTCCGGTGGTCGTGCCCATCGAGGAGGAGGAGATTGAAGAGACGTTTCTCACCATCCAGGAATTGCCCGGCCGCAGGCTCGTCACCGCAATCGAGATTCTCTCGCAGACGAACAAGAAGACACACGATGCCCGGCGGGAATATCTGGATCAGCGACACAATCTGATTCGGTCTGGAGTCAATTTCGTGGAAGTCGACCTTGATCGTGGCTCAGTCCCATGAGGTCGAAGGAACAATGCCATGAACTGCCAAGACTACCTTTACCGTCAAGGCGAGCCGCGCCAGGTCACACGCCGCTGGTTCTTCGAGCAGTGCGGCGTGGGGCTGGGTGTGATCGCTCTGGGACAGCTTCTTCAGGCGGAGGGTTACGCGGGGGGCTCGACCGACTCCGCGGCCACGAGCCCCCTGGCTCCCAGGCAGCCGCACTTCACACCCAAGGTTAAGCGCGTGCTCTTCCTCTTCATGGCGGGCGCCCCGAGCCACCTCGAGCTTTTCGACAATAAGCCGCAGCTCGCCCGGTACAGCGGTACGCTGCCGCCGGCCGAGCTGATCAAGGGCTACCGGGCCGCGTTCATCAAGCCCAGCTCGAAGCTGCTAGGCCCCAAGTTCAAGTTTGCGAAGCACGGCCAGTGCGGTACTGAGCTTTCCACGTTGTTGCCGCACATGGCCACCGTGGTCGACGATATCGCGGTCGTCAAGGGGATGGTCACGGACGCTTTTAACCACGCGCCGGGACAGATCATGATGAGCACCGGCGCCCAGATCTTCGGCCGGCCGAGCATGGGCGCCTGGGTCTGTTACGGCCTGGGCAGTGAATCGCAGGACCTGCCGGGCTTCGTCGTCTTCAGCACCGGCAAGAAGGGCCCCAGCGGGGGAAACTCGAACTGGGGCAGCGGCTTCTTGCCCACGCTCTACCAAGGCGTCCAGTTCCGCACCAGCGGCGAGGCGGTGCTCTACCTCTCCAATCCGCGCGGCATCGACGAAAACCTTCAGTGCGATTCGCTCGACGCCATCCGCGAACTCAACCAACTGCGGCTCGAGAAGGTCGGCGACCCCGAGATCGCGACCCGGATCAACTCCTTCGAGATGGCGTTCCGGATGCAGCAGACCGCGCCTGACGTGATGGACATCGGCCGCGAGCCCCGCCACATTCTCGACCTGTATGGGGCCGAGCCCGGCAAGTCGTCCTTTGCCAACACGTGTCTCCTGGCGCGGCGGCTCCTGGAGCGGGGCGTGCGGTTCGTGCAGATCTTTCACGAGTCGTGGGACCAGCATGGCAACCTGGTGCATGACATCACCAAGAACTGCCAGGACACCGATCAGGCTTGTGCAGCCTTGATCAAGGACCTCAAGCAGCGGGGCATGCTGGAAGACACCCTGGTCGTCTGGGGCGGCGAGTTCGGACGGACGCCCATGGTCGAGGGCGGGGGCAACGATGGCCGGGACCATCACCCCAACGCCTTTTCGATGTGGCTGGCGGGCGGCGGCGTCAAGCCGGGAATCACCTACGGCGAAAGCGACGAGTTCGGCTTCCAGGTGGTCAAGGACAAGGTGCACGTGCACGACCTGCACGCGACGCTCTTGCACCTGCTTGGCTTCGATCACACCAAGCTGACATACCGGTTCCAGGGCCGTGACTTCCGCTTGACCGACGTCCACGGCCAGGTCGTGAAAGGGTTGCTGGCTTAGATGAAAGCTGCCGTCCTGCACCGCAATGGCCCGATCGAGAGCTCGCCGCTGAAGATCGAGGATTTCCCCGAGCCGGCACCGGCTGCGGGCGAATTGCTGGTGCGGGTCAAGTGCTGTGCAATCTGCCGCACGGATTTGCACGTCATCGAGGGCGACTTGAAGGCCGTCACGCTGCCGATCATTCCCGGTCATCAGGTCGTGGGGACCGTCGAGGCGCTCGGGCCTGGCTGCCATCGGTTTGATCTCGGCGCACGGGTCGGGATCGCGTGGCTGCGCTCGACTTGCGGGGCCTGCAAGTTCTGCCGCTCGGGGCGAGAGAATCTGTGTCCGGAATCGCGGTACACCGGCTATCACGAGCACGGCGGCTATGCCGAGCTGACCACCGTCCGGGAAGATTTTGCGTATCCTCTGCCCGCGACGATCGACGACTCGCACGCCGCCCCCTTGCTGTGTGCGGGGATCATCGGCTATCGCGCGCTGGTCCGGAGCAACCTACCCAAGGGCGGCACGCTCGGCATCTTCGGGTTCGGGCAATCGGCCCACTTGATGGCGCAGATCGCCCGCTCGTGGGGCTGCACAATCTACGTGGTGACGCGTGGGAAGGGGCATCAGGATCTGGCTCGGCGTCTCGGCGCCCTTTGGGCGTCCGAAACGATCGACGGGATGCCGGGCAAGCTCGACAGTGCGATCATCTTCGCCCCGGCCGGCGAGCTGGTTCCGCAGGCCCTTTCCTGTCTCGAGAAAGGGGGTACGCTGGCGATGGCCGGCATCTATATGAGCGCCATCCCGGTTCTCGACTACACCCAGCACTTGTTCTATGAGCGCGACCTGCGTTCGGTCACGTCGAATACGCGCCAGGATGGGGAAGATCTCTTGCGCGAGGCCGCGCGCATTCCGATCCGTCCCGAAATGCGGCACTATGCCTTCGACCAGGTTAACCAGGCGCTCGAGGACCTCAAGGCTGACCGGATCAGTGGGACCGGGTTGATTCAGATAGGGAAATGAGCGGCGTGGTTTCTGGCAACCACCGTCAGGGACACCGTTAGGATTCGTCTGGCTCGTCTTCCCGATCCCCGTCGGCATCCCCATCGACGCCGAATTCCTCCGCCAAGATGCCGGCGATATCGCGAGCCCCGTGCAGCACTCGCAGAACCTCAATACCACCAGGCACAGGCCGGTAGAAGACCAAATACTTTCGGAAGCGGGAGACGGGAGAGTAACGCAGGTCGGCGTGAAACTGTTCATCCGGCTCATAGCGGGTGCCCGTGCCGGGCATGCTGGCCAAACGGGCGAAGGTCGCTTCGGCTTGGGCGAAGAACCGATCTGCGACCCGCATACCGGCCTCGCGTGCGTAATGGCGGAAAATCTCCACTAGATCACGATTTGCCGATGGCCGGCGGATGATTTTGCTCACGGGCGGATCGCCTCGCCGGCGAGTCCCTCAATCGCCTCGACCCGCAAGGCGGCCCAATCCTCGCGTGTCATCGGCGTGGCGGGGCCACTCTCCAGTGCCTCGCGGAACTTCGCTTCGAGTTCGCGTTTAGCATCATGCTTTTGGGCATCGCGGATTAGAGCCCGGATATACTCGCTGGCCGACGCATAGCCGGCCTGCGCCATCTGGGTTTCGACGAAAGACTTCATTTCATCAGGAAGCGATATATTCATGCTCGTCATCAGTCTGCCCTCCTAAGCGCTACTGTATCGCAGATGGCATATTTTGCCAAGGCACAAAGTCCTCCCCAAAAGCGATCGTAGTTGCGTGCGTGCCGAATGGTGGGTGATGATGCCCGTTGTTTCGTGTGACGTAACACAAGCGTTCAGGGAGAAAAGAGCGATTCCAAAATCCGGAGCCGTGGTTTTGCGGGCCACCTCGCTTCGAGCGCCGCGCCGTCAGTCGAATAAGTAGTGGGTCGAAATGACCTTTCCCTCGTTCATCTCGATCATGATGAATTCCGAGTTGAATCGTCCGTCGTCTGGGTCCAGGGTGTACTGGATCCCCCACCGATCGAATCTTGCCACGGGCCGCCTGCGCGGGAATTGCCGGCGCATGATCGCCTCGACTTGTTCCCGCGTCATGCCAGGTTGGATCTGGGAGTACGCTCTCCGGAACGGTCTGCGCATGTTCCAATCAATCTGGCGCTGGACCACGATCCATCCCGCGAAAACTCCGAAGAGAGCGATTGCCAGTAGCAGGCTCCGCACACTTCTTGCCCGGCGGAAAAGCAATGGCCACGCGGCAACGAGTCCGAGCAAGAGCGCCATCAGAACGATTTCGGTCAACTCCGCCACGCTGAACGACATGTCGAACACGGCAAATGCGGATCCGAGCGCGACGAGAGCGCTCAATGAGAGCGTGTCCACCAACTGCGCTGAGCGGCGCATCAAGAATGCCCGTGGTGCGGGATGCATGAGTGCCGTGAGCAGAGTGGCAGCAAGAAGGATCATCAGGGCAACCAATCGGATCCCGATCAACCGCGCCCAAAACTCGGGAGCGTTGTGGTGCAATAATGTGAGCTCGGTTTCACCCATGAAGAGAAAGAGGGTCATCCCAAGCGCGGTTAGCATAACCGCGATGGGTGCGGCCGCCATCAGAACAAGGGCAAGCGACCGGGGGAATCCCCGCGGTTTGAATCCCAATCGCTTGCACGAGCCGTCCATTGGTGTTTCCTGGCGTGGTGATCGTAATTCCCAGTCGTCGTGTCTGATTATATCGATGTGGGTGATCGGGGCGACCCGAGCGGGCTCGCCGATGGGGGACCGAGCCGATCGCCGACAAACGTCCTCCAAGACCGACGAGTATCTTGCTCTTTCCGACAAACTTCCCTAAGATATGGCTAGTCGCGAGAGTATCGCGACCCTTTTGCCCCCGACGGGGGTCTCGAAGCGGGCCGATGGCCCGACGCAACTGAAAGGAAAGTTCGATGAGCAACGAGTTGAAGAAGCGCATCGCTGCGCTGCGCGGCATCAGTCCGCGCCTCAATTCCGTGACCAACCAGGTCTCGGAGATCGTCAAGAGCGTCGAGAAAACGCTGGTCGAGGAGCTCAATATTGGCATTGATGCCAGTGTGAAGTTCCTTGCCGAGCCCGTCGGCGAGACCGGAGTTTCTCGGGAGCACTACCTGGCTTTCAGCCGGGTTGGTTCGGCCGGCTACCGGCTTCACGTCGCGATCCGGATTGTCCGCGATTCCACGCCCCAGCCGGGCGTGTCGACCAGTTCGGGGATGCTCGATGAAGAAGAGGTCGTACAGATCCTCAAGGGAGCCGCTCTTGACACCGCGGCCGGCAGTTCGGGGACGCTCAATGAAGAACAGGTCCTCTGGCCGTCGTGCAGCCGGGAGATGAAGCTGCGGGCCTTCGACAAGCTGCCGGAGCTACTCGACAAAATCATCAAGAACGCCGAGGGCCTGCTCCAGACCGCCGAAGTGACGGCTGCGAGGATCAAGGAGATGGTCGGCGAGCATGACGGGTTCGCCCGTGCCGCGGAATCGTCCGGAAGATCCGCGCGATCGGGACGGCACCGGCGCCGGGAATACACGGTCCAGGATGCGCGACGCGTCCATCGCCAGTATTTCCTCGACCAGGGCCTGACCGAAGCCGCGATCAGTACGCTCTGCCTCGACGGCTGGCAAGAAGACGGTCCCGACCGCTTCGTCAACCGGGATGGCTGGGGCAAGCTACGCGCTACCGTCGTGTTCGAAGACGAGGAGGGCAACGCGGAGATCAGCTTCCCCGATGGCGAAACTGACTCGGTCACGATCGAAGGGGAGGACGGATGAAGCGAAATTCCCGAAGTCAGAGGCCGGTTCTGGAACAAATTGAATCGAGAAACCTGCTGGCGACCGGGCTCGCCGGCATGCACGCCCCGGCGCTCGTGTCCGGCCAGCCCATCCAATTGATCTTTCCGCTTGACGGCGCGTTCCACGGCAGATTCATCGACAGCGATAATAACCCCGACGTCGGTTCCACCTTCACGGCGTCGGGTTCCGGCCGCGTCCGGAAGCTCGGTAACTTTCTGCTGAATGCGACACTCCAGACCGTCGGATTCATCCAGGTCGGTCCCGTTCAGGGCACGGTGGTACTCAGGCGGGCCAATGGCACGTTCACACTCGAGCTGAGTGCCATCGAGCCGGAAAACGGGGTCCTGGGGCTCCCCGGCGTTTACAGCTACACGGTCGTTGGAGGTACCGGCAAGTACACCAATGCCGTCAACAGCGGAACGGCCTCGCTGACCACGGTCGTCTCCAAAGTGCGGGGCCTTCGTTCCGGCGTGCAGGCCGGTCGATTCGAGCTTGTCTTGACCTCCGCATTCTGATCGGGGCTGTGCACGTACCGTCGCACCCCAGGAGTTTGACGAAGACGCCTTTGACCTCTCGCCGGGCCGTGCGGCCATCGGCGTAACGAACTTTGACCGGATTGCCCAGCGGGAGGCCCAGCCGTTTCACGACGGCCTGCGGCAGGTCGGGTTAGGCCGCTCGGCTGCGGGGCGACGACTCACGCCCCCTGGAAGTCGTCCCAGGACAGCCCGAGTTGGCGAATCGCCGCGGGGATTGTCCCCAGTTTTAGATCGTCGCCGCCCCAATCGCGCACAACTGTGATGGCGTTTGTCTGCGGGTTAAGCCACTTGCGATGTGCGCCGCCACCGGTTCGCGGTAGCTCACGACACCGCAGCGAGGCCAGCTTCCTGGCGACCTCACGATACTTCATGGGACGGCGACCACCATCTCCGCCCAGACCGGCCCCATGGGGTCCAAGATCAGCACGCTTGGGGGGAGCGACTGCCCTGTCTCCTGATAGGCCTCGATGACGGCTGCCAGGGCGTCCCGGACGTTGTCGAGGGCGTCCTCAACGGTGTCGCCCTCGGTGATCAATTCCGGAAGCAGAGGCGACGTCACGGTGAATCCGCCTTCGGGCTGGGGCTCGAGGATCAGGGGTAGCTTATAGTGCATGACTTGACCTCCTTGCCGATTCTCGCCGGTGCGCCCGGAGGTTGCAACACAATTCAGTTACCGGTGGCTACGCCTGGCCGGCAATTGTTGTTTCAGCCAGCGGGCGTCCGCGGCATCGAGCGGCGGGTTTAACGGCTTGCTGTGATCGATGCTGCGCTCATAGCGGGATCGCTGGTAGATCGCGTCGATCATCGGCTGAAGGTCCAAGGGGACGTCGGGATCGGGTTTTGCCAGGGGAACCGGCAGAGGGGGGAGCCGCCGTCGAAAGTGGGCCGGCCAGACGCGGCAAAGCTGGGCCGTTTTCGCCTGCGCGACCAGCAGCGTGTAGGGACTGTCAGGCCACCGATCGAGCATGGGCATACGCTGGCCTCTGCGCAGCAGGTCGATCTCCACCAGGCTCGCGTCGCCGAGCAGCAGGCTTTGCCGCTTGCGCTGATAGAGCTCCCACCCCTCGCTCCCCGGACGCTTGTTTGAAGGCGAGAGAACTTCGATGCTTGTTACCAGGCGGTGCTCGGGACTCATCTCATAAATCTCGACGAATGCTTCGCGATGTTCCTCCTGGATGAAGGCGCGCATGGTCACGGGTTCGATCTCGCCGGCCAGCTCCGCCAGAGCAACGCCCCCCTTTTTCCGGGACCTCTTGCGACCCCGTGGCACCGTGACGCTGACATCAGGCAAGAATGGATGACTCTGTTTGCCCTCCGACTCCACGAGAACCACGTAGGAGCGCTCACCGGTCCGCACGACGTACCGGTCCGGAACTGCTTCAGCGAGTCGGTCATAAATCTTTTCAATGAGGTGCGTGTGAAAATCTCCCCAAAGTCCGCAGGCCTCGATGTAGGGATCCATCCCTGGAAACGGCGATTTCATATACGGAGGACCTCCAGTTTGGTCTGGTCACCAACCTTGACGTGCTCGATGTGGACAATACCTCGGAAAAGGTCTCGAATCTCTGAGACTCCTCCAGCCACCATGGTCGGTTGGGATCGGCCGGGCGGGAAATCTTAGCTTCCAGCCGCCCGACCAGTCTTTCCAAGGCCTGTAGCCTGTCGGCGAGTTGGGCGGTTGCCATCGATTGGTCTCCAGTGATCCGTCAACATTCGATTTCCGCTCCTTCCCAAGGGCGTTGCCCTGGGCTGACATCTTTTTGCCCCTTCGGGGCGTGCGAATAGCGCAAGACCAGAACGCGCGAGCTCGCGGTCAGGACGTTCAGATCTGCCCGACCCAGTCCACGCCTGCCACCGCTTTCCAGCGGCCGCGGATCGCCGCCATCCTCGAATCGTCGAGCGGGCCGGCGGCGAGTAGCGCTGCGTTTTGACGCCAGCGCGTGGGATTGGCCGTGCCGACGATCGCGGTGTGGACTCCCGGAACGCTGAGCGTGAACCAAAGCGCGATGGCGGCGGCGTTTTCGGGCTCGGTGCGCAGGAACTCATAGTCGAGCTGCCGGAGCCGCTCCCAGTAGGGCAGGATGTAGTCGTTGGCCGGCTTCTCTGCGTGTCGCCACACGGCGTTGGCAATCGGCCGTTTGGCGATCACGCCCAGCGCGCGCTCGCGAGCCAGGGGCAGGGTGAGCTCGATGGCTTCCTGGTCGGCGATATTGAGCGAGGTTTGCAGCGTGTCGAAGGCGCCGCACTCGATGGCAAAACGGGCCGCGCTGCCGTCGCCGCTGTAGCCGATGTAGCGGGTGTGGCCCTTCGCCCGCGCCTGTTGCAACGCCGCGATGACGTCTCCCTTGCGCAGCTCGTTCTCGGAGCAACTGTGGAGCTGGACCAAGTCGACGCAGTCGGTCTTGAGCCGTTGCAAGCTGCGCTCGATGGTTGCCAGGAGCGACTCGGGCCGCCAGTCGCCGACGCCGGGATTCTCGGGGTGCCCGCACTTTGTAAAGAGGTAGAACTCGCCGCGGCGATGCGCCACGGCCTGGCCGATGAGCTCTTCGCTCTGGAGGTAGCATTCGGCCGTGTCGATCATGTTGAGGCCGGCGTCGAGGGCCTCGCCCAGGAGGCGCGAGACCGATTCGGGCGCGGCCTTCTCGAACCCGATCTCGGCGCCGCCATATCCCAGCGCGGTGACGTGCATGTCGGTCTTGCCAAGCTGTCGTTTTTCCATTTTGAATTGCTCCATCCAACTATCAAGTCTGAATCGATTTCGACTAGAATAGCATATGCGCCCATCCGGGACCAAAGTGGGATGAGCCGGGTTCGACGCGGCTGGCTCGAATTGTTCCACGGCCGGCCCGATCGGGTGAGCGTTCGAACCCCCTTGCCGCAGCGCGTTGAATCGCATCGGGGAGACCAGATGCCATCGATTGTCGACACCTTTCCCAATCAGTTTCCCGATCGCGAATATGAGATCGAGATCGCGTGTCCGGAGTTCACGGCGGTCTGCCCCAAGACGGGTCAGCCCGATTTCGGTACGATCACGATTGCGTATGTACCGGCCGCGACGTGCCTCGAGCTCAAAAGCTTGAAGCTCTATCTGTTCGGTTACCGCGACCGGGGGATTTTCTACGAGCATGCGGTCAATACGATCCTCGACGATTTGACGCGTTCCTGTCAGCCACGAAGGATGAAGGTGACCGGCCAGTTCAACCCGCGGGGAGGGATCACGGCGCGGGTCACGGCGGCCTATGAGGCCGCCAGGTCCTGAGATTTGAGGGGCTCCTGGAGGGACGATGAATTCGGGAATTGTCACGCTCACGACCGATTTCGGCCTGGGCGGTCCGTATGTGGCTGCGATCAAGGGTGTCTTGCTCGGCCTGGCGCCGGGAACGCAACTGGTCGACGTCTGCCACACCATCTCGCCGCAGAACATCCTGGAAGGGAGTTTCGTGCTGGCCGGTATCGTCGATGTTTTCCCCAGGGGAACGGTCCATCTGGCGGTGATCGACCCCGGCGTCGGAACCGAACGGCGGCTCATTGCCGTTTCGGCCGCCGATCAGTGGTTTGTGCTTCCCGACAATGGCTTGATCACGGGCGTGGTGCGACGCCAGCCGCCGGCCGGGGTCTGGGAAATCACCAACCCCGCATTGCGCCGCGCCGTGGTGTCGCCGACGTTTCACGGTCGTGACATCCTGGCTCCGGCCTCCGCGCATCTCGTGCGGGGCGGCGATTCCGCCGAGCTGGGCCCGCGGCGCGAACAGTTTGTCACTCTGAGAAACTTCGAACCCAGCGCCGACGACCACGGCTTTGTCGGCGAAGTCATTTTCCGTGATCCATTCGGAAACTTGATCACCAACGTCTGCGACGATCGGCTGGGCGATTCGCGTCGGGAGCTGTGGACGATTGAGATCGCCGGCGAGCACATCCACGGTATCGTTCGTACGTACAGCGATTGCCCGCCAGGAAGCCTGGTGGCCTTGAGCGGCAGCTCAGGCTGGGTCGAGATCGCGGTCGTTAACGGAGACGCCGCGCGGCAACTCACCGCCGGCGCTGGTACAACGGTATGGTTCCGGCGACACACGTAGGTTTTTCACCTCGCCCATCCTGCCCCGCGGGCCAAACGGCCATGCGGCTCTCGCCGCCGAACCGAGATTGTTGTATTATTGTTTTACAGTCCTTGTCGGACCGGGCAAATGCTTATCGATGCCGAAGTTCCCGAGTGCGGTGCTAGCCCCATGACCCGAGAAATCGCGGACCCACCCCATCCGACGCCGAACCCCGACGGGCCTCATGCGGCGGGGGAGGGTGATGAGACGAAGCCGGTGCCCGCGGGTGTTCCCCGGGAAGGTGAAGCCCTCCAGGAAGAGCCCTACGACTCGTTCTTTGACGACGTCAATAAGATGTTGTCGCAATCGATCGAGCAACCTGCTCCCGACCCGGTGCTGGGCTCGCGCACTGGCGACGATGCTCCTTCCAGGCGATCCCGCCCCGATGATCCGGTCGCACGTCTGATTCGAGGCGATAAGCAGAGTCCGCGAACTTCCGAGGTTTTCAAGGCAGTCGTCGCCATGCGCGCGGCGGCGCCGAAGCGGCGTCGCCCGGCGCCCCTGGGCCCGCCGGCTTTTCGGGCGGCGACTCACCCGAACCGGAGACGGCGGCCGCAGCGGCGGCCGCCTCGCCCTTGCTTCCCGACCTGGTCGTCGGGCGCCGGGAGGCTGGGACGGAAATGACCAGCGATGATGAGATCCGCGAGGATGCTCGCTTCCCGTGGTTTCAAGTCTTCATCTTGAGCTACGCGAGTGCCGTCACCCTGGCTCTGAGCTGGATGGTGTTGACGGGGCGATCGTCCCGTCCGGCCGACCCGGCGACGACCGTTTCGACCGAGGCCAGCGAGACCGCTTCGCCGACTGTACCGAGCCCATCCCTCCTCGACGCCAAGACACTGCCACCGGTTCCCCCGGAGAACACGACCACGCTCCGCGCACCGGACGATGGGGACGCGCCGGCGGCACCGTTGAGAATCGGCGACTTGCAAGTGACGCCGGTGTCTGTCGCACTCGCGCGTGTGGAGCTGGAGGGCTCGATCGACCCGTCCAAATACAAGGAGGAGGCTTCCGAGTCGCTCGTGCTGCGGCTTCGGTTCACCAATCTCTCGAAAAGCCAGGCGTTCGCTCCGCTGGAATTGGCTTACATCCGGGAGCAGGCCTCGCGGCTCGACCGCTGTTTCATCACGACTTCCGACGGCAAGTCGATCGGGGCCTATCCCCTGGCCGTGGACAGCGAATGGTCGATTGTCGGGCAGGAAAGTGTCGTGCTCGATCCCGGAAGATCGTTCGAAACGGTCATCGCCAGCGAGCCGGGAGTTGCCAATCGGCTGAGCTCGGAGATGATGTGGCGCGTCCGCCTCCGCATCGGCAGCTACCGGACGGATGTCATCGGCGTTCGCTTCCGGAGCGCCGACGTCGAGCGAGATCCCGCGGTCTGTCAGTCCGCTTTGCGTCCGCTTTCCCGGACGGCCTGTCTCGGATTTGCGTTATCAGGTTTTTGACCCGAGGCTCCCACTCGACCAGCTCCTGCTCGCGCGTGCTGCTCGTTCTGCGTCCGTACCGGGGCGAATTTGAGCCGGTCGATCTGATCGAGAAAATGGATCAACTGCTGGCAGAGCTCCACGCCGAGAAGTTCGGCGAGCTCTTGGTCGCCGGCGAGCTCCTCGGTCGTCCGGGCCCGGTAGGATGCGCCGAGCCGGTCGGTGAGCGCATCGCGCACTGATCCCCAGAGCCCGATCAATCGCTGGCGCGGGGTCGCATCGGGACGCTCGACGAGCGGCCGTTTTGCCGCCCTGGCGCGAACGCCGCGGCGATGCCGCCACGCCCCGTACAGTGCCGCCGAAGACAGGATGAAGAGAAGGGCGAGCACGAAATAGACTGCCGGCATCGGCTGCGTCTTTTGCCATGGTTCGGGCCCGAGATTGGGGCGGGGTGGAATCAGGCCCCGGGGAGCCGTCACGTTCACGAGCCACCTCGACGCGCGGCCCGCCGGGCGAAGAGCTCGATCAAGGGGACGATCGGATCGACCTCGGTGCCGAGCGTGAATGCTTGAACGCCCGAATTGGCACACCAGCGCTGAAAGTCGTGGGCGAGGGCGGCCGCGGCCCCCGCGTAGTGCTTCTGCACGCGAGACGAGCTCGAGTCGACGATGCGAACCGAGCCGCTTTCGGCTTCTTCGAGAGCGAGCAGGCCGGCAGCCGGCAGCGAGGCTTCGCGGGGATCGACAACCCGCAGAGCGATCGTGTCGTGCCGGCGCGCGGCCCGGCGCCACGTGCCGGCGGGCTCGTCCGTCAAGAAGTCGCTGATCACGACGATCATGGCGCGTCGGGCCGTCCGCCGCACCCGGGCCAGTGCGACTCCCAGCCGGGTCCTGGACGAGGAAGTCGGTGTGGCCACGAGTGCTCGCACCAGTTGCGAGAGATGCCGCACTCCGCCGGCCGGCGGCAGCTCGAGCTCGATCCGATCACTAATCAAGACCAGCCCGACGCGGTCCCCGTTCTGGATTGCCGCGGTTGCCAGCAAGGCCGCGGCCTGGGCGGCTCGATCGGCCTTGGTCGCCCGCTCGGGACCAAACCGCATGCTTGCCGACACGTTGACAACCAGCCAGAGACAGAGGGATCGCTCCTCGACGAACCGGCGCACAAACGGGCGCCCCTGGCGAGCCGTCACGTTCCAGTCCAGGTGCCTGACGTCATCGCCCGGCTCGTAGGCGCGCAGCTCGGCGAACGTCAGCCCGATCCCCGGCCGCGCGCCGTGATAGGCGCCGGAGAGCTGCGAAACGGCGTCGGGCCTGACCCGGAACCGCAGCCTCCGCGCGCGCCGAACGATCGCCGCGGCATCCAACTGGGCCGGCACAGCGGGGCTCTTCCGGCGCCCTAGCCATTTGAACATTTCGGGGTTCTCGCCAAGTCCTCGCGCGCAGGCTCTGGAATCGTGCCGATTCACCAGAGGTATGGTATGCGCTTGCATGGCGAGGGGACAATAGCTGACTGCGGGCTGGGCCAGCGGTCGCGGCGACGATGCAAGACGTTCCGTCGGTGGCGTCGGGCGAGGTGGACCTGTTCAACAAGTTACGCCGCCCGAGCAGCCGGGACCGCCGCGATCACTCGTCGAGCGGCACGTGCGCGACCATTGGCCAAATGTCGTTCCAGACTTGACTTGACGGTGTTAACAGAAATTCCACCAAGGCGAGACGCCCCTTATTGCTTGAGAGACCCGTGCCGAACTCATTCGCAATCGGGGTCGCTTCGACCAGCTTGACGATGGCTTCTGGATCCAAGCACAGCCAGGCCCGGACGACCGGAAACCCAAGAGGAGCAGAACTGTCTTGAATTCGGCCGCTCGTGGCGCGTCGCACCGGCTCGAACAGAATCGAAGCCGCCTGGCGGTCGTAGCGTGAGAAGAGACAGACCTGGGCGGCGATCACGTTGTTCTCGAGGAAATCGTCGCCGACGGGGTCGAATTCCGGCACCAGCGCCACCGCGCCAGAAGACTTCCGGCACCCGATCCGGGTCCACTTTTTCGACCATCGGCAGGATTGCGCCGGCCGGGGCCAGATTGAAGACGAGGCCTCCATGGACCGAGTTGTTCGGATCGACTTGCCCTGGTGTTGTCGGGGGTTTCAGCAAGTCATCGATCTCATGGATCGCCCGCTCCAGCGCCTCGCGGGCGCCGGCCTGGTCGCGGCCGGCCAGACCGGCCGCCAGGCATGCCCAGGCGCAGGCTCGCTCTTCACGAGTCTCGAGGGCCGCGGCGATCCGCCGGGCGCGGGGCGCGTCGCTGCGTGCCATGGCTCGACAAAGCTGCATCGCCACAAACGACTTCCTGGCGTGGAAGTTTGGCCGGTTCGCATTCTCGAGGCGGTCGTAGTAACGCTCCGCCTGGCCCGGATGTTCGATCGCGAGGGCGTTGGCCGCCTCGGCGTAGGCCAGCAGGCGAGTCGCCGGTTGGCGCACACTCTCGATGAGCGACATCGCCTTGTCAGGCTCGACGCGCGCCAGCTTGGCCAGGAACGGGCCCAGTTGACCTCGGGTCATGGGTGGTTGGGCCTCGACCATTTTGAGCGCGTCGCGAAACAGCGCGCGCCTTCTCGACCTCACCGAGGTCGAGCCGGCAATCGGCGATCCCGCCCATTACCGAGATCTTGTAAGGCCCATCCGGCGCCGCACGGATTTCGACCGTGGCCCGATCGAGAAGCGCGCTCTTCCGCACCCGGTCGGAAGCAGGCAGGGCCCTGGCAAGCAGCACCCGTCCTCCGGCCACCGGATCCCGGTTCGAGTTAAGCACCGCTTCGGCTTCAACCAGGTCATCCACCGCCAATCTCTCCGCGACGCCGAAAAGCACCCCACCGCGATACGGATGCGAGTCGATCTTTGCCTCTTGCAAGAGCTCGAGTGTTCGTGCCGGGTCGAGTTTGGCCAAGGCCTGCAACGTCTGCAACTCGGCCTGCGGGTCGTCTTTCCCGATGGCGAACTCGATGCACGGCTCGAGTAGTCGCCGGGCAAGTGCTCGGGACCTCTCGGTCGTTATGGCGCCGGGCAGCGTCGTCATCGGGCGCTCGGGGGGCTCGCTGGTCCGGCTCACTGTCAAGGCGAGTCCGCCGGACTGTGAAGCCGGGTTGACCGGGCAGCCCGCGAAACGAAACCCCGCGGCTTCGGCCAGGACGAAGCTCCGGCCCGGCTTGACGTTCTCGAGCGCAAACCGGCCCTCAGAATCGGTCGTGCTTGACGGGCGCCCTCCCGCCATGAAGACCCGTGCGCCCCTCACCGGGCTCCCCGCGCGGTCCCGGATCTGGCCCGTAATCTTGCGCAACGGCCGGAGCCGGATCGGTGGCACCGCTGAGCGCACCGTCTCCAAAGTGCCCCAGTCGGAAGCGGCCGGCTCGAAGCCGTCGTGGCGAACAACCACCCGATACATCAATCCGGTCAGGAGCTGTGGCGGCGTCTGGAACGCGCCGTCAGACCCGGTGCGAACGGGGCCCGAATCGAACACGATCCGATTCGGCGGGTCGGTCAGGGTCAAGGTTGAGCGTGGTGCCCTCGGCATGACGCGTCGGTTCTGCGCCCAAACCTCGAGCTCCGCTCCGGCCACCGGATGCCCCTCTGCCGTCCTGATCACGCCGACTAATCGCGAGGGGTGGCCGAGAGTCAGGGAGTCGTCAAGAGTGCGGCCGCGAACGGCGAGGGGAACAGTGTGGCTGGCAAATCCCGGCCCGGCGACCCGCATCGTGACCGGCTGTAGCCCTGGTGGTAGATACCTCAGGGTCGCAATGCCATGGTCATCGGTGCGCACCGTCAGCCGCTCGGTCCACTCGTCCGGCGTCTGGATCAGGGACGCGCCGCCGCCATTGTAAAGTCGTGGGCACAGGCGGACACCGGCCATCGGCATCTTGTCGGCACCGAGAACAGAGAACGTCCGCTTCGACGGCTCGGCCAGGGAGATCGAGACTGTCGGCGTTGGCCCGTCGGCCGGCTTCTCGACGCGTCGCACGCCGACGGCGAATTCTGGATGATAGGCCCAGAGAGAAAGGAACGTCGCGGGCCGAGAGAACCAATGACGCGGTACTTCCAGGCGAAATGCCCCCTCCGCGCCGCTGGACGTCCGCGCGAGGATCGGACACGATTGGTTCAGAACAGCGCCGCGACCGCGACCGCGACGTCCGCCTTGGCGAGGGGCTTCCCGCGCGGATCGAGGACGACGCCGTGGACGACCACGGATGCTTCGGCTTGAAACGCGAGAAACGCGGCGACCATGGGAATGACGTGCGCGACCATGCTGCTGCTCCTTTCAGGTCATCGGGCCCTGTCGAATGCGGGCCTCGGAACGAAAGGGCTCTGGCCCCGGATCCTCCTACCGGTTGTCGACCGCCGAACGTGTCTCTGTAGGAGGGGGCTCTGTCCCCCGATTCTCCTACCGGTTGTCGACCGCCGAACGTGTTTCTGTAGGAGGGGGCTCTGTCCCCCGATCCTCCTACCGGTTGTCGACCGGCGAAGGTGTGTCTGTTGGAGGGGGCTCTGTCCCCCGATCCTCCTACCGGTTGTCGACCGGCGAAGGAGTCTCTGTAGGAGGGGGCTCCGTCCCCCGATCCCTTGGTTGTGGCTCCGCCGCTTCCAACTATTTTTGAAAATCTCCCGCGCGGATGATCACCAGTTTCTTGGGATCGACGTGCTTGCGGAAAGCCTCGGCGATCTTGGCTGGAGTGAGGGCGAGAATCGCCTTTTCCTGGTCGGCGGTGAAGGCGAACGTACGGCCCGTGTTCAGGTTCGACACGATCTGCCCGGCGATCGCCGGATCCGCGGTGCGGCCCACTTTCTGGGATTCCACGAACGCTTGTTTCGCATCGGCGACTTCCTTTTCCGTCGGGCCGTCCTTGAGGAACCGCTCCAGTTCCTCCATGACCGCGGCGGCGACCTTGTTGATATTCGCCGGGTTGGTGCTGACGGTGACCGTCATT
Source organism: uncultured Isosphaeraceae bacterium (assembly GCA_963823675.1). Taxonomy (GTDB): domain Bacteria; phylum Planctomycetota; class Planctomycetia; order Isosphaerales; family Isosphaeraceae; genus CAWGMT01. Next base: position 95,476 of record CAWGMT010000015.1, on the reverse strand, counting down.
GAGCCCACCGGATCGCGAGACGAAGCAACCAGCGACGAGGTCGCACCGTAGGAAAGACCCTCCTTTTGGCGAATTCGGTCGCCGATCCGCGAGGCCAGCGTGCTGCCGCCGAATATCAAGTTGCCGATCCGCAGCGCGGGGTAGTCCGGGTCGCTGTCCGAAACCGGGAACGAAAGCCCCGCGAGGTATTCCGCGTTCGACTTGTCGGGCGTGATGATGTCCTCCTTCAATCCCGTCGCCTTGTCGGCGACCCTGCGGTCGATACGGCGGTACGGCACCTTCGATTCCCATCCGGCCAGCATTTCCCTCACCAGCCGCAGCGTGCTCTCCGGGTCGAAGTCGCCCACGACGGCCAGCTCGGCGTGCGAGCCGCCGATCTGGGTCTCGTAAAGCGTCTTGATCTGTTCGAGTGTGACGTGCTTGGCGCGTTCGACTGTTTCCTCGAGCGTCGGCGCGTAACGCACGTCATCCTTCGAGTATGGCGAGAGGGCGCGGCTAAGCTTGTTTCGCGCGAGGGCGTTGGGCTCGGTGCGTCCGGCCGAGAGCATGGAGGCCATGCGGAGCTTCGAGGTTTCGAACTCGCTGGCGGGGAAGGCCGGCTGGCGGAGGATCTCGCCCAGGAGCCCTAGCGCCTGCGGCAGGGTGTCCCGTTTTGCCTGGACAGAGAACGTCAGTTGCCCCGCGGCCCCTGCGCCCCCGCCCCCGCCGCGACCGCCGCGACCGCCCCGGCCGCCGCCACCGCCGCCGGTACCGATGCGGATGCCCAGCGATTCAAGCTCCTCACGGAGGGCCTGGCGATCGTGTTTCTTGGTTCCGGCCATCATCAGGCCGGGAAGCATTCCGGCCGCCGTCGTCTGGCCCTTGAGTGACTCTTCGTTGCCGTAGTGCAAGGTCAATACGAGCGAGACGGTCTGGCCGCGATTCTTCTTGGGCAAGAGGCCGGCCTTGAAGCCCGTTTCGCTTATGACCTGAATTCGGGAATCCAGATTGGCGGGTGAGGGGTCGAAGGCTTCGCCCGCCGTCTCCACGGTGCCGCCCTTGTAATCCTTCACGACCAGGTCGATGGCGGGAGCGCTCGGCACCGCCAGACGCGTCGATTCGCTGGCCGGGATATACAGACCGACCGTGCGGTTGGGCTTCTGGAAATAGGTCTTGGCCACCCGGTTGACGTCGGCCGCGGTCACGGCGGCGACGCGATCGCGCTGGATAAAGTGCAGCCGCCAGTCGCCTTGGCTCGACGACGAGCTCAAAGCCTGTGACATCCCCTGGCTGTTCGACTGGAGCATTTCCGCGCTCCGCTTGCTGCGAATTTTCGCCTTGTTCACCTCGTCGTCGGTAAACGGCACGGCGCCCAGGGATTCGAGCGTCTGCACCAGGGCGTCGCGCACGGCTTCGAGCTTCTCGGGCGAGCAAGACGCTGACGCAAAGAAGAGGCCGGGATCGTGCTCGTTATCCGACCGGGCGTTGGCGATAGTGGCCAGCTTCGACTCGACCAGGGCCTTGTGCAACCGGCCGTTGGGCGATTGCGAGATGATGCCGCCTAAGAGAGTGAGCGGCGCCCAGTCGGCATGGGAGGCCGCGGGGACGTGATAGGCGACGCCCGCCGAGGCGACCGTGCCAACCCGGCGCAGCGTGACGGTGCGTTCGCCATCTTGCGCCGGTTCCTCGGTATAAGTCGCGTCGAGCTTGCGAGTAGGTCTGGGGATCGAGCCCAGATATTTTTCCACCAGGGCGAGGGCCTTCGCCTCCTCGAACTTGCCGGCCACGATCAAGACGACGTTGTCCGGCTGATAATACTTCTTGTAAAAGGCCTGGAGGTTTTCGATCGGCACTCGCTCGATGTCGGCACGGCTGCCGATGGTGGATTTGCCGTAGTTGTGCCATTCGTAGGCCGCGGCGTGAATCCGCTGGTTGAGCACCGAGGCGGGGTTGTTCTCGCCGCGTTCGAACTCGTTGCGCACGACTGTCATTTCCGAAAGCAGGTCCTCGCCCTTGACGAAGCTGTTGACCAGCCGATCGGATTCGAGAGCAATGCCGAACTCGAGGTTTGCGTCGGTCGCGGGCATGGTCTCGAAATAGTTGGTGCGATCCGTATTCGTGGTGCCATTGAAGCTGGCCCCATGATCGCGCAGCGCCTTCGGCACCTGCGGGTGGCCGGGCGTGCCCTTGAAGACCATGTGCTCGAGCAGGTGAGCCATGCCCGATTCACCGTAGCCTTCGTGGCGGCTGCCGACCAGCACGGTCAAGTTCACGGTCACGGTCGGCCGCGACTCTTCCGGAAAAAGCAGCACCCGTGCCCCGTTGGCAAGCCGGTACTCGGTCACCCCCTCGATCGAGGCGACCTTGACAGTTCCCCCGCTGCCGAATTTAGGCGGCTCCGCCGCCGCAACAAGCCCGCCCACGAAAACCCACCCGAAAACAATCGCGTGACGCATGGCCAATATCCCCCCCGGAAACTTTGAGTAATTTTGGAATTATAGTCAGGGAAAAAGCGGGCCGCTAGTATGCGGCAGGCGAAGAGCACTAGCTGGAACCACCCGATCGACAAAAGCAGGATCGGGATTGCGACAATCTTGGCCCAACCTGGAACCCTTCGGGAAAGAATCTGACTCGTGGCGACCCACCGAGGATCGGTTTATATTGGCAACATCTCCGCAACCACAACTGCCATTCTAGCGTGGATGAGATGGCCGAGAATAAGCTACCAACGTCGGGCTGGCCGCTCGCCGCGCTTGGCACGAGCGGTCCGATCGTCGTCGTGCTTGCCTTGCTGGCCTTGGTCAGCGTGTATGCGCCGCCCAGGTCGGAGCCGGCCAAGGGCACGACGGTCCAGGTGCCGACGAGCGAGCAGGGCGCCGGGGCCTTGGCGGCTTCTGCCCAGGGTGCTCTTGGCCCTCTTTACGATTATCTGCTCGTGCACGGCCCGGACGAAGGTCGGCAGAAGCCTGTCGGTCTCGACCAGCTTCTGTCCGGCTATCACGTCGAAGTGATGATCGCCACGCTCCCCGACCCGAAGCGCACCCGCGTCGCAACGATGTTCGACACGATGCTGGAAGCGATTCGACGGGCGGTCGAGTCGGATGATTACGTCCTGGACCAGTTCCATCTGCCCTGGGCAGAGCCGGAGCCGGCCTCGACGGGCGCACCGGCCTCCGCTCCGGCGGGTTCCTGGCGGCTTACCATCGAGCATCGGGATGGGGCCGGGACAACCGATCGTGCGGGACAGCCCGGGTCGATTCTCTTCCGCCACGCATCGAATGACGCCTTGCTCCAGAAGACGAAACCCCTGCGCCTCTTGCTGCTCGTGGGCGAAACGCCCACCGTGGGAGTCGACAAGGACTCGCTCTGGACGGCCCTGAACATCGCTGGACGACTGGGACAATACCGGGAAGACCCATCGCGGGGGTTGTGCGTGATCGGGCCCACCTTCTCGGGCTCAGCCGCATCGCTGGCTCGAACCCTGAAAGAGTGGGACCAGAGTCAACCACAGGCACCAGGCGGGGCCAAGCGGCCGGAGTTCTGGGTCTGCACCGGCTCGGCGACCAATGTGACGAAGGCCGCATTCGAGAATGCCGTCGGCAAGGGCAGGGCCCGGTTCACGGCGACCGTGATCCCCGATGGACTCGTGTTCAACCAGGTCGTCGCGTGGCTCCAGTCAAAAAACCGGGGATTCAAGGCGGACAGTGAGCCTGTGGCCCTGCTCACCGAAAGCGGCACGGCCTACTCGGGATGGGCCAGGCGTCCAGAGGAAAAGAACCGGCTGATCATTCCGTTTCCACTCCACATCTCGCAGATGCGCGGGAGCGGGGCCGATAAAGAGCGCGACCCGATCGTCGCTCAGCAGCGCGGCCATGTCGCGATCCCGATCGACGACGTGCCCGAGGCGCACGACCAGGTGCCCTCGCTCACACCCGAGATGACGACAGCCTCGGACTCCCTGATCATGGCGAACATTCTCGCCACGATCGCGCGCGAGGAAGTCCGATACGTTGGAATCGTGGCCACCGACCCGCTCGACATCCTGTTCCTGACCGGCCTCATTCGCGAGCACTGCCCCGACGTTCAGGTCATCCTGATTGGGGCCGACCTACGCTACACCGACCCGGAGTTCACCCTCGATTTCCGCGGCGCGATCATCGCGTCGTCGTACCCTCTCGACGCGTTCGCGCAGAACTGGAGCTATCCCGCTAATGGCCGCCGCCGGCGCCTCCTTTTCGTCTCGGACGCCGACATGGGTTGCTACAACGCGACCCTGGTGCTCCTCAAGGCCGGTCCGAAGAATAGTTCGGAGCTATCGATCACTGCCGACGACGCGGAGAACTTCCTGGCCTATGGCCCGCCATTATTTCGGGCCGATGAACTCCAAAAGGAGTCGAGGCCGGCCATCTGGATCAATCAAGTCGGGCAATCGAACCTGTGGCCGTTGCAGGCTGTCCCTCTCGATGGGCTGAAAAATGGGGACGCCCCAGCGATTTCGTTGATCCCGGCGCTAAAGACCAGGAAACTTGCCGGGCAGGATTACGCGAGTTTCGGCCTGAATTTCCCGATGTTCTTCAAGTTCGCCGCCATGGGTACAAGTGTACTGGGTATCTTGCTCGGCCTCCTCTGGGTGTGGCCGCCCGTGGACGAAGCGAACATCCCCGGCCGGTTTGTGCGGTCGTGGGTCAGGGCGAAGGACGACGAGAGCCCAGCGGCCCGGTGGTGTATCATCTCGATCGCCGCGTCGATCATCGTGCCATCCGGCCTGATGCTGCGCGCCGGGATCATTCTCAACCACGGGGAGGTCCTGAGCGATCATTTCTGGGACCGCGTCGCCACCGGCTTCATACTGACGCTCCTGGGGCTGAACCTTCTCGTCATGCTGGTCGTAAGCTTGGGCGCACTCCGCCGCCAGCTTCCGTACCGACGCGCGAATTGGAGGAACCTCGTGGAGAGTGCAAACGGCAGGATCGCGCGCGGCCTGATCGTGACGCAACTGGGACTTCAGATCCTGATCGTGGTGTCGATGATCGTGTTTGCCGGGAGGTGCGTCTTCTCGGGGAGTGACCAGAATGAGCGCGTGCTCTTCGCTCTGCGCGACGTTAGTCTCACCAGCGGCGTCTCGCCGATCCTCTCGGTCCTGGTTCTGGCGCGTGTTCTTTGTCCCTGGGCTTTCTTGAGCTGAGGTGGCTGGATCTCCGACAACGGGTGCGAAAGGCCCCCTCGCTCGACGCGGCGGCATTGGCCCGCCATGGTTCTTTTGGCAAGCGGCTCCAGCGAATCCTCGACGGCTCGGAACGCGGCATTCTGTTCAACGAAGCCGTTCGTGACCGGGTTGAAGTCACGGCAAAGCTGGGCGTGGATCGGGATCGTCGCGGCGATCCTCGTTGTGGCGTTCCTGGTCCTGGCGTTCATTGAGATCCACCATCGCTCGGTCTCCACTCTTGAGTATCCGTGGTACAATCTCGCGTTTATCGTGATACTCGGCGTGAACATGGGGATACTCGCGTGGTTCTTGGCCCGGTTCGTGATCCTCGCCGTGGAGCTCTTGTCCCTTTTCGGCGAAGTCGCACGATTGCCGCTCGGTGCCGCGCTTCATGGGTTGCCTGAACGGGCGCGGCTCGTCTTCGGCCGATTCGTTCGCACGTACTCCGATCTCGACGCCGACAGGGAGATGCTCAAGCAGGCTACGGGGCAACTTCCGGAGGTCGACGCGGGCCCGGCCGGGCCGGTCCACCGGCTCGAAAAAGCTTTGCCCGAGCTGCTTGGGTACTGGCACACTCTCCCGCTCTCGCGGGCCTTCGGCTCGGCCCGCCCGGGCGGCGAGCCGCAAGCCGGGAGTGGCGGCGAGAGGACATCGGATACCGGAAGTCGGCGGTTCGAGGACGTCTCGGAATCGTCGCAAGCCGGGAGTGGTGGCGAGAGGACATCGGATGCGGACGACACCAGGCGTCGCATGGATGCGGTCGAGGACGCCCTCTCGCTCTTCCTCGTGCGGCGGCTGCGGCCCTACGCGCTGGCGGTTCGATGGCTGGCTCATGAACTGACGATCGGCCCGGTACTGCTCTTGGTGGCCGCGACTTGCTTTCCCTTTGAGCCCCAGCAGTTCACTGCGACCCTGCTCTGGGCGTTCATCGTGGTGGCTCTGGCGACGAACCTGACCATCTATGTTCTCGTGGACCGCGACCAGTTCGTCAGTTGGGTGTCACATACCAAGCCCAACGAGTTGTCCAAGGACTGGGAGTTCATGTCGAACATATTGGTCCGGCTGATCCCAGCGCTGACGGTCTTCCTGGTCGCGTTTCCAGGGGTCTGGTACTGGCTGAGATCCGTGCTCGGCCCACTCAGCCGTTCTCTCAAGTGAGAGCGGCGCCGATTTTTGATGGGACGACCGACGCCCAACTCCCATCCCGGGGCGTGTTTTTTCGTTGGGCGGAGGTAGGAGTGGATGTCGGACGCGGTTCCTCGAAATCAAACCCGGGTTGTTACCCCCAACGCGGCGGAGTCGCAACCAAGGGATCGGGGGACAGAGCCCCCTCCTACAGCGGCGCAGCAGCACGTGCTTTTGTAGGAGTCCGGCGATCCCAAAATGCGCGCATCGTGCGGAGATGTCTGCGACGAAGAATCTAACGGTTGGGTAACGGGAGCGCAAAGATCACGCCGCTCTGGTACGGTGAGCTTCTCTTGGAGGTGTCGGGCGTAACATTGGGGCCGCCGTCCTTGGTCATTCCGAAAATGGTTCCATCTGCGATGAACACGTTGTCGAGCCCGTCGTTACCATCGGATTGCGGGCCGTTGAAATTATAGATGACCTTATAGTGCTTCCCGCTCGGATTAATCTGGAAGATCGTTCCATCGCCGGTTCCCGGACCGGTTACTCCTTGGGTTCCGCCGTTCGATGTCATGCCGTAGAGCTTCCCCTTGTAGAGAATGAGCGAGCCGTGCGGGCCGATTCCGTCGGTTCCACTCCCGAACGAATGCAAGACCTTGAAGTTTTTGCCCGATTCATCGATGCGGAACAGCACGCCATATCCGCCCTCGCTCTGTCCGTACATGCCGCCCTCGGTCGTCAGCCCATAGAGCGTATGGCCGATGCGTAGGAGGCCCCCGTGATCGGGCGTCGAGCCGTCAGTCGCGCTGCCGGTAAACGCGTGGAGCAACGTATATGAGTTTGTCTTCAGGTTGTAATCGAAGATCGTGCCGTCGCCGCCGGAGCCGTCCTGGCGAGTCATGCCATAGAGGTTGTGGTGGTCGACGATGACAAAACCATGAGGATCCGTACCGTCGGACTTGCTGAACGAGTAGAGCATCTTGTAACGACCATCCTTGGTGTTGATCGCGTAGATCGTGCCGTCGCCGCCTTTGCTGCCATGGGTGCCGCCTTGCGACGTCAAGCCGTAGAGCATCGACCCATCGGGCATGGGGTTGCTGTGGGGCAGCGCGCCGTCGGCGGTGCCGCCTTGAAAGCAGTGAAGGATCTTGTAACCCGTTCCGTCGGTCTTGATCGAGAACACCACACCCAGGTCGGCGGAACCGCCCATGAGCGTCGCCCCGTAGACGACGTTCCCTTCCTGACGTAGCTGATCGTGATGCGGCTGCGCTCCATCGCTGGCGCCACCTGCAAACGTGTGGACGATGGTGTAGTCGCTTCCATTCAGCTTCATCGTGAAGATCACGCCGTTGCCCGGGGGTGTGCCTTTTCCCTCCGATTCATTCGATTCATTCGATCCTCCGTATGTGGTCCGGCCGAAAATGATGGGGCCTGAATGGGTCTTGACCAGGGTGAGCGATCCCCAGGGCTGCAAGCCGTCGAGAACGCCCTTGATCGTGCCCCCGAACGAATGAAGGACGGTGTCGGAAGCTGAGTTGCTGCTCCGCGGCTCACCAGAGGGTCCGCGTGCCCGGCTGAGCGCGGCGGCGACGGGCCGGTGACTGATCGAGGCGAGGTGAGCGGCTCGTGCCAGCGCAGTGGGACTGCCGGATAACAGGCAGCGCGGCTCCATGATCTCAGCGGACGGAGCAAGCGCCAGCCTGCGGCGGCGTTTCTTGGTGTCAGCCAGGAGGAAACGGGCCCAATGGAATCTGCGGGCCATGGTTCGCATCACCGATGCCCCTGTCGTAGCTGAAGGCCGCGCTACCGTAAGCGATATCTTTCACCGAGCCAGCCGCTTGCTGTCTCGATCGCTCGTCCGGCCGGATCGAGTATCTATCTGCGCAGCCATAACCGCCTTCGTCAAGCGCGAACAGTCGATGGGCCTCTCCCGGGCGTAGTTCTGCCGGGTTTGCCGACGATCTTGGCCCGATGCGGGTTAACCTCGATCTCCATGCAGACCACGAGCCGTTACGCGCCAGCCTGAATCACGGGACTGTCGAACCGACCCTGTCAGACGTGCCGCTCGGTACGATCGCGCTTGCGATAGCGCCGCTCTGGGCTACCGTGAAAGAGTGGAGAATTCGGCTGATTGGGACCGATCGCCCTATCCTGAAAGCGGGAATAAGCCGGCCGCCATGAGGCGGGAGTGTCTGGCTGGATGGCCTTGCGTGCGCCTGCAATCTCTATTATCCACGTCTGTTCCGCGGATCACGTAGTGTTTGGAGTACTGTCAAATGGCGGTTTTGAAGCAGGAGACGGGAGACGAGGCTGGTACGGTGATTGATCTTACAAACGCCGTGACGGTGATTGGCCGCTTGCCGGAATGCAACATCACTCTGGCGACAAACGGAGTGAGCCGGCGCCATGCCGAGATCCGCAAAGTCGGGCCTGACTTCTTTCTGGTCGATCTCAACTCGCTGAACAAGACGCTTGTCGACGGCATCGCGCTTGCCGGTGGTGTCGAGCATCTTCTGAAGGAGAACGAGCGGATCAACATCTGCGGTGTCGAGTTCATCTACTTCGCCGTTGAGCCACCCAAGACGGCGGAAATCAAACCCGACGCCGACGTCATGGTGGTCACCGAGAGCGACGGCAGGGAAAACTCGGACTTCCTCACGCTCGAAGCCTCGCGGTCGAGCACGATGGCCAGCGCGGTTCGTCCCGAAGTGAAGCTCAAAGCGATCCTGGAGATTACCCGCAGTCTCTCCAGCGAGCTTCGGATCGACGCCGTCGCCCCCAAGGTCCTCGACTCGCTGATGGAAATCTTTCCCGGCGCCGAGCGGCTCTTCCTGATGCTGCAAGATCCGGCGAGCAAGCGACTGGTGCGCAAGGCTTTCAAGTACCGCCCCCAGAAGCGTACGTCGTTGCTGCGAACCGTACCCGATGATGAGGTCCCGACCAGCATCAGCCGGTCGATCGTTGACTTCGTCCTCGGCCAGAAGAAGGCGGTGCTCTCCCAGGACGCCGGCGAGGACAAGAACCTCCCGAGCAGCGCTTCGATCGCCGACCTGAAAATCCGCTCGGTCATGTGCGTTCCCCTGCTGACGCCGGACAACAAGGCGCTTGGCATCATCCAGCTCGATACCAGCGACCGCCGCCAGTTCAACGAGGACGACCTCGACGTGTTGGCGGCCGTCGCGAGCCAGGCGGCGATCTCCGTCCAGAACGCGGCCATGCACGAGTCGAGCCTGGAGCGCGAACGGCTCAACCGCGATCTGAAAATCGCCGAGCAGGTGCAGAAGAAGTTCTTGCCGCAAAGCGTGCCGACCGTCCCGGGCTACGAGTTCTTCGCTTTCTACCAGCCGACCTACGAAGTCGGGGGTGACTACTATGACTTTGTGCCGCTCCCCGGCGACCGGATGGCCGTGGCGCTAGGCGACGTCTCAGGCAAAGGTGTGGCGGCGGCATTGATGATGGCCAAGTTCTCCGGTGATACGCGGTACTGCACTCTGACCGAGAACGCGCCCGCGCCGACCGCCACTCGTTTGAACAGCCTGCTCTGCGCCGCCGGGATCGAGGATAAATTCATCACGCTCGGCCTCTGCGTGCTCGATGCTCCCACGCGCAAGCTGACCTTGACTTCAGCAGGCCACACTCCCGTGCTGGTCCGTCGCGCCAACGGCCAAGTGGACGAAGTCGGCCAGGATGTCTCCGGGGTACCGCTGGGTATCATGGACGATTCGGTTTACCAGCAGACCGAGGTGCAGCTAGACCCGGGCGACGTCGTCGTGCTCTACTCCGATGGCGTGACGGACGCTCGCAGCCCTGCCGATGAGCTGTACGACTCCCACCACAACCACCGCCTTCTCAAGAGAGTCGCGCAGTCGTCGGGCGGACCGGCCGCGCTCGGCCGCGCGATCCTCCAGGAAATCCGTGAGTTCTCGGCCGGCCACTCGCAGGCCGATGACATCACACTGGTGTGCTTGGGGCCGACGGCGGGATAGGGAGTTGTTCGTGCTCACGGAGCTTGTGATGGTGCGGCTGTTTGCCTGGCATTTCGGCCACACGCAGATTGCGTTTGTGCCGCTGGTACAGGTCACGGGAATAGCCGGCGCGATGGCGGTCACGTTCATCATGTTCTGGGTTGCCAAGGCCGCCCGGCGCGCGCTCGTCGAGCACGAGCCGCGGCGGGCGCTTCTGGTTCCTGGCATCGTGTTGCTCGCGGCAATCTTGTATGGCTGCGCAATGATGACTACGTTCACTCGTCCGGCAGGTGAAGCGCTCGAAGTGCTGCTCGTGCAAGGCGACCCCGCGCATCTCGAAAACCCCGATGTCAAGACGGCCTGGCGCAACCTCGGCGGAATCTACGAGGAATGCCGGGATCCTTCGGGCCGGCACCGAGACCAAGGTGTTTGAATATCCTCTGGGGCGCGGGTGGCACCGTGTCGCTGGTCAAGGTCTCGCCCTTGATCTGCTATGAAGACATTACGCCGGCGCTGGCCCGCGAGGCCACCCGGCGGGGGGCGCAGGTGCTCGTTAACCAGACTCACGATGCCCGGTTTGGCCGCACGGCGTGTCCTTATCAGCATCACCTGATCTCGGCGTTTCGAGCGATCGAAAACCGGCGCTTCCTGGTTCGCGCGACCAGCACCGGATTCTCGGCCGTCGTTGACCCATTGGGCCGGACCGTCGCTCACCCGCCGCTCTACACGGAAAGCAAAGCCGCGGTGCAGGTCATCTCCGTCGGAATCAGTTGCGGTGTACCAGGGAATGAGGCGTGCTCGGGACTGCTCGGAGTCGTCACACCCCTGCGGCCGCCACATACCCCTCGACCCAGTGGTCCTGATCGACGCGGTACTCATCGACGTGAAACCCGTCCGGGGCATCCGAGAAACCGGGCAGACGGCGGAGGCGCGCCGCTGTTGCATCAGCCTGCTCTCGCGAGGAATACACTCCGATGAACTTGACATCTTCGACGCCATCTGGTCGGGTATGCATGTGCTGGAGTACAAAGACGCTCGCCATAGTCGGCCTCCCGCTGTTCACTCGAACGCCCGATCGCCCCACTTCTTGATCTTGCTGAATACGCTACCAGGTCCGGTTGGGTAGTTCCCGGCCCCGTAGTTATCGTCGAGCAACCGCTTTTCGACTCTTCGATGCCTGACGTCGCGGTTCAGCTTTGAGGAATACGCCGGTCCCGGTCGCGGTGTGGCACGTGGATGGTGAAGCAGAGAACAGCAGACAGTCGCCATCTGACGGCTGAACGGGTGCAATATGAACGTCCAGCCGTTGCTTTGCCGACCGACCTGGATTTCCACCGGCCCCAGTAGCCCGTCGGACGGCTGCACATTCACCGGGACCATCTCCCAGGCATTGTCCCGCGCCAGCGGTGCGGCTCTTGAGGTCGCGGAGTGCCGGTTCGCCGCAACGCATGGGCGACACAGTCGCCATGACCGGCGGAAGACTCCACAATGCTTTGAGTATCACTGCGACGTGTCTCCAATGTCATGCATGCGGCAGACGCGCCGCCCTCAAAACCCGGTCCCTGCAAGGGGGTGTGGGTTCGAGTCCCACCTTCGGTTGTTGAGCCCAATCGTGGTTCAATCAGGGTTGCCTGGTAATTTCCTGGAGTTCGTCGGGCGATACTCAAGGAAAGCAGGACCTTGTCGTAAAGCTCGAACGATCATTGCGTCGATGCCTTAATCAGTGTAGCCTATACACACTTATACCCGGATAAATTGGCATCGTGCGTTGGAGAATTTCCGGGTCTTCTGGTAGGGAAAACCACCGAAATGGTATCGCTCAGTTAGCCTTGCGCGATCGTGCGGCCGGCAAGGGCTCAAGAGAGCCCGCCCGCGGGCCGAAAGAAAGGTGTCCGGCGTCAAGATCGTGAGTCTCGGCCAGGAAGGACGACTTCGCGGTCTAACCAGGCCCCGCAAACTGAGCAATATCGTGCGTGGGAGGATGTAAGCCGGCTGTTATGGGGTGAGACGGAGCGATGGCGAAACGGAACCGCCGTTCGGGTGGGGAATCGGGACGAGATCGACCGCGCGAGTGCGGTGGTCGAGGATGTTGCGCTCGCTGAAGCGGCGCGGTCGCGCTATCTCAACTATGCGCTCAGTGTGATCACGTCGCGCGCGCTGCCGGACGTTCGCGACGGGCTGAAGCCCGTGCAGCGCCGCATCCTGTATGCGATGTGGCACGACCTGCACGTGACGGCCGAGAGCCGCTATATCAAATGTGCTGCGGTGATCGGCCGCACAATGGAGACCTATCATCCTCACGGCGACCAGGCGATCTATGACGCGCTCGTGCGCATGGCCCAGCCGTTCATGCTGCGGCAGCCGCTCATCGACGGGTACGGAAATTTCGGCTCGATCGACGGCGATCCGCCGGCGGCCCACCGCTATACCGAGTGCCGGCTCACGCCCATCGCCCAGATGCTCATGGCCGAGCTGCGCGAACAGACGGTCAACTTCCGGCCGAATTATGCCTCGACCGCCGATGAACCCGTGGTCTTGCCGGCCCAGTTCCCGAACCTGCTGGTCAATGGAGTCTCGGGCATCGCGGTCGGGATGGCGACCAATATCCCGCCCCACAACCTGAAGGAAGTATGCCACGCCTTGGTGGCTCTGCTCGATAACGGCGAGCTGGCTTTCGAGCGGCTGGTCAAGTATATCCAGGGGCCCGATTTTCCGACCGGCGGCGTGATTCTGAACACGAGCGAGGAGATCCGTCAGATCTACGCGACCGGCCAGGGAACGATCAAGCTCCGCGGAACGTATGAGCCCCATCCCGAACGGGCCGGGGCCATGCTGATCACATCGATTCCATATGGAATCGAAAAGGACGCCCTGGTCGAGCGCATCGGCGAGCTGATCGCCAAGGGGCAGGTTCCTCAGCTCACGAATGTCAAGGACCTGAGCACCAACGATGTCCGGATCTTGCTCGAGCTCAAGCCAGGCGCCAATGCCGAGGCGGCCATGGCTTATCTCTTCAAGAACTCGCCGCTTCAGATCAATTACAGCATCAATCTCACGTGCCTCTTGCCCGCCGAGGGGGCTGCCATCGCGGTGCCCAGCCGGCTCGATTTGAAGACGATCTTGCAGCAGTTCCTGGATTTTCGCCTCGACGTCGTGACCCGGCGTCTGCAATTCGAGCTCAAGAACCTGCTCGAGCGCATTCACATTCTCGAAGGCTTTGCGATCGTCTTTCGCAACCTCGACGAGGCGATCAGGATCATTCGCGCGAGCGATGGCAAGGCCGATGCGGCGCCCAAATTGATGGCGCGGTTCGAGCTTTCCGAGCTTCAGGCTGACGCCGTTCTTGAAACCAAGCTCTACCGGCTGGGCAAGCTCGAGATCAAGGACATCCTGGCCGAATTGGCCGCGAAGCGCAAGCGCGCCAAGGAAATCCAGGACCTGCTGGATGACGAGCCGGCGCGCTGGCAGATCATCCGATCCGAGATCAAGCAGATCGCGCAGACCTTCGGCGAGCCCCGCCGCACCCGGATCGAGGTCCCCGCGGCCCCGATGGAGTTCCGCGAGGAAGACTACATCGTCGATGAGGACGCCTGGGTGATCGTCACCCGCGACGGCTGGACCAAGCGGCAGAAGTCGTTCACCGACGTGGCCAGCATCCGGGTGCGCGATGACGACCGGGTCGGCTGGGTGTACCGTGCGCGGGCGCGGCAGACGTTGACCTTCTTCACGGACCGCGGAATCGCCTACACGCTGCGCGTCAACGATATCCCGATGACGACCGGGCACGGCGATCCGATCCAGAAGCAGTTCGCCTTCGAGGACCAGGAGCACATCGTCGGCGTCGTCTGTCACGACCCGCGCTGCCTGCCCGACCATTCCAGGTATTCCCAGACCGGTCCTCGCCTGGTCCAGCGAATGCTGGGCGGCGATCTGGATGACGACGCCGCCGACGGCGAGGGCGAAGCCGGCCGGCACGGGACCGGCAACGGCCATGCCAACGGCAACGGCGAAGTCTCGTCGGTGCCGGCGCCGCCCTATGCCGTCGCACTCACGGCCGGCGGCAAAGTGCTGCGGTTCGCGCTCGCGCCCCTGGCCGCGGTGTCGACTCGCAAGGGCAGGCTGGTCGTGCGGCTCGATCCATCGTTCAAAGACGACCTGGTCGTGGGCGTGCAGGCGACCAACGGCTCGGAAAACGTCTGCCTGGCCACCCGCATGGCCCGCGTGCTCATTTTCCCGGTCATCGAGGCCAATATCGTGGCCGGCGCGGCCCGGGGCGTGAACGCGATCAAGCTCGACGCCAAGGATCGCGTGATCGGGTTTGTGCTCACGAACAAGAAACGAGAGGGACTGACGGTCCGGACCAACCGCGGCGCGACCCAGATCGTGCGGGCGACCAAATTCCCGATTGCCTCGCGGGGAGGCAAGGGCTATGCAATCCTCCAGCGCGGCACTCTGGAAGCTCTCTTGCCCGATGAGGCCGAGCCGGTGCCGGCACTCGAGGAATTCAACGACGGGCCGGGAAACCGGAATGGAACATCGGACGCGGACCCACCCGTGCCGGGCGATGACGGCGGGAAGGACGGATAAAGCAATGGCCAACGGCACAAGCGCCTACACGGCAAAATCGATCACGGTCCTCGAGGGCCTCGAGGCCGTCCGGCGCCGGCCGGGCATGTACATCGGAGGGGTCGACAAGACCGGCTTCCATCACCTGCTCTGGGAGATCGTCGACAACTCGGTAGACGAGGTGATGAACGGGCACGCGAGCCGGATCGTCGTGACCCTTCACGCCGACGCCAAGACGATGTCGGTGGCCGACGACGGCCGCGGAATTCCGGTCAACGCCCATCCCAAGACCGGCAAGAGCGCGCTCGAGGTCATCTTCACGACCCTCCACGCCGGCGGCAAGTTCGACAACGACGCCTACAAGGTGGCCGGAGGGCTGCACGGTGTCGGCGCGAGCGTCGTCAATGCCCTGAGCAAGAGCCTGATCGCCGAGGTGCGCCGCGACGGCGAGACCTACATCCAGCGCTACCGGCGCGGCAAGCCCTTGGGGCCCGTCGAAAGCGGCGATCCCTCGCGCGGCAGCGGAACCAAGGTCACCTTCACTCCGGACCCCGATATCTTTCAGGACCTCGGTTACGACACGGCCCTGATCGCCGAGCGGCTCGAGGTCAAGACTTACCTCAACAAGGGCCTGGTCATCCGGTTCGATGACCAGAAGAACAGGACGAGCGTCGAGTTTCGCCACGACGGCGGCGTGGCCGATTTTCTCGATGCGATCAATCGCCAGCGCAACGACCAGCGGGTCGCGCCCTTGCCGTTTGTGCTGGAGCGCGAGGATGAGGACGAAGGCGTGCGCTGCCATCTGGCACTGGCCTGGAGCGAGGCGACCGACGAAGACATCCGGTCGTTCGTCAACACGATTCCGACCCGCGACGGGGGCACCCACGAGCTGGGCGTGCTGGCCGGGATCAGCGCGGCCGTGATGCGTTTCATGGAGACGCACGACCTGGTCAAGAAGGTCGAGATCAAGCGCGAGGACATTCGCGAGGGGCTCACCGCGGTCATCGCGGTGTGCGTGCGCGAGCCGCAGTTCCAGGGCCAGACCAAGGGACGGCTCAATAATCCCGAAGTCAAGGCGCAGGTCGAGTCGATGGTCCGGCCGGCGCTCGAGAATTTTCTGCTCAAGAATCAGAGCGTGGGCGAGGCGATCGCGGCACGCGTGATCCAGGCGGCCAAGGCGCGCGAGGCCAGCCGCGCCGCCGCCTCGCAGATCCGCCGCAAGACGGCGATCAGCGGCCGGCTCAATCTGCCCGGCAAGCTCGCTGACTGCGATACCACCAACCCCGACGAATCGGAGCTCTTCATCGTCGAAGGCGACAGTGCCGGCGGCTCGGCCAAGCAAGGGCGCGACCGCGACACCCAGGCGATCTTGCCGCTCAAGGGTAAGGTGCTCAACGTCGAGCAGGCGGGCAAGGCCAAGGTGCTCGACAACAAGGAGCTGACTGATATCGTGAGCGCGCTCGGCTGCGGGATGGACGACCAGTACGATCCCGGACGCCTCCGCTACGGCAAGGTCATCCTGCTGACCGACGCCGACAGCGACGGCCACCACATCGCCACCTTACTCCTCACCTTCTTCTATCGCCACGTGCCGGGGCTCTTCGCCGACGGACGGATCTATCTGGCCTGCCCGCCCCTCTACAAGATCGCCTGGGGCCAGGAGACTCACTGGGCCCTCGATGACGCGGACCGGGACCGGATCCTGGGCAAGCTGCCCAAGAACGCCAAGCCTACTCTCACCCGCTTCAAGGGGCTGGGCGAAATGCCCGCGCGGCTCCTCTTCGAGACGACCCTGGATCCGGCCCGCCGCCGGCTGCTGCGCGTCGTCGTGCCCGACGACGATCGCCCCTACACCGAACGCACCGTCAGCGACCTGATGGGCAAGGAGCCCGAGGCCCGCTTCAAGTTCATCATGGCGGAAGCGTACACGGCCAAGGACATCGATATCTGAGAAAGTGGCAATGAAGCGATCGGGAAGGTGGGTCCTCTGGTTGGTGGTCGCACTGGTCGTCTTTGCGGGCCTGGGGGGCGCGGCGGTCGGGTTTCGCGACCGTTTGCCCGGCTGGCTGAGCCCCAAATCGCGACCGGCGGCCGCCCGCGCGGCCTACGCGAGCCAGGATTGGCAGCGGGCCCTCGATCTGGCGCGCGAGGGCCTCAAGTCGAACCCCGCCGATAAAGAGGCGCTGCGGATCTACGCACGGGCATCGGCCCGGCTCCAGAACGATCGGGCGGCCGCCGCGGTCTACAAGGACCGGCTCATTGGCGTCCCGATCGAGCCCGAGGACTACTTCCTGAGCGGTTTGATGCTCGCCCGCGGCGGACGCCCGGAAATGGCGCTCGAGGTGTGGCAAAAAGGCGCGGAGATGAAGCCGGAGTTTCCCGAGATGCTCGACCATCTCGCTCGGCTCTCGGCTCGATTGCAGCGCCTGGACCCCGCGCTCGACGCGGCCCGCCGGCTGGCGCGACAGCCCGGCTGGGAGGCGCGGGGCCTCTTGCTCTGCGGCCAGCTCGAGAGCATGGTCGAGAACCCCAAAGGAGGGGCCGCTGCGCTCAACGAGGGATTGAAACGCGATCCGGCCGCCCGGGGAGCGCCTTTTCCCGCGGACTATTATCGCAAGCTCCTGGCGCGGGACTTGCTCCAGCTCGGCCGCGCCCGCGAGGCGCGGGAGCCGCTTGAGGCCGTGCTGGCGGGCAAGGGCGATCGCGGCGCCGACCAGGAAGCGGCCTGGCTCTTGAGCCGGGCTTACTTGCAGCAGGGAGAGATCGACCTCGCCGCGACGACGCACGCGCTGGCGAGCGCTTACCGCGCTACCAATCCTCTTGAGCCCGAGCCCAGCCCGTACGTGGGCGCGGCGCGGTGCGATCAATGTCATTCCGAGATCTGCAAATCCTATGCCCGCTCGCGCCACGCCCTCACTTTCCACCGCGGCCGCGAGCTGCTTGACCTGAGCCTTCCCGACCGTCCCCTGGCCGACCCGGACGACGCCAACGTGACCCATGCCTTCGTGCACGAGCAGGATCGGGTTGTCGAGGAGACCCGTACACCGGACCGGGTCTTCAAGATCGTGGTCGATTATGCATTCGGCGTTCGCGGCCGCTATGTCACGATGGTCGGCCGGGATTCCGAAGAGACGTATCGTGCCGCTCGGATGTCGCATTTTCACAGTGCCGAAGGCACGGGCTGGACGCCGACTTTTGGCAACGAACCGGCGATCGAGCTCGCGGAGAGGATCCGGGGCGAGTCGGTGGATGTTCGCGACGGCGTCGTGCGCTGCGTTTACTGCCACGTCACGCGGTCGGGGAATTTCCGCCACCCGCCTCCCGAGTCCGGAATCGGTCCCGAGGCGGCCGACGCGGGGATCGGTTGCGAACGGTGCCACGGGCCGGGCGGCAATCACATCGCCGCGGTCAAGGCCGGCTTCACCGATGTGGCGATCGTCACGATGCCAGCCGCAAATGCCGCGGGAATCACGCGCCAATGCGGCGACTGCCACACCGTGGACCCGCCTGGCGAAATTGAGGAGGCGCCCGAGGATCCCCGCTATGTTCGCTCGCCCGCCGTGACGCTGACCTTCAGCCGTTGCTACAAGGAAAGCAACGGAGCGCTTTCCTGTGTGACGTGCCATGACCCACACCGCGACGACCTACACGTCGTCGCGCATCACGAGGCCAAATGCTTGAGCTGTCACTTCGACGAAGGCACTCGTTCCGGCGCGGCCGCGAAGGGCGCGAGCGCTTCCCATCCCGGAAAAGGAGCCGTTTGCAAGGTCAACCCGAGGAATGGCTGTTTGAAATGCCACATGCCGAAGATTCCGGCGCCGGCCCTCCGTGCATCATTGACCGATCACTACATCCGGGTGCGCAAGGAGAAGTAGTCGAATATGGGCATGATCGAGGCTGCGAGCTTGACCAAGACCTACAGGGTCGCCCAGAAAAAAGAAGGCGTTCTGGTCGCCATGCGCGGGCTCTTTCACCGCGAGTACCGCGAGGTCCGGGCCGTCGATCAGATCAGCTTCACGATCGAATCCGGCGAGATGGTGGCCTTCCTGGGCCCCAACGGGGCCGGCAAGACTACCACGCTCAAGATGCTCTCGGGGCTGATCTATCCGACAAGCGGCGAAGCGCGGGTGCTGGGCTATGTTCCCTGGCAGCGCGCCGACGCCTTTCGCCGGCAGTTTGCCCTGGTGATGGGCCAGAAAAACCAGCTCTGGTGGGACCTGCCTGCTGCCGACAGCTTTCAGCTCCTGCGCGAGATTTACTTGATCCCCGCCGCGCAGTTCAAGCAGACGCTCGGAGAGCTGACCGAGCTCTTGGGCGTCGCCAAGCTGACGCGCCAGGCCGTGCGCGAGCTATCGCTGGGCGAGCGCATGAAGATGGAGCTGATCGCGGCGCTATTGCACCAGCCCCGCGTCCTGCTCCTGGATGAGCCCACGATTGGCCTGGATGTCGTGGCCCAGGGGGCGATTCAGCGCTGCCTGCGCGATTACCACTCCTGCCGCGGCGTGACGATTCTTCTGACCAGCCATTACATGCGCGACGTCGAGGCACTGTGCGACCGCGTGATCGTGATCAATCACGGGGCCCTGATTCACGATGGCCCGCTGGCCGGTATCATCGAGCGGTTCAGCGAGACCAAGCTGGTCAAGCTTCAGTTCGAGGCTGAGGCGCCCGCCGACCTGGACCGGTTTGGCGTCGTGGTGCGGAAGGAGGGCCCGTGGGCCGACATCAAGGTCGAGCGCGGTCAGGTCGCGAGCGTGCTGGCGGCAATCCTCGACCGCCACGCCGTGGCCGACGTGAACGTCGCGGAGACGCCGCTCGAGGAAGTCATCTCCAAGGTCTTCGAGGAGTCACGAGCCGCCCATGACGCCGCCTGAGGCGACAGCCGCCCCCCTTGATGCGGCCGGCGCGCCGTCGGGGACGCCGGCCTGGACCGCATGGGCCCAGCAACCCCGCGGCGTCCTGGAGCGCCGCGCGCGCGAGCGGTTTGCCAAATACGTCGCGATCTTCCGCGTCTCGCTCGCCGAGAGGATGACTTACCGCGGTGATTTCTTGGTGGGAACCGTCCTCCGGTTCCTGCCGATGGTGACCACGATCCTGCTGTGGCAGGCCATTTATCAGAGTACGAAAGCGTCGGCGTCGGCCTTCGAGGGGTATCGCTATGACGATATGATCGCCTATCTTCTGCTCACCAATATCAGCCGCATGTTCTCGAGCATGCCCGGCCTGGCCGGGGGCATCGCACGGGAGATCCGCGAAGGAACGCTCAAGCGCTACCTGATCCAGCCCATGGACATGATCGGCTACCTGCTGGTTTATCGGGTGGCGCACAAGGTCACGTACATCGTCATGTCGTTCTTGCCCTATGCGGTGCTCTTTTTCATCTGCCGCGGCTTCTTCCACGGTTTCCCCGATGCATTGACCCTGGCCGCTTATGCGCTCTCGCTCGTGCTGTCGTTCCTGGTGGGCTTCTTCTTCGAGGCGAGCGTCGGCATGGTCGGCTTCTGGTTTCTCGAGGTGACCTCGCTGCTCTATATCGTCATGACCCTGAACTTCTTCATCTCGGGCCACATGCTGCCGCTCGATCTCTTGCCGCCGTTCTGGGCCGGCCTGCTCAAGATCTTGCCGTTCCAGTACATGGCCTACTTCCCTGCGGTCGTGTTTCTGCGCAGAGTGCAGGGCGTGGAGCTCCTGGTTCATCTCGCGCTCGAGCTGGTGTGGGTCGTCGTCTTCATCCTGCTGGCGCGGGGGTTGTACCGGCTGGGCCTGCGGCGCTACAGCGCGTTTGGAGGATGAGCCAATGACCCGGATTGCGCCCTTCGGCAAGTATCTCCGGCTCTTGCGCTCGCTGGCCGTTTACACCCTCAACCGCGAGCTGGCCTTCCGGGTCAATTTCCTGGTCAAGGTATCCGTCGAGGTCTTGTGGCTGGCAATCCTGGTCGCCTTTTACCGGACCATCTTCGTGCGCACGAGCAGCGTGGCCGGCTGGTCCGAGCCGCAGTACTTCTTCTTCGTCGGTTGCTTCTTCGCGATCAACGGCTTGATCGAGATGCTCTTTCTCGACAACTGCAACGAGTTTGCCGAGCTGGTGCGCACCGGCGATCTCGACGGGCTCTTGCTCAAGCCGATCGACGAGCAGTTCTTGATCACCTGCCGTCGCATGGACTGGGGGACCGGGCCGAATGTCCTGATGGGAAGCGTGGTGATGATCTTCTCGCTGTACCGGATGCACTGGCACTTCGAGGCGGCGCGGGTCGCGACATTTTTCGTCACGTTCGCTTGCGGCACGGCGATCGCGTATAGCTGCATGCTGTTCTTGACGTCGCTCTCGGTGTGGATGGTGCGCAACCAGAGCCTGATGGAAATGTGGTGGCTGTTCTCGAGCGTGGCACGTTATCCGCGCGAGATCTTCGCGGGCGCGTGGGCCGAGCCGGTGGGCCGGTTTTTCACTTACTGCGTGCCGATCCTGGTGGTCGTCAACGTGCCGGCCAACGCGATGGTCCGCGTGCTCGACCCGGTGCTCGTCGTCGTGACCGTGGTCGCGACGGTCCTCTTACTGTGGCTGAGCCGGCGGTTCTTCTTGCGCGCGCTGCGGTCGTATCGGAGTGCGAGTAGTTGACTTGTCGCGGCGCCGGTGATTTCATGTGCCTGTTCTGTCCCGGCAGGACGAGCCGCTGTCCAACCGAGGTAAGGCGCTGCGCGGACATAAGTGTCGCCTGTCGCTCCGCGAAAGACGACCTTTCCGACTTACAGACGCATAGGAGCCGACTTCCGTGACCGAAGAGGTCTTCAGCCCGGAAGAACGACGAATTCTTGGGATGTATCGGAATCCGAAGTCGTCGGATCTTCGGCGAGCTGCTCGACTGAGTGGCCAGTATCTGGTCGGCGCAGGCGTTTTCACATACTTGGCGGTGGCCTACCAACCTTGGTATGCGATTGTCACCTATCTGGTGTTTGTTGCTTTCGTTGTTGTTCGCCTGCTCGCTGCGCGTCGAATCGTGCAGATTATGCCCACGATTCTGGCGAAATATGAAACACGAATCGCGCAGCTCGAAGCACGAGCGGAGTTGCGGGCCCTCTCCGATCACGCTGCAGAAACCACGTCATGACCATTCGCGCGTTCTGGAGGATTGGGCCGAGAGGGCGCGCGGAAGCTTCGATCGTGGTCCCAAAGCTCATTGATCGCCCGTCAGCAAGTAAACATCCCCGCGAACTGCGCAGATTGCCGAGATTCTTTCCGAGATGGGTCCGGCTGCTCGCGAGGCGATTTCAGCCCTTTCGACGGCTGCGGAAGATCCCGCGCAGGAGGTTTGCTATGCCGCCAGCAATGCACTCGACGCCGTCGCGGGTGCAGGCGCGAACCCTGAATCGGATGTCCCGCGGACTGGTCGAAATCCGTAACGCTCGGGAACGGAAACCCGGACGCGACCAGAAACCGCTCCTCACAAGCCACCGCACTCCCGAGCTTTGGTACACTGGTCCGATGCAAGACTTTCGCGACGTCGATCCTCGCGAACTACGAGTCCCTACGTCCCGCCGGCAGGGTGCCGATCCGGGCAAGCTGGCCAGGCAGATGTCCTTGTTCGGGCGGTCGGCGGTCGGAATGCCGCCGCCGTGGGTGTACGAGGGGGCGGATGGGGTTCTTGTGCTGTACAATGGGGTTACTCGGGCGACTCGGATCGCCAAGTTGGCTCCCGGCACACTGATCCGGGTCGAGGTGATTGGCAGGCTTCCCAAGGCGTACGCCGGAGACCCCAAGATCGGAGATTTGCTCCCATGACGTCAGAGTTGCAGCGTGAGGCTTTGGCTGTTCTCGCCGAGGTGTGGGCAATGTCGCCGGACGTGCGATTCGGCCAGTTGGTTGCGCATCTCGGGTTCCTCGGCGAAGCGCATCTTGGCCGCGGCCTCGGCTATCTTGAAGACGATGAAATTGTCGCCATCCTGTACCGTCACAAGGCAGAGTTACTCGCCCGGCTCGAAGGCTCCCCCGACGCGGCACTCCACCAGACCCACGAGGCCGCATCCCTCTCTGGAAGCCCGACGTTTGCCGGTGCGCCCCGGGCCACCGAGCCAGGACGCTCGGCCGTCTGAGAATGGTGCCGAGGAGGCCGATCGGGTCATTCGATGGACACCTCGATGCCATCCGTGTTTTGCTGTTGGGGCAGGTCTGTAGCATGCCCAAGAATCATACGCTCATGATCCGGGCGACTTCTTGTTTGGGGCCATTGTGAATACTCCAGACCAGACCGTGAGGGCCTTCATCGCCGCTTATCACGTATGGAACACCAGGGCGAACGAACGCAGCAAGGCAGCACGCCACAACGCCGCGGCTGAGCAGGAATCGATGGCCGCCGCGTGGGCCGAGTACGGCGAGTTGGTCTCCCAGTTCTGCGCCGCCTCGGTCACGCCGCAGGGGATCTCGTTCGGCGACGATCCGATGCACCACCCGGACCATGAGACGATCGAGTCGGTGACCCTATCCGGGCGCGAGGCGACGGTCCGAACCCGGCACACGGGCCTATACGATTTCGTTTCGGTCTACGAGTACCGTCTGGTGCAGGAATCTGCGGAGTGGCGGAATGCATCGTTGCTCTACATCGATGACGAGGATGAACGATATGAGTGCTTGTGACCTCTGGAGGCGCACCTCAAGCGAATCACGGAACTGGAGAAGGCGGTCGGCGGGGTTTCCAGGGATCTGATACCGCCGCGGACCCGGCTCGATGCCGAATGGTATCGTCTAGAAGCGCGGCTTTGGTTGGCGGAGGAAAGGGCCAAGTAGCACATCGTTCTTCGGCCACTCGTTGTATCCACGTGCCGCGGGATGATCTCGATCGCGCGTCGCCAGCGGGCCCCTCACCCGCCCTTCGGGCACCCTCTCCCGGTCGGGGCGAGGGAAACTCCGGCGCATCGGCATCGCCTCGGCGAAACGCAGGCGTTCCATCGGCTTCACGGTGCCGGCGTCGGCGACGCGAACGGCTCGGCCGGGATGGCCAGGTCCATCATCAACAGGCGGAAGTCGGCACGTTTGCGGAGCGGGTCGAGGGCCGGCTCGGTGCGCACGGCGTCGGCGTGCCGGTAGCCCAGGCCGACGGCCTTCTTGAGCAGGGCGATGGCCGCGTCGGACTCGCTCGCCGCTTGAGAGGCCGAAACCCCCGATCCCGCCGTCGCCGCCAGGCCGGCCATCGCGGCGTGGCAGCAGGCCGTCTCGTACCACTCCTCCCGCGACCGCGTCGGCAGCCCGTCGAAGATCTCAAGCACCCGGCGGACGTCGGCCGCCGCCCCGGCAGGATGGCCGAGGTCGCGCCGAGCCAGCCCGCGGCGCCGCAACGAGCCCGCCAGTTTGCTGCGGTAACTCGGAGTCTTCGGGTGCTCCGCGACCAGCCGCTCGCGCAGGGCGATCGCCTGGTCGTAAGCGTCGCGGGCCTCGGCCATCCGTCCGCGGAGGCGGAGGACATCGCCCAGGTTGGTCAGTGCCGAGGCGAGGCCATCGCTGTAGGAGGGGACTTTGGGGCTGCGGCCGGCCAACTCTCGATAGATCGCCGCCGCGGAGCGATCCTCGGACTCGGCCTCCGACGACCGCCCTGCCTGCGATAGCAGGAGGCCGCGGCGAATATGGGTATACGCCAGGCCGAAGCGGTAGTAGGTGACGGCTGGGTTGGCCTCGGCCAATCCTCGGAAGATCGCCTGCGCCGCGCCGTACTCCGGCTCCGACTCCGACGTCCGCCCCGTCTCGGAGAGCAATTCGCCGAGGTTGACGTGGCCGGTCGCCAGGCGCTCGCGAAACTCGGTGACCGTGCTGTTGGCCTCGGCCAGTTCTCGCTCGTTCGCGATTCCCGCGCGGAACTGGGCCTCCGCCTCACGAGTCCGGCCCGACTCTGCCAGCAGGACGCCGAAGTCAGTGCAGGTGGACGCGAGCTCGCTGCGATACGTCGTGACGGCGGGGTTGGTCGCCACGAGGTCCCGCAGGATCGACTGGGCCTGCGCGATACTCGAGCTCCGCCTGCCGGGGCTGGCCCATTTCCCTCAGCACGGTGCCGAGATGGTGATGGTTGATCGCCAGAAGTCTGCGGAATTCGGGTACCGTTGGGTTGTCATCGGCCAGTTCCCGCTCGATCGCCAGGGCCGAGCGGAAGTCGCCCTCGGCCTCCTTCAGCCGGCCCGTCTGCCTGAGCAGGTTGCCGAGGTTGAAGTGGCTGGCTTGCAGTTGCATGCGGAACTCACTTACGGCGGGGTTGTCATGGGCAAGCTGTTCGCGGATCGCCAGGGCCGTGCGGTACTCCGACTCGGCCTCCTTCGGCCGGCCCGACTTGAACAGCAGGATGCCAAGGTTGTTATGGCTGGCCGCCAGTGCGTTGCGGAATTCGGAGTCGGCGGGGTCGTCGTCCGCGAGCTTCTTGCGGATCCTCAGGGCGGTCCGGTACTCGTCGGTCGCCTCGCGGGGCCGGCCGGTGTTCGCCAGCAGGCGGCCGATGCGGTTGACCGTATCGGCCAGTTCCCGGCGGGCCTGCGGCGAGGCGTCGGGGGCCGCGGCCAGCTCCTCCTGGTCGGATCGCGCGAGTCGGTAAGCGGCCAGCGCCTCGTCATTCTTGCCGATCGAGGTCAGAAAGCCCCCCATCCGCGACCGGCAGGCCGCCAGCGCGGCGCGGGCCTCTGGCGAGCTCGACGCCTCCCTGGAGAGCAACCCTTCGGCCTCCCGGTAAGCGTCCAGTGCAAGGTCGGTCTTGCCGGCCGACTCGAGGAGCCCGGCGACTTCCGTCAGGCTGCGGCCGACATCGGCCTCTGCCGCGGCCCCGGCCCCGGGCAGGGCGGCGAGCTCGCGGCGCGCCGCGAGCACCGAGCGGTGCGCGGCGAGTGCGTCGGCGTTGCGCCCTACCTTCGCGGTGAGGCCGGCCAGCTCGAAATTCGCCGCCGCCAGCGCCCGACGCGAAGCCGTGTCCGTCTCCTTGCCGAGCAGGGCCGAGAGCTTGCCGTAGAAGTCGGACGCGGACTTCAAGAGCCGGTCGCGCAGCTCCTTGAACTTTTCCTCCTTGAGCAGGAAGTCCTCACTGACGCCCGTGTGGAACGTCTTGATCGCCAGGGCGGCCAGCTCGTACTGTGCCTGCACGGCGGCCCGGGAGCGGCTCAGCTCAAAGTTGGCGGCGGCCAGGGCTTTGTTGGAGCTCGTCTCGCGGCCGAGCGCCTGGGCGATCTCGGTCTTGGCCTGGGTCTGCACGACCAGCACCACCGACAAACCCACCACCCCGGCCAAAAGCGCCACCGCCGCCGCGGTGACCGCCGTCCGGTTCCGCTTTGCCCAACGCCGCGCCCGCCGCGACAGCGGCTCGCGCCACGCCGAAACCGGCTCGTCGGCCATCCAGCGCTCGATGTCCTCGGCCAGCGCCTTGGGCGAGGCGTATCGCGCGTCCGGTTTCAGCGCCATTGCCTTGAGGCAGACCGCCTCGAGCGCCGGGTCGATCGTCGGGTCGTGCCGGCGCGGTGGCGGGAACTGGCCCTGCTTGACGGCGCTGAGCACTTCGCCGAGAGTCCCCCGTCCACCGGGGGCCGGCCGGTCAAAAGGAAGTACAGCGTGGCACCCAGGCTGTAGACGTCCGACCGCGGGCCGAGGTTTTCCAGGTCGCCCTCGGCCTGCTCGGGACTCATGAAGCTGGGCGTCCCCAGCGCGCGGCCGGGGAGCGTCTCGGCGGAGCCGCTGGCCGAGCTGGGGACCAGTGACTGCTCGCCCGCGTCCGCCCCGGGATCGGCCCGACCCGTCGCCTTGGCCAGCCCCCAGTCGACCACCAGCGTCTCGCCGTGCTTGCCGACGATGATGTTGGCGGGCTTGATGTCGCGGTGGAGTACGCCGCGGCTGTGCGCGTACTCGATGGCGTTGCAGACGTCGAGGAACCGGCGCAACAATTTGCGAAACGCGAGCGGGGTTGCGTCAGTGCCCCGAGTTTTCGGCGATCGACTCCCGGCGCTGACGCGACCGGGCTCGCCGGCCGATGACTCCGGCGCTCTTGCGACCGGGCTCGCCAGTGGAATGACTCCCGGCGCTCGCGACCGGGCTCGCCAGGTGACTGACTCCTGCGCTCTGCGACCGGGCTCGCCGTGAAAGTGTTCGATCGCGTCCTTGAGCGAATCACCCTTGATGAACCGCATGGCGTAGTAGGGCCGGCCATCGGAGTAGGTGCCCAGGCCGTAGACCGGGACGATCCCCGGGTGCTCGAGTCCGCCGGTGACCTCGGCCTCGAGCAGGAAGCGGGCGCGGCTGATGGGGTCGTCGGCGTGCTTGTCGAGGAGCTGCTTGAGTGCCACCTCGCGGTGCAGCTCTTGATCGAGCGCGACGTGGACGGCGCCCAGTCCGCCGCGGGCGTGGGGCCGGAGCACGCGGAACCGCTGGCCGCTCGAGGTTGGCGTCCCGACGACGAAGCTGGCGGTCCCGTCGCAGTCGCCCTCGGAACCAGAGCCGATATGGTCGAGCGTGCGCTCGATCTCGGGGTCGACCACCGTGGCGAGCATCGCGCGGGTGGAGGAACCGGCGGCGATGGCGGCGAGGCTCCGTTCGCTGCTCCCGTCGTGGGCCTCCACGTGGATCGTGGCGATCGCCTCGACAGCCGGGCGCTGCCTATCGGTGAGGTGCCCCAGGGAGACGAGGTGGTCGGCCAGCGTCCGTGCCTTGTCAGCGGACCAGGCCCGAACGCCGTCGGCGAGCTGGTTCTGGTCGATCAGGCCGGTCTTGAGGGCGAGCAATCCGAAGAGCAAATCGCGATCGGCAGCGGCCATGGAATACTCCGAGGGAGATCGGTCACGTGCCAGGGTCTCCCGCCAGCGCGAGTCGCCCGGTTTTCGTGCGGATGATCGAACCCTGATTCTAATCGAAAATCGTGTCGGATCGCGCGTGTGATGCGAAACCGTTCGCGCCGGCTGCCCTTGGCGGGAGTCGCCGGTCGGGCGGGGAAGGATCGCAGGATCTGGGCTGGATCGAGTAGCTCGATGAGCTGCTATGCTGACTGAGTGGCGAGCCAGGTGCATCCACTCCCGTCTCACCGGGCTCATCGTTTTACCGTCATGTTCGATTATCAGCGAATCGATCGCTTCGGGCAAGCGCGACGGAAGCGGAGAGGACATGCCGCCGGGCGAGTTCCGGGCACACGATACCCAACTCCACTCATAACGGAATATGGTGTCGCCGGAACCCCGACCGCCAGGGAGCTCGCTTTCGGGATCGTCGCTCCCGAACGGCTCAGGAAACCGAGCCGTTACGGTCATCGGGCCGCTCGCCGAGTAAGAACGCCCACCGGACACAGCGCCTGATGCAATGGTACCAGTAACCGAGGGGTCTACTCAATGCGCTCTGGCAGTCGTCAAGGGTCTCTCCTCTCCTCCTCGATCGATCCACCCAGTGTGCTCAATCCACCGAGCTTCGTAGGCGTAGTCAACTCCGCATTGTCTGTCCTAGCTTCCGTGTCCACGACACAACCCATCGAGGAAACGTCGCCGCTGAAGTTGGCGTGGTACTTGGGCTCATCCAGTGGAACATCGACGTAGTGCCAAGGGGCCGTCTTGGGCAGCCGGCCACGGTTCTCGTTCGCCCAAAGCGAGGCGTCCGCCATCGACTCGCCGGGTTCGAGCAGGACAGCCACCGCGGCCTTCGCCTCGGGCGTCATGTGCTGCTCGGCCAGCCGGGCGATGACGCGGTGACCAAGCCGTCCCCATGCCCAGGCTGGCGTTGCAGTCTTTAGGGCGGCCAGCAGGGTAAGGACGACGGCGAACCTCGCAGGGCGGCGCACTTCTCTTGGCCGGTTGGCGGCCATTTCCGTTCCGATGTTGATCCAGGTCCATCGTTTTGACCGAGGTTGAACGCCCGATTATCATGTCTGAAGGTTGACGGGGCAATCTGGTTGACGCTCTTTCAGAGGCACATCATGGTCAACACGTTCAGAGCAACGGCGCTCACGCTGCTGGTGTTCTTAGTCGGGTCGGCAGCGTCGGGCCAAGCATCCAAACCGCCGACCGACAAACCGACCGCGCCGGGACTGATCAAGCTGAGCGGCGAGGACGAGAAACGAGCCAAGCAACTGGATGAGCAGATCGACAAGGCCCTGAAGGCTGATCGCTGGGACGAGGCGATCGTGCGAGCTCACGAACTTGTCGCTTTGCGGACGAAGGTCCAGGGGCCGAAGCACTTCGAAACGGTGAACGTGGAGTGGCTCCTCAAGACCTAGCGCCGCGTAGCCCCGATGTCGAAGGACGACCGCGTCGCCTATCAATCGGCCAACACCCTCAATGCACAAGCGGAGATCCTCTCGCAGCAGGGGAAGTACGCGGCGGCCCAACCCCTCTACGAGAAGGCGCTGGAGATCTACCGCCGACGCCTCGGCGATGACCACCCCCGCACCGCCGGAAGCTACAACAGCGTGGCGGCAAACCAAGCTGGTGGAAACAAGCCCCAAGGATCTTGACCAGGCCGAGCGGGCGAAGCGGTTCGAAGAATTGAAGCGCCAGCGGGCGCTGGCCAGCATCGCTTAGGGCGAGTTTCAGTCCCAACTGCTCCAGGACGATGGCGCTCTGGCGGGCCAGGTCGCCACGCTCCCGGCAATCGACGGCCTGCCGGTGGCCCGGCGGCTGATCGTCCTGCATTCCCGGGCCATGGCGGGAATCCCCATCGAGGCGCTCCTGGCCGATGACGACACCCGCGCGGTGAGCTATGCTCCCTCCGGCACCGTCTTCAAATACCTGCGAGAACAGCCCCGGCCAGACCGCCATGCCGGCCTCTTGGCCCTGGGCGATCCGGCCTTCGAGCAGCCCGCCCCTTTGGGCCAGCCCCCGCCACGACGTCGAGGCCCTCGCCCGGCTCCTCCAGGCCGACGACAGGCCCACCCGAACCATGCTGGAGGGCGATGCGAGTGAGCCCGAGCTGTACCGCCTGGCCGCCTCGGGGGAGCTGGGCCGATATGGGTTCATCCACCTGGCGACGCACGGCGTGATCGACGAAAAAACGCCCACCCGCTCGGCGGTGATCCTGACCCAGATCGGTCTGCCCGACCCGCTGGAACAGGCTTTGAACAACAAGCCGGTCTTCGACGGCCGGCTCCTGGTCCGCGAGATCCAGCACGATTGGGACCTGAAGGCCGAGCTGGTCACGCTCTCGGCCTGCGAGACGGCCCTGGGCCGTGATGCGGGCGGCGAGGGCTTCGTGGGATTCACCCAAGCGCCGTTGATGTCCGGCGCACGCAGCGTGTGCCTGTCGCTGTGTCGGGTGGACGACAAGGCCACATCGCTCTTGATGACCTGGTTCTCCCAGAACTTGCTGGGCAAGCGAGGGGGGCTCTCGAAGGCGATGCCCAAAGCCGAGGCGTTGCAAGAAGCGAAGCATTGGCTCCGAAGCTTGACCGTGGACCAGCTCGACGGCGAACTCGCCGCCCTTCAGCGTGGCGACGTACGGCCGCTGGCGAAGGTTGGGGTCGCCACGTCGCCCGGTTCGGCGACTTCACCCAAATCAAGTGGAATACGGCCGTATGACCACCCCTACTTCTGGGCCGCGTTCGTGCTGGTGGGTGATCCGGATTGATCAGCGAAAATCTCGCGATCTGCCGACCGACGGGACGAACGCCCGGAAGTCGAGCGTTGTCGCAGGCCTTCTGCAATTCTTCTGCACATGTTGCCCATGCCAGCCCAACCCGGCTACAGTGCAATCGACGTCGGGGGCTATCGTAAACACCTGACAAATCCCTGAAATCTACGTCATTCCAATCTCCCCCCAAGACCAGACTGATGGCAGACGTACCGGACTCAAAACCCGGTCCCCGTAAAGTGGGTGTGGGTGCAAGTTCCACTTTCGGTGCTATAGACTTGCGTCTGATCGCAACCTGCCGAACTGCCTGCCCTGGTAAGAAAGTGGTAACAGCATTGCGGTGGCAGTGCAGCCGCATTGATGGCTGGACTTGAGGAGCGCGGCGAAAGCTACGGCATTCCGTTCCGCTACCACGGTACGAAGCACGCTCCGACCCATGGCAAAGCCTCCGAGCACATAGCCAGGTCCGAATCCGCCCAAGTTGGTGGTTCCTGACGTGAATTTCCACCTCGACGCGAGGTCGGAGATAGGTATGGTGTCCCGGGAACAGGAGTCGGCACAGGTGCACTCGTTCGTCGGCCGTGCCGGGACCGAGGCACCAAGACCACAATAGCCCAGTCCCCAAATGCACGAAGGCAGTCGCCCACACTATCGGGGTGGAGTCTGCGGAACGGGTGGATTGTCGCCCTCGCCCATCATGGTGGAAAACGGCGGTCTTTTCATCCCCAGAACCACAGGCCCGCTACGGCAGCAAGCCCCGGCCCATTTCCAAGTTACAGCGGCAAGAAAACGCAAGGCGTTTTCGACGTTGGATCCGACCGATCCGAGGCGGCCGCTCCCGCTGCGGATTGCAAACTTATTCCTGCGCGTCCCAATGGTTGCTGGTTGGCCCCTTGGGGTGGCTCTTGCCGACGAGCAGCGCCTTGGGTTTGGCGTGACTGGTGGAGTTGACCGATTGCCCCTTCTTGGTCTTGATCACGATCTCGCCCTTGCCCTTCTTGTGCTTGGGCGCGGGAGGGTCGGCGCCATTGGACGGGCTGGTGCTTGTCGAGAAAATCGGGCTGGCGCCCTGGGGAGCACCGCCACGAAGATGCCGCTGTGCACCGGCGCCACCGGAGGGCCGCCGTCGCCGCCATTGCCGGCGAAGGCGGTCCCGAGGATGGTCTGGGGGGCGAAGATCTTGTTGTGATACCCCTGAAGCTCGGCCACGAAATCGCTGCCGTTGATGCCGTTGCCCGAGGGGAACGAGCCGAAGAATTCGCCGTCGAGATGGTTCTCGGCGAGGTCCTGCACCGACGAGTTGCCGTCGCTCGAATCGCGGATGGTGAACAGGTAGAAGCCCCCCTGGATAACGGCCCCGCTGTTGAAGGTCACGGCGACGTCATAGGCAAACGGAATCGCCGGGTCGGGGGTTGCCGTCACGTTGGTCACGATCCACTTGCCGGGATACGCCTTGTTGGCGTGCACCTTGGTCAAGAGGTAGTTGGACGAGTCGAGCAGCGTGTTGACCCAGACTCCCGAGGGGGCACTGCCGTCGGGATTGACCGGGTCTTTGATGATGTAGTCAACCTGGCCGTTGAGCCGGTTGAAGAACAGACCGTCGATCACCGGGCCGGTGGTGTCGATCAAGAGGTTGGCTGTGATGACGTCGCCGACCACGGCCGTTTCGCCGAACTGGTCCGTGGCGTTTGCCATGATCTCGTAATGGCCATCTGTCAGCGCCACCTGGGACTTGATGTTCCACGAGCCGTCGCTGCCGGCCTGGACCGTGCCGATTTGCACGGTGACACCGTTGGCGAGATTCATCGCGAAGAGCATCACGTGTGCATAGGCTTCGGGTGTCATCGTCATGTTGGGCAGGGTCGCCAAGACGGTGCCGAAGAAATCGGGCTGGTTGACGTTCGTAGTGTCGGGAGTGCCGGTCGACAGGCCGCTATCACTCTTGGGATTGAGAATTCCTGTGACGGTGATCGGGTTGTCGGTGACGGTCGCCGTGTTGTCGATGGTCAGGGCGGAGCCGCCGTCGTCGGTGACGAAGACCTGGATATTGTATTTTCCGGTCGGCCCCGCATCAGCGTAGGTGTGCGACCCGGTCACCTCGTAGGTCGCCGCCGAGTTACTCGTGGACACGATCGTGCCGAATGCCTTCGGGGTGCCGTCGCCCCAGTCGATCTCGGCCGTGAAGTCGGCGATCGAAGACGAGCCCGCTGGTGGTAGGGGATTGCCGTCGCTGAAGACGGCGACAGGCCCGTTGAAGAGGGGGGGTGAGAAGACCGGAAGCGGAAAGATGGTCGGCTCGTCCTGGGCGACGACCGGCTGCACGAGGCCCGCGGCCGACAGCGGCGCATCGGCGATGATGGCCGAGCCGGCCACGATCGTGGACGCCCCGCCATCATCGGTCACAGTGACCGTGTAGGAGTAGGTCCCCTCCTCGGTGTAGGTGTGGGCGGCGCTGATGGTCCAGGCAACGCCGTCGGGGGTGCCGATCGTGGCGAGGTCGCCGGCGGGCAGGGTCTCTGGCACCGAGCTGTCGCCCCATGAGACGACCACCGTGCCGCCGCCTGCGGTGAAGTCGGCGACGGTGGCGGCCTGGTTGGAGTCGACGAAGCTGCCCAAGAGGACGGTGCCCGTCGGGCTTCCCTCGACGCCGGTGATCTCGGTGCCGGCCGAGCCGGTGAGCTCGGCGTCGAGGACGTTGACCCCTCCGCCGGAGGGGCTGTTAAGCGGGGTCGTCATATGACCGAGAGTGGTGATGATGACGCCGAGGGGATCGGGCATGCCCAGGGGTGTCTCCTCGGCGTAGGTGTGGCTGCCCAGGACCTCGAAGATCGGATCGCCGTTGGCCGGATCGACGCCGGTCTGCTGGACCACGAGCTGGACGCCCGGGACGCCCGGAGTCGTGTCGCCCCAGCCGCCGACGGCGAGGGCGGCGTTGACGTCGGAGAGGCTCGCCAGGGTGTCGGGGTCCTCGAAGGTCGCCAGCACGAACAAGCCGGTGTTCTCGCCCTCGACCGCAGTAAAGTTCTTGGTCGAGCCGGTGACCGGTTTGTCGGTGACGGTGACCGTCTCGGCGCCGGCCGCGCCAGTGAGTGTGACCGTGGAGCCGCCGACGTCTTTGACTACGATCGTGATGGCGTAAGTGCCGAACGTGGCGTAGGTGTGGCCGTCGGTCACGTCGAAAGGCATGCCGACGCCGCCCGGTTGGGTGATGATCCCGATCGAATCCGGCGACCCGTCTTCCCAATCGATCGTAGCCGTGAAGTCGGCGATGGGCGCTGCGGGATTGGCGTCGTCGAAGCTGCCGACGACCGTGGTGCCTGGCAGTGCGACGCCGGTGTTGGCCATCAGCATACTCGCCGGGCCCGCGGTCAGCGAGGCGTCGGCGATGATGGCCGAGCCGGTGATGGTGGTGGCGGCGCCGCCGTCATCGGTCACCGTGACCGTGTAGGCAAAGATTCCCTCCTCGGCGTAGGTGTGGGAGGCGTTGACGTTCCAGCTCACGCCGGCGGGCGTGCCGATCTCGGTGAGGTTGCCGGCGGCCAGGGGTTGTGGCGCCGAGCCGTCGCCCCAGTTGACCACAACCGAACCCCCGTTGCCGGTGGGAAGGGGCAGGTAGTCGGCGACGGTGGCGAACGCGTTGGCATCGGTGAAGGTCCCGAGCAGGACGGTGGGCGGCGTCGGGTTGCCCTCGACGCCGGTGATCTCGGCGCCCTCCGAGCCGGTCAGCGGGGCGTCGAGCACGGTCGCGGTGGCCGTGACCGCGCTCGTGGTCACGCCTCCACCCGTGATCTCCGTGGTGATCACGTCCATTCCTTCCTCGGCGTAAGTATGCGAGCCGGTTACATGGAAAACACCGCTGGCGTCGCGCATGACGGTCCCGGCCGAGGAGGAGCCATCGCCCCAGAAGATCGTCACGCCGTAGTAGGCTGCGGGATCGGTGTCGGGCGGCGCACTCGGGTCGGTGAACGTGGCCACCTCGACGTTATCGGATTGGCGACCCTCTACCAGGATCGGCGACAGGCCGGTGGAAAAGAGGGTGTCGTTGGCGTCTTGCAGTTCAAAGGCGCCGCGGCCGCTGGTGCCGGCCACAAGGACGCCGTTGGCGACACTACTGTAGGTGACGCCCCAAACGCTCGAATTGGGGAAGTTAGATCCGAATTTCGCCCAGACGTCCGGATCGCTGGACAGCTCGCGGAAGACGCCATCGGTTTCACCGACGAGGACGGCGCTAACGCCCGCATTCGCTCCAGTCCCATCGACCGCGGTAACCGTGTGCACATTATTGTCGCTGAGGTTTCCCGTGATGGTTGACCAGTGGCGCCGGCGTCGGTCGTCATATAAACATTGCTGCCGTCGGTGGCATAGGCGATCATCCAGTTGTCCGGGTCCGTGGCCACGCTCTGGATCGTCCCCGCGCCGGCCGGCAGCGCCGCGGTGGCGGTCAGGGTCGCGCCCGGGCCGGTCGCCGCGGTGCGCAGGAACACCTGGTTTCCCGATCCGGCATAGATCACATTCTGATTGGCCATGCCACCCAGCATGCCCCCGATGGTTATGGCCGGGTACCGGGTCGAGATTAACTCGTTGACGCCGGTCCAACCGGCTCCGGTGGGAATCTGTGTATAGTTGATGGCACCCGTGGTCAGGGCGATGCCGGCGTTCGTCGAATCAAAGATTCCGGAAACACCAGGCATTGCGGGGTTGGTCCCGTTGTTGATGACGACAAGGGCCGACTGGCCGCTGGGCGGGGCGACAGTGCTCACCGCCACAGACGTGAAATTATTGAAACCGTTCAACCCGCCTGGCGGGCTGTAGAGCCCCGTCGGCGATGGGACAACGGGAATGTTTGTGCCGATGTTGCTGTTGGCGCTGTTGTAATAGAACCGGGTGCCGCCGATATAGCGGGCCGATTGCGTGGTCGAGGTCAGGTCATCCACCGCGGTGCCTGGCCCGTCGCTCCCTGTTTGATCTTGATAGACCATGGAGCCGCTGGCGGATTGCTGAGGAGTACCCACGTCCTGGGCGCCGCCCAAGATGATGTTGGAAAGGCTGTCATAGGAGATGCCGAAGAACTGCGCCACCTGGAGTCCGTTATTGGGACCATTTGGGGCGCCATTCACCGAAACCCAGGTGCCGGTGGTGGTGGTCGGGCTGGTCTCCTCGAAGATACCGCCGTCGCCAGAGTAAAGGAGCTCGCCGTTGTCGATGACCATGGCCCGCGAATCGGCATGCGGCGCGGAACCGGGATCGGCGCCGGGGCCGATGGGCTCGGTGCCATTGTCCGTCAGAGGCGTCCATTGCGGCGAAGGAACTGCTTGAGGCTGACCAGTGGGTGCGATCGAGGTATTGCCGCGGAAGATGCGGGCACTGTAGTTGATCGCTCCAACGCTATTGGGGGGGAACGGCGAGGATCCGGCGCCATCGTCCGGCTGGCGGTCGCCGGCGATGTACACCAGATTCGGATTGGTTGGATCGGCGGCGATCGTGAGATTCGCGGACGCCTGTCCGCCGGGGTTGATGCCCTGCTTGGCCCCGCTACTGACGGAGTTGGTGTCGGGAGTTAGCGGTAGGTCCATGGCTGTCCACATAACGCCCAGATTTGACGACCAAAAAACGCCGGACAACTGGCCGCTATCCGCGATGGCCAGGTAGACCGGATTCGGCGCCGCGGCGCTGACAGCGAGCCTGGCGTTGGTGAAAGTGCTGCTGGTAAGCTGGGTGGTGATCGCGGCAAGATTGGTCACGTTGGTCCAGTGGGCTCCCAGGTCGTCGGTGCGGAAGATGCCCCCCGTGGCGCCGCCCACCACCACGTAGGCGCGGTTGGCGTCGCTCGGGTCGCCGGCCACGTCGAGCACCTGGCCGTTGCCCAAGTTGTTCAGGCCCGAAATGAGCTGAAACGATTGACCGCCATCGATCGATCGGAAGAGGCCCGGCTGGGGCGAGTTCACAGCAGGTGTGAAGCCGCAGCAGCTAGCGCCGGTCGTGCGCACCCCGACCAGGATCGTGTTGCCGCGAGGAAGCACAGCCGAAACGACTTCTCCTTGCAGACCACCGGCCGCGAGCGGCGCGTTGCCCAATTGCGTCCACGTAGCGCCACCGTTAGTCGTCTTCAAGAGGCCCGTCATCGGTCCCAAATTGACGTAAAGGTTGCTGATGTTACCAATGCCCGCCACGATGGTCTGATTGCTCGCATCGGTGGGATCGAATTGGAGCGAAGAAATCTGGAGGGAAGAAGATTGGTCGGTCAACGGGACCCAGGCCACGGGGTTGGCCGTGATGTTGGTCGTCTCCCACACGCCTCCGTTGACGCCTCCGACGAATACATTCTTGGCGTTGCCTGGATTGACCGCGATCGCCTCGATGCCGCCGGTCACGGCATTGGGCCCCCCGCCCATTTCGGCGGGGATGTTTACCTCCTGCCCATTCGTGTTCGGCGCCGGGCCTACCGCGGCCCAGTTCGCCACATCGGTGAAGGTGACCCCGGCGAGCAGCGTCCGTTCTTCGAGACGCTCGACCCAGC
This sequence comes from uncultured Isosphaeraceae bacterium, assembly GCA_963823675.1. Classification (GTDB taxonomy): domain Bacteria; phylum Planctomycetota; class Planctomycetia; order Isosphaerales; family Isosphaeraceae; genus CAWGMT01. The sequence goes on along the minus strand of CAWGMT010000015.1, from coordinate 58,565 downwards.
ACGGTTGACCGCGGCGACGTAAACGGTGAGAGGGGGGCAGCTTCTTCGGCTGATTGATTCTGCGGCGGCCATCTGTCCGAACGCTGGAGGACGAGAATGTCATTGCTGCTGTCTCCGGGATGATGACTCGGGAAAATGGTTTGTGGCTCGGGGGAACAGAAACTACATTCGGAACTCAGTCGCGTCTGGTGCAACGTCCCAAAGAGGATTAGCAAATGACGTTTTCAAGTCTCAGACGAAACTTATCGTCTATGTGCTTTTCGGTTCAGAGCTGCGACCATGACTTGCCCGGCAAGTGCGTGCACCAGGCGCAGCACGACGAACCGCGATCAAGGCCACCTCCGTGCGCACCACGATCGTGCGTCCCGGTGCGACAGGAGACCGCAGGACGCTTGCCAGCAAGCACGGTGTCACCGTTTTCCGGATCGCCCCGGCACAAGCAACGGGGCACCCGCCGGGGTCGTTGACCCGTGAGCGGTCAAGAACAATTCGCCGCCCCAAGATCCCTATTCTTTGGGTGGCCGGATCGGTCGGCTTTGCTTCCAAAGGCGACCATACTCCCATTCAGCCCCGCCCAAAACTCCCTTTTTCAACCTGATGACATCAACTCGCAGGACCACTCATCTGTCGTATAATCTCCAATGCTTCCAGTCTTATCGGTCACTGTAGCCGTTTGATTTGCGAATGCAACAACTAAATCTCCGAGCGCACGATTTTCTCCAACCGTTCTCAACTTTCGAATCCCACGGGTCGGCAAGCGATCGAGTGAGCTCTTCGGATGAAACTGTGGTGGGTCGCGCCGGAGTGGGGAGGGGGGAGAAAGGCTAAAGGCTGAAGGAGGAACTGGGAAGGCGGAACGGATGAGGTTTTATTCATCCTTCATCCTGTCTAGGTGGGGTTTTCAGACACCCACTCATTAGGGTACCTTTTTTCAGCCGCCCACTTTCTGAACGACGTACTCAACAAAGTCTTCAACCGCGAAGTGCCCCAGCGGAAAACAAAATACCAGCGCTGACCTGGCGAAGCGACATGACTGGTCCACTGCGCGGGGCCACGCCACGGGCGCGGCGGATGCGCCGGTGACGGAAAGCGCGGAGTATCACGAGCTGGCATCGGAAGCGCAAGATCGCGAAGAGCGCCGGCGCGGCTTCCTGCTGGGTGACCTGGCGGCAAGCCGCCAGCGGCTCAGAGAGGTCGCCGAGCGGTTGCGTCTGCGGCGGGCAGTCAACCTGGGCGGTTGCCTGCTTACCTGAGGCTGGCACGAGACCCTCAGGTCAGCCACTTTTCTGAACCCGCTCGCTGATTCAATGTTCGCGCTTCAGCGTCCCCGGCACCCGAGCCCCGAGCAGTCGAAGGACGATCGATCAAGCTGAGCGGAAATCGACGGGCTGTTCCCTGGACACGCTCGCCGCAACGTCCCTTATTATCATCACTCCCCGGTTTCCGAGGAGGCTACTTGTTCGGTCCCATGCCGGTTCGCTAGAATCCTCCGTTGATTCCGCGCGGGCTTTACCGGATCTTAGGCGGCGATACGTTCGCGGCGGCCAGTCCGCAGTAGTCCTGGTCGCACTCAGGCCGCACCCAAAGCTGCGCGGGCTCCCAACCGTCGGCGACGGATCGGATTCTCCGTCGCCGATCAGCCAGTTGGACGCGGTGAAACTTGCCCTCGTTGACTCTCCGCCGGGATCGGAGCAGGTTCTCGGCGGCCGCTTAGCGCAACGGAATTTTGCTGAATTCTCCACCAGAGGGACGCGATCATGGCGATTTCGAAGGAATCAAAGAGACGTCCGCGAAGAACCCCGCCGCGCCGATGCTTCGAGCCCGGTGATTTCTGGCTCGAGGGCAGAATGCTTTTGAGCCTCACCGTCAACGACCCGGTCGGCGTCTCGACCGATCCAGCCGGCGACATCTTCATCAGCTACGACAGCAGCAATAGTAGTGCCGGACAGCGCGAGACCATCGAGGAAGAGCCCAGCGGCGGTGGGGCGCCTCAGGTCCTGTACTCACACTCTGGGGGGGCGGCTCATCCCGGGGCGCTCGTGACGCTCGGCGCTACCGATTCGTTGCCAAACCTGCCGTCGGGCGACGTGCTGGAGCTCCAGCCGAACGGCGACCTATTTGCCGTCTCCCCTGCGACGAGCACTGGTTCCGCGTACGACTTCTTACAGCACGACTCGACCGACAGCTCGAACGTCTTTGATACTCAGACCAGTTCGTATGCGAATCTCGATAACACAATCAGCCTGTCCAGCGCAACGTTCGGTGACCTCGATGCCAGTGGCAACAACTTGCTCGTAGCGGGACAGTCCAGCGGATGGGATTTCGTGATGCGAGTCAGTTACACGGCCAATGGGTCCGGCGGTGTTAACGAATCACTCAAGACGCTCGTTGCGGCTCCTGCCAGCGATGGGTTGACGCAGCCGGGCGGCGTTGCCGTCAATGGGCAGCAATCGGCGCTAGCGATCTTGCCGACAGCGGCAGGCAGCGACGTTCCAGTCGCATTCAACTTGTTCTTCGATCAGGGACAGACACCCGCACCCGAGGTCCTGACGCTCGGGCTTCCATCGCAGCCGACGATTCAGAGCTTCGGAGCCTCCGCGGCCAGCGATGGCAGCTTCGTAGTGGCGGCTGCGACGTCGTCGTTACTAAACGGCAGTCCTGGTTACGTGACGATTTCTGCTGATCTCTCGAGGTATTCCGCAGAAATCACGGCCACAGATTCCAGCACGAATCTGCCGTATGTCCCCTATGATGTTGCCGTGATACCGACGGCGAGTGGCGGCGGTTTGGCTGCTACCGATCCGACGGATAACTACGTCTTGGCCGGAACCTCCAATTACAATCCGCCTTCCACCGGATATAGCCCGGCTCAGATCAAGCATGCTTACGGCGTGGACCAGATCACGTTCACAACGCCGGCGGGAACGACTATCGCCGGTGATGGCAGCGGCCAGACCATCGCGCTGGTCGAGGAGGGATACGACCCGACGATCGAATCGGATCTCACGGTATATTCCACGGAGTACGGCCTTCCGTTGCCGGGGCATGGCTTCACTTTCACCCAGCTCTCGCAGACTGGCATGAACACTTTTGGCCCGATCACTCCAGGAAATCCGCCGCCCGTCTATGCGACGTCCGCGATCGAGACCGCGCTCGACGTGGAGACGGCGCATGCCATCGCACCCGGCGCCAACATCCTGGTTGTCGAGACAAATTCTCAATATCCGGGAGGCCTCGATGCCGCCGAAAGCTACGCGGCCAGCCAGCCGGGCGTTTCTGCTGTTTCGATAAGCTATGGCAACCCTGAGTTTATCGTCAACGAAAATGGGACCGACGATGAGGCCGAGACAAATCACGACAAGGTCTACCAGGTGCAGCACGTCACCTTCGTGGCCGCTAGTGGAGACGAGGGCGATACGCCAGACTATCACAACAACGCCGATACGACGATTAGCGTCGGTTACCCGTCTGCTTCACCCGATGTGGTTACGGTCGGCGGTACAAACCTGCCCCTTGATGCCGCCGGGGATTATCCTGGGACCACAGGCCCGAACGCTGAAGTGGGGTGGGAGACTGGCCCGCACACCGGTGCGGGAGGCGGTTTAAGCACTGTCGAGCCAGAACCATCCTGGCAGCAGGGGGTTGTGCCCTCGTCGCTCGATAGTCAGGACGCGCGCGCCGTCCCCGACGTTGCGTGGGATGCGGCCGGCGCCACGGGGCTCAACGTGTTCTCGGCCACGTTCGGCGGCAAGGATACCACCGGCGGCTGGGTCCTCGGCGACGGCACCAGCGTTGCCGCACCAGAATGGGCTGCACTCATTGCCATCGTCAATCAGGGACGCGTCCTCGAGGGCGGGCTCCCGCTCACGGGATATGATCAGACGCTGCCGGGTCTTTACTCCGTTTACTCGCTGCACCCGTCCGATTTTCATGACATCGTTTCCGTCGTCAATCCCAACACCGCCAGCTTGCAGGCGGCGCCTGGCTATGACTTCGTCACCGGCTTGGGAACGCCGGTCGCCAATTTGCTCGTGCCCGATCTCGTGGCCTACGACCTCGCGAGCAAGCTCGTCGTGACCACACTGCCCGCGGCCACCGTCACCGCCGGCAGTGAGTTCCAACTGAGTGTCACCATCGAGGATACCTATGGGAACCCGGTCGCCGACGACGGCGCGAGCGTGACTGTCAGCCTGGGCCAAAGTCCGGGCGGCAGCAGCCTCGGCGGGACAGCGAACGTCTCGGCCGTGGGCGGAGTCGTCACGTTTTCGAACCTGACACTGAACAAGGCCGGCGCAGTGACTCTGAACCTGGCTAGCGGGAGCCTCACCCCGGCGACATCGGGCACGATCACGGTATCGGCTGCTGCTGCCAACCATTTGGTCATCGCGACGCAACCGCCGGGGACGGTGAACCCGGGAACACCATTCGGGCTACGAGCCCTTGCCGAAGATCCCTATGGCAACGTCAATCCCACGTTTAGCGGTCTCGTCAACGTTGCTCTCTTTGCCAACCCCGGCGGCGCCACACTTAACGGTGCGCCTGGGACCATGGCCCAATCGGGCGTTGCGATATTCTCCGGCCTATCACTTGCGCGCCCCGGTACCGGGTACATACTGCAAGTCTCGAGCGGCGGCCTGACCCCTGCAACGACCAATGCCTTCAATGTCCCGATGCCGCCGACGCTCAAACTGGTGAAATTCACGGTGATTCCGACAATCAGCGTTACGTTTCAGTTCAGCACCGCGATGAACCCCGCGACTGCGGGTCTTGGCAGCAATTACCAGGCCTACGCGCTCTCTACCAAGATCGTGAAGCGCAAGCGCCTCACGATCGCGATCCCCGTTCCCATCAAGGCTGTGTACAGCCAGTCGAGGAATTCCATCACGCTGACGGTCGTAGGCAAGAACCCGTTCACCGCGCTCGGCGGACAGATCAAGATCCTCGCCTCGTCCCCGAAAACGGGGGTTAGCAGCGCGAGCGGCGTGCTGCTGAACCCGACATATACCTTGATCACGATCCGGCCACAGGGGGTGGGAATCATCCTGGGTTGAACTCACTCGCTTGCTCGGCGAAGGTGAGGGCGACCGCAGACTCTGGATTGACAATCGCCTGCGGGAGCGTGCTGGCATCTTCTCGATCGCCGTTGGCGGGTTCTCAGTGCTGGATAACCACTTGCATTTGCTGGTCCGGCTCGATCCGGACGTTGCGGCGGCCTGGTCGGATGAAGGAGTCGTGCGGCGCTGGGGGCGGCTGTTTCCGCACGTTGCCCGTCTCCAACGCGTGGGTGGAGTGGCGGCTCAACGATGCCGCCTGGGTGGTCAAGGCCCGCGAGCGGCTGCAAAGCGTCAGTTGGTTCATGAAAAACTGAGCGAAGGGCGGTTCCTGGCGGCAAGCCGCCAGCGGCTCAGAGAGGTCGCCGAGCGGTTGGGTCTGCGCCGGGCAGTCAACCTGGGAGGTTGCCTGGTTACCTGAGGCTGGCACGAGACCCTCAGGTCAGCCACTTTTTTCGGTTCCGCCGTCGGGCGAGTTCCGGGCACACGATACCCAACTCCACTCATAACGGAACATCGTGTCGCCTCGTACGGCGCTGGGGCCGGCTGTTTCCACCGCGCGACAAGTTGCATCAGCCCCTCGCGGCCGTTCCCGAGGCCAGCGAACACACGTCGATCAAAGAGCGTGTCGATCATGTCAAGGCCCAAGGCCGGACCGAAGAGCTGAAAGCCGCCCAGGACGGCACTGTGGCCGAGTCGAACGCATCGGCGGGGCTGGAGGAATCGCTGTGCGGAACCGACTCAACTGAAGTTGGACAGTCCCAGCCGTCGGTGCCGCGCTTTGATCTGCCTGTCTTAGCTCTTCCACCCTCCAGCAGGCACTGGTGGCACGCTACGAGCGGCTGCGTTCAACGAAGGTCGACCCCAGGGAAGACGACGCCTTGGCGATCACCACCGACGGGCGCAAGCTCGCCCTCGACGCGAGGCTGCTGTCGCCTGCTGCCGAAGATTTTCCCGGCTCGAAGATGAACGCCATGCCCGATAACGTCGCCGCCATCTGGCATGAGAGCGCCGCCGTCCGCGGCGCGCAGATGATTCTCTGCGACATGGGAGTGAACCCGACGCCGTGGGGATTCTCCGTCTATGACGACATCATCAAGAAGCTCGTCGCCCGCGGCATCCCCCGCGAGCAGATCGCCGCTGTCGGCGACGCCGAATCCGACGTCAAGAAGCAGGCGCTCTTCGAGAAAGTAAGGCAAGGCTCCGTCCGCGTGTTGATCGGCAGCACCCAGAAAATGGGCACCGGCACCAACGTCCAGAAACGCCTGGTTGCCCTGCATCACCTCGACGCACCGTGGAAACCGGCCGAGGTCGAGCAACGCGACGGCCGCATCCTGCGACAGGGCAACGAAAACAAGGAAGTCGCCATCTACCGCTACGTCACCGAAGGTTCATTCGATGCTTATATGTGGCAAGCCCTCGAAACGAAGGCCCGGTTCATTTCGCAGGTCATGACCGGCGACAACGCCGCCCGTCGTGCCGAAGACATCGGCAGCCAGGAACTTTCCTACGCCGAGGTCAAGGCGATCGCGTCGGGAAACCCGGCGGTGCTGACACTCGCCGAGGCCGACGCCGAACTGCAACGGCTCGCCTTGCTCAAGAAGAACCACCTGGATGAGCAGTACGTCGCCCGCCGTAGCGTCCGCGACTTGCCGGCAACCATCGCCGGCCTGGCCGAGCGACTCTCCAAGCTCACCGCAGACCAAGCCACCGCAAACAGTCACGCCACCGCCCCAATCGCCATTGGTGGTCGGACGTACCCACGTGAAGACATACCCGACATTCTGGGCGGCAGGCTGGACGCGTTGCCGAAGAAGGTTCGTGAAACGACGCGCATTGCGCTCGGCAACTACCGGGGGCTGGGTTTTGGGATCGTGCTCCATTCGCAATTTGCGCCCGAAGTCTACCTCGAAGGTGCCACCACGCGACTCGCGACGCTATCGCGTGATCACCACGGTCCACGCGCCGTCGTCAACGCCTTGGAACGTCTAGCCGACGGCTACGGTTCCGATTGCGACCGCGTTCAGCGCGATCTCGGAATCGCCCAATCACAGCTCCGCGATTATCAGGCCCGACTGGGCAAGCCGTTTCCGCACGATACCTACCTGGCTGAACTGACCACCTTGCGTGACCAGCTCAAGGCCAGCCTTTCTGGCACGGGCCACGAACCAGGCAAAGACGAAGGGCTAGGTGTGCCCGAGTTGAGTGAGCGGATCAAATCTCTTAAGGCAGCACACAGCATCGAGGCGATACCGCAGCGGGACCGACAGAAACATTCCTCCGCCGAGGAACCGATCACGGCCCGCATTCGTAGGCGGACGGCGGCAGGTTTCGCATCTGATCTCGTGACAGAGTTTGAAATTGCACCGGAGACCGAGGGCGTACGCTCGCAGAGATCAACGCTGAATTCGTCTCTCTATGCGCCCAAGACCTTTCAGGAACGCCTGGCGGCAGAACGGCAATGCAAAGACGATGGACCGAGCCCACCTTGAGCCCGAGAAGCGGCATTCGAGGATAATGCCTTCATCCGATGGCGATGATTCACCGGAATCCAGCAGGGAAATCAACGAGGACGTGCGAGCGTGATCGATTCACGGCGCGGCTAAACAGAGTGGAAGAGGCGCCTGAACCGTTCCGTCGCGCCTTGTCGGGTTTTGCCCCGTCCAGCGGAGGTTCCGCTCGCAGCCGAAATAATGAACAGTATGTCCCTCATCGGCCGCAGATGATGAGGCTCACGCGCCCGCCGGGGCGTCGCTTCCACTATTACACCCTTGACCTCTAAGACAACACCCTTGGGCCGCTGCCGCGATGAGTGAAAAGCCCCCAGGGCTGTGGGGGAACTCCGCCCAATGAAGAAACTCCGATGCGATGAAATCGATATTCACGTCCTGTCATCTCCCGCGGTCCAGCGACATCCCATGCCTCAGTCAAACCCAGGACAATCGCGGCATCCGCTGACCGTGATGGCACTTTCGACATGCGGACCGTGGCCGAGAGAAGCGGGCGATTCCCGTTTGGTACAGGGACTGCATAGGTCACTAATGAGCCAAGAGTAAAGACATGGTTGTGTGAAAACCACGCTCCCCATTCCTAATACCGGGCTTAGAGGCTCAGCTCCCGGCATCTACTTGTGGAGGATGTGTACGATGAACGCCTCAGGAAGAACTCCCCGAGAGTTGACTTGGTGGTCGAGCCGCTTGGCCCCGCTTGCGGCCCTGGCTCTCGCCCTGACTTTCGCCTTCTCCGAAGGAAAGGCTCAGCCGCCTGGGCTCGGAGAAACGCGAACCGCGCAGGGGAAGGTTCAAAGCTTGACCAGCGCCCCGATGGGCGAAATCGACGGTGCGGTGCTCGACGACGGGACAGCGATCCACTGGCCGCCGCATCTGGCTGGCCGGTTCTCAGCGATCGTGGCCCGCGGCGACCGCATCCAGGCCGTAGGGCGGATGGAGACCGGCCCCGCCGGTGACAACCACCTGGAGGTCCAGACGGTGACCAACCTGCGAACCAACGACTTGCGCGAAAACGATGCCCTTCCGCCAGGCCCCGGCCCGCGCCGACGGCCTCTGCCGCCGCCTCCTGGCCCGAGGCGGGGGAACGCCCCGACCGCGGCAGCCTCGCAGACGGCGCAGGGGAAGGTCCAGCGGATGACGTCGGCACCGATGGGCGAGGTCGACGGTGCGGTGCTCGATGACGGGACAGTGATCCATTGGCCGCCCCACCTCGCCGACCGCTTCTCCGCCATCATCGCCCGTGGCGACCGCGTCAAGGTCAGCGGGTGGATGGAGACCGGACCGGCCGGTGACACTCACTTCGAGGTGTTGACGGCAACCAACCTCCGCACCAACGCATCGGCCAACAACGACGTGGCAGGCCCGCTCTCACCCAGTCCAGGCCGCGTCGCCCCCGACGAATCCGTGGACTTCGCCGCGACGCCCAACCAGCCTGGCGACATCGAGCGGCGGCTGAAGACCCTGGAGGATCAGATCCTCCAGTTGCGTGAGGAGATCCAACGACTCCGTAACGAGCTGTAGGGGGAATGTCGATGAAGCCCGACCGTTCGTCCGCCTTCCGGCTCGGTCGGGTCATTTTTGCGTATTCTCACCGACTCGTCGCGAGCTGACCTGGCCGAGAAAAGATGATCGCCACTCCCCGACCGGATCGGGGGGTGGCAATTACGTTTCGACTCAGAGATACCGGAACCAAACGCCGATCAATCGTCGGCTTCCTCCGCATCTACCGTCTGACCGTCAGCTCACGCCGACACGCCAATGTCCTTGCCGTCAAACGCGCTACCTCGGGAACAGAGGAGCCGATCGCGTGGCTGAGAATTACGAATGGCAACGCGACAGACAGTCCAGTGCTGATTTGCGGCTGGAGGTTCCTCGGTTCGTACCAGCAGACCGTCCTCGAGTCGAACGCCGGCAGCGCCAACCGTACCAACCCTCACTCCAACCCATTCGGGACAAACTGGTCAGCAGAACGCCGTCGAGGTCACCACCGGTCGAGCTTCCGGCACGGCAGTGAATCGGCCCGTCGAGTCTACCATGAAGCCGAGCCGCTGAGATCCCTCGGTATCATCGGATGCGACCGCGACGACCTCCAGGATATGCTCCCCCTTGGCGAGCCGGTCGCCGGGCAGCGGCCCGGACCAATTTCCATCTCCCGAGGACTCCAGGTCGGCCCAAACTCCTTCGTCGATGCGGTACCGGACGGCCCAAACGCGCGGGTCAGACCAGGTTCGTACAACCACCCGGTCGGAGCCTCTGACAATGCGCTGCGGGCCGGTCGCCAAGAGCCGTTCGCGCGGGTGTGTCACCAGGATGACGGGGCCGCGATCCTCCACCGAGCGGTAGGTCGCAGCCAGATCGTCGCCGCGTAAGTAGAGCAGAGTATATCCCGGCGGTCCCCCTTCCGGGTCGCCGATAGACCGAGTGGCGATGGCCACGTTCCGGCCGTCGTTGGCTACTTGCCAGTAATGGGTGTGCCCACAGACGATCGCCTCGACGCGCCGCGTCTGAACGATAGCACGCCACTCGTCAATGCCCGGTCCGTCGAAGTCTTCCCAAACCTGGTATGGGTAGTTGTGCTGGAACAACACCACACGCTCGCCCTCTGCCAGTGCTGAATCGACCTCACCGCGGAACCAACCGATCTGCGCGGCCGAGAGCCCCACAGGCCGTGACTCCTGCGTGTTGAGCCGGATAAACCTGAACCCGTGCAACGAGGTCGTCCCGTACGGCTCGCCAATGTGCCGGCGGAACCCGGTCGCCAATGGGTCGTCCTTCACGTCGTGGTCGCCGATCATGGCGAAGTGGGGCACTTCGAGCCGGCCGCGAATGTCGTCAAAGAGGCGAAACTGGGCCTCGCTCGCGTCCTGGACGTTGTCCCCGATGAACTGGACGAAGTCCGGCCGGATCAGGCCGTTGACTTCACCGACCATCCAGTGCGCAACACGCACGTTTTCGAGGTCTGGTTCCGTCAGGTGCAGGTCACCGGGAACAGCGACGACGACAGGGATGTCAGAATCGGTCATCGCGTACTCTTCTCCTCATCTTAAGAAGGTTCGGGACCAGTCATTGCCACCATCGTGTGGACCGACGAGGTTTCAGCCACGACGTCGAGCGATCCGCGGGTTTCGGGCATGAAAAGGGCGTAAAAGATCGCCGCGGCAGCGGCGATCGCAGCAAGCGTGATGAAGCCGGCGTCGAAGCCAGCCGCCTTGACCACGAAGCCCGCCAGGAGGTTGCTCAGGCCAGCACCGATCCCGGTCGCCGTCGCGAGTGCTCCTTGCGTCAGGTTGAACCGGCCGGTCCCCTTCGTCAGGTCGGCCACGACCAGCACCGAGACGACCCCGAAGATGCCCGCGCCGATGCCGTCGAGGAGCTGGACGCCGACAAGGTAATACGGGTTGACGCTGAGGCAGTAGAGCATGCCGCGAACGGGCAGGACCGCGAAGCCGATCAGGAAGACCGGCTTGCGGCCCCAACTTGCCGCCAGGCGGCTGGCGGCGAGGGCCACCGGCACCATCACGACCTGCGCCGCGATAATGCAGGCCGACATCAAGACGGCCGCCCCCTCCTTCAGGCCGTCGCTCGCCTTCTGGCCGACCAGCGGCAGCATCGCCGCGTTGGCGAAATGGAACAATACGACCGAAATGGCGAAGATCGCAATCCGGCGGTCTTTGAACAGCTCGGTGATCCCAATGGCCTCATGACTCCTTCCGTCGCCATCGTCGGCTCCCCGGGCGAGGTCGTGGTCGATGTCCGCCTCGCGGATCAGGAGGACGGCGGCGGCGCTAGTGGCCGCCATGCCGGCGACGAGGAAGAACAACGCCCCGTAGCCGAGCAGATAGGCGGAGCCTCCCGCGAGGGCCGCCGCGACGACGTTGCCGCCGTGGTTGAACGCCTCGTTTCGCCCCGTGCGCCGCGCCATCGCCGTCCGCCCGACCAAGCCCAGGGTCAGGGCCGCCACGGCCGGAGGGAAGATCGCCGCAGCCGCCCCGATCGCCGTTTGTGCGGCGACCACCACCGCAAGCGTCGGCACCAGATAGATCACGACGCAGCCCGCGGCGACCACCGCCGCCGCGACCGCGACCGCCAGTCGCTTCCACCGAATGCCATCGATCAGGGCACCGGCCGGAGTCTGAGCCAGCACCGTTCCGATCTGTGACGCCGCGAGCGCGATCCCCACCCGGCCCGCGTCCCAGTGATGGTTCTCCCGCAGGAACGTGCCCAGGAATGGCCCCATCCCATCCCGCACGTCCGCCAGGAACACGTTCAGGCCGTCGAGAGCGCGGAGGCTCGTCTTCGACGGGTTTGGCTTATGGGAATCGTGGCTAGATGCACCCGCCTCGGCCATGGTTCGGCTCTCCCGTGTCAATACTGGACCAGCGCGAGCCAGGCGACGCCGACGAGTGTCGTCAGAATCGTCAGCGGGACACCGACTTTGAGATATTCCAGAAAACTCAGCTCGGTCCCCGCGCGGCGTGCATTCTCGACGACGATGAGGTTTGCCACCGACCCGAGCACGGTCAGATTCCCAGCCAGGGTGCTCGACATCGCCAGGGCCAGCCATGCCAGCTCTTTCTGGGGCATGACCTCCATAAGTGGTTTGAACAACAGCACCGCCGGAACGTTCGACACCAGGTTCGACAGCAGCACCGAGAGACCGCTGACCAGCACTACCGGCGACTCGAGCAGGGCATCCCACCGCTCCAGTCCCCAGGTGTGGACCACATTGGAATCGAAGGCTTGCACCACAACAAACAGTCCGGCGAACATGACCAGGAGCGGCCAGTCGACCGACCTGTAGACTTTTTCGGGGCGAACACGGTCGAGCATCAGCACTGCCGCCGCGACGAGTGCCACCAGGGCGATTGGCAGCCCCGCAAAGAACAAGGCGACGGTGACTACAGTCACCGCGACGCTCTTGGCGAGGAGGCCGCGGTGGACCCGGGGTGCCACCGACTCGTCGGCCGGTGGAGGATCTTGCCCTGCCTCGCCCAACGTCTTGCGGTATATCACCGCCACAATGGCGAAGTTCAGGCTCAGACCGATCAAGGCGATAGGGGCCAGACGCGCGGCGAACCTCAGATATGAGATGTGAGAAAGCGAGCCGATGATGATATTCTGGGGGTTGCCCGTGATCGTGGCAACTGAGCCGATGTTCGATGCCGTCGCCAAGCCGACAAGGTACGGGATCGGGGGCCGCTTCAATCGCTGGCAGAGGTGGAGCACCAGCGGCGTCATGGCGACGCAGACGACGTCGTTGACCAGGAATGCCGAGAGGACACCCGAGAGCGCGATCGTGACGGCCAGCAGGGTGTACGGTCCTGAAAACCTGGCGGCGATGTGTTCCGTCGCCAAGGCGAAGAACCCGGCCATGCGGAGGTATGAGACCACCACCATCATGCTGAAGAGCAGGATGATCGTGTCATAATCAATGGCCTTGGCCGCGTCTCGCATCGAGAGCACGCCACAGGCGAGCATGGACGCCGCCCCGACCAGGGCGATTCCGGCCCGGTCGATCCGAAGTCCGGGAATCTTGCCGAGGGCCAGTGCAAGATAGGTCAGCCCGAAGATCGTCGAGACCAAGGGAATCGAGGCAGAATGCGTCGTCACGGGCGGGGATACCTCCGGAGTTCAATGTCAGGCTGGAATACATATCCAACTTTCTTGCCGCAGTCATCCGAATGATGGGACGATCGAGAGCTCGGATGTCGTGGCCATTGGGTCGACCATCCGGCCGTCGATGATTTCTTCGTGCTTCGCCAACGTCTCCGGGACCAAGAAGATGACGATCGCCGTCGCGACGGCGCCGAGTGCCGCCAGTGCGGCGAACAGTCCCCGGTAGCCGAGCGGCCCGACGAGGACGGCCGCCGCAGCCGGCCCGAGTGCCGAACCGAGCACGAGGCATGATCCGACGAGAACCTGCGCTTCACCCGCCCGCCGCGGGTCTGCCAGGCGGTCGGTCACCCAGGCGGCGGCCATGACCGCGAACAGGCCGTTGCCCAGTCCGTCGAGCGCCTGGTTCGCCACTACTAGAATCGGGGACTGGACGACGGACACCAGGCCCAGCCGGACCGCCATGATCGTCCAGCCAGCGATCAGAAGCGGCTTGCGCCCGCAACGGTCAGCCAGCCAACCCGCCGGCCAGACGACGAGCATCCAGGCCATCATACTCACCACGAAGGCGTATGCGAGCATCCGTTCGGGGGCGTGGAGCTCTCGCTTGAGAAAAAGCCCAAGATAGACGCCCCCGGGCGCGTTCGCCGCGTGGAACAGGACCATTGCCGCGACGAAGGCCCAGAGCCCAGCGTCTTTCGCAAACCATCGGGTTGCGGTTTTCCGCTCATACTCTGCGAACATTATCGTACGGTCGCCGTTGATGAGGCCCGTGCTTGCCCTCATCTCCGGTTCGTGAATCAGGAGTGCTGCCACGACAGCAAGGCTCTGTATGATCGCAAGCGGCAGCAGGATCGCACCGACGCCATACTGCTCAGACATCCAACTCCCGACGAGCGCCATCAGCACGATGCCGATCGGCTTCCAGAAGCGCAGAGCTCCGAGCGCTGCGCCGACACTTCCCTTGGGAGCCAGCGCCGCGGCCTCCGCCCCGGAGAGGCTCTCAACGACGGCGCGGCCGATGCCGTTCTCCGCGAACAAGATGACAAGCAGACCGACCCAGATTGTCCCTTCCGCCCCGCGCAAGAGCCACGCCGAGACTGCCACGACGGCAAGCGCCACGACGAGGAACGGCTTACGCGAGCCCAGGCGATCCGACCAGAGGCCGACAGGGAACTGCGCCAGGCTGGTCAATGCCGCCAACGTCGAGATGATTCCAATGGTGGAATCCGAGAGCCCCCTCTGTCCGAGGTAGAGCGGCAGGTAGGGCAATGTGAAGCCGATGCCGGCCATACCGAGGAAGTAAGAACCGTAAAGTCCGATGCGATTCCGCGTATCCATGGCGCGCACTTTCTCCGGGGCATCCCGCCTCGGCCTGGAAGCGGGCCGGGGCGGCTGGATTAAGGTCGGGGTTAGTCTCAGACGGATTGGTCTGGCTGCGGATGCCGTCAGCGCAGCGGCGGGGGCAGGTCACGATCACGGGTCCCAGAGCGCTTGCCCTTCGGGTCAGGTGGCGGGTCGAACACTCCCCGGGCCCGAGCCCGATCCTTTTTCTTCGGTTCCGGAGGCGGCGGATCGAACACACCTCGCGCCCAGGGCCTCCTGGCCGACCGGCACCCGCGTTACTCAGGTGTTCTGGCACGTGAGTCATTCCAACAGCGGGAGTTCGAGCGCGTCGGGGGGACCGAGACTCTCCGCACCGATGCCCGCGTCATCTCGGCCACGCACCGCGACCTGTCCAAAGAGGTCACGGCCGGCCGGTTCCGCGAGGACCTGTTCTACCGCCTCAACGTCGCCCGGATCGTCATCCCGCCCCTCCGCGACCGCCCCGAGGACATCCCGCCCCTGGCGGACCACATCCTCAAGCGCGTGGAGCGGAGGCACGGCTGGGGCGAGCTTTCGCTTTCCCCCGAGGCCCTCGCGACAATCCGGGAAAGACCCTGGCCGGGAAACGTTCGGCAACTGGAGAACGCCCTGGCACGGGCGGTGATCGCCGCGCGGGGCCGGACCATCCTGCCCGAGCACCTCGACGCCGCGGAGCCGCTCGACCTGGCAATGCCCGCGGCCGGCGACCCCGTTGAGTCCCTTCCGCTCCGCGCCCTGCTGGCCGAGGTGGAGCGCCGGGCGATCCAGCGCGCCTTGGTGGCCTGCGGGGGAAACCGCACCAAGACCGCCGAGCGGCTTGGCATCAGCCGCCGCCAGCTCTTCGACAAGATCCGCGAGTATGACCTTCATCCGTGAGCACGCCGGCTAAAGCCACTGCGGACAGCCGGGCGGTAAGTTCGCCGCGGGGCAATGCGAGCAGCCTGACGCACAGCCTCGATCGATCGAGCCCTGCGGCCCAGCCAGTCGACCAGCGCCTCGACCGCGTTCATCACCGCGAGGATCGCCATACCAGCAACGATCCCGCAGAACGTTCCCCAAAGCACCGGTATTAATATGATCTCAAATGCAGACGAGCCCATCGGTAAGCCTCCCCGTGATCAAGTTCGGTCATGGTCGTCGACCACCGGACTGAAGGCATCCGGTGTACCGATCGGCCGACGACGAGTCCCAATGCAGTCGGTGTACCAATGGGAAAAGACCGCCGATTATCCCGCTGTTTCAAGGGTTCTTGCGGCGTTTTCACGAATTCTTGTGCGGATTCTCCCCGCCTGCGTCGGGGACATTCCGCCCAAATCAGCGCATTCTCGGGCGCTTTGTGATAGAGATACTTTCCAGCAGAAGCATATGATGATCGAGTAAGGAAGTGACCAGAGCAGGTGACGTGATGACAGATGCAAAAGGACCGCCGGGCAAGGAACCCGAGGATCTTCAACGGATTCTGAGGTGTGGCAAGTGCGGCAAGACCGTCGCCTGCCAGCCGTCGGAGATGCTCGCATACACCGTGACCGGTTGGCCGAAGTGCTGCGGTGAGACGATGGTTCTGTTTATAGAGGCCAAGCTTCCCGGCTGGCCAGAATCATGATTCTCCAATCCCCGGGGGAAAGGACATCGCCGTTCATCGCAGCATCGAGGCGATGATCATGACCCGTCCAAGGCCAAGAGGGAACTCCGCAAAGCCAGGGTTGAACGGAGGCAGGTGATTCGCCGCCGCACGGAGGGATTGCTCACGGTCAGTGCGACCGAAGTCGCTACAACTACCCAACAACCAGTCGGAGATTTGCCATTCGATGACCTGACTTTCTACCTCTGTAGATCTCAAACATGCCAAACGCTCCGATTTTGCCGGCATCAATCGCCTCACCGCACTCGGTGGGAAGCAATAGCTCAGATTGAATTTGGCAACGTCCACAATCAAAGAAAGTGTCAGCGACCAAATTGGCATGCTCTCGCATGGCCATTGACGCTCGGTTCTTCTGGCGAACCGCCGCATCCAAATCGGCGTTTAGGAAGAGGCAGAATTCCCCATATAGCTTGATCGATCCCATGGCCAGAAGACGAATCAAACGAAGGTCGGCGTGCAGTTTCGGCGAATTCACGGCGTAATAACCGTCAAGGTTGAGCACACCTACTTTGCTCAATTCGGGACGAGCCACCAAGCTAAAGAGGTCACCTCGCAGAACGCTCACTCCCGTCGCAGAGTAATGGCTTGCTAACGCATGTCCTAGCCTTCCCGAACCCTAGCTTTGCGAATTGACACTGCAAGAGACGGACGCGGTATCCGCAGTGCCTCGCGCCGAGCAGTCGCTGTCTTCACCACGAGAAACGGCTCCAGCAGCGGACCCAACAATTCCCAGTCGTCACGAGCCAGAAGTTTGTTGGCCACTGCCGCCCATGGACTATTTCTTCGGATTGGACGAGTCTGGTACCGGCTGCGCGTTGGGCACGCTCGGCGGCGCATCGGCGTCACGAACTGAGAGATCGGCGTAAATGACCCGGTACTTCTTCGCATCCTTGGGGCGGTACCAGAAGATCGGCTTATCGGCCGCGCCCAGCGAAACGCCCTTGCCCGCGTAGTGCCCGTCGGCATCCGTCGGCAACATCAGCGCGAAGAGCAAGCCGCGCTGAAGCCGTATCTGGACGTCCATGGTCTTCTGCATCCCGGCTTCCATGCTCTTCTGCATCTGTTATTGCCGTAAATTGCCATGGTCACTTCGCCGCGGACCGGCAGGCCGGTTTTGGGATCGCCCCACAAACTCGTCACCATGCCCTTGCTGCGAAAGCGGAATCCGACGACTCGGTGTCCGTCGATCTCCTTCTCGCCGAGCGGCTCCCGTTGGACGGTCGGTTTGTCCTGCGCATTGCGCAGAATCGAGCGAAACATGGCGAACGGGTCCTGCCGCGAAACCTGCTCCTTGGTCAGGTTGGCGAGTGTGAGGACCATCGCCTTCTTGGAGGCGGGTTCCAGGGTAAGACTCCTGCCTCGGCCCCAATCAAAGATCATGATCGCCTTGGACTTGTCCGGCATCTCTATCTCCTGGCGCGACCCAGTGGCGCCCAGCACCATGACCTCGCTCGTTGTCGTCACTGCGGGTGGGCCCTCCATTTCGGTGGTTAGCTTGTACTTGACGGTCTTCGCATCCAGGATCGGCGCGACGAAGTCGGCGTAGGCCAACGTCGCGCCGCCTCCGTGTAACCACAAGGCGACGCCTCCAATGGCAAGAACAAAGATCGCCGCCGCCGCAACGCGAGAAACTGAAGAACGCATGATCCGCCTCCAATTGTCCAGGGAACGGGTAAGTAGCGGGAGATGAATCATCTCCGCCCGCGTGCGAACGATGGGTCGCCGTGACTCGTCGGACGCGACCGCCGTCATGACTCGCGCGACGATGGCCGCCTCCGCGCTGCCGGCCGGCAACTGTGCTTCAGCAAGCGCGCCGCACAATGCCGTGAGCTGTCGAAAGCGCTCGCGGCAATCGGAACACGTCTCGATATGCCGACGAACGTCTCGCTCTGCGTCGGGCGATAGGCAATCGGCCGCCGCCAGGCTGATTCGCTCGGCCCAAGGTTCGCAGGGGTGAAGGAGATCAGTCATGGTCTGCTCTCCTCTGGGGAGAACCGGCAACGACCATCGAAACGCGCCAAGGATCGCCACGCTTCGACCAGAGTCTCTTGCACAAGATCCTCGGCCCAGTGGCTATCCTTGCCAAGGGCCATCGCGCAGCGCCACAGGGGTGCGACGTGCTGCTTGGCGAGCCGCTCGAAAGCAACCGCCTCGCCAGCCTGGGCACGGTCGATCAACTCGCCTTACTGCCGCGGCTGGCAGCGGTCACAAGAGCGTGGTCCTGTCACAGCAAGCCTTCCTTTCAGCCGACCAGTCGCGCATTTTCGTTGCCCCGTCGGTGTTGACCTCCGAATGGACTTCGCTCGAGCTCACCCGGGAATGCAGGAACGTAGCTGGTTCTGCAATTCTTCTGCACATATTGCCCATGCCTTCCCAATGCGACTACAATGCAAACGACCGCAGGGGTGAGCGTATAACCCGTGCAAAATCCCTCAAATCTACGTCAATCCAATCTCAGCCCAATACCAGACGGATGGCAGACGCGCCGGACTCAAAATCCGGTCCGCGCAAGAGGGTGTGGGCTCAAGTCCCACCTTCGGTACTTCAAACTCACGGCCGCCGATTCACGCGGTAGCACCATCGGCCAGGAGATAGGCTCGCAAGCTTTCCGTCGATCCGACTGGCCAGGGCCAGATGATCGGAATCCTGCGATGCGGTCAGAATACCGACGTGCGCCGCCCCTCGATGATGCAGGCGTACGTAGTGGCGTCGATTGTGAGTCAAAACGACACGTCCTAGCGCAAAGGCGCGGGCCAGAATGACAGCATCCGGCATAGCCGTTTGACCGTCTTCCTGAGCCGTTAGCACGTCGTGACCCCGTACTCGAAGTTCCTCGACCGCGGGAAAAGCGAAGTCCTCGTCCGCGTAGAGCAGCATCCGCCGTTACTCCACGGGGCCGTCGTCGCCCTCTTCGTTTTCGCGGATGGCCTGCTCGATCTCTTCCCGGTTGGCTGCGACGTAATCCCAGGCGGCTTCCAGGTCGGGGGGCGTCAGAGAAGGGTAGGTCGACAAGATTTGGGCATCGGGCATGCCCAGACGGCGACAGTTGTCCAGAACCCAAACCGGAATGCGCGTGCCATGAACGCAGGCGTCACCGCCCTGACGATCAGCTTGCTTGAAGATCCTACCGGTCGCCGTGGCCATTGGTCATCCTCCCGAGCTGATCAAAGTCTCTGGAACGAAAGCGACAAAATCGCCATGCCGCCGCCTTTTGTGACTACCTTTGATTCTAAGCTCGTGGCCGTTGGCGGAGCAATGGGCGCTTCGCAGTGTGAAGGCTTTGGGCGCTTCGTGGGCGCGGCCGCTCGGTGTCCAGCTTCGTTTCTCGTTTTTCAGCTCGACTATGGGCCGGCGGGAACAAAGGGGTCAGGAATCGATTTCGGCTTTCTGACCCCTTTCTGCTCTCCCTTGTAAATGCATGTCCTCGAATCCTCGAATCCGCAAACCATAATCCTTCACTTTTGCCGCTCGAGGGCCTTATGATTCGATCTGACTGAATCCTTGGACAGAACTGACCAAGCTCCGATGGCGCCTCCCGGCGCGGCTCGATATTGTGGCAACTAGGAATAAGGCGAGCGTTTGCTCGTGGACCGCCTGGCGTAGTTAGGAATTCGTCAAAGCCTCAATTCGTCTGCCATGACACCCATGAGGTTCTACAACAATCATCTTTCCGCACCGCAGTTTATCTTCGTACGGTGCGCCGAGAAGTGCGATGACTTCGACTTGCTACAGGCTTTCGGTCTCTCTACCTATCGGCGTGCGAAATGGCTCTGGTGTCTTGAGCGATATGCCGTTTTGGCAGATGACGGACAGTGGATGATGGTCGCTGATGACTGGCGTTACACTCTCTGGCACATGTCTTCGACGCGTCCGGCCATCGAAAACTTGGGACGCAATTATGAAGTATTCGCTTGCACGATTGGCGATTGTGATCATTCGTTTGACTTCGTGTACTATTCTGGCGGCCGACTTATCCGGCGCTACATGGTAGCCGACCCCGACTTTCGCGGGGGAAAAGTGGTTGAAAACTTCGGCGAACCGTTGCCTGGCGAGCTGGTGGCATTCCGCGAGGCGGACGAACTTGACATCGTACTTAAAGTCGCCGCCTCGCTGGGAATACGGGTCGACTACACAAAGCGAGACATCCGTGTGTATAAACCCGCTGGGGGGCAACGGGGACATTGCTCGAGTCCGCCGATGATTAGGTAGTTTAGGCAATACATACAAGAGGGCATTGAACGAGAACAATGGGGGAGAAGCCGTGGCGACCGGATTTGAACCGACTCCGAAAGCCAAGGCCAACGAAAACCCGCGGCTGACAATGCCTCGGGCCTCTCCGTGGCGGCGTTTTGTGCCTGTCGCTCGGAAGGACGCGCCGGCATCGCCCAGCGATCACTTGGGACGGGGCTTACGGGCGCGATCCGACATCGGCCACCGCCCATCAGCCCATCACCCATGATCAAGCCTGTACCGGCCTCTATTCGGGCGCGAATTGGGAACAAATTGGGAACAGTATTGGCAACGTCAGCCCCATGCGGCCACAATGCGAAACGACCAAGGTGGCGACGTGCGAGCCTTGGATTCGCAAACCTTAAGCACCACCGCAACGTGTTTCCAATACCACGGAAATGGCAGACGTACCGGACTCAAAATCCGGTGGGGTAACACCCGTGTGGGTTCAAGTCCCACCTTCGGTAATTGAATGGCCGGTAGTCGGCGGCGTGGAGCTTCGCGGGCGCTCCAAGCGGCCCGACGGACCCCCAACGATCACGTCGATGGGGGGCAGCTTCGTCAACCGTTTTCAGTTTCGAGGACGCTCAATCACGCGCTTGTCGTTGGTTCCCGCTCCGCGGTATACTGATGCCATGAGCGATACAGCCACTCTTGAGACAGAAAGCGAAATCCTTGAGCAGGTCATTCAATCCGACACCGCCGGGTTGTCGCCTGAGGCTGCGCGGGCGTTGCTCGGATTTCGGTTCAATCCTGCCGCGGTCGCACGCATGAGCGAACTGGCGGAGAAGAACCGCGAGGGCACCATCGCGCCGTCCGAACGCGCGCTCTTGGAGCGTTACGTGCGCGTCGGCAACTTCCTCAATTTGATCCACGCCAAGGCTCGCTGCGCTTTGGCCTAGCCCTCTTTCCCTGCCTCCTGACGCGATGAACGAGGCGCTCAAACGTTTGGTTTGGGACCGCGCCGAAAGCGCCTGCGAATACTGTCGGCTGCCGCAATCGCTCGACGTTCTGCCCTTCCAGATCGACCACGTCATTGCCGAGCAACACCACGGGCCTACGGTCGCCGAAAACTTGGCGTTGTCCTGCCTGAATGACAACCTCCACAAGGGGCCGAATATCGGCGGGCTCGACCCCGACACAGGGTTGTTGACGCGACTGTTCCACCCCCGCCAGGATATTTGGGAAGAGCATTTCGCCTGGGTTGGCCCGGTGCTGATAGGCCGAACCGCCATCGGACGAACGACGATCGATGTCCTGGTCATGAACGCTCCCGAGCGCGTCGAGGTGCGCCGGCTACTGATCCGAGCCGGGCTTTTTCCTGGCGTTCAGCCACCGCGTCACTGAAGTCGTCGTCGTTACCCGGGATCAGGGGAACTTCGAATCGCGACGTCTACACCGTCCCGAACATGACGTCCCGCCGCTCTTCCGGTCCGAAAGACGAACCGGTTGACGGCGCAGTGCGCGTCGACGAAGCCGACGGCGGCCTCGAAACCGAAGGCTTACCCAACCCTTGAGCCCGACTCGCTCTGCGGGAACGTGGCCTGATTGGGAACAAATTGGGAACAGTATTGGCAACGTCAGCCCCATGCGGCCACAATGCGAAAGCACGAAGGTAGCGACGTGCGAGCCTTGGATTCCTAGACTTTAAGCAACACCGCAACCTGTTTCCAATGCGACGGCGATGGCAGACGCGCCGGACTCAAAATCCGGTGTGTCCGCCATCCACCGAGCTGTCGCAGATCGGTCAGATCTCGAGGGAGGTTTCCTCCTCCCAACGCGACGGTCCGACTACGTGACGACCGGGGCGGGTCGATGCCTCTCGGTTCGGTAGCGTCTCTTCCGGCCTTCGTCATACTCCCGGGCTGCCAGGCAGGCTGCCCATGCCGGTGCGGGCGTCTCCAAGAATACGTGCACGGCCACGGCTCGTAAAGCCATTCCATCCGGGCCAGCCAGCAGCCAGCGATCGGGAACGATTGCCTCGTTCCCTGAGCCGTTTGGAACCGACTCAACTGAAGTTGGGCAGTCCCAGCCGTCGGTGCCGCGCTTTGATCTGCCTGTCCTAGCTCTTCCGCCCTCCAGCAGGCACTGGTGGCACGCTACGAGCGGCTGCGTTCAACAAGAGTCAACCCCAGGGAAGACGACGCCCTGGCGATCACCACCGACGGGCGCAAGCTCGCCCTCGACGCGAGGCTGCTGTCGCCTGCTGCCGAAGATTTTACCGGCTCGAAAATCAACGCCCTGGTCGCCAACGTCGCCGCCATCTGGCGGGAGAGCGCCGCCGTGCGCGGCACGCAGATGATTTTCTGCGACACGGGAGTGAACCCGACGCAATGGGGATACTGCGTCTATGACGACATCATCAAGAAGCTTGTCGCCCGCGTCATCCCCCGCGAGCAGATCGCCGCTGTCGGCGATGCCGAATCCGACGTCAAGAAACAGGCACTGTTCGAGAAAGTAAGGCAAGGTTCCGTCCGCGTACTGATCGGCAGCACCCAGAAAATGGGCACCGGCACCAATGTCCAGAAACGCCTGGTCGCGCTGCATCACCTCGACGCCCCGTGGAAGCCAGCGGAAGTCGAGCAGCGTGACGGACGCATCCTCCGTCAGGGCAATGAAAACAAAGAGGTTGCGATCTATCGCTACGTCACTGAAGGATCATTCGACGCTTACATGTGGCAAGCGTTGGAGACCAAGGCGCGGTTCATCTCGCAGGTTATGACCGGCGACAACGCCGCCCGTCGTGCCGAGGATATCGGCAGCCAGGAACTCTCCTATGCCGAAGTCAAAGCGATCGCGTCAGGCAACCCGGCCGTGCTCACATTGGCCGAAGCCGACGCCGAATTGCAACGGCTGGCCTTGCTCAAGAAAAACCATCTCGATGAACAGTATGTCGCCCGCCGCAGCGTCCGCGATTTACCGGCAACCATTGCCAGCCTGTCGGAGCGTTTAACCAAGTTATCGGACGATGAAGCCACCTCGAAAGCCCATGCCAGTGATCCCATCGCCATTGGTGGCCGCACCTACGCACGCGAAGACATACCCGACATTCTTGGCGGCAGGCTGGACGCTTTGCCGAAGAAGGTCCGTGAGACGGCACGCATTCCGCTCGGCGACTACCGTGGCCTGCGATTTGGGCATCGTGCTTCACTCGCAATTCGCGCCCGAGGTGTACATTGAAGGTGCCACCACGCGACTGGCGACGCTATCGCGCGATCACCACGGGCCGCGGGCTGTCCTGAACGCCCTGGAGCGACTGGCCGACGGCTACGGCTCCGAATGCAACCGCGTCCAGCGAGACCTTGAAATCGCCCAATCCCAACTTCGTGACTACCAGGCGCGCCTGGGCAAGCCGTTCCCGCACGATGCTTACCTGGCCGAACTGACCACGTTGCGTGATCAGCTCAAGGCCGGCCTTTCCAGCACGGCACCGGAGCCGGGGAAACAGGAAGGGCCGAGCGTTTCCGACCTGTCCGAGCAGATCAAGGCAATCAAGGCCGCCAATTCGATTGAAGCCACGCCTCAGCGTGACCGGCTGAAAAACTCCGCCGCCGAGGAACCGATCACCGCCCGCATCAGGAGGCGGACGGAACGGTGTTCAGAATCCGATCCCATGACCCGGTCTGATGTTGTAGCAGAACCGGACAGTCTGAATCTGAGGGAATCAACGCAGAATTCGGCCGTCGATACGCCAAAGTCCTTCCAGGAACGCCTAGCGGCAGAGCGGCAGCGCAAGGACGACGGACCGAGCCCGCCTTGAGCCGGAAGGCAGGCTTCGGGGATGATCCCCATCGATCCGCAGAAAGCATTCCACGGGTGATACCACCGATACGATTCTCTTAGCCAGCCCCGTTCCATTTCGCCTCTATCGGCTTTAGAATCAAGAATTTGCGGCATCGTCGCCTCCTGCATCGCCGGGAGATGGATTCAAGCTCCGCGCATGGTAACATGCAGCATGATCAATCGCTTGCGCTCACGGAGCAATCGAGGTAAAGAATGAGTTTCGCAAACGCTTAACAATGCAATACATCTTCGGACTGCTCCTAGTGATCCCCGCATGAAAGCTAACAGGATTTGACGATGGCCAACCCTTTCTTCGAACATCCAATCCTGAACTCTCCGTATGATTGCCCGCAGCGTCATTGGGAGCTCGACGAACAAGGGCAGCCGACCCAGCGGATTATGGCGAACCGACGCCGCGCCGAGTTCATCACCCCCATTCCCAAACCGAAGAAACGCAAGAAATCTGCAAGGCAGCAGGATTTTGTTTTCGATGAGGGCAAAGGGCTTTCGACGAAAGAACAACAGTATGACGCCACTTCAATAATCAACCAAGTCCGTAGTTATGTGAATCTATGGCGGGCCTGGCCCAAACCCAGCGAGTGGCAAGTAACTCCCGAAACGGCACGGCTGCTTCAACATTGGCGCGATCACAAATTTGCGGGTATTCGCCCCTTCTTTTGCCAGGTGGAAGCCGTGGAGACGGCCATCTGGTTGAGCCGAGGTCGCGCCCCAATCGAAGAACGGCAAGCGAATCCTTGATCTCCTGGCCGCCGCGAACAAAGACGCCAATCCCGAACTTCTTCGATTCGCACTCAAACTGGCGACCGGTGCCGGCAAGACTACGGTCATTGCCATGCTGATCGCGTGGCAAACGATCAACGCTGTTCGCCGCCCCGGCAGCAAACACTTTACGCGAGGGTTTCTCGTCGTCACGCCGGGCCTAACCATCAAAGATCGCCTTCGCGTTCTGCAACCGAACGATCCAGACAGCTATTACGCCCACCGTGAACTCGTGCCGGGCGACATGCTGGACGACGTAAACCGAGCGAAGATCGTCATCACCAACTATCACGCCTTCAGCTTACGCGAGCGGATTGAGCTGTCATCCGGCGGACGTGCTTTACTTCAAGGGCGGGGAGACGATCTGAATACCCTTGAAACTGAAGGCCAGATGCTTCAGCGGGTGATGCCTGACCTCATGGGCATGAAGAACATCCTTGTTTTGAACGATGAGGCCCATCACTGTTATCGCGAAAAGCCAGATGACGAGGACGATGAAGAACTAAAGGGTGACGAGAAAAAGGAAGCTCAGGAAAACAACAAGGCCGCCAGACTTTGGATCTCTGGTCTGGAAGCGGTGAACCGCAAGCTTGGCCTTTCCCGCGTCATGGACCTGTCGGCTACGCCCTTCTTTCTTCGAGGCTCCGGCTATGCCGAAGGTACGCTGTTCCCATGGACAGTGAGCGATTTCTCGCTCATGGACGCCATCGAATGCGGAATCGTGAAGCTGCCGCGCGTCCCGGTCGCTGAGAATATCCCGGGCGACGAAATGCCGGTCTACCGAAATCTCTGGGAAAACATCCGTAAGGACATGCCCAAGAAGGGTCGAGGTCAAGGCGAAACTCTGGACCCGCTCAGGCTACCGACCCGCCTCCAGACCGCGCTTCAGGCTTTGTATGGGCACTACGAGAAGACGTTTAAGCTTTGGGAACACAGCGGCATCCGTGTGCCCCCGTGCTTCATCATCGTGTGTCAGAACACGTCGATCTCCAAACTCGTTTATGATTACATTTCTGGATTTCATCGCCCAAATGAAGACGGAACTTCTACCTTTGAGAACGGTCGCCTGGGACTCTTTCGCAACTTCGACGAAACCACTGGAAACCCACTCCCCCGGCCGAACACGTTGCTTATCGATAGCGAGCAACTCGAAGCCGGCGATGCGCTCGACGACAATTTCCGCAGCATGGCCGCCGACGAGATTGACCGCTTCCGCCGCGAGATCATCGAGCGATCCGGCGACCCACGAGCCGGTGAGAAAATCACTGACCAGGAATTACTGCGCGAGGTAATGAACACCGTCGGTAAGCCCAACCAACTCGGCGGCTCCATCCGATGCGTGGTATCGGTTTCGATGCTGACCGAAGGTTGGGACGCAAACACCGTCACGCACGTCCTGGGCATCCGCGCCTTCGGCACCCAGCTTCTGTGCGAGCAAGTCATTGGCCGCGCCCTGCGTCGCCAGTCCTACGACTTGAACGAAGAAGGGCTTTTTAACGTGGAATACGCCGATGTTTTCGGCATTCCCTTCGACTTCACCGCGAAACCCGTAATCGCGCCGCCACAGCCGCCGCGTGAGACGATTCAGGTGAAGGCCATGCGCCCGGAGCGCGACGCACTGGAAATCACCTTCCCTCGCGTTGAAGGTTACCGTGTCGAATTGCCCGAGGAGCGGCTTACGGCGGAATTCAACGAAGACTCGATCCTGGTACTGACACCGGCTCTGGTCGGCCCGTCCATCACGCAAAATGCTGGGATCATCGGCGAATCGGTCAATCTCGGCCTGGAACACATTCGGGACTTACGCCCCTCCACGCTGGTCTTCAACGTAACCCAGCGCTTGCTCTATACGAAATGGCGGGACCCAGGTCAGGACCCGAAACTCCACCTGTTCGGCCAGCTCAAGCGCATCACGAAGCAGTGGCTCGACACCTGCCTCGTCTGCAAAGGCGACACCTACCCCGGCCTGCTCATGTATCAGCAACTGGCTGACATGGCCTGCGAGCGCATTAACGCCGGGATCACCAAAGCGTTCCTCGGCGAACGCCCGGTCAAGGCGCTGCTCGACCCGTACAACCCGGCCGGTTCGACGCGGCACGTCCGCTTCAACACCTCCAAGACCGATCGCTGGGAAACCAACTCCGGACGCTGCCATATCAACTGGGTCATCCTCGACAGCGATTGGGAAGCGGAATTCTGCCGCGTGGCCGAATCACACCCACGCGTCCGCGCCTATGTGAAAAACCACAATCTCGGGTTCGAAGTCCCATATCGCTTTGCTGGCGAGATGAGAAAATACCGCCCGGACTTCATCGTGCTGGTCGATGACGGACATGGCGACGATGACCTCTTGCGCCTTGTCGTGGAAATCAAGGGCTACCGGGGCGAGGACGCGAAAGAGAAGAAATCGACGATGGAGACCTACTGGATACCTGGGGTGAACCATCTGAAATCGCACGGTCGATGGGCTTTCGCCGAGTTCACCGAGATCTATGAGATCGAGACCGATTTCAAGGCCAAGGTGGAACGTGAATTCAACAAGCTCATCGACGCCGTCATCGCACAGCCCGCACCGCAAGGAAAGTAATCATGGCCAAGAAATCAAATGCCACTTCGAAGACCGTCGAAACGATCACGCACGAGGCCGACAAGCGCAAGAACATACCTACCGCCGAATTTCAATCCGTGGTTAATGAAGCACAACTGCACCCGGTGCGCGTCGCCTACGACCGCAGGAACCGCGATCTCGACCCGCAGCTCGTCTGGCGCGGAAAGGACGAGCAGGACTGGAGCGATCTAATAGTTCACGCGCCGCCGCTTTACATCCAGGAGAAAGTACAGCCCAAAGTCCTGATCGACGACCTGCTGCGGGATAGTCAGAAAAAGAAACAGGAGGCCGACCCCCAGAAGCTGCTAATCCCTGACCTCTTCTTCGATTTCAACGGCATCCCTGAAGGTGCCGACAAAACCGAGTTTTATCAACACGACCAGAACTGGTCGAACCGCATGATCCTCGGCGACTCGCTTCAGGTTATGGCCAGCTTGGCAGAGCGCGAGGGCCTGCGTGGCAAGGTGCAATGCATCTACATCGACCCGCCCTACGGGATCAAGTTCAACAGCAACTTCCAATGGAGCACAACTAGCCGCGACGTGAAGGACGGCAACGCCGGTCATATCACCCGCGAGCCAGAGCAAGTCAAAGCCTTCCGCGATACGTGGCGCGACGGCATCCACAGCTACCTCACTTACCTTCGAGACCGCCTCACCGTCGCTCGCGATCTCCTCACCGATTCCGGCTCCATCTTCGTACAGATCGGCGATGAAAATGTCCACCGCGTCCGGGCACTGTTGGATGAGGTGTTTGGGGACCAGAACGCTGTCTCCACGATCTCATACAAGAGTGCAGTGGGGATGGGGTCTGAATACCTCGACAATGTGACGACCTACATCCTTTTTTATGCCAAGGATGTTGATCGGCTTAAATACCGTCCGCTCTTCAAGCCGCTTGTTGTAGGCGAAGCTGGCGCAACTAGATACCTTATTGTCCAAGATGACCGTGGCGCTGAAAAGCGGCTATCTGTGGAGGACGCTGCATCGGGAGTAGCCAAAGGAGAAATCAATCCGTTCTTCAAACAAGGGCTTACGTCACGAACAGGCGGAGAGACAACTCGCTTCCCGGTGGAATTTGCGGGACAGACTTATCGGCCCACTGCCGGAGGTTGGCGAACAGGCCAAATCGGCATGGGCAGAGTCATCAGAGCTGGTCGAATCACAATTGAAGGAGCACGACTGGCCTACCGCCGTTGTTTTCTCGATTTCTCATGCGCTTCGTTTGACAATATCTGGGACGACATCAGTGGCGGCATCAAGTCGAGATCAGACCCGAAGATCTATGTCGTTCAGACCTCAACCTCAGTCGTCGAACGCTGCATTCAGATGGCCACCGACCCCGGCGACCTTGTGCTCGATCCCACCTGCGGTTCAGGCACCACCGCCACCGTCGCCGAGCAATGGGGCCGTCGCTGGATAACGATTGACACCTCGCGCGTGGCACTGGCGCTCGCTCGCGCCCGCATCATGGGTGCGCGCTATACCTATTACCTACTGGCCGATTCCCGCGAAGGCCAGATCAAGGAAGCTGAAATCACCCGCTCCGCTCCATCCTCGCAGCAGGCACATGGCAACATCCGTCACGGCTTCGTCTACGAACGCGTGCCGCATATCACGCTCAAATCGATCGCCAACAACGCAGAGATCGATGTCATCTGGGATAAGTGGCAGGACAAGCTGGAGCCGCTGCGCACATCGCTGAACGCCGCCCTCAAGAAGAACTGGCAGGAGTGGGAGATTCCTCGCGAGGCGGATGCCAAATGGCCCGACGCGGCGAAGAAAACGCATGCCAACTGGTGGCAGGCCCGCACTTCCCGGCAAAAGGATATCGATGCCTCTATCGCCGCTAAGGCCGAATTCGAGTACCTCTACGACAATCCTTACGAGGACAAGAAGCGTGTCCGCGTGGCCGGACCGTTTACCGTCGAGAGCCTTTCGCCACACCGCACACTCGGCGTTGATGAAAACGACGAACTGATCGATCCACTCACTGCGAAGAACAACGACGGCATCGGTTTCGACCAGATGGTGCTGGAGAACCTCAAGACCGCCGGCGTTCAGCAGGCACACAAGGAAGACCGTATCACGTTCACCGCACTGACCCCTTGGCCGGGCTATCTCGTCTGCGCCGAAGGGCGGTACATGGAAGGCGGCGCGGAGAAACGGGCGGCTATCTTCATCGGACCAGAATTCGGGACCGTGCAGCGGGCCGATCTGGTCGCGGCAGCCCGCGAGGCAGGCGACGCTGGCTTCGACGTACTGATAGCCTGTGCCTTCAACTACGAGGCACACACCACGGAATTCAGCAAGCTTGGCCGCATCCCTGTCCTGAAGGCCCGTATGAACGCTGACCTGCACATGGCCGGCGAGCTCAAAAACACCGGCAAGGGCAACCTGTTCGTGATCTTCGGCGAGCCTGACATCACCATCCTGCCCGAGCCTAATCGCCGCATGCGCGTGAAAGTCAACGGTGTTGATGTTTTCCGCCCCAATACGGGCGAGGTCGTAAGTGACAATGCGGACGGGATCGCCTGCTGGTTCATCGACACCGATTACAACGAAGAAAGCTTCTTCGTCCGCCACGCTTACTTCCTGGGTGCGAACGATCCTTACAGCGCACTGAAGACCACGCTCAAAGCCGAAATCAATGGCGAAGCCTGGGCTACGCTGAACAGTGACACGTCGCGCCCCTTCGAGAAGCCGAAGTCGGGCCGGATCGCCGTGAAGGTGATCAACCATCTCGGCGACGAGGTGATGAAGGTGTTCAAGGTATAGAGACATGGAATTCCGCATCGCCGACACATTTACCGACAGCCTCGCCCGCCTGACCGGCGACGAGCAGAAGGCCGTCAAGACGACCGCCTTCGATTTACAGCTCGACCCATCGAGTCCTGGTTTGAGTTTCCATAAGCTTGATAAGGCTAAGGACAAAAACTTCTGGTCAGTGCGGGCGAATGCGGATATCATGTCGATCGTACACAAAACGCCCGGAAGCCTACTGCTCTGCTACGTGGACCACCATGACAAGGCATATGACTGGGCAGAGCGGCGGAAGCTGCAAACGCACCCCAAGACCGGAGCAGCCCAGCTCGTGGAAATTCGGGAAACCGTCCAGCAGGTCTTTGTCCCGGTGTACCAGGATGAGCCATCGCCCAAGCCAAAGGCCGCCGCTACGCCCCTATTCGCGGGAATGAGCGATGACGCGCTGATGGGCTACGGCGTGCCTACCGAGTGGCTCAACGACGTGCGGCAAGCCACTGAAGCAACGCTCCTGTCCCTGGCCGATCATCTACCCGCCGAGGCCGCTGAAGCCCTGATGGAACTGGCAACCGGCGGAAAACCGCGCGTCCCGCAGCCCGCACAGGTTGGTGGCGATCCGTTTAGCCACCCGGATGCCAAACGCCGTTTCCGTCTCATGGAAAAAGTGGAGGAGTTGGCCCGTGCGCTCGACTATCCCTGGGACAAATGGACAGTCTTCCTTCATCCCGAGCAGAGGGAATGGGTCGAACGCGATTACGCTGGCCCGGCACGGGTTTCCGGCTCGGCAGGTACGGGCAAGACTATCGTGGCCTTGCACCGCGCCGCTCACCTCGCCCGCATGAACCCGGATGCCAGAGTCCTGCTGACGACGTTTACCGATACCCTCGCAAACGCGCTCAGCACCAAACTGAAACGATTGGTGAGTAGCGAACCGCGACTGGCCGAACGGATTGACGTGTATTCGCTCGACGCGATCGGGCTACGCTTATACAAGACCCATGTCGGGCCAGTAAAACTTGTCAGTCGTGAACTCGTCTCCGAATTGCTGAAGGACGCGGCCGATGCCGTGACCGGCCACAAATTCTCCCGGCAATTTCTCCTGACGGAATGGGAGCAACTGGTCGATGCCTGGCAACTCGAAAGCTGGGAGGCTTACCGGGATGTCGCCCGCCTCGGCCGAAAGACCCGTCTGCCGGAGGCCCAACGAGCGGTGCTGTGGTCGATCTTCGAGCGAGTTATCGCCGGATTGTCTTCGAATGGCGAGATCACACATGCCCGCCTGTTCACGAAGCTCGCGGGCACGATCGCCAAAAGCAAGAATCCGCCGTTTCAATTCGCGGTCGTTGACGAGGCACAAGACCTTACGGTTGCTCACCTGCGGTTTCTGGCCGCACTCGGTGCCGATCGTCCGAACGCATTGTTTTTCGCTGGCGACATCGGCCAACGCATCTTCCAGCAGCCGTTTTCCTGGAAAGCCCTTGGCGTCGATATCCGTGGCCGCTCGCGCACCCTTCGCGTCAACTACCGCACTTCACACCAGATCCGCATGCAGGCAGATCGGCTGCTCGGCCCAGAGCTGAGCGATGTAGACGGCAACAGCGAGAAGCGCAATGACACCGTGTCCGTGTTCAACGGCCCGCCGCCCACGATCTTGAAGCTGCGAAGCCAGGAAGAAGAGGCCAAGGCCGTTGGCGGCTGGCTCGCCGAGCGAGTGAAAGCTGGTGTTCTGCCTCACGAGATCGGGCTTTTCGTCCGCTCTGCGAGCGGAACGCGACCGAGCCGTTGCTGCCGCGAAAAAGAGCGGAATCCCATACAAGATCCTGGATGAGCATGTCGAAACGGTAAGTGGAAACCTGTCCGTTTGCACCATGCACCTCGCCAAAGGGCTGGAGTTCCGCGCCGTCGCGGTGATGGCCTGCGACGATGAAATCATCCCATCGCAGGAACGCATCCAGACCGTCGGCGACGACGCCGATTTGCAGGAAGTCTATGACACCGAGCGGCAGCTTCTATACGTCGCTTGCACCCGCGCGAGAGATCATTTGCTTGTGACCAGTGTTGAACCTGCCTCGGAGTTCCTTGATGACCTCAGTGTGTGATCGATTTAACGTCCCAGTAGCCCAAGACGTTTTTGCTTTGCCCGTCCTTGTGACGTAACTCCACGTATTAAAGGAACCAATGAATAATGGCCGGATCAACGTTTCAGACTAACCCTTTTGACCTAAACAAACTTCTCGAAGACTGCCATCGCGGCGTTCTTCAGTTACCGGATTTTCAGCGCAGTTGGGTTTGGGATGAGGATCGCATCAAGAGCTTGATCGCTTCGGTGTCGCGAGCTTTTCCCGTTGGGGCATTGATGTCGCTTGATACCGGCGGGCCGGTGAATTTCAAGCCCCGACCTGTTGAAGGAGCACCGACCGAGGCGAAACAAGTCACCCCTCAGTCCCTACTACTCGATGGCCAGCAACGGATGACTTCGCTTTATCAAGTTACCTTACGAGGCAAGGTCGTCGAGACCGTCACGCCGAAAAACAAGAAGGTGAAGCGGTGGTTTTATATCGACATCCGAAAAGCGCTTGGAGCTTTCCATGGATCGCGAAGAGGCGATTGTCGGCGTGCCTGAGGATCGCATTGTCCGAACTGATTTCGGGCGTGAAGCGGTTTTGGATCTTTCATCTGCCGAGCGGGAATACGCTTCTCTTATGTACCCCGTTTCCCAGGTCTTTGATTGGGACAAGTGGCAAGACGGCTTCGACAAGCACTGGCGCGGCGACCAACAATGAGAGCATTCGTGAAGAATTTCGGGCTTTCAAACGACAGGTGCTGGAGAATTTCAAATACTACCGAGTGCCGGTCATTACCCTGGATCGATCAACTTCCAAGGAAGCCGTGTGCGTTGTTTTCGAGAAGGTGAACACCGGAGGCAAGGCGCTGGACGCGTTTGAGCTTGTTACCGCGATGTATGCCGCCTCAGGCCATGAATTGCGAAAAGACTGGTACGGCGACGACGGGACGAAGGGACGGCATCGACGTCTTGCAGAGACACTCCGGCCTGCCGGAGCAGATACCGGTATCATCGCCGGTGTCTCCAATACCGATTTCCTTCAGGCGGTTTCGCTTTTTCACACGCGTGACCGGCGACGTGCGGCAGAGACTGCCGGGAAGCAGGGCAAGGAATTGCCAGCCGTTTCAGGCAATCGGCAAGCGCTGTTGAACCTGCCTCTTGAGGAATACAAGCGATATGAAGTGCAAGTGGAGCGCGGTTTTGTGCAGGCGGCGAAGTTTCTGCACATGCTCCACATCTACCGCATCTTTGATCTGCCCTATCAGTCTCAAATCGTTCCGTTGGCCGCCATTCTCGCCGACATCGGCGACGCTTGGGAGCACGAGGCGAATCGAGCGATGCTTGTACGGTGGTATTGGAATGGCGTCTTTGGTGAGCTTTATGGTTCGGCGGTCGAGACGCGCATAGCACGCGATTTCATGGAAGTGCCGGTCTGGCTGAAGGGTGGCCCCGAACCATCAACGGTTAGCGAGACCATGTTCCGCGCCGACAGATTGAAGACCATGCGCATGCGTCTATCCGCTGCCTACAAGGGCGTCAACGCCTTGTTGATGAAGGAGGGGGCACAGGACTTTCGTTCGGGTCAAAAATTCGATCATACGGTCTTCTTCGGCGAGAATGTCGACATCCACCACATCTTCCCGCAAGACTGGTGCAAGAAGCATGGCATCAAGCCGAATGTCTTTGATTCCATCATCAACAAGACACCGCTTTCCTATCGGACGAACCGGATCATCGGTGGTGTTGCGCCATCTGAGTACCTGGCCAAATTGGAAACAGGCAATGAGACAACACCGCCGATTGATCGCGACAGGCTCGATGGCTATCTCACATCTCATCTGATTAACCCGTCGCTTCTGCGTGCCGATAGTTTTGACGCTTTCATGGTTGATCGACAAAAAAGACTCTTGGCGCTCATCGAGCGAGCGACCGGAAGGGCCGCCTATATCGGCGATGTTCAGGAAGAAGGCGAGGATGTTGAGGCCGATGAGGACACGATTGAAGCCGAACTGACAATTGCGGCGGCATGAACATTGTCACCACAAACCTACTACCGTGGGGTTGTATATGGCCGTCGGTCCCGGTAAACAACCCAACGGGTTATGTGCCGTTAAACGCTTACGTACCTCGGGACATCGCAGCACTGGTCAGCCTCCTCCTTTTGCGGGCTGACCCTTTACGAATCACATAGTCGTTAAAACAGTTGTGGGTAATTGAAAGACGGTCATGACCGCACGCTTACTACGGTTTTACGTCCACTGTGATTGTGCCACCCTCAATACGCCGGACGTCGCCGCGTTTCCGGCACATACGGCCCCACAGGACCGAACCACTGTGGTACCAACCGTCTTGGTCAAGTAGTTCCTCCAAACCCACTTGCCATGCTTCCGCAGCGAGACGAAGAATCGTCCCGAAAAGTGGGGCATCGTCGCACTTTTCCCACAGATCAGAGAGTTGTCCTATTCTTTCTTCGGTACCGCTGTGATAACCAATGCGGCCACGCGGCGTGTCGTCCATTACGATTGCTGGTTCACCGCCAGTGTACTGTTGCGGGTATGCAACCCATCTCTTCATTGCTGTCCATGGACCAGTGCCATAGGCCACAAACAGAGATTCAGCCTTCGTAAGTCTCTCCAACAGAGCCGCGCAATTAACCAATTGAACCTCGCCGGGCAACTTCAAGAGACTGATCCATGGCAACGATGAGTCAAGAAGTACCTTTCGACCATACAAGTCTACACACGCTTCAATGAAGTTAATCTTCTCAATGAGCAGACCGGTTTCCGTCGTGGCGTTCAGATTCTCAACTATCTGAGCCAGTGTCGCTGTTCTCGTCCGATTAAGGACATCGCTGACATCCGCATTAAGAGCCTCTCGTCTGCTCACATCAGGTGTTCCCGACTCCAAGTCGATCACCCCTACAAAGCCCGGTGTTCTGATGAGTTGAATTGCAAGCCCCCTAAGACATAGCACAGAGATGCCTTCAAACGATGCAAGGAGCCGGGTATGCTTCTCTTGAAATTCCGGCCATCCCTTAACCCAACGGGCGTTGTCCTCCGTATCGCCCCATCTCATGCGCATGTGATGCCACATGCGCATCCACTGTTCCGGGGTTGCCGACTGATCATGACCACGACGATTTCGATCAAGTATGAGGGCAGCTTTCCGTACCCAAGCATAAAAGTGTTCAGCATTTAGTTTATGTAGCCATTCCGTTGGGAACGTAGTCGTCTGTCCATCCACAACTACTTCAAGTGCATGAGAAAGCATTGGAGCATAGATGGGCACAAGCTCGGTCAGTGCTTTCAGTGATGCCACAGCTGTGTCGCGTAGCTGAACCCGCACCGCTGTGCCGCTGCCAGATGGTGACGTCACAGTTCGTAGCTCGCCTCGGCGGCCTACTCCTCGAAGATGGAGTTGGTATCTTTCTCCTCCATCTCGATTTGATTCGACAGTAACGTCGTCTCCAAGCATAAATACGGACAGAAAGCCGATGCCAAATTTACCGGCTGGTTGGAAACCTCTGGCCTGTGCCTCTGGGAAATCTGTGTGGAACTGCGAAGCCCAGTAGTCCGAAGCGATTGTAATCAGAAAGTCTGTCATCACTTTGCGGCTCATCCCAACGCCCGAATCACTAACCTCCAGCACTGGTACGGTTCCGGATGTTGTAAGCGATATCCGAATGGGGATCGTTAGAGCCACTTTATCCAAAGCAGTCGTTGCGATTGCCGTCTTGACCATCACTGCGTCACGTGAGTTTTGAACAAGCTCACGTACTGCGGCCATGGGATCGGGCCCATACAATGATTCCCCGGCAAGAAGCTGAACAAGCCGTTCAATAGAACCGGTTCGGAGATTTACCTCTATCGGGAGGAAGTTTGATGCCGGGATGAAGACCGCTGCCTCCTCAGGAGTTGTCACGCCGCGAACGCCTTGCAGGGATAAACGCCCTTGGCTTGAAGAACGGCGATCCAGGTAACGCCTTACGGTGCGAATTTCTTCGTCTAGCCCTTTCAACATCTCGTAATAAAGCCACCATGCGTCCACGTCGGCGATAGGCGACGAGGCCCGGTACACCAAATCGGCCCCGTCTCTCTCTGGCCCATCAACGTGTTCCTGGGCAAGCCAGTGGATCAAACTCTCCCGCTCGATCGGTCGCCGAAAGGCCCGGTCTATCTGGTGCGCACGATCTCTATTGATGTGTGCATAATCAACGAGGCGGAGCAGTGACGCAACATAGCCGATGTCGCCTCGGCGACCTCTCGGGAGAGGAACGACACCCTGTGCCCCTAATTCACGTTCAACTGTTTCAACGCTCCAATGATGGCTCGCAGCAATGCGGCCGCATGTCGCACCCCACTCCTCTCGGATAGACCGAGATTCCAGCAGATATATATCAGTGCCCGGCACCGGCTTAGTGGAAAGCTCTGAAGCGGCGGCAGCGTGGAGTGTTCTTATTGCATACGCAAGTGTGCGAGCCTGAAATGCTTCGACGGCATCTGCCGATTCAGACCCACGCGCCAAAAAACTCGTGTACGCTGGCGACGAGCGGATGCGACGTAACCCTTCATCTGTGGCAGCATATGCCATACCAATATCATGTAAGTAGAAACTACACGCCAGAAGAAACCCCTCGCCGTATGACAATGCGATTACTTCAGACGGTGTTAAGATACGATCGGTAACACCCCAAAGGGCATCCATGTGCCTAATAGTGTGATCGGTAAATGAGGGCACCGTTCGCTCAATGGTAGCCGCCAGACTACCAGCGACTGAACGCAGGGATAAAACAGCGGTCAGCAGTTCAGCATCACCATTGAGGTGATTATATAGGTGAGAGCTTGTAATTACGTACGGGATATCAGCCTCGCCGGAGGGGCGTGGAGATATCTTCGCACTTTTTTGTTTCCTAGTCATTTCCGAATGCTATCCAGTATCTTGGCCAAGTCCAGCAGATTGTGATGACCTGGTGAAGGATGGCGTTGTCGTCATCCTTGGGGACTAAATCGAAATCCTCTCGACAATGATTCGCGTCACCTTTTTCTGACGTCGGTCGTAAAGCTCGGTGGTTCGCGGTTCCGCATGCCCGGCAAGGTACTGGACGTCTTCCAGCGGCACGCCCTGCGTGAGCAGGTCTGGGAAGAATGGCGATCATGGTCTTACCCGCGCCCGTTGTTGCAGTCGAACCTGCACCCTCTGGCGGACGAGATTGTAGAGCTGGGGTTCTTCCGACTCTAGGCAGACGGCGATCGCGAAATCTTGGCTGGTGATCTCGGCTGGAGCCCAATTCCGCGTTGCCCGGACGACCAGATACCAGCTCTCGCCGTAGTCCTGCTGCTCGCGCTGGAATGTCCACTCACTACGCTGTAGGGTACTACTCTCAAGTGCCCTCGATCCTGGTTTCAGGTCACATCGGTAAGGGGACTGGAGTGCCCCCGGCATCGTGATCTCCCGCCGGCGGACCGCCGCTTGCTCCTCCGCTGTCAAAGCCCGGTAAGCCCCGACAATTTCGTCAACCGACTTTCCCCGGATCAGTGCGTAGCTCATCTCAACGCCAAGATATTGGGCACGCCTTCGACGCACTGGGGGATCGAACGCAAGCGCGACGACTACCCGCTTCCGGCCGGGGGCACGGCGAAACTCCTCGGGGACCGGGACCTCGTAGAGCTGGAAACTATCGATCTGGATGCCCGCCTGGGCAACCAAGGTGACACGACGGTCACCGGAGTGCAGCGCCAAGTCTTCGTCAATTGCCCCGTAACCGCAGACGTGTCGCACACCTTCATCGCCACGGAGCGACCCAATCCGATCGCCGAGCGCCTGCGGAACTGATGCCGCGCTGGCAAGGACGGCCCTAACAAGGTTGGGGTCCGGCTCCTCGTCCAGCGCTTCACGGACTCGGTCCCAGACTAGAGCGCAGAGGCGGGCCACGAGCGGGGCCCCGAATGACGTTCCGACCCCGAAGGCGAACAGGGATTCCAATGGCGCGGAGGAGAGTGACATCACCGCCACGCCAGGGTCGTCCCGGATGGTACGGTAGCTAGAGCCAAAACCATCGAACGTATAGTTCCCCGAGAAGGCAACGAATTCGGGCTTAAATGCACTGTCGAGCCCTGGGCCGATCCGCGTCGTAGGTAGCGGCTCGCCGGGGCGGGCGATCGTTTGGACAACGCTTCCGTCCCGCACTCCCCTTCGGGTTTCTGGCTCATCGTACTGCGCGATACCGCCAACGGTCACTGCAATGGCAGCGGTGGCAGGATCACAAAGGCCGCACTCCTGCTCGAAGAGATAGTTAGGATAGTTGGTGAGGACCTCCTCGGCATCCCGAGCGTTATTACCGGTTCCAAGTGGCTGGTTCCCGGCGGAAACGACGAGAAGTACTTTTTCCTGACGGGCAAGGATATCCAAACTCTCAGCCCAAAGGCTCTGACGTGTATTGTCGCGAAGCCAAGGCCGGTCATCGCCCAGAGACATATTGAACACGCGGCAGTTGTACGGCGCTGCCTTGAACACTTCGATAGCCTGGCGCATCTGGTGGATGATGAGCCTCTCGTCGTCGAACTGGTTCCCAGCGTTCAGCACTCGCGCGCTGTAGAGGGTGATATCCGAGGCGAACTGGCCCGCTTGGTAGCAGGCACGAACATCGCCGAAGACCGCA
Organism: uncultured Isosphaeraceae bacterium; assembly: GCA_963823675.1. Taxonomy (GTDB): domain Bacteria; phylum Planctomycetota; class Planctomycetia; order Isosphaerales; family Isosphaeraceae; genus CAWGMT01. The sequence goes on along the minus strand of CAWGMT010000015.1, from coordinate 19,498 downwards.
AGTCCTCCCACCATCGTGCCGTGGCCGTGTCCGTCCGCAGCCGACTCCTCGCGAGTCAGGATGGCCTCCGCGTGCCCAATGTTATTCGCAAGCAACGGGTGGTTGGAGGCGACGCCACTGTCCAGAGTGCAGACGGACGGACCGTCAGCGGGGGGACGCGGTGGGGTAGGAAAGTCACGCTGCGTCATTTGGCGGGCCGTGCGTGCATCGAAGATCGGAACGGGCGGAAGGTCGACCTCGGAGACGATGTCCATGTCGAGCAGGCGATTGAGCTTCGCACCGCTCAGCGAAACCCGTGTGAGGCAGAGGCTGTCACCGATGAATTCATCGTTCAGACGGTCGCCAGCGGCGGGCGAATCTTCCACGAGCCGCCGCAGTTCCAGGATTGCTTCCCGAGCGAGATTCTGTGTGCCGCGGTGCCAAAGTTCCACGTCGAGGACGTACGTGCGTGCGAGTTCAATGTTCCTGCCATCCGGACCCGTCGTCGCGGCCAATCGGAGACCGACGCGGTCACGCCGGGACCAGAGTCGCATCTGCTCGGCCTCAATGAGCTCGAAGATGTCCCACTTGGTCGACGCGTAAGGTCGGCCCGTCTGCGGGTTGATTGCCTCGCGCGGACCGCGGGTGTATTCGTCGAGGGCTTGACGAAATGCACCCAGATTTAGGTCATCCCGGAAGGCGATTATTGCGCCGTCTCGCTCGATGCCGACGATGGTGATTCCGAGTTCGTGAAGCGTATCGATAAGATCCGGCGAAGAAACGCCACCCGCAACCGGAACGCGAAAGACCAAGTGCGGCTGCACTCCAGGTGGGGGCTGCGGACGTTCTCGGGCCTGCTGCTCCAATTGGTCCACGCGGTTTCGCAGTGCTGGACCGTAGGTTCCTCGTCCGCCCCTGTTGGGCATATCCTGCGGGAAACCTGGCTTCTTCCGGCGTTCCGGATTTGGTTCCTCGCGGATTAGGGGCAAATGCAGGTAGCGATCGTCTTCAGCGTGGTGAGGCATTGTCGTCAGCCGGACTTCTTTCGGCGTCCCTTTGGTCTTGCCGCAGGCGTCGGGGCCGGATCTGTATCTGTATTAGTCACTGCCAAGCGTTCCCGCTGGCGAGCGACTGAAGCTTCCAGCGTATCTGATTTGACACTGTCTTGCCCGTTCAGGATCGTCTGCTTCAGCGTGTCGATGGCCACCCTCTCGACGTCGGCGTAGGAAAAGCCCTCGAGAGAGCGGACAATATCGTCTAGCACCACCGGCCGCTCGACCGTTATCTGTCGGAAGTGTCGACATAGGAGCTGTTTGATTTCCTCGCGCGTCGGGTGCAAGAAGACAACGATCTCGTCGAAGCGACGCCAGAGCGCCGGGTCGAGCAATCCCTGGTGGTTGGTCGCAGCGACGGTCAGCGTCTCGGCGTGGAATCCGTCAAGCAATTGGAGGAAGGAATTGACTACCCGTTTCAACTCGCCGTGTTCGTCCGCCGCAGTCCGATGCTTACCAATCGCGTCGAACTCGTCAAACAGGAGAACCAGCGGCCGTGATCGCCCGAACTCAAAGACCTTCCGGAGGTTAGCGGCTGTCTCTCCCAGGTAGGAAGAGACCACGGCGTCGAATCGGACCGTGGCTAAGGGAAGGTACAACTCGCGTGCAAGGGCTTCCGCAGCTACCGACTTGCCACATCCTGGCGGCCCACAGAAGAGTACCTTACCCGTCGGTCGGAACCCATGCGATCCAAGAAGATCCGCTTGTCGCCGCTCTAGTACGATCCGGTTAATGGCCTCCCTGACAGGTGCGGCGAGGACCAGGTCGTCGAGCTCGCGTCGCGGTTCGGAAAGCTCTACTAGGACCGCATTTCGTTCCTTGTCGCGAGGCAGATTGCCACTTCCATTAACGAGCGGAGTGAGAAGGCTCTTCCGAGATCCAGGCTGACCATTGGCTTCCGATAGGATACGCTCCAGATCGTTTGCGAGCGTGTGGTGGTTGAGCGTTCGTTCTTTCTCCACGAACTCACGGGCGGTGGAGCGGAACGCCGCTTCATCGCCCTGGAAATGAGCGAGCAGCAACTTGCGTATCGCTTCCGAGGCCGTGTTCATGGATTTCTTACTCCTCATCATCGCTCCTGGGACCTTCGGGATGCCCTCCACTGCGGTTGAGAGAAAGTCCGATCGGCCGACTGCTCTCATATCCTAGCAGGCCCGCCCCCAAGCCTCGATGCCGTAGTGCCATAGCTTGAATGATTTAGGTCAAAGTACGATCTCATTGATGCCCCCCTCAAGGTTATAGCTAGCGAAATTGTATCCATTTGTACAGCAAAAGTCGTGCGTTTTCTCCGTAACGCTCACGGGTTCTTTCCGGTGGGCAGTGTGTACGCCTGCAAGTCTGAAACGAGGCCATGACTCTTCATCGTTTCGGCGGTTGACTCAACGGACCATCACGGACAAGCCCTGAAAGTCTGCCCATAAATCCGCATTAGGCGAATGGGCAAGAATGCATAGCTAATCCGCGTCCCGACACTCAGCCACTTCGCACCACTTCCATGATCTTTTCCCTGACTTCCGGTGCCAGGCCATGCCACGCGGCGACAAGCTCTGATAGTGACTCCTGAGTGCAGACATAGTGCAACCACTGGCATCCCTGTTCGACGCAAGTAGCATGCGGCGAAAAGACTTGCGGATTTAGGGACGCGGGTGCAATTCCCGCCGCCTCGACTTCTTACGCGAACCGCCAGCTCCTAACTGGCGGTGACCCTCCCCGCTGAATGCACCTTTGAGCCCCCCCCGACATCGCGTCGGCGGCCATGATGCGCTGCCGCCCCACCTAGATAGTCAGGTGTCAACCGGCTGGCCGATTTGGCAACAATTTGGCAACAGGATTGGCAATATCAGCCCAATGCGGCTATAATGTACGTGGGTGAATGTTGCATCATAACTGCCTTGAAACCACTGGCTTTAAGTGTCGCTCCAACGTGTTTCCAATACCACGGCTATGGCAGACGTACCGGACTCAAAATCCGGTGTGGTAACACCCGTGTGGGTTCAAGTCCCACCTTCGGTGCTAAAGCAACTTTGCCACCCAATCCGCGCAAGGGTCGAGGCGCCGGGCGAACAGCGGCTCAGGGAGGCGTACCACGGATGGTTCCTTTGGAGTGGCGCATTCATCGATCAATTCCCGACGATGATGGGCGGTTAACCCCGGCGCTTTGGGGGCTCGTTAGCAATCGATGCGCGAGTTCGCCAGCAGTTGAGGGGCCCCGAGGAGAAGTGGGATGAATCCGGAACATCCGAAATAACTTGAGCCGAGTAGGGAAGGGGCGCCCGGCGGACTCGATCGAGCTTCGGGTTTCCCCTTCCCCCTCTAAAATTCCGTACGGCGGGTTTTCCCCAGTACGGCTTCAAATGGACCGTCAGGGGCGACCTTCGATGAGGTTCCAGGGGTTAAGTGCCGTCCACATACGCCCCGCGACTCCGTCTTATACGCCCCCGCAGTTGCAGCTCCCAGGAATACGTGATCCCCGAAGGGATTACCCGTTCGAGAACCTTTCGGTTCAATGTGGCACGACCCCCAGCAACTGACAACACGTCCATCCAGAGGCCCTTGGCTCGCCATCGGGTTATGTTGTCCCGACGGGTCATCGCTTACTACGGCCTCATCCGCCCCTCTGGATCCCTCCCCGCTGCTTATGGATTCGCGGCGGGGTCTGCTGCACCCAAGGAAATCGGCTTGAGGTGGGAATCCAGAGGTTCCCCAATTTACTCCGTTGGACTGTGCTCGCGTGCCGCCTCCCTTACCCCGGTGGCCTCGAAGAGTGCGAACGACTGTTGCTTCCTCTTCGATTTTAGCCTTCACCGCCTATTTACAGGTTCGGCGACCACATTGGTCATTTCGAGGCTGCAGAGTTCACTCCGAGCTTATTTCGCGCTCATGTTACGGCCCGCGAGCTGGCTAGCCCTCCTTTCGAGGACGTTTACATTCGAGCTTGCGCTGGCCGGGTCCCCCGAGCCAACGTCGAATATAACTACGTGGGTAAACAGTCAATTCCCACGACCGGACTTTCACCGGCAAGTCCAACAGCATTATGGGCTGCAGAAATAGGTCTGACCCCCTGGATGACCCCCTGGACGCGTCGCGTAAAGGCAGAGGGAAATCACGCCATTGGTTCAAATTAGAGTCGCGAGCTCATTGCGGCGGTGGTCGCTGCGAGGTCAGACCGACCATCTTGTCCTGGAGACCCGCGACCTTGTTTCGCGCAAACGTATTCCGGGGCTCGAGATGTAACGCGGTACGGGCCGCGGCCAGCGCGTTTCGCGTCGCCGCTTCGATCGTGGGGAAGTCGCTGACTTTCCAGGCGTTTTTCGCTTCCTGATCGAAGGCTTCGGACAGCACCACGTGGAACAACGCTTCGTTGGGATCTCTTCGTGCCAGCACCTTCCCGAAGGAAAGGAGAGATGCGGCGGTCCAGCGCGCATCTTCCAGGCGGCCAGCCTTTCGTTGCTCGGCGGCCCGAACGACAGCGATGCCGGACACCTGCGATGCCGCGGCGGGAAGCAAGGCGGGGTAAACACCGAGCGCCTCGCATCCTGAATCGAGCGCCCGGATGACCGCACGGGCGTGGACGTCCGGGTCCAGGCGCCCCTGCCGTTTGCCGGTGGACTTCGGGTCTGACGGATACGGCTGGATGTCGCGGGCAATCCACACCGCCAGTCTTTCTGCCAGCCGTGGCGGGAACCGTCTATCTGCCGGAAATCTCTCCACCGCAGCGCGGAGCTCTGCGCTCGCGCTCTTATCGGGGGCCAAGATCACTCGCGCGAGCGCGGCCAGGAGTCCGATCGCGGGATCGACCCCGGCATGCCCGCTCAAGCGTTCGAGCATGCCGATGTGCGACTCCAGCAACCTCCGCCGCGATTCGTCTTGGCCCCGACGACGGAACAAGTCGGCGATCGTTCGTCGCACGTCGTCGATCGAAAAGATAACCTGCAAGTTTTGCGGTTCGTGGGCCAAGCCTTTCAGCGCCTCCTCAGCGCGCTGGAGCCAGACCAGAGCCTCGTCGTATCGCTGCTGCTCCCGGGCGGCCCACCCGAGGTCGATGAGAATACGCGCGTACGCGTCCTCGACTTCCGGGTCAAGGGCGCCGCTCCTCCGGCCCTCCAAAAGCTCAATGGCGTCCATGGACAACGTGCGTGATTCGGAGTATTTACCCCGACGCCAAAGGTTCGTTGCCAGCTCACGCTCAAGGCCGCAGATCGCAACGAGGTTCGAGGCGGCGACCCCAGGGTCCTGTCGCAGTTTCGCCGTGAGATCGCGAACGACGCGCGAAGTTTCGACGAGTCGTTCATAGGCGAGCATTTGCGGCGCTTCCACGGTCGATGCCAGCAAGCCGACGAGATCGCGAACCGCTCCGGACGTGGCCTTGTCGCTCTGGACGACACGGGCCAGAGCAATCTCGGCGCGCGTCCGCTGTGTCTCGGAATGGCGCCAGAGTGTGAGCAAGCCCACCAGGCTCGACGCCACGGTGAGCGCGAGGACGGCCAGGAGCGAAGCGACCGCCGGCCGGCGCCGGCACCATCGAGCGGCGTGTTCGAGCTTCGAGACCGGACGCGCCTGGATCGGAAACCCAAGAAGCCAGCGCTCTAGGTCGTCGGCGAGTGCCTCGGCCGAGGGGTAGCGCTCCTGCGGCTCTTTCTGCAGACACTTCAGGCAAACCGTCTCGAGATCCCGCGGCACCGCCGCGTTGAGCAGGCGCGGTCGGGCCGGCTCGGCTTCCACGACCTGCTTGAGGGTCTGGAGCGGAGTGTCCGCCCGGAATGGGGGCCGGCCGGTCAAGAGCTCGTACAAAATAGCGCCCAGGCCGTAGACATCGGTACGCCGGTCGACGGCCGCCGATCGGGCCTCGGCTTGCTCGGGGGCCATGTAACTGGGCGTGCCGAGCACCGCTCCCGAGTGCGTGTCGCCCTGCGTGTCCAGCTTCTTGGCCAGGCCGAAGTCGGCTACCTTGGCGATGCAATCTTCAATAGGTGTCTCGGGAGTCCCGGCCAGTAGAACGTTCGCCGGCTTCAGGTCGCGGTGGATGACTCCCCTCTCGTGGGCATAGTGCATGGCCCCAGCCAGAACTTTGACCAGCGCCGCGGCCTGCCGAGCCGGCAGCGGTGTGCCGTGTAGGCGGCGCGCCAAGCTTTGGCCGTCGACAAACTCCAGGGAGACGAAGGCCTCTCCGGCGTTCTCGCCGACTTCGTAAACCTGGACAATGTTGGGGTGATGCAGCCGCGCCACGGCCTGGGCTTCTCGGTCAAAGCGCTTGCGATCTTCGCCGGTACCGTCGGAGCGGAGCACCTTCAGGGCCACGATGCGGTCGAGACTCTTATGCCGGGCCTTGAAGACGACGCCCATGCCGCCGCGTCCCACTTCTTCGAGCAAATCGTAGCCGGCAAAAGTGCCCGCGGGCAATTGCGCGGGCGCGGCAAGCGTCTGATCGACAAGCTGGTCCGCCTGGCGGAGCCGTTCCAGCATGGCGGCGTGCTCGGGGTACTGCCGGGTGTGCTGCTGCCAATCAGGCGACTCGCCCAGCTCCTGCCGCAACGAGAACTCATGGTAGATCAGCTCGGCAGCACACGCCGGCTCGTCCGCCAACTCCGGATGCTGCCGCAGCGTCTCGTCCGCGGGGATGCGCTTGCCGGCGATCCAGTCGCGGCGCTGCTCGGCCAGGACGGCATCGAGGAGACCATCGGGCAGGCCATCGGCTTGGGCCGGTACGAGGAATGAGTCGAAGACCCGCATTTTGCCGTGCGTGTTGCAAGTTGCCGACCATAGCCTTACCCTTTGTCCCCTAGCTCGGTGAGCACCGCGGCAACCGCCCGGTTGAGCCGCATTCGCAAGGCGTCGGCCCTGCCGCCGACTTTCGCGGCAACCTCTTGCCAGGTGAGGCCCTGTGCTTTCAGGTCGAGAAGCAAACGGGCCGATTCATCGAGCCGGCTGCGGATCGCCTCGGCGAAGTCCTGATCCTCGACGCGTTTGCCGACATCCGGCTCGGGACTGGCGGGTTCCCATTCCTCGGGAAGACTACCCGCATGGCGGCGTTCCTTGCGCAATCTCGTCTGGACCTTGTGGCGCACGGCGGCAGCGAGGTAGGCGCATAACTCGGCCGAGCTCGTTTCGGCGGGCTCGCCGGCCGCGGGTTGGCGCAAGAAATCCTTGAGCAGCGATTGGAGAATGTCCGTGGTGTCCACGGCGCGGCGCAACCGCCCGTCGTGCAAGCGCATGTGGATGACCCGACGCAGGAACGGATCCAACTCTTGCAGCATCGCTTCGACAGCACCCTCGTCGCCGCCCTGGATCTTGGCAAGGAATTCTTGCAATTCCGGCGTGGGCATGTTCGCTGCCCCTTGTTTCGTGCGAGAACTATGCAGAGGTTCGGCGGCTCGTCGCCGCAACCCATGGTAACGCCGGTCACCAGAAACGCAAATGGTTGCTCCCGAGCATATCGGGGTTGGGGCAACACATGGCCCGTACCCTGGAACATCGGTATGCGTGCCAGCGTTATAGGGTGCGTCAGCGTCACCTAAAGAAGAGCTCTTACATACAAACGAGTTGCTCCTGAGTCTGACCCCCAGGTAGGCCTGCAATCTGGGCGTTGTCGACCGGACTGTGCCCTTCAACTGTCAGGAGAATTCGGCATGGTGTCCCCCGAACCAAGACGATCCAACAAGAATGTGACGTTCTCAACCGGAGGAATTCGATGATGCAATTTCCGAGATGGCAGCAAGTGAAGCGACTCGCGTTCGCGTTGGCGGCGATCGGTTTGACGGTCGCGGCAGCGGCCCAGGCACGGGCCGGCGTTGTGTTCAGTGACAATTTCAACAATGGGGTCGATTTCGGCGTCAGTAATCCGTACTGGCTCAACAATAACAATGGCAACGGCTTCGTCGTCCCAACCACCAATACTCCCGCTATCTTTCCTGGGTTACCTGGCTACTTCGACCAGAACCCTCCCTACAACAGTCCGTATTACATTGAGGGTCCTGCGCCCGGGTCAACAAATTTCCTCTTCGATGCAACGTACGGAACTACCCCTTCGCGGGCGTTCTACATCAGCAATACGACCTTCACAGTCACGGCCAACACGAATTACACCGTCAGCTTCTACCTGACGAACGCCGACTTGGAGAATACCGCTGTGATTCAACCCGAAATCGGCGGGCAGACATTGGGTTCCGGGGTCAGTACCACGGGGCTGCACCAAGCCGGCTGGCAGCAATTCACGATCGATTGGAATTCAGGGGGCTTCTCGGGGAGCAGCTCGCTGACCCTCAACGACCTCACAGTGACCGGTGCGGGCAACGACTTTGGTATCGATAACATCGTGGTTTCTTCGGCAGTTCCCGAGCCGTTCTCGCTCACTCTCGCGATCGTGGGGGCGCTCGGGATGATCGGCTACAGCCGGCTGCGGCGGAAAGCCAGGAACTGAGACGAAGAGGTAAGTCGAGCTCGCACCTCGGCAGCGACGGCGATCATACTAATCCGAATCGCCAGCGAGGCGACCGTCCCCGGAATCCTTGCCGGCGCTTCGGGTTAATATCAATGGTCGTGGCCGTCCACCTGTGCGCAAGTCGTGTTTAAACCGCTGTAGACTGATGAGGCACGAAGGATGAATCAGACCCATATTCTCCAGTTCATCCTTGATCCTTTCTTCCATGGGTGGATGAAACAGCGACGCAGTTAGTACAGTTCCCGGGGAGTTCCCGGGCCGGGCGCCCCGAGGGCGGCTCCGCGGGGGTCGCCCTGTCAACAGCTCATAGAATACAATGCCAAGACTAAATATGTCTGAACGCCCATCGACCCTGTGTCCCTCGCCGCTAGCTTGATCGGGACTCATGTAAGGAGGCGACCCAGCGATCGCAGCAACCTTGCCGAAGTCCTTATCCTTGAGGGCAAGCCCAAAATCTGCAAGGCACGGTCTGCCCGAAGCATCGAGGAGAATATTTGCTGGCTTGAGATCCCGATGGACCAAACCCCTGGTGTGAGCGTAATGCAGCGCCTCGGCTATCGTCGCAACGAGTTCCGCCCCATAGCGGGAGTCTGCCTTCCCGCCCTCGTAGGAAAATACTCGGATTATATCGCTACCAACTTGCTTACAAAGGCTTACTCGCTCCGCACCGGTTCGATGACCGCCGCCGTAACTCCCGGCGTCAGGCGGTGCCGGTTTGCAACAAGCTCCTATAGTGCCGCGTCGGTGCAGGCCAGGTGCAGACACGGCGGCCCACCGCGACGGCCCCGACCATCGAAGTCTTGCCCGAACGCCGCGGCTATCGCTATGCGGTCAATTTGGGAACAAAATGGGAACAGTACTGGCGATATCAGCCCAATGCTACCACAATATCAGAAGAGTAAGTTAGCATCGTAACTCCCTTGAAAACAAAGACTTTAAGCATTGCTGCAACGTGTTTCCAATACCACGTAGATGGCAGAGGTACCGGACTCAAAATCCGGTCCTCGCAAGAGGGTGTGGGTTCAAGTCCCACCTTCGGTATTAGCGACGCAGTGCCAGGCGACCCTTAGGGACGCGACAGAGTGACGTCGACAGATGGTGGGAGTTATGGCGGTATTTCTCCGGCCGCCTTGAGGTCAGCGACGGCAGCCTCCAACGAAACTGCATAACGTAGCTCCGCGGCTGTCGCCTCGTTATCGATATCCTGATGGAATACCGTCGCGTTCGGAGCCGCGAAGTCAGACCGATTCGAGCTGACCAAGACGCGCCATCGAGGATATCCTGCGACCCTCAGTTCGTCGCTCAGTCGGAGCGCGTGGCAGAGTATGTGGCAATCCTTTACTGGCCCTTTCCCCGATGATGGCTTCAGTTTGGCCGCCACGCGGCCGATCGCTAACGACATGCCATCAAAATCCCGCTCAATGACCTCGGCCGCGTCCAACAGATCTTTCGACAGCTTCTCAAGCTCGTCAATCAGCGTACCGGGCGGGAGCGCCGGAAGGGGTGGCGACGGTTGCCCGAACTCGTGGGCGAGTTCCCAAGTCGCCGTGAACGCCAGAATCCCGGCCTCGCCATCCTTCCGGGCTGACGGCAGGTTATCGGTCCACTCGCCGGGCACGATGTCCTGAACGAAAAGCTGCACTGTTCCGACACCAGCCAGCGTCCGCAATTCGAGCCCGGCCTGGACGGTAGGGGTCAGGTTGCGAAGCGTCGCCCGGACAATATCCAGCAGAGCGCAGGTGTCGAGAAACAAGACCGGCCGGGGGTTCGCGGTCAGGTTGGCGACTGCCTGGGCGATGGTCATCATGAGGCTGCAACCGCCAGTCGCTTTGCCAGCCATTCGGAGTCCGCGAAGAATTGTTCGGCGATCGCTTCCGCGGTGCCCGGCTCCCATCCGCTGTCTGCCAACCACTTCGTCAGTTCGGTCCGGTCGATAGCCACCTGCTCGGATAAGCAGCAAGGGACAAGTTCGTCCCAGATCCCTTGTGCACGGTCCCTTAACGGCCATTCGCCATCGGCCGTATCGGCGAGTTGGGTGAACAGCGTATCGGCCGCCGGGGTGACGGCGCTCCGGGGGCCGAACGACGGGTTCGTGTAGCGCACGCCGGTTACGGCAGCGGCGCGCAGGACGTGGCCGTTCGCGAAATCGGCGACCAGTTCGCCGATTCGAGCCGACTGTCCGTGAGGCGGATGGCGAAGAAGCTGTACCGCGCCGGCACGCACTCGAGTCGGGGTTACCAACTGGAGCCACAATCGGACCGATGCATCGCGGGGCTGGTCGAACAAGTAGCACCTGATGCGGTCTGAGCGCTGACGCTCACTCTCATAGTCCGAATCTCGGCTCCAGCCGGCCGGCAGTCCGGCGTCGAGCTGCTGGATGAACTGGTCGATGACGGGTTTGTCGCCCCGAAACAACGTGGACCGCCAGTTGCGGAGCGGAAGGAATGGGTCAGTCGTTGGCATGTGCCGTCCTCCGGATGGGCCTCCCGAGTATATTCTACCGCATCGTGTCTGGATCGGCACGGCCTCGCCGGCCGGGCAACTGAACCCCACCAGCCGGTGGCTCGACTGGATCATCCGGGCACGCCGAACCCGCGGGCCACATGCCCAGCCGCGGTGGTCACTCCTGTGGCCGGTTGCCAAGCCGGCCCGAGCCCGTCGAGGATTTGGAGAATCCGCGCGGCGGCACCCGATCCGGGGGTTGTGCCTGTGCCTTTAGGGACGGGAATTCGGGCGCGAGTTGGGAACAAATTGGGAACAGTATTGGCAACGTCAGCCCCATGCGGCCACAATGCGAAAACACCAAGGTGGCGACGTGCTAGCCTTGGATTCGCAGACTTTAAGCACCACCGCAACCTGTTTCCAATACCACGTAGACGGCAGACGTACCGGACTCAAAATCCGGTTCGTCTGCCACCAAGCTGATCGCCTACCCGGGCGCGCCGCGAGTCGAGTCACCGGGCATTCCTGAGGGACACGAGGGTTGGTCAGGCCCCGGCATTGGTCGTGTCCGGCCACCACGGCATCGCCGCCCCAGGCCATAGGGCGGCCACAGATCGGGCGCAGGCCGGCGACGATCTCCTAAAAGTCCGGCGTGGGTGGGTTCGACGGGAGCTGCGGAGAGTCGTCGTCCTCTATGCCGAGCTGCTCCTTCAGGGCGTCGCCCACCGCGGGGCCCAGGTCGAGGATGACATCCCCGGCGAGATAATCCCGGTCAGCCCGTCGAACGGGGTCAAACGTGATCGGGGCGCGAAGCTGGTCGCGCATGAATTCAAGGTCGCGCCGAACCGTCCGTGGATCGACCTCCAGCTCGCGCCAGAACCTTGTCGTCCGGCCGTCGATCAGCCCGGATTGCGACGTGGGCCGGCCCACCATTGCAACCGCTGCACACCGCCCACTCATTTGATCCGGCATGAACCACAGATGCGATATCGCCGGTACATATTGCTGCGACTCCACTCCTTCGGTCCGTTATTACAGTGCGCACAGTGAACGCCCCAAAAAAAATCTAAGAAAAAGTTAAGTCGAATCCGGACAAGATGATCCGATCGGGTTTCACCCTCAAAACGGCGCACGCACTTTCATGAAATTCCAAAATCAGCGCATTATAGATATAGGGAGAATAAGAAGCATAGATAGGGTGTGCGCCCGGTTTGCTTGTGGGAGCGCAGGCGCGATCCCGCCGGTTCGCAGTTGCCGGTTCTCCGTTGTCAATATGCACCGAACGAAGCCAATTTCGTTGAATCCATGAGCATCGTGTAAGCACAAGATCCGATTCAAGTTATGGCAGATTCCCGCGCTCGTTCGCGACTTGACAAGCGGGGTGGCGCAGCCAGGCATGTCGAGAATCATCTGAACTGGAGCAAACGAGTTCCCTCCAGCTTTGTTGCGCTTCGTGAGCTGTTCGCGGCGGTAAGTGACGTCTTTGCAGCATGATAGGCGGTCCGGCCATTTGTTTCGTGGTCTGTGCAATCTCGTCCTCCTGACCGCCTCCGCTGGAACACATGTCTGCGGCGCGGGAACGTGAGACATCCCGATCGATGATGAGTCGCGCCGAGGTGATTCATCAGCCCGATTCGCGGGGCTCGAAGGGTGCTGGAATCGGCCGAATTTGACGACACAAGAACCAATGGACAAGCAACTTATGACGAGCACCCACGCCGCCGCCGATCTCCGAGGGATTTCGTTGGCGAACCTTGCGAGATGGAACGGGGACCCTTCCAAAACGTCTCAGATTGTCTCATTTTTTCTCATCGAGAATCGCTTATCGATCGCGTCGCGGGCGGCGAGGGGGTTGGGAACCCCCGCCGAAAACGGCGATGTTTGTGCCATTCCACCAGGAGACACCACCATTGACCACGTGAGTCCTCGACCTCCGCCTTGCGTCGGAGGTAGTAGTCGCGTGTCAATGTTCGATTGACGGGCAGGACATGTGGCGACCTTCGGTCTGGCGGAGGGCGGGGTCAGGAGACCCCGCCAACAATCCGTCAATCGGAGATAGTGCCACCTGGCACGGAGTATACGTTCATTTCGCCTTTAGGTGCATCTTGTGTGTTCACCACCCTTCTTTGGAGGGTTAGGGGGCGATTGCAGACCGAATTCCGTCATGAGGTCCAGGTGCTCTTGGACCAAGGCCAACGAATGGCCTGTGGCCTGAGCGATGTCCTCCTTGGTCATTCCACGATCGCGACACAGTTGGATTCGCCGGACGCAGTGAACATAGTGTTCAACTGCCTCTGGACTGTGATAGGTCTCCTGGGCGACCTGGCTGGTAGGTTTGTGTTCCACCAGGCTTTTGTGACGCTTCCGACAGAATGTTGGTTGACTCGATGCCGGCGCAGAGCGCGTACCGCTTTTCCAGAAAGTGGGTGTCTGAGGACCTTGACTGCTTTACTGCTTTACGCCTACCCCGGAAGAGGGCGAAAATGGTTCAGGCAAATCGAGTCACGCCGCCATCAGGAGGCGAACGATGTGGGGTTCCCGCAGAGCCAGATGAACAACGGACAATGGAAAAGGGACAAAGTCTCGCATGAACCTGGCAACCCTGATCCAAGAGCTGTCAGAACCACGAGCGTATCCCGCGCCTGATGGCGACGTGGAAGTCCATCAAACTCACATCTCGGTCGTATTCCTGGCCGGGACGTTTGCCTACAAGATCAAGAAACCGGTGGATTTTGGTTTCGTCGATTACAGCACGCTGGCGAAGCGGCGGCACTGGTGCGACGAGGAAGTCCGGCATCTAGTCTGCTGAAGCTGCCCGAGAAACGACGTAGACGCCGCGGCGCTTGATGTTCCCGAGGCCCCTGGGTTAGCTGGGGTAGAGGTTGATGAACAGGCCGTGGCCGCCAGGCCCAGGCCGATCATGATGGATATGATTTTGGCAATACGCCAGGACTTCACCGTGCTCCCCTCCTGGACAGGCGAGTGCCGTCCAAGTCAGCTGAAAACAATCCGGAGCAGCCGCGTATCCGTTCCGGGCAGGCGGTTGCCTGCCCGTGGTCCCGATCTAATGAACGGGCCAGCCCGGGAGCCGGTTCACCCGCATGCGATGGCCGGCGTGGCGGCCCCCATACACCACGCCGGCCGATGCGCAAGAGCGCGATCCTGCACCCTCCCGTAGCGGGAGAGTCAATGGCCGCGTCAGGTGGCCCGGACCGGGCCGGGGAAAGGAACCCGGGCCCCGAGCAGCGGGACGGATTCGCCCGCCGGGTCGGCGCGTTCCTCGACCGCCAGTCCTGGGACCGGATCGACCTGCCGCTGATCTCCCGCTGCGTGCGCAGCACGCGGCTGCCCGGATAGCTCACCCGGCCATCTCCCCCGGCGCCCGGGACCGCAGCCCGCGGTCGATGAAGCCGATCATCCAGCTGAAGCTCTCGTCCGGGTCCGCGTCCCACTGGAACCCGCTCGAGGCCTCCAGTGTCGCGAACCCGTGAATGATGCAGCGGATGGTGCGGATGGCGTGGTCCATCTCGCCGACGCCGTACCCGGCCAGCACGGCGGCGATCGAGCTGATGACCCGGGTGCTGGCCCGCAGCAGCGGGTCGTCCGGGCCGCCGGACCCGGCGCCGACGGTGGCGGCGTACCGGCCCGGGTGGGCGGTGACGTAGGCGCGCACCGCGGTCATCATCGCGGCCAGCGCGTCGCGCCCGGCCTTGCCCTGGACGGCGTCGCGGATCAGCTCGCCGAGCTCGTCATGGCCAGGGTCGCCAGCCGGTGCCGCAGGTCAGCCAGGCCGTCGACGTGCTTGTACAGCGATGGGGAGCGGACGCCGAGCCGGTCGGCGAGCAGGCCCATCCGCACCCCCGCAGGACCCGATCTCGTCGGCCAGCCCGGCGGCCGCGGCGACCACCTCGCCGGTGGTCAGGCCCGCTCTAGGCACCGCGTGCTCCTTCAGGAACGGCAGCAGGGCTGACGCTACCTGATCGGGGAACTGGGCGTGGGCGTAGTGTCCAGCGCCGCTGACCATGACCAGCTGGCCCAGCCCGGCGGGCATGGCGGCGACGATGGTGTCGCCCTCGGCCTTGGTGTCGGGCCAGTCCGAATGAAGGGTGCCCTCGAACACCAGGGCCGGGCACTTGCCCGGACGCCGCCGAGCGCGGCGCCGGCGTCGGACCGGCTGGGACCGGCCCATGGCCCGCGCTGCCGCCATCCGGCCGGGCTCGCGCATGTTGGCCAGCAGCGCCGCGATCGCGGTGTCGTAATCGGCCGGCTTGCGGCCGGGGAAGGCGATGTTGAGGTAGCTCTTCCACATGCCCACGCTGCCGGTGAGGGCGACGCCGACCAGCCGCAGGCCGCCCCGGCGGTACCGCCGGTTGGTCAGGAACGCGCCGAAGCTGATCTCGGCCACCGGGTGAACGGGCTGATCTCCGCGATGGCGCGGACCAGTTCGGGGGCCTGCGCGGCGGCGATGGTGGCCGCGCCGCCGGCGAAGGAGTGTCCGACGATGACCGCGGGGCCGCCCAGGTGCCTGATCAGCGCGAGCAGTCGCCGGCCGTGCCCGGGTGCGGGTGTAGGACGGCCAGCCGGTGCTGGACTCGCCGTGCCCGCGCAGATCCGTGCTGGCCACCCGGGTACCGCCGGCCTCGGCCAGCACCGGGACCAGGAACCGGAAAGTGGTCCGGTTGTCCCCCATGCCGTGCGCCAGCACGACCAGCGGGCCCTGCCCGGTCACCTCGTACGCGATCCGGCCGCCGTCTACATCCAGGAACTCGGTCATGTCAGCCCCGTAGCTAAGTAAGATAGCTGAAAGGCTAATCTAATTAGCCACGAATGTCAGGCGGTTATGCCCCCAGGTACCGCAGCACGGCCAGCACCCGGCGGTTGTCGCTCTCACCGGGCGGCAGGCCGAGCTTGGTGGAAGAAGCGCCCGCCACGTGCTTCTCGACCGCCCCGCCCGAGACCACCAGCTCGGTGGCGATACCGGCGTTGGACCGGCCCTCGGCCATCAGGGCCAGTACCTGGCGCTCCCGCGGGGTCAGGGTGGACAGCCCGCCGCGCCGCCGCTGGCCCGGAACAGCTGGCTGACCACCTCGGGATCCAGGGCGGTCCCGCCGTCGGCCACCCGCTCCAGCGCGGCGGTGAACTCGGCCACGTTGGCTACCCGGTCCTTGAGCAGGTAGCCGACGCCCGCCGCGCCGCTTTCGAGCAGCTGGGCGGTGTAGGACGTCTCGATGTACTGGGAGAACATGAGCACGCCGGTCCCGGGGAACCTCCGCCGCAGCTCCAGTGCGGCCCGCAGCCCCTCGTCGGTGTGGGTGGCGGCATGCGGATGTCCACCACGGCGACGTCCGGCTGGTGCTCGGCCACCGCGGCCAGCAGCCCATCGCCGTCGTCCACCGCCGCGCACACCGAATGCCCCCGGTCCTGCAGCAGCCGGGTCAGCCCCTCCCGCAGCAGCGCGGCGTCCTCCGCGATCACTACCCGCATCACTGTTCTTCTCCCGAACCCGCCCACCCTTAGGCCTTCAGCGGCAGCTCGACACTAACGGTGGTCGGGCCGCCAGGCGGGCTGGACACGTCGATCCGCCCGTCCACCGTGGACACCCGCTGGGCCAGACCGGCCAGGCCGCTGCCGCGGGCCGCGTCCGCCCCGCCGATGCCGTCGTCGGTGACCTTGAGGCGGAGAACGCCGGTCCGTTCGGTAAAAATATGGATTTTGATCTGGTTCGCGTAACTGTGCTTGGTCGCGTTGGCAATCAGCTCAGCCGCGCAGAAATAGGCGATGGTCTCGATGGCCAGGCGCAGGCCGGTCGCCGATCTCGGTGGTGACCGACGCGGGGATGGCGCTGCTGGCGGCCAGGGTGGCCAGCGCGCTGGGCAGGCCGTTGTCCAGGGCGGGCGGGTGGATGCCGCGGGCCAGGTCACGCAGGTCGGCGAGCGCGTCGACCGCGTTGCGGTGCGCGGCGTCGAGCAACTCCCGCACCGTCGCATGTTCGGGGCGGGCGGCATCGTCGTCGTCGCCCAGCTTCTCCCGCGCCATGCCGAGGTTCATGGCCAGCGCGGCCAGCCGCATCTGCGCGCCGTCGTGTAGGTCCCGCTCGACCCGGCGCAGCGCCGCGGCCGAATCCTCTACCGCCAGCGTCCGGGTCCGTTCCAGCTCGCTGACCCGCTCGGCCATGCTGCTCGGCCCGAGCAAGGAGCGGACCAGCCAGCGGTCGCCGGCGTTGATGCCGCGCGCCAGCCACGTCCCGGCGAGCACGCAGCGGCGCCGGCGATGGCCGCGAGGTAAGGCCGGTGCCCGCAAAGCCGTAAACGTTGAAGGTTCCGCCGAACGGGAAGGGGAACACGACCACCATCGGGCCAGTCGCTTGGTGCCGGAACAGCACCCAGTCGACCGGGTAGGTGATGTCCACCACCCCGATGCAGGCCGTCGTGATGCAGTACAGCTGCACGGCCGCCACGGGCAGCTTGACCAGGCTGTAGGAGACCGCCCGCCAGGCCGCCCGGTCCCGCAGCCGCTTGTCTAGCCGGTTGAGGATGCCGGTGCCGGGCTGGAACTTCGGCGGCGGCTCGACCTGGTAGCGCAGCAGCCACCAGGCCAGGCGGCGGTGCAGACCGCCCAGCCGCCGACTCACGCGCAGGGCCAGGGTCAGCAGCAGCAGCCCGATCACGGTGCCGAGGACCGACACGGAAATCGTCAGGCCGACAGCGAGCATCACGATGGTGACCCAGAAGCCGATCACCCCGGCCAGCCCGCCGACGCCGCAGTACAGCAGCTCGTGAACGTTCCGGCGGGTGAGCGGGGCACGCAGAACCGTGCCCGCCACCCGCCGGATGTCCTCGTCCATGGACCTATTGTCTCCCGCTAGCGGCCTGTGTTCACGCGTCGCGGCGGGCCAGGGCCCAGGCGCCCGCGGCCAGGGCGGCCGCCGTGTACAGGCACAGTGCGCCCAGGCCGGCCCAGGGCGACAGGCTGTGTGCGATCGGCTTGACCGCGGTCAGCGAGTTCTCCGCGATGATCATCGGCATGAACTGCCCGACCGAGTTCTGGATCGAGGTGCCCAGCGGGACCAGGATCAGCGCAGCACGAACAGCACGCCGACCACGGCGCTGATCGCGCCGCGGTGTGCCTGATCAGCGCGCCCAGGCCGAGGCCGAGGAGCGCGATCAGGGCCGGGTAGGCCCCGGCCGATCAGCACCGCCCGCAGCACGCCCGGCTGGGCCAGCGTGGCGTGCGGGGCCCGGGCGCGCAGCACCGCCTCGCCCAGGGCGAAAGCGGCGAAGGCCATGATCTCCCCCGCCACCAGCGTGACAGCGGCCAGCACGGCCGTCTCGGCCGCCAGGACCAGCGGGCGCCGGGGCGCCGCGGCGAACGTGGCCCGGATCAGGCCGAGGAGAAGCTGCGGTGCTGATTGCGAGCACGCCCAGGACGCCGAGGGCGAGCTGGCCGATGGCCAGCCCGGCGAGGCTGTCGTTGGTCGGGTCGAAGCCGGCCCGGGCGCCGGGCGGCATCGTCGGCCCAGTGCATAGTGCGCCATGACCAGGACGGCCAGCGGATCATGCCGGCGGCGAAGACCAGCAGGGTCCACCGAGGTGGAGCGGACGCTGCGCAGCTTGAGCCATTCCATGCGGGCTACGGAACGAAAGCCGTAGCGTCCTTCGGCCTGGCCGGAGCCGGGCCGGGCCGCGCGGTCGAGCGTCGCGGTGGTCGACACGCTCCTCAGGTGGTGGTAGTCCGATGAGTATTCGGTGCTGCCCTCGGTCAGCTGGAAGAACGCCTCTTCCAGCGAGCTGCTGCGGGCGGAAAGCTCGGCGACCGTGGTCTGAGCGAACAATCGGCCTTGGCCATTGACGATGAGCTGGTCGGCGCTCAGCGCGACCTCGCTGATCAGATGGCTGGAGATCAGCACGGTGCGGTCCTGCGCCGCCAGGTTCTTCAGCAGGCCGCGGATCCACCGGATGCCCTCCGGGTCCAGGCCGTTGACCGGCTCATCGAGCAGCAGCACGGCCGGGTCGCCGAGAAGCGCCGCGGCGATGCCGAGCCGCTGGGCCATGCCCAGCGAGAACTTGCCCGCGCGCCGGTCGGCTGGCCCCCGTGTAGCTAGCGGAGCCAAGCCGGTGATCTCGAGCACGTCGTTGACCCGGTGCCGCGGTATCTGGTTGCTCGCGGCCAGCGCGGTCAGGTGAGCCCGGGCCGTCCGGCCGGGATGAAATGCCTTGGCCTCCAACAGCGAGCCGACCTCGCGCAGCGGCCAGCGCAGGTCGTGGTAGCCCTGGCCGTTGATCTTGACCCGGCCGGCGTCCGGCCGGTCCAGGCCGAGGATCATCCGCATGGTGGTCGACTTGCCTGCGCCGTTCGGCCCGAGGAAGCCGGTTACCGTGCCTGGCCGGACGTCGAAGCTGAGGTTGTCCACGGCGGTGGTGGAGCCGTAGCGCTTGACCAGGCCGCGTGCCTCGATCATGAGAAAGCCTCCCTTATCGCGAGAGCGTGCCCGGCCCCCGTCGGCGGGCACCGCTCGCTTGCATCTGCCGTTTACGCTATGGACCTGGCGCCGCGGCCGGGAACGCAGCCATCACCCCTGTTTGGGGTG
>CAWGMT010000014.1:0-358027 GCA_963823675.1 uncultured Isosphaeraceae bacterium | reverse complement strand
TCAACAAGACTCGGTTGTTAGCGCCAGCAATCTTGGCGACGAACTGCGACAGGACGTCTTCCACGCCGCACACGTCTTTTAACGTCGAGCCGGTTGCCGTCCAGTCGGAAAGCAACCTGGCGAACGTCCGGTTGAATTGCTCGCGTCGAGTCAGAACGGCTTGATCGAGTTGCTTGTACGCGCCGGTCAGGTCGGTGACATCCTCACCCCGACAGACGGATTCGCGTGCCCAGTCGACAAAAGCCAGTTCCTTCCGGTAGATATTGGCGATCTCGGAAAAAGACGTTGCCGCTGGCGCGGGAGCGGCAAGCCACCGCAAGAGTCGCAGAGCCATCTCGGTGCGGGAAAGCTGCTCAACGCGCTGACCAAGCTTGGCTCGCCGGTGAGCGGCAACCTCAGCTTGTAATTCTTCGCATCGCCCGATCGATTCTGGAAGTGGATCGTCAACGGTCACAGCGATCTGGTTGCCGAACCGACTCAACCGCTGTTCGTAACCATGCAAGGTCAACCGGCTGCGATAGGCGTGATCCTCGCACAGGAATTGTTTCAGAAGTTCGTCGGCCCGCTGAAGATGCTGTTGGGCAGGTCGTGGGTCTTCGCTTCGGTCAAGGTCGGCAATCGCATCGTTTGCGACGCGAGCCAACGATTGACCGACATGTTTTGCGATCGGCTTATTCTGATGGTACTGCTCCATGCGTGCCGCGGCGGCATCCAAAACCTCAGTGTTCTCGTCACCAAAAACCACCTGGCAGACCACCGCGAGGGCCAGAGCGTCGGCTCCGGCCTGGCATTCGACAAACCGAAGAATCGAGGCGGCGGCGTCACCGAGATTCGTGACCAACCGTTGACGTAAGCTCGTCCGCAATTCCTCGTTGACGTTCAGATAGCGGGACGAAGCGACCTTGTTCGTCGCCCACAACAAGAGCGTCACCTGGTCCGGTTCCCGTTCGCCCATCTCGAACACATGACGACAGGCCGCGCGCCACACCGTTCCCGCGTCGAGAACGCCAGCGGATACCGGGGGATAGCCATCGACTGGGGCACATTCCAGGAGGGCCTCCGCGAGCGAAGAGTCGCACACGGAGCGATCGAGTTCCTGGCCTTGAACAGGACTCGGTTGCTGGCACCCGCGATCTTGGCGACGAACTGCGACAGGACTTCTTCCACGCCACACACGTCTTTGAACGTCGAACCAGTGGCAGTCCAGTCGGAAAGCAACCTGGCAAAGGTCTGGTTGAATTGCTCGCGTCGAGTCAGAACGGCTTGATCGAGTTGCTTGTAGGCTTTGGTCAGGTCGGCGACATCCTCGCCCCGACAAACGGACTCTCGTGCCCAGTCGACGAAAGCCAATTCCTTCCGGTAGAGATTGGCGATCTCGGAAAAAGACCTTGCCCCTGGCGCGGGAGCGGAAAGCCACCGCAAGAGTCGCAGAGCCATTTCGGTGCGGGAAAGCTGCTGAGCGCGCTGCCCAAGCTTGGCTCGCCGGTGAGCGGCAATCTCAGCTTGCAATTCTTCGCATCGCCGAATCGATTCTGGAAGTGGATCGGCAACGGTCACAGTGATCTGGTTGCCGAACCGACTCAGCCGCTGTTCGTAAGCATGCAGTGTCAAGCGGCTGCGATGGGCGTGATCGTCGCACAGGAATTGTTTCAGAAGTTCGTCGGCCCGTTGAAGATGCTGTTGAGCAAGCCGTGGGTCTTCGCTTCGGTCAAGGTCGGCAATCGCATCGTTTGCGATGCGAGCCAACGATTCACCGACATGTTTTGCGATCGGCTTGTTCTGGTGGTACTGCTCCATTCGTGCCGCGGCGGCATCCAAAACCTCGGTGTTATCGTCACCAAAAACCACCTGACAGACCACCGCGAGGGCCAGAGCGTCGGCTCCGGCCTGGCATTCGACAAACCGAAGAATCGAGGCGGCGGCGTCACCGAGATTCGTGACCAACCGTTGACGTAAGCTCGTCCGCAATTCCTCGTTGACGCTCAGATAGCGCGACGAAGCGACCTTGTTCGTCGCCCACAACAAGAGCGTCACCAGGTCCGGTTCCCGTTCGCCCATCTCGAACACATGACGACAGGCCGCGCGCCACACTGTTCCCGCGTCGAGAACGCCAGCGGATACAGGCGGGATAGCCATCGACTGGCGCACATTCCAGGAGGGCCTCCGCGAGCGAAGAATCGCAGACGGAGCGATCGAGTTCCTTGGCCTTGAACAGGGAACAGAGACTGGCCCAATGATCGATTGGCGAACAGTCGGCTGCGGGCCAAGCGTGCCACGACATCGTTGCCCAGGTCCCCTTGCCGTAACTTGGTCAACAGGATGATTCGTCCGTTGCTTCGCTCGGCATCCAGGAGCGCCTCACGAACCTGGAACACCGTGTCGGCTCGCACAACATGGGCCTTCCCGAAGTCGAATTCGACGACGTTGGGGCTCTTCCACGGCCGGGCAACGTGCAGTCCCATGGCCAGCGCCGTCAGGTCCTGCTTCCACCTATCTTCGACAAGGGAGCGCAGTTGTTGCGAACTCAAGGTGCCGACGCTCATGGCGACTCTTCCTCCAAAGTCCATTGGACGGTGAGTCGCAGCTTCGGATTGCCTTCCAATTCCTGGAGCAGCCCTTGAGTTTCAGAAATCGATTCCGCGTGGCTCAGGCGGGTCTTGCCGCCAGCGCCGACCTGTTTCCAGCCGGGCTTAGGCTTCAGGGGATCGATGCGAGGCAGCAGAGGATCTGTGTCGACGACTTTGGGCGGCGTGAGCAGCTTGATCGCTCTTCCTTCGGCGTCAGACAACTTGCTCGCCAGTCCTCCAGCCAACGCATGTTCGTCAGCCTTGAGCCACTTCCCCACATCCTGAATGAGCGTTTCGGCGTCTGGCTTCCGCTCGTCTTGAATCAGAGCGACCGCCGAGAACAAAGCCCATCTTGTCGTCCGCAGGCAATCCAATAGCGCCTTGGCTGACTTGAGGCTCTTTCCCATCGTCGTGCTGTTCGTTACGAGTGTGGCGTGAGCGATGGCATCCACGAGGGCGGTCGGTTCCTTGTTCTCGCAATCTGGCCAGCAGCGTCTTGACTGCTTTCGCAGTTCGCACCCGGTCGCAGTTCACGAAGTCGGCTTCTGGCACGCCGAGGTTCTTCATCACGAATTGGAGGCGATCGGGCAGACTGTCGCAGTCCGCCTTGTACTCGGTCACGCTCTCCTTCAGCCTTGCTGCAAGCGTGGCCAGATTTGAGGCGTTGAGAAGTTTGGAAATGGCATGGCCGAAGATGTCGGCGACTCGGGTCACCGCTTCGCTCCAGTCCTTCAAGTCTGGCAGCGTCTCTTGCTTGAGCTCCAGTTCATCCGGCATGTTATCCAGGCTGGGCGTGTAATTACTGCCGTACCGCACGAACGAGCGATTTGTCTGATCGGCGTAGACCAGAATCAGAAGGTTCTGCACTTCTTTTGGCAAACCCCGTTCGTCGGGTTGATCGGTCCACCGTCGCAAGTCCGCCACTGTGGGATTCGGTTGCCCTGATTGCGCCAACAGGCGGTTGAATTGGTTCTTCCAGTAGCTTTCGGGTACGAAGTGCGTCTTGTCGGTGCTCTCGATCTTTCCGAGTTCGAGCGGATTGCAGATATTGATGAGCTTCTGCCGAACGCCCTTGTCTTCGACGTACACCCGAGGCTCAGGCGAGCGTGCCGCCTCCTGGCAGACTTCCAGCACCTGCCGAAGGTCTTTGCCGAGTTTGACCTCTTGCCCGAACTTCGGATGCTTCGGGAATTGGTGAGACAATGCCTGGTCGAGGAGGTGTTCGAGTGCCTCGCCGAGGTTTGCTCCCACGGGGCGTTGCAATACGAGCGTCGGAAAGAGCGACTGGAAATGTGACTCGGCCATCTCATACGAGGCGTCCAACGTGCCCGGGGTCGGCTCCGAGCGAATGGCGTACGCTGCTTCAACCGACTGCAAGAGCCGTTGCGACAGCGCACTCTGTTGATTCTGAAGTAACAGCCGTGCGGTCAGGCGATCCTCCAGCGACAGATGCTTGGCATGTTGTTCGAGGTTATTTCCAAGCAGCAGCCGGTCGATGATCACGAGTTTGGCCAGTTCCCCTTGAGTGCGCGTGGAGAAGAACGAGGGGAGCCAGACGAGCGTCCGCTGCCGTTCGTTCTTTTCCTTGAACTTTTCCAGCCTGTCCAAGTCCTCTACCGGGGAATGTCCCTCGGTATCGAACGGGAAGTCGATAATCAACTTCCAGTCGTCTGTGGATCGCAGTGATTCGTCGGGCAAGGTCCGGACGTTGGTGAACAGCAGATCGCACGATCGCTTGCTGCCCCTCCAAACGAAGCGAATGCGAAATGAACATGTCGTCTTGTTCGGGGATGCCCAGCGAATGAAAGAGCATCTGGCGAATCTTGAACTGACGGTTGGTGATGTTGTCGAAAGTCTTCGCCGATTCGATGATGCTCTCGGTATCCACGCCCGAAAGTTGCAAAGATACCGTCGGATTGGTCGGCTCCTCGCCCACTCGAATCTCGCCCACCATGCCCGCCCAGGTGCGCAGCTTCTGGGCCACCACCTGATGTTCCCTGCCCGGCATGCGGGAACGAATCGTGCCGTGGTTAAGAGCCGCCAGCCTCATGCAAGTCATGTTCTTCAATGTTTCGACGCCGTGGACCAAGGCGCACAAGAGCAGGCTCTTCACAAGCCGGTCGTCGTTCTCGAACCGCTGGAGTCTCTCGGCCACTTCGGAATTCGTCTTGGCCCGTTCCTTGTCCACTTCCAGATCGATTTCGTGTAGTTGCTCCAGCATCGGCAGCAGTTTGTTCTGGTATAGCTTCTTGGCATTCTCGAAGTTCAGCCGCATCACGTCGGTGAACGCCTCGTCGCCGTGCGCCACCACGTCCCACAGGTCGCCCGAGCGGAATCACATCTCCCAGCCGCAAGGTGTCTCGCCGATTCACGAGCAGTTGGAGCATGATCTTCAGCGCCGTGCGTTCCCGTTGCAGAGCGCTGGAAACCGCGACGAGTGCTTGAATCAACGCCGGGCTGAACGGGTAGACCATCTTGAACATCGACCGGTCGGATTCCCGTGTCAGCAGCACTTCCAGGATCTCGGCCCGCACCTGGGCCGTCTTCTCGAACGCCTCTTCCAGCTCCGCGCGGCACGCATCGTTCTTCGGCTTCAGCACACGCTTCTGTGCAATCAATGGGAGGTTGCGGTCTTCCAGCGTGATCGTGTGGAAGCGGCCCTCCCAATGGCTCAAGACGTCGGAAAAATTGAGCTGCTCGACGCCCGTCACGTTGTCGCCGATCAGATCGCGCAAATCACGCTGCCGAGCCACGAAGCTGATGATCGGTACCGGTCGTTCGGACTTGCGGGACTCGACCAGCTTGGCAAGCTTGTTCCCCTCGGTTTGCACGAAGCCCAGATCCGCCGGAGTGGGTCGCCAGCCAGAGAATCAGTTCGTCGAGGAAAAGAATCAGCCCGTCGTAACCGAGCGACTTGGCGTGGGCACTGATGATCGACAGGCCCACGTCCAGATCGACGTAGGCTTCGTCCTTCCCTTGGGCGACTCCCGTAAATGCGGGGAAGATGTACTGCACCAGGTCGCCGACCAGGCGGCTGCGTTCGTCGCTGGCGGGCGGGGCTTCGAGGGCGGCGTCGAAACGGGCGGCATCCCATCCCTTGGCAAGTTTGCCCCAGCCCGAACCGCCAGCAGCGTTTCTGGCCCTGGTTCAGTTGCTCGAAGAACTTCTCGTCCCCAAGTGCCTGCCGATGCTGCTGGGCGTTCTTGAAGATGGCGTCGGCCAGATAGACGCCCGGGAGCGGGGCACCGGGTGAATCGCCATCACATGATCGACGTAGCCGCCGAGGACGGCCGATTCCATGTTGCGAGCGCCGATCATGTGATAGGGCACGAGCAGGAACTTCTTGTTCTCGACCCAGGCATGCTTGCCGCAGACCTTGGCGAGTTCGGGTATGGAGCGCACGGCGGGATTGTGCTGGAGCAAGCAGGTGCAGCACGGCCATGAAGTGCGACTTACCGGCACCGAAGCTGCCGTGCAGATAACACGCCTTGCTATTGGTCGCATCGACGGCCGACTTGATGAAGTCGAGAGCGTCGTCGAAGCAGGCGACCAGTTGCGGCGTCACGACATAGTCTTCGAGCGTCTTCTCGGGCTCGGTGACGCCTTTGGACAGGTTGAGAACGAAGTCGCCTTTGCGGACCTTTTCCGGCAGGATCAGCAGGTCGCTGATGAGTTTCTCAGGCACGGTTAGTTCCAGATTCGTTTCACGTTGTACTTGTCGAACACCTCATCCTTGCCGACAACCGTAAGTTCCTCACACAGCGCTTGAGCGATGATCATTCGGTCGAAAGGGTCACGGTGGTGAAAGGGAAGCTGGGCGACCGTATTTGCATGACTCACGCCGATTGGCACAACGGAGAGTTCATTGCGCTCGATCTCACGATTCAGGAAAGCATCAAGCGGCTCGGAGAGCGCATAGTGACCAATGCTGATCTTAATAGCGATCTCCCAGTAGCTGGCAGGGCTCAGAAATAAGTCATTGTCGGGGTCGGCCAGCAGATGTTTGGCGTTCTCGACCAGCTTGGGATCGTCCAGAGACATCCACAAGAAGGTATGGGTGTCCAGCAGTAGCATCATGGCATGTAATCCTCGAAATCCTTCAGGTATTCGTCATCTTCCTTGAGGATGGTGAGCTTGCCCTTGCCAAGCCCGAATTGGCGAGGCTTACGTTCGGACACGATCTTGGCAACCGTGCGATTGCCCTTGGTGATCTGGAGTTCTTCGCCCGGTTTCAGGCGGTCAATCAGCTCCGGCAGATGGGCCTGTGCCTGTTCCAGGCTGATGGCGTTCATGTCCCCGCTCCTTTCTTCGTTCGTGTTAATCGTGGTTTCCCATTGTCACTTTCTCGGTCGTCCCGCGTGGTCAGCAGCCGAGTCTAGAGGAACGATGTTGGTAGGCACGTTCCACCTCCTCCGTCAATTCCTCGGCAGTCACCTGGCAGGCGGGGACAAGGGCGCGACCGAGTGCCTGGATAAAGTCCCACCGACTCAGACCGGTGATCTCCGCGCCTTTCCCCTGCGAAATCAGGCCGCGGCTATAGAGGTGGATCGCCGCCGCAAGACGGATTTCGCGGTCGAGGTCCGCCGGACTCGCAGCGAGATCTTGCAGCAGCTCGTCAGGGACCTGGACTGTGATCGTCATGCTTTGCTCCTTATCGTCGACGCTGGTTCTTCTTCATGTTAATCATCACGTCGCCCACCGTCTCCAGGGCAATTGAATGCATCTTAACCACGAATCGCACGAATCTTACGAATGGGAGAGCGGCAAGGTCGGTATCGCCCGCCGAACTCGTCGCGATCGTTGCTCCTGACAAAAACTCGATAACCCAGTCTTCCATCTTTATTCGTTAGATTCGTATTATTCGTGGTTAACTTCTCTCTGAGACCTTCTCGAAGCAGATGTGTCTTCCCCTCCCCCTGTAAAATTCCGTACGGTGGTTTTTCCCAGGACGGCTTCACACGGGAGTTCTCCGTGTCCGTCCGTGCTATCCGTGGTTGAGAATCCCACACTCTTTTCATTTTCGCTTTCGTGTGTCTCGTGTGTTTCGTGGTTCGACTCTTTTGACTTCTCCGTCTTCCCAGATAATCACCGGCGTGCCGGACTCTGTGGCGCGTTT
The DNA here is from genome assembly GCA_963823675.1 of uncultured Isosphaeraceae bacterium. Taxonomy (GTDB): domain Bacteria; phylum Planctomycetota; class Planctomycetia; order Isosphaerales; family Isosphaeraceae; genus CAWGMT01. The sequence goes on along the minus strand of CAWGMT010000014.1, from coordinate 350,344 downwards.
GATGACCTTTTCGGCGGCCTGTCGAAAAGCGGCATCCGCCAACTTGGTGAGAGGGTTCTCAGACGCTTTCTTCATGATCTTCCTCCGCTTGTTTTTCGATCTGCCGATACAAGCGCTTCCGAGTGACAACCAACTGCCCGTCTTCCTCGATCGCGATCAGCTTCGGCGGAAGTCGGGATGCGTCGTACAACCACCAGCTATTGAGGATCGGGCGGTAAAGCCGAAAAAGATTTCGCAGACCAGCATGATATCGCCGTCGAATGTCCGCCGGGGGAACGCCATGCCCGCCCTCCTCGACACGATTTTCGACTCGATCCACCGCCATGTCGGCGGTTGGCAACCACAGAAAAAACAACTCAACGTGATAGCCACCGGCCTTCATGTCCGTCAGCAGCTTGACATAGGTCCGGCCCGAAAGCGTCGTTTCAAACCCGAAATCCGCCCGCTGCTTGGGCCAGTTCACCAATGCGTTCCAGGAGCAACCGCCCGGCGCGCAAGTTCTGTGTTTCGGGCGCGAATGGCGACAACCCCGCGGCGATCAGGTCCGCGTTCAGGAACTCCCGGCACTTTACGAAGTCCGGCAGGAACTGCGACGCGAACGTTGTCTTACCTGCCCCATTGGGACCGGCAATCACGTAGACGGAGGGTGGCTTGGGCCGCTTCTTGCTCAACTCACTCCGCTTTCTTCTTTCGGGTCGCGGCTGTCTTTCGCTGCTTCTCGGGTGGTATCCACCGGCGAATATCTTCCAGTGTCAGCCCGAGCTCATGGGCGTCTTGTTCCAGCACTGTTTGGAACGACTGGCCCGCCGTCTCACCGTACTCCGGATCAACCTCGGGGTGCCATTGGTGAATCCACGGCAATAGCTGATCGAGGCCCGCCAGGAGGGGCGCGAGACGTTTGGCATTCCAGCCTTCTCGTTTACGGGCGTCGTAGTAGGCGACCAGCGCCGTGGCTTGCTCAAGGTGATTCCATCCGGCCCAGCCGACGACGAGCGTCGGGTCGCTATCGGTGGAACAATGCGGGTAGCTGATCCAGCGCTCCTTGGGGACATCGAGCTTGCCCCGCAGCCGCCAGTAATCGGGCTTGAGGAAATCGCCGAGTACATAGGTCGCCGGATCGTTGATCTCGCCGACGTTCTCGCCCCTGTCTTCACGTCTTTGCTTGTCCCACGTAACGTCCCAGAACTCCCGTTTTCGCAGACCTGATGCCTTGTAGATCAGGATTGGGAGAAATGGGACAGACTCGCCCCCAACTAATTCCGCGATCAATGCGGTTAGGTCAAAGTCAGAGCGTTGACGATACATGGTCGCTACTTTTAGGAACGTGTGATCTGCCCCCGCCTTATCAGACAATTGCGCCGCGGATTGCAGTGCTAAATCACCATTTCGTGAAACCGGCCAGTAATAGTTGGTCTCCAATCGGTCGAGCAACCATTGTCTGCAAGCAGCCGCAAGCTCGTCCTGATTTGCAGAGTGATTGAACAGGCCCTGCCGACCAATCCAACGCCGCTTGTAATGATCGTCCTCAGTGAGAGACAAGTCCTTGGACTTTCTGATTGCGTTTATTCTGCGTTGCCACAACGCTTGCAATTCAGATGGCCATGACTTTGGTACCTCGGTTGGAACCGCGAAACCGTCCACGCTCCGTTGCTGAATGATCTCGAACGGTCGCATTCCGACGTCAGCGGTAACTGCCGGCCAGTCTATCGTTTCGCTGAGCAAGTCATTACTCGCAAGGCCGAACATGCAGTACGAGGTAAAGTCCATCTCCTCTTGAATGAAGATCATTTGCGACCGAACCACTGCCCTTCGTTGCTTCAAGGCCTCCGCATAGGCAACGATGTCGTCGCCCCCACTCGACAGCGCGTTGTTGATGGTGCTAGCTGGCGACAAACGTGAGAGCTCTTCGGCGCACTTCTCCATTGCTGTGGTCAGCAGGACCAGCCGTTGTCGAAGCCTACCCTCGACAGCGGCGTCGGGAATGGGAAAGTTCAGGATTTGGTTTCCTGCAAACTCGTAGGGAACCTTTGCACGTGACTGCACCCGAACGCCATCGCCGCCCGTAAGCTGCTTCTGATGCGAGACCTGCTTGAGCCAGAAACAGGCGGCAGAACTATTCAATAATCCCAACAAGGCAAGATGATCGTCTTCCGTGGCGTTCCTGTGGAGTTTGACAACGGGCGCCGACCGGTTGAAAACCTTTCCGCCTCGATCCAAGAAGAAGTGATTGTGTGATGCGACAAATGCGAACGTGAGTGAGCGAGCGATGCGATACTTCTCAGGCACCCAGCGATACCATCCCCACCAGTCATCGCCGCATTGTTTTCGTGTCTTGCCCCCGAAGGAAATCACGTTGTCGAGACAGGTGCGAACCGTCCACAAATACTTTGCCCAAGTAGCAGTTCGGTCCAGGGGAATGAGATTGAAGTCGTCATCGTAGGGTGCCAATGCACACAGGTCACAGTCCATCTCCCAGTCTCGGAGTGTCTCCCCATAGACGAACTGTTTGATGAACGATTTGTCGATTCTCTTTCGCTCTAGGCTGCTTCGATCCATGACGAAGGCATCGTCAAGACCGGGAAAACTTGCGAATCCGATCGAAGTTACGAATTCAGCCAGTCGCTTCTCTGTAGTTTCCTCAATTTGTTCTCTTAATTCTGTGGCCCCGCCCCCACCCATGCTCCAAGGATGACTGTTGAAGGCGCTTCGGGGCATATCGGCTGTAGACGTGAAGGCATCGCCAGGGTTTGCTCGGTCGATATTCCCGACGATCGACAACCACACTTGCCCTTGCGATGGGTCAGATGGATTTGTCGGCTCTCCTTGAATTCCTAAAACGGCACGCACCGTATTTCCGCTTGGCGGTCGGTTTCTTCCAAAAAGAAGAACCGTTGGCGTGCCATGGCCGGGAATGAATGCGCCGGATGTATCCAAGACATGAGTGAGGTCGATCCTGGGAAAAAAGTTTTCGACCAGGGGCTTGCCGAACTCACGTTTCATGAACGAGTTGGACGTAATTGTCCCCACGTACCCGGCTCGACCGTTGGCAGAGAAAGCGCGAGTTCAAAAAAGCGTTCTGCGAATGGGGCAGCGAGCGAATACTTGCCGTGGCAAGTCGAATAGCGCTCACGATAGGCTGCGTTGAGCGTGCGATCCCGCACAATGATATAAGGCGGATTCCCGACTACGACATGATATTGTTGCCCGAGAACCTCCGTGACCGCTTCCTTATCCTCGCAGGCGTAGATTTCCGGTGCCCAACTTCCTTCGTCCGACGCAAGCCATCCTTGCTCGGTGACTTTCTCACCTGACCGGTTCCAACGACTGCCGAAGAGTAGGCTGTCCCCCGTCGCCAGATGAATATTCCAGCCCGGTGCCTGTTTTAATCGCTTGATCCCACAGGCTTGCACAGCGGCGACGATCAACCGGAAGCGAGCAATCGCCACGGCGAACGGGTTGATGTCCACGCCCCAGACGCCATCGAGCGCATTCTGGGCCGCCTTGATCTCGTTGCTCTCCCGTCTGACTCCACAAATCGAAAAGTCGAGCGAACCCGCCCAGCAAGAAGTGCCCCGATCCGCAAGTCGGGTCGATCATGCGGACCTTTTCCAGCCCAAACTCGTCAATCGCAGGCGTGAGAGTCCGGTCGAGAATGAACTCCTCCACGAACACCGGCGTTTGCAGCAGGGCAAACTTCTTCTTGGCCCGTTCGGAGAGTTCCTGATACAGGTCGCCGAGGAAGCGGGTGTCGAGGTTTTCGGTTTTCAGTGTTCGGTGTTCGGTTTTCAGTGTTCGGTTTTCAGTGTTCGGTGTTCGGTTTTCAGTGTTCGGTGTTCGGTGTTCGGTTTTCAGTGTTCGGTTTTCAGTGTTCGGTGTTCGGTTTTCAGTGTTCGGTGTTCGGTTTTCAGTGTTCGGTGTGCGGTGTTCGGTAAGCGATGCTCGGTGTTCGACGTCCGTTGTCCGGTCCGAAAACTGAAAACTGAAAACCGAAAACTCGCGCCGGAGCCGGCCCGTCGAAGGATCGATCTCCCGCCAGAACTTGAGCAGGTGCATCGCCGCATCGCCGCTGGGAGCGACCGCCCAAAGCGGCGTCTTCCCCTCGGCGAACAAATCCTTGGCGGCGGGAATCTTGCCGACTTCCTTGAAGACGTGCTGGAAATATTCTCGGTCGGTGTCGTGGGGGTGTTCTCGGAAGAAGAGTTCGTGCGTATCCTCGGCCAGCCTCCGGCGCTCGCCTTCCCCGGCCAACCAGCATTCGTCGATCAGATGATTGTCTTCCATGAACCGCACGAAGACGCAGGCCAGCACCCACGCCACGGCCACCTGATCGAGATAATCCTCTCGCCAGACCTCGAACGCCTGAGCCGTGCGGCCCCCTCTTTCGATCTGGTGAAACGCATCCCTCAACCCGGCATCGATCGTGGGCATCGCTGGTCGAACGGGCGAGCAAATCCTCGGCCAGGTCGGTGACGAGGCTGCGAAGCTCCGGCAGTAGGGTCTTGATTGGGACCATGGAGTTTTCGGTTTTCGGTTTTCGGTTTTCGGTTTTCGGTTTTCGGTTTTCGGTTTTCGGTTTTCGGTTTTCGGTTTTCGGTTTTCGGTTTTCGGTTTTCGGTTTTCGGTTTTCGGTTTTCGGTTTTCGGTTTTCGGTTTTCGGTTTTCGGTTTTCGGTTTTCGGTTTTCAGTTTTCGGTTTTCGGTTTTCGGTTTTCGGTTTTCGGTTTTCGGTTTTCGGTTTTCGGTTTTCGGTTTTCAGTTTTCGGTTTTCGGTTTTCGGTTTTCAGCGAGCGGGATAGGCCGGTTAGCATTCTGGCGATGGTTTTTGTCTCATCGACGATGTGCCTCATCTGTTCGGCGTTGAGAACGCCGCCTTTGGCGGCGATGTAGGTTTGTGTCCGCAGCTCGGCAGCCGATCCCTTTGCCATGCGAAGGAACCGCATGAAGTCCTTCGTCGGTCGCTCCGCTCCTTCAGCGATGTTTGAGGCGATCGATATCGCAGACCGCTGCATCTGGTCGCGTAGTCCGAATTCCTTGGACTTCGCCAGAGACTGGTAAACGAAAACAGCAAGGCCGCATGCCCGTTTCCAAACCTCTAAGTCCTCAAAGGAGCTATACGCCATCGCTCGACTCCGGAAATCGAAAACTGAAAACCGAAAACTGAAAACCCCTCAAACCGTCACTTTGCGCCCCCGATGCCGGTTATCAATCCACGACTCCGAGACTTTCGCCCACTGTCCCCGCGTGATCAGCGGAATCTCCGCATGATCGAGAATCGGCATGTCGTTCTGCCCGTCGGTCGCCACGAGAACCCACAGGCCCGGACAGGGAGCGTCGTGCCCCACTGTGTCCCTCAGCGTTTCGAGAATCGCCATCTGGTCGTAGCGGGCGATCATCCCCGGATGCACCAACAGCAGATGCATCTGGCCGCTGAGCCAATCGAGCAGCAATCGTCGGTCCGGCCCGGCCGACGAGATGAAGCAGGTTCTTCCAATCCTGACCGGAGGGATCGGCACCATCGGCCTGTTCGATGATGGACCAATCGACTTCCAGTTCCTTGGCTTCTTCACGCAGGACATCGAACAGCAAATCGTCGAACGACACACGTTCCAGATCGAACCGCCGCGAGAGTTCCGCTTCCGCCCAGCCGCATTCGGCTGGGGCGCACGGTTAGCACAAGGAACCCGCCGTCGCCGTAAGCGTGTTTCAAACGTTCCTCGAAGGAACGTGCCTCGGCCACGTCGGGGGTAACTTCGATATGTCGGGCACTCGTTGCCGTGGAATGCCTGCGCGGAACCGACGAACCGGACGTGATGAGACTGTCTTTGCTTGGTCGGTGGTATGTCGATGTCTGCGGGTTCCAGCGAACCTCGAATCCGATCTTTTCCAGAAGCTCCTGCAATGCTGGGATGATCGGGAAGTGGCTCGGCTTCCGGGTAGCGGCTTCGCACACGCTCGCGGATCTGGTCGACGTGAAGCCTTTTTCTTTTTCTTTATCTTTTTCTGTCTCTCCCATCCCCAAACCACTGAGTGCTCCGATACCCAATCGCAACGCCCGTTCCGCCGCCATGCCACGCGGATAAACCTCCTGCCGAGACGACACGGCGGCCTGTCTGGCTCATCGCCGCCGCCAGACTCAAAAGCCGTTCATTGCTGAAGGGCTGGCATCCGTGCGGCTGGTGCGGCTGCTGCGACATCGTAAAGCTCCTGGAAAACCCGGATTGGTGAAGCGAGCGGATCGGCCTTGGCAAGTTGATCGGCCACGTGTCCTAGCTTCTCAGCATAGACGGCCAGCTCCTGGGAGCAGGCGACGACGATCTTGCCGGCGACGCGCCGCATCTGGAACCGCCGCTGGGCCATCATGTCTTCGGTTTCGACCGCGGCCCGTGCCACGGCGGTCGCCATGCGAGCGGAAGGAGGAAGGATGAAGGATGAAGGATGAGCCGATCTGGATTCAGACTTGAGCCTTACGCCTTCATCCTTCGGAGGACGTAACAGGATCGTGAGGTCGATGATCTCGGTGATCGTGACCACGCCCCCAAGCCGCTGGATTTGTTCGCACAGTTCGTGGCGGAAGGCCGTGACCAGGGGGTCCTTGCTCCAACGACTTCGATCACCTGATAAGACCTGGCCGATCCGGGCCCGAGTGACAAGCAGGCCGTCGGCGACATCGGTCTGGCTTGGCCACTGGCTGGCCGGTTGACTCTCCGGCGCCGTCACGCCCAGGAACCCGGCCCGGATCTTCCACTCGGCATCGCGTCTTTGGATTGCGAAAGCCGACGATGCGATGATGCAGGACTTCCAGGCTCGGCGGTTCCGTGAGCACGTCGATAGGCGTTTGGTCGTCGGACTTGTTCGCGAGGACGTTCGGAAATCTGTGCCGCAATTCGCCGACGAAACGAATGATTTCCCGTCGAGTCTGGTTCCCCACACCACGCATCATGTGGATATCGTTGATGGGGAATCGCAGCAGTTCGACCACCGTGATGACGTTCGCACGCTCCAACGCATTGCGGGCACGAGTCGACATTCCCAGGGCCGACACCGGCGTGCCCAGCGTGGCTTCATCGAGAGAGACGCCAATGACGATTTCTTCGCCGCTGGTCGTCGTGATCTTCCGTTGTTCCGCCTCTTTGAAGACCTGCCGCCAGGCTGTCTGCATGTCGTAGGCGTTGCCGTAGCGCTCTTCCGGTTCCCGGTGCAATGCCTTGGGGAAGAAATCAACCAGGCCGTCGCGGACGCTGGGGTCGAACTTCTCGGCATCGAGGACCAGTTTGTCGTCGGTCAGAGCGGGATCGGATTTGTCGCTGCCCCAGTGCGGCAATACGCCGTGGCCGAGAGTCATCTCGTAAAGTGTGACCGCCGCCGAATAGCGTTCGGCTGCCAGGTCCCAGCGAGGCGGCTTGCGGACTTCAAGAACGGGTCACGGTAGCCTTCGGTGCCGACGTTGAGGTTGTCGAGCGGGGCACGGACCAGCGAGAAATCGAAGAGAATCAATTGGTTCCGCTGCTTGGTGAGCGAACGAATGCCGATGTTGTCGGGCTTGATGTCCCGATGGACAACGCCATGACGTTCCAGCGAAGCGAGGCCGACAGCAGGTCGTCGCCATAACGAGAGAGCAAGTCGAGAGCTGGGCACGCCTTCCTTGGCCAAGTAGTGCCGCGAGAGTCTTGTCACCGGCCTTTTGCAGAACCAGGACGGTTCTGCCGTTCATTTTGAGTTCTTGTTCGATGGCGACGATGAACTCGCTGTGGATCGACCGCAAGGCTTCGGCCTCTTCGTGCAGCCGGGCGTTATCATCCTCGTTCAGGGCCACCTTGAGAACGAACTCCTTGTCGTCCTTGCTGACGAGCAGGGCTTTGGCCGTGGCTCCCTGACCGAGCTCTCTTCTGACGACGAATCCTTGCGGCAGTCGGTCGCCTTGCTTGGCTTGGAGCGGGTCGTTGACGACGGTTTCCTTGGGGGCGGTGAGTTCGTCCTCGACTTCATCGAGCAGCGTCAGGAAATCTTCGACGGAGCCGATGCGGGTGAGAACGTCCGGGTGGGTACTCCACTGAATCATTTCTTCCAGCTTGGGACCGGCACCGTCCAGGACGGATGAGATGCTCAAGCCTTTCTGGTCCCGCAGAATCTTGGCGAGCTCCGTGGGGTTGCTGGCCGGTGGCCGCGAGGCGAACAAGTGGAAGGCGATGGCCCCTAGCGAAAAGACATCCGATGCTTCTGTGACCTTGCGGGAATCGGACAGCGCTTCCGGGGACATGTAAACGAGCGATTGTGCCTCGACCAAATCTTCGACGTTGGTGACTCGCCCCGATGTGGACGCGGTTTCTCGAACGCCCACTTGCCAGTTGTAAACCTGAAGCCGGGGCGGTGATGTCCAGGTTTCGGAAACGAGGATGCTCTGCGGACCCAGCGATCGATGAATCACCCGCTTGCGATGGGCGTATCGAATGGCGTCGGCGATTTGCCGCAAGAGTTCGAGTCGCTGGCCGGTGTCGAGCTTGTGGCTGTGCGTGGCGAGATAGTGATCGAACCGAACCGACATCGGGGTCGAGATAGCGGAACAACAGGGCCGGGCCAAGCTCGTGCTCCTTGTAATCCAGAACCGGCAGAATGTTCGGGTGGTCCAGCGTCTGGATGATCTGGAACTCACGAGCCGCCGCCCGCTTGCAGTTGCTGGCGCTCTTCCTCCGACGCGGCCTGGGCGACCGTGTATTGCCGCACCCGGCAGAACACGTTGTCGAAAGAGGCGTGTTTGGCGAGCCGGTCCTGATAGCCCGGTCCATCGAAAATCAAGTCGCCGAGGATGTAGTCGCCGACTCGTCGTGACCGCTGCGACGGTCGAATGCCCACCTGTTCCATCGCGCGGGAGAGAGCCTTCGCCACCCTGATGTCGATGACGGCACGAGGATCGGGGTCGATGCCCGGACCTTCCCGATTGATGAGGGCGGCGAGGATGCCCTTCCGTTCGGGACGTGTCTCGGTCTTGGAGCGATCCGTCAGTAGCACGCGGTTGCGGGCGTTGCCGGTGAGGTCGCACTGAACATCGTCGGTGGAAAGAAAGACGAGGGCGTCCAGCCACGGAAGACGAACCTTGCTCACGGCGGGCTGGGCCTTGAGCAGCGACGAAAGGGCCTTCGCCTTACGATTGGCGAGAAGGACGGGGTTGTCTTCCGAGCGAATCTTGCCGTCTTGCGAGCGGGTCCACGTGCCTGTGTCGCCCCAGATGCGACCGCCCCACGCTTTGCACTCGACGAGCCAGAAGCCCTGCTTGGTCAAGACGAGCAGATCGACCTCGTAAATCGCGCCGTCACCGGTCTGGAACTCGAAGTTGGCCCATGCTCGGTACGGATCGTGGTCGGGAAGTCCCGTTTTGATAAAGTCCAGACCACGCCGTTCCCACTCGTACTGAGACGGCGTGATGATGTTCCAGCGTGGCGATTCCATGAAATCCCCGCCCCTCGTCCGATCGCACCCAGCCGGCTTTATCGCTTGGTCGGTGCACTGCTCGCTTCCGCCACCTGCTTGAGCAAGGCGTCGAGGTCTTTTCGCTTAAAGAGCCGATAGTCGTTCACCGGATGGCGAATGGCTGCGACTTTGCCAGCGTTGACCCAATTGCGCAGCGTGTTTGGCGAAACGCCCAAATGCTGAGCAGCCTCCGAGATTCGGAGGTAATCGGATAGCTTTTCCACTTCGGCGCTTCCCGACTCGTGCGACCCCGGTTCAAATCGGCCTCGACTCTCCCAACCTTACCAAAGTTTGTTACGCAATCCAATAAGCCGAACGGCGAATTCGGAGGAGGAACTGCGCGTCCTTGCCTAGGGATTTCCCGAGCCGGTCAAATGGAAATATCTTGAGGACCGGGACGCCGTTCGCGCTTTCCCCACCTACGACGTGAGCGCTCTGTTGAACCATACCCTTTCGGGGCCTGGTTCAAAACAGCCCTTTTTGACGTAACAGGACGGACGGAATCTATACCCCTGTCTAGATTCCGGTCCCGCGTCAAGGCGATCGGATTCGTGCAGTTTCACCCGGTTCTGCCGATCATGGCGGAAGTCGCGAACGCGAGGGTTGAGACGGCAACCAGGCCGAGAGCGGTTGTTGCGATCTGGCAGGAATGGCGAGTTGGACGGGCTATTCCGTCGTCAGATCGCATTCTCGGTACATACTCGGCATACTTGGCACGCGCAGAAGCGTGCCCACTATGCCGAGTATGTGCCCAGTATGTCTCGGGCACGGCAGCCTGCGATGCACGAGCGGATGTACCTTTCAACTGTCCAGACGGCGTGGAGAAGAATGCCGATGAGCTGAGCAGGACGGGCGAAATCGGCAAAACGCGCCGAACGAAGCCAATTTCGCTGAATCCATGAGGATCGTGGAAGCACAAGATCCGATTCAAGTTACGGTAAATTCGGGCGCTCGTTCGCGACTTGACAAGCGGGGTGGCGCGGCCAGGCATGTCGAGAATCATCTGAACTGGGGCAAACGAGTTCCCTCCAGCTTTGTTGCGCTTCGTGAGCTGTTCGCGGCCGTAAAGGACGTCTTTGCTGCGTGATAGGCGGTCCGGCCATTTGTTTCGTGGTCTTTGCACTCCCGTCCTCCTGACCGCCTCCGCTGGAACACATGTCTGCGGCGCAGGAACGTGAGACAGCTCGATCGATGATGAGTCGCGCCGAGGCGATTCAGCAGCCCGATTCGCGGGGTTCGAGAGGGGCTGGAATCGGCCGACTTTGACGACACAAGAACCAATGGACAAGCAATTTATGACGAGCACCCACTCCGTCGCCGATCTCCGAGGGATTTCGTTGGCGAACCTTGCGAGATGGAACGGGGACCCTTCCAAAACGTCTCAGATTGTCTCATTTTTTCTCATCGAGAATCGCTTATCGATCGCGTCGCGGGCGGCGAGGGGGTTGGGAACCCCCGCCGAAAACGGCAATGTTTGGCGCCATTTTCCATCACGTTTTTGACGATTTTGGCCGGTTTTTTTTGCGAGCTTGCCCACGAGGGGGCCAATTGGCGCCGATGCGGCCCCAATTGGCGTGCATGCGGCCCCGAAAAGCGCTGGTTTTTTGAACCGTGCCTCTTTCGGGACTTGACAACGGGCCGGCCCAGCCGGGGGAAGGCAGCACGCCGGAACCGGCAAAAGTCCCAGGATCGAGATCCGAGAGCGGCAACCCCAGACCTAAGACGACTGATTCGAGCAATCGGGCTTGCGGGACAAGCTTGCCGGCGACGGTCTCGAAGCGCGACCAGAGGCGATTACAACGCGAAGAGGAGCGGCGGGCGGTGGAAAAGATGGTCGAAGACATGCTGACCGCGGGTAACTGTGCGCACGGGTGAGATACTCATGAGTGCTCTGAGGCTGCCGTTCTCTGCCGGCGGCGGTCCTTGATCCGGAAGAAGAAGACACTCACTCGCTTGCGAAGAAGAAGACACTCACTCGCTTGCGAAGAAGAAGACACTCACTCGCTTGCGCTTCGGGCTCGTATGCCGGGGGTGTTGCCCGCACTTGAACCGGGCCCAAATCTCGAACTCCCTCTTTGACAATTTGGCCGTCGGTTAGTCCGGCCCGCGCTCTGCGCCGCGGGTCGGACCGTACTGTGTGCGGCGGACGACGCTCGCCCGCGCGCGTTCCCCGACGCGTCGTCCGCCGCCGCGGAAGTCCACCTGGGAGGGCGGGCCTCGCCCGGGAGCGAATCCGCGACAGAAAAAGCCCTCCCTCTGAGCCTTGGCCCCCGTTAGCATGGGAGGAACAGGGTTGCCGGCACCGTTGTTCAACAGGGCGCAACAAGAACAGTGCCGAACCGAGGTTAAAGCGATGACAATTCCTGTCGAATGCCCATCCTGTCATTTGAGCTTCCAGGTCGATGCCGCGCATGCCGGCAAGCGGGCACGGTGCCGGCGCTGCCAGACGGTGTTCCGGGTTCCGGCGCCGGCAGCAATGCCCGACGATCCGGGCTTGGTTCCGCTGGACGAAGAGCCGGATCGGCCCGGGCGGCTTGAGCGAGCCAGTACACTTGAGCGCTCACCGAGCTCCGGCCCGGAGGACGACGACACGCCGGGATACGCCCTGGCGGGGGGCGGGCCGCGGAGGGTGAAGCCGGTCAAGGTGCGCTCGGAGGCTTTGACCGGAGCGGGCGCAGGGGCCAAGGGTGTCGCCGACGCGGCCGCTCCGACGCGGCGCACGCTTACGCCCAAGCAGGTGCTCGCCTCGCTCGAGGGAACGATCGAGCCGGTGCGGGCGACTTTTCTGTACCGGCTCTGGATCGCGATCGTGGCCGGCGTGATGGTGCTCCTGCCGCTGGTTTATCTCGCCATCGTCGGGTTATTCGCGATCCTGGTGGTCTACCACGCCGTCAACAATGTCACGATCTTGCAGACCGTCGGCAAAGGGGCTGGCGCGGCTAAGTTCGCGCTCTTTGTCTATGTCGCTCCCTTGCTTGCCGGCGTGGGTGTGCTGGGTTTCATGCTCAAGCCGCTTTTTGCCAGGCGGCAGCGCGGCCCTGAAAACCGCGTGCTCGACCCGGAGGTCGAGCCGCTCTTGTATGCATTTGTGGATGGGATTTGCGATACGGTGGGCGCGCCGCGGCCGGCGCGCATAGCCGTCGAACAGCCAGGTCAACGCCTCGGCCCACCTCGAGGGGGTGCTCTGGGGCGTTCTTGGCGGCGAGCTGGTCCTGACGATCGGCCTGCCGATCGCGGCCGGGCTGACCCTCAAGCAGTTCGCGGGCGTGCTCGCCCACGAGTTCGGCCACTTCTCGCAGCGCGTGGGGATGCGGCTCTATGTGCTCATCAACATGGTCAACTTGTGGTTTGCACGAGTTGTGTACGAGCGCGATTCCTGGGATGAAGCACTCGAGGGGTGGTCCAAGCAGGGGAATTTCTATGTCATCGTTCTCGCCGCGGCGATTCGCGTGACGGTCTGGATCACGCGGCGGGTCCTGTGGGTGCTCATGATGTTCGGCCACGTTGTCAGCGGCTTCCTTTCCCGACAGATGGAGTTTGACGCCGACCGTTACCACGCGCGGATGGTCGGCGCCCGCGAGTTCGGCCAGACGCAGTTGCGGGTGCGCATGATGGCGCTGGCCGAACAGGGAGCGTATGCCGACCTCAGCACGAGCTGGCAAGAGCGGCGGATGCCGGACAACTTTCCCAAGCTGGTCCTGGCCAACCTTCCTCAGATCCCCAAGGATCTGGTGAAGAAGTACCGCGAGGAAATGCAGGCTGCCAATACGGGTTTTCTGGACACTCACCCCTGCGACCGCGACCGGCGCGCCGCGCAGAGATCGAAGAGCCGGGTGAGGGGATCTTCGCTCTGGACGCGCCGGCGACCGATGTGTTCCGCAACTTCGACCTTCTGGCGAGGGCCGTTTCTTTCGACATGTACCGGGCGGTTCTGGGACCGGAGATTACCAAGGAGCAGCTTTACACGGTCGCCGAGCTGGTCGAGCACCAGACCGTTGCCCAGGAGGGATTCGAGGCGGGCGATCGGTTCTTCCTGGGCGCTCTGAACGTGAACCAGAGGCTGCCCTTGCCCTGGGATTACCCCAAGCTTCCCGACGATCCAGCGGCCGCCAAGCAGGCGCTGGTCCAGGCGCGGGAAGGGCTCCGGGCCGCCTTGCCGAACCAGGTCGAAGCGGCCCAGCGCGCCCTGAAGACCCGGAACCAGCTCCACCTGGCCGAGCTGGCCCTGATTTACTTGAAAAACAAGCTCCCGATCGAGGCGGCCCCGTTCGAGCTCAAGGCGGCGACAGCGCGATCCGCCGAGGGGGCGCGCGACAGGGCCCTTCGGGAGCTTCTCGAGCTCGAAGGGATCTCGGAGCCGTTCGCCGCCGCGGCCGCCGCCCGGTTGACTCACGCGCTGGGGATCCTTCAGGCGGACCCAGTGGCCAACCGGGTCAAGAGCGGCCGCGAGCGCCGGGAAGAGGCTCGTGCGCTCTACTTATGCGCTGCTCACCTGGGGGCCAGCGTTGTCGGCCCGCTTGCCAGAGTAGCTCATCACCGCATGGTTCTCATGGGCGTGGTGCAAGCGATCGAGGCCAGCAAGGACCAGCAGAATGAGCTCTTGCTCAATGCTCTTTCTCTTGCCGCGGCCAAATTGCACGAGATGCTCGAAGAGTTTCGCTGGAAGGTCGGCGACACGATTTATTACCCGTTCGAGCATGCCCAGGAGGATATCACGCTCGCGCGGTTTGCACTTCCGGAAATCTTGCCCGAGCGAAACAACGTCGTCGGCCTCTTGAACGTGAGCGCGGAGGCGATTGAACGTCTCTCGGTCCTCTACGTGCGCGTTCTGGGGCGGCTGGCGGTCACGGCCGAGGAGGTCGAGCGCGCGCTGGGACTGCCGCCGATCAGCCCTCCGCCCAGCGAGCCGTCCGAGCCGAGGGCGACCCGGTCGCGGACCAGCTCGGCCATGAGCTGATAGCCCCTCGGGGTAAAGTGGCATTCGTCGGAGAAGAGATCGGTGGAGAGGCTTTCAAAATGGCGCTGGGCGTCGATCAAGGGCACGCCGCGGATTTGCGACCAGGCCACCAGAGCCGCGTTGTAGTCGGGGACAGAGTGCCGCCAGGTCGGGTGCGATCGAAGCTCGGCCGCCGGCAGCTTGTGGGGCCGCGTCAAGAATACGACCGGGATGCCGCGAGCCTGGGCCTCGGTCCGAAACCGATCGAGGTTTGCCAGGTAGTCATCGAGGCTTACGCGCGGATGGGCGACCTCGCTTGCGCTCTTGAGCGCGGCCGGCCGCCATCGTTGGGTGTAGTTCATCAAAACCAGATAAGCACGGTAAGGAATGAGAGCCCGCTGACAGGCGACCAGCGGCCAGGGAGGGATGCGAAACGACCGATCCGGCTGACCGACGGCTTCGGCCGCGTCGTTCCAGCCGAAGGAGACCAAGAGCAGGTCGGGCTGGTACTGGTCGACCTCCTGGAGAAAGCGCAACAAGCCCTGATGGGACGAGTAGCCGGCGACGCCCGCGTTGAGGACCTCGACGCGACGTCCCGGCACGGGCGGACAGCGGTTCCAGAGCACACCAAGCCAGGTGGGCCACCCGCCCTTGGGCGGGCCGTCGGTGAGCGAGTCGCCGTAACACATGACCCGTAGCACATCAGGCGGCTTGGGGACCTTTGCCATCGGGCCCTTGAACCGCTGGGACGTGAACGGCTTGCGAGCAACCGGCCGCCACAGCAAGACGGGGTCGGGCTCTCGGTTCTCGTCGCCGGTGATCGTCGCCAGCCGCCAGTCGTCGGCGCCGGACCGCCAGACCGTCTGGATCGCCTGGTGATACTCCAGGACGTGGGCCCACGTCAGGAAGCGGCACGCCAGTTCGATCGAGCCCAGTGGCAAGACCGTCGCGATCAACAGGGCCGACGCGGCACGCGTGGTGCGGCGTCGCAAGATCCACCGCAGCCCGTTCTCGAACGCGGCCGGCGCGAGGTAAGCACCCAGGTCAACGCCGCACAGTCCGATGGCGGCGATCGCCGTCGCGAGCGGATTACCGGATGGGTTCGCGAGCACCAGGCCGCAGACCGCAAGCAGGTTCAACAAAAGGGCACACGCCGCCAGATCGAGGCGCCGGCCGCGTCGAGCTACGAGAGCAGGGAGGCCGAGGACCACGGCCAAGAGAATCCATTCCCACGCCGAGTGAGGCATCCGGCCCCTCCTGATCGAACCTCCGGCCGCTAACGACGCAGCGTGGATTGTGCCGGGCTCGTGCGATCTGTCAAGGCGAAGTGTAGTCATCACGCTCCGCGTGATGAGTACTTCCCGGAGCGTTTGTGTAGCCATCACGCTCCGCGTGATGAACCGTCACGCGGAGCGAGACGACTACTTCCCGGAGCGTTTGTGTAGTCATCACGCTCCGCGTGATGAAGCGTCACGCGGAGCGTGACGAGTACTTCCCGGAGCGTTTGTGTAGTCATCACGCTCCGCGTGATGAAGCGTCACGCGGAGCGTGACGACTACTGCAATTGACAGGAACGGCCAGTCTGTCATCATCTCCCACCACTCTGCGCTCTGGGAGCACGATCGGTCCCGATCGTGCTGCCGCGATCACGGATGAGAACGTGGCATGCTGTTCAACTCGTTTCAATTCGCCGTTTTCTTCGCCTCGCTTCTTCCCACCTACTGGGCCTTGCGCAACCGTCCGCGCATCCAGAACGTCCTGCTGCTCGGGGCTGGCTATTACTTCTATGCCTGCTGGAGCGTGCGCTTCCTCTCGCTGCTCGTGCTCTCGACGGTGATGGACTACTTGTGCGGCTTGTGGGTCGATCGCGTGCAGGAACCGCGCAGGCGGCGCTTGATCGTGGGCTTGAGCATGGCGCTCAACCTGGGAATGCTCGGTTTCTTCAAGTACTACAACTTCTTCGCGGAAAACCTCCAGGTTCTCTTGTCGCAGCTCGGGCTGGCTGTTTCCGTCGATCGATTGCAGGTGATTCTGCCGATCGGGATCTCGTTTTACACATTCCAATCGATGAGTTACGTCATCGACGTCCACCGCCGCGACATCAAGCCGACGAAGAACCTGGTCCAGTTCGCGGCCTTCGTCTCGTTCTTTCCGCATCTCGTGGCCGGGCCGATCATGCGGCCGACGACGTTGTTGCCGCAGATCGCGCGGCGGCGGCGGTTCAGCCTCGACCAGTTTTACGCGGGGGCTTACCTGATTTTCTGGGGGCTGGTCGAGAAGGTCGTCATCGCCGACAACCTGGCGGTCGTCGTCAAGGACTGCTTTGGCCGCTGGCAGACGCTGGACGGAGGCTCGGCGCTGCTCGCGATTTACGCCTTTGCGTTCCAGATCTACGGCGACTTCGCCGGCTACACGGATATTGCACGCGGCGTCGCCAAGTGCCTGGGATTCGAGCTGACCTTGAATTTCAACCTGCCCTACTTCGCGACCAGCCCCCGAGATTTCTGGAATCGGTGGCACATCAGCCTGTCGCGATGGCTGCGCGACTACCTGTACATCTCGCTGGGCGGCAGCCGCGGCGGCGCCTTGCGGACCTACCGCAACCTGATCTTGACCATGGTGCTGGGCGGCCTCTGGCACGGAGCAGCCTGGACGTTCGTGATCTGGGGCCTCTATCAGGGCTGTCTCCTGGCGCTGCATCGGGCGGCCTCACCGTGGCTGGAACGCGTACAGCCCCGCAATGCACTGGACAGAGCCTGGTGGACCGGCGTGCGGATCTTCGTCACGTTCCATCTGGTCTGTCTGGGCTGGCTGATTTTCCGGGCCGGTAGCATGGAGCAAGTGGCCGGCATGCTCCACGCGATCATCCACCGCCCGGCGCTGCCGCCGTCGTCCATGCTTATTCTGGTGGCCGTCGCGATCATTCCGCTCTGGCTGGTGCAGCTCGTTCAATACGTGAGCAACGACCTCGACGTCGTCGCCCGCACGCCGTGGTACGTGCGCAGCGTGTTCTACACGGCGTGCTTTTATGCGATTGTGCTGGGGGGCGAGTTTGGCGGGGAGCAGTTCATTTACTTTCAGTTCTGAGGCGAGATGGGATCAGTCTCCGTCAGGCCGGCCCAGATCGTTCCGCACCGCAGACGCGATGACGCCGGCTCATTGACCGCGGTAGGCCATCTGCTAAATTAGATGGGCTTCACCCGTTTTGCGGCGTGCGAGTTTTTTTGACGAGAGATGCACTGGGCGGCCCATCGGTCAGATACGAGGGGCGCTTCTGTGTCTTTTGTTTCCTGAACGTGAGCGGTGCTCGGACACTCGAACGCGTGTACCTGGAGCGAGATCACGAGAATCATGCACAGGCGCGCGCACCGGTCCGGCGCTTAAGACTTTCTGAACGATCCGAGATGGTCACGAGGATCTCTCGTATGACGGACGCTTGGCCCTCGATGATTCTGGCGCTCACGACCTGCTTTTTGTGGGTGTCGTGGGGAAGGTTGCCGGCATCTGCCCGCGCGGCCGCGGATCGCAAGACGCGGTCACTGCGCCCGCGGCGTCCGGCGGTGTCGGGCCAGCGTCGCTATTTGTCCGCGAGTTTGACGGCGGTGGGACCACTGCTGCGTCACGCAGCGTGGTCGGCGCTTTGGGCCCGGATGGGGCTTGCCCGCGAGTCGCTTTGGCGCACGTGCCGGCTGACCTTGGGCCACGGGACCAATACCGCGGGTTGATTCGCGCTCTCTCCCACGGTCGATTCGAGAAGGGTTTGCGGGAGGGGCCGGCTTGGGGACGGTTCGTTTGGGACCTTGAAGGCGTCGGTGCTGCTGTGCGCAGCGTTTCCGCCTGGCGTTCGCTTGCCGCGAATGGCTGGGCGGATCCTGCCTGCCTGGGCTTCTTGGGGTTTTCTTCTTCTCCTCTGAACACGCAGCGCTTGCCCGGTCTCCGGAGGGAAGACCGGGTGCGTCGAGAAATCCGGCCGCGGAAAGGTCGGGCGTATCCGTGGGTGCATTGGGCCTCGGCGTTTTTGGCGGGCTGGTCGTGGGCATGGTCGGCGGGCTGGCGGGCGCGCTCTTGATCGCACGCTTCAGGGCCCAGACCGCGCGCGGGCTCGCCGAACAAATCGTCGCCAATGCCAACCGAGAGGCAGAGACCATCCGCAGACATGCCGATGTGGAGGCGAAGGAGGAAGCCCTCTCGCGCCGCGAGGCTCTCGAGATCGAGGTCAACAAGGTGCGCCGCGACCTGCGCGAGCAAGAACGCCGCGTCGAAAAGCGCGAGGTCCTCCTCGACCAAAAGGTCGACCTGTTGAACAAGCGCGAGCGCGAATGCGAAATCGTGCAGAGCGCGCCTTGGCAGACCAGCAAGGCAAGATAGGTCAGACCGACCAGCACTTGCGGCGCACGCTTGCCGAGCAAGTGGAAGTTTTGCAGCGAATCGGGCATTTCTCTGCCGAGGAAGCGCGCGAGATGCTGCTGCGGAAGGTCGAGGATGAGCTGGGCGCGGAAGTAGGCAACCGCGTGTTGAAGTATGAGGCCCAGGTGCGCGAATCGTGCCAGGTGAAGGCCCGCGACATCCTGACAACCACGATTCAGCGTTGCGCCGCTTCCCACACCGCCGAGATCACCGTCAGCACGGTCGATATTCCCAACGATGACATGAAGGGCCGGATCATCGGCCGCGAGGGTCGGAATATCCGGGCTTTCGAGAAAGCAACCGGGGTCGATGTGATCGTTGATGACACGCCAGGCGTCGTCATCGTCACCGGCTTCGATAGTATCCGCCGCGAAGTCGCCAAGCTCGCGCTCGAGCGCCTGATCCAGGACGGCCGGATCCACCCGACGCGGATCGAGGAGATCGTCCAGGAAACGCAGGAAGCCATGGACCTCCATATTCGCCACCTCGGCGAGCAGGCGGCGCTCGAGGCGAACGTGGCCGGTCTGCACGAAAAGCTGCTTGACTACCTGGGCCGCCTTCACTTTCGCACCAGCTACTCGCAGAATGTCCTCCGCCACTCGTTGGAAGTCTCCTTCTTGACGGGATTACTCGCGGACGAGGTAGGATTGAGCGGCACGCTCGGCAGGCGCTGCGGCCTCTTGCACGACATCGGCAAGGCGGCCGACCACGAAATGGAAGGCGGGCATCCGGCGGTCGGCGCCGAGTTGTTGCGCCGCTACGGCGAGCCCAGGGAGGTGGTCCATGCGGCGCTGGGACATCACGACGACCTGCGAGTGGAAACACCCTACACCTTGCTGGTCGCGGCGTCCGATGCCATCAGCGCCAGCCGCCCCGGCGCCGGCGCGAAACGCTCGAGAAATATGTTCGCCGGCTCGAGGAGCTGGAAACTCTTGCGCTGGGGTTTCCGGGAGTGGAGCAGGCGTATGCCATCCAGGCCGGTCGCGAAGTGCGGGTTCTGGTCGATAGCCAGCAGCTTGACGATGCCGGGTCGGCGAAGCTATGCCGCGACATCGCTGTTTCGATCCAGAGCCGGATGACCTATCCCGGCGAGGTCAAGATAACCGTCCTGAGAGAGACCCGAAGCGTCGAGTTTGCGCGTTGAGTTCCTTGCTTTTAGCCAGCGCCGCGGATTTCCCCCGCGGGATGCGTCTGGGCAGGTCGCCAAACCTGGGCCGAAGCCAGGCGAAACGAGCGGTGGAATGTCGCTGAAAATCCTCTTCATCGGTGATGTCGTCGGAGCGCCGGGTCGCAAGGTTGTCGGCCAGGTGTTGCCGCGGCTGATTCCGCGGTGGGGCCTGGGCCTGGTCGTCTGCAATGCCGAAAACGCCGCGGGCGGATCGGGCCTGACCGTGCGATGTTACGAGGAGCTGAGCGAAGCCGGGGTCGACGTCATGACCATGGGCGATCACGTGTACCGCAAGGATGAGATCTTTCAGATCTTCGAGCGCGGCCGCGAGGTCCTGCGGCCGGCCAACTATCCGCTGGATTCGCCCGGCCCGGAGCTTTCGCTGGTCAATTCCCGCGATGGCGTCCCGGTCGCCGTTTTCACGGTGCTGGGACGGACGTACATGAAGCCGGTCGACTGTCCCTTCCGGGCCGCCGACCGCATCCTCGACCGCATCGGGGGCGACACGCGGGTCGTCATTCTCGACATCCACGCCGAAGCGACCAGCGAAAAGCAGCTCTTGGGCCGATATCTCGATGGCCGGGTGTCGGCGGCGCTTGGCACTCACACCCACGTCGCCACCGCCGACGAGCAGATTCTCAAGCATGGGACCGCCTATCAAACCGACGTCGGCATGACCGGCCCTCACGACTCGATATTGGGTAGGCGATATGACCGGGTCTTGTCCGCCACAATGAGCTGCGTACCGGCCCATTTCGACGTCGCCACCGGCGACCCCCGCTTGAACGGGGCGCTCGTCACGGTTGATCCCGTGACCGGCCACGCCCTCTCGATCAGCCGGATCAGCATCGGCCAGGAAGAGACCCAGCGGCTGTTGACAGATTCGAGCGAGGAGCGATACGTGCCGTGAATCGCGGTTTCCGATACGATGTTCCTGAGTGAGTGTGCCGTAACGGCGAACGGTCCAATCAGCCATCCGCTGAAACTACGATGGATCGATCAATCGGGAAGTATCCGACGTGTGCCTGTTTCTATAGGCCCCGCATTCCGTCCGCAATGGTTTCGGTGCTGGTCGTCATCGCGCTTGGGTCGGGGTCGCGCGCCAGCCGCCTTCCGATCAAGCCGCGAGCAAGTCGATCGAATTCAGGAGCGTGAAGGACAGGCTCCCGCTGGGACTGCGTGACACGGCCGCTTTCGTCAGCTTGCTCGAGCGCGCGAGGGAGAGCAAGCCGGCCGACGACCCCAAGGATGCGCGCACCGAGCTGATACTCCAGGAGGTCCCCGAGCATCCCGAGCGCTATCGGGGCGTCCCTCTCATGGTGCGAGGCATCGCCCGCCGCGTATTTTCGTCTCAATCGCCGCTAGCCGCCGGCAACCGGCTGCTGGAAGTGTGGATCACGACTCCCGGCAAAGGCCCTAACCCCGTCGCATGCATTGTTGAGGATCCACCGCTTGGTTTCCCGGATCGGCCGGTCATCTCGGAGCCAGTGGTCGTTCGGGGGTTCTTTCTGAAACTGATGGCGTACAAGGTGGGCGAGAAGGAGTTTGTCGCTCCGCTTCTGATCGGCAGGCTGGAGCACGTCCCAGGGCGCGATCTGAATGTGATCGACCCGCCGCCGGACGAAGTCTTCGTGCGGCTTCCCGAAGGCGCGGAAGCCCATTCCGTCGGTCCCCCGGCGGAGGAAAAACTGAGCCTCAAGCTCGATCGGAACGGGCGGCTGACAATCGATGGCGAGGCGATCGCCAAGAAGAGCCTGGCCAGGAAACTCGAAGGTCTCGCCGAGAGCATCCGCTTCAATGTTCGGGCCGCCGGCGTCTTGCTGCCGCGGGATCGTGAGCTTCCCGCCGCCCTGACGCTGCGAGCGCCCGATGAGACGCCTTGTACGACAGTTTATAAAATGATGCTCGATTGCCAGGCGTGCGGGTTCCTCAAGTATGCCCTGGAGAGAGAGCGCGACGACCCCGCCGCTCCGGAACCCGCGAGCCCGGCTGCGCCGCCGCCGGCGCAAGGAGAACAACCTACCGGACGAGCAAAAGACGATCCAGATCAAGCTTCGCGCCGATCCGAAAGGCCGGATTGGACGGCTGCAACTCGGCAACCAGACCCTGCAAGGCTTCGATGCACTGAAACGCGACCTCACCGCGATCTTGAACGACCCGAAAGCTCCCTTCGACCGGGCCAACGTCCAGCTCGATCCCAGGCTGAGATATTCCGAGATTGTGCGAGTGGCCAAGCTGCTTGGGAACCCGATCATGACGTCGATCCACTTTACGTTGGCCGAGCCGCCCGGAAGACGCTGATGCAACGGATCGTCCCCGCGATAGGCGCCCTAGCTCTGGCCACGATCACGGCAAGCCAGACTTACCAAACGGACCTCCTGCCAGGCTTTGAGCTGCCGCTGGGCCGGTTACCGGCCATCGCGGACAGGTGGCAATGAGGGCAATTGGCACCTCGGGCGGGTGGACTGGCGAAGCACCCCGCGTTGCACCCGGTGCTGATTTCCCTGGCTCGATTGAGCGGGGGCACGCCGATTAGTGTCGCCTTTCGCTCCGCGAAAGGACGTTCTTTCGCGGAGCGAAAGACGGCTTACCGGGAAGTCCGTAACTCCCGATCAAGAAGCCGCCGATGCTTGAGCAGACCGACGCGTCCTCAGTGCGCTGAAGGCACGCAGAGATCGGCGCAAGGCTGCGGCTCGGCAGCCGCGTCGGCCATGCGAAACCCCTCGCGCGCCGTGGCGGCCGTGACCCCCGCATTGACCGCGGAGACCACGTTGACCAGGGCGTTTATGACGTCGTCGCCGATGCCGGCCGCGCGAGCCTTCTCGATCCGGTTCCGCGTGCAGACCTGGCACCCTCGTGTCATCGTAACGGCCAGTCCGACCAGGTGCCGCTCCCGCTCGGTCAAGAGCGGCGTGTCGTGCGCCTGGTGCAAGTAGCGGACGACCAGGGCGTCTTCGTAAGGCATGTGCATCCTCCAGGTATGGTAAGAATCCTAGAAATCAACTTTGACGTCAGTTCCGCCCAGCGGCGTGGCCTCGACGACGACCCGACTACCCACCTCCACGGGGAACAAGGGAAGGGCTGATCCGGTCAGGACCACCTGGCCCCGCGTGAGTCGCTCTCCCCAATCATACAGACGTCCGGACAGCCAGCGCAAGGCCGCAGCCGGGCTGCCCATCGTCCACGGCTGCGTGGTGGACCCGACGCTGACGCCGCTGATGGCCACGGACAGCGCTTCTACCCGGTGCAAGAAGCCCGAGCACCGTGTCTCCGACTCCGGCAGCACGAGCCCCGCGTGCATCGCGTTGGTGGCGATCAACCCCGAGAGCGAGGGCTCTCTCCCCTGCATCACAAAATGATGCAGCTCAATGACCGGGAATACGGACTCGATCGCCTCGATGTAATCGTCATCGCGCAGCGGCCCGCCGGGGAGGTCTCGCGCCAGGCGAACGGCGAGCTCGCCTTCGATCGCGAGTCTGACAAAGCGAGACGACGAGATCCGACCACCCGCTCTTACACAGCCGGTGTCAAAGACGCGGCCGAGTATTGGCTCATTGACCCCGAGCTGTTCTTGAATGACGCGGCTCGTGCAGCCGATCTTGTAGCCGATGACTCGCTCCCCTCGGTCTTCCCGCAGCCGGACGACCGCGCGTTGCAGGGCGTAGGCCGAAGCGATCGTCTGCCCGGCAGGCGGCGTGAACGACCAACCCGGCTGCGGCGCGTCCAGGGCGTGCAGCAGGTTGCGGGCCCAGTCACCGATTTCGCCGTCAGACATCGTGCTTGGCCTTCCATTCGCTAAGCGACCGTGGCGCTTCCCGGTAGTAAGTATCGTTCCCCAGGGCGGGGCGTAAAGATAAATCGAGCAAATTTAGCTGCGCATTCCGGCTCCGGTCGCGGTTTGGAGCAGTCGTTCCAGCCTAGCCGCGCTCTTGGCGATCCCTTGCGTAACGGCCGCGGGATCGTCGAAGGTCCGATGCTCGAGATAGTGCCAGCGAGCCCAACGCTCGCCGATCAGCAGGGCTGAGGAGCGCTCGAAGACTTCAATCAAGGCCGATTCGGACGGGTCGAGCGGCCTGACGGCCTCGTAGGCGGCGAGGGCATCGCGACGGGCGGATGAGTCGCCCTCGAGCCATTCGCCGATGAGTCGCGCCAGGTCGGCGGCGACCGTTTCGATTCCCATCGCTGCGAAGTTGACCAGGCCGCTGAGACACTCGCCCTCGAAGAGGAAATGCTCGGGCCGGGCATCGCGCAAAGATGGCTGGAGAAACACGACGCGAGTAACAGCCCCCCGAATCCGGTCTTCCAAATCGCGGGCGAGCAGACGAGCCAGCTTGAGCCACCGCTGCGCTTGCTCGCGAGGTTCGCATTCCCTGTCGCGCTGCGCGGAGCAGATACCTTCGATCAAGTCGAATTCGCCATCGATCAGTCGTCGAATGGCTTCTAGTCGCTGGAACAGACCAGGCGAATACCCTTGATGCCCCAGACCGGCCAGTCGAACGTGCAGCGCGGCCAGGGCGGCGCAGGCCGCTTGCAGGTGTTCCTTCGTGGGGGCATGGCCGCAGTCGGGCGCACCGTTCAACCACGGTGCGACTTCCCAGAGCCGGCCGTCGCATTCCCGGAGGGACTGGCCGGAAATGTCCCGAACCGGCACCGGCGTGAATCCCATGTCCGCGGTCAGTGAGAGCCAGTGGTGGACTTGCTCGAGGTGCGCGCGGCCGGGACCAGCCGGCGGCCAGGCTCGGAGCACAAATTGACCGGCCGCCGACCGATAGCGCCAAAGTCTCGAGCCGCTGTGGCCCCCGGCCCCTCCCAGCGGTTCCGGCCTTGCGAGCGGCCTGATGTGCGGGGGATATTCGCCAAACAGCTCGTCGAAGGGTGGATTGTACACGGTTGAGCCGATCTCTCGGGTTCAGGTGCTTCTCGAGGTCACCTGGCTTCCGCTGCTCGCGCGAGCTTGAAGAGCCAGAAAGGCGTCGTGGAATCGACGGCTCACCTCGGCTTGAACGTCCTTGTCACCCGCTCGGTCGCGCGTGAAGTCGGATAGATCGATCGGAGGCCCGAAATACACACGGGCCCGCGATGGGGTCACGAGCGCTTCGATGATATCATTGGTCGCCGGAGTCCCCGTGATGTAAGC
Source organism: uncultured Isosphaeraceae bacterium (assembly GCA_963823675.1). Taxonomy (GTDB): domain Bacteria; phylum Planctomycetota; class Planctomycetia; order Isosphaerales; family Isosphaeraceae; genus CAWGMT01. Next base: position 325,232 of record CAWGMT010000014.1, on the reverse strand, counting down.
AGGAATGACGGGTACCTGCGCGTGGACTGCAAGATACGCGGTTCCCGGTTTCATCTCGCCGATCTGGCGACCCGAGGTCGGCACGATTGTTCCCTCGGGGAAGATCGGCAGGACCCTGCCCGCCTTGAGCGCCGGAGCGCCGCTCGAGTCGCGGCGAAGTCGCGGCCGTCTCGATTCACCGGAATACAGCCGATGATTCGCGCCAGCCAGTTAACCGAAGGCCACTCATAATACTCGCGTGCGACCATGAATCCAAGGACGCGGCGACTTGCTGATTGGAGGAGCAGGTGGTCGATGCCGCAGGTGTGGTTCGAGATCAGGATCGCGGGACCGGCGGCGGGAAGCGGGGCGATTCCTTGCGTGCTTAGCTGGTGCCAGAGGACGCAATAGAGTGTGTTGATCGCTGCGGCGACCCGTAGCGTGCCGTGGATCTCGGGCTTCGGTCGGTTTCGCTCCCGCCCCTCAGGCGATGGGAGCCAGAGACGGGGCAGAAACAGGATCCCCGCGGTCGAAAGCAGCAAAACCCAGCCGCTCATGGCTACTCTCTATCGAAAAAGGGGGTAGTGCGTTGCAGTGCAGGAGTGCTTTCCTCTATAATCCGTCCCGGTAAACGGACGAGAAAAGGTAGGACCGCCAGAGCTCTCTTGAAACTGGCGGTCACGTGATCTGTGTTAATCGGAAAATCGAGAGTGACGACCCGACTCGTCACGAGCTTAACATCAAGGAGTGCATCGGTGATCGCAAAAATCGGCATCAAGGCCTGGTCTCTGCTCGCGGGCGCGGTGTTCGCGATGATCGTCGTGGTGGGTTGCAACCCTGAAGAGCCGGCCCCCACTACCACGCCAACCGCTGGGCCCAAAGCGGGCGCGGCTCCGAGCACGGCTCCAAAGGCTGTGACTCCTCCCGCCACCAAGGAAGAGACCAAGAAGCCCTGAACCAGCGGGCGAGTGAACTTGGGCGGCCCAGCTGCGCTCGAGGAGGCTTCGTCGTCTCGGCCTCGGCAGGCGCCCAACCAGGTCGCTCGAGGCAATCCACGTCGTTCATTGGCTGGAGACAGCCGTCTTCTCCCCACGGAGAGGACGGCCTTTCTTTTGTCGTTGCGGTGCGCACGCCTTCTCGAGTCTGCGCGGGCTCATCCCTGCCCAGTCTGCGCAACCGGATTTGTCAGCGTCCCAATGCCGTCGATCGCGATGCGTACCACGTCCCTTGACCGAAGGCTGAAATCGTCGGGCGGGATAATGCCCGTCCCCGTCAGCAGGATTACGCCATCCGGGAAAACGTTGTCCCGCGAAAGCCAGTCGATCAGGCTCTCGAGTGTCCGCGCCATCCTGGCGAGGCTCGTTTGCCCGCGGAAAATGCACTTGCCGCCCCGGTCGATTTCGAGTCGGATGCCGATCGATTCGCGCGGTGGCATCGCCGTCGCCAAGGTGATGCACGGCCCGAGCGCACAACACGAGTCGTAGACCTTGGCCTGGGGGAGATAGAGTGGGTTTTCTCCTTCGATGTCGCGCGCGCTCATGTCATTACCGATGGTGTACCCGACCAGTTTGAGCGTCGGGCTCAACACGAGCGCGAGCTCAGGCTCGGGCACGCACCACTTCGTGTCGCTCCGCACGCGGACCGGCTCACCTGTCCCGACGACCCGGCTTGGCGTCGCCTTGAAAAACAACTCGGGCCGCTCCGCCGTATACACCCGATCGTAAAACGAGGCCGCCCTCTCCGATTCCTGTTCCCGGGCCACTTTACTCCGTTCGTATGTTACCCCGGCCCCCCAGACTTCCTGGCCGTCGATCGGTGCAAGGACGCGCACTGAGTCAATTGGAACGAGTGAAGGCTGATCCAAACTCGCTGCACCGATCACAGCCTCGATGTCGGACGTGTGCAGGATTTCACTCAGGCATCCAGGTCCCGATCCGAGGGGCAGAACGCTTCCTTGGTAGCGAATGCCGACGCGGGGAGTGGGGTCCCTTTCGGATGCGTATTTGATGAGTTGCATGGTTTGCGGCTTCCAGCGGTGTGGGAATCGACGATCGATTTCTGGCCAGGCACCCGGAGTGCTCCCAGGGCCAGCCGGAGGCGTCTCTCTTGGGATCGACAATGGTGCCGCCGACCGGGGCTCGCGGCCCAGAGTCAGGGCCAGTTCGCGACCTTGCCTCATTCTGGCGATTCTATCCAGAGCAATCGCGATGAGGCGAGCGACTTCATCACTCATTTCGGAAGAAATCGATTCAAGAAGATGCACAGTTTATGCCGATCCTTGTTCGAAACAGGGACGATTCCCTGCTCGAAACCGGGACGATTCCCGGACTGTGTGCGCCGCAAGCGACGTGGTCGGCTGTCGAGCGAATTATCCGGAGGGCGAGGCCGGCATGGCGGATCGGATCTTCGTCGTAGGGCATTCCGCGGTGACCTGCCTGGGTCGCGATATGGATTCCACCTGGCAGGGTTTGATCGACTGCCGATCCGGCATCCGCCGCCAGCCTGCGCTCGGGACCGAGACGTATTTGCAAGATCTGGCTGGGTTTGTGGAGAACTTCGGACCGGGTTGCGCGTGTGAAGACAGTGGCATCGCGAAGTTGCCGGCGCGATTCCTGCATCTGGCGATGGCGGCGGCGCGGTCCGCCTGGAGCGATGCCGGTCTCGACCGGCGCGAGGGCTCGATTGATCGCGATCGCGCAGCGGTCGTCGTGGGATCAGCGTTCGGAGGTCTCGACCTGCTCGCGGCCGAAGAAGCACGCGCGGCCAGAAGACGCAGCCTGACTGTAAGTCCTTACCTGGTACCGGGGATGATTATCAATCAGGCTGCCGGCCAGATCGCACAGCAGATGCGGCTCTTCGGGCCCAGCGCGGCGCCGGCCAACGCGTGCGCATCGGGAGGCCATGCCGTGGTGCTGGGTGCAATGCTGCTCCGCGCCGGTGACGCCGACCTGGCTCTCTGCGGCGCGGGAGAAAGCGCGTTCACCCCGTCGGTGGTGAACGGCTTCGCCACGATGAAGGCGCTCCTGGGACGCAAACCGGGAGATCGGTCGGAGCATGACCCGGGCCAGGCTAGCCGTCCTTTTAGCAAGGATCGTGCCGGCTTCGTGCTCGCGGAAGGGGCGGGCGCCCTCATTCTGGCGACGGAGACGGCCGTACATCGCCTGGGACTGGAGCCTCAGGCAGCGCTTCTGGGCTGGTCTACCAACAGCGACGGCCACCACATGGCCATGCCTTGCCGCGAGCGCATCGGCCGTTGCCTGGAGACAGCGATGAGGAAAGCCGGCGTCGCGGCCGGCGATATCGACTACTACAACGCTCACGGCACCAGCACGATCGTCAACGACCAAGCAGAGACCCTGGTCATCAAGGATGTCTTCGGCGACAAAGCCGGGCGCCTGGCGATCAGCTCAATCAAGGGCGCCCTGGGCCACAGCTTGGGCGCGGCCTCGGCGATCGAAGCGGCTGTCTCGGTGCGCGCTCTGCGAGAGCAGTTGATCCCCCCGACGCTCAATTATCTGCCGGACCCGGAACTCGACCTGGATTACGTGCCAGATCAGCCCCGAGCAGCCCGCCTCGACACGATTCTCACGGCAGCGTTTGGATTTGGCGGTACCAACAACAGCCTGATTTTTGGGAGGACATTTTGATGACGACAATCACGAGCCAATCCAGCCTGATCGCGAACGTCGCGGGGATCATCCGACGTGTAGCCAAGATCAAGCCGGAGGTATCAATCGGCGCGGAAACACGGCTGGTCGAAGACCTTGCCATTGACTCGCTCGACCTGGTGGCGATCGTTCTGCAAATTCAGGAAGATTTTGATGTTGTCATCGATGAGGATCTCGTGCAACACCTCCGCTGCGTGTGCGACCTGGCGGCTCAGGTGGCGGAGCGAGCGCCTGCGGTTGCCCATTGAACGTAGTCGCGAAAAAGAAGTGTACGAGCGTGCTTGAACGGACCTTCCGGCCGAACGTGGAGATTGGTTGATGGAACGCCGGGGCCTCAATTTCCGGAAGAGGTTTCTCAGAGCGGTTTTACCCGTTATCCGCGTGTTGCCGCTTCCTTTTGCCGCGCGATTCCTTGCTGCGTTCGGGCGTCTCGAATATCGCCTGTTTCCCCGCCTGCGACATAGCTTTCTCGACGCGGTGGCCCACGGCCACTCTATCCTCGACGGCCGCTGGGACGTCGCAGTAGTGAGCCGCGAGCTGGCGGGCAATCATATCCTTTGGCGAACACGAGACTTACTGCTCGATGGAGTTTCCCAGGAGCGGGCCACGGGAATGTGCATCATCACGGGGAGGGAGCATCTCGATCGGGCAATCGGATCGAGCCGGGGCTGTATCGTCCTGGCCAACCACTTCGGGGCGCACATGCTGCCTGCGCACTGGCTGCTCCGCGAGAACCTCCCGCTTCGACTCTACATGGAGCGACCTCGCCATATTTCCCGGTTCATGCTCGAGCACTTCAAGTCCGAGGGCCCGGTCAGTCAGGACAAATTGTTCGTTTCCCGCCAAACTGACGCGCCCGACTCGGCCAGCTCGATCCTGCGCGCGGCGCGCGCTAAAGGCGGGAATGTTGCTCTACATCGCCGGAGACGTGCGCTGGTCGGGCCGGCTCACCGAAACGGCGCAATTCCTGGGCCAGACCTTGCGGTTCTCGAGCACCTGGGTCGTTCTGGCCGCTTTGACCGAGGCCCCGGTCGTGATCGAGTTTTGCCGCATCGAGCCGGACGGGCGCTACCACATCGAGTTCCTGCCGGCCTTCTTCGTTCCCAAGGAAGCCGCGACCGAAGGCCGAGGGGCTCCCTGGGTGCAACGATTCATCGATGCTCTCGAGGATCAGGTGCGGCGCTACCCGGCGAGCAGCAACGATTACTTCTTCTGGCGCGACCCGAATCCACAGGTTGCGTGAGGGGATGGATCGAAAGGAGGCCGCCTGGAGAAACGGGGAACGGCGGCAGGGAGCTGGTCGCCCTCAGCGGCGCGGCGGTAATGGAAGCGAACCTGCAACATTCACGGCGTGTCTCGGCGGTATTATCGCAACCGAGCTTGACAGTCAACCCTGTGTGGATAGAGTACGTTCTATCACGCATCGGCTGGCAACTCCCAAGTCGGCAACTAAACGATGACTTCCCGGATCGAACTCAGCGCCGCCGCGCGACGAACCTGTCCCCCCTCGATCAGCCACCTGATGCAGACGGCACTGGAGAACCCGGGGATGGTCTCGCTCGCGGCCGGCTTTGTGGATCAGCAGTCGCTTCCAGTCGAGATCGTGGAGCGGACCGCCTGCGAACTACTTGGCGATCCGGTCGAAGGGCGGCGGGCCCTCCAGTACGGCACGACGATGGGCGATTCCAGGCTGCGCTACAGCCTGATCGAACAACTCGAACGTGGCGAGCGGCGGCCGAGGGGTTTTTACAGGGAGGTTGTATCGCGAACGATCGTGACGACGGGCTCGGCGCAATTGATCTATCTGGTTTGCGAGGCGCTCCTGGACCCGGGCGACATCGTTCTGGTGGAGTCGCCGACCTATTTCGTGTTCCTGGGACCGGTTGCTACGCGGGGCGCCCGAGCAATCGGCGTTCCAATCGACGACGGCGGGATGCGGCTCGATTCGCTCGAAGCGGCTCTCGCAGGACTGGAAAGAGAGGGATTGCTCGAGCGGGTCAAGCTGATTTACACCATCTCCGAGCACGCCAATCCGACCGGGATCAGCCTGAGCGAGCACCGCCGGGGGCCTCTGGTCGAGCTTGCTCGCAGGTGGTCCAGGAAGCAGCGGATCTTCGTGTTGGAGGATGCCGCCTACCGTGGGCTTTCCTTCGGCGCTCTTGAGCCCCCAAGCGTCTGGAGCCACGATCCCGAGGGCGACACGGTCATCCTGGCACGAACTTTCAGCAAGACCCTGAGTCCTGGCGTGAAGATTGGTTATGGCGTACTTCCGCACGCACTCGTCGATCCCTTGCTTTGCTTGAAAGGAAATCACGACTTTGGCTCTGCCAATCTTAACCAGAGGCTGGTGGACCAGTTACTCCGCGACGGCAGCTACGACCGCCATCTGTCGCGCCTCGACGGCATTTACGCCCGGAAGTGCGCCAACTTCCTGGCGGCCCTCGACGAGTCCATCGCGCCCTTGGACCTGGATGTGTGCTGGACCAAACCCAACGGGGGCCTTTTCGTGTGGATGACCGTGCCGGAAGACCTCGATACCGGTTTCCGTGGACCGCTCTTTCCCCGATGTGTTGAGCAGGGAGTAATTTATGTTCCCGGCGAACATGCCTTTCCGCCTCTCCCCGGCCCTGTTCCCAGAAACCATCTTCGCCTGACGTTCGGAGTACCGACCGAGTCGGAGCTCGTGAAAGGGGCGCGCCGGCTGGCTCTTGCCCTCAGCGGCTGTTTCCAACTGGTCGGTTGATGTCGCCACGAGGAAGACGAATCGACGTCGAGTGATCAAAAATCACAGACGGTGTACCTGCGGCAAGGAAGCAGAAGGGGGGCCGTCGTCTTGGGCATATTGCGGCGATACGTGATCGGCGAAGTTTCGCGGGCGTTCGGGCTCGCCCTCTTGACCATGACGGCGATCTTCGTGCTGTTCATGGTGGCGGCGCAGGCCAGAGATATCGGGCTTTCTCCCAGCGACATCGCCCACCTTGTTCCGTACGTCGTCCCGTCCACGCTTCCCTATACCATTCCCGTATCGCTCCTCTTCGCCGTGACGGTGGTTTACGGGCGGCTGGCTGGCGACAACGAGATCATTGCGGTCAAGACCGCCGGGCTCTCCGTGATGACCGTTCTCTGGCCCACGATTTTCCTGGCCACCGGCTTGAGCGTGCTGCTGCTTTACCTCAGCAACGGCTGGATTCCCACGTGCACTCACCGGGCCAAGCTGGTGCTGTTCAAGGACCTCGAAGACACGTTTTACAAGCTGCTCAAGCGTGACCGCGAGTTCAACCATCCCGGCTGGCCGTTCCTGATCAAGGTACGGGACGTGGAGGACAATACGGGCGAGTTTCCCAGTCGGGACGGGATTGTTTTCCCGAAAATGATGATCGACGCGCTTTTCAAGCACAAGAGCAAGAAACGAGTCGGCGACAACGATTTCGACGCGGTCATCTTTGCCAAGAGGGCCGTGCTCAAATTCGACCTGCCCGCCAGGCTGGTCCGCGTTTACCTCGAGGACAGCGAGATCGAGCGCCTTCATGACGCCGACATCATGCTGATCAATGACCGGGTCCTGGAGATTCCAATCCCGCCGGACAGCAAGTTTGGCATGGATAAGAAAGTCCAGGAGTACACCGATAAGGAAATCACCAAGGAGATTGCCCGCTACCACAGACTGCTCGCAACCGAACGGCTGCGCCAGGCACTCATCGGGGGGTTCGCGTTTGGCACAGGCCGCTTCGAACGCGTCAACTGGGGCGATGTGAACCAGGCGTTTCTCCAGCAGAACGAGCTGGCGAGGAAGTGCAACGAATTCGAGACCGAGCGACAGCTCAGGCTTTCGATGGCCGTCGGCAGCTTGCTCTTCGTGTTCCTGGGCGCTCCGGTAGGCATCCTGTTTGCGCGACGCGACTTTTTGAGTGCGTTCATCAGTTGTTTCGTGCCGATCATCATCTTGTATTACCCGCTCATGCTCTTCGGAACCAACCTCAGCAAGGAGGGGATGATCGGTCCGGTCCTGGCATTGTGGATGGGCAACTTCTTGCTGGCCATTCTTGCGGGGTTCGTCTTGCCGCCGGTCATCAAGCATTGAAACCGTCGGAGGGAAAACCGGTCCTCGGGATCAGCGGAAGACGTGATTCGCAATCCTGCATGGGCTTCGCTTCGCAGTAGTCGTCACACGCCGCGTGAAGGATCATGACGCAGAGCGTGATGAAGACACAAGTCCACCTTCGTTCGAGAAGGGGGGAAGGCACGTGCGAATACTCGATCGTCAGCGCTACTGGTCGTTTCTCAAAGCCTACGTGATCTGCTACGTGTCGCTCGTCGGCCTCTACATCGTCATCGACGCGTTTTCCAACCTCGACGAATTCACCAAGCGCGCCGATGGCCTGGTCGAGATCTGCCAGGTCATGGGGCGCTACTACCTGATTCACCAGAGCCAGTTCTTCGATCAGTTGAGCGGCGTGATCGGCATGATGGCGGCGATCTTCACGGTTACCTGGATGCAACGCAACCCTGCATGGGCTTCGCTTCGCAGTAGTCGTCACACGCCGCGTGACGGATCATGACGCAGAGCGTGATGAAGACACAAGTCCACCTTCGTTCGAGAAGGGGGGAAGGCACGTGCGAATACTCGATCGTCAGCGCTACTGGTCGTTTCTCAAAGCCTACGTGATCTGCTACGTGTCGCTCGTCGGCCTCTACATCGTCATCGACGCGTTTTCCAACCTCGACGAATTCACCAAGCGCGCCGATGGCCTGGTCGAGATCTGCCAGGTCATGGGGCGCTACTACCTGATTCACCAGAGCCAGTTCTTCGATCAGTTGAGCGGCGTGATCGGCATGATGGCGGCGATCTTCACGGTGACCTGGATGCAACGCAACAACGAGCAGCTCGCGATCCTGGCCGCGGGCGTCAGCACGCACCGGGCGATTCGGCCGGTGCTGGTCTCGTCGGTCATCGTAAGTTTGCTCGTGGTGGCCAACCAGGAGATGATCATGCCGCGCTTTGCCGAAGATCTGTCGAAGACCCACGACGATGACGGAATTCGGAAAGTCCACGTGTCCAGCCGTTACGATCCACGCAAGATCATGATCCATGGCAATGAAGCGGACCGAAAGACCATGACCATCATGCCGTTCTACTCGACGATTCCGGTCGGAGTTTACGGCAAGATGCATGAAATCAAGGCCGAGCAGGCGACCTACGTACCTCCCGGCCATCCCACCGCGCCCTTGAAGGGAGGGTGGCTTATTCGCGGAGCCGTCATCATTCCGCCGCTCGATGACGAGGACTTCCAGGAAACGAGCTCGGTCCTTTCGCGGGTCGAGAACATTCGCGGCTACCCACGGCCCTACGTACAGACGACTACCGGTCCCGGCCAGACCAGCGCCGACAGGCCCGGCTGCGGGCGACCTTGATCTCTCCGCACACCGACATCGCCTACCTCGTCTCCTTGCCCCCATTTCCCGTGTGTCTGAACCCCGCGATCTTGAAGTTTCACGTCCTCATGGATCGCCGGACCGAGCTGGGCCGCGGCGACTACTTCCTCAGCTCGAGCCTCACGTTCCAAGCGATGACCCGCAAGCCGACCTGGTACCAGTTCGCACCCACCTTCGACCTGATCCAGGGGCTCACCGATCCCTCGACCGAGGGCTCGGAACGCAATGATATTGCAACTTTTGTACACATCCGAATGCTGCGGCCTCTGCTGGGGATCAACCTCCTTTTCATGAGCCTGCCCCTGGTCCTGGGAGGTTACGGCCGCAACACGTTCATCAACCTGGGATTTGCCCTGGGCAACTCGGCGATGTTCTACGGATCGATCATCCTCTGCCAGTACCTGGCCAGCTTTGCGATCGTCTCGCCGGAACTGGCGGCATGGTTGCCCTTGATCGTTTTCGGCACGATCGCCGCAGTGCGCTGGGGACAGATCCGGACCTGAGCGCGCTGCGTCAGGCGGGGGGCGGTGATTGGCACCACGCCAGCCGACGGCTCGCCACGGTTTTTCAGACGCGATCGGACCGGGACATGTTCCAGATCAACCAGAGGCTGAGGACGGCGGCGAGCGAGAACCCGGCGTAGGCCAGCGACGAGGCGCCGACCCGAAGCACGACCGACGATGCCACGAAGATTCCCGAGATCACGATGCCGGCCGCGAGGCTGTTGCTGGCCCGCGTGAGCTGCCGCACCAGCCGTTCAAATCCTTGCAGGTCGAAATTCACGCGCAACTGGCCTTTGTTGATCGATTCCAGAGCCTGTCCCAGCAATTCCGGCAGGAGCGTGGCGATGCGCTGCATGTCCTCGGTTGTGCGCAGGGTCTGGCTGAGAATTCGCTCCGGGCGAAATCGGCGCCAGGAAAGCTCGCGGAGAAACGGCGAGAGCTGCGCGGCGATGTCGAAGTGGGGGTCGAGGAAGCGGCCGACGCTTTCGATCGTGACCAGGGAGCGGATCAAAAGCACGAGATCCGGCGGAATTTGCAACCGATGCGTACGGATGACCCCGACGAGCTCGCGGAGCAACAGGCCAAGGTCGATCGTGTCGAGCGAGAGGTCGGCGTAAGACGCCACGATCTCGGCGACGTCACGGCGGTAGTCGCGCGAGTCGATCGGCCTTCCCCGGATGTCGAGTGAATCGAGGCGCGCAGCACGCGGTCCGAATCCTGGGCGACGAGCCCGGCCAGGAGATCGGCGATGCGCTCTCGCGTCCGGCCTTCGAGTTGTCCGAACATTCCATAATCGAGCGGTGCGATGATTCCGCCTGGCAGGACGCGGAGGTTGCCCGGATGGGGATCGGCGTGAAAGAAGCCGAACTGGAAGATCTGCTTGAGCAGGATTCGCGCGCCGGTGATCGCAACCTCTTCGGGCACGAGCGCAAGCGCCGGATCCCGTCCAGATCGTTGATGGCGACACCTTCGATGAATTCCATCGCGATGATGCGCGGCGTCGAGATCTCCTCGAACACCGCCGGAATGTGGGCGGTCGGGTCTTTCTCGAACTGGGCTCGACACCGCTGGATGGTTCTGCGCTCGAAGGTGAAATCGATTTCGCGCTTGATGGTTCGCTCGAATTCACGGGCCAGGCCCACCGGCCGGTACGCGGCCAGATTGGGCAGACGGCGTTCGACGAGCTGTGCCAGGTTCTTGATGACGTCGAGATCGGCCTGGACGACCTTGGCAATGTCGGGCCGCCGGATTTTCAGGGCGACGACCCGTCCATCGAGCAGGGTCGCCCGGTGCACCTGCGAAATCGAGGCGGACGCCACCGGCACCGGCTCGATGATCGCGAAGATCTCGGGCAGAGGCCGGGCGTATTCCTGACGGAGAATCGTCTCGGCCTGCTCGAACGGAAACGGCCGGACATCATCGCGCAGAAACGCGAGTTCGTGGGTGTAGGCCTCGGGCAGAAGATCGGGGCGAGTGCTGAGCAGTTGTCCAAGCTTGACGAAAATCGGTCCGAGGTCCTCGCAGACCAGTCGCAGCCGGCGCGGCCGATCCTGCGGAGGGACGTCGCTGCCGAGGGCGACACGCTCGAACGGGCGCACGATGCCCTCGAGGTGGAGCGCCGCGACCACGTCCTGGTAACCGTACCGCACCAGGCTCGAGAGGATCTGGCGATAACGCGGCAGGTCCCGGAGATGGCCGACGGTCTCGCGAATCACGTGCACCTTCCCGCCGCGATGCGGCGATTAATCAGGATCTCGGTTGCGTTCTGGGACGTCTGGCCGTGTTCATCTTGCAGAACGTCGGCTTCTTGGTTAAATTATCTTTTATGATTCAAATGTAGGAACTGGATGGATTCGGGAAAAATTACATGCCGACTCAACAGTTACAAGGCGTTCGTAAACTCGAATCACCGGAAGAATTCTTCGAGACCCGATTGGAGGCGATCGGTTTCATTTTCCACGGGACAGTCGCCGATGCCAACGGCAAGAACCAGCCAGGGCGAGCCCCCGCTAATTTGCTGCACTTCGCTCGCTGCGCGAAGTTGGAAAAGGTAGGCGAAAACGAGACCAAGATCTGGTTCCGCTCCGTCCGCCTGGCTCTGCGGCATCTCGACGACGTGATCGGCAAAAAACGCTGGAAGTGGTGCAAGGTGTGCGAGCGAGAGATCACCCAGCGCATTCTCGACGAACCGTGATTCTCATCAATCCCAGGGGCGGCCGCCCGCCCCGGCGGTGAACCAGTGCCCCGACCGGCCCCTTTGCGGCTGGTCGGTTTTGCTATGTCGACGGCGCACGACCTGACGTGATCCGATCAAATTCGGGATGACCCCGCAATCGATCGAAATCGCGCTCGTCCGCGATGAGCGTCCGTAACTCCGGTTCCTGTTCAAGCGCGGTCGCCAGCGCATCCAGCGCTTTGGCGCAGTTGCCGGCCAAGGCCCAGTAGCACGCCAGGTTGTAATACAGGAGTGCCTTGTCAGGGTTCTCACGCAGGGCGCGTTCGAGCGAATCGATCGCCTGGGCGAGCCGGTTGGTCCGCTTGTAGCACCAGCCCAGAGCCAGTGCGACCCGGCAATCGTTGGGACGCAGATTCGCTGCCTTTTCGAGCGGTTTGAGAGCTTCCCGGTAGTGTTTCAAGCTGCGCAGCGCCTCCCCCTTCAGGAGGTTCGCCTCGAACTGCATGTTCGACCAGTCCGAACGGCTGTCGAGGATCCGCAGCGCCCGAGCGGGGAGCTCGAGCATCAGGAAACCTTCCGCCTCGTCGAGTTGCCTCTGGATCTGGTCCTGACTGATCCGACTCATCGCCGAGCAGGCTCCCACGGAATGACGGCGACCAACGATAAGGCCCGAGAGCCCGGTTGAATGTGATCGGTGAGAGAGCGCAGCGGGGGCAAGTAGCCGAGTGCGGTTGCACCGGCGATCGCAGTGTCCGCCCGCGCTTGTTAGAATAGTTTACCCGAAAAACGTGTCCCGGGAAAGACTGCGCCCAAATCTGGGCGACAGCGCGGGCTTTTTGCGCGGCTGGTCATCCGCGCCCGATGCTCGAGTGACGGGAAGCGGCCGTCGGATCACTCGTTCCCTCGCCGGCGCGTCGGGTCAGGCGCTGTGCAACGACAAGTGTCGCCTTTCGCTCCGCGAAAGGGCTTTCTCTCGGCGAGCGAAAGACGATTCTTCCGGTAACTTATTTTTGCCCAGATCCTTGATCGTGGTCCGGACCATCAAAGGACGTGATTGGCGCCCCGATCGCGCCGGTCACGACTGGCCGAGGCGAACTGTTCGAAGCACTCGCCTTCCCGGCGGCTCAGCTCGTGCTCGGTCGCGACCAGATCGGGGATCAGAAGACCTTCGGTGGAACGCTGGGAGAGTGCCAGGGCGCGAGTCTCGATTCCCTCGCGGTTCTGCAGACCATCGAGCCAGCGCGTCGGGATCGCGTCGGCGCCGTAGTATGCGCCGGCCATGGCTCCCAGGATTGCGCCGGCGGTATCGGCATCTCCACCCAGATTGACGACCTCGGTGATGGCCTCCTCGAAACTGCTGGTTGTGAGCAGGAGGTAAAGACAGGTCGGAATACACGCTGGGGGAAAGCCCATGGTGGGGCGTCTGCAAGCCGGCTCGGCCCCGTGTCGGTTGGCTTGCTCCACGAGCGCCGCGAAGACGCGCTCGCGGGGCAGTTCCAGGAGTGCTTCAACGCGTGCGATCGCGTGCGAGAGGCTATGCCCGTGCCGCCCGATGTTGATGACAAAGTCTGAGTGCCGCCGCGCGATCTCCTTCTCGTCCCTGAGAAGGTCGGAGGCGACCCAGAGGAGCAAGCTGGGATCGCGCGGTTCGCCGGCGACCAGACGGCGGACGGCGTGCACGACCCCCAGAGCGCCGCCTATGCTGCGGATGTCGCGGTGGGTCATCAGGCTGGCCGCCATCACCGAGTCGAACATCTCGGTCTGCTCTTCGCGAAAATAGAGCGAGATGGGAGCAATCCGCATCGCCGCGCCGATCCCGGCCGTGGTCTGGCCCGTCAGTCGGGCGGGCGTCCCCCGTTCGAGGGCGGCAAGCACCTGCCGGAAGCTCCGGCCGATCCCCCGGTGAGCGCCGACGAACGCCCCCTTGGGAGTCATCAAGGCCAGGTAGAGGTCGGCGAGACGCTCCTGGTCGATGCGTTGAAAATCGAGCAGGATGTCGCAAAGCGCCAGTGCTTGTTGCGTATCGTCGGAGTAGAGGCCGCGCAAACGCCAGCGGTACGGCTTTCGCTTCCAGGCCTGGACGCCATCCACATAATTCCGGATCCGGCCGTAATGCGTTTTGATCTGCTGCGGACTGAGCCCCTCGAGTGGGGCCCCTAACGCATCGCCAACCGCCAAGCCCAGCAAGCACCCTCGGACACGGTCAACCCGAGACAGATGAGGCATTGTGGCAACGCTCCTAGGATGCCGGTCCGCCCGCCCTTGTTACCAGGGGGCGGCCTTCAATCGACCAGACGATTCGCAAGATACCCGCATGGTCGAACCAAGCCAACCTAAATTTACAATCGAGCCCCGGAACATGCCATTGGCGACGACATCATGGCACTGCGTTCGCTCGATCCTGTCATCACTTAGGTTCGGAAGCGAGTCTTCACATTTTTTTTGTCGGAAATACCGATTTTTCGGGTTCCATCGGCTCAATCGGCCGCCCCTTTTGGACGATCGCCAAGCCTCTGACATTCATTTGAACACGTTCGGGCGGTCGTGGGAGATGGCCGCCAACTGGATGACGTCGTGAGTTGGGCCCGGCGTTTGAAAGCAACAAACGACCCACTGTCCACGGAGCCATTATCGACTTCCGGGGGTGCCTCGACCCAACTGGCCGGCCGTGAATTCGACGGCCGGAATCTCAGACTGCGTGCAACCGCGTGGACCGCTGCGATGCTCCGAATCGCGCCTGGCAGCGGCCGCTGGGCGTGTATTCCCAAAGGCGTGCGGGAACCGGCAGCGTCCGGCAGGAAGTTGCCCCCGCCTGGCCGGTGGTCGTGGCCCGGGGGGCGCTCGCCTCTGGAATTCCTGCGGTGACGTGACCTGACGGAGCACGCTGCTCTGGGACAGTAGCCGCTTCGATCAGCGGCGTTTATCATGCGATCTTGATGCTCATCAGGAGTCTGACAGCCTGCTCGACTTTGACCGAACCTCCCTTCCTTCGTTCGGTGGAGGCATCTCAGTAATCAGTAAACTCCTGCCGGCGTTGTTCGCGTCGCTGGTTCCTTTCATCCCGTTTCCGGTTTCCGGTCAAGCGCCGGCCACGAAACGATCGGCCGGCCAAACCGCCGCGCCGGGCTTGCACAAGCTGACCGGCGGAGATGAGAAACGAGGTGAAGAGCCTCGATGCGGCCCGGCTCCAAGTCGCGTTCACGGGCATGGAACGCGCCGCGACCGAGCAATCCGGGCGCGTTGGGCTGGCAGCCGTACTGGCCAGACTCGGCCAACCGGTAGCGGCGTGGCACCCGTTGGAGGCAGACATGGGCCGAGGCCTGCTCGACGAGCTGGCCGCGCGACGGGACCGGCGGCACACTCCCGCCGAGCAAGCCCGGCTCCGCGATTTGACTGCCGAGCTCGAAAGGTTGGACCGGCTGTTTGAAGCCAATCCCAGCGCCTCGATCAGGCCACGCGGGCCAGGCGGATCTGGCCACCTCGGGCGAACTTGGCCAGTTCGGATTCATCCACCTGGCGACCCATGGCCTGATCGACGAGGCGATCTCTGGGCGCTCGGCGGTGATCCTGACCCAGACCGGCCTGCCCGATCCGCTGGCGCAGGTGCTGGGCGAGAAGCCGGTCCACGACGGGAGGATCTCGGTCCGCGAGATCCACAGAGGCTGGGACTTGAAAGCCGACCTGGTGACGCTCTCAGCCTGCGAGACCGCCCTGGGGCGTGAAGCCGGTGGCGAGGGGTTCGTCGGCTTCAGCCGGTCGCCGTGAGCGTTTCACGATCGAACCTCGGTCTGGCCCTCTGCGTGCCCGTTTATGCCATGCCCGGCGAGCATCGGCAACGCAAGACAACCAAGCTCGCCGTTGCAGTTGCACGGGGCCCGTCTGTCGTTCAAACGAACAAAGGACAAAGCTTGCAGTTGCACAGGCGCGCTTGTCGTCGCCTGGGCTGCGCACAGCCAACTCCCCAGACGGACGCGCGCTCCAGGCGGGCCGAGCATGCTTCGCGTTAAACGTGCCACCACGGGTTCTGCTGTGCGCGAGCATGCGCCGCACGGTGTGCGCCGTGCCTGGGAGAATTAATCAATCAATTCTCAAGGAGTTGCTCCCGGTCTCGATTTGCTTTACTTCTTGAAACCACCCGTCACGTGAAATTCGGCGATCGATTTACCCTGGACATTGCTGGGGACGATCTCCACGTAAAAATTGCCTTTGCGACCGTCGGCCAGCACCAGACGGTAGCTCGTGACAGGGTTGAGCAGCTTGGACTGGTCGTTCCCGAGTTCAATGGTCCCGTAGAACGTTGTCCGTCCCTGCTTTTCGTGGCTCTTCAGGAAGCCGTCGATCTGATCGAGGACCAGGTGTTCGTCCTGAAAGATCTTTCCGCGAATGCGCTCGACGCGATCCATAGTTCACCTCCGGCAATGCGCGGGTAGCACAACCCACGACCTGTCGTCGACGGATTCCGCTCGCAGGAACCGGGATCGCGCCCGGATGCGCGCGAGCGAGGGCGTCCGCGCGACGCTCGAAAAAATCGGACATTCGACAATGAAAAGGAACTACAGGAGAATTGTGAACACGATCGAAAGGGTACCTGATTTGAGAGTCTACCGCGGCTTGCTCCAGACCGCAATCGGGTCGCATCAAAAAATCGAGAACGAATGATTTCGTTTTACCTTCTGATCTCGTAGCGGGATTGGGTGCGGACTATCGCCCGTTCCTCGGGAAATGAGTGGAACACTTGGATCGAGAGGCTGCGCGAGTTGGAATCGATGTGGATGCGACTGATCGGAGGGGGCGACAGCCGGTTTGTCGGGCGGAAGCTGTGAAACAGCCCTTGCGGGCCCGAATCGCAAGCCGCCTCTTCGCACAGGTTACGGAAAATCTCCGCGTCGACCTGCTCGACCTCGAAGCACGCATGGTATTCGATCGAGTTGCCAGGCTCTCGCGCTGCCGACCGCTCGTGCTTGACGTGGGAGTGGAAAACCAATCCGGTTTCGGGCAGGCCGGTTTCCGGGCCGCAGAGTACCTCGCTCAGGCAGATCGAGCCGGACCGGAAGATCACCGCGTGGCCGCCTTCGATGATTCTCACATCCGCCCGCCAGCCCCGGAACTCGATGCGGCGAAAGGCGCAAGTCGAGTACCAGTCAGGATGCAGCGGCCGGTTGTAAACCCGAAACGCGAGATCGGTCACTCTCGACCGCCCGAAACGCACACCCATACCTGCAACTTCCTTTCCCGCCCCCGGCGAATTCCGAACAGAGGAAACCCCGATTCAAGATACACGACTGGGTGAACCAGGCAACCATTATAAAGCAAGACGACCGGCCCAAGGGAAGGCTAAGCCGCCAGGCTGCCTTGACCGTTGCCAGGCGGCCTCGTAAACTCCCGATCACACGGGTTTCGTCCCCAGCATGGGGGCTCGCGGCAGCGACGCCGGCCACGGCCCATCTCTCTGCTCCGCATCACGTTCCGACCGGCCGACGTCTTCCAGGGAAGTTACCATGGATCTGTTCGTCCGTTCCCTGCCCAGCGTACAGGCCCGCGCCTGGAAGGCTTTGCGGAGAAGAGGTGTAAAGTACGCCTGGCATAAGGTCCTGCGTCGTACGCTCAGCCGGCACCCCACCTGGAAACGACACCTACTCTACGCCGACCCTCGCCAATATTGGACTCTCCGCGGCGGTGATGATTATTTTGGCGAACAAGAGGGACAGCCGGCCCGAACCCTCCGCGCCGCCTGGATTGCCCGGAGTATCGCCACCTATCAACCCACGTCGCTCTTGGAAGTGGGCTGCGGCTATGGAAAACTCCTGCGCGAACTTCGGAGCTTGCTCGATATCCCCTTGGTGGGTATCGACTTCAGCCCAACTCAGCTCGCCGTGGCCCGCGAATACTTGAGCGACCTGCGCGGAATTTCCCTGCTTCTTGGTCGCGGTGAGGACCTGCCGTTTCCAGGCCAAGCGTTCGACATGATCGTGACCTCCGCCGTCATCCTTCATAATCACCCTCGAGTTGCCGACAGAATCCGCCACGAGGTCATCCGGGTCGGCCGCCGGTACGCGGCGCATAACGAGGAGACCAACCAGAGCTACAACCGATTCGGCTACGATACCGCCCTTTGGTATCGCCAGAATGGGTTCCGCCTGGCCGAATCTGGTCCGATCCCCATGGACTCTGATCCCGACGTTTCACAGTTTTGCGTTGCCATTCTGCCGCAGACTCCCTGATCGTCACCCACCCGACCGTCTTTTTTTGACAAGTTGCCAACAAATGATCGACTTCTGTTTTGCACTGTCTCTGGCTCTGGTAGCACTTGGAGTGGGCAAGTTGATCCTGGATCGGCTGGGACAGGCCCCGCAGGCGGCTGTCGATCTGATCGCGCTGGCGGTCCCGCTGGGAATGGGCTTTCTGTCGCTGGCGACGCTCGCCTTGGGGGAGCTGGGTTGCCTCAATCGAGTTGGAATGTCGATCGTGCTGGGCCTCGGCATCGAGCTGGGGCTAGTGTCACTTTTCCGCTTTGCGAGACGAGCCGGCGCGAGCAGAGGTGAGCGTTCGAGCGCGGACGCGCGGGCGACGGGCCCGGGCGACGGCTCAGCCCCGGTTGCGGCCAGCGGCGCGTCCTCCGTCGTCGGCAGACTCGTCATGCTTTGCACGGCCCTGGTCATCGTGGGAACGGCCCTGTGTGCGCTCGCGCCTGTGACCGACGGCGATGCCCTGTGTTATCACCTTCAGGTGCCCAAGGTGTTCTTGATTCAGGAGAGCGTCGGCTTTGCCCCCGATCTGCATGAGACGGTCTATCCGCTTGTGACCGAGCTGCTTTACGCGCTGGCGCTCGAGTTTCGCGGACCGGTGGCTTGCCGCTGGGTTCAATGGATGCTGGGTCTGGTTTTCGCCGCCAATGTGGTGGCGCTTGCGCGGCCCAGCCTGGGGCGTCGCTCATGGCTGGCGGGCGCGATCGCGCTCCTGGCGCCGGCCGTCTCCAACGGCATGTCGGCGCCACTCAATGACGTCGCTCTCGCCGCCTTCGGGACAGCGGCGATCCTGGCCTGGATGCGCCTCAACGATGCTCCAAGCATCCGCGCGGCGATGGTCGCGGGTGCTCTTGCCGGGCTGGCGATCGGAGTCAAGTACCCCGCTTTGGTACTGTGCGGCCTGCTGTTTCTGGGCATCGTGCTACGGTGTCCATCAAGCACGAGGAGAGGCGCGGACATTTCCGCGGGTCGCTGGCTGACGCTGGCTGGGGTGTATCTGGGAGTCGTGATCCTGGTCGGCGGCTGCTGGTACATACGAGCCTATGTGCATACGGGCAATCCCGTTTTTCCCTACTTCCGCCAGTTCTTCGGCAATGCGGGGCTTCTTGAGGTGCTTGCCCCCGACAAGCGGCCCCTGGCCGTCACGCCCTGGAACCTGCTCCTCGCGCTCTTGCCGCTCTCGCTGGAGCCGGATCGCTTCGATAGCTTCTCGCACCAGTTCGGGCCAGTCTTTCTCCTCTTCTTGCCCGCCCTCGTCTTCGAGCGCGCGCCGCGGCGGGTCCTCGGGCAGGTGGGGCTGGCTTATCTGTTCCTCATGCTCTGCCTCACCCAGAGGCAGAGCATGCGCTTCGTCCTGCTCTCGCTCGGGCCGATGTCGGTCGGAGTGGCCTACCTCGCGACCCGATGGTCCGATCGCAAAACGTTGCCGGCGCGGCTCCTGCTGGCGTCCCTGCTCCTGGCGCTGGGCTTTGAGGCAAGCGTGGCGCTTGCCCGGTCCCGTCAGGCGCTCGGAGTCGTCATGGGCCGGGAGTCGCGCTTTGATTATCTGGTCCGGCGCGAACCGACTTTCAATGTCGGGCGGTGGGCCGCGGCCAACCTTTCCCGGGCGGCTCGGCTGATCGGGCAGGACCATCGCGGCTTTTACATACCCCGCCCGTACACGATGGAGCTGGCGCACCGGCGCCGCACGGGACTGGGCAGCCATGGTGAATCGCCCGGCCAGATCATCGCGCAACTCAGAAAGTCGGGCTTCACCCACCTCTTGCTTTGCCCGCCGGTTCCGGAGACGGCAGTCGAATTCGATCCGACGCTGGGCCGGCTGCTCGGTTCGTGGCTGGCGCGGCAAACGCCGCTGTACCGCCAGGACCTGACTGACGGCGACGGCGTGCTGCGCCGCTATGCCATTTACGACATCGCGCAGGAGAGGCTGTCGACAGGACCGGCAGTGGGAGTGACACGATGAGTCACCGCCGGCCGACGCTGGCTGAATTGAGAGCACGCGCCCATAAAGGCCGCCATCGCGAGTTCGGCAACTGGCTGGCGCGGCGCATCGGGCGGCCCACTGCGATCTACGGTTGCTGGCTGGCGGTGCGGCTGGGATTGTCGGCTCATCAGGTGACCTGCCTTGCCCTGGGGTCGTCCCTCGCGGCGGCTGGGCTGATCGCGACGGGCCAGCGCGGCCTGTTCGTCGCCGGCGTGGCGATCGCGCAGCTTGCGTTCTGGCTGGACCACGTTGATGGCCAGGTCGCCCGCTGGCGGGGCACGGCGAGCCTGGACGGGGTTTACTTCGATTATCTGCTGCATCATGTCGCCAATCTCGCGACGGGATTTGCGCTCGGATATGGTCTGGCGGCTCGCTCGGGCGACCTGCGGTGGGCGCTTGCGGGTTTTGCGATCGCCGGCGGTTGGGCGCTTTTGAGCCTGCACAACGATTGCCGCTACAAAGCCTTCTTTCAGCGGCTCAAGAGCACGGACGACTGGTACATCGTGCAAGGTGGATCGGGGGGCGCCCGCGCCGCCGGCGGCCTGGCCTCGCCGCGGGCTCGGCGTTTTCGCCTGGCCCGCATACAAGTTCTGTGAGAATCACGCCGTCCTGCTGCAATTGACGGTCCTGGCGGTACTGGCGGTCGCGGCCCCGCCGCTCTGGATTCTGCTCTGGCGGGCTTTTGCGATCGTGATGGCCGTTCTGGCACCGGCACTTGCGCTGGCCCGCACTTCTCGCGCGGTCGTGCGCGGCACCGTGGAAGAGGAATTCGCTCGCTGGTTCCGCCCGGTTGATTCGGTGGTATCGCCCCGGATGCAAATCGCCCCCTTTGCTCCGGCCCCCTGGACAGTGGCGCACGCTCATTGTATCACCGAGCAGAGAGAGGTCGTCGAGCCGCGCCGGGTCCGTGACTCGATCGCCCGTTCAACTTCTTGGTCGCCTTTCGCTCCGGTAAAGGATGTTCTTTCGCGGAGCGAGAGACGACTTCTCCGGCGGGTTATTTCCGCGCAGTTGCCAGCCACCGGGTCCAGCGTCCAGATGAGCTCGAACCAGGCCGACTTTCTGCAGCACTGTCCGGTCCCGCCCCAGCGGCGTGACGTGGGCATCGGTGCGATCGGGGCGGGCTTCATCATGCGCGATTGTCAGCTCGTCGCGTACGCCAACGCCGGGTTTCGCGTCGTGGGCATCGTTTCGCGAACATTCGAGAAGGCAAAGGAGGTCGCCGAGCTGCGCGGTTCCCCGCGTCTATCGGTCGATCGATGAGCTGCTCGCCGATCCCGCGGTCGAGGTGGTCGATATCGCCGTCCCGCCCGCCGAGCAGCCTGGCGTGATTCGGCAGGTTGTCGCCGGTGCGCACGGGGTGCGCGGCATTCTAGCGCAAAAACCGCTGGCGATGGATTACCTCGAGGCCCGCTCGCTCGTCGAGGCCTGTGCCAGCGCGGGCATCGTACTGCAGGTCAATCAGAACATGCGGTATGATCACTCGGTGCGAGCGCTCGAAGGCGCTTTTGGACCGCGGAATGCTGGGCGAGCCGGTCCTGGCGACCGTGGAAATGCGGGCGATTCCGCACTGGATGCCCTGGGCCAGAGGCGGCCGATCGCTTTCAACCTTCGTCATGAGCATTCATCACCTCGATCTGTTCCGATACTGGCTGGGCGATCCCGCCCGGGTGCTGGCGAGCACGCGCCCGGACCCGCGGACTCAGTTTGCGCATGACGACGGCATCAATCTCTACGTGCTCGAGTATGCCCAGGTGCGCGGGCGAGCGCCTGGGACGATGTCTGGGCCGGTCCCGCGCGCGAAGGCGCTGGGGCCGATCTCGCGGTCCGCTGGCGATTCGAAGGGACAAAGGGGCTGGCGACGGGCACGATCGGCTGGCCGGGCTGGCCGCGGCGAGTCCCCAGCACGATCGACTATTCCACGATCGCGGATGGGGGAGAGTGGCACCGCCCGCGCTGGCCGGAAGCTTGGTTCCCGGATGCCTTTGCCGGAACCATGGGGGGGCTGCTTATCGCCCTGGAGAGTGGCGGCGAGCCCAACATCTCGGGCCGGGACAACCTCAAGACGATTGCCCTTTGCGAAGCCGTCCTGGCCGCGGCGCGGGAACACCGCGTGGTGAGCTGGGACGAATTTGCGGGATAGAGCTACGTTGATCCTTCCACAGATCATGAACTCGAGCTTCACGGACCCGTTCGCCCTGGCCTGGTCGTGGCCGGTCACGGAGCGCCTGCTCCTGTTCGTAGGCGGCGTCGTCCTGGCGCTTGTGCTGATAACGGCGATTCAAGCGTGGTGGTGGAGGAAGCGGCACACGCTGATGTTTGCCAGCTTGTTGGCGGCCGCCGACGAGCAGCGGCGGGCCGAGCGCGACCTCCGCCAGACCGAGATGTCCTACCATTCGCTGGTGGAGACCATCCCGCAGATGATCCTCTGCAAGGACCTCGCGGGCCGTTTCACATTCGCCAACCAGAAATTCTGCGCCGAGCTGGGGCGCGACCGCGACGAGATTCTGGGCAAGACCGACCTGGATTTCTTCCCGCGCGACCTGGCCGAGAAGTATCGCCGCGACGACCAGAAGGTCCTCGAAAGCGGCGAGCTTCTCGACGTGGTCGAGGAGCACGTGACGCCCAAAGGCGAAAAGCTCTATGTCCAGGTCATGAAGACGCCGCTCTTCGGGCCCGAGGGCGAGCTCATCGGGATCCAGGGCATCTTCTGGGACGTGACCCGGCGGATGCAGGCCGAGGAGCGGCTCAAGGAGCAGAACGTGATGCTCCAGGAGCTCGCGCGGTCGGAGCACGAAGCTCATGAAGCGCTCAAGGCGGCCCAGAGCCGCATGGTCCAGACCGAGAAGCTCGCCAGTCTGGGACAGCTCGTGGCCGGGGTCGCGCATGAGATCAATAACCCGCTGGCGTTCGTCAGCAACAACGTGGCCGTCCTGGAACGCGACCTGCGCGATATGATCACGCTGATTGGCCTGTACCGTCAGGTGCCGGGGCCCACCGGGGCTGAGCACGCGGTGCTTCTTGATCAGATCGACCACGTCAGCCTCCAGCTCGACCTTGACTACACTCTGGACAACCTGCCACGACTGATCGACCGCACGCGGGAAGGGCTGCGGCGGATCGAGCGCATCGTCAAGGAGCTCCGTCTCTTCGCTCGGGTGGATGAAGGCGACTGGAACGAGGTGGATCTCAACCCGGGCATCGAGTCATCGATCAACATGGTTCAGGGCCACGCCCGCAAGAAGGGCGTCCGGCTGATCAAGGAGCTGGGGCCGCTGCCCTTGGTGCGCTGCCGGGCAGCGGGGATCCATCAGGTCATCGTCAACTTGATTCTAAATGCGATTGATGCTTGTGATGCCGACGAGTGCGTCACGGTCCGCACGCTTTCCGAGCCCGAGCTCGAAGGGGTCAGGATCGACGTGATCGACACGGGAGCGGGGATTGAGCCAGCCGTCCGTGAGAAAATCTTTGATCCGTTCTTCACGACCAAGGTGGTCGGCCAGGGAACCGGCCTCGGGCTTTCGATCAGCTATGGGATCGTCGAGGAGCACCATGGCTCGATCGAGGTCCAATCGACGCCCGGCAGCGGTTCATGTTTCACCATCCGGCTGCCGTTGCAGTCAAACCGGCCGCGCGTCGAAAGCCGCGCGCCGGCCGAGCCGAGCGTCGTGCTTGAGACTGGGCCCTGAGGACACGATCGCGGCCGGTGTCAATCGTTAGCCGCCGGCCGCCTTGCGATTGCCCGCGCGATGCCCGCCAAGGCATTTGCCCGTGCTTCCGCTGTGGAGCGGCTCCTGGCCCATTCGACGGCCCCTTCCAGGTCGCCCGCTCCCGCCTGCCCTTCCGCGACGTCTTGCATCGCGCGCGATTTCGCTTGCTCGTCATCAATTCTGTTCGACCATTTGGCGGGCTGGCTTGATCTCGCCGCGATTGGCCATTGCCATGGTGATCCCCGCGAACGCACTGTTTTTCCATCTTGGATCATCAATCGACTCCGCGGTCTCGACCGCGTCGGCGGCGAATCCGGCCTTCGCCTGAACGAAGGCGATCGTTCGGAGGCATTCCGAAAAGTTCAAGTAAAAACCCCTGCGGTCGCGCAAGGCGTCGTGGATCTTGATCGCTCTGGCGGTTTGAATGGCCGTGCGGAACGCGGCTCGGGCCTCGTCGCGCTTTCCGGCCTTCGCTTGGGCCTTGGCGATGGCCGCCAGGGCAAGCGCCTTGAAGTACTCATACTCGACGCCTTCGGCCGTCGTGATTGCTCCCGCGATATCGCCGATTTCCGCGCGTTCCCGAACGAGTCTACCCAGTCGATCAGACCGAACGGGTTCCGTGCTGGCGGGCCTCGCGTTGACGAGGTCAACGGCTTTCTGGAAGGTATCGACGGCCGCCTCGCGGTCCCCGGCCTCGGCCTGCGCCTTGGCGAGGGCCGAGAGGACGAGAACCTGGGAGTCGCTGACGGATCGTCCGTTGGGATGTTGCAGGGCGAATTTTGCGGCGGCGTCTTCGAGAGTCGCGGCGATCTTGAGGGTTGCCTCGATGTCGCCGGCGTCCGCAAGCGCATCGGCGATGCTTTGCAAGCAAATCGCCTGGTACTGCGGGTCAACGATGGTCGCGGCCTCTCGGAGCAACCTGGGCAAGACTTCCTTCATCGTGGGCCGGCGAGCGTGCTTCAAGCCCTCGAGTACGTTGCCAAGTGCGCGTGCTTTGAACGCGTTGGATTCGGGGAGGTCCCCGGCCATCCGCAGTGCGGTTTCGACAGCCCCGGCGTGCGCGTAGGTCCTGACGATCCACATCAAAGCGGTGTTCCGCAGAAACTCGTTGTCGATGGTCCTGGCGACCTCTGTCGCATGGCGAATGGTCGCCAGAGCGGCGGCCTCGTCGCTGGAGTCGATCTGGGCCGATGCAGTTTCTTCCAGAATGTAGACCCTTTGCGACCGGTCCTCGCACGTGTCGGCGAACTGAACGGCTTTCTGAAAGGTGGTTCGACTCAATTCCGGTTCACCCGCCTGGGCCAGCGCGGCGGCGAGGGCCATCAACATCCGGACCTTGGATCGAGCGTCCTTCAAGTCATCGGCGCTCCTGGCGGCCTCTTGTAGAGTTTGCAGTATCGACGCGCGAGTCAAGACTCGCATCGTTTTCGGCTCCGCTTTCGTCTCAGCCTTCTGGGCGGACTTCGTTCTCGGCTCCGCTTTGCTCGCGGCCTGCCGGGCATTCGCGCCGATCACAAGTGCCGGAACGAATAACAAGACAGCCAAGAGCGCGAGGGCATTCCTGGACAACTTCATCGACATCGCGCGTTCCTCCAAGTTCAGGATCCGCCGGATGCGGATCACGAGGTGATTCTCGGCCATGGCAACCGCGGCGACGTGTCCGTTATGGCGTGGAACGGAAAGGGCAAAAAGGGTTTCGGCGTACGCGCGGGCACGGCCGGTACGCTCGACGACCATGCGATCGCAGCACAGTTCGCGCTCCAGCCGGGCCCAGCCCGATAGCCACCATACGATCGGGTGGAAGAACAACAGCGACTCCACGACCCTCTGGAAGAGGTTGACAAGGTTGTCCCAGCGGCGCACGTGCGCCAATTCGTGCAGCAGGACCATTTCGATCTGCTCCACGCTCCAGCCCGTCAACGCCGCCGGCGGCAGCAGAATGAGAGGCCGGACGATGCCCAGCAAAATCGGCGCGGCGAGACGGTCGCATACGCCCACGGCGACCGGACGGACGATCGAAAGCGAATCGGCCAAACGGCGGCACAGCCGAACGATTTCCGTCTCGTAGAGCGATCGGCTCTGCCTGCGGAGGCGCTCGGCGCCAATCAGGCCGGTTGCCAGAATCGCAAACGTCAACGGTGTGCCGCCCAGCCAGATGCAGGGCAAGGCGGCCACGATTCTCGCCAGCGGTGTCTGGGTCTTGACTGGAAGGGCTGCCAGCGCGGCTGGGAGGGGTGAAATCGGCTCATCGAACTTCGCGTGCGCCGGCACGTCCGCGATGATCGCCAAGGCTGGTGCCGATCGTGCCGGTTGCGGCGACGTCGTTATTTGCCAGGCGAGGATGATGGCCGGCGAAACGGCGAGCCCCAAGAGAGATGCCAGCGCGACGAGGTAGCGGACCTCGGGCGTCGCCGCGCGGAGCCGCCAGCGCCCCATCGCGGCAACCAGCCCAACCGCGCCTCCGACCCAGAGCAGGTGCAGCATCGTCCAGCCGAGCGCGGTCCAGAGCGGAGAGTTCACCAGGAGCGAGGCGGTCATGATTTGGCCTCCTTGCGCGAATCGCCAAGTGGAGCGGAACCGTCGAGCAAACGGCGGATTTCGCCGCGATCGCGGTCGGTCAACTTGCCCTCCTCCAGCAAGTGCGCCACGAGACCCTGGGCCGATCCGTCGAAGACGTGGTCGAGCAGCTTGCCGATCAGCCGGGATGCCGCGACTTTGCGGGTCACCCGGGCCGACCACAGATAGCCGCGCGGGCCCTCCCGGCGCTCCACCAGCTTCTTGCCCAGCATCACCTTGAGCATGGTGGCCACGGTGGTGGTCGCTACCGGACGCTGCCGCTCCAAGGCTGACTTGATCCGCCCAAGCTCAGCCGGGCCGGTCTCCCAAAGAACCTTGAGGATCTCCATCTCGCCGTCCGTCGGCTGAATGCTCGGTGGTCTGGCCATGCACAGGACTCTTCAAGTTCGAGGATCGGACTCGTCGTTGGTTCGTATTCTACCGAATTAGAATTCGCGATCAAGACCAGATCGGGAAATGATTAATGTTGCGGCACGATGCGCAGGCAGCGTCGCGCCCTTAAATCAAGCTCGCCGGGCGCTGCGCGAAAGGTTGTACTTGAGGTCGAGCAGCGCATTGTATCGCCGTAGTCGCCTGGCCAGGTTGCTGTCCCTGCTGCTCTGCATCTCGATGTGGACGAGGTGGGGCCCGCTCCCGCCTACGCGGCAAACTTGATCGGTCTCGGCGGGAACGGTCGATACGTCGGCGGCGATGGCCTCGATCGGTCCGCCGGCGCTCAGCCGGAAGTAAGCCATCCAGGCGGGAGGGGCCCGCCGCAGAAGGTCCTTGGTCGTCACGTCGTAAGGCTTGGCCATCACGTTCGCTCGAGTCGCGATTGCGCCTATCATTGCTCATGAGGAAGCAGATTGTAGCATGGCAATCACAGACAGCACGGGTAACGAGACCAGGCGATGCAACGGGCTTTCCTCCCTGCCTTCTCCTCGCAGGATGATCATCCGGGTAGAGTTGAGAGAGCGGGGATCTTCGACTGATCTTCGACTTGGCAGATACTTGCGGCCTCGGAGGATCGCGCTCCATGAAACTCGGACTGATCAATTCCGCCTGGGTGCAAGCGGGCCGCGGGACGGCCTTTGGCATTCACAAGACCAAGGAAATCGGCTTCGACTCGATCGACGTCTTCGCCGACCCGCTCGAGATCGACGTCAAGGAAGTCCGCCTGATCAGGGACGAGTGTGCGAAAGCCGGGTTGCCCATCGTCAGCATCGCCTGCGTTGCAGTCGGCCTGATCGACTTCAATACCAGCGTTCAGCGCTTTCATGTCGAGCGCGTGAAGGCCTATCTCGACATGGCCTACCTGCTCGAAGCCAGGAACGTCCTTCTGGTGCTGGGCGAGTACATCTGGCAGCAGGAAGTGATCCCTCCCGGCGACCAGTGGGCGACCGCCGTCCGCCATCTCCAGACGCTGGGTGGCTACGCTGCCGATCTGGGACTGGAGATCGCGGTCGAGCTCGAGCCGTTCAAGCTGTCGCTCGTAAGCGACGTCGCCAGCATGGCCCGATTTCTGAACGATGTCGCTTTGCCCACGGTCAAGGCCAACCTCGATATCTCGCATCTGGTCCTGGCCGGGCAGCCGGCCGCTCTGGTCGAAGGGTTGCGCGGGCGCGTGGCTCATGTCCATATCTCCGATTGCGATGGCAAGGTTCACGGCGACCTGCCGCCGGGGCGCGGGGTCGTCAACTTTGCACCCTACTTGACCGCGATCAAGAGTCTCCAGATAGCCGATGCCGCCGTATCCATCGAGCTGGAATACTCTCCCGAGCCGGAGAAGATCGTGGAGTGGGTGACCGAAGCCTATCTCAAGACCGCGGCTTTGATGAGAGCCGCCGGGTTGCGCAAATGAGCCGGGCTTCACGCTGGCTGGCCCGGCTGACCCTGCTCGTCGCCGTCACAGCAGTCGCCGGCTGGCCCGCGCTGGCGACTTTGATCGAGAGCGCTCGGTCGTGGCTGCGCCCGATCAAGCGATTGCTTCCGCCGGCGTGGCGCTGGATACGGCAGGCTCGTTCGAGCTTCTGGGCGAGTCTCGCGGATTCTCGCGGCCCGTGCTCCTGGCGCGAGAATCGATCGCACTGGTGCTCTTGACCGAGGCGATTGCGCTTCCTTTGGGTGTCGTGCTCGCCGTGCTTCTGTTCCGCACCGACGCCTGGGGCCGGTGGTTGCTCGTGATGCTCTTCGCGCTGGCGGTGTTCGTCCCGCTCCCCTTGCATGCGACGGCGTGGCTGGGCGCTCTGGGAAATGCTGGGCGAGCGCAGGTGATCGGCATGAGGCCGATCCTGGTGGGCCGCGTGGGCGCGGCGATCGTGCACGCTTTGGCCGCCTTGCCGTGGGTCGTGCTCATCGAAGGCGTGGGCTTGTGCGCCGTCGAGCCCGAGCTCGAGGAGTCGGCCCGGCTCGAGATGCATCCGTTGTCAGTCCTGGCGCGCGTTTCGCTGCGCCGCACGGTCAGCACGATCGCCGCGGCCGCGCTGGCGGTGGCCGTGCTCACGGCGGGCGACATGACCGTCACCGACCTGCTCCAGGTGCGCACTTACGCCGAGGAGGCTTACGTCCAGTACATCCTGGGCCGAGGCCCCGGCGAGGCTGCCCTGGTCGCACTACCCCCCCTGCTCCTCCTCGGATTGCTGATTCTCATCGTCGGCCAGTGGCTGGCGCGCTACGATCCCGCGCGGTCGATCTCGTCGTTTGCCCGGCCGCGAGCCTGGGCGCTGAAGCGCTGGCGAGTCCCGTGCGGGCTCTTGCTGCTGGCCGTTGTCGGCAACGGCGTCGCCCTGCCTCTTTATGGACTGATCTGGCGCGCGGGCCGGGTCGGCGGCCGGGTGAGTTCAGGACTGCCGCCGACCTGGTCGCTCGCGGGCCTGGAAGGCACTTTGCGCTTCGCCGCCGGCGAGATCGCCCAGCCACTGAAAACGTCGCTCCTCAATAGCGCCATGGCGGCGACGCTCGCGGTCGCCATGGCCTGGTCGCTCGCCTGGTACAGTCGCCGCGCAGCCACCGCGCGGGTCATCACCATGTCGGTGCTCGTTCTCACCTTGGCGACGCCCGGCTCGGTGGCCGGCATGGCTCTGGTCCTGGCTTACCGCGACCTGCCGGTGATCTACGATTCCCTGGCCATGGTGGTTCTGGCGCAGACCCTCCGCTCGCTCCCGTACGCGATCCTCTTGCTCTGGCCGCTGGTTCGTTCCTTCCCTCAAGACTATCTCGATGCGGCTGCGCTCGACGGCTATGGTCCGGGCGGACAGGTTCTGCACGTGGCGCTGCCGCTCTCCCGGCGCCCGCTGTTGGCGGCGTGGGCGACCGCGTTTGCGATCGGCCTGGGTGAGTTGCCGGCGACGAACATCGCCTACCCGCCGGG
Organism: uncultured Isosphaeraceae bacterium; assembly: GCA_963823675.1. Classification (GTDB taxonomy): domain Bacteria; phylum Planctomycetota; class Planctomycetia; order Isosphaerales; family Isosphaeraceae; genus CAWGMT01. The sequence continues at coordinate 295,608 of CAWGMT010000014.1, read as the reverse complement.
CGTCGAGCCGATGTCGGTCTTCCTCTGGGGCTTGCTGCATACCGGGGTCGAAAGCCATCTCGCGGGAGTGGCGTTGATCATGCTGCTGGTGGTGGCCGCGGCGGGACTGGCCGCCGCGCTGGCGGTCTGGTCGCTGCGGAAAGCGGAACCCATTTGAGACCGCCGGTTCTGATCGGACTACTTTGCACGTGAATCATCCTCGGCGGGCCAGGATCGCTCGCACGGCCAGACGCGCAGAAGAACGCCCGAGGGCCGGGCGAACCGGATCACCGGCGAGGGGCCCGTTAAGTCCACTATCGGCGGCCGTGGTTCCGGGGCGAATGGCCTGTCCTCCGTGGTCAGCACGAGCTGGCAACACGCTTCCCGCAGGCCCTCCAGGGCGGGTTGGCCGCTCAGATCGACGAGTGCGGCCCCGTGCATCTGGACGATGGCAAGCAGAGACGGGCCAGGCTCGAGATCGTGTCGCAGCAGCAGAGTCGAATCCGAGAGCGCGAAGGCCTCAAAGTGGGCGAGCCCGGCGTAGTGAAGCGCCGGCTCTGATCGCCGCAGGGCGACGAGAACTTGGTAGAGGCGGAGGATTGACGCATGCGGCTCTCGGCTCTGCTCATCCCAGGGCAAGCGGCTGTCACGGAAGGTGGATTCAGCTTGCGGATCGGGGATCAAGTCCCGGGCGTCGGTGTCCCTGAACGCACGGAACTCGCGGAACTCGCGGCGGCGGCCCTCGGTCACGAGCTTGGCCAGCTCCTGGGGGTGATCGGTGAAATAAAGGAAGGGTGCGGAGGTCGCCCACTCCTGCCCCATGAACAAGAGCGGTGTCGCCGGGGCGCAGAGCAGGAGCAGGCTGGCAGCCCTGTAGGCGGCGAAATCAATCTGATGGTGCAAGCGCTCGCCGAACGCTCGATTGCCGATCTGGTCGTGGTTCTGGATGCAGAAGACGAACTGCCGCGGCGGTATTCCGGCTGGATCGGTGCCTCGGTTCTCACCGAGAACCTGGGAAAACTGTCCCGTAAAATACCATCCCCGATTGAGCGTTCGGGCCAGGTCGGCCAATGAACCGCTGTAGTCGCGGTAGTATCCTTCGCTGTCGCCGGCCAGTCTTACCCGCACCTCGTGGTGGAAGTCATCGGCCCAGACTCCATCGAGACCCCAGCCGCCCTCGCCCTCTCGTTTGACCATGTAGGCGAGGTTGCGATGGTCTTCAGCGATCACGTGCACCCGGCGATCGGGGCACGATTCTCGCACCCGGGCCGTAAGCTGGGCGATGAAATGGCGCGGGGTCGTGTCGCTGATTCCGTGCGTGGCATCGAGCCGCAGGCCGTCAAGGTGGTATTCGTGGACCCAGTGGAGGGCGTTCTCGATGAAGAACTCGCGTACCATGGAACTGTTGGGACCGTCAAAGTTAAAGCCGCGGCCCCACGGGTTCTCATGGTCGGGTGAGAAATAGGATGGGCTGTAGGCCCCCAGGTAGTTTCCCTCGGGCCCCAGGTGGTTGTAAACCACGTCGAGGAACACGCCCAGGCCCAGCCGGTGCGCCTCGTCGACCACGCGCCGCAAGTCGTCCGGCCGGCCGTAGCATCGCGCCGGCGCGTAGGGCTGCACTCCGTCGTATCCCCAGTTGCGCTGCCCCGGAAAGTCGGCGACCGGCATCAACTCGAGCGCCGTGATTCCCAGCCCTGCCAGGTAGGGCAGCCGCTCGATGATCCCACCAAAGGTCCCGCGCGGAGTGAACGTACCCACGTGCAGCTCGTAGAGCACCAGGGCGTCGCGCGGAATGCCCTGCCAGTCTTGGTCAGTCCAGCAGAATGATGCCTGGTCCACGACTTCGGAGGGCCCGTGCACGCCCTCCGGCTGAAACCGGGAGGCCGGATCGGGGAACAGGCCGTCATCAACGCGGTAGCGGTAGCGGCTGCCGGCCGAAAGCCCTTCTACCCAGGTGCCGAACGTTCGGTCCTGGTACTTTTCCAGGGGGATGACGCGGTGGTTGCCAGGCTCATCCTCGAGCACCAGCTCGACCTGATCCTTCTCGGGCGCCCAGACGCGGAAGCGAATGCCGTTCCGTTCCCGCCAGGCCCCGAGCGAGGGGTGCCACCCTCCCGGCGGATCGGGGGCTTGCTCCGATCTGACAGCGGCTTGCTTTGGCCGGAACAAAGGGGCGAGATCAGCTTCGTCATGAGTCATCGACGCACCTCGCGCCCGTAGCTCGAATGCTGCACGCATCACTTCCGGTCAGGGCATCATGCGTTTGCTTCCGGAGGTCTTCGAATGACGCCCAGTTTCCATCACCGGCCGGTGCGATGCAAGCGAATATGCCGGATGAAACGAGCCGGCAGGAGTGATCTAACCCGTCTCGGCGCGCACTTTCTGGACACGGGCGGGATGCGCCGGTTCAATTAGAAGGTATCGGGCAGCGGTGGATGAAGACGTCGATCTCAATTCGCAGCGTCACTCGAATGTAAGCCGGCTCGCTGCCTTCAATGTGTTTCGTCAAAGCAGTTTCCCGAGGGAGACATCATGCGTATCTGGCCCGGCCAACCGTACCCGCGCGGCGCAACCTGGGACGGCGCGGGCACCAACTTCGCCCTCTTCTCCGAGAATGCGACCAAGGTCGAGCTGTGTCTGTTCGACTCGCCCGATGCCCAGCGCGAGTCGCAACGCGTTACTCTGCCGGAGCAGACCGATCTGGTCTGGCACGGCTATCTACCCGACGTCCTGCCCGGCCAGCTCTATGGTTACCGCGTCCATGGGCCGTATGAGCCCGCCAGCGGCCACCGTTTCAACCCTCACAAGATCGTGCTCGACCCGTATGCCAAGGCGATTGGCCGCGACCTGCGCTGGGACGATGTGCTGTTCGGTTATCGGATCGGTGATCCGGCCGGCGATCTCTCGTTCGACGAACGGGACAGCGCCCCTTTCGCGCCGCTGGCCCAGGTCATTGATGTGGCATTCACCTGGGGCGACGACCGCCCGCTCCGCCACCCCTGGCACCGGACGCTCATTTACGAGGCCCATGTCAAGGGGCTCACCAAGCTTCACCCCGGCGTGCCCGAGAACCTGCGAGGCACGTATGCCGGCCTCGCTTCCGAACCGATCCTCCGGCACCTCGCCGAGCTGGGCGTCACAGCCGTCGAGCTGCTGCCCATTCACTATCACGTTGACGACCGATTCCTGGTTGACAAAGGCCTGGTCAACTACTGGGGCTATAACACCCTCGGCTTCTTCGCCCCCGACCCCCGTTACGCCACGTCTTTCACCAGCCTCGACGCGGTCCAGCAATTCAAGACGATGGTTCGTTCCCTGCACGCAGTGGGAATCGAGGTGATCCTCGACGTGGTCTACAATCATACAGCCGAGGGCCACCAGATGGGCCCGACCCTCTGCTGGCGGGGCGTTGACAATGCCGCGCACTACATGCTCTCACCCGAGGATCGCCGTTACTACATGGACTTCACAGGCTGTGGCAACGTGCCCAACTTGTCGCACCCTCGCGTCCTTCAGTTGATCATGGACAGCCTGCGCTACTGGGTACTCGAGATGCACGTTGACGGCTTCCGCTTCGACCTGGCCAGCACGCTGGCGCGCGAGCTTTACGAGGTGGATCGGCTGGGGGCGTTCTTCGACATCATTCACCAGGACCCGGTGATCTCGCGGGTCAAGCTGATCGCCGAGCCGTGGGACGTCGGCCCCGGTGGCTACATGGTGGGCAACTTCCCGATCGGCTGGTCCGAGTGGAACGGGATCTATCGAGACAACGTGCGCAGCTTTATCAAAGGGAACGGTTGCTCGGCCAGCGAGCTGGCGACGCGATTGTCGGGCTCCAGCGATTTGTACCAGAATGACGGCCGGCGGCCGTACGCCAGCATCAACTTCGTCACCTGTCACGACGGCTTTACGCTCCAGGACCTGGTCAGCTATGAGGAGAAGCAGAACCTTGCCAACCTCGAGGACAACCGCGATGGGAGCAACGACAATCGAAGCTGGAACTGCGGCTTCGAGGGGCCGACCGACGACCCGCAGGTCGTCGCCCTCCGCGAGAAGCAGAAACGGAATTTCGTCGCCACGTTGCTTCTCTCTCAGGGTGTGCCGATGCTTCTGGGCGGCGATGAGCTGAGCCACACGCAGGGCGGAAACAACAACGCCTATTGCCAGGACAACAATACCACCTGGCTGGACTGGGACTCGATCGACGAGCGGAAGCAGAGATTCCTCGAGTTCGTGAGGAAGGCCAGTTGGATCTGGCGGAGCCAGCCGGTGCTTCAGCGGCGGAAGTTCTTCAAGGGGCGGCCCATTCGCGGCGCCGGAGTCAAGGACCTCTCCTGGCTGGGCCCAAATGGTCAGGAAATGAGCGACGAGGCGTGGGCCGTCGGGTCGGTCCGCTCCCTGGGGATGCGGCTTGCCGGCGACCTGGTTGAGGAGGTGGACGAGCGGGGCGAGCCGATCGTCGGCGAGACGCTCCTTGTGCTTTTCAACGCTCACTTCGAGCCGGTCCCCTTCACGCTGCCTGAGCACCAACCGGAGCGCTACTGGGAGCGACTGCTCGATACGGCCGAGCCGTCCGCCGAGCCCGGCGCCTTCGAGGGAGGTCAGGAATACGACCTGCGGGACCGTTCGGTGGTGGTGCTGAAATTGCGCGAACGTCATGAGGAGGCCGGTGAGTCTCACGATGTCAGCCCTGCACGCGACTAAACTACCAGAATCCACACCCGAGGCGATTGCCGACTGGCTGCTCACGGCGGAGTCGCAGGTTGCGGCCGAGGCGCCCTTGCGCCGCCCGAGCGCGACGTATCGGCTTCAGCTCTCCAAGGCCTTCCGGCTGGAGGACGTCGCCGCGATTATCGGTTACCTCCATGATCTGGGGATCACCGACGTCTATCTCTCCCCCTACCTCCAGGCCCGCCCGGGGAGCACTCATGGTTACGACGTCTTCGACCACGGGCGGATCAACCGCGAGATCGGCGACGACGATGCTCACGTTCGTCTGGCCGCCGCACTGCGCGACAAAGGCATGGGCCGGCTGCTCGACGTCGTGCCCAACCACATGGGCGTCGGCGCGGAAAACAAGTTCTGGTGCGACGTGCTCGAGAACGGCCCGCAGGCCCCTTCGGCCCGCTTCTTCGACATCGACTGGCGGCCGGTGAAGGAAGAGCTGAAAGGACGGGTCTTGTTGCCCATCCTGGAGGGCCAGTACGGCGAGGTCCTCGAAGCCGGCAAGTTCATCTTGGGCCGCAGCGGCGGCGAATTCTTCATCGCATACGGTGATTACCATCTCCCGCTCGCGCCGCGGTCGTACGCGCGGGTTCTGGAGCTGCAGAGCGATGAATTGCTCAGCCGGTTCGACTCCGAGGATGACGACTTGCTCGAATACCGGAGCATCTGGGCGTCGTCCGAGAACATGCCTCATCGCGGCACCGCCGATCCGATCAAGGTCGAGCAGAAAATCCGCGAAAAGGAGGTGATCAAGCGGCGGATCCGCCGGCTGTGCGCCGAGCGGCCGGATTTCTGCCAGTTCATCGACGAGAACGTCGCCTTGTTCCGGGGGACGCCCGGCGATCCGAGGAGCTTCGATCGACTGCACAACCTGCTCGAGGAACAGGTCTACCGCCTGGCTTACTGGCGAGTCGCCGCCGAGGAAATCAATTATCGCCGCTTCTTCGACGTCAACGACCTGGCCGGCCTCCTGACCGAGGACCCCGTTGTCTTCGACGTCATTCACAACCTCATTTTTCAGTGGGTTGATGACGGAGGCGTGACCGGACTGCGCATCGACCACCCCGACGGCCTGGCCGACCCACTCGGCTACTTTCGCCGCGTCCAGGAATCCCTGTTTCTCCGCGCCAGCCGGCGCCGGCTCGAAGCCGAGCGCCCCGGGACCGCATGGAACGAGGTCGCCCTGCCGTTGCAGATGCACTATCGCAACGTGCTGGACGCCGAGCCCCAAGGGGCGCTGGCGCGCCGGTTCCCCATCGTCGCCGAGAAAATCCTCAGCCGCGGCGAGGACGTGCCTGCTGATTGGCCCATTGACGGAACGGTGGGCTATGAATACCTGAATGCGCTGAACGGCCTGTTTGTCGATTCCTCGGTCGCGCAGACGATCGAGGCGATATACGCCGAGTTCACGGGCGACTGCGAGCCATTTGCGGAGGTGCTTTACCGGTCCAAGCAGTTGATCACCCGCACGGCTTTGACAAGCGAAGTGAACATGCTGGCCCGGCAGTTGAACCGGATCTCGGAGCGCGATCGCCGCAGCCGTGACTTCACGCTCGACGAATTGCGACGGGCCCTGCGCGAGGTGATCGCGTACTTCCCGGTCTATCGGACGTATTTGCAGCCCGGCCAGGCGGTCTCCGATCGCGACCGAAATTACATCGAACAGGCGGTCGCCCGCGCCCGGCGGCGCAATCCGACGATCGACGCGACCGTCTTCGCCTTCGTACAGGACGCCCTGCTTCTCCACTGCCCCGAGGAGATCACGCCTCTAGACCGAGCTCAGCGCGAAGCGTTCGTGGTTCGGTTCCAGCAGACAACCGGGCCGGTTCAGGCCAAGAGTCTGGAGGACACCGCCTTTTATCGCCAGGTCAAGCTCGCGTCGCTCAACGAAGTCGGCGCCGACCCATCCCGCTTCGGCAGCTCCCCTTCCATTTTCCACGCCCTGAACTCCGAGCGGCTCACTCAGTGGCCCGGCGGCCTCTCCACGACCGCCACCCACGACACCAAGCGCGGTGAGGATGCCCGCATCCGGATCAACCTCATCACCGAGTTGTCCGACGAATGGCGCACTCGCCTGGTCCGCTGGTCGCGCTGGAATGCCCGGAAAAAGGTCGAGACTTCAGCAGGCATCGCCCCGGATCCGCGGGAGGAATACCTGCTGTACCAGACCCTTTTAGGCGCCTGGCCTTTCGGCGGTCCCGACGACGCGCCCCCGGAGGGGTTCGTGGCTCGCATCCAGCAGTTTATGACCAAGGCGCTCCGCGAAGCCAAGCTCAACACGAGCTGGACCGAGACCGACTCGACTTACGTTGACTCGGTTTGCCGCTTCGTCGCCGAGATCCTCGAAGGCCCCGATGCCAGCCTGTTTCTCAAGGACTTCCTCCCGTTTCAGCGCCGGGTTGCCCGGATCGGGGTAATCCACTCGCTGGCGCAGACCTTGCTGAAGTTGACCTCTCCCGGCATTCCCGACATCTACCAGGGCTGTGAGCTCTGGGACCTGAGCTTGGTCGATCCCGACAACCGCCGTCCGGTCGACTTCACGGCGCGGGCCGAATGCTTGAGCGACCTCCGGAAGCAACTGGCGGCCGGGACGAGTCGATCCGACTTGGCGGTTCGGCTACTCGCCGCGCCCGACGACGGCGCCATCAAGCTTTATGTCATCTGGACGGTCCTGAATCATCGCAAGAACTGCCTCGACCTTTACGCGCGTGGCACCTATCGCGCACTCGAGGCCGACGGCTATCGCGCGGCCCACTTGGTCGCCTTCTCCCGCCAGTCTGAAGGTCATTCCATCCTCACCGTCGTGCCCCGCCTGGTCGCCGGCCTGATGGGTGCGGATTCCCAGTCCTCACCGATCGGCAGCCAGACCTGGGGCGATTCGCGTCTCACCTTGCCCGACGCCGGATCGACTCGCTGGCTGAACGCGTTGAGCGGCGAGATCGTCAGTGCACGCCAGATCGAGGGCCGGACCTGCCTCGATCTGGCCGATGTGTTTCGTACCATTCCCCTCGCCCTCCTGATCCAGGAGCCGTCAGGCTCGGAGGCCGCCCCGCGTTGATCTGCCCGCAAGCGGGATCACGGCGCCGCGGTGAAGCCCGGCGAGAAGTTCAAACCGCCCTGGATGTTGAGGCTCTCGGGCTCCTGGATGGCGTTGGCGAGGTCCATGACGATGAGCACGAATTTACTCAGCTCGGCGCGATGTTCGGGCGTCACCCAGACATAGGTGTGCCCATCCTTGGCGACGTAGCACGCGTTCTTGGGGACGTCGTGCTTGCTGCCGACCCCGAACCAGCCAGTGGGCACAGTGCGCAGGTCGTTCGACGACTTCATTGACCTCGTGCGCGACCTCGCGCGCGAGCGGGGTCTTCTGGTCGAGAAGAGGATCTAGCCCCTCGGGCGGGGGCACGAACGCCTGCTCGCCTACCGTCGAAGTCGTGCCACGCCTCAGGGAGTTGAAAGACTTGCCTTTATCAGTGAAAACACTCTGGTAAAAAAGATAGGTCTCTGTCTTCAAGTCCTCGGTGGCGATGATCTGCTTCTTGATGTCGTGGGCGACATCATCCATGAGCTTGTCGTCGGGCATCTCGTCGATTCCGTGTGCGCGGCGGTAGGCGAACTGGAGCAGACGCAAGGCGTCCGAATAGACGATCGGATTCGTACTCCACTGCTGCACGACTGTTCGTGAACCCGAAACCGACGGCGCCACCTGGTTCAGGTTGTTCTTGACGATGTAGTAGAAGTTCCAGAGAGGGGCCATACGGGCCGTCTCGGCGTCGGCCACCTGGGCGGTTCCCGACGTGATACTCGTGTGCCAGGGAATCACATCGGGATTATTGGCGAAAACGGCCAGGTTGCGCAGCACCATCTGATAGTGAAGATCTGTCAGCGTGGCGTGCTGGTTGAGGGTCGTGATTCTTAACTGGGCGTCGGTGCAGCCCGTGGATATCAGGGTGAGAGCGAGGATCACGAGGCCGCCGAAAAGGAACCGCATCGTTACCTCAACCAGGTCAAGTCGGGGGAATCCCCCCGGCGAAGTGCTCGTTCACGGAGATTATCGACTGCGGCGGTTGAGCGGGTTGAATCAAACTTGGTGAAGAAAGGGGTTTTGCCGAGCTTTGCCCGATAACGCGGTTCGAGTTTCGCGCGTGCGCTTTTTTTCCGGCGCCGTTACAAGGTATTCAGGTACTCGATCAATAGCTCGACGAGTCGCCTGCGGCTGGAATCGATTTCGCCCCTGGTCGTGATGTTTCACGCTCCCGTGCACCTCTGGCCAAAACCCGTGCCGGCAGATTACGCTGAGCGAAAGGTCGAGACGTTCCGTGTCGCTGTGGCACCTGGTCCGGCCTCGACTCCACGCACCAGGTTCTCCGCCGATGAGCGCCGTCTCCTTGCTATCAAGGGAAATCTCGCCGGAGCTCACGCCTGAGCAGGTCCGTCGCCTGGAGCCGTTCGGCAAGAAGGAGTCGGTCCCGCCGGGCGCCGTACTGTTTGACGAGGGGGACCACACGATTGATTTCTTCGTCGTCCTCTCGGGCGCCGTGGCGATCTGCCAGCACGTCGATGGGGGCATGAGGGAAGTGGTTCGCCCCGGCCCCGGTCAGTTCATCGGCGACCCCTCGACCCTCACCGGCCGCGCCGCGGTGGTCCAGGCCCGCGTCGCCCTGGCCGCGGAGGTCCTGAGAATCTCCCCTCAACAGTTCCGGCGGATCGTCATCGAGGACTCGGAGCTGTCCGACCTGTTTCTGCGCACGTTCCTCGCGCGCCGCTCGGCCCTGATCGAAGGGGGTTACGCGTCGATCAAGGTGATCGGCTCCCGCTACTCGAAAGACACCCACAGGCTGCGCGAATTCCTCACCCGCAACAGCCAGCCGCACACGTTTCTCGACCTCGAGAAGGACCACGGTGTCACCGCCCTGCTCGAGACGCTGGGCGTCGGGGTCTCCGAGACCCCGATCCTCGTCTGCCGCGAGGGCCACGTGGTCAGGAACCCGAGCGATGCGCATGTTGCCCACGAGCTCGGCTTCGACACGGTTGACGAGTGCGAACTGTGCGACGTCGTGGTCGTGGGCGCCGGGCCAGCCGGTCTGGCCGCGTCGGTCTACGCGTCCTCCGAGGGTTTGTCGGTGATGGCGATCGACCTTGACTCGCCCGGCGGGCAAGCGGGGACCAGCTCGAAGATCGAAAACTACCTTGGCTTTCCGACCGGGATCTCCGGCCTTGACCTGGCCCGGCGCGCGGTGACGCAGGCGGTGAAGTTCGGCACTCGCATGGCCAACCCGGTCGAGGCCGTCGCGCTCGAGCGCCATGGGGGCGACTACCGGGTCCTGTTCCTGGATGGCCGCCGCATCCGCGGCCGCTCGGTCGTTGTCGCCACCGGGGCGAAGTACCAGCGGCTGGATGTCCCCGACGCACAGAAATACGAGGGCTGCGGTCTGTATTACGGGGCCACGGCGATGGAGGCGGAGCTGTGCGCGGGGGTCGAAGTGGTCGTCGTGGGCGGCGGCAACTCGGCCGGTCAGGGGGCGGTCTACCTGGCCCGCCACGCCCGGTCGGTCCACATCCTGGTCCGCCGTGGCGGGCTCTCGCGAGACGATGTCGCGCTATCTGATCCGCCGGATCGAGGAGACGCACAATATTTTCCTCCACGCCCACTCGGAAATCACTCGGCTCTACGGCGACGGTACCCGGCTCGGGGCCGTCGAGTACGTCGATCGTGGTGAGGGCCAAACTGTCTTGCTCGACACCTCGTCGGTCTTCCTCTTCCTGGGAGCCCGGCCCTGCACCGCCTGGCTGCGAGGGACCCTGGCGCTCGACCAGAAGGGCTTTATCAAGACCGGCCCCGACCTCAACGCGGACGACCTGCCGTCACCCGATCGGCCGCGCACGCTCTTCGAGAGCAGCCTCGCCCGCGTCTACGCCGTCGGCGACGTCCGCAGCGGTTCGGTCAAGCGCGTCGCGTCCGCCGTGGGCGAGGGCTCCATCGTCGTGCAGTTCATCCACCGAGCCTTGAACGAGGGTTACTGATGATATCCGGCGCGATGTGAGGGTGACCTGGCCGGTCAAGCGGCTGAAAGCCAACGCTCACGTCGAAGGTCGCCGATCCGATCCAGAGCGGCGTCGCCCTATGGCCCGTTCAAGTGCAAGGACGAGTTGGGCTTTCTTCCTTTCCCGATATTCTTCGGACATGGGAGTCAATGTCATGATGAGTCGATGGGACACGCCGGCAGCGGTTCTGCGGCCCGAGCTACGCACCTTTCGCCTGCATTGAAACACCAGATCTTGCTCAGGAGACAGGGAATCCACGGTGACCTCCCAGGACGGTCTGGTCGGTAACTCGAAACGTTGTCGCTTCGTGAGGTCGAAAACATCAGGATGTATCGAATTCGACCGCTTCGACGAGCGGCCCCAATTTCCTCCGGTTGATCGAAGTTGCTCGCAAGACGTCGATGATCACCGTTCGGCCTACACCACAGCGGGGACAAGCGCTCATTCGCTGGCGCAGCGGTGTCATGACGCGCTCCTTTGCTGAAAGGAATTGGGTGAAGAACCGCCCTCATCCTGGCTCAGCGGAAGCGCGGGGTGAGCGCGTTAGAGCGAATGATTCGAGAGGTGGGGACGACGTGGAAGGAAGGCCAGCAAAAACTCAACCTGAGCGAAGGCTGCAAGCCGCGAGAAGGCTGCGCCCTCAGGTCGCTACCGCGCAGCGGTTTGGTTCAACGTCCTTTATCCTTCTCAACTCAGATCGGAATGAACTGTGCCGATTCCCTCGGCCACTCGCATTTGTCATCATAGGGCGGGGCCGATGTCCTCGATTATTTGCAAGTGTGTGACGACCATGAACGATCAACCGACCGCCTGCCCGAACTGCGGTTCGACCGAGATCCATTACCGCAAGACTCGCGGCGATTGGTGCTGCGATACCTGCGATCACAAGTGGTCTCCGAGCGGCAGTTCCGCCTCATCGGCTGACGCGGCGGCCGCCCCGAGGATCCGGCTGTTTCTGAGCTACGGCCGCCACGATGCCGCGCCGCTCGCCGAGCGGATCGAGGCCGACCTGGCGGCCCACGGGTACGAGGTCTGGCGCGACACGCGGTAGATCCGCTCGGGCAAGGAGTGGGAGCAGGAGATCCAGGTCGGCCTGCGGAGCACCCAGCTTGTCGTCGCCCTGCTCAGCCCGCATGCAGTGCGCGTCGCCGGCGCCGCGAACAATCCCAACAGCCTGGACAGCGTCTGCCTCGACGAGTTGAGCTTCGCCCGCTTCGCCTGCAAGATCCCGATCGTTCCCGTCATGGCCGAGCGTTGCGAGCCGCCGTTCGTTATCTTCCGGCTCGATTACGTCAACCTGTGCTCCTGGCGCGACTCGGACGAATGCTACCGCGCCGGCCTGCGGCGGCTGGTCGAGGCGATCGGGGCCGGGTTGCAGGGCGAAGTCCGCTACCGCACTTGGGAGCACCGGCTCCGCCCCTGGGACTTCGCCGCGTTCCTGCACGAGAAGCGCCGCGACTGCTGCGGCCGGCAGTGGCTCTTCGACGCGATCGACGCCTGGCGGGCTTCCAGCCCCGAGCGGGCGCTGCTGATCACCGGCGATCCGGGCATGGGCAAGTCGGCTATCGTGGCCGAGATGGTTCACCGCAACCCCGGCGAGCAGGTGCTTGCGTACCACTGCTGCCAGGCCGACACGAAGGAGACGCTACGGCCCGGCCGGTTCGTTCGCAGCCTGGCGGCGATGATCGCCAGCAAGTTGAATGGCTTCGCCGCCCAGCTCGACGACCCGGCGGTCGAGGACGACCTGAGCGAGGCCCGGTGTTTCCAGGATCCGGCCAGTGCCTTCGAGGAGGGAATCCTCACACCCCTGGAGCGGCTGGCGGCGCCGGCCGAAGGGGTCCGCTATCTCCTGATCGATGCGCTGGATGAGGCCTTGACCCTGGGCGAGGGCCTGACGATCGTCAACGTGCTGGCGGCGCGGCGCGAGCGGTTGCCCGGCTGGCTGCGGCTGGTGGCGACCACGCGGAAGGAGCCCTCGGTCCTCGACCGCCTGCGGGGCCTGAGGGCCTACGAACTCGACGCCCACGACCCCCGCAACCTCGAGGACTTGGACGCCTACCTCGCGCTGCGGCTCGGCCAGCCCAACCTCGCCGAACGCCTCGTCCAGAGCAGGCACGCGGCCCCCGACGCTGCCCGCGTCCTCCGCTCCAAGAGCGCCGGCAATTTCCTCTGGGTCCACCAGGCCCTCCAGGGCATCGAGCGCGACCTCTTCGGTTTCGACCAGCTCGACGAGCTTCCCCCTGGTCTCCACGCACTTTACCTCCGCCAGTTTGAACGGCTCTTTCCCGACGAGGCGCGGTTCGAACCGGCCCGGCACGTGCTCCAGGTCGTGGTCGCGGCGGCAGCGTCCCTGACGACGGCCGAGCTCGCCCCGGCCACCGGCCTCGACCCCGAGGAGGCACTCCCGCAGGTGTTCCGCACCCTCGCCTCTTATGTACCCGGTCGCCGCGGACGGTACGAGGTCTTCCACACGTCCCTGGCCGACTGGCTGACCCATCCCGATCGTGAAGGCACCCCCTATTTCATCAACCGCCGGCGCGGTCACGAGCGGCTGGCGGACCTGGGCTGGTCAGAATTCCGCCGCGATCCCCGCGCCCTGTCTCGCTACACCCTGGCCCATCTGCCCGCGCATCTGGCAGCGGCCGGCCGCTTGGCCGAGCTGGCCAATCTCCTCTGCGATCCCGTTTTCCTCGAGTCCAAGGCCGAGGCCGGGCTGGTCTTAGACCTGGTCCGCGATTTCGCCGAAGCGGTCGAGAGCATCCCGCTCAAGCACCCCTGCCACCGGATCGTGCAGTTTCTGGGACAGGCAGTGGGCATGGATATCAGCTTCATTGCCCGGCATCCGAGGACGTTGTTCGATTGCCTGTGGAACCGCTGCTGGTGGTACGACAGCTCGGAGGCCATGCGGCATTACGATCCGCCGCCGAGAGGCTGGCCTGCCGAGGGCCCGCCTTGGGCGCAGTCGGAACCGAAGCTGTGCACCCTGATGGAGCAGTGGAGCAAGGTGCGGGACCACCAGAGACCGAATGGTGCCTGGATACGCTCGCTGCGGCCTCCTGATACTCCGCTAGGAGGGAGCCAGCAGGTCGTCATCCGTGGGCACGAAAGCAGGGTCAACAGCGTGGCGTTCGACCTCACCGGTGGGCGTCTTGCCAGTGGTTCGGACGACGGCACAGTGCGGGTTTGGGATGCCGCCACCGGCGCCGAACTCGCCTGCCTCCACGGGCACGTCGACGGAGTCTGGAGCGTGGCATTCGACCCCACCGGACGGCGTCTTGCCAGTAGTTCGAGTGACCACACAGTTAGGGTCTGGGATGCCGCCACCGGCGCCGAACTCGCCTGCCTCCGCGGGCACGAAAGGTCGGTCTGGAGCGTGGCGTACGACCCCACCGGACGGCGTCTCGCCAGTGGTTCGGACGATGGCACAGTGCGGGTCTGGGATGCCGCGACCGGCGCCGAACTCGCGTGCCTCCGCGGGCACAAAAGCAGGGTGAACAGCGTTGCGTTCGACCTCACCGGTGGGCGTCTTGCCAGTGCTTCGGGTGACCAAACGGTGCGGGTCTGGGATGCCGCCACCGGCGCCGAACTCGCCTGCCTCTGCGGGCACGAAAGCAGGGTCAAAAGCGTGGCGTTCGACCTCACCGGTGGGCGTCTTGCCAGTGGTTCGGACGACGGCACAGTGCGGGTTTGGGATGCCGCCACCGGCGCCGAAATCGTCTGCCTCCGCGGGCACAAAAGTTGGGTCCTCAGCGTGGCGTTCGACTCCATCGGAAAGCGTCTCGCCAGTAGTTCGAGTGACTACACGGTTCGGGTCTGGGATGCCGCCACCGGCGCCGAAATCGCCTGCCTCCGCGGGCACGAAAGCTGGGTGCACAGCGTGGCGTTCGACTCCACCGGACGGCGCCTCGCCAGCGGTTCCCTGGACCGCACGGTTCGGGTCTGGGATGCCGCCACCGGCGCCGAACCCGCCCGCCTCCGCGAGCACGAGGACTGCGTCACCAGCGTGGCGTTCGACCCCAGCGGTCGGCGCCTCGCGAGCGGTTCGAGTGACCACACAGTTCGGGTATGGGATGCGGCGACCGGCGCCGAAATCGTCTGCCTCCGCGGGCACGAGGGCAGAGTCGGCAGCGTGGCGTTCGACTTCGCCGGACGGCGTCTCGCGAGTGGTTCGGACGACGGCACAGGGCGGGTCTGGGATGCCGCGACCGGCGCCGAACTCGCTTGCCTCCGCGGGCACATGGGCTGGGTCTGGAGCGTGGCGTTCGACCCCACCGGACGGCGTCTTGCCAGTGGTTCAAGTGACCAAACGGTGCGGGTCTGGGATGTCGCCACCGGCGCCGAAACTGCCTGCCTCCGCGAGCAGGTGGGCGGGGTCAGCAGCGTGGCGTTCGACCCCACCGGACGGCGCCTCGCCAGCGGTTCGCAATTTGGCACGGTTCGGGTCTGGGATTCCGCCACCGGCGCCGAACTCGCCTGCGTCCGCGGACAGGATTGCTGCGTCAGCAGCCTAGCGTTCGACCGCAGTGGCCGGCGTCTCGCGAGTGGCTCGGACGACGGCACAGTGCGGGTCTGGGATGCCGAATCCTGGGAGCGTCTGGAGAGCCTGCCGGGAGGGGGCTATGTTTCTGCCATCGCCGCTGGAGTGGCTGGAGCCTTTACTTCGCGTGCCATGGTGCGAGGCCTGGAGACGGTCATCGAGACAGCGGTCGAAAGCGAGGGGGTTGCCTGGTTTTCGCCAGGATTGCACTGCATGACAACCCACCCCACCGGCCGCCTATGGGCCGGATCGGCCGGGAGCCATCTTTACCTCATCCGCCTTGAAGGAAGGCTTGCGGCAGACCCGTAAAGGCGTGCGCGAGAATAAACTTTCCAATTCGATTATCGCCACGGGTGAAACCGTAGAGTTGCGGGGGAACGGTTAGCAACCTGGCCGATCGCAGATGCGACCGGAAAAGCAAGGACATGCAATGTGATATTGGCGCCAAAAGCAAGGACATGCAACGTGATCTTGGCGCCGAACCTTCGATTCGCTAAAGTGGGCGAATTGGCGGATCATTGACTCCTGGTGGAGAAGCACCTATGACAATGGCACGCGCGCATCTCGTGGATCCCTCGTTCACTTGCTGGTATCATTGTGTCACCCGGTGCGTCCGGCGGGCGTTCTTGCTTGGCGAGGGGGAGGGCGACCGTAAAGTATGGATCGAGAAACGGCTCGCAGAACTTGCTCACATTCTCTCGGCGGCGGTCGGCGGGTTCTCCGTGATCGATAACCATTTGCACGTGCTGGTGCGGTTGGATTCGGAGTGAGCAAGGATTTGCCTGTCCTAGCTCTTCGGCTCGGATGGCTAGGCGGCTGGCTGCCGCCGCTGCGCCCGGCGATGGCGAGACCAACCGTAGGCGGTGAAGGCGACGGCACCGAATACCGCGACGATGGCGGTTGAGGGCTCGGGAACGCCGACTAGCACCGTCAGGGTGTGGTCGGGTCCGCCTGTTCCCCATGTGTAGGTGTATGTGCCCAGGATCAGACCGAGACCGCTGAGTGTCGTGTTGTCATATTCGCTTGTTGACGTGATGGTCGTGCCCGAGATGTAATTATGCTGGAGTCCCAAGTCTCCATCGAGTCCTACTATTCCGATGAAGCCACCGGAGCCGGATGTGGCTGGGGTATACCCGCCATTACCGAAAGAGGATGGGCCGGTGACTCCGAGCCATTCGTCTATCCTGGAGGCGGTGCCTACGACGACGTATCCGTAGTTGGGTCCCATTTCGGAGCCGAAGCTGCCCTCATCAGTGCCCCCGAATGTCAGGCCCGTGAGGTCGATGCTGCCGGACGCGGTGGCCACGACGTTGGGGCCGACCTCAGTGATGTTGATGACCACTTCAGCCCGGGCCGTACCGAATGTCATCGCCAGCACAGCCGCCGCGAGCACTCGTTGACCGATCGTGTTTCCCATCGAGGATCCTTCGCTCTGTTAGAGGTGTGCCACGCGTGGGTAAGACGCTTCCTCGTGCCAATCCGGGACGTTACACGGCTGGGCTGCTCGTGGAGCGGCGCCACCCGATCGGGGCCGTTCCCGGCGAACGCACGCAGGGGAAACTGATGGATGGGCGTTTTTCCCCCGCTTCATGCTTCCAGGCGGGACGCCAACGATCGTCGTCCTCCGTCGATCCACCGAAGGGCAAATTCTAAGGTGCGGGTTGGATCGGTGTCAAGCGTCGGAGGTGGAAACATCCGACCAGCGAAAGTGCCCATGCCAATCCTGGTGCCGAGGATTGATACCTCACGCGGCCATGAGTGAGACATCCTGGAATTCTTGGAAATTGAGTGTCATCAGCGTGTTGAGTCGTTCGGCGTGTGTGGTCGATAGTCCGTCGATGGTCTCTTCGATGGCACCTCTAAAGTCTGCGAAGGTCGGATGGAATCGGCCGTAGAGGGCGCGACGTTTGATGAACTTCCACAGACGTTCGATCAGGTTCAGGTTGGGCGAGTACGATGGGAGAAACAACAGCGTGATTGCCAACTGCGTTGCCAGCGCCTTGACGGCGGCGTTGTGTTGATAGCGGGCGTTGTCCAGCACCAGCGTGATCGGTCCGGTTAGCCCCGACGCGGCGATTTTCCGCAGCAGTTCGCACATCGTCTCGGTATTGACGACCGTGGTGTTGGTCACGGCGATCAATTGCCGCGTCACCGCGTTCCAGGCACCCAAGACGTTGAACCGTTGACGACCTGAAGCCGCGCGGACGAAGATCCGCGCAAACGACCAGAGGCAACACAAGAATGTCCCGAACACGAAATGGGCCGCGTCCACAAAGAACACGTGCCCCCGTCCCGCGAGGGCGTCGTCCAAGAGCGGCTTCAGCTTGGTGTCGAGAAAATCGGCCTGGGTTTGGACGTGCTCGGCCAAGTTTTTTTTGGCGGCACCGGGATCATGCGGACCCGCTGAAACTTCAGACCCAGATCCTTGAGGAACTTGCGCACTTGGCTGGGACCGCGGCGCAATCCAGTCAGTTGAAAGATGCGTTCGCTCGCCTCGGCCACGGTACAAACGGGTTGCTTCTCGAAGGACTCGCGGATCAACTCGCGATAGGCAGCCATTTCGCTGACCGGGCGATTGACGTTCCACTGCCGCAGACCGTCCAAGCCCCCCTCCCGAAATGCGGCCACGTACCGCTGGACAGTGGCCCGACCGACACCAACAACCTGAGCGGCTTGCTGCCGCGTCAACCCGTTGTGCAGCAACCAAAGCACCAGCATCTTTTCCCGAATGCGCGGGTTGGGATGAAAGGTCCGTTCCTCGTTGACGACGCGTTGCTGCTCCTCGGTCAACCGCACGCGAAACCACTCCATGGTGTGCCTCCTTGCGTTCCAACACGATCTCGATGAACATCCTTCCTGGCGGAGCTATAAGGATTATCAAAATCCCCACCGGGCGGAAATAGGTCCTGGTGCGCTGGGTCTAGAGGTCAATGTCTCATTTAACACCGCGCGGGCTAGAATAACCTCACGACTTCACCGCGAATCGGATCTTCAAACGCGATCCGGCAGCTCTTGGAATCATTGCAAAGCGAACAGGCAAGCCAGAGATTGTCCTTCTCTGTGATGCCTTCGAGGACCTCCGGAATCAGGTGATCGAGCTCCATGGGCCTACCGACGATCGATTCCGCCGACAGGCAGTACACGCCACGGTGTCGCGCCTGGGCGGTGACCCTGGCGCGAAGCGCTTTTGAAATGCAAGACCCGCTCATGTCTTGGCAGCTAGGCCCGAGAGGTCCCAGCCCCGCTGCTTCAAGAGCGCCTGCTGCTTATGCGCGAATGAGCATCGACCGCTCATATCGCTGGACGAGCACCGCTGGCCTCGAGGCCTCGGACTCGGATAGTCCTACTTTCTGGCGATTGAGGTGCAGCACCTCGAGCCGAGCTGCCTTCTTCTTGGACAGCCTGCTCCGCGCCGCCTGCCAGAGCGCTGCATCGTCCATACTGTCAAGACGCGCCACATCTTCGTCAAGCGGCTGAGGTAAGCGTCTCTCTCGGCTGGCGATGACCTTAACAGTTGACCACGTCGGATTTAACCGAAGCCAGGTGGGGTGCCGTCCAGTCCAGCCGGCCCCTGAGGGAGAAGATTTGGGACAAGAATTTGGAACAGGCAGCGCAAAGTCGCACTCATGTTCGCGCAAGCGGCTTCATGGGCTCGGCGCAGCCGCCCACAGTAGCGGACAGATTGCGGACCGGAGTTGCTCTTTGAGGCGGACCGCGGGCGGGGTGGGGATCGCCAGGAGCGTGACGCCCCGATTGGTCCAGCGCCGCAGGCTCGAAGCTCTCTTTTCCCGGAAGCGGCCCTCGGTCGTCACGGTTACGACCGGCTCGTGCTCTCGCTCGCTCATTGACGGTCGCTTTCCTCGCGGGTCGCGCCCCGGCTGCCGGCGTAAAAGCCGTAGCGCCCCTGAATCGCTTCGTGGCCGGGCTTGACTTTGGGGTAGACCCAGGCCACGTCGCGGACAGTCCGGCCGTCGGGCCCGATGTAGTCGACCCAGTTGCAGGTCCCCTTGTAGGGGCAGGTATAGGTTCGCTCGGTGACCTTGAGAACGCCGGCCTGAACGGCTGATGCGTCGAAGTACCAGTTGCCTTCGAACTTCAGCAGGGCGGGCCCTACGTCCGCCTGTGCCAGTTCGGTGCCAGAGTCGCTTTCCCGAATGATCACACTCATTGATGTTCCTCTGTCTGGCTGACGCCGATTGCGTTGGGGTGACGTCGCTGGAGCCGGCGCTCCACCGGCTTGCTCCCGTGTTGACCGCAGTTTACCATCACTTTGTTCGAGGAAGCTCAGCTTTTTTCAAGCAGGAGCGGTCTGAGGCAACAGTTGGTGCGACCGGGATATAATCTCCCAAAGTGGGTCGGCTTGTGCGGCTCGAGTTTCTCGAGTAAAGATATCAGCAGTGGGGTCCTCGGTCATGGACCGGCAAATCTTCGTCACGTATGGCTTCCCCGCTATCGGAGGGCTGCTGGGTTCGTTGCTCTTGTTCCTCGCCGTGCGCGCGGCCGGCGTCAGCGCCTCGTCTCCGACCTGCCCACATCCAAAACCACCGGGGTGTTCATCGGCCTCGTGGAGCTCAAGGGCAGCGCCGAAGCCGAACAGGCCCTCACGAGCTTTCTCGCCGAGCAAAGCTGCGTTTATTACTACTGGCAAGTGGACGAACACTGGTCGCGCACGGTTACCGAAACGTACACCGACAGTGAAGGCCGCACCCAGACGCGGACCCGGACCGAAAGCGGCGTGACCACGGTCGCCCAGGGTGGCGACGAGATTCCTTTCTTCCTTCAGGATGACTGTGGCGTCATCCGGATTCAGCCCGAAAAGGCCAAGGTCGAGCCACTGACGATGTTCGACGATTCGTGCGGGCCTGGCGACAGTCTCTACTACGCGAAGGGCCCCGCCGCCGCGGTCGCCGATTCCCAGTACCTTCGCCGCTTCGTCGAGCTCGGGATTCCCTTGCACGCCCCGCTTTATGTCGTCGGTCAGGCTCGCGAGCGCGACGACCTGGTCGCAGCCGAAATCGCCCACGCTCCCCAGGCTGAGACATTTCTCATTTCAACGCGCAGCGAGGACCAGGTGCGCTGCGGCCTGGCCTGGCAGTTCTGGCTGATCGGTCTGCTCGGCGTGGCGTGCTGCGCCAGCGGCTTCATCGTCCGCGACGCGAGTCAGCATCTCCCCCTCGCGGACCACGTCACCTCGTATGTCGTCTCCGGGTCCGTCTTCGTCGTGGCGTGGGTCTTGGCGTGGATCGGCATGGTCTATAACAGCATCGTCACTCTCCGGCGGCGGGTCCATCAGGCCTGGGCCAACGTGGACGTGCAATTGAAGCGCCGCCATGACCTGATCCCTAACCTCATGTCCATCGTCCAGGGTATGCGCGACTACGAGCAAAAGCTGCAATCAGAGCTTGCCTACCTCCGCGATCAGTTGATCGCCACGGCGCCCGGAGAGGCGGGCCCGACCCCGAAAGCCGCCAAATCAACAGTCGCCGCCATTGCGGAGCGCTGTCCCGAGCTCAAAGCCAACAGCTCCTTCCTGAATCTACAGCAGCAACTGGTGGACTCGGAACAGCGCGTCGCGCTGGCCCGAAGCCATTTTAACGACGTTTCGACGTTCTACAACACCCGTCTTCAGATCATCCCCGACCGGTTCATCGCCTCCCTCGGCACCATGAAACCCCAGGTGCTGATGACAGCCGACGATTTCGAGCGCGCCCCGGTGGAAGTGAATCTCGCGACCTGAGTAGTCATCACGCTCCGCGTGATGAGCCGTCACGCGGAGCGTGACGACTACTGCAAGTCAATCCTGAGCACCTGCTCAAAAGCTATGGTTGTGATCGTCGTCTCGGGCGGCTGCTTGAGCAACAAGACGATGCCCCTTCGGGTCCCTGCCACAAATCGCCGAGTGTGTATTCCTCGAGCCAAGCCTGAAGTTCGCGACTCTGGAGCCTCCGGAAAATCGAGCCACCACGTTCACAATCGACGACCACCACTTATGACCAATGAACGAAAGCCTGTCAAAGCCATGGTGCTGGCTTGGAAGCCACGGAGCATCGTTCGTCTGGGAGTTGTCGTCTTTCCCGGTGCCGGGTCGGAGCTCCCATCGCCGCTTCACCCCAGCCCCTTCAGCCGCCGGAGGGCCCATTCGGTGGAGAGCAATCCCAGCAGCATGAGCCAGAGCACGGGCGTGTCCCACATCGGCCAGCGGATGACGATCGTCCGGATGGATGCGTCTTGATGGCGGCCCAGCAAGCTCGATAACTCCTCCGCGGATCGGATCACAGTTCCGCCTGTTGCCTCGGCAAGCCGGGCGAGCGCGGAGGGGTCCGGCCGGGGGTCTTTGAACTCGGCCGGATCCTCGATGACCTGGAGATCGAGGTCCGATCTGGCCACCAGTTTTTCACCGTCAAACGCCGCGACCTCGAGCACCAGTTTGTGCAGGGTCGAGCCGAATTGATCGAGGACCTGGTTTGCCTGGGGAGCGGCAAGCTTGCCTTGGTAGCTTTTCTCCACGAGTTGAGGAACGAGGTCGGCAGCCGCGGCATCGACGGGCTGCGGCTCGTCGCCCTTTGAGAGGCGGAGACGGGCGCCGACGCGGTACCGATCGGTCTCCTCGAGCTTTTCATCATAAGTCCTGGCCTTTATCTGAATGTCCTGGCCCGGCCGGTAGATGATCCGGTCGGTCTCGACCTTCAACCGCCGATTGCCTCCATCGCGATTCTCGGTGAGCCAGCGGACGACGTTTCGCCAGAACTTGCGGAAGTAGCGGTTATCGCCCTCGCCCCAGCTCTTTTCGAAATCCGTGCCCCACGCGAAGGTCGAGTCGGTGGCCATGGCGAAGGTTCGCCCCCGGCCGAAGCTCTGGCAGGAGAAGACCGTCACGACACCCGATCCGGGCAGCGGCCCGTTCGAGAGGCCGAGAGCCGTGGCGGCCGGCTTGAGCCGGTCGATGAGATTGGTGCCGTGGAACATGGGCATTCGTGCCAGGACCCGTCGATTGCGCGCCGGGTCGTCGACAATCCGCCAGATCGGATGATCGGCGGCCCGCGGCGGGATGACCACCTGGAACGAGCCATCGTAGAATGGCGAGCGCGCCGGGCCGTGTCCGCTCATATCAACGGGGATGATGCCGTCCCAGACCGTCTGGTCCCACCCCCCCGAGCCGAAGCTCGTATGGCCGCCGATCATGACGAAGCCGCCGCCGCGCTTGCTGACCAGTTCGACGGTCCACGCCGAGCTGCTCAGGCGTGAACGACGCCCGGGCGATGTCACTGCAAATGACGACATCGTAGCGCAGCAGCTCTTCCCGCGTCGTGGGAAAGCCGAGGTTGGGATCGTCGACCCGGTATAGCCGGGGTTGCTGGACGTACTGATTATCCACCGCCATGGAGACGCACTTGATGTTGGGGTCTTCCTCAAGTGCGTCGTGGATGAAGCGATACTCCGGAGGCGCGCTCCCTTCCATGTAAATGACGCGGAGCTTGCCGGTGCGCGGCGTGATCTGGAACGGCACGCGATTGTTGGCGGCGATGGCCTCGTGCGGCAGCAAATTGACCTGGACGGCCAGGCCGCCTCTGGCCCGGTCGGCCTCGATGACCAACTCGTGGGCTTGCTCGCCGTCGACGAGCGTGATCGGAAGGACCGCCAGCGGATCGCCCTTGGGGTCATCGGCCGCGCGGATGGAGATCTCGGTGCGCTCTCCCGCGTAGCCGCGGCTGCGGAGCGTGACCCGAACCGGCACGCGCGTTCCTGGGCGGGCGTCGCGAGGGGCGTCGATATCTTGCACGGCCACGTCGCCCGCGATCCGTGCATCGCCCACCGGCACGACATGGATCGGCACGCCCAGGGCTCGGTAAGCCGGCCCGGTTGTCTCCGGCGAATCTGGCTCCGTCGAGCGGCCGTCGGAGAAGACGAACACGCCAAACGGCAAGGTGTCTCCAAACCGCGACGGCAGCTGCTTCGAGGGCCTGGGCCAGTCGTGTTTCGTCGGCTGCCGGCCGCAGGACCTTCTCCGACTCGGCGACCGCGGTGAGGTCGCGGCCAAACCGATACTTCTGGACGCGCGGCCGTCGATCGGACCGCAGCAAAGCATTTGACCGGCCGATCAAGTGGTCGACCGCCTGCGCCCGGCTGATCGGAGTCTCCAGGCTCATGCTGCGCGATTCGTCGAGCAGAAACACCGCCGTCGGCGCCGGGCCGGCGCGCTTCACCTGCTGGACGCGGACCGGGTTGAGCAAGATCAAGACGAGCACGGCCAGGGCCGCGGCCCGCAACGCCAGCAACCACTTGCTTCGAGCGCTCGGCGCGGCGCCGACCCGAAAGGCCAGGAGCAAGAGGGCCGCGAGGACGACCGCGAGCACAAAAGCGAACGGGCCGTCAAGAGGGGGTGACCAGGTCACTTTGGCGTCCCGTGTGAGAGCTGAAAGATAATGAGGAGGCAACGAGCCAGAAACAAGGGTTTGCTCCCGAGTTCAATTGCTGGTTGATAAGGAACCGCGCAAAGACAACATGCCGGAAATGGATACTGTCGCAGGGAGGGAAATCGGGTGACTCGTTCCCACGCTCTGCGTGGGAATGCCCTCCCGGGCCGCTCTGCGGCCCTCTGCCGGGACCGGACGACGCGGAGCGTCGAAGACGGCATTCCCACGCAGAGCGTGGGAACGAGTTTCTCCGCCATGGTCCGCCCTGAGGCGCGGTGTCCAGCCCAGCCGAGCCAAGGTCATCGCAGGTCCTGGGAGAGGACTCGATAATAATCCTCGACCAGGTTCTTGTACTGCGGCGGTACCGGACCGTTCCGCTCCACCAGGGCGTTGTCGAGCACGATCTCCTGGATCTTCGCCTGGAGGGCCAGGGAGACCGCGCTCAAGCCGCCGGTGTAGGCGACCGGAGGCGACGAAATAGCCCGCTTCGCCGGGCTCGATCCGGTCGTTCCGGGTCCAGCCGCCGACGGCTCGACTGGGTGGCGGCACTGAGCTTGTCGGCGGCCTCCCGCAGGGGTCCGTCGCCGGTCGCGAGGTTATCGACGAGGCGGGCGAGGTCGGAGAGTGCCTTCTCGGCCTCGGCCTGTTGCGAGGATTGTTGCACCGAGCGGAGCCGTTCCTGAAGCTCGGCGGCCTGTTTCTCGGCTGCCAGCAGGCGGTCGAGCTGGGGCTGCAATCGCGGCCCGGCGGACCGATTCGAGGTCCTGGGCCAGGGCGTCGAGCTGCCCGGCGGCGTGATCGGCCGACCGGGCGGCCGGGATGGCGTGACCCTCGCCGATCGCGGCGGCGTTCTGCCGCATCGACTCCTCGACCTCCTCGGGCGGGTTGGCCCTGGTGGCCCGGCCAATGCTCTCGGCCAGCTCGGGCTGTTCCTCGGCCGCGGCCATCTTCAGTTGCTTGAGCACGTCCGCCAGCGCCGCGACTTCATCGGCCAGCTCGCTCTGCTTCTCGGCGAGTCGTCGCTCGTCGTGGGCGCCGCCTCTTTCGACTCCGCCTTGCGCTCGAGGGCCCGGCCCAGCTCCCGCTCGGCCTTGGCGATCGCCTGCGGCGAGGTCTCGTTGCGTGCCAGCCGGTCGGTCAGCTCCCTGGCCTTGAGGGCACCGACCTGGCGCGCGGCCGACTCCAGCTTGCGGGCGGCGATGCGCGGGCTTCCTGCGGCGGCCTCGGCTTCGCGGCCCGCCTCGATCGATCGGCTCGATTCTTGCACCGACTGAGCCGCGGCGTCCAGCCGGCGATTGGTCAGCTCGGTGAGGGCCTCGTCCTGCTGCGCGAGCTGGCGGAGCCGCTCGGCTTCCTCGGCCGCCTGCCGTTGCTGCTGGGCCGGCGTCGATCGAGCCTGCGAGGTCTGGTCTCGCGCTTCCCTGAGACGCTGGACCCGGGCCGCCGCGACGACGGCTTTTCGGATGGCTTCCGGTCATTCTGAGCTCTGGCTTTTGTCCACTCGGCGAGCGGGTCGAGCTGCGGACCGCCTCGCCCCTTGGCCTCGATCTCCTCGGAGAACTTCTGCTCGCGCTTGGCCAGCTCCTGGAGGTCGTTCTCCAGGTCGGCGAGCTGTTCTTGTCTTCGGTCGGCAGGGGGCCGGCGGATCTTCTGGACCTGCTTCACGTCGAACTAGCGGCAGGCGCTCGCCTGGCTCGAGTTGCTCTGCACAAGCAGCTTCCGGAGGTTCTGGCGGGCGCTGATCAGTCCCTTGAGAGCGGCTTCTTCTCTGAGGCCGGGCGGCCGGCAAGTCCTTCGCCGTCAGCAGCTCGGTCGCCGACCTCATCGCGGTGACGGCGTCGTCCAGAGCGGGGACCGGACCGGCGATCGCCGTCATCCCGTCGGCAAACTCGGCCGTCGCGACGGCGAGCTCCTCCTCAAACCTGGCCAGCCGCAGGGCCGTTTCCTCCCCGACGGTCGATCCCTCTCCAAAGCAAACGTGCGATTCAGATTCACGCGCTGGCGTGCGATCAACTCTTCGAGGGTCACCGACGCCCCGTTGCAGGTCCCTCCACCCGTCGACGAGCTCGTACGCCTGCTTGTAAGGCAGGATGTCGATGTAGCGAAGCTCGGTGACCACCCGGTGTGGTTTTGCGGGATAGTTGTCTTCGACAAATGCATAGTAGGTGATCGCGTCGGTGAAACTGAGCTTGTGCTTCTCGAGGTAGAGCGTGGCCAGTCCCTCGGCCGTGACCGGCTGGTTTTCAAAGCCGGCCAGGTGCAAGGTCTCTTCGGGCCCGTCGCCGACCTTGTAGTTGATTCCCAGGCGAGTCACGCCGAAATCGTCGCCGGCTTCGACCTGGATGGGAACCTCGGTGGTCGGCGTGACGGCCAGCGATTCCTCGGGCGGATGAAGCGAATCGTCGGCTTGTCGTCGGCTTGAACCTTGACGCGGTACGATCTCTGTTTCGAGCTTCATGCCGTCGGCATCAGCCGCGGCGATCTCGTACTGGATCTCCTTGGTGATCGGAGGCAGCTCGCCGGTGAGCCGAGCCCCATCCAGTTTGCAGCGGGATCGACTGTCGCGAGGATTCGCCCGGCGATCCCCAGCACCAGCGCCGCGGTCTGGGGAGCACGGTCGAGCATGATGGCAAGCTGGACGCGCGAGCCCTCGATGGCCCGGAAGTTTCCCTCCTTGACGACTTCCGCCGGTCGCCTGGTGTAAGGCGGCGGCGTGACGGTCGCCTCGATAGCCTTCGAGCAACAGGGGATGCACGACCTTGACGTGGTAGATCGGGCTCTCGACCTCTCCGGCGACGACGCGATAGTCGAAGATCGGTCTGGCAGTCCTTCAAGCTGGCGCTCAAGGTCCCGATCAGCGGTTCTTTGGCCTTGTCGATCGTGCGATCCGCGGCGAATGAGGTCGTCATCCACGGACCGGCGGCGCCCTTCTTGCGATATGACCAGGAGGCCGAGTGAACCGGGCGGCCGGAGAGCGAGATCTCGAGCTTGAGATCTTCGCCGGCCTTCAAGGTCACGTCCCCCGGCTCGACAGCGAGCGTTGTGTAATGCAACGGAAAGAGCAGCATCCTGAGCGCGGCCGTCCGGAGCCCGGGGCTGAAGCACAGCGCCGAGATACCGACCGCGGCAGGCCAGGAACAAGGCTGACCGCCCGGCGCTCGAACGACGCCCAGGGAACGAGCTCGCGAAACTCGAGCCCAGAAGTACGACTGTCGGTATCGCGACCGAGAGCCTCGATCAGACCGGGCGACGCGGGGACGGTATCCGGCGCGGGTTCGGCGTATTCGACCACGGTGCGGACTCGCTGCCCGAGCTCGGGGAAATGGGTCTCGACGCTGGCCGCCGCGGCCGCGCGATCGATCGAACGGCGCGATCGCAGGAGCAAGACCGCACCCAGCCCGCAGCATCGCCAGGAGCCCCGAAGCCGCGCAGGGCCACGGGGAGCACCCACATCCAGTCGGCGAAAACGAAGGCCGAGCACAGCATGATCTCGGCCAGGAGAAGGCGTGCCAGCTTGAGCCAGCGCTGATGACGAGCAAGCTCGCGCCGCGTCGCCTCCAACTTCCCCATGACGCCGGGAAGCTCGACGGGGACGGCCAGAATTGCCCGGTCAGTTGTGATCCCGTCCATAAATTGCGCTCCTCGCAAATGCCCCATTGAAACCAAGCCTCGGGACGTAAAGCGCTTCCCGGAAGAGCCGTCTGTCGCTCCGCGAGAGAAGTTCCTTTCGCGCAGCGAAAGGCGGCACGGATTCTCGCGCAGCGGCCAAGCCTCGAATCCTCGTGATTATGACGCATAAGTCCGGTTGGCGACAAACATTTCCACGACAAGCACGACCAGCAGCGCCCAGGCGACAGTTCGCCACAGCTCGTCTGGCCGTTCGCCCGTGGCCGCCAGATTGTCCGCCCCGTCTTCCTCGGCGCGCGACGCTCCTGGTTCCCTCGGGAAGCCGGTACGCTTCGCGCAGCTTGGCCACGGTGGTCCGCTCGATCTCCGACTCGGCGGCATCGACGTTTCGGACGAGCGCGCTGCCGTTGTTGAGGATGACGCCGGGAGACTGCGCCGGACCTGGGCCGGCGCGGTCGAACCGCACGGGACTGGTCTCCGGCAGCCGGTTGGTCAGGTAGCCGAGCAACTGATGGACGAGCGGCACGTAGAGTCGATGAATTGCCCAGTCTCCCCAGGCGTTGTCGGCGGGGAAGGCGAACACGATCACGCGCCCCTGGCCGGCGGCTTTCTCGACCAGCAGCGGCACGCCTTCGGGCGCAGTGGCGAGCACGCGGGCGTCGGGATCGGCCAGCAGGCGCGTGATTCGCCGGAACCGGAGGGTTCGCAGGTCGCCGTACTGGGGGTCGGCGAACGGGCTGAGGATCGGGTGGTCCTTGACCCAGTCGGCGAAGCGGTAAGATCCGATCTCCGCCGGCCCTTGCACTCGCGCGGGCAGGAGCCTGGCCTGCTCGAGGGCGGCATACGCCCCTTGCTTGACCTGGTCTCCCGTGAAGATGATCAAGCTCCCGCCCGATTCGACGAAGCGCGCGAGGGCTCGCGATTCGTCCGGCGAGATCTCGGCGACATTGCAGAGAGCGACGACGCGGAACGGGCTCAGGTCGGGCAGGGAATTTCCCTGGCCGCTCCCGGAAAGACGCGTCGGCTCGTATGGGGTCGCGGACGCCGTCGACTCGTCGCCCGGCAGCCTGAGCCGCAGGGCCGTTTCGAGGTAATAGGTCTCGTTGCCGAAACCGACGGTCCCGGCTCGCCGTCGATCAAGAGCACCCGATCGGGGAGGCGGGCCTCGAAGGCCAGCCAGCGGCGATCGTCGAACGGCAGGTCGTCTCCGCCGGCGACCTCGACGAAACCGTGGTACAGGCCCGGCTCCTTGATCGGCACTTCGAATCGTACGAGCTGGCGGGAATGACCGGTCGAGCGTCACTGTCTTGTTCGATCGGCGGCTTGCCCGTCGAGCGACAGCCTGACTCGAACGTCTCGAGCGGGAAAAACGCCGGCGTTGAAGACGCGGGCCGCGACGATCACGGGCTTGCCGTCACGGAGGTCGGTCTGTTCGGCCAGCACGTCCTCGACGGCCAGGTTGGTTGTCAGCGGACGGCCGACGTCGATCAGCTCGACGTCCGCGGCCGGCGGAAAGCCGCCGGCAAGTGGTGGGCCAACACCGCACTGCTGAAGGTCGGTCAAGAGAAACACCTGCCGCTTCGACCGCCGCGACGCGACGACGATGTCGCGCGCCCAGCCGAGTGCCTTGGTGTAGTCGGTGCCGGCCAGGCCGGGGCGGATCGCGGGATCGATCTCGGACCGCACGGGCGGGCGTCGACCCCGTCGGCATCGAAATACGCCAGGCGGACCGCGGACCCGTCGGGTAGGCCGCGGATGAGCTCGGCCAGCCTGCCGCTGGGCCTTGTCGAAGGGCGAGGCTCCCGCGGCTCCGGCGGCCATGCTCGCCGAGCGGTCGATCAAGAGCACGACCTCCCGCTCGCTTCCCAGTGTCTCGGGGGCCTTCCAGTACGGTCGTGCGAACAGAAGGGCGAGCAAGAGCACGCCGGCGGCCCGCAAGGCCAGGAGGAGCCAGCGCCGGATCTTGCGGCGCCGAGCTTGATCGCGGAGCACCACCCGCAGGAAGTGGAGCGTCCCGATCTCGACCCGCCGCGCCCGCTGCCGAAACAGCAGGTGGATCACGATCGGCACGGCCACCGCCGCTCCGGCCGCCAGGAACCCCAGATGGATGAAGCCCAGTCCCCCCAATGGCGCCTCGCGATCCGGATCAGTACAGTTGAGATCGTCTCGTCAAGTAATCGTAGAGCGCTCGCTCGAGCGGCTGATCGGTGGTCATGGTGACCCGGTCGATCTCGCGGCCCCGGCAGCCGGCGTCGAGCTCGGTCTGCCAGGCGGCGATCGCGGCCGTGTAGCGCGGCGCGGATCTCGTCGACCTGGGTCGTCAGCTCGTCGCCGGTTTCCAGGTCGTGAAACCGCACCTGTCCTTCCAGCGGCAAGTGGTGTTCGAGCGGGTCGAGCACGTGGAAAACCACGAGGTCATGCCCGTGGAACCGGAAATGGTCGAGGCCCGAGAAGACGTCGTCGGTTTCGAAGAAGAGGTCGCTGACGAGCACGACCAGCCCGCGCCGGGGCATGAGCTCGGCGACTTCGTGCAGCACGCCGGCCGACGCGGCCGGCGTCTGCCCGGGACAGTGCACCATCGTCGCCAGGATCTCGTCGAGCTGGTTGGCCTTGGCCCGCGGCTTGACATGAGCGAGCACCCGATCGGCGAAGAGCGTGATCCCGACGGCGTCGCGCTGAGTCAAGGCCAGGTGAGCCACCGCCGCGGCCAGCATCGTCGCATACCGCCGTTTGGAGATGCCCGCGCTCTTCGTCTCCATCGAGCCGCTCACGTCGACGACCAGGTGGCAGTCGAGGTTGGTCTCGGCGTCGTACTGCTTGATGTAGAGCTTGTCGTTGCGGGCGTAGAGCTTCCAGTTCAAGTGCCGCAGGTCGTCGCCGGGCAGATACTCCCGGTGCGAGGCGAACTCGACGGAAAAGCCCACATAAGGGCTCCGGTGCAGCCCGTGCAGGAAGCCCTCGACGACCGTGCGCGCGATCAGCTCGAGGTCCTCGAGATTGGCCAGGAGCACGGGATCGATATATTCGTGGAGCAGGTTCGCCGTGCGGACCGATTTCTCGGACTCGGCCCGGCCCTTCTTCAGACCCACGAACCGCGCGACCCGCTTCGGCGTGGGCGCGGCCGGAATGGTCTCGCGGCGCCCGGCTCATGGTCTTGACCTTTCCGTTTCCCGGAGTCGAGTTACCTCGCCGGGACGATCTCGATCAGTCTGCGGATCGAGACCGTCGGCGTCGATCCCCTCGGCCCGGGCGTGGAAATTCAGCACCAGGCGATGGCGCAAGACCGGCAAGGCGACGGCGCGGACGTCGGCGAAATCGACATGGAAACGGCCGGCGAGAATGGCCCGCGCCTTGGCTCCCAGGATCAGGTACTGCGACGCCCGCGGGCTGGCGCCGTAGGTCAAGAACTTGTGGACGCGAGGCTCGGCCTTGCCCGCGACCGGCCGTGAGGCGATGGCCAGATCGACGGCATAGCGCACCACGGCATCGGCGACCGGCACGCCGCGGACGACCTGCTGGAGCCGGACCACTTCGCCCGCGTCGAGCACCGGCCGCGCCTCGGGCTCGAGGTTGGCCGTCGTGCTCTTGACGATGGCCACCTCTTCCTCGGGGCTGGGGTAGCCGACCGGGATATTGAACATGAACCGGTCGAGCTGGGCCTCCGGCAGGGGATACGTCCCCTCCTGTTCGATCGGGTTCTGGGTGGCGATCGACGAAGAACGGCGGCTCCAGCCTGTAGCTGCGCCGGCCGACCGAGACCTCCTGCTCCTGCATCGCCTGCAAGCAGGGCTGCCTGGGTCTTGGGCGGGGCGCGGTTGATCTCGTCGGCCAGCAGGAAATGAGTGAACAGCGGCCCCTGGATGAATTCGAGCCGGCGCCGGCCGGTCTCGGGATCTTCCTCGATGACGTCGGTGCCGATGATGTCCGAGGGCATCAGGTCGGGGGTGAACTGGATGCGGTTGAAGGTCATCCTGAGCGTGCTGGCGATGGTCTTGGCCATCAGCGTCTTGCCCAGGCCGGGAACCCCGACCATGAGCGCGTGGCCCCGGCAAAGCAGCGCGGCCAGCAGATTGTCCAGAACCACGTCCTGGCCGACCACCACCCGGCCGATCTCTTCGCCGCAACCGTTCGCGGGCCTTGCGCAGCTGGGCGACGGCTTTCACATCGTCGTCACTCGGTTCGGCGGGGGGGTCGGTCTGGATGGGGGTCGCCATGGAGAAGCCCGTCTCCGGTTGAATTGGGGGAAGCGAGAGTCTTGTCGAACCTTGAGTTTCAGAAACGTCTTTTTCGCCAGTTCGCCATCATGGGATTCGCGTTTGGCCGGCTTTTCTTGCGGGGAATCGGCTCGGTCCGGCTCCGGACGCTCGGTGCCGCGCCTGTCGCCGTTGTCGTCGAGCTGGGCATGCTCGGTCGGGACGCGGCGGTCGGCGGCGAAACGGTCCTCGACGGCTTGCGCCGTGTGGACGAACAACTCCCAGACCGAAACCTTGCCGTCGCCATCCTGGTCCAGCTCGGCCGGGCTCCGCCGTGATAGCTCGGCGAGCGCGTGAGGGAACTCGGTCTCGTTGAACTCCTGGTCGGGGGCCGTGGCGGTGATCACGATGCGGCCCGCGGCGGAAAGGGCCGGCAGAAACCAGCCCGAAGCCGAGGTCGTGAACCAGAAGACCTGCTCGCGGCACGTGATGCCGTCGAAGAGGGCCCCCAGCTCATCCTCGCGCAAGTCGGGGCCCGGCAGATGCAAGAAGACATGCCCTCCGCTCACGTTGGCATGCCCCAGGAAGAACACCCAGAGCCGGCCTTCGGGGGCGAGCGTGCGGCGGATCGTTGCGACTTCCTCGGCGATCGCCTGGCGCGAGGCCGGACCGGCGTCCAGACTCGGCTCCCCGCGCTCGCCAAAAAGGACTCGAACGCCGCCGGCGGGAAACTGGAGCGAATCGGTCAGCCAGCGCCGCCATGCTCGAGCCGTCTCGCGAAAGAGAGCCTCATGCTCGTCGTCGCCCGCCAGTCCGACGACGATGAGCGCGAGGTCCCCGGGCGCCGGCGAACCCCCGTCGGCGCCCTTCGCTTCCGGCCGGCCAGGCCCGATTCTCATTCCGAGCGCCACGACCGGGATGATAATCCACGCCCACTTCAAGCTGGGCTGCTCCTTCTGAATTGACGCCGCCCTCGATCGTGTGGCGGAGAAGTCCGAGTCTTATCGTACTGCACGACTCGACTGGGTTCAACGAACGCGGGCCCGATTCCGGCTGAGCGCCGGGTTTTGCTCGAGTTGATGTGACCGAAACGCGCTGCTGACGTTTCAATTCAACTGCGGGGCCCGCTGCAAAGATCCCAACCCCAGGGAATAACCCTTGCGGCGGAATTGGTGTCGATGATTTCCGGTCCAGCGGCTGGCTCTTGCAGGGGCGACTCGGCGCCCTGTACCGGATGCATGGCCGGACCGTCCGGGATGGCCAACGCCGCCGGCAAGAGCGATGCCTTGACGAAGCTGCGTCGGTCCAGCCTCTGGCGATCATGGCTCTGATCGTTCATAGGATGCCTCGGTGCTTCAGCCACTCGGCGCACCGCTCCGGCCAGCTCGAGACGTGCCGTGTTGTCTTCCTCACACCGAACCCATGCCCGCCCTCGTCGTAAATGTGCAGTTCCGCCGGTACGCCAGCGTCTCTGAGCACCCGGTACAGCGCCAGGCTCTGTTCTGGCTGGGCGCCTGGCTCATATAAAGACTCGTTTCATCGCCGCTGCCTCCCCGGTATCGGCCACCAGTCACCGTCCTCGGGCATTGTCCGCGCCCTCGGCCGGTCGGTCAAGAACGCAGGTGCGGGACGTTGCCACTGCCTTCGTAAGTCGACTTATCCCCTCCTCTGCGCGATCCTCACATTCCACTTTTTCGCCGTCGTGAACCCGTCGGATCTCCTCGAGAATGCTCCTGTCGTCCACGCCAACCCCCTTCTCGATGACGAAGAGGTCTTCCAATTCATGCTGAATCACGATCTCGCGCAGATGCGCCACGTCCTCTTTGTCGACGACGCAAACGTACCGCTTGTCAAGAAGTTGGAAAGTCGCCGTTTGAGGAATGACGATGGCGTCATTCAGCACTCGACTGATCAGCACGGTACCTCTCTGACCGTGACGCCGCAGGCGGTTCGGGTTCGGAAAGTCCGCCGGGTAACGGGCTTCGGGGACGTTGAAATAATCCCACACCAGGCTGTTATCGGACAAGGTTGCGAGAATATCCCCCTTCCTGGCCAGGCTGCCCTGCTGTTTCACGCGGTCAACGAAGCCGTCGAAAGGTGCTCTGACCTTGGTAAAGTTCAATCCGGCCTCCCCCAAATCCGCGTTGGCCTGGGCCTTTGCCATGACGAGCAGAATGAGCATGAGGACGGCACCCTGCCAAACAAAGTGAATCAGCGCCGTCGTCAGAAGCTCCGCAAACTCTGCCACGAGATTCATCGAGAACGGACTCATTGGACGTTGCTCTTGCCTTCATATTCTTCGATGACTTTCCGAATGTTGTCGAGTTCTTGGGCTGTCGGTTTCGATTGGTCGAGCAACTGAGACACCAAGGTTGCAGCGGACCCTTCGAAGGCACGCCCCAGAAGACTGCTGACCATCTTGCCCAATGTTTTTTCACGCGGCCGTTTGGCGGAGTAAAGGAATGCACGTCCATGCGGCTTTCTGATCACTTGCCCTTTGTTCGCCATGATGTTGAGTACGCTCATTACGGATGTGTAGGCTCGTTTCCGCTGTGCGACCAGGACATCCAGCACCTCCCGTCCCGTACTGGGGCCGCGTTCCCAGAGAACTTTCAGACGCTCCAATTCGGCTTCCGGTGGAGTTGCTTGCGGTCGCCTCGCCATCGATGAACCACCTTCCGAACCAAGAATCATGTGCCACGCGACCATGTACTACGGATTCTTCCGTAGATGTCAACGGAGGAATCAGTAGAGCGAGTTCACACCACTTGACTTGCAAGACACTCGATTGCTTGGTGTCGTTGTCAATGTGACCGTCTATCCTAGTGTCAGGCAGCACGACGGTCGGCGATTACGCGCTGCGCAGACCGGCGTCGGTTTCAGCTACGACTGCTGGACGGAATCACGCGACGGCGGCTGGCGCAGCAGGCCGCGCGGGCCGGACGCGCCGCCCGTTCAGGAACCGCCCCAGCCAGGTGTAGCGCACCAGGGTCTGGTACGTCCACAACAGGAACGCGGTCACGACCGCGACGATGAGCAGGAACTTGACGAGGGCCGGCAACGGCCAGTCTCGCACCACGTACTGGGCTGCGATGATCAGCGGCAGATGGGCCAGGTAGAGCCAGTAGGCCGAGTCTGACAGGTACCGCATCTTCGGGCTCTCGGAGGGGCAGTACCGCCGGAATAACCCCATGAGGCCGAACGTCATGAGCCAGGGGTACGCCGACTGCAAGACAACGGAGAGAGTCCGGCGCGCCAACGGGTTGGGCCCGGCGCCACGAGGTCCGAGCCATCCCGCCGAGAGGGCCATCCCGATCGGGAACACGACGAGGAGCGCGATTGAAAGGGGGAGCCACCATCGCTCGCCGACGCGACCGGACCGGTCGTCGAATTCGAAATAGAGTGCGCCGAAGCCGAAGAATATTGCGTAATACGCCAGGACGTGCGGGATTGGCAGGAGTCCGGCAGAAGTATCCGGCCCGAAGAGCGGGGATGAGCCACCGGCTCCCATGAACCACTGGGGAATCATCGTCAGCGGGACTAGCCAGAGGTAGCGGGCGGGCGAGAGGACCATCCGCGCGGGCAGCCGGATCGACGGCAATTGCGCGCCCAGGGCAGAGACAGCCGCCAGCCCGAGCACCAGCCACCAGAGAAACCAGAGGAACCAGAGGTGATTGAAGAGAGGCCACTGCATCAGCGCGTCCGCCACGCCCGCTGTCTTCCCCACCGTCGCGCCATGCTGGCGCAGATAGCTCCGCGACCGCCGCCTTGCGGCTGCCCAGCCCCTCCGCATCGAGCTCGAGCTGAAGCAGCGACGCGAAGTAACGTGTCGTTCCCTCGTCAATGATCGCGACACCAAGCGGCGTCTCGCCGCGGACGTTCACCGCGTTAACGTCGGCGCCGTTCTCGACCAGCGCGTGGACGACCTTGGCGTGGCCCAGGAAGGCCGCTGCGTGCAGCGGCGTGCCGCGGTCCCGATCGACGGCGTTCACGTCCGCGCCGCGGCGGATGAGCAGCTCCACGGCCTCCGCGCGACCCGCCAGCGCTGCCCGCTCCAAGGGAGTTGAGCCGAATTTGCCGTCCGGGCCGTTGACGGCCGCCCCATTCGCCAGGTGCCGCTCGATGGCCCCGTTGTCGCCCGCTTCTGCGGCCGCCCAGATGTCCGACACCCCCGCGGACGGCGGGGCACTTCCGGATTTCACGGCGGCGGATGACATCGCGACGGCGGAGATCCAGGTCGTGGCCGGCGTGATGGTGAACATCCCCACCAGCAAGGGGAGGAACACCCGGAAGAACCGGTGTTTGACCAGCGACGCGCGGCCTCGCCGGGATAGCAGCATTGCGCTGAAGAAGCCGCTCATGACGAAGAAGAGCGGCATCCGGAAGCCGTGAATGGCGGAGACGAGGATTCCGAAAGCGGGATTCTGCTGACGATCCGTGACGATCCAGAACGACGGAAAGAACGACAGCGCGCCGTGCAGGACGATTCCCAGCAGCATGGCGACGGCCCGCAGGGCGTCCAGGTCAGATAGTCGGGCGAAAGCGTGATTTTCGGTGTTCATGGTAAGGTGTTCGACCGACCTCGTTCAATATTGATCCTTACTTCGTTCTGACAGTGCGGAAGGAAACGAGGTCGCTCCGCTTTGCGCTCGACTCGCGATCGCGGCTCGGAAGGATGGAACAGACGGACACCCGGGAAGATGGCCGACGCCGGCGATAGGCTAACCGGCAGGGTGCTCGGCTGACTGGTGCGCTGGTATACTGACCGAGCTGAATATGCTGACCGGGCCTTGAAAATGCGGACACTCCGGTCCGGCCAATCACCAGTTCGGCAGCGGGACGGTCAGCGACAACCCGGCGCGCTCGATCGGCTTCAGCGACAACTTCTGGACGGAGGCTTCATGAGCGATCAATCGACACCGCTCGGCGGCATGTGCAGCGCCCGCTTCGACCCCCTGCGCGAGCTGTTCGCCGCCAAGCTCGAGTCCGGTGAAGACCTTGGTGCCTCGCTCGCTGTCAACGTCGACGGCGAGATGGTGGTCGACCTGTGGGGCGGCTGGGCCGACGAGGCCCGTACGGTGCCTTGGTCCGAGAACACGATCGCCTGCGTGTTCTCCACCACCAAGACGATGACCTCGCTCGCCGCGCTCGTCTTGGTTGACTGCGGCGAGCTCGACCTCGACGCGAACGTCGCCGCCTACTGGCCCGAATTCGCGGGCCGGGGCAAGGCTCGGATCAAGGTTCGCCAGCTCCTGTCGCACACCTCGGGCGTCTCGGGCTGGGACAAGCCGATCACCGTCGAGGACCTGTACGACTGGGACAAATCGACCGCCCTGCTGGCCGCGCAGCGCCCTGGTGGGAGCCCGGGATGGCCTCGGGGTACCACGCGATGACCTACGGCCACCTGATCGGCGAAGTGATCCGGCGCATCACCGGCCAGCGGCTGGGCGAGTTCTTCGCCGCGCAGATTGCGGGGCCGCTGCGCGCCGACTTTCACATCGGCCTGCCGCCCTCGGAGTTCCATCGCGTCGCCAACTTGGTGTCGTGGCCTCCGCAGGCGTACTACCCGGCTGACCTCGACCCGAACGGCCCGGCGTTCAAGACCTTCACCGGCCCGGTCATGGACGAGAACATCGAACGAAGCTGGACCGAAGGCTGGCGGTGCGCCGACATCGGCGCGTCCAACGGCCACGGCAATGCCCGCTCGGTGGCGCGCCTCCAGTCGGCTATGGCGTGCGGCGGCAAAGTCGATGGCGTCCGGCTGCTCTCGCCGCAGACGATCAACCGGATCTTCAAGGTGCAAAGCGACGGGATCGACCTCGTGTTGGGCTACCGGCTCAAGATCGGCGTAGGTTATGGCCTGCCCTGGCCGGAGGTGCTGCCCTTCGTCCCGGAAGACCGGGTGTGTTTCGGAGCTGGCGCGGGCGGCTCGCTGGTGATCGCCGACGCGGATCGCCGCATGACCTTCGCCTACGTGATGAATAAGATGGTGCCGTGCCTGATCGTCTCGCCCATCACGGCGGCGCTGGTCGAGCGGGTGTATGAGCTAGTATGAGGTCGAAACGGACTGCGGTTAAGCTATTTGACGCGTACTCGTGGCGAAACGAGAATTACGAAGATGCGCTCGAGTCAATTTCCGTTCGTTCGTAGAATGCCCCCTGACATAATTCGAAGGAGAATCCAGTGGCCTCCTCTGGTACCGTATTGCGCGTTTTTGCGATCGGCGTCTTCGTCGCGGTGGCGTCGGGATGCGACACAGAATCCTGGTTCAATGCCGACGGTTCCGGACGGTTTCGTATCATTTACGATGAGGAGGCGATCAAGGCTGCCGAAGCCGAAGGCCACGGTTTCGATCAGCAATTCAAGGAAGCCCTCGCGAAGTCAAAACTTCGCGCGAAGATGACCCGCGACGTCGTCTTCGGCAAGAGACGATGGATTTATGAAATTGAGTACGATTCCGATGACCAACTCTCCTGGATTGACGACGAGAAGGGAAAGCACGACACTCAGTTATGGAAGTTGACGAGCGAACCTGATGGAGCTTTGAAATATACATTCGTCATCGAATTGGAAGCCAATAGCAAAGTCGGCCCGGTGGGTCCGCGGCAAGTCACTGTGCATTTGCCAGGTCAGATCATCAGTTCCAACGCGGACACGGTTGACGAGAAGGAGAAAATCGCAACATGGGACAGAACAAACCATAAATCGATCACTCCGACCGTAGTCGTCCGGCTTCCCCGGCCGGCCAAGAAGGACGATGCCAAGAAACTCCTCATTCCAGGGGGAATCCAATGACCTCGTTTGGTACCGCATCGCGAGTTCTTGCGATCGGCTTCTTCCTGGCGATAATGTCGGGATGCGACCTGGAATTCTGGTTCAATGCCGACGGCTCAGGACGGTATCGGGCGATTTTGAATGAGGAGGACATAAAGATTGTTGACGTCAATGGTGAAGGATTCGATAAGAAATCCAAGGAATTTGAGCAAGAATATGCGAAGACGAAACTCCGCGCCAAGATGACCCGCGACGTCGTCTTCGGCAAGACACGATGGATTTATGACCTCGAGTACGATTCGGACGACCAACTCTCCTGGATTGATGACGAGAAGGGAAAGCAAGACGTTCATTGGTGGAAGTCGACGACCGAACCGAACGGAAATGTAAAATATGAATACAAGATGACATTAGAAAACGACCCCGTACTCCGGACACCGCGGCAAGTTACTGTGCATCTGCCAGGTCGGATCATCACTTCCAACGCGGATACGCTTGACGAGACGCAGAATATCGCAACATGGGACGTTACCACTCATAAATCGATTACTCCCACCGTAACCGTCCGCCGTCCCCGGCCGGCCAAGTAGGAGGCGCGCAAGAAACGTTCGTCCGACGGTTTATACCTCCGCTGGAAATCGATGTCGAGCAACGGCAGGTAAAACGACATTCTCGACGCTGCGCTCGACTGGATTTCCGCTCGTTCGTAGAATGCCCGCTGACACAATTTCAGGGAGAATCCAATGGCCTCGTCTGGCACGATATCGCGCGTTCTTGCGATCGGCTTCTTCCTCGCAGTGGCGTCCGGATGCGACGAAGAATTCTGGTTCAACGCCGACGGTTCCGGTCGGTATCGGTATATTCTGAATGAGGAGGACATAAAGTGCATTGACCGCGATAGCCGCGGTTTCGATTGGCAATCCGAGGAATTCAAGAAATCGTTTGCGAAGACAAAACTTCGCGCTAACATGACCCGCGACGTTGTTCTTTGGAAAGACACGATGGATTCTTGACCTTGGGTACGATTCCGAAGACCAACTCTCTTGGATTGATGACAAGAAGGAAAAGAAAGACGCTTCTCGATGGCAGTTGACGACCGAAGCTAATGGAGATTTAAAATATAAATACAGAAGTGAGTTAAGTGGTCGCGCAGAACGTTTTACTCGCGGTATATTTCCGGAGCTACGGCAAATCACTGTCCATTCGCCAGGTCGGATCATCACGTCCAACGCGGATACGGTTGACGGGAAGGAGAAAATCGCAACATGGGACATTACAAACCATAAGTCGATTACTCCCACCGTAGTCGTCCGGCTTCCCCGGACGGCCAAGAAAGACGACGCCAAGAAACGTTCGCCCGACGGTTTATAGCTCCGCCGGAAATCGACGTCGCGCAACGGCACGTAGCTGGTTCTTCTTAATCGTCCGGATGCGCGCGGACAACGCCCAAGCTCTGCCAGGCTTTCTCTCCGACCTTCCGCGTCGATATCGTTGCGCCATCGGCGGAGGCTGGGATCAAAAACTCCGTATCTTGCGCCGGCAATCGCCGCACGATAATGCTTTTGTCGTCGTTGCCGAGATCAAACACTGTGAAGAAATTCGTCTTACCATCGGGGAGCGTAGCCCACCAGTCCCCAGATTTGGTTCGTACCCAATGCTGGACGCCTTTGGGCGCTGAATGAGGCGTCAAACCAGAACTCCGATGGGCCCGGCGCGATCTTCGCAATCGCTTTACCTAGGCTCGCGCGATTGTCTTGACTGGTTTCGCTTTGTCGAGCTTTCCGTAATTCGGGTAAGTAGGGAGCAGCCTTGGCTCCCAGGCGCTCCAGTCCGAAAGCCGCCCAGGAACGCGTGGCGGCACTTGGCGAGCCGAGCCGTGCAGCAAGAGCGGAGCCAGCGCTCGGCTCAGGCGGCTCGAGGTTGGCCAGAGCGCGCGATGCCCAGTACATGAGGTTGCTGGTTGTTGGGTCTTTTTCGTCGGGCTTTCTGGACTCGATTGGCTTGCGATCTTTCTGCGGCTCGTCGTCGAGCGTGCCCTCATCTCCATTGGAAGCCTTGATCAGGTCCGACAGCGCTTTCCCAGCCACGGCGGGGCAGTTGCTCAAAATCTCGCAGGCCCACACCCGGCAATTCTGGTCAATACCTCTCAAGATTCGTATCAACAGGGGAAGCGCGGGCTCGGCATCAGGTCCCAGCTTTGCGAGTACCGCCAGGGCTCCCAAGCGCAGTTTCGCATCGTCGCCTTTGAGGATTTCGATCAATTGAGGTAGCGCAGGCTTCGCGGCGGGCCCGATAGACGCAAGCGCGTTAAGGCAGGCAATAACAACGTCATAGACTTGACTTTCTTTCAAAGTCTCGATCACCGCCGGTGCGGCATCGGACGCGATCGGCCCGAGCTTTATCACCGCACCGAGTGCCCCGATGGTCCCGCCGAGCGAGCGTCGCCGCAGGAGCGCAATCAAATCAGGCACCGCTG
Organism: uncultured Isosphaeraceae bacterium; assembly: GCA_963823675.1. Lineage (GTDB taxonomy): Bacteria > Planctomycetota > Planctomycetia > Isosphaerales > Isosphaeraceae > CAWGMT01. The sequence goes on along the minus strand of CAWGMT010000014.1, from coordinate 254,838 downwards.
GTCTTGCCGATTCGCCGAGCTGGCCGATCACTAAAGCGGTCGCGGCCGCGGTCGCACCGAACAGCGCGTCGTCCCGCAGCTCCTCGCGCAGGGCTGGAAGGGCTGGCGCGGCGTCACCTCCCATTGCGCCGAGCGCGCCGACCGCTACTCCGCGAACCAAGTAGTCTGAATCCTTGACGGCTTCGATCAACGCCGGGATCGCCGCCTTGGCATCGCCGCCCATGATTCGCAGGAGCTGCGCCGCCTTGAGGCGAACTTGGCGATCGGAATCCTTGAGCATGATAATCAAGCTCGGAACCGACGAGGGTTTCAACATGGCTCGGATGGCCTTTTCGTCCTTGGGATTTGCGTCGAATGTCGCTTTCAGGTCTTCGAAGTCCTTGGCGAGGGAGGGGCTCCGGTCGAAGATCGCCTTGGTGTCTTCACGAGTGGTCGCAGCATTAACCTTGGCAAGGGGAGCGCCGAATTTCTGTGTGAAGACGTCGACTGCTGCTGCCTGCTGATGCAGGGTCGCCTTGCCCACGGCGGCGCCGACCCCTGCTTCGATTCGAGCCAGCCTCTCCTTCGCGAGCTTCTCGCTGGCGAGCGCACGCTGTTCATTCTTGAGAGCGATCTTGCGGCTCGCCTCAGCCTCCTTGAGAGCGACTCTCTCTGCCGAAAGCGCCGTCTCAGCGGAGCGGCGCTGCAACACGGCTTCTTCGGCCTTCTGAAATGCGAAAAGCGCGAGGGCGGCAACGACCAGCAGACCGACGGAGAGTCCGCCGATCACCGCGCGAACCCGGCGACGACTCGTTCGGCGTAATCGGTCATGGTAAACGGAGGTTCGATACAGAAATCTGGTGGCGGGCTCTGACAACGGCAGCGGCTCGTTATCCCAGCGATTGTAGTGTTCGAGCAATCCAGCGCCCGGTAGGTCAGTGTCGCGTTGGCCGGCTTTCGTCCAGGTCGATGCCGCCGTCTCGATATCGTTGCGGCGCTCGAGATCCCGACGGGCGCCGTTGACCCATTCGCGCATCCGCGACCATTCGTCGAGCAGCGCCTCGTGAACCAGGTCGACGCGAGTCGTGGAATTTCCGGCTGCCGCGTCTGGCTCATGGACGACCACGAGTCGGGGGTGATCTTCCGATTGAGAAGAGCCTAAGAGCCGGCCACCCGAAAGATAGGCCAGCAGGTTTTCGGCCTGGGGGTCCTCGACCGCCGCAAGGAGTGCCGCCTTCTCAACGCTGCGGCGAAAGTCGCCGACGCCGGGCCCCACGCTCACCAGCTCGAGAAGGATTCGACGGACGCAGGCACATTGCTCGGGGCTCAGCGGAGCCAACACGGCCTCAGCCGAGGCTGTGATCGCTTTGGCAAGACCTCCCATGCGTTCCAGATCGGTCAGTCGAAGCGTCGGGATGTTGTCTCGGCGTTGCCGAGCCTCGCGCCACAAGGACCAGAGAACATGGCTCAAGAGCGGGAGGCGGCCGGGTCCCGCGAGCGTTTCCTTCACCAATCGTTGCAGCAGCGGATCGGTCGCGGGATCGTCGGTTTCCAATCGCCCGCCCGCCATCCGCAGCGGTTGGAGAATGGCGTCCTGAAGGCCGGCTACCGCGAGAGGTCCGACGGCGTAGCGCACCGCCCGATTCAACAGGGAGGACCACTCTGGGTCGGAAGCGACCTGATGGAGAAAGTCGCTGCGGATCGTCGTCGCCAGCCAGAAAGGGGAGTCTGTATCGGTCAAGACGTTCTTGATCATCTGCGTGAAGACCTGCTGCGGTGAGGTCTCCCCGCCTGTTGCCGCCTTGAGTGTGAATAACTCCTCGAATTGATCCACGACGACCAGAAATTGAGCCGGCGAACGGTCATTGGAGAGCGCCACCAGTTGCCGCAACCCGTCTGGCTGGGACAACGCCGATTCAATCTGGGCGAGCCGCTCGACTCCGAGGACCGGGTCGTTCGGGGTGTGATCTTCGCTTCGCTCCCATTGCCTCCAGGCGACCGCCAGTTCCTTGATCGGATCATGGCCGGGCCGCATGACGATCACGGCCCAATCCCGATCTTGCTCCGCGCGCAGGCGGCGACGCAAAGCAGGCAGCAAGCCTGCCCGGATCAGGGAGGACTTTCCGCTCCCGCTCCCGCCTTCGAGCTGCAGCCAACGGCAGCGCGGTGAGCGGAGACTTTCAAGAAGCTCGACGATCTCCTTATCGCGGCCGAAGAAGAGATGATGGTCGTTCAAGCCGAATGGCTCGAGTCCACGATAAGGATACTCAACGACTCGTGTGGGGAATGCCTCGTCATTCGTGGCCTGCAATGCCCGGCAAAGATCCGCGAAGCTGTTCTGACTGACGTGAGCATTCTCACCCACTTCCAGCGTGTGGCGCTGAAACGCATCGAGAAAAACCCCGACCGAGGGCACCGGGTCAGAGGGATTTCTTGCGGCGATGACCGGGATGATCCTGTACTGATGCGCGGGATCATTGTAATGGCGGCGAATGGCTGCACCGACTTCGGCGTCGACCCATTTTCGCGGCGCGTGCTGGGTCAGCAGCACTATAAACGTGTGGGTTTCGGCAAGGCCGCGCTCGATCGCTGCAAGCCAGGACTCCCCCTCAAGTATGCATTTTCGGTCGAACCAGACCCGGTAGCCTGCCGAGGTCAACCGATCGTATATTTGCCAGGCAATTGCCGCATCGGTCCAGTGATAGCTCAAAAAGATATCGAATGTGTGACCGCGAGGAGGAATCGCTGAATCCATTGTCGTCTGCACTCCCGTCCACGGATCGAAGGTGGCCGAGCCCAACCGACTAAAGGGAAGCATTCATCTCGGGGCAATCCCGTATCGTGGGATGCCAAGCACCGCCACAGCACATTTGTGCATGGCACGGTCAGCGAAGATCAGGTCGTCGCGAACGGCCCTCGGAGATCACTTGTCCAGAACAACCAGGCCGTGCTTCAGAAGTCGCAATCCGAGTTGCCAAATCTGTCTTACGATGAAGACTCGCGAAGCACAAGTAGGTCGTCGTGAGAGCAGCAATCACTGTTGGTGTTGCGTTGTGAATGGCACGGCGGAAGTCAGTCGAGCGCGGTCTGACGACCAGCTTCCTGCCGGTCTTCGGCGTGAGCTAGCAGAAGGGCGCCTCGGCCTCGGACAGTCGACGGCAAGGACCCTGCCCTCGCGCGGCAAGAGCGCAGGCGTGTGCTCAGAAGGTTTCGGCGGGGTCAACGTAATCCGGACCTTTGTCTCGCCGCCGAATTCAGTCTCGCCGGCCGCGATAGAGCCGTGGCTTCATCCTGCCGATTCGGGACTGACGACCAGAATCACGAAGCCGGACGATGCGCCGGTATTCGCCTCGTGTTGCCCTTACCCTCATTGAAGGCGTTCCCCGCAGTGCGGGCCCATCGGCCTGACCGATCGATGAACGGACCCTTAGTCATCAATGATGCGCATTTTTCGCATCCGGGGTGTCTCAAGTGCGCAGTTTCGGCGAGCGCGCGACCGGCACAAACGGCACGCTGCGCCTTTCGCGCCCACTGCCGGTTGCTGACGGCGGCCGGCTGCCGATCAGGACGCTGGGAACGGAAAACGCCCCCAGGCTGGTGAGGGACAACGAGAATTCCCTGGTCGCGAAACAACCGCGCCGAACGAAGCCGCGGCGGGATATACCAATTGTGCGGGCGCTGCCGATCGCCTGACCATCAGGCCATTCTCCGAAGATAGGGGCGGCGTCCGCGGGCACGCCGCCGACTGGCAACCAACTCGTCGCGAAACAACCGCGCCCAACGAAGTCACGGCAAGATATACCGATTGTGCGGGCGCCGCTAATTGGGTGATCGTGAGGGCAGCCTCCCGACATACGGTGGCTGGGATCGAGCCGGCAACCAGCCGGCGAGCCCCAAGGCGGAGGGCTTGGACCTGGGGGTGTCGCCCCTCGGGCGCCGACCCCAGCCAGCCGAGGCGGTTGCCCAACTTATTCTCGCACCGCGCCCTCGTTCTTCTCGGTCTCGGCCTTGGGCTTGTCGTCTGTCCGATTGACCGGGCCCGGTGCGTCCTTGCCTTTTTCGCCGGCGAGGACGGCCTTGACTGCGTCGCGGAGCTGATCTTCGAAATGCGGTCCGCCGCCGACGAAGAGCCGCGCGATCGTGCCCTCGCGGTTGACGACGACGGTCTGGGGAATTGCGACGGCCTTGTACTTGTCGGCGACGATTCCGTCGCGGTCGAGCGCGACGGTCATCTTCAGCTTGTGGCGCTCGAGCATGTTCTTGATCTGGTCGGGACTTTCCTGGAGGTTGACCGCGACCAGTTGCACGCCCTGACTCTCGACCTCGTGGGCGACTTTTTCGACCTGCGGCATTGCTTGCAGGCATGGGCCGCACCAGGTTGCCCAGAAATCAAGGATGATTACCTTGCCCTTGGCATCGGCCAGGTGAAACTTCTTGCCGTCGAGCAACTCGAGATCGAAATCCGGCGCCGGCTTTCCCACCAGCGGCGACTCGGTGCCGGTGGAGGGGCCGCCATCCGCTTCATCGTTTCCGTCGCTTTGCACAAACTTGGGTTCCGGCGCGTTCTTGAGTTTCCATTGTTGATACGCGAGCTGTGCGGCTGCCTGTTCGATCGCGCCTCCGACCAGGATTTGATCGGCTTGCTCGAGTTTGATCGCACAAGGGCCCAACACCTCGCTCTTGCCGGAGAGGGTGCCGTCTGTGAACCGGTCGGCCTGGAACGTGAGCCGGACGCCGTCGTTGCGCAGGGCCTGCACCCGGGTCGCAGCGCCGGACGGCGGCGCCGGTGCGGCTTTCCTGGAGGCATCGAGGTCGTCGGCGTGCAACCAGATGATCTGAGAGACGCGGCTGCGCGGCACCTCCTTGTTCTCAAGGCGAACCTCCAGTTGCAGAGTCTTGTCGTCCAGCTTGACCACCCGGCCGCGGACGTAGTCGCCGTTGGTGGAACGCACCAGGTGGCTGGGCGGGTCGGGTTTCTGCATCCGCGGCAGCGTGAGCAATCGTTCGCGCTTGGGACGGGTCAGCCGGACCGGGGGATTGGGGGGCTGCTCGACCAGCTCGACCGCCTTCACCTTGTTGTGGGGCACGAAGGTGCTGGTGGAGAGACTGGACTTGAACCAGACGCCCAGCTCGTCGATCTTGGTGATGATCGAGGGTATGACGTCGCCGTCCTTGAGGAAAAGCGCCCGGCGCTCGACGACCGGTTTCGTGACCGGGGTTTCCGACAGGGCCTGGGCAAAGCGCATGACCATGCCCGCAACACCTTGCGGTTGCTGGACGACTTGCATCTGCACCGCCACCCTGTTGCGGTTGGCGGCCGTCCGCGCCGGGCGGGGCGGCGGCGGTTCCTTGTAGATGATCCTGGCGGCGACTCCGGAGCGCAGGGCGCTGGCGGTCTTGCTTTCCAGCGGCTTCCAGACCAGGCAGCTCGCGCCGGTTTGGGGTTGTCCATCGACGAGCTGGCCGGGCAAATTGAGACCATCGAGCTCGATACGGCCGGCCGCGCCGATTGGGCCTGGGCCTTGTCGTCGTGGCGCAGGAACACGAGCGAACGGAGGCCCTCAACCGGCAGCCGCAGCGCACTTTTGACTCCGGGAACGAGCAGGTACAGGCTTCCGTTCTCGCTTTTCACGAGTTCGCCGCTCACACGAGCGCCGTCGAGATAGACGGCACGCAGCGCGCGGGGGCGGTCTTCGCTGGGCAGCGACAGGAAGACGCTGGTCACCTTGTCGGCGGGGACGGACGATTCGCCACTTGCCGACTTGACCGCGAATTCCCGTTTCTTGGCGTCGAAGCGGCTGACGTGGCCATAGGCGATGGTGCCATCGCCCCGGTGAATTCGCGCCTCCCTGGCATCGACCTCGCGCGGCAGCTCGCCGCTCCAGCGGCCGATGCGCAGCCATTCCAGCCGCAGATCGCCGCGCAGGTTGGTCAGGGCCAATCCGGGGAGCGCGACCGGTTTGGGACTGGCGAGCTTGAGCTCGGCCAGCTTTTTGCCGCCCTGCGAAAAGACCAGGAGGTGGCCGCGCTCCTGGTCGAGGAACACGTGGAGGTGGATACGCCCAGGACCGGGCACGATCTCCATGATCCGCGCCAGATCGGCTTCGCTCTCGAGCTCGCGCTCGATCACCAGATCGCCACTCCAGGCCTCGAAGCGGAAGGCACGCTTGAGCGAGGCGGCGTGGTCGTCGACCCCGATCGCCAGGACGAAATCGGGCTTGGTACGCCAGGAGAGCTCGAATTCGATCGTGGCGCGGGCGGGAATTCCAAAATCGCCGCGCACCGTGACACCTTCCTTGTCCGTGACCAGTTGTCCCGATTCCTCGCGCCAGCCGTCCTTGGCGCTTGCCGGAGACACGTGCTTCCAGCCGGTCAGGCCGTTCGGTCCCAGGTAAACGAGGTCCGAGCTGTCGCGCCAGCGGAAGATGCGGTGAACGTTCTTGCGATCGATCTTGAAGCGCCCCAGCCGCGATGTTTCGATCTCGACGTCGGCATCGTTCAGATCGACCAGGGAGCCAAAAAGGACATCGCCGGCCGCTAGCTCGAAGGCGTAGTCGCCGCCCGGCTTGATGGGACCAGCCGGCGGCGGCCAGTGAATGGCGTTGATCCACTCGATCGGGAACTCAAACGGCGTCACGAAGCCGTCGGCCTGCCGGCGCAATGTGCTGGGCGTGGGAGAATCCACCAGCTTTCCGGCCGCGAAGCTGCCGCTATTGAGGTGCAGGATCGTCTGAGCCGGCGAGGCGGCGGCCGGTGGCGATTCATCGCCGCGGGCGGCCGCCGCGATCATGCTCGGAAGGAACAACAGGGCGAGTCGGGAAAAACGAGCTGCTTGGTATCGCATGGGGGTTCGACCTGATCTACGCGGCTTTTGATTTAGTCGATCTGGGCGTTTGGGGGACGAACGGGCTGCGTCGACGGTTTGGGCGCCGCCGCATCGGAGTGCACGGGTTTATCAGGATCGGGAGCCTCGGCCGTGGTGGCGGCGCCTCGTTCCTCGACTTTGAAAGCCTCGAGCTCCCTGGCGAGACCGTGCTTGAGCTTGGCGAAGAATCGAGTGGCCGGCATTCTCTGAGACTTCCTGATGATGGGGCCGAACTTGGATTCGGGAAGATTGACGGTTTGGGCGAGCACGAACAGAGTCGCGACGCGGTGGGGCGCAGCGATCTTGGGAGGTCGGGTTTCGACGAGCAAAAGTCTCTTGAGCCGCTCCCGCTGGTCGTCGTCGAGTCCCAAAGCCATGTCCAAGATTTCAGTGGCCGACTCGACCTGGGCTCGATGCGCGAATGCTTGCGCCTCGCGGCGATCGGCCTGATAGCGCGCCCTTTGATCCTGGGTCAGGGTCTTTGTCAGCATCTTGTGAAAGAGCGACAGCTCGTTGAATAGGTGGTCGTCGAGCGAACCGGAGAACGCCGATAGCTCTTCCCAAATCTTTTCCCGCTCGTCGTCGCCCTTGGCCAGTCGCAATCGTCGCCGCTTCTCCTCGATCGTGTCAAAGAACCGTTTGATGTCACCCTTGCAAGCGACCGTGATCTTTCTCCGTTGCGTTTCGGTGATGCAGCAAGTCCGCTCGAGATTCTCCAGTCGTAATTCCATCACCTGATTCATCCGGGCTCTGGCGGACAGCTCATTGCCGTATCGCCCGTACGCAATCTGGTTGAACGGCCGCTCGGCGTTATCAAGCGGCCCCGGATTCCGCGGCGCAGGGTCTATCGCACCGGCCTGACCGAATGCGTCCGGCACGCTGCCAAGCAAGCAAAGCACAATGGAGCCGAGTTGGATACGCCTGCCCATGTTATTGAGCTTGGCCCACGTGATCTGCCTTCGGACTGGCCCCCGGACAATTCGCATTCCGCCAAATCTCCGTCATTGCTTCTCAGTTTCGAAGCCGGCGGCCTTTTCGATTTCGTGCTCTTCCGCAGTCCGCGTGAGCTCGAAGAGGTCGGCCTCCAGGCCAAAAGGGTCCCACGGTTGTGGGGTTCGCACCGGCAGCTTGTCGAACGCCTTGCGCTGAGTCTCACTTAGAATCGGTGCGATGCGCCGCTCGGGAATAGGAGGGCGGCAAGCTTCGGACTCCATGTCCATGTAGATCTCGTGGCTCCAGTTCCACTCCAGTTTCCACTCTTCGATGAGCAAGCTTCTGAGAGCCTGCCGCTGCGCCGGCGTCAATATGAGCTCCCGGTTCAGGGCGGCTACGAGGTTGTCGACCCTCGACTGCCTGCGATCGGCTGCCCGTTTCTGGACTTCGTGCTCGTACCGGCTCCAACGATCTGTTGAAACCTGGGTTTTAATAATGGCCCGCAATGCCGCGAGCAGGCGGCGCTCTGGGTCGATGCCCCGATTCGCGTTCGATTCGACTCCCGCTTCCTTCCTGGCCTCCTCTCTCAGAAAGTCTCTGGCCAGGTCGTCGATCATCGGCTTGGCCCGTTTTGCGATCGCCAGTCGCTCTTCTTTGCTCAAGTCGCAGACGGCGGCGGCAAAACGGATCTCCAGGAATACGAATGGTCGCATCTGCTCAGCTAGACCGCGTTCGACCGCTTCCTTCGGCTCTCGTGCCGGCGGCGGGGGCGCTTGAGCCTGCGCGTTCGCAGCAGAAAGCATGGCCGTCGCCACGACACTGAGAAACAGGCGCAGACCTCGGTGAGAACATTCGCCACTTCCTGATTCGGATAGTTCGCGTGTTTTGACCTATCGTTCGTAAATCGGCAAGAACCGGAAATTGACCGCCAGAGCCAGCAGATTGAGCGACGTACTCACGCTGCTGCCAAGCTGGCCGCGGAAGCTGCCGTCGGCCAGTTGGGCCGCCTTGAGCTGGCGGACCAGAAGCTTGTTCCACTTCTCCCAGGCCGCCACGTCGCCCTGGAAGAGCGCCTGGGCCTGGTAGTAGCGCGCGTATTCGGTCCAACCTTGAGGTGTCGGCTGCTCGATGCGCTGCTTGATATGATCGAGCGTCGCCTTGTATTGTTTCAAGTCCTTGCGGCGGGCCACGGCATAGACCAGGGTCGCGATCGAGCTGCGGGCCAGCGACTCGCCGAAGCCACCCATGCCGCCGGCGTAGCCCACCTCGCCCGAGGTCGAGGTCATCGAGGTATAGAAGGCAATCGCCTTGTTGATCGACTCGTCGGGAACCTCGATGCCGGCATTTCGGGCTGCCAGCAATCCCACCAGGACGGCCCCGCTGACCGACGTATCGGCGTCGGACGAATCGGGCGAATAACGCCAGGCGCCGAGCTGGTTTTTCTTCTGGGACGTCACCGCGGCGCGGACGGCCAGCTCGAGCGCCTGTCCGATCGTGCGCGGGCCCTTCTTGTCGGGCCAGAGGTTGCGCTCGTCGACCACTCCATACGCTTCGGCCAGGCCAAGCGTGGCGAACCCATGGTGGTACATGCTCATGCCCATGATGCCGGTGCTGGCATCCTGCGACGTGATGATGCTCCGGATCGCCTTGCGCACGTGATTGCTGTATGGTCCAAAATTGGGATCCTCGCCGCACGCCAGGAAGACCATCAAGGCCATGCCGGTGACTCCGGGCCCCTGCTCACCACCGCCGCCGGGCCAGTCCCCTTTGTCGGACTGGGTGCTGGCGAGATACTGGAGGCCCCGGTCGTACATCTCGCGCACGTCGCGCGGCACGACCTCGCCGAAACGCGAAGTCGGAATCTGAGCGCTCGCGCCACCCGCGCCGCATGCGATCAGAACTGGGGCGATCAGGCCGATCAGAAGAACCCTCGTGTGCTTACCGATCATCGCTCGATCCTCAATCGGGTTGCCGGAGAGTCGTCAAAGACGAAACCGTCGTGCTCGAGGAAGGGACGGGCGCCGCTCCAGCCTACCAGAAACTGGTGCAGGAGCTTCCACTGGGAATCGCTGAAAATCGGCCGGACCTCGGCTTCCGGAAGCTTCGACAACTGGTACATGATGTACGCGTAGACAGAGTCACCGAGTCGCCTCGGCGGGCGGATTTTAACCATGAGCAGTTTCTTGAGCCTCTGATGTTGCTCGGGACTCAAGTTCAGCACCCGAACCAACCTGTCAGCCACCTCGACGACGGACCTCGGGTAACGCCGCGCCACGTACTCGCGGAGCAGATCGTCCTCGTTGTCTTTCTGCTCCTGGGTGATCGTCGTGGCGATGGTCTTGGCCAAGAGGGAGTTGACGCCGAAAATTCCCGATTGGAGTTCGCTGCGCATGCGTCCGGCCTCCTCGAGGCATTGGATCACCCCCCTCCGCTCGTATTTTACAAGCTCGAGTTTCCTTTTCAGCTCTTCCACCCGATCGATCGCACGTTTGATGTCGCCCCGACCCGCGAGTAAGAGCTTGTCTCTCTGAGCGTCGGTCAAGAGATATTGCCGATCCAGCGTGCGGAGCTGCTGGCTCAGGACGTTGTTCAGTCGCGCGGGCCGACTCGACCGTTTCGACGCGACCGAAGATCTGGAGATCGAGTTGTTTCTCAGTAAAGAGAACTCGTCGTGCCACTCGATCCCCTGCCCCCTCCTCCCCGTCAAGTTCATCCTCGTCCTGAGCGCTCGCCGATGCGCCGGCCGCGACGATGACGATCGTCATCGTCAGCCTCCATAGCCAGTGGCAACCAACAGAAGCTGTTAACTGCGGAGGTTGCCGTTCGAGAGGATGTCCGGTCTTGCTCATGCGCTTAACATCTTCTCCAGTGTCGTACCCCTCTGCCACGACGCTTTGTCCCGCGGGAACCTGGCCTTGAATTCGTTTCCAGGAGCCCACAGGGAATGCCGCGCGAGCGGCGGAGCATCGAATACGAAACCATCGTCCTTGAGGAACTCCTCGATATTCTCGTACGATTTCAGAAGTTTCCACAAGAGCCGGCGCTGATCGTCGTCGAAGATCGGCTCGAGCTTCGAACGAGGCATCCTGGCTGCCTGAAACATGACGTAAGCGACGCGGGAATCGCCGGATTGCTCGGGCGGCCTTGTTTCCGCCGTGAGAACGCTCACGAAACGCCGGCGCTGTTCGGTGGTCAAACTCAAGGACCGGCTGAGCATCGCGACGGTCTCGGCAACAGCGTCCCGATACCGGGCCATTTCCCGCTCGAGGCGGAACCTGGCCGCATCGGCAGCTTGCTGAGGGCCGATTACTCTGGCGAATGTCTTGGCGAAGAGCGAGCCCTCACCGAAAACCCCGGTCGTGAGGGCGCTCCGAAACGACCTTGATTCCCGCAACAGGACCGAAACCTCATTCCGATCGCGCTCGACAGCGAGAAACTGGGTTCGCACTTCATTGATCCGATCGAGAAAATGCTTGATGTCTCCTCGTCCCGCGAGTTCTAGTTTTTTTTTCTGATCAGGAGCCAATCTGCACTCGCGATCGGTCTCTTCGAGCTGCCTCTGGAGACGGAATTCGAGGATCTCGCGCGCGGTTTCAATCGACGTTGGGCCGCCCAGAACCGTCCGAAGGAACCACGGCTCGTCGCGCCGCGGCCGAGGTGTGAAGGCGATCGGGGCGTCGTCTCCGAGATCCCCGGCGTCCTCCTGAGCACTCACAGTCTGCTCGACGACGAGGATGGCGGCGACCATCGTGATTCGCACCAAACAGCCGTTGATTCTCGCGGTGGTCACGTTCAATCACCGGATGAAGGAATGAGCGCAGAACCAGCTTGTCGATCTCGCGTTATCCTACTTCTTCGATCTGATTTCTTCCTGCTTCCTCGCCCCCACATCGACCGCTTTCGCCTTGGCCTGTGCCGGGCGGCCGCGCTTGGCGGCCTCGGCGAGCCTCTTGCCCTCATCGCCCGCTGCGGGCTCGTCTCCGATCATGCCGTTGTTCTTGAGCCATTGCTGCATGCCGCGCCCCTGATTGAGCTGTACGCTGAAGACTCGCCACTGGATGTCATCGAAGATCGGCTTGATCCTGTCGTCGGCGATCTGGGCGGCCCGGTACATGAGGTAGTAGTAATCGCTCGAGCCGAACCGCCGGGGCGGCGGAGTTTCCTTGAGTAAAGCAAACAGCCGCTTGCGCTGGTCGGCCGTCATGCCGATCCCTTTATCAATGTGGGTGATGAACCAGTCGATCGTGATCAGGTAGCGATTCTTGTTTCGCTGCCGGTCCTGGTCGGCGAGCGTGGCGGCCTGTTCCGTGCGGAGGGTCTTCTTGACGGTCTTGCCGAAGATCGACTCGTCGCCGAAAATGCCGCCGTTGAGCGTGCTTTGGAGCGGCTGGATATCTTCCCAGATGTTGTGGTTCTGGTCATTCATGACCAGCATGTACCGGCGCTTGGCGTCATCGACGCGGTCGAAGAACCGCTTGATGTCGCCCCGGCCGGCGAGCTCCAACTTTCTCTTCTGAGCCTCGGTGATCCCGCAAAACCGGTTGATCTCGTCGATTTGCAGCTCGAGAGCGGCGTTGAGCCGGTTGCGAGCGATCCCCGCTCCGCCCGTCTGATTGAAGACCCACTGCTCGAACTGCTCGACGCCCGGCTGCCGCTGCTGGATGAAAACCATGCCGGCGGCATTGGCCTGGACCTGATCGTCGTCGTCGTCGAGATCGTCCTGGGCACGGACGCTCCCGCTCGTGGCGACGATCGCCGCCAGAACGGACGCAACCAGCCAGTGGAACTGATGGCACCTGAGCAGATTCATGGAATTCCTCGACAAGCTCACGTTGCTCACAGGGGCGGGGGAATCCCCGCCTTGTTCGACCGGCTTCTGCTGCTCTTCGCCCAGTAATTCCTGAAACGGATCTGCCCCGTTCTGGAAACCCCAGATGCCGCCGAAACCCCAGAAGCCCGAGACCTTTTGCGATCCCTGCCACACCTTGATCTGGGTCTTGTCGAGCACGGGGGTCACGAGCCGGTCGATCTCCTGGGGGAAGAACCGGTTACCGAACATGATGTACTCGAGATACATGGACCAGCTCCCGTCCCAGTCGTGGCCCAGCGTCGCCATGAGCTGGTCGCGCTGCCTGGGGGAAAGGAGGAGCTCGCGATCAATGGCATCCACCATGAAGCGGATACCGGCTTGCTTGCGCTCGGCGGAGCGTGCGTTGACCTCGGATTGGTAGCGCGCAAACTGCTCGGGCTTGAGCTGCTTCTTGATTTCCACCGCGATCGTATCCTGAAGCTTCTTGGCCCAGTCGGGGTTCCGGGAGGCTTGACCCCGGACGGCCACGCGCGGCATCCCGCCTTGCTGATATTCGGCCATCTCCTTGGCGACCTTCTCGAGGGCCGCTTCCGCTCCCTTGACCAGCCCTCGCAACTGGTCTTTCGTGAGGTGAAAGAGCGAATTAGCCAGGAGCACCTCCGAGCGCATCATCGGGCGGCCCTGCTGCGTGAATTGCTGGATCATGGGGTTGAGGTTGGCGTTGCCGTTGGCGACCTTGGCAGCGACCCGCGCCTTCCTGGCTACGATGGCCTGCTTGACCGCCGCCTCCTTCAATTTCACCGTTTCGGCTTGCTTGGCTTCGCCCTTGTTCTTCGCGACGCCTTTCGCTTTAGCAACGACTTGTTTGGGCAAGTCCGCGCCGGCGACGGGCTTCGCCGTCTTCGTCTTCTCCGCCGCCGGTGGGGCGACCTGCGCGACGACGAACGCGCTCGTCGTGGCCGCCGCCACGACCAGGCCGGTCATCACCAGGGAACTGAGAAGTCGTTTCATCGGATTTGCAGAGCCCAACACCATTGCCGCAATCAGCAGATCGGGGGACATAGCCCCCGCCTGCAGCGAATCAGCGTTTGATTTTGTAGAGCCGGCTCCGTCCGGCGATCCCCCAGTTTCGCCTATCAGCGTCCGTTTTGTAGGAGCCGGCTCCGTCCGGCGATCCCCCCGTTCCCGTCGAAGATGCGCACGCTGCGCATGGAACTGTCCCTGAAAGACTCTACTGCCCGCCCGAGCCGCGCTCGAGCCTGTTGAAGTATTCGTCGAGGCCGGCGCGGAACTCTTCGGGCAGCGACGGGCCGGCATCGCCGGTCGTCTGGGAGACTCCGTGGTCTTCACGGACCTCCTTCTCGTTGACGCCGCCTCCCAGGAGAGCCAGGGCGGAATCGTGGGTCGTGCCGTGTCCGCCGCCGCCCGGAGTCGAGCCGCCGCCGCCCCCGCCCTTGGGGTTGATGCGCTTCGATTGCAGCAAGAGCTCGATCACTTCGGTCTCGGCGGCGATGGCCGGGCTGCCGGTCTCTGGCCGGGCCAGGATCTCGGCGGCCTCACCCATCACCTCGGAAACCCGGGCCAGAAGGCGCCAGCTCGTAGGCAAACTCCGTGTCGGCATCAGGCAGCTCGCTGATCTTCTGGCTCAGCTTGTCGGTGCGCTCGCCCAGGCCGTTCTGCGTCTCGGCCAGCTTGAGCGCCTGCTCTTTGTGCTTTTCAGCCGCAGTGGCGGATTTTGCCTGCTCGGTGACGCGAGTTTCCTCGCGGAGGTTGACCTCCGCCTCCAGGATTTGCAGCGCCTCGAGCACCAGAGCGGGCGGCAGGCTGCTGCGCGACTTGGCGTTGCACGTGCCGCCCTTGGCCGGATCGACCAGGTCTTCGGCCCAGCGGTCGAGCGTGTCGGACCAGAAATCGCATTGCGCGATCGAGATGCCGCTTTCCTTCTTCACATCGTCGCCAATCTGCCGGAGCGAGCCGACCGACATCCAGCACCCGCATCTCGTCGAGCACCGTCTTGAATCGCATGAATCCCCTGCGTTCGAAGTACGGCGGCCATGTCGTCCATGATGTACGAGACGTCGTGTACTGGCCTTCCCTTCCTGGTCGGACATCTCGCTCAGGACCTTGACGGCCCCGGCCTTCAGTTGATGGGCCGCCGCGCCGAAGGCGTCGCTCAACTGATCGCTGACCCGTCCGCCGATCTTGTACTGGAGCCGCGATGCAGCCTTGAGCCGCTTGACCAGGGTGCTGCCCTCGAGGTTGGCCAGGACGCGGTTCAGCTCGTCGGCGATCTTGTCGAACTCGGCGAGCAGGTCCTGCTGCTTGCGCACGGCCTCCTCCAGTTGCTGGGCCGCCGGCGCCTCGGGCTGCGGCTTGTCGCTGGGCTTGCCGTCCAGGGTCGTCACCGGAAACGAAAACTTCGGGCTCGAGTTGCCCTTCTTGGCAGCGGCCTGGCCTGCTTTTTCGTCCGGCGGCTGCTGGGACGACTCGCGATCGACAATCGCGGGAATGCCCGACGGCGGCTTCTTGGGCCCTTCCTTGGGCTCGGAAGGCGTGCTGGCCTGGCTGGCCCGCACTTGCCCGGCCATCTTCGTCTTGTTATTGCTGGCATTGGCCGCGACGTTGGGGGCAGTCGCCGCTTGCTTGAGCAGATCGGCGACCGACGGCATCCGGTTGCCGGCGATGTCCTTCAAGATCTGGAGCATCTCGGCCCATTTCTCGAGATGGCCGATGGCAAACTCGGGGTTTCGCATCGCCTGGCGGATCAGGTCTTCGCCCGAGACGACCAGCCCCGAGAGCCGCCGGCCATTGGCACGCTCGCCGGCGGCCTGGTTCTCGATGTGGCGCCGGGTCTCCGGGCGGTCGAGCTCTTCGGCAGGAAGCCCCCGGAGCTGCTTGTTGGTCTCGTGAAGCTGGAGCTCGCGGTCCCGCACCTCGAGCGCACTGGCGGTGCCACTTGCTGAGCTGCTCGGTCAGCCAGATCGCATGCTGCTCGGCATTGAGGACGTAAAAGAGATACGGCGGCGTGTAGACCCGCGGCCGGCCCGGGAAATAATCTTCGGCGAAAAGCCGGAGGTTGACCGGCTGCGGCTCGATGCCCAGCGACTTGGCCGAGAAGGTGCCGCTGATGTCCAGCGACTCCTTGTCGTGACCGCCGCCGGCCAAGATGAGCTCGCCCTGGGCGGGCGTCTTCACGACCGGGTTGTCGCTGCCCTGCCATTCCATCCCGATCCGCTTGACGCCGAAATCGTCCTGGGCACGCACCTTGAAGCTCAGTAGCTCGGTATCGAGGATCACGCTGCTGCCGCGGCAGGTTCTCGCAGCTCAACGATGGTGCCTCATCGTCGCGAGCCGTGATCGAAAGGACAAATGGTTCCTTGCCGGCCAGTCCGAACTTGTCCTGCCAGGAGAACTCCATCTTGCGCGAGCCCTGGATGGCCGTCGACGGGCTGGTCGACTGTGGCGCCCGCGGGCGGCTGCGGCTTGCCGTCGACTCCGAGCGCTTGCGAGGTCGCGGGTCGCCGTGGCGGCGAAGGTCGCCTCGCTTCCCTGAACCAGTGAGACCGATCCGCCGCGGACGTCTTTCTTCTGAATTTTGGTGCGGCCGAGGTACTCGGGAGCTTGACCGCGGCCGACACGGCGGTCAGCTCGGGTCGCAAGGTCGGCTCGACATGGAGGCGGGATCGAAAGTCGCCGATCTTGACGTAGAGCCAGCCGGGGTCGATCTGCGAGGGAAGCTCGAACTGGTAGCGGCCATCGGCGAGGCCGGCGACGATCGGCCGCTGGCCGCCGAGCTGGACCGAGCCCTGGCGGGGCCGCCAGACGGTCTGGTCCTCGAGATCGGCCGCGACCGCAAACGGCTCGCCGTGCGCGACCACCAGCTTATCGGGAAGATGCTTGAGCATGGCGAAGGTGTAGCGAGGCGTGTCTTTCCAGGGTGCCAGGAAACGGCTCCAGGTGTTCGACGCCGCGGCCGGAACCAGCACGATCAGGCCAAGCGCGATCGCCAGCGGGACCGAAAGCAGATAGCCCCACATCCGGTGCCGCGGATCGGGCACGGCGTCGCGGAAATCCCGCTTCTGGGCGACCGAGGCGACGTCGCGAATCGCCGCCTCGCAGAGCGCCGGCGACCTGGCCTGCTCGAATTCGTTGTGCGACAGCTCGATGATGCCCAGCAACTGGTCGCCGACGCTGGGATGCTTGCGCGACAGGAGCCGGGCGAGCTGCTCGAGCCGCCGGTGGCGCCAGACCCAGCGGTGCAAGGCCACCGGCAGGTTGACGCAGCCCAGGAGGGCCGCCATGAACAGAACCGCCCGCAGCCAGACCGGCGTATCCCACAGGCGGTCGACGCAGAACAAGACGAGGTAGCCCACAAGCAGGCTGAAGGCCGCCGCAGCGACGGCCTCGACGATCTTGATCGCCCAGACCCGGCGGCGAAACTCGTGCAACTGCGCTTCCAGCGCTTCCGGCAGCTTGAGACGATCAGGCGAGTAAGCCAGGCTCATAGTCACCTCAGGGTCAATTGCGAAGCGTCACCTTTCAACCAGTCAAGTAAGCCCACGACGTCCGTCCCACCACTATACTAAACCAACCACCTTCCGGCCTACCCAGAAGACTCCCATTAATGTGACCAGCGCCGCGGCCGGCACGGGATGACACCAGAGCGGTACCCGGCGCACCAGGGGCGGCGGCTCGGGCAGCTCTGCCAGCGATCGCACCACTTCATCGAGTTTTTCCGGCGGCACGACCTTGCCGTTAGTCACCCGCGCCAGCTCCTCCAGCACCTCGGGCCGGGCCGGCTTGCCAGGCTGCTCGGCGGCCGCCCCCTGCACGAAGAACGACGTTTCCAGCTTGGCGCCGGTCTGCTTGCAGAAGAGCGTGACGTGGTGGCTGCCCGGCTCGACCGCGGTGTACCGCCCGGTGAATTCGCCCCATTCGTCGCCGGCCGATGTGAAGTGGACGACCTCGGTCTTGCCCGAAGGGGCGGTGATCCGGGCCGAGACCTCGCCATTATGCAAGGGCTCGCCCGAACGCTCCATCACGTTGGCGTGCAGCGCCAGGGTCTGGTTCAGCTTGGGCTGGTCGGGCACATAGTACAGCCGCATCGACTCGCCCTTGGCCATATTTCGCTGATAGGCCATCCAGCGCACCACCTGGCCCCAGAACCGGTAGTGGTACTTGTCTTCAACCCCCTTGCGCCACCGCCAGGCGCCGTCGGTGCCCATGAAAAGGACCTTGCCGGCGCCGAAGGTGCGCGTGACCAAAAGCGGCAGCCGGCCGTAGTTCGTTGGACTGCGTCCTTGTGGACGGCCAGCACGTCGCTGCCGGCCTTGGCCCGCAGCACCGGCGCGTACCACTGAAACCCCGGCAGCCCTTCCCAGACCTCGGCGTTGTCGTCCTGCGTATCGGCCAGCTTGGTCAGCAGGCTGCGGCGGCCCAGTTCTGTCAGCTCGAAGTGATTGGGCGTGCGCGAGCCCCAGCCGCCCGGCTGCGCCGCGTCGAGCACCACCGGGCAGAGATCGCCCAGCTCGGTATCCAGCAGCGAGAGCTCCGTGCCCTGCGATGCCCGGCATGAAGACCAGGCCGCTGGCCTGGTGCTCGACCAGCCCCTTCAAGAGCCGGCATTGCTCGGCCGTGAGCTGGCCATCCTCGACGCCCACGTCGCCGAGGAAGACGACGTCGTACTTGGATAGCTCGTCAAGTCCCGAGGGGAACTGCTTGATGTAATCCTTGTTGCCGCCGCCCACCTTGCTGAGCCCGGGGTGGAACAGCAAGCACGAGAGCGTCGACTCCGGGATCGCGCGACAGCGCGTTGCGCAGGTAGCGGTACTCCCAGCGCGGATACGACTCGACGACCAGCACCTTCAGCTTCTCCTCGCGGATCGAGATCGGCGCCGTCTGCCGTGTTGTTCTCGGCAAGCGTCTCGTCGCGGTGCTGGGGGATCATCGAGCGTGAGCGTGAAATCGCCCGTGGCCCTGGGCTTCCAGACCAGCCAGTCGCTGGTACGCGCTCATGGGGGCGATCCGCACTTCCTTGGTCACCTCGTCGCCGTCGGAAGTCACGGAGGGTGACCGTGGTGATGTATTCGCGCGGCAGCGAGCTGTCGATCGTGAACGGGACGCGGACCGACTTGCCGGCGATGCCGAAGGTCGGCAGGTCGAGGCTCAAGAGCTCGACGTCGGGCAGCCGGGTGCGGCTGCCGACCGGCGACCGCGAAAATCGGCACGCCCTTCGATCCGCAGACGGGCCGCCGCCTGGACCGGCGGCGGGCCCTCGTTCCAGTCGCCGTCGGACGCCAGAACGATGCCCCGCAGGTTGGCGATCTTTTCGGGCGCCTTGGCCAGCGGCTCGTTGAGGTCGGTGCCGTGTCCGGCCTGCGGGGTCGAGAACGGCTGGACCACCACGTTCATCCGCTCGTGGAGCTTGCTCCAGGTGCCCGGCTCGGCCAGGGGCGCGATCGCCTCGTGCCGCGTGACGGCGGATGCCGCCTTTTGCCCTGCCTGCACGACGTCGCGCGTCTCCATGCTGGGCGAGCCGTCCCAGAACACGGCGATCGCCGGCCTCTCCTCGGGGCGGTATTCCTCGACCCACTCGGGCTGGTTGAGCAGGACCGCGACCATGATCACCAGGGTCAGACGCAAGAGCTCGAGCATGCCGATCGAGCGCCGGAAGCCGCTCCGCTGCCAGGCCGCGAAGCAGAAACCGGCCGTGACCAGCACGACCGCGATCGAGCCGAAGAGCGACCAGGGCGTCCAGAGGAAAGTCAGCGAACGCGATACATTCATGGCACAGCTCCGCCAGGACGGGGACGCGCCGGTCTGGGCATGCACAAGAGCCGCCTCGACCACCATCGCCGTCATCATGGCCACCAGGAAGAGCCGCCAGACCTCCTGGATCAATGAGGCGAGGTTGCCCGCCCGGTCGTCGACCCGGGCGAAATCGAGGCCGTGAAACAGCTCCGGCACGCGGCGCGTCGGCCAGCACCGCCCTTTGCTCCTCGGCGGCCGAGCGGTTCACCGCCAGCAGCCGCTCACCCGATTGATAGACCCCGCGATGGTAGGGAAAATCCGTCGAGATCGCCTCGTCGCCGCCGGCCACGCGCTTCCACGAGAGCGGATCGTCACGCAAGCCCTCGCCGGCCGTGAGCTGACGCGTGCTGCCCAGCGATGCCGAGCCGGCTGCCAGCGCGCGCTGGACCATCACGTAGAACACGACGCCGCTGGTCGCCAGCGACGAATCGCCGGGAGCCGGCGTGGTCGCGCAGAAATAGACGGCCCCGCGATCGGTCGCCACCCGTCCCAGCAGCGGCACGCCCCCGCTGAGCGTGGCCAGAGGCGTCAGCTCGCCCGACAACCCGCAATAACGGCGGACCTGGAGCTGGCCCACCGGCAAGGGCGCGCCGCTCTGGGTGTGCGCCAGCAGGTCTTCGTCGCCGCGCCAGGTGTCGACCGGGCTCTCCGATTTTTGTTCCGTCCACACAGTCCAGCGCACACCGAAAAACTCCGTCTGTCCGGGTGCCCTGGGTGGAAAGAACACGGCCGATCCGCCGCGCTCGACGAAGGCTTGCACCGACCGCGCCAGGTCGGCCTCGGGCAGCGGTGCGTGCCAGATCAACATCGAGACCTGATCCCAGTCGATGCCGCCGGCCTGCGCCGGCGCGACGAGTTCGGCTGAGCATCGCGCACCGAGGGTACCGGCGAGATCGAAGCCGCCAGTGCCAGCGGACGGTCCGCCTGCTGGTCGTCGGACACGACGATCGTTCGCCGCGCCGCTTGCTCTTCCCAGGTGAAGTAGAAGTCGTTGTCCGATAGGTTGGAGTCGGCCGGGATCGACACCCGGCCCCAGCCGCGCAGTCGGCCTTTCTCGAGCGGAATGCGGTGATCCAGCAGCTCGCTCTGGCCGCCGACCATCTCGACGGCAACCTCGGAACGCGCCCCGTCGATCTCGAGCTGCACCGGGATCGTTTCCTTGCCCTCGCTCATTCCGCCGCGCCAGCCGCAGCGACACCAGCAGCTCGGCCCCGTCGGCCGTCTTCTGCCGGCGCACGTCGGTCACACGCACCGACACGTTGCCGGGATCGCTCTGCGGATAGGCCAAAAGGTGGAAACGCACGCTCTGCGCCAGCTCCGAAAACCCTTCGCGGATCGCCTGCCAGCGGCCGCTCTCGGCGTTCCAGTCGTTCTGGCGGATGTCGGAACAGATCCAGATCTCGGTGCGGCCTGATTTGTTGGCCATGATGTATTCGCGCGCTGCCAGCAGCATTCCCGGAATATCGGCCGAGGCGCTGGCCGCCCCGGTGCTGGGCGACGAGAGCAGATCGTCGATCGACTCCAGCTCGCGGGGCTTGCCGGTCGTGCTCTCGATCAAGATCCAGCGGGCCGAGCCGACGGTCTTGAGCGTGGGGACCAACTGCCGCAGGCCGGTTTCCCGCTTCGAGCCCCCTCCCCCCTGGCTGCTCTCCTGCATGCTGGGGGACCGATCGAGCAGGACGATCGTCGTATCGGGGCGGCCGCCGGCAGTGAGCCCCAGCCAGCCCCCGGCGAGCGGCCGGCTGATCGCGAAGATCAGGCCGGCGATGGCGGCCATCCGGAATGCCATGATCAGCCATTGCCGCAGCCGCGCGATACCCGCGCGACATCCGGTTGGCCGCCAGCAGGAACATCATCGCACCCCAGCGGATCGTCTGATACCGGCGCTGGTTGATCAGGTGAATGATGATCGGCAAGGCGACCAGCGGCAGCGCGGCCAGGAGCAACGGTTGCAAAAAACTCATCGCACGCCTCGGGAACGAGTCCGCCCGACCAGGAACCGGATCAATAGTTGCTCGTAGTCTTCGTCGAGCGACACCCGATGATAATCGACGGCCGACTCGAGGACGACCTCATGGAGCCGGGTCAAATACCCCGACACCGCCTTGTGGTATCGCTCGGCGATCTCGGTCGGCTCGGCGAAGATCGCCGGCCCTCCTTCCATATCCAGGAACCGCATCGGCCGGCGGAAATCGAACTCGATCTCCTGGCGGTCGAGCAGATGAAACACCGCCGCGTCGTGCTTGCGGAACCGCAGGTGCTGGAAACATGAGCCGAGGTCATCCGGCTCGACGAAGAGGTCGGAGATGATCACCACGAGCGCCCGCTGCGACAGCGTCTCGGCCAGTTCATGCAAGACCGTCGGGAGCTGGGTCTGGCCCTGGGGCTGGGTCTGTTCGAGCACGTCGAAAACCGTCTTCAAGTGCGATGGGTTGCGCCGAGGGGGGATATTCTTGACGATCCCCGCGGCGACGCACGAGAGGCCCACCGCGTCGCCCTGCTGGAGCGCCAGGTGGCCGATCGCCCCGGCGATGCGCCGGGCGTATTCGATCTTGGACACGCTTTTTGACCCGAAACCCATCGACCCGCTGGTATCCACCACGAGGCAGCACCGCAGGTTCGTATCGGCCTCGAACTCCTTGACGAAGAACCGGTCCGACCGCCCGTAAGCCCGCCAGTCGAGCCGGCGAAGATCATCGCCGGGGACATACTTGCGATACTCGGCAAACTCGACGCTCGACCCCCGGTGGGGACTGGGATGCCGCCCCGAAACCGTCCCCTGCATCGGCCTGCGCGCAAACAACGGAAACCCCGCCAGCCGCGACAGCACGGCGGTATCGAGGAAAGCACGTTGTTGGCGCTCAGGAAACATTCGATTTGTCCTTTGTCCTTTGTCCTTCGTCCGTGGTCCGTTGACCCTTGTTCGCCGGGGGCGGCTAGAGAATCCGCTCGAACACCCCTCGGTTCCTCGACGCGCCGACTCGTGTCAGCAGTCAAAGGACAAAGGACCAAGGACCAAGGACCATTCAAGCCTCACTTTCCGTCTCCTCGATGAGCCTCCGTGCAATCTTCTTGGCATCGATGCCTTCGGCCTGTGCGGTGAAAGTGGTGATGATGCGATGGGTCAAGACGGGCTCGGCCGACTCATGGACGTCCTCGAGCCGGACCATGTAGCTGCCCAGCAGGGCCGCGCGGGCCTTGGCGCCCAGGATGAGGTACTGGACTGCCCGGGGGCCGGCGCCCCATGAGACGAGAGGCTTGATCCATGCCGGCGCCGTCGGGTCCTTGGGCCGGGTCTTCCGCACCAACCGTGCGGCGTAAGAATAGATGTGGTCGGGTACGGGCACGCGGCGGACCAGGCTCTGGTGCCGGATGATCTCCTGGGGCGTCATCATGTGGTCAAGCCGAGGCAGCTCATCGCCGGTAGTCGTGCGTGCGATCTGGATTTCCTCGGCTTCCGAGGGATAATCCAGCTCGATCAGGAACATGAACCGGTCGAGCTGGGCCTCGGGCAGCGGATACGTTCCCTCCTGCTCGATGGGGTTCTGGGTCGCGAGGACCAGGAACGGGGCTTCGAGATGGAAGACCTTGCCCATGACCGTCACGTTGTGCTCTTGCATGGCTTCGAGCATGGCGGCCTGGGTCTTGGGCGGGGCCCGGTTGATCTCGTCGGCCAGGACGATATTGGCGAAAACCGGCCCGTGGACGAACTCAAACTCCCGGCGCCCCTGTCGGTATCCTGAAGAATATCCGTGCCGGTGATGTCCATCGGCATGAGGTCGGGTGTGAACTGGATTCGGCTGAACCGAAGCGACATCATCTCGGCGACTTTGTTGACCATCAGCGTCTTGGCCAGGCCCGGAACGCCCATCAAAAGCCCGTGACCCCGGGCGAACAAGCAGATCGCCAGCCGCTCGATCACGTCGCGCTGGCCGACGATCACGCGCCCGAGCTCCTTCCTGATCCGGGCGTAGGCGTCACGCAACTGATCAATGGCCTCGACATCGTTATCGCTGAGCCGTTCGACGCCGCTGGTGCTCGCGGTCTGCGCCATAAATGAATCCGTCCCTACAAGGTGTTGAACGATCGTCGCTGGATCGGATCTGACCTGAACTGCCTATACGCACTCCCGGTCCGTTTTGTGCGGCAGCGCTGACGGATTCCCGTCAAGCCGATCCGAGAGAGCCGCTCCCTAAACGCCTGGCCTCGGGCGAAAGCTCGGCAATCCCTGGCGTGCCAGCCCGAGCGCTCCGTCAAGCTCGCGGGCCGGCCGCCGGTGGTGAACCCTCACGAAACGATCGGCCCATCCTCGGACAAGTCTCAGACATTCTAGCCGTGCCGAGATATGAGACGGAAGAGGGCACAACGAAATTCATCGGCGTGGGATCGCCGGTTGTGTCGTCAGCCTTCGATCGAAGCCGTTTGCTGGCGGCACTTGCTGCAAAACCAAGGGCGACCTGGGCTTGCGTACTCTTTCGACTTTTTCCGGGAATGAGAGCCAATGAGAGCCAGTGAGACGAATCCACTGGTATTTTTTTCGTTTTGGCCCCCACGGTTCCCGGCCCCGTGCTACGCATCCGGTCGGCCCGCCCTCGATCGGCAGCGAAGGGGCGATCGCATCTAAACCACCACTGACGCGAGTCTTACAACTGGGAGAGCTGTCCTCTGGGTATCGCCCCACGACGTCCTCGATTACAGGTCCTAACAGTCGCTGGATCATGCGGTCTTCCGACTGGATTCGTGAAATTCGCGTTATTCGTGGTCGACGTGTGTCCGCATTTCCATTTCGGATTCGCCCGCAGCCGCGCTGCGCTGTGCGTGTGTGTGCCCGAGCGTTCGACGATCTCATGCCGCGCAGTTGCCCGCGGGCGCGGTGCGCGCTGGTAACGCGTTCGGGGGTCAATCCACTGGTGGTTATTTTGGATAGGCAATCTGTGCGCGGTTCTCTACAAAACAAGATGCGCTGATTCTCGGATTTCATGAACGCGCGAGCGCCATTTGGTGCCCACAATTTGATCGGATCATTCTATCCAGATTGGACTTAAAATTTTTCCCCAGATTTTTTTGGGCGTTCACTGTTTGTAAATCCAACAACGACCGGACCCGGCCTAGCAGCGGCACGATGTGCAGGCGATACCGGATGTGTGTTTCATGCCGGATCCAATGAGCGTGCGAGGTGCACCGGTTGCGACGGTGCGCCCAAGCATCGTGGGGCGGGACGGGCACCGGGACGCGGGACGCAGACCGAAACTGGATAGGACATGCACTGCCGCCGCGACCGTTTCGCTGAGATCGAATCCGACACAGATCCCTGACCCGTTCGTGCCGAATGGCTGCTGATTCGAGAGCGATGTCTGGCTCGGCAGATCCTCCCACCAATCGCCAGGCAAAATCTTCGAGCTTGGCTCCAAGAGCGCTTCGGGGCTTCTCTGCGGTTCCAGCGCCTCTGGGACTGATCGGGAAATCAGCGCCAATTTCGACCGTCAGGCGAGCGCCACGAACAGCGTCTTGTTCCCTTGGTCTCTCCCCACCGAAAGCGAACAAAACCGTCTCCTTCTTGGTTTCGTTCCACCGAGGAGCGCCGCAGTCCGGAATCTTGTTCCTCGTTTCGATCGCGCGAGCAACCGTGCGCCGGATTTACCACTGTCGTCCTTGGCTGTCGGACGTGAGCCACCTTAGGGGTGCTCCCTCTCGGTTCCTCGCGCGGCTAGGCTGTGGTGCGCGTTGGTGTTGTCGGTAAGCGCTCTGTGGAACCATACCCAGTGCGCGGGGTCATGACGGGCTCAACTTCACCTGATTCGATGGCGCTCACCTGTCGGGGCCGCTCGGTGAGCGACGAACCTGGGAGAGCCTACAAGCGGCCCCGGTCAGGGGCAGCGCCCGACTGGGCGACCTCCCCGGCCACCATGCCCGGTGGCTCCCCTTCGCCGGGCCGGCGAGCAGGCGCATCACCCCGCGGCCCGCGGTGAGTCCTCCGGCCCAGGCCGCACTGAGGGCCAAAACCGTGCCAACGCCGTGATCGTCGGAGCTCTGGCCTACGTCGGGCCTGGGGGTGACGGTGCCCACACGGTTGACTGCAACCTGCCCGCCAGCTCGAACGTGCCCGCCGGCGCGATCATTGTCGGCAGC
Organism: uncultured Isosphaeraceae bacterium; assembly: GCA_963823675.1. GTDB lineage: Bacteria > Planctomycetota > Planctomycetia > Isosphaerales > Isosphaeraceae > CAWGMT01. Next base: position 229,312 of record CAWGMT010000014.1, on the reverse strand, counting down.
AAACAGGTCGGCACGGTCGAGTGGCAAGGCAAAGGCTCGGTACGGAATTCATGGGTAACCGGGGTCTCGGCTACGAGATCCCCGTCGCCCAGAAGTCGAGGAAGACGAGCTTGCCCCGCTGCTCGCTCAGCTTGAAATGGCCGCCGTCAAGCCGTGGCGCCGTGAAGTCGGGGGCGAGGTCGCCGAGGCGCACATGAAGCCTGACCTTCACGTCCCCGATCTCGACCGGTTGGTCGTCCGGTCCCTCAGGCACGGTTACGGGGAGGATCGCCTCACCCATCCTGGCGCGGTCGGGGCCACAGGTCGTCCTGTCGGAAGGCAAATTCACGGGAATTTTTAACTCATAAGTACCCGGTGCCACGTCCTCGATGCGGAACCTGCCGTTTTGGTCGAACCCCGACGCAAACCTGAGCCAGGGCGTCGGCGCTTTAAGGCGCTCGGCTCTGGGCAGTTGCAGTTCGAGAACGGCTGCCTCGTTGCTTCGCCAGTTGACCGGCTCGCGAGGAGTGCCGTCGAGCACCACCCGGCCGATTACGGGTTGACCCTTGCCGCCGAGTCGAACCTGGATCGTCTGGCCTGGCGTCACCTCGACCGGCACCTGCCCGCACCACTCGCCTCCTCGAAGGCCTACGTCCAGAACGCGGGCGATGTGACCGGGGCCGGGAACCACCCTATCAATCGCGAACCGCCCCTGCGAATCGGCCGTGAAGTGATAGTGGTAACTCCCGCAGAGGGCGGCATCACCGCGGTTCAAGTACCGCTTCGGCAAATAGACGACGGATTGGTAGGCAGCCGGCTTGCGGCCGATCCTCACCTCGCCTTCGATTCGTCCCCAGGACTGCAAGACAAGCTTTCCGGTCTTCGCAAACTCATCCGATGTCGCGTCGGCGAACCCCGCATCGGCCGCGGCGACGAGCAAGAACGGATCCGCCCGTCGGGGGACCGTGAGCCGGCCGTCCAGTCCGGTGGTGGTTGTGTCGGCATTCGAGTTGTCGTCAGGTGGAGCGCCCTGTGGCATCGGTTTGAGCACTGAACCTGAGCGACATGCGGTGCCCGCGCCACTTATCGACTGCGACAAGGGCGCCGGCGACGGGCTTCCCGGCCCGGTCTACGACCCTGACACGGAGGGTGCTCGCCTTTCCAAGTTGGATAACAGGCGCCTCCACCTCTCCTCGGTTCGGGACCGTAACCTCTTGACACCCGGGGGCGAACCCCTCGGCCTGCGCCGTCACGATCCACGGACCCGCCTCACAGTTCCGCGGGGTGTACTCCCCGAGTTCGTCGGTCACCACGGGCTTCCTCTGGCCCTGCAGCCAAGCGGGTCCGGTATCGACTTGAGCCCCCTTCACGGGCTTCCCTGATCCGTCGACCACGCGGCCCTTCACCGTGGAACCTTTTGCGAGGATCGTCCGCCGCTCTCGCCCGCCTTCGGATTGGTCTGGACGCCGTTGGTAGTCCGGATGGTCAACGTGCAGCCGCATATCCTTTCGACCGCTCCGGGGTAACTGGTAAAGCCGTCAGGCCGTCAAGCGGTAAAGTCCGCGCTGGGCGAAAACCACTATCGACGTCGCTAAACGACGGCACAAAGGTGAAACGCTGGGCAGAGCGGACGACGCAAGGATAGCCGAACGAGCCTCCACGCATCACACGGCCAACTTTACTTGCGACCACCAAGTCATCTTCTTTGTCTTCGGTGGCCTCCTTTCCTTGAGGATACGGCCTGTAGCTCTCCTGACACCATGTCCACACATTCCCTTGCATGTCGAAAAACCCCAGATCGTTCGGCTTCTTACTGCCCACCGGCCACGTCTTTTCGTCCGAGTTCTTATAGTACCAAGCATACTTCGGCATCAACTCTTCCGTTTCCCCGAAATTGCGGCTCGTCGATGCTCCCGCGCGGGTTGAATACTCCATCTCCGCTTCCGTCGGCAAACGATAGCCGCTCAGACTCAGATAGTTCGCCTTCAACTTGAGCGTATTACCCTTGATCTCGTAACACCACTGCTGTTCAGGAATCCCTTCCTCCTCGCTCAACCAATTGCAGTATGCCGCCGCCTCGTGCCATACGACGCCGCCAATCGGACACGACGGCGTGGGGTAACGCCGCATTTCGATGTGCGACTCAGCCCGCCGGGTGGGGAAACGCAAGAACTGCTCCTTCGTCACGGGCGTTGCGGCAATGGCGAAACTTCGAGCGATCCTGCGCTTGTGCTGCACTTCGTTGTCATTCCGGTCGGCCTCGGTCGGCGGCGATCCCATCAGAAACTCTACCGGGCCAGGAATCACCACCATCGTCTGTCCCTGACCGGTGACGTACCACTTGGGAGTGGTGGGTGGCGAGTGGCGAGCTGCGGGTGGAGAATCCTTGTCTTTTCCCACCAACCACCAGCCTTCGCCCTTCACCTTTTCTTTCGCCCAATCGTCGTTCACCTGCTTCAGCCACGATTCTTGCTTCCACTGCCGCAAAAGCCATTCCGCCGCTGCATGAAGCCCAGGATCAGCGTCGGTGCTGTAGGTTGTCTGTAACTTCGGCAAGAAGGCTGTGCGGACCGCGGGCGGCAATTCCTTGTCGCTGAACTCCCCCAGGCTGAGAAGCAAGGCCCGGCGAATCGTGAGGTCCGACTCCTCAGCCAGATGCTTGATGACTGCGGTGGCGTCGGCGCCCAGCGGAGCCAGGCGGTGAATGAGGTAGCTCCGCACTCTAGGATCGGGTCTGTGCTTCAGGAGCGGCCAGACCTTTTCGGGCTCGTTCATCCGCAACAAGGCCACCGCCGCATTCGCCTGCCGCTTCGCCAGGCGTTCCCGCTTCTCGTCTGCGGAGGGCATGTCGGCAGGCAGTTTCCTGTCGATTGTGGCGATCAGCGTGGCTACAAGCGACTCGCTTGCAGGCTTCGCGCCCCCCACAAGCGAGCTGCTTGTGGCTACGGGATAGATCACGGCGAACTGCTTCTCGTCGGCGTCCATGAGCAGATCGACCAGCACTTGCGGATCGTCGGCGGCGTAGTCGGCCAAGATGTCGGTTGCCAAGGATCGCTCGATTTCCCGGCGACCGGAATCTCGATAGACAGCCGACAACTGCGGGAGTAACTTCGTGCGGACTTGACGCAGCGCTTCCATCCACAAGGACAAGTGCAAGGCAGGCACAGCCACCAGATCGTTGCCTACGGCCTCTTGAACGGTCGCCCACTTCTCGCTCGCAGGATCGTACTTCGCCAGCGCGGCCGCCGCTCGCAGCCGTTGCGATTCCGTGCCCTGTTCCGGTGCTGCAACCACGGCCCACAGCTTGTTGAGCAATCCGTGCTTGTACGGGGCCAATGCGTCACTGATGACCGGCACCTCATGTGGCTGGGCGTCGAGTAGCCGATCATAAAGGTAATTGACTTGAGTTGAGTCCACCGGCAACAGGGCAAGGCTGGCGTGAAGTTGTTTGGCAGCTTCCTTCTTTGCAAGGGCCTCCTGGCAAGCGGCTCGAAGCAGCGGGTTGAGCCAGCGGCGATAGGGAGGCATGTTCGCAACGATGTTCGGCACTTGCGTCGTCTCGGCATGGAGTAGACTCTCCAATAACGCATGGGCCTTCAGCGTGCCCTGAACCTCATTACCGCCCCAGCCGATGAGAGCCAGCAGGACGAAGACGCACAGCCCCCGCACCACATGATACCAGCGTGCCCGGCGCATCATCTTGCTCTGCGGTGGCGTCCAGTTCTTCTTCTGCGTCAGCCAGCCGATTTGCAACCATTGAAGCAGCGAAGGTAGCTGGCGGTTCTCCGGTCGAGCATTCCACACGGCCGCCCGATCCGCCAGCAGCAGTTCGGCCCGGCCCTCGCCGAGTTTCTTTCTGCTTGCGTGTCAGCCACTCCCGTATGGAGTGAACCAGATAATCGTGGGTCAGTTGGTAGTATCGGGTGGCGGGTGATGGGTGATGGGTGGCGGGAGCAGAAGCTGCTGAATCATTCCTACCACCCGTCACCCGCCACTCGTCACCCGCCACCCCTTCGGGGTCGGTCGGCGTGATGAGGCGAATCTCATTGTCGAGAATGCGGATCAGGTCATCGAAGTCTTTGGAGCGGCTCCCATAGCCCGAGGCTTCAAGCAACTCCGCATACGACCGCATGTGTCCCTTGATATCGCTGCCGGTTTCGGGCAACAGGATTCTCAGATCGGCTCGGGCGGCTTTCTGGTGGTAGCGGTGTTCCGGGGGAGCGGTGGCCGCGCTGAAGGTTTCCTCAAGAAACGTGATGCCGACCCCCTCGGTGCCGCCTACTGCCCTCAGGGAAGCAGGCGTCCACGACTTGCCCTTCATCATCTCCGCAAACAGGGCCAGCCGGACGGAGATGACCTTGCCTTCCTGAGCCAGGCCGGACACGGCCTGCTTCAGGAACTCCTTTTGCTCCTTCACTGTTTCGCTGGCGTTCTCTGGCAGTTTGCCGAAGGCACGCCCGAAGGCCGCCAGTACCTTCCGAGCGTGATCCATGTCGAAGAGATCGACTGCCGCGGAGTTCTGGCCTTCAAGAAGTCGAATCTCCAGGTCCCGCATGAAGCGGGTCGCGGCCATCCAGAAGTCATCGCGCACCATGACGATGCACTGTACCCGGCCGCCATCGCACTGGCGTAAGGCTTCCACGAGGTCCGTATGTTCCTCTTCCTTCTTGGCGTGCAGCCATTGCTCGAACTGGTCAAGGACGATCAGCACTTTCTTGCCGGGCGGAATGCTCTGGCCCCGGCGAAGTGCCGCCAGCGTCTCTTTCAGGCCGAGGATGGGAGGCAGGGCCGGACTGCCTTTCCGCAGGCCATTCAGCAAGCGGGCCTCCGTCTCCGCAGCCGTGGCCTCGACATAGACAGCAATCACGTCGCTGGACAAGACGCGGCAACAAGCCAGCCTTCACCAACGACGATTTGCCGCAGCCGGATGGCCCGTAAATGAGACCCACGGAGAACGTCTTTTCCGGGTCGATTTCCTCGATGCGACGTCTTCCAGAACCGGATACTGTCCGGCAGTCCTTCTCGATCTCGTGGACCGGGCAGCAGTTCGAGAAAGAAGTCGGCATCATGTTCGTCGAAGGACCGCAAGCCTTTGGGCACGATCCTGATGAGCTGATGTTCCGAGGTCGGCGTCGTGGCCGAGGTTGCACCGGATGGGCTCGACGTAATCGAAGTGGAGGACCGCGGTGCGATCACCGTGGCCGAGATAGAACCACTGCCTTTGGGGCTTGGGCCGGATTGCTGGTTGATGGTCTGCTCGGCCAGGAAATGCCGGAGATCATCGGCCAGATCCTTGGCGGTCTGAATACCGCTCCGAGGCACGCTTCGACAAGGCTTTCAGGCAGATGCGATCCAGTTCTTTCGGGATGCCGTCATCGTACTGCCGTGGCGGCCGGGCCTCGAAACTCGTCACCTGCTCCATCAGTTCCGCTAGCGAATCCGCACGAAACGGCTGGCGTCCGACCAGCAGTTCGTAGAAGACGACGCCCAGGCTGAAGATGTCGCTGCGGCCATCGACCCGGTGCCCTTCGCCTCTGGCTTGTTCAGGACTCATGTAGGCGGGCGTCCCGGCGTAACGTGGTCCCTTGCCCAGGTCCTTTTCTCGCAACGCCAGGCCGAAATCCCCCACAAACGGCTTGCCGCTCGTAGTCGAGCAGGATGTTGCCCGGCTTGATGTCCCGATGCACCAGCCCTTGCTTGTGGGCGTGGTGCAATGCCTCGGCCACCGTCGCCACCAGTTCGACGGCTTCGTGCAGCGTCAGCCGGGATTGCTTGAGCCGGGTGGCAAGGTCCGTGCCGTCGATGTACTTCGAGACGACGAAGCAGGGGAAGTCCTCAGTGCTACCCACGTCAAAAACAGGAACGATGTGCGGGTGGTCGAGATTGGCGACGGTGCGGGCTTCGGTCAGATAGGCTTCGGCATCCGACGTCTTCGCCACGAGATGAGCGTGCGGAACCTTGATGGCAACGAGCCGCTGCAACTGGTCGTCGTGGGCGAGGTAGACGAGGCCGAAGCCGCCCTTGCCCAGCAATCGCTCGACCCGATAGCGACCGATGTGCTCTGGATGTTCGGCTGGCGCAGCATCTCCGGGCGGGTCCGGGGAAGCGTCGAGCTGGTAGCGAGCAGTGAGGGTGGGGTCGTTCATGGCCGAAGCCGTGCAGCAGCGTGAATTTGCAGTTTGCTTTTCTCCACAGCCGGTATTCTAGCCAGGAGTAGCAGCGATTGCTAAGGGCAGGGATGGCCGATGCGCATCAGGGGACTGGACCCGATGCCGACTTCGCTGCCGTTTGGTCAGCTAATGCACAACAACTACCAAGGCCATGCATTGCCACCGCGACCGTTTCCCTGAGACCGAATCCGATATTACTGGGCGGCGTTTGTGCTGGTGGGGGATCCGGACTGAACCGGGCGAGTCGGAAAAGTCGGTGTCTGACAGGGTCCCCGGTGAGCTTTTTTTTCCGGTCACGGCCCGGGTGCGTCGAACAGGTCGCGGATCTTGGATCTCAGTCCCGAGGCGAATGTTTTGACGTTCGGCGGCGACGTGCGGTACGATCGATTCATGACTAGCGACGTTACACCATCCCCGAGCTCCGCTATCCTCGACCTGGCCGGCTTGCCAGAGCCGATTGTCAAGAGCATCAAGCAGCTCGTCGAATCGCTTCGCGAGGGGATCGCGAGCCAGGGCCTCCCACGAGCGACGTACCAGCCTCCCCCGCTGCGGGGCCGTTTCGCCGACCTCAAGCTTGCGATTCCGAAGGCGGACCTCGACGAGGCTCAGGGGCAGGCTTGGCAAAACTTTCCCCGCGAATTTCCCGAGCCGGGACATTCATGAGCGATGTCCTCGCCGATACGCATGCGATCGTGTGGTTCCTGTTCGACACCGCACGGCTCTCACCCGCCGCGGATGCCGCGCTCACCACGGCCGCACAGTCTGGCAAGCTCTACATTTCGGCGATAACCCTGGTCGAAGTGAACTACCTCTAAGAGAGTGGGACCGATCTGGCGTTGCAATCTGACCGAAGGTCTCCCGGGATCGCCATACACCCTGTGTCCAAAGGCATTTGCGCTCCCAGGGCACACTCCGACGTACGGAGACCTCCGGTCGGGCACTCGTGCGGGGTCCGGAGACCCGCGCACAACAAACGCGACCTCGAAGCGCAACAAAAGCTGCACTTCGTCAAAGGCTCTCAGGAGCCGTGCAAGCCTAACTTTTCACGGCGCCAGCCGCGGCCTCCCAAGACCGCCAAACCCCGTTTAGTCGTCAACGTACCCGGCCTTAGGCGCGGATTATGGCGGAGGTTTTCAGTACCTTGTCGCGAGCGCCAGCGCCTTGACCTCGTAGAAGGGCCCTTTCGATGTGGTTGAAATCGCCGTCTCAAAGCCCGTGCGCGATGTGATCGAAACCGGCTTGAGCGATGCCCGCGTGCTGCCGGCGAACAACTTCCAGGCGACCGTCTGTGTCGAGCCGTTCCACGAGGCGTACACGGTTGCGTCGCCGTTCGCCTCCGTGACCGCCGCCGCCGGCTTCGTGAGCGGAATCCCCACCCACGGACTGCTGACAGCGCGGTAGGAAATGTCTTCGCCGGCCAGGACGAAATCTGCGAGAACCGACCCACTGGGGGAATACTCGGTGTAATAGGAAGCCAACTCTCCGCTGGCTTGCGAATCCGATCCCCAGCCGACGAGCACATCGCCGTTTGCGAGAACTCGCATGCTACCTTGACTGTTCGGATACGGCGCCGGGTCATGGTAGTAAGCCTGACTTGCGGGACTTACGGTATGGTTTTGGAGGTCGAGGTCCAAGATCAAGCCGCGCCCGGGGCCGTAGGGACCGCCGTCGGGCGGCACGCCGATGCCGCCGTCGTCGAAGAGGCTGATTCCTCCAGGCACGAAGCGCGCATCATGCTGGAATTGGAACGCCGAGTCGTATGGGCCCGTCACGAGGTCCGACGGCATGGTGAACTGATTCTGCTTGCCCCCGATCTGCCAGAGAATCTGCCCCGTCGCGTGGCTGACGTCATAGATCCCCCACGTGTTGCGCGCGGAAACCAGGATTTGCGAGCCGTCGGGACTGACGTCGATCGAATTGGTATGGTAAGGGTCCCACGCGACACCCGGCGTCGTGGGAACAGGGACCACCGAATCGCTCAACGGGACATGCGCAGCCATGTCCCAGGAGAAGATCACCTTCCCAGTCCGCAGATTCACTTCGAAGATTACAGGGTCGTAATACGACCCGTTTGCCAGACCGCCGTAGGGGGTCAGATTCGCGCTCACGTCCTGCAATCCGAAGAAATAGGCGTCCCCTTGCGGCGTGATCAGCATTTCGTGCTCGTCCATCGCGAATCCCTTGGGTGCTTTGACCGACATGATCTCTTGGTAGTGTTGATTGTAGATGACGAACTCGCCCCCCAGCGGCGTGCCCGGGGGCAACTTGCTCGGTACAATTCCCGCGACCGTTCCCTGCCACCAGGTCAACACCGGCTTGCCGAACAAGGTCTGGGCTTGAAAGCCGAACGCCAGCAGGCTGTTGTTGCTCGAAAGAGGGTGAAACCAGATCGGATTCCCGGCGCCGTCGGTCATGAGCGGGCCGGTCTGGCCAACCAGATAACTGGGGTCGGGTGATTGGTCGTAAGGCGAGATGAAGATCGGATTGATGGACGCGTCGGCTTCGAGCGTCAGCACGTTCACTTTCATTGGCTGAAGCTGCGGCGCGCTCACGAAATTCCAGACGCCGCTCGCGGTGCTTAATAGCTCGCGGCTCTCGAGGGCCTCCACTCGCGGCGGCGCGAAGCGCAGCCCTCCAGCGCGTGAACCGCGATTCGAATCCTCCAGTAAGCACTGGAACGCCCGGGTCAGCCAGTTGGCAGCGCAAGATTTCATCGACAACCCCGTTGATAGCGAACACGACGAACCGATCGGACGACAATTGGGATCTTCGCAGGGCCCGAATTCGCTTGGAAACATCGGAGCTCGGGCCGCGACACGGCACGCGCGGCCGATCCGCGCACGCGGCGCGTGCCGTTACTCCAGGGTAACGCGACCGCTCTTGGGCTGCGCCCACCTGTACCCTTTCAGCCCTACTTAATCTACCTGAGCTACGTATATTACCTATCCCCAGTCGGCCTTTCAAGTCTCCGATCCTCGGAATTCGCTAGTTTCGTCGCCGTGTCGCTATCGTGGCCCAGCTTGAGACGTTCTTGAGAGACAGCCATCGATGAGGGCGCCTTTGTCGAGCAACTGAAAGGGACATGCATTGCCACCGCGACCGTTTCCCTGAGATCGAATCCGACACGGATCCCTGACCCGTTTGTGCCGAACGGATTCTGATTCGAGAGCAATGTCTGGCTCGGCAGATCCTCCCACCAATCGCCGGGCAAAATCTTCGAGCTTGGTTCCAAGAGCGCATCGGGATTGCTATGCGATTCCAGCGGCTCTCGCTAATTCCAAAGTGTGGGACCGATCTGCCGTTGCTATGCATGTCCTTGGCAGTTGGTCTGCGTGTCGATGTGGCTGGGCTGTTGTTGATCGACTGGAGAAACGTGATTGTGCATCAAGATTTCGATCCTGTCGCGGCGGGACGAATTCCGACGCTTCCTCTGGCTTCGGTGTGAGCTTCGATCCCCGGTTCATCGGTCCCTCCTCGCAGAGGGACCGTCGTTCTTGTGAAAGAACGATCGGAGATAACGTTTGCTTCCTTCGCTGGTGATGACCCAACCCTCGTCGACGTTTTTGGGATAGCAATATCCGGATGATGGGGAAAACTCGTACATGAGATAACCATGGTCGCCGACGTATCTACGGAGAATCGGGGGTCTCACGTCTCCTCTGTGGAGGTAGGTCCAACACCAACTGGCGCAGAAATCATTGTCGTCCCGTAAGTTGTTTTTCACGTGATTTGAGATCACGTCTCCGGCGATTGGCCGCAGCTCCGCAAGCGAGCGTGGATATTCTCCCGTAGCCTGCCGAAATTCATAGGCCCGGCTGATTAGCCCGCGCACGTCGTCCAGACTTCGAATCAATTCCGCGTCGCGGTTTCGCCAAGCAGAAAGTACGGTCATCACGTTGGCCGCCAAGCCGGTGATGAAGAGGACGACACAAGCCTTGACCAGAAACCTTCTCATCGTTGTCGCACCCGCGTTGACTGCTTTCAGATACGCGCTGGTCCTCGGTGGCCTTGCGGTCGGCGTCGCCATCGTTGCGGGCGTCCTGAAATTGAACGAGTTTCGGTTCATCCTCGCGACACATTCGGAGTGTCAGGCCAGAATGCGCCGTGTCGCGGCCGCCATTCTAGGCTATCGATCGGGTCTCGACAATTGCCCGCCCGGGACTCTGGGCTGAGTGTTGCGACTGCACTACCCGCCGTTGTCTTGGGCTGGAACGGCCCCGGACGGGGAGTTGATGATCTCGGCAACCAGGAGCATCTCGATGTAATGCGTCCGTTCCTCGTCGCTGAGGAACATTTCACGACCTCTGACATCGCAGGAAATCAACTCCGGGTGCCGTACCTCAAACTGCCGGCCGTCAGCCAGCTTGACAAGAAAGGGACGAAACGGTTGGGCAGTCTGCATCCTTCGAACTTGTTCACGCGTGGCCATCGGCAGGCACTCCGAGTCCTGACTCATCTTCTCTGAAACTCTTCATCGAGGCCGAACGTACCGTCATTGTACACGCACGCGGTCTTCAGGATCAAACGACCGTCGGCACGGCTGGCCGGACGAGCGTTATGACGCGCAGGGCCCCGGTCGTCGCTGTGCGAGAGAACAAATAAGCGCCCTGGACATCAAGGGGCAATTTCGAAGCCGTCGGATCGGGCAGATACCAGCGGGCGCGGTCACGCCCGCCACGGTCGAGCCCGCTTCTGAGCGCGCCGCAGGGCCTTGCTGGCGATCGCCAGGTCATCGGTAACCTGAAAGTCGAACATCCCCGCGATGATGAAGTCGGCCCCGTTCTTGTACGCGAAATTGAACCCGATCTGGGGTGAAATCGCGCCGGCCGCCATCACCTTGAAGGCGAACCACGGTTTGTCGACGCTCTGCATGAAGTCGACGGTCTTTCCCGGGTCGAGGCAGAACATGTTGTCGTGATAACGATTGTGGTCCTGGCTCGAGCCCTTGTACCAACACCATTCCTCGCGGTCTTCGGACGGTGTGGCAGACCAGTAGGAATCCGGGTGCAGGGTCTTTACGTAGAAATCGGGGTTGAGCTGATGGCGCTGGCTGGCAATCGGGGTCTCGAGCGAGTGGCTGCCGATTCCCGCGGGTACGCCCGCGGCCTTGATCAACTCGACCACGCGGCCGACGACGTCGATGTTGCCGTTCATCACGCAACGATCGGTTCGCTCGCCGTGGCTGTAAAGGGCGTCGGCACCCCGGCCGACCAGTTCCTGAACCTGGTCGCGGACCTGGCTCGCTGCCGTCGGGTCGGCGTCGACACAGACCATCACCTGGATCTTACCGCCGCGCTCCTTGCGATAGCGCTCCACGAAATCCAAACATCCTGGGTTGAGCTGGATCATGGTGATGCCGGAGCGCTCCGCCAGGGCGAGCGTCTCGAAAATCTTGCTCTCGGTGTTGTAGGCACGCAGCAGGCGGGAGACGTACAAGAGGTCGCGGCTGTGAGCGTAACCGCCGATCAGGTTGCCGCCCATGATCAGGCGGCTGATCGTCAATTTGCCGAGCTTGCCGCAGGGAAGAGTCTCCAGCGGCCTGGTCTGCCCGGATTGCTTCTGGCTGCTTGCGGGCTGCTGCAAGGCGGCCCGAAGGATGTTTTCCTCCAGGCTGAGCGCTGCCCCGGCCCCCACGGCCCCCCGCAAGGCCGCATGGAAAAAACGCCGTCGATCGCTTGCTGTCGCCATGGTGATTGGCCCCCTGCGTCGAGCCAGGCGCTCGACCGGTCGTGAGTCGTACGCGAATTCAGACTCGAGTTACGTGAAGTCGGACCTCAAGCCGGTAAGTGGGGTAAACAAAAAAGCCCCGCCCCCGCGTGAAGTCGCGGGGTGGGGCCTGCGTGACCTAGCCGAGTCGGGCCCGACTTGAGCCCGACGCACCAATTCCAGCGTAGACCGTCCGGGATTGCGAGTCAAGAGGGGTGAAATGTCATCACGGCTTGTGCATCGCCCGAACGAACACGACTCCTCGCGCGCCGAGCGCAACGATGACACCGTCTTCATGGCGCGGGTCGGGTACCAGGGCGTTGACCTCGTTCCGCCGCGGATCTCGACCCGGGTGAGTCGCGGATCGTCGCCATGCGCACCGTGGCGCAGTTGCCAGAGGCCATGCGGGAAACGTCCAAGAAGCAGCCACGGCGGACCGGTTGTTTTGAGCGGATTCAGCCGCGAAGGTCGCTCTACCCGCGGCCACTGAATCGCTGTTATTCCTCGACCCTGCTCGATCAGTCGTGAAGGTTTCTCCGGCTGCGGCCACTGAAACACGGTCTTCCACCGGCCATTATCAAACCGCTTCAGGTCAGTGTAATTGGCGTTCCAGAGTGTGCCGTCGCCCGTGGCGAAACATGACGACGGGTCCAGCGACGACGATTCCCGGCCCAGCCGTTCGGGCTTACCGTGTACACGGTGGGCCGTCGTGCGCCTCCCTTCGCCGTTCGTTCCGCTGACGGTGTAGATCTCTCCGCCGGGGCCCGCGAGCACGTGGGTTTCGTACCAGGTCTGCGTGTCCTGCTCGAGACCCGCCAAGGCGCTGGCCGGGTCGACCTCGAAGGGCGGTGCGAGCGAAGCGATTTCCCAGCCGTTCGAGCGGAAGGCCCAGATAGGAAGCCGGTCGTCGGCCTCAGAGAAGAGGGGCCCCTCGGACGTGTTCTGCACGGCATAAACGCCTGAAGCGCCGAGCTGGCCTGGGAGGCTGTGCGACGTCGCCTTCGTTCCGTCCAGAGTCCTCGAATCCGATCCGCTCCCGAACGAGGAGGACCGCGGGCAGGTCGAAGCGCAGGAAGGCGCCCGAAGACGTCAGGCCGACCAGGCGGTTCCCAAGCCGCACGCTGTCCTGCAACGAGTTTCGGTCGAAGTGGATGGTGTAATCGACGACACGGCCGCCTGCGAGGCGAACCTCGCCGGTCGGCGGCCGCGGCGGCTCATCGGCCCCCAGGTTCGCCGTCGAGGCCGCGCCGCAGAGAACGGCAGCCAGGATACGACGCAACATCAGTCGCGCCGGGAATCGCATGGCAGAGATCCACATGGACGGCGCCTTATCGAAGGGGTAGATGTGGCGTGCCTTGAGCAAATTAGGCGCTGCGCAACAATAAAAGTCGCCTTTCGCTCCGCGAAAGACGACTCTTCCGGTAACTTATCTGTGCCTAGATTTTAAGTCTGGGTCCACGAATGCCTTGGCATCAGGAACCAGATGCTAATGCCCAAGATGGCACTGGTTCAGCAACCAGCCCAAGGGGCATGACGGCTCGCCGGCCGTCGAAGCCGAGGTGTTACTCTTCTCCAGATCTGCGTGGGTCCGGACGCTGTGAGCGTAAACCAGACCGCCGACTCCAAGGATAGCCAGGGCCGCGACAGCCGCCCAGACGCGCTTTCGCATAAAGCACCTCCGAAATAAAACGCAACGTATGAACATCCACGTTCGCCAGCCGAGCCGCTGTGCCGATGCTCAGCGACGGCCTGATCGATTTTCTCTTCTTAATGCTATATCATGGTAGAGAGTCCTCTTCAACGCGCCGGTCACCCAGCGCTACGCGCTTGCAGCCGCTCCAGGCATGACCATGGCCAGGATACCGCTGCCGGGTGGAGCGATGGAAACGGCGATCGGTCCGATCCCGTGGTTGGACTTTGCCGGCCGGCGGTTCGAGAACGTCCGCTCGATCTGCGTTATTAGCCACAGGGCCGGCTTCGCCGATCCGGTCTGCGCGGGCAACCTCGGGCAGGTTCTCTGTTCCGATTTCCGGATCACCTTCGATTTCCCGAATCGGCGGATCGCGTTGATGACGTAGTGGCCTGTCAGTTCGCTTGGTCATTAACGGCTTCGCGATTTTTGCCTGTACTCACCGGGTTCCAACCCAACTCTCGAGCCGGATGCGGGTCGTGCTGCCGGTCGGTTGAAAACCTTCCTGGCGGCAGTGACCGCCGCGGGCAAGAGCCGAATCATCCCCTTTACGCGCATGCGTTCTCAATTCACAATTGATTGTGAGGTCGCGGCAGCCCGTCTTGCACCATTGAGCCAATCCCATGAGCGACGAACAGTCCCATTTCGTCAGCATCTGTCCAAAGTGTTCGAGCGCACTCAAGGTCCGGCGTATCTATCTCGGTCAGACCGTCGCCTGCAAGCAATGCAAGTGCACCTTTATCGGGACCGAGGCCGAGCAACCAACCGCGGTAATTTCGACCGCGCCTGCAACCGCGCCTTCGGCGGAGCCTGCGCGGCATGTCGAGCGAATTGAGGTCGTGTGCGAGCACTGTAAAGTCAGCTTGGCCGTCAAGGCGAGCAAGATCGGTCAAGTGATCCGCTGCAAGCAATGCCAACATGAAATCGTGGTCAAAGCGGCGCCGCAAACGCAGCACGCTCCCACAGTGGCCGCGGCGGGGCCGGTCTCACTCTCGGTCTCGGCCGACGACCTCCTGACGCTTGCGACCGAGGATAGACGGGGCAATGAGAAGTACGACAAGCTTCGCTCAGCGCGCGCGATGCTCCAGGCGGAGTTTGAAAAGCTCTCGGTTGCGCACAACCTGCTCGAGGCCGAGCTCGAGCGGCTTCGGCTGGTCCACGGTCAAGAGGCATTTGAAAAGAAACGGCTCAGGGAGCAACTTGACCAACTCTCCGCGGCGCGGACCACGGAGCTGGCCTCGGTGCGAGCGGAGCGGGACGCGTTGGCCAAACAGCTCAAACAAAGAGACGATGAGCTGAAGGCGACCCAGGGTGAGAGAGCGCGTGCGGACGCCGAGAAGTCCGGCCGCGAAGAGCTCGCGAAAGCGCTCGAAGAGAGGACGACGGATCTCTCTTCGGTGCGTGCCGAGCGGGATGCATTGGCCGGACAGCTTAAACAGAAAGACGACGAGCTGAAGGCGACCCAGGGTGAGAGAGAGCGCGCGGACGCGGAGAAGTCCGGCCGCGAAGAGCTCGCGAAAGTGCTCGAAGAGAGGACGACGGATCTGGCCTCAGTGCGTGCGGAGCGGGATGCATTGGCCGGACAGCTTAAACAGAGAGACGATGAGCTGAAGGCGACCCAGGGTGAGAGAGCGCGCGCGGACGCGGAGAAGTCCGGCCGCGAAGAGCTCGCGAAAGCGCTCGAAGAGAGGACGACGGATCTGTCTTCGGTGCGTGCCGAGCGGGATGCGTTGGCCGAACAGCTCAAACAGAAAGACGACGAGCTTAAGGCGACGCAGGGTGAGAGAGCGCGTGCGGACGCGGAGAAGTCCGGCCGCGAACAGCTCGCGAAAGCGCTCGAAGAGAGGACGACGGATCTGGCCTCGCTACGAGCGGAGCGGGATGCATTGGCCGAACAGCTTAAACGGAGAGACGACGAGCTTAAGGCGACCCAGGGTGAGAGAGCGCGTGCGGACGCGGAGAAGTCCGGCCGCGAACAGCTCGCGAAAGCGCTCGAAGAGAGGACGACGGATTTGGCCTCGCTGCGAGCGGAGCGGGATGCATTGGCCGGACAGCTCAAACAGAAAGACGACGAGCTGAAGGCGGCCCAGGGTGAGAGAGCCCGTGCGGACGCCGAGAAGTCCGGCCGCGAACAGCTCGCGAAAGCGCTCGAAGAGAGGACGACGGACCTGGCCTCGCTGCGTGCGGAGCGGGATGCACTGGCCGAACAGCTTAAACGGAGAGACGATGAGCTGAAGGCGACCCAGGGTGAGAGAGCCCGTGCGGACGCCGAGAAGTCCGGCCGCGAACAGCTCGCGAAAGCGCTCGAAGAGAGGACGACGGACCTGGCCTCGGTGCGTGCGGAGCGGGATGCATTGGCCGAACAGCTTAAACGGAGAGACGATGAGCTGAAGGCGACCCAGGGTGAGAGAGCCCGTGCGGACGCCGAGAAGTCCGGCCGCGAACAGCTCGCGAAAGCGCTCGAAGAGAGGACGACGGACCTGGCCTCGGTGCGTGCGGAGCGGGATGCATTGGCCGAACAGCTTAAACGGAGAGACGATGAGCTGAAGGCGACCCAGGGTGAGAGAGCCCGTGCGGACGCCGAGAAGTCCGGCCGCGAACAGCTCGCGAAAGCGCTCGAAGAGAGGACGGCGGATCTGGCCTCGCTACGAGCGGAGCGGGATGCATTGGCCGAACAGCTTAAACGGAGAGACGATGAGCTGAAGGCGACCCAGCGTGAGAGAGAGCGTGCGAGCGCGGAACAATCTCGCAGCGAACAGCTCGCGAGAACGCTCGAAAAACGGACGACGGTTCTGGCTACAGTGCGTGCGGAGCGGGACGCGTTGGCCGACCACCTCAAACAACAAGAGCAGGAGCTAAGCGCGACCCGTGGCGAGAAAGCGCGTGCCGACGCCGAGCAGTCCCAGCGCGAACAGCTCGCGAGAAAGCTCGAAGAGCGGACCACGGGTCTGGCCGCAATAAGTGCCGAGAGGGACGCGTTGGCCGACCACCTCAAACAACAAGAGCAGGAGCTGAGCGCGGCCCGTGGCGAGAAAGCGCGTGCCGACGCCGAGCAGTCCCGGCGCGAACAGCTTGCGAGAGAGCTCGAAGAGCGGACCACGGATCTGGCCGCTTTGCGTGCCGAACGCGATTCATTGGTTGACCAGCTCAAACAACGAGAGCAGGAGCTGAGCGCGGCCCGTGGCGAGAAAGCGCGTGCCGATGCCGAGCAGTCCCGGCGCGAACAGCTTGCGAGAGAGCTCGAAGAGCGGACCACGGATCTGGCCGCCTTGCGTGCCGAACGCGATTCATTGGTTGACAAGCTCAAACAACGAGAGCAGGAGCTGAGCGCGGCGCGAGGCGAGAAAGGGCGTGCCGACGCCGAACAGTCCCGGCGCGAACAGCTTGCGAGAGAGCTCGAAGAGCGGGCCACCGGTCTGGCCGCCGTGCATGCCGAACGCGATTCATTGGTTGACCAGCTCAAACGACAAGAGCAGGAGCTGAGCACGACCCGTGGCGAGAAAGCGCGTGCCGACGCCGAGCAGTCCCAGCGCGAACAGCTCGCAAGAGAGCTCGAAGAGCGGACCACGGGTCTGGCCGCCGTGCATGCCGAGCGTGACTCATTGGTTGACGAGCTCAAACAACGAGAGCAGGAGCTGAGCGCGGCGCGAGGCGAGAAAGCGCGTGCCGACGCCGAGCAGTCCCGGCGCGAACAGCTTGCGAGAGAGCTCGAAGAGCGGACCACGGGTCTGGCCGCCGTGCATGCCGAGCGTGACTCATTGGTCGACCAGCTCAAACAACGAGAGCAGGAGCTGAGCGCGGCGCGTGGCGAGAAAGTGCGTGCCGACGCCGAGCAGTCCCGGCGCGAACAGCTCGCGAGAGAGCTCGAAGAGCGGACCACGGGTCTGGCCGCCGTGCGTGCCGAACGCGATTCGTTGGTCGACCAGCTCAAACAACGAGAGCAGGAGCTGAGCGCGACGCGTGCCGAACAACTGCGCGCGGACATGGAACGGCAAGCCGCCCTGACCGACATCGAGCAGCATCGCTCGCGCATCGCTCGCGATCAAGCGACTTACCAAACCGAAATCGAAGGCCTGCGCCTGACGCTCGACCGCGCGCGGCGGGATCATCAGGACGAGCTGGCTCGCCGCAGCGCCGAGTTTGACAAGCTCAGCGAGCAATACCGGCGGCTGCGGGATCAGCTTAACGCGACTGATCTGGAACTCAACAACCTTGAGGCGGCCCGCGACGAGATTGTGAAGTTGAGCCGCCAACTTGGTGAATCGGAGCGTCTCCAGCGCGATTTGTCGAGCGCGCTCAACGGACTCGGAGTCCGCTTCGACCTGGGACCATAGCCTGAAAGCTGGGCTTTTGAAAAAAAACGCGAAGTGTTTCTGAGGAATGATGCCTTTATAGAAATGGACAAGTCGAGTATCAATCACAAAGGCTTTGCCAGTTAACGGTATTCCGCGGCGTGGTCGCCAGGACGGCGGTGATCGAATGCACAAGCTGTGCAAGATCGGATCCCTTTGGCTGCACTTGCTCCTGGGCGCATTGGCGTTCCAGGCGTTCACCCCTGATACCAACAGCCTGGCCTCCAGGAGGCTCTTTCGGGTTTTCGACCCGATGATTGAGCGGGGAGGATTCGGGGCAAGTTTTCGGATTGGCTGCCGATCTCTTGCGAGCCTATTTCGTCTAACCTGCTGAGCGTCCCCTTCAATTGGGACTCGATTCGTGCGCCAACCCACGGCTGCACAACTGCACGCATTGGCGCCTACCTGCAACGTATCGAGACCGCCAGAAGCGCCCCCAAAGGCTCACGACACGCTTGCCTGCGACAAGGTGTTGAGTGACTTGCATCGGGGGCGTGGTTTCCGGTGGGGGCCAAACAGCTCGTTTTGACGGACTGGGCGCGTCGGGTCATTTCGGATCCTTGTTCGCATGGAGGCGAGAGCGATGTTGGATCTACAGGTGGTCTGGGCGTACGTTGACCCGGTGACGATCCTTCCCGTCACGTCGATCATCGCCACCCTTGTGGGCGTGATCATGCTCTGCGGCAGGAGCATTCAGCGCGCCGTCGTCCGATGGGCGCGGCTGGGGCGGTCTGGCGGCACGGGCCTTCAAGGGGCGCATTTGCGCTCAAGCACCGTCGGGACGGCGAGAGCAAAGCCGCTGCGGCGAGGCCCAGCGGACTCGGATACGGACAGGTTTCCGAAAGCGCCGAGCGACCGTTCGGATCGTCGCTTGAGCTGACGCAAGCTTGTGTGTCGCGGACGGGGGCCAGCGATGACGAACGAGCCAGGGACGCAACAGACCAAACGTCTTGCAGTAGGGAGACGCTTGCCGGAGCGCCGCGAGGCCCTCGAGCGCCCGGACCACGTGCAACCGTTTGGTTCTCTCCGGGCGCTCGCGATCTCGGTCTGGTTCGGTCTGACTGCCGGCCTGCTCGAGCTGGGACTGACATTCGCCCAGAAGCCGTTCATCGACCCGTCCCCGGGCTTCTTCCGGATGAACCGCCACATCGTGTGGAGCGTTCCCGCGGTCAATCTGGCCTTGTTCGGTTTCTGCGGGCTTTTGGTGGCACTCGCTGTCCGAGTCAGGCCACGCCTGGGGGCCGTCGGCGTTGTCGCGCCGCCCGTTTTTCTGGCGGTCCTGACCTTGCTGCTTTCGTTCCGATGGCTTCATGTCCTGGCATGTCTGATCCTGGCGTGCGTGGCCGGCTTCAGGCTGACGGGGCGGATCGCGGCGAATCTCGCCCTGTTCCGGCGGCTGGTGCACTTCAGCCTGCCTGCCTTGGCCGTCGTGGCGGCGGGCTTGGTCATCGTCCCGCTGGGCACGCACCTCCTGCGAGATCGTCGCGAGCTGGCATTGTCAGCTCGCCGTTCCGCCGGAATGCCCGTCGCTCCCAATGTCGTCCTGGTCGTACTCGACACGGTGTGCGCAGACCACCTGAGCCTTCACGGCTACGGCCGGGATACGTCTCCGAATCTGGCACGGATCGCCCGCCGGGGCATCGTCTTTTGCCAGGCGCGGTTGACGGCCCCGTGGACCCTACCGTCTCATGCCAGCATGATGACGGGACGCTGGCCGCACGAGCTTTCGGCCGGCATCAACAGTCCGCTCGATGAGAGGTACACGACGCTCGCCGAATACCTCGCAGCCAATGGGTACGCGACGGCCGGGTTCGTGGCCAACAACGCCTACGCCGGCGCGGAGACCGGCCTCTCGCGCGGATTCGCCCGCTACGAGGACCACGATCTCTCGCTCGAAGACTTGGTCTGGAATTCGTCGTTCGGCCAGCGACTGATCTTGTGGGGCCTGCGCCCACCCGAACCGCGGGCCGGCGGAAACCAAGTCGACTATCATCGCAAGGCCGCGGCCGAGGTGGTGGGCGCTGCACTCGCCTGGACTAGGCGGATCAAGAACCGGCCGTTCTTCGCGTTCTTGAACATTTACGACGCGCACGACCCTTATTTTCCACCGGCGGGGTTTGACCGTCACTTCGGGGTCAGGCCCGAGTCGGCCGTTGACATCGGGACGCTGAGTCGCTGGTTTGTCCTCGACAAGAAGCGCGTCACCGCGCGAGACAGAGAACTGGTCCGCGATGCCTACGACGACTGCCTCGCCTACGTCGATCTCCAGCTCGGCCGATTCATTGAAGGTCTCGATCGGGGCGGACTGCTGGCCAACACGCTGGTCATCATCACGGCCGACCATGGCGAGGACCTGGGCGAGCACGAGCTTTACGGACACGCCAGCAGCCTCTATGACCCGGAGATTCACGTTCCGCTCGTTATCCTCTTGCCCGGCGGAGCGCAGGCGGGCCGGTCGATCGCGGCACCCGTCAGCCTGCGCGACCTGTCCGCGACGGTCGCCGACCTGACCGGTCTGGCCGGCTCGCCATTTCCGGGGCGGTCGCTCGGGCGGCACTGGACGCTGGGGGGATCGGTTGAGCTGGAGCCCTCTTACAGCGAGGTTGACGGTCCCGTGAAATCCACTCCCAACCAGGGCCGGTCGCCGGTCTTCAGCGGACCGCTCCAGGCCCTGGCAGCCGGAAATGAGGTCTATATCCGCAACGGCGCCGGGAGCGAAGAGTTATTCGATGTGGAAAGAGACCCAATGCAAGCGCGCAACCTCGCCAGTTTGCCGCGGTCGCGGCCGAGTCTCGATCGATTTCGAGCCGCACTCGCGCGCCTCGTGCAGAATGATGGGCGAGATGCCGTTGCCACAACCGTCGAGTGATGCCGCCTTTGTTCAAGCGCGATCACAACGGTGTCCCATGCACCGGAGTCCACGGGCTGAAAGCGCCCACCGCGTGGATTTGCACCTTGCGCTTCCAGATTTTATCCCGGCAAACGGCGAACAATGTATTCATCTCTGGTCCGCCCAGGCAGACGCCCTTGACGCGGCCGCGGTCGGGCGTGGGGAGGATCACCTGGGTGGGGCCGTCGTCGGCGCAGACCTGGATGCCCAAGCGCGTCGCGACCAGCATCGGGCCCTCCCGGGCGTAGCAGATCGACTCGGCGCCGGCATCGTCTTCCCAGTCCGGGACGTGCAACCAGAAGAATCGCTCCTTGTTGCTCAGCGTGCCGTCGGCATTGATCTGATAGCTGTACGCCCACCTCGAATGCCCGTCGGCCACGGACAACAGCCACTGGTCGGGCCGATAAGCCAGGCCGGTCGCGAACTTCAGACCCGAATCGACCCGAGTCTTCTTGCCGTCCTTGACAAACCAGACCGCACCAGAAGCTCCCGGCTCGTCGCTGTTGCTGGTGACATAGAGGCCGCCGGCGGGCGTGGCGAGAAGATGATGCCCGCGAATGCCATCGACAACCAGGCTGCCGTGACCCGACGGGTCGTAACACATGATCTTGCCGGTCTGGCTCGAAACCGCGTACAGCTCTCCTTTGGGGCCGACCGATAGACTGTTGGCATGACCGGCGTCGGACAGGAACTCCTTGATATTTCCGTCGAGGCCGATTCGGTAAATCTTGTCGTCCGCGGTATCGACAAAGAACACTTCGCCGCGGGCGTTGCACGCCGGCCCCCTGGCGTCATGGCGGCCCTCGGCGGCCAGCCGCCACGTTTCGCCAGGAGCGATGATGTCACGCACCCGCGGGGCACTCGGTCCGGCTCGGACCGGCTTGGGCCAGTCTTTCCAGAGGAAGCTCATCGCTTCCTGAAAATAGTCGTAATAGCCGGCGACGTGCCCGCCGTTGATGATCCGGAAGAAGTAGTCGTAACCGGAGAATCTCAGGGCTTTGTCCATCTCCTGGTCGATCAGGAACCAGTCGCCGGCACAGTTTTCCATGTCCCTCGTGCCGGTCGTCAGATAGGCGCGAATCGGCCTGGCTTCGAACTTGCGGACGAGCGTGGGAAACTCGTGGCCGCCGCGAAAGGCGACGAAGCTTCCGCTGTTGGCGTAAACTCGGCTGAACGCGTCAGGGCGTTCCCACGCCGCGTTGAACGCCGCGATTCCGCCGCTCGAGCCCCCGGCGATACAGCGATCATTGCCGCTGGTCGATAATTTCAGATCAAACTTCCTGGCCACGAAAGGCAGGAGCTCGTCGACCAGGAACCGGACGTTGTTGTCGCCCATGCCGTCATACTCGAAACAACGATT
The DNA here is from genome assembly GCA_963823675.1 of uncultured Isosphaeraceae bacterium. GTDB lineage: Bacteria > Planctomycetota > Planctomycetia > Isosphaerales > Isosphaeraceae > CAWGMT01. Next base: position 207,165 of record CAWGMT010000014.1, on the reverse strand, counting down.
CCGGCGTCCCATCGTGTTCTTCACCGCGGCGGGCAAATCGCCCGGCCGCACAAATACGCCGACCGTCACCGGCATCTCCCTGGTCGCGATCAGCGTTTCCAGCAAGGATTGTTCCTTGGGGTGATATCCGTCGGCCTTGACATAGACGCAGGCGGGTTTGGAACCGTCGTATTGCGCCGGAATGAAGACCGTCACGTCCCGCACGGTACCCGGGAAAATGTTGCTGCCGGAAAACGTGCAGTGCTTGAGCTCGCCCTTCTGCACAGCTTCCGGTTTGATCTTCGGGCGCGACATAGGTGCTCTGGCCCGCGTCATCCTCCGCGAACGACTCGCGTGCCGCGATACCGGCAGCGAGGACGGCGATCACGTGAATGATCCGCCTCACGCACAAGCGCCGAGGCGAGTTCCGGTTCTTCGTCATTTCAGCACTCCTTGCGATTTGAAATCGGTGTATACGACGGTTTGCTACGAGCGCGCTCGCTTTTGTTCCAGAGAGACCTTTCACCCCTGTTGCGTTCTCGAAGCCATGAGCATACACTACGGGCGGTCTGGGTTCGACAGTCCGCAAGCTTCGGCCAAGTCTTGGGTTCGTCACCTCGCTCTGGTTCTAAAGTGTGACTGCTCTCACAGGAGTATCGCTCATGAGTACCAACAGCGGATTCACGTCCAAGTTTCGACAATGCGGCGCAGTTGCGCTGTTTCTGGCCTTGGTGGTCGGCGCGGCGCGGCCAGCCGCGGCCCAGTACGATCCGTCGACGGCGTTCTCTCCGACCAGCAATCCGAACGGCGTTTGGAGCTACGGCTTTGAAAACGTTCCGGTTGGTTCCCCGTTTAACCTTTTGACAGTTCCCACTCCAGTCCCCGCATCGCCAGGGCCATTCATTAGCTCCTGGCAAACGCCAACGTTCGGTACCCTCGGTGTTCTCGACAACGGCCTGCCAGTTCCCCAAACTGTGAATACCGGAGTGGATTTCGCGATCTATCAGCCGGGCATGCTCGCGATGCATCCCGGTCCCAACGATCAACTCGCCATCGTGCAGTTCACCGCTCCGGCCAACGGATTTTACACGATTCAGGGAACGTTCGAGGCGATCGATACTTCCATGGTGTCTACCAGTGTCTATCTTTTGTTCAACAACGTGACCATTGCCAGCGGCGTGGTGCCGCCGGCTTATCTGGCTCAGGTCCCGCTGTCGTCCCCATCGCTGTTCCTCGCAGCGGGCGACACACTGGCGTACGCTGTCGGCGGCGGTCCGTTCCATGACACAACGGCATTGATTAACGCTGAGGTCAGCCCTGCGAGCTCGATCATCCCGGAGCCATCGTCGTTCGTGTTGCTGGCCATCGCGTGTGTTGCCCTGGCTGCTTGGGGCTGGCGACGGCAGGCGTGCCCTGCCTGATTCGCCGAAAGAATCTAACCTTCAATTCGCGGAGTTCCGCTCATGAATTCCAACACCGTCTTCTCGTCCACGTCTCGACAGTTCGGCGCCGTTCTTCTATTTCTGGCGTTGGCGGTCGGCGGAGCGCGGCCAGCCGTTGCCCAGTACGATCCGTCAACGTCGTTCTCTCCGACCAGCAATCCGAACGGCGTTTGGAGCTACGGTTTCGAAGAGGTTCCGCTCGGTTCCCCGTTCACTCTTCTGCCAGTACCGATTCCAGTCACCTCGGTCCCTGGGCCGTCCATCGATTCGTGGCAGATTGCAGGGTTCGGGACGATGGGTGTTTTCCACAACGGGACAGCCAGTACTCAACTTGTGGCGACCGGAACGGACAACGCGATGTACGACGCGGGCGTGCTCGCGATGCATCCCGGGCCTAATGATCAATTCGCCATGGTGCAGTTCAGCGCCTCCGACTCCGGGATTCTACACGATTCAGGGAGTGTTCCAGGGGATTGATACCGCCATGCTGAGTACCGGCGTGTACCTCTTGCACGACAACGTGGTCGTGGCGAGCGGCGTCGTGCCATCTGCTTATCTGGCTCAGGTCCCGCTGTCGTCCGGCCCGATTTTCCTCAATGTCGGCGACACACTGACTTACGCTGTTGGGGGCGGTCCGTTCCATGACACGACGGCATTGATTAACGCTGAGGTCAGCCCTGCGAGCTCGATTATCCCGGAGCCATCGTCGCTGGTGTTGCTGGCCATCGCGTGTGTTGCCCTGGCTGCTTGGGGCTGGCGCCGGCGGGCGTGCCCTGCCTGATTCGCCGACGGCCTCGCGGTGTTCGCCGATATGAGGCACGCTCGGCAAAAGGTGTCACTGACACCTTTTCGGGTCCACCTCTCAGCTCAGCGAGCTGTTGACGGTGCTCAACGTTCCGCTGATGGATGTCGCGATCGAGGAGATGATCGTCAAGATCGCCACCCCGACCATGGCTAGCATCACGGCATATTCCACGGCCGTGGGGCCGTCCTCGCTGCCGATGAAATGTCGAAATCGACTTGCGCACGGTCGCATCTTGGTCTCCTCGTCGGAGCTATCCGGCACTCAGATTCGCCACGTCCAACCGCCGAAACTGAGACACGGCGACGATCCGCCTCCGATTCGAGAGCGGCTTGGGACCGCCGAGCCTCGTGTCGGATCAGCACATCCATCACAATCCTAGTCGCGCAGTTCTCCCCGCGGTCAGAATTCGGTCGAGACGCGCCGACTTTGATTCATTTGCACAACACGGCGCCTTCGCATCATGAACAATCGGACCCTGGCCAGTGGTCACGGATCCACTGGAAAATGGTGCCGTCAAGCCGCGAGTGGATATCGCGTCGGTCCTATCAGTAGCCGGCCGCTTTGTCCACGATGTTCAGCAGCATCTCACCGGCGGCGAAGCGGCGCAGGTTTTCGCAGAGGACCTGCTGGCGCCGGCGCTGGCCGCCCGGTGATTGGCCCGCGCTGTGAGGCGTGATGATCGTGTTTCGCGACCAGAGCGGGTGACCCTTGGGCAGCGGTTCCGGGTCGGTCACGTCGAGCCCGGCGGCGGCGACCTGCTTCTTGTCCAGGGCAGCAACCAAGGCGGCGGTATCGACCACGCCGCCGCGCGACACGTTGATCAGGGTGACGCCCGGCTTCATCATGCCGAATTCCCTGGCGCCGATCATCTTTCTCGTCGCCTTGGTGAGCGGGGCGGCGCTGGCCACGACGTCTGCGCGAGGCAGCAGACCGGCAAAGGCGTCGGGCTTGTGCAGTTCCTCGACGAAAGGCGGCCGCTCCCAGACTTTCGGGTCAGTCGCGAGCACGCGCATCCCGAACCCTGCCGTGCGCCGGGCAATCTCGCTGCCGATTCCGCCCAGACCGACAACCAGGAGGGTCTTGCCCGACAATTCGTCGAGGACCACTTCCGGCCCGCTGGAACGCCACTCCTGGCTCGGCTGCGCCCGAATGAAATGAGCGAGGCTGCGGGTGAACGCGAGCAAGTATGCGATGGCCTGGTCGGCGATCTCCGGGCCGTAGACGCGTTGCATGTTGGTCAAGATGATGTCGCGCTCGATGAGCTCGGGAATCTCCAATAAATGCTCAACGCCCGCGCTCGGCTGCTGAACCCACCGCAGCGACTTCGCTTTGCGGATGACTTGCGGCGTGATCCAGGCGTAGACGGCGTCCGCGTCGCTGGCCTGTGCGATTGCGTCTTCTTCGCTCCGGCACTCGACAAGCTCGATGCCTGGCGCGGCCGCCTTCAACTCCGCGAGCTCTTGCGGCTCCGACGGAGGAATGATCACTTTGAGTGGCTTTGAAGAGTACACAGCAGCTACCGACCGCCCAGCCAGGGCGGTCGTGGCCGCCGAGGCGGCAAGAAAATGGCGACGGTTCATGGTACGCGTTGCTCCCAGGGTGGATTCATTGGTTGCGCCGAGAAGCTCCAATTCGCCTCGCGCACACTGTAATTTGGTTGTGCCGAGCTCACCCCCCTACCCCCCTTAGCAAGGGGGGGAGAGGTCGTTGTCGTCGTGTGCCTCGCAGGTCGTCGCCTGCCCTCCTTTAGCACAAGGAAGAAAAGAATTGCCGGTCACGCCGCCGAGGCGGCTGGGTTGGCCACGGCGTCGAGGAGCGCGTCAGCGGTCAGCTCGGCGGCGTGGACGCAGTCGGGAATGCCGACGCCGCCATAGGCGATACCGGTCAGGTAGAGTCCCCCATGCTTGGACAGGTGACGGCGGATTGAGGCGACGCGCTCGAGGTGGCCCAGATTATATTGAGGCATCGCGCGTGGATGCCGGCCGATCCGGACGAAGAGGGGCTCGCCCGAGGCGCCGATCAGGTCGCCCAGCTCGCGCTGGACCACGGCCGAGATCGCATCGTCGTCCATGTCGAGCTGGTCGGGACGGGTCGCGCCGCCGAGGAATGTCCGCAAGAGGACGGTTCCCGCCGGGGCTCGATTGGGAAACTTCACGCTCAAGAACGAGACGGCCAGGATCGGCCGGCCTTCGATCGCCGGAACGACCGCTCCGAAGCCGTCGAGAGGGTGGGTGATCTGGTCGCGCCGGTAGGCGCTGTTAACGATGATCGACGAGGCATACGGAATGGCACGAAGCTGAAGCGCGAGTGCGGGATCCGCCGAGTCGAGCAGCCGCGCGGCGGCATGAGCCTCGGTGGAGAGAACCACGCTGTCGGCTTCGATGGACGGCCCGTCCAGGAGCTCGACCAGCCAGGGCGAGACCGGGCCATTCCGGCTGACCCGCCGGACCGCGGTTTCGGTGCGGATGCAGCCCGGCGGCAAGGAGGCGGCCAGGGCGCGGGGCAAGGTATCCATGCCCTCGGCCAGCGTGATGAACAGTCCATACCGCGCTCCCGAGGCTTGCTCTTCGACATGGAGGGAGTCCCGGTCGCGCGCCGCCCGCCTGGCGGCGCGGATCAAGCTGCCGTGCTCGCGCTCCATCGCCAGGAACTGCGGCAGCGTCGCCTTCAGACTCAAGTCGTTGGGGTCGGCGGTGTAAATGCCCGCGACCAGGGGCTGCACCAGCCGGTCAAGCGCCTCGCGCCCGAGCCGCCGGCGCACGAAGGCCGCCAGGCTTTCCTCGGTCTCGTCATCGCGGCGGGGGATGACCAGGTCCATCAACATTCGGAGCTTGCCCCGCCACGACAAGATCGGCGAGGTCAAGACCGGCAGCAGCCGCGATGGAGCCATCAGGACGAAGCCCTCCGGCACCGGAGCCAGCCGCCCGTTGCGCACGACGAACGAGCGGCGATGACTGGGATCGGTCTCGATGACCTGGTCACCCAAACCGAGCCGCCGGCAAACCTCCACCCCCCACGGCTTGTTGGTGATGAATGAGTCGGGCCCCTCCTCCACCGTGAAGCCGTCGAATCGCGTCGTCCCGATCACCCCACCAACCCGATCCTTGGCTTCCACGACCACAAGCTCGATCTGCCGGCGCAAGGAGAACGACCGCTCATGGATCCGATGGGCTGCGGCCAAGCCTGAGAGGCCGCCACCGACCACAACGACCCGAGCCGTCTTGCCCTGGTCAATCGCCCGCTCTGCCAATGTCCTTCAACCCCCCGTGCCACGCGAACCGACACCACGGACGGCGCGGTCCTTGCTCGGCTATTCGGAACCTGCAACCCGGCCGTGCCTGCGATCGCAAGGTGTGCGCACGGCTCGACGGTTGCTCAATTTCCAGAACCCCTATTATGGAGCGCGCGGATCGTTTTTTCAACCCCTTGTCAAGACTCCAGTTGCGCGTCCAACCGGATGCCCCCGCAGGGAGGGTTCACGGCTGACTCGCAGTGACCGAGTGAACCGTGTCGATGAGAGCTCTCACGTGGTTGACGGGAGTCTCGGGCAGGATACCGTGTCCCAGGTTAAAGATATGGCCGGGGCGTCCACCGGCCTGGCGGATGATCCGGCGCGCCTGGCGTTCGATCTCGGGCCGGGGGCCGAGCAAGACGGCCGGGTCGAGGTTGCCCTGGATCGCGACACCCGGACCGAGCCGCTCCCACGCTAGATCGAGCTCCACCCGCCAGTCCAGGCCGATCACAGACCCGCCGGCGTCGCGCTGGAGCTCGAGCAAAGTCGCCGTCCCGGTTCCGAAATGGATCGCCGGCGCGGACGGATCGAGCCGCGCAAACAGCCGGGCCATGTGGGGCTGGACGAACCGTCGGTAATCGTGCGGGCTGAGCGTGCCCACCCAGCTATCGAACACCTGGATCACCTGGGCCCCCGCTTCGATCTGGGCATTGAGGTAGATCGCGGTGGCGTCGACCAGCAACTCCATGAGTGCATCCCAGGCCGCCGGGTTGCAATACATGAAGGTCTTGGCCCGCTCGTAATGGCGGGAAGCCCCCCCTTCGATGGCGTAACAGGCGAGGGTGAAAGGTGCTCCGGCAAAACCGATGAGCGCGACCGCCGGTTGCAGGGCCGCGCGGATCATGCGGACGGCCGCCGGCACAAAAGCGAGTGGTTCGAAATTCGCGAGCGGCCGCAATCGATCGACGTCGGCGGCGGTTTTGATCGGGTTGTGGATGACCGGTCCTTCCCCCTTGGTAAACTCGACCTCGAAGCCCAGTGGTTCCAGTAAAAGCAGGATGTCGGCGAACAGGATGGCCGCGTTCGACGCCGAGCCGCTCGGCCGCCGTGACCGTTACTTCCGCCGCCAGCTCGGGTCGTTTGCAGAGCTCGAGAAACGGTACCTTGGCCCGAACGGCTCGGTATTCGGGCATGTAGCGTCCCGCCTGGCGCATGAGCCAGATTGGCGTGACGCCGGCCGGCTCGCGCCGGCAGGCTTTCAGGAACGGGTTATCCAGGACGGGCTCGCGTGTCGCGGGCTCTTCCGGGACAATGGAATCGGGCATCGAGCGGTCCATTGACGTTTGAAGACTTCGTTCATGGCCTCTCACTTTAGTCCTTCTGCATCGAACCCGCGAGGCGGGAGCGGTCGTTTTCGGATTCAAGCGTCCCGCGCCACCCCCTGGTGCTATGAGTTGACCGGCACATGCAAACACAGACAACGGGTTGACGTGACGTCGAGCGCGGCATTCCAATGGCGCTACGGAACAAAAGGATGACGACGGAGATCAGACTGTGAATGAAGTCCGCGAAACAAACGACGGAGATCCACACCGCCAGGGGGCGTTCCTGTCGTTTGACCGAGCGTTCGAAACGGCAGGCCCCAGCGGTGCCCTCGATGAGTTGATCCGGCAATTGACCGAGGCCGGCCAGTATCGCGAGTTGCTCGATGCGCTGCTTCTGAAGGCTCGTCATGAGCTTGGCCTGCCGCTGGTGGCGGCCTTTGCGGCGGCCGAGATCCCCGAGCCGGCTCGCTCGCAGTACGAGGAGAAATATGTCGCGGCGATCCGGCTGGTCGGCGCCAGGTATCTCGATCAGGGCGATATCCCGACGGCCTGGGCCTATTACCGGGCGATCGGCGAGTCCGAGCCAGTTGCGCAGGCCATCCGGGGCTACCAGCCGGCTGAGAACGACGAGCGGCTGGGGACGATCATCGAGATCGCCTTCAACCACGGCGTCGAGCCGGCACGCGGCTTCGAGCTGATTCTGGAGAACTACGGCGCCTGCCCGGCGATCTCGGCACTCGAGCAGTTGCCGCCGCATGAGGAAGCGACCCGCGTTCGCTGCGCGGAGCGGTTGATCCGCCGGTTGCATGCTGACTTGACGGCCAGCCTGCGCGCCGACATCGCCGGCCGTGGCCAGCCGCTTCCGCCCCCGGGTGCATCGATTGCCGAGCTGGTTCGCGGGCGGCCGTGGCTGTTCTCCGAGGACGGCTACCACATGGATATCTCGCATCTGGCGGCGGTCGTCCGCTCGTCGATCCAGGTCTCCGATCGTGCGGTTCTCGCGCTCGCCTTCGACCTGACCGAGTACGGCCGCAATCTCTCACCCCGGCTCTTGTACGACGGCCCGCCGCCATTCGAGAAGGTCTTTGCCGATCATGGGGCTTTTCTGGGCGCGCTCCTTGGTATCGAGGTCGATCGGGCCATTGCGGTCTTCGAGGCCAAGGCCGTCGCCGCCCTGCCGGCCGATGCCGAGGCGACCGATGCCGAAACGTCGCTGCCGGCGCAGACGCTGGTCAACCTCCTGTTCCGACTGGGCCGGATCGACCAGGCGATCGACGCTGCGGCGCGGTTCCTCGCCGGCGTGCCCAGCTCGGCGTTGATCTGTCCGAGCGCGGCCCAGCTCTGCGGCCGCGCAGGGAAATATGATCGGCTCGCCGAGCTTGCTCGAAACCAGGCTGATCTGGTCAACTATGCGGCGGCCAAACTGGCGAACGCGGGTTCGCCCGAGAAGTCGGACCGTCCGGCGCCGGCCCGCTCTTGACGCGGGTGCGCAAGACTCTGGTTCGACCGTGGGCTGCTTTCCGTCGGCCCTTCAGGCCGAACTCGGGGAGATTCGCGACGTCACTGAGGGCGTCCGATGGCCCGAATCCCAGGGTTGCACCCTGGGCTGTATTCCGTTGACCTTTCAGGCCAATCAACTCCGGATACGTCGCAGCGTCGTGGACGGCGTTGGTTGCGCAGAATCCCAGGCGTCACTAAAGGCTGGGAACTTCCCGCCCGTTGGGCTGAACTACCTGCATTGCCGTCAACCTCCGAAGTGCGCCCCGGCCAGGAGGCCGCGTTGCTCGACGGCTTGCTTCAGTGCCCGTAGCCGAGCGCGTGTGTCCCGCGCGAAAGCCCGGGTCACGATCGGCGTGAGCAGCCAGGCCAGCCACCTTGGCCGCGTCCGGAGGCTGTAGCGGAAGCCGACCCTTGTTCGCCCCGGCGCGGCCTCCTCGAATCGCCACGACCCCGCGAAGCTGGCGAGGAACCACGGGCCCTTGGTCATCTGGATCGCGGTGGCACGCGGCGGGTTGAACGAAACGTATTCCGTCTCCATTGACCAACCGTTCCTGGCCACGCAAAGGACCCGGGTCGCCGACGCCGGCCTCGCGGGCGTCGCCAACCGAAGACGCCGACAGCAGGAACGGGTCCCATTCCAGCCGCCGATCGTAGTCCTGGGACAGATGGAACAACGCTGCTGGCTCAGCCTCGATCATGACGGACTCGTCGAACACCATGCCCCGTGCCCTCCAGCGCCGTATACTATAGAGTTTATCGTCCCCGATCGCCGGTGCGAAAGCGGGTCATCGTCCCGAGATGCTGCATTGCGAATCCAGGTCCCGCAATTCGGAGCTGACGTGCGACCTGACATCCTGCCTCCGGCCAGAATCATCGTTCGCTTGATTGCCTGGTCCGGCCTGGCGGCCGGAGCGGTTTGGCTCTGGCCGGGCTCGGAGCGGCCGTCGTCGTTCAGGATTGTCGAAGCCGGCGGCGTCAGGATTATCAAACGGTACGTTGACGGCGGCGAGGGCTCGACGCGTCGCACCGCGCTGGAGATCTATCTGCCGCCGCCGGAGGCGATCTGGATTTCTGGTCCTGGTGGAGAGCGATCGTCTTCCAGCGTGCTCGGGCCGGTCAATGAGAGGGCGGGGCCATCTTCCGGGTCCAAGCCGGCGCCGAGAGCCCGGCGCCCAGCCGTTGTGGCGATTCATGGCGGAAGCTGGATCGGCGGCTCGCCGCGGCTTTACCGGCTCGATTCCGAAAACACGGTCGTCCGGCTGGCCCGCGCCGGGCTCGTTGTGGTGGCGCCTGAGTACCGGCTGGCCAGGCCCGGTGATCCGAGCTGGCCGGCGGTTCTCGCTGAGCTGCGCGACGTGGTGCGCTGGGTTCGCCGTCATGCGCGCGAGCTTGAGATCGACCCTGACCGGATCGCCGCCCTGGGCCAATCGGCCGGCGGTCAGCTCGCCGCCTTGCTGGGAACGCTGCCCGACGAGCCACGGCCCGCCGGAGAGTCGGGCCGCGTGAATGCCGTGATTGACTTTTACGGACCGTCGGACCTGGCGAGTCTGGTCGAGACTCGCCATCTCGAACATGAGCCGGTGCGAATTCTCCTGGGCGAGCGGGCGGCGAACGACCCGGCGCGGCTGCGGGAGGCCTCGCCGATCGAGCACGTGACGAACGACGATGCTCCGATGCTGCTCTTGCACGGCTCGGACGACGCCTGGGTGCCGCCCCAACAATCAGCGCGGCTGGCCGCGGCACTCGAGCGAGCCGGGGTGCGACACAAGCTGATCCTGGTCGAAGGTGTCCGGCACGGGTTCGAGGCGCAGGTCAACACGGTCCCGCGCCGCGATTTGTTGCCCGAGATTCTTGGCTTTTTGAGAGGTGCGTGGGATTGACCCAACAGGGGTTTTCCGGCTTCATTTCAAGAACGAGATTGCCATCGGATACTTCCAGATTTCGCCATTATTGGCCTTGATCGCCGCGACGATCGGGAAGATGACCGCGACCACTCCGAGCGCCATGAGCAAGGGGATGCCGAGGCCAAACACGGGGACCAGGATTCCGCAGACCGCAGCGTAGATGATCAACGAAATGATCCAGTTGACCGCGTTCTTGCCATGCAAGTCGATCTTCGGGAGCTCATCCTTCTTCAACTGCCAGATTGCGACCGGGACGGCGATGCCTGCAATCGGCAAGGCGTAACCGGCCAGAACGGACAGATGCAGGAACAAGCCCCATCGACGGGTTTCTCGCTCCTGCTCACTCGGGCCGACCCAGGCTGATTCGAATGCCGGCGACTCACCGGGTTGAGCATCCGGCGAACCGTTCAGGAGTTTGGTCTTGGCCTGGGCGAACTCGTAGTCATCGATCGCTCCCGATTGACGGAGCCGGTGCAGCTTTTCCAACTCGTCGGCGATGCTCATCTGGCCTCCAGACGGCGAAGCTCCGGCGTCAGGCGGTTGCGCGGCGCGGACGCTTTTCGTTTTTCGTGATGAATCGAAGGGCTTTGACAATCATTTCTTGGACCTCCGACTGCTGGTCCGGCAACGACTGGAGGTGCAAAGAGAACAGAAACTGTTCGGCCTCTGCGAACTTCCCCCGGTCCAGTAATTCGCTCCAGTATTCCTGCGCTTTGGTCAAATAAGAGTGATCCTTCGGCGACGTGAACCGGAAGGAGGCAGCGAGCGACTCCAGCCTGGTCTCCTTATCGTTGAGATAATCGTAAACCTGACTCACCATGTAAGCAGAATGAGCAGGGTCTTGCACTGCATATCCCACCGAATAGAGCGTGGCGGAGTGCAGCAGGATGGAATGCTCGGCGGGTAGTTTATCACGAAGCCCGGGGAGTAGGACGTGGACTGCGGCTTGAAATGCGAGAGCCTGCGAGTCAGCCAAGAAGCTGAGGTCCCCCTCGACGGTGGTGAGGGCCTGGAGTGTCAGATAGGTCGAGAGCCTGCACGCGAGCCAGGCCTCTTTGGTCATTCGCTTCGAAGGGACGTAATCAGCGGGTAGATCCGGTAGATTGGCCAACCGCACGAATTTCCAGCCGCCGGAAAAGCTCGCAAGAACGTCCTGGAAGAACTGAGTGGGAAACGAAGAGGTATTCCTGGGATCAAGGATTTGAATGAGCGAGTGTTCCGCTTCTGCGGCTGTGTTCTTGGAAACGATCTGCCAGAGCAGGTCGAGAACCGCCTCAGGGAACCCTGCCTTCCAATCGGAGAGGAGCAGGTTTCTGTATCTCTCGATCGCCTTCCGGTCGCCGACGACACAGATCATGTTAGTCCGTTCCTTGATGCGCCCGTCTCGCCTTGGTCCGAGATTACAGTCGCCCTCCTCCGGTATCCCGGGGAGATTTCGGTCTGACAATCAATCGCCAGCCAAGTAGCGCAGGCGATCGGCCGGCGTCTGATCGGTCATCGTTCGGCGAACAACCATTCTACCACGTGGTGGGGCAGGGCCGCGAACCGGGCGAGTTGCGGCCTTCCCAGGATGCAGAGATTTGTAGCGCGAAACCTTGCGTTTGTGCGGTTCGTGTGGAATGTTCCTCTTGCGAGGAATGTGGCATTGTGCAAATCGTGCCACCTTGCAGCCACGCACCTTGATTGATCCGCACGCACGACGTCCTGTCCGTCGAGCGTGACAAAGCCCCCCAAAACAACGCAGAGATTGGCCCACATGAAACGATTCGTCCCCGACGCGGAGGGCATGCTGGAACGGCGGACAATGCTGTCGCCTGCATGTCTGGCACCCGCCGATCAAGCCGCGGTTTCTGCGCAGAGTCCGGATCCAAGCGGCAACCGTCGCGACCTTCCGCAGTCGAGTTTCTCCGCCGATGGCAGCACCGTCCGCGATCTGGGACCGCCAACGACCGGCGCAGAGTCGCGGTCGTGGACCAAGCTGGCGAATATCTCGTTCCCGACCGTGGACGGGCAGTCGCAATTGCTGGACGTATATCTACCGACTGGGCCGGCGCCATCGGGGGGCTGGCCGGTGCTGATTGCGCTTCATGGCGGGGGATGGAGGCGGTTCAGCAAGGACAAGTACGGCCCGCGGATCGCGTCGGCGTTTGTACCCGAGGGCTATGCGGTGGTGGCGCCCAATTACGTTCTATCGGCACCCGGGCAACCATCGTGGCCGGTGAATTTTGAAGATGTCGAGGCGGCTGTCCGCTGGGTCCGCATTGAGGCGGCCGCGCTCGATATCGACCCCGATCGGGTGGCGGCAATCGGCGAGTCGGCGGGGGCCAACCTGGCGGCGCTTCTGGGTACGCCCGAGGCGGGTGACGATTCCGGGGGAATCTCGTCGCAAGTCGATGCAGCCATTGCGTTTTCGACGCCAACCGATCTTACTTCCCTGTACCAGGAGAGTCGCGGTGGGGGGTTGGCGGCCGAGCAATTCCTGGGCGGGACGCCCGCGCAGGTTCCGGGGAGCTACGTGGGAGCGTCGCCGATCGATCATGTTTCGGCGGCGGATGCACCGATGTTTTTGGTGCATGGTTTGCAAGACCCGCTGATTCCGGTGAGCCAGTCCGAGGCGATGGCAGCCGCGCTGGCAAGCGCTGGAGTGCGGCATGAACTGATCCTGGTCAACGGCGGCCACGGACTTGACTTCCCCGAACATTATGCAAATTTGCTCCCCCAGATTCTTGAATTTTTGAGCGCGACTTGGAAGGATTAGAGAATCTCTTCCTTGCTACGCATTCATTCGGTTACACAATCAGTTTGAAATTCTCGCACGGCGGCGGGAGCGTTGTTTGCTAAGGAGGCGGTGCGTTGGCGACGGACATCCATGTCGGCGACTTCGGTTCGTCTCTCGCCGGCGCTCTGGAACTGACCGACGAGTTCGACCCGGTGCTTGTGACGGCCGCCGATCGGCCGTCGCCCTCGCAAGACTCGTTGCCCGCCCTGGCCGATCCCGCGGCCGACTTCAGCGCCGTCGAGTTGAAACGGCGGCGCGAGGACGTCGAGTTCAAACACAACCAGATCCGCCAGTTCCTGGACGCGAACGCACACGACGCAGTCGTGCTCGGGCTTGCCGACTCGGTGGCTTGGTTCACGTCCGGCGGCGATCTGGGGTTCGATCTGGGCTCGGAAGCCAGCGCGATCTTGCTCTATATCAATCGCTCGTCGCGGGCGGTCATCGCCGACAACGTTCAGAGCGGACGCGTGTTCGAAGAGGAGCTGGCCGGGCTGGGCTTTCAGCTCAAGGAACGTCCGTGGCAAGATGACGCGGCGCGGGTCGTCGCCGAGCTGGGGCACAACAAGCGCCTGGTGACCGACCTCGGCCAGAACGGCATCGAGCTCGGCCGCCGCGAGATGGACCCGCTCCGGAGGCTGAGGCGGCGGCTCACTCCGCTCGAACGTTTACGGCTGCGCTTGCTCGGCCGCACGTTGAGCCAGGCCGTGGAGGCCACGTGCCGCAATTTCGACTGTGGCGAGCGCGAGGCGGACGTCGCCGGCCACCTCGCCCACCGGCTGATTCGCGAAGGCGTCACTCCGGTCGATCTGCGTGTCGCCAGCGAAGACCGCCAGGCCCGGTTTCGCCAGCCTCCTTCCAAGGCGGCACCGATTCGCAAACGGGCCACGATCACGGTCACCGGGCGGCGGCATGGATTGTGTGCGTCGTTGACGCGCACGGTGGCGTTCGGCGAGGTCGATGACGCCTCTCGTGCTCAGCACTCGCTGGCCGCGATGGTGGACGCCACCTGCATCTTCTTCTCGCGACCGGGCCAGGTCGTGTCGGAAGTCTTCCGCCGGGCCAAACGAATTTACGAGAAATTCGATCATCCGCAGGAATGGCTGCTCGACTACCAGGGAAACCTGGTTGGCTACTCCCCCCGCGAGGCGATACTGCGACCCGAAAGCAGCCTGGTGCTCGAATCGGACGTGGCGCTGGCCTGGAGCCCCAGCGTCCGCTCGGCACGCGCCCAGGACACCGTCATCATCGACTCCCGCGGCTACGAGGTCCTCACTGCCGCGAAGAACTGGCCTCAGATCGAGGTTTCGGTCAAGGGCTACCCGATCCAGCGCCCGGGTATCTTGGTACGCTGAGGCCCCTCACGACGCCGGCGGCCAATCAAGGCGAACTTTCCTTCGCCGGCGGTCGAACTACAATTAAGGCTAGACAATCGAAGGCCATTTCGGACCTTCGAAGAAAGGAATACGCCTTGCGACAAAGCTTCTCATGGAAAATCGGTCGGGTGGCGGGTATCGACATGTACGTCCACCCGACTTTCTTGCTGGTGCTGCTCTTTCCGGGCGTCCTCGCCGGCGGGCCGCTCGGCATACTGCTCGTGCTGGCCGTTTTCGGCTGTGTGCTCTTGCACGAGCTGGGGCATGCCCTGGCGGCGCAGCAGTTTGGGATCCGGACCCAGGACATCACGTTGTATCCGATCGGAGGCGTCGCGCGGCTGGATGCATGCCCCGAGCCGCAGGGGCCGAGCTGGTGATCGCACTGGCTGGCCCGGCGGTCAACCTGGCGATCGCCGCCTTATTGCTGACGCTCGGCATCCTCTTTGGTGCAGACGTGTTAGCGGGCACCGTGCTGGGAGTCATGGTGAGCGAGCTGATGGCGATCAACGTCATCCTGGCGCTCTTCAACCTGCTGCCGGCCTTCCCGATGGACGGCGGGCGCGTGCTGCGGGCGCTCCTCTCTGGCTGGATGAGCCGTGCCCGGGCGACCAGCATCGCAGCCCGCATTGGCCGGGTGATCGCAGTGCTGTTTGGCACGGTGGGTGCTTATGCAACCGGAAACTGGATGCTCATCCCCCTGGCCATCTTCATCTACATGGTCTCGCGCGCCGAGGAGGCACAGGTGCTGGCCGAGGAGGACCGCCGGGAGTATGGTCAGAACGGACGCGGCATCTGGGTAGCTCCACCCGGATATCGCTGGGTTGACATGGGTAACGGCAGTTGGCAGCTTGCCCCCGTCGTCATGGGCGCTGCCGATCCACGACGGGATGCCTGGCAATGGCGCTGATTCCGATCGTGGAGCTCGGGGTCTCCGAGGCCTACGAGATTCTCATCAAGCAGTTTGGTGTAACCGGACTGCCACCGCTCGACGCAATCGAGAATGAAGACTGGGGCCGTGATTACCTTCTCAGCCGATTCCTCGAATTTCCCGCCAAGGCGCTCGCCGAGGCGGGGCTCTACGCTGCGCGAGCAGCAAGAGCCCGCCGCGCTTCCGGGGACGTGCGATCCGGCTCGACAAGAGCCGCGGCTTCCGCTGATCGAGCAACGCGAGATCGAGGCCCGGATCGTCGGGCCGCTCATCCGGGCGTTCGCAGCCGATCTGGGAACCGAGCGCACGCTGGCGATCGTTCGCCAGGTGATCGGCGAGGTCGCGCGCGAAAGCGGTGCCGATCTGGCCAGGGCCCTGGGCGAGTGCACGCTCGAGGCTTTCGCGCGGTCGCTCGACCGCTGGCGGCAGAGCGGGGCGCTCGAGATCGAGCTGCTCGATCAGTCGCCCGAGCGCCTCGACTTCAACGTCACCCGCTGCCGTTACGCCGAGATGTATCGGGCGCTCGGGCTCGGTGATCTGGCGCAAGCCTCTCTTGCCAGCGAGATTACACCCTGGCCGAGGGCTTCAACCCCGAGATCCAGCTCACTCGCACCCAGACCATCATGGAAGGTGCGCCTGACTGCGACTTTCGGTTTCGGCTGGCCGCCGCAAACCGGCCCGGCGAATCCGAAGGCGGCGATCGGCCGCATCAAGCCGAATCCGGCACCACGTGATAGAATGGAGACCATGATACCACCGCTACAACATTCCCAGGACGGCGTCAGCGCGCTGGACGGCACAGACCGTCGGCATGGACGGGGACATTTTGGACCGAATGGAGCGAGCAGTGGCGAAAGTGCGCGAACGCTTGTTGCGAGCAACGGCGGCGCTCAACCAGGCTGGCATGCCCTACGCCGTGGTCGGAGGCAACGCCGTGGCCTCGTGGGTGGCGACGATCGACGAGGGTGCCGTCCGCAATACGCGTGACATCGACGTCCTGGTCCGGCGCGGCGATCTGCCCACGATTACAGCCGCCTTGGAGCAGGCTGGGTTCGTCCGCGACGAGTTGCTCGACGTCATCATGTTCCGCGATGGGGCGGAGGGTAAGCCGAGCGAGGCAATCCACCTCGTGTTCGCCGGGGAGAAGATTCGTCCCGATCATCCTTTTCCAGCGCCCGAGATTCAAACCGTCAACGATCCGGCCAACTTTCCCGTGATCGCGCTCGAGTCCCTGATCTTGATGAAATTGATGTCGAACCGGCGAAAAGACCAGGTGCATATCGAGGACATGATCAACGTGGGGCTGATCGATGCGACGTGGCTCGTGAAGCTGCCGCCGGAATTGGCGGCTCGATTGAAGAACATCATGGCCAACCCGGATGCCTGATGCGCGCGTTGAGGATGAGAGAGTTCGGGTCGCGTAGCGCAGATCAGTGGAGCAACTCGGCCTTCTCCACCTGCTGCCGGACCAGTGACTCCAATCGATTGTGCTCGGGGGCGACCTGCCTGATCATCGTCCCATCCCGATCGATGACGAAGAGGGTGGGAAAGCCGTTGATACCGTAGCGCTCGACAGTGGTCCCCGTCCCTTCCGGGTTGCGGTCTTCGGGTTTCTTCGAGTCAGGCCGGTCGAGCAATACGCGGAAGGGCAGGTCGCGGCCGCTCCACAACCGCTCGCGTACGGCGGCGATTTTGCGATCGTAGACAGTCGCGAGACTGAACCGACTGGTCGTGGAGTGCGAGGATTACGAGCGGCCGGCCCTCGAACTTGCGCTTTAGCTCCACCAGGTGCGGCATGTTAACGTTGCACGGGCCGCACCAGTAGCCCCAGAATTCGAGCACGACCACCTTGCCGCGGAAGTCGGCCAGCTTGACCGGCCGGCCCGTGTCGAGGTCGGTCGCATCGATCTCGGGCGCCGGCTTGCCGGTCATCTTCTGGAAACCCGGCTGCTCGAGCGCCAGCGGCGGCAGGTCGAGCCGGCCGTCGCCCCGCGGTACGACGAATTCGCGTCTGCGCCTCACCGAGGCCCTCATTCGACTTGGCGTCGCTCAGGCTGACCTCGATGTGGTAAGTTCCCTCCGGTAAGTATTCCTCGAGCACGGTCTCGGGTGGCTGGGTCGGCGATCCTCCCGGCTTCGTATCGCGATTCAGCAGCAACCCCCATTTCGGGATCGAAATCCGCGAGTACAACTGAGTCTCGCGTTTTGACGTGACGAACCCCCGGGAGATCGGGATTCGGACCCGCCGCGAGGGCTTGAGCGTCACGATCAGAAGCTCGACCGGCTTCTTCGGGTCGAGAAGCTGCCAGGCCATGCGAATGGGCTGATTCGTCTCGAAGAGCTGATAGCACATGCTGCGGTAGCTGGGGTCGGCGAAACAGAGAGCGTTCGAGGTTGGGTGTCGGCCGAGACACGCCGAAGCTGAGTTGCAGCCTGGGAGCGATCTCGAAATTTCCGTTGCGGTCGGTGACACCCAGAATGAATTCCAGAAAGGGCAACATTTCGCCGGTCCCGTCTGAGTCGAAAGTCAGCCAGCGGCCGACGGCCGCGTTGGCCACCGGCCAGCCCTGGTGATCGAGCACGCGGCCGCGGATTGCCGGCAGGACCGGTAAGGTGATCGAGGCCGGGTTGTTCGTTCCGCTGAGGCGTGCCTCGATGGGGCGGGCATCCTTGGGCTCGGTCGAGAGCCTCATCCCCACATAACGTGCCATCGCGATTTGACAACAGCCAAGGGCGTCGGTCTTCAAACGGGCCCAGATCACTCGGCCCACCGAGCAGGTGATCACCGCGCCGGCGACTGGCCGGCCCGATCTGTCCGCCATCCGGATCCGGGTCTCTATCCACGGCTCAGCCGCCAGCTCAAAGTCGGCCGTCGCCGGCCCGGTCCCTGCCTCGATCTTTCCATCGGCGGCCTTATAGCCGGGTGCCAGGACGAGCGCCCGAACCGTGCCTTTCGACCAGGGGAACTTGACCAGGTCGGCCCGGTAACGGCCTTGGGCATCGGTCGTGGCCGTCTCTCCCTCGACCAATGCCATACCGACCTCATGCTCGCCGAAAAGGACCCGCGCTCCCTCGACCGGCTTCTGTCCGGCCGCGACGACCTTTCCCTCGACGATTCGGCCGCGCGCGTCGGTCGCCGTTGGCTCATCGCCCTGAACCTCGGCAAAGGCGGCCGCGCAACCGAGCAGGCAGAGCAGAGCACGATTCATCAGAGGTCCCCCCGAAGAAGAAACTCGCACACTGACGGTCTCGGTCCAGTAGCGTGACTCGTCGATCGGACGCCGCGTTCCGGCGTCGAGACCGTCTCGTTCCAGGCACGAATACATCACATCCGCCAGCACTGGATCACACCGCCGGTGCACCGAGCCGTCATAGGGTGCAACCGACTCTAGCCGATCGAGTTCAGTACGGCGTGTCAACCTCCCGCCGGTCCGCGCCATGGTTCCTGTAGCGCATGATTGCTTTCATGGCAAAAAACCAACTCGGGGGACGAACTATCAATAAACCCACCGTCCGGGACGGTCTATTCTTCATGGATACCGCGGTTGCCAGGGTCCTGGCCGGCGAACCGTTTGGGAAGGGCGATGGATCAACGAGCCGTACGACTGGCCCGCGGTGAGCCGGAGGCATTTGCCGAACTCTACGACTCCTGCGCCGACCGGATTTACCGCTACCTGGTCGTGCGGCTGGGGTCGCGAGCCGATGCCCAAGACGTGCTCCAGGAGACCTTCGTTCGCCTGGCTCGCACCAGGCAGAAACTTGCAAGAGTGGAAAACCTCGTGGCGTACGTATTTACGACAGCTCGCAACGAGGCGATCCGGTTGCTTGACCGGCGGGCGCGCGAAGACCGGATCGGGGCGGCCCGGGCGACCGAGGCGCCGTTCCTCGAAGCGTCGGGCGGCGGCTCGCAAGAGATCGACAACGCGGAATGGGCCGCAGCTTGCCTGGCGCGGCTGGGCGACGATCTTCGCGAAATCGTGGAGCTCAAGATCTACGGCGATCTGACCTTCCGTGAGATCAGCGAACTCACCGGCCTGCCTCAGGGCACGGTCTCCACGCGCTACCGAGCCGCACTCGAGAAGATGCGCCGTCAAATGGCGGAGGAGCCGGAATGAACGACGAGATCGAAAGCGTGCTCCGTCAGGTGACACCGCCTGGCGCACCCCGCCAACTTCGTGCTCGCGTGCTGGGCGCCGTGGCCGACGAGTTGCGCCCTGCCGCGGTCCCACCCTCTCGCCGCCGTTTTCGGCCCGGACTCGCCGTCGCGGCAAGCCTTCTTGCGAGCGTGGCGTTGAATTACTGGGTGAACGCCACGCTCGATCGACGTCTGGCGGTCGTGCTCGCTCCACCGCCCGTCCGCCGCCAGGCGGCTGAGATCGCCGCCGATGTCGCGTCCATCACCGAGCCATCAACCGGGAAGTGGGTGTACGAACGGCTCACTTCCGGCCGGCCGAACGGCGATGACACGCGTCAGTACGCGGTCCGGCTCCAGCAAATGATCCGAGAACTCATTGTCGACCACAAGGAAAACGCTGATGAGGCGCTCGAGAAAAATCCTCAAATGGACGGCGATCGTCGCGGCAGCCGCGATCACCATCCTGCTGCTATTGAATGCCTATTTCGTCTGGCGCACCGGAACACGGCTTGAGAAACGTCTGGTCGCACTTCGCCAGGCGGGCAATCCGGTGCAGCTCGCGGACCTCGCTCGCGAGCCGATTCCGCCCGAACGAAACGCAGAGGTATTCTGGCGCCGCGCAGCAGACGACCTGGACGCGATCCAGACAGAGCTCGTTGCGCTGTATCCCCAGAAGGGTTACCCGACGGAGCCGTTGTCGCCTGCCGAGCAGGACAGGCTGGAAAAACTATTCGCCGCATATCCCAAGGTGATGCCGCTCCTGGAACAGGCGGGCGGCGTGCCCCGATGCTGATCCTCAGCTCGACTACACTCAGCCCCCCATGACCCGCTTTCTCGAGCCATTCCTGGAGCATACCTCCAAGCATCGCCTTCTCTATCGCGTTTTGCGGGCGCGCTCGGCGTTGCTCCTATCGAAGGGCCGCCGGGACGACGCGCTTGCCGCCCAATTGTCCGCATTGCGGCTGGCGCGTCACTGGCGCCGCGAACCGCTGCTCATCGGCTATCTGGTGACGACAGTGTGCGAACAGCAGGCCATGGACGGAATCAACCAGGTCTTGCAGGCCGGACCAGTCGCTGCCAACCTACGCGAGTCACTGGATCGCGAACTGGCCCTTCACGACACGATGGAAGGATACGACTGGGCGCTGCGGACCGAGCGGGCCTTCGCATTGTCGTCGGTGCAGGAATTGCCTGGCGGGGGCTTGTGGCAGTTGTGGCTCACGCGGGGGTTGGTGAACGACCTGAAGCTGCAATTGGTCGAGCTCTTCGATCGATTCCTGGCAAAGGGGAAGCAGCCCTATCGCGAGGTGGCCGCGGACAAGAGCAATGCAACCCCCCCGAAGAGCGGGCTGAACCCATTGACGGCCCTCGCGCGGCTGCTCGAGCCGGCGCTGAACAACGTGCGCGAACCGGCCGAGCGCACGCGGGCGCTGTCGCGATCGCTCCGCGTCCTGAACGCCGTTTTGGTCCGCATACCGGCTGGCGGCGATCGCGAGCCGAAGCTGGATGAACTTGGTCTTCCGCCCGAAACGACGATCGATCCGTTCTGCGGCGAACCGTTACGGATCAAGAAACTCCCGGACGGCTGGATGGTCTATTCTGTCGGAAGCAACCTGGTGGACGATGGCGGCAAGCTGGATGGGAAGGCGGATGTCGGCGTCGGGCCGGTGAGCCGGCGGGACACAGAGAAGAAGCCCTGATCCGCGGAGGGCTAGTTAAAGTCACATCGCCCTGGCCGGAGCTCCACGTGATCACCAAAACGCGAGTGTCCAGGCGTTAACCCGAGCCAAGACGCTTGGCTCATCATTTTGAATGGAATCCTTCGGGCACGATAATTGTCTGCTCTCCCGGCGCGTGCTCCACCAGCCCCCGGCGGCGGAGCTCGTCCTTGAGGGTCGCGACCTCTTTTTTCATCGAAGCAATCTGCTTGAGCGCCGTCGCGGCGGAGCCCGATGCGGCCAGAGCGACGAAACACGCGAACCAGGCGACAAGGTCCATGGTGCCCTCGTCCTCAATCAGTCACTCGTTCCGAAAACGCAAAACTTTAGCAAAACCCCATCATAACACTGGTCGGGCAACACATCACCGGTAGGGCCGATCCCGCCACAATATGATCACCCGTGAACTCTCCGTTGGCAAGACGACCGTGCCGATTCTTACGCAGGATGAAGCTGGAAGCCCAATCAAAAGTCCATTGGTGAGGGGCGCACGCCGGTGATCATCCGCCAGCGGACGTTCAGCGAGTAACCCGCGCAGCGTTCGAAGCGGCGGCGGAGCCGGCCGCAGGCGCCGCAGTCGCTGCCGGGGTCGTCGGCGGGGCGGGAATTGAGAAGTGGCAGACGGGGCCGAGCAGGCTGTACCAGAGCTGTCTCTGGTCGTCGGAGAGCGCTGTCAACGCCTGGCGCGCCAGGCTCGCCTGATCCGCCGGGGTCCACCGCAACTGGCCTGTGCGGGATTGCCTGTGCCGCGCTACGAATTGCCCGAGCGCGCGCTTTTGCTCGGCCGACAGATTGAGGTAGTCGGCGATGACCGGGCGGCTGAGCATGGCCGCGACTCCCTCCCACTGGAGGTCGATCTGTCGCAGGCGCTCGAACTGGAGCGCGCTCAGATGGCGGCTGAGCCAGACGCTCTGTTCCGCGTCAATGGCCCGCCGCGCGGCCTCGAGCGCCGGTCCGCTTTGGCCCCGCAAAGGCATCGCCTTGTAATACAGCTCTTCCGCCGTCCGACGAGCCTCGGCGATCTGGTCTGGCTCCAGTTTGAGGTCCGATTGAACGTCCGAGCGCATCAGGAGCATGATCGGGACAGTTCGGCGCCCGAAGCGGTCATCCAGGAATTCGCCTGCCTGGCCACTCCCGGCCGACCCAAGCCCGGCGATCTCCAGGCCAAGAACCACGAGAACGGGTGAGATTCTCCATGGATGGCGCAAGGTCCGATTCCCCCCACTGATTGAAAATGAGGAGGCCTATTCGGCGGATCGCCCCGAGGGCGATCACGCTCGAGAGTGGCCATAGCGCGGCGGACGCCAACCGAGATGAACAACAGATGGGAAGGCGACTTATACGCGGAAACCAGGCGGTAGGGAAGATCACTTGTCTCACGGGGCGGGCGATAACGCGCCCGCCCCAGAGAAATCATGGCACGCCCGGCGAGTCTGCGCGATTCGTAGGGTGGGTGATAGTCACCCTGCCATGACGCCTTCAATGACGTGCGATATAAAACCGAGACTCGCACTGAGCAAGTCTCACATGTCATTCATCGTCGCTTGACCCACCGAGTCCGCGCCGCTCACGCAGGCTCTTAACCCTCGACTTGGTGGCTCCGGGCGTTGCGGCCGGCTTTGCGGTCGGCTTTGCGGTCGGTGTCTTGACGGTCACAGTGTCGTCACCATCACCCTCGTCGTCGGCTTGCTTGGCGGGAGCGGCTTTCGTGGCACCCTTCGCATTGGCCTGGCCCGGACCTCCGCGGCCCCCGAACCCGCCAAAAGGACCTCCGCCCATTTTCGATCGGTCGAAGGGAGGACCGAGCATTTTCTTGTAGTTAGTCCGCTGGCGGGGACTCAGAACCTTGTTCACGGCCACCGCGAACTGATTCTCAAGCTTCTCCTGTTCACCGCGGAACTCCTCCATCTTCGCCTTCACCTCGGGCTGTTCCATGAACTTGCGGATCGCTTCGGGGTCGGGCCGCCGGTTATTCCCGCGGTTGCCGTTTCCGCCATTGCCATTTGCCCCGTTAGCATTGGCGTTCCCGCCGTTACGACGATTCCCTCCGCCGTTATTGCCGCCGTCGTCCGCGTTATCCCCTCCGTCGGCGTTTTGATTGTTGGGCCTCATTTGCCGGAAAATGTTGCCTCGCGCGGCAAAGCTCTGCCGCTGGGCCTGACGGCGCTCGCCCATCAATTCGCGGATCTGCTCGACCTGAAATTCGTCGAGGTTCAGCTTCTCGGCGATTTCGTCGCGGACGAGTGCGGAGGGCCCCTCGAGCTGAAGCTGAATTTGCCGGAGGCGGTTCAATTGCCCGCGACTCAGGATTCTGGCCAACGCTTGTTCGGTTGATTGGCGCAGCTCATCCATGGCTTCACGCATCGCCTGGAACCGCGCGGCAGCGGCGGGATCGCGCTGGCCGCCCCGGCCGCCGAAGCCGCCCCGGTTTCCGCCGCCCTGCCCGCCGTTGCCGCCGGCTTGACCGGGATTCGCGTTACCGCCGCCGCCGCCATTCCCTCCGAAACCGCCATCGCCGCCGCCACCGCCACCGCCATTGCCGCCACCGCCATTGCCGCCACCGCCATTGCCGCCACCGCCATTGCCGCCGCCATTGCCGCCGCCGTTGCCGCGGCCGCGGCGATTCTGGCCTCCCGGACCGCCGCCGTTCTGGCCGGGGCCGCCCATTCCGAACTGAGTACGGAGTTCTTGCGACTTGTTTTGGTTCAGGTCGCTCAGGCTTTTGAGCCTGGTCTTTTGCGACTCTTCCAGCTTCAGGTCTTCCTGGACGGCTGGGTTGGACGCGAGGCCCAGTAGCGACCCGCCAGGACCGCCAGGCCCGCCGCCGAAGCCGCCAAACCCGCCGGGACCGCCCCTGCCAAACCCGCCGCGCTGGCCGCCTTGACCGCCGCCCTGCCCGGGTCCCTGAGCTCGCGAATCGAGCGTCAGGGCTGCCAGTCCCAGCACCAGGGCCGCCGAGATGAGGCTGAATCGTAGTCGAAACATCGCGAGCTCCTCTAAGACCCTAGCCCGTTCTGATACAACCGCGGCACCCTCGCCCATACGAAGGCAATTTCCGCATCACTTCAATTGATTGTAGCGGCGTTCTCTTGGCCATGGGCCAGACAACTTCGCAAAATTAATCTGATTGGCCCGATCGGGACTGCAGCGAATCGCTGCGCGGGACAAACCGGAATATCAAGCGGTATGCCTGAATCGTCCGGATTGGTCGGCTTCAACCAACTGGCGACACCACTGCCGCTTGCAGCTTAAACCGCACCCCGGCTTGCAATCACCAGCCAGATTCCCAGGGCGATCGTCGCCGCGGCGCTTGCCACCCGCACGACGAGGCGGTAGGTTGTGAACCGGGATTGAAACCCAAGTTGAACGCTTTCGCTACCTTGAGTCAAGAGGCTCCTGTCCAGCGAATAACGTTCCATCTGCGCGAGCAGGTTCATGCCCAGGAGGTGGACGAGCCAGATCAACAGGAAACCCACCCCCTGCTCCAGCCACGACCGCCAGGGCACGCCCGCGAGCCGCCGCTGCCACCACGATCGCGGCCCGGCCGACGCCTGTGGGGGCAACACGACGAGCCGGCTCGACTGACTGGCGGTGCTCGCGCCGTCGCTCACCTGAAACGCGAGCACGAGCGGTTCGCCTTTCTCCTCGACGGGTGTGCCGGAAAGCTGGCCGCTGGCCTCGTCGAGATGGAGCCAACCGGGCAGCGCAGCGAGCACGGACCATCGCGGCGCGCCGCGCCCGCCCGTAGCCGCCAGCGCGACCAAATACGGTCGGCCGGCGATCGCGTCGGGCAAGGTCGCCGGCGTCGTGATCTGGAGAGGGGCCGCTTCGCTCGCGGCGGTCGCGTCGGCCTGGGCCTGACCGGGCTGGCCAAGATCGACCGCCTTGGGCAAGAGCGCCATGATGACCATGGTCAGAAGCAAGATGAAGAGTAGCGCGCCAGTGAGCTTGGTGACGACGACCGCAACAAACGAGTCTTCGCCTGAGCTGCCGAACTCGGCAGCGGAACCCCCCGATCGCCGTGACCGCCGCATGGTCTCTCCTCTTACCAGAATCTACGCGACGCGGATCGATTCCCCGCGGTGTGCTCCGCCCTCGGTCCGTTCGTCGAACAACTTCTTGACGATGCTGCGATAGAGCGCGTTGCCCTGTTCCATGCTCACGTTCAGAAGCTCCAGGGCGTCCTTCAGGCTGGTCAGGCTGTGTGCCAGTTGCTCCTGAGTCGCGCGGCTCGACCGCTCGTAGGCCGCCGACCAAGAGCCCGCCAGCGATTCGATGGCGACGCCGGCACGATCGATCCCGCGTTTGATCTCTTCGAGCTGGGGCTGGGGCGCTTCCAGCCGTTCCAGAATCGCCTCCATCCGCGCGAGGCCGGCGACGCCGCGACGCAGCGATTCGCTGGCCGAGCCGATTGCCTCGAGATCGGCCCCGATCCGACTGATCCGATCAGCACCGCTCTGAAACGCCACCAGCGAGCCGGTAAGGTGCTCCACTTCGGCGGCGAACTGGGCGATCGGCGCCTGGAGCTTCGTGCCGAGATTTCCAGCCTGCGCCTCGAGCGCTTTGATCGCGGGCTCGATCACGGACGCGAGCTTGTTGCCGAGCAGGTCGAACTGCACGCCGAGGGTTTCGACCACCCGCTCGGCCAGCGGGTTGTCGGTTCCAACCCGCGGCAGGACGTGCTCGACGACCCAGCGATCAATCCGCGCCAGCACATCCTCGGAACGGCGAAACACCAGCGTTTGCACCAACATCAGTGCAGCGCTCAAGAACAGGGCCAACAGCGTGCTGTCGAAGGCGATCTGGAGGGCGGCCGTCACGCTGGTCAGGTTGGTGAGAAAACCGTCGAGGTTCTTCACCATCGGCAAGACCATGCTGATATTCATCAAGGCCCGCGAAATCCCCTCAACGGTGCCGATAAAGCCGATGACCGGAAGCAGATACAGAATATACCGAGTCAGGGTGAACCGTCCCGCCATGTGCTCCTGGTCGAGCCCGGAGCCTTCGCGGTTGACCTCCATGAGCTGGGTAACCGACGGACTGCGGCTCTCCTTGAGGTAGCACACGAGCTGGCGCACCCGCGTGGGTAAAATGCGCTGATCGTCGTCGAAGCTCGAATGCACTGGCGCCGTTGCGACTCTCGTGCCGCTAGGTGTGAGTGATGCATTGATGCGTTTGAGCAGCGCCGGAGCCTCCTCGAACGCCTGCTCGTTGCGCCACAGCCGGAATAGCTCGCGACTCAAGGTGAGAACCGCCCAGAAGTAGATTCCGGTCCCGACGTATTGTTCCCAACCCCTTTCAAACATCAGGGTTGGGTTGAAGATCATGAGCCCGATCGGGAAGAGGAACGCCAGCACCAGCATTGCCACGGTGCCGATGTAACCCAGCCACTGGGAGCCATTAGCGCCGTTGTTAGCCATCCTTGGTTTCCTTCCTCTTACCCGGTAGGGAGATTTGCGATTGCCGCGTCGGTGCTCGAATGAGTGTGCCCGTTACGCAGGAGGTATCGCTTGGTTCGACGCGTTCGTCAAGGTCAGCGCGGGCGACGCGTTGCGACCAATCGCTCCGACCGGCATTTTCGCGATCATCGGACGGGATAGGGGTGGAACTTAAGAAAACGTCAGTGCCCGGTCCGCGCGGCGACCGGAGGTTTTGCGGCGGACGGGCTGGGCTTCGCGGTCGGTTTACCGGGATCCTGGCGATATACGACCAATCGGTCGTGGACGATCAGCACGATATCGGTGCGGCCGTCGCCATCGACGTCGCCGACCGTCATGTCGCGCGGCTCGATGGTCTCGGCGGGATTTCGGAAGGTCTTGCGCTCAAAGATCTTGAAAGTGATGGCCGGAAGGAGCTCCTTGTCTCCTGCGAACGTCGCGATCTCGAGCGACTGCTCGGCGACGTCGCTGAAGACCACGTCGGGACAGCCGTCGGAGTTGACGTCGCCGGCGGCGAGGTCGGCTAGCCGGGCCTCGCTGCGCTTGGGTTCGTAGCTGGCGATCGTCTTGAACCGCAGGCTCTTGCGTCCGGATTCGAGGACCGCGAATCGATCGGAGCCCGCGATGAGCAGATCGTCGCGGCCGTCGCCGTTCAAGTCCGCGACGTGCATGCCGTCGAAGTTGAGCGTGCCGATCTGCATCTCTCCGGCCGGACGATAGACGCCGTTCTTGATCGCCAGGAAGAGGAGCGACTTGCTGGCACGATCCAGGAGCACAATCTCCTTCTTGCCGTCGCCGTCGGTGTCGAGCGCGGCGGCGCCGACGATCTGAGCCGAATTGCGGCCCGCGTTGTACTGATCCTTGATGTTCCATTGTCCCAGAGAATTGAGCAGGAGACGGCGCGCGAACGTGTTCTGGGCGACGATGGTCGACGGGCCGTCGAGATTCATGACGCTGATGCTCGAGGCGGACGAATTCGAGAGCGGACCGAGACTGCCGCCGAAGAGCCGGGGCGGTCCATCCTTCTGGCCCACCAAGAGGATGGGTGATCCGTACGGAATGAAGACGATCAGGTCGATCTGTCCATCCTGGTTGATATCGAGCGCCTTGATGGCGGCCGGCAGATTGGACAGGCTGGTCAGGGGTACCGATTCGACCGCGCCCCACTTGAATGGGCGCAGGTTGCCCGAGGCGTCGCCGGTCACGGCGCGAAGCTCGAACGCATCGCTGCCGGGCCTCGGCCGGGTGCGCGCCACATAGAGGACCTCGGGGGATCCATCCCGATCCAGGTCGGCGACCTCCATCGCGACCGGATCACCAGAGGACGGAATTGGTGTCGGGAAGCCAAGCCGGCCCTTGTCGAAGGTGCTGCGGCCGATCTGTTTTTCCGACTCCGACAGGACATAGACTTCATCCCTGCTCGTCCCCTTGCGGCGGGCCAGGCGGACGGTGCGGGCGTTGCCCAGGCTGGGATAGGTCTGGCCGGCACTCAGTCCGAACTGCGCGGCCTGAAAAAAGGCCCAGACCTGGGCATTGGCCGGGTCGGTGACGATGACGTCCTGGCGCGAGTCGCCGTCGATATCGCCAATGGCCAGAGAGCGGCCGCGCTCGTTGCCCTGCGGCAGGCCGAAGAATTCCAGCCGCCCGCGCTCGTCGCCCGAATTGCTCGCGGAATCGTCGAGCGAGAGAACCCGGCAGCGGCCCGATTGCCCTTCAAGCGCCAGGATCTCCGATCCTCCTTTTCCGTCCATCTGGGCGAACGTGACCGCGCGAGGGGCCTCGAGGGCGAATCGCTGCTCGGGCCCCAGCTTCTTGAGGGCGGTGGCGAACCGGACGTGCACCGCGTGGTCGGAGGCGGTGTCGAGGATCACCAGGTCCTTGGCGCCATTGCCGTCGATGTCGACCGCTTTGAGCAGCCAGGGGCTGGCGACGGTATGCGGCACCCGCTCGGGCTCTCCCAGGCTGCCGTCCGCCGTCTGATATACGAAGATCAGTTCCTTTTCACCGAGGAGGACGATATCGTCCCGGCCATCCTGGTCCAGGTCGCAGACGGCGATCGAGCTCGGCCGTTCGAGCGCATCGCCGGTGTTGATCTTCTTGGGACTACTGAAATGGCCCAGCCCTTCGTTGAAAAGGATCTCGACCTCGGCGGGCGAGCCGTAGAAGACGAGGTCGGGCTTGCCGTCGCCGTTGAACTCGCCGAAGTCGATGCTGTGGACCTCCTTGTTGACGGGGATGCTCACGAGCCGCATCCGGCGGTCGAACTCGACCTCGTTGACATCCTTGCGGAACGGCTTGGCGCCCTGGTCATCGGCCGGTTTCTTGGTGCTCAAGAGCAGGTCGATCCGCGATCGGCCGTTGTTGGTCACGATGATATCCAGGGTGCCGTCGCCATCCACGTCCTTGAGAGTCAAGTTGGCAATGCGGCTGTCGAGCTTGTAGAGCTCGACCGGCAAAAACCCGAAATAGTCGGCGAGCTTCTGTCTCGGCGCTTCGGCCCTGACGCCCGGCGCGAAGGCGAGCAAGAGGAAAAGGGGGAACAATCCCACGGGGCGAAGCGATGACTTGAGTCTCATGACGATTCCAACACGTTCCAGAGGAGGTCCCCGGCTTGGGACACAAAGCAACAGGCTCTCAGCGTACGGCGCGCGCCATTGGGGGGCAAGAGGAGGAGCCGGGCAGGATGCATCGTACAAATGGGAGCCAGTGGTCGTAATCCGCTGGTTTTTTTCTGTGATCGATAAGCAATTCTCGATGAGACAAAATGAGACAATCTGAGACGTTTTCGACGGTCCCCCTTCCCATCGCGCAACGTACGCCAACGAAATCCCTCGGAGATCGGCGGCCGGGTGGGTGATCGTCATAAATTGCTTGTCCATTGGTTCTTGTGTCTTCAAAGTCGGCCGATTCCAGCCCCTCTCGAGCCCCGCGAATCGGGCTGCTCAATCGCCTCGGCGCGGTTCATCATCGATCGAGATGTCTCACGTTCCTGCGCCGCAGACTTGCTGCGTTCCAGCGAAGGCTGTCGGGGCGACCAAGAACGGGTCGAACGCGTAACCCCTCGCTGTCTGCGTCATCAACTCCGTTTCGTAGACGACGCATCGCCGGCAACTAGGCCCCAGGGAACGCGGTACCCGTTCAGGTATAGGAGGAGTTCCAGCACCCAACACACGGACCTACAGCGAAGTCAAGTCGCGAACGAGCGCGGGAATCTGCCGTAACTTGAATCGGATCTTGTGCTTCCACGATGCTCATGGATTCAACGAAATTGGCTTCGTTCGGTGCATATTGACGACGGAGAACCGGCAACTGCGAACCGGCGGGATCGCGACCTGGCGCTCCCACAAGCAAACCGGGCGCACACCCTATCTATGCTTCTTATTCTCCCTATATCTATAATGCGCTGATTTTGCAATTTCATGAAAGCGCGCGCCGTTTTGAGGGTCAAACCCGATCGGATCATCTTGTCCGGATTCGACTTAGCTTTTTCCTGGATTTTTTTTTGGGCGTTCACTGCGCACTGTAATGACGGACCGAAGGAGTGGAGTCGCAGCGATATGTACCGGCGATATCGCATCTGTGGTTCATGCCGGATCAAATGAGTGGGCGGTGTGCAGCGGTTGCAATGGTGGGCCGGCCCACGTCGCAATCCGGGCTGATCGACGGCCGGACGACAAGGTTCTGGCGCGCGAGCGGGAGGTCCATCCACGGACGGTTCGGCGCGACCTTGAATTCATGCGCGACCAGCTTCGCGCCCCGATCACGTTTGACCCCGTTCGACGGGCTGACCGTGATTATCTCGCCGGGGATGTCATCCTCGACCTGGGCCCCGCGGTGGGCGACGCCCTGAAGGAGCAGCTCGGCATAGAGGACGACGACTCTCCGCAGCTCCCGTCGAGCCCACTCAAGCCGGACTTTAGGAGATCCTCGCCGGCCAGCGCCCGATCTGTGGCCGCCCTCTGGCCTGGGGTGGCGATGCCGTGGTGGCCGGACACGACCAATGCCCGGGCCTGACCAACCTCTGTGCCCCTCAGGAATGGCCGGAGATCGCTCGTGATGCCGATGGGGAATTCATCGCCGATTTCGATCGTCAGGCGAGCGCCACCAACAGCGTCTACATCCTTGGTCTCTCCCCACCGACGTAGCTTCTTAAGTTGGGAAAGAAATCGAGCGTTTTGTTTACCATGCCGGTGGCTCAACGACTTTCTCTCAAAAAACCCACTGAGACGGGTTTCGTTACTCGTAGGCGTTCACAGGTCGAGAGTGACGGTCGTAGTAGAGATCAAAGGCGGCGGCGCCTGCCGTCCCATGTGGTAGCGCTGGCCGCCAAGATTAGAACCACCTGACGATCAGATCGACTCGAGATGCTGAACGAGCCACGCTCGGCGACCGTGGCCCGTAGCAGATCGTTGTCGTGCACGGTCAGGCGCCAGAATTCCTATCGGGATGTGTCGCCGGGAGCAATTCCTTATTGCTCGGGTCGGGATACTCGAGATCAATACTGACCCAGTATATTTTCAACATGCTGTCTCCTGAATGCGCGCGAAGCAAGACGTCGAGGTCTGTTCTCTCCGTGGTAAAGATCTGCCAGTAGACGTCGTCCCACATGTGCAAGACGGACGTCAACTCCCCGGGCCAGGTCTCGGAGGTCAAACGGAATTCGCAATCCCAATACAAACGTTTCAGGAGTTCGAACGTCGGACGCTCCCGGAAAATGGGGAGAAAGGCGCCCTCAACGAAATACATGGACGCCCCCCAGCGCGTGAAATCTTCCCCCCGGAGGAGCATCAACTGGCTGTCGAGGTCGGCGTCGATGAGACTCGACCCAAACTGCCCGCGAAGCGCTGGCATGGGGTCTTCCCGATTCAAGCCCTCGTCGTAGCTGACGCCAAAAGTCTGCGCGAAGATATGGCCACGCCACACGGATGCCAAGGGACTAAAAATGTAGAAGAAATCCTCGCAATCCTCGCTCACACGGCCGTGGATGAATATGGGTTCGTGGTGAGGTCGGATCACTTTGATCGATTGCGGGTAAAAGCGAAGGCCGTGAATGTTCATGGCTGTCTCGAACTGCCGTTGTCCTCGATGTGGTCGCGCCCAAGCGAATGGTCCGCGCGATCGAAATGAGCGGTCCCACTGGCCATGATATACGGTTGATTGGCGCACAGAAAGGCGGTCCAATCGACAAGTTATTAGGGATGTTCCGGATTGAGCCAACTGCTCATCGAGGTCCCGCAGCCGCGTCCGAACTGCCACGTCACCGGCGGCGAATCGATTTCCGTGCTTGGTTCGGCGGTCATCAATCAAACGGCCGTTTTGTTTACTGCGCCGGTGGCTTAGCGATTTCATCTCAAAAAACCCACTGCGACGGGTTTCTTTACTCTAGCGGCTAGCCGGTGGAGGATGATCATCGGCTACGCGAGGGTTTGGAAAACGGAGCAAAATCTCGGCTTGCGGCATGATGACCTGAAGCCGGCATTCGACACTTCGGTCGATCCGACCGAAGTGCGCAATATTGGTGCCGTCGATGCGGAAACAAGAGTGGCGTCCAGACGAGCGCGGACAGGGCAGCCAGGGTGAGGGCTGTCAGGGGGCGAGCGCTGCAATTCCTGAAGGAGCACGCTTGTTGCCAGCGGGCGTGCCTCCAGGGACAATTTGAGATGGCCATGCGGCCGCGGAGCGCGAGAGAATGGCAAGATGGGATGAGGCCGGCCCGTCTCCGCGGAGTTCGGTATGCACTCAGAACCTTCAACGCCCGGCAGAGCTCTCAGACGCGTTGAGGTAGTTGGACCCGCCACCTCGGCTGGCGGAAGGATCCTACTTGGCCATCCAGGTGCCCGAAGACGATCCGCCGGTTTGCGACCACGCCGTGTTCGGCGTGAGCCGGCGGCATGACGGCGGGGCGAAATAGGCGCCATGGCGATCGTGCGAAGAGGCGAAAAAGTCTGAGTCCCATCGCATCTGGGTGGCACTGTTGCGGTGCCGGAGAGGCCGCGAAGAGTGCGCCCTGGGTGGCGACGCAGAGCCGCGATTGACGGGGGAAGACGAGATGGCAAGAGCGCGAAGGCCGGCCGAAGGCGAGCGGGCGGCCATTGGCGGCTACTACCCGCAGTACCTGCTGTCGGCCGACCTGATCGTCCGCCGCCTTGACGAGGGGCGGCTGGAGTGGGTCCGGATGGCCGACCCTGAGGCCGGCAGGCTCGACGACTTCCAGATCGGCACCCCCAACAGGGTCGATGCTCACCAGTTCAAGTGGTCGGCCCACGCTGACACCTTCACCTACTCTGATCTCGTCCGCGAGGCCAGGGAGGAGGGGGGCGGGGCTCGCCCGTCCCTCATCGCCCAGCTAGCCGACGGCTGGAAACGGCTTCGAGCGGCGCACCCCGGCAGTCGGGTCGTCGTCCACCTAACCACCAACGACATCGCATCGCCGAACACCGCCAAGTTGCCTGTCGGCGACCCGCCACCGGAACGGCAGTCGTTCGCAGACTTCTTGGCGGAGGGGTGGGTCCCCGCACGTTACGGGGCGTCCCCCGCCGTCTGGATCCCGGCATTGGACGAGCTGCGTCGCCTAACGGGCCTGACCAGCGAGGAGTTCGCCGGCTTCCTGCGTGACTGCGAGCTGGAATTCGGCACGCCACTACCGGTTGCTTCGGCGGACACCAGGCAGGCGGTGCTCCGCTGGCAGCACTCGCAAGCGCTCCTGGTGTGCTTACCGCAGTCGGTGCAGCGGGGAGTCGTCGAGATGTCGGCCAACCAGCTATTGCGCTCGCTCGGCTGGGCGGGCCGCTACGCCAGCCGCTTCCGCCACGAGTTCCCCGACCCGGCCGCGCCGTACCTGCCAATCACCGCCTCGCTGAGCCGGCTCGAGGACCGGCTCGCCACCCTCCAGGGTGGCTACCTGGCCGTGGTCGGACCCCCAGGGTCGGGCAAATCCACGCTGCTCACCAGGGCGCTCCGCCGCCCCCGGCCCGAACGCGTGATCCGTTACTACGCCTACGTCCCGGAGGTGCAAGACCCCGCTGCCTCTCGGGGTGAGTCGGAGAGCTTCGTGCATGACGTTTGCCTGGCGCTCCACCACGCCGGGGTAACCGTGGATAATTCCCACCTGCCGCCGGAACTCGACCTGCTCCTTGAACGGTTCCACCGCCAGCTCGCCCTCCTCGGCGAGGAGTACCGGTTGACGGGCCGGAGGACCGTCATCCTCATCGACGGGCTGGATCACATCGACCGGGAGCTGCAGCCCTCGCGGTCCCTACTGGCCGACCTGCCCTGGCCCGACCAGGTTCCCGACGGCGTTTTCTTCGTGCTGGGGTAGCAGACGGACCGGCTGGCAGCCCTGTCGGATCGCATCCGCCACGCCCTCGACGCCGACGGCCGCCGCATCGTGATCGAGCGGCTGGATCGGGGTCTGTGCGCGAGGTCGTGCGAGGGGCGGGCCTGCCAGTCGGGCTGTCCTCGGCGCAGCTAGACAGGGTATTCGAGTTGTCCGACGGTCATCCCCTGGCGCTCGGCTACCTGGTACAGGCCCTGCGCAGCGGGACCGACGAGGGCCAGGCCGAGGCTGTGCTCTCCGGCGCGGAGCCCTACGGCGGCGACATCGAGCTCCAGTACCGCACCTACTGGCAGCCCGCGGGGGGTGACCCGGCGCTCGCGAGGCTGCTCGGTGCGGTGGCGCGGCTCCGGGGCGGCGCGGACCGCGAGCTGCTCGAGCGGTGGTATGGGTCCGAGGCCGTGGGAAAACTGACCGCCTTCCGCCGCTATTTCGTCGAGGAGCCGGGCCGCCGGTGGCGTTTCTTCCACAACAGCTTCCAGGTGTTCCTGGCCAGGGAGACAGCGCGGGACGAGTGGTCAGGCGACGTCAGTGAGGCGAGGGACCGCCAGGCCCACCTTGACCTGGCCAACCGCTTCGCAGGCGAGCCGGAGGGGTCGCCACTGCGGTGGGAGGAGATGTACCACCGGGTCCGCGCCGGCGATCACGAGGGCGTGTGCCGGCTGGCCGACCAGCGCCGCCTCCGCGACCAGGTGTTATCGCTCCGGCCACTCGACGCGGTTCGCACCGACGTCGAGCTGGCCCTGCCCTCGGCCGCCGCCCGCGAGGATGTCCGCGCGTTCGCTGCGCTTACCCTCTTCCGGGCAGAGGTCGAGCAGCGAACGCACCTGCTCGATGACTTCGACCTGCCGGGGCTGCTGCTGGACATCGGCGACGCGCGGCACGCTGCGGAGGCGGCCCGCGACGGCAACCGCTCGCGGGTCGGCACAGCCCGCGCGATGGTTCTGGCGGTGCGGCTGTTGGACGCGGGGGAGGTGGCGGAGGCGCGGCGGCTGTTCGAGGTCGCCGAGCCGCTTGACCTGCTCGCGGGCCAGACGCGGCAGGGCGTGCCAAACGACTGGGCCCCCCTCGACGCCTGGGCCGAGGCAGCGCCCCGTTTCCGCCCACTGGCGGAGGTGCTGGACGCGATCTGCGCGGCACCCCTAGGCGAGTTGAATCATTGGCGGAACGACGAGGGGTTCGAGCGCGGCTACAGTGCCGCCTCCTCGTCCAGGCGGGTCGTGCGCTGATCGAGGAGTTCCAGTGGGACGATCTGGAAGTGCTGCTGGCCCGCATCCCGTCCGAAGGCGAGCCGGGCCGTGACGCCCGGTTCTGGCTGCTCTTGAAGGCCGCCGAGGAGTGCGAGGAGGACGAGATCCGGGGCCGGCAGTTCCTCGCCCGATTGACCGGTGGGTTCCCCGCCGAGGCCCCGGACGCGGACCAGAGGGTGCGGCTCGCGGGGACCGTCGTGCGCCTGACGGGGGACACCGGGGCGGCACAAACCCTGGTTCAGGGGCTGCCGCTTCCCCTGCCGGACCTCGACCGGCCCGGGTACCGGGACGACGAGGATTCAGTCTTCGGGCCACTGCTCCTGCACGCCCGGCTGCTGTACCGCCTCGGGGACCGAAGGACCCCGGCAGAGATGGTGCCGACCGGGGCTGACCGCGCCGGCCGGGAACTATTCCTCCGCGACGTGGTGGTCGTCGCCAGGATCTGGGCGGGGGGCGATGACGCACTCACGGCCTGGGCCGTCCGCCAGGAGGTCGCCGGCATCATAGCACGGTTCGAGCGCCCATCCGTGCGGAGCAGCGAGTACGGCCTCTGGATGGTGTGCCGCCGCGCGCGGGGGTGGCTCTACCGGATCTTGGTCCGCGCCGTAGCAGGGCATGGCCGGGAGGCCCTGGCGTCGCTTCGCGGGGCCTTCGACGAGCGGTGGAAGGGGGAGAGCCTGCCGCACTGGCCGCCCGCCCTCCGCCGGGAGGTCGCCTTGGCTTTCGCCGACGCCCACGACGAACACCGGGCGTGGGCGGCAGAGCAACTGCGGCGGGTCGCGGCTGAGCCGGAGGGGGATATCTACCAGTTCGTCCGCGAGTCCCAGGAGCAGGCAAGGGGTTGGGTCATCCTCGGGGAGGCCGGCGAGGCCCGCGCTCTCCTGGGCCGCGTGGTACGGCGGGCCAACGGAGTTGTGGGAGAAGATTACCAGTTCGGCCGTTGGCTGACGTGGCTCGACCACCTCGCGGTGGCTGACTCGGCGCGGGCGGCTGGGCTGCTCGACTGGCTGGCAGCCTCGGTCGCGGTCCTCCGCGAGACGGGGCGTGGGGTCGCCTCTGACGGTGCCTACGACCTGGTGAGGTCCACCGCCAGGCTCGACCCCGGCCGCGCGTCGGCGGTCAGCCGATGGCTTCTCGACCGAGGCGTGATCGACCACGCCGACCGCGTGAAATCCCTGCTCGAGGGGCTGATGGGATCGCCGGGCCTGCCGTGGAGGCTGGCGGTCCTCGCGCTGGGCGAACTGGTGGTGCCGTTCGCCAGGACCGCCGACGCCCCGCTGGCCGAGTCCGCGATCGCCGTGGCGCACCGCGAGGGCGGCCGGCCCGCCATGACCTGGGCGGCTGACTACCTCTCCCGCCGCGTCGGCATCTTCGCCTTCCCCGGCTCCCGTGAGGGGTGGCGTCAGGGCATACGTTCGGCCGCCGACCGGCTGGGTTTCCCGCCCCTGGTGGCCTCTCCCCCGGCCCCGCCGGCCCATCGAGCGCACGACCCCTTCCCCGGACGCCCCGATGACCGCCTCGCCCTCGACGATGGGGACGATCTCTCGTTGGAGGACGTCCTGGGGCGATCGGGAGAGATTGCGGCCCTCGCGGACTTGGCTCGGAGGGAAAGCCTGGAGTCGAGGTTCGACTGGCGGCCCGTCCTGGTCCGGCTGCTCGACCGGCGCCCGCCCGAGGATCTCGCGCCACTGGTCCGCGCAATGCGGTTCAGGACGAAGGAGGCTCTGTATGGAATACTCGAAGTGGGCAAAGGACGTCTGGAAGCGGGTGACCATGACGCAGCCTACCGGATCGCCTCGCTCGCACTAGAGGGGACCCACCGCTTTACGTGGTCGAGGCGGTACGGCGACGGCAGCCGCTTGGACGCAACTCAGGCCCTCATCGCCGCGCGCCCAACAGAGGGCCGCAGGCGGCTGTGGCACCTCCTGGCGACCGACGCAGGCAACGACCCTACCACCCTGGAGGAGATCGTCGCGCAGCTGCGGGACACGCCGCCCGTGACCCAGGTGTGGCCGGAGGTCGAGGACCACCTGCGCGCCTTGTTCGACGAACACGCCGCGGCCACGGGCATCAACCCGCCCGACACGGAGGCGGACGCCTCGCCGGTCGGCCCGGCCCTGGCGGGGCTGCTGCTGGAGAACATCGACCACCCAGCCGCCCCGGTCTCCAGGGCAGCGCGGCGGGCGGTCGCCCATGGGCTGCTGGCCGGTGACCTCGACCTGTCGGCCGCTTTCCGCCGCCTGCTGTCGCCGGCCGAGCGGAGGTGTCGCGCGGCCCTCGAGACGCTCGACGCGGCCTCCAGCCGAGACGCCTCGCTCCCGGCTTCCATGTCGCCGCAGTTGTCGGCGTTGGCGGGCTCGCCCGACGCCGACTTGGTTGTCTTGGCCTCCGGCCTCCTCGGCACGCAGCCTCAGAAACCGACCGGCCTCGGGCCGGCGAGCGCCCTCAACGGAATCCTCCTGCCAGACGACGCATTGCGGGACCTGGAACGGCCCGGCTTCCCCGAGCAGGGGCAGCCGTGGCCGGACACGGACGATCCACGTCAGTTGCTCAAGATCGTGCGGTGGGCTTACCGCATACTCGCCAGAGCGACGGGGAGGCGGGAGATCGACTTGCTCCGACGGGGGGCCCGGCTGATGGGCGAACTCGTCCCCATCGAGGAGTGGAACGCGGCAGGGGAGCGGTGGCTGTTCAGGCGTCTGGACGACGCCCGGCTGGGGTTCACCTACCGCCGCCCGCGCTCCGTTGCTGCGCTCCGGGCAACGCATCGGCTGATCGGCGAGCTATGGCGGGCAGGCAAGATCGAGGCGAGGCTCGCCGCAAGCCTCGTCGCCAACCTGCGGCTGTGCGATCCGGCCCTCGCACTCGTCGAGCCCGCCCAGCGGCCGGCTGAGGTTTCGACGATCGAGACCGGCATTTGGGGGAACGACCGGACGGACGCCTGGCTGGGGGCAGCGAACGACGCCCTCGCCTCGCTGCCCGAACTTGTCGATGACCGCGTGGTCCTCGCTGAATCATCCGAACTGGAGGCGGTTGACGCCCACAGCAATCGGCGGGAGCGGCGGCTCTCCGTGCTGTGCGCTCGGGCGGACGCCGGGCTGCCGCACGGCGAACTCATCCCCCACGGCGGGACGTGCCGCGTTGCTGACTACCCGGACTCGACGGCGGCCCGGGCTGGGTGCCCGGTCATCGGCCACCCCAGTGGGTCCACCGATGAGAACCCCGCCGGGGAGTGGGTGGCGCTCGACCCGGCGCTGGCCCTCTCACTGGACTGGTCCGTCGCTGACGATGGGATGTTCCGCTGGCGGGACGCGGGGGGACGCTCGATGGCGGAGACCGTGTGGTGGCAGGACGGCCCCGCGGGGATGGGCGGGCCGCTCCCGGAGGACTGTGTGGGTCAGGGCTGGCTGGTCCTCGCGGCACCGGACGTTTGGGCGGTGCTGAGTGAGAGGCTCGGGGACGTGGTGCGAGCCCGCTCGATCACCCGGACGGCCACGCTTGAGCGGGGCGGGGAGCGGTCCGCCACCGCAAGGGCAACGGGCGCTGTCCCGCGCAGGCCCGGCGTCACGTGAGGCCAGCGAGTCGTACGCCTCATAGCTGGACCGCCTTGCCGGCTTGCCTGGGATAGGAAGCAGCCGCGTGCGAGTTCAACCGCGTGCGTCTGGCCCAGACGTCAGCCGACAGCCATGTCACGCCGATTGCAAAGTCCATGTCCTTCCTCGTTGACGCGGGTGCCATGTCCTTCCGCTCCAGGTAGACTGCCTTACGCCCCCCAATGCCCTCACCGTGCGCGTCGGAACCAAGTCTCGCGCCCTTCGGTCCGACGACACCGACGCGCGCATGACGTCCCATGCGATGACGGAAAGGAACTCGAGTCATAAATCGACGTCAGGAACGGCCGGCGGAGCTCGATCTGAGGGGCTGTCAATCAAACCTACGGTTTCTTTACTCGCGGCCCCGTCATCGGTGGCGAATCGATTTCCTTGCGTGCTTCGGCGGTCATCAATCAAACGAGCGTTTTCTTTACCGCGCTGGCAGCTTCGCGACTTCATCTCAAAAAACCCACTGCGACGGGTTTCTTCACTCTAGCGGCCAGCCCGTGGAGGATGATCATCGGCTATGCGAGGGTTTCGACGACGGAGCAAAATCTCGGCTTGGAGGATGATGACCTGAAGCCGGCATTCGACGCTTCGGTCGATCAGACGGAAGCGCGCTGCGAGGTTGCCTCTGGCCCGAAGACTGTCGAATCACCTTTCATGCTGATGAACCTTTTCCGGTGTTGAGCGTCCGTTACCCTTGGTCCTGTAACCGCGCTAATCTCCGTTATCCAGACCGTTAATAGGTTAATCGCGTTCCACGCGGACACCGGCAACCAGTGGAAGCCGGGCCGGACGCCCATCGAACGCATGATCGACGAGGCCACCGGCGTCGACGCAGAGTTCATCTGGGCCTTCGCCAAGTGGCACAACGAAAACATCTGGGGCGAGGAGGACGCCAGGCCGATCGACGTGGGAGGCGGCGCATGACCGCCATCCCGCCCACCGCTCCCTCCGTCCTCCCTCAACGCGAGAGGAACGGTGTGATCAGGGACCGCCCGAAAGCCGCTCTACGTCAGCACGATTGTGGAACCACTGGGCGATCACAGCCCCCAGCGCCCCCGCCAAGAGGGCGAATAGAGAGTGGCCCACGGCGCTGAAAGGCGTCGAAATTTACGGCTCCGGGCAGGAGTTGAGACCAACGGAAGCTCGCGGACGGCGCCATCGTGCTCGGTTGAGGTATGGCAACTGGGGCAGAATTTGCGCCGACGCCGGAATAACCATCAATCGTCGAAACCTTCACGGGTGAGACGGTATATGGCATCTTAGTGGTCCGTTTCACAAATAACGTCGTGGTTGTCGCGTTCCTTTTTCCTACGCAGCAGAAGCTGTTAAAAAGTGCGGCGCCGCACGTTTTAGCCAGTCCAGCATGTCCTGTCGAGTGAACTTCCACATAAAGGGACGCGGCGTGCGGTTGCTCAATTCCTCGTACAACGCCAAACGCACGCGAACCGCTTGCAACGTCGCGAAATCGTTCGGTGTCAGCACCTTCCTTTGAATGATCGAAAAGTAGATCTCCACCTGATTCAGCCAACTTGCATGGATCGGCGTATGCACCAGGATGATTCGCTTGTCATGGCGACGCATACGCTCCACCGACGCCTGGCCGCGATGTGACGAGCCGTTGTCCACGATGAAGAATAAACGCATCGCCTCCTCGTAGACCTCTTGCTCCAACACCTGATCCACCAGCAAACCAAACGGCTTGATCCCCGTCTTCTTCTCGCATCGGCCCAGCACAATGCCACGATGGACATCCCACGCCGCCAAATACTGCAACGCCCCGTTCCGGTCGTACTCCGCTTCGATGCGCCGGGTCTGCTTGGGCTTGGGCGGTGTTTCCTCATGACAACGCCCGCGCGCCTGGATGCTCGTCTTTTCATCCATGCTCAGCACATAATCCTTCGGCCCCAACGGCTGGCCTTCCCAATTGCCCGCATACAAATCGAGAATCGGCCCGGCCTTCTCGGCGAACCGCGGATCCTTCGCAAAAAGCCAATGCTCATACTGCCAGGGCTTGATGGCCGCCTCATGCAGCATCCGCCACACAGTACTTCGGCTGATCTTTTTGCCCAACGTTGTTTGCGCCCGTCGCACCAGATCGGCAAGCGACTGCCTGCTCAGAGGTTCTTCGGTTTCGGCGATCACTTCACACGCCAGGGCATGTATCAACGCTTGATCCAGAGGGGGAAAAAGCGGGCTTGCGTCCACGCCCAGGCAGATCCTCGACGGAAAAATCGCCGTTGGCCCAGCGACTTCGCCAACGTTGTACCTGGCGAGGTGAAAGGCCGACGGCCTCAGCAGCGTCCTCGTTTCGCAAGCTAGGCTGCTCATGAAAGAGCAACACAAGGCGATAACGCTGAACGATCTGTACCGCAACGGTACGCCTTCGAACGGTGTCGAGTGCGTCTTGCAGGAAATCGTCCGGGAAAGTACAACGAGCGGGCACCGAACCTGGCATAGCGGCTTCCTTTCCTTGCCGGGCTTTTTTTCCGGGATTCACCTCCTTATACCAAGAGTCTATCCCAACCACGACGTTATTTGTGAAACGGACCACTAAGTCCTCGTACTTAGCATAAGCAGCGTCGAGCCCCTGCTGGTCAAACCCCCTTTGCTTACGTTCAATCACCAACAACAGCAGTTCAGAAATGAACTGAGCGTCCTTCATTCGCTTGGATCGTGCATTGGTTACGATTCCTAGCTTCCGCCACGCTGTATCCTCGCACTCCTGCTCGACGAGGTTGATGAACCAGCCGTCCCACCGCGCGTGCCGTAACTCTTGTGGATCGAGCTTTCGCATGTTGCGGTTTAGACGATCGAACGCCTGATTCACCTCTTTCGTATCGTTGGCATCAAATGACAGGAATTCGACCGGTATCACGTAATCCCAGAATTGCTGTTTTTCGGCTCCCTCTATCCTCTCCCACGTTTTGCCATCGTATCGTTTATCGCCATAATCATTAGCAAGCGAAATACCATTGTCTGCAAACATGAAAATCGTTTGAAGACGTTGTTTCCCATCGACCACCGCATACACCGTCTTCTGCCCTTCCCCAAGCGTTTTGTGAAGGAAGATCGGTGGGCATGGATACCCACGGAAAATCGTATCCAAGAAGAAGCGGCGGTCTTTGGCATTCCAGACACTCCGCCTCTGATAAGGCGGGTCCATGTCGATTTGCCCGTTTCGTTTAAGATCAAGAAACCAACTTATATCTTGTGAAGTAGAACGCCGCTGCATGTTCGTCTCCTCGATACTATCGCCGCTGCATAAGAGGTTATCCGGTACGTTGTGGGTTGTAAGGCCCCAGGAATTTTGGCCCATTGAAATGAATCATGTGATCGGGCGTCGCCGCGATCCACACCTCCGTTTCCCAGGCGATGTCGGCGGCGTACTTGCGAAAATCCGCGATCGACAGAAACGCCGTCACATAGACCCGCTCTGCCTTGCACTTCCCCAGAAACGACTCGATCTCGCGGTGCCGCTTGGGCGACACCGGCCCATGCGACGTGACCGCCTCGATCATGAAAAGCCACCGCTTTTTTGCATGGTAGAGCACGACGTCCGGTAGTTTGTCGTGCTCGGTGATCGGCACGCCGAGCTTTGCAAGCTGCTCACGCTCGAAGACCACGTGCTTCTTGGCGGTATCGCCGATGTACAGCACGGCGGCACCGGGAGCAAAGCGTGGCCCGAATTCCTCGATGACTGCCACCTGCAACGCGTTGTGCTCGCCCGGCGACAAATAAACCGTAGAGCCTTCCGGCAGTCACAGCGGAATCTGGTGCGTTTCACGCCGCCGATCATAGGCGACTTTCAGCGAGCCGAACTGCTCGATGAAGTAAGTGACTGCCTTGTCGAAACCCGCCGTCCCGAATGCCTTGAGCAGTTCCGCGACTTCCTCGGTCAACCGGTAGGCGTTCTTGCCGCTGTTGGTCGGCCGGTTAGGAGCATCCGGATTGCGGTCAACGATCCGGGCCTGCTCAAACTGATGGATCGTCTGCCGCCGGATCGTCTCGCGGGAATTGGCGGCATAATCCTTGCCGTGCACATCCCGCATGAAGCCCATGATGTCCCAAATCCGCAGCAGCGGCCGCTGTACACTCTTCCACGAATCATCCGGCCCTAGCTTCGCCAATGCCAGAAGCGTCAGCGCCGACCGCTCGTTCTGTTGGGCACGTGGAAGCCCCAAAGAGGCAAGGATCGAAACCGCTTCGTCAATCTTGCTCACAACACCGCTTCTTCCATCAAGTACGCTCCCAGGCGGCCATTAATCCCCAACGTGTCCAGCACAATCGCTTCGACCTTTGCCGGATTCCGGTCGCCGAGCGTCTTTAGCCGCTTGCCGATCATCGCTACCTGCTTCATTGCCGGATACCTGATCGATCTGATCTCGGTGGCATTGACCTGGGTGTTGCCGCTAATGATGCGGAAGTACCGGTCCAGAAGAGCCGAGTTGAACAGAGCCGTCAGCCCGAAGACCTCATCCACCGTCAGCTCGCGGTTCGCATGATAGACGTAGTTGATGTGATTTTCCAATGCAAGATACGAACCCGCCTCCGGCGAGTGGAATAACCAACTCGCCGTCAGGCGGCGGCGTTCCTCTTTCGCACTGAACCGGCGGAGCAGGACGTAATTCCGCGTCGGCACCAAGTGCTTGACCGAGGCGGCACAGACGCGGAATGCGGTGGGCCTGCCCCGCTTTTCCAGCGGCCAGACTGTCTCGAACGGCTTGACATTGTGCGGCCCGATCAGTGGGGCAGTGTCCTTGCCCCCCGGCTTGGCCAAGAGAAATTCCTCAGCCCGGAAGAGCACAACCGGCCCGGTCGATACCTGCAGCCCCAGCTCGGCAAACCGATCCGGCCAGGATTCGACCGCCTCCATGACGGCGGCGTCTTCCGCCGTCGCCGGGATACGCAGCACCATGTCGCCGGACGTGTCGTCGAGAATCGTGGCCGACGGCAGCGTCAGCTCGTCCGGTTTGAGCGGAATATCCCGCCCCAGGCTGGTCGTGATCGTGGTCGAAGGC
Organism: uncultured Isosphaeraceae bacterium; assembly: GCA_963823675.1. Lineage (GTDB taxonomy): Bacteria > Planctomycetota > Planctomycetia > Isosphaerales > Isosphaeraceae > CAWGMT01. Next base: position 163,404 of record CAWGMT010000014.1, on the reverse strand, counting down.
ATTGCTATGCCCAACCGCTGCGTGTGCGTGATGACGCTTTCCTGCAGGACGTTATCGAAGGTGCTGCGGCGGCATTCAAACAGATGCACGTGCCGCAAGGCCATCCGGGAGAAAAACCACCGCCGGAAATTCCTGAAATAGAGGCCGTTGCAGAAGCTACGCGGGGTGATGGCCACCAGTTCGCCGTTGGGCTTCAGCAACTCCGCCGCCCGAGCCATGAACAGCATATAAATGTTCGTCTGGCCCTGGAAAACATCCCCCATCGCCAGAGCGTGTGCCGAGTCAGCCCCGATCTTGAAATACGGCGGATTGGTAATGACGGCATCGAATTCTTCCAGAACCTCGCCGTTATCGAACAGCATGCCCTGCGGCCGCCGTGCTCGTGTTTCCAGTATAAAGTCCCCGGCGTGGATCGCATAACGCAGCTCGTGCCCGGCCGCCTTGAGCGATTCCCGGCAATGCCGCATGTTCTCGTCCAGCAGCGGCAGCAGCATCGCGTCATTCTCAAACAGCACGAGATCGATGTGCCGGGGAGAAGCAAACGTCATCACCCGCTCACAGACCGCTGCCGACAGCGAGCCTATGCCCGCCCCTGGATCAAGCACCCGGAAACGCTCGGGGATTCGCGTGAACCGGCTGGCCATGAAGCGGCAGACACCCGGAGGCGTAAACACCTGCCCCTTTTCTTTGCGGGCGTCAGCAGACGTAGCCGCTTCGTGCCGCTCCTGAAGAGCCGCCGAATAATCCAACAGCCCAAATTCCTTTGATCGTCTCGCTAAGTGCATGCCAAATCGCCGTTTCTGCTTTCGGTTAGTCCAACCGGAGCATATAATATCCATCTGTACCCTAAAACGCCAGCCTCTATCTGGCAAGGATTCGTCCAACCTGCCTTGCCATGAAATGGACCTGTGCAACGATGTCGGCAATTTCTGATTTGAATCTGTCACCGGGCAGGGAGATGTGATAGAATTCTGTTCAGAGACATTACCCTCAAGCCTGAAAGGATAAACCGATGAAAGAACCAGGACTAGATAATCGTCACCGCGATAAAACGCCTCCAAAGGCTGGTGAGATTCAACAGAAACGCCGCGACACGCTCAACAAAAACCTACCAAGGCCGATTCCGGAGTTCTCGCCCAACGCGAAGCTCGACACCATGCGGAAGGAAACAGGTAAGACGAGCGTGGAAGATGTACGAGAGGCTGCCAAGCGCCGCCGCCCTTAAAGGAAGTTAGACGGAAACCAATTAGATGAACCTCATAAACGAGCTGCAAGTCAGCGCCGAAAACTACGATGTGCTACCGTGCTCCGCAAGACGAAGCGCCTGGCATCCACACTGGGGCGTCAAGACAGGGGAGCATTCCAAAAGAGGCACCCATGGCCAAGACAACCGCCGCGACGCCGGCCAAACACTTAACCGCTACGAAGAAAGCCAAGAGTCCACCTGCCGGGAAGAGAGCGAACAAGCCTGGACGGGACTTTGAGATTGCGGTCCACCAATTCGTGAAGGCCCTAGACCCCAATGCGGAGGTCATTTTCGATTACAAGGCAACGGACCGTGACACCGGGGAGCCAATCCAATGCGACGTTTGGATCAACGCTCGCTTGTTGGGACATTTCCCAGTTTCGGCACTCGTTAGCTGCAAGGACCACGGCAGGAAACTTCATAAGGGTGACATAGGCACATTTATTGAGGAGGTCCGCTCAACTGGCGCCACTATGGGAGTGATCTACAGCCGCAGCGGCTTCTTCCTTCCGGCGCTCAAGAAAGCAAAGGTCAACAGAATTGCATGTTGCCGCCTATTCCGCAACGAACCGTCTGACCTCCCAGAGTCCGTTTTCTACTTCGGATTCTTCCTCTCCACTCCCCAAATCTCAGTCGACTTTGAGGGCTTACCGCGAGAATTCGAGGGCAAGACGTGGAACGATTTCTTCGACACGCCCATCTCGACCGAGAGCGAAAGCAGGAAAGCGATCGATGTCATCGCGGAGGCTTATGTCAGGGTCCAAAAGGAATGCGTCTCTCATGCCGACAGAGGCTTTCCTCCCGCGATGGTTACTCCTCTCGAATGGGACCACTTGGAGTTGAATTCACGCTTCAGGGTCTTGGTCACTTGCGGATGGCGAAGATACCGAGGCAAAGGGAAAGCCACCTTAGTCAACGGTTCCTACTGCATTGACAATAGCGCTTTCACTGGCCGGCTCACGGGGCCAGCAATCGACACACAGAGCATCGCCCCGGGGCCGGATTGGGAGGAGATTACCGGGGACGAACTCGGACTACCGGACAACAGAGCACTGGTGATCGCCATGCAGGACGAGGCGGGAACACAAGAGAACCTGCGGAGTGCTCTGGGGCTTCACGCTTTCCCTCCCTCGCTCTTCCATAATAATTCCACCACGCCCGGGCGGTAGATGAGGAGCGTCAGCGGCGAGCCCGCAAATCCGCCGAGCGGGAAGCCTGTCGTTTGCAACCAGAAAGGGTACCACTTTCGGAGACCACCGGGTACCACCTGAGCGGTTGCGGCGCGGTGTGATTGGCTGGATTGGAGTGAAGATGACGATTCCTGCGCGGTCGCAACTCCGTCGCGGCCGGCGGACAATCGGGGCGGGAGGCAGCAGGCAGGGCGATCGTCGCGGTGACAGATCGCTTAAGTTCGGTCGGCCTCATTGGTCCCGAAAACGGGCCGAGAGCGAGAGGCGCGGTAGGAACGACCAGTAAGCTTCAAGATCACGGCGCCATCGACCAATCGGTCCAGAAACGCGGTCGCTAACGGCGGATCGGCGAGATAGTCAGCCCAGGCTTTGAAGTCAATATTGGTCGCCAACGCAGTCGAACGTCGGCCAGTGCGGGCATCGAGCAGACGATAGTAAACCGTGCTGGCCTGAGCCTGGACTTCACGCTCCAAACGGTCGAAACCAAACTCGTCGATCAGCAACAGGTCCAATCGCGCGTAAGCATTGAGCGTCCGAGCAAAGGTCCCGTCGGCCATCGCCGCCGTAAATTCCTGGAGCAGCTTGGCGCTGGTCGCATAACGGACGTGATAACCCAGCACGCACGCGGCCCGGCCGATCGCTTGGAGAATCCGAGTCTTGCCCAGGCCACTTTGACCCACCAGGACAACGTTCTCGCGGCGGCGCACGAAGTCACACGTGGCCAGTTGCTCGATCGTCCGCCGATCGATCCCCTTGGCATTGAACGCCCAGTCAAAACCTTCCAGGGTGGTCAGTTCGCGGAACTTGGCCGCACGAATCCGCCGGTCGACTGCCCGCTGCCTACGATTCTCGGCAGGCTCCGCCAGCAGGCGATGGAGGAACGCCAGGTGGCTCAGTAATTCCCGCTCCGCCGCCGAGAGGGCCGCGTCGAGCATGGCCGGTGTCACCGCGACGCCCAGAGTTCGCAGCGCGGCTGTGACGTCGTCATGCAGGCTCCGCGGAGTCACCGTCGCGGTCGTCGGGTTGGGGTTCTTCGGGGATCTCTTCCCAGGGGGGCACGATCGATCCGCCATTGTCGGGTTCCTCGCGCAACAGGTCTTGATAGTCAGAGGTGGGTCGGGGAGGTGCCGGGTCGCTATCGAGAAGGCCGTCCAGGTAGGACCGATGCTCCTCCGCCAGCGCGTCCAGCGGTGTCTTGGGTTGGCTCCGCGCCGCCAGGATGCGTTGGACGGCCGCCAGGGAGAAGGCCCCATAGCGCACGGCCCGCTCCAGTGCCGAGAGCACATCATGACGCGGGTAGGCGGCACTGAGCACAAGCACGCGTTCCGCCTGGTTCTTGCCGTATCGGCTACAACTCAGCAGGCCCTCGAGGAAGCGACTGCCGATTGGGCCGAGCTCCGCGAATCGCTCGGCCAACTGTTGAGAGCGGCGTTGTGGATCACGGGGCGGCTCACGGTCTTTGCAGTCACTCCGCTGGCCAGTCACCGTTCTCGGAAGTAACCGGTGGCGCACTGCCAAGACGAACGCTTGGTCGTGGATGATGAGCTCGTCTTCGGTCGTTCGCACCACGACCGGATGTCCGATCAGATACCACGGTGCGCCATAGAAGTTGGCGCGGTGGACCACGAAGCCGTCGGCGTCGACGGTTCGGTAGACGACCTCGGCGGTGTCGAAAGGCTGCGCCGGCAGCGGGATCAGGTGGGGCTGTTCTTGGGCGTGCCGATCCAACGGGCGTGCCTTGGTCTCACGATGGAGGCGCACATCGGCGACTTCGGCCAGCCACCAAGCGGTCGTTTCGTTCAAGTGCTCCAGGGAATGGAAATCACGGCCGCCCAACAAGCTGGATTCCGCATATCCAAAGGGCCTTTCCACCTTTCCCTTGGTTTGGGGCCGTCGCACCCGGCAGGCGATCGGGCGAAATCCATAATGGGCCGCGAATCCCAGAAACCGCGTGTTATAGATCGGCTCGCCGCCGTCGTAGCCAGTCACCACGACTTTCATGTTGTCATAAAGACAAGTCGCCGCGACTCCGCCCAGGTGCTCGAACGCACGGACATGCTGCCGGATGGTCGTGGCGAAGTCCTGGCTCTCGACGAAGTGCAGGTACTGCCGGCGCGAGTAGCCCAGCACATAGCTGAAGGCGTGAACCCGGCGGCGCCCTTCGCTTGTGAAGTCGATGTCGTAGGTGGAGTAATCCATCTGCGCCTGCTCTCCCGGCGCAGTCTCGAACCGCCGCACGGGCTGGATGACGGGGCGGGGGCGCAGCTCGCGCACCCGTTGGTTCAAAAGCGAGTAGCTCCCCTGGTAACCGAGCCGGCGCAACTCCTCGTGGATTCGTTGCGTCGTGATGTCGGGGTATCGGGCCAGCAGGTCGGTGATTGCCCCCACGTGGGCGTCGACCTGACTGCCTCGCTGCGTTCTGGGCTGGGCTGGTCCCGACTTGCAACCGGCGCCGCGGACCAGCTCGATATGGTCCAGGGCTCGCTTGACCGTGCGGCGGCTGATGTGCAGGCTCTGGGCGATCCGCCGCATCGAAGCACCGCCGCGGAAGCGGACCACGATCTCGTGAATCAGGGCGTCGTTCATCGGTTTTGCATCTCCACGGCCAAGTCGCCGGCTCCCTCCGCCACGCACCTCGCGTCACGGGAAAGCCGCTGAAAAATGGGGCCCAGGACCAGACGGTCAGCCGCTGTCAGCGACGTCCAGCCATGACAATCCAGAAAGTTCTCCACCCACGCCAGGCGGTCCAAAAGCACCGCCAACTGCTTGCTGATGCGATTGCCGCGCCACTCAACCGGGGGTCCCAGCCTTTCGGCTCCACGTCACCGACATGCCCCAGTGCCTCCCGCGGCTTGGTCAGCACGAACATCTTTTGCTCCGCCGTCACCGACTCCAACAAGAGGCGAACCACACCCCTGAGCTCCTCGCCGCTGAGCGCCTCGCGCCGCGTTACATCCACCACTTCCGATTGGTTGCCCGCGGGCAACCGGGCGATCTCCCGGGCCGCGGTCGCACTGAGCAGCCCTACTTCCAGGTCCTGACGCACGTCGGTGCTGAGCTTCTCCAACAGCGCCAGGCGCCGGCAGACCCAGCTCTTGTGGCGGCCCAAGAGCTCGGCGACCTCGGGCTGGGACAGCCCGTCCTCACGCACCAACGCCCGCACGATCCACGCTTCTTCCAGCTCGTGCGGCCGCCGGCCGGTTTGGTTCAGACCATAAATGGCCGCCTTGGCCCGGCGGTCGTCAACGTCAATCAGCCGTACCGACAGGGTCGTCATTCCACGGACCTGCCCAGCGGCCTCCCAGCGGGTAAAGCCATCGAGCACCTGCGGTCTCTCTTCCCGCAACGTCGCCACGATCGGCGCGCACTGGCCCCAGCGGCGCAGCGATTGCGCCATCGCCTGAACCGCCTGCGGCAGCCGCAGCCGGTAGCGGCGAAACTGATCTCCCAACTCGTCCAGCCGCACGGGACATACCTGACCGACTGTGCACGGATTCATCGCCCTGTCTCCGATGTGGGGAATCGGAGAAAGGAAACGGGGGGCGCCGAGGGGACTCGGAAGCCGTCCCGCTCCTTCCTCCTTCTGGGGGCGATTAATAACTATCCCGCCGTGCGGTCGCGGACCATACGGCTCAACCAACTCACGGCCCGCGAGAGCGGTGCTCCGCGTTGTGCCGCCGAGCTTGAGAGGCGCGCTTTCGCCACCGCCGTTCCCGTTCGATCACTCGGCGCAAAGCCTGGCGGCAAGAAGCGCTGCAAAATCGCTGGCAAGGGCTGCGACTGGAGAGCGCGAAATGGACTTCGCACCCCGGACGGTCGCAGCTAGAAAAATCGGCACCTGCTGCTGCGCCTGGCCCTCGCGCGGCGGTACCACAGCCTCGCACGTTGTATCGGGCGTCGAGGAGAGGCTCGCCTGAGCGGCCGCTGCCCGCAGGCGCTCGGCGCGACGAGACCGGTACTGCCGGCTCTGAGCTTGGCGTTTTTCCCGACCGTTGCTGGTTTGCCGATACTGTCGGCTGGCACGCCGGCGTCGCCAGCGACGAGCGGCGGCGCGGCACTCCGGGCTACAGTATCTGGCTTGGGGATGGGTGGGACGAAAGTCCTTCTCGCATCCCTTGAGTAGGCATGGTCTCTGCCGAGGCCGCGGCCGACGCCGACGTGCCCCTTGACTGGCCCCAGTCTTGCGGCAAGCTTGATGTGGGCCCAAGGAAGCTGCGAACTTCCGCCGGCCAAGCCTCGGACGCGGAGCTTCTTACCTCCGCTCCGAGGCGCCTTTCTTGATCACGACCCTCTATTGGTCTTGGTCGCACCCCGCCATCCAAGTTTACGGCCATTTGCCCGCGCGTCCAAGCTACACGGACGGGTACCAGCCAACTGAAACCCACAGATTACAGCGTGGTACCCAGCTCACTGAAAGAGTGGTACCCTCGCTGATTGTTACTGACAGGCGTGCCAGTTCTATGCGTTTTTCAAAAGCCATCATGGCCCAGCAGCCGGTCTTAAGGACAATCGCTTCTACTGGATGTGCTACGCCGATGCGTTCTTGATGTCGATCGTGTCGCTGAAAGACCTGATCCGCCCAAAACCGGCGTTCAACAAGAGCGATACCTTCCGCTTTGTCACCGTTATGCGAAACGTCACCGTGCATCAGGCGGTCGTATCCGCGTCTTCGCCGCTGTTGATGGTGAATAAGATCGTGGCCGTTCACGTTGGTGCGGCCCAGCCCAACGCTCCAGACCATGATGACCCCATCTTGGTGGCGGCCAGTATCACGCGAGCGCTAGCCTATTACGAATCCCAACTGAGAGCCGTACCCAAGGGCATCGATAAGAAGACGCGGCTACCGAAAACCATGTGGGACATCGAGGGGCCGAGCGTGGTCGCCTCGCGTCAATGGACTGCAAAGCTTGCGGCTATGAATCCTCCCCAGGTCCCACTTTCCTCGATTTTTCTTGAGGTGATTCAGTTTGTCGCGGGAGAGTGCGGGTTCACAGTGCCGACGCTACCGTAGGGTTTGGCGCTGCGAAAGGCCCACCAGAGACCGCACGCCGGGTCTGCTTAGAGTTTTATCAGTGGTCAAACCTTACCCCAAAACCAATCAACGAGCTCTTTCGCTTTGACGAATGCCTCCCTGGCTGTTCCAAATTCAATCGGACGCAGATCAACATCCATGACCGGAATGATTTTCCAGTCCTGATCGTACGACTCACGCTTTCGCTCGAGGCCCAAGCCTGGGGGTCCCATGCTCTCAAACCTCTTTCGATAGATGAATGCGCGATAGAAAGATGTTAGGACCGGCTCCTGGTCAGACTCGTCGAATTTGGCGACCGGGAAGACCGCAATAAAGTGATCTTCATATTCCATGACGGACGCTGGAAACAAGTTTTCGTCAGGCATTGTCCACCTCCGGTTCCTTGGACTCAAAAACCTCGACTAAAATCTCCGAACATATGCCAAAGCATCGGCAAAGCTCAGCTTCCCTTCAATCAGCTCTTTCAGCTTAGCTTCCATATCCTCCGAAGTCGGAAGTCCTGAGACTGAAAGAACTCCCTTCAGACCGATTCGTCGCAGTGCGGGCTCAATCGATCGATTAACATAATTCAGAATATGTTCTCGCACCAGTGCTAATGATCGGTTAAATTTTAATTTTCTATAAACTGTATATATTTCTGTTGTCCTTCGTTCCATCAAAGACCGTGCATGCCAACCCAGTTTTGCGGTTATTTGGCCCAAGGCACAATCGCGAAGTTCGTGATATTCTGCGACTTCAAAGCCGACCTCCCTCAGTTTCCCGAAATTGGAGTCAGCGAATTGAGGAAGAGAGCCACCTAAATGTTCAAGGCCCGCTGTGAGCTGAGCTATGCCCTGCTTGCCGCCTAGGGAAGCCGGAAAGGAGAAATGCACCACGTCGCTCGCGGGCATCTCCACGTATGCGTGCTTGAGGCCACGTGCTAGCTGTATGTCGGGCGGGATCATTTGCCGTACCACTCTGCGGTACATCTTCACCTCACCAAGCGGGAGCGGAGCGAGCCAAAAGCCCTTGGGCTTCTCGTTGCCGTCAAACACAACCTCATAGAACGCCTCACCCTGATAAAGAATGACGTTTGCCGCCCGCCGTATGAACATTGCTAAACTCGAAGCCAAGTCGTATTCACACTCCTCGCTCGTAAATGCCGTCTGTAGACATGCACTTGCTTCGTCGCTGGGAGGGTTCACGGACACGTTATATCCGGAGTTAGTCCGGCCGTAACTGCCGAGGGGCATAATTGTATGATCAACATCCTCGATCAGCATATAGCGCTCTAAATGTGGAAGCCGAGCTGAATCTCTCGGCGACAAGTACGCCACGGACTTCCGTCTCGCTGCCATTTCCTGTATGCGGTCTTTTGTTCTTGGCATGGACCTAATCCTCGAACGTGTCAACGGACTCCTCACGCGGCTCGTCGGTCTCTTCGAGCAACTTCCTTATCCCCTGCACGTCACGGAGGTCAGATACGCGCCGAGCTTCCGATGCTTCTCGAAATACGCGATTAGAAAAATGTCAGGTCCCGGCCAATGAATTCCCATACCACCGGTTGTGCAAATTCGCCGAACCAACTTACTTCGATGGGGATGAGGCTTGGGCTTTTGTCCATGCACGTAGAACATCTCAACCAGTGCACCTTCATGATTTAGATAAGATGTTACTTCGCGCTCCCAGTTGAATCGATACGTCCCACGCGGCGACATAATCACGTGGCTGGACCGGAAGTTCACGAGGTTCACCATAAGTGTAGCCACCCGGTCCGGATCATCGTGTTTGGAAAGAAAGGCATCCCAGGCTGTCACGCACACGTCCCAGTATTGGTGTTTGCCCCGATACTCTGAGAAGAAGTACGCATAAGAACCCAAGTCAAGAATATCAATAAGAACGTCTGCCCGTACGATGATAGCTGCATCGCGGTTCCAGTCGGCGACGTGTTCCTGAAGCTTGTCGTACGCCGCAAGTCCCCCGCGAAACGCGATGGGAAAGAACTCTTTGAACTGTGCATCATCGTCCTGAATGAGGCCAGAAAACGCTACCTCAAGAACGTGCACGTAGCACGCACCGAAGTCATCGGGGAGCGACGTATCGTCCGGCAAGAGGCTAAGAATCGGCACCAGCTTGCCGAGGATTCGCAAAAGGGCGATTCGCGAATCCACGAGGAGCTTGCGAAGTTCTTCGACATCGAACGCAGGCCAAGGAAGGTCCTTGATTTTCGATCGGCTATGAACGCCGTCAACCACCTTCTTAACGGACGACAGGGTGTGTGATAATTTTGCGAGAAACTCGAGGCCGCGAAGGACCAGCGCCGAGCACGCGCGGTATCGCTTCGACTCAAAGAGCTTGCTTGAAGGCTTAAGAAATACGCCGTCAACCGCACCAGTGACATAGGTGATGCACGTGTCCAGAGCTCGCATGAAGCCTAGAAGGATTCGCTCTTCCACATACCAGTCCGGAGTGATTCGCTTGCCTTCCACCGCGATTTCGAAGGCCAGTTCTTCTTGCAGTTTCTCAAGGTCCGCAAGCGACCCATAGGGTAAACCGCACCGGTAGGCCGCCTTCTTGTTACTCCAGTCTGTCTCCCTGACCTTCTTCGCGAGCGCCGCGAAGTCAAACTCATCGGCCCACTCTCTAAGCCCGAGAGACGCCGACAGAGGTATCATACCAACCGAATCGACGAGGCCGATCTCTTCAAGTTGATCACGCGCCGTTGTTGGGCCACCCTTCTCAGCTTTACGGTGCGACCAGTGGTCCGCCATCTTGACTGCAATCGCCTGGAACGAGCCGAGATTTGTCGTATCAAGTTCACGGGCAAGGCCCCCGACCAAACTGGAAATTTCAAGGAGTCTTTCGTGTGCGGCGATCACATCGCCGCGATCGATAATGGCCGTCAGGCCGAGGTCCAAAAGCTTGAGCAATTCGGCTTCGAACCAGTTACGGTCCTTCCGCGTTTCCGCTTGAAGCGTCGTTTGCGTGTTGAGTGCGAGCGAGACTTCCATGTCTTCGGTCAGCAGCCACCGTTTGTGCCGAATGAGTGACCGGTACCAGCCGCTCTCAAATGGAATTCGGCCCCGAAAATAAGCGTAGACTCCCCAGGCCCGCAACGTGGCTGCCATGAGATTCGAGAGCGGTCGGTTTCCTGAGTTAGGTTTTTCGACGCAGACGTCAATGACCATGCGCAGGGTTTTGAGCGATTGAGCTGCTTGATTCGAATACCCGACCTGGAAACTTCGATTCCCCCAAGCAAAGCCCTCAATCGAGGCACTCCGAGCGGCTTGAGCAAGGTCTTGAAAGATAACGTTGCCGACTCTCGCGGGGTCAAAGAGCGTGATGGAATTTCTGAGCACAACGAACATTGCAAATATGCTGTAGCATCCGGCCAAGACGCTGAAGAGCAAAACCATCTTTCCCGTGGTCCAACCTAACCCCCGAGACCCGAGCAGCAGCAAAGACACGGCGCTCCAAGCAGCGATGAATTTGAGGAAAAAACTGCCCCACCGGTCACGAGCAAGGAGCATACGCACTTCGTGCGGCACCTCGGCGTAGATAGCACCTGCTACTACGCTCACAGCGGTGAAATAGACGGCAAGGAACACCCCCTGAATGCCGGTTAGAGTTTGAAGTGCATAATCAGTTGATGCATATGCGCGGTCAGAAGAGGCTTTGAGGAACCCGAATTCCCAGCCGCGTGCGATAAGAAAATGCTCCGCTAATTCTGTACATATCAGAAACACGGCGATGACAAGAGTGTAAAAGGAAACACTTCTTAGTATCGATAGAAATATACTAAGGTCTTCGCGGCTTATCCGGACCCTCTCGCGTTGATAGAACATGAAACGCGAGCAGTAGAAAGTGAGCCGGTCCCAGAAGTGTCGTACCTTCCAGAATGCCCGGTGTTGTGCGAGGGGAACCAACAGCTTTGCAGGCCGTTGACGCATCTAAGCCGCCTATCAGGGTGAGTCATCTCCCATCTTGTCGTGTCGGAAATCTGTACAAGTGCAACGCCGACAACATTCCGATACGACCTTCCAGCCCCAACCTTTCGTGGATCACGCTTCGACGGCTCAACGCATCTTGCCACTCCGATTCCACACCCCTTCCCTTCGACGCCAAACTTGTCGATGCATGAAAAAGGAACTTATGAAACGTCAATTAGGCGTCCAGGCTGACGACGTTCAGCGTGATACAATCCTCCGTGTACAAATCCGGCGGCAGGGTGGCCATCGTTAAGGGCCAATAGACCGGTGCGAGTACCTGCCTGACCTCCTCCGCATCTAACTTAAAATGCCGAGCGATTCTCAGAATCGCCTGGTTTCGCTCATAGACCATCTTGCGATAATACGAGATCAATTCCATCCCGATGTCGTTCGCCTTAACGATATAGATTTTGACAGGGCAGGTGTCGCCGAAGTCGATGTCAACCTCCCATTCGTTCGTCGTCTCGGGGAGAACTCGCACAGGGGCGAGTTGGGGCCACCAGTTACCCGCTACGTAGGTGATGGCCACCACGTTATTCTCCGGACGATTGAGGTACGTTCCCTTGAGCGTACATACGCGACCACGCCATTCTGCGTTATTCGGCGGGAACGTGATGTGGAGGCCAAGGCGTTGCTGGTCTCGGATAAAGTCACGGTTCAAATCCATTATTGACCGCATCAGATCAGGGTCAAAACGCCCGATCTTGATCTTGTTCTCGGCCAACCGCCATTCGCCTCTCCCCCTAATCTCCTTGTTGGGGTCGAGCATCCCGATGACAACGCGGTCAACGTTTCGTTCGACCACGCGATCAGCACAAGGAATCTTGGGGTGGTTTCGCGAGGTACAGGGTTCCAGTGTCGTGAACACAGTTGCCCCGGCCAGGTCGTGTTCTTTCAGCTTCTTCTCCAGGGCTGTGTACTCCGCGTGCCGTCCGGGTTCCTCCTCCCCGCGATGAGCAGTGGCGAGGAGTTTGCCGCCTTTCACGACGACAACGCCGACTCGCGGATGGACGCGACCATCGCCTTCGTCGCGGCTTTTCTTCGCTTCCTCGACTGCCAGCTTCATCCATTTCCGCTCGCTCGTCCGGATTATCTCAGCCACGCGCTGAACGAAGCCCATTCGTTTACTCATCTCTACCAAGTAGTCACTCAGCGTGGCTCAAATCGAAATTCACTCGACGATATTTCGCATCAACTTCTTCTGCTGCCGGTCATCTAGCCCGGTCGGACGCGGCGCGGTATCCTCGCCTCCAACGGCTACGCGGACGAACGGCAGGGGACAAGGCCCCGCTACCGTTCGTCGAAAGGCTCACTTCTTTTTCTTGCCACCGGCCTGTGACAGGTCGGAGGCAGCCACCGATTTCTCAGCCTTGGTTGACTTGGGGTCGCGAAGGATCTTCGAGGCTTTGGAAGCAACCTTCGGACTGGTCTGTTTGTCATTCTTGGCCATGAATGAATCCTATTCCTTAATGACCTCGGGGACACCCACATCCCCATCAACGCATCTTAGCCTCATATCGTGGTGGGCTTCCAGATCAAATGGCCAAGCGTCCAGAAATGTGCGTCCGTTCCCAGAACCGCACTGATGCGTGCACGCAACCACTCCCCTGGCCCTCAACCGCCGAATCGCCTCCCTCTCCAGCTTCTTCAAATACCGCCAGTCCGGCGCTGCCGAGCTGTGGCTGCCGATCACCGTCCGCAACCCGGCCCCCATGCCCAGTTCCTCGGCCGCGACCCCGCCGACCTCTGTAACGAAACAGGGGCACTATCGGCCAGACGGGTGCGCCAACTCGTCGGCTTGCCCGCAAGCGACAGTGTTTTGACTATCGCGACCGCGCGATCCTGAAGTCCTACCTCTACTCGGGAGGGGAGTTGAACAAACGCGCCTTTTCCTCGTAGAGTGGACAGCAATCTTGAGAATCAGGCTCCGACTTGGTGGGACGAAGGGTAATTCTGGATGTCGCGCTACGGGGCAACCATCAAGCACGGCGTAGCCGGCGGCTTCCGAAGATGCGCACGCGATTACCGTGCGGGATGGGCGCGCGAGATCATGTCGTTTGATTACGTTCTCAACAGTCATTCTTGGATTGGTTGCGCCTTGTCCGGTTTGGAAAAGCCCCGAAGACCGCGTGAGCTTGGGCAACCTAGCTGATCGCTCTTGGCGCATGTTTGGTTGCATTGCGAGTCGATTGCCTCGTTGACACCTGGGATTCTTGCACCGACCCAGCCGTCGCTTCATTCCGGAGTTCTGAGCAATGTCGAGCTACGACGAATCCAGGCCAGACGCGCGGAGCAAGGGCCAAAATCGAATACCGCAGTGGCCTCGTGAGACGACGGATGGTAGTGCCCGACCAGCGCACGGGTCTAACCCAGCAGCGGCTGGGATCGCTCGACTCGGGATCGCGCCCCTCGTTGGAGTTGCGATTATTGCAGGCGTCGTCTGGTCGTCGCGGCCGATTAATCGTTTTGCAAACGAGTCGCCTGAGTCAGTCGCCGCGCTTTCCCGCGACCTGATGAGCCCAGAGGAGGCAACACGTTTCGAGGCGGCCCTCGCTCTCGCCAAGGCGGCCCCCGACAGCCGTGAAGCGAAGGAGGCCATACCGATCCTTGTTGCCGCAGTGGAACAGGGCAACGCGGCGAGTTTCCAGGCTGAGGAGGATGACAGCCTGCGTAGCCGCGGTTTCGGTTTCCTGCTCAAGGCGGAACAGGACGAGGGGGTGCGCCTCCGCGCGAAGATTCCAGAAGAGGTCAGTCCGGCGGCGCTGCGCGTCAGACGCGCTTCCGCGCTGACAGCGCTTGGGCTGATCGGGACTGATGCGAAGAATGCAGTACCGGCGGTCCACAACGCCATGCTCGACGCCGATTCGGACGTCCGCGAACGTGCCGCGCGGACACTCAGTCGCATCGAGCCCGGAGCAAATCCTAACGCATCTCCGTCAGCCGCTGACCTTCCGTCGTTGATCAGTGAGTTGGAGAAGTACGAGAGCCCATACGCGGCCGAAAGACTTGGCCGCTTGGACCGGGATTCGCGGACCGCAATTCCCGCACTGTTCCACGCTCTTACGGGTCGAACGCGAGCATTGCGCACCTATGCCGACAAGGCCCTGCTCCGTCTAGCCGGTGAGTCCTTAGAGGCGCGGGAGGCGGTCGAGAGTGTGTGGAGGAAAGCTCGCGACGACGCCATGCCGGGGCTGAATTTCCCTCGCACATCTCTGTCGTGGGCGGTCAACGATGCCCTGAAAGGGCAGCACGTCAACTCCGAGATCAAGCGCTTTCTACGAGCGCTCGACGAGGAGGATGAACCTCGTAAGGTGGCTTTGAAAAAGATCGTAGACAGGGAGGACATACCGGCCCTCATCGAAACCTTGAAGAAGGACAGGGACACTGTTCTGCGCCAGCGGGCGGCGGCGGCGCTCGGAAAATACGCAGCGAACGCTGGCCGCTCCACCAGTGAGGAAGAATTGGCAGAGCTAATCCGCAGTCTCATCCTCGCATTGAAGGACAAGGACTTCGGCGTTGGAGGCGCGGCCCATCGATCTCTCGAACAGGGTGGTACGCGGGTGATACGCGCCCTGATCGACACGCTGAAGAAGGACGAAGACACCGAGTTGCGAGTGAAAGTCGTTGGAGTCCTCGGATGGAGTACGACGTGGCACACTATGAAGGGTGGCGCCGGGGTGCTCCCCGCCCTCATCGAGACCTTGAAGAAGGACAAGGACTCGGCGCTGCGAGCTAAAGTCGTTGATGCCCTCGCCTACGTTCTCGAAGGCAGGAAGTATGAGAAGGGTGACAAGGAGGTGATCGCCGCCCTCGCAGAGACCTTGAAGACGGACAAGGACGCCAAGCTGCGCGGTACGGCACTTAAGGCGCTGCAGACCCTCGGACGGAATACAGGGTGGCACACTCTAGAGGTTAATGAGCAGGTGATAGCCGCCCTCACCGAGACGTTAGTCAAGGACAAGGACGCCAAGCTGCGCGCCGAGGCCCTGGACGTGCTCAATGAAGCGCTCGTGATAGTTCGTCATATTGCAGACGAAAAGCCAAGAGACGACGGGTTCGCAAGGGCCGAGCTATCGCGGCTAATTCGACTAGAAGAACAGGTCATGTCGGCCTTCTACGACGCGCGAAAGGATGAGGATCTGACGGTACGCTTTTACGCAACCGTTGAGTTGCGGTCATCCAAGCCCCTTGAATACAATTGGGATCGGGATGTGTGCATTTACGTAGACACGGAATTAAGGTCGTCCGCTGAGGATGCGGTGGACCAAAAAAGAGGTCAACAACGACGCGTGGGAGATCGAGTGGAACTACGGTCATCCAGTGAGGAGGTAGTTGGGGTCGTACTTGATGGCTTGAGGCACGGCGACAAAAAGGTTCGCATTTCCGCCGCTGACTTACTCGCCGTGTCTTCGAAGGACCGTGCCAAGATTGCGGTACGCGCCCTGAGCTCCTCACTGAAGGAGGACCGAGATGCCGACGTCCGCAAGCGGGCGGCCTGGACGCTGCGTCTTCTAGCGGAGCGGACGGAGCTTGAGGCGTGCACCAGGGCGTTGATTGAAGGTATGAAGGACGAAGATGCAGGGGTACGCGCATCCGTTCTTGGGGAACTTCGTCAGTTAGGCGACCACGCGCCAGACTGTCCGATCGCGCCACAGGTCATTCAGGCATTAACTCGTAGCCTGAGCGATAAGAATCTTCAAGTTCGACTCGGGGTCGTCGAGTACATTCACAGCTTGGGCGACAGGGCTCAGTCGGCGAGGCCGGCCTTGGAGGAAGCATTGAAAGGCAGCACGGACGACGCGTTCCGCGAGGCCGCTTCCGCTGCTTTGAGAAGGATGACGGGACAGGAGGAACGACTCCGCAACCTTATCCGCTGCTTGAGGAACGCTCAGGCGCCGCAGCCCGATCGCGAGGCGGCTGCCGAAGCACTCGCCCAGTTTGGAAGCTCATTTAGCACCGTCATGCCTGAATTGGTGACTTGCCTGAAGAAAGATCCTAGTGCGCGTGTTCGTAGCAAGGCAGCCGCATCACTTTTCTCCCTCGGAGCAAAGAACGGGCGAGAGGCGCACATCACTACCCTGATCGAAGGGCTGGGAGCTCGAGATATCGAAGTTCGCGAAGGTGCTCTCCTAGATCTTGAAGTCACTGAATCCCCGGCATCCCGGGTCATGCCTGCCCTGATCGGTGTCCTGAAGGACGAGGATCTTGCGCCGCAGTCAGGGGCTCGATCGGAGAGAGAGGGAGAAACGCGGTGTTGGCGCTGATGACGAAGTCGGTGAGCAGATTGACGATCAGCGCCGCGCCAATGAGTTTCGCATCCTCGTCGTCATGTACATCGGCAGACTTAAGGTCGAGCCTGCGTTGGCGATGTCCGCCCTCGAGGATGCCTCGAGGACGAGCAGCGACAAGGAGTTTTTGAATGCCGTGTCGGAGACTCTGGGTTTCATCAGGACAGAACAGTCGGCGACCAGGAAAAAGGGCTTACAGCGCCCGCCTGAATGATGGGTACGATTGGCGTGCCTCGCGGACGACTTTACCACCTATCGTTCCTCCAAGCTGACAGGGAAAGGGACCATGCAGTCGCCGTGACCGGCTTCCACCAGAAAGCGACCCACCAGTGATGACAAGATCTAAAACGCTGGATCGTCTGCTGGTGCTTATTGCCAGGCATTGGTATCTCTGGCTGCTGTTGCTTGTTGTGATCGGCCCAATCTTGTTTTACGACCTTCACGGGCGGTTCGATAGCTACAGCCATGGGGATTCTGATTGCGAAGAGATTAAATCCGAAAAGACGCTCGATCCAACATGGTTTAAACATGACACGCGGCCGGAGAACGCTCGCACCGGATGGTTGATCGTGTCGCCGGCCAGGCCGTTGAAGAGGATCTTCTACCTCTTCATCGTATTCGCACCTATATCTATTGTGCTTTTATGGACATTTTATCTTACCGATCACAGCAGTGATTTCGACCGTTTCAAGTATCTGGGCGCAGAATACTCCCACGATTGGAGTCTATTCGATTCGGCCATGTCTGTACTTATCGCCTGCGTTTATCTAATTCCGGTCACGCTTCTCCTCGCATATCCAATCATGTGGGTCAGCTATATGCTCACCTATGCTTATTGCGGTGAAGAAGGGTATTTCTCGCTTCCTTTTTGCCGTTTCGCGTTGCTGATCATCGAGTTGGTCGTTCTTGGTATCACCTGCCTATCTGTACTCGCGAATAGAGCACTCGGTCTCAAGGCCGTTTCGCTTGCTTGCCTCGAAGCAATCAAGGGAGCGCTTTGCCATGGAAAGCCCCCAGGTAAGAACAAACGGGATTACTTGGACATCTAGCCGAATGACCGGAACCGGTCGTTGCTCTGTTGGAGCACATTCATGAAGGTTTTAAGGGCCATCGGGGGTGTATTTCTCTGCGTGGTATTTCTTGGGGTCTTCCTACGTGTCCCACATTTGCTCGCCTGTCTCACGGCGGCTGGATACTCGGAAGAGGACAAGGAGTCCAGTGTGAATTTGGCTCTGAGCTTTGATCGTCTTGAACAGGCCCATGAAAGGGTATCCCTTGAAAAGGCTTACCTTGAGGCCAAGTCACGGGGGACACTCGAGGAGTTCAGGACGACGCAGGCAAGCCTGAAGGAGATCCGCGAGGCGGAAGTAAGGGCGAAAGCCGAACGAGATTATAAATTGGAAGTCGAAGAAAAACGCAAGCAGAAGGATGAAGCGGTTACCGAGTCGATAATCGCTGCAGTTGTGCTGCTTTGCATGCTAATACTTCCGGCTGTTCTGTCGACCAAGCCAGTGGACCCGGCGTCTAAGATATCAAACCGGTCCCCCAATCGCACCAGCTCCTTTCCCAACAAGATGCCCGACGCGAGAAGGACGGCCCAAGAGTTGCTACCCGTCGATCGCGGAATCGAAATTGGCTACGTTCCGCTCAAGGTGCTGGAGTGTCCACATTGCCAAACCAGAGTCATCCCGAACGCGGACAGCTCGTGCCCTTGCTGCCGGAAATCCATCTGATACTCATGCCGCGTAAATGGGGTCGTAGCCACGCTGCCTGGTATTGGGTAGGTCAGATCGTACAACGCCGCCCGCCGTTCTGGGCGGAGGGGTGTGGATTACGACCGGTTGAATCGGCTCGACGGCTCGACGTTTCGCAGCGACTTTTTCCACGTTGATGAACCTCGCCACTGCGGCAGTCGTTTCGTAAAATCGGGGAGGTGCGGGAGTTTCCACTGTTCGGGCTGATCGGGCGAAAGTTCGGTGCAGACACCGGTACTCATCGGATCAGCCCAACGCTCACACCAACTTTTAGATCCGCCCACGCCCGGTCGGTGGTCAGCACCGGCAGCTCCGTCTTAAGGCCAAGCGCCAGGCAAGCACGGTCGCCAAGCGACAAGCCCGCCTCCCGAGTGGTTTTCCACAGCGAGGCCACAAGCATGGCGTGCTCGGCATCGAAAGGGATCACAGGAATGCGCAGCCGTTCAATTTGATGGCCCACGTCGTCGAGAGGTTTGCCGTATGCGACCTGATCAGCGACAATTAGAATTCCCGCCCAGCGACAACTAGAATTCCCTCCTCCTCTCGCCCGTCTGTTCACTATCTGGTTTCCTCCTGACCAGAAGGAGGGAACCGTCATGATCACGGATGCCCAGTTTCGCAAACTTCGCCAGTTTCTCGGCGGAGGACATCCACTCTATCGTGCGGCATTGAAGGTGGGTATGGACGCCAAGTCAGCTCGAAAGTACCGGCATGCTGATCGCCTGCCGAGTGAATCGTTGACCCCAAGAACCTGGCGGACCCGGGAGGATCCGTTCGAGGACGTTTGGCCCCAACTTCGTGACCTACTGGAACTCAATCCCGGGCTTCAAGCCAAGACCCTTTTCTGCGATCTCCAACGTCGCTTCCCAGGCCGATTTCGCGACATCCAGCTCCGCACATTACAGCGGAAGATCAAAGCGTGGAGAGCCACCGAGGGCCCAGCCAAGGAGGTCTTTTTCGATCAGATCCACCGGCCCGGTCTGTTCGGCGCCTCTGACTTCACGCACATGGGCGACCTGCGGGTCACGCTGGCCGGTGAACCGTTTGATCACATGGTCTATCACTTTGTCCTGACCTATTCCAATTGGGAGACCGGCACGGTCTGCTTTTCCGAGAGTTTCGAGAGCCTCAGCCAAGGGCTCCAAAACGCCCTCTGGGAACTGGGAGGGGTTCCCCAGATGCATCGCACTGATCGGCTCACCGCCGCGGTGAATAACCTTTCCGATCGTGATCTGTTCCAGCAACGTTATCGCGCCTTGCTGGCTCACTACGGCTTGAAAGCTCAAGCCATCAACGCCCGCAAGGCCCATGAGAATGGAGACGCCGAGCAGAGCCATAACCGATTCAAGACTGCCGTCGATCAAGCGCTGATGCTCCGCGGCAGCCGCGACTTCGAGGATCGCGAGGACTACGAACGGTTCCTGCGCGAAGTGCTGGCCCAACGCAACAGCGGACGGGCCCAGCGATTCGCCGAGGACCGATCACAACTGCGAGATCTACCCGCGCGTCGCGTCAACGCGTGGCACCGACGCCCAGCGCGAGTCAGCCAGGGAAGCACAATCCGCATCAAATTCAACACCTACTCGGTTCCCAGCCGGCTGATCGGTGAACAGGTTGACGTTCATATCAAGGTTGAATACCTGGAGGTGTGGCACGGCTCGGTGCTGGTCGAGCGACTTCCCCGGCTCCGCGGCCGAAACAAACACGCGATCAACTATCGTCATGTGATTGATTGGCTGGTGCGCAAGCCGGGGGCGTTCGCGGGATATCGCTACCAGGACGCGATGTTCCCGACGAGCCGGTTTCGCCGGGCCTACGATGCCTTGCTGGAACACAGCCCCGGCCGCGCGGCCAAGGATTACCTGCGGATCCTCGAGCTGGCGGCTAAGGAATCCGAGACCGGAGTCAACGCCGTGTTGGGCCGGCTCCTGGAGTGGAATGTACCGATCACACCGACCGTCGTCGCCGACCATTTGGCCCACGACCTGGGCCTGCCGCGAGCGATGGAGGTCACGATCACAACGGTGGATTTGTCGATGTACGACGGGTTACTCGAGACAAGGGAGGACATGCCATTAACCGACAAGCCGACCTGCACGAGTCCCTGAAGGACTGCCTTCGGGACCTCCATCTGCCGGCGATACGGGACGAGTACGAATCGGCGGCGCAACGGGCTCGTCAAGAGTCCTCAAGTTACGAGCGCTACTTGCTTGATCTGGCGGAGCGCGAACGTGAAACCCGGCGCTCAAACCGGATCGAGCGGCTCTTACGCGATTCGAGGCTGTTCATGGAAAAGAGCCTGTTCAACTCTGGACCTGAAGCGACTGCCGCCGAAGGCGGCGCAGCAGGTCCGATCGTTGCTGGAAGGAGACTTCGTTGAGCGGCATGAGAATGTGCTCATTTTCGGTAACCCCGGCTCTGGGAAAACGCACGTCGCCTGCGCGATTGGCCAGGAGCTGATCCGGGCGGGAAGGAAGGTGATGTTCGCGACTTGTGGTCTGATGGTTCAGGACCTCTTGGCCGCGAAGCGTGACTTGAAGCTCCGCGGTTTTCTCAAGAAGATTTCTTCATATCACGTGATGATCCTCGACGATATTGGATATGTCCAATACAGTCGCGACGAAATGGAGGTGCTGTTCGCGCTCTTGGCGGAGCGATATGAACGGGGGAGCGTGGTGCTGACGAGCAACCTCGCGTTTTCGGGTTGGGAGACGATCTTCAAGGACCCGATGACGACCGCTGCTGCGATCGATCGACTGGTGCACCACAGCGTGATCCTGGAATTGAACGTTTCCAGCTATCGGGCCGAGCAGGCCAAGAAATCGCGTCAAGAGCGCGTCGGGCCCCGCCAATCTCAGCAAGGAGGTGTGACTGGAAGCAAGCACGGATACCGCCGAGTGCGAGAAGGGATTCAAGACGACCGCAATCGAAGCGGCTTGTACACTATCCTCGAGGCGGGAATTCTAGTTGTCGTCAGAAGGGAAATCTAATTGTCGCCAATCACCGGGTCCTGCGTTGTGAGCGTGGAAAAGGTAACCTGAAAACTTGGGGCAAATCGTTCCCAATCTGCTCGACGATTCTGCTTGATCCACTCCTCAACCTCTTCACGCTTAAACTGTGACTGCCCCTTGGCGTTGATGGTTTTCGCCGCCTCATTTACGGCACCAAGAACATCCGAATAAATGCTCATAGTTGTCCCCTTAAATAGGGGGCTCGCGTTGCTAAATTAAAATCCGCTTAAATCGAAATCCGCTCAACGATATTCCGCGTCACCTTCTTCTGCCGCCGGTCGTAAAGCCCGGTCGTTCGCGGCTCGGCGTGCCCGGCGAGGTACTGCACATCCTCGAGCGGCACGCCCTGGGTGAGCAGATCGGTGATCGCCGACACCCGGAACGAGTGCGGCGACAGCCGCTTCGGCAGCCCGGCATCTTTCAGCCGCCGCTTGACCAGATTGCAGATGTCTTTCGTCGTCAGGGCATTGCCGGTCAGTTGCTTCGTCTTGCGCACCGTCGAGCGGAACAGCGGCCGATCCTTGTTCATCCGCCCCGATGCCCGCCGCCGCCAGATAGGCCAGGATATCCCGCTGCAATTCGAGCCGCACTGGGATTTCCCGCGACTTGCCGCCCTTCTCCTGGAACCGCAGCACGTACTGCTCACCGTCATGCTGGAAATCCTGGAGCCGCAGCTTGGCGACCGCCCCGGCCCGGCAGGCGGTAAACCGCATCGTCGCCAGGATCGCCCGGTCCCGCAGGCCCACGACATGCGTCACTTCCTGAGCTTTTTCCCCTTTGGCTTTCACCTTGTACGTGGTCTTGATCGACGCGACCAGCTTCCGCGTCTGCTCAATCGTGATCTCCGGCGTTTTGCCCTCGACGACATCCTCTTTCACGCCGCTGACCGAGGCGGCCGGGTTGAGGATGACGACATGCCGTTGCACCAGCCGGTCGAAGAACCCGCGCAACGCCGACAAATGCAGGTTCCGCTTCGAGGCCGACCCGCCCAGGCCGACGAGGTATTGTCCGACCATGCCCGGCGTGATGCCGATCAGCTCGACCCCCTCCCCTTCGCACCAGGCCAGGAACCGCCGCACCGCCGACTGATACGCCTTTTGCGTGTGCGGATTGTGATGCTCGGCATAGAAGAATTCATCCCAGGCGAAGCGGGCCGCGCCCCCTGCCCGCTCGACCAGCTCCGGCAGGATCGTCTTGCCGCTGGTCGGTACGATGCTTCCCGACGATGCCTTGACCAGTTCAGTCCTCATTGCCCGTTGCCTCCATCCGCCGCTTCCGCCACCGTGCCTCTCTCACGGCTTGCTTGATCTCGGCATCAAACCTCTCGCTGCCTACTTTGGGAGAATCAATTCGTTTATACATCCTCCAAATATCCTTATCTGCGGGATGTACCAACTTGTCTCCGTGCCACGTCCAGCCCGCATTGAGCAGACATTGGATCTCCTCCGGGATCGTCACACCTGCATCGACGACTTCTGAAGTGAGCGGGTATGTCGCAATCTCTAATTCATACGCTTGTCCGTCGGTCATGGGCGATCCCCCCTTTCTGCTGTCATCATGCACGGTTTCCGGCCGAAGTCAAGATAGCGGGAAATAAAGGGGATTATTACCTGTTATCCAACAACCGGCACTTGCATCCACCCAGGCGGGCAGAAGGGGATTATTGCCCGCTACCTAAAGAGCAGGCAACGATCGACTCCATTCGCCCACACATCGAGAGCAAAGGGAGCGCACTGCGAGGTCTGCGCAATTGATCAGCGACAATTGGAATCCCCTTCGGCGTTGAGTCGCGGTTTTTGTTACTGAGCCGGCCTCGTTGCCTCACCCGAACCCTGCCAACGGGGCGGGGCGGCCGCGCCGAGTCTCACGAGCGGTGATCGGACCTCGTCTCGTGAGCGCCGTGCGGATACGCGCAACAGGAGCGCCTGAGAGAAGAATCGTAGCCTGCTCCGCGCAACGGATTGCCGCCCGAACCAGACGGGCCGCTGGCTAGCTTGCCGGTGATCGCCGCGCCCATCCGCTGCCCTCCGCGCCTTTGGCCGCAGCCCAAGCGGCAACACGATCCCAACTCTGGCCGACAGCGACGGATCGGCCGCCGAGCGAGGGGACGTCGGGCCGAGACGAGCAAAGGCGCACGCCCCCCGGCGAAACTGTTGTCGAAGACGGCATTCCCACGCGGAGCGTGGGAACGAGATCAACGGCGACGGCGTCCAGTGTACCGGTCGGAACGATCGCCGTCGCCGTCGGCTCCGGGTTAAACGATGTTCGCCTTCGAGGGGTTTTAGCGCGGGCGCGACGAATGGCACCTTCTGGCGGTTTACGACCGAAGAATCGCCAGCGACGGGTGGTCGAGGATCTCGAATCGCGTAGCGACGCTGGCAATCGGCTCGCCGCATTGGTCGATATTACGTGCGGCGATCGGGCCGAGCCGGCCGGAGGCCCCCGCGAGATAGCCGACCCGCCAGGGGTTGAGATCCATGAGCCGCACGCAGGTCGCATCGACCGCGGGCAGGTTTGTGCCCATCACCAGTACCCCGGCGGGCTTGGCAGTTCCCATGATCGGCCCGTCCCCCTCCATGCCAATGATGCCATCGACGATCGCCAGGTGAGGGCGCACGGCCGCCGCGATGTCCAGTATCGACGGGCCGATCCCGGCGAAATGCAGGACGTTCTTGGGCCAGCCATAGACAATCCCCGGCATCACGCCGAACAGGTTCTTGAGCGAAAGCGTCACTCCGACCCAGTGGTGCGTCTTCATTTTCGGTAGCGAGACGATCAGGTCGGCATGCATCAAGGTGGCGGGCAAGGCGAGCTGCGAGAGCGATGATTGTCGCAGGCGATTCGAGACGAAAACGACGTCGTCGTGGTTCAGGTCGACAAAATCGAGCTTCGATTGCCGGAGGGTCGGTCCCAGGCCCGACTCATCGAGTACAAGCTGCGTGTCGCTACAGTGCCCGGGGCCCTCCGCCACGATGACACTCTGGGCTCCCCAGCTTCGAAACACTTGGGCGGCCGCGCGCACCACGGCGGGATGCGTGTTGATGTGCGGGGCTCGATCGGTGGCTTCCACGAGATTGGGCTTGAGCAGGACAGTTTTGCCTTTGACCCAGGCCGGGCTCTGACCCAGCTCGACCAGTCCGTTCTTGATGATCGTTTCGAGATCGGCCTCATACGAGGTTGCCCTGGCGATGAAAACCCGCGCGCGGAACGACCATTCGTTCCAGTCGCCGAGGTGCTTGGCACCCAGGCCGGCGGCGATCGCTCCGCCGGCGCCGGTCAAGAAGGATCGCCGCTTGATCACGAGATCACGAAGACGGTTCACGTTGAATCTCCCTGGTGGTCGGGTGGCTTTCGCTCCGGCTCGAGGCGGATGACGTCAAGATACTCGCGCTCTCTTCCCGGGAAGCCAGGAGCAAGAGAGCCAGGCTGCGCACCGGGTCAATGCTCCCGGTGGATTCCGCGAAGGCTCGCTCGAGCGCGGCGTCTGCATCGGGGGGCATTGCCTGATGGGCGCGAAGGGCCAGCACGCTCCAGCCGAGAGAAACGGGCGCGCGCAATCCCGAAACGGTTCGCCGCAGATAATCGACGGCTCGGCTAACGGCCTGCGAGCGAACTCCCTGCGCCGCCAGCGCCAGGAGCGACACGGCGGTGGGAACGGGCTGGGGGCGGAGCTCCCGTCCGAACACGGTCTTGTTGCCGCAGTTCCACCCCCCGTGGGGCAGCGCGCGGTCGAGGATCATCCGCGTGCCGCTGGCGACGCGGGGGTGGTTGCCCAGGCCGGCGCGACCGAGGGCCAGGATGGACAGGGCGGTGGGCTCGACCCAGGAATGGGTTCCCTCCACCCACGGCCACCCGGCGAGAGTGAGGTTGTGTCCGACGATCCGGCGCACTTGGGCATCGCGCTCTGCGCGTATTCCCCGCCATTGCCAGCAGCCAGCGGACGGCACGCGCGCGTTCGGAGTGGTGAACCGCGAGTGTAGACCAGAGGAGGATGGCGAATGGGGTCGTCCACCCGGGCCCCTCGAGAGCCTGAGAAACCGGCAGCCTGCCCTCGGTTCGCTGGATCGCGACCAGCCAAAGGGCTGCGGTGCGGCTGTGTGCGAGATCGTCGTCGCGCGATTCCTCGTCTCCCGCGCGAAGAAGGGCCAGGCAGGCGAGAACCGTCGGCTCGACGCATGGAGCCCCGATGCGCCCATAACTCCAGCCGCTGGGGGCCGATTTGATGCCGGCGAGCTCACGTCGCGCTTGTTCCTGCCAGTTCGGGTTCAAGAGATCGGTCTCCCTCGGTGCAGCGATTGCGAGTCATCGCCCTTTGTTCGGCTTGTCGTCCGCGCGGCGGGCTCGCCATTCAGGTCCCGGCACTCGACTCGAGGCAAGCGAAACCGCTGTTCGCTTCCATGTAACTAGCATAGGTCGGAATCCGGTCTGAATTGGTGCCGGCAGTCAGGCACGTCCGCGAGCGCTCAAATGTTGCGGAAACGAATCAAAGTCCGCTCGTCTCGCAAGGGCTTCGAACGCAGCGAGAAAGGCGAGCTAGGGTTGCAATGAGCATGGCGGCCCGATTCGAGGATCGAGTGGCCCAAGCCGCTACAGAACTCGGGCGAGAGGCCGCCGTGTCTCAGTTCCGGCCGGTGGAAGAGGTTCACTGGCACTGTCCCCTGGCAGCTTGGAGAAACCTTGCAGAAGGAGTGCATCATGAACGGTTTGGTGAGGGCAGTTCAGAAATTCCTCTCCAGTGAGGAGGGCCCGACCGCCGTCGAGTATGCGGTCATGCTGGGCCTGATCGTCGTGGCGATCGTCACGATCGTCAAGAGTTTGGCCACGAGCGTCAGCGGTACCTTCAGCACGGTCAGCAGCTCACTCACGCCGGCGAGCTCGTGAGACGAAGATCGAGTAGGAACCCCATCATCTGTTGGAGCGTCGCATTCGCGGTCGGCTCCGTGGCGAACCCGAATCGCGGCCAGCTCCGACGTGGAGATCAAGATGCGAAGACTAGCGAGTCAGTTGCGACATTTCCTCAGCAGCGAGGACGGCCCGACGGCCGTCGAATATGCGGTGATGTTAGGCCTGATCGTGGTGGCCATCGTCACGATCGTGCAGGCGCTCGCAACTTCGGTGAGCGGCACGTTCAGCACAGTCAGCAGCGCTCTCCCGACATCAGGCTCCTGAGACCGGGATCGAGCCGACCAGAGTCGTCTTTTCGAGGCGATCATTCGCCTTCGGGCAGTCAGTTTCAAGGGCATCGCGGCGAGATGGAGGGTGGTCCTTCGTCCGGCGCGATGTCCTTCTTTGATCAGAGGGGCCATTCGTGGAACATCTTCCTCGAGAAGTGATGTGGGTGGTGTCGTTGATCCTGATCGAGGCGGCGGTGATCGACGGTCGTTCTCTCCGGGTCCCGAACTGGCTGACGTACCACTTCCTGCTGGCCGGACTGGCGCTGGCGGTATTGACCGGCGGCAGCGACAAGCTCATGTGGTCAACGGCCGGCGCAATCGTTGGGCTCTTGAGCCTCTTGCCGCTCTACGCGATTGGCGGCATGGGAGCCGGCGACGTGAAGCTCATGGCCGGATTGGGGGCCTGGATCGGGCCTTGGCTCGTGTTCGAGGCTTTCGTCTCGACGGCCTTGGTGGGAGGGGCAATCGCGCTGGGGATGATGGCTTACACCGGCGAGATCTGGAAGCACCTGATCATGACCCAGGAGATCGGCCGTGAGATCCTGGTCATCCGCAATCCCAGCGCGCTGGCCGAAAGGGCCGCGCAGCGCAAGCCCGGGATGATGCTCCTTCCCTATGGAATTCCGATCGCGATCGGCTCGATCGCGCTTTCTCTTCGCTTGGGCTCCTGTTCTGAGCCGTACAAGCCAAGGCCGCGATCGGTCGGCAGCAGTCATCACGCTCCGCGTGATGGGTTTCCGCCACCGGCCCCGTCCGCGATCGATTGCAAGCGAAGTCACCGAAAGGAAGTGCAACGATGAATGGCAGATCGGTCGGGTTCCTGGCTTTCGCGGTCGTGCTGGGTCTGATCGCGATGTTCTTGTCGCGGTTGCTTCTGGGCTCGCGCGCCCCGGGCAACGACAACGAAACGCTCGACGTGCTGGTCGCGAACCGGGACCTCAAGGATGAAGAACTCTTGAAGCTCGACATGGTCAAGGTGACCAAGATAGCCAAGTCGGCCGTGCCGGCGGGGGCGTTCGCGGCGTTCAAGGACGTCGAGGATCGCTGGGTAAAGACGGCGATGCTCGAAGGCGATCCGATCATCGAGAAAAAGCTGGGACCCAAGGGGACCCCGCCGGGATTGGTCGCCAACATTCCCCCGGGCATGCGGGCATTCGCGCTCGACGTGACCGAACAGTCGAGTGTCTCGGGCTTCATCCTGCCGGGGCACCACGTTGACGTGATTCGCTACGAACAGTCCGAGAAGCACGAGCCGCGCGGCGAGACGATTCTCCAGAACGTGCTGGTCCTCGCGGCGGGCCAGACCTTCACGCGCCAGGAAGAAAAAACGGTGCAATCGCGAACCGTGACGCTGGCCTTGAGCCCCCAGGAAGTCATCACGGTCGTCGCGGCTCGCGCCAAGGGAATTCTCTCGCTCTCGCTGCGAGGCGTCAATGATCAAACCGTGGTGCCGAAGCCGGCCGGCGATTCGGAGCAGGAGCGTCGCTGGAAGTCCGAGGAGCAAAGGCGAATCAAGCTCGAGCAGGAGATCGCCGAGCTCAGGCAACTGCTGGCCAGGAAGCCCGTCGAGCCTCCCGCCCCCAGGACGCCGCCCCCACCCCGGATCGCGACGATCTATCGCGGGCTGCCCGGGTCCGCCGGCCACGTCGAGCGCGTGCTCGTGGATCAGTCCGCCATGACCGAGCTCATCGACAAGGCGGGCCTGATGGCGCGCCGCACGCGCGGTCCCGCGGCAAACGCGCTGGGGCCTGGTTCGAGCGCCGAGGAGTTACTCGACGATGAGACGGCTCCTTGACGTCCGTTCGCCGAGATCTTCCGCACCGCCAGAGTCGCGAGCCCACTGCCATGAAGGACCTCATCCGAATCGTCGTCGTCGATCCCAACGAGGAGTCGCGAGCCTCGTTGCACCGCACCTTGCAGGGGATGGCGGAATTCTGGCTGGCCGAGATCTTCACCAGCTACCAGGAGGCCGCACGCCGAGCTCGCGAAATCGGGGCGGAGGTGACGGTCGTCGCCCTGGACCACGAGCCGAATCACGCCTTCGAACTTATCGGAACGTTGATCGCGGCCAACCCCGACGCGGTCGTGCTCCCGGCCAGCCGATCCACCGACAGCGCCCTGATCCTCAAGTCCCTTCGTGCCGGCGCGCGAGTTTCTCACATTGCCGATCGAGCCCGCCGAGCTGCTCGCATGCGTCGCTCACCTCCTGCGCGGACGCGACGATTCCCAGACGTGCAAGGCGCAAGGGCCCCGGATCGTCACCGTGACCGGCGCAACCGGGGGAATCGGCTGTACGACGGTGGCCGTGAACCTGGGGACGATCCTCGCTTCCAGCAAGCAGCACGAGACGATGCTGGTCGATCTCGACCTGATGTTCGGCACGATCGACGCGTTCCTCAACATCGTCCCCGATCGCACGCTCAGCGATGTCATCCAGCAGTTCGAGCGCCTGGATCTGACGCTCCTCAAGCGATCGATCATTCAGCACGGCTCGGGGCTTTTCGTCTTGCCCCATCCCATTTCGATGCAGGAGGCCGCGGCCATCGACCCGGAGATTCTCAGGCGCCTGCTGGGCATGCTGCGCGCGGCCTTCGGCACCGTGATCGTGGATACGAGCATCGGACTTCACGCGTCGGATTTTGCCGCCTTCGAGATCTCCGATCTGATTCTGGTCGTCGTGCATCTCGAGCTCCTGTGCCTGCGGAACACCGCGAGGCTGATCAACCTGTTCCGCCAGTTCGACGGTCTGGCCGAGAAGGTCAAGCTGGTCGCCAATCGCGTCGGCTCGTTCGAATCGGAAATCAGCCTGAAGAAAGCGGAGGAAATCCTCAAGGCGCCGATCTCGTGGCAGATTCCGCTGGCGAACAAGGTCTTTCAGGATGCGCGCATCAGGGGATTGCCGATCGGAGATGTCGCCAGGGGAAGCCGGCCGCATCAGGTGTTTCTCGAGATGACTCGTTCTCTGTGGCCCTTCCTGGAGCGCGAAGCCAAGCCCAGGAGGGGCCTCTTCGCGGCGTTTCTCTGATCGTGTTGACACCAGGAGCTAAAAACCGATGTTGCGCGGAATTGGACTGATGCCCTTCGGACAACGCAACTCCCATGCGTCGGCAGTGGGGGCAGGTGCCGTCTCGACCGAGGCGGCAGCGTCGCCTTTCGTATCGCCACCAGCGCCTGCGCCGACCGACGTTCCCGATCGGCCGCAACCAGCGGCGCCCGCGCCGCCGTCGTCACCGCCGTCCGGAAGCCACCCGCCGGCACCGCAGTCACGGCGGATGGATGCGGTCAAGCCGGTCGATCCCGCGCAGGAGCAATACGAAAACCTCAAGCGCTTGATCCACATGCGGCTGGTCGACCGGCTCGACATGAATCGCGTCAGTGAAGTCGATCCCAGGACGCTGCGCAACGAGATCCGGGGCGTGGTCGAGCAGCTCTGTGACACCGAGAACCCCTTGCTCAATCGCAACGAGCGCGGGCGGCTGGTCAACGAGATTCTCGACGAGACCTTCGGCTTCGGCCCGCTCGAGCTTCTGCTCAAGGACGACAAGATCGGCGACATCATGATCAACGGGCCCAAGAAAATCTATATCGAGAAGGAAGGGCGAATTCAGAAGTCGGAGGTCGTATTTCGCGACAACGACCATCTCCTCCAGATCATCGACCGCATTGTCTCGCGAGTCGGCCGCCGCGTCGACGAGACCTCGCCGATGGTGGACGCCCGTCTGCCCGACGGTTCGCGATTCAACGCGATCATTCCACCGCTGGCCCTTGATGGTCCGGTGGTGACGATCCGGATGTTCGGCTCGAGGCCGCTTTCCAAGGACGATCTCCTGCGGTTCAAAGCCTTCACGCCCGAGATGCTTCGCTTGATGGAGGCCGCCATGAAGGCGCGGTTGAACGTCATCATCTCGGGAGGGACCGGCTCGGGCAAAACGACGCTGCTCAATACTCTCTCCAGCTTCATTCATCCCGAACACCGGGTGATCACGATCGAAGACGCCGCCGAGCTGCAGCTTCAGCAGGATCACGTCGTGCGGCTGGAGACGCGGCCATCCAATATCGAAGGCCGCGGCGCCGTCACGGCGACCGACCTCGTGAAGAATGCGCCTGCGGATGCGGCCCGATCGCATCATCATCGGCGAATGCCGGGCGCGGAGACTCTGGACATGATCCAGGCCATGAACACCGGCCACGAGGGCTCGATGACGACGGTCCACGCCAACACGCCGCGCAACGCGCTCTCGCGGCTGGAAACCATGGTCAGCATGGCGGGGCTCGAGCTGCCCATACGGGCCCTCCGGTCGCAGTTTGCGTCGGCGGTTGACATGATCATCCAGGCGAGCCGTCTGCCGGGCGGCCCGCGGAAGATTACCAGCGTCTCCGAAGTAATCGGCATGGAAGGCGATACGATCATCATGCAGGAGATCTTCGCCTTCCGCCAACTGGGCGTCGATGGCGACGGCCGCGCCTTCGGCGAGTTCGTCGCGACCGGCATTCGACCGACGTTCATGGACCGGCTCGAACAGGCAGGCTGCCAGCTTCCTCACGACCTGTTCCTCCAGCGAGTCTTGCTCAAGGTTTGAACTCCCATGCTTGATCCAACCGTGCTCCCGATGGTTATCGGTATCGCCGTGATCGTCCTCTTCGGGGGTCTGGGCCTGGTCATGTCCAAGTCGTTCGGGTCCCGCGCCGAGGATCGGCTCAGCGAGCTGACCGGCGGTCGGCGCGTGCGGGCGGCCAAGAAGGACGACCTCTCCAAGGGGATCCTCGCCCGTCCGGCCGCGATCGATCTGGGCGTGCCCTCGCTCTGGAGCAAGTTGATCCCCAACGCCGAAAACGTCAACCGGCTCTACCAGCAGGCAGACGTGCACTTCAGCTTCAAGATCTTCGTGGCCGTCATCGCGGCGCTGGCGGTTTCGGGCATCGTGCTTGGTATCGTTTGCGGCTTTCCCATTTACGCCGTTCCGGCGGCCGCGCTCGTCCTGGGGGCGTCGCCCGTTTTCTGGCTCTTGCGCCGGCGGAAGAAGCGCATCCAGCAATTCATCGAGGGCATGCCCGATGCCGTCGATCTCATCGGCCGCGCGCTGCGTTCTGGACATGGTCTCGGCTTCCGGTATGGGTCTCGTGGCCGAAGAGATGAAAGGCCCCGTTGCGGTGGAATTCAATCGGGTGTACGAAGAACAGAACCTCGGCGTGCCGATCGAGATCGCGCTGCGCAACATGGCCGATCGGATCCCGGTCATGGACGTCAGGTTCTTCGTCATCGCCGTGATCGTCCAGCGGGCGACCGGAGGCGACCTCGCCGAAGTGCTCGACAAGATCGGCCGCTTGATCCGCCAACGATTCGAGCTGCATGGACACGTCAAGGCGCTCACGGCCGAAGGCCGGATCTCGGGATTGGTGCTCCTGGCGCTCCCGCCGGTGCTCTTGCTCTTTCAATCCTTCACCAACTACGACTACGTGCGTGTGCTGTTTGACACCCCGATCGGGGTCAAGATGATGACCGGTACGGCAGTCGCTCAGTTAATCGGCGCCTGGGTGATCAAAAAGATCATCGCAATCAAGGTATGAGGTCCCATGCCAATCGACATGACCCCCGAGACCTGGGTTCCCCTCGCGGTGTTCCTGGGGATGACCGTCGGCTCCTGGATGGTTCTGGGCTTTCTGGCCGATCGTCCGCGGTCGGCCGAGGAGCGGCTGCGGCGCCTGATCGATCCGGTCGCCGCCAGGAGTGCCGCCGAGAGCAGCCAGGCGAACCGGCAGGCGATCCTCCAAGCCAAGGTCACGGCGGCGGCCGGTAAGCTCGGCAAGTCGCTGCGCCCCGCCGACCAGGTCGAGCTGGGGAAGATCCGCACGCGGCTCTTGAATGCCGGCTTCCGCCAGGAACAGGCCGTCGCCGTCTATTATGGAATCAAGTTCATCGGGCTCTTGCTTGCCCTGTCGGTCTCGTTTCCACCCCTTTTTCTGCGGTTTGGCCCGACGCGAACGACCTGGGTCGCCGCCACGGTGGCGGGCGCGGCTGGGTTTTACCTACCCAATTTGATTGTCGCTTCTCGCAGGAAACGCCGGGGCGAATCGATCTTTCTCGGCTTGCCCGATGCGCTCGATCTCATGGTGGTTTGCGTCGAGGCGGGCCTGGGACTCGACGCGGCGATGCGGCGGGTCACGGCCGAGCTGTCCCACTCGTCACCCGTCCTCTGCGAGGAGCTGGCGATCGCCAATTTCCAGGTTCAGATGGGCCGGCCGCGCAGGGATGTGCTGCGCGACCTGGGAATCCGGACTGGAGTTGAAGACGTCCGGTCTCTCGCGGCGGTCATCATTCAGGCCGAGAAATTCGGGTCGAGCATCTCCTCGGCCTTGAGGGTTCAATCCGACGCCATGCGGTTGCGCCGCCGCCAGCTCGCCGAGGAACGCGCGGCCAAGACTTCGGTAAAGATCATGATCCCTCTCATCTTTTTCATCTTTCCAGGGGTATTCGTCGTGCTGGTCGGGCCTGCCGGCATCAAGCTGGCGGAGACGCTCGTGAAGTAGTCAGTGCGAGTAAAGGTCGGAACGTCATGGCCAGAGTGCCCGATCAGGTCGAGCAAGAACGGCGCGGCGCGCTGCGCGTCGGGAACGTCACCAAGCTCGCCCTGCTGGCCGTTCTCGGCTCTGTCCTGGTGCCGTTGCTCATCGAGGGAGCGGTTTTCTGTGCCGCTCAGTGGGCCGAAGTCCTCGGAATACGCTTTAACGTGAAGACACCGCTCTTGAGCTGGAGCGGGTCGAAGCTCGAGAATTGCCGGCAAGCGATCGGCGAGTGCATGTCGCGTTACGTTCACGATGCGAGCTGGGAGCCAGGCTTCGCCCTTCCGACATTGGCCGCGCTCATCGTCATCGCGATGCTGATGTTGAGACGATGAGATCGCCGTCTGTGCCAGATTGGATGGGTTGACAGCCTGCGGGCTCTTGATAATGCTGATTGATGTAACGGCCGAAGTGGCGGAATGGCAGACGCGCCGGACTCAAAATCCGGTGGGGTAACACCCGTGTGGGTTCAAGTCCCACCTTCGGTACTAAGGACTTGCGGCAAATCGGTACCGTACGGTTCTGGCAATGCCACACGCATGTAAGTCACGGCGAAATGCTGCGCCAGATGCTCGCGGTACGGCGACGCCAGGCTCGCGACCCGCTTCCCGCCTTTGATCAACTGCTCCAGCACGACCCGCGGAACTGAATGAACATCCCGCAGGTCAATCAGCGATTCTGGCAGCGAAACCGGAGTCGTCGCTGCCGGAAGGAAATACCACCCGAAGACCAGGTGACGGCGCATGTGATCGCGAATGACCGTCCCCTTCAGGACGCCCGTTTCGACCAGCGTTTGCGCGTCATGAACTCGGGCCACCAGAACCGACTCCACTTTCGCTTGCGCCAGATCGCACGCTTGGGTCAATACGATCACACGCGCCGTCCACCATTTCGTAGCCGGATCGTTCAAGTCAACGGGAAGGACCGCGACATTCAGGCCGACCAATGGGCAGTCCTCCATGATGTCTCCTTGCGTCAAAGGATCACTTGCAGCCGAGCAAGTGAACATTTCCTAATCCTGCGCGGGGAGATCGTGAGGAGTCGGCAAAGGCGGTTCCACGCGCACGGCGCGGGCTGGCTTGCCTTCCGGCCACGGAGTGCCGCACGGCGCGCAAATCTCCTCGGCTAAGAAGGGCTCCTGCGCCAACGGCGCTTCGGCGAATGTCGGCGTCGTGGTGCGAAACGCGCTCTCCAGTACTTCAAGAGCGGTATCCGCGGGCGTTCGCTGCTGGGCCTTCGCAAGACGCTGAATCCGGTCAAAAAGCAATACCGGTACGTTGTCGATGACAAGGGTCGGCATGCGGGGATCCTCCGGTATTTGGAAAAGAGCCGGCACGCTCTCATTCTACACGACGTTTCGGCCGCCGCGAAGCTGAAAGCCCGCGAGCGGAAGTCACATGGGTTGAAAAAAGGTGGACGGGATGACTGGCGGCTTGAGGTCGAAAGCACATGCACAGCGTACCGCGCTCGAACGGTCCACGGGGAGTGGGTTCGATCGTCGCGGAGTGCCGGACGGGCACTTCAGGACAGGTTAACCAAGTGTCGCACGATACGCCTAAGTTCGGAGAAGTTCACAATCGGATATTCGTGAATAGTCAACATACGAGCATCGGGGAAGCGACGGCAAGGACGATAACACCTTTCCCCTGACAACAGGCGAGGCTCAGCTCCCTCGACTGAAAAGAATTCTGGTCTTTCAACCGTTCGACCTGTTGATGTCGCCCCAAGCACAAGATAGTGTCGCATTCGCGTTCAAGGGCGTTTTGAATGGCATGCGCCCACGGCACACCGGCTGGGACGGATTCCACGGCCATCCACACCCTGAAACCGATAGCGCGTAGGTCATTGCTCAGTCTGCACTCCAAGTCCCGCTGCTCATAAGGACAGCTCAGAAACAGCCGGTCGATACCGCATTCCGCGCGACTTCGGTGGAATGCCGGGCATCCGTTGGTTTTGTTCCAAAGGTGCGCGTACGGACGAAGCAGATCTCGCTCCGCATCTGACAACTGCGATCGACAATCCTCGAATCGTATGGCTGCGAAATGAGCCAATGCGTGGAGTAGGGCATACGGGCCCCATAAGCGAGGATCCTCCGAAATTCGAGGTGAGTCATTTCCGCCAATAGCGCGATCGTCAACGGCTCTCTTGCCGCGAGGATCACCTCCGACACCTTCCTCGCATCGACGAAGTCCACTTTCGGGTTCGGGAACTTGCGGCCAAACCAGGCTTCGTACCACTGGTTCAGCCCTTGCGGGAGGTCGTCGAGGCGGCTGAAGCAATAGTTGTCGGTCTCGATGTCGCGCAGGGCCTGCGAGACGTACAGGAAGTTGCCGTCGGCCTTCTGGCGGAGTACTCGTTGAACCGTGGCGAGTGGCACGCGACTGGCCACGAGGCGCTCGCCGAGATTGGGGGTGTCCAGGCGGACGGCGAGAAGCGATCTATGTCGTCGAGGTTGTCCTGTCGATGGGCATCAATCATGACCGGGCGCAGCGTGCTCAGCTTGTTCAGTACATCCGGTTCGCGGCGCGTCGTGGCGACGATGCGCAGCCACGGCGGCATGTTCTGCAGGCGGCTCGTCACGAGCGTCACGATGTTCAGTTGGCCCTCGCCGAGCGTCAGCGATTCGTCGAGGGCGTCGATCAGGATATAGCGAGTGCCGTCGTCGGGTGCCGGCAGGCGGTGCAGGGCGGCGATCAATCCCTGATCGAAGACGTGCGGAGGCCGCCCCGAAACGGTCTTCGGATCGAACAGCTCCTGGAATTGCGGGGATTCCAGCAGATCGGCGAACCCTGGGAGCCGGCCGGCGATCATCCCTGCCAGACTCATGATGAATGTCGATGGGCGAAGCGTTTCCGGATCTTCGGCCCGGCAGATATGGTATGCCAGGACACGGCCGCCGGGATTGCGGTGGATCATCTCGGCAACAAAAGCGGATTTTCCGACGCCGGGGTCGCCGGTGACCAACAGCGCCCGTTCCTGATGGGCGGTACGCCATGCATCAATTTCATCGAGGAGCCACTGCCGGCCGACGAAGCCTGGCCGCTTCTCGTGCAGTTGCGCGGCGGAATCGAGGACGGGCAGGCAGTGATACCAGCGTCGGAACGGCGGTGGCTCGCCCCTGGCCGCCGCTTCGATTCCCTGGGCGAGGCGTTCGAAGCCCCAACGGTACTCGTCCTCGGACTGCGACCATCGCGTCATCTCAATGTAGTCCAGCCGGAAGACGGCAAACGGTGGCTCGCAGGGGATGGCCATGACAGGCACGATCGGCCTCGGCGGTGCGGCGAAGCGGGCGAAGGACAGTTCGTCCAGGCAGAACGCTGTCGGCGCTATCGAGGCTGCTGGGATCGGTTGAACGGCGCACAGCGTGGGGGCTCAGCAGCGCGACCACGACCTGCGTGCTGCGCAATCCGTCCTGGATTTCGTGCTCCCATTCCTTGCCAGCACGAATGCGATTTGTTAAATGCCTTGCAGCCTGCGCCAGTACTCGAGATAGGCTCCATCGTAGTAGTAAATGAGCGTCCTGTCGTCCAGCACCCGCTGCCTCGCCTCCGGCGCGAGCCGAATGCCCTGCTTCTGGCCTATGCGGGCTTGCTCGCTGGCGACCTGCGCCGCCACCTCGGGCGGGACGCGTCACAGCCCACGGGGCTTGGGGAAATTGGAATCGTGGACCGGCAGCGTCTCATCGATGAAGTGGCTCGACATCAAAACGACTCCTCAGCCAACATGCCCTCCCATGGTGCGCTCATCGTCCGGGATCGGCGCCACGACGACAACCTCGGCTTCGTATTCTGGCGCCGCATCCTGGGATCGCCGGACGGAGCCGGCTCTACAGAAGCACGTGCTGCTGCGCCGCTGTAGGAGGGGGCTCT
Source organism: uncultured Isosphaeraceae bacterium (assembly GCA_963823675.1). Lineage (GTDB taxonomy): Bacteria > Planctomycetota > Planctomycetia > Isosphaerales > Isosphaeraceae > CAWGMT01. The sequence goes on along the minus strand of CAWGMT010000014.1, from coordinate 126,311 downwards.
GTCCCCCGATCTGTTGGTCGCGGCTACGCCGCGTTGGGCGCTGTGCAACATGAACAAACGGGTTACGAGCGGGTTTTTGTCAATGATTTGTGTGCACTTATGGGTCTTTGCCTTCCGTCCCGGAATTCGTGACGGAGCCGGCGACGTCACGACCAGCAAAATCCGGGCAATCGGCCAAGTTGGTAGAAACTGCGTTGTCCTGAGAGTTTTTGCAGCTTACCGTGGGTTTGCACAAAAGGTGTCAGGAACGGATTCGTCGGTTTCTGACACCTTTTCGCCGAAGACAAGCGACCGTCCTTTGCTTGGTTAGATCTGGGCGAGGCGTGTCAACAGTCGGTATTCTTTCAGGTGTCCAATCACAGATCACCGGACACTGGTAGAGGCCCATCATGAAAGCTCTTCGCGCCGTGATTAGGGTGGGGTTGCTGATCGTATTAGCGCTCGCGATTCCCGGGATGTCCACGTCGGCACAGAACCCCGTCTCCGAAGAAAGCTCAAGCCACTGCTCCGACATTACGCAAGCTGACCGGCGAGGACGAGAAACGAGCCAGGCAACTGGATGGGCAGATCGATCAGGCGATGAATGCCGATCGCTGGGACGAGGCGATTGCAAAGGCCGAGGAACTGCTCGCCTTGCGGACGCGAATCCAGGGGCCCAAGCACTTCGAGACCTTGGATGCGGAGTGGCTCACGAAGACGTTGCGCCGGGTGGCTCCGATGCCGCGCGAGGATCGAGCTGCTTACCAATCGACGCGAAGCATGATGAACGAAGGCCAAACTCTCAGCGCTCAGGGAAAGCACGCCCAGGCCCAGCCGCTGCTCGAGAAGGCGCTGGCGACTCGCCGACGCCTGCTCACAGACGACAACCCCGAGACGGCCAACAGCTACAACGAGCTGGCGTACAGCCTCAACGCCCAGGGGAAGTACGCCGCGGCCCAGCCCTTCTTCGAGAAGGCGCTCGAGATCAGACGGCGGCTCCTGACTGACGACCACCCCTTCACCGCCTCCACCTTCAACAACGTGGCGTACAACCTCAACGCGCAGGGGAAGTACGCGGCCGCCAAGCCACTCTGTCAGAAGGCGCTGGAGATCTCCCGACGATTGCTCACCGAGGACCACCCTCTCACCGCCCAATGCTACAACAACCTGGCGTCCAACCTCGCCGACCAGGGGAAGTACGCCCAGGCCCAGCCGCTGTACGAGAAGGCGCTCGAGATCCGCCGCCGGCTGCTGACCGATGACCACCCTGAGACCGCCGTGGGCTACAACGACCTGGCGTTCATTCTCAACGTCCAGGGGAAGTGGCGCAGGCCCAGCCGCTCTATGAGAAGGCGCTGGAGATCTGCCGCCGGGTGCTGACCGACAACCACCCCGACACCGCCCGAGGCTATTACAACTTGGCGAAAAACCTCAATGACCAGGGGAAGTACGCCCAGGCCCAGCCGCTCTTCGAGAAGGCGCTTGCGATCTGCCGCCGGGTGCTGACCGACAACCACCCACACACCGCCAATGCCTACGACGGCGTGGCGTTCAATTTATCCGCGCAGAGGAAGTACGCCGCCGCGCAGGCGCTGGACGAGAAGTCGCTTGAGCTCCGCCGTCGCTTGCTCACCGACGACCACCCCGACACCGCCGTCAGCTACAACAATGTCGCGAATGACCTCAGCCGGCAGGGGAAGTACCCCGAGGCGCAGCCGCTGTTGGAGAAGGCGCTGGAAATCCGCCGCCGCCTGCTCACCGACGACCACCCCAACACCGCCCAAAGCTACAAAAACCTGGCGGCCAACCTCCAGGACCAGGGGAAGTATGCCCGGGCCCAGCCGCTCTATGAGAAGGCGCTGGAGATCTACCGCCGCCTGCTCACCGACGATCACCCCCGCACCGCAAGAAGCTACGATAGCCTGGCGGGGAACTTGAGCGCCCAGGGAAAGTACTTCGAGGCACGGGACACTCTGCTGCTCGCGGTGAAGAGCCTGGATGCCGCCCGGTTGCGGGTCGCCTTCACCGGGCTGGAGCGTGCTGCCACCGAGCAATCAGCCCGCGTCGCCCTGGCCGCCGTGCTGGCCCGGCTCGGTCAGCCGTCCCTGGCGTGGCAGTCGCTGGAGGAAGACCTGGGCCGCGGCCTGCTCGACGAACTGGCCGCCCGCCAGGACCGGCGGCTTACACCCGAGGAACGAGCCCGCCTCCGTGCATTGACCACGGAGCTCGAACGGCTTGACAAGCTGGCCGAGACCACGCCCAAGAACCTCGACCAGGCCGGGCGCGCCCAGCGATTCGAAGACCTGAAACATCAGCGCGCGCTGGCCAGCATCGCCCTGGGCGAGTTCCAGACCAAGCTGGTTGAAGTTCACGGCACACTGGCCGGCCAGGTCGCCACGCGGAACGAGATGCAGGCCGCATTGCCCGCCGATGCTGCCCTGATCGCCTGGGTCGATGTCGCGCCTACGGGACCAAGCGCGGCCGACCCCGACGGCGAACACTGGGGCGTGGTCGTCCGGTCGCGGGGCATCCCGGCCTGGCTCCCCATTGCGGGGACCGGTCCGAGTGGGCTCTGGACCAAGGACGACACCGGTCTCGCAGACCAGGTCCGGACGGAGCTGCGAAACCGGTCCGGCGATGGCTCGGCCGACCTGCGATCCTTGATTGAGAAACTGCGCGTCCAGCGCATCGCGCCGCTGGCCAAAGCCCTGGGCGCCACCTCCGACGGCCTGCCGACGGCCCGCAGGCTCGTCGTCCTACCCTCACGGGCCATGACAGGGATTCCGGTCGAGGTTCTGCTCGCCCCCGGCGACACCCGCACCGTGAGCTACGCCCCATCGGCCACCGTCTTCAAGTACCTCCGCGAGCAGCCCCGGTCGGACCGCCAAGCCGGCCTGCTGGCCCTGGGCGACCCGGTCTACGAGCGGCCTGACAAGTCGAGCGAGCCCAAGCCGCCGCCTGACCACGGCCTGCTGTTCAACGTGGTCGTCCGTGGCTCGAACGCCGCGAACCATGGACTGAAAGACGGGGATGTCTTGCTGGCGTACAACGGCCAAACGCTGCAAAAGAAGGCAGACCTCAAGGTTGTCGCCGAGGGCGACAAGCCGATTGCCGTTGAGATATGGCGAGATGGCCGGTCGTCCCGGCAAGAATTGGCTCCCGGCAAGCTGGGTGCGTTTATCGACCCCCAGCCGGCACCAGTGGCTATCGCCGAGCAGCGCAAGTTGCAGAAGGTGATGGTGGCGGCGCGGTCGGGCGGCGAGACGTTCGTGCCCTTGCCGGGCACGCGATACGAGGTCGAGGCAATCGCTCAGCTCTTCAAATCGGGCGATAGACCGATCAAGGCTCTCCTCGGGTTGAGCGCGAGTGAGCCCGAGCTCGACCGCCTGGCCGCCGCGGGCGACCTGGGTCGCGTCGGCTTCATCCACCTGGCGACGCACGGGGTGATCGACGAGGCGATCCCTCAGCGTTCAGCGGTGATCCTGACCCAGACCGGCCTGCCCGACCCACTGGAGCAGGTGCTGCTCCGCAAGCCGGTCTTCGACGGAAGGCTGACTGTCCGCGAGATCCAGCGCGGCTGGGATTTGAGGGCCGAGCTGGTAACGCTGTCGGCGTGCGAGACCGCCCTGGGCCGTGATGCCGGCGGCGAAGGCTTTGTGGGGTTCACCCAGGCGCTCTTGATGTCCGGGGCGCGCAGCGTGTGCCTGTCGCTGTGGAGGGTGGACGATAAAGCGACATCGCTCTTGATGACCCGGTTCTATCAGAACTTGCTGGGCAAGCGCCGGCGCTGTCGCAGGGAATGCCCAAGGCCGAGGCGTTGCAGGAGGCGAAGCAATGGCTGCGCAGCTTGACCATGGACCAGATCGATGGGGAGCTGGCGGCCATTGGGCGTGGTGATGTGCGGCCGCTGTCGAAGGTCAATGACGCCACCACGCCGAAGAACGCGACGTCTTCTCCCGAGCCACGTGGCAAACGGCCGTATGACCACCCTTACTTCTGGGCGGCGTTCGTGCTGGTGGGTGATCCGGATTGAGGTGTCAAAAGGTGTCAGGAACCGCTCGGTCAGATCTGGGCGAGGAGTCTCGACAGTCGGTATTCTTTCAGATGTCCAATCACAGATCGCCTCACACAGGAAGAGGCCCATCATGAAAGCTCTTCGCGTCGTGATTCGGCTGGGGCTGCTGATCGAATTAGCGTTCGCGATGCCGGGAACGCTCACGGCCGCGCAGACCACGTCGCCTGAGGAAGCTCAGCCCCGCGCGCCGGGCTTGCGCAAGCTGACCGGCGAGGACGAGAAACGAGCCAAGCAAATGGATGAGCAGATCGACAAAGCCATGAAGGCCGATCGCTGGGACGAGGCGATTGCGCGGGCAGAGGAACTGCTCGCCTTGCGGACGCGTTTCCAGGGGCCCAAGCACTTCGAGACGGTGGACGCGGAGTGGTTCACGAAGACGTTGCGCCGGGTGGCTCCGATGCCGCGCGATGATCGAGTTGCTTACCAATCGACGCGAAGCATGATGAAACAAGGGCAAACTCTCAGCGCAGGGGAAGTACGCCCAGGCCCAGCCGCTCTTCGAGAAGGCGCTCGAGATCCGCCGCCGCCTGCTCACCGACGACGACCCTGGCACGGCCAACAGCTACAACGACGTGGCGGCCAACCTCAGCTTCCAGGGGAAGTACGCCGCGGCCCAGCCGCTCTTCGAGAAGGCGCTCGAGATCAGACGCCGGCTCCTGACTGACGACCACACACACACCGCCTCCAGCTTTAACAACGTGGCGTACAACCTCAAAGCCCAGGCGAAGTACGCGGCCGCCCAGCCTCTCTATGAGAAGGCGCTAGAGATTTACCGCCGCCTGCTCACCGACCACGACCCCGACACCGCCGTTGCCTACGGCAACCTCGCGCTCAACCTCGATGCCCAGGGAAAATACGCGCAGGCTCAGCCGCTCTTTGAGAAGGCGCTGGAGATTCGCCGGCGCCTGCTCACCGAGCACTACCCCGACATCGCAACAAGCTACAACGACCTGGCGGAAAACCTCGGCGTCCAGGGCAAGTACGCCCAGGCGCAGCCGCTCTTCGAGAAGGCGCTGGAGATCTGCCGCCGGCTCCTGACCGACGACAATCCCAACACCGCCCGGGGCTACTACAACTTGGCGCGCAACCTCAATGCCCAGGGTAAGTACGCCCAGGCGCAGCCGCTCTTCGAGAAGGCGCTGGAGATCTGCCGCCGGCTCCTGACCGACGACCACCCACACACCGGCGACGCCTACGACGGCGTGGCGTTCAATTTATACGCGCAGAGGGACTACGCCGCCGCCCAGGCGCTTTTCGAGAAGGCGCTGGAGATCCGCCGCCGCCTGCTCACCAACGACCACGACCGCACCGCCCTGAGCTACAACAACGTCGCGAATAACCTCGGCCGGCAGGGGAAGTACCCCGAGGCGCAGCCGCTGTTGGAGAAGGCGCTGGAGATCTACCGCCGGCTCCTGACCGACGACCACCCCGACACTGCCCTTGCCTACAACAACCTGGCGGGCAACCTCCAGGAGCAGGGGAAGTATGCTTCAGCCCAGCCCCTGTTCGAGAAAGCGCTGGAGATCGGCGCCGCCTGCTCACCGAGGAGCACCCAGACACCGCAAGAAGCTACAATTATCTGGCTGGGAATTTGAGCGCCCAGGGAAAGTACTTCGAGGCACGGGACAGTCTGCTGCTCGCGGTGAAGAGCCTGGATGCCGTCCGGTTGCGGGTCGCCTTCACCGGGCTGGAGCGCGCCGCCACCGAGCAATCGTCCCGCCTCGCTCTGGCCGCCGTGCTGGCCCGGCTCGGTCAGCCGTCCCTGGCGTGGCAGTCGCTGGAGGAAGACCTGGGCCGCGGCCTGCTCGACGAACTGGCCGCCCACCAGGACCGGCGGCTTACACCCGAGGAACGAGCCCGCCTCCGTGAATTGACCACGGAGCTCGAACGGCTCGACAAGCTGGCCGAAACCACGCCCAAGAACCTCGACTTGGCCGGGCGCGCCCAGCGATTCGAAGACCTGAAACATCAGCGCGCTGGCCAGCATCGCGCTGGGCGAGTTCCAGACCAAGCTGGTTGAAGTTCACGGCACACTGGCCGGCCAGGTCGCCACGCTGAACGAGATCCAGGCAGCGCTGCCCGCCGATGCCGTCCTGATCGCCTGGGTCGATGTCGCGCCAACCGGACCAAGCGCGGCCGACCCCGACGGCGAACACTGGGGCGTGGTCGTCCGGTCGCGGGGCATCCCGGCCTGGATCCCCATCGCGGGGACCGGTCCGAGTGGACTCTGGACCAAGGACGACAACCGGCTCGCAGACCAGGTCCGGACGGAGCTGCGAAACCGGTCCGGCGACGACTCAGCCGACCTGCGATCGTTGATCGAGAAACTGCGCGTCCAGCGCATCGCGCCGCTGGCCAGAGCCCTCGGCGCCACCTCCGACGGCCTGCCGACGGCCCGCAGGCTCGTCGTCCTTCCCTCGCGGGCCATGACCGGGATCCCGGTCGAGGTTCTGCTCGCCCAGGGCGACACCCGGACTGTGAGCTACGCCCCATCGGCCACCGTCTTCAAGTACCTCCGCGAGCAGCCCCGGCCGGACCGCCATGCCGGCCTGCTGGCCCTGGGCGACCCGGTCTACGAGCGGCCTGACAAGTCGAGCGAGCCCAAGCCGCCGCCTGACCACGGCCTGCTGGTCAACGTGGTCGTCCGTGGCTCGAACGCGGCAAACCATGGACTGAAAGACGGGGATGTCTTGCTGGCCTACAACGGCCAAACGCTGCAAAAGACGGCAGACCTCAAGGTTGTCGCCCTTGGCGACAAGCCGATTGCCGTTGAGATATGGCGAGATGGCCGGTCGTCCCGGCACGAATTGGCTCCCGGCAGGCTGGGCGCGTTTATCGACCCCCAGCCGGCACCGGTGGCTATCGCCGAGCAGCGCAAGTTGCAGAAGGTGATGGCGGCGGCGCGGTCGGGCGGCGAGACGTTCGTCCCGTTGCCGGGGACGCGGTACGAGGTCGAGGCAATCGCTGAGCTCTTCAAATCGGGCGATAGACCGATCAAGGCTCTCCTCGGGTCCAGCGCGAGTGAGCCCGAGCTCGACCGCCTGGCCGCCTCGGGCGACCTGGGTCGCTTCGGCTTCATCCACCTGGCGACGCACGGGGTGATCGACGAGGCGACCCCTCAGCGCTCGGCGGTGATCCTGACCCAGACCGGCCTGCCCGACCCACTGGAGCAGGTCTTGAACAAGAAGCCGGTCTACGACGGGCGGCTGGTCGTGAGGGAAATCCAGCACAGTTGGGACCTGAAGGCCGACCTGGTGACACTCTCGGCCTGCGAAACCGCCCTGGGCCGTGATGCCGGCGGCGAAGGCTTTGTGGGGTTCACCCAGGCGCTCTTGATGTCCGGGGCGCGCAGCGTGTGCCTGTCGCTGTGGAGGGTGGACGATAAAGCGACATCGCTTTTGATGACCCGGTTCTATCAGAACTTGCTGGGCAAGCGCCCGCGCTGTCACAGGGAATGCCCAAGGCCGAGGCGTTGCAGGAGGCGAAGCAATGGCTGCGCAGCCTGACCGTGGACCAGATCGATGGGGAGCTGGCGGCCATTGGGCGTGGTGATGTGCGGCCGCTGGCGAAGGTCAATGACGCCACCACGCCGAAGAACGCGACGTCTTCTCCCAATTCACGTGGCAAACGGCCGTACGACCACCCTTACTTCTGGGCGGCGTTCGTGCTCGTGGGCGATCCGGATTGAAGGCGAATCGCCGTCGAGGTGTCAAAAGGTGTCATCTCGACAGTCGGTATTCTTTCCGATGTCCAATCACAGATCGCCGGACACTGGTAGGGGCCCATCATGAAAGCTCTTCGTGTCGTGATTCGGTTGGGGCTGCTGATCGTATTAGCGTTCGCGGTGCCGGGAATGCTCACGGCCGCACAAACCACGTCGCCTGAGGAAGCTCAGCCCCCCGCGCCGAGCTTGCGTAAGTTGACCGGCGACGACGAGAAACGAGCCAAGCAACTGGATGAGCAGATCGACAAAGCCGTGAAGGCCGATCGCTGGGACGAGGCGATTGCGAGGGCAGAGGAACTGCTCGCTTTGCGGACGCGGGCTCAGGGGCCGAAGCACTTCGAGACGGTGAACGCGGCGTGGCGACACAGGACGTTGCGCCGGGTGGGCTCGATGGCGCACGAGGGTCGAGTCGCCTACCAATCGGCCCGAACCATGTATGAGCAAGCGGAAACCCTGTGGCCCCAGGGGAAGTACGCCCAGATCCAGCCGCTGGTGGAGAAGGCGCTGGAGATCCACCGCCGCCTGCTCACCGACGAACACCCCGACACCGCCTCCAGCTACGGTTGGGTGGCGCTCAACCTCAACGCACAGGGAAAGTACGCTGCGGCCCAGCCGCTGCTCGAAAAAGCGCTGGAGATCCGTCGCCGCCTGCTCACCAACGAACACCCCGACACTGCCCGAAGCTACAACGGCAGGGCGTTGAACCTCGACGCCCAGGGGAAATACGGCCAGGCCCAGCCGCTGTTCGAGAAGGCGCTGGAGATCAACCGCCGCCTGCTCACCGACGAACACCCACACACCGCCATCAGCTATTGCGCCCTGGCGAACAACCTCAGAGCCCAGGGGCAGTACGCCCAGGCCCAGCCACTGTTGGAGAAGGCGCTGGGGATCTTCCGCCGCTTGCTCACCGACGAACACCCAGACACCGCCACCTGCTACTCGAGCGTGGCGTACAACCTCGACGCCCAGGGGAAATACGCCGAGGCCCAGCCGCTGTTCGAGAAGGTGCTGGAGATCAACCGCCGCCTGCTCACCGACGAACACCCCACCGCCGCCCTCAGCTACGGCAACCTGGCGACCAACCTCGGAAAACAAGGGAAGTACGCCCAGGCCCAACCGCTGTTGGAGAAGGGCTTGGAGATCCACCGTCGCCTGCTCACCGACGAACACCCTCTCACCGCCCTCAGCTACAACAACCTGGCGACGAACCTCAACGCCCAGGGGAAGTACGCTCAGGCTCAGCCGTTCTACGACAGGGCACTGGAGATCAGCCGCCGACTGCTCACGGACGACCACAACGACACCGCCACCTATTACAACAACCTGGCGCTGAACCTCAACGCCCAGGGGAAGTACGCACAGGCTCAGCCGGCGCTTGAGAAGGCGCTGGCGATCACCCGCCGGCTGCTCACCGACGACCACAACGACACCGCCGTCAGCTACAGCAACCTGGCGGCCATCCTCGATGGCCAGGGAAAGTACACCGACGCCCAGCCGCTACACGAGAAGGCGATGGAGATCCACCGCCGCCTGCACACCGACGACCACCCCAACGCGGCCGTCAGCTACAGCAGGCTGGCGACCAACCTCGCCGCCCAAGGGAAATACCTCGAGGCGCGAGACCGATGGCTGAGTGCGGTGAAGAGCCTGGATGCCTCCCGGCTCCGCGTCGCCTTCGCCGGCCTGGAACGCGCCGCCGGGACCAAGCAGGCTGTGCGACCCGGGCTGGCCGCCGTGCTGGCCCGGCTCGGTCAGCCCGCCCTAGCGTGGCAGACGCTCGAGGAAGACCTGGGCCGCGGCCTGCTCGACGAGCTGGCTGCCCGCCAGGACAAGCGGCTCACACCCGCCGAGCGAGCCCGCCTCCGCGAATTGACCGCCGCACTGGAGCAGCTCGACAAGCTGGTGGAAACCACGCCCCATGGAACCGACCAAGCCGAGCGGGTCAAGCGATTCGAAGACCTGAAGCGCCAGCGCGCGCTGGCCAGCATCGCCCTGGGTGAGTTCCAGACCAAGCTCGTCCAGACTTACGGCCCGCTGGCGGGCCAGGTCGGCAGGCTGAACGAGATCCAGGCGGCCCTGCCCGCCGACGCCGCCCTCGTCGCCTGGGTCGATATCCCACCCGCGGGACCAAACGCGGCCGACCCCGATGGCGAGCACTGGGGCGTGGTTGTCCGCTCGCGGGGCATTCCGAGCTGGGTACCAATCCAGGGGACCGGTCCCGACGGGTCGTGGACCAAGGACGACACCGGGCTAGGGGGCCGAGTGCGGGCGGAGCTGGGGAGACGGCCCGACGCCGGCCCGTCAGACCTGCGGCCCCTGGTCGAGAGGTTACGCACCCAGCGCCTCCAGCCGCTGGCCACGGCGCTGGGCGCCACAGCCGCTGGCCTGCCGCCGGCTCGGAGGCTGATCGTCCTCCCCTCCCGGGCGATGGCGGGCATCCCGGTCGAGGCCCTACTCGCGCCCGACGACACGAGGACGGCGAGCTACGCCCCCTCGGCCACGGTCTTCAAGTACCTGCGGGAGCAGCCCCGGCCAGACCGCCATGCCGGCCTGCTGGCTCTGGGCGACCCGATCTACGAGCGTCCCGACAAGTCGAGCGACCCCAAGTCGCCGCCGGATCACGGCCTGCTGGTCAACGTGGTACTTCGTGGCTCGAACGCTGCAAACCACGGACTGAAAGACGGGGACGTCTTGCTAGCCTACAACGGCCAGGCGCTGACCAACAAGGACGACCTCAAAGTGATCGCCGAGGGTCAAAAGCCGATTGTCATCGACGTCTGGAGAGACGGCCGGTCGTCCCACCGAGATTTAGCTCCCGGCAGGCTCGGCGTCATGCTCGACCCAAGGCCGGCACCGGTGGCGATCGCCGAAAATCGCAAGCTGCAACAGGCGCTCGTGGCGGCGCGGGGGGCGACGAGAAGTTCGTGCGCTTGCCGGGCACGCGATACGAGGTCGAGGCGCTCGACCGGCTCTTCAAAGGCGACGATCGGCCCGCCCACGCCATGCTGGCGGCCAACGCGAGTGAGCCCGAGCTCGACCGCCTGGCCGCCACGGGAGAGCTAGGCCAGTTCGGCTTCATCCACCTGGCGACGCACGGGGTGATCGACGAGGCGACCCCTCAGCGCTCGGCGGTGATCCTGACCCAGACCGGCCTGCCCGACCCACTGGAGCAGGTGCTGCTCCGCAAGCCGGTCTTCGACGGAAGGCTGACCGTCCGCGAGATCCAGCGCGGCTGGGATTTGAGGGCCGAGCTGGTAACGCTGTCGGCGTGCGAGACCGCCCTGGGCCGTGATGCCGGCGGCGAAGGCTTTGTGGGGTTCACCCAGGCGCTCTTGATGTCCGGGGCGCGCAGCGTGTGCCTGTCGCTGTGGAGGGTGGACGATAAAGCGACATCGCTCTTGATGACCCGGTTCTATCAGAACTTGCTGGGCAAGCGCCCGGCGCTGTCGCAGGGAATGCCCAAGGCCGAGGCGTTGCAGGAGGCGAAGCAATGGCTGCGCAGCTTGACCGTGGAGCAGATCGATGGGGAGCTGGCGGCCATTGGGCGTGGTGATGTGCGGCCGCTGGCGAAGGTCAATGACGCCACCACGCCGAAGAACGCGACGTCTTCTCCCGAGCCACGTGGCAAACGGCCGTATGACCACCCTTACTTCTGGGCGGCGTTCGTGCTGGTGGGTGATCCGGATTGAAGGCGAATCGCCGTGAGAGTGATCAAGATAATTGACAGCGCCTTGAGCAAGATAATTTGAGTAGGCGAGCCCGGTCGCGTCACCGCCGGGAGTCAATCACCCGGCGAGCCCGTTCGGGTGAGCGCCGGGAGCGATTCCGGTTGCGACCTCGGTCGCGAGAGCGCCGGGAGCGATCGAGGAGGCGAGCCCGGTCGCGGGAGCGCCGGGAGTGATTCCGGTTGCGACCCCGGTCGCGTGCACGCCCGGAGTGATTCCCATGAGGCGAGGCAATCGACCACCGCGAGTCAATCGAGGCGTCAATCGAGTACTCGCTTGGCGAAGACTCGGACGGCTTGACGTGGACCTTGCTGCCAGAGTCCGATCACGTTGCCGGCGGGGTCGCGGACCGTCGCTATATATAGCACCTTCGGCCCTCGGTCCGAAGCCGGTGCGACCGGGGCGCGGGTTCCACCAGAATCGGTTGAGACCTATTCACGGTCTCTGGATCAACGCTATCATTCGTGTAATCGCGGCCGAAGTTCGATTCGAAGCGACGACGTCCGCTCCAGGGGGGACGAACGACGACCCAGCCAGGTTGAGGTGTTCGCGATGCCCGGCGATACGAAAGGTTCCGGCGAGGCGACTTCGATGCCTCCAACCCTGCCCGCTCCTGCCGATGAGACGGGTCAAGAATCGGTTCGTTCGCTGATTACGAATTGCTGGAGAAGATTGCTTGCGGCGGCATGGGGATCGTCTACAAGGCCCGCCAGAAGAAGCCGAATCGCATCGTGGCACTGAAGACGATCCTGGCAGGGACGTTGGCCTCTCCAGAGCTTGTGGAGCGGTTTTACCTGGAGGCCGAGGCAGCCGCTCAGCTCGAGCATCCCGGTATCGTGCCGATTTATGAGGTCGGCGAATTCGCGGGACAGCATTTCTTCTCGATGGGCTTCGTCGAAGGGGGAAGCCTGGCCGAACAGGTCAAGGACGGTCCGTTGTCTACACGTCGAGCGGCGAGCTTGATCATGCAAGTCGCCGAGGCCGTGGGGTACGCCAACGGCCGGGGCATCATCCACCGCGATCTCAAGCCCGGCAATGTTCTGCTCGACAAGGACGGTAAGCCCCGCGTCACCGATTTCGGGGTCGCCAAGAACGTAACGAGCGACAGCCACTTGACTATGGACGGGCAGATCGTCGGAACGGCCAGCTACATGCCTCCGGAACAGGCCAAAGGCAAGATCGACGAGATCGGCCCGGCATCGGATGTGTATTCCCTGGGCGCGACACTTTACTGCCTGCTCACGGGCCGGCCACCGTTTCAGGCGGCGTCCACGATCGAGACAATCAACCAGGTGAGGCATCAGGAGCCGGTGTCACCGCGCCAGCTCAATGGCGCGGTCAATCGCGATCTCGAAACCATTTGCTTGAAATGCTTGCAGAAAGACCCGGCCAAGCGTTATCCCGTGGCCCATGCCCTGGCCGACGACCTGCGCCGGTTTCTCAATGGAGAGCCGATCCGGGCTCGGCGCGTGACCCCTCATGAGCGGCTCTGGCGATGGTGCAGGCGCAACCCGCTGGTCGCATCCCTCACGGTCGGAATCGCTCTCTCGCTCTGCGCCGGCACGATCGTCTCATGGATATTCGCTGTGCGGGCTCGACATGATGCCCAGGCGGCCAGAACCCAGGAGACACTGGCACGCAGGGCGCAGCGGCTGAGCGACCGCAGGTGGTACGTCGCCGAAATGAACCTGGCGTTCCAGGACTGGAAAGAGGGACATCTCGACCTGGTCCAGGAGCGTCTATCGCGGCATGGCGCGCCCTCCGCCGGCCAGAAGGACCCTCGAGGTTTCGAGTGGTATTATCTGGACCACCTCTGCAACCTTGATCTGGCGACCCTGCGCGGCCATCGAGGTCTCGTGAAATGCCTGGCTTTCAGCGCCGATGGAACCAAGATCGCGTCGGGCTCGTCGTCCGACGGCCAGCCCAACGAGGTGATTCTGTGGGATGTGGCCGGCGCGCGCGAGATCCGCCGATTCGAGGCGCCAGGCGGACCGCTTCAGCGACTGATGTTCAGCTCCGACGGAAAACGATTGGCCCTGGCCGCGGGGGAACCTGGCCGACCAGGCGAAATCCAGATCTGGGACGTCACGCGGGTTTACCTCGATCATACCTTGCCCGCCGAACCGAGCACGGTCTTTTGCCATGCCCTTCATCCCGACGGCCAGACGCTCGCATCGGCGGCAGGTGGCGGTGCGATCAAGATCTGGAACACCTCCACCGGTTTGACTGATCGAGTGCTCGAGGGGCACAAGTCCGAGGTACTGGCGCTCGCTTTCGTTGCCGCCGGCGAGACCCTAGCCTCGGTGAGCCTCGATCAAACCGTGCGCCTCTGCGAGACGACGACCGGCCGGCAGACGTCCCTGACCCAGATCAGCTTCGGAAGTCTGAAGGCGGCGGCTCTCAGTCCGGATGGAAAAGCCCTTGCCGGCTGCGGCGACGACGCCAGAGTGCGGATCTGGAACGTGCACACGGGACAGGAAACCGCATCGTTCTCCGGCGCTATCGACCAGATCGATCGACTGGCTTACAGCCACGATGGCCGCCGCCTGGCCGCCTCGGGCGACGGCGAGTTGGCACAGGTCTGGCAGATCGAGAATCGCGCCACCGTTGTTCTCCGCGGTCACGCCCAGACGGTCTTCGATCTGGCATTCAGTCCCGACGGCTGGCGCATCGCCACGGCGAGCGGCGACGGCACGGTCAAGATCTGGAATGCAATCGAGCCAGAGGAGACTCGAATACTCTCGCACGACAGGACGATCGCTGAAGCTGTCGCGTGCAGCCCCGACGGCCGCGAAATCGCCTCGGCCAACTTCGACGGGCCCCTCAGAACCTGGGACCGGGCAACGGGTCGAGAAAAGGCGATCATGAATGGGCACTCCGGCGTCGTCAGCGACCTGTCGTACAGTCCGCGAGGAGATAAACTGGTTTCCGCCGGCTACAGCGACGGAACCGTGCGAGTCTGGGATGCCCGCACGGGCGATTCGCTCCTGGTCCTGCGCGGGCACACGTCGCCGGTGACGAGGGCGAGCTTCAGCCCCGACGGCCGCGAAATCGTCTCCTCCGCCATCGCCACCTCGAGGGAAGCGAACGCGCGCGGCGATGGGATCAAGATCTGGAACGCGAGCACCGGGCAAGAACGCCTCACTCTTCCTCGTGAGCCCGGCGCGGTTGCTCCTTGGGGATTCCGCGGCACGTGCTACAGCCCCGACGGCAAGTGGATCGTCGCGTCGCCCGGCGACAACGCGATCCATGCCTGGGAAGCGGCCACCGGAAAAGCCGCATGGATCTTGCCCGGACACAAGGACATTGTTTCAACCATCGCCATCAGTGCGAATGGGCACCTGCTGGCTTCTGCCGGCCGAGATCAGACTGTCAAGCTCTGGGATATTGAGACCGGCCAGGAGATCCGGACGTTACGAGGACACTCCGCGAACATCCACAGCGTGGTCTTCAGCCCCGATCAGAAGCGTCTGGCCTCGGTCAGTGGCGGCCAATATCGCAGCGGCACCTTCCTGCCCAGCGAGGTGAAAATCTGGGACACGGAGACAGGTCAGGAAATCCTCACTCTGAGAGGGCGCGGATCCTACGCCAGCGACGTCGCGTTCAGCCCCGATGGGCACGCGATCGCTTCGGCCAACGCCGATGGAACCGTGACGGTTTGGGACGCTCAGCCTCTCTCGGATGACGATCGTCGAGCGAGGCAGGCCTCGATGTTCGTTCGATTCCTCTTCGATCAGGGCATAACTGCAGACCAGGTTCAAGACCGCATCCGTCACGACCCGACCATCGACGAAGCCCTTCGCCCCCAGGCCGCGAACTGCGCCGACGACTTACAGCGGATCACCGTCCGCCATTCGGCCGAGAAGGCCGTTCATGAGCTGTTCTCAAAGGGCATGTTCAAGCCGCAGGTGATCGAGCATCTGCGCCAGGTCAAATCACTTCCCGACTCCGTCCGGCGCGAAGCCATTGACTTGGCCGAGCGATCCGTGGAGTCCGCGAAGGGTCTCGAAAAGTCCAGCTTTGCCGTCGTCCGAACGCCCGCCTCCCAAACCGCCGCCTATCGACTGGCTCTGAAACAGGCGGAAACCGCCTGCCACCTCTCACCCTTCGAAGTCAGGTACCAGACGACACTGAGCTTGGCCCAGTATCGTACCGGAAACTACGAAGCGGCCCTTGCCACCCTGGCCCACGCCGAAGCCATCGACTCGCGATACTGTGCTTCCTCTGTTCCCGACCTGGCCGTGCACGCCATGACCCAATTTCGGCTGGGCCAGTTTGACAACGCCAGAACCACCTTCACTCGGCTTAGGGAAGTCATGAAGCGTTCGCAACGGACCGGCGATCTCGACGCCCACGCTTTCTTCCACGAGGCCGAATCACTTCTCCGGCCTGCACCCGCGACGTGATCTCGATATGAGCAGCTTGATTTCCCGGTTCGTCTCCAGATTCAGCGCGAGACGGACATCGCCCTCGCGTTGCCCGAAACCGAGGACTTCTTGAAGGCAGACCTTTCTAGGCGCCCGGACCGCCTTCCCACCGGAGTACGGACCGCGGAGCGTCTGCTTTGCGGCGCGGCCAAAGCCCCGCACACTACCCCTCCGACCAGAACCACCGTGGGCACCGCAAACATGCCGACGGTGAAATCCTGCCTGGCCGCAGGCTGTGCGGGCAGCCCCTCGCCCTTCAGAATTCCACTTTTTTTCCCCCGGACCGCGACCGCGTCCTATTTATTGGGATATAGGCAACGTCATGAACGATTCGCCGAGCGAGATCCTGCGCCTGCTCGATCGGCTCCAAACCGTTGCCACAGCGTGTTCATCACCAGGAGAACGAGGGAGCCATGAGTTGGAACGGAGCGAGGAACGAACGGAGCGGCGGGAAGTGGAAGCTCTGGGGGCGGCGACTGGAAAGGCGGCGGACTCGACCGGCAGTGATCGCCCTCGAGGACCGCAGGCTGATGTCCACGTTCACCGTGACCAACACCGCCGACAGCGGCGCCGGCTCGCTCCGCTGCGAGATCGACCTGGCGAATTCGAACCCTGGGGCCAACACGATCGACTTTGACAGCACGGTGTTCGACACGGCGCTGACCATCACCCTGACCGGCTGCCCGCTCGAGCTGAGCAACACGAGCGGGGCGGAGACGATCACGGGCCCGGCGGCCGGCGTGACGATCGACGGCGACGGGCTCAGCCGGGTGTTCCAGGTCGACGCGGGTGTCACGGCGTCAATCGTCGGGGCTGACGATCACCGGGGGAACTGTGACCGGCGCCGGCGCCGGCCTGGCCAACTACGGCGGCACGACCACGCTGACCGACTGCACCGTCAGCGGCAATACGGCATTTGGGAACGGCGGCGGCCTCTACACGAGCGACAACGGCACGACCACGCTTTCAGACTGCACGGTCAGCGGCAACACCGCGTTCGCGAACGGCGGCGGCCTGGCCAGCTACAACGGCACGACCGAGCTTACCAACTGCACGGTCAGCGGCAATTCCGCCTTCGGCAGCGGCGGCGGCCTGTCCGACTTCTTCGGCATGACCACGCTCTCAGACTGCAAGGTCAGCGGCAACACCGCGTTCGGCAGCGGCGGCGGCCTGTACAACTTCGTCGGTGCGACCACGCTGACGGATGTTCTTGTCAGCACCAACACCGCCTCCGTGAACGGCGGCGGCCTGTCGATTTTCTTCGGCACGGCCACGCTCAACAACTGCACCGTAAGCGGAGACATTGCCTCTGTGAATGGCGGCGGCCTGTACAACGGCGGGGGCACGACCACGCTTTTCGACTGCACCGTAAGCGGAGACATGGCCACTGTGAATGGCGGCGGCCTGTACAACGACGGTGGCACGACCACTCTGACCGGCTGCACGCTCAGCGCAGATGCCGCCTCCGCCAACGGCGGCGGCGTGGCCAACTCGGGCTTCGGGACGACCACGCTGACTGACTGCACCCTGAGCGGAGACGCCGCCACTCTGAGCGGGGGCGGCCTGGCCAGCTCGAGCGGCACGGCCACGCTGTACGATTGCGCCGTCAGCGGCAACTCCGCCTCGAGCGGAGGCGGAGTGTACAACCTCGACGGCACGGCGACCTTGACCGGCGCTCTTGTCAGCGGCAACGTCGCCTTGAACGGCGGCGGCCTGTCCACGTATTACGGCACGACCACGCTGACCGACTGCATCGTCAGCGGCAACTCCGCCAGCGCAGACGGCGGCGGCGTGTTCAACGCCACGGGCACAACCACGCTCTACAACTGCACTGTCAGCGACAACTCCGCCACGTCGGGCGGCGGCGTCGCCAACTACCACTATGGCACGACCGCTCTCTCCAACTGCACCGTCAGCGGCAACTCCGCCCTCAGAGCGGCGGCGGCGTGGACACCGATTATAGTACGAGCACGCTCTATGACTGCACCGTCAGCGGCAACACGGCCGCGAGCGGCGGCGGTCTGTATACCCACGATAACGGCACGAGCACTCTGACTAACTGCACCGTCAGCGGCAATTCCGCGTCTGAAAGCGGCGGCGGCGTGTACACCACGAGCGGTGGCACGACCACTCTGACCAACGTCACCGTCAGCGGCAACTCCGCAGCCGTGAATGGCGGCGGCCTTGACAACAGTGGTGGCACGGTGACCTTCGGCAACACCATCGTGGCGGAGAACACGGCCGGCGCCAGTGGGCCTGATGCAATCGGAACCGTTGCGTCACTGGGCAACAACCTGGTCGGCGAGACCGACGGCAGCTCGGGCTGGGTCGGCTCCGACCTCACCGGCACCAGCTCCCAGCCGCTCAATCCGGTGCTGGCACCACTGGGCAATTACGGCGGGCCGACCCAGACGATGGCCCTGCTGCCCGGCAGCCCAGCCATCGACTCAGGCAATAACGAGCTGATTCCCGCCGGTGTCACCACCGACCAGCGCGGCCTCCCCCGCGTCGTGGGCGGCGTCGTGGACATCGGCGCCTTCGAGTCGAGCCTGTTCACCATCGCCGTCACTTCGGGAAGCGGCCAGTCAACCGGCATCTTCACAGCGTTCTCGAACCCACTGGTCGCGACCGTGACCGCCAACAACCCGATCGAGCCGGTGGCTGGGGGCCTGGTCACATTCACGCCGCCGCAGAGCGGTGCGTCGGCGACCCTGACCGAAAGCCCCGCGACGATCATGGCCGATGGCACGGTGAGCGTCACCGCCACCGCCAACGGCATCGTCGGCAGCTACACGATCTCGGCCGGGGCGAGAGGCATCACCAACTCCGCGAGCTTCGGCGTTGACCAATCAAGCGATTCCGACGATCACCATGACGCCGAGTGTGGGCATGGTCACGCTAGGCGCGTCGGCCGTGATCCTTACGGATACGGCCGTGCTATCGAACGGCTATTGCGAGACCGGCACGATCACCTTCACGCTCTACCTCGGCACCACGCCGGTCGACACCGAGACCGTGCCGGTCAGCGGCGACGGCAGCTATACAACGCCGGCGGGCTACACGCTGCCAACAACGGGTACCGTGACCGGAACCTATCAGTGGGATGCGAGCTACAGCGGCGACACCTATAATACTTCGGCGAGCGAGACCAACGCCGCGGCCGAACAGGTGGTGGTGAGCCCTGCAAGCCCGTCAATCGTGACGACGCCGAGCGTGACCTCGCTGACGCTGGGCGCGTCGCCGGCGACGCTCACAGACACAGCCGTACTGTCGTGCGGCTACTACGAGACGGGCACGATCACCTTCACGCTCTACCTGGGCAGCACGCTGGTCGACACCGAGACGGTATCGGTCAGCGGCAACGGCAGCTACACCACGCCGACGGGCTACACGCTGCCGACGACGGGCACGGTGACCGGCACCTACCAGTGGGATGCGAGCTACAGCGGCGACACCAACAACACGTCGGCGAGCGAGACCAACGCGGCGGCCGAGCAGGTGACGGTGAGCCCTGCGAGCCCGACGATCACGACGACGCCGAGCGTGACTTCCCTCACACTAGGCGTGTCGTCGGTGACCCTCAAAGACACGGCCGTGCTGGCGTTTGGCTATTACGAGACCGGCACGATCACGTTCACGCTCTACCTGGGCAACAGGCTGGTCGACACCGAGACGTTGCCAGTCAGCGGCAACGGCAGTTACACCACGCCGGCGGGCTACACGCTGCCAACAACGGGCACGGTGACCGGCACATACCAGTGGGATGCGAGCTTTAGCGGCGACTCGAACAACACGTCGGCGAGCGAGACCAACGCCGCGCCCGAGCAGGTGGCGGTGAGCCCTGCGATCCCGACGATCACAACGACCCCGAGCGGGACTTCCCTCACACTAGGCGTGTCGCCGGTGACCCTCAAAGACACGGCCGTACTGGCGTGCGGCTATTACGAGACCGGCACGATCACGTTCACGCTCTACCAGGGCAGCACGCTGCTCGACAGCGAGACGATGCCAGTCAGCGGCAACGGCAATTACACCACGCCGACGGGCTACACGCTGCCAACAACGGGCACGGTGACCGGTACGTACCAGTGGGATGCGAGCTTCAGCGGCGACACCAACAACACGTCGGCGAGCGAGAACAACGCCGCGGCCGAGCAGGTGACGGTGAGCCCGGCGAGCCCGACGATCACGACGACGCCGAGCGTGACGTCCCTCACTCTGGGCACGTCGACGGTGACCCTCAAAGACACGGCCGCACTGGCGTGCGGCTATTACGAAGCCGGCACGATCACGTTCACGCTCTACCAGGGCAGCACGCTGGTCGACACCGAGACGGTGCCAGTCAACGGCAACGGCAATTACACGACGCCGACGGGCTACACGCTACCAACAACGGGCACGGTGACCGGTACGTACCAGTGGGATGCGAGCTTCAGCGGCGACACCAACAACACGCCGGCGAGCGAGAACAACGCCGCGGCCGAGCAGGTGACGGTGAGTCCTGCGAGCCCGACGATCACGACGACGCCGAGCGTGACCTCGCTGACGCTGGGCGTGTCGTCGGTGACGCTCACGGACACAGCCGTATTGTCGTGCGGCTACTACGAGACCGGCACGATCACGTTCACGCTCTACCAGGGCAGCACGCTGGTCGACAGCGAGACGGTATCGGTCAGCGGCAACGGCAGCTACACGACGCCGGCGGGCTACACGCTGCCGACAACGGGCACGGTGACCGGTACGTACCAGTGGGATGCGAGCTTTAGCGGCGACACCAACAACACGCCGGCGAGCGAGAACAACGCCGCGGCCGAGCAAGTGACGGTGAGTCCTGCAAGCCCAACGATCACAACGACGCCGAGCGTGACGTACCTCACGCTAGGCGTGTCGGCGGTGACCCTCAAAGACACGGCCGTACTGGCGCTCGGCTATTACGAAACCGGCACGATTACCTTCACGCTCTACCAGGGCAGCACGCTGGTCGACACCGAGATGGTATCGGTCAGCGGCAACGGCAATTACACCACGCCGGCGGGCTACACGCTACCGACAACAAGCACGGTGACCGGTACGTACCAGTGGGACGCGAGCTTTAGCGGCGACACCAACAACACGCCGGCGAGCGAGAACAACGCCGCTGGCGAGCAGGTGACGGTGAGCCCGGCGAGCCCGACGATCACAACGACGCCCAGCGTGACTTCCCTCACACTAGGCGTGTCGTCGGTGACCCTCAAAGACACGGCCGTACTGGCGCGCGGCTATTACGAAACCGGCACGATCACCTTCACGCTCTACCAGGGCAGCACGCTGGTGGACACCGAGACGGTATCGGTCAGCGGCAACGGCAATTACACGACGCCGACGGGCTACACGCTGCCGACGACGGGCACGGTGACCGGTACGTACCAGTGGGACGCGAGCTTTAGCGGCGACACCAACAACACCCCGGCGAGCGAGAACAACGCCGCGGCCGAGCAGGTGACGGTGAGCCCGGCGAGCCCGACGATCACGACGACGCCGAGCGTGCCTTCCCTCACACTGGGCGTGTCGTCGGTGACCCTCAAAGACACGGCCGTACTGGCGCGCGGCTATTACGAATCCGGCACGATCACGTTCACGCTCTACCAGGGCAGCACGCTGGTCGACACCGAGACGGTATCAGTCAACGGCAACGGCAACTACACCACGCCCGCGGGCTACGCGCTACCGACAACGGGCACGGTGACCGGTACGTACCAGTGGGACGCGAGCTTTAGCGGCGACACGAACAACACGCCGGCGAGCGAGAACAACGCCGCGGCCGAGCAGGTGACGGTGAGCCCGGCGAGCCCGACGATCACAACGACGCCGAGCGTGACGTCCCTCACGCTAGGCGTGTCGTCGGTGACCCTCAAAGACACAGCCGCACTGGCGTGCGGCTATTACGAGACCGGCACGATCACCTTCACGCTCTACCAGGGCAGCACGCTGGTCGACACCGAGACGCTTTCAGTCAGCGGCAACGGCAATTACACCACTCCGGCGGGCTACACGCTGCCAACAACGGGCGCGGTGACCGGTACGTACCAGTGGGACGCGAGCTTTAGCGGCGATACGAACAACACGCCGGCGAGTGAGAACAATGCCGCGGCCGAGCAGGTGACGGTGAGTCCGGCGAGCCCGACGATCACAACGACGCCCAGCGTGACTTCCCTCACACTAGGCGTGTCGTCGGTGACCCTCAAAGACACGGCCGTACTGGCGCTCGGCTATTACGAAACCGGCACGATCACCTTCACGCTCTACCAGGGCAGCACGCTGGTCGACACCGAGACGGTATCGGTCAGCGGCAACGGCAATTACACGACGCCGACGGGCTACACGCTGCCAACGACGGGCACGGTGACCGGTACGTACCAGTGGGACGCGAGCTTTAGCGGCGACACCAACAACACCCCGGCGAGCGAGAACAACGCCGCGGCCGAGCAGGTGACGGTGAGCCCGGCGAGCCCGACGATCACAACGACGCCGAGCGTGCCTTCCCTCACACTGGGCGTGTCGTCGGTGACCCTCAAAGACACGGCCGTACTGGCGCGTCGGCTATTACGAATCCGGCACGATCACGTTCAAGCTCTACCAGGGCAGCACGCTGGTCGACACCGAGACGCTATCAGTCAACGGCAACGGCAACTACACCACGCCCGCGGGCTACGCGCTACCGACAACGGGCACGGTGACCGGTACGTACCAGTGGGACGCGAGCTTTAGCGGCGACACGAACAACACGCCGGCGAGCGAGAACAATGCCGCGGCCGAGCAGGTGGTGGTGAGTCCTGCGAGCCCAACGATCACAACGACGCCGAGCGTGACTTCCCTCACACTAGGCGTGTCGTCGGTGACCCTCAAAGACACGGCCGTGCTGTCGCGCGGCTATTACGAAACCGGCACGATCACGTTCACGCTCTACCTGGGCAGCACCAAGGTGGACACCGAGACGGTGCCAGTCAGCGGCAACGGCAATTACACCACGCCCGCGGGCTACACGCTGCCAGCAACGGGCACGGTGACGGGTACGTACCAGTGGGACGCGAGCTACAGCGGCGGCACCAACAACGCGTCGGCGAGCGAGATCAACGCCGTGGCGGAGCGCGTGACGGTGAGCCCGGCGAGCCCGACGATCACGACGACGCCAAGCCCGACCATCGTCCCGATGGGAACCGCGGCGAGCTTGACCGACACGGCCACGCTGGCCGGCGGGTGGGACCCGACCGGCACGATCACGTTCACGTTATACCAGGGCAGCACGAAGCTCGAGACGGAGACGGTGACCGTCAGGGGAAACGGCTCGTACACCACGCCTTCGAGCTATTCGCTGTCGTCGTGCGTCCCGTCGGGCGTCTATCAGTGGGACGCCAGCTATAGCGGCGACGCCAACAACAATGTGGCCAGCGACAACAACGACCCGGCCGAGCAGGTGACGGTGGTCAGCCCGTGCTGCAACTTGCAGGACATCCCTTATTCCGTCTACAACCCGGCTACCATGACGACCACCACGCCAGCCGACCTGAGCGGCAACACCGCAGCAAGGCGATATTGTCACGGTGACCTTTACCGTGCCGGCCGGCAGACTACGACCAGATCTCGCTGGTCAGCTACAAGGCACCGGAGCCGTTCTACAACGCCGACGATGCAAACCTTCAGACGGTCTTCCAGTCGGTTACGCAGGTCGAGGCGCCGGGCACTCATACGCTCAGCCGATCACCTTGCCCCCAACTTTTACCAGGTCGACTTCGTCTGCGGGACGGTGATCACCACGCTGGGCCCGGAGGCGACCAACCCCAACAACTTCTACCACGCGCAGAACCGCTATATCGACGGAGACAACGGCGGCGTGAACCCCGCCGGATCGGGCGTGCTCTCCGTGACGGGCGAGGTCTACAACGACGTCAACGTCGACGGCAAGCTCGATAGCGGCGACCAGGGCCTCGCGCAATGTGACGGTCACACTGAGTCGGCACCGATCGTCTATGGCAACTCCATTTCGGAGACGACCACGACCAACGGCTCGGGCGTCTACTCCTTCAGTGGATTGCCCTTCAGCAACTCCGCGGGCTACGCCGTCAGCGTCTCGCCCCCATCGGGCTATTCCTCCGGCGCGGCCACGGTCGGCACGGTCAATGGCGTGGCCGACGGCACCGCCACGACCAGCCCCGAGGGTGTCGAGGGCATCGTGCTTGGCTAGCTCGAGCCAGACCACCGGCACCGGCTATAACCTGGGCCTGGTCACTTCGTCCGACCTTGGCGGCAGCACTTACTCGATCGTCGTCCTCAGCCCGACGTGCGAGTGGCGCCTTGACCGTCTCCGGGAGCGCGAAAGTGAGCGTCCCCGGCGCCATCGTGGTCGACTCCAGCTCTTCGAGCGCGATCTCCGGCAGCGGCACCGCTTCGCTCTCCGCCTCGATCATCGATGTCGTGGGCGGCTACCAGAAGGCCTCGGGCGAGACCTTCAGTCCCGCACCGAGCACGGGCGCGGCGTCGCTTGGCCGACCCTCTTGCCGGGCCTGGCCACGCCGAGCACCAGCGGCCTGACCAACTATGGCTCCGTCAATCTGACCAGCGGCTCAAAGACGATCAGCCCTGGCATCTACAGCTCGATCAAGGTGTCGAACAGCGCCAGCCTGACGATGAATGCCGGCACCTACATCATCAAGGGAGGCGGCTTCAGCGTCTCCGGCAGCGCCAATGTCTCCGGCTCGGGAGTGACGATCTACAACGCCGGCAGCAACTGCCCCAGCTCGGGTGGAACCTACGGCAGCATCAACTGGAGCAGCACGGGCACCTTCAACCTGAGTGCACCCAGCAGTGGGACGTATGCGGGATCTTGATCTTCCAGTCCCGCGACAACGCGCAGACCTTGAGCATCAACGTCAGCGGCAAGTCGGGCTCGGCAATCACCGGCACGATCTACGCGGCCGCGGCGCAGCTCGTCGACGGCGGCACCACCCCGCTTTCCGGCAGCCTGATCGTCAATCTGCTGGCGGTCAACACCGGTGCCACCGCGGACAGCCTGGATACCCCCGACGGGGGAGTCGCCTACACCCCGGCCCAGATCCGGTCCGCCTATGGCATCAACGATCTCGCGCTCGACGGCACCGGCCAGACCATCGCCATCGTCGATGCCTACGACGACCCCGACATCTTCCAGGCGGTCGACGCCTTCGACAACCAGTTCGGCCTGACCGGCTCGGGACCGACGCTCTACAATCAGTACGGGCCGGCGTCGTCGTTCTTGACGGTGCTCAATCAGAATGGCCAATCGACCTCACTGCCGGGGACCGACCCGAGCGGGCCTGGCACCGACAACTGGGAAGTGGAAGAGTCGCTGGACGTCGAATGGGCCCATGCCATCGCCCCCGGGGCGCAGATCGTCCTGGTCGAAGCCAACAGCCAGTCGCTGTCCGACCTGATGACCGCCGTGGCCACGGCCGCCAGCCAGCCCGGCGTATCGGTCGTGTCGATGAGCTGGGGCTTCGCCGAGGGGCAGGCCGTCTTCGCCGCCGATGAGGCCAACTACGACAGCACGTTCAACGTGCCGGGCGTGACCTTCGTGGCCGGCACGGGCGACTACGGGGCGGCCGATCCCGAGTATCCCGCCTTCTCGCCCAACGTCGTGGCGGTCGGCGGCACGAGCCTGAATCTCAACGCCGATGACTCGTATAACAGCGAGACAGGGTGGGGCTACAACTCCGCTTCCGCGGGTGAGTTCATCGGTTCGGGCGGCGGCATCAGCCTGTACGAGCCCGAGCCGGCCTACCAGGAGGGAGTCCAGTCCACGGGCAGCCGGACCACGCCCGACGTCTCCCTGGTTGCCGATCCGGCCACCGGGGCGTGGATCGCCGATCCGTACAACCTGGGCGCCGACAACCCGTTCGAGGTCGTCGGCGGGACCAGCCTGTCGGCGCCGGCCTGGGCCGGCCTGGTCGCCCTGGTCAACCAGGGACGGGCGGCCGCCGGCGAAGCGAGCCTCAATAGCTCCAGCCCGACCGAGACCCAGCAGGCCCTCTACAGCCTGCCGCAGAGCGATTACAACGTGATCACCAGCGGCAGCAATGGCTACACCGCGAATGCCGGCTACAACCTGGTGACCGGGCTGGGGACGCCGGTGGCCAATCTCCTGGTCGCCGACCTGGTCGCCTACCAGGGGCCCGGCACGACCTACGCGGGCCCGACGGTCGGCGCCTTGCAGGATGCCACGCTCGTCAACACGGGCTCGAGTGGCAGGCGGTATCACCGACTGTCGTTCAGCGTATTCAATGCCATCACCGTGTCGAGCAGCGGGCTCGGGTTACGGCCAGGAGCCCGGGTATGCAGCCAGCACCATCAGCACGCCGCCGCGCGGGACGCCGGCAGCGGACGTGGTGGCGAGCCACGCGGTGGTCACGCCGGTGACAACGTTTGCGGCCACCGTCGGGCTGTCGCCCGGCTCCTCGTCGCAGAGTGGGCCCGTCCAGGCGCCCTTGGCGTGCGACGAATTCCAGTCCGCGGGCTGCGACTTCTGCGTCACCGCCCCGATCACGATCACGCGGGTCCCCAACACTCGTGGCACGCACGAGGCCGCATCCTCGACGGCACAAGCCGCGGTGAGCTCTTCGGTCAACGGCATGACTCCGGCGGATCGCCGGCAACGGATCGGGAAGTACTCGACGGACTCATCCCGCTCACGACCTCGGACCAGGCCTGGTCTCCGACGCGGTCCTGGACGACCTGGCCGCCGACTCGGTCCTGTGGCCGGCGCAGCAACGGGAACGGAACCATCACGATTCCGGTTCTCCCGGCCGATAGGGGCCATCGCGACCCGGTCATCGGCGATCCCGCCATGAGACCAGCCTCGACCGCTCGCCGACTACACGGCCGGGATGGCCGTTCTGGGCCTGGCAACCGGCTTCTGGGCTCGTGGCACGGGCCTCTGGAAGCCCGGAAGCGGCGGTCTGGACGCCTGTTCTCACGCAGGAATTCGACTTAGGCCCTTCAGGGCCGCGCATCGACAACTTGTTGTCGATGCTGGGCGTGGGTCTCCTGACCCCGCCCGCTGCCGGACCGAAGGTCTCCCGACTGCGGGCTGCCCCGCAGGGTGCCACTTTTTCCGGGCGAAGTCCCGGAAAAAGCGTAGGCCCTTCAGGGCCGCGCATCGACACCTACAAGAGGCCGGCTCCGTCCGGCGATGGCAAGATGCGAGCATCTTGCTCAGCGCGGCCTAGCCGCAACCAACAGATCGGGGGACAGAGCCCCCTGCTACAACGGCGCAGCAGCACGTGCTTTTGTAGGAGCCGGCTCCGTCCGGCGATGGCAAGATGCGCGCATCGTGCCCAACGCGGCCTAGCCGCAACCAACAGATCGGGGGACAGAGCCCCCTGCTACAACGGCGCAGCAGCACGTGCTTTTGTAGGAGCCGGCTCCGTCCGGCGATGGCAAGATGCGCGCATCGTGCCCAACGCGGCCTAGCCGCAATCAACAGATCGGGAAACAGAGCCCCCTGCTACAACGGCGCAGCAGCACGAGCTTTTGTAGGAGCCGGCTCCATCCGGCGATCGCAAGATGCGAGCATCTTGCCCAACGCGGATTGGCATTCCGATCCTCAAGCCCATGAAAGCTCCAAACGGCTCACTGGACGAGAGCAAACGTTGACGGCTTGCTTGCCACGGAACTGCCGTAATTGACCTTGATGCCCGATGTGCCGGAGAACGCGAGGCTCTTGGCGATCACCTGCGCACCGATGACGCTGGTGCCGCTCGAACCGCTCAACGCCAAGGCCGCGTTCGGAAAATACATCGTGCCGCTGTTGTTGATGTTGCTTCCCCCCGACATCGTTGCCCCGGTCGAGCTGGAACGGTCCTGGAAGATCGTGATCCCCGCATAGGTCCCGCTGTTCATCGGGTTGAGCGAAATGGCTCCCGTGCCGCTCAAATTGATCGCACCGGCGCCGGTGTTGTAGATGAAAACACCATTGCCGCTGATGCTGGACGGGCCGCTCATGTTGATTCCGCCGCCATTGATGTAATAGACACCCGGATTGAGCGTGACGGAAGCGGAGCCGCTGAGCGTGATCCCGCCGTCGTAAATGCCGGGACTGAGCGTCTTGCTTGTCGAGCCCGAGAGTGCCATTTGCGAGCTGCTCTGAACCGTCAGGCCGCTGGTGCTCGGGGCCGCGAGACTTGCCAGGGGGTCGGGCGTACTCGTTTGGCCGCTGTTCGTCACACTGGCCTTGTTGGGATTGGTCCCCGAGAACTGGATGCCGCCCGAGAGGTCGAGCACGGGCGCCGTGATCGAGGGTGCGCCGGAGGAGAGGATCGACGTCGCCGCGCTCGAGTCAACGATGACGTTGCCGCCGACGGCCGTTACCGAGGTTGTACCCGAGAGGGTGAGCCCGGTACCCGCCGGATTCAGGACAAGAATGGCGGCGGTCGAGTACGGCGTGCTCGATGCGCCCAGCGCGGTCGCGCTGGCGGACGCCGACATCGTGCCCGATCCCCAGATGGCGCTGAAATACCTGGGCTGAGTCGATGTGACCGATACCGCGACATAACGAGCTTGGGGCTCGGTGACCTGCGAGCTCGAGATCGTGATTCCGTTCTGAGCGGCAGTCGCGATCGCGGCGCTCTGGGCCGCGCTGAAGTTGTTGCCGGTGTAGATGGCGTAGGCGCCGGCAAGCGCGGCGGCGTCGGCGATCGATTGCGCCTGCCGCCTCTGCAAGTAAAGCAGTCCGCCGTCCAGACCGACGGCCAGCACGCCAACGACCACGGGCATCAAGAGCGCCGTGATGGCGGCGACCGTTCCCCGGCGCACCGCCGGGGTCGATCTCGATTTCGATTTCGGTTTCGGTTGCAACATGGTCAAAGCCCCTTGCCCTTTCATCAATAAGTCACCGGCATCGTTGAGGTCACGGTCCATGTCATGGGTGTGAAGTAGCCTTCGGGGATCCACGTATAAGTGAGCGTCACGCTGACCGTGCACGGGTCGGTCGCCGCCGAGTAAGTCACGTTCGTGCATTCAAGACCGCTCAGGCCAGCCGACATCCCCTTGACATAGGTCTGAACGGTCGCGGCCGTGGCAATCGGGTTGCCGGTAGCGGCGGCGTAATTCGGGCCGCGGACCGACGCATACCGCGCTCCCTCGCGCCAGCGATTGAAGCTGCTCGAAGCGGAAATTCCCCAGGCCGACGATCATGGTGCCGATCAAGAGCAGCATGGTCACGGGATACACCACCGCCGATTCCACAGCCGACACGCCTCGCCGTGCTCGAAAACCGCCTGAGCGTCTTGTCATACGACAATCTCTTTCTTGTGAGACAGCCGCCCTCGGCTGTCATCTGTCCGGACAGCCGAGGGCGGCTGTCCCACATTCGGAGTTGCATCCGCTGATTTGCGCAGCTCATTCTTTTTGCGGACCCTACGGCGCCGCCGAGGTTGACGGGGGCATGGGCATCGAGACTGACTGCGAGAGCGTGATTGAGCTCGGTATCGCCGGCAACCCTCTCAAAGCCGGGTAGCCGATCAGCGAAAAATTCGTCGAGACAGTCACCGTGACGTAGTTGTTGTTGGCGAGCGGAGGCGACGGGGTCGCGGCCGTGGGCGTGTTCAGCGTCAGATTGCCCGCGTCGGCCGATACGGCCGCCGACAAGCTCGTCCAGCCGGACGGCAGCGTAAAGCCGGCGGTTTTGTAGAACTCGTAAAGCGCGCCGTTGCGGGCACAATTCTGGACGATGATCAGTGCATGCACCACGCGAGCAAAATCGATCGACGCCATCGACAGGAAGACGATCAAGGGCAGCAGTGTCGCGAGTTCGACCGCGGCCATCCCCCGGCGCCTCTTCGACCGACCCCGCACAGCAATGTGAGATATCCTCATGGCAACGTCACCGCAAAATGGCAAAGAACACTGACCGGAAGTCTCGCTCCTCTTTTAGAACGCTACGCCATGCTCGTCGATCGAGTTTGTTTGTTGACGAATACCAACAAGGGCGCAAGGCGAGCGAACTGCCACCGATTTGCCGCGGCCGCTGGCAGCTCGGTGAACAACTCCACCGGCGCGGGTTTACGGATGCACCCGGCCAAACCGGGAGCGCGGGCCTTTTGCCTTGCGAATCACCGGCATTCTGCCCATGATTCAAGAAGCCGATCGCACCGCTTTACCGACGAAGAGCGGCGCGACAACACGATCTGTCACTACGCGTTTAGGATGGTTTGATGAGTTGTCTCCGGGCCGTGCGGCGTAATTGGAGATTCCATCTGGTGTTTCTCGCCGTGGTCATCGCCTCCCCGGTGAGAAACGCGGCGGCCGGACTACCCCAGCCCGTGCAGGCGGCTCTGGACCGCGCGGGTGATAATCGCGGCGAGATTCAGCGGGCGCTCCGCGACGCGCCCGCCGCGCACCAGGCCGGTATGCAGTTCCTGGTAAGATACATGCCCCAGCAGGATCTCAAGAGCCTGTCGGCCGAGTTCCTGCTCGAGAATGTGCGCTTCGCCTACGAGGCCTGGAATGATTCGGCGTGGCGTGAGCAACTGCCGCTGGACATCTTTCTCAACAATGTGCTCCCGTATGCGAGCATCAACGAGCGGCGGGATCGCTGGCGAAAAGATTTTTACGAACGGTTCAAACCGCTCGTGCAGCACGCCCGGACCCCGGCCGAAGCGGCCGCGATCTTGAACCAGCAGATCTTTCCGCTGCTCAAGGTTCGTTATTCGACCGCGCGTCGCAAGGCCGATCAGAGCCCCTATGAATCCATCAAGACCGGACTGGCATCCTGTACCGGATTATCGGTCCTCTTGATCGACGCCTGCCGCGCCGTCGGCGTGCCGGCTCGATTCGCCGGCACTCCGCTTTGGACCAACAAGAGCGGCAATCATTCCTGGGTCGAGATCTGGGACAAGGGCTGGCACTTCACGGGCGCCGCGGAACCGACCGGGGCCGTGCTGGATAAAGCCTGGTTCGTGGATCGCGCCGCCTCGGCCCGGCGCGACGATCCGCAGCATGCGATTTACGCCGTCAGCTTCCAGCGCACTCCGCTTCAGTTTCCGCTCGTCTGGGATCCGAAAATCGATTTTGTCCATGCGGTCAACGTCACCGACTTCTATACGCGGCTCGCCCAGAAGCTGCCCGACGGCGTCGTTGCGGTCATGGTTTGCACGCTCGACCGGCCGGCCGGAAATCGGCTGGCGGCAGCACTGAAAATCACCGATGCCGCGGGCCGGACCGTGTTCGAGGGGCGGACCAACGACGAATCCTTCGACGCCAATGACCATGTGCAAGCGGTCCTCAAGAGCGGCGCGGAGTACACGGTCGAGCTGCGCACGGCCGATCGTGTTATCGTACGCAAAATCAAGGCCGACCGACGCGACACACCGTATACCTTCGAACTGAGGGCGGCGGAGAAGACTGACCCAGCAGCCACGAACGCGGAATCCCGCGCGGCGGTGGAAGCCCTCAAGCGGCATCTGGCCACCGAGCGGAGCAAACGCCCGCCATTGGAAAATGAACGCTTCGCGGCGACTCCGCTTGTGCGTGCAGACGCCGCCCTTGCCGAGAAACTGCTGTGGCACGATCACGTCGCCCACATTCGTCAGTCGCGCGCGGCCGAGATGGCCGCCCGCGAATTGACCGACGGCGATCTGAAGATGCCGTTCTATTACGCGGTTTTCGGCGAAAAGCCCGGAACGGGCCGGAGCCTGTACCTGTCGCTGCATGGCGGCGGCGGCGCACCCCAAGAAACCAACGACCAGCAATGGAAGAATCAGCAGAAACTATACCGGCCCCAGGAAGGCGTCTACGTCGCGCCGCGAGCGCCGACGAACACGTGGAACCTCTGGCACGAGGCACACATCGACCGGCTGCTGAGCAGGCTGATCGAGAACCTGATCGTATTCGAGGATGTCGATCCCGACCGCGTTTACCTGATGGGCTATTCGGCCGGCGGCGACGGCGTCTACCAACTGGCGCCGCGCATGGCCGATCGCTGGGCGGCCGCGGCCATGATGGCCGGCCACCCCAACGAAGCATCGCCGCTCGGGCTGCGCAACATCGCCTTCACGATCCACGTCGGCGGGCTAGACAGCGCCTACAACCGGCATCAGGTCGCCCGTGAATGGGAACAGAAGCTGGCCGAGCTGCACAAGGCCGACCCACTAGGCTACTTGCACTCGGTCAAGGTCTATGCCGAGAAAGGACACTGGCTCGACCGACAAGATGCCGCCGCAGTGCCGTGGATGGCCAAGTACACGCGCAATCCCTTGCCGGCCCGCGTTGTCTGGCAGCAGGACGACGTGAGGCATTCGCGTTTCTACTGGCTGGCGGTCCCCTCGGACGGCGCCAAAGACCGGGCTCTCGTCACGGCTGATCGCAAGGGGCAGCAATTCGATGTCCGGGCCAGCGGCGTGGAGCGGCTGATCATACGCTTAAACGACAACATGCTCGACCTCGACCAGCCCGTGATTGTCAATGTCGAGGGCAAACCGTTATTGACCACGAGAGTGAGCCGGAAGATCGCAGTGCTGGCCAGGACGCTGGATGAGTACGGCGATCCACGGAGTGTGTTTGCGGACGAGTTGACGATCGACTTGCCCAGGAGCACTGGTCATCGATAGTGGTCGCCGATCATTGTCGCTTTTCGCTCCGCGAAAGACGACTTTTCCGGTGCAGATCCCATCACTCAAGACGTTTGGGAGAGTGACCGGATCGCGTCGCCCAGGGTGTACGCGGGGTCGCCTAGCAAGTGTTCCATGGCGACCATCTGCCGGAGCCGTAACGCCAGCTTGAAGGGCTCTATGCCGTCCTCAATGTAGTGCACGGGAAACCGTTCGATCTCGGGCAGCGGAGCCTGGGCCCGGGATTCGAGATCGTCATGCATGATCTCCATTTTCTCTTCCGGATCACAAACATCGGCGGTCTTCTCGGCGAGTCGTCGCACGAAGGCTTCAGGATCGATGCCGGTGCCGATCTGTGCATCGAAGATGGCATCAGGGGTCAGTTTCGCGTTCGCCTTGGTGCCGGGGAAGAGTCGGTTCACGACCTCGGCGTCCTCCAGTTCGACGAGTCTCCGGGGAAGATGCGTGTCAAAAAACGGAATCGCCAGGAGGGCGCGCTCGCAGGAGCGGAGATTGAGGAGGAGGGTTTCCTTCGTTCGCAGGAAGAATGCGCCGATCACGATCGGATGAAGCTCTTTCGGGAATTGGGCGTGCGATCGCTGGAATTGCAGCTTCTTGGCCTCATGGGCGTAGAGCCAGACCCAGCGCTTCCGACTGGCATCGTACTCCAGACAGCGAAGCTTTTCGAACGCCCGCAACAGCCCCGGGCGGTTCAAGACCTTGTAATGAAGCCGGACCGGCTGGAAGTGCTCGCCAGTCAACGTTGCCAGCAGGAGTTGATCCGCCATTTCGCTGTCTCACAAAGTCCTGTATCTTCTGCGGTGTTTGGTACACGAACGGATGATTGGCGTTGCGTTGACGAAGGCCGGTCCGCCCGGGACGATGGCGGTGACGATTCCACCCGATCACCCTGGACGAAACATACCACGATATCCTCGCATCAAGGCCCGGTGCGTGCCAGCGGTTTTCTCACCTCGCCTCCGCGAGGCTGGGCGTGCCCGACGGCCGCGCGGCGGCGATTGCCAAGCGTCGATGCGCGGCAGGATGGCGGCCAGCCTCGTGCCACCAGGGTATTGACTCCGATAGCGGCGGGGCGAGAATCCATTCACCATGAGCAGCGGCCAAGCCTTTTGGACTTGCCGTCGTACGGGCGGCTGGCGTGAAACGACCGAAGGGCCAAACTTCTGTGGCGCTCAGCTCAGGAGTCATCTCTCGGAGGCCGCGTCCCATGCCCTACGACCTCTTCATCAGCTATGCGCGATCCGATAATGCCCAGGGACGGATCACCGAGCTCAAGGCGCAGATCGAGGCCGATCATCGCCGGTTCGTCGGGGCGGGCGGACCGGATCTCCACGTCTTCTTCGACACCGTCGAAATCTCGGGCGCGTACAACTGGCGGTATTGCATGCTGGACGCAATCCTGGACTCCCGGCTGCTCCTGATCTGCCTGTCGCCCGCCTATCTGGAGAGCGACTACTGCGCCTGGGAGCTCAACGAATACCTCAAGCACGAAGCGGCCCGATCGCTGCTGGGCGACGGTGTAGCGCCCGTGTATTTAGTCGAGATTCCCGGCTGGACCGACAAGGACTACGACCAGCGAGCCGCAAAGTGGGTGGCCGAGTTGCGTCGCCGCCGGCACTTCGACCTTCGCTCCTGGTCTAGCAGAGGCCCCGCAGCGCTCAACGACGTGGCCGTCCTGGTGCGGATGGACGAGCTCAACCGCCAGATCCACGACCGGCTCACGCGCATCCGCACGGTGCTCGAGGCCAAGGGAAACGTCGACCGGCGCAACGAGCACTTCAAGGGCCGTGCCGCCGAGCTGCGCTGGCTGCGCGAGTCGCTCGGCCTCGGCAAGCTCGGCGTGCTCACGGCGGTCCATGGCCTGGGGGGCATGGGCAAGACCGCGCTCGCGCTTGAGTACGCTTATGCCTTCGCGCACGAGTACCCGGCAGGGCGCTGGCAGGTGCGGTGCGAGGGGCGCGACGACCTTCGCGCGGCCGTGGCATCGCTGGCCGGAGCGCGCGATCTGGAGTTCGAGTTCACCGACGAGGAAAAGAACGACCTGGACCTGGAATTTGAAAGGGTGCTCCGCGAGCTGAAGAAGCGCGCCGACGCCTCGCCGGCTGGCCGCGTGCTGATGATCCTGGACAACGTGGATCGACCCACGCTACTGGAGCCGGCGCAGACCGCGCGGCTGGCGCGGGACGACTGGCTGCACCTGGTCGCGACCACGCGGCTGGGTGAGGACGAGCTGTTCGGTAAAGAGAACGACCGCGCATTCCTTCCAGTGGATGAGCTGTCCGAGGCCGCCGCGGTCGAATTGATCGAGAGCCACCAGCCTGGCGCGAAGTTCCGCGACGCCGCCGAGCGCGCGGCCGCGGAGGACATCGTACGGCTAGTCGGTCGATTCACGCTGGCGGTGGAGGCGGCGGCGGTGTTCCTGGGCCAGTTCAGCGGCGACGAGACGTGCGCCGGCTTTCGCGACCGGTTGAAACGAAAGGGGCTGACTGGCCTGGACCAAGCGGCGAGCGCGACCGCCGAGCGAGTGCGGCTCAGCGAGAAGAGTCTGATCGCCACGCTCTTGCCCACGCTGGAACGATTGGGGGAGCCGGAGCGGCTGGCGCTCGACTGCGCCGCGCTTTTGCCGGCCGATCACGTGCCGCTCCCGTGGTTGCGGGCCGTGACGGCAACGCGTTTCCCCGATTTGGGCCACGATGCCGAGCCCGGCCATCCCGATCCCTGGCAGTCCGTCGTGCGGCGGCTATTCAGCCTGCGTCTGCTCCAGCCGACCGGTGTATGCGACGACCAGCGCAATGCCCTGGTAGTCCGGATGCACCGGCTCGTGCGGGGGTGTGTAACCGGCGAGAACCAACCAAAAGGCTCAATACTGGGCCGCTGCGTTTCGGCAGTCATGGGATTATTCGGAGACGCCCGGAGAATCGACGCCGCGGCGCTGGAAAAGGGCGTGCTAACGCACATCAAGGCACGGGCCGGGTCTCTTTGGGACAGCTCGGTGGGCCACGATCGGCGCTGGGAGCTCGGACCGCTGGCGGCCTGCGCGTGGCTATGGCTGGAGCGTGAAAGCGCCGACGGCGCCGACCTGGCTAACCAGGCGGCCGGTCCACTCGAGGAACTCGGTAAGTTTGCCGAAGCCGAACCGCTCTACCGCCGGGCGCTCCTGATCGACGAGCGATGCCACGGCCCGAAGCACCCCACCGTCGGCCGCGACCTCATTAATCTGGCGGAGCTACTGCGGGCCACCAACCGGGTGGCTGAGGCCGAGCCGCTCTGCCGGCGCGCTGGCGATCAACGAGCGAAGCTACGGACCGGACCACCCCGAGGTTGCCCGCGCGCTGATCAACCTTGCGGAGCTACTGCGAGCCACCAGCCGGCTGGCCGAGGCCGAGCCGCTCTGCCGCCGGGCGCTGGCAATCAGCGAGAGAAGCCACGGAGCGGAACACCCGGATGTCGCCCGCGCCTTGATCGACCTGACGGAGCTACTGCGGGCCACCAACCGGCTGGCCGAGGCCGAGCCGCTTTGCCGCCGGGCGCTGGCGATCAACGAGCAACGCCACGGGTTGGACCACCCCAGCGTCGGCCGCGCCCTCAGCAACCTGGCCGAATTACTGCGGGCCACCAACCGGCTCGCCGAGGCCGAACCGCTCTGCCGCCGGGCGCTGGCGATCAACGAGCGCAGCCACCGGGCGGACCACCCCGATGTCATCCGCGACGTCACCAACCTGGCGGAGCTGCTACGGGCCACCAACCGGCTGGTCGAGGCCGAGCCGTTCTACCGGCGGGCTCTGACGATCATCGAGCGACGGTATGGCCCCGACCACGCCGAGGTGGGGCGTGCCCTCGACCGCCTGGCGCTCCTGCTCCGGGCCACCAGCCGGTTGGCCGAGGCCGAGCCGCTCCTTCGCCGGGCGCTGGCGATCCACGAGCGCCTGCGACGGCCCCGACCACCCCGACGTCGCCACCGGCCTGAATAACCTGGCGGACCTGTTGCGGGCTACCGATCGGATAGCCGAGGCCGAGCTGCTCTACCGCCGCGCGCTCCTGATCGACGAACGAAGCTGCGGCCCCGACGACCCCGCCGTCGCCCGTGACCAGAACGCCCTGGCGGCGCTGCTGTATGCCACCAACCGGCTAGACGAGGCCGAGCCGCTCTACCGCCGGGCGCTGGCGATTAGCGAGCGAAGCTACGGCCCGGACCACCCCACCGTCGCCATCCGCCAGAGCAACCTGGCGGCGCTGCTTCATGCGACCAACCGGTTGGCCGAGGCCGAGCCGCTCTATCGCCGGGCGCTCCTGATCGACGAGCGCAGCTACGGTCCGGACCACCCCACCGTCACTACAACACTCAACAACCTGGCGGAGCTACTCCAGGCCACTAACCGGCTAGCGGAAGCCGAGCCGCTCCACCGCCGGACGCTGGCGAGCGCCGAACGCAGCTTTGGCCCCGGCCACCCCATCGTCGCCATCCGGCTCAACAATCTGGCGAAGCTCCTTCAGGCCACCAACCGGCTGGCCGCAGCCGAGCCGCTGTCGCGGCGCGGCTTGCAGATCCTGAGCGAGTTCCGGCGGAGGACCGGTAATGAGCACCCAGATTTCTGCGTTGTCCTGGACACTTACCGCGGCCTCTTGCAGGCGCTGGGGAACACACCCGAGCAGATCGAGCAGCAGTTGCACGAGCTTACCGGCCCGCCGCGGCCCGAGGGCGCATAAGCACCCGGGAAGAGATAAGTCACCGGAAGAGTCGTCTTTCGCTCCGCGAAAGAAAGCCCTTTCGCTCCGCGAAACGCGACACTTATCCAACTTCAAGGTGGTTGTGTTAGAATCACGTCGGGTCGTGCGCTCTGAAAGAGCCGAGAAATCTGAGTCCCGAGGCATCGATGCGCATAATTAGAACTTTATATGTGATTCCGCTCCTGGCCGCCGCGCTCTTGAGGCCCGCGACGGTGGGGGCCGACGCGATCGAGATCAAGCCGGGCGATCATATCTCGATCATCGGCAACACCCTGGCCGACCGGATGCAGCACGACGGCTGGCTGGAGACATACCTCCAGGCCGCTTTCCCGAGCACAAGCTCGTCATCCGCAACCTCGGCTTCTCGGGCGACGAATTGACCGTCCGGCTCCGCTCGGCCGACTTCGGCACCCCCGACCAGTGGCTGACCAAGACCAAGGCCGACGTCGTCTTCGCCTTCTTCGGCTACAACGAGTCGTTCGCCGGCGAGGAAGGGCTGGAGGCGTTCAAGAAAGACCTCGACGCCTTCATCAAGCACACGCTGGCCCAGAAGTACAACGGCAAGTCGGCGCCGCGGCTGGTGCTGTTCTCGCCGATCGCCATGGAGGCGCCGCGCGGCCGCGACCTGCCCGACGGCACGGCCACGAACGAGCGGCTCGAGCTCTACACCGCGGCGATGGCCGAGGTGGCCAGGGCCGACGGCGTCGCCTTCGTCGACCTGTTCGCGCCGACCTCGAGCCTTGTACGAGAAGGCCGCCGAGCCGCTCACGATCAACGGCGTCCACCTGAACGACGACGGCAACCGGCGGCTCGCCGAGGTGATCATCGACGCAGCTCGCGCCCGGCCGACCAGCGGCGAACGACGCCGAACCTCGACAAGCTCCGCCAGGCCGTCCTCGACAAGAACTTCTACTGGTTCAACCGCTATCGCACGGTCGACGGCTACTCGATCTTCGGCGGCCGCGCCGACCTGCAGCTTCACCGACGGCCAGACCAACCGCGTGGTCGCCCAGCGCGAGATGGAAGTCCTCGACGTGATGACCGCCAACCGCGACCAGCGGATCTGGGCCGTCGCGCAGGGCAAGGACCTGGTGGTCGACGACTCGAACACGCCGCCGTTCATCCCGGTCAAGACCAACAAGCCGGGCCCGGGCCCGACGGCGAGCACCTCTTCCTCGGCGGCGAGGAAGCCATCGGCCAGATGACGGTCGGCAAGAACCTGAAGGTCAACCTGTTCGCCTCCGAGAAGGAGTTTCCCGAGCTGGCCAAGCCGGTGCAGATGTCGTTCGACGCCCAGGGGCGGCTCTGGGTCGCCTGCTGGCCGACCTACCCGCACTGGAAGCCCAAGGAGGAAATGAATGACAAGCTCCTGATCCTCGAAGACACCGACGGCGACGGCAAGGCCGACAAGAAGATCGTCTTCGCCGACGGTCTGCACTGCCCGACCGGCTTCGAGTTTGCCAACGGCGGCGTCCTGGTCGCCCAGGCGCCCGACCTGATGTTCCTGAAGGACACCGACGGCGACGACAAGGCCGACGTCCGCGAGCGCGTGCTCTCCGGGCTCGACTCGGCCGACACGCACCACACCTCCAACAGCTTCCAGCTCGACCCGGGCGGCGCGCTTTATTTTCAGGAGGGAACGTTCCACCAGACCCAGGTCGAGACGCCGTACGGGCCGCCGGTCCGCTGCTCGAACGCGGGCGTCTTCCGCTACGAGCCGCAAGTCGCAGAAGTTCGAGGTCTACGTCTCCTACGGCTTCGCCAACCCGCACGGCCACGCCTTCGACCGCTGGGGCCAGGACATCGTGGTCGACGGCACCGGGCTCGGTCCCGACCCACGGCACCCTGTTCTCGGGCCACGTCGACTACCCGCACAAGCATGCCGGCCCGCCCCAGGTCTACCAGCAGCGCACCCGCCCCACGCCCCGGCATCGAGTTCCTGAGCAGCCGGCACTTCCCCGAGGATTTCCAGGGCAACCTGCTCGTCCCCAACGTGATCGGCTTCCAGGGAATTCTCCGCTACAAGATCGAGGACAAGGGGGCCAGCCTGGCCGGCACCGAGCTCGAGCCGATCCTCTCGTCCCGCGACCCGAACTTCCGGCCGTCCGATATCGAAGTCGGGCCGGACGGGGCCATCTACTTCCTCGACTGGCAGAACCCGATCATCGGCCACATGCAGCACAACCTGCGCGATCCCAGCCGCGACCGGATCCACGGCCGGGTCTACCGGGTCACCTACGAGGGCCGGCCGCTCTCCACAGCCGCCAGGATCGCCGGCGCGTCGATCGAAGAGCTGCTCGATCTGCTCAAGGAGCCCGAAGACCGCGTCCGCTACCGGGCCAGGATCGAGCTGGGCGCGCGGGACACGGCCCAGGTCATCGCCGCCCTCAAGACCTGGGTCGCCGAGCTCGACAAGGCCGACCCCGATTATGAGCACCAGTTGACCGAAGCCCTCTGGGCCCACCAGTACCAGGACGTCGTCAACCTCGAGCTGCTCGACCGGGTGCTCGCCTCGACCGATTTCCACGCCCGGGCCGCCGCCACGCGGGTCCTCTGCGTCTGGCGCGACCGCGTTCCCGAGGCGCTCGAGATCCTCAAGAAGCTGGCCGCCGATCCGTATCCGCTTGTCCGGCTCGAGGCCGTCCGGGCCGCGAGCTTCTTCCCGGTCGCCGAGGCCGTCGAGGTCCCTCTGATCTCGGCCGACCACCCGACCGACGAGTACCTCGACTACACCCGCGGCGAGACGATGAAGACCCTCGAGCCGTACTGGCGAAAAGCGATCGCCGAGGGCAAGCCGATCGCCATCACGAGCGAGGCCGGCACGCGGTTCTTCCTGGGCCGGCTGGGCATCGATGAACTGCTCAAGATGAAGCGAACGCGCGGATCGACCTCGAGCTGCTGCTCCGCAAGGGAGTCCGCGACGAAGTCCGCCGCGAGGCCCTGGCCGACCTGGCGAAGCTCGACAAGAAGCCCGAGCTGAGCGTTGCTGCTCGAGGCCATCAAGGCCCTCGACGACCGCGCCGGCGACGGGAACGACGCCGTCGCCTTCGACCTCGGCCGGCTGCTCACCAGGCCGCGAGGCCGCCGAGCTGACCGCCGCTCGGCTCGAGCTGGAGGGGCTCGCGACCGCCGGCCGCAAGCCGGTCACCCGGCAGCTTGGCTACCTCGCCCTGATCGCCGCCGACGGCGGCGTCGACAAGGCCTGGGCGCTCGCCTCGAAGTCGGCCGGCTCGCTCCGCGATCTGGTCGACGCCATGCCCGCGATCCGCGATCCCGGCCAGCGGTCGGCGCTTTATCCCAGGGTCTTGCCGCTGCTCGACGGGCTGCCGAAGGCGCTCGGC
The DNA here is from genome assembly GCA_963823675.1 of uncultured Isosphaeraceae bacterium. GTDB lineage: Bacteria > Planctomycetota > Planctomycetia > Isosphaerales > Isosphaeraceae > CAWGMT01. Next base: position 85,675 of record CAWGMT010000014.1, on the reverse strand, counting down.
GGCGGGCACAAGGGCGTCAAAGGGGACCGAGGGGCGATTCGTCCGGATCGAGCTCCGGGGCCGCCGGACGCTGACGCTCGCCGAGGTCGAGGTCTACAGCGACGGCCGCAATGTCGCCCCGCTCGGCAAGGCCACCCAGAAGAACACCGCTTACGGCGGCGCCGCCGAGCGAGCGATCGACGGCAACAAGAGCGGAGCCTACGGCGACGGCGGCCAGACCCACACCCAGGAAAACACCCCCAACCCCTGGTGGGAGGTCGACCTCGGGGCCGAGTACCCGATCGACTCGGTCGCCGTCTGGAACCGGACGGAAGGCGACTTATTACACGCGGCTCGATCGCTACACCGTCAAGGTCCTCGACGAGGGCCGCAACGTCGTCTTCGAGGCCGCCAACCTGCCGGCCAGGCGGGAGGCGGCCACGACCGAGGTCGGCGGGACCGGGGCCGAGGGGCCGTCCGGCGCGCGGCGATGGTCGCGCTGACCTCGGTGCGCGGCAAGGAGGCGGAGACCTTCAAGGCCCTCGCGAAGTTCGTGAGGGGCGAGGGCGCCGATCGGACCGCCGCGATCCGGGCGATCGCGCGGATTCCGGTCGCCGACTGGCCGGCCGAAGAGGCAGGCCCGACGCTCGACGCCCTGCTCGCCTACATCAAGACGATCCCGCCGCGGGACCGGACCTCCGCGAACGCGCTCGACGCGCTCCAGCTCGGCGACTCGCTGGCGGGCTTGCTCCCGCGTCGACCGGGCGAGGCGAGCCCGCCGCGAGCTGGGCGACCTCGGCGTCCGGGTGATCCGGCTGGGCACGATCACCGACCAGATGCTCTTCAACAAGGATCGGATCGCCGCCGCAGGCCGGCAAGCCGGTCGAGATCGTTTTCGAGAACAGCGACATCATGCCGCACAACTTCGTCGTGACCAAGCCCGGCGCGCTCGAAGAGATCGGCCTGCTCGGCGAGTCGTCGAGTACCCAGCCCGGGGCCCTCGAGCGGAACTACGTGCCCCCGTCCGACAAGATCCTGCTCGCCAGCCGGCTGCTCGCCCCGCGCGACTCGCAGAAGCTCAGCTTCACCGCCCCGATCAAGCCGGGCGTCTATCCCTATGTCTGCACCTACCCCGGCCACTGGCGGCGGATGTACGGCGCGTTCTACGTCGTCGAGGATATCGCCGCCTACCTCGCCGATCCGCCGGGCTACCTGGCCGCCCACCCGCTGCCGATACTCGACGAGCTGCTCAAGAACAACCGCCCGCGCAAGGAGTGGAAGTTCGACGACCTCGCCTCGTCGGTCGAAGGGCTGAGCAGCGGCCGGTCGTTCGCCAACGGCAAGCAGATCTTCGAGGTCGCGAGCTGCGTCTCGTGCCACCGGCTGAACGGTGTCGGCGACGCAGATCGGCCCCGACCTCGCCCAGCTCGACGCGAAGATGACGCGGTCCGACATCCTCCGGAGCCTGCTCGAGCCGTCGGCCAAGATCGACGAGAAGTACCAGACGCACGTCTTCACGACGAAGATCGGGCAACGTGGTCACCGGGATGATCCTGGAAGAGAACGCCGGGCGGATCAAGGTGATCGAGAACCCCCTGGCCAAGACTGCGCCGGTGTCTTCTGGATCGCGCCGACATCGAGGAACGCGCCAAGTCGCCGACCTCGATCATGCCCAAGGGCTTGCTCGACAAGCTGACGAAGGAGGAGATCCTCGACCTGATCGCCTACATCGCCGCCAGGGGCGACGCCAAGGCCCCGCTCTTTCAGGGGCAGCATGAACATAGCCATTGAAGAATTCTTTCATACGAACATCCATCCGACGCCCCACGATTACCGGGAGCCTCACATGATTCGACTCGATCCGAACCTTGATTTTCCCGGCCTGGCCTTGCTTGCTTGCTGTCGACCGCTCTGGCCGACGACCAGTGGGTCGTCTACCAGGGGGGCGAAGGGCCCGGCCAGGGGAAGAACGTCGTCCTGATCAGCGGCGACGAGGAGTATCGCTCGGAGGAGGCCCTGCCGCAGCTCGCCAAGATCCTGGCCAAGCACCACGGCTTCACCTGCACGGTGCTTTTCGCCATCGGCAAGGACGGGTCGATCGAGCCCAATCGGAACGACAACATCCCGGGCCTGCGATGCTCTCCGCAAGGCCGACCTGATGATCATCGCCACCCGGTTCCGCGACCTGCCCGACGACCAGATGAAGGAGATCGTCGACTACGTCGAGTCGGGCCGGCCGGTGATCGGCATGAGGACGGCGACGCATGCGTTCAACATCAAGCGCGGGCAAGAAGTACGCCCGCTACTCGTTCAACAGCAAGGAGTGGGACGGCGGCTTCGGCCGCCAGGTGCTGGGCGAGACGTGGATCAGCCACCACGGCCACCACGGCAGGAAAGCACGCGCGGGCTGATCGCGCCGGGCGAGACGAGCCACCCGATCCTGCGGGGAATCAAGGACGGCGACATCTGGGGCCCGACCGACGTCTACGGCGTGCGGCTTCCCCTGCCCGGCGACAGCAAGCCGCTGGTTCTCGGCCAGGTCGTCGACGACATGACCGCCGACGGGCAAGCCGGTCGACGGCAAGAAGAACGACCCGATGATGCCGGTCGCCTGGGTCAAGACCTTCACCGGCAAGTCGGGCAAGCCCGCTCGAGTCTTCACGACCACGATGGGCGCCGCCACCGACCTGGAGAGCGCCGGGATCCGCCGCATGCTGGTCAACGCCGTCTACTGGGCCGTCGGCCTCGAAGACAAGATCCCGGCCGAGAGCGACGTCAGCCTCGTCGGCGAGTTCCATCCCCACACCTTCGGCAACGACAGGTTCACCAAGCACGTGAAGCCCGGCGCCCTCGCCCTTCATTGAGCGCCGCTCACGTGACTTGCCCTCAAGCAGAGTCGGTCTTACAATCCGTGTACTAATACGTTTTGCGGGAGCGCACAATGCAGAAGAAACTGACGATCACGGTTGACGAGCATAAACGATGACCCTGGCGATTGAAACGCAGCAGTTAACGCGGTATTTCGACGACTTTTGCGCGGTGAACGGCATCGACCTGGCCGTCGAGCGCGGGACGTTCTACGGGTTCCTGGGGCCCAACGGCGCGGGAAAGTCGACGACGATCAAGATGCTGACGGGACTGCTCGCCCCTTCCGGCGGGCAGATGTTGGTGCTGGGCCGAAACATGCTCGACCCGCGCGAGTCGCTGGAGGCGAAGCGCCGGATGGGCGTCATTCCCGAAGACCTGGCGCTGTTTGACAACCTGACGGCGCGCGAGTATCTCACGTTCGTCGGCCGCATCCATCTGATGCCGCGCGAGACGATCCGCAGCCGGTGCGATGAGCTGCTCTCGCTCCTGGACCTGCAGGACGAGGAGAAGAAGCTCACGCTCGAATACTCGCACGGCATGAAGAAGAAGCTGGCCATGGCCGCCGCGCTCTTGCCGAACCCCGACCTGCTGTTCCTCGACGAGCCGTTCGAGGGGGTCGACGCCGTGACCTCGCGCGTGATTCGCGATCTGCTCGCCGGGTTTGTCGCCCGCGGGTCGACGGTCTTCCTGACGTCGCACGTCCTGGAAATCGTCGAGCGGCTCTGCACGCACGTGGGCATCATCGTCAAGGGGAAGCTGGTCGAACAGGCGGCGCTCGACACGATTCGCCAGGGCGGCTCGCTGGAAGATTGTTTTCTCGAAAGAGCGGGCGCCGATCCCGAAGCCACGCGCAAGCTCAACTGGCTCGAGGAGGCCGCCTCGTGAACTGGCAGCACTTGCAGGCTTTCGTCTGGCTGCGCTGGCGGCTGCTCGCGAACCAGTGGCGCCGCGCCGGCGCCCTGAATGTCGTCCTCATGACGATCGTGGCGATCGGCGCGCTGGTCACGGCGATTCCGTTATTGATCGGCTGCTTCCTGATCGGCCAGTTCGCGATTCCCAAGGCCGCGCCCGAGCATCTGATGTATGCGTGGGACGCGGTGATCGTCGCCTTCCTGTTCTTCTGGGGCATCGGCCTGGTGACCGAGCTGCAGCGGACCGAGCCGATGTCGCTCTCGAAGTTCCTGCACTTGCCCGTCTCGGTCAACGGAGCGTTCCTGATCAATTATGTCAGCTCGCTTTGCCGCCTGAGCCTGATCGTTTTCGTGCCGGTGATGCTCGGGTTCAGCCTGGCTTTGATCGCCACCAAGGGCCTTTTCGCTCCTGCCCGTCCTGCCGATGCTGGCGGCTTTCTTGTTGATGGTCACCGCGTTGACCTATCAGTTTCAGGGCTGGCTGGCCGCGCTCATGAGCAACCCCCGCCGCCGCCGGACGGTGATCGTGATCGCGACCGTGATCTTCGTAGCTGATCGTTCAGTTGCCGAACCTGGTGAACATGCTGAACGTTTTCGGGCCCTGGGGGCGCAGCAGCGGATCGACCGTGCCGCGAAACTGACTGAAGAAATGGCGGAGCTCGGTCGCGCTGTTCAATCGAACGAAATCGATCATGCGGAGTACGCGCGCCGAATCAACGAGCTCAACGTAGAGGCACCAGCGAGCCAGGCGGCAGGCTGACCGCGAGCTTGCGGAGCGTGCGGAAGAGACCGCTCGGATCGCGAACATGGTCTTGCCGGTCGGCTGGCTGCCGCTGGGCGTCATGGCCATGGCCGAGGGCCGCATCATGCCGGCGCTTCTGGGCCTCCTGGGAATGACGCTTGATCGGAGCCGGCAGTCTCTTGCGCGCGTACCGCACGACGATCCGACTTTATCAGGGTCAGACCTCAAACGCGAAACGCCGGCCGGCCCCGGCCCCGGCGCCGTCGGGCGCGGTCGCAGCGCCGGCGGCGGCAAGCAAGCCGCGAGACCTCCTGCTCGAAGCGCGGCTTCCTGGATTGTCGGAGCCGGTTTCGGCCATCGCGCTGGGGGGCTTCCGCTCGCTCTTGCGGTCGCCGGAGGCGAAGATGATGTTGCTCTCCCCGTTGATCATGATCCCCATCTTCGGCTCGATGCTGTGGCGGGGGCGTCAAGGGATTCCGCCTTCGCTGCGGCCGCTGATCGCGATCGGCGGGATGGGGCTTGTGCTCCTGGGCATGCTGCAACTGATGGCCAACCAGTTCGGCTTCGACCGCGACGGCTTTCGCGTGTTCGTCTTGAGCGCAGCGCGCCGGCGCGACATACTCTTGGGCAAGAACCTGGCATTTGGTCCCGTGGCCCTGGGTATCGCCTCGATCCTGCTCGCGATCCTCCAGGCGGTTTGTCCCATGCGGCTGGACCATCTCCTGGCGATGATTCCCCAGTATATTGCGATGTTTCTCCTGTTTTGCATCATGATGAACCTCCTTTCAATTTACACCCCGGTTTACGTCGCCCCGGGTTCGCTCAAGCCCTCGAATCCCAAATTGACGACGGTTCTCGTGCAACTGGCGATGGTGATGTTCGTCCTGCCGCTGACCATCGCGCCCGACGCTGCTGCCTCTGGCCATCGAAGCGCTCTTGAGATTCCTCGGTTGGCCCGCGGCCGTTCCGGCCTTCCTCGTACTCGCACTGGTTCAATGCGCAGTCGTGATCGTCATCTACCTTTTCTTGCTGGAGTGGCAAGGAAACCTGTTCCAGGCACGCGAGCAGACAATTCTGGATAGCGTGACGAACCGGGGTACCTGACCGTCTCTCCCGCGCCGAGCGTCCGATCGATGAGCTCGAGACGCTGACCTTGGCGGATGCTGCCGGAGCTTCCCAGACGCGATACCCCATCCTCTCAAGTGTCGTTGGTGCTCCCTCACATGTTGTCGATTCGCAACGGCGATCGTGCGTTGGAGCGAGAGTGATTCGCTGGGCCGGCTTGCATGGCCTAGCCTTCTGATGAACGAGGGCTGTGCATCCGACGCGACGCGGCCGGCTCGGCCCTCCACGATCTACCGAGAAGCGGGGGAATCGCAATGCAACGGGATTGTGCGCGCAGCTCTCACCGTCGAGCGTGTCTGGGCGAGGTCTCGATCTACAGGCTGGCGGGAGGACCGCCCATCAAGGGGACGCTCAGGGACTGCTCGCCGGGCGGGGTTGGCATCATTACCGACTGCCCGTTGGCTGCGGGAGACATCGTTCGCATGCTCTTTCCTCGCCGGGGAGACGACCGAAAACACGCAGGCAGGCTCATCCTCCCGGCTTCCATCCCGACTCATCGCCCCGCGCACACCAGATGCCCAGAGGGCGCAAGTGGCACAAAAGCTCGTCAAGCGTCAGAACTTCGATACAGGGAAAGGCGCCGACTCGCGGAGGCCCGCACGCCAGCAGCTTGCGAGCAAGAACGACGGCGGCCGAGCTCGGCGTGGCCGGGCCATCGTGAGCCGTCACGAGTGCAATCCGTCGCTCGATCGGCCGACCGCCCAGATCCAGGCCGCGCAACCAGACAGCCAGCGCGCCATGGGTCGTCCCGAACGGGAAAAGCATGAGGGAGAGCTTGAGGAAGAATCGCGCGTGTCGCGAGAAGTCGAACCCGAACCATCGGCAGGGTAACGCACAGAGCGAAAGCAAGTAATTGAGCAGATTCAACTCAAGCCCCGCCGCGAATCGGGCCGTCGCAGCCTTGTAATGCGAAGGGAAAAGCTCGAGCTCGGGCACATCGCAGTTATGGACGCGCCGGCGGCCCACGGGAGGTGGGAATTCGCGACGTCGCACATCGCCCCAACCGGGCCGCTCGACCCAATGGCCGTCCTGCCAGACACGGATATTGCGGCCGAGGTAGCTCAAGACCGCGGCGATCGTCGACGCTCCGCGCGGGTTCTGATTGCCGGGACTGAGCGCCGTCTGGATCTCGTCGATTCGTCCGAACTGCGGCGCAAGCTCGGCGATCATGGCCGAGGTGACCGCGGGTGTCGAGCTGACGCCCGAGCAGACCAGAAGCTCGCGGCGCCGGGCCTCGGCGTCGAGTCGCCCGATGCCGGCGACGAATCCGCGCGTCGGCAAGGTCGAGGTAATGCGCCCCGACTTCCAGACAAAGCTCAGCCACCCGGTGGTCGGCTCCCTGAAACGGTCCGGCCGCATGAATGACCAGGAACGATCCGTCGATCGCCTGCCGGAGGGAGTCGCGATCGCTGATGTCGCAGCGGCGGAATTCGGCTCCGATCAGATGAGCGAAGTTGCCGCCGATCTCGGCATTTCGTCCCAAAACCCCAACCTTGCAGGAACGGTCGCGGGCAAGCGCCTGTGCAATCCGTCCGCCAAAGATTCCGTAGCCGCCGATCACGCTGACGACACGCAAAGATTCTGTCATTCGAGCTCGACCCACCCACTGTATCGGACGATCTCGCCCAAGAATGGCGCCGTGATGTGGACCTCGACCCGCCAGCCCGACTCACCCGCGTCCGCGGAGCCCGTGACGGCGGGGGAAGTCCAACGGGGAAGTGGGATGCCGGCAAACCATGCGCGGCGGAACTCATAATGCAAGCATCGCCCGTCAAGCTCAAGGGCGCTCAAGAAAGAGATCAGCCCCAAGGACTCCATGAGCAGGTCTCCCGCGGCCCACTGGACCGTGACCAGGCGACGCTCACCAATGCGGCGGCACCAGCGTTCGCGGTCGCCTTCGACGGCGACGTCGAGGCATACGGGAACAGCCTGGCTGCTCTCGGGCATCCCCAGCAATGAAGCCACCGCGCTTCGGAGCTTGCCCGCGGCACGTTCGACCTGGAAGGTGCCGCGAGCCCGTCCTCCAGCCCCAGAGCCGTGGAACCGGCGGAGGACCTCCGGAAGCGAGTCGAAGCGCTCGCCCAGGATTCGGCGGTAGAGCGAAGGCGACATGATTATGCCGATCACTGCCGCAGACCCGCGATCGCCGCTTTCACATCGTCGCTTTCGACCGGCTTCCCGGCGAGCGCCTTCATGGCGATCCCCATGGCCATGCCTTCCTTGGGGGCGTTCTTGATCTGCTCGGCGACGGGTGCCAGAGCCTCCGCGATCTGCTCGGCGTTGAGCGCGGGCGGGACCCACTCTCGAATCAGGTCCAGCTCCTGGGGTGTAAACGTCGTCACGCCGGCGCGGGCTTCCTTGAGTACGCCGCGCATCTTCTTGATCGCATCCGACTCGGACATTTCGGCACCGGTGCCCAGGGTCAGTTGCGCGATCCAGTAGCGGAGAAAACCCGTGCGAACCGCATCGCGGGCCTTCATCGATTCGGTAAGCTGGGCACGCATCTTTTGAACGATGGTCATCTCGATCTCTCCTGGCATTCACCGCAGCGCAGAGCCGCATGTCCCCGCGCCGTCGTACAGCGGCGTGATCTCCTGGCCCGAGCAAAGGAGACTCGGACGATTGAGCCGATCTTTCGTCTCGGTGGCCGGGTCGATGCCGAGGGCCCGGAAGACCGTGGCGGCCAGATCGGCCGGTCGGTACGGCGGGCTCGCCGCGTACGCCCCGGTCCGGTCGGACTGACCGATCGTTTGTCCCCCTCGAACGCCGCCCCCGGCGAAAGCCGCCGAAAAGACCGCGGCCCAGTGATCGCGTCCATCACGCGAGTTGACGTTGCCCGTGCTCGACCCGATTCGGGGCGTGCGGCCGAACTCACCCGTGATGACAACCAGTGTTTCATCCAGCAGGCCGCGGACTGTGAGGTCCTCTAGCAGCGCCGCTACGCCGCGGTCGAGTGGCGGCAGCAATCGCTGCTTGAGCGTCTGAAAGTTGGCCGAATGGGTGTCCCAGGTCTGGACGCGCCCCATGTTGACCTGCACGATCGGCACGCCCGTCTCGACCAGTCTCTCGGGCCAGAAGCAGCGATTGGCCGAACATGTGCCGGCCGTATCGATCGCGGAGCCTGGGGTCCTCGCGGCTGAGGTCGAATGCCCGGGCGACTTTTCCCGAAAGTAAGCAGTGTGTAGGCTCGCTGCACCTGATCGGCGAAAGGGTCCTTGGCGGCCTTCGCGTGCGCGACGAGCACGTCGGGGCGGACCGCCAACTGGTCGAGCAACGACTTGCGGCGATCCAGCCGCTCCACGCTCAAACCGGCCGGCAAGGCCAGGCCTTCGAACCCGAAACCAGGCCGGCTCGGGTCCTGGCGGATCTGCCACGGGTCGTGCCGCGGTCCCAGGAACCCCGCATGCTGGCCGGGCCAGATCAGCGGCCCCTCCATGAGAAACGTCGGGAGCATCACGCCGCTGGGCACGCCATCGTGTCTCGGCCGGAGATAGTCGACCGCCGATGCGTAGCACGGGTAGTCGTCGCGCGACGCGATCTTGTCAAAGAATGCGCCCGGCTGGGGATAGCCGGTCAAGAGTTCGTGGGTTGCGTTCAAATGGTTGGTAAAGGCGTGCGACATCGTGCGCACGATCGCCAACTTGTCGGCCAGAGCCGCCAGCCCGGAAAGGTGCTCGCAGATGTGAATTCCCGGCACCTTGGTCGCAATCGGGTGAAAATCGCCGCGGATGCCCTCGGGTGCGTCGGGCTTCATGTCGAACGAGTCGAGATGACTCAGGCCGCCCGTGAGAAACACCAGGATCACCGACCTGGCACGAGGCGCGGCGGGCCCCCCTCGATCGCCGCGAACTGCGCGCGATGCCGCGGCCCGCGACGCCAGCCAGTCTGGCAATCCCAATCCCAGTAGCCCCGAGAACCCAACCTGGAGAAACTCGCGGCGAACAAAGCCCGCATGATGGCGGTGCGTCGGTTCCATTCTTCGGCAGCCCCAGCGTCGTAACGGTTCGTCAACCGTCGTCGGATATCAGTTCAATTATGTTTTAGTCTATCGTCAAACGATCGCCCTCGGCAAGCGGGCTCGCACGAGCCCTGCGATGCCATCTCACCGTGAAGCCGGTCGAGGGCGCGGGAGAGGTCAGGAACGCGATGATGTCGCGGATGGCGCCAGCACCCAAGGTGGCGGTCAGCCCGACGGGCATGATCGAGGTGGCGCTCGGCCGGATCTGCTCGATCTCGTTCCGCCCTATCACGGTCGCATGGGCGTTGGTATCGGTAACGCGGATCGAGTCGGCACCATCGGCCCGTGCCATGCCGGCAACGACTTGCCCCGTCTTCGTGATGATGGTGTAGGTGGCGTAGGCCGGCTCGATCGCGGCGCTTGGTGCCGCGATGCTGCGGTAGATCTCGGCGGGGCCCTTGCGCTCGATCTCGGTGAGGTCGGGCCCCACCTGTCGCTCCCTGACCACGAAAGACGTGACATTGTGAGCACCGGGCTTGATCCCCGGTGAAGAGTGCCCTGCCCCGCACCGGATCGCCGCCGCCCAGGTCGGGCACGAGCACCAGCGGTTGGGTCCCGTTGTCCGTGACCGAGGGTGCCCAAGGCAAGAGGAGTTGACCGGCTTCAATCGCATGATCGGCTGGCTCGTCACCGATGCGGTACGTGCCAACCAGCGAGAAGGGCTCGTTGACTTCTCCGGACCGCACGGTCAGCGTCAAGAACAGCGGCTCGCCCTCGGATGAGGACTTCATGGCGACCCGGTGGCGCGGGCCGCCCGCCGGATCGACCGGCTCACCTTGAGTGTCGCCGAGCATGGCTTCGTCGATCGGCTGGTTGCAATCGAGGCGAAAGATCACAGTTCCCTTCGGCAGGCGGATGAGCGTGGTCACGACGAGCCGGCCTCGCTTTCGCAACAGGTCAAAGAGCTCGTTGTGACGCCTCGAACCCCGCGTGAGCTGACGTACAACAGCCGCGTCGAGCCGCGGCCACCACCCCGACCAGCGCGGCCGGGCAAGATCGCCGCCTTCCTCGCTCCAGGCGATCTCGGCGCCGCTCAAGTCGTAGGCCGCGGTGGGATTCGCTTTGGCACCAGTCCGCGGGTTCGGATCCCGGGCCGGCAGCGGTAGGGTGTAGCACGCAGTCGCAGGGATGCGGATCGGTCGCCAGCACCAGCGTTCGGTTGTCGTCGATCAGGCGAATCGCCGCGATCCGAAGTTGGCCCAGCAATCGCGAGCTCGATCCGCGGGCAGCCGCGGACTTGCTCCCGTCGAAATAGAGTACGCTCTGCCCGACGAGCGCGGCGGCCGAGGATCGCGCGACCGGCCGATCAAAGGCCGCGACGACCTCAATGGGCCCGGCCGGCCACACCGCGATCGGCTGCATGCCGGCCTCATCACCTGCGCGGACCAGCGCCCCGCCAACTGCGGTACAGACGATCACGTAGACGGCCAACGAACCGAGAAAAGACCGCATCGATCGGTCGGAGCGTCTCTCATTCATGGTGGATTTCTGGCGTAAAGCGACCCGACGAGGGGAAAAAGGGAGCACGTGTCCAGGCGTCTCTCCATCGTAGCCCCTGCAGCCCCGGTCGGACAAGGCGGCCCGGCGGACCGATTGACCCGTTGACTGCGCAGCCTTGCCGAATGCGGAATTGACGTGGCGGGGAGAATGCTTTACATTTCGCCGCACTACTTGTCTCGATCGCGCCGAAACGAAGGGAGAGAACGATGCCTTGGCGATGGAACGCCCAGACGTGGCGATGGAACGCTCGACGAATCGTCATCTCGGCTTTCGTGTTGTTTCATGTCTCCGCTCTCGCCGTCTGGACCAATCCGGCCTGCTTGATCAAGGACCGGTGTTCCCCTCTATTCAAGTACTACATGCTACCGCTGGGAATCTGGCAGTGGTGGGCGATTTTCGTGCCCGACCCGCTCCGGGACACCCTCTACCTGAACGTCGAGGTGATCGACTCCAAGGGCATGCGGCACCTTTACGAGTTTCCCAGGATCGGAGACCTGTCCTGGTGGCAGAAGTTGGGCCATTACCGCGACCCCAAATTTGTGAGCAACATGGTGGTCGACGAGTATACCAAGCATCGAGTCTTCACGGCGCGGCATGCGGTCCGGCAGTTGGGATTGAAGGATGAGGCGTTTCCGCTGACGGCCAGCCTGTACTACGAAATTCGCGCCACGCCGCCCCCCGGCACGCCGAGCGTTGACCCGATGGCTCCCAGGCGGATTCAAATGATCGATCGCATCGAGATTGCATCGTACAAGGAGGTGCGGCCATGAATCCGCTCAAGGCGTGGAATCGCTTCTTCTTCGGACCGATCTCGGCGCGGCCGCTGGGCGCGTTCCGGGTCGTATTCGGTCTGATCATGCTGGCATACCTGGCCCTCATGATTCCGCAATTCGAGTTTTACTATACGGGCGCGGGCTTGTTGCAGGGGACCGAAGCGCGCGAAGCCGCCGGCCTGCTGCGGTTTTCGCCCTTGCAGTATGTGCAGAGCCCCGCGATCGCCTATGCCGTGCTCGCCGCAACCATGGCCGCGGCGGCGGGCGTCATGCTCGGCTGGCGCACCCGGATCATGACCGTGCTCTTATATCTTGGTATGCTCTCACTCTATCATCGGAATGTCTCCTCGAATGGCGGGCCCGACGCGGTTCCGATGATTACGAGCTTTTATCTGATGTTTTGCCCAGCCGGCGCGGCCTATTCGCTCGATGCGCTCCGCGCCGCGAGAAAGCGGGGGACCTATGCCGAGCCGCTCATCGTCCCGTGGGCGCAGCGAATGCTCCAGATGCAGCTCTGCCTGATCTATTTTCAGTCGAGCGCTATCAAGTGCGAGGGCGCCCTCTGGCGGAACGGCACGACCGTCCATTACGTGCTCTTCAACCGCGAATTCGCCTGGTTCAATCTCGAGTGGCTCGCCCAGTATCCGCTCTTGATCAACGTCATGTCGCATGGCGCGATCCTGACGCAGTTCGCACTGGCGTTCTGGCTCTGGTTCCGGCCCACCCGTCGCTGGGCGATCCTGGCGGGCCTCGGCCTGCACCTGGGCATCCGGCCCATGCTCAATATTCCCGGTTTCGGCGAGTTCATGACGGCGATGTACATCACCTTCCTGGCTCCCGACGAGCTCGACGCGGTGATCCGCTCTTTGGACCCTCGCGTGTGGTTTGCCCGACTGGGCCTGCACTCGTCGCTCGCGGCGCTTTGGCGCAGTAGCCGCCCCGCCCCGCGACCCGGCTGGCAGCAGCTCGAATTCCCGTTCGAAGTGACCGGCCAGGCCGGCGCCGGGCCCGCCGCCGCGTCGTGAAATTGACGGCGTGATGCCGCCGCGTCTCACGAGTCCCGCGTCAGCCGGCGGATCTCGTCGGCGATTCGGGGATACCGCTCGATCAAGAGGCGCGCTCGCCCGAGACATAGTTGGCAAAATCGAAGCCCGGCGCCATCGTCGCGCCCAGTAGCGCGTACTCGGCGCCGGGTTCGAGATAAGAGCCCTGCCAGACGCCCGCCGGCACCACCACTTGAGGCTCCTGGCCGGCGAGGATGTCCGTTCCCAGCACGACCTGGCGAGCCCTCCCATCCGGAAACAACTGCCACATCCGCACCGGCCCGCCCAGGTAGAAATGAAACACCTCCTCGGTCGGCAGCGTGTGGAGCTCGGAAAAGGTGTCCGGAGTCAACAAATAATAGATCGCCGTCCCGAACGACCGCGGGGCGTCTGCGGCGTATGATGGCGGCAATATCGCCCCTGGGACTTCCGCGGCCGAGCGATACGTCTCGCGGAAGTAGCCCCCCTCGATCGGGTGGGGCTTGAGCAAAAGCGCGGTCTTGATCTCGTCGGCAGTAGGCATCGTTGTCGGTTCCCGCAGCGAAAGGATGGAGCTGACACCGCCGCCGTTGGCCTGCATGAGTACGCCGTTTTTATTGCGCCTGGCGAACCCGGCCATGCAGGCGGAAGCCGCCCCTCTGGAGCCGCAAAGCGGCGGCATTGTGTAGCCTGGGGCGTGAGCCCCAGGAATGGACGCCCGACCAAGAATCAACCACAATTATCGTCTTTCGCCTCAGTCTTTCTGCATCGCTCTCGCGAGGCGGGAGGGGTGTTTTAGATATCCAAGGCCCGCGCCCCACTTTCCCTTCACGCCACCCGGAACTTCTGGATCCCCGCGAGATCGAGCTCGATGCCCAGGCCGGGGCCGTCGGGAACGGCGACCCGGCCGTCCTGGGCGCGGATGACTTCGGTGATCGACTGGCGCAAAGTCGTTCCTTCCTCGACGACAAACTCGAGCAAGCCCAGCGTGTTGGGGATGCTGGCGAGGAAGTGGAGTGCGGCCGCGACGTTCAGATAGGTCGTGAAGCCGTGGTTGACGATCGGCAAGCCGCGGTCGGCGGCGAGGGAGGCGATCTTCACGGCCTCGGTGAAACCGCCGCACCGGGTCAGGTTGACCTGGACGACGTCAATCTTGCCCACGTCCATGAGCTGGAGGAACGACTTGCGCTCGCTTTCCTCTTCGCCGGCGGCGATCCGCAGGCTCGTGGCCGCCGAGAGCTTGGCATATCCTTCGTAGTCGTCGGGCAAGAGCGGCTCCTCGAACCAGAAGGGGTTGTACGCCTCGAACGCGCGGGCGCGCTGAATGGCCGTCTTGGCGTCGTACACGAGCCCGGCGTCGATCATCAGGTCGAGGTCCGGTCCGAGCCCGGCCCGCGCTTCCCGCACGAGAGCGACGTCGGTCGCGGCATCCTGGCCCATCGGGTCCCAGCCGAACTTGACGGCCGTGAATCCCTGGTCGGCAAACCGCCGCGCGCGGGCCTTGGTCTCGGCCGGCGTCGCACCGAAAAGCGAGCTCGCATAAGCACGTAAGCTCTTGGTAAATCCTCCTCCCAAAAGCTTCCAGACCGGCAGCCCAAGCGCTTTGCCCTTCAAGTCCCAGAGGGCCAGGTCGATGCCGCTCATGGCGTGCACGCCGATGCCGCGCCGGCCGCCGTAGATATTGGCACGGTACATCTTGTGCCAGAGATACTCAGTGCGAAATGGGTCTTCGCCGATCAGGACCTGGGCCAGCCCCGTCGCCGTCGTGTGCGAAAACGGGCCTTCAATGCACCCCTTGGCCGCCATCGGGTTCGAGTTGACTTCCCCGTATCCCACGATCCCGGCATCGGTAAGAACCCGGACGATCAGCGCGTCCTGTCCGCTGTCGCACTGGGTTTTCACGTCCGGCAAGCGGAGGTACATCGCCTCCACGGCCGTGATCTTCAGATCGCTGTTGCTGGCGGTTGATCCGGACATCGTTTATCCTCATGGCTCGCGATAGGACTCGCGTTCGAGCCAGCAGCCGCGGCCGAATCGGGCGCCCTACCTGGCTGTGCGAATCTAACCAGCCAGAACGGGCGCGGCAAGAGGGTGGGGATTGCTCGAATTCACCGTTTCGGCGCGACCACCACCACGCTTGCCTTCACCTGGGGCTCACTGCTCGGGCTGCGCGGAGTGGGAGTGAGGCTCATCCGGCACGTGGATCCGAGTCAGCCGGAACCGAACCCAGGCCGCGGATTGAGGTTTTCGATCCGCAGTCTGATGCTCGCCACCGCAGTCGTGGCCATCCTGAGCGCGGGGGCAAGGGCTATGCAGGCGACGTCGAGACCTTTTCTTCTGGTCAGTTCCGTGTTCGGGCTGTGTATCGCGACCGTGGGGCTCGTGGCACACTGGGCGGCGCTGGGGCTCGCCCGACCGCTGTGGCGTGGGCCGGTCGTGTTTGGGCTCTCGCGATTCTCGGGGCGTTCTTTGCCGCCGCCGTCCACGCCCACTCGGCCGGGTGGGTCTATATCCTCCTGACGATGCTGCTCTACTCGGCGGCCCTGCTCGGGTCACTCGCTGTCGTTCGCTCGTGCGGCTACCGTTTAGATTCCTCTTCGGAAACATCTCCACACGATGTGCGCATCTTCGGATCGCCAGACGGAGCCGGCTCCTAAAAAGCACGCGCCGATGCGCCTTGCCGCTGCAGGAGGGGGCTCTGCTGCCCGATCTCTTGGTTGCGGCAACGGCGCGTTGGGATCGGGACGCAAAAAAATCCTGGTAACGTGCCGCCCGAGCCAGATCTTCGCGGGCGTGCACTCCGTCGGTTGTCGCCGTTTCAATGAGGCGCCGGCCCGGCTACTGGACTATCCGACCGCGAAGGCCAGGGCCAGGGCGAGGACCAAAAGCACCGACAGGATGGCGATGAGGATCTGCCCCTGCGCTCGGCTCCGCGAGGGAGTCGCCCAACTTTTCCCCGAATCGCTCGAGCCAGGTCGGGCCCTCGGCGGGCGCGCCATCCGCCGGATCCATGGAACGAAGCTCGGCCGTGACCCGGTTCATCTGGATCAACTCGTCGCGATATTTTTTATGCACTTCCCGCCCGGATTCGATGCCCTCTTCTTCGAGGGTCCTGCGATGGGAAGAGAGACCTTTCGAGGAGGACGGTTTCGGCTGCTTCTGGTCTACAAGCCGCGGGGCTTTCCGGCCGCCGCGGTTGGCCGGCCGAAGTGCCGATTCGATCAGCGAGTAATTCAGCGGCTCTTCGGGCTCCGCCGGGATGGAAGTAACGTCGGCGGCGGGGCTCTTCGTCGGCGGGTTCGTGCTCGTCGCGCGGTCGGACCGGCCGGCCGGCGGGATCAGAGACTCGAGGGCTTCCGCCACTTCGGCCGCAGAACCGAAGCGATCGTCCGGGCGGACCGCGAGCAGGCGGTCGACGATCGTGACCAGGCGGTCGGGGAGGCCGGGCCGGACGTCCGCGATCGGGACATGGCGCTTACGGATCCGCTTGACGAGCCGATCCTCCCTGGTCTCGCCGGGGAAGGCATAGGCTCCCGTGAGCAGCCGATACATCGTGCAGCCTAGACTGAAGAGGTCTGTCCGGGCATCGATCGCAGCATCCTTGACCTGCTCGGGCGACATGAAATCGGTCGTTCCGACCACGATGCCTTCGTCGGTATCGAACACGTTGCCCGCTTGCCCGGCCATCCCGACCAGTTCCCCGCACCCGAGGTCGAGCACCTTCACGATCCCCGTATTGACGAGGAACACGTTCGTGGGCTTGACATCACGGTGGATCACCCCCTTCTCGTGCGCGTGGGCGAGGCCCCGAGCAGCCTGCGCCATGTAATCGATAACCTCACCCGGCGGTAAGGGCCCGCGGTGCGCGAAGACGTGTCCCAGATCATCCCCTTGCAGGTACTCCATGACGATGTACGGACAATTCTCATGCACGTCGGCATCGATGGCCCGGACCACATTGGGATGATCGAGGAGCGCGACGATCTTCATCTCCCGGAAGAACCGGGAGACCGCCCCCTTTTTCACGGCCAAGTCGGGCAAGATCACCTTGAGGGCGACCACGCGATCCATCAGAACGTGCCGTGCCTTGAAGACCCGCCCCCGCGCCCCCTTGCCGATGTGGTCGAGCAAGGCATAGCGGCCGACGGCAAGGCCCTTCTTCCCCTGCAAGAGCCGACGGGCCTGGAACTCGGTGAGGGTGCCTTCCTGCACGAGTTGATGGGCCACACCCAGGGAACCATCGAGTTCCGCGGTTCGACGGAAACGATCCTGCACTTCCCGCCACTTGGCATCGGACAGGACCCCCGCCTGTTTGAGCGTCTCGAGGAACGCGACAGCGGAGACACACGTTGAACCGGCCTTCGAGTCTTGAGGCATGGCGCGATGGCTCCCGATCATCACGCGACTCATCCGAGATTGATAGCAGTCTCGCACGCTTTTGACGCGTGCAGATCGCTTTGGTTCGCCTTCCGATATGTACGAGAATAAGCGCAGGACCCGGAGAACGCCATAGCAGGATGCGGGCGTCAGTGTGTCCGCCGTTCGGCCGCGGTCGTCATCTTGACACTTTCGATCAATTCGCGTGCGGCTATCACTGGTGTCGCCCGCCACGCGACGACTTTGAGCCATGCCCCATTTTCAAGAGCGCCGCGCGTCCGTTGGCGATTGGGCGTGGTTCAAAACTAGCGCTTTTCGGGGCGGTATGCGCGCCAATTTGCGCCCTCACGGGCAAGCTCGCGGAAAAACCCGGCCAAAATCGTCCAAAACGTGATGCAAAATGGAATGGATTGTGGATTTGAGTTCAATGGATTGTGGATTTGAGTTCGCGAAGCCGAATCTCAAATCCCCATTCAAGAAGCCCGTTGAGGAGGCGGGCCGCAGCATTATCTTAGGGAAACGGTTCGATGGGAGGAAGGTGACCGGGGGGTCAGCGGTCAGGGGCAACGGGGGTTGGGATGGATGCGGGGCGCACTGGGTGGTGTGGGAGCGAGTGCCTCGCCCAGGAATCGAAGGCCGCACTGAGGTGGAATGATGGTCCAGGTGCTGCGTAACCGAGCAAGGCGCGCGGCGTCAGCGGACCTCGGCGTGGCGAAGTAGGTTGGCGGGCTTCTCGTGGCTGAGGTCGGTTGATCATCGGTTAGCTCGTG
This sequence comes from uncultured Isosphaeraceae bacterium, assembly GCA_963823675.1. Lineage (GTDB taxonomy): Bacteria > Planctomycetota > Planctomycetia > Isosphaerales > Isosphaeraceae > CAWGMT01. The sequence continues at coordinate 67,590 of CAWGMT010000014.1, read as the reverse complement.
TCGAAGTAGGCGAGGAGGGCGGGTGGCCGCAACATGAGCACGCGCATCGGCCCCCCGCATTCGGCGCAGCGGATCCGCGGTTCGTCGGGCGCCTGTTGGGGCAGGTTGGCCAGCAATACGTAGATAGACCCGTAATACGAAGTGACCAGCCAACGCACGGCCTCGATCGAGTGTCGGCTGTTAGGGCTCAGGAAGCCGTAGTGCCGCACCTTTTGAAAGCGGCTGGGTAACACGTGCTGCAGAAATCGGCGGATGAACTCGAACGCACCAACGGTCATCTTCCGGTGGTGGTTTGAGCCGCTGCGGCGATACGCGAACGTCACCTGGCCGTCGTCGCACGAGACGATCCGCCGATCGCTGATGGCGACGCGAAAGACGTATGGGGCCAGGTACTTCAGCGATGCTCGACCATCGCCGACCGCCTTCGAATGGACCACCCAGCGTTGCCGCCATACGGCCGGATCGACCTGCCCCAGCAGGCCGGCGCGGTCAAGGGCGTCGCGCAGCTTGGCCCGAAAGAGAATTGACAGGGCTTTTACGGGCACGAAGAAATCAGCGCGCGATGGTAGCCATCGGCTGCCGTCTTCATTGATCCCACCGCCCGGGACAACGTAGTGGACGTGGGGATGATACTGGAGCGTGCGGCCCCAAGTGTGCAGCACGCCGAAGAAACCGCAGTTCGTGGTGCCGATGTGTTTGGGGTTCGTCGCCAGGGTTTTGATCGCGGCGCTGGAAGCCTCAAAGAGCGCGGCGTAGGCGACCCGCTGGTGACTTCGCACCAGATCGCGCAGCCCGGCCGGGACCGTGAAGGTTAGCAGGAAGTAAGGACACGGCAGCAGGCGGCCGGTTTGGTTCTCGAGCCAGGCCTTGGTCTTGTCCTGCTGACAACTCGGGCAATGCCGGTTGCCGCAGGAGCGTCCCATGGCGTGCGTCGTCCCGCAGGACTGACACACGTAGACCACAGTGCCCAGCTCCCCCGTGCGGCAGGCGGTGATCGCGTGCAGCACCTTCCTGTGCTCTGCGCACATCTTCGCGCCAAACCGCTGGAGGTATTCCTCGCCGTACCGCCGCAACACGTCGGCGACAGTCGGCATCGGACTACTCCGCCATCAAGCCCTCGATCGCGGCGCGCGCTTTTTCATGACCCAAGGCCGTCACGTGGAGATAAATCATCGTGGTCCGTAGCGAGCTGTGACCCAGGTACTGCTGGATCAACCGCAGGTTGAGACCGGCTTCGAGCAAGTGGGTGGCGTAACTGTGCCTCAAGGTGTGAATCGTAATCGCCTTGCGGAACTTCAGCTCCTTGACCACCTGGCGCATCGCCGCTTGGAAGTTGGCTGGCTCCATGGGGCGGGCGGCCGGGACGACGGGGGACGAGTCGCTCTTGTGAGCCGGAAAGAGCCAACGCGGATCACGGTGGGTCACCCAGTGCTTACGAAGCAGGGTCAAGGTGCGCCCAGGCAAGGGAACGTAGCGGTCCTTGGCCCCCTTCCCCAGATGCACATGGACGAGCATCCGTTGGCTGTCGATGTCGCCGACCTGCAAGTGCAAGGCTTCGTCCACCCGCAGGCCTAGCGAATAGACAGTCCAAAAGAAAATCTGGATGTACGGTCTGTGGACGGCGTCGATGAGTTGGTGCACCTCGTTGATGGTCAAGACATCGGGGAGGGTCTTGGTCTTGGGGATGCGGAGCTTCTGGAGGGTCTTCCAGTCGCGTGGCACGGTGTGAGCGTAGAAGAACTTGATGGCACTGGCGGCAACCTGCAGCGAGGTGGAAGCCAGCTGTTTCTCGTTCTTGAGGTAGAGTATGTAGTCTCGGACTTCCTGCTCGGTGAGCTGATCGGGAGCTCGGTGGTAGTGCGCGGCCAGTTGCCGGACCGCGCCGACGTAAACTTTTTGGGTGCCAACAGCCAGGCCTGCCAATTGCAGGTCCTGGTACATACGTTTGCGCAGCAGACTGATCATGAGTGGCTCCTTTCCAAACGGGGAAGAAAGACCGTCTGAAAACCACTCTGCATCCAATCGGGCTTCGAATCAGTCCACGGCCGGTTCTAAAGCTGCGAGAGGACCATAGGCCGGCTCGGCATCATGCCGAGCTAAGGAAAGCGCTCCGCCGCGCACGCGGCTTCCTTTAGAATGGCGCTTTTTCGAGGGTCTCAAGCGCCATTTCGCCGTGCCCGGTGCCGACTGTGCTAGATAGCAACCGGCCAGTCTCACAGACCTTACGTCTGTGGCGCCGAACTTCATCGAGCAGGCTGCGGCGCCAGAAATCGGCGGTCGAGCGCCATTTTTCTCCTGTGTAGGTCAGGCTTTCCAGCCTGACATCCGCAGAGTCAGGCTGGAAAGCCTGACCTACACTGGCTTTGGGTGAGCGATGACGCCCCGGCGCGGAACACGGGCGATTGTTGGATTCTGCTGAACGTGACGCTCATGCCATGTGCGCCAGGTTGGGGGCTAAGCGGCGCAGCTCGTTAGGCGGCCACCCGCGGCACCTCGGGCAACGTCACGCGGCGTGCTGTCCTCCCATCGCTGCGCCACGCCTCTTGTCAAGTCGGCGAACGAACGCCGGAATTTGCGTAACTCGAATCGAATCTTGTGTTTCCACGATGCTCGTCGATTCCGCGAAATTGGCTTCGTTCGCGCATTTTCGCCGATCCCACTCATCTTGGCTGTCGAGACGGGTTCGGGCCGGGATCGCGATTCTATTGGCAGTTGAAGGTGCATCCAGTCGCGCACCGTGCGCCACGATCCCCGACGCATAGTTGCCACATACTTGGCATACTTGGCAGGTTCTGGCGCGTGCCAAGTATGCCAAGTATGTACCGAGTATGCGGTTAGACGACGGAATAACCCGTCCAACTCGCCATTCCTGCCGGATCGCAGCAACCGCTCTCGCCCCGGCTGCCGTCTTAACATTCGCGTCTGCAACTTCCGCCATGATCGGCAGAACCGGGTGAAACTGCACGAATCCGATCGCGAGGTTTGAGCTGACGGGCGGCATCGACGCTTTCGCCCCGCTGACTCCGGAACGCCGGGATCCGTGTTTTGACCAACGATTATCCCGGCAAACAGCCCGGCAGCCAGGCCGGTCGCCGGCCCTTCGCGACCCCCACGCACTGCGGCCGCCTCCGCGCTCGCTGGCGCAGCGGGGTGGTTCTGGGCCGATGGTTCGCCCGGCAAGGCGGCCGGGCTGCTCTGGCGCAAACTAGCGGCTCGGCGATGTCGCCGACCCTGCTCGGACCGCCGACGCTGAGCGTGCGCCTCGGCCCTGCGGTCGGCGAGTTCTGGGCGAAGCGTCTCGAAATTCGGTATCCTTATCGAATGTTCCATCACTGAATGCCTGACATGGGAAGAGGCTGCATCATGAAAGCTCTTCGCGTCCTGTTCCGGCTGGGGCTGATGATCGGGTTCGGGCTGGCGATGCCGGGGACGCCCACGACGGCACAGACCACGTCTCCGAAGGAAGCTCAACCCGCCGCATCCGGACTACGCAAGCTGACCGGCGAGGACGAGAAACGAGCCAAGCAACTGGATGAGCAGATCGACCAGGCCACGAAGGCCGATCGCTGGGACGAGGCGATTGCGCGGGCCGAGGAACTGCTCGCCTTGCGGACGCGGGCCCAGGGGCCGAAGCACTTCGAGACTGTGAATGCGGAGTGGCGGATCAAGACGTTGCGCCGGCTGGCTTCGATGTCCGACGAGGATCGAGTCGCCTGCCAATCGGCCGATACGATGAAGGCGCGATCGGAACCCCTCGTGGCCCAGGGCAAGTACGCCCAGGCCCAGCCGCTGTTCGAGAAGGCGCTCGAGATTCGCCGCCGCCTGTTCACCGACGACCACCCTGACACCGCGGACGACTACAACAACGTCGCGAACAGCCTCAACGCGCAGGGAAAGTATGCTGAGGCCGAGGCCCTCTGGCGCAAGGCCCTGGCCATCCGGCTCAAGGCGCTGGGGGAGGAACACCCTGAGACCGCCAGGATCTACGCCAACGTCGCGTTCAGCCGGGGTGCGCAGGGGAAGTACGTCGAGGCCGAGACTCTCAACCGCAAGGCCCTGGCCATCATGCTCAAGGCGCTCGGTGAGGACGACCCCGACGCCGCCCTGAGTTACAACAGCGTCGCGTACAACCTGCATATGCAGGGGAAGTTTGCCGAGGCCGAGCTTCTCTACCGCAAGGCCCTGGCCATCTGGATCAAGACGCGGGGCGAGAACCACACCAATGCCGCCGGCATCTACAACAGCCTCGCGGCCGTCCTGAGTGCTCAGGGGAAGTACGCCGCGGCCGAACCGGTCTCGCGCAAAGCCCTGGCAATCCGGCTCGAGGTGCTGGGGGAGAACCAAGCGGATACCGCCAACTGCTACAACAACCTCGCAGCCATCCTGGATGCGCAGGGCAAGTACGCTGAGTCCGAGCCCCTCTACCGCGAAGCCCTGGCCATCCGGCTCAAGGCGCAGGGGGAGAACCACCACCATACCGCCCTGAGCTACAACAACCTCGGGTACAACCTGGACGCGCAGGGGAAGTACGCCGAGGCCGAGCCTCTCTACCGCAAAGCGCTGGCCATTTTGCTCAAGGCGCTGGGGGAAAACCACCCCGATACCGCCAGCATCTACGCCAGCCTCGGCTCCAGCCTGAACGCGCAGGGGAAGTACGCCGAGGCCGAGCCACTCTACCGCACGGCCCTGGCCATCAGGCTCAAGGCGTTGGGGGAGAGCCACCCCAGTACCGCCCAGAGCTACAACAACGTCGCGTCCAACCTGCATGCTCAGGAGAAGTATATCGAGGCCGAGGCCCTCTACCGCCAGGCGTTGGCCATCCGGCTGAAGGCGCTCGGGGAGAACCACCCCGATACCGCCCGCAGCTACAACCTCGTCGCGTCCAGCCTGGACGCGCAGGGGAAGTACGCCGAGGCCGAGCCCCTCAGTCGCCAGGCGCTGGCCGTCCGGCTCAAGGCGCTGGGGGAGAACCACCCTGATACCGGCGGGAGCTACAACCGCCTAGCGAACAACCTTGATGCGCAGGGCAGGCTCACCGAGGCATTGGCGAACTGGACGGCCGCCGCCGCGATTTACGATCGCACTCGCGGCGCGCAGAGCGCCTCGGGATTGGAACGCTCCATGGCCCCGCTGGGCTCGCCGTTGCCCGCACTGGCCGTCGCGCTCGCTCGTCAGGGCCAGTTCCGCGCCGCCTGGGCCCGCTGGGAGGCCGACCTGGCCCGCGGCTTGCTCGACGATCTCTCCGCGCGACAGCTCCGGCCGCTCACTGACGACCAGCGCCGCCGCGAGGCCGGCCTCGCCAGCCAACTCCAGCGGCTCGACGAACGCATCGCCCGCCTGGCCTCCAAGGGCCGTCGCACCCAGGACGAGGACCAGCAGCTCGACGCGCTGCGCGGTCAACAGAACACCCTCCGAGGCCAGTGGGTCGAATTCCAGAACGCGCTGGAACGCGAGTATCAAGCCGCCGCCGGGAAACCCTCAAGCCTGGAGGAGACCGAGAAGGCCCTTCCCGGCGATGCGGCCCTGGTGGGCTGGCTCGACGTGGGGAGGCACCACTGGGCCTGCATCGTCCGTCACGAGGGCGATCCGGCCTGGGTCAAGATTCCCGGCTCGGGCCAGGACGGGGCCTGGACCAAGGAAGACGACGAGCGGCCCCAAGCGGTGCGCGCGGCGGTCGCCGGCCATCAGCCTGGATGGAGCACGCCGGCGGATGGCTCCAGCCGGGCCAAGGGTGCGGCGGGACGCCCGCCCGCCGAACATCAGCCCACCTCGGGCGCGACGGCGGAGGCCCTGGCCCGCCAGCGGCTCGCGCCGCTATTTCCCCACCTGAAGGGCGTGACGCACCTGATCATCCTCCCGTCGCAGGCGCTGGCGGGCGTGCCGATCGAGGCGCTGGTCGCAACCCTGCCGGCGGGCGTACCACGCCCGATCGTCAGCTATGCCCCGTCGGGCTCGATGTTCGTTCGCCTGACCGCGCCGCGATCGCGGCCGTCTGGATCGCCCCGGCTGCTGGCCCTGGGCGACCCGGCTTTTCCCAAGCCGGCGCCGGGTGAACCGCCGCCTAGCCCGCCCGACCACGGCATCGCCATCGTCGCCGTCGCGCCCCAGAGCGCCGCCGACCTCTTCGGCATCAAGGCCGGCGACGTTCTCCTGGAATACAACGGCAAGGTCCTCAAAACGCCAAGCGACCTGGCCATCATCCCTGCGGAGGATAAGCCGATCCGCGTGCCGATCAAGCTCTGGCGCGATGGTGAGATCCGCTCGCTGGAGATTGCCGCGGGGCGGCTGGGCATCCAGTCCAATCCCAACCGACCCGCGGCCCAGGCGGTGCTGGCGCAGCGCGCGGCGGCTGAGGTCCTCAAACCGGGCATCCGCGGCGAGGATCTCGCCCCACTGCCCGGCACCCGCCGCGAGGTCCAGGCCATTGCCGCCCTGTTTCCCAACGATCAGGTGACGACCCTGCTGGGCTCGGACGCGGCCGAGTCGAAATTGCAAGAGCTCGCTCGCTCGGGCGCGCTCAAGAGTTACCGCTTCCTCCATCTCGCGACGCACGGGAAGGCCAATCCCAGCGTGGCGCTCAGCTCGGCCATCTTCCTTGCGACCGAGCCCGAGCGACCGGCCACGCTCTCGGCGGACCCGGCGGCACTGGAATCGGCCCCCGATGGTCAGGTCACGGCCGAGCAGATCGTGCGGACTTGGGACCTCGATGCCGACCTTGTCGTGCTCTCGGCTTGCGAGAGCGGGCTCGGGCGCTATGCCGGCGGCGAGGGCTATCTGGGGTTTGCCCAGGCGCTGTTCGTCAAGGGGGCACGAAGCCTGGTCCTGAGCCAGTGGCGCGTCGACGACAAGGCGACGGCGCTGTTGATGACGCGGTTTTACCAGAACCTGCTGGGCAAGCGGCGGGGGCTGTCAAAGCCGATGCCCAAGGCCCTGGCGTTGCAGGAGGCGAAGCAATGGCTGCGCAGTTTGACGGTGGACCAAGTCGGTGCCGAGCTGACCGCACTGGAGCGTGGTGACGTGCGGCCGCTCGCGAAGGTCGATGGTGGCACGGCGCCCGGTGCAGCGACTTCTCCCAAGCCAAGTGGCAATCGGCCCTATGACCATCCTTATTACTGGGCGGCGTTCGTGCTGGTGGGTGATCCGGACTGAGCGGGGAATCGGCGTCGATTGTGAAGATCCATTGATCGTGCGGAATCCGCGGATCAACATCCCGCCGGCCTTCATGCTTCCTCTTGCAACCCATCGCTCCATCCTGGGCGACGGAACCAATCCGGCCGCGCGATGAGGCGGAAGTGCCGGGCTGGGTGGCCTTGTGGGCGCTTTCCACAGGGCTAACCTTTCGCGCGTGCAAGTCCCATCACTCCGCCAGCCGGGGCGGGCTTTGAAATCGGGTCCGGCCTCGGCATCCTTTTCCAGGGGTCCGGTTCGGGTATCATCAGAGGTGAAGCTCGGTGGGCCGGTCCGCTGCGCTTGGTGGCCAGGGGGCGTGGTCTGGAGGACGAGGCTTGATTTCGGCTGCTGTACTTGGCGAGCGATCGCCCCGTATCCGCTTGAGCTGGTGCCTTCTCATGGCCACGTTGTGCCTCGTCTTCATCCTTTGCGGGGTCTTGGTCGTGCGAAGGGTTCAAGCGCTGTCGTTCCCAGTTGAGCCTCTCCACTGCTGCTCGAGCGTTCCTCCATGTTCCGAGTCAGCGGTAAAGACGATATGATCGGCGACGCCGACACCCTCGACCAAGCGCGGGAGCGACTGCGACGCGAAGAACCGGGCCTGAATCGCGTTGATGATATCCGGGCCGATTTGTTCCCTTCTCGCCATTCGTCGCAGGCTTGGGGTGTCTTGCTTCAGTCGAAATGGTCTCGAATTCGACGCATAAGCAAGCTTATACACGGGCTTTTCAAACCGTGAGCGATGCGTCACGTGAAAAGCGGAGGCTTCTCGCTTTATGTCGCTGCTGCAACTTACCGAAGAGCCCGACGCCGACGACGATGATTGTGCGGCGATCGTTCAAGGTCTTCGAGACTTCAACCATCGCTATATGCCCCGCTCAGCCCCTGAACCGCTCAGGTTGTTCCTCCGCGATGAATTCGGTACGATCCAGGGCGGCCTCTTGGCCTCAACGCGATGGCATTGGCTGCTCATCGATGTGCTTTGGGTCACTGACGAACACCGAGGTCAGGGATTCGGGTCCGCCTTATTGGAGCGAGCCGAGACAATAACCAGTTTTCCGTGATGTCACGGTGGTGGATGAGTTGTGCTCCGCCTCGTCCACCTACCAGCAAAAGGTCTCACCGCGTGATGAGGTGTGGGATGGTCCCATGGCATGAGGACGACACCTTTTGGGAGGATATCGCCCCCTTCCTTTTTACCGATGTTCGCTGCGGCGAAGGGGCCCGGCGGGAGGTTGAGCAAGTCATCGCACTGTCGAGCGTGTCTCCTGGTGCAAGAATTCTTGACCTAGGCTGCGGGCCCGGGCGCCACGCGATGGAGTTCGCCCGACGCGGGTTCTCTGTTACCGGGGTTGATCGCACGGCCGCGTTCCTGGAACGGGCTATCCGTCAGGCTGACGAGGAACAATTGCTTGTCGAATTCGTCCTTGCCGACATGCGGACCTTTCACCGTCCGGTGTGCTTCGATGCCGCCATCAGCTTGTACTCCACGTTCGGTTATTTCGAAAGCGACGAAGACGAGTCGGCGGTTCTCCGGAACCTCTTCGCGTCCCTGAAACCGGGTGGCCGGCTTGTGATGGAACTATTGGGCAAGGAGCTAATCGCGCGTGACTTCCGTGCACGGGATTGGCAGTGCAGCCCCGATGGAACTGCCTTCCTCCTCGAGGAGAGGGAGGTCCGTGGTGGATGGGGATTCCTGCAGAACCACTGGGTTTTGCTCTCGAACACCCGGAAGGAATATCGGTGGACGATGCGGCTCTATTCCGGCGCGGAGTTGGAGTCACTGCTGCGCAATACAGGCTTCTCTTCCGTCGCGCTGTACGGCGGTCTAGCAGGCAGCCCGTACAACAACGAGGCGAAGCGGCTCATCGCTGTATCCCAGAAATGAACGACAGCGGACAGGGACTTGAAGCGGCAATGGCCGCCTTCTTCCGGCTCCGGGTTTGCTCGTTCTCGGGAGTGTAAATCCAAACCCGGCCGGACGTATCAAGGTCGATCGTTCGCATCGACCAAATCTCCCCAGGCCGCATTCCCGTGAGGCGTTGGAGCTCGACCATCGCCCGGACCTGCCGGGACACGTGCGGACGAATCGCGTCAACGAACGCATCCGGAACCGGCTTGACCGGCTCGGCTTCCCGAACTTCACAACGGCCCCGTCGCAGGCCGGATACAGCTTGTAGGCCGTGATGGACAGAGGGCGGGACCATTCCTTCCGACACGGCCTACTTGAATGCCCGGACAATAATCCGAACTCGTCGGTTGACCTCGGAAGAGCATCTCGTTGATGGTCAGATCGGAGCCGTTGACGGCACGTCGCGGCAGGGTACGGCCATTGGCTAGCCATTCCGCGATGGTCCGGTCATATTCAGCCCGGCTCTCCTGGGTCCCGAATCCCCCAAGATAGAGATCTCGACCGCAGAGGGTAACAACCGCTTGGCCGGTTGGTTTGTGAAGGCGGTAGGATGGTGTGCGGACGGTTTGGACAGACACGGTTCAGACTCCCAATCCGGTAGACTACCGGCGTTCTTGGGTTTCTTTCGCCGCTCTGCCCGGAGTGGGACAGGTTTGCAACTCTTGCAATCGGCATGACTTACGTCAGTATGCCCGGAGGGAGTTGAACCCACAACCTTTGGCTCCGGAGGCACCCTTCTCTCCACGAGACATGATCAAAAACCCTCTTACACATGCCGTCTTACGTCGAATCGATCACATTTGCAAGGGGTAGCGATCTGACGCAAGAAATTGCAGAGAATTGCGGATTTTTGGTATGCGTTTCCGTAGTCGCTCAGTAGCCTACGGAACCGGTTTCCATTCTCCACGTGAAGGAAGGCCCTTTCCGGCTCCGTAGTCGCGTTTGTGGGACTCGCCGATGTTTGGGGTATCCTCACGTCTGGCGATGCGTTGGAGACGATTCTAAGCCGCCTGGCGATGGGTGTGCCGGAGGGTCCGGGAACCGAAGGGTGTTGAACTTGGCTCCCGGTTCCGCTCACAATCCAGACTGTGCGATAACAAGTCAAGGCTCTTGATGGGGGCTGGGGGAGGGTTGCGACATGGCGATCAACAACGACAACCCGCTGTATGCCAAGGCTATCGCGGAGGACTGGCCACTAACCCCGGAGAAGCGTGCCCTAGTCATCGACACCTTGACAGCCGTAATGGTTGATCCGAACAGCAGACCACGCGAAAAAGTGAACGCCGCAAGAGCCCTGATCGCGTCAGGCAAAGTGAACCTGGACGCTGTTCGATCCGCCTCGCTTGTCGAACGCCATGCAGGGTATGACGGTCGATTCGACGCCGCCCGTGAAGACGCCATTTCGCTGAGAGAACATTTCGAGCGAATGCACGAACTCGCGAGACTAGAAGAAATCGAGAGGAATACCCCGTCGACCAACGGCACTGGTTGACGTGGGTGCACGGACCCTGAAAGTCAAGCGAATGATGGCAAACGGAGGTCCCGTTTCACGACGGCCCGTTTTTTGGTCCCTCTGGGCAAGCGTGGATGCACTTCAGGATTCTCCGGCCTCTGTCGTTGTGGCCACCGAGTCGAGGATTGAGACCGCCGGAGGTTGGCTTGGAGGTCGGTCCACGAAGACCGACTCGGCACGGCGGTCATTCTCGGGGCATTGGGTGGCCCAGCCCGATGGTGCGGCTTTCCATTGCGGTCCGCTGGCGATTAGTAACAGTAGCGTTCTTGAAACTTCATACGGCAGGGGCAATAATCCGAGCCGCTCGGCCGAAGAAGTCTGAAAGGGCATGGTTTTTCTCGCCTAGTAGTCGGCCGATCCTACTACTTGGACTCACCAGATCTAGGAAATCGCAGTGGCCAGCTTTTTACTCGCGGACGGCACATTCGATTGGTCCAAAATCTTGGCGTCTATTGGGGGTGCTGCCGCAACCGGAATCTTTACGTTCATCATCTGGTGGCTGAATCGGAAGCGGCCGAACATCATCGAATGCCGCGAAACCTCGGTCCTCTCTTTGTTGCGCATTCCGAGCTCCATACGCCCAAACGTCCACGTTAGATTCAAAGAGGAACCGGTCGCCAACTTGGCACAGTTGGGACTCCAATTAAGGAACATCGGCGGCGAGACCATGAAGGACATCAAACTAAACTTATCGTTTTCTGAGGATACTCGTGTTCTTCAATACGCAACCTCGTCAATTGAATGCGACGTAAACCAACCGTCGCCCCACGAGATTGAGATCCACCTCCCGTTCTTAAATCCGTTCGACCAGCATAAGGAGTTCCTCGATATCATCATGCTCTGCGACGGTACGGTCGAGGGTCTGCGGGTCCGCGGAAGGGGGGAAGGATGGTCGGTCAGGCATGTTACAGCGAATGCGATCATCAAGAAGGGCCTGCGGAAATTCACAACGGTGAACGCATCTCTTTTGGCGTTATATGTTATACTATCATTTAGTTATATGTTTACGATAGAAATGGTGACTGGAATGCCAGCGAACGAGGTAAGCCTCCGCTCTCTCGTGTATGGTTCCCCTGTCCTTGTCTTTGGTGCCGCTGCCGTTGCCATAGCTTTGTGGACGGGGCGCAGAATGGGAAAGCAACTCGACCCCCTTCGTATGCGTAAGAGTTAACCGGATTGACCGCGCTCTAGACCGGAAATCGAAACTATCGGTGACCGGCCTGGCGTCCGGCCGACGGAGACCAACCCGGCCCGCTCCAACGCATCCAGGCCCCGGGAGACCGAAAAGCGGGAGAGGCCGAACTCGGCCCAATCGTCCAACGCCAGCTCGAAATCGGCCGATCGGTTCCAACCGGCCAAGAGCCAACAAACGGACCCGACTTGGAGAGATCTCCCCGGGAGCCGGGAGGCCGGGAGCCACCAAGCCCAAGGGATCGGCCCGTACAACGGCCGACGTTTCGGCCCGGCCTCCGGCTCCGGGAGATCCAAGACGGAGACGGCCAGCTTGCAACCCGGCTCCCGTTCCACGGCCAGCAACCCGGCCAGCTCGGCCGCATCGGAGGCCCCGTCGGGCCGAATCGTCGGAGATCCGCAACCCGTTGGCGACGTCGGACAGGCCCCAACGCCTCCCACGTCGTTTGAACCGGAACCGGCTCAGATAGAACCGATAGGACATCGCGACATGGAGACCGGCCCCGGGGAGCCGACAGGCCGACGCAATCCAGGCATAGGGAATCGGCCCCTTGATGAACGGGTCTCCGGGCCGATGTCGGGGAGGCCGTCTCCGGCCCGACGGGTCTCCCACCAATTCGGCAGGGAGCCGGAGCCGATCCAAATCCCAAACATCGTTCTCGGGATGGGAGGGAGACCCCATAGGTATTCTTTTAGAGAGAAGACTGAGAGAATAAGAGATAAGCAGAGCAGGGTCCGCAATTCCGCACGGGACCCTCCGCAATTCCGCACGGGCCTTACTTGCAATTCCACACAGGCTTGTCGATCATAACTATGAGAGCGCCAGGATTCAAACCGGGGTGAAGGTGGTTGCTACGTGATCGGCCTAATGCGAGGCACCCTTCACTTTGGCTTTATTGGCAGTCGGCATCGGGGCTAAAGGTGCGGCGTGACGTCAATCCTATTCTGGAACCTCGCGAAAAATGCGAGTGTCCTGCCCCACCTGATATGCTTGGCGCGAAACAGTTCGATTGATGTTTTTCTTCTCGCGGAAAGCCCAGACGATCTCGGGCCGAATCTTGTCGAACTGAATAAGTTAGGCCGGGGGGCCTACTACGAGGCAGGCGTTGTTAAGCCGACCAAAGTTCGGGCCGTTACCCGACTCCAGCATCCGGGCTTTGATCACGTCTTTACCACGATTGGCGAGGACACGAATGTTTGGTCGATAAAGGCATCGAAAGTCAATCCTCCTGAGGTCTTGCTCGCTGTGACTCATCTCCCGTCGAAGGCGGGCGGACATACGGATGAGGGTCAAGCCACCTATGCCAGTAAAGTTGCGGCTGAATTGGCAGGCTATGAAGATAAGAGGGGTCACTGCAACACAGTCTTTGTGGGCGACTTCAATATGAATCCGTATGACCGCGGTATGACGCTGGTAGACTGTATGCATGGACTAATGACACGCGAACTCGCCCAGCGACAAGACCGTGAGTACCGTAAGCTCGACTACCGTCGGTTCTACAACCCTATGTGGGGTCTCTTCGGAGATCGCACGCCAGGACCGGCCGGGACGCACTTTTGGCGATCGTCCATACCCCACAACACCCATTGGGGGATGCTTGACCAAGTGCTGCTGAGGCCGGTTTTGATCCCCACCCTCGCGAAGCTCGAGATCCTGGAAAGTGACGGCAATCACTCCCTGATCGCCGATGACGGATACCCCGATAAGTCCTACTTGTCGGACCACCTACCGATCCACTTTGAGCTAGACATTTGAGGCTACTTTTATGGCAGACGCACCCAAAAGCCTTTGGCCAGAACAAATCAACCCGGGGGTCCTTTCACCAAAGATGATTCTCAATCGTCAGGCGAACGCTCTCCGGGTTCAGACAAAAGGGCTGTTGCTCGGCGAACTGGAGGAGGGTAGCACGGAAGATGGAAAGGCCGTCATCATTGCGCTGAGCATTTACGCCCCGGCGCTTGACTATCGTTATCGTGTTCTAACCGCGTCGCATTCTCGGGATCATGTCTATCCGGTCCGGCTGGACGCAGAGATCTTTCGAGGAACGGTCTTTTCTCAGCTCACGGTCCTTTCTGAGTTAGCGGGTTTCCGGGGAAGCAGGCTCGCCGCCCGGAGAATGTCGCCGACGACGACGAGGAATTCATCGAGTTAGTGGCTAAGGTTCTGCGATCGCCGCGGGTTGTCTCAATAGCTCAGTCGTTGATCGCGCGCTCGAATGAGACGGGTCCGCCCGCTGATTACGTGCGTTATCTGAAGGGTTTAATGGACGACGAGCAGGAAGAGGCCATCACTAAGAGAATCGACGGCACCTTGTATAAAATCTTGGATTCCGAAGCGGTGACTAGCCAAACTGCGATGACGAACGCTTACGGTTGGGGCATTAGTGGTTCGGAGATCCAAAGCGTCGATTTTACCGACCGCGAATGCGTCATCAGGCTGCACTTCACCGCACGTGGCGAGCACGATAAAAAAAAGCTGTTTGTTGGCGACAGAGTGGTAGGAACCGTAGAGGCTGTGATCGACTCCTCGGGAGGAGTCGATTACCGCGAGGTAACTGCCAAGCTGGATCTTGAGCAGCCAGAGTCGGATTCCCCGCATCTCCCAGCGCAGTAGTGTAAATCTGATCGCTCAATCCTCCCGACCCTCGCTGGCGTCGGGATCCATAATAGGTCTGTCGAGACTCTCAAAACGCACCGGCCCACTCGACATAGCCCCTTACCTCCCCGGTTTCCTCATCAACTGTGACCGGGATCGGCCGATGTCGCCGACGGATGGGTGGACTCTCGGACTCGGCCGGGAGCAACGCCATCACTCGGCCCCAAAAATCCCGGCCCCGGCCGTCCATGTACCGATCAGGCCAACAAACGATCTTGGCGTCAGACCGAAGCCGGAAACCTCCCAAGACGATCTCCGACGCCTCCGGCATGGCCTCTTGCGTCCGGGCCACAATCTCCCAAATCGCGTCGGCCGATCCTTCGACCATCAAGGCATCATGAATCGGAGCCACGACGTTGACGCCTCTCTCCGTTGCCAGAGAGCAAGCCAACCGCAACATCTCGGCCCCGTTGGACTGGCATGGGAAGTTTCGCAACGAACGCGGGTTTCAGATCCTTTCGGCTTCCACCTCTTGCCAAGGAGCCAGAAGAACCCTCAGTGTGGCCTTCTGTTCACAATTCGGTGACGATTGCATTCCGGGAATCGTCGTCGCCGGGGAAAAGTGCAGGCTCGGCGTCCATACGACGTGTTTGTCACCGCTCGACGAAAACGATCCCCGGGGCAGTATCAAAGGCGACGGCCCGACTTGATCCGCCGGTTCGCTCCCGGCGCCAGGCTGGGGGCACGGGTCGCGAGCAGCGATGCGCTGGCCCGACCGTAAACGGTGCTGGTGATCCACGCGGCCCACCACAGGTCATTTTCCAGTTGGCTGGGGTCGGCCGACCAAAACTCGTCGGTGTTCCCGCCCCGCTCAATGATTCCGGAGCGACGAGGCGCTCAGCAGTGGCTCTCGCTTCCGGCCCGCTTCACCTGTCAAGAGTTAGCGATTGCCAGTTCCGCCGCGATCGCCTATAATGGAATTCGTAACATCCGCCATCTAAGCATTTTACGGCTAACAGAAGACGAACGGACGCAGCCTATGTCCCGCAACGAATTCGCTCATATCCTATCCAGCATCGGCACCCTTTCGCCCGGCCAGATGCGGCAGCTTCTCCATGCGTTGGAAAGCAAAATGGCGGCAGCCGCCGGGAAGCGGCCTGCCGAGGCGAACGGGAAGCGGCCTGTCGTGGAAGACACCGCCTTTGACGTGGCGAGCCGGGCGGGCCTGATCGGCTGCCTCAAGGGGAGTCCGCGCTCCCCGACCGACCTGAGCACCAATCGTAAGCACATGGAAGGCTTCGGACGTGATTAGCCGTGCGGTGGCCGACACCGGCCCCCTGGTCGCGATCGTCCGCACCCGCGAAAAGGCCCACAAGAAATGCGCTGCCGCGTTAAAAGCGATCCGCCCGCCGCTTTTGACCTGCTGGCCGGTATTGACGGAGGCGGCATGGCTCCTCCGCAAGGAACCCGGCGGGGTGAAGGCGTTTGGCGGGCTGGTCGAACGCGGCCTGGTCACGCTGGCCGAACTCGGTGAAAAAGCACTGGCCTGGATCATCGCGTTCATGGAGCGCTACGCTTCCGCCAAGCCGGACATGGCGGACGCGGCCTTGATGTATGTCGCCGAGCGCGAGGGCATCGACGCGGTGTTGACCCTCGACCGGCGTGATTTCTCCATCTACCGCACGACCGATGGCCGCGCCCTGGCCATCCTGCCGGAGCTTTGAGCTGCCGCACGGCATCGACGCTTGCCCCCGTCCGCTTCGAAGCCGCGGCAACCGGTGTTTTGACCGCGGTCGAATGGCCGACTATCATCGCCGCAATCACCTGGCAGCGAGGAAAACCATAGCCAGCGTGTTTCGCAGCTCCGAAGCCGCAGATTTCGGCGATCCTAGCCGATACGCAATCGGCTGTCTAACGCTTGGGGTAGCGCCGGGGCGCTGTGGGACCCGAGGAGAGTGAGGGGCCCTCCGATTGAAGGCGGTCCGCCTCCGCTTTCAGATACTTTTTCATTGAAGCGATTGTTTCTTCTGCGGTCTCGAAGCGCGCAAAGTAGAGGTGGGAGCCGAAGAACCTGTGTCGGATAATCGCGGTCGGATTGCGTGTTGCAGCCTCGAAACAGACGTCGAACCCGTAAAGGGCGGGAGGAAACGGATCGGGATCGGGTTGCCATCCAGGCTGCCAGCAACCGGCGTCCTCCAGGTTCCGCCAAGTGTAAATGACTCCGTCGATCTTAGCCTGAAAGCTCTCCATGGACAGCGGAACGTCCAGCCTGCCGGCGTAGTACGACGGGCTCCACAGCCACGCGCGATCCCAAGCCGATCTCGACGCGTCCGTGCCTGTGACGCTCCAGACGAGCGCCGCCGTTAGCGTTTTCACCCAGGATTCAATCTGGGCGTCCTTATGAAGGAACGGAAGCCGAATTCCCGCGTCGCGCGGATCGTCGCTTATAAACGGCTGCATCGTCACCAAAGCATTGGCCTGGCGGTACTTGTCCTGCATCGCGTCGATGGAGCGCTGCAAAGCGTCGGGCACGTCCGTCCTGATCCCGCGCCGATCATTACCTCTACGCCCCGAAGTAGAGCGGCCTTCACGGCGCGATCCGTGCCGGATTTGGCGGAGTTATGCAGTTCACAGGCAGGCACGGTAATGGAACTGCAATTGCTTCCGTCAAAAAACTGCTTCGGCGGAGCGTGCTCCCTCGTGCTTGGACCAGGCGCACCGCAGAAATAGCATGGCTGTCGCTCGCGGAATGGGTGGAGCCGAAGTCTTGGCATCTGGCATGAAACCTCGGACCGGATCAAGGGACTGCGATGATACCTGGCGGTGGCTGCCGCCTTTTGACCGTAGCGCTCAACCTACAGGTCAAGGAAAACACCATACCGGCACGCCCGGCTCGCTAGCCACAGAACCCGGCCCTGATGGTCCACTCAGGGACCAGCCGAGGATGTACTCCTCCAAAACCGCACCTCGGCGTTGATCAGCATGGCATCGTAGGCGGACTCCAGGAGATTCCCGAGGCGCTGAGTATCCCACCCGTTCTGGTAGCTCCTGAACCAAACCGGCTTAACAAACGCTCGCACGGCTCTTGCGGCGAGGTGACCAATTACCGCAGCCGAGATGTGCTTCTTCAATTTCACGTAGGTCGAATTGCCGTCGTCTTCTCCGTGCACGGTGTACCCTAACTGTTGGAGCGCCCAATGATGTCCGTGCGCCATCGCCGAGTGGAGCCGGTAGGTCGGCTCGTCTTTGAAAATCAACGTGACCAGCGCGGTTATGAAGGGCATTTGCATTCCAATCCCCGATCTCTTGCCGTTCTTGTCCTGGACTTTTGCCATTCCCCACCCGACCGCCGTGTTCTCCATCTCCTCGATCCAGGTATTCAGCTTCGCCATCTCCGACGCATTATGTCCCCATGACTGGAGAAATTTGATATGCTGCTTCATGCCCTCGTACTTGAAGGCGAAGCTTCGTTTGGCCCGCTCCTCCGTCGTTATGCCCGGTTCGAGGAACCAAGAGGCGAGCGCACTCGCCTCAAGCACGGCACGCACGCAAACCCATGGCGCGAAGACCTCCACCGGCTCCGTCATTGTCTTGGAAAAACCCATAAGGTGATCGGCGGCGACCTCTATGAGCATGCTGCCCTGGCTGTACGCCGTGCGGATGACCTCGGGATCATAGGCTCCAGCCTCTTCGACCGCTGCCGGAGCATGCGGAAAAGCTCTGCCGAGATGATCATTGAAAAATGCCGCGACCGCATTATGCAGCGGCGGGATGCCCGCGAGCATTTGCCGTGCCATGTCGTAAGTGAATTCCATAGATTCTCGCCGGATGCACGAAACCGGATAAGGCTGAATACCCAGGGCACCTCAACGCGAAACGGGCATTTGCTTGCCGGAATGCTCTTACACGCCGTTGCGTGATGTCGTACTGCCTAGACGCTACCGCACGACCGAGGGTTCACGCATCCAGTGTACCACGGCCAATTTGGTAACATTTTGGTATCGTCGCCGCATGGCAGCGCCGCAATCACCCTGGCGGGAAAGACCCCTCACGGAGCAGATGCTCGCGGAACTCAACGGCCTCGAAGCGGTTGATCTCAAGGAGCGCTATCGTTACACGCCCGGTGTGAGTACGGCCGGCCAGGTACCCGCCATCCCATGCGAAATGGCGGCTCCAACGATCCTTACGCGGGTTGAATAATCGCACCGTCCGCCCGGTCTGCGGGTTCACGCCGGAGATATTCGGTCCCTTGTAGGTGTTGCAGAAGAAGCAGGCGAGGGCGAGATTCTCCGCCTTGGTAGGACCATGATGCTGGCGGGCGATGATGTGGTCAACCGCGTGCGGCAACGGCGAAAACGCTTGGGGAAGCTGGCAGTATTCGCACCGTGATTTGGCCCGTTGCCAGACCAGCCGCTCAAGTGCGGTATTCATGCGGGGCATCCATGCCGGCCTGTTTCAGCGAGCGCCGCGCTTTTGACCAGAGGATGCCGAGCCAATATCCTACCCGGCGGTAGCTTTCCACCTCGCCCTGCTCGATCGGCGTGAGCGTTCCTTCCTGGGCTTTGCGGGAAAGCTCCCGCATGTGCGCCTGGTCCTCGGGACTGAGCTGGATGCTGAGAATCTCGCGGGCGGCTTCAGGAGAAAAATCGCGATGGTCGGGCTTGATAAGCCGGCCGACGATGGCGGCATCGGTAGCGGGAATGTGCGTCTGCATTTGCGTTAACCCATGTGAGCATCTGATTTTTCACCTTACCACACCTATTTCAGCTTGCCAAGCCGGCCTTTCCATCCTCCCGTGCGCCCGACATCGAGCGCGTTAGCCATTGCCCCCATGCGCTCCGGGCCGCGCGGGAATTGTGGTTCTGACCGAAAATTAACCGACCGGCAGCGCCCGAACCGCCGAGCCACCATGCCGAAAAATGGCCTGCACAGAACCGCATTCTGTGCAGAATCCTGAGCACGCCGATTTTCGCCGTCGCCGTAAGTCCTTGCGCCGCTTAGTATGCCCGGAGGGAGTTGAACCCACAACCTTTGGCTCCGGAGGCCAACGCTCTATCCAATTGAGCTACGGGCACATCTACAGAGCGTTGCATAAAGAAGGTAACTCCCAGAGGCGGGCAGAGACGCCCGCCCCACTGAAAGCTCCCTGGATCCCACCAGTGGGGCGGGCCTCTGTGCCCGCCGATTTGGGCCAAGGGTTACCTTCTTTATGCAACGCTCAGTAATCCGATTGCAACCCGCGCGGATTGCTTTGTCAAGGGGCTGAACGAGCGGGGTTCGGCGCTGGCGGCGGATTGACGGGGTGCTTCACGGAATCTCGAAGCCCAGCTCGCACAGGATCGTGACCAGGGCCACAAGCGGCAGTCCCGTGATGGCGGAGTGGTCGTCGGTCTGGATGCGATCGAACAGAACGATTCCCCTCGATTCCAGCTTGTAGCTGCCGGCACAGTCAACCGGTTGGTCGGACGAGACGTACCGCTTTATCGCAGGCCGCGACAGGCTCCGCATGCGGAGCGTCGTCACATCGGTGTAACGAAAGACCCGCTCCCGATGCACGACGACCAGCGCGGTATAAAGATCGTGCGTTTGGCCAGCCATCGCGCTGAGCTGCTCGACCGCCTGATCCGCACTCCCCGGCTTGCCGAAGATCCGTCCCTGGAAGGCCACGAGCTGGTCGCAGCCGATGATCGCCGCTTCGGGCTCGTCCGCCAGCAGGCTCGCCGCCTTGGCAAAAGCGAGCTGCTCGGCCAGCGCGCGTGGGCCAAGCTCTTGCCCTTTGACCTCGTCTTCGTCAAAGCGGGGCGCCAGGCAGCGAAAGGGCAGACACAGGCGCTCCAGGAGCGCCGGCCGGTAGGGCGAAGTGCTCGCCAGCACGACCTCGGGCAGGTTTTTCTCCCCTTCGCGAGCGGCGGGACCGCTCATTCACCGTTCTCGTCGGGATCGACGAGCGCCCGTTCGTATTCGGCCACCAGCAGTTTCTTGCCCCGCTCGATGATCTCGTGGCCTTCGGATTCGAGCTTGGCTTTCTGGGCCGTCACGCCGCCGGGATACTTCTCGTTGAGAAACCCGCCCGATTTGAGAGTTCGCCAGTACGGCGTCGCATTCTTGCGGCGCTCTTGGACATCCTCTTCCGCGGCGTGGGCGGCGATCCAGGCAAAGATGCCGACCGTGAGTGGACAGCCGATCGTCGCGCCATGACGCTCGGCCACCATCGCGCGGATTTCCTGGATCGTGATCACCTTGCCCTTGGGCACCGATTT
This sequence comes from uncultured Isosphaeraceae bacterium, assembly GCA_963823675.1. Classification (GTDB taxonomy): domain Bacteria; phylum Planctomycetota; class Planctomycetia; order Isosphaerales; family Isosphaeraceae; genus CAWGMT01. Next base: position 46,951 of record CAWGMT010000014.1, on the reverse strand, counting down.
CATGATCGCGTCGACTTCGCGGGGAGCCGGAACGACGACCGTTCCCTCGCCCCACTGCCGTTGCATCGTCGGGCCGATCGGTCCGACCTTGGGTAGTCCCTTGCTCTGGTTGAGCTTCTCACGCCAGGTGAGCTTGGTCCTAGTCGATTGCTGGCTCATCGTACCGCCCGTTCTCATAAACCAGGGGATTCGGAAGTCATGAATCAGATCGTCGTCATCCCGACTCGCCACCAAACGCCAAGGCCGCGCGCGGCGCGGAAACCAAGGCGAGGCCGTCGTTTATAGCCGGACCGTTTCCAGCAGCTCGTCGGGGGGCAAAATGTAGCCGAAGTAGAAGTCGCCAAAGAGTGCGTAGCGGGCCGAGCTTTCGTCGAAGCGCATCGTGTAGACGATTTCCTTGAGGTACGACGGGTTGCGGGCCCAGAGGGTGACGCCCCACTCCCAATCGTCGACTCCGGTCGCGGCGGTGATCACCTGAGAGACCCGGCCGCCGAACTTCATTCCACTCTTGCCATGCCCCGCCATCAACTCCGCACGTTTCTCGAATGGCAGCAAGTACCAGTTCTGGTCCGGGATCCGCATCTTGCTCATGGGATAGAAGCAAAGGCAGGGCCAGTTGGGAAACTCCGGATAGAGCCGGTGCTGATTCATCGGCCCCAGCCGCTCGGTGTAGGTGGCCAGGCGGGCCTTGAAGATGTTGCTCTCGGGGTCCAACCCTTCGCGGTCGCGGAGGATCCGAGCATACTCCTCCGAGCTGGGAACGTATTCCGATACCTCGGTGAGCGAGTAAAACGAGTAAGCCGGCTGAAGCGCCCAGCCGAGCGTTGAAGATTGCAGCGCCATCTGCAACCCGTGGATCGCCTTCAGATCCGAGCCGGCGCTCACAATGCCGAAATCGGCTTTGTGGCCGGGCACGGCGAAGCACTGGAGCTGCTCCGGCCCGCCGGCCGCCTCGCGCCCGAGAATCCGCCCGAGCTCGTCGCGACCGCGCTGGCGATCGCCAGCCGGCATAGCGGCCAGCCGAGCCCGGTCAATGCGGTAATAGAGATGCAGAAAGTGCCAGCCCTGCTCGGGCACGAGCGTCGCTGGGACCTGCTCCGAGGCCGTAGGGCGATGACCGGGCTGCATCGGATGACTCTTGGTTTCCATGGGCGGGCTTGGCTGCGGGAGCGAAACGGCACGAACCGCGTCCGAGGCACTCGCTGACGTGATCCGTACTGCTGTAGGTCGCAAGTCCCCGATTCTCGATTCGGGAAAGCGCTATTGTACGCATTATTCGCGAGTTGGGGCAAGCGAGGTTAACCAGACAAGCTCTCTGAGCGGTTGATGCGGCTCAAACCGACCCCTGCCCTCCAATCGATCTTGCCCCTGGTTTTCAGGGCTGGCCGGGAAACTTTCGGCACCGTTGCGGCAACGCGCCGCGCGTCCTAAAATGCGGCCTGACGCGGCGCGTCTGTCCAATGCGGTATTCCGAGTCAAAGGCCGCTCCACTGGACAAAAGACTAGCTATGAATGGCATTTTAACAGGGCGGGGGGGGCCGGAATATGAAGGCACGGCGGCGCGGTCGGGCGATCTTGCTTTTGGGGCTTGGCGCGGCGCCGGGCGCCCTGGCCGTGGTGATTTTTGGCGGACGGGGCGAGGCCATGGCCGAGCCAGGCCGGCTCGCGGCGGCGGGTTCGGCACCGGCTCAGGCTGCGCCGGCTCAGTCGGCTGCCATTCGCGGATGGCGGAAGGGCAAAGGATGGGGCTGGATCTGGGGCCAGGATGACGAGGTCGGCTCGCTGAATGCACTTTCCAGCGAATCGCGGGCGGCCGCGCTGGCATCGGCGACGCGCGGCGAGGTGTATGACCTGGGGATGACCTACAGCCGCCGAAGTTACAAGTGGCCGGGCCACAGTCCCGGCGAGATTATCACGTTCCGCAGCCCCGACGGGATCCACCGGATGCAAGACCCGGATGCACCGCCGGCTGCTCAGAACGCCGGCCATGTCTACTGGCACTCCGCCGCGATGTTCATCTCGGACAATGTGGCAACCCAGATCGACGGCCTGGCCCATATCACGGCCGGCCTGGACTTTCACTGGTACAACGGCTTCAAGGAGTCGGACTGGGGCAGCGACTGGGGCCCGCGCAAGTGCGATGCGGCCACGATCCCGCCAATCGTCGCGCGGGGTGTTTTGATCGATGTCGCAGCCTACAAGAAGGTCGATGCCCTGCCGGGGCACACGCGAATCTCGGCCGGCGACCTGAAAGATGCGCTCGCCTGGGAAGGCGTGAGCCTGGCGCCGGGAGATGTCGTGCTGGTGCGGACCGGCACGGGCCGATTCTGGGGCACCGATGGAGCCGACCACGCCACGATTGCCGAGCATGATTCGGCCGGTCCCGACCTCGAAGCGACGCGGTGGTTGGTCGAGGATCAGGGCGCCATCATGGTCGGCTCGGATACCAGCGGCTACGAGGTGAGCCCGCCGCCCGATGCGCCCGACACGATCATCCCGGTGCATCGCTACCTGCTTGTCGAACAGGGCGTTCACCTGGGCGAATTCCAGTATCTAGAGGGCCTGAGCCAGGCCAAGGCTTACACATTCTGCTACATCGCCACCGTCAACAAGATCAAGGGGGCGGCGGCGGGATTTGCGCTGCGGCCGATCGCTCTGCGATAGTTCTCAGTTTTCAGTTTTCAGTTGTCGGTTGTCGGTTGTCAGTTATCAGTTGTCAGTTGCCAGTTGCCACTTATCCGGCCGCCGCGACCGATCTGACCGATCCGACCGATCCGACCGATCGGTCAGATCCGATGCGGCGGCCGGCGCGGGTTTCTGGTAGGATTACTCGCATTAACCAAATTGGCCGGCCCGCATGGCCGATCTGAAATTGTACGCAAGACCCAAGGAGGATGGACGCGATGGGGACTGCCGAATCGACGTTTAGCCGCGGCCGGATCTACGACGACATCACGCAAACGATTGGGGAGACGCCGCTCGTCCGGTTGCGGCGGGTGACCAAGGGGTGTGCGGCGGAGGTGGTCGCGAAGCTCGAGAATTTCAACCCCCTCTGGTCGGTCAAGGATCGGATCGGCGTGGCGATGATCGATGCGGCCGAGGCTCAGGGCCGAATCTCCAAGGACACGGTGATCGTCGAGCCGACCAGCGGCAACACGGGGATCGCCCTGGCGTTTGTCTGTGCGGCGCGGGGATACCGTCTGATCGTGACGATGCCCGAAAGCATGAGCCTGGAGCGGCGGCGGCTGCTCAAGGCGTTCGGCGCCGAGATCGTCTTGACGCCCGCGGTCGAAGGGATGCCGGGCGCCGTCCGCAAGGCCGACGAGGTGGTCAAGAACACCCCCAACGCCTTCATGCCGCAGCAGTTCAAGAACCCGGCCAATCCCGAGATCCATCGGCGGACGACCGCCGAGGAGATCTGGCGCGATAGCGGCGGCAAGGTGGATATCCTGGTCAGCGGCGTCGGCACCGGCGGCACGATCACGGGCTGCGGCGAGGTACTCAAGAGCCGCAAGCCGGACGTCAAGGTCGTCGCGGTTGAGCCGGCGAATTCGCCGGTCATCTCCCAGATGCGGCGCAAGGAGCCGCTTCGACCCGGCCCGCACAAGATCCAGGGCATCGGCGCCGGCTTCATCCCCGACGTCTTGAATACGACGATCATCGACGAGGTCGTGACGGTGCGCGACGACGAGGCCATCGAGATGTCGCGGCGGCTGGCACGCGAGGAAGGGATGCTCTGCGGGATTTCCTGCGGCGCGGCGGCTTACGGGGCAGTCCAGGTGGCCTCGCGGAGCGAGAACGCCGGCAAGATGGTCGTCGTGGTGCTGCCCGACCTCGGCGAACGCTACTTATCGACGCCGCTTTTCCCGGAATAGCGGATCTGGCCTCCATGACGGCCGACGGTAGACCGACATCGCCGCTTGAGATTCCGCGCGATATTCACGACGCGATGGTGGCTCACTGCCAGCGTGAGGCGCCCGGGAATGTTGCGGCATTCTGGGCGGCGTCGCGCCTTTGGTCTCTTCGTTCCACCCCTTGCGCAACGCCGCCGCCAGCGAGACACGTTATGAAGCCGATCGCCGCGATCTATTTGCGGCCGTCCGGGAGCTCCGCGAGCGGGGCGCCGAGGTCCTGGCGATCTACCACTCGCATCCGCGCGCTGGCGATTCCCAGCCGCACCGACCTCGAGGAAAACCGCTGGGGCCTGGTTCCCCGCATCATCGTCTCGCTCCTGGGCGAGCCACCGACTGTGCGCATCTGGCGGTTCGAAGAAATCGGCTGCCAGATCGGCCCGCCAACCGACGCGAGCGAAGTCTGGAGCTTGAGATTGCAAGCCGTGATCGAGAGCACTAAACTTGCACAGCGTGCTTCACTCATCACCAAACAGGAAAAGACTTTGAGTTCCATGCAACGCACTCTGATCATCTGTAAGCCGGATTGTGTGCAGCGCCGCTTGGTCGGCGCGATTCTCGAGCGGTTCGAGGTCAAGGGCTTGCGCATTGCGGCGCTCAAGCTGATCCAGGTCGATCGCGCCCTGGCCGAGAAGCACTATGCCGAGCATCTGGGCAAGCCGTTTTTCGAGGGGTTGATCAGCTTCATCACCAGCACGCCGGTGATCGTCGGCGTCCTGGAAGGAAACGAGGCGATCGCCGTCGTGCGTACGATGCTCGGCGCGACCAACGGCGCGGCCGCCGCGCCGGGGACGATCCGCGGCGATTTCTCGATCAGCAAGCAAAACAATTTGGTACACGGCAGCGACGGCCCCGAATCGGCCCAGCGCGAAATTGCGCTCTGGTTCCGGCCCGAAGAGCTGGTCGATTACGCACTGGCCGCGTCCGAGTGGGTCTCGGGCGGTACGTGATCGGATGACGGCGCAAGGGAACCACAGCCGCGCGATCTGTTTAACCCGGAGCCAACGGCGACGGCGTTACGTAATCCCTTTGCGAAGACGGTCGCCGTCGCCGCTGGCTCCGGGTTAACCGGCGCTTGGCGTCGAGTTGTGCCGCTGGGAGAAACCGATTCCACATGACCGCACAGCCGCGCAAACTCGAGGTTTTCGCCAATCCGTTCTTCGTGGTCCTCTTGGGAACGAGCGCCCTTTTCGTGCTGACCGTGCTGGGCTATTTGGTCAGTCTGTACGTTCTCGAGCCCGATCCGAACCGGGGGCCGATGGCCGCGCGCTCGGTGGCAATGGCCAGTTGGCTCGACCGCAACGGGCCGCTGGCGCTGGCTGTCGAATTCGGGGTCATGTTGATATCGGGCATCACCGCGATGGCGACCGACCACTGGTTCTCGCCACGTGCGTCGAGGCAACGCGGCGGGCACGGGGTCCCGCCCCACTGAAGACTGGGTTTCGCCACGTGCGCGGTGAAGGAAGGGGTGGCGATTCAGAACAAAGTCAACGCTCGGTACGCTGCCCGGGCTGGCCGACGCCGCGGATCCGATCGATCCGTCGGATCCGACTGATCGGCCCGTTGATCAGGCGCAGCCGATCGCGCCAGACGGCCTGACCCCACGCGCGAGCAATTCCGCTCGCTGGTGAATCGCGCAGGACGATGATCTCGATCGCCCGGTCGCGATCAAGGTGCCCAACCGCGAGCGCATCTGCAATCCCGGCGATGCCAGTGCCTATCTGGCCGAGGACCGCGCCCTTGCCAAGCTCGATCATCCCAGCATCGTTCCGGTTTACGATGTCGGCAGAACGCAGGACGGTCTCTGCTACGTCGTGTCGAAGTACATCGACGGCTGCGACCTGGCGGACCAGCTCTTCGGAAGCGCGCCGTTTTGTCGAGCGAGGAAGCGAACCGCTCGAGCGAGGAAGCCAACCGCCTCGCGCCAACGGCGGAGATCGAACTTTCAGCGGAAACTCGTGGATCTCAAGGCTCCAGGTTCCCTGGTGCGATTCCAGATTACCCACGACGACCGGAGCTGATTTCCGCTACACTGAGCCAGTGATGGATCGGCCAGGCTCCTTGTGATTCTGGGAGGGCGAGACTCCGTCCGTGCCAGGAGGAAGGCCGCTTTCCGTCCCGGAATCGTGAACCGCGACTTCGAGGCAACGTCCATGGCAAGCAAGCAAATCGAGCGCGAGGTCGCTCAGCTCCATTCCGAGCTGAACCGCCACAACTATCTCTATCACGTGGAGGCCAAGCCGGAGATCAGCGACCGGGAATTTGACCGGATGATGGCCCGCCTGGCCGAGCTCGAGGCCCAATATCCCGAGCTGGTCACCGCCGACAGCCCCACCCAGCGCGTCGGCGGCCAGCCGCTCGAAGGGTTCGCGACGGTGCGCCACGCGGTGCCGATGCTTTCGATCGACAACACCTATTCCTACGAGGAGGTCAAGGAGTGGGATGTGCGGGTGCGCAAGGGGCTCAATCCTGGCGAGAAGGTCCGGTACGTGGTCGAGCTCAAAGTTCAACGGCGTCGCCGTATCGCTTCGCTACGAGAAGGGCATCATGGTCCTCGGCTCGACCCGCGGCGACGGCGAGCGCGGCGACGACATCACCGCCAATTTGAGAACGGTCCGCGAGATCCCGCTCTCCTTGCAGCGCTGCTCCGCGCCGCTTCTGGAAGTGCGCGGCGAGGTGTATATGACCAACTCCGAACTGGTCCGGCTCAATGAATTGCGCCGCGCTGCTCTCGAAGTGCCTTTCGCCAACCCCCGAAACTCGACCGCCGGCACGCTCAAGATGCTCGATTCCAGGATCGTGGCCCAGCGCCGGCTGCGCTTCGTGTCGCATGGGCTGGGTGAATACGAAGGCATCGAGGAGCCTTCCTATTACGCGATGACCCAGCTCATGAAGCGATGGGGGATCCCGGTCAGCCCCTACACGGCCTGCTACGATTCGATCGAAGAGGTGATCGAGCACGCCCAGCGCTGGAACGACGAGCGCAACAAGCTCGATTTTCAGACCGACGGACTGGTCGTGAAGGTCGACGACCTGGGCCAGCGCGATCGCTTCGGCGCGCGGAGCAAAAGCCCGCGCTGGACCATCGCCTTCAAGTATGAGGCCGAGCAGGCCGTCACGCGGCTCTTGGGCATTCACGTCCAGGTGGGCAAGACCGGCAAGATCACGCCGGTGGCCGAGCTCGAGCCCGTCGTGCTCGCCGGCACCACAGTCAAGCGGGCCAGTCTGCACAACGCCGACGAGCTCGAGCGCAAGGACATCAAGATCGGCGACGCCGTCGTCATCCAGAAAGCCGGCGAGATCATCCCCCAGGTCGTCCGCGTCGAGACCGACGCACGCAAAGGCACCGAAACCTATTTTCACTTCCCCAAGAAATGCCCGAGCTGTGGCGCCCCGGTGGAACGCTCGGGCGACGAGGTTGACTATTACTGCACCAACCCGCCCTCGCGCTGCCCGGACCAGCTCAAGGAATGGCTGCACTGGTACGCCCACCGCGACGCCATGGATATCGACGGGCTGGGCGAGAAACTGATCGACCAACTGGTGCAGAAAGGACTGGTCAAGAGCCTGGCCGATCTCTATCGCCTGGAAGCGCCCGTTCTGGCCGACCTCGAGCGGATGGGCAAGAAGTCTGCGGAGAATCTGGTGCGGGCGATCGAGGAGAGCAAGCATCGGACGCTCGACCGCCTGATCACCGGCTTGACGATCCGCCACGTCGGCACGCGCATGGCCGAGATCATCGCCGAGCGGGTGCAAACGATCGAGAAGCTGCGCGCGCTGTCGCTGGCCGATCTCGAATCGATCCCGGAGGTCGGCCCGATCGTGGCGCGGAGCATTCACGAATACTTTCAAGAACCCGAAAACCGCAACCTGCTTGACGACCTGGCGGCGGTTGGCGTGCGGCCCGAGCCGCTGCGTCCGGCGGCGGCCAAAGCGGGCAAGCTGGTCTTCGCGGGCAAGACGTTCGTCCTGACCGGCACGCTGCCGAAACGCGAACGGGCCGAGGCCGAGGCCCTGATCAAGGAACGTGGCGGCAAGGTGAGCGGCTCGGTATCGAAGGTCACCAGCTACGTCCTGGCCGGCGAAAAGGCCGGCAGCAAGCTCGACAAGGCCAGGCAGCTCGGCGTGCCTGTCATCGACGAGGCCGATTTTGAACGGATGGCGGAGATCTCCTGAGTGTGGAGGGGACTTTGTTAAGGCAAGGAAGACACCGAGGAATTCGACTTCGCACGTTGTTAATCGCGGTCGCCGTGTGCGCCGTTTTTTGTGGTCTCGGAGTCGAGATTTACCGGAGCTTGAGCCCGGTGAGGCGGTCGGCCAGACAATTGCGAGCGGCCAATTCGTGGTTCACGCGGTTGAGTGCTGTCGAGATCCTTGCCGACCCCAAGTCGTTGCCGCCATGGGAACGAGAAGAAGCGTACCGGATCTTGCTTGGGGCGATTGACGACCCGGATGCGTTTGTCCGTTCCTCCGCGGCGATGGCTTTGACCCAGCGGCGCGATCATGCCGGGGAGGTCCTCCCTTTGCTGAGCGGCCTCACGAAGGACAAGGATCCGCACGTTCGTGTGGCAGCGCTCTTCGCCATGGAGCGGTTTCCGGTGCGCGGTTCACCTGAGGCCGACCCGCTCGTAGCGGCGGCGGTTGCCGCGCTTGAGGACCCCAAACCGCAAGTTCGCCTTGAGGCTGGCCGCGCGCTCTACGTCTTCGGCCAGGGGCGGCGATCTCTTCCCGCGATGGCCCGGCTGGTCCGTGAGGAAAACGGTAGTCTCCGCATGGGCGCCTTGGGGTGGCTGATCATGGCGAGAACCATTCCCAAGGACCTCGAGCCCGATTTGCGGAAGATGGCGAAAGGCGACTATGTTCTGGGAGCGTATCTGGGCGCGGCGGCGCTTGTCCAGCTCGGAATACCGGACCGCGAGGCGCCGCCATGATCGAAGCGGCGTTGCAAAGCTCGTCCGGCGCCGAGCGCCTCGACGCGGCGGAATCGCTGATCAAGCTGGGGAAGGGCCACACCGCGATTCCCGTCCTGCGGCAGCTTGCGACGTCGGGAGATAAGGGGATGGAAGCCACGGCCGAGCGCATGCTGTTCGAACTGGGCCGCACCGATCGCGATCCACCCTGACGGAGCCGACGATCTTTAAGTGTCGCCGTTCGCTCCGCGAAAGACTGCAGGACGTTATGCTCAGCCAGTTCCTGAGCCAAGGATCAAAGGCTCAAGAACCAAGGACTTGAGGTCGCCTTCGCTCGGGCCCCGCAGGCTGGTATAATTCGCGATGTGGAAAACGAAAGGTCGATCCGCTCTGGTCGGGCCCATGCTGCGCTGGGATTGAGGATCTGTCATGAGCACCGTTTCCAAGCGTCCCAAGAAAACGTCACGGTCATCCGATCGCAAGACCAAGACCAGGAACAACGTCAAGGCGCTGCCCGGAGCCGCCTCGTTCGATTACGGCTGGCGAGACGTCGAGAAAACCCTTGCCGACGGACGAGTGGAGTGGGAGAGGGTTCCCTTGACCCTGGAGGATGTGCTGCACCCCCAGTATGGAGACGCCCACGTGCTGAGCAAGCCGCACAATGTTCGACTGCAAGTACCTCGCGGACGTGCTGGAAGCAAGATTGTCCGAGAATCCCAGGGCCGTCGTGCTTTCGGATACCGGGATCTACTGGGACGACCCGAAGCTCAGGCACCACAGTCCGGACATCGCGGTGATCCTGGGGGTGCGGCGGCAAAAGGACTGGGAGTCGTTTTACGTGGCTCTTGAGGGGGTGCGGCCGGTACTCATCATCGAGGTGACCTCGCCCAGGACGCGGACCAACGACCTGAGCAAGAAAGTCACGCAGTACGCGCAGGCGGGCGTGCCGCACTACGTGATTGCCGTGGCCGAGGAGGGCAAGGGGAAGCGGCGGAGGCTGAAATTGCTGGCCTATCGCCTGGAATCGGGAGCTTATCAGCCAGTCGCGCTCGAGGACGGCCGGGTCTGGCTCGACGCCGTGGGCTTGTGGCTGGCAGTGAAGGTCAACGGCCAGACCGGCGGAGACCGATTGGCGCTCGTGGACCCGGAGACGGAGACGGAGATCGGCGACTACACGGCGATCACCCAGTCGCTGGAGGCGGCCGAGGCGGCGCTGCTGGCCGCGAAGGAGCACGCGGCGGAAGCGCAGGCGCAGGCGGCGGCGGCCAGGAAGCAGGCGGCAGCGGCCAGGAATCAGGCGGCGGCGGCCAAGAAGCAGGTGCAAGCCGCAATGGATCGAGCGAATGCCGAGGCGCAGGCCCGCTCCGCGGCCGACGCGCGTGTCCGCGAACTGGAACAGACGCTGCGACGGCTTCAGAACCCGGACTGAGTAGTCACTCGGGCCCTCTTCAAGGCCGACTTTTCAACACCCCACCCCTGCCCTGGCGTGATGAAAACCAGGATTTGCAACGATCTCAAAGCCGGTTTCTCCCCCTCGTTTTCCAGGCGATTGGTCGGATTTGCAGACCGCTTCGAGCAGCCGCGACCAGGCCGGCGGAAGAAGGCCCGTTGAACGCCGTGCAATTGGTTGTGCCACGGCCACCCCCCCTGCCCCCCCTTATTAGCAAGGGGGGGAGAGAAAACCGGCGCTCGCTGAGGCTGCGCAACGAATGCGAGAGGAATGCAGTAGTCCCTCATCGGCCACCTTTCATCACCCCACCCCTGCCCCCTCCGCGCAAGGGGGAAAAAGGACGCAGCGCAGGCTTCTGCCACGATGAGGCCCCCCGTTCACGGCCGTTTTTCTCCCGGCCGGCGGAACTCGCCCAGCAGGTCTTGGAATGCCGGGTCGTTGCGGATCGGCTCGAGGTCGGTCTCCTTCTCGAGGCTCGCGACGTCGGCCCAGCCCCTTTCCTTGGCCTTGCGTAAGCAATTGATGGCCTCGGTCGTGTAGCGCTGGACCAGGACGGCGTTCCCGCCGGCGGCGCCGGCGGCGCCGGCGGCGAGCGCATAGCCGCATGCGCTCTCGACATAAAGGTGTTCATCCTTGGGAGGTGTCGCCACCAGCTCCGCGGCGATCCTTGCGGCCTGGGCATGGTCACCGCAACGAGCGAAGGCGAGCATCAGATCGGTCTTCCACATCTTGGCCTTGGGATCGGTCGTCAGCTCTTTGCAGATCTCCAAAGATCGGCGAAAGCCCGCGGCGGCCCCGTCTTTGTCGCCCGAGTGCAGGGCGCAAGTCGCTTCGTAATAGAGCGTCTTGGCGAGCTCGTGCTTGTTTTCAAGGTCCGTCGGTTCGGCCTTGGCCCGTTTCTCGAGCACCAGAAGGGCCTTCTGGTGGAACTTTCGCGCGGAGGCCGCGTCGCGGCCCTGCGGAAACCGCATGGACCCTTGCTGGTTGTACGACACGGCGAGGTCGTTCTGGGCCGGCCAGAAATCGGGCTTTTCCGCCGCAACCTGCTGGCGCAGCGCAAAGCTCTTGTCGTAGAGGCGCTGGCCTTCGACCAGGTCGCCCATCCGCACGTTCAGTTCCGCGAGCTGCGCGTAGTGGCTTGCGAGCTCGCGGCGACTCTCCAATTTTTTCGCCTCGGCTGGCGAGAATGACTCGCGGACGGCGATTTCTTCTCGGTACAGCTCGCGGGCCGTTTCGAGATGACCGAGCATCAATTCCGAGCCCGCGAGGAAGCCCAGCGAATTGGCCAGCTCACTCTTGGCAACGTCGAGGTCGGGCTTCTTCGCCAGGCACGCCCGGCTGATCTCGATCGCCCTGCGAAGGTACCGCTGGGCACCCTCGGTGTCGCCCAGTCGATTCATCGAGACGTCTCCGAGCTGGCGCTGGATCCGGCTCCAATTGACCCGCAGATCCAGGTTCTCGGGATCGGCCGTAGCGAGCCTCGCGATCATCTCCTCCGCTTGCCGGAATTGCGCCATCGCGTCAGGGACTTGGTTGCGCGACAGGAGCAGTCTGCCCCTCGTACTGCGGGCCCTGGCCAGCGACCTCCAGTTGCGTTCCTCGTCTTCGGGGGCCCATTTCACAACGCGGCGCAGGTCGGTCATTGCCTGGGCCGCGGCTTCGAGTCTTTCGCTCGCCTTGTCAAGGATCTGCTCGCGCACGTCCTGGATCGCGGGCACGAACCGCAGTTGACGGTCTATCAACCCGATCAGGTCGACCTGGGAATCCACGGCACCCCGGTTCTGTTCGTTGGCCGCCCACGCGGCGGCGACGGCCTCTGCGCGGGCCTTATCGCGCGCCTGGAGCTGTCGGCTGACGGTCACGGCCGCTATCGCCGTGCCGGCCGCCACGACCGCCAGGAGCAGCACGACCGCGGCGGTCAAGGAGGCGACCCTGGGGTTGCGGAGGCACCACCGCCAAAGCCGCTCGGCGTCGGAAACCGGACGCGCCAGGATGGTCTCTCCCGCCCGGAACCTGCGCAGGTCTTCAGCCAGGGCAAGGACGTCGGGATAACGGCGTGGGACCTCTTTTTCCAGGCACTTGAGACAGATCGTCTCCAGGTCGCGGGGCGTCTTGGGCTGGAGCTGCGACGGGGGCACCGGCTCCCTGGTCCGGACCATGTCGAGCGTATCGAGGGCCGACGTTCCCTGGAAGGGCGGGCGGCCGGTCAAAAGCTCGTAAAGGATCGCGCCCAAGGCATACTGGTCGGCGGCGGGCCCAACCGCCTGGTTCTCGCCCCGCGCCTGTTCGGGAGCCATGTAACTCGGCGTGCCCAGGATCGAGCCGCTGCGCGTCTGTCCCGAATCGCTCTCCAGTCGCTTCACCAGTCCGAAGTCGCTGATCTTGAGCGTGCCATCGGCGGCGAAGAGGACATTGCCCGGTTTCAGGTCGCGGTGGATCACCTTGTTCTCGTGCGCCACGTACATTGCCCGGGCAAGGACCTCGACGATCCGGGCGGCCTCATCGACCGGCTGGGGCTTGCCGCCGATCTTGGTCGCGAGGCTGCCGCCGGAGAGGTACTCGAGCGAGAAATACGGCAGGCCGTCGTGCTCGCCGATCTCGAAGATCTTGACGATGTTGGAGTGCTCGATCGCGGCGACCGCTTTCGCCTCGCTCTCGAACCGGGCGACATCCTCGGGCCGCGCGCTCGACCCGGCGCGGATCATCTTGAGAGCGACAAATCGGTCGAGCCGCTCGTGCCGCGCCTTGTAGACAATCCCCATCCCGCCAATGCCCAGCACCTCCAGGATCTGGTAACCGGCGATGTGCAATTTTGCATCGGCCCCGGCTTTCGCGGGCGGGGGCAGAGTGCGTTCGGGATCGTCCCGTCGCGCATGGGGCTTGTACAGAGCGGTCGGTCCGAATGAGGGGGCGGGCGTGAGGCTGGCGGTCAGCTCGAGGTCGCCGAGCGAATCCAGCCGCTCACGGGCCGAGGGGGTCGCAATCAGAGCGGCCAGGGCCTTACCGGCGTCGCCGCCATGCCGGTTGATGTACTCGCCCGATAGCGTCTCGACCAGGTCGCGCCTGCGCGGGCGTCAGGGCGCCTTGATTCACGAGTAGCTCGCCCAGCTTCCGGCCCGGTTCGCGGACCTGGGCCCGCAGCGCGGCGGGAATGACCGCCGGCGCAACCAGGTCGTCGTTGAGGGCGATCAGGCCGAAAAGCATGTCGGTAGGGGCGTCACCGAGTCGATTCATGGTCTCTCCCCATCCAATCCAATCCAGTCCCGCGGCGCCGCCGTGGGCCGGCGATCCGCCGGCGGCACCGAGCCGTTCGGGGCGCAAAACAATGACTTAGGTTTTATCCGCTGAACTTGTCCGCAAGATGCGCGCATCTTGCGATCGCCGGACGGACCCGGCTCCTACAAGAGCACGTGCTGCTGCGCCGCTGTAGGAGGGGGCTCTGTCCCCCGATCTGTTGGTTGCGGCAATGTCACGTTGGGGACCGCGAGGAAATAACTTTGCCAAGTGTGGTGCAGGCGTCCCGCCTGCCGGTTCAGGGAATGCAGGCGGGACGCCCGCACCACAATGGTGAATTCGTCAAACTTATTCTCGCGCGGCGCCTTACCGAAGTTCGCGTCTTGAATTGCGGCGGTGAATCTCGTCATTCGAGTCGCCGTGTGAGAGTAGCAAGTGAATGCGTCTGGACCACGAATAACACGAATCTTTCGAATGGGAGCGCGGACTCGTGGGTATCGCCCGACTGTATTCGTTAGATTCGTGTCATTCGTGGTGGAGTTCTGTCTTAGTTCCCCTTTCTCGGTCACCCTTTTTTGGGATCGCACCCGTCGCTGTGGAATGTGTTCCTCTTGATCGAGAGTTCGGACACTTCGGCGTCTGGCCGCCGCTCTAGCCTCGGTTCTCACACTTCGTTTCCTTCTGTTTATGGCTGGTTTGCAGCGGGAAGGATAAGCCTAGAGATTCCGTAGTTTATTGTCTTGCGCGCCCTTCAGGGCTCGTCGAGCTGCTTGATCTCCTCGCGGAGGAATTCCAGGACGCGGCTCTTGGCCTTGAAGACGGTCGACCTGGTCATCCCCAGCCGCGCCGCCACCTCGTCTCCGGAACAGCCCTCGTAGGCTGTCAGCCGAAAGGCTTCCCACGTCTGGGGCTCGACCCGCGCGGGCGCGCGCGCAGGCCACCGCCACGATCTCGGCGTCAAACTGCTCCTTGAGGTGCTCGATCAGGTCGTCGCGCGCCTGGATGCTCTGGAGCTGCTTGAACACCCGATCGTCGCCGCTGCCGCGACATTGCCGCTTCCGATCGGCCAGGAAGTCGGCCAGGGCGTTTAGAGTCACCGTCTTGAGCCAGCCCCGGAAACTGCGCGTTGGGTCATAATGGAACGTTCCCAGCTTCTGCGCCAACCGGAGCAACACGTCCTGCGTCACGTCTTCCGAGTCGGCCTCCTGCAAACCCCAGCGCCGGCACCAGCCCTGGATCCTGGAGCCGTACAGCCCGACGAACCGCGCCCAGGCCGCCTCGTCGCTAGGGCTCAGACCGACCTGGCCCAGCAGGGTGGCACTCGTGGGATCGATCGAACCGAGCTCCATCGAGACCTCGAATGAAGGCGGTGTGAGTACGTTGTCAGTCAATGATAACCTTGGTCCGCTGGTCACGTCCACGAGTATGTCGCGCGAGCACGCGCGGACTGGCGCCGTGCAAAGCTTTTGTGCCGCCCTTGCAGGGCTCGAGTTTCGTTCGATTTCCGCTCCTTCCCCAGGGCGTGTCCCTGGGCTGATATGTGTTTCCCCTTCGGGGCGGGCAAAGGTGACTGTCACACCGAAACCGGGTCAGGTAAGGCCCAGACCCACACGAACCCGGGCGCAAGCGAGGGAACCCGGCCGAGGCCGGAAAAAGAATTTTCCGCTGGTCGAGTCAGATCCGCCAGCCGGGACGAGTACGATCTTATGAGCCGCGTGGCTCGGGGATGAGCTATTGCGTAGAGCAGTTTTTCGCTTTTTCGACCAGATGCCCTTCAGGACTTTTTTGATGTTTGTGAAACGAATCCGTTGAACTCTTGCCGTTCTCTCGCTATACCAAGACAGGAACCCGAGATCTGGAATTCGTTTTCGGTTGCGGCCGACGGCCGCGCCGTCATCGTCTATGACCGAGGCCGAGGCATCGATGCCCCGAATCGCTCTCCCATGACACGTGGCCGCGAGGCGCTGTCGGAGCGGAATGGAAAGCCGGCAGGCGGGCGCCCGTCGCAGTCACGGAAGCGCGGGCCAACAATCGATCGGGGGGAATGCAGGCTTTTCCGGAATGGATAAGCCAATCCCAGCTCGGCAGTGTTCGCGTCAATAGCTCTCGTATTAGTTATGGAAGACCGTCGCTCGTTTTCCTGCGACACGTCAGGATCGTTTGACACTAATCATTGCACTCTCTAGACGACAGGATCGGCACCATGTTGGGCCCGCGCTTCCCCGGACGCCAGGTTCTTGGTTTGTCATCTGAGGTCAAGAAACGCAAACGCCGCCAACTCTCTAAAAAGCTGCGCGTGCTCCTCCCTCAATTCGAGCAGATGGAGCCGCGACGCTTGTTCGCCACCATGGTCTGGGCAATCTCAACTGGGGGGAATTGGGATGTTGCCGACAATTGGGTAAACCAGGCGGACCCCACTGATCACCACATTCCGACGGCGACGGACGACGCGATGATCCCCGCTCTGGGCAGCGGGAATTCGGTCACGCATTCGGCGGGGACCGACACCGTCCAGAGCGTCACCTCGAGCAGTAACCTCATCCTTTCTGGCGGCACCTTGACGGTCACGGGAAACGTTGCGGTGTCCTCCGGCTCAACCCTGTCGCTCGAGGGCGGCACACTTGCCGATGCCACACTGACTGGCAGTTCGACGCTGGTGTTGACCGACAGCGCTGGCACGCTGGCCGGCGGCGTCACGGTCGCTACGGGAACCACGCTGGACGGGACACAGAACATCGGCGGCCAGCAAGCGTACGCCTACGTCACCGGCGGCTTGACCCTCAACGGCGCGATCAACCTGGGATCGGCTAGCGGCAGCACCTACGGACGCCTGTACTTCGAGAACGGCCCCCAGACGCTGTCCGGCAACGGCACGGTGACGCTCGGCACATCGACCAACAACGTCCTGGAAGCCTACGGCCCCAACACGGTGGCCACGCTGACCATCGGCAGCGGCATCACCGTCCAGGGCGGCAGCGGCACCGTCGGCGGCTATAACAGCGCCGACTCGGTCGTCAACGACGGCAGGATCACCACAGCGAGCGGCCAAACGCTGACCATTGATGGCAGCAACTGGGTCAACGCCGGTACGATCACGGCCAACGGCGCTACGGTCAATCTCGGCGGCTCGTTCACCACCGCGGCGCTGGGCGGCTTCAGCGCCAGCGGCAGCACGGTGAACCTGACGGGGACGTTGAATAATGCGAACACCACCTTCACCCTGTCGCCGGCCATTGGCGCCTGGAACCTGCGCGGCGGGACAATTAACGGTGGGATCATCACCAGCACCGGCGGGTCGAACCTGACGTTGACCAACAGCGGTGGCACGCTCGGCGGCGGCGTCACGGTCGCTTCGGGAACCACGCTGGACGGGACAGAGAGCAACGGCTCCCAGGAGTATGCCTACGTCACCGGCGGCCTGACCCTCAACGGCGCGATCAACCTGGGGAACACCTCGGGAAGCGTCTACGGCGACCTGTACTTCGAGAACGGCCCCCAGACGCTATCCGGCAACGGTACGGTGACGCTCGGCACGTCGACCAACAATTACCTGGAGGCCTTCGGCCCCAACACGGCGGCCACGCTGACCATCGGCAGCGGCATTACCGTCGAGGGCGGCAGCGGCACCGTCGGCGGCTATTACAACGCCGACTCCGTCGTCAACGACGGCACCATCACTTCAGCGAGCGGCCAGACGCTGACCATTCTGGGCAGCAACTGGGTCAACAACGGCACGATCACGGCCAACGGCGCCACCGTGAACCTGGGCGGGTCGTTCACCACCGCGGCGCTGGGCAGCTTCAGCGCCAGCGGCAGCACGGTGAACCTGACGGGGACGTTGAACAATGCGAACACCACCTTCACCCTGTCGCCGGCCATCGGCGCCTGGAACCTGCGCGGCGGGACAATTAACGGTGGGATC
The DNA here is from genome assembly GCA_963823675.1 of uncultured Isosphaeraceae bacterium. Lineage (GTDB taxonomy): Bacteria > Planctomycetota > Planctomycetia > Isosphaerales > Isosphaeraceae > CAWGMT01. The sequence goes on along the minus strand of CAWGMT010000014.1, from coordinate 29,524 downwards.
ATCACCAGCACCGGCGGGTCGAACCTGACGTTGACCAACAGCGGTGGCACGCTCGGCGGCGGCGTCACGGTCGCTTCGGGAACCACGCTGGACGGGACAGAGAGCAACGGCTCCCAGGAGTATGCCTACGTCACCGGCGGCCTGACCCTCAACGGCGCGATCAACCTGGGGAACACCTCGGGAAGCGTCTACGGCGACCTGTACTTCGAGAACGGCCCCCAGACGCTATCCGGCAACGGCACGGTGACGCTCGGCACGTCGACCAACAATTACCTGGAGGCGTATGGCCCCAACACGGCGGCCACGCTGACCATCGGCAGCGGCATCACCGTCGAGGGCGGCAGCGGCACCGTCGGCGGCTATTACAGCGCCGACTCCGTCGTCAACGACGGAACCATCAACTCAGCGAGCGGCCAGACGCTGACCATTGATGGCAGCAACTGGGTCAACAACGGTACGATCACGGCCAACGGCGCCACCGTCAACCTGGGCGGATCGTTCACCACCGCGGCGCTGGGCAGCTTCAGCGCCAGCGGCAGCACGGTGAACCTGACGGGGACGTTGAACAATGCGAACGCCACCTTCACCCTGTCGCCGGCCATCGGCGCCTGGAACCTGCGCGGCGGGACAATTAACGGTGGGACGATCACCAGCACCGGCGGGTCGAAGCTGGTGTTGACCAAGCGGCGGTGGAACGCTGGCCGGCGGCGTGACGGTCGCTACGGGAACCACGCTGGACGGGACAGAGAACATCGGCACCCAGGAGTATGCCTACGTCACCGGCGGCCTGACCCTCAACGGCGCGATCAACCTGGGGAACACCTCGGGAAGCGTCTACGGCGACCTGTACTTCGAGAACGGCCCCCAGACGCTATCCGGCAACGGTACGGTGACGTTCGGCACGTCGACCAACAACTACCTGGAGGCGTATGGCCCCAACACGGCGGCCACGCTGACCATCGGCAGCGGCATCACCGTCGAGGGCGGCAGCGGCACCGTCGGCGGCTATTACAGCGCCGACTCCGTCGTCAACGACGGAACCATCAACTCAGCGAGCGGCCAGACGCTGACCATTGATGGCAGCAACTGGGTCAACAACGGTACGATCACGGCCAACGGCGCCACCGTGAACCTGGGCGGATCGTTCACCACCGCGGCGCTGGGCGGCTTCAGCGCCAGCGGCAGCACGGTGAACCTGACGGGGACGTTGAATAATGCGAACACCACCTTCACCCTGTCGCCGGCCATCGGCGCCTGGAACCTGCGCGGCGGGACAATTAACGGTGGGATCATCACCAGCACCGGCGGGTCGAACCTGACGTTGACCGACAGCGGTGGCACGCTCGGCGGCGGCGTCACGGTCGCTTCGGGAACCACGCTGGACGGGACAGAGAGCAACGGCTCCCAGGAGTATGCCTACGTCACCGGCGGCCTGACCCTCAACGGCGCGATCAACCTGGGGAACACCTCGGGAAGCGTCTACGGCGACCTGTACTTCGAGAACGGCCCCCAGACGCTATCCGGCAACGGCACGGTGACGCTCGGCACGTCGACCAACAATTACCTGGAGGCGTATGGCCCCAACACGGCGGCCACGCTGACCATCGGCAGCGGCATTACCGTCGAGGGCGGCAGCGGCACCGTCGGCGGCTATTACAGCGCCGACTCCGTCGTCAACGACGGAACCATCAACTCAGCGAGCGGCCAGACGCTGACCATTGATGGCAGCAACTGGGTCAACAACGGTACGATCACGGCCAACGGCGCCACCGTGAACCTGGGCGGATCGTTCACCACCGCGGCGCTGGGCAGCTTCAGCGCCAGCGGCAGCACGGTGAACCTGACGGGGACGTTGAACAACGCGAACGCCACCTTCACCCTGTCGCCGGCCATCGGCGCCTGGAACCTGCGCGGCGGGACAATTAACGGTGGGACGATCACCAGCACCGGCGGGTCGAAGCTGACGTTGACCGAACAGCGGTGGTACGCTGGCCGGCGGCGTCACGGTCGCTTCGGGAACCACGCTGGACGGGACAGAGAACATCGGCTCCCAGGAGTATGCCTACGTCACCGGCGGCCTGACCCTCAACGGCGTGATCAACCTGGGGAACACCTCGGGAAGCGTCTACGGCGGACCTGTACTTCGAGAACGGCCCCCAGACGCTGTCCGGCACCGGTACGGTGACGCTCGGCACGTCGGCCAGCAATAACCTCGACGCGTATGGCCCCAACACGGCGGCCACGCTGACCATTGGCAGCGGCATCACCGTCCAGGGCGGCAGCGGCACCGTCGGCGGCTATTACAGCGCCGACTCCGTCGTCAACGACGGGACCATCCAGGCTGACTTGAGCGGCGGGACGATCACCGTCGAAGGGAGCGCCGTGGCCTTTCTCAATTCGGGAACCGTCAACGCCAGCCTCGGCGCAATCAACATCTCGACAGGCAGCGCCGGCACCGTGAACAGCGGCACTCTCTCCGCCGGTCCCACCGGTACGCTCGCCATCACCGGCCCCTACACTCAGTCCGCAGCCGGCACTCTCAACGAGGTTATCGGGGGGGCGACCACGGGCCTCTACGGAAAAACGTCGATCAGCGGAACGGCGTCGCTCGGCGGCAGTCTTGACGTCAACCTCATCAATGGCTACACCCCGCAGCAGGGAGCCAGCTTTCCCATTCTCACGTTTGCCTCGGAGACCGGAAACTTCTCCGCCGAGAACGGGCTCTATTTCGGAGGCGGCGAGGCCTTCAATCCCACCTTCAGCCCCAGCACCAACCCCACCGCCCTCGACCTCGTGGTCATTCCCGAATCGGCGGGCACCCAGACGACGGTGCAGTCGTCGGAGAACCCCTCGAACTACGGCGACAGCGTCGCGTTCACGGCCACGGTGGCCCCGACGGTTTCGACGTACCTTGTCCCGACCGGACAGGTCACGTTCTACGAGGGCTCGACCGCCGTCGACACCACGACGCTCGTCAACGGCTCGGCCACGTACGTCGTCTCCACCCTCGCGGCTGGCACGTACGCGATCACAGCCCAGTACAGCGGCGATCCCAACTTCAGCGGCAGCACCTCGACGGCCCTCACGCAGACCGTCGATCCGGGCGGCAGCCAGACCGCCCTCCAATCCTCGGAGGACCCGTCGAACTATGGCGATCCGGTCGCGTTCACCGCGACGGTCTCGCCCACTTCCTCGGCCTCGGGACTTGCGACACCGACCGGAAAAGTCGAGTTCTTCGATGGCTCGACGCTGCTGGACACCGCGACCTTGAGCGGCGGGACGGCCAGTTACACCACGTCGAGCCTGCCCTTGGGGGCCAATCAAGAGATCGAGGCGAAGTATCTGGGCGACACCAATTACAATCCCAGCAACTTCACAATCCCGCAGACCGTGAATACGCCGCCTCTAACCGACTTCTGGACCGGCGCCTCGGCAGCCCATGGCGGGAATGACAACTGGAGCAACCCCGGAAACTGGGCCTTGGGCGCACCGCCAACCGCGGCGGAAACAGCCTATTTCACGGCTTCTGAATCACAGTACTCGACCTCGAACGTCGACACGTCGTTCTCGATCGCCAATCTGACCATTGACAGCAGTTGGGGGGGCTCGATCGGAGTGAGTGCCTCTTTGACCGTTTCCGGGAACCTGATCCTTGCGAGCGGCACGCTCGGCGGCAGCGCAGCCATCTCCGTCGGTGGCAGTGGTAGCCAGTTCTCCGGAGGGACCCTCAATGCCGGCTCGGGTGGATTTACGAATAGCGGCACGCTCACATGGGCGGGGGGCACGCTGAACGGCACTTTCACCAACGATGCCGACGGAATCATCCAGGTCACTGCCGGGACCGGCGGCACACGCTCGATCACGGGCAACCTCACCAACCTGGGTGCGATCGACGTCGGTGCGGGCACGACTCTGGCTGTGAACAACACCTCGACGGCCGCGACGTTTCTCAATGAAGGCCAAGTGACGGTCGACCCTGCCGGGTTCATGTTCGTGAGCCAGACCTATAACGCCGCGGGCGGCACGATCACCGGCCCGGGATACGTCTACAACGGCACCTTACGTGTCACGGTCAGCACCGCGTCACCGCTCACCATCCTGGTCGACGGCACGACGACCCTGGCCACGAACAACCTACCCAACACCACGATCTGGGTGCAGGGCGACGGCTATCTCGGAGGAGTGAACGCGACCTTGACCGTGGCCGCCGGCCTGACCAACGACGGCACGATCCTCCTGGAATCGCAGAACAGCACCTATTCCGACACCCTCTCCACCGGCAGCGGCGGGTTTACCAACGCCGCCGATGGTATCATCCAGGTCACCGCCGGGACCGGCGGCACGCGCTCGATCAACGGCAACCTCACCAACCTGGGGGCGATCGACGTCGGTGCGGGCACGACTCTGGCTGTGAACAACACCTCGACGGCCGCGACGTTTCTCAATGAAGGCCAAGTGACGGTTGACCCTGCCGGGTTCATGTTCGTGAGCCAGACCTATAACGCCGCGGGCGGCACGATCACCGGCCCGGGATACGTCTACAACGGCACCTTACGTGTCACGGTCAGCACCGCGTCACCGCTCACCATCCTGGTCAACGGCACGACGACCCTGGCCACGAACAACCTACCCAACACCACGATCTGGGTGCAGGGCGACGGCTATCTCGGAGGAGTGAACGCGACCTTGACCGTGGCCGCCGGCCTGACCAACGACGGCACGATCCTCCTGGAATCGCAGAACAGCACCTATTCCGACACCCTCTCCACCGGCAGCGGCGGGTTTACCAACGCCGCCGATGGTATCATCCAGGTCACCGCCGGGACCGGCGGCACGCGCTCGATCACGGGCAACCTCACCAACCTGGGTGCGATCGACGTCGGCGCGGGCACGACTCTGGCTGTCAACAACTCCTCGACGGCCGCGACGTTTCTCAATGAAGGCCAAGTGACGGTCAACCCCGCTGGGTTCATGTTCGTGAGCCAGACCTATAACGCCGCGGGCGGCACGATCACCGGCCCGGGATACGTCTACAACGGCACCTTACGTGTCACGGTCAGCACCGCGTCACCGCTCACCATCCTGGTCGACGGCACGACGACCCTGGCCACGAACAACCTACCCAACACCACGATCTGGGTGCAGGGCGACGGCTATCTCGGAGGAGTGAACGCGACCTTGACCGTGGCCGCCGGCCTGACCAACGACGGCACGATCCTCCTGGAATCGCAGAACAGCACCTATTCCGACACCCTCTCCACCGGCAGCGGCGGGTTTACCAACGCCGCCGATGGTATCATCCAGGTCACCGCCGGGACCGGCGGCACGCGCTCGATCAACGGCAACCTCACCAACCTGGGGGCGATCGACGTCGGTGCCGGCACGACTCTGGCTGTGAACAACACCTCGACGGCCGCGACGTTTCTCAATGAAGGTCAAGTGACGGTCAACCCCGCCGGGTTCATGTTCGTGAGCCAGACCTATAACGCCGCGGGCGGCACGATCACCGGCCCGGGATACGTCTACAACGGCACCTTACTGGTCACCGTCAGCACCGCGTCACCGCTCACCATCCTGGTCGACGGCACGACGACCCTGGCCACGAACAACCTACCCAACACCACGATCTGGGTGCAGGGCGACGGCTATCTCGGAGGAGTGAACGCGACCTTGACCGTGGCCGCCGGCCTGACCAACGATGGCACGATCCTCCTGGAATCGCAGAACAGCACCTATTCCGACACCCTCTCCACCGGCAGCGGCGGGCTTACCAACGCCGCCGACGGTATCATCCAGGTCACCGCCGGCACCGGCGGCACGCGCTCGATCAACGGCAACCTCACCAACCTGGGGGCGATCGACGTCGGTGCCGGCACGACTCTGGCTGTGAACAACACCTCGACGGCCGCGACGTTTCTCAATGAAGGTCAAGTGACGGTCAACCCCGCCGGGTTCATGTTCGTGAGCCAGACCTATAACGCCGCGGGCGGCACGATCACCGGCCCGGGTTACGTCTACAACGGCACCTTACGTGTCACGGTCAGCACCGCGTCACCGCTCACCATCCTGGTCAACGGCACGACGACCCTGGCCACCAACAACCTACCCAACACCACGATCTGGGTGCAGGGCGACGGCTATCTCGGAGGAGTGAACGCGACCTTGACCGTTCCCGCCGGCCTGACCAACGACGGCACGATCCTCCTGGAATCGCAGAACAGCACCTATTCCGACACCCTCTCCACCGGCAGCGGCGGGTTTACCAACGCCGCCGATGGTATCATCCAGGTCACCGCCGGGACCGGCGGCACGCGCTCGATCAACGGCAACCTCACCAACCTGGGGACGATCACCGTCGGTGCCGGCACGACTCTGGCTGTGAACAACACCTCGACGGCCGCGACGTTTCTCAATGAAGGTCAAGTGACGGTCAACCCCGCCGGGTTCATGTTCGTGAGCCAGACCTATAACGCCGCGGGCGGCACGATCACCGGCCCGGGATACGTCTACAACGGCACCTTACTGGTCACCGTCAGCACCGCGTCACCGCTCACCATCCTGGTCAACGGCACGACGACCCTGGCCACGAACAACCTACCCAACACCACGATCTGGGTGCAGGGCGACGGCTATCTCGGAGGAGTGAACGCGACCTTGACCGTGGCCGCCGGCCTGACCAACGATGGCACGATCCTCCTGGAATCGCAGAACAGCACCTATTCCGACACCCTCTCTATCGGCAGCGGCACGTTTACCAACGCCGCCGGCGGAATCATCACTGTCGTCGCGGGCACCGGCGGCACGCGCTCAATCAGCGGCGCAATCACCAACGCCGGTACCATCAATTTCGACACCAACACGACCTTCGGTGTTGCGGGGGCAAATCTCACCAACACCGGTCTGATGAGCATCGCCGCTGCCACCGTGACCGTGGTCGGAAGCACGTTTACCAATGGTGTTGGGGGATTGGTCAGCGGGTACGGAACCTTCAATACGTCCGGCGTCACCCTGAACGACACGGGCGGTACGATGCAGGCGCTAGGCGGGACGCTCAACCTCACGAATTCCGGCCTTGTCTCCAGTGGCACGCTCGGCGTCGGCACCTGGGTCGTGGGGCCCAACAGCACGTTGACGATCAGCGGCGTGACCTCGATCACTACCCTCTCGGCGAATGTCACCCTCGAGGGTTCCGGAGCGACCTTCACCGGCATCTCCAGCTTGTCCAAGATCACCGCCGCCGGCGAGCTCGAGCTTCAGAACGGTGCGTTCACCACCGCCGCCAATCTCGACAACGCCGGGACCATCGACCTGGCGCCCGGTACGCTCAATGTTGCGGGCACGTACACCCAGGAAAGCACGGGCGCCTACGACGTCGCCATCGGCGGCATCACACCGGGAAGCTCGTTCGGCCAACTGAACGTGAGCCAGAGTGCGTTGCTCAACGGCAGCCTCAGCGTCAACCTGATCAATAACTACGCCCCGCCGCAGGGAGATAGCTACCAGGTCCTGACGTTCGCCTCGGAAACCGGCAACTTCTCCGCCGAGTTCGGGCTCTATCTCGGCGGCGGCGAGGGCTTCAGTCCCACGTTCAGCCCCAGCACCAACCCCACCGCCCTCGATCTCGCAGTCATTTCCGAGTCGGCGGGCACCCAGACGACGGTCCAGTCGTCGGAGAACCCCTCGAACTACGGCGATGCCGTCACGTTCACGGCCACTGTGGCCCCGAGCGTCTCCACGGACCTTGTCCCGACCGGGCAGGTCACATTCTACGAGGGCTCGACCGCCGTCGACACCGCGACGCTCGTCAACGGCGCGGCAACCTACGTCTCTTCCACCCTCGCGGGCGGCACGTACTCGATCACCGTGCAATACGGCGGCGACTCCAACTTCAGCGGCAGCACGTCGACGGCCCTCACCCAGACCGTCAATCCGATCGCCAGCCAGACCGGCCTCCAATCCTCGGAGGACCCATCGAACTATGGCGACTCGGTCACGTTCACCGCATCGATTTCGCCCACCTCGTCGGCCTCGGGACTTGCGACACCGACCGGCCAGGTCGAGTTCTATGACGGCTCGACGCTCCTGGACACGGCGACCTTGAACGGCGGCACGGCCAGTTACACGACGTCGAGCCTCCCCTTGGGCGCCAATCAACAGATCGAGGCGAAGTATCTGGGCGACACCAATTACAATCCCAGCAACTTCACGATCCCGCAGACCGTGAATACGCCGCCTCTAACCGACTTCTGGACCGGGGCCTCGGCAGCCCACGGCGGGAATGACGACTGGAGCAACTCCGGAAACTGGGCCTTGGGCGCGCCGCCAACGGCGGCGGAAACGGCCTATTTCACCGCTTCGGAATCACAGTACTCGACATCGATTGTCGACACCTCCTTCTCGATCGCCAACCTGACCATCGACAGCAGTTGGGGGGGCACCGTCAGTGCGAGCGGCTCCTTGACCATCTCCGGGAACCTGATCCTGGCGAGTGGCACACTCGGTGGCAGCGGGGCCATCTCGGTCGCCGGTAGTGGTAGCCAATTCTCGGGGGGTACTCTCAGTGGGAACCTCGCTAATGCCGGCACGCTGACGCTGGGCAGCAGCGGGATGGTCTTTCTCACCGGCACGATTACCAACACGGGCACGATCGACGTCACCGGGACCGGGACGGTTGCGATCACCGGGACCATCGACGGCGGCACGGTCGATGCGGGCACCGGAACGAACCTGGTTCTGGCGGGCAGTACGCTGAGTGGCGTGACGGTCGATGGGAATTTCGCGGTGTCTGGCAACGGCGGCGTGACGGTGCAAAACGGCCTGACGCTCAACGGCACGGCGACTCTGGGGGCTGCGTCGAGCAACCTCTACGGCTACCTGAACTTTATGGGAAGCCAGACGCTCAGCGGAAGCGGGACGGTGGTGTTCGGGCAGGACAGTCCCAATACGCTCCTCGTTGGCCAAGCGGACACCACGCTAACCATTGGATCGGGGATCACGGTTCGTGGCCAGAGTGGAGCGGTCGGGTACAACCCCAGCCTAGGCTTAGGCACGTCCAACGCCGCGGTCGTGAATCAAGGGACGATCCAGGCCGACGTCGCCGGTGGGACGATCACAGTCTATGGCACAGGTGGACAGAACACCGGGACGTTGACCGCGCTCAACGGCGGCACGATCTCGCTCCAGGGAACGGGGTGGTTGGACTCGGGGGTCAACTATGCCGACGCCTCAAGCGCCTTCTCCATCACTGCTTCATTATCAAACAGCGGGAACACGCTAGCGCTCAGCGGCCCCGGTACTTTCTCGTCAAGCGGATCGATCCAGGGAGGGACAATCAGTGTGACTGGCGCGACACCGCTTAAGCTATCCGGCACCGTTGACGGCGTGACGGTCGACGGTAACTTCGCGGTGTCTGGCAACAGCAGCGTGACGGTGCAGGACGGACTGACGCTCAACGGCACGGCGACTCTGGGGGCTGCGTCGAGCAACCTCTACGGCTACCTGAACTTTATGGGAAGCCAGACGCTCAGCGGAAGCGGGACGGTGGTGTTCGGGCAGGACAGTCCCAATACGCTCCTCGTTGGCCAAGCGGACACCACGCTAACCATTGGATCGGGGATCACGGTTCGTGGCCAGAGTGGAGCGGTCGGGTACAACCCCAGCCTAGGCTTAGGCACGTCCAACGCCGCGGTCGTGAATCAAGGGACGATCCAGGCCGACGTCGCCGGTGGGACGATCACAGTCTATGGCGCAGGTGGACAGAACACCGGGACGTTGACCGCGCTCAACGGCGGCACGATCTCGCTCCAAGGAACGGGGTGGTTGGACTCCGGCGTCAACTATGCGGACGCCTCGAGCGCGTTCTCAGTCGATGGATCGTTTAGCAACACGGGCAACACACTCTCTCTTGCCGGTCCCGGCACCTTCAGTGGCAATGTATCCGTCCAGGGCGGCGTGGTTTCTGTGTCGGCGGGGAACAGCCTGAGTCTGACCGGAGGCACGTTCGGTAACACCACGATCAACGGCGACCTGAAAGTGACAGGCGCTTGCACCTTCGACGGGATAACGATGGACGGGAACCTCGCGATCACGGGGAACAGCGGCGTGACAGTGCAAGGCGGGCTGACGCTTGACGGCGCGGCGACGCTGGGGGCGGCATCGAGCAACCTGTACGGCTACCTGAACTTCACGGGGAGCCAGACGCTCAGCGGGACCGGGACGGTGGTGTTCGGGCAGGATAGTCCCAATACGCTCCTCGTTGGCCAAGCGGACACCACGCTAACCATCGGATCGGGGATCACGGTTCGTGGCCAGAGTGGAGCGGTCGGGTACAACCCCAGTTTAGGCTTAGGCACGTCCAACGCCGCGGTCGTAAATGAAGGGACGATCCAGGCCGACGTCGCCGGTGGGACGATCACAGTCTATGGCACAGGTGGACAGAACACCGGGACGTTGACCGCGCTCAACGGCGGCACGATCTCGCTCCAGGGAACGGGGTGGTTGGACTCGGGGGTCAACTATGCCGACGCCTCAAGCGCCTTCTCCATCACTGCTTCATTATCAAACAGCGGGAACACGCTAGCGCTCAGCGGCCCCGGTACTTTCTCGTCAAGCGGATCGATCCAGGGAGGGACAATCAGTGTGACTGGCGCGACACCGCTTAAGCTATCCGGCACCGTTGACGGCGTGACGGTCAACGGTAACTTCGCGGTGTCTGGCAACGGCGGCGTGACGGTGCAAAACGGCCTGACGCTCAACGGCACGGCGACTCTGGGGGCTGCGTCGAGCAACCTCTACGGCTACCTGAACTTTATGGGAAGCCAGACGCTCAGCGGAAGCGGGACGGTGGTGTTCGGGCAGGACAGTCCCAATACGCTCCTCGTTGGCCAAGCGGACACCACGCTAACCATTGGATCGGGGATCACGGTTCGTGGCCAGAGTGGAGCGGTCGGGTACAACCCCAGCCTAGGCTTAGGCACGTCCAACGCCGCGGTCGTGAATCAAGGGACGATCCAGGCCGACGTCGCCGGTGGGACGATCACAGTCTACGGCACAAACGACCAAAATGCCGGCAGTCTTAACGCGCTCAACGGCGCAACCCTATCCATCCAGGGCACGCTCACCAACATGGCGACTGTGTCGGTGGACGCCACCAGCGTGCTGTCACTAAGCGGCACGCTCACAGGCGGGATGATCGACACCCAGACCGGCGCACAGATTCGCGGCAGCACGCTTAACGGTGCGACGATTGATGGAAACTTCACAGTTTCCGGCGACAACAGTGTGACAGTGCAAAACGGTCTGACGCTCAACGGCACGGCGACACTGGGGGCGGCATCGAGCAACCTGTACGGCTACCTGAACTTCATGGGGAGCGAGACGCTCAGCGGGACCGGGACGGTGGTGTTCGGGCAGGATAGTCCCAATACGCTCCTCGTTGGCCAAGCGGGCACGACGCTAACCATTGGATCGGGGATCACGGTTCGTGGCCAGAGTGGAGCGGTCGGGTACAACCCCAGCTTAGGCTTAGGCACGTCCAACGCCGCGGTCGTGAACCAAGGGACGATCCAGGCTGACGTCAGCGGCGGCACGATCACGATCGGCGTCACCTGGACCAACGACGGCTCGGTCGAGGCCACCGATGGTGGGATGCTCTCTGCGAGCACGCCCGAGAATCTCTCCGCGGGTACGCTGAGTGGCGGGACCTGGATCCTGGGACCGAACGGGACACTCTCTCTCGGCGAGAGTGTCACGACCGACGCGGCCACGATCATCGTGACCGGCGCCGGTGGGCGCTTCAGCGGATCGTCGCCCCTCTCCGCGATCTCGGCCGCGGGGTCCCTCGAAGTTCTCGACGGAGCAACGTTCACGATCGCCGGCAACCTCGACAACGCCGGGACCATCGACCTGGCGCCCGGTACGCTCGACGTTACGGGCACGTACACCCAGGAAAGCACCGGCGCATACGACGTCGCCATCGGCGGCATCACGCCCGGAAGCTCGTTTGGCCAACTGAACGTGAGCCAGAGCGCGTCGCTTAACGGCAGCCTCAGCGTGAACCTGATTAATAACTACGCTCCGCCGCAGGGAGATAGCTACCAGGTCCTCGCCTTCGCCTCGGAGACCGGGAACTTCTCGGCCGAGTTCGGGCTCTATTTCGGGGGCGGCGAGGGCTTCAGTCCGACGTTCATCCCCAGCACCAACCCCACCGCACTCGACCTGACGGTCATTTCCGAATCGGCGGGCACCCAGACGACGGTGCAGTCGTCCGAGAACCCCTCGAACTACGGCGATACGGTCACGTTCACGGCCACGGTGGCCCCGAGCGTCTCCACGGACCTTGTCCCGACCGGACAGGTCACGTTCTACGAGGGCTCGACCGCCGTCGACACCGAAACGCTCGTCAACGGCTCGGCCGCCTACGTCCCTGCCACGCTCGCGGGCGGCACGTACTCGATCACCGTGCAGTACAGCGGCGACTCCAACTTCAGCGGCAGCAACTCGACGGCCCTCGCGCAGACCGTCGATCCGATCGCCAGCCAGACCGCCCTTCAGTCCTCGGACAATCCGTCGTCTTTCGGAGTCCCAGTCACGTTCACAGCGACCGTCTCGTCGTCGGTGTCCGGGCTGGCCACTCCGACTGGTGAGGTCGAATTCTTCGACGGCTCGACGCTCCTCGGGACCGAGACTTTGAGCGGCGGCACGGCCTCCTACACCACGTCGTCGCTGAGCGTGGGTGCCAATCAACCGATCGAGGCGGAGTACCTCGGAGACTCCGATTACAGCCCGAGCAATCTCACGATCCAGCAGACGATCAACGCCCCAACCACGATCATGTGGAACACCACAACAGCCCCCACCGGCGGCGATTGGGACACGCCCGGTAACTGGGTGGGTGGCGTGGTCCCAACCGCGTCCAACAATGTCGTCATCAACCTGGCGAGCAGCGGAACGATCACCCATTCGACAGATGCGAGCGACGCCGTCCTGAGTCTGACGACAAACGGAAACACGGCGTTGAACATCGGAAGCGGCTCGATCGCGCTCGGCAACGGCAGTTCGACTCTCGCTTCCGTGACGATCAGCGCCGGGGCCTCGCTGAGCGTGGGGTCAGGGGCTAGCGTCCAGATCCCGGAGGGCGAGACGCTCACCGACGACGGCACGCTGAGCTTCGCCAGCGGCGACACCCTGACGCTGGGCTCCGCTTGCTGCTCGGCCGCCGAGATCGTCGTCGCCGGGACCCTGACCGCCGCCGGGACCACCTTCACCGGCATCAGCGAGAGCGGCACCATCGTGGTCAACTCCGGCGGCATCATCACGCCCACCGGCAGCACCTTCAACGTGCCCCTCTTCGTCCCGTACAACGATGTCGCCTCCCTGGCGGCCGGCAGCAATGTGAGCTTCGACCAGATCGAGATCAGCGCGGCCACCCTCCCCAGTGGTAGTGAGCTCGACCTCGACCTGATCGGGACCGACACGGCGAACCTGAATTATCTCTTCCCGAATGGCTTCACGGTGGGATCAGGAGGCGACCTGGTCGTGGGGGCCGGCGTTCCGCGTCCAGATCCCGGAGGGCGAGACGCTCACCGACGACGGCACGCTGAGCTTCGCCAGCGGCGACACCCTGACGCTGGGCTCCGCTTGCTGCTCGGCCGCCGAGATCGTCGTCGCCGGGACCCTGACCGCCGCCGGGACCACCTTCACCGGCATCAGCGAGAGCGGCACCATCGTGGTCAACTCCGGCGGCATCATCACGCCCACCGCCAGCACGTTCAACGTGCCCCTCTTCGTCCCGTACAACGATGTCGCCTCCCTGGCGGCCGGCACCAATGTGAGCTTCGACCAGATCGAGATCAGCGCGGCCACCCTCCCCAGTGGTAGTGAGCTCGACCTCGACCTGATCGGGACCGACACGGCGAACCTGAATTATCTCTTCCCGAATGGCTTCACGGTGGGATCAGGAGGCGACCTGGTCGTGGGGGCCGGCGTTCGGGTCCAGATCCCGGAGGGCGAGACGCTCACCGACGACGGCACGCTGAGCTTCGCCAGCGGCGACACCCTGACGCTGGGCTCCGCTTGCTGCTCGGCCGCCGAGATCGTCGTCGCCGGAACCCTGACCGCCGCCGGGACCACCTTCACCGGCATCAGCGAGAGCGGCACCATCGTGGTCAACTCCGGCGGCATCATCACGCCCACCGGCAGCACGTTCAACGTGCCCCTCATCGTCCCGTACAACGATGTCGCCTCCCTGGCGGCCGGCACCAATGTGAGCTTCGACCAGATCGAGATCAGCGCGGCCACCCTCCCCAGTGGTAGTGAGCTCGACCTCGACCTGATCGGGACCGACACGGCGAACCTGAATTATCTCTTCCCGAATGGCTTCACGGTGGGATCAGGAGGCGACCTGGTCGTGGGGGCCGGCGTTCGCGTCCAGATCCCGGAGGGCGAGACGCTCACCGACGACGGCACGCTGAGCTTCGCCAGCGGCGACACCCTGACGCTGGGCTCCGCTTGCTGCTCGGCCGCCGAGATCGTCGTCGCCGGGACCCTGACCGCCGCCGGGACCACCTTCACCGGCATCAGCGAGAGCGGCACCATCGTGGTCAACTCCGGCGGCATCATCACGCCCACCGGCAGCACCTTCAACGTGCCCCTCTTCGTCCCGTACAACGATGTCGCCTCCCTGGCGGCCGGCGACAATGTGAGCTTCGACCAGATCGAGATCAGCGCGGCCACCCTCCCCAGTGGTAGTGAGCTCGACCTCGACCTGATCGGGACCGACACGGCGAACCTGAATTATCTCTTCCCGAATGGCTTCACGGTGGGATCAGGAGGCGACCTGGTCGTGGGGGCCGGCGTTCCGGTCCAGATCCCGGAGGGCGAGACGCTCACCGACGACGGCACGCTGAGCTTCGCCAGCGGCGACACCCTGACGCTGGGCTCCGCTTGCTGCTCGGCCGCCGAGATCGTCGTCGCCGGGACCCTGACCGCCGCCGGGACCACCTTCACCGGCATCAGCGAGAGCGGCACCATCGTGGTCAACTCCGGCGGCATCATCACGCCCACCGGCAGCACGTTCAACGTGCCCCTCTACGTCCCGTACAACGATGTCGCCTCCCTGGCGGCCGGCAACAATGTGAGCTTCGACCAGATCGAGATCAGCGCGGCCACCCTCCCCAGTGGTAATGAGCTCGACCTCGACCTGATCGGGACC
Organism: uncultured Isosphaeraceae bacterium; assembly: GCA_963823675.1. Lineage (GTDB taxonomy): Bacteria > Planctomycetota > Planctomycetia > Isosphaerales > Isosphaeraceae > CAWGMT01. The sequence goes on along the minus strand of CAWGMT010000014.1, from coordinate 14,313 downwards.
GACACGGCGAACCTGAATTATCTCTTCCCGAATGGCTTCACGGTGGGATCAGGAGGCGACCTGGTCGTGGGGGCCGGCGTTCGCGTCCAGATCCCGGAGGGCGAGACGCTCACCGACGACGGCACGCTGAGCTTCGCCAGCGGCGACACCCTGACGCTGGGCTCCGCTTGCTGCTCGGCCGCCGAGATCGTCGTCGCCGGGACCCTGACCGCCGCCGGGACCACCTTCACCGGCATCAGCGAGAGCGGCACCATCGTGGTCAACTCCGGCGGCGAGCTCAACGCTACAAGCACCACCTTCTCGGTGAACCAGGTCGTCGTGGAAAGCGGTTCAACCGCCAACCTTCAATTCGCGGCGTTCGCCACTCAGCTCGCAATCGATAGCGGGGCCTCGATCAACATCCACAATGATGACCTCAGCAGCGCGAACGCGACCGTGGTCGCCTCGGGTAGTTCCACGGCCACAATTGATTTGACCAACAATTTCTGGGGCACGCTCAATACCACTCAAATTGCAGCCAAGATCACGGACCACACCAAGAACTCCAGCCTGCCGACCGTCCTGTACCAGCCTTTTCTTACCGAGGACGCAACAGGCAACACTGCGTCCAATGCCACGGCAACCTATAGCACGGCACCACAGTCGGCCACCCTCAGCGCGACCGTCATCAGTGCGGACGGGCCGGTTAACGGCGGCACCGAAACGTTTACGATCTTGAGCGGCTCGAATGTCATCGGCACGCCCGTCACTTCGAACGTCGTCAGCGGTGCAGCCAGCGACGTGTACACAATTCCCGCGGGCACTCCCGGCGGCGTCTACACAATCCAGGCCGTTTTCAGCGGGACGAGCACCCTCTCGGGTTCCTCTGACAGCACTCATACACTGACCATCAGTGAAGCCGCCACGACGACCGCGGCCACGAGCGCCACGACCACCTTCAGCGAATCGAATCAGACGATATCCTTGAGCGCGACCGTTGCCAGCTCGGCGGGTACTGTCAACGAAGGGACCGAGACTTTCACGATCCTGAGCGGGACGACACCGGTCGGAAGCGCCGCCACCGCCGACGTCTCCGACGGCGCCGTCACTGCCAGCTATACCATGCCTGGTAGTACAACCGGCGGCATTTACACGATCGAGGCCGTCTACAATGGGACCGTCGATTACGGCACTTCCACCGACACGAGCCAGTCGTTGACGATCGACCCCGCCGCGACCACCTCGGCCACCGCGAGTGCTTCGGCCACCTTCAGTCCCGTCGAACAGAACGTCTCCCTCAGCACCACGGTGACCAGCACGGCGGGGACTGTCAACGAGGGAACGGAGACTTTCACCATCTTGCTGGGGTCAACCGTCATCGGCAGTCCGGTGACCGTCAACGTCGTCGCTGGGGCGGCCGGCGCCAGTTATGGAATCCCTGGCGGAACCCCGCCCGGCACCTATACCATCCAGGCTGTCTACAGTGGCACCATCAACTTCCTCGGATATACCGACAACGGCCAGGTGCTCGTCATCAACGCCCCCGCCCTGACCGACTTCTGGACCGGTGCCTCGGCAGCCGAAGGCGGCAACGACAACTGGAGCAACCCCGGAAACTGGGCCTTGGGCGCGCCGCCAACCGCGGCGGAAACAGCCTATTTCACGGCTTCGGAATCACAGTACTCGACATCGATTGTTGACACTTCGTTCTCGATCGCCAACTTGACCATCGACAGCACTTGGGGGGGCACAGTCGGCGCGAGTGGCTCTTTGACCGTCTCGGGGAACCTGATCCTGGCGAGCGGCACACTTGGCGGCAATGGAGCCATCTCGGTCGCCGGCAGCGGCAGCCAGTTCACGGGAGGCACTCTCAGCGGGGGGAACGTCACTAACTCGGGCACGCTAACCGTCTCTGGCTCGGGAAGTGAGACTCTTAGTGGCACCCTGACCAACACGGGCACGATCGATGTCACCGGCACCGGAACGTTTGCGGTCACCGGGACCATCGATGGCGGCACGGTCGATGCGGGCACCGGAACGAACCTGGCTCTGGGGGGCAGTACGCTGGACGGTGTGACGGTCGATGGGAATTTCACAGTGTCTGGCGACAGCAGCCTGACGGTGCAGGACGGCCTGACGTTGAACGGCACGTTGTCGTTGGGTGATAGTTCCAGCATCGGCTACCTGGATTTCACCGGCAGCCAGACCTTGGGGGGAGCTGGGACCGTCGTTTTCGGCAGCGCCACGTACAGAACGCCTTATTACGGCTACACCTACTACAACGGCCTGTTCGTCACGACCGCCGGAGACACCCTCACCATCGGCCCCAGCGTGGCCGTGAGCGGTAGCCTGGGGTACATCGGCTACGCGTCCTACGAGGGCTCGTCCGGCGGCAGCGTGGTCAACCAGGGCACGATCGAGTGGGCCAACGGCGCCAGCATCTCGATCCCCGGGACGCTCACCAATGACGGCACGATCACGGTGGACGCAACCAGCACGATGTCACCGGGGGGCACCATCGTCGGCGGTACCATCACGACCCAGACTGGCGCAGGGGTCGCGAATGTCACGCTGGACGGAGTGACGGTCGACGGTAACTGGGAGGTGGTGAGCGAGAATTCCGTGTCGGTCCTGGATGGCCTGACGATCAATGGCACCTTGACGCTGGGTGATAGCTCCACCATTGGCTACCTGAACTTCAGCGGCAGCCAGACCTTGGGCGGAACGGGCACGGTCGTCTTCGGCAGCGCCACGTACAGAAATCCCTACTACGGCTACGTCTACTACAACGGCCTGTTCGTCACGACCGCCGGAGACACCCTCACTATCGGCCCGGGCGTGACGGTGCAAGGGGCAGTGGGGTACATCGGCTACGCATCCTACGAGGGCTCGGCCGGCGGCAGTATCGTCAACGAGGGCACCATCCAGGCCGATGTCAGCGGCGGGACGATCACGATCGACGAGACCGGCGGCCAGAACACCGGCAGCCTCAATGCTCTCAATGGAGCAACACTCTCGTTGCAGGGAAGTAACTGGCAGGATAGCGGCGTCAACTACGCAGACGCGACCAGCGCGTTCTCCGTCGCCGCATCGTTCTCAAACAGCGGCAACACCCTCGCACTGACCGGTCCGGGCACGTTCACTTCCAGCGGAACGATCCAGGGCGGGACGATCAGCGTGGCCGTCGGGACTCTGCTCAGCGACTCCGGAACCCTGGACGGAGTGACGGTCAACGGTAACTGGGAGGTAGTGAGCGACAACTCCGTGTCGGTCCTGGACGGCCTCACGATCAACGGCACCTTGACGCTGGGTGATAGCTCCACCATTGGCTACCTGAACTTCAGCGGCAGCCAGACCCTGGGAGGAACGGGCACGGTCGTCTTCGGCAGCGCCACGTACAGAAATCCCTACTACGGCTACGTCTACTACAACGGCCTGTTCGTCACGACCGCCGGAGACACCCTCACCATCGGCCCCAGCGTGGCCGTGAGCGGTAGCCTGGGGTACATCGGCTACGCATCCTACGAGGGCTCGTCCGGCGGCAGCGTGGTCAACCAGGGCACGATCGAATGGGCCAACGGCGCCAGCATCTCGATCCCCGGGACGCTCACCAATGACGGCACGATCACGGTGGACGCAACCAGCACGATGTCACCGGGGGGCACGATCGTCGGCGGTACCATCACGACCCAGACTGGCGCAGGGGTCGGGAATGTCACGCTGGACGGAGTGACGGTCGACGGTAACTGGGAGGTGGTGAGCGAGAATTCCGTGTCGGTCCTGGACGGCCTGACGATCAATGGCACCTTGACGCTGGGTGATAGCTCCACCATTGGCTACCTGGACTTCAGCGGCAGCCAGACCTTGGGGGGAACGGGCACGGTCGTCTTCGGCAGCGCCACGTACAGAAATCCTTACTACGGCTACGTCTACTACAATGGCCTGTTCGTCACCACCGCCGGAGACACCCTCACTATCGGCCCGGGCGTGACGGTGCAAGGGGCAGTGGGGTACATCGGCTACGCATCCTACGAGGGCTCGGCCGGCGGCAGTATCGTCAACGAGGGCACCATCCAGGCCGATGTCAGCGGCGAGACGATCACGATCGACGAGACCGGCGGCCAGAACACCGGCAGCCTCAATGCTCTCAATGGAGCAACACTCTCGTTGCAGGGAAGTAACTGGCAGGATAGCGGCGTCAACTACGCAGACGCGACCAGCGCGTTCTCCCTCGCCGCATCGTTCTCAAACAGCGGCAACACCCTCGCACTGACCGGTCCGGGCACGTTCACTTCCAGCGGAACGATCCAGGGCGGGACGATCAGCGTGGCCGTCGGGACTCTGCTCAGCGACTCCGGAACCCTGGATGGAGTGACGGTCGACGGTAACTGGGAGGTAGTGAGCGACAACTCCGTGTCGGTCCTGGACGGCCTCACGATCAATGGCACCTTGACGCTGGGTGATAGCTCCACCATTGGCTACCTGAACTTCAGCGGCAGCCAGACCTTGGGGGGAACGGGCGCGGTCGTCTTCGGCAGCGCCACGTACAGAAATCCCTACTACGGCTACGTCTACTACAACGGCCTGTTCGTCACGACCGCCGGAGACACCCTCACCATCGGCGCCAGCGTGGCCGTGAGCGGTAGCCTGGGGTACATCGGCTACGCATCCTACGAGGGCTCGTCCGGCGGCAGCGTGGTCAACCAGGGCACGATCGAATGGGCCAACGGCGCCAGCATCTCGATCCCCGGGACGCTCACCAATGACGGCACGATCACGGTGGACGCAACCAGCACGATGTCACCGGGGGGCACGATCGTCGGCGGTACCATCACGACCCAGACTGGCGCAGGGGTCGCGAATGTCACGCTGGACGGAGTGACGGTAGACGGTAACTGGGAGGTGGTGAGCGAGAATTCCGTGTCGGTCCTGGATGGCCTGACGATCAATGGCACCTTGACGCTGGGTGATAGCTCCACCATTGGCTACCTGAACTTCAGCGGCAGCCAGACCTTGGGCGGAACGGGCACGGTCGTCTTCGGCAGCGCCACGTACAGAAATCCTTACTACGGCTACGTCTACTACAATGGCCTGTTCGTCGCCACCGCCGGAGACACCCTCACTATCGGCCCGGGCGTGACGGTGCAAGGGGCAGTGGGGTACATCGGCTACGCATCCTACGAGGGCTCGGCCGGCGGCAGTATCGTCAACGAGGGCACCATCCAGGCCGATGTCAGCGGCGAGACGATCACGATCGACGAGACCGGCGGCCAGAACACCGGCAGCCTCAATGCTCTCAATGGAGCAACACTCTCGTCGCAGGGAAGTAACTGGCAGGATAGCGGCGTCAACTACGCAGACGCGACCAGCGCGTTCTCCCTCGCCGCATCGTTCTCAAACAGCGGCAACACCCTCGCACTGACCGGTCCGGGCACGTTCACTTCCAGCGGAACGATCCAGGGCGGGACGATCAGCGTGGCCGTCGGGACTCTGCTCAGCGACTCCGGAACCCTGGATGGAGTGACGGTCGACGGTAACTGGGAGGTAGTGAGCGACAACTCCGTGTCGGTCCTGGACGGCCTCACGATCAATGGCACCTTGACGCTGGGTGATAGCTCCACCATTGGCTACCTGAACTTCAGCGGCAGCCAGACCTTGGGGGGAACGGGCACGGTCGTCTTCGGCAGCGCCACGTACAGAAATCCCTACTACGGCTACGTCTACTACAACGGCCTGTTCGTCACGACCGCCGGAGACACCCTCACCATCGGCCCCAGCGTGGCCGTGAGCGGTAGCCTGGGGTACATCGGCTACGCATCCTACGAGGGCTCGGCCGGTGGCAGTATCGTCAACGAGGGTACCATCCAGGCCGATGTCAGCGGCGCGAGCATTGCGATTAACGGAACCGGCGGGGCTTTTCTCAATTCGGGAACCGTCAATGCCAGCGCCGGGGCAATCTCCATTTCCACGGGCAGCTACGGAACCGTGAACAGCGGCACGCTCGCCGCCGGCCCCACCGGCACGCTTTACATCACCGGCCCCTTCACCCAGACCGCAACCGGCAATTTCAACGAAGTTCTGGGGGGCTCGACCACCGGCCTCTACGGGCAAACGTCAATCGGCGGAACGGCATCGCTCGACGGGACCCTGAACGTCAGCGAAGCCGAATGGCTTTTCACCCAGCACGGACAACGTCTTCACGTTCCTGACTTATACGTCGGAAACCGGGCAGTTCGCCAATTACACCGGGCTCGTACTCAACGGCTCGGCGGCACTCGAGCCCGCGTACAACGCGACGAGCGTCACGCTCACCACCGTGACCGACACGACCATCGCGCCGGACCTGCGCGTGACCAATCTCTCCATTAACCCCGCCAACCCGCAGTCAAGTCAGAGCGTGACCGTCAACTGGGACGACTTCAACGCGGGAAACGGCTCGACCGGCGGATCCTGGACCGACCACGTCGTCGTCACCGACACGACCACCGGTCAGACGATCGCCACGGCGGACGTGCCGTACGACGCAGCCACGCAAGGAGCGATCGCCCCGAATGGGTCCGCGGCAGTCTCGTACACCTTCCAGTTGCCGAACGGGCCGCCGGGCGTGGGGAACCTGCTCGTCAGCGTGACCACCGACTACTACGACACCATCCTCGAGTATTACCCAGGGGGCGTCGGCTATACCAACAACACCACGACGATCACCGCGGTATCCACCCTCGCTGCGTATCCGGACCTCCAGGTGAGCGGCCTGACGGTAGTGACGGCCAATCCTGAATCAGGCCAGCCGGTGACCGTGGACTGGAACGACGCGAACACCGGCAACGGGCCGGTGAGCGGCTCGTTCAGCGACTCCGTCACGGTGCTCAACAGCCACAACCGGCCAGACCGTCGCTTCGGCCGTCGTTCCTTATGACGAGGGCACGTCCGGTCCGATCGCCGCGGGCGGCTCGGCCGCGCAGCAATATACCTTCAACCTGCCCGACGGCGCCCCCGGCGTCGGCCAGTTGGTCGTGACCATCACGACCAACTTTAATAATCAGATCTACGAGTACAACTCATCCGGAACCGCCTCCAGCAACAACACCGCCAGCACCGACGTGACCTCCACGCTCGCCGACTACGCCGACCTGGTCGTGGCGCCCAGCTCTTTGACCGTGACGCCCAGCAGTCCGCAGTCGGGCGAGTCGGTGACCGTCACCTGGATGGACGAAAACCAGGGCGACGGCGCGGTCAACGGCGCCTTCACCGACTCGGTCCTGGTGCAGCAGGTGAGCGGCAGCATCCTGACAACCATCACTTCCGGTATCGTGAGCGGCCCGAGCCCCCTGGCCGCCGGCGCCACGAGCGGCACGCAGAGCTTCGCCTTCGCGCTCCCCGGCGGGGCGGCCGGCACCGGCGACATCCGGGTCACGGTGACCACCGACAGCGGCCAGACCATCAAGGAATACGACGGCAGCGGCAACCCCGCCTACGGCAACAACACCGCCAGCACCGACGTGACCTCCACGCTGGCCAACTACTATACCGTGTCCAGTACCGCCGATTCGGGCGCAGGCTCGCTCCGCGAGGCGATTGAAACCGTCGACACCAACGGCGTTGCCGCCACGATCGCCCTCGCCATCGGCACGGGCCAGCAGACGATCGACCTCCTGTCGCCGCTGCCGGCGATCACCGCTCCAGTGACCATCGACGGCACGACGCAGCCTGGGTATTCCGGCGTGCCCTTGATCGAGCTCGATGGTGCCGGCGCGGGTGATGGCAGCAACGGATTGACGATCAACGGCAATGACGTCACCGTCAAGGGCCTGATCATCAGCGGCTTCGCCGGCTACGGGATCGAAGTGATCGGCAACGACGCTCTCATCGAGAGCAGCTACATTGGCACCGATTCCACCGGGACCAAGGCCATGGGCAACGGCGAGGCCGGTGTCGCAATCATCGGCGGCGGGACGCACAATACCATCGGCGGCACGACCGCCGGTGCGGGCAACGTGATCTCCGCCAACGCCGGCGATGGAGTGGACGACATCGGCGCCAATGCGAGCCTGATCGCCGGCAACTGGATTGGCACCAACGCTCGCGGCACCGCCGCTCTGGCCAACACCGGCGACGGTATCTATGTCGAATTGAGCTCGTCCGTCACGATCGGCGGAACATCGGTCGGCGCGGGCAACATCGATCTCGGGCAACAACGCCAACGGCGTGGAAATCAACGACTCCGAGAGCACCCTCGTTGAGGGCAACCTGATCGGCCTCGACCAGACCGGAACACTCGCCATCGGCAATCGCGGGGCCGGCGTGCTGATCGACAACGGTTCCGCATCCAACTCGATCGGCGCACCGGTCGCTGGAGGCCGCAACTTCATTTCGGGAAACGCGGAAGGCGTGATGATCACCGGCTCATCCACGATGGGAACGGTCGTGGCGGGCAACCTGATCGGCACCAATATGGAGGGCACGGCCGCCGTGGCCAACCGGGCCGGCGGAATCGTCATCGCGGGCGGGACCGGCGCCGCGATCGGCGGCGCGGCCAGTTTGGCCAGGAACGTCATTTCGGGAAACACCGGCGACGGCATCGACATCGACGCCGGCGCCGCGAACACCGTGGTCCAGGGCAACTACATCGGCACGGATCAGACCGGAACCAAGCCGCTGGCCAATTCCGGCTCGGGCGTGTCGCTCGACCCCTCGGGCGTCACCATCGGCGGCTCGGCGCAGGGCGCGGGCAACGTGATCTCGGCCAACGCCGGGGCGGGAGTGTCGATCGCCGGGGCCGCCGCCACGGGCGTCGTGATCCTGGGCAACCGCATCGGCACCGACTATACCGGCACCAAGGCCCTGGGAAACGGGTCGTTCGGCGTGCTCGTGAATGGCGCCTCCGGGGTCACGATCGGCGGCACGGCGGCAGGCGACGGGAACATCATCTCGGCCAATCCCACCGCGGGCATCGGGCTCTACGCGGGCACGACCGGCGCACTCGTCCAGAACAACCTGATCGGCACCGACATCACCGGCTCGCTGCCGCTCGGCGACGGCAACGGCATCCAGATCGACGGCGGCTCCTCCGATAACACCATCGGCGGCACGGCCGCCGGCGCGGGCAACACCATCGCGTTCTCGACTGGCATCGGCGTCGAACGTCAACGCGACGGCCGGGACCGGCAACGAGATCCGGCGCAACTCGATCTTCTCCAACACAGGGTTGGGGATCGACCTGGGCGGCGACGGCGTGACCCTGAACAACTCGGTGGGGCACACCGGCCCCAACGACTACCAGAACTTCCCGGTGATCACCGCGGTCACGAGCGCGGGTGGCGTGACGACCGTGACGGGCAGCTTGAACAGCACGCCCGACACAACCTTCGCGATCGATTTCTACACGCCGTCGTCGCTGAACGCTTCCGGCTACGGCGAGGGCCGGGACATCCTTGGCTCGGCGCCGGTCACGACCGACGCGACGGGCAACGTCAACTTCGTCTTCCAGTTCCCGAACCCGGCCGGCGAGGGCGGCTTCGTGACGGCCACGGCCACCGACCCGGGCGGCAACACCTCGGAATTCTCCCGGGCGTTCGGTTTCGACCTCCCGCCGACGGCCGTCATCGGCTTCTCGAGCATCGCCGTCGACGCCGGGGTCGCGATCAAATTCGACGGCCTGGGTTCGGCCGACCCCAGCGGCCATCCGCTGACCTACACCTGGTCGTTCGGCGACGGCGGGACGGCGACGGGGCCCGAGCCCACCCACACCTACAGGGTCGCGGGGTCCGATACCTTGACGTTGACCGTCAACGACGGCTTCGGCGGAATCAGCACGGCGACCGCCATGGTCATTGTCAACGACGTGCCGCCGGTCTTCACTCCCAACTCGTACTCGCCGCCATTGACATACACGACGCCCTCCCCGGGCGACGGGTTCGGCGAGTCCGTTGCCTCGAACTACGGCAACGTCGCGATCGGCGCCCCGCTGGCCAACGGCACGGGCGCGGTGTATCTCTACGACGGTGTCACGACCGCCAACGAGTCAATCGCAACCTACGCATACGGCGCGCTGATCCACGTCTTCGCCGACCCGAATCCCCATCCCGGCGATGAGTTCGGAGCATCGCTGGCGGTGGTCGGCAACGAGCTGGTGGTCGGGCGCCCGGCAGCTCGCTTTCCGGGCCAGGCGACGGCGTGGCCTACGTGTTCGACGTCAATGACGAGAGCACGACCTTTGGCGACCTGCTGGCGACCTTGACGATCCCCGATCCCGGCGCCTTGAATGATGCCCAGTTCGGCGCCGCGGTCGGCGCGACCGACACGAATATCCTGATCGGCGCGCCGGCAAGGATGGCGGCACGGGCGCGGCCTATGAGTTCGAGGGCGACACGACCCAGTCGAATTTCGGCGACCTGCTCCTGGAGATCACCAACCCCGACGCACAGGCCGGCTCCCGGTCGGCGCGGCCGTCGCGGGTATCGGCGACAACGTGATCGTCGGTGCGCCGTCCGACAGCACCGCGGGCCCCGGCGCCGGGACCGTCTACCTCTTCGACGGCACGACCGGGGCCATGACGGCGGCGATCGTCAATCCGCGGCCGGCGGTCTCGACCGGGTTTGGTACGGCGGTTGCGTCCGTCGGACTGAACGTCCTGGTCGGGTCGCCCGACGACAACACCGCCGGCCCTAGCGCGGGAGCGGCGTTCCTGTTCGATCCGTCGGGCGTATTGCTCACGACGTTCGTTCAGCCCGACGGCGGCGGCGGCCACTTTGGCGCCGCCGTCGCCGGCACGCAGAACTCGGCACTGATCGGCGCCCCAGGGGCCAACCTGGGAACGACCGACGCCGGGGCCGCGTACCTCTTCGACGCCGATCCGGCGAGCCCGACCTTCGGCCTGGGAATCGCCGCCGTGCAAGAGCCGACGCCCACTACGGGCGACGCCTTCGGCACCGCGCTCGGGTTCGACGACGGGGCCTTGATCGTCGGCGCGGCCGGGCCATTGGCTCGGGAGTCACGGGGGCCCTTGCCGTCGATCTCTATCAGCAAGATGCCACGATCATGCTCTCCTCCGTGACAACCTACGCCACGCCCGCTCCCAACGACTCGGTGATCCTGAGCGGCACGTTCACGGACGCCAACTCGTCGGTATCCGTCACGGCCTCGATCAACTGGGGTGACGGACACCGGCCACCGTCATCAACCTCCCGGTGGGGTCCTACGCCTTCTCCGTCCCGCACGACTACACGACCGACCCGGCATCCGGGACTTACACGATCGGCGTGACCCTGGGCGACCCCCTCGGCAAGACGACCTTCGCTCAGACGACACTCGCCATCAGCGACTCTGCGCCGGGTCTCGCGCCGCCCGGTGGTGTTGTCGTCGTCGAGCATCGTCGAGGGGGGCACGGAGACCGTCAGCGGAACGATCGAAAGCCTCGACGGGTTCGACACCGACACGGTCTCGCTCAACTGGGGCGACGGCTCCGTGCCGACCACGATCGTCCTCCCGGCGACGACGCCTTCTCGACAACCCATACCTACTTGCGGAGCCCGCCGAGGGTCCGTCGAGAATGATACGATCGGCCGCTCGGTAGCCAACCAGAATGGCCAGGTTAGCTATGCATCGGCGAGCGTCACCGTCAACAAAGTCGGCCCGCAGTTCACCGCGGCCGACCTGTGCTTGTCGAAGAAAGTCGCCAACGAAGGAGACACGATCACGCTCCGCGGCCAGTTCGCCGACCGGACGCGGAGAGCTCGTATACCGTGACGATCGACTGGGGCGACGGCTCGACCCCGACGGTCCTGCCACTGCTCGGCCAGGTGCGTCCATCGGCCGCGCCGGGGCTTCTGCGCCTATTCGACCACCCACCAGTATGTAGATGCCTCCCGCCCGGCGAGCCACCGGCAGCGCACGATATTCCACGTTCCGATCTACAGATGGCGTGAACATCGCCTCGCCGACACATCGATCGTCGTCGAATCCCGTCGCCCCCATCGTGCCAGTACACGCACCGTGGACTGGCCGCGGGGACGATCACCGTGACGGCCGGCGTGACGAGCTAGACCCGCTCGCCGCGTACTCGGTCGCTGAACAGCTTACCCGAGTACGATCGTCATCGGGATGGCGACGGGCGCGAAGCTTTTACGTTCCCGATCCCGATCCGCTCGGCATGCTGGTCGCGACGGCGAACCGCCGACAGCGACGGCGGGATCAGCTCGACAGCGGCCAACTCGTGCCCATCGGCCAGACGGGTGCGTCAGTTGATGATCGACGCAGCAGGATCACCGTGTCGATCGGCGGCGTTCAGGTCGCGTCCATGGCTTCAGCAGGGCGGCCAGGTGGTCGCGCTCGTGACCGGCTCGACGACCTGATCAATGCCAGCGCCGCGACCAGCCCGTCCAGATCGTCGGCTCGGGGTCGAGCGGTGCCCTGATCAAGGCGCGGGTAGGACCTGCTTGTCGGCGGCGCAGGGGCCGACAGTCTGCGTTCGCGCACCGGCGACGACACGCTCGTCTCCAACGGCGGCGACGACACGCTCGTCAGCGGCACCAGGAACGCCTCGTTCCAGATCAACGCCCGGCCACGACCACTCGTGATCGCGCAGCGGGACGACGCGCTCGACTTCTCGATGGCCGGCAGCCGATCACCCTCGACCTCGGCATGGCGTCAGGCCACATGCAGGTCGTCGAACCCAACAACGATCAGGTCAGCCTCGAGGGCAAGTTTACCGCGTATATCGGCTCGCCAAGGCGGCAAACCCGGCTCAACGACGACAAGCGACCTCGTCTACACCATCGCCGCAACACGACCATCACGGCGGCGCGGGCAACGATTCGATCGTCGGCGGATCGGCAACGACATCATCTACACCACCACGGGCAACACGACCATCACCGGCGGCGCGGCAACGAATCGATCGTCGGCGGCTCGGCAACGACATCGTCACGACCACGGGCGACGCGGCAGCACCAGGGCAACGCCGGCAACAATCGATCGATCAGGCTCAGGCAACGACATCATCTATGCCCACGACGGCAACACGACGATCACGAGCAGGTCGGCGGCCTCGAAACCGAACCGTGGCGACGGCAACGACATCATCTACGCGACCACGGGCAACACGACCATCACCGGAGGCTCGGGCAGCGATGATCACCGGCGGCTCGGCGAATGACATCATCTACGCGACGACGAGCAACACGACCATCACCGCGCACAGGCAGCAAGACATCGTACGGCAGCTCTAGCAACACATCATCACGCACGACCGGCGACACGACCATTACGAGCGGATACGGGCAGCAGACAATCACCGGCGGGTCCGGCAACGACATCAGCTACCGCGACCACGGGCGACACGACCATCACGGGCGGAGTCGCGGCAGCGAACGATCACCGGCGGTTCGGCAATGATACTATCTACGCCGCGACGGGCGACACGACCGTCACGGGCGGGTCGGCCACGTGGATCGCGGGCGGGTCGGCAACGACATCATCTACGCGACCACGGCAACACGACGATCACCGGCGGCTCGGCGACGGTCGATCACCGGCGGGTGCCGGGCAACGACGTCATCTACACCACGACGGCAACACGACCATCACGGGTGATCGGGCGGCGAGCGATGTCGGCGGCTCGGCAATGACATCATCTACGCGACGCCGCCTCCGGACTCATCATCGGCGGACGGGCAGCATCTCGATCACCGGCGGCACGGCCGACGACTCGATCATCGACGAGTTCGGCGACGACACGATCACCGGCGGCGAGGGCGATGACTGGATCGTCGGCCGGGCCGGGCAATAACTGGATCGTCGGCGGCACGGCGACGACGCGATCACGGCGGCACGGCGACGACACGATCACCGGCGGCGCAGGCAACGACATCATCTTCAGCGGGATCGGCAACGACTGATCGTCGGCGGCAGCGGCAGCGACTGGATCGTGGGCGGGTCGGCAACGACATCATTTTTGGCGGCACTTCTATCAACACGATACCGCGGTCGGCAACGATACAATCGTCGGCGGCTACGCAACGACATCATCGACGGCGGCGCCGGCGACGATTCGATCGTCGGCGGCTACGGCGTCGATCATCGGGCGCCACGGTAACGACACTTTGATCTCCGCAGCCTGTCGAGCGATCACCGCGGCAGCGGCAACGATCTGATCCTGGACGGCTACGGCAACGACGTCTTCACGGCGACGGCAACTCCACGATCTACGCCGCACGGCAACGACTCGATCGTCGCGGCACGGGCGACGATCCATCACGCCGTGCGCGCGACAGCACGATCTCGGCGGGGGGCAATGTCACGATCGTCGGGCGGCGGCGGCAACGACAATTTGATTGG